>NZ_LR215729.2:742500-4770427 GCF_900682675.2 Pseudomonas marincola | reverse complement strand
GCATCTAGCCAAAATCAGCCGCCATTGTATCGTCCGCCAGCAAAGTTATCCACATGAAAACGTGCTTTATGGCTATGCAAAATCAATGTGTTAATGAAACGTAAAAGTTATTCATTGAAGAAATTTACTCTGTGGATAACACCATATGAGGGCTTTGCATAACCCGGACCGAAACCCTGTGAAAAACCTGCCTGTGGATAAAAACGCCTTTCATCCTCAGCTTTTGCGCCTGAACTGAACAACGGCAGCACGGCTTTCTTACAGACTTGCCAAACGCTGTAATTACCGAAGATACTAGCCTCCAGCTACTTATCCACAGATAATGGCCTGCGTAAGTATTACAAGCATTACAAGAAAGCTTTAAATAATCTCTTCCTTATATTTCTATTGACCGGCGAATTACCTGCTAATCGGTATTGGTTGGAAATTGACCTATGGCTCGGCTTTCTCTACAATCGCCGGTCTCTTAAAACGGGGGCCATTCCGGCCCGTTGTCGATCAATCAGGTAACACACCATGAAACGCACTTTCCAACCTAGCACCATCAAACGCGCTCGCACCCATGGTTTCCGTGCACGCATGGCTACTAAGAACGGCCGTGCTGTCCTGTCGCGTCGCCGCGCCAAGGGCCGTGCTCGTCTCGCCGTTTAATATTTCTGTCTTGTGGTGAGTCGAGGCTTCGGTCGGGATAAGCGCCTGCTTACTCCGCACCAGTTCAAGGCAGTCTTCGACTCCCCCAGCGGTAAAGCTCCGGGCAGAAATGTCCTGCTGCTAGCGCGTGACAACGACTTAGATCACCCCCGCTTGGGTTTGGTGATTGGTAAAAAGAGCGTCAAGCTCTCGGTCGAACGCAACCGACTGAAACGCCAGATCCGCGAATCGTTCCGCCTCAACCAGGAAAATCTGGTGGGCTGGGACATCGTGGTTGTGGCGCGTAAAGGTTTTGGCGATCTGGATAATGCTGAAGTGGCACACCAATTCAGCAAACTCTGGAAACGTCTTGCTCGTAGTAAACCCAGTCCCGGTGCTAACGCGCCGACTGGGATAAGTGACGGTGCCCATGCGTAAACTGGCTTTGATCCCAATCCAGTTCTACCGCTACGCCATCAGCCCTCTGATGGCGAGTCACTGTCGCTTTTATCCAAGCTGCTCCTGCTATGCGTATGAAGCCATTGATCAACATGGTTTCATGCGCGGTAGCTGGCTGACCGTACGTCGGCTGGGCCGCTGTCATCCGTGGAATCCCGGCGGCTACGATCCGGTTCCTCCTGTGCATAAATCCCGTACCTCTTCGATGGCCGAATAATCATGGATATCAAACGCTCGATCCTGATCGTCGCCCTGGCAGTCGTGTCCTATATGATGGTTCTTCAATGGAACCAGGATTACGGCCAAGCAGACCTGCCGACTCAGAATGTGACAGTCAACAGCACACCAAATAGTGCTGATTTGCCGGATACCCCGGTAGCTACCACTGGTAACCATGACGACATTCCGAGCACCAACAGCGAACAGCTGAAGCCGGATACCTCGGCAATCGCCAACAGCAATGAACTGATTCGGGTTAAAACCGACGTTCTTGATCTGGCCATCGATCCACGTGGCGGTGATGTTGTTAAGCTGACCCTGCCGCAGTATCCACGTCGTCAGGATCGCCCGGATGTTCCATTCCAGTTGTTCGACAACGGCGGCGAGCGCATTTATCTGGCGCAAAGCGGCCTGATCGGCAGTAATGCACCGGACAAATCCAGCGGTCGTGCGCTGTGGAACAGTGCCCAGAAGAACTACCAACTGGTTGAAGGTCAGAATGAGCTGGTGGTTGATCTGACACTGAACGAAGGCGGCATCAACTACATCAAGCGTTTCAGCTTCAAGCGTGGCCTGAACCCAGAATGTTCAGCCAAAGAGCAGATGCTGAAAAAGCCTGGCTGTATTGATCCGTCCTCGTATCAGGTTGATGTGAAATACCTGATCGACAACCAGAGCAGTGAAGCCTGGAGCGGCAGCATGTTTGCCCAGCTCAAGCGCGACAACAGCGATGACCCGTCGAAAACAACCGCAACCAGCACCGCTACTTACCTCGGCGCTGCGATGGCAACTCCTGAGTCGAACTACCAAAAAGTTTCGATGAAGGACATCGACAAGCAGCCGGTTAAAGAAACTGTAAACGGTGGTTGGGTTGCCTGGTTGCAGCATTATTTTGTGACGGCCTGGATACCGGATCAAAATAACAGCAACGTGATCCAAACCCGTAAAGACAGCCAAGGCAACTACATCGTCGGTTACACCAGCCCATCCGTCAGCATTGCTGCCGGTAGCAAAGGTGAAATTGGCGCGACCTTGTATGCCGGTCCAAAAATCCAGAAGCACCTGGGTTCATTGGCGCCAGGCCTGGAACTGACAGTCGATTACGGTATTTTGTGGTTCATTGCCCAGCCGATTTTCTGGTTGCTCGAACATATCCACAGCCTGCTGGGTAACTGGGGTTGGTCGATCATAGTCCTGACCTGCATCATCAAGCTGATCTTCTTCCCACTGTCTGCAGCGAGCTACAAGTCGATGGCACGTATGCGTGCTGTTGCGCCGAAGATGGCGGCCCTGAAAGAACAGTTTGGCGATGACCGCCAGAAAATGTCTCAGGGAATGATGGAGCTCTACAAGAAAGAGAAGATCAATCCGCTGGGTGGCTGCTTGCCGATTCTGGTACAGATGCCGGTATTCCTTGCGCTGTACTGGGTACTGCTGGAAAGCGTCGAGATGCGTCAGGCACCTTGGATGTTCTGGATCACTGACCTGTCGATCAAGGATCCGTTCTTCATTCTGCCGATCATCATGGGTGCATCCATGTTTATCCAGCAGCAGTTGAACCCGACTCCGCCGGACCCAATGCAGGCCAAGGTTATGAAAATGATGCCAATCATCTTCACCTTCTTCTTCCTGTGGTTCCCTGCTGGTCTGGTTATGTACTGGGTTGTGAACAACTGCTTGTCGATCGCACAACAGTGGTACATTACTCGCAAGATCGAAGCTGCAACCAAGGCCGCTAATCCCGCCTAAATGCTGCGCAGCTTCTAAGATAAAGCTAACGCCCCTGTAACAAGGGGCGTTTTGCTATTCAGCGTTTGGAGAAAGTTATGCACAATGCCCGCGATACCATTGCCGCTGTTGCCACCGCACAAGGTCGAGGCGGTGTGGGCATTGTGCGAATCTCCGGACCGTTGGCGGCAAAAATGGCTGTTGCCATTTGCCAGCGCGAGTTATCCCCACGTTATGCCCATTACGGTGATTTTTTCACCGAAGACGACACTGTCATTGACCAGGGCCTGGCGCTGTATTTCCCGGGCCCCAACTCATTCACCGGCGAAGACGTACTCGAATTGCAGGGCCATGGCGGCCCCGTGGTGCTCGATATGCTGCTGCGCCGCTGTGTACAACTGGGTGCACGACTGGCCAGACCCGGCGAGTTTAGCGAGCGGGCGTTTCTCAATGACAAACTCGACCTGGCCCAGGCAGAGGCGATTGCCGACTTGATCGAGGCCAGTTCCGAACAGGCAGCACGCAATGCTGTGCGCTCCCTGCAAGGTGAGTTTTCGAGACGTGTGCATAACTTGACCGAGCGCCTGATCAATCTGCGTATCTACGTTGAGGCGGCGATTGATTTCCCAGAAGAGGAAATCGATTTTCTCGCGGATGGCCATGTGCTCAGCATGCTTCAGGCTGTGCGCGAAGACTTGCTAGATGTTTTGCGTGAAGCCGGGCAGGGCGCACTGCTGCGCGACGGCATGAACGTTGTGATTGCCGGACGGCCGAACGCCGGTAAATCCAGCCTGCTCAATGCGCTTGCCGGTCGAGAAGCGGCAATCGTCACCGAGATTGCCGGCACCACCCGCGACGTTCTGCGCGAACATATCCACATTGATGGCATGCCCCTGCATGTGGTCGATACCGCTGGGCTGCGCGATACCGAAGACCATGTGGAAAAGATCGGGGTCGAGCGCGCCCTCAAGGCCATTAGCGAGGCTGATCGGATTTTGCTGGTTGTGGACTCAACAGCACCGGAAGCCATTGACCCGTTTAGCCTGTGGCCCGAGTTTCTCGATATTCGACCCGATCCGGCCAAGGTGACGCTGATTCGCAATAAAGCAGACCTGAGTAACGAGAACATTGCGCTGGAGGTCAGCAGCGACGCTCATGTCACCATCAGCCTCTCGGCGAAATCCACAGATGGCCTGGACTTGTTGCGCGAACATCTGAAAAGCTGCATGGGTTATCAACAGACTGCCGAAAGCAGCTTTAGTGCGCGCAGACGTCACCTCGACGCGCTCAATCAAGCGCAAGCGCACCTTGAGCATGGTTATGCACAACTGACACTCGCAGGCGCTGGTGAGCTGTTGGCGGAAGACCTGCGTCACGCCCAGCAAGCATTGGGCGAAATTACCGGGGCATTCAGTTCAGACGATTTGCTCGGACGGATTTTTTCCAGCTTCTGTATCGGTAAGTAAGCCTACTTATCCACAGTTTCAGCCTTGGCATGCTGTTGTAAATGCTCGACAAAGGCCCTGACCAAGGCATTGCTCTGCTCAACGGGGGGTGAAACCAGCGAAAACCGCCGGCGTAATTCCAAAGGTGTGTGCAAAACCACCAGCTCACCGGCGTCTACCTGTTCTGCAATCGACAATGCAGACAAACAACCGATTCCCAATCCAGCCTTCACCGATTGCTTGATCGCTTCCTGACGATTCAACTCCAACGCCAACTTAACTTGTCCACAGACTTGCTGAACGGCAGCGTCAAATACGGCACGCGTGCCTGAGCCATGCTCGCGCAAGACCCAACGCTGCTGCGCTATTTGCGTGGCAGTTAACTTACCCACAGCGGCAAGTGGATGGTCGGGCCGGCAGAAGACTGCCAGTTGGTCTTCGCTCCAAGGCGTAATCAGTAAATGGTTATGGGTGGCGGGACCTTCTATCAAGCCAATATGGACCTGGCCCTTTTCCACAGCACTGATGACTTCTCCGGTATTACTGATGCGAACATCGGGATCAACCTGAGGATGCTTGTGGATAAATTGGCTCAACAATTCGGGAAGTAAATAACTTCCAATGGTCACACTGGCTGCAACGCGTAACACACCACTGATTTCATCAGCCTCGCTGTGCATAAGGCTGTCCAGAGCTTGCAGGATCTGTCCCACCTTCGGCAGCGCATTGCGCCCAGCATCGGTAATGACCAGTTCACGACCGATGCGCATGAACAGTGGATAACCTAATTCCGATTCCAGCTCTTTCAACGCCTGACTCGCAGCCGACTGGCTGATGGCTTGGTCATCCGCTGCGGCAGTCAGCCGTCCCAGGCGTGCGGTGGCTTCGAAAATCTTCAGTTGCCTGATCGATACGCTCATAGTTCAGCTCAGCTTATGTAACGCATTAAAACAATCCAATTTTATTAACAGTATCACCGGCGCACTATTAGACCTAACATTTTTCAGCCTTGTGAATAACTATGCGTACTCTGATAGCACTGCCACTGATCGCAATCGCTTCGCTGCTTCTCGCGCAAATCCCAGCGGTTGCCCATTTGGGGCTCAGCGCCCTGCCACTGGCCATTCTGCTCGGCGTTATCTATGGCCACTTCAATCAACAAACGCCAACTGCACGGGAACAGGCATTCACCCGGTTCTGCCAGCAACGCCTGTTGCGCACCGGGATTATTTTGTTTGGCTTCAGCCTCAGCTTTCAACAGATCGTACAAGTCGGTTGGCAAGCTGTTGTCCTGGACATCATGGTCACCACCAGCATTTTGCTGATAGGGACCTGGCTGGGGATAAAACTGTTCAAGTTGCCCCGCGAGCTGTCCATCCTGATATCTGCGGGTAGCGCAATTTGCGGCGCGGCTGCAGTTCTTGCCAGTGAGCCTGTGGTTAAAGCCAAACAACAACACGTGACTGTAGCTGTCGCCACTGTTGTGCTGTTTGGCACGCTGGCCATGTTCAGTTATCCACTGATCTTCCAGTTTAGCGGCATGACTGATCATAACTTCGGGATTTACATCGGCAGCACCATCCATGAGGTTGCTCAGGCAGTTGCTGCGGGTGACTCTGTGAGCGGCGAAGCCTTGCAGGCTGCAGTTGTGGTCAAGCTGATCAGAGTGATGCTGCTGGCTCCCTTCATCTTGATTCTCAGCAGCGTGATGATGCGCAAGAGCAAAGGCCAGGAAACAGCAGGCAGCGCCACACGCAAAATCAACATTCCTTGGTTTGTTCTCGGATTTATTGCTGCAGCCGGTATCAACAGCTGGGTCGCCTTACCTCCAATGGTTATCCACAGCTTGCAGATGATCAGCCAACTGACTTTGGCCATGGCCATGGCAGCACTGGGTAGCCAGACACAATGGCGTGTACTCAAGCAGGCTGGGGCTAAGCCGATGCTGATGGGCGCCATATTGTTCACTTTGTTGATGTGCGGTGGCTTCTTCCTGAACACCTTGGTCATCCCGCAGTAAGACCTTAGGGCCTCTTTATCCACGGTTTTTATGGGTGTGCATAAACCCTGTGGAAAATCGGCCCTAAGCCCGGTCCATAAGCAGGTGACAAAGTTGAGGATAAACTGCCCTGTGCATAAGTAGCTCTTTCATCCACAGCTTAGTGACGGCTATCTGACAGTTAGATGGCAGGCTTAGCACAGTTCCATACATCGCTGTACAGCACGTTTTTATTGGCTTGTAGCAATGTATCCACAGAAAAGTGCTTGCTACTTTATAAACATATAAACAAAGCTTTATAAAAATTCTTTCTTTTTTATTCTTATTTGCTGACTCGTCTGTATTGCCAAATCAGGACCGTTTGGACGCTAAGGGCTGATTGGCTATTTTTTGTGCAAAAGGCTTCTTTAAGGTCGCTTAACTGCCTATACTTACCGGCTATTCAGCTTTTCAGTGGCATTTGAGCGTTATTACGCAATGGCACGCCTTGAGAAATGCCGGACTACCCAGCGAAGTAGGCCCGCGTGTTCTCTGATAAAAGCCTCATTTTTCAGTACAGGCACGAGGTGCGTGGTGGATTTCCCTTCCCGTTTTCAAGTGATCGTTATCGGCGGTGGTCACGCCGGCACCGAAGCTGCGTTGGCAGCTGCACGCATGGGTGTAAAAACCCTACTGCTTACTCATAACGTGGAAACGCTGGGGCAGATGAGCTGCAACCCGGCAATAGGTGGGATTGGTAAGAGCCATCTGGTCAAGGAAATCGACGCACTCGGCGGCGCAATGGCTGAAGCGACCGACAAAGGTGGCATTCAGTTTCGTGTGCTCAACAGCCGCAAAGGTCCTGCAGTCCGCGCTACACGGGCTCAAGCAGATCGCGTGTTGTACAAGGCCGCGATTCGCGAAACCCTGGAGAACCAGGAAAATCTGTGGATCTTCCAGCAAGCTGCAGACGACCTGATCGTCGAGAACGATGAAGTCAAAGGCGTAGTTACCCAGATGGGACTGCGTTTCATGGCAGATTCAGTTGTTCTGACTACGGGAACATTCCTCGGCGGACTTATCCACATTGGTATGCAGAATTACTCTGGTGGCCGTGCAGGTGATCCTCCGTCGATTGCACTGGCGCACCGTTTGCGTGAATTGCCGCTGCGTGTTGGACGTCTGAAAACCGGCACACCACCGCGTATTGACGGTCGTTCTGTGGATTTCTCGGTAATGGCCGAGCAACCGGGCGATACACCGATTCCAGTGATGTCGTTTTTGGGCAGCAAAGAGCAGCATCCGCAGCAAGTCAGCTGCTGGATTACTCACACCAATGCGCGCACTCACGAAATCATCGCCGCCAACCTTGATCGCTCACCGATGTATTCGGGTGTGATCGAAGGCGTTGGCCCGCGCTATTGCCCGTCTATCGAAGACAAGATTCATCGTTTTGCCGACAAGCAGAGCCATCAGGTATTCATCGAGCCGGAAGGCCTGAATACCCATGAGTTGTATCCGAACGGTATTTCGACTTCATTGCCGTTCGATGTGCAGATTCAGATCGTGCGCTCGATTGTCGGCATGGAAAACGCTCACATCGTGCGTCCGGGCTATGCGATCGAATATGACTATTTCGATCCGCGTGATCTGAAATACAGCCTCGAAACCAAAGTCATCGCCGGTTTGTTCTTTGCAGGCCAGATCAACGGCACCACCGGTTACGAAGAAGCCGGTGCGCAAGGTTTGTTGGCCGGTGCTAACGCTGCACTTCGCGCCCAGGGCAAAGATGCCTGGTGTCCGCGCCGCGATGAGGCGTACATCGGCGTATTGGTCGACGACCTGATCACCCTGGGTACGCAAGAGCCGTATCGGATGTTCACCTCACGGGCTGAATATCGCCTGATTCTGCGTGAAGACAACGCCGACTTGCGCCTCACTGAAAAGGGCCGCGAACTGGGCTTGGTCAATTATCAGCGCTGGGCAGCATTTGAAACCAAGCGCGAAGCCATTGCGCTTGAAGAACAACGCCTGAAAAGCACATGGGTGCGCCCGAATACGCCGCAAGGCACGGCGATTGCCGAACGTTTCGGTACGCCGCTGACCCATGAATACAATTTGCTCAACCTGCTGACGCGTCCGGAAATTGATTATCAAGGGCTGGTTGAAGTCACCGGTGGCGGCGCGCTTGATCCGCAAGTTGCCGAACAGGTCGAGATCAAAACCAAATACGCGGGGTACATTGACCGCCAGCAAGAAGAAATCGCCCGCTTGCGCGCCAGTGAAGACACCAAGCTGCCAGCCGATATCGACTATTCAACGATTTCCGGCCTGTCCAACGAGATTCAGGCCAAGCTGAGCGCTACTCGCCCGGAAACACTGGGCCAGGCTTCACGTATTCCGGGTGTCACCCCGGCGGCGATTTCGCTGTTGCTGATTCACCTTAAAAAACGCGGTGCCGGTCGCCAGTTGGAGCAGAGCGCTTGATGAGCGGTGTAAAAACTTTCGTAACAAGCCAGCATGCAGAAGAACTCGCTCGTGGTGCTCGTGAACTCGGTGTTGAGGTTTCTGCCGAACAGCAGCAATTGCTGCTTGGCTATCTCGAATTGCTGATCAAGTGGAACAAGGCGTATAACCTGACCGCGGTGCGTAACCCCGATGAAATGGTTTCGCGGCACCTGCTCGACAGCTTGAGTGTGGTCAAGTTTGTCGCCGAGGCTGGGGATAACTGGCTCGACGTGGGCAGCGGCGGCGGAATGCCAGGTATTCCACTGGCCATCCTGTTCCCGCAGAAGCAATTCACCCTGCTGGACTCAAACGGTAAGAAAACCCGTTTTCTGACTCAGGTAAAACTTGAGCTGAAACTGGCCAACCTTGAAGTTATCCACAGCCGGGTAGAGGCATTCACGCCGGCGCAGCCATTCAGTGGTATTTGCTCCCGGGCATTCAGTTCGCTGCAGGACTTTTCTGACTGGACGCGACATTTGGGCGATGGCAATACCCAGTGGTTGGCAATGAAAGGCGTGCATCCGGATGATGAGCTACAAGCGCTGCCAGAAGATTTTAGTCTGACCGCAACGCATGTTCTCAAGGTTCCCGGTTGCCAAGGTCAGCGCCATCTGTTGATACTGCGACGCTTGGTCTAAGGGGAAAAGCAGTATGGCAAAGGTATTCGCAATAGCTAACCAGAAAGGCGGCGTGGGCAAGACCACCACCTGCGTCAATCTGGCTGCCTCTCTGGTCGCCACCAAACGCCGCGTGCTGTTGATCGACCTCGATCCGCAAGGCAATGCCACCATGGGCAGTGGTGTGGATAAGCATGCGCTGGAAAATTCGATTTATGACGTGCTCACCGGTGAATGCAACCTGGTCGAGGCAATGCAGTTCTCCGAGCATGGCGGTTACCAGCTACTGCCGGCCAACCGTGACCTCACGGCTGCAGAAGTTGATTTGCTTGAAGTGAAAATGAAGGAGAGCCGCCTGCGTAATGCGCTGGCGCCGATCCGCGAGAACTACGATTACATCCTCATCGATTGTCCGCCGGCTTTATCCATGCTCACCGTTAACGCATTGGTGGCATCTGACGGCGTGATCATCCCGATGCAGTGTGAGTACTATGCGTTGGAAGGTTTGAGTGATCTGGTCAACAGCATTCAACGCATCGCCAAGTTGCTCAACCCTGAACTGAGAATCGAAGGTTTGTTGCGCACCATGTATGACCCTCGCATGAGCCTGACCAATGATGTGTCGGCTCAGCTGAAGGAACATTTTGGCGACAAGCTTTATCAAACGGTCATCCCGCGTAACGTACGACTGGCTGAAGCCCCGAGTTTTGGTATGCCGGCGCTGAGCTACGATAAGCAATCGCGGGGGGCCATCGCCTATTTGGCATTGGCTGGCGAATTGGTTCGCCGTCAGCGTGCAAACGCTCGTAAAGCGCCCGCACTGTAATCGAATAAGGAATTGCGCATGGCCGCCAAAAAACGCGGGCTTGGACGTGGCTTGGACGCTCTTTTGGGCGGTTCCACCGTCGATAAGCTGCAAGAAGAAGCCACACAGGTTGATCCTAACGAACTGCAATATCTGCCACTGGACCTGATCCAGCGCGGCAAGTATCAGCCGCGTCGGGATATGGACGTGACTGCGCTGGAAGAACTCGCGCACTCGATCAAGACCCACGGTGTGATGCAGCCCATCGTCGTACGCCCGATCGCCAAGGGGCGTTTCGAGATCGTTGCGGGTGAACGCCGCTGGCGCGCATCGCAGCAAGCCGGGCTGGAAAAGATTCCGGCAATGGTTCGCGAGTTGGCGGATGAAGCCGCCGTGGCCATGGCGCTGATCGAGAACATTCAGCGCGAAGACCTCAATCCGATCGAAGAAGCGATGGCGTTGCAGCGTCTGCAGCAGGAATTTCAACTCACTCAACAGCAAGTTGCCGATGCCGTGGGTAAGTCACGTGTGACCATCACCAACTTGTTGCGCTTGATTAGCTTGCCGGAAGAGATTAAAACATTGCTCTCGCATGGCGACCTCGAAATGGGTCATGCCCGTGCATTGCTCGGCCTACCCCTCGAACAGCAGGTTGAAGGTGCGCGACATGTTGTCGCACGCGGCCTCACTGTGCGCCAAACTGAAGCGCTGGTTCGTCAGTGGTTGAACAGCAAAGAGAAGCCTGCTGCTGTGGCTAAAGCAGACCCGGACATCACCCGGCTGGAACAGCGTCTGGCTGAGCGCTTGGGCTCTCCCGTGCAGATCAAGCATGGACAGAAGGGCAAGGGCCAGTTGGTCATCCGTTATAGCTCGCTGGATGAACTGCAAGGAGTGCTCGCGCACATCCGCTGAAACATTTAGCCATGTAGCACTAGTCGGAAATCACTACCTGACAGTTGAATGGGGCGGCCTGCGCCCCTATACTCTGCGCGCATTTCGACGGCATAAACTATGCCAACTGTGTTGGGATACCCAGTCGTCGAAGCCAGAGGTCTGATTTCAGGAAACAGTGATGGATACCCGCACGCCAAATCGCCTGCCCTTCCATCGTTGGCCGGTCTTCCCGGTTCTTGTCGTACAGTTGATTGTTGCGCTGCTCTTGGCTGCTGTCTTTTGGCAGTGGCGCGGCCCGATCGCAGGATACTCCGGTCTTTGTGGTGGCCTGATTGCATGGCTGCCTAATGTGTATTTTGCCCACAAGGCTTTTCGCTTTAGCGGAGCCCGGGCAGCTCAAGCCATCGTGCGGTCTTTTTATGCCGGCGAGGCGGGCAAATTAATTCTGACGGCAGCGTTGTTTACGCTGACGTTTGCAGGGGTGAAACCTTTGGATGCGCTGGCTGTATTTGGCGTTTTCCTGCTGACCCAACTGGTCAACTGGTTCGCACCGCTGCTGATGAAAACAAGATTTTTGAAACCTTAGGGCGTTTGAGGCAAACATGGCAGAACAAACCGCTTCGGGCTATATCCAGCACCACTTGCAGAACCTGACTTTCGGGAAGCTGCCTTCGGGTGACTGGGGTTTCGCTCACACAGCAGAACAAGCTAAAGAAATGGGCTTCTGGGCATTCCATGTGGATACCCTGGGTTGGTCTGTGGTTCTTGGTCTGGTTTTCATTCTCATTTTCCGCATGGCAGCCAAGCGCGCTACCAGCGGCCAGCCTGGTGGCTTGCAGAACTTTGTTGAAGTGATGATCGAGTTCGTCGATGGCAGTGTCAAAGACACCTTCCACGGTCGTAACAAGTTGATTGCTCCGCTCGCCCTGACCATCTTCGTCTGGATCTTCCTGATGAACCTGATGGACTTGATTCCGGTCGACTTCCTGCCGGTTCTGGCGCAGAAAATCACCGGCAACGAGCACGTCTTCTTCCGCGTAGTTCCGACGACCGATCCAAACGCGACCCTGGGCATGGCCCTGTCGGTGTTTGCTCTGATCATTTTCTACAGCATCAAGGTCAAGGGCATCGGCGGCTTCGTCGGCGAGCTGACCCTGCACCCGTTCGGCAGTAAGAACATTGTGGTTCAGGCGCTGCTGATTCCGGTGAACTTCCTGCTTGAGTTCGTAACACTGGTCGCTAAGCCTATCTCTCTGGCGCTGCGTCTGTTCGGTAACATGTATGCCGGCGAACTGATCTTCATTCTGATTGCCGTGATGTTCGGCAGTGGCATGTTCCTGCTCAGCGCGCTGGGTATTGCCCTGAACTGGGCGTGGGCTGTGTTCCACATCCTGATCATCACGCTGCAAGCGTTCATCTTCATGATGTTGACCATCGTCTATCTGTCGATGGCACACGAAGACAACCACTAATAGCGCACCGCGTACCTGCAAAGGTGCGCAGCGATATCGGTGGACGCCCGCAAGGGCTTGCTGGAAAACGATTTAGCTTTAACGCTTAACCTTAGTAACACTTAACCAATACGACATAAAAGTCGGGAGGAAAAATGGAAACTGTAGTTGGTCTGACTGCGATCGCTGTTGCTCTGCTAATCGGCCTGGGCGCCCTTGGTACTGCCATTGGTTTCGGCCTGCTGGGCGGCAAATTCCTGGAAGGCGCTGCGCGTCAACCGGAAATGGTTCCTATGCTGCAAGTGAAAATGTTCATCGTCGCCGGTCTTCTCGACGCCGTGACCATGATCGGTGTTGGTATCGCACTGTTCTTCACCTTCGCGAACCCCTTCGTTGGTCAAATCGCAGGCTAATCACTCGGTTATTACGAGTGAGATGGTTTGTTGAACAACGAACGAGCGAGGTGTTGGCGTGAACATTAATGCAACCCTGATTGGCCAGGCCGTTGCCTTCTTCATCTTCGTGATGTTCTGCATGAAGTTTGTATGGCCTCCGGTCATTACAGCCCTGCAAGAGCGTCAAAAGAAGATCGCAGAGGGTCTGGACGCTGCCAGCCGTGCAGCTCGTGATTTGGAGTTGGCCCAAGAGAAAGCGGGTCAGCAACTGCGCGAAGCTAAAGCACAGGCAGCTGAAATCATTGAGCAAGCCAAGAAGCGTGGCACTCAGATTGTCGACGAGGCCCGTGAACAGGCCCGCGTTGAAGCTGACCGCGTTAAGGCTCAGGCTCAGGCCGAGATCGAACAGGAAATCAACAGCGTTAAAGACGCCCTGCGTGCCCAAGTTGGCGCACTGGCTGTCGGCGGTGCTGAGAAGATCCTGGGCGTTTCGATCGACCAAAACGCGCATGCGGAGCTGGTTTCCAAACTGGCAGCCGAAATTTAAGCGAGGGCGCGATCATGGCAGAATTGACCACGTTGGCCCGACCTTACGCTAAGGCTGCCTTCGAGTACGCCCAGGCCCACCAGCAGCTGGCCAATTGGTCAGCCATGCTCGGCCTGGCTGCAGAGGTGTCGCAAGACGACACCATGCAGCGCGTGCTCAAGGCCCCGCGTTTGACGAGTAAAGACAAGGCCACCACCTTTGTTGAGGTGTGTGGTGACAAGTTTGATGGATCGGTTAGCAATTTCATCCACATCCTGGCTGAAAACGACCGTCTGGCATTGCTGCCACACGTGTCTGAACTGTTCGAGCTGTTAAAAGCCGAGCAGGAAAAGTCGATTGATGTGGACGTTACTAGCGCCTTTGCGTTGAACGATGAACAGCAAGACAAACTCGCCAAGGTTCTCAGTGCACGGCTCGGCCGAGAAGTGCGTCTGCACGCCGCGGAGGATGCTGCCCTTATCGGTGGTGTCATCATTCGCGCCGGCGACCTGGTTATCGATGGCTCAGTTCGCGGCAAAATCGCGAAGCTGGCCGAAGCATTGAAATCTTGAGTTTGAAGGGGCAGCAGAGCTATGCAGCAACTCAATCCTTCCGAAATAAGTGAAATCATCAAGGGACGTATCGAGAATCTCGACGTCTCTTCCCAAGCCCGAAACGAAGGCACTATCGTCAGCGTATCTGACGGTATCGTGCGTATTCACGGTCTCGCCGATGCTATGTACGGCGAAATGATCGAGTTCCCGGGTAGCGTCTACGGTATGGCACTGAACCTGGAGCAAGACTCCGTAGGTGCGGTGGTACTGGGTGCGTACACGTCGCTCGCTGAAGGCATGAGCGCCAAGTGCACCGGCCGCATCCTGGAAGTTCCGGTTGGTCCGGAACTGCTGGGCCGCGTTGTTGACGCATTGGGTAACCCAATCGACGGTAAAGGCCCGCTGAACAACGTCGCTACCGACGCTGTTGAAAAGGTTGCACCGGGCGTGATCTGGCGTAAGTCGGTTGATCAGCCGGTACAGACTGGCTACAAGTCAGTCGATGCCATGATCCCGGTAGGCCGTGGCCAGCGTGAGCTGATCATTGGTGACCGTCAGATCGGTAAGACTGCTCTGGCAGTCGACGCCATCATCAATCAGAAAGACAGCGGCATTAAGTGCGTCTACGTAGCAATCGGTCAGAAGCAATCGACCATCGCTAACGTTGTGCGCAAGCTGGAAGAAAACGGCGCTCTGGCAAACACCATCGTGGTGGCTGCTTCGGCTTCCGAATCGCCAGCTCTGCAGTACATTTCTGCCTACTCCGGTTGCACCATGGGTGAATACTTCCGTGACCGTGGTGAAGACGCGCTGATCGTTTATGACGATCTGTCCAAGCAAGCAGTGGCTTATCGTCAGATTTCCCTGTTGCTGCGCCGTCCGCCAGGCCGTGAAGCTTACCCAGGCGACGTGTTCTATCTCCACAGCCGTCTGTTGGAGCGTGCATCGCGCGTATCCGAAGAGTACGTTGAGAAGTTCACCAATGGCGCCGTGACTGGCAAGACCGGTTCTTTGACCGCTCTGCCAATCATTGAGACCCAGGCTGGCGACGTTTCTGCGTTCGTACCGACCAACGTGATCTCGATCACCGACGGTCAGATCTTCCTTGAGACCTCGATGTTCAACTCGGGTATCCGTCCGGCGGTCAACGCTGGTATTTCGGTATCTCGTGTTGGTGGCGCGGCTCAGACCAAGATCATCAAGAAGCTTTCCGGTGGTATCCGTACCGCTCTGGCTCAGTACCGTGAATTGGCGGCATTCGCCCAGTTCGCATCTGACCTGGACGAAGCCACTCGCAAGCAGCTTGAGCACGGTGAACGTGTAACTGAGCTGATGAAGCAGAAGCAGTATGCGCCTATGTCCATCGCAGATATGTCACTGTCGCTGTACGCAGCAGAACGTGGCTTCCTGCGTGATATCGAAGTTGCCAAAGTTGGCGCTTTCGAACAGGCTCTGATTGCTTACTTCAACCGTGATCACGCCGATTTGATGGCGAAGATCAACGTGAAGGGTGACTTCAACGACGAAATCGACGCAGGCCTCAAAGCCGGTGTCGAGAAGTTCAAAGCCACCCAAACCTGGTAAGCCGCAGCGAGGGCTTAGCGGCCCTCGCTTGCTAACCTGATAGGTGTCAAATGGCAGGCGCAAAAGAGATTCGCAGCAAGATTGCGAGCATCAAAAGCACGCAGAAGATCACCAGCGCCATGGAGAAAGTGGCGGTCAGCAAAATGCGCAGAGCACAAATGCGCATGGCGTCTAGCCGTCCTTACGCGGAGCGTATCCGCCAGGTTATTGGTCATCTGGCCAACGCTAACCCGGAATACCGTCATCCGTTCATGATCGAGCGCGAAGTAAAGCGTGTAGGTTATGTGGTGGTGAGCAGTGACCGTGGTCTGTGTGGTGGTCTGAATACCAACCTGTTCAAGGCTCTGGTCAAAGACATGGCGAGCAATCGCGAGCAAGGCGTAGAGATTGATCTCTGCGTAATTGGCAGCAAGGGCGCGGGCTTCTTCCGCAACTTTGGTGGCAATGTAGTTGCTGCGATCAGCCACCTGGGCGAAGAACCATCGATCAATGATCTGATTGGTAGCGTCAAGGTAATGCTCGATGCGTACCTCGAAGGTCGTATCGATCGTTTGTCCGTGGTCTCGAACAAGTTCGTCAACACCATGACGCAAAAGCCGACAGTGGAACAATTGATTCCATTGGTGGCGACTCCGGATGAAGGTCTCAAGCATCACTGGGACTACCTGTACGAACCCGACGCCAAAGAGCTGCTCGACGGCTTGATGGTACGTTACGTGGAGTCGCAGGTTTACCAGGCAGTGGTTGAGAACAACGCAGCTGAACAAGCTGCGCGGATGATTGCAATGAAGAACGCCACCGACAACGCCGGTGATCTGATCAGTGATCTACAACTGGTCTATAACAAGGCGCGTCAGGCAGCAATTACCCAAGAGATTTCGGAAATCGTCGGCGGCGCTGCCGCGGTTTAAGAACGGTTCAAATATTCAGAGGAACCAAAGATGAGTAGCGGACGTATCGTTCAAATCATCGGCGCCGTTATCGACGTGGAATTCCCGCGTGATCATGTGCCGAGTGTTTATGAAGCGTTGAAAGTAGTCGGCGCTGAAACCACCCTCGAAGTTCAGCAGCAGCTGGGCGACGGCGTGGTTCGTACAATTGCAATGGGTTCGACCGAAGGCCTGAAACGTGGCCTCGACGTAACCAGTACTGGCACTAACATCCAGGTACCGGTCGGGGTTAAGACCCTGGGCCGTATCATGGACGTGCTGGGCAACCCGATCGACGAAGCTGGCCCGATCGGCGAAGAAGAGCGTTGGGGCATTCACCGTCCTGCGCCAACTTACGCTGAGCAAGCTGGCAGCAACGAACTGCTGGAAACAGGCATCAAGGTTATCGACCTGATCTGCCCGTTCGCCAAAGGCGGTAAAGTTGGTCTGTTCGGTGGTGCCGGTGTTGGTAAAACCGTAAACATGATGGAACTGATCCGTAACATCGCCATCGAGCACAGCGGTTATTCCGTGTTCGCCGGTGTGGGTGAGCGTACTCGTGAGGGTAACGACTTCTACCACGAGATGAAGGATTCCAACGTTCTCGACAAAGTAGCCCTGGTCTACGGTCAGATGAACGAGCCACCAGGCAACCGTCTGCGCGTAGCGTTGACCGGTCTGACTATGGCTGAGAAGTTCCGTGATGAAGGCCGCGACGTACTGTTCTTCGTGGACAACATCTACCGTTACACCCTGGCCGGTACTGAAGTATCCGCACTGCTCGGCCGTATGCCGTCGGCAGTAGGTTATCAGCCGACTCTGGCCGAAGAGATGGGCGTTCTGCAAGAGCGTATCACTTCGACCAAGACCGGTTCGATTACTTCGATCCAGGCCGTATACGTACCTGCGGATGACTTGACTGACCCGTCCCCGGCGACCACCTTCGCCCACTTGGACGCAACCGTCGTATTGTCCCGTGACATCGCCTCTCTGGGTATCTACCCAGCTGTGGACCCGTTGGACTCCACCTCTCGCCAGCTCGATCCACTGGTAATTGGTCAGGAGCACTACGACACCGCACGTGGCGTTCAGTACGTACTGCAGCGTTACAAAGAGCTGAAGGACATCATTGCGATTCTGGGTATGGACGAACTGTCCGAAGCCGATAAGCAGTTGGTATCCCGTGCTCGTAAGATTCAGCGCTTCCTGTCTCAGCCATTCTTCGTGGCAGAAGTCTTCACCGGTTCTCCAGGCAAATACGTTTCCCTGAAAGACACCATTGCAGGCTTCAGCGGCATCCTCAAAGGCGACTACGATCACTTGCCAGAGCAAGCGTTCTACATGGTCGGCAGCATTGAAGAAGCCGTAGAGAAAGCGAAGAAACTGTAATCACCGTTCGCGCCTGGCAACAGGCGCATCGGCTTGTGTGTAAAATGTTATCCACAAGCTGTTATGTGAGGCAAGGTTATGGCTATGACAGTCCATTGCGATATCGTCAGCGCAGAAGCGGAGATGTTTTCCGGCCTGGTCGAGATGGTGATTGCGCACGGTAACCTGGGTGATATCGGTATCGCTCCAGGCCACGCGCCGCTGATCACTGATCTCAAGCCGGGCCCGATCCGCTTGATCAAGCAAGGCGGTGAAGCAGAGGTGTTCTACATCTCAGGTGGTTTCCTCGAAGTGCAGCCAAACATGGTCAAGGTTCTCGCCGACACCGTGCAGCGCGCTGCAGATCTCGATGAAGTTGCCGCTCAGGAAGCCCTCAAGGCTGCTGAGAAAGCACTGCATGAGCAAGGCGCCGAGTTCGATTACGGCTCTGCCGCTGCACGCTTGGCTGAAGCTACGGCTCAGCTGCGTACAGTTCAGCAGCTGCGCAAGAAATTTGGCGGCTAATCAGCGCTTTGATTTCTCTGTGTATAAATAAAGGGGTAGCTTAGGCTACCCTTTTGTTTTTCTACTGATTGATCAAGGAAACAGTCGATCAGTGCTCCTCGAAATTCATCTTCAATCACCGGTAAATCTTCGTTATGTCCCTTGATATCGTGATTCTCGCAGCAGGCCAAGGCACGCGGATGCGTTCAGCTTTGCCCAAGGTTCTTCACCCGGTTGCCGGCAAATCCATGCTTGGCCACGTCATCGACACCGCGCGTGAGCTTCAGCCGCAGGGCATTCATGTGGTCATCGGCCACGGTGCGGACACCGTGCGTGAACGCCTGGCTGGCGATGACCTCAACTTTGTCATGCAAACCGAGCAGTTGGGCACGGGCCACGCGGTTGCGCAGGCTCTGCCGGCATTAACAGCTGAGCGTGTACTGATCCTCTACGGCGATGTACCGCTGATTGAAAAAAGTACCCTTGAGCGTCTGTTGCTGCAGGTCTCCGACCAGCAACTGGGCTTGCTCACCGTGACCTTGGCAGACCCGACCGGCTATGGCCGCATCGTGCGTAACGCCGCAGGCCAGGTTGAAGCTATCGTCGAACACAAGGACGCCAGCGAGGCGCAGCGCCTGATCACCGAAGGCAATACCGGCATTCTTGCTGTGCCGGCAAGCAAGCTCGGCGAGTGGCTGGGCCGGTTGTCCAACAGCAACGCGCAAGGCGAGTATTACCTGACTGACGTGATTGCGATGGCCGTCAACGATGGTCTGGTTGTTGCCACTGAACAGCCACTGGACGCGATGGAAGTGCAGGGCGCCAATGATCGAATCCAGCTCGCTGAGCTTGAGCGTCATTACCAGCAGCGCGCTGCACGTGCGCTGATGACACAGGGCGTGACCCTGCGTGATCCAGCGCGTTTTGACCTGCGCGGTGAGGTGACTGTCGGTCGCGACGTGATGATCGACATCAACGTGATTCTCGAAGGCAAAGTGGTGATCGAGGATGGCGTGCAAATCGGCGCCAACTGCTTCATCAAGGACTCGATCCTGCGCAAAGGCGTTGTGGTCAAAGCCAACAGCCACCTCGAAGGCGCTGAAATGGGCGAAGGCAGTGATTGCGGTCCATTCGCACGTCTACGGCCTGGCGCTGTGCTGGGCAAAAAAGCCCATGTGGGTAACTTTGTCGAGTTGAAGAACGCAGTGCTGGGCGAGGGCGCCAAAGCGGGCCACCTGAGCTATCTGGGTGACGCTGAAATCGGTGCGCGCAGCAACATCGGCGCAGGCACCATCACCTGTAACTATGACGGCGCCAACAAGCACCGCACCGTGATGGGTGAAGACGTGTTTATCGGCTCGAACAGCTCATTGGTTGCCCCGGTGAGTCTGGGAGATCGCGCGGTGACAGGCGCGGGTTCGGTTATTACCAGCGAAGTACCGGTGGATAACCTGGCTGTCGGCCGCGCCCGGCAGCGCAATATTGCTGGCTGGAAGCGGCCAGTCAAAAACAAGTGAGAGACATGTGGGTAAGCGCTGAGGCTTATCCACAGTGTACTGGTTAGGCTGAAAAGTTATCCAAGAGCGATTTTTTTCAGTCGTTGTGGATAAAAGCACCTTGTGCATAAAGCCTAGCTAAGTTTCGTTTGCTCTGTTGATAAGTAAAAAAGGCTACCATTTGGCGGCCTTTTTTGTGGTTTTACTTGACCAAAAAGCCTCATTAGGTTTTGATTCACGCAATTATCTTTCGAATCGAAACTTAGCATGTCAAAACGCAACACCCCGCAACGTCGTCACTCAATCCTTGCTCTGCTCAATGAACAGGGCGAGGTGAGTGTGGATGAGCTGGCAAAAGCCTTTTCGACTTCTGAAGTGACCATTCGCAAAGACCTCGCTGCACTTGAGACCAACGGCTTGTTACTGCGGCGCTATGGCGGCGCGGTGCTGATGCCGCAGGAGCTGATTGCTGATGCGGGTCAGCAGGTTTCGCCTTATAAGCTGGCCATTGCCAAAGCTGGCGTGGCGCGGATTCGCGAGCATGCGCGCATTATCATCGACAGCGGCACCACCACCGCGGCCATGATTCCCGAGCTCGGCCACAAGCCGGGGCTGGTGGTCATGACCAATTCGCTGAATGTCGCCAACGCCCTGCGTGATATCGAGCATGAGCCCGTTCTGCTGATGACTGGCGGCACTTGGGACCCGCATTCCGAGTCGTTTCAGGGCCAGGTCGCTGAGCAAGTGCTGCGTTCCTACGATTTTGATCAACTGTTCATTGGCGCAGACGGTATCGATCTGCATCGTGGCACCACGACGTTCAATGAACTGCTGGGCCTGAGCCGTGTCATGGCTGAAGTCGCCCGGGAAGTGGTGGTAATGGTTGAGAGTGACAAGATTGGCCGCAAGATCCCCAATCTGGAATTGCCCTGGGGCAATGTGAATACCCTAATTACTGATGAGCGCCTGTCGGCAGACGCTCGTGAACAATTGAGCGCACGCGGGATCAATCTGATCTGCGTAAGTGTCGAGGCTTAAGGAGAGCAACTATGTGTGGAATCGTCGGTGCGGTAGCTGAGCGTAATATCACGGCGGTGTTGGTCGAGGGGCTCAAGCGCCTCGAATATCGCGGTTACGACAGCGCGGGTGTTGCCCTGATCAATGACGCTGGGGTACTTGATCGCCGCCGCCGTGTCGGTAAGGTCAGCGAACTCGATGCTGCGCTCGCGGCTGATCCGTTGCCGGGTCGCGTCGGTATCGCGCACACACGTTGGGCCACCCACGGTGCGCCGAGTGAGCGCAATGCGCACCCGCATTTCTCCGGTAATCAGCTGGCCGTTGTGCACAACGGCATCATCGAAAACCATGAAGCCCTGCGCGAAGAACTCAAGGGCTTCGGTTACACCTTCAGTTCGGATACCGACACCGAAGTGATCGTGCACCTGCTCGACCACACCCTGAAAACTCAGCCGGACCTGGCGGCTGCGCTGAAAATCGCCGTCAAACAACTGCACGGTGCATACGGCTTGGCAGTTATCAGTGCCAAACAACCCGATCGTATTCTGGCGGCGCGCAGTGGCAGCCCGCTGGTGATTGGTTTGGGTCTGGGTGAAAACTTCCTGGCCTCCGATCAACTGGCGCTGCGTCAGGTTACTGATCGCTTCATGTACCTCGAAGAGGGCGACATCGCTGAGATCACCCGTGACAGCGTGCAGATCTGGGATGTCAGCGGTGCGCCGGTCACCCGCGAGCAAGTGCAGTATCACGAAGGCGCTGAGGCGGCGGATAAAGGCGAGTTCCGCCACTTCATGCTCAAAGAGATTCACGAGCAACCCAGTGTTGTGCAGCGCACGCTGGAAGGTCGTCTGGGTGAAGATCATGTTCTGGTTCAGGCGTTCGGCCCGCAAGCGGCCGAGATTTTCGCCAAAGCCAAGAACATCCAGATTGTCGCCTGCGGCACCAGCTATCACGCCGGCATGGTCGCGCGTTACTGGCTCGAAGAGTTGGCCGGCATTCCATGCCAGATCGAAGTAGCCAGCGAGTTCCGTTACCGCAAGGTCGTGGTACAGCCAGACACGCTGTTCGTAAGCATTTCGCAATCCGGTGAAACCGCCGACACCTTGGCCGCCTTGCGCAATGCCAAAGACTTATCCCCAGGCAATGGCGGCTATCTTGCCAGTTTGGCGATTTGTAACGTGGGCATCAGCTCGTTGGTACGTGAATCCGACCTGACTCTGCTCACGCTCGCAGGCCCGGAAATTGGCGTGGCATCGACCAAAGCCTTCACCACACAGTTGGTAGCCCTGATGCTACTGACCCTGGCGTTGGGTCGGGTGCGTGGCACGCTAGAGCCGAAAGTCGAGGCTGAGCTGGTTGCCGAACTGCGCCGCCTGCCGACGCGTTTGGGCGAAGCGCTGGCGATGGATCATGTGGTCGAGAAGGTTTCTGAGCACTTCGCCGAGAAGCATCACACTCTGTTCCTCGGTCGTGGCGCGCAGTATCCCGTGGCAATGGAAGGCGCACTCAAGCTCAAGGAAATCTCCTATATCCACGCTGAGGCGTATCCGGCCGGTGAGCTGAAGCACGGCCCGTTGGCGCTGGTTGATGCCGATATGCCGGTGGTCACCGTTGCGCCGAACAACGAACTGCTGGAAAAGCTCAAATCCAACCTGCAGGAAGTACGCGCCCGTGGCGGCGAGCTGGTCGTGTTCGCCGATGAGCAAGCGGCCATGAGCAATGGCGAAGGCACACATGTGGTGAACATGCCGCACATCCACGATGCGCTGGCCCCGATTCTGTACACCATTCCGCTGCAGTTGCTCTCGTACTACGTTGCCGTACTCAAGGGCACCGACGTCGATCAGCCACGCAACTTGGCCAAATCGGTTACTGTCGAGTAAGCAGTTAGGGCAGATTTGAGCCATTAAGTCTGCCGCGCAGCAACCCTGCAAACTCTGATCATGCTGGACGGTGCACCCTTGCACCGTCCACGCGTGTCTCCTTCAAGCGCATGAACCTTTGCAAGACTGGTGTCACCCAGGTGCACAGCTGAAAGCCAATTATCGAAAGCAGCGAAATACCACCCACAACAGGGAAGCTGTCAGCACAGGCCAAATCAGCAGCAAGTCGACGCGGATATTAGCTTCGGGCGTATACAGCAAAATCAGCCATTCCCAGGCCGCATAAACAGCCCACAAAATCGCTGCCAGCAATAAGGCGCCGCTGAGCCTCGGCGGGCGTTTTGCCCTGTTTCGCACGGCAAGGAACCCCACGAACAACAGAACAGATACGATAAGTATGTTCAGGGGTTTACCGATCAAAACTTGCGCGATGTATTCCATGAGCGCCTCTGTGCGTTTTGGTTTCAGCCCCCAAATACAACCGCATCGGGAATTTCGTAGCGTTCGTCACCGATGCGGATGATGCTCAGATCGGCCTCTTTACTGGCAGAAAACTTACCGGTGTCAGCCTGACTCTGGTCGTAGCCGGTTGCGTTGCCATTCTCGAAAAAGATGACGCGCTTACCACCGTCGCCTTTGCTGATCGTCACCGTGCCGCCGCCATTACCGCTCCGCACCACGCCAAAATCACAGGTGCCAATCGTCTGACCTCGGGTCATCGAACAGGGGATCGAGCCAGTGGCATGAAATTCTGTTCCCGGCACCAGGGCATCGTTGCTGGGTGCCTCAGAAGTTGAAGCAACAGCGTTGATGTTTATTTCAAGTCGGTACGGCGCTACCTCGTTGCGGCGCGCTGCTGATCGCATCATGTAAACGCGAATCTTGTAGTCGCCACTTTTCGGCAAAATGCCTTCGTACTGGTTTTCGTCCATGGAGCCGTTGAACATGGCTTGTTCAGTCTCGCCGGGCGCCAGAATGTTGAAATAGGTAGCTGTATTTTTTGTCGCCAGACTGGCCTGCATCTGTTGGCCTTCGCGGGCATTCAATACATAGTCGACAACTTGGTAACCCTTGATCGTGCCCTCGACCACCGCGCCGCTCGTGCCTTTCTTGAAATGTACCCGCTCGGTACGTATATCCTCGGCGGCGTGGCTCATAGAACCGGCCATCAATATAAATACAGCCAGCAAGTAGCTTGAACAGATTGCGAGAGTCGATTTCATTTTATGCTCCTTGGCCAACGTATTACGCCGGTCAATGTGTGGCTGTCACAGACCACACCTGCGGACAGTCTGTAGCTGTCAGAACTCCACAATCAGCTGGGAGCTAACGCCACTGTCAGTAACATTACTGGCGAATTGACCGGTGTAGGCAAGACCTAACTTCACGCTGGAGCTGATCGCCATCAAGCACAGCCGTGTCATCAGCAACGGGCAAGCCATCAACCTGAAAAGGGCTGCTGGAAACTTTGCTTCGCACCACTCACGTGACGTTACATACCTATCGAGTCTAGTTTCGGAGCGACTCGATATCGACTCCTATTCGTTGTTTGGCAAGGTTCTTCGGTTTTTGCCTCATCAAACGCGAGCCTTTGCCTCTCCACGAAAGACCGGGCTAAGGCTCGATGCACTGGCCTTCTGGCAATTCAGGTCTCAGTCAGATCAAACAGGCAACCCATTAGCCTCCAGAACGTAGTGCCATTCTTAAATGGCTGACATCGCAACCAACGCGTACTGCAGTGTCCACAGCTGTCCAGAGTTGGGGCAGGCCGGTGAAGAAAGACCCCTGACCTGCATCAAATCTGCCTCCGGGCAAGGGAGGATAATTACTGTCTAGACTCCTGCATCCAGGAGTGAGGGCGAACACCTCAGCAGGTGCTCGTCCGTGCTGATTAGTCCCGCGCCCGCTTCCCATTCAGGGCGTTAATTGGGAGGACTTTATGGATTCGATGCAACCCAACACGCAGGATCATCCGAACCAGTGGTACCGCAAGAGTGCGGAGCAGGCGATGGCCGATCTGCAAACCAGCACCAGCGGGCTGGCTCCGGAAGAGGCAGCCGCGCGGCTGCTTCGCGTGGGCACCAATGCCTTGCCAGCCAAGGCTGTTGATCCGGTCTGGCTACGTTTTGCCCGGCACTTTAACGATGTGCTGATTTATATCTTGCTGGCGGCAGCAGCCGCTACCGCGCTGATGGGGCACTGGACCGACACGGTGGTGATCCTCAGTGTGGCAGTGATCAACGCCGCCATTGGCTTCTTTCAGGAGAACAAGGCGGAGAAATCCCTGGCGGCGTTGCGCGGCATGCTCAGCAGCCATGCTCAGGTGGTGCGCAACGGCAACAAGATGAAGATTGACGCCCGCGAGCTGGTGCCGGGTGACATAGTGATCCTGCGGCCCGGCGATAAGATTCCGGCGGATGTGCGGCTGTATGAGGCGCATCACTTACAAGTCGAGGAGTCGATGCTCACGGGCGAGTCCATGACTGTGGACAAGCAGGTTGAGGTCATCGACCAAGAGGTGCTGCTGGCCGACCGGCTCAATCTGGCGTTTTCCGGCACCAGTGTCAGTGCGGGTAACGCCAAGGGCGTGGTGGTCGAGACCGGTGTGTCTACCGAGCTGGGCAAGATCAACCGCATGATCGCCACGGTGGATGAGAGCCGGACTCCGTTGCTGCGGCAGATCGACCAGATGGGCAAGCGTATCTTCCAGCTCATCGTCGGCATGATGCTGGTGCTTTTTGTCATCGGCTTCTTCTTGCATGACTACCCGTTCGGCGAGCTGTTGCTGTCGCTGATCAGCCTGGCCGTGGCGGCGGTGCCCGAGGGGCTGCCAGCGATTGTCTCGATGATTTTGTCCATCGGTGTGCAGCGCATGGCGACCAACAAGGCGATTATTCGCAAGCTGCCGACGGTCGAGACGCTTGGTGCGATGAGCGTTATTTGTTCGGACAAGACCGGCACTCTGACCATGAACGAAATGACGGTCAGGAGCGTGCTGACTGCCGATACCAGCTTTAACGTCGAAGGGCAGAGCTACGAGCCCAAGGGCCGTATCACGCTGGCGGGTGGTACTGCGCCGATTAACTGGGCCGATCACCCGAACCTCGCGGCCTTTATCCGCGCAGTCGATACCTGTAACGACAGCAGCGTGCAACGCGATGACAGCGGGCGCTGGGGTGTGGTCGGTGGCCCTACCGAAGGCGCGCTCAAGGTGCTGGCGCGTAAGGCTGAGCTGCCTGCGCAGGAAGTAAAACGGCTGGGCAAGATTCCTTTCGACTCATCGTACAAATACATGGCCCGACGCTGCGATGTTGGCGATGAAAATCTGATCTACCTGAAAGGCGCACCCGATGTGTTGTTGGGTATGTGCGAGCAGCAGTTGGGTAAAGATGGTATCCAACCACTGGATCGCGATTACTGGGAGCGTGAGATGGGCCATATCGCCAGCCAGGGCTTGCGCATGCTGGCGGCTGCTTACCGGCCAGTGCCTGGCGCTGATAGCGAGATTGATCATCCGGATGTGCAGCAGGGCATGATCTTTCTCGGCATTGCCGGGTTGATGGACCCGCCGCGCCCCGAGGCGATCGAAGCTATCTCCATGTGCCGGCAGGCGGGTATTCAGGTCAAGATGATTACCGGCGACCACCCGGATACTGCCGTGGCCATCGCCGGCATGCTTGGCATGGGCACCGACTTGCGCGCCATGACTGGCCATGAGCTGGAAGCCATCGACGACAGCGAGTTGAAGTCGCGGGCCATGCAGTATTCAGTGTTCGCGCGGACCAGCCCTGAACACAAACTGCGGCTGGTGCGTGCGCTGCAAGCGAATGATCAGGTTGTGGGCATGACCGGCGATGGCGTCAATGACGCGCCGGCGCTGAAGCAGGCAGACGTTGGCATCGCCATGGGTATCAAGGGCACCGAGGTGACCAAAGAGGCCGCCGACATGGTGCTCACCGACGATAACTTCTCGACAATTGCCGGAGCCGTGCGTGAGGGCCGGCGGGTCTATGACAACCTGAAGAAGACGGTGCTGTTCGTCTTGCCAACCAGTATGGCGCAAGGGTTAATCATCGTTATCGCCATTCTCGCAGGGATGGTGGTTCCGCTTTCGCCGCTGCAAGTTCTGTGGATGAACATGGCGACTGCTACCACCTTGTCTTTCGGTTTGGCTTTCGAACCCGGCGAATCGGGGATGATGCGGCGCAAGCCGCGCGACGTTCATGAGTCGATTCTTGGTGGCTTTACTCTGTGGCGGGTGATTTTCGTCGGCATTCTGCTAACGGCTGCGGCGTTCTCGGTAGATACGTGGATGCTGGCCAACAATGCCGACACCAACCACATCCGGACCATGGTTCTGCACACGCTGGTTATTTCGCAGTGGGCTTACTTGTTCAACTGTCGCCTGCAGGAGGAGTTCTCACTGAACGCCGCCATGCTTCGCAACGGCGCCTTACTCGCGGTAACGCTGGCGCTGATTCTCCTGCAATGCCTGGTGCTGTATGTACCCTTCATGCAGTCAGCCTTCGATACCCAGCCTTTGCCATTCAGTAACTGGTTGGTTGCCATTGGCATCGGCGCTTTGGTTTTCCTCGCAGTGGAACTGGAGAAGTGGGTGATTCGCAAATGGAAGGCCCGCCGTGGGCGTTGACGTTTGAGTGGTTTGATCAAACTCTGGCATTGATCAGCAACCGCGAAGACGCAGTCAGAACGCGGTGATCCACAAAGTGGAGGGCACAATAGTTGAGGCGCAGACTCCGAAAAGTCTGCGCCTCAATCGTTTCAGGTGTGCACCAAGCGTCCGTGCTTTCAGGTTATTGATCCGGGCTTTTCGCAGGCTGTGGATAAGTCACTTGTCGGCTGGAGGTGTTTGCATAACTGATAAGCCAGTGCACCGGGGTGTTATTGAAACTATAGTTAGTTGAAATGATTGAAAAAATTATGTTGTAAAGTTTGTTTTATATAGCCAATAAGAATTACATGTTTTATCTACAGGGCTATATTTTCATGCTTTGTTGCTGTCAGTGATTGTTTATTTATATCTGTAGTTATTGAAATCGCTGTTCTTATTATAATTAGTTACAAGTCGTAGTTGAGATTCTGGTCAGTGTTTTCTGCCTGGCGAGGACTATTCGAAATGACAACTACATGATTCTAGGGAATCACTATGCGCGATGCTGATCCATCCTGCCGTCGTCTTCTGGTGATTGATCCGTGCGAGGCGTGCAGGAGCCTGATGCCTGGCTTGCGCTCGGCAGGTTGGCAAGTTGAGTGCGCCGTACTCGATCAAGCAGAAAGCCGTGACTGCGATGTGGGCCTCATCCCCATCGGGCCAGATACCCTGCGCGACCGTGAACATTTAAAGCAATTGCTCGGAAGCAGTTCGGCCGAATGGATAGCCGTACTCAGCCCTGAAGTGGTTTCTATGCCGGAAGTTGCCGACTTTGTTGGCGAGTGGTGCTTCGATTACCACACGCTGCCATTCGATGTGTCGAGGTTTCATGTCACCTTGGGCCGTGCATATGGAATGGTACGTTTGCGCGCCCGTAAAAGCTGCAAGCTGCAGGATGACAACGATGAGTTGCTAGGTGAAAGCTCCAGTGTCGATGACCTGCGCAAGCTGATCAGCAAGCTGGCGCCCACGCAGTCTCCGGTGTTGATCCGTGGCGAAAGTGGCACCGGCAAGGAGTTGGTAGCGCGTACGCTGCACCGGCAATCCAGCCGTGCCGATAAACCGTTTATAGCGATTAACTGCGGGGCCATTCCCGAGCACCTGATTCAGTCCGAGTTGTTTGGTCACGAGAAGGGCGCGTTCACCGGGGCGCACCAGCGCAAGATCGGGCGCATAGAGGCGGCTGATAACGGCACGCTGTTCCTCGATGAAATTGGCGATCTGCCGTTGGAGATGCAAGCCAACTTGCTGCGGTTTCTGCAAGAAATGCAGATCGAGCGTGTGGGCAGCACCCATCCGATCAAGGTTGATGTACGGGTGCTTGCGGCTACTCACATTGACCTGGAGCTGGCGGTGCGCGGAGGAAGCTTCCGCGAAGACCTGTATTACCGCCTGAACGTCTTGCAGGTGCATACCGCGCCGTTACGAGATCGGTTGTCTGACGTGCAGTTTCTTGCCAGCCACTTCGTCAATCTCTACAGCCAGGAAATCGGACGTAAGCCCAAGCGCTTTAGTGAAGATGCCCTACGTGCAATGGTTGCCTATGCATGGCCAGGCAATGTGCGCGAGTTGGCCAATCGGGTCAGGCGCGGTTTGGTGCTCGCCGAAGGCCGGCAAATAGAACGTGTCGACCTGGGGCTGGATAAGGTTGAGTTGATCGACGTAAACCTAAATACCCTGGAGCACTACAAGATGCAGGCGGAGTGTCGTGCCTTGCAGCACGCCATGGCGGTATACCCGGAGAACATGACACTCGCTGCACGCGGCCTGGGCATCTCACGCCCGACGTTTTATCGTTTGCTGCACAAACATCAGATCCGCTGAGTTGTGGATAAAAAAACGCCCGGCATGCCGGGCGTTTTTGCATTGGACGTTCAGAAGTAGTAAGGAAATTTCACGCTGAAGGTGAAATCGGGTGAGTCGGGCGTCAGGCCGACAGACAGGTTCGGCACAATGCTCAGGTTCTGATCGACTGCAAAGGTCATCCCAATGTTGTAATAAGCGGCGTTGGCATCGCTGCTCGGCACTGTGTTCCAACTCTGGCCGTCCTGTTTGATCTTGCTTTTCTGCGAGATAAGTTGCGAGTAAGACATCGCCAGGCTCATGCGCTCGTTAAGGGCAAAAGCAATGCCCAGGCCGTATTGAAACCAGTTACCCAACTGAACTTTGCCGGGAATGGTTACGCCTTGCTGAGCGCTGATATCGTCGAACGATTCCTCAAAGTTATAGGTGTATGAGAGGTTGCCGAACAGCACGGCCGGGTCGACTGTCTTGACCAGGGAAATCCCCGGGCTGACCGACCAGACTCCGTTACCACTGGGTAATTCTTCTGGCACGGTGAGGTTGTCATTGCCCGGTACTGGCCGCAACTTGATGCCGTAAGGCTCGTTACCGGTCGGCGCTTTAACCCGCAAGCTGGCAACAGCGTCGGGCAGGGTGTCGGTTTCGGTGATGAATTTGTAGGCAACCCCGAAACTCACATCGCCCAAGTCCGGGTCACGCGTAACCGTTTCTTCGGTAATTGCATTCGAAGCGCCACCCGCGCCGGCGGACTCGAACGTCGAGTCGCGGTAAACCACCGGAACGTTGACATCGAACTGCCAGCGGTCACGCCAGTTATAGCGCCCGGTAACATCGAGGGTGAAGGTGTCGGCATTAATCTGGTCGACGCCAATGTTGCCAAGAAAGATGGTGTCCAGCGCCAGGAAGCCATTCAAGAACAGTTGTCGGGTGTCGTAATGGCTGTAGGTCAGGCCTGTTTCCACGCTGAACGAGCCGTTACCAAAGAAGCCGCTGGCTTCGTTGTAAAGGTTCTCGACGCTGCGCGCAGGCGCGCCGTCATCCTGTAGGTCTGCGCCGTATCCGGCACCTTCTTGTTTGGCAACTGTTGTCGTACCACTTGGTGGCGTCACCGGCGCCACAATTGGGCGTCTGTTGGGTGTTACGGGTTGTCCTTCAACTTGCTTCAAACGCTGCTCAAGCACCATCAGTGCATTTTGTTGGGCTGCATAGTTTTGTCGTAATTGTTCTAATTCTTGTTTGAGTGCATTAACTTCGGCATCAGTTGCAGCCATCACAACCGATGCTGGAAAAATAGTCGCAGCACATAAAACCAAGCGCAACGAAAAGTGCTTTTGCATTGTTACGGCTTCCCTTTCGTTATTAGGTAAATCCAGCCTAGTTCATAATCAGAGACCTGTCGGACGTAAGGCGTTTAGTTGGTTCCAATTACAATCCAGGCCACCGGCCGCAGCCGAGTTTTCGCGCAACATGACACTTAAAGCCGCTATATTTTCCACGCGATTACCGGAACTTGAGATATCTGTTCTTTGCATCACACCCCCGGCGCCCAGTTGCTGCAGGCTCACACCGTGGTCTTTGGCATTAATGGCGAGTTGCAGGCCGCCATTGGTTGGCGAAACGCTGACCATGCCGGCTTCGCTGCTGGTCGATGAGGCTGTGAGGAGGGGTTGGCCACTCATCGCGGGTGCTGTGTTGCCATGCGCAACCTCAATGTCTACGCCGTTATAGCTGCTGTTGTAGTCGCCTGCAGAGCGGGTGCTTTGCACAACTCCCTGCACCGCGTTCAGCCCATTGCCTCCAGCTATCTGGCCATTGCCTGAGTTGCTGGCCAAGGTATTTTCACTGCTGTTGCCGGACTGGCTGTAGGTTTGCACGTTGAAAACTGGCTTGGGCATGTTCTGTTGAATCTGCATGCTCACATTGGCGCCCAATACTTGGCCGCTGGCGTTTTGCCAAGAGCTGCTCATGGTGATGCCGAAGTTGATTATTCTGCCCGGTAATACGTAACGACCACGCAGTTGTGAGAGTTCCTGGTCGCTGAGCTCAACTGGGACAAACGGGTTGGCCGCATAAATGGGTAAGCTGGCAGCTAAGCAGGCTGCTGCCAGGCAGATTTGAAATTTCATATTGTGCTCCTTGGCATTGCCTTACATGCCATTAGAAGAAGTCACTCTGAATGAATCCGAATTCCATCAACTCGGCGTCATTAACTGGTTTGAAACGATCCAGTTGATGCTTGGCGGTGAGTGGAACCGGCGGGTCCAGCAAAGCGTTGGTCTTGTCATATCCGGCGCCGATTACGGCAAAGACGATGCCATTCCAGCCGCTCTCGAAATCTTCAAGCGTATAACGCTTGTGGCCTAAAACCGGGTCGCCGATATAGACCCAGTTGCCCTCGGTTTTCTGCAGAACAACAAAGTGCTTGTAGCCGCGTACATCGAGGAGAACGACTACCGGGACTTTGATCTTTTCCAATTCCTTGGCCGGGATCCGGTAGCCGCGTGCGCGCATACCGATACCTTCCACATACCGCTTCATGTCCAGCATCGAGAAGCCCTGGCTTTGCACCAGATCGTGGTCAGCATTGACCAGCATTCCCTGGATGACCATGTCCTCGTCTATATCGAAACGGTAGGCCTGATACAGCACTGTGGCGAGTGAGGCGGCGCCACAACTGAAATCGGTCTTCTGCTCGATCAGATTGCTGAACTTGCGCTCGCGAATACTTTCAACGGACTTGTACACAAGGCCGCCACCCTGCATGGCAGGTATGCCTACTTGGGCTGAAAAGGCCGCAGGACAGGTAAGCAGCAGAACGCTGAGCAGTAAACCGCGCATGAGTCAGTCCTTTGATTGGGAGAAGGGCTCCAGCCGAAGCCGGAGCCCTGTTTCACCGGGTGCTAAAAGGAGAGTCTTTCACCTCCTCCATTACCTCTCGGTATTGAAGGAGCTGTTACTCCCCCCCGGTTGGGCACGAGGTGCAGCCCGCTGCTATAGCCAGCGAGTTGCTCTGCTGGTTACCGGAGCCTGCAGCAATGTTCACACCGACGTTACCGGATACACGGTTGAGCGAGCCGGACAGGTCAGCAGTATTGACCACCGGTGCTTTGAACCCTGCAACAACCGGGATCGAGCCGGTTACAGAGCCACCAAGGGTGATGTCGCCAGCCTCGTCGAAGAGGAACGCGCCTTCACCATTAGGGCCTGCCTGAGCACCCTGAGCGTCGCTGTCGACGTCAACGTGGCCGGTGTTGTTGCCGCCGGTATGGCTTTGGCCCGACCAGGTATCCAGATACACATCGCCAACCTGATCGGAAATACCAGTGTAGGAACCTTCGCCTTCAAGGGTCAGGTTAACTTTGGCCTTGCCGTAATCGAGCGTGGCGTAGTTGTTGGTGGTATTGCCTTTGATGCTTTGAGTCGCACTGCTGCTAGCAGTAGAGAAAGCACCGGCAGACACAGCGGCAGCCATGTCGTTCTTCTGTTGGTTGTAAGTACCCGCCGCTACGTTGGCACCGACATTACCACTCGCACCGTTAAGCGAACCTGTGAGCGAGGCAGCGCTTGGGTTTGAGTAGTTTTTGACGCTGTTGTTTTTGAGGTTCTGGGTCACGTTGGTAGACGCTTCAGCGGTACCAAAGATGAATTGTGCATCCGCACTGGCCAGAGCCGCAGCGTTGGCTTGCTGGTTATTGGTACCGGCAACGACGTTGACTCCAACGTTACCTGATGCCGATTGGCCTACATCGTCAACAGTGGCGGTGTTTTCAGTGCCTTCGTTGTTTACCTTGTTGTTTTGGATCAGTTGGCTGTCTTCCACGGTTGCCGAGGCACCTGTTTCAGGAAACCAGGATTTTTTATTTTCGGCATAAGCGGACGTGGCGGCCATGGCGGTTGCCAATGCAATAGCGATCGGCGTCATTACTACCATTTTGGTTTTCATGGTGTATCTCCTTGCCTTGCTGTGTTGGACTTACTGTTGGGTGTTACTGCAGGGTCATTCCACAACCCTGATGCTGAGGGAGTTGGCCATTCGGTTACCTACCCCGGCACTCTGGTTCAGCTGCACCACGCCACGACTGCCTCCAAATGCGCTGTCGTCAGTAACGACGCGCCTCTCCCCTGTGGCTGATTCACCTGCTCCTGAGATTCCTGAAACAGCGATGCTTTGGGCCAGAACCGAGTCGTCGATGCTCTCGACGCCGGTGCCCACACTGATACTCATCGCGTTGACTTGTTGAGTTGCCGCGCCAGCAGACTGGTTGACCCCAAGGGCACCATTACCGTTGCTGAAGGCAGAGCCTTGAATAGCGGCGCTGGTGTTCATGACTGAATCCAGGCCGTCTATTTGAATATCTTGTTTTTGCACAATGGCGGCATTGGCGCCTGAACCGACAGCCAGTGCCCGGGCATTGCTCTGCTGCTGCATATCCCCGGCGGCCTGATTGACCGACAGCGCGCCGCTGTAGGAGCTGCCGCTGTTGGCAATGGTTGAGTTATGGGTCGGTGCTGTGTCTGCCAATGCCAACGCAGGCACGCAAAGCAGCACGATGAGCGGCCAATGTTTCATTTTATTGGCCTCCACCCAGCATATTCAGCGGCGCAAGCCCGCGTTGAATCGTACCGTTGATGGTATTGCTCAAACCCGCACCGGCACCGCCCGCATGGCCGACATCATTGCCGCCAGTATTTTGCGTGCTAGTGGGCGTGGTGCCGAATGTGCTGAGGCCCGTCAGGTTGCCGCCGGGCATGATGGTCGACTTGATGCTGGAGCCACTGGTAACACCGGCGAAGTCGCTGTCACTCAGCTCAGCGCTGACCCGATTGCCGCTGGCAGATCCATTGAGCAGGTTGTTGACGTCACGCGAGATGTTGGTGTTGACCACAGTAGGATTCGGGTCAGGCATGTCGGTAGGATGAGTGGCAACGCGAGGCTGTACTTCCCGGTTGAGTACGATGATGCCATCTGCAGCAATAGCTGGCGTTGCGATGCAAATCGCCGCCGCCACACTGATAAGCCCTAGCAAGCTCGTTCTTCTAATAATTTCCATGACATGCGTTCCTTGTTCTTCCCTACAAAACCGCACAAATCGCAAAATGGATGTCACTGCTCTCTCGTGTTAATGCGCGGTGGTACTCGCAGAACTCATGCCGGAAATGGTTTTATACGGTTAATCAGGTACTTATAAATTTTCGCCTAAGTTCAAAACTTTTTACTGTTGCGCTGGTGATACACATTCAGCGCATTCATTGTGTTGACCCCCCGTTTTCATTGACCGAACGGACAACACAGACGGCTGTATCACCTATGAAACACCGGCCTGAATATCATTCCCGGCTAGCGTATATGCGGGGTATAGAGCGCTGGCTTGTTTCATTTTTGAAACAGCTTCGAGAAATCTCGATTCAGCAATAGCGCTTTGCCATTATTGCGAGGCTGGTTGCGAAGCCTCTAGCACGGCGGTTTTAGCGATTCTGCTAAAACTTCTGGCAAATAATTTGATTGGTGTTGTAACGCAGCGATTAGTGCAGGCTCTAATTTCCTGCCAGAGTCATGAGCAGTTCTGCTCGACTGGTTTTAACAACAATTTGAGGATGAACTTATGTCGACTAAAACAAACGTTGCTGCTACTGGTGCTGCTATCGCTTTCGCTGCTGCCACAATGTTTGCCACCATGGCGAGCACGGTTGTAGTGGCTGAAGAATCTCCAGTCCATTGCTTCGGCGTAAACTCCTGCAAAGGCCAGAACGACTGCAAAACAGCTAACAACGCTTGTAAGGGCCAAGGCATTTGCAAGGGTCAGGGCTTCAAAGCGATGTCACTGGCTGAGTGCAATGCCGCTAAAGGTACTGTTGGCGAGTAATGCACAAACGCAGCGGTTCTTCACAAGAGCCGCTGCGGCTTTTATCTGATTGTTTCAGGCGCCTCTGAAAAGGCAGTCAAACCAAAGCGCTGGCTCGATGTTTTTTCAGAGGTTCCTTGAGGAGTGCCAATGCCGGCTGCATCTCAATTTCTGGGCTTCGGCCTGGGTTTGCGTACCAACTACTATCAGGAAATTCTTGAACAGCGCCCTGCGGTCGACTGGTTCGAGATCATTTCCGAAAACTACATGGTCGAGGGCGGTAAGCCACTCTATTACCTCGATGCCATCGGCGAGCACTATCCGCTGGTGATGCATGGCGTTTCGCTGTCTATCGGCGGCCCGCATGATCTCGACAACGATTACCTGAAACGCCTGAAAGCGCTTGCTGAGCGGGTCAAACCGCAATGGATCAGCGATCACTTGTGCTGGAGTCGTGGCAGTGCCCATCACCTGCATGATCTGCTTCCGCTGCCGTTCACCGAAGAAAGCCTGAGCCATGTGGCGAGTCGCGTGCGCCAGGTCCAGGATGTTATCGAGCGGCCGCTGGTGCTGGAAAACGCTTCAACTTATATCCGCAGTGCGGGCGACAAATTCACCGAGTGGGAATTTCTCTCAGCGCTCAGCGCCGAGAGCGGCTGTGAGTTGCTGCTGGATGTCAATAACGTCTATGTCAGCGCGCGCAACCATGGCTTTGATCCGTGGGAATTCATCAGCAGTTTACCGGCCGACAAGATCCGCCAAATGCATTTGGCCGGGCATACCGATTACGGCACATACCTGATCGATACTCACGATCACCCTGTGTGTGATCCGGTGTGGGAGCTTTATGAGCGCACGGCCCGTCACTTTGGCCCCGTTGCAACGATGATCGAACGCGACGATCACTTTCCGCCGTTTGCGGAGTTGATGGACGAGCTGGAAAAAGCCCGCAGCATTGCCGCCCGCGCCTTTGCCAAGGAGCCTGCATGCGTCTGATCGAATGGCAGAATGAAATCGAGAACTACCTGCTCAACGCCGACTCGGTGCCCAATGCCGCGCTGCGCGACACGCTGATTGGCGGCCCGACACTGGATGTCGATCTGGGGCTGGCGATTTATCACAACGCCTATCGCGCGCGCTTGCAGGAAGTGCTGCGCGGTGATTTTGAGGCTGTGCATCAATGGTTGGGCGACGAAGAGTTTGCGGCCCTGGCTCAGGCGTATATCGATGCCCATCCGCCCAAGCACTTCAGCTTGCGCTGGCTTGGCGCTGACTTTGCCGACTTTATCGATGCACACCTGATACCTGAACAAGCGCAACCCTTGAGCGAGTTGGCGCGGCTTGAGTGGGCGTTCACTCTGGCGTTCGATGCGCCGGATGCGCAGGCCTTGCTGTTCGAGCAGGTCGCGGCATTGCCGGCAGAAGACTGGCCGAACTTGCAGGTGCGTTTGTTGCCCAGTGTGCAGTGGCAAACATTTACCTTTAACACGCTGGATATCTGGCGAGCGCTGAAGAATCAGGGTGAATTTCCAGGCAGTGTAAAACTTGAGCAGCCCAGTGTATGTCTGGTTTGGCGGCAGGAACTGGTCACCCGCTATCGCAGTTTAGGTGAGGCCGAGACTGGGGCGTTGCAGGCCATGGCTGTGCAAGGCACGAACTTCTCGGGTTTATGCGCAGCGTTGACTGAGCTGGGTGATAACGCGCCGGTTCAAGCCGTTACCTGGTTGCGCCAGTGGCTCAGCGACGGCATTTTGCAGGCGCATTAAGTCTGGCTATCGCGCTCATTAGCTGAATATTTTCGTGAGTGGGCTATCCTTTTTTTCAGGTGTTGTTGACTGAGAATTGGAGGCCCTAATGCTCGCGCATCTTCCGCAATCATTCGATAATCTCAACCTGCCGCTACGCCTGCGCTTGTGGGACGGCAAACAGTACGATCTTGGCCCCAGCCCCCGTGTGACGCTGGTGGTGAAAGACCCGACGCTGATTGCCCAGCTCTCACACCCGGGCCTTGATACGTTAGGCGGTGCCTATGTTGAGGGGCGCATCGACCTCGAAGGCTCAATGCGCGATGTGATCGAGGTGGGAGACGCCCTGAGTCAGGCCGTTTTGGGCGATGACGTGTCAGCCGAGCCTGAGCATCAAGCTCATGACAAGGAAGTGGACGCGGCGGCAATCAGTTATCACTACGACCTTTCCAACGACTTCTATGCCCTTTGGCTCGATCCGGACATGGTCTATTCCTGCGCCTATTTTCCTCAAGGCGATGAGACGCTGGCGCAGGCTCAACAAGCCAAGCTTCGTCATATCTGCCGCAAATTGCGCCTGCAGCCAGGCGATAAATTACTCGATGTCGGCTGCGGCTGGGGCGGGCTTTCGCGGTTTGCGGCGCGTGAATTCGGCGCGCAGGTGCTTGGCATCACGTTGAGCAAAGAGCAGCTGCAACTGGCGCGGCAACGGGTTAAGGACGACGGCCTTGAAGGGCAGGTAAACCTCGAATTCATGGATTACCGCGACCTGCCGCAGCAGGGCCAGTTCGACAAGATTGTCAGCGTCGGCATGTTCGAGCATGTCGGTTTGGCCAATCTGCCGCTGTATTGCAGTTGCCTGTACGGCGCATTGAAGCCGGGCGGGCTGATACTCAACCACGGTATTACCTCCAAATTCACCGACGGCCGCCCGGTTGGCCGGGGCGCTGGCGACTTTATTGGCCAGTATGTTTTTCCGCACGGTGAATTGCCGCATGTCGCAACCATGACCAGCCTGCTCAGCGAAACCGGATTGGAAGTGGTCGATATCGAGAGCCTGCGCCTGCATTACGCCCGCACGCTGGCCATGTGGAGCGAGCGTCTGGAGCGCCAACTCGACCGCGCCAGCAAGCTGGTGCCGGATCAGGCGCTGCGAATCTGGCGGCTTTATCTGGCAGGCTGCTCGTATGGCTTTGCGCATAACTGGGTCAACATTCACCAGATTCTAGCTACCCGACCGTATCCCGATGGCGGGCATGATTTGCCTTGGAGCCGGGTCGATATTTACCGCTGATCGCAAGGCCCGCGAATGACCTGACCGCGTGAGGGCAGGCGATCACCCTGCACAATTCAGCGCATTGCCTTACCATGCCTGAATTGCCGAGTGATGAGTTGCACATGCCTGCCTTGTTTGTCCGTTATCGGGTGTTCTGGATTGTTCTGCTGATCGTCATCGGCTTGCTGTTGAGCATGCTGGTGGCCGGGCGTTATGCACAGAATCAGGCTTGGAAGGACCGCAGCGTTGAAGCGCGGGATCAACTGCAGTTATATGCCCAGTCGGTACACGCGTTGGTTGAGCGGTTTCGTTCGGTCCCAGAGCTATTGGCGCTCGACAGCGACATTAAAACCCTGCTGCATGCGCCCAAAGATCGCCTGCTCCGCGAAAAACTCAATCAGCGCCTCGAACGGCTCAACCTGGCCGCCGGTTCTAACGTCTTGTATCTGCTGGATATGCGCGGGCAAGCGCTGGTGGCGAGCAACTGGCGGGACTGGAGCAGTTTTGTCGGCAATAATTACGCCTTCAGGCCGTATTTTCAGGATGCGCTCAAGCAGTCTGCCGGACGTTTTTTTGCCGTTGGCGTGACCACCGGAATTCCCGGTTATTTCCTTTCGCATGCGGTGCACGATGACGATGGCAGCGTGATCGGCGTACTGGTGGTCAAGCTTGAGTTCGAGCAATTGCAGCGTGAGTGGGCAGGGCAGAGCGGCGTGTTGTTGGTGGCTGACGGCTATTCAGTGGTGATTCTGAGTAACCGCCCGGCCTGGCGTTTCCGTTCGCTGCAGCCGCTGAGTGACAGCGTTCGCAACGAGTTGGTGGAGGTGCGCAAGTATGCCGAACAGGCACTCAAACCCTTGCCCAGTACCTTGCGCCAGCAGATTGATAACGACGCTCAGCGGCGCACAGTAGATGGCCCGGATGGTCAGCGTGACTACCTGTGGCAGAGCTTGTTGATGCCCGAAGAAGGCTGGACGCTGCACTATCTGGTCGAACCTTCGAGTTTTGACGAGAGCATTCGCAGTTATCGGCTGGCCGCCGCCGGCGTGTGGATGACCTTGGTATTTTTGCTGCTGTATCTGGTTCAGCGGCGCAAGAATCAGCGTTTACAGATCGGCATTCGCGAACGCCTGGAGCGCGAAGTGGAGCTGCGCACCGCCGAACTGCATGAAGCGCAGGAAGGCCTGGTACATGCTGCCAAAATGGCCGCGCTGGGACAGATGTCGGCGGCAATGGCCCACGAAATCAACCAGCCACTCACTGCCATGCAGATGCAATTGGGCAGCCTGCGCCTGTTGCTCGATAGCGGTCGCCAGGCAGATGTGCATGAAGGGCTGCAACGTATTGATGGGCTGTTGCAGCGCATGGCCGGGCTTACCGGACACCTGAAAACTTTTGCGCGCAAGAGCCCGTCGGGGCTTAAAGAGCGCCTGCGCCTGGATGATGTGCTGGAGCAGGCCCTGCAATTACTCGCCCCACGCATGCGCAGTGAAAATGTGCAGCTCAGACGCGAGACAGACGACAACGTAATGGTCATGGGCGATGCCATTCGTCTTGAACAGGTGTTGCTCAATCTGCTGCATAACGCCCTTGATGCGCTTACGGATCAAGCGCATCCGCAGCTGTGGATAACTATTGCGCAGGAGGGCGAACACGCTGTTTTGCGGGTTGAGGACAATGCCGGCGGGATTAGCACTGATCAACTCGCGCAGGTTTTCGAGCCCTTCTTCACCACCAAGCCAGTGGGCCAGGGGCTGGGTCTCGGTCTGGCGGTTTCCTACGGAATCGTGCGTGAAATGGGCGGTACGCTGGAGGCGGCAAATGGCGCGGCGGGCGCTGTGTTCACCCTCAAACTGGCAGCCGTCTCCTGAGTTGACTGTGACTGATTGCGCCGTGCAGATGATTTTCGCACTAGAGAATTTTGCGGTTGGCGATACACTGCGGCCGGTCAGTCAGGAGGTGATATGAGCGGTCAGGTTTTGGTAGTCGATGATGAAGCGGCAATCCGTGATGCGGTTCAGCAGTGGCTGGAGCTGTCCGGCTTCGAGGTCACTGCCTGCGCCAGCGCGGCCCAAGCCCTGAATCTGGTCGATCGCGAATTTAGCGGCGTGGTCATCACCGATGTACGTATGCCGGGCACTGATGGCTTGCAGTTGCTGGATAAACTGCTCGCCCAGGATGCTGACCAGCCGGTGATCATGGTCACTGGCCATGGTGATGTGCCGATGGCGGTTGAGGCCATGCGCAACGGCGCTTACGACTTCATCGAAAAGCCGTTCACCCCGGAACGCCTGCTCGACAGCGTGCGCCGGGCTGTGGATAAGCGTCGGCTGGTGTGTGAAAACCGCGAATTGCGCCAGCAGTCGGCGTTCAAAAACCGCATAGAAAGCCAGTTGCTGGGCCTTTCCAAACCGATGGTCAACTTGCGTCGGCAAATCCTTGAGCTGGCCGGAACCTCGGTCAATATCCTCATTCGCGGCGACACCGGTAGCGGCAAGGAGCGCGTTGCGCGTTGCCTGCATGACTTCAGTCCACGCGCCGACAAGCCGTTTGTTGCGCTCAACTGTGCGGCGATTCCAGAGCACTTGTTCGAGAGCGAATTATTCGGCCACGAGAGTGGCGCCTTCACGGGCGCCCAAGGCAAGCGCATTGGCCGCATAGAGCATGCACACGGCGGAACCCTGTTTCTCGACGAGATCGAAAGCCTGCCGCTGGCCCAGCAGGTCAAGCTGTTACGCGTGTTGCAGGAGAAAAGCCTTGAGCGTTTGGGCTCCAATCGCAGCATTCAGGTTGATCTGCGGGTCATCAGTGCGGTCAAACCCGACTTGCTTGACGAGGTCAAAGCCGGACGCTTCCGTGAAGACTTGTACTATCGCCTGAATGTCGCGGACTTGCAGTTGCCGCCGCTGCGTGAACGTCGGGAAGATATTCCGCTGCTGTTCGAGCATTTCGTTCAGGCGGCGGCCGTGCGCCATGAGCGCGCTGCACCGGCGTTGGCCTCCAGTGAACTGGCTCGGTTACTGGGGCATGACTGGCCCGGCAATGTGCGCGAGTTGATTAACGCAGCAGAGCGTCATGCGCTGGGGTTGAGTGCGCCGGCCGAGCACGTCGAGAGCAGCTCGCTGGCCGAGCAGATGGAAGCATTCGAGGCGCAGTGCCTGCACAACGCGTTGCTCAGTTGTCAGGGCAACATCAATCAGGTGATGGAAATGCTGCGTCTGCCGCGGCGCACCCTGAATGAGAAGATGCAACGCCATGGGTTGCAGCGCAGCACCTATCGCCCGGTTGGCAGCGTGGATGACGAATAGGCGTATTTTTGCCTATGGGATTTTTCGTATAAGCGGTTTTCCGCCTGATATGGCTGGTTTTTCAATCGAGATGGCTCTAGCACGGGTGTTTAGCAGCTTGGCACGGCATCTGCTATAGCTTTAGTCAGGCCGGTGCATCTGCGGCCACGAACAATAACGATCACAGGCCTGTATTCAATGCACAGGTAGTCGCCTGTCCGGTGACGTGCTGACTGATCGTCTACATTGAAAACTCTGCATAAAGCCATAACAACGACGGAGCTTCTTCCATGCGAATGACCAAACGTTTAAGCCTATTTGCTGCTGCCGCAACGCTGACTGCCAGCACTGCCGTACTCGCGGCGCCGACTTTCATCAACATCCTCACGGGCGGCACCAGCGGTGTTTACTACCCGATTGGCGTTGCGCTGTCGCAGCTCTACAGCAATGGCATCGAAGGTTCAAAAACCTCCGTACAGGCCACAAAGGCATCGGTTGAAAACCTCAATCTGCTGCAAGCCGGTCGCGGCGAGCTGGCCCTGGCTTTGGGTGACTCGGTTGCGGATGCCTGGACAGGCGTGGAAGACGCGGGCTTCAAGGCGCCGCTGAAAAAGCTGCGTGCAATCGCCGGTACTTACCCGAACTACATCCAGATTGTTGCCAGCAAAGAGTCCGGCATCACCACGCTGGCTGATCTCAAAGGCAAGAGCATTTCGGTGGGCGCACCCAAGTCCGGTACCGAACTCAACGCCCGTGCAATCTTCAAGGCCGCTGGCCTGAGCTATGAAGACATGGGCAAGGTCGAATTCCTGCCTTATGCCGAGTCGGTTGAACTGATCAAGAACCGTCAGCTGGATGCCACCCTGCAATCTTCGGGTCTGGGCATGGCGGCGATTCGTGACCTGTCTGCAACTCTGCCAATCAACTTCGTTTCGGTGCCAGCCGACGTTGTCAGCAAAATCGGTAACGACGCCTATCAGGCTGCAGTGATCCCGGCCGGTACTTACGACAACCAGACAGCTGATGTGCCGACTGTGGCCATCACCAACATTCTGGTCAGCCACGAAGGCGTGTCGGAAGAAACGGCGTATCAGATGACCAAGCTGATGTTTGAAAACCTCGACCGTCTGGGCAACGCCCACGCTGCGGCCAAGGACATCAAGCTGGAAACTGCTGCCAAGAACCTGCCGATCCCGCTGCATCCAGGTGCTGAGCGCTACTACAAAGAAGTTGGCGCGCTGTAAGCATCGTTTGCCGAAAGTGACCGGGTGGCTGTTGCCGCCCGGTCCAAAGCAGCCTTGGCGCGGCCACTCCGCACTTGGGCTAATCGCAACAACCGATGCAGCCGAACATGCTTAACGTGTGATTGGTATCGGCTGCAGACGTTTTGCAGAGGGAGCCTAATAAAGCCAGTGCCGCCTGGGCAGTCGGTTTTGTTAGCACCTCTATCGCAGTAGCAATATTGAGAGTGTTTGCGCCATGAGCGAGCAAAACCAGGGCCTGTCCGCCAACCCCGGCGAGTGGCCAAAAGCGCTGTTTATCGTAGCGCTGCTGTTCTCTGTTTTTCAGATCATCACTGCCGCGTTTCACCCGGTTTCAAGCCAGGTGTTGCGCGCCGTTCACGTTGGCTTCTTGTTGCTGACGGTGTTTATCAGCTTCTCCGCCACTGGCAAGGGTCGCCCTTGGCAACCGCTGGCCTGGCTGCTGGGTTTGGCCGGTATGGCGACGGCGGCGTATCAATGGATTTTCGAAGCCGACCTGATTCAGCGCTCCGGCGACCTCACCAGCATGGACATGTTTGTCGGCCTGGTGTTGGTGTTCTTGGTGTTCGAAGCCGCGCGCCGCGTCATGGGCATTGCCTTGCCGATTATTTGCGCGCTGTTTCTGGCTTACGGCCTGCTTGGCCAATACCTGCCAGGTGATTTGCAGCACCGTGGCTATGAGATCGACCAGTTGGTCAATCAGTTGGCTTACGGTACTGAAGGCCTGTACGGCACGCCGACCTATGTGTCTGCGACCTATATTTTCCTGTTCATCCTGTTCGGTGCGTTCCTCGAACAAGCCGGCATGATCAAGCTGTTCACTGATTTTGCCTTGGGCTTTTTCGGCCACAAGCTCGGTGGTCCGGCCAAGGTGTCGGTGGTGTCATCTGCGTTGATGGGCACGATCACCGGTTCCGGCGTTGCCAACGTGGTAACCACCGGCCAGTTCACCATTCCGCTGATGAAACGCTTCGGTTATCGCCCGGCCTTTGCCGGTGGCGTCGAGGCGACCTCCAGTATGGGCAGCCAGATCATGCCGCCGGTGATGGGTGCGGTCGCGTTCATCATGGCTGAAACCATTAACGTGCCGTTCTACGAAGTCGCCAAGGCGGCATTGCTGCCAGCCATTCTGTATTTCGGCTCGGTATTCTGGATGGTTCATCTGGAAGCCAAGCGGGCCAACCTGCTGGGCCTGCCGAAAGATCAGTGCCCGGATCCGTGGGCCGCGGTAAAAGCCCGCTGGTATCTGCTGATCCCGCTGTTCATTCTGGTTTACCTGCTGTTCTCGGGCCGCACGCCGTTGTTCAGCGGTATGGTCGGCTTGTCGCTGACAGCGATTGTGATTCTTGGCTCGGCGATCATCATGCGCGTCTCGTCACTGGGCCTGCGGATTGCCTTCTGGATTGCCCTGGGTCTGCTCTGCGCCGGTTTCTTCTCGATGGGTATAGGTGTGGTGTTTGGCGTTGTGGCTCTGTTGGTGGCCATCTGCTGGTTCATCAAGGGCGGCCGTGAAACGCTTACCGTCTGCCTGCATGCGCTTGTTGAAGGGGCTCGTCACGCTGTGCCGGTGGGTATTGCCTGCGCACTGGTCGGGGTGATTATTGGTGTGGTTTCCCTGACGGGCGTGGCGTCGACCTTTGCCGGTTACATTCTGGCCATCGGTCAGGACAACCTGTTCCTGTCGCTGGTGCTGACCATGCTTACCTGTCTGGTGCTGGGCATGGGTATTCCGACCATCCCCAACTACATCATTACCAGCTCGATCGCCGCCCCCGCGCTGCTGGATCTGGGCGTGCCGTTGGTGGTGTCGCACATGTTCGTGTTCTATTTCGGCATCATGGCTGATCTTACGCCGCCGGTAGCGCTGGCTTGTTTTGCGGCGGCGCCGATTGCCAAAGAGACTGGTTTGAAGATCAGCCTGTGGGCGATTCGTATCGCGATTGCCGGCTTCATCGTGCCGTTCATGGCGGTTTACGACCCGGCGCTGATGATGCAGAGCGATAGCTGGCTGGCGATTATCTATGCGCTGTTCAAGGCCGGTGTGGCGATTGGTTTGTGGGGCGTGGTGTTTACCGGCTACCTGCAATCCAAGCTGCCGTGGTGGGAGCGCGTGCTGGGCTTCGCCGCAGGGGCCAGCCTGATTCTGGCAACCCCGGCGAGTGACGAGATCGGTTTTGTGCTGGCGGCATTGTTCTTCTTTGCGCACTTCTGGCGTTCGCGCCGCAGTCAGGCGGCTACTGCATGATTGGTTTGTGCATGGGGCTTGCGGGCGCGGTCTGGGCGCAGTTGCCAGTCAGCGAATTTACCCTGGCCTGGAAGCACACAATTGAGCACATCCGCTGGGAAGAGGATTACCGCGTGACCGCCGAGGGCTTGCAACTCGGCGAGGCGCGGGTACGAGGTTCTGGTGCTGGCATGGAAATCCCTGCCGATGCCGAACTGCGTGAGGGCAGCTGGCATTACCATCGCCAGCTTCCACCCTTGCAACCCCTGCGCTTGGGACGAACTCCCGAGGCCGGGGATTACCAACTGTGTTTTAACCAACGTTGCCAGGCGGCAAGTAAATGGCTCGGCCCGCCAAAAGCGAGCCAGCCGGCGTTGGAACTCTGGAGCTGTGAGTTCGACTCCCCTGCAGCGAACGGTGCAGGCAAGGGCTGACATGTCGGCCTGCTCCCGGCGCCACAAGCACCGGTATACTGTTGAATCGAACCCCCATTCGGCTAACGCCTGTGGGGGTTTTGTTCGTCTGCGACGGGACGTTTTCAGGGCGCTTAACAGGCCCGCTCATTAAGGGATTTGATCGTGAGTGATTTGAGTTACACCACTTATTACCTGCAAATGCTCAGCCCGCAGCAACTGCGCAGCAAACCGCTGCCGACAGCGCTGAGCATCGTCGAGTGTGAGTTCAAGCAGTATCAACTCAATCGGTTTCTTTATCAGCTGGTGGGTGAGCCGTGGCAGTGGACCGATAAGCTGGTGTGGACGCCCGAGCAGTGGCAGGCGTTGGTCAATGCCGATAATCACCGCACCTGGGTGGCGTATTACCGGGGCGCGATTGCCGGTTATTACGAGCTGCAAATGACCGGGGATGGCGACGTTGAGATTCTCTACTTTGGTTTGGCCGAGGCGTTTTTCGGTCAGGGCTTCGGCGGCCCGATGCTCAGCCATGCCTTGCAGTCCGCGTGGAACTGGCCCGGCGTGAAACGCGTCTGGGTGCATACCTGCACGCTCGATCACCCAAGTGCGCTGAGCAACTATCAGGCGCGCGGGCTTGAGATCTATAAACAAGAGCTGACGACCGAAGCCGCGCAGTGATGTGCTCTGGCTGAAGGCGCGATAGACTGGCTGGGTTATTAACCATTGATCCACCGGAGCATGTTATGTCTACACGGAGTCGCAAAACACTGATTCTCGGGCTGGTCTGTCTACTTCCTACACTGGCGAGCGCTGCGCCTATCCTGCCTGGTCTGTGGGAAGTCAGCACAGACAAGATGGAGGTAGATGGTAAAGCGATGCCGGGCATGGAAGAGATGTTCAAGAAGGTTAAGCAAATGCCGGATGAGCAGCGCAAGGTGATGGAAGACATGATGAAGCGCCAGGGCATCCGACTTGGCGAGAAGGGCATTCAGGTGTGCATGAGCGAGGAGCAGGTGAACGCCAATCATCTGCCGTTGCTGGACACCAATTCGGGTTGCTCGCAAAACATCACCGAGCGCACCGACAAAGTCTGGAAGTTCGAATACCTGTGCCCGAATACTCGCGGTGAAGGCGAAACCCACTTTGCCAGCAAGAAGGCCTTCACCACCAAAGTGAAGACTCACTTCCAAACCGAGAACGGCGAGAAAGACGGCTCCATTGAATCGAGCGCCCGCTGGGTCGGTGCCGATTGCGACACCTTGGCGCCTCGCTAAAACCCGGTCAGTAAAGGTCGCGTCGATAGCGCCCGCTCAGGCTTAGCTGGCTCAGCCGTTCAGGCCCCAGCAACTCGCGCAGGCAGCTGTCGACGCCGCGACCAAGCTTTTCCAGGCTGCCGCAAACATAGATTGCCGCGCCCTGATTTAGCCAGTATTCCAGCGTTTCTGCGTTCTCGCGCAGGGCGTCCTGCACATAACGCAGCCGCTCACCGTCGCGTGAAAAGACCCGGTCCAGCCGCTCAAGGTGGCCGCTGCGCTGCCAGCCCGTAAGTGTCTCATCGAACAACGCGTCATGCGCGCGCTCGCGCTCACCCATGATCAGCCAGTTGCGTGACCGCGCACCTGCAGCGCGTTCGTGCAGGTGCGCGAGCAACCCTGCCAAGCCACTGCCGCTGCCGAGCAGAATCATCGGTACTTCCGGCGCCGGGCCGTGAAATCCGGGATTGCGGCGGATGCGCAGATCAATCCATTCACCCAGATCTGCGTGACGACACAGCCAGCCGGAGCCGAGCCCGAGGCGCCCGTCGGCCTGATGTTGTTCGCGCACCAGCAAATCGATGCGACCCTGCGCATGGCTGGAGGCGATTGAGTATTCACGGTGAGCCAGCGGTTTCAGGTTGTCGATCAAATCTTCGACGCCACCTTCGAGCAGATGCTGGTCGGGCGCTGGCAAATGATGGCGACTGAGCACCTCAGCCAGGCTCTGACCGTCATCCAAGGGCGTATCTGCGGGCATGCCCAAGCCTTGCAGGTATTCAGCTACATGCTCGGCTGAATGCCGTGGGCCGATCTCGACAATATCTCCGGCCTGCCACTCGGCGGAGTCCGCACCTTGCAGGCTCAGATGATGAATCGGCGCGGCGCTGCTTCCGGGATTCAGGCACGTGCGCCGGACCAGTTGCCAAGGCCGATAATGCGCGGGCTGCCAGTCGACAAAGTCACTGTTGGCGCTCAGGTGCGCCAGTTGTTGCTGCCAGTGGCGCAAAGTGCCGGGGTCGAGATTATCCACTCTGAGCAAGTCGAATAACGGCTCGGCGCCGCGTGCTTGTAAGCGCTGTTGCAAACGTTCACCCAGCGCACAGAACTGCGCGTACTGGCTATCACCCAACGCCAGAATCGCGAACTGCAGGTTGGCCAGTGACGAGGTTTTTGCAAACAACTCGTGCTCGAAACGCACGGCGTTATCCGGCGCCTCGCCCTCACCGTAGGTACTCACGACCAGCAACAGGCGCTGCGCAGCAGACAATTGCTCAAGGTTGATCTGGTTAAGGGGCAGGCACTGCGCCGCCACCTTGCTTTCAATCAACTGCGCACAACTGCGCTCGGCAATCTGTTGCGCCTGACCGCTCTGGCTCGCATAGGCAACCAACAACGTGTCGGCATTGCTTGCTTCGGGGCGAGCGCGGCGGTGTTGCCATGCGCATTGCGCACACAGCGCCACATACACCAGACAAATGAGCAGCGCAGATATTTCGCGCGCCGGCTGCAGCCACAGTAAAGCTGCCGCGAGCAGCAGGCTGACAGGTACAGGCCAGCGACGAAGGATGGAATGAGCGATCAAGGCGGGCCGCTTAAACTGGAGGATGAAAAAGAAGGCGCCGCTGTCGTCTTGGCCGACAGCGGCGAGGCAGGCTTAAGGCGCCAGCACTTCCAGCGTGGCGCTGTAGGACGCGCGACGCTCAGTGGCGGGTGCTTTAACCCCGTCCTTGCTGCTCAGCTCAGCTTCGAGCCAGTACATGCCCGCTTCGTGCCAGGTGATGCTGATTTTGCCGTCGGCATCGCTGGTGGTTTTGATTTCACCCAGATGATCACGGTAGCGGTTGCCACCGGGAATCACACTCACCGCAACGTCTTTGGCCGGCTTGCCATCGAGCAGCAAAGTGAACTCGGCCGCCTCACCAGCAAACAGGTCGTTGGGGTGAGTGATCGGCGCCAGTTCCAGGCCGACACCGGTGGTTTTCAGCACGGTTTCAGTTGGGTTGCCCGAGGTCACGAACACTTCCATGCGGTTGCTGTTCTGCGCCACTTTGAGGTCTTTGGCGTCGCTCGGAACCTGCTTGGCGAAGTCTGCTTCCTTACCCATCCAGCGGCGCTTTTCACCGTTCTCGGTGTAGCTGGCAAACAGGCCACTGTTGGCGATGGCCAGCTTGTAAGTACCTTTCTGGGTGAGATGAACATCGAAGGTGCTGCGGTAGCGACCGATGCTGCCGTTTTCAGCTTTGATGCTGCTGCCGTCCGGCGCCAACAGTTGCAGTTCAGCAGCCGGGCGTGGGCGCATGCCTGGAGGGCCACCGGCTTTACCGGCGTCGAGTTTGCCGATACCGGCAATGCGCAGCGGGAAGTGCTCGAAGTAGAACAGGTCGTTGGAAACAGCGGCATCAACGGTGACCCACGGATCTTCGCCGGATAAAACCGTCGCTGAAGGCAGCATCCAGGCGCGGTGGGCTTGTGCGCTGAGTGGCAGGCAAACAGCTAGGGTCAGGGCAGTCCATTTGATGATGGGGTGCATGGCAAGCTTCCTTAGAATGGCGTATTTCAGGGATCGGCGGGTTTAGGGAGTCAGGGTCAGGTTGATCTGGCCCAACTCGGTTTTGCCTTTGCTGTTGCTCTCGGCGCGTTCCTGCGGCGGCCAGGTAAATGGCAGGCGCAGCAATTCGCGGCCACCCACCTCGCGGGCAGCCTCCACAACAACGCGATACTCGCCCGCAGGCAAGTTATTGAAAGGCGCATCGGCGCTGTTGAATGTCAGTGATTGCTTGCCGACAGCGCGGGTTGCACCGCTCACACCATCAATCGGCATTTCCAGGCTGCGACCGCTACGGCGCCACCATTGGCGCAGGTCTTTGAGCCATTTTTCGCCTTCTTTGTCCTTGAGTTTCTGGTCGTACCAGACCGCCAGATTGGCGACGTGCTTCTGGTTCGGCTGCTCCAGCCAAATAGCGACATAGGGGCGATGGTATTCGGCGACCTGCAAGCGCGGGATTTCTACATCCAGTTTTACTTCGGCGGCCATTACAGGGGCGCTGAGTAGCGCGCAGAAAGGCAGGAGCAAGCGTTTCGACATAGCAATGTCCTTATTAGTGGATAAACAGCAGCGCCAGTAACACGGGGAGAACCAAGCCCAGACCCAGCATCGGCCAGGTAGTGGGTCGGTTACTGGCGTAGCGCTTGAGTAACAGCAGGCCGCTGAGGCTGAACACCACGCACAGCCCAGCGAAAATATCGATAAACCAGGACCAGGCAGCACCGGTGTTGCGACCTTTGTGCAGGTCGTTGAGGTAGGCAATCCAGCCGCGATCAGTGCGCTCGTACTCCAGCTCGCCGGTCTGGATATCCAGGCTCAGCCAGGCGTCACCACCGGGGCGGGGCAGGCCGATGTACAGCTCGCTGTCCGACCATTCTGCCGTGCGGCCATCCAACTGCACCGGCAACTCGGCTTGCAGCCACTGCCTGAGCGCCAGCGGTATTCCTGTGCTGGGCATATCAGCCTGCAATGTGGCTTGCAGCTCGGCTGGGAGCTCGGCGTGGTGGCTGGTGATTGTCGGTTTGGCTTCTATCTGCGCGGCGTGATTGAGGGTGATGCCGGTAATGGCAAACAGCAGCATGCCGGCCAGGCACAGGGCAGAACTCAGCCAATGCCATTGGCGCAGCGTACCGAGCCAGGGAAGAGCGCTCATAAAGTTCACATTACGAAGAGAATGAGAACGATTCTATAAGGTTTTTAATGCAAATGGGAAACCTTTACAAAATCTATACGTTGCCGGCCCTGCACTCATGTGTATCTGAAACCTGCGGTTTTAAAGGGTCAAAGGCATGAATCTGTGGTGGGGCGGGGCAAAACTTTCGGAACGCAGTTAAATGATAATACTTCGCAATTGTATTGACGGAGAACAGCCGAACTGTAAACATATAATGATAACCATTATCAATAGTGCTGGGTGATCCAGGCTGTCTTGGGTGCCCAGAGGTGCTGCGGATGGCTGTAGAGCATCCAGATTTCCTGGAAGGGGAGCTCTGTGTTGTCGTACAAGACCCGTTTGGCGCTGGCCATCGCTGCAACAATCAGCTGCACTCATGCATGGGCCGAAGATCAGGCAAGCGTCACGCTCGAAGCGCAGACCGTTGTGGGCAGCACCGCCGCCGAAGATCCTGATAGCTACAAGCCAGTCAGCAGCAGCGCGGCGACCAAGCTTGATCTGACGCCACGGCAAACGCCGCAGTCGATGTCGACCATTACCGGTGCGCAGTTACAGGACTTCCAGTTAGACAGCGTTAACGATGCCCTCAAATACACCACCGGGATTCAGGTGGAAGAAGTTGAAACCGATCGCACCTATTACACCGCGCGCGGTTTTGATATCACCAACTTTCAGTACGACGGCATTGGTATTCCGTTTGTTTACGGCAACGTCGAAGGTGATCTCGACACCGCCATGTTCGAGCGGATTGAAGTGGTGCGCGGCGCCAACGGTTTGATGTCCGGCACCGGCAACCCGTCGGCCACCATCAACTTCATCCGCAAGCGCCCGACCTTTACCCCGCAAGCATCGATCGATCTCACCGCCGGTTCCTGGGACAAGCGGCGCATCGATGTCGACGCCTCGGGTGCGCTGACTGATTCGGGCAATATTCGTGGGCGAGTGGTCTACGCCAACGAAAACAAGAACTCCTATCTCGACCGCTATTCGCGTGAGAAGAACGTGTTTTACGGGATCATCGAGGCAGATCTTGATGAGCGCACGATGTTCAGCATCGGCCACACCCTGCAAAAGAGCGACGCCAACAGCCCGATGTGGGGCGCTTTGCCACTCAATTTCAGTGATGGCTCACCGACCAATTACGACGTATCGACCAGCACCGCAACCGACTGGGCTTACTGGGACAATCAGGAAAACCGCAGCTTCGCCGAGTTGGTTCACCGTTTCGACAACGGCTGGCAAGCCAAAGGCGTGCTCACCTATGTCGAGAAGACCAGCGATGGCTCGATGTTTTATGTCTACGGCGAACCTGACCGCGACACCGGGCTGGGTTTGTTCAGCTATCCGTCCGAGTACAACGAGAAGAACAAGCAGCTGATCGCAGATGTGTACGCCAACGGCCCGTTCATGCTTGGCGGGCGGCAGCACGAGTTGGTGGTCGGCGCCAGTTGGTCGAAATCCGAGCTTGAAGATCTGTCGTGGTACGACTCCACCACCGGCACCGCATTGCCGCCACTGGAAAGCTGGAATGGCGACTATGCCAAGCCACTGAACGACGCCGGAAGTGCCGGCAGTGACTTCACCGACAAGATGAAAAGCGCCTATTCGGCGGCGCGTTTCAGCCTGGCAGACAGCTTGAGTCTGATTGTCGGCGCGCGTGCGATTGATCTCGACAGCGAAGGCGAGAACTACGGTGACAGCAAGGCCACCAGCGAGAACAAAATCGTCCCGTATACCGGCGTGGTGTACGACCTTAACGATGAGTATTCGCTGTACGCCAGTTACACCGAGATATTCACTCCGCAAACCAAAGAAACCTTTGCCGGTGACCGACTCGATCCAATCGAAGGGGTGAACTACGAAGCCGGTATTAAGGGTGAGTTGTTCGACGATACGGTGAATGTTTCGTTCGCCGTATTCCGCACCGAGCAGGACAATATTGCCGAAGTGGCCGGCATGAGCGGCGCGACCACCTATTACTCAGCCGCCGAAGGGATTACCAGCGAAGGTTATGAACTGGAGGTTTCCGGCGAACTGCTGCCTGGTTTACAGACCACCGCCGGCTACACCTTTGTTGATATCACCGATGCCGATGACCGCCATGCGGTGACCTACGCACCCAAACATATGGTGCGTGCATCCACGACGTATCGGGTGCCCGGCATCGACAAACTCAAGGTCGGTGGCAGCCTCAGCTGGCAGGACGAAATTTACAACGGCATTGCCGAGCAGGACAGCTACGCACTGGTCAACCTGATGGCCAGTTACGAGATCGACGAGCACTGGAACGTCTCGGCCAATCTCAACAACCTCACCGATGAAAAGTACCTGACCAGCCTGTACTGGACGCAGGCCTATTACGGTGCTCCACGTAACGCCAGCATGACGGTCAGCTGGAAATACTGAATACCGGCGCCCCGCAAGCGGCATTGCGGGGCGCGGCTTATGGGATAGTTTATGCGCGCAGCACTGGTTCGTTTACACCGCTGGTTTGGCTTATTCATCGCGGTGTTCCTGATTGTCTCCGGCCTGACCGGCGCGATCATTTCCTGGGATCATGAGATCGACGAGTGGCTTAACCCCACGTTGTTCAAGTCCACCACGGTGGGCACCCCACAATCGCCGCTGGAGTTGGCCGATCAACTGGAGGCGCGCGACCCGCGTTTGCAGGTCGGCTTCATGCCGCTGTACACCGAGCCCGGCCATGCCTTTGGCATGAGCGTTAATCCGCGCGTCGACCCGGCCACCAACAAAGCCTATGAGCTGGGCTTCAACCAGCTCGCACTCGATCCGGTTACAGCGCAAGAGCAGGGCAAGCGCATGTGGGGTGCGGTGTCGTTGACCCGCGAAAACCTCATGCCATTTCTCTACAAACTGCATTACAGCATGCATATTCCCGATGGTTTTGGCATTGAACTGGGCGTGCTGCTGTTCGGGATCGTGGCGATAGTATGGACGCTGGATGCCTTTGTTGCGCTGTGGTTGTCGTTCCCCAGTTGGCGCGCGTGGCGCAAGTCGTTGGCGTTTCGTGTGCGTCAGGGCGGCTACAAGCTCAACTTCGATCTGCACCGTTCAGGCGGTGTGTGGATCTGGCTGCTGTTGCTGGTGCTGGCAGTTACGTCGGTGTCGATGAACCTCAATGTACAAGTAACGCGGCCGCTGGTTGAGCTGTTCTCGCCGCTTACGCCGAGCCCGTTTGCCAGTCGCACACCGGTGAGTCTCGATCAGCAGGTATCGCCTGCGATCAATCGGGCGCAGGTGGTTGCGCGGGCCAGCAGCGATGCCCCTGAGTTGGGGATCACCAACCCGGCGGGCGGGGTGTTCTATTCGCCGGAGTTTGATGTGTATGGCGTCGGCTTCTACACCGCCGAAAATGATCATGGCGATGGCGGGCTGGGCAATCCGTGGCTGTATTACGATGGCCAGACTGGCGAGCCGGTGGGCCACTCGATTCCGGGCACCGGCAGTGCCGGGGATATTTTCATGCAGGCACAGTTCCCGCTGCATTCAGGGCGGATTCTCGGCATGCCGGGGCGTATTCTGGTGTCGGTGATGGGTTTGGCGGTTGCCGGCTTATCCATCACCGGGCTGGTGATCTGGGCCAGAAAGCGCCGTTCGCGGGTGCTCGGTCGCGAACGCCGCAGTGTGCTGAAGCAGGCCGTCAGCTAGCGCGCTGGCCAGCTGACTAACGCCTCAGACGTTAGAGGATCGGCGAAACCAGACGCGCGACGCGCATGCCGAATTGCTGCAGGACGTTGACGCTTTTACGGTCAGCGGTTTGCAGCTCACGGGCCAGTTTGAAGTCATCGTTGAGCATCTGCTCAACCTCCAGGGCGAAGGTGTTATCCACCGTCAGCAGGTTGATTTCGAAATTCAGCCGGAACGAGCGGTTATCGAAGTTGGCGCTGCCGATGATGGCGGCGCCAGAGTCGATAAGCATGGCCTTCTGGTGAATAAATCCGGGCTGGTAGCAGAACACGCGAATGCCACCTTTCATGGCCTGAAAGGCGTACAGGCGAGTCGCGGCCGATACCACTTTGCTGTCGCCATGCGCGGGGATCATCACGCGCACATCGACACCGCGCAGCACCGCCAGGCGCAAGGCCGCGTCCAGTGCCTCATCCGGAATAAAGTAAGGCGTGGAGATCCAGATGCGCTCATTGGCGGCATGGATCGCTTCGACGAACAACAGCGAACCGGTTTCCTGCGGGTCTGCCGGCCCGCTGGGGATGACCTGACACAGCACTCCGCCCGCGTCGAAATGTTCAGGCAGTACCAGCTTGGGCAGTTCATGGGTGGCCCAGAACCAATCCTGTGCGAACGACACCTGCAAGCTCGCCACCACCGGCCCGTGAATCTGCACATGCGTATCGCGCCACGGCGAGAGCTTGGGGTCTTTGCCCATGTACTCGTCGCCCACGTTGTGGCCGCCAACGAAACCGGTGATGCCATCGACCACGACGATTTTGCGGTGATTGCGGAAGTTCAGCTGGAAGCGATCAAGGATGCCGCCGCCCGTTGGGAACTCACTGACGTTTACGCCGCCAGCGCGCAGGCTGTCGACATAGGCTGCGGGGAGGGCATGGCTGCCGATACCGTCGTAAAGGAAGTAAACCTGCACACCTGCTGCTGCGCGCTCAAGCATGGCTTGATGCATACGTTTGCCGAGTTCGTCATCGTGAACAATGTAAAACTGAATCAGCGCCACCTTCTGCGCCTGGCTCAGGGCCGTGAAGATGGCGGCAAAGGTATCTTGTCCGTTAACTAGCAACTTGACCTGATTATTCGCCAGGCACGGCAGACGGCTGAGCTTGGGCAGTGCGCGCAGACGACGGTACAGCGGCGACTCACGAGCGGCTTCTGCCTCAGCCAGCCACGGCTTGGAGTCCAGCGAAGTCATGGCCTGACGCATCTCTTCGTCACACTTGCGACGCGCTTTCACGTAAGCGTCGAAACGGCTGCGGCCAAATACGATGTAGGGCAACAGGGTCAGGTAGGGCATGAAGAATAATGACAAACCCCAGGCCAGCGCGCCTTGCGCGGTACGCACGGTGAGCACGGCATGAACGGCGGCAATCAGCCCGCACAGGTGAATGGAGATAAGCAGGTAGCTGAGAAAATGGGGCATGCCGAAATCCGCGAGCATTACTTAGTCCTTTATTGAGCCTTCAGAGCAGAGATAGTGCAGTGATTGGCTGGCGTTAGTCTAAAGTTTAATTGGCTGGACTTGTGCAGAGTAGTAGTCCCCCAGACTGCACGATTGGCGCATGACTGTTAGTATGGTTGGTTGAGTCGATTGCGAGTCGGCTGAAAGTTGTGCGGATTTAAGCTGCACATGATTGTCAGCAAGACCAAGAAAAGGAGCTATTCATGGGCCAAGACCCTTCGCAAGACCCTGCTGCAAAGCCAGTTGATGACCGGCCAGACAGTATTCCCGCGCCTAGCGGCGAGTCCAATCTGATCGACACGGATTATGTTATCGGGCAGGACAACTACACCGGTAAGTTCCTGTTTTCCATGGACATCCACAGTAAGGTTTTCAGCATTTCGGCGTTGGTCGTGGTGTTGTTTGTCGTACTGACGATGGCCTTGCAAACAGAAGTAGAACCGCTGTTTACATCCCTGCGGGACTGGCTGACCCACCACATGGCGTGGTTCTTCCTAAGCGCCGGTAATATCTTCGTGTTGTTGTGTATCGCTCTGGTCGTCTCGCCGCTGGGCCGGGTGCGGTTGGGCGGTAAAGAGGCCGTGCCGGATTATACCTATATCGGTTGGTTCTCCATGCTGTTCGCCGCCGGTATGGGTATCGGGCTGATGTTCTACGGCGTTGCCGAGCCGATGGGGCATTTCTCATCTGCAATGGGCGGCATTACCGTGGGCGCAGATGGCGTGCGTACCGACTGGGCGCCATTGGGCGGTGCCGAGGGTGATCCCAAAGCCGCTGCCAGCCTGGCAATGGCTGCAACCATTTTCCACTGGGGCCTGCACCCGTGGGCGATCTACGCGGTTGTTGGTCTGGCGCTTGCGCTGTTTTCCTTCAACAAAGGCTTACCCCTGAGCATCCGCTCGATTTTCTACCCGCTGCTGGGCGAGCGTGTATGGGGCTGGCCGGGCCACATCGTCGATATCCTGGCGGTATTTGCCACTCTGTTTGGTCTGGCGACTTCTCTGGGTGTGGGTGCCGAGCAGGCGCTGGGCGGGTTGCACCACCTGTTTGGCTTCTCGGTGTCGAATGCCAACAAGGTATTTTTGATTGTCGGCATCACCGGCATCGCCTTGCTGTCAGTGCTTGCGGGTCTCGACAAGGGTGTGAAAATCCTTTCCGAGATCAACATGGGCCTGGCCTTCCTGCTGCTGGCGTTCATCATTGTCGTCGGGCCTACTCTGGCGATCTTCACCGGCTTCTTCAGCAACCTGGCGGCTTATGCCACCTACCTGCCCGAGTTGTCTAACCCGTTCAACCGGGCAGATGCCAACTTCACGCAAGGCTGGACTGCCTTCTACTGGGCCTGGTGGATTAGCTGGTCGCCATTTGTCGGCATGTTTATCGCGCGCGTAAGCCGTGGCCGTACCGTTCGCGAATTCCTCGTTTCGGTATTGCTGGTGCCTTCAATCGTGTCGGTATTGTGGATGACTGCCTTCGGTGGCACCGCCATCGGCCAGCTGGTCACTGACGGCTTTACCGGCGTGCAGGATGCTGCGTTGGAACTGAAACTCTTCGCCATGCTGGCTGAGTTGCCGCTGGCGCAGATCACCTCGTTCATCGGTATCGTTCTGGTGGTGGTGTTCTTTGTCACCTCGTCCGACTCCGGCTCTCTGGTAATCGATACCATCACCGCAGGCGGCAAGGTCAATGCGCCGGTGCCACAGCGGGTGTTCTGGGTATTGATCGAGGGTATCGTGGCCATCGCCCTGCTGTTGGGTGGCGGGCTCGGCGCCTTGCAGGCAATGTCTGTTTCGACCGGCTTGCCGTTTACCGTGGTGCTGTTGGTGGGTTGTATTGCCATCGTCAAAGGCTTGATGTCCGAGCCGCGGTAAATCGCTCGCTGCTACAACTAAAGGCGCGTCCGGTTTCGGACGCGCCTTTTTATTGGGCGCTGTTCAAGTCTTTCGGGCTGCTTTACAGCCAGAGATCGCCGAGTGGCGTGTCAGGCGAGAAATGCGTGGCGATCTGCGCTTGCAGCAGCTCTGCTGTTGCCATTGCATCGGTCAGCGCGTGATGCGCCTGATAATGCGGCAGGTTGTAACGCAGGCGGCTGTCGGCCAGGCGAATCGACAAAGGTTGGCGGCGCAGCAATTTGCTCCACAAGCTCTGCTTCAACTGGCTGCCATGTAAATGAGCCTCCAGTTGCATGGTGTCGATAACCGGAAAACTAAGGCCTTCATTGAGGTGTACATGCACCGCATGATTAAGAAACTCACGCTCGATGTTGCGGTAATGCACCACCACAATTTTGCCGGCCATAGCGTCGAGTAACTCCTCGAAGATATGGGTGAGGCGGGGGGCATTGTCAATGTCGGAGTGGGTAATGTGATGGAACGCCACCGACTCGCTGCTGAGTTCAGACATCGGTTTTACTACCCAGTATTTACTCTGGCCGCAATGAATCCGGTTCAGGTCGAAAGGCATCAGGCCCAGGCTGACAATCGAATGTGTGCCGACCTGCAAACCGGTAGTTTCGACATCCAGCGCAATCATCGGCACGTCGCGTATTGGCGTGTCTGCTGCGGGTACACCGGCGGCATAAAACCCGCGCAAATGTGAGTCCTTGGCCGTTTCCGCCAGCGCTGCAAGATGCGCCTGCCAGTTTGGCGCAACTGTTTGCGGCTCGCGCTCACGCGGCATGAACAGGCTCATCTCGACTTACCTGCCGGATGCGCCGGGTAGCGGAAGCGAAGAAACTTTTGCGCGTTGCTCAGTACCTGGAAGGCCTCTTTGAGATTGTGCCGGTCAGTGGCTGAGATTTTCTCGGGCTCGATGTAGTTGTTCGGTACGCGGCCTTCTTCCAACTCCAGCGCCTGATGGCGGATGCGCACAATCGACAGGAACTCGAATGCATAGCGCAGGTGGTTTATCGCCTCCTGCGGCATCAGTTTGGTGGCGGCGATGGCATCTAGGCGTTCCAGCGAGTTTTGCGCGGTCGCGCCACAAGCCAGCGCGTGCACACGGATCAAGTCAGTCAGCGGCGCCGTACCGCGGCCCTTGAGATTGATGATGTGTTTCTGCTGGCCGTCGGTTTCCATTACAAAGGTGCGGAAGAAGCCCAACGGCGGCGTTCGATTGAGTGCGTTACGCGCCAGCGCCGCGAGAAACAGCGGGCTGTTGCTGGCCTTGTCGGCGAGCAGTTCCTTGAGTGTTTCAACCAGATCGGCATTGCCGTAGACGCTGTCGAGATCGAAGAAAATGCAGGCATTGAGCAAGGTCTGGGCGCTGGGCTTGTCGATCCAGTCATTGAAGTAGCGCTTCCACACCCGCAATGGCTGGCGCCATTTGGTATTGGTCGCCATGATCCCGCCCTTGCAGTAGCTATACCCGCAGGCGGCGAGGCCATCACTGACAAAGGTGGCCAACTTGAGGAAGTACTCGTCATGCAGCTTCGGGTCGAAGCTGTCGTCGAGCACCATCGCGTTGTCCTGATCGGTGACAATCAACTGTTCGTCGCGCGCCATCGAGCCCAGAGCCATGAAGCTGTAAGGCACGGGCGGCGGTCCGAATTGTTCCTCGCCCAACTCCAGTAAACGCTGGGTAAAGCCCCGGCCGATGCCAGCCATCGCGCTGCCGATCATGTGCGCGCTGGCTTCCTCGTTGGCCATGCGCAGGAACGTGGAGCGCAGATCCGGCACCAGTGCCTGCAACTCGGCGACCGACTTGCGGTTGTAGATGCTGTTAGCCAGATACAGGCTGCTCTGCGACTCGTAGCGGATGATATCCGCCAGGTTGATCATGCCAATCGGCCGCCGCCGGCTGAGCACCGGAAGGTGGTGAATATTGTTGCGCAGCATCTGCAGCATGGCCTCAAACACCGTGTCATCCGATTGCACAGTGATCGGGTGAGCGGTCATGACATCACACACGGACGTCTCTGGCGGCAGGCCTTCGGCGATTACGCGAGTACGGAAATCGCGGTCGGTAACAATGCCGATCATGCTCGCAACAGGCTTGTCCAAAGGCTCGACTCGCTCAGGATTGGGCCAGCTTGAGTCGGGATCAACAATCAGTACTGATGAGACGCCTTCTTGCGTCATCGCCTGCGCCGCTTCCTGCACCGTTGCACGCGGGCCAACGGTTACCGGCATACGACTAACCAGCTTGCGCACCTTGATCTTCATCAGGTCGCTGGCCTTGCCATGCGAGTCGACAGCGGACTTCAGGCGCGACTGACCTTCGGCTTCGACGAAGTCGGCAAAGCTGTCATGGTTATCACACAGTTGATGGAACAGCGCCGCGGGCAAAAAATAGATCAGACTGTCTTCAATTGCGCGCGCCGGCAGGCGGACTTTGTTGTTACGCAGCAGGCCGAACTGACCAAAAATATCGCCCTCGGTCAGGCGGTTGTAGAGGTCGCCGTCGCGCCGATAAATCTCGACTGCGCCCGAGCGCACATAGTGCAGATCATGAATCGGGGCACCATAGCTGAGGATGTCAGTGCCAGCCTTGAAGTACTTGATCTCGACCTGAGGCGCTATCTCGTCCAGCGTATCTTCCGGCAGGCCATCAAACGGCGGAAAGCGACTTAGGTGGTCCCTGATTTCGATCAACTCGATTTGCATGCGATCCTCGCGTGTTGCAACTTTCGACAATTAGGGTCAACGATACAGGTTATAGCCTGTTCAGAGGGCCACTGTTTGTTTGTCGGGCCTCCTGCCGGGTTGTTCTATCAAAAGTTGCTGTTATTTCAATAGGTTCCACGTGGAACTCTCTCGAGAGTTCAGTTGCTGAGAAGCCGGGGCTCAGGCGCTGCGCAGATGACAGATCTGCCCGGTTGTCAGTGCAATGGAGTAGGCCAAGGCAAATCGCAGACAAAAAAAGACCGCGAAGATCGCGGTCCTAAGCACCATTAATGTTCTGCCAACACATGATCAGCAGGGGCGTGAGTCTCCCGCTGTTATTAAGCACTTTGCAGATGACACTAATGTGTAATTTTTGTGGCATTGGTGAAAACGTTGAGCGTTTGCAACGTGGTCCTAGCGGCTCATCCACACCCCTTTGCTCTGTTGCTCGCAAAAGGGCGTGAGGAAGTTACTGTCGCTGGCGACGCCGTAATAGTGGATATCTTGCTGGTACGGCGTACCGTTGATTTTGGCATTGCGGCAGACGCCGAACGCGCCTGTCGGGCATTGCTCAACAAAGGCGACATCAACCTTTTGCCCTTTGAGTTCGGGCTTGCAGAAGCCGCTGCGGAACAGGTTGGGTGGGATGCTGCGGTTCTGCTGGCAAACTTTTACGTCCAGGCGTTGCGCCTGAGTGTGCACAACACAGGCCTCGCCCCAAGCCAGGCTCGACATTACACTCAACGCCAGTACTGCAAAGCAACGCATGCGGCCACCTCCGGATCAATTCCGGCGACTCTAGCACGACGCCATTTCTGCGTCAGCGCCGCCCTGCGATGCTGTGATCGCGCTGCTTATATTTGCCTCACAAGAACAGGTTCAGGCCATGCTCAAGAACATTCCGACTCACTTGATAGCAGGGCCTCTTGGCGCCGGTAAAACCAGCCTGATCGATCATCTGTTGGCGCAGCGTCCCGCGCACGAACGCTGGGCGATATTGATCAATGAGTTTGGCATGATCGGCCTGGACGCCGCATTGTTGAGTCGCGATGAAGACGGCCTGGCAATTGCCGAAGTGGCGGGAGGTTGCCTGTGTTGCGTCAACGGCGTGCCGTTTCAGGTGGGGCTGAGCCGACTGCTGCGCAAGGTCAAACCGCATCGGCTGTTTATCGAGCCATCCGGGCTTGGGCATCCGAAAAGTCTGCTCCAGCAACTGCAAGCGCCGCCTTGGCAAGATGTGCTGGCAGTGCAGCCGTTGGTCATGGTTCTGGATGCGGCTGCGTTGGCGCAGGGAGTTGCATTGCCTGAGAGCCAGCAGCAGGCTGTGGATAAAGCCGGATTGCTGGTGCTTAACAAGGCAGAGAGTCTGACTTCACGCGATAAGCTCAGTGTGGCCGCGCAGTTTGTGGATAACTCAATTGTATGGACCACGCAGGGCCAGTTAGCGCTGGCCAAACTGCCGGGCATTGAGTACTCGGCAGTCGCTGGCGAACAGTCCATCGCCTTGCCTGCGACTGGCCCTGCCTTGGGTCAGGTTTGGCAAAATCCGCAGCAACCCATCACCCAGGTTCAGCAGCAAGCCGAGGGTTGGAGTATCGGTTGGCGCTGGCATCCCGGTCAGCATTTTGAACTGTCGCGCATCGAGGCGTTTTTGCTCGGGTTGCCGTGGCGTCGTGCCAAGTTGTTGCTGCAAACGGCGCAAGGCTGCTACTCGGCCAATGCGCTGGCGCAACAAGCGCTGCACTTCAAACCCAGCGAGTGGCGCAAGGACTCACGCCTTGAACTGATTTTCAGCAGCGCACAAGACGCTCAGGCATTAACGGCTGGCGTGAGCCGCTGCGTGTTGGATACCTCTGGCGCTTGAGTTGCGCTTTCGCCAGCAGGCGGGCGCTGGTTAAACTGCGCGCTGATTTTTACAGGCGCAGGCTATGCAACTCATTCAGTGGTCACACGAAAGCTCAGCAGGTTTCACGTTGCGCGGCTGGCATACGCCGCCCAGCGGCAAACCCGTGCTGCATTTCATTCATGGCAACGGCTACTGCGGGCGTGTTTATGAGCCGATGCTGGAGTTGCTGGCAGCGGACTTTGATCTGTGGCTGTGTGATGTTCAGGGCCACGGCGACAGTGATCACGGTGGGCGCTTTCATGGGTGGAATCGCAGCGCCGAGCTGGCCCTTGAAGCCTTCGCCGTTGGCTCCCCGATGTTTGCCGATGTTGAGCGCTATGCCGTCGGCCACAGCTTTGGCGGCGTGCTCACCAGCCTGATGCTGGCCCAGCAGCCGCAGTTGTTCAAACGCGCGGTGTTGCTCGATCCGGTGCTGTTTAGCAAGGCCATGATCGGGGTTATGGCGCTGTCTGATGTTACTGGTTTGAGCAAGCGTCACGGCCAGGCCACCCGAGCACTGAAACGGCGCAGTACATGGCCGGATCGGGACGCGGCGTATGCCAGCCTGCATAATCGTGGGATGTTCCGCGGTTGGACTGAGCCGGCATTTCTGGCTTACATCAACCATGCGCTGAAAGACACCGACAACGCTGTCGAACTCAAGTGTCGACCCAGTCGCGAGGCCGATATTTTTGGCTCCTATCCCAGGCGCCTCTGGCCGTCGTTGGCTCGCGTGATCACGCCGACGCAGGTAATAGTCGGGCAGAACACGTATCCGTTTGTGGCCAAGTCAGTTGCACGCTGGTGCGCGAGTAATGCGCATGTCAGTGCGCATACTGTGCCTGGCGGGCATTGCTTCATGCAGGAACAGCCCGAGAACACAGCCGCCCGGGTTACAGCGGCCCTGCTCGGGAATAGCTGAGAAAGTTTGCCTCGGTTAGTCGCGGGGCGGGCGATGCTGGCGGCGCCACTGATCCAGTTCGATCACCTGCGAAGTCCGCGGACGGGGCGTATTCGGTTGCTCCGCACTTGTATCCGGCGGAGCCGGTCGTGCATTGATCACTTGCGGGCCATCACCCATGGGTTGGCGAAATGGATGCGGCTCAAGTTCGATGCGGCCCATCTGCTGGCCAAACATGACCACACGACCGACATGGCGCTGCTCACCGGTGACGGTGAATTCGAAACTGTAGATGCGTGCCAGCCGCTTGCGCCCACGGGCGTCGGCCAGCAAGGTAATTTTGCGCAGCGCGACGTTTTCATCCAGCAGGTCGATATCGGCTTTGGCGCAATGCGCCTTGACCAGCGCCAGCGTCTTTTCGCGTAAACCGTGGGCGTGCCAAAGCCAGGCGCCGGCTGTTGCCAGCAGCATCAGTACAAAAATGTTGCCGAGGGTCAGCATTACTTGGCTCCGGGTGCGCGCTGGCAGCTTCGCGCAATAGCGTTGCGGGTTAACTCATTCTGCCAGCCATGCACAGGGCTGTCTTGTGCCGGTGATTAGCCGAGGTCTTTCAGCTGTTTGTAGCGGCGTTCCATTTCCTGGCGGATCTCCCGGCGCCGTTGGCCTTTGTGGAAGCGCTGGTGCTCTTCGGGCGTTTGCGGCTGACGCGGCGGTACCTTGATCGATTTGCCGTTGTCATCCACCGCGACCATGGTGAAGAAGCAACTGTTGGTGTGGCGTACCGAGCGTTCGCGAATGTTTTCGGTGATGACCTTGATGCCGACTTCCATCGAGGTGTTGCCGGTGTAGTTGACCGAAGCCAGGAACGTCACTAGCTCGCCCACCTGAATCGGTTCGCGAAAGGTTACCTGATCAACCGACAAGGTCACCACATAGCAGCCGGCATAGCGGCTGGCGCAGGCATAAGCGACTTCATCGAGGTATTTGAGCAGGGTGCCGCCGTGTACCTTGCCTGAGAAGTTGGCCATGTCCGGGGTCATCAGGACGGTCATCGAGAGTTGCGCGTTTCCGGCTTCCATTGGCTAAGGCTCTTTATGCGGGGGTGAGAACTCGGGGATGTTACTGATCAGAGTGTCGCTGGCGTTTGAGGGTCACTAATCAGGGCATATTTAATCGCTACGGGGCAAAGCAGTGCAAATTAGCCCGCGCCACAAAGACACAGGCCCTACTTAAGCAGGGCCTGTAAGGGATGCAAAATTCAAGCTTATTTGCCGGCAGAAAGGCCGAAGTCGATGGCCATGTCGGCGCCAGTAATTGCCTCTGCCTGTGGCTGGCAGAGGTACCAGACCAGCTCGGCGATTTCTTCGGGCCGCAGGAAGCGCGCTTCACGCCCTTGCGGATACTGGCTGAGCAGCTCGCGTTTGTAGGCTTTGGGGTTGCCATTGCCGTAGCGTTCGGCTTGATAGTCGAGCATCGGTGTGGCGATATCGCCGGGCGACACAGTGTTGACTCGCACGCCAAACTCGGCCAATTCGAGTGCCATGGTTTTGCTCAGCATCACCAGTGCAGCCTTGCTCGCACAGTATGCCGCTGAGCCACGATAGGCCTGACGTCCGGCATCGCTGGAGATATTGATGATGCCGCCACGGCTTTCCTTGAGGAATGGAATCGCCGCCTGGCTCAGGTAGAAGGCTGCCTTGAGGTTGACGCCCATTACCTGATCAAAGTCGTCCTCCTGAAAATTCTCGACCGGCCCTTCGCGCCACACGCCGGCGGCGTTGATCACGGCATCGATACGGCCAGCACTGGCCATCACCGCCGAAATCAAATCGTGGCAGTTCTTGGCGCTGCGCAGATCGGCCGTGGCGCTGTAATCCAACGGCACCAATGTGTTGAGTGAGTGCAGCCCACTTTTGTCGACGTCTGTCGCTGTCACGCGCCAATGGCTCGTTGAGAAGCGCTTGGCAATGGCCCGACCAAGTCCACCAGCAGCGCCAGTGATCAAGACAACAGGGGTGCTCATAGTGACATTCCTCCGGGTTGGGATGGTTCCGTGCTGTTGCTGTGCCGCAACATGATGCTTGCCGTAGGCCTGCGTGAGCAACCTTTGTGCACTCGGCTGGCCGGGTTGTCCTGAGCATATACGCTGCGGCCAACTCTGCTGGGAGATTTGATTGGCTTGAGTGATTTAAATTCCAGCAGAGCGATCCCGTTCAGGTGCCGGGAATCAATTGCTGATGGCAGATGCGCCCGGCTGTATCGAAGACGTATCCGTTCGTCCTGCCTGAAAATCCGCCGATGCTTGCTTGCAAACGCAGCACCGGCGGGCATTTCGCCACGAGGAAACTCAGGCGTGAGTCAGGTACCAGCGCCAGTCCTGCTCGCTGACTTCGCCCATGAACTGGCCGAACTCTTCCCACTTGATGGCCAGGTAGACCTTGAGGAAATCCTCGCCGAACGCCGACTTGGCCCAGCTCGAAGCCTCCAGCGAGCGCAGTGCAGTTAGCCAGTCTGTCGGCAGGGTTTCGTGGCTTTGCTGGTAGCCATTGCCGGTCACAGGCATTCCCGGATCAATTTGCTCGTGGATGCCTTTGTGGATACCACTCAAGATCGCTGCGGCGGCGAGATACGGGTTGGCGTCGGCACCGCAGATCCGGTGTTCGATATGACGGCTGTTGGCCGGCCCACTCGGCACGCGGAACGATACGGTGCGGTTGTTGACGCCCCAGCTCTTCGCCAGCGGCGCGTAGCTGTTGGCCTGAAAGCGGCGGTACGAGTTGGCGTTCGGGCAGAACACCGCGAGCATGTCGTTGAGCGTTGCCATCATGCCGCCTACCGAATATTTGAGCAGGTCGGTGCCGTGCGGGCCTTCGCTGGCGTATAGATTATTGCCCTGCTCGTCGGCGAGGCTGACATGCATGTGCAAGCCGCTGCCGGACAAATCGCCAAATGGCTTGGCCATAAAGCACGCCTGAAATCCATGACGACTGGCAACGCCCTTGACCAGTCGCTTGTAGCGCATGCCTTCGTCAATCGCCTGCAGCGCATCGAAGCGGTGTTCCAGAGTCAGTTCGAGCTGGCCTGGCGCGTATTCCGAAATGGCCGTGCGTACCGGCAAGCCTTGCGCCTCGCAGGCAGCGTAGAGGTCATCAAGGAATGGCTGCAACTGCTCCAGCTCATACACGCCGTACACTTGCGGCGCTTGCGGTCGCACGCCATTGCTCTGCAGGGCGGCTTGCGGGCGACCGTTAGCGTCGCGCTGCTTATCCAGCAGGTAGAACTCCAACTCAACCGCCATGACCGGGTGATAACCCTCGGCTTTGAGCCGGTCTATCGCGCGAATCAGCGCGTGACGCGGGTCTGCTGGCGCGGCTGGTAAACCGCGCTCGGGGTGCATGCTCACTTGCAGCTGCGCAGTCGGTACGTTGCGCCATGGTTGCAGGCACAGGCTGCCCGGCAGTGGATAAGCCCAGCAGTCTGCATCGGCGACTTCCCAGACCAGCCCGCTGGATTCGACGTCTTCCCCGTTAATGGTCAGCGCCAGAATCGAGCTGGGCAGGGCGCGGCCGTTTTGATAAATCGCCAGCAGTTCATCGCGGTGCAACAACTTGCCGCGCGGAATGCCGTTGGCGTCGAACAGCATCAATTCGATGCTGCGAACCTGTGGATTGTTTTCGAGGAAGTCGCGGGCTTCATCAATCTGAGCGAATTGCATGGGTTTTCTCACCAAAGGCGCCGGGCTGGGCGGCCGCGCTGCGCCTTATAAATTTGTCGGGGTTGGACTTATTCGCGCGCACCGGGGATGGCCAGCAACTCGCTCAGCGCCTGGTCCAGCGTGCTGATGAGGCGGTCGACGTCTTCCGCGCTGGTGTCCGGGCAGCACAGCGTCATGTTGTGGAACGGGGTAATCAGAATGCCCCGGTTGATCAAGTACAGGTGCAGGGCCATTTGCAGTTCATCGTGAAATGCCGCTTCGGCTTCGGCGCCGGTTTTCGGTGAGACCGCGCAGAACTGGAACTCGCTGCGTGCACCCAGCTCGGTCACCGACCATTGCAGTTGGTGCTTGTTGATCAACCCGCGAAAGCCATCGGCGAGGCGCTTGGCCAGCGGCAACATGTGCGAGTAGGCGCCCGGGGTCATTACCTGTTCGAGGTTGGCGCGCATGCAATGCATTGCCAGTGCGTTGGCTGAAAGGGTGGTGCCCATGCCGCTGTGGCCATGGCCGTGGCTGTTTTCGCTACCGGCTTTCTGCACCTCTTGCATGGCTTCTGCCATTGCCGCGCTGCAGCCGAAAATCCCGCAGGGCATGCCGCCGGCAATCGGTTTGCCGACCACGAAGAAGTCCGGATCAAGTTGCCACAGCTGGGTGCAGCCGCCGATGTCAGTGGAGATGGTGTGCGTCTCGTCGATGATCAGCAGGCTGTTGTATTTGCGCGTCAGCTCGCGGCATTTCTGCATGAAGCCTGGCTCGGGTAAAACCATGCCGATATTGGTCATGGCCGGTTCGCACAGCAGTGCGCAGACATCACCCTGAGCCAAAGCAGCTTCCAGTGCGTCGACATCGTTGAACGGGATCGAACGGCTGTACTGCGTGAGGTCATACGCTTGGCCGACCAGCCCCGAGCGGTGCACGGTGGCGCCGTTCTGGTTGCGCACCATGACGTCGTCCACGGTGCCGTGATAACAGCCATCAAACACCAGCAACACGTTGCGTTTGGTAATGGCCCGCGCCCAGCGCAGCACATAGCGGTTGGAGTCGGTGGCGGTCGCGGTGACTTGCCAGTACGGCAGGCCGAAACGCTCGGCAAGCAACTCGCCACACACCACCGCATCTTCGCCGGGCAGCATGGTGGTCAGGCCGCGCTCGGCTTGCTCGGCCATGGCGCGGGCGACCGGCGTTGGTGAGTGGCCGAACATGCTGCCAGTGTCGCCCAGGCAGAAGTCGGTGTACTCGTGGCCATCAACATCATAAAAGCGAGCCCCTTTGGCGCGCTCGACAAACAACGGAACCGGCGTCGACCAGTCGGCCATCCAGTGCATCGGCACACCACCGTACAGCGAGTGTCGGGCGCGCTCTGCCAATGCCGCAGATTTCGGGTTGCGGGCCAGAAACCGCTCGCGCTCGCGCTGGCTGAAAGTTTCTACGGCGGATGGGCTGATGCCGCTGGCTGTCATGGTTGAACACCTCGTTCGAATTTTTGCACATCTTGTATTTGTGATCACATTTGTGTCAATAGCCGGTTTATTTGCTGCGACAAGCTGTTTGATTTGTTAGTGTCTGCCTAACTATGTGATCACAAAGGTGTGAGATGACTGATTCAGCATGGCAAGGACAAGTTGCGCTTATCAGCGGTGCAGGCAGCCCGGACGGTATTGGAATCGCCATCGCCCGGCGCTTGGGCCGTGCCGGGGTAAAGCTGATCATCACCGCCAGCAGCGCCCGAATTGCCGAGCGCGTGGCTGAGTTGCGCCGTGAAGGATTCTGCGTAGAAGGCCGGCCCGCCGATCTCACGGATGAGGTTCAAGTCGAGCAACTGGTGACGTGGGCTGAGCGCGTTTGGGGGCGCATCGACATTCTGGTGAACAATGCCGGGATGGCCATGTTGGGCAGCCCTGAACCGTTCTCGGCGCTGGCAAGCACCGATCTGGTCAGCTGGAACTTATCGCTGGCGCGCAATCTGACGACTGCCTTCCTGCTGACTCGTAGCGTATTGCCCGGCATGCAGGCGCGCGGTTACGGGCGCATCGTTAATGTCAGCTCAACCACCGGCACCCGCGGCAGTAATCCGGGTGAGGCGGCCTACAGCGCTGCCAAAGCCGGGATGCTCGGCATGAACATGGGATTGGCGCTGGAGGTGGCCAAGCAGGGCATCACCGTCAACAGTGTTGCTCCAGGCTGGATTGCTACCGGTTCCAGCACCGCAGAAGAGGTCGAGGCAGCCAAATACACGCCAATCGGCCGCGCCGGTAAACCTCAAGAGGTGGCCAGCGCCGTGGCATTTTTAGCCTCCCCGGAAGCCAGTTACATCACCGGCGAAGTGCTGGTGGTCGATGGCGGAAATTGCATTATCGAGAACAAGGCCCCGTAACCATGAATAACTGTTTACTCACGTTCAGTCAGTTGCCCGCACCGCCCGCTACGGAGGTGGTTGATGAGTGACAACCTGCAAGAAACTCTTTACCAGAACATTCGACAGGCGTTGTTGAGCGGCCAATATATGCCCGGCGAGCGCCTGAAGATTCGTGACCTGGCCGCGCAGTGGGGTTCCAGCCCTATGCCCGTGCGCACCGCGTTACAACGTCTGGTTTCCGAAGGCGCACTGGAAGGCGAGCAGCAGCGCTCGGTGCGCGTACCGTTGATGACCGACGAACGCTTCAAGCATATCTTGCAGGTTCGGCTTAATCTCGAAGGCCAGGCCGCCGAGTTGGCTGCCGAGCGCTTAAGCGCTGAGCAAATCGCTCAATTGCGCCGCTGTGTCGAGCAAATGGAGGTGGCGCTGGAAGGCCGTGACCTTAGCAAGTATTTGCACGAGAACAGCCAGTTTCACCTGATTCTCTACCACGCATGCGGCAACCCGATTCTGCTGCGGATGATCGAGTCGCTGTGGCTGCAAGTCGGGCCGTTCTTCAATCGGCTGTTCACCGAGGCCGATCTGTCGCCGCGTTTGAATGACTTTCACTTGCAGGCGCTGCAAGCCCTTGAGGCTGGGGATAGCCGAGGCGTGCGCCACGCAGTTGAGCAGGATTTAACTTACTTTGGGCGTTTTTTGCTCAATCTGCTGGCGTTGGAACCCGCCTGATAAATGACCGGCGCTTAAAGCACAAAGGCCCTTGAAGCAGATCGCTCAAGGGCCTTTGTGGCTTGCATGACCAGGTTTCTGATCAGCTTTCCAGCCAGACGTCTCGCGCCCAGTGCCAGACCGATTCCCAGCTCTCTTCGTTGAGCTCTTCGGTGTCGGCTTCCCAGAGTACGACAGTGCCGTCTTCTTCTACGCAGTAGTAGTTGCCACGGTCTTCGCAGAGCGGCACCAACTCACGCGGTACGCCCAACGACCAGGCAACTGATGCGACTTCCGGTAAGTAGGTGTGTGATTGCGGGTCGCAAGCCGTGACCGGCTCCAGACGACCGTAAACCACGTCGCTGACCTTGAGCAGAAATTCATGCAGGCCAAACGGCAGATGGATGAGGATTTGTTCCTGAATTTCGACCAGCGTTTCTTCTTCCGGCAATTCCAGCGGCACTGGCACGGGTTCGTTCAATTCGCGCAGTTGATCGATTATTTCTTCCACGGGCAGGCTCCTGAGAGGCGGATGGCTGGCAGTATGAATGCGCGCTGAATAAGCCGCGCATTAGCGTCTGATGGGCGCTTTATACAGCAGCCAAGCGCAGGCAAACAGTCCAGTGGCGAGGAAATTTAGCCAATGTGCACGAATGCCAGCTTGTTGCCTTCGAGGTCACGCACGTAGCCGCCGTAGAAACCGGGCATACGCTCGCCAGGTTCGCCTTCCGAGGCGGCGCCCAGGCTCATGGCTTTGGCATAGAGGTTGTCGACGGCTGCGCGCGAGCCGGGCGCCAATGCCACCATGTTGCCGTTGCCGACAGTTGCCGGCTGGCCGTTGAACGGGGTGCAAACGGCAAACATCGGCTGGCCTTGTGCTTTGCCAAACAGAACGATGCGGCCCAGATCCATCAGTGCGCTGCAGCCCATTTCGCCGAGCAGTTCTGAATAGAAGGCTTTGGCCTTTGGCAGATCATTGGAACCTACGGTGGTGTATCCGATCATGCGAGTGCTCTCTTTGTGTTGGATTGATCAAGCCACTCTAGCCGAAAAGAAAAACCCCGGTGCTACAACCGGTTGCAGATCACTACCTTGAATAGGCAGCCCTGCAATCGGCGGTAACGACCGGGGTTTGGCTTTAGGCGTTCTGGCGAATGCCGGCAACAATCCAAGGCTGGTTGTCGCCAGTTTCACGCTCAAGGCGCCAGCTTTCGCTGAAGGCTTCGCCCTGATCAAAGCGTGAAGTTTTCGACAGGCCGCTGAAGGTCAGCGTTGCGATAGTCTTGTCGCTCTGGTCATCAACACCATCCAGTTGCACGTTGAGGTCGTCGATGTAAGTCGACTGGAAGGCATCACCCAGCTCTGCACGCTCGCGCTTGAGGAACTCAAGCAGTTGCGGCGTTACGAACTCGCTGATCTGGTCCATTTCGTTGGCGTCCCAGTGCTGCTGCAAGCTCAGGAAGTGCTCACGGCCAGCGGCAATGAAGTTTTGCTCGTTGAACCAGGCAGGCGCGTTGATTACCGGCTTGGCGGCAGCGGCGTTGTTACCGAAAATCGAAGCGGCTGGCGCTGCTTGCGGCATTTCACGCGACATCGGGGCGCCATTGGCAGTTTGTGGCTGAGCAGCCTGACGGCGCGCCGCGATAAAGCGGAAAGCCAGGAAAGCGATCAGGCCGATGATCAGGAAGTCGAAAATCTGCATGCCCTGAAAGCCGTCACCCATGAACATCGACGCCAGCAAACCACCCGCTGCCAGGCCAGCCAATGGGCCCAACCAGCGAGAAGCACCGCTAGCGGCGGCCGCACCGCCAGCCTTTGCTGCACCGGCGGTTGGTTGCGATGCAGGTGCTGCCTGACGCGTTTGGTGGCTCGGCGCGGAGCCGAAAGATTTTCCGCCGCCAAAACGTTTGGCTTCGGCGTGAAGACTAAAAGTCATCGCCAGGCACAAGGCCATGGCAAGGCTGAGAAAACGCTGCATTAGGAAATTTCTCTTGGTTATGAGTGGTTAGCTGACAATGGAGCTTTGCGCGGGATACTGCGCCAGGCAGGGAAGGAAGACCAGACAGAGAATGTTTCGGCTTTTTACCGAACAGGCCAAGCCCCCGCAGTTTCTGGCTGCGAGGGTTTGGAGGAGGAGGGTTACCGCCAGTCGTACAGCTCTTTTTCAGCCACTTCGTGCATCGGCGTCACTTGCTTCTGGAAGTTCTTCATCGAAGTCCAGATACGCCCGTTCAACTCGTTCTGGCTGGCCAGCTCATCGAGTACTTCGCCGGACTTGGCTTTCATGGCAGCCAGTACTTCATCCGGGAAACGTTTGAGTACCACGTTCTGCTTCTTCAGTTCAGCCAGGGCAACAGCGTTGTGATAGACGTAGTCATCCATCATGTCCTGATTGGCCGCCAGTGTGGCTTCTTCAAGAATCGCCTTGAGATCGGCTGGCAGGCTGTCGAGCGCCTTCTGGTTGACCAGCAGTTCGAGCACCGCTTGCGGCTCCTGCCAGCCCGGGAAGTAGTAATACTTGGCCGACTTGTTCAGGCCAAATGCCAGGTCGTTGTAAGGGCTTACCCAGTCGGTGGCATCAATTGCACCGGTTTCAAGCGCGGTGAATACTTCGCCGCCCGGCAGGTTGACGGTGGTTGCGCCCAACCGGCTGAGCACTTCGCCACCCAAACCCGGCATGCGGATTTTCAGACCCTTGAGGTCGTCCAGCGAGTTGATTTCCTTGTTGTACCAGCCGCCCATCTGCATGCCGGTGTTGCCCACTACCAGCGGCTTCACGCCATACGGGGCATAGGCTTCGTCCCAGAGTTTCTGGCCTTCGCCCTTGCTCAGCCAGGCATTCATTTCGCTGGCTGATAAACCGAATGGCACCGCAGTGAAGAACTGCGCTGCCGGCACTTTGCCTTTCCAGTAGTACGCCGCGCCATGGCCGATTTCAGCGGTGCCGCGAGACACAGCATCAAACACTTCCAGCGCCGGAACCAACTCGCCTGCGGCGTATACCTTGATGGTCAGACGGCCGTTACTCATGGTCGCAATGCGCTCAGCCAGTCGCTCCGCCGCAGTGCCCAGACCCGGATAGTTCTTTGGCCAGGCGGTGACCATCTTCCAGTGGAATGTGGTTGCAGGTGCTGCAGCGGCCTCGGTAGCGGCGGGTGCCTGCTTTGCAGGGCTGGTTTCTTCCTTGCAGCCAGTCATGCCGAAGGCGGCGAGTAGCGCGGCAGCGGCGCCGAGCAGAGTGCGGCGGTTCATCAATGTGTCTCCCCAGAGTGACAGTTGTGGTGCTTATAAGGCTTCTAGCTTGGCGTAGCTGAGCATCAGCCACTTGCTTCCTTCGCTTTCAAAATTAACCTGTACCCGCGCCTGCGCCCCGGCACCCTCAAAATTGAGAATGGTGCCTTCGCCGAACAATGAGTGTTGTACCCGCTGGCCCAGGCTGAATGGGGTTTGCGGAACCTCGGAGCCAGCGAACATGCTGGTGCCGCCCATGTTGCGGTTGTTGCTGGTGAAAGGCCGGGAAACACTGTTGGAAAGGCGTACTTCCTGAACCAGTGCCGGCGGTATTTCACGAATAAAGCGCGAGACTTTGTTATAGGTTTCACTGCCGTACAGGCGACGGGTTTCGGCATAGCTGACAATCAGCTTCTGCATCGCCCGGGTGATGCCCACGTAGGCCAGACGGCGTTCTTCTTCAAGGCGGCCCGGCTCATCGAGGCTCATCTTGTGCGGGAACAGACCTTCTTCGACGCCCACCAGAAATACCAGCGGGAATTCGAGGCCTTTGGCGCTGTGCAGGGTCATCAGTTGCACGCTGTCTTCGTTTTCGGCTGCTTGAGTATCACCTGCTTCAAGCGAGGCATGGCCGAGGAATGCTTGCAACGGTGTCAGGTCTTCTTCGGGTTCTTCGTGATTCTCGAAAGCGCGCGCTGCGCTCACCAGTTCCTCAAGGTTTTCTACCCGTGCCTGAGCTTTTTCGCCTTTTTCAGCCTTGTGATAAGTGATCAGGCCGCTTTGCTCGATAACGGTCTGGGTCATCAGGTGCAGCGGCATTTCGGCGACTTTGGCGGCCAGGTTCTCTATCAGCTCGATAAAACCGGCGAGCGCCCCCGAGGCACGGCCCGGCAGAGCTTTATGCTCAAGCATCAGGGTGATCGCGTGCCACATCGAGACGTCGTGGGTGCGCGCATATTCGCGGATCTGCTCGACAGTTTTCTCGCCGATGCCGCGGGCTGGAACGTTGATTACCCGCTCCAATGCGGCGTCGTTGCCACGGCCATCGAGCATGCGCATGTAGGCCATCGCATTCTTGATTTCGGCGCGCTCGAAGAAGCGCTGGCCGCCATAAATGCGATAGGGGATTTTCTCGCGCAGCAGGGCTTCTTCAAGCACCCGCGACTGGGCGTTGGAACGATACAGAATGGCGATTTCACTGCGCTTGAGACCGTCCTTGCGCAACGCATCTTCGATCGACTCAACCACGTAACGGGCTTCGTCGTGCTCGTTGAAAGCGGCGTACAAGCTAATCGGTTCGCCGTCGCCATCTTCGGTCCACAACTCTTTGCCGAGGCGTCCCTGATTATTGGCGATCAGGGCATTGGCGGCCTTGAGAATGCCAGCCGTGGAGCGATAGTTTTGCTCCAGACGGATCATCTCGGCGTCGGCGAAGTCGCTGGAGAACTGCTGAATATTTTCGATCTTGGCGCCGCGCCAGCCGTAGATGGACTGATCGTCATCGCCGACCACCATCAAGCTGTCACCGCCTTTGGCGAGAATCCGCAGCCAGGCGTATTGCACGGCGTTGGTGTCCTGGAATTCGTCGACCAGTACGTGCCTGAAACGGCGCTGGTAGTGCTCAAGCAAACCGGGCTTGTTGCGCCACAGATCCAGCGCGCGTAGCAGCAGTTCGGAGAAGTCGATGACTCCGGCCCGCGCGCAGGTTTCTTCGTAGGTCTTGTAGATATTGAGCATGGTGGCGAGGTAGTGATCACCCGCCGGCTGAATATTGTCCGGGCGCAGGCCTTCGTCTTTCTGGGCGTTGATAAACCACTGCGCCTGACGTGCGGGCCAGCGTTGCTCATCAAGGCCAAGGTCGCGGATAACCCGTTTGACCATGCGCTGCTGGTCGTCGGAGTCGAGGATCTGGAAGTTTTCCGCCAGTCCTGCTTCCTGCCAGTGCGCGCGCAATAAGCGATGCGCCAATCCGTGGAACGTACCCACCCACATGCCGGCTGGACTGTGACCGAGCATTTGTTCGATACGCGCGCGCATTTCCGCAGCTGCTTTGTTGGTAAATGTTACCGACAAAATGCTGTGCGGCGAGGCATGCTCGACCTGAATAAGCCAGGCGATACGGTGCACCAGCACGCGAGTTTTGCCGGAACCTGCGCCGGCCAGAACCAACTGACGGCCAAGGCTGGCCGCTACGGCCTGACGCTGGGCATCGTTGAGAGAGTTGAGGAGAAACGAGATGTCATCATGCATCGCGGCATTCTAGGGGGCTGCGCCATATTGGGCAAACCGCCGTGAGCTTTAATACGTGCCGCGAATAACCGGCCAGCGGACAAGCGGTACATAAAGGTGATGTGAGTAGCAGATAAGTTTCAAGAAGTGAGCAAGGTGGCATCAAGGGGCCACTATTGCGGCATACTCCGTCTCAGATTGAGATTTTCATCTGGCTAGTGCGCCGGTCAATCTTGATCCAATCCAGCCAGCACAAGGCGTGCTGCACCCGTAATAAGGATATTACGTGTTTGTTCTACTGGCTTAAAAGGATGTTAGCCATGTCTCATGTTCCGAGTCTTGCGGTGCGCCTGTTAACGGCGAAACAGGGTAAAACCCCATTGATGTTCAAGCGTGTTCTGCTGCGAAGCATGAGCACCAGGCAGGCGGCAAGCGCTGTAGCCCAGCTATCGGTTGATGCGTTTCGTGAAATAGCCTTGTATGAGTCAGTTGAGCGGGTTGCCAGACTAGCGGCGCATCTCGACCCTGAAACCGTGCGTAATGCCTACCTGAATATGCCCGATAGCTTTCATCTCAAGCTCACGCGTGAGTTGTGCAGCAAGCAAGAATTCTCAGCTGCGGCGGGTTTTGCTGATTTGCTTACGGGCATGCAGTTGAAAGTGCTGTTCTTCGCCATCAACAGCGTCAGCCACGTGGTGCAAGTCATCAAGTACATGAAAAATGAGCTTCTGGTGGTGGAAAGTATCCGCAACTGCTCGACCAGCTACCTGCGCCAGCTCACTGAGGAAGCGGTCAAGCTGGGCGATGTCGATGCATCGGCGAACTTACTCGGCATGTTGCCCATGCAACGTCAGGTCGACGTGTGCGCCAAACTGTCGCCCGCGATACTGATACCGCTAATGCCGCAGTTACTGCCGATTAATGACCATGAGTTGAGCCGGCATTTGCCGCCCAAACTCATGGATGCATTGTTTGGTGCTATCTAGCCAAGGCTCAGCTTAGCGCTATTCCATCCACTCGCGACCGTGGCGTTCGAGCAAATGTTGCAGCTGCTCAGGGCCATTGCTGCCAGCAGGATAGGGACGAGGGCGTTGATAATGTTGCTGCCAGCCTTTGATGATCGGGTCGATCCACTGCCATGCAGCCTCGACCTCATCGCGGCGCATGAACAGAGTCGAGTCGCCCTCGATCACATCGAGCAGCAAGCGCTCGTAAGCGTCCCAACGGCGCTGCTTGCTGAATGCGGCTGCAAGATTGAGGTCCAGCTCCACAGGTTCCAGACGCATGCCTTTGCCCGGGTTTTTCGCCATCAACCGTAAACTGATGCGCTCTTCGGGCTGCAGGCGGATTAACAGGCTGTTGGCGTCGCCTTCGCCAAACAGTTGATGCGGCACCGATTTGAACTGAATGAGAATTTCCGAGGTTTTCTTCGCCAGCCGTTTGCCGGTGCGCAAGTAAAACGGCACGCCGGCCCAGCGCCAGTTACCTATCTCGGCTTGAACGGCGACGAACGTCTCTGTATCGCTGTCGTTATCGACGTTTTTTTCGAAGTAATACGCCGGCACGTCTTGCCCGCCGATCTTGCCGGCGCTGTATTGCCCGCGCACGGTCTTGTCGCGTACGTCCTGTCCGCTGATCGGGATCAGCGCTTCCAGCACTTTGACCTTCTCGTTACGCACAGACTCGGCATCGAAGCGCACTGGCGCTTCCATTGCGACCAGGCAGAGCAGTTGCAGCAGGTGATTCTGGATCATGTCGCGCATCGCGCCGGAGTGATCGTAATAACCGCCCCGATTCTCGACACCGAGGGTTTCACACACGCTGATTTGCACGTGATCAATATGCGCAGCGCGCCAGACCGGCTCGAACAGAACGTTGGCAAAGCGCAGCGCCATCAGGTTCTGCACGGTTTCCTTGCCCAGATAGTGGTCGATGCGAAACACCCGATGCTCATCGAATACCGCACCAATCGCTGCGTTGATCGCTTGCGCCGATTCAAGTGAGTGACCAATCGGCTTTTCCAGCACGATCCGCGTTTTCGGGCCCGCGAGGCCGGCGATATTGAGATGCGAGGCGATGTCTTCAAACAGGTTGGGCGCTGTCGCCAGATAGTAAACTCGCACGCGTTCCTCATTCTTGCCAAGCAGCTTGGCAAGGCGGCCAAAGTCGCCGCTTTGCGAGGCGTCAATGCTCAGGTATTCCAGGCGTTGGGCAAATTCGGCCCACGCCTCTTCAGTAAAGTCGGCTTTGGCAACCTGGGCGCGGCAGTGGCGCTCGGCCAGTGCTTGATAGGCTTTGCGCTCGTGCAGGCTGCGCGCCAGGGCAATTATGCGTACGTCTGAATGCAGGCGGCGTTCGCGATGCAGGTGATAGAGCGCCGGAAGCAGCTTATGTAACGCCAGATCACCGGTTCCGCCAAACACCAGAATGTCGCAGGGAATACTCAAAGCGTGATCTCCAACTCGGTTAAATCGTGCGAGTGAGGCACTCATGTAGTATAACTACAAAGTCACTACAATCCGGCAAGTCCCTGATCATACCCGAGCATGTGCTCGTATGCGGCTAGCCGATGGATAAGCCCATTGAATCCGAGTCCAATCTTGTGAATTTGTTGCAGCACATAGCCCAGTCCCGTCACCTGTTGCGTAAGTCCGAGCTCAAGGTGGCCGATCATGTACTCCTCGATCCTGCGGTGGTGATGCACAGCTCCATGGCTGAACTGGCGCACAGCGTCGGCATCAGCGAGCCAACCATCGTGCGCTTTTGTCGGGCGATTGGGTGCAGCGGTTTTCAGGATCTCAAACTCAAGTTGGCGCAAAGCCTGGCCGCAGGTGCCAGCTTTGGTCAGTTTGCGATCCATGAAGATGACTCAGTGTCTGATTTCAGCCTGAAAATCTTCGATACCACGCTGCATACGCTGATGGAGGTGCGCGAAAAGCTCGACCCGCAAGCGTTGCAGCAGGCGATTGCCGCGTGCGCTCACGCTCAGCGCGTTGAGTTCTACGGTTTTGGTGCCTCCGGCGCTGTAGCGGCAGACGCCCAGCACAAATTCTTCCGTTTGCTGCTGACCGCCGCTGCGTATTCCGATCCGCACATGCAGGCCATGTCGGCAGTAACCTTGAAGGCCGGTGATGTGGCGATTTGTATTTCGCAGTCTGGGCGCTCAAAAGATCTGCTGATCACCGCCAATCTGGTGCGTGAGTCCGGCGCGACGCTGATTACTCTTTGCCCGAGCCAAACCCCGCTGGCGGACCTCGCCACCGTGAATTTGGCGATTGATGTGCAGGAAGACACCGAAATCTACACCCCGCTGACCTCGCGTATCGCGCATCTGGTGGTGATCGATGTGTTGGCGATGGGCGTCGCAATGGCCCGTGGCCCAACGCTGGTTAATCACTTGAAGAGCGTCAAGCGCAGCCTGCGCAGTTTGCGTCTGTCACCGAAAACAGTGAAAACACCAGAAGATTGACCCTCTGCGCCGGAGGATGGAATCCGCATCGCGGCTTCCGTCATGGCGGCCTCCCGACAGGCGCGGCTTTTGCGTTGAATGTTTGATCGCTATGACGGTTTACCCTTCGGGTTAACCATCCTCCGTGTTTGATCGGGCGCTGATGGAGGATGGAATCCGCAACGCGGCTTCCGTCATGGCGGCCTCCCGGCAGGCGCGGCCTTTGCGTTGAATGTTTAATCGCTATGACGGTTTACCCTGCGGGTTAACCATCCTCCGTGCGTGATCGGACTGCTGGCGGAGGATGGAATCCGCATCGCGGCTTCCGTCATGGCGGCCTTCCGACAGGCGCGGCTTTTGCGTTGAATGTTTGATCGCCATGACGGTTTACCCTGCGGGTTAACCATCCTCCGTGCGTGATCGGGGCGTTGACGGAGGATGGAATCCGCATCGCGGCTTCCGTCATAACGGCCTCCCGACAGGCGCGGCTTTGCGTTGATTGTTTAATCGTCATGACGGTTTACCCTGCGGGTTAACCATCCTCCGTGCGTGATCGGGCTGTTGGTGGAGGATGGAATCCGCACCGCGGCTTCCGTCATGACGGTCTCCCGACAGGCGCGGCTTTTGTGTTGAATGTTCGATCGTTATGACGGTTTACCCGTTGGGTTAACCATCCTCCGTGTGTGATCGGGTAGTTAGGTGTGTTTCGCTGGCGTGATGAACCCCTGATCACTGTTCATCGTTGTTTAATGGCTTTGCAGTCAAACTGTCATCCGCAGCTAGGAATCTATGGCTCCCGATATTCAGCCTGGGAGTCATGCTATGCCTCGTCATCTGGAAGAATCGTCAAGCGTACACAACACCGATGCTAAAGCTCGCCGCAAGGTGATTGATCAGCGTCGTATGGAATATCGCCGTGCGATTGAGAGTTATGCCGAGCAGCGCCTGCTGCAACATGAGCTGGCGGACTTCCCCGAGATAATCGCAGCTAATTATCTGGCTGGTGCGCGCGAGTTTGGTCGGCAAACTGCTCGGCCAGCTGGCTGATCTGGCTGCGCTGCCCGCGTACGAAATCGAAGAAGGCCTGCGCGACCGGTGACAAATACTTGCCGCGCGGGTGTACCACGCACCAGCTGCGCACCAGTGGCAGCTCGGTCACCGGCAGCTCATTGAGAGCGCCGCATGCCAGCTCACGCAACACGGCGTGACGCGGCAACATGGCAATGCCCAAACCGGCTAACACGCATTCGCGCTGACCCTCCATTGAGCCAACTTCCAAGGTGTTGGCGAAGTGTGCGCGCTTCTGATTGCAATAGTCTTCACAGGCTTTGCGCGTGCCGGAGCCTTGCTCGCGAATCAGCAACGGCCACTTTGTCAGGTCTTCCAGGCTTAATTTTTTAGCTTTGCTCAGCGCGTGATCGGGCGGCGCCACCGCAATAATCGGGTTGTTGAGAAATGGCAGAAACTCCAATGCCATGTCGGTTGGCACTTGCGACATGATCAGCAAATCATCGCGATTTGTGCTCAGGCGCTTGATCGCCTGCTGATGATTAACCACTACCAATTGCAGGCTAACTTCGGGGAAGTCGCGGCGAAATGCTGCGAAAAGATGAGGTATAAAATACTTGGCGCTGGACTCGACGGCTAGGCTCAATTGCCCTTGAAGTGAGCCTTTCAGATTGGTCAATTGCATGTCGAGGCTTTCGAGTCGACCGAAGATATCATCACTGGCTTTGCGCAGGGCTTCTGCCGCATCGGTCAGGTAGAGCTTTTTGCCGACATAGTCGAACAGGGGTTGGCCGATCAATTCTTCCAGCTGTCGAATTTGCAGGCTGACCGCCGGTTGAGTCAGTGACATCTCCTCAGCTGCCCGGCTGTAAGAGTGCTGTTGGCACACTGAGCGGAATACCTGAATTTGGCGCAATGTCATACGCATCAGTGACTTACGCATTGGCTGGGGTCTCCTTCAGGGGGTTATTCAGCGCGCAAAAGCGGGCCTGTTCAACGCAGTTTATCTCCATGCATAAGTAATTACTTATATTGAATCTAATAATTATTGATTTTGGGTTATCCGCTACACGGCGTAGGGTGAATAGGCGGCCACTACAAACTTGATAGTGGTCACGTGCTGACTGGTTTTGGCTGGTTTGCTTGCCCATTGGTCGAGGATGATGCTCGTGATCAAGAAAATTCTGATTGCTAACCGTGGCGAGATTGCCGTCCGTATCGTGCGTGCTTGCGCCGAGATGGGTATTCGCTCGGTGGCTGTCTACTCAGACGCCGACCGCATGGCGCTGCACGTTAAGCGTGCGGATGAGGCGCATAGTCTCGGTGATGACCCGCTGGCGGGTTATTTGAACCCCCGCAAACTGGTCAATCTGGCCGTCGAAACCGGTTGTGATGCCTTGCATCCCGGTTATGGCTTTCTCTCGGAGAACGCCGAGCTGGCAGAGATTTGCGCCGAGCGCGGGATCAAGTTCATTGGCCCCAGCGCAGAAGTCATTCGCCGCATGGGCGACAAGACAGAAGCCCGTCGCAGCATGATTAAAGCCGGCGTGCCTGTCACGCCTGGCACTGAGGGCAACGTTGCGGATATTAACGAAGCGCTGAGCGAAGCCGACCGGATCGGTTATCCGGTCATGCTCAAGGCCACTTCTGGCGGTGGCGGTCGTGGTATTCGCCGCTGCAACAGCAAAGCCGAGCTAGAGCAGGCGTATCCGCGGGTAATCTCCGAGGCTACCAAGGCCTTTGGTAGCGCTGAAGTATTCCTCGAAAAATGCATCGTTAATCCCAAGCACATCGAAGCGCAGGTTCTGGCTGACAGCCACGGCAATGCCGTGCACCTGTTCGAGCGCGACTGCTCGATTCAGCGCCGCAACCAGAAACTCATCGAAATTGCGCCAAGCCCGCAGCTAACGCCGGAGCAGCGCGCCTATATTGGTGATCTTTCGGTACGTGCGGCCAAGGCTGTGGGTTACGAGAACGCCGGTACCGTGGAGTTTTTGCTCGCCGATGGCGAGGTCTACTTCATGGAGATGAACACCCGCGTTCAGGTTGAGCACACGATTACCGAAGAAATCACCGGTATCGATATCGTCCGCGAGCAGATTCGCATTGCCTCGGGCTTGCCGCTCTCGGTGAAGCAGGAAGACATTATTCACCGTGGTTTCGCGATCCAGTTCCGGATCAACGCGGAAGACCCGAAGAACAACTTCTTACCGTCGTTCGGCAAGATCACCCGTTACTACGCACCTGGCGGCCCGGGCGTGCGGACCGACACGGCGATTTACACCGGCTACACGATTCCACCGTATTACGACTCGATGTGCCTCAAGCTGATCGTTTGGGCACTGACCTGGGAAGAGGCCATGGACCGTGGCTTGCGCGCCCTGGATGACATGCGCGTGCAGGGGGTTAAAACCACTGCCGCCTACTATCAGGAAATTTTGCGTAACCCGGAATTCCGCAGCGGCCAGTTCAACACCAGCTTCGTTGAGAGCCACCCGGAACTGACCGAATACTCGATCAAACGTAACCCGTCGCACCTGGCCATCGCCATCGCCACTGCAATTGCTGCCCACGCTGGCCTGTGAGGAATTGAGAAATGGTTAATAAGTCTTCGCCTAAAAAGATCACCGTTACTGATACCGTCCTGCGTGATGGGCACCAGTCTCTGCTGGCCACGCGCATGCGCCTCGACGATATGTTGCCCATTTGCGGCAAGCTTGATCAGGTGGGTTACTGGTCGCTGGAAGTTTGGGGCGGCGCCACCTTTGACGCCTGCGTGCGCTTCCTAAAGGAAGACCCGTGGGAGCGTCTGCGCAAGCTGAAAGCAGCACTGCCGAACACTCGTCTGCAAATGCTCCTGCGCGGTCAGAACCTGCTCGGCTACCGTCATTACAGCGATGACGTGGTTAAAGCCTTTGTCGCCAAAGCAGCCGTGAACGGCATCGACGTGTTCCGTATTTTCGATGCGATGAACGATGTGCGTAACCTGCGCGTATCCATCGAGGCTGTAAAAGCGGCGGGCAAGCATGCTCAAGGCACGCTCAGCTACACCGTGAGTCCGGTGCACACCACGCAAGCTTACGTCGATCAGGCCAAAGCCATGCAGGCAATGGGCATCGACTCAATCGCCATCAAAGACATGGCCGGTTTGCTGACGCCTTACTCGACTGCCGAGTTGGTTAAAGCGCTGAAAGATGAAGTCGATCTGCCGGTATTTATCCACAGCCACGACACGGCAGGCATGGGCTCGATGTGCCAGCTCAAGGCGATTGAAGCCGGTGCTGACCATATCGACACCACTATCTCCAGCTTCGCCTGGGGCACCAGCCATCCGGGTACTGAGTCGATGGTCGCCGCGCTGCGCGGCAGCCCTTACGACACCGGCCTCGACTTGGCGCTGCTGCAGGAAATCGGTTTGTACTTCCACGCCGTGCGCAAGAAGTACCACCAGTTCGAAAGCGAATTTACCGCGGTCGACACTCGCGTGCAGGTGAATCAGGTGCCGGGCGGGATGATGTCCAACCTCGCCAACCAGCTCAAAGAGCAGGGCGCACTGAATCGCATCAACGAAGTATTCGCTGAGATTCCACGCGTTCGTGAAGACCTTGGCTTCCCGCCACTGGTGACCCCGACCTCGCAAATTGTCGGCACTCAGGCGGTGTTCAACGTACTCGCCGGTGAGCGTTACAAAACCATCACCAACGAGGTCAAGCTTTACCTGCAAGGCCGTTACGGCAAGGCGCCGGGCAAGGTCAACGAGAAGCTGCGCAAGCAGGCGATCGGCAGCGAAGAAGTGATCGACGTGCGTCCGGCTGATCTGCTCAAGCCGGAGCTGGCGAAACTGCGTGAAGAGATTGGCACAGTGGCCAAGTCTGAAGAAGACGTGCTGACCTACGCCATGTTCCCGGACATTGGGCGCAAGTTCCTCGAAGAACGTGAAGCCGGCACGCTGGTACCCGAAGTGTTGCTGCCAATCCCGGACGGTAGCGGCGTTGCAGCGGCGGGTGGCGAAGGCGTGCCGACCGAGTTCGTGGTCGATGTTCACGGCGAAAGTTATCGCGTAGACATCACCGGGGTCGGCGTTAAAGGTGATGGCAAGCGTCACTTCTACCTGTCAATCGACGGTATGCCGGAAGAAGTGGTTTTCGAGCCGCTGAACGACTTCGTCGCCGGTGCCGGTGGCAAGCGCAAACAAGCCAGCGAGCCGGGCGATGTCAGTACCAGCATGCCGGGCAACATCGTCGACGTTTTGGTCAAAGAGGGCGACACGGTCAAGGCCGGTCAGTCACTGCTGATCACCGAAGCGATGAAGATGGAAACCGAAGTGCAGGCGCCAATCGACGGTACGGTCAAAGCCGTTCACGTGGCCAAAGGCGATCGGGTTAACCCGGGTGAAGTTCTGGTCGAGATTGCCTAGTTTAGGCAGCGCTGAAAGCGAATGCAGCCAGGCATTGCGGGGTTGAAACAGGCGAAAGAATGCTCATTAAAATGAGTGAAGTTGAGCGTGATCTCGCTCGTTCTTAGCCTGTTTTTAACCTGTACATGTGCCGCTTGCTGAGCCCTTAGAAGCGCACCGGGGGATTGAGTCATACAGCGCTTAAGCGCTGGCCCTCCCAGCAATTTACAAGTTTCTCAGTGGGAGCCAAATGGCTCCCTTTTTTTGTTTGGGTCGGGTCGGTTTGTGTGATTGCGCCTAGCCGGGGCGCGTCTAGCAACGGTAGTCTGGACGTCGTTCAGAGCCATCACGAGTCGATCAGATGCAAGCGTTGCTAGATGAAATTATCGAGAAGACCCGCCCGCTGATTGGTCTGGGCAAGGTTGCCAATTACATTCCGGCGTTGGGCTGCGTTGAGCCGAATCAACTCGGTATCGCGGTGTACAGCAATGAAGGCGAACTGTTCTGCGCCGGCGATGCGCACACGCCGTTTTCGATTCAGAGTATCTCCAAGGTTTTTAGCCTGGTGCAGGCGGTGAGCCACTCAGGCGAAGCGATCTGGCAGCGCCTCGGTTATGAGCCGTCGGGTCAGCCCTTCAACTCGCTGGTGCAGCTTGAGTTGGAGCGCGGTATTCCGCGCAATCCGTTTATCAACACGGGCGCGTTGGTCATCTGCGATATCAACGAGTCGTGCTTCGCCGCGCCGTCACTGTCGATGCGTGACATGGCCCGGCGCCTTTCGGGAAACTGCGAAATCGTCATCGACAGCAAAGTTGCCGAGTCCGAATACCAGCACCGAGCGCGCAACGCGGCGGCTGCTTATTTGATGAAGTCGTTCGGCAATTTCCATAACGATGTCGATTCCGTTCTGCGCAGTTACTTCAATCACTGTGCGCTGCGCATGAACTGCGCAGACCTGGCGCGGGCATTCTGCTTTCTGGCCAACGCTGGCGTGTGCAAACACAACGGCGAAACCATCATGAGTCCACGCCAAGCCAAACAGATCAACGCCATCATGGCCACCAGCGGGCTGTACGACGAGGCAGGAAACTTCGCCTACCGCGTCGGCCTACCCGGCAAGAGCGGCGTCGGCGGCGGCATCGTCGCAGTCGTTCCGGGGCGCTATTCGATTTGCGTGTGGTCGCCAGAATTGAACCCGTCAGGTAACTCACTGGCAGGGCTGGCAGCGCTGGAAATGCTCAGTGACCGGATTGGCTGGTCGGTGTTCTAACTGGCTCAGCCTTATGGGCTTATATTCCGCCGCGCATTATCAAGGTTCATTGACCTGCCGCCGCATGCCGAACTTGTTACCGGCGTATAACATCCCCCCTGCGTGCTCATGAATTTCTTGATGAATGCTCTATATCAAAACTTTCAGTCGGTTTCGATACGCGTGGTTTAGCGTTTTCTTGCTGTATTCAGGGAGACATACAAAGAGAGTCAGGGATGTTCAACCCAGCAACGAAACCCATTTCAGCGTGCAGATCCAAGGCTTTCAGGTGCGGGCTTTACCGGCCCCGAAGCGATCAGTACGTCGTATCAGTTGGTCAGTGAGACCATGAGCAGGCACGGCTTGCTGCTCCCGTCTCGGCCAAGCCCTACATCCCATGGCGTGTATTGTGTGCAACACGAAGAAGCTTGAACTTCATCCAGAGCCTGCTTTTCGAAGCCGTTTCAGCTTATTCAAAAACGTGCCTTGCTTGATCGAAGCCAAGCATCCGACTTACCCAGCAGAGAGGATTAATGAACTCGAACAACCCCAAAATACCTATCCCGAATTTTATTCAGCGCCATGTTGTGATTCAGCGGCGCTACGAGGCTGTAGGCGCGTTCAATGATTTGCTGATCGCGATCTGGTTTCTTGTTGGTAGTTTTTTCTTTTTGAGCGATTCGCTGATGCAAACCGGCACCTGGCTGTTTATTGCGGGCAGTGCGCAGATGCTTATCAAGCCGATGATCAAGCTTGCGAGTCTGATCCACGTGGGTCGCCATTTGGCCAATCAGACCTAGCAAACAACGCGTGCAGCCCTGTGCTGTCGCTGGATTCGGCTTGCCGCCGGCCATACCAAAAGCTTGTATACGCTCAATTTTTACTCGCAATCGATATAAGCATTCATGGGCTTAGGGATACTTGAGTGGCTGCCTGCTGCTTAACTTCTTTTGTGCATGCAGCTGCCAGCTTGATGTCTTGGGTTAGGGCGCACACGGTTCCGTTGCCCTTGATTTTGCTGCGTAGCCTACCGAGGTCGGGGCGTTGAAATGTTTCTGCGCTCCTGTCTTTCATCACTGGAGATCGACATGAAATGGAGTAAGTACACTTTGGCGCTTTGCCTGGTTTTGGCATCTGCAGGCGCGTTGGGCGAGCAAAAGGCATCCCCCGTAGTTGTTGATGGCAATAACTGGATGAGTTCTTCCTCCGGTGAGCGCCGAGCGTTTTTGATTGGCGTCACCAATATGCTGATCGCCGAAGCGGCCTACGCCAAGCGTCACGGTCTGGATGCTCCACCGATGGGGGCGGCGATCACCAAGGGCGTTTCCAGCATGAAGCTGCCTGAAATCGAAGCACGCATAACGTCTTGGTACGAAGCCAACCCAGACGGGCGCGACAAGCTGGTGATGGGTGTGCTCTGGAGAAATGTGGTTAAAGGTAATCAGTGACCGGCTCAGGAGACTCAGCAATGAACCGTTTCTATTCGGCTGTGGCTGCGCTGCTTTGTGCGGCTTTTATCTTGTCTGCTTGCGCGACTGTCGCGGGCGGTATGGTCGGGGGGGGTGTTGGCCGTATGGCCGGTGATGAGCAGGCCGGACGCATGATTGGTGCCGGCATCGGCATGATGATTGATATCTCGGACTGAACGCGTTCGGCCACCCGACACGTTATTGCATAAAGCCCTGGCGGCGGATTTATCAACGCGGATTCAGCGCGGATAAATCCGCCGTTTTGCGTTTGAGGCCACGCACTTTATGCGCGTCGCCCATTTTTTCAATGATGTCTTGAGTACACGACTTTTAGCCGCGTAGTTTCTGGGCGGCCATGGGATTGGCTGCTTCGGGACATCTCAAAATTTTTTAGTTAAGGTACGACGACAATCCATCTCCAAGTCAAAAAATAAGGACGCGTAATGTCGATGACACTTCGAGCCACTGGCAGCTTACTCACGTTGAGTATCAGCCTTCTGGTGAATGGTTATGCACAGGCAGCCACGGACTCAACACCCGCACCCAAAGATGCGGGTCTGGCGATCAATCACGAATACATTGGCCGCGGCCAAGACTTGTACGACCTGCCGCCGCTTTATCAGCCAGGTACGTATCGCAACATGGACAAGGTGTACTTCACCCGTTCTGTTGCGCGTGGCGAAAAGGTCTATGAGTTGCCGCAAGAGGGCAATCTCGAAGTCACCTACGAGGCCGATGGCGCGAAGCAAACCGTTGATGACTTCATGCGCCGTAACCGCGTTGGCGGCGTACTGATCATTAAAGACGGCAAAGTACGGTTGGAAAAATACGGCCTTGGCAACGATGCAGACACCCGCTGGACCTCTTTCAGTGTGGTCAAGTCGATCTCTTCGACCTTGGTCGGCGCGGCCGTGAAGCAAGGGCTGATCGATGTTAAGAAGCCGATCACTCAGTACCTGCCTGCGCTCAAGGGCGGTGCTTATGACGACGTCACGGTTGAGAATGTGTTGCGCATGAGTTCTGGCGCTGACTGGAACGAGACGTACCGCGATATCACCTCTGACCGCCGCAAAATGTTCGAACTGCAGCTGTCGAACACACCTGGCGCTTTGGTTAAACAGATGAGCCAGCTCAAGCGCAAATCCAAGCCGGGCACCGTCTTCAAATACAGCACGGGCGAATCGCACCTGCAGAGCGAATTGATTCACGCAGCGACGGGCATGACCACCAGTGACTATCTGTCTGATCGCATCTGGGCGCGTATGGGTATGGAGAAGCCGGCGTTCTGGCAGCTCGATGCACAAGCGGGTCAAGAGATTGGTAGCAGTGGTTTCTCGGCAACCTTGAAGGATTACGGCCGCTTCGGTCAGTTCATCCTCAATGACGGGGTTATCGACGGCGAACGCATTCTGCCAAAAGGCTGGCTGGATAAAGCCACTGAAGTGGACCCGGCTTCTTACTTGGCACCGGGCAAGCTGTATGGCGGCGATTACATCCTTGGCTACGGCTACCAATGGTGGCTGTTCCCCGCGGGCGAGGCTGCTTTGCCTCAACATGACGGAGCCTTTGAGGCGCAGGGTATCTTTGGTCAGTTTGTCTACGTTAACCGTAAGGAAAACGTAGTCGCGGTGGTTTGGAGTGCATGGCCAGAGCCGGAAATGGACAAGCAAGAGATGGAGACTTACGACTTCATCGCGGCGGCTATCAACGCGCTGAAATAAGCCGTAGTTGACTCAACCATACCTGCTCAAAGGGCCACTCATAAGAGCGGCCCTTTTTGTTTCAACGAACAGCGCCGCTTAAAACCCCAGTTGCCACTGCACCATGAACGCATGATTCTGGGAGTCACTGCCGAGTTGTCCGCTGTAGCCGATGCCAATGTTTTGCTTAGCATTGATACCAACATCCAAGCCTGCCTCAAGCAACGCACTGTCGCGATCCAGCGCACTGCCTTCAACGCTGAATGCCGTGCCGCCGCTGGCGAAGGACTGTTTGATATGACTGTCTACATCACCATAAACATGACGCCAACCGACGCCCAGACGCGGGGTGACGCTCATGCCGTTTTGCAGTGTGTCTAAATAGGCGAGGCGCACACCAAAGGCGCTGGTGACGTTGTCTTGATCCTCGGACTTCACGTGCAGTGCAGCCGGACCGCCGTTCTCCGTGTAGCTGTCTTGATCGTAGCGTTGATAGCCCAAGTTAGCGTAAGGCTCGGCCTGTAACTTGCCACGATTGATAGCGTAACCCAGCTCGACGAACGCTTGCAGGCTGTCAGCATCGTAATCACCGCGCACGGTGTCATCAAAGCCGTTGAATTTGATCTGGCGCTTACTGTCACCATCGTGATCGCTGTACGCCGCGCCGAGCCGCAGGTTGTATGGGCCGCGTTGGTGTAAGGCATACACACCGAGATGGTAGCTGTCGACGTTGCCATCGACACTGCTGCCCGCACCAATATCAGTGCTTGAATAACCGCCCACTAAGCCAACTCGCCATTGCGTATCCAGCGCCCAGTCTGCCCCCACTACAGCGCCTTGAGTGTCTTGGTCGAGGTCGTGGCTACCTGACGTAGCGTCAAGGTTTGCGCTGCTGCCAAGCGCCTGAATCCAAAGCCGGCCTTGGGCGTTAGGATCATTAAGATTGCGAGCTTCATTGGGCAACCCATTGGCAGCGAGAACAGGGCCGTCTAGCAAGTTAACCGAGCTTTGCAGATTGCCGCTCATGCCGCCACCTCGTTGTTGCATGGCACCAAGCATGGCGAGGCCGACCTGGTTGCTTGCAGCTAGAGTCACGTTGGCCAAGCTGGCATTACTGGCGCCCGAGAGTTGTTCGAGTCCGTCGCCCGCGGAGGTTACGTCACTGGTTAGGAGCGCGTTATACAAGACCGGTGTGCTGTCGGCTGTGATGCTGTTTGCGGCACTGGCACCGTTTTGGCTGATGGCGACATCTGCAAAGTCGATGTCGTTGCGCTGCAATTCAAGCTCGACGCTGTCGGCAGTATAGGAAAGTGTTGGCGTTAGAAAGGCAAAGTTGCTGCTGACACTGGAGAACTGCCCGTTAACCCCTTCAGCAGCATTGAGGACGCGGTAACTACTTTGCGCAGGATAGTTTCCAGCACCTGCGCGAATGTCCAGTTTGGCGCCGTTGATTTGTGCGTTGCCATTCACCTGGACGGGTGAGTGACTGCCGTCTGCCGCAACCGCAAAGCCCAAGGTTGAGCCTGCTGCCAGATTGAGATTTTGCAACTGCCCACTGCCGCTATAAACACCACCGGATGCAACGGTCAATGTGCCGCCAATGCGCCCTTGGTTGTTCAGCTCAGCGCCGGTAGAGACTTCGCCGCCTTGGCTAAAGTCGTCACTGCTGATCGTCCAGATGCCTTGCTGGACGGCCAGCCACTCAAAATTTCGGCTGTTGGAGAAGTGGCCACCTGCAGTGTCATTCAGTATGAGGCTGTCATGTCCCGCGCCACCGTCCACCAGACCGACGAATTGGCTGCCGGCGGTCAATGTTAATTGGTCGTCGCCGCCACCAAGGTCCAGCGCTAAGCCGCTGGTTCCACTGATGAGGCCCGCGTTGAGCACATGGTCTGCCTGATCGCCAATAATGCGTACGCCGTCGCCCTCCAAGCCGGTGATGCGCCCGTAGTTTTGTAAGTCGGTGGCGAACGGCGCCCCGCCCGTTGAGCTGTCATCAATCAAAATAGCGTTGGCGGCGCCGCTAATCGTGGCTCCTGCATGGTTGATGATGCTGCCACCGCCCATGGCAATGCCTTCGCCGCTATTGGCTGCGCCGTCTTTTTCGCCACCGGCGCCGGTGCCTTCGATGGTGCCGTAGTTTTCAATGATGCCTTGACCGTCGATATCGACGCCATCGCCGTCGCCGGTGGTGAGTTGTTCATTGAAACGGCCGCTAATAAGGCCGTAGTTGATCACTTTGCCGTTGCCGTCTGAGCCGAATCCCGAGCCATTGCGGCCGATCACCACACCGTCTGCGTAGTTAATCAGCTCTGCGCCAAGGTCAGTGGTAATGCCGTGGCGGCCGCCACTGATAAGGCCGTGGTTTTCAACTCGGCCGTTTAACGATTCATCAAAATCGATACCGTCAAATTTCTCGCCGTCTTCGGGTAAATCATCGCTGCTGATTTCGCCGTAATTGATCACGGTGGCATTGGCGCCCAAGCGCATGCCGTCGTCAGCGCCATGAATCAGGCCGGAATCACGGTTGATAATCCGAATGCTGACATCCGTTTGCAGTGCTTTGAGCATGATCGCGCGATCGGTTTGCGATGTGATGGTGCCCGCGTTATCGATACTGATGGTGCTGCCTGCAAAGTCGCCGTCAATGCGAATGCCTTGCTTGGCTGCATCGATGGTGGCACCTGCGCGATTGAGTATTTGATAGTGGCGGGCGCCACCTTCGTCATCGCTGTCGATGCCACGGTCTTTGCTTGATTGCAGTAAACCGCTGTTATCAATAATGACGCCGCCGTCGTGGGTGTCGCCCTCAAGGAGCACAGCCGGGTCTTTCTGGGTGATCACGCTGCCCAGTTTGCCAATTATGAGGGTGTCATCACCGGCAGCGGTCTGCGTTTCACTTTGGGCATCCTCAATACTCACAGAGGCCGCGAGTACGGGGGTGGATATTCCGGCACAGAAGCTCAAGGCGATACAGCGGGCAAGGCGGGTAGATTGGAAAAACATGACAACAGGCAGTCCTTAGCGTTTGGCGTAACCGCTGTTTATAACCATCTTGTCTTACAGTTTTGTAACAACAGAGTTTTTGTAATATTCGAGACTATGCAGTGGGCTAGAATTTTTCATGGTCGCGCCAACTTGGAGGCAAAGATGCAAGCGCAAAAGCTAGAGGGCGGTTGCTTGTGCGGGAGCCTGCGTTACACCGTTGAGGGCGAGCCGCTCATGGCGGCGATCTGTCATTGCACAATGTGCCGCCGTGCCCATGCTGCGCCCGCTGTTGCCTGGGCGTTATATCGGCAAGAGCAGGTTGGTTTTACTCAGGGACAGACCACGCTTTACGCATCCTCAGAAGATGCTCTGCGCGGCTTTTGTGCGACTTGCGGCACGCAAATTACCTTCACGGCGACGTTTCTGCCGGGTCTGATTGATATCAGTGTTGGCAGTCTCGACACGCCGCAACTTATCGAGCCGACTTTGCATTATTGGCATGCGGAGCATCTGGCCTGGGCGGAGTTTGCCGACGCCTTGCCGCGTTATCCCGAGTTTCCACCGCTGGAGTGACTCAACCCAGCGCAGGCACGCTGGGTTGATCAATTTATTTGAAGACTTTGCGGTACTGCAAAAAGCCGGAGCGCTCGGCCACACGCTCATAAAGCAGCATGGCGCGGCTATTGCTCTCGTGGGTGAGCCAGTAAGTTCGTGCGCAGCTGGCTTGCTTGGCCTGCTCATAAACAAACTCAATGAGCTTGCGTCCGGCGCCGTTGCTGCGCACGGCTTTGTTGATGAACAGATCCTGCAGGTAGCAGTAGTCTTCAACCGTCCAGGTTGAGCGGTGGTAAACCCAGTGCACCAAGCCAATGGCTTCGCCTTCATGCCAGGCCAGTGCTGCGTGCATCGGTTCGGCAGGATCAAGAAAGCGCTGCCAGTTGATGTCGCTGGTCTCGCTTGGAATTTCGGTCATATAGAAGCGCTGGTAACCCTGCCACAGCGGCAGCCACGCGGCGTGATCGTCAGCAGTGACGGGGCGAACTTCTATCTCGATACGAGCGGGCATGTTGCGTCCTCCTGTAATTATTGTTCGAGGAACTTTTGATTCAGCTGGCAGTGATGTTCACGGCCTTGGGGGAACAGGGTCAAGCGTTGAAAATGCCCCGGCAACCATGCTGCCAGGGGCTTCAGCGATGCCTTATTCGGCGCGTTCGCCGCAGAGGTCCAGAGCAAACCAGTGCTCGACTTCTGCAGGCGGCAGGCCCGCGCCCAACAAACAGAATAACTTGCCCAAGGCGGCTTCGCGAGTCATGCCACCCGCGGAGATCAGGCCAGCGTTGCGCAGTTGGCTGCCCGCCGCATACACGCCAAATTCGACATGCCCTTGCGGACACTGACTGATAGCGGCAAGCACCACGCCGCGCTCGTGAGCCGCTTTGAGCGTGGCCAGTAGTTCAGCGTTATCCGATGGGCCGGTGCCGCTGCCGTAGCATTCAAGCAGCAGTGCCTGAACTCCGCTGTTGAGCAATGCGCTGACATGGCTGGCCTGGATGCCTGGATAGAACGGCAGCACGGCAATATTCACCGGCTGGCGTTGTACGCGATAGTTGATCGCGTCGGGCAGTTGCGTCGCGCGCTCGGCTACGCGCTGGCGCGGCAAGACGGTAAAAGCGTCGAAGGCATCGCTCTGCAATTTGCTGACGCGAGCGCCGTGCATAAGCGCGCCATTGAAGTACACCTGAACGCCTTGCGCGGTGCCTTGATGCAATGCCTGCATGGCGCCAAACAGGTTAGCCCAGGCGTCACTGCCTTCAGCACCGGCCGGTAACATGGCGCCAGTGAGCACGACCGGCACCGGCAGGCCCAACAGCAAAAAGCTCAATGCGGCGGCGCTGTAGGCGAGGGTGTCGGTGCCTTGCAGAACCAGCACGCCATCGCAGCCGTCTTGTTCAATGCCGGTGCGAATAGCGGCGACCATTGCCAGCCAGTTGCTCTGGCTCATGTTGGCGCTGTCGATGGGCGGCAGCAGTTCGCGGAAGCACCAGTTGGGCAGATGCAGATCGCCAGCCTGTGCTTGTTGGGCACGTACGCGCGCCTCAAACCCAGAGGCCGGCGCCAGTCCGTCGGCGCTTTGCTGCATACCGATGGTGCCGCCGGTATAGAGCAGCAGGAGTTTTTCACACGCAGACATGTTGGCTCCTAGAAGAAGGCTAAAAAAAGGGGGCCGAAGCCCCCTTTTTTGCGAGTTGGCGACTCACTCAGCGCTGATGCAGAGGCTCGCTGGCAACTACAGAATCAGTGCGAGATGGCTCGGCTGCGACTGGCGCGCTCCAAACAGTTGGGTCGAGGTCCAGATCAGCAAAGCCTTTGGGGTCGAATACCGGAGACTTTACACCAGCTTTGATTTGCTTGTCGTAGTCACGCATCAAGCGCAGGCCGACCTTGAACAGCAATGCCAGGGCAATCAGGTTGCAGATGGCGAGCAGGCCCATGGTCACGTCTGCAAAGGCAAATACGGTGCCCAGGTCTTGTACCGAACCCCAGAACACCAGCCCGATAACCAGTACGCGGTAAACCACCACCGGTGAGCGCTTCTGGGTGAAGAAGCCCAGCGCGTTTTCGCCCAGGTAGTAGTTGTAGATCAAGGTGGTGAACACGAACAGCAGCAATGCAACGCTGATGAACACACGGCCCCACTCGCCGACTACGCTGGCAACGGCGGTTTGGGTGAGCAATACACCGGCCATTTCGCTGCCTGGCTGATAAACGCCGGAGAGCAGAATGATCAGCGCGGTGCAGCTGCACAGAATGATGGTGTCGATGAATACGCTGAGCGACTGCACGATGCCTTGCGCAACCGGGTGCTTGACCTCGGCAACAGCGGCAACGTTGGGCGCACTGCCCAGACCGGCTTCGTTGGAGAACAAACCGCGCTTGACGCCCATGATGATGGCTGCGCCGATGCCGCCGGCGAATGCGGGCTCAAGGCCAAATGCACTGCGCAAAATCAGCGTCAGGGTTTCCGGTACGCGATCTATGTTGCTGCCGATCACGAACAGCGCCATGGCGATGTAGGAGAACGCCATGACCGGCACCAGAATGTCTGCAAACTTGGCGATACGCTTGATGCCGCCGAAGATAATCAGGCCGATAACGGCCATCAGCACCACGCCGCTGATCTGGGTCGGTACGCCGAAGGTGTCATGCAGCGAGCTGGCGACAGTGTACGACTGCACGGCGTTGAAGCCGAAGCCGAAGGTCATCAGCAGCAGAATCGAAACCACGATGCCCAACCAGCGCTGCTTGAGGCCGTGCTGAATGTAAAAGGCCGGGCCGCCACGGTAGCTGCCGTCTGCGTCACGGCGCTTGTACAGCTGAGCCAGCGAGCATTCGAAGTAGCTGGTGGCCATGCCGACCAGCGCCACAACCCACATCCAGAAAATAGCGCCCGGGCCGCCGAGAATAATGGCCACCGAAACACCGGCAATGTTGCCTGCGCCGACGCGCCCTGCAACCGACAGCATCAGTGCCTGGAACGAGCTGAGCTGGCCAGGTTGGCGTTGGAAGGCTTCAGCGAAGATGCTGAACATGTTGCCGAAATAGCGAAATTGAACAAAGCGTGAGGCGATGGTGAAGAACAGGCCGAGGCCGATCAGCATCACAATCAGCAGCTTGCTCCAGATGAGGTCGTTGAGTAAGTCGAGCATGGGCGTGGTCACTCTTGTTGTTCTGGTTAGGAGATGGCCTCTGCGGGCGCTGCTAAATGGTTGACGATGCGATAGCGGCAAACAATTTCGCGGGTTGCAGTGAAGTGATGCTATTTGATGCTAATATCGCGTCACTCGCATCAGTATGGCGGCCCGCATGTCCGAAACCTTTGGTAACAACCTCAAGCTGCTGTGCAGTCATTACCGATCGATTGCCGAGGTGTGCCGCAAACTGGCGATCAATCGGGCACAGTTCAACCGCTATCTGGCGGGGCAGAGCCGTCCGACCGCGCATAACCGCAAACGCATTTGCGACTTCTTTGGGGTTGAGGATTACGAGCTGGCGCTGCCTGAGGATCAATTCGCCCGACTGGTGGGCGCGCGTGGCAACAGCCAGACGTCTGCATCTTCGGGGGCGCCGCTGCTGGAGTTGTTCGAGTCGATCAATCAACACGCCAGCGATCTTTCGCGCTACTGCGGCTACTACTTCGAATATTCAAATTGCATGTCGGTGCCGGGGCAGATCCTGCTCTCGCTGGTGCATTTGCGTGAGGAGCGCGGCAGCTTTGTATTCGAGCGTCAGGAACGCCAGGAGCGGGCGCGGGGCGGTAGCGCCGAAGACTGGGTGCGGTGTCGGTATCTGGGCGCAGCGTTCTATTTGCAGGATCGGGTGTTTCTGATCGACTACGAAAGCCTGACCGGCAACGAGATGAGCCAGACTATTTTGATTCCCAGCTTCAAGAGTCGCATCACTCGCCTGAACGGCATGAAGACCGGGGTTTCCAGTGGCGATCGGCGTACGCCAGCCTGCACGCGGGTGGTGTGGGAGTTTTTGGGCAGTGACATCAATCGCGTCAATGCCTACCGGCAAGTGATGCTTTATGCGGCGGATGATCCGCGTATCGATGAAGACGTGCGCCAACGCTTGGCTGGCGCACGCATTCGGCATGGCCTGTTCGAGATCGAATAGGCGCGAGGTGATCAGTCGTTGCCGTCGTGGTTGGGGCTGTCGAAGATCGCGTCATCCAGCTCTTTCTCGCTGCGGGCCACCAGCGTTGTGGTCATCAGGTCGCCTGCAACGTTAACCGCGGTGCGCATCATGTCTAGAATCCGGTCGATACCGGCAATCAGGGCCACACCTTCCAGCGGCAAGCCTGCGGCAGTCAGCACCAGACCGAGCATGATCAAGCCTGCGCCGGGTACGCCTGCCGTGCCAATCGAGGCCAGCGTCGCGGTGAGGATGATCATCATGTACTGGCCCGCGCCCAGATCAACACCGAAAGCCTGCGCGATAAAGAGCGCCAGTACGCCCTGATAAATCGCCGTGCCGTCCATGTTGATGGTCGCGCCAACCGGCAGAACGAAGCCTGCAACGCCTTCGGAGACGCCGAGATTTTTGCGCGCACATTCAATCGACACCGGCAGGGTGCCGGAGCTGCTCGACGTACTGAATGCCACCGCCAGAGCCGGGGCAATGCCACGGAAAAAACGCGCAGGATTGAGGCGCGCGAGCAGGCCAATGAGGCCGCCGTACACCAGAATTACGTGGGCGATACTGGCGAGGTAAATCACCCCGATCACCTGCGCCAGCGGCAGCAACACTTCGGCGCCGTGGCTGCCGACTACACCGGCGATCAGAGCGAACACACCATAAGGTGCCAGGCTCATGACCAGATCAGTGAGTTTGTAGAAGGTTTCGGCAAGGCCATCGAACAGCTTCACAACCGGCGCCGCTTTTTCCCCGACCAGATTCATGCTCACGCCAATCGCGATGGCGAACACGATGATTTGCAGCACGTTGCCTTCAGCAAACGCGGTTACCGGATTACTCGGCACCAGGCCGACCAGAATGCTCACCAGTGACGGTGCTTCTTTCGCCGTCTCGGTACCGCTGGCTACCATATTAAGGCCTTCGCCCGGGGTAAACACCGCGCCGAATAACAAGCCGATACTCACCGCGAATGCGGTGGTCACCATGTAAATGCTGATGGTTTTAATGCTAATCCGCCCAAGTTTGGCGGTGTCTTGCATGGAGGTGATGCCCGAGACCAGTGAGACGAAAACCAGCGGTACGATGAGCATCTTGATGGCATTGAGAAACAGCGTGCCGATCGGTGCGATTATCAGTGCATCCTGCTTGAAGACCGCGCCGGTGATCACCCCGAGTACCAGCCCGATCATGATTTTCTGCCACAGGGGCATACGTTTCCAACGGCCTAGCAGCGTCGTCTTCGAAGAACTCTGAGTCATGCGGTTTACCCTTTTGGTAACTGTTGCTGAGCAGGCCATCTAGGTGGCCTTAATGCGTGCTTTTATCGTGCAATGCAAAGGCGCTTGGTTGATTTAGGCCGGCACCGTTCAGCCCCATCAAGCCGCTTGTGAGAGACCAGGCCTGCACTAACACCATAGCGCAGCAGGCGATAAACCTACTGTGCAGGAATTGGGCGGATGATTCACATCGTGTAGCAGCAATCAGGGGATGTTGTGAAAGGCGCGCAGTTTACAGAGCGTTCGCTGCGTTTTCTCCCCCACAAATCCCCTGATTGAGCACTTTAGAGCGTGTTTCGTCGGAAATGATTAATGGCCAATTGCTAGGCTTTAAGCGGAACCAGGCGCGGTGCAATCATGTTTTCCGGGCGTAGGATGTCGCTGAGCGTGTCGTCATCCAACAGCTTTTCTTCGCGTACCAACTCGAGTACGCCACGGCCACTTTCCAGTGCCAGTTTGGCGATGCGGGTGGCGTTTTCGTAACCGATGTACGGGTTGAGTGCGGTGATCAGGCCGATGGAGTTCTCCATCAACTGGCGGCAATGCGCTTCGTTGGCGGTGATGCCGACGATGCAATGTTCGCGCAGCATGTCCATGGCGCGTTGCAGCAGCCGGATCGAGTCGAAAATCTTGTAAGCGATCAGCGGCTCCATCACGTTCAGCTGCAGTTGGCCGCCTTCCGCTGCAAGAGTCAGTGCCAGGTCGTTACCGATAACCTCGAAAGCCACCTGATTCACGGCTTCCGGAATAACCGGGTTGACCTTACCGGGCATGATCGAGCTGCCGGGCTGACGCGGCGGCAGGTTGATTTCATTAATGCCGGTACGCGGGCCGCTCGACAGCAGGCGCAGGTCGTTACAGATCTTTGACAGTTTTACCGCGGTGCGCTTGAGCATGCCGGAGAACAGCACGAACGCGCCCATGTCGGAAGTGGCCTCGATCAAGTCGGCTGCGGGCACCAATGGCTGGCCGCTGATGGCAGCCAGACGCTGTACAGCAAGCAATTGATAACCCGGGTCGGCGTTAATGCCGGTGCCGATTGCGGTGCCGCCGAGGTTGATCTCGGTGAGCAGTTCAGGGGCCAGGCTGCGCAGTCGGGCAAGGTCTTCGCTGAGGGTGTTGGCGAACGCGCGGAACTCCTGACCGAGGGTCATCGGTACGGCGTCCTGCAACTGGGTGCGGCCCATTTTCAGTACGTGAGAGAACTCTTCACCCTTGCTCGCGAATGCTTGAATCAGGCTGTCGAGGCTGGCCAGCAAGGTGTCGTGGCCCAGCAGCAGACCCAGACGGATTGCGGTCGGGTAGGCGTCGTTGGTCGACTGCGCCATGTTCACATCGTTGTTGGGGTGCAGGAATTGGTATTCACCTTTCTGCTTGCCCATCGCCTCGAGGGCGATGTTGGCGATCACCTCGTTGGCGTTCATGTTGGTCGAGGTGCCCGCGCCGCCCTGAATCATGTCGACGACGAATTCTTCATGGAAATCGCCACGAATAATCCGTGCACAGGCTTCGCTGATCGCGTCGTGCTTGGCGGGTGTCAGGTGGCCCAGTTCGCGGTTGGCGTCGGCTGCTGCTTGCTTGACCATGGCCAGCGCCACTACCAGTTTTGGGTAGTGGGACAGTGGCACGCCAGACAGGCGGAAGTTATGCACAGCACGCAGGGTCTGGATACCAAAGTAAGCATCGGAAGGTACTTCAAGGGTACCAAGCAGGTCTTTCTCTACGCGGAATGATGCAGCAGCGGACATGATCGTCTAGGTCTCTGATGGAAGCGGCAGGCGCCGCGATGCCTATAGATTAGGGGTTTCGACGGTTTGGCGGCCAATGCTGTTAAACGCTATGCTATGCACAATCGGCATAATGTGGGTGTGACTACTTGCGTTAAGCGAACGTGAGGCGAGCGCCCGAAGTGCAATATCGAGGTGCACGGATTTATGGCCAGCAGGGCGTATTGGTGGAGTTGAGATGAACCTTGAGAGCAAGTGGCTGGAAGACTTTGTGGTGCTTGCCGCCACGCGCAGCTTTTCGCGGGCCGCTGAAAAACGCTTCGTCACCCAGCCGGCTTTCAGTCGGCGCATTCGCAGCCTGGAGACGGTACTCGGGCTGACGCTGATCAATCGTTCATGCACGCCGATCGAACTGACTGAGGCCGGGCAGCTGTTTCTGGTGACGGCGCGGAGCATGGTCGAGCAACTCAGCGAAGTCGTCCGGCATTTGCATAACCTTGAGGGCAAGCAAGGCGAGGTCTTGCAGATATCCGCCGCGCATTCGCTCACGCTGGGCTTCTTCCCCGAATGGATTGCACGCTTGCGCCGCGAAGGGTTGCCGCTGAATACCCGATTGGTCGCAACCAACGTCGGCGAGGCGGTGCACTCCTTGCGTGAAGGCAGCTGCGATTTGATCCTCGCCTATTACGACCCCGATGCAGCGCTGCAAATGGACCCTGAAATTTTCCCGTCGCTGCACATGGGCCGCACCGAGATGCTGCCGGTGTGCGCCGTGGATGGGCAGGGGCAAGCACTGTTCGATCTCGATTCAGGCCAGACCGTGCCGCTGCTGGCCTACACCGCAGGTGCATTCTTGGGCCGCTCGGTAAACCTGCTGCTGCGCCAACGCGCGCTGCGCTCGGTTACCGTTTACGAAACCGCGATGGCCGACAGCCTGAAAAGTATGGCGCTACAAGGCATGGGCGTAGCGTGGGTGCCGCGCCTGAGCGTCACCGCCGAACTGGCGCGTGGAGAGCTGGTGGTATGCGGCGGCGAGAGCTGGCAAGCACCGCTGGAAATCCGCCTGTATCGCTGCGCGTTAGTCCGCAAAGCCGCCGTACGATTGCTCTGGCGCAAGCTCGAAACAGGCGAAGTCGGCCGTTAACGCAGAGCAATATTGGGAGTGGTTCATACGGCGTCGAAGCACAGTCGCTGCGCGCCGTAACCGCACCGCGACCACAAGCAAACCGCACCCAGCAGAAAGTCCGCCATGACGGAAGCCGCGACGCGGATTCCATCCTCCACAGCCCACGCCCAGATAATCACAAACCCCCGGAGGATGGATAGCGGCGCGAAGCAACGCAATCCGTCGGACGATTTGCGCCACGCCACCAATCCCGAGTCGATTCGTTAAAAGCCATGAAGCCGCCCGGCCACGCCCCCCGATAATCACAAACCCCGGAGGATGGATAGCGGCGCAAAGCAACGCAATCCGTCGAGCAATTTGCGCAACACCATCATTCCCGAGTCGATCCGTAAGAACGCCATGACGCCGCCCGGCCACGCCCCCGATAATCACAAACCCCCGGAGGATGGATAGCGGCGCGAAGCAACGCAATCCGTCAGACAATTTGCGCAACACCACCAATCCCGAGTCGATACCCCAATCCGCCATAAAGCAGCGAAACCAAACATCCCCAAGCCAATCAGCAAAAGCCCAAACACCGCAAACGCCCCATTCCAGCCGGCCAAATGCAATCGTTGTGCAGAGGGTTGAGCCGCATGGATGCGGCGAGAGTTGCGTTGGGCCAAGGACGGCCCATCGCGACGTGCCCACGGAGCAACGATGGAATGCGGGAAGCCGAGCGCCGCGAGGCCCAATGGAGGGGCAAGATCTTTTGGTCACTTTTCAATCGATTGTGAAAAGTGACTCGCCGTAAGGGCGAAAAGGTGACGAGAGAACGCCCGAAATTCAGGCTTAGCGCCAGCGTTCAAAACCCAAAAACCAATCAAGAGCAGAACGAGAACCGCAGGCCATCCGCCATGACGGAAGCCGCGATGCGGATTCCATCCTCCGCAGGCCGCGCCCCCGATAATCACCAACACCCGGAGGATGGATAGCGGCGCAAAGTAACGCAATCCGTCGAGCAATTTGCGCCACGCCACCCATCCCGAGTCGATCCGTGGAAGCCATAACGCCGTCCCGACATGTCCTCGATAATCACAAACACCCGGAGGATGGATAGCGGCGCGTAGCAACGCAATCCGTCGGACGATGTGCGCAACACCACCAATCCCAAATCGACCCGCGAAAACGCTATGGCGGAAGCTGCGATGCGGATTCCGTCCTCCGGCTGGTCATTGCGCTTAGCCGTATCTACTCAAGTCCCCGATTTAATCTTGGTCCAGGCACGGGTTCTTGCGCGTTCGGCTTTCTGCGGCAGAGGCTGCAACACATACAGGGTTTTCTGCGCTTCGGCGGTCGGCGTCAGGCCCGGATTGTCGCGAATTTCAGCCTTGATCAATGGCATCGATGCCTTGTTCGGGTTCGGGTAGCCGAGGAAGTTACTGGTTGGGCCGATCACTTCCGGGTCGAGCAGGTTGTTGAGGAACTCATGCGCTTCAGCAACGTTCTGTGCGCTTTTCGGAATGGCGAACGAGTCGAACCACAGCGGCGCGCCTTCCTTCGGCAAACGCCAGTCCACCACTACGCCATTACCGGCTTCCTTGGCACGGTTGGCGAATTGATAGAAGCTCCCCGAGTAGCCGACTGCAACGCAGATGTTGCCGTTGGCGATGTCGGTCATGTATTTGGCCGAGTGGAAGTAGGCGATGTTCGGACGGATCTTCAGCATCAGATCCGTGGCCTTTTTATAGTCGGCCGTTTTGGTGCTGTTTGGGTCCAGACCAAGGTAATGCAGGGCAATCGGCATGATATCGCCGGGTGAATCGAGCATCGCTACGCCGCACTGCTTGAGCTTGCTGATGTTCTCCTCTTTGAACACCAGATCCCAGCTGTCCACCGGCGCATCGTCACCCAGTACCGCTTTGACCTTTTCCGGGTTGAAACCGATGATCACGGTGCCGTACATGTAAGGCACGGCGTGTTCGTTGCCCGGGTCATTGGCGGACATCAGCTTTAGCAGCTGTGGGTCGAGGTTTTTCCAGTTAGGCAGCTTGCTCTTGTCGAGCTTCTGGAACACGTCTGCCTTGATCTGGGTGTCGAGGAAGGTGTTGCTCGGCACAACCAAGTCGTAGCCCGAGTTACCGGCGAGCAATTTTGCTTCCAGCGATTCGTTGGTATCGAATACGTCCCAAGTCAGCTTGATGCCGGATTTCTTGGCGAAGTCTTTGGGCACTGAAGGCAGAATGTAGTCGGCCCAGTTATAAACCCGTAACTCACGCTCCGCAGCATGGGCTGCGCTGGCCAGCATGGCGGTGCCGCAAATTGCGGCGCCAATCAAAGTGCAAAGCTTCTTCATAGTGATGCGTCCTTGTTAGTTTTATTAGAACCGCGAATCCCTGAGCGGGACTTGCGGTCTTTTAGGGGCGGCAGACTGTTTCAAAACCTTTGAGTACGTTGACGGCATTGATGCCGATTTCTTCGACGGCGTAACCACCCTCCATTACAAACAGAGTCGGTTTGCCGAGCGCCGCAATTCGTTCGCCCATTTTTAAGTAGTCCGGGCTGTCGAGCTTGAACTGCGAAATTGGGTCTTCTTTGAATGTATCGACGCCCAGCGAGACGATGATCACGTCGGCGTCGTAGCGGCTGATCTCTGCGCAGGCTTGTTCCAGCGCGGCGCTCCACTCGCTCCAGCCGCTGCCGGCAGGGAGTGGGTAATTGAAGTTGTAGCCTTCACCTTCGCCTTCACCCGGCTCATCGGCATAGCCCAGAAAGAATGGAAACTCTGCAGCCGGATCGCCGTGGATCGAGGTGAACAGCACGTCTTTGCGGTTGTAGAAAATCGACTGGGTGCCGTTACCGTGGTGGTAATCGACATCGAGAATGGCCACGCGCTTGCTGCCCTGATCGAGGAACGCCTGCGCTGCGATGGCGGCGTTGTTGAGGTAGCAATAGCCGCCCATTACATCGCCGGCCGCGTGGTGGCCAGGTGGACGACACAGGGCAAATGCTGTGTGCGAGCCGTTGCTGATTTCACGTTGTGCGGTCAGCGCGACCTGTGCGGCGCTGTACGCGGCTTGCCATGTGCCCGCGGTGATTGGAGCACCGCCGTCGAAGCTGTAATAGCCCAGCTCACCGTGCAAATGGTTGGGCAGCTTCTGGCGCAAATTGCGCGCGGCGAAGGTGTACGGCATTAAATCGCTGGTGCCGCCCTGAGCCGCCCAACGTGACCAAGCACCTTCGAAGAAGTCCAGATATTCACGGGTGTGAATCCGCAGCAATGGTTCGCGACCGAAGTCTTCCGGGCCGCGTACCTCACCCAAGTTCTGATTCTGCACACGCTGCAAGATATGGTCGGCGCGCTGCGGTTTCTCAAAACAGGGCATCAATTGCCCGTCGATCAACTCGCATTTGCCGTGATGCAAGTGGTGGTCGTCACTGTAGATGGTCAGCATGGCTGGGCTCTCGGTGTGTACTTGTTATGCCCCATTGTTTGCCTAAGTTGCGTTTGCGAAAACGTCGATAGTGGCCAAAAGGGGATAAATCTGGCCAAATTTTGCGGCCATGCTTGTCCATCAGTTGTTTTTGAGTGAATGAATCAAGGGCGAAAATGGCTCGGTGCGATGCCACTCCAGCGTTGAAAGGCATGCCGGAAACTGGCGCTTTCACTAAAGCCAAGTTCCTCGGCAATCCGACCCACCGGCCAGCCTTCCTGGCAGAGCAAGTCTTTGGCTCGCTCAAACCGCAGGTCATCCAGCAGCTCTTGATAATGCGTGCCGAGCGCCTGCAAGTGGCGGCGCAGGGTGCGTGGTGAGCAGTGCATCTGCTGCGCCAGTTGTTCTAGGCCTGGCGAGTCGGCCAGTTGTCCGGCGAGCAGTTCGCGAATGCGTGCCAGCCATATCTGTCGGGCCGACAGTTCGCTGTTCAGCTTGCGACAGCACATGAGCGTGTCTTGATGAGTAATTGCGTCCGCCAGCGGCAGGCGTTTTGTCAGCCAGCTGGCAGGGAAGGCGAACGCATTGCTGGGCGCATCAAACCTAACCGGGCAATCAAAACTGTTGGCATAGCGGTTTGAGTACGTCGGCTCACTGTACCTAAATTGCGCGGCGCTCAAAGGCAGGACTTGGCCGAGCAAGTCGGCGCACACCGTTCGCAGTGAGGCGAGGCACATCTCGACATTGAAAACCTCAAGCTCAGGGCGCTGCTGGTAGTTGCTGGCGCTGACCCAGGCCAGCTCACCCTCAACGTTCAAGTCCAGTTTGAAGTAGGTGCCGAGCAGCGCCGGATACTCGAGCATAAGCCGCCAGGCGTCACCAAAAGTGGCACTTGATAGCGCGGCGTAACCGAGAATGCCGTAAGCGGAGATGTGCATGCGCTGGCCCAGTTCGAGCCCGAGATCTTCACGCAAGGTCAGGCCGTTGGCGCACACCTGAAGTTCCTGATGGGGCGTGATGCGGCTGTTGTTGCCACTCAGGTCGGCAGGCTGGATGCCGCTCGCTTCGAGCAGGCGCGAGACTGGCACAGCCGTGTCGGCAAAATATTCGAGGGTCATGGACACTACGTGCAGAGTTGTCACTTGGGCGTGCATCGTTGCCGAATCCAATGGCTGAGATTGGCCAATAAACAGCAAGATGTATGCCGCCGTCCGCGTGCAGGACGCCAACAGCAGAGCAGAGGGGTGAATCAGGTGGGACGAGAAGAAATGCCTGGGCTAACCGCGCGACGAGGCATTTCTTCTCACGGTTTTAGAACTCCAGTACGGTGCGGCCTTCAATTTTGCCGGCGCGCATCTGGTCGAGGATGATGTTGATGTTGTCCAGTTTATCGGTGGTGCAGGTTGCCTTGACCAGGCCTTCTCCGGCGAACTCCATGGCTTCCTGCAAGTCTGCGCGGGTGCCGACAATGGAGCCGGTAATGCTGATGGCTTTTAGCACCACATCGAAAATCGGCGCAGGGAAATCACCTGGCGGCAGGCCGACCAGAGCAACCGTGCCGCCGCGCCGCGCTGCCCCAATGGCCTGACCAAACGCGCTGTTAGACACCGCGGTAACCAGTACGCCGTGAGCGCCGCCAATGTCGCGCTGAATCACCGTTGCGGGGTCTTCATTGCGTGCGTTTACGGTGAGTTCTGCACCGAGTCTGCGCGCGAGGTCGAGTTTGCTGTCGTCGACATCAATGGCCGCAACATGCAGGCCCATGGCGCGTGCGTATTGCACGGCAACGTGGCCCAAACCGCCGATTCCAGAGATCGCGACCCACTGGCCAGGGCGTGCGCCGGTGATCTTCAGGCCTTTGTAAACAGTCACGCCCGCACAGAGAATCGGCGCGATTTCTACAAAGCCAATGTTCTTCGGCAAAATCCCCACGTAGTCAGGGTCTGCCAGTACATATTCGGCGTAGCTGCCGTTTACCGAGTAACCGGTATTTTCTTGGCTTTCGCAGAGGGTTTCCCAGCCAGTAATGCAGTGCTCGCAGCAACCGCAGGCGGTATACAGCCACGGCACGCCGACGCGATCACCTTCCTTCACCCGGGTGACGCCACTGCCCACGGCAGCCACATAACCCACGCCTTCGTGGCCCGGTATAAACGGCAGGCTTGGCTTCACGGGCCAGTCTCCCTCGGCGGCGTGCAAGTCGGTATGGCAAACCCCGGTGGCTTCGATTTTGACCAGAATCTGGCCCGGCCCGGGCATTGGCACTTTGACTTCTTCAATGCGTAAAGGCTCACCGAAGGTATGCACCACGGCTGCTTTCATGGTCTGTGGCATGTTGAAACTCCCATGACAATGTAATCGGTGGAGTTTGCTCCGCTGGTAAGCGAGACAATTGACACAGAACATAATCTAGTCAGTTTGCACTGGCGGCCCGCAGACTCTGGACAAACGGTCAGTGGCACTGCTCATTGCCATCACCTTTGCGGTATACTGCGCGGCCTTTGGCTGGCAGAGCCCAGCCTGAACTATTCACAAGCCACGCGAGTTTGACTCACGTGGCTTGTTGGTTTTAGACGCGCCAGCGGGCGCACAATGAAGAGGCACGACGATGAGCGCACTGGTTGGCGTGATCATGGGCTCCAAGTCCGATTGGTCCACCCTTAGCCACACCGCCGAGATGCTGGACAAGCTGGGCATTCCTTACGAAGTTAAAGTGGTGTCTGCCCACCGCACTCCGGATCTGTTGTTTCAATATGCTGACGAGGCAGAAGGCCGTGGCATTCAGGTGATCATCGCCGGTGCCGGTGGTGCAGCCCACCTGCCGGGCATGTGCGCCGCCAAGACCCACTTGCCGGTTCTGGGTGTGCCGGTGCAGTCGTCCATGCTCTCGGGTGTCGACTCACTGCTGTCTATCGTGCAGATGCCAGCCGGTGTTCCGGTGGCGACGCTGGCGATTGGCAAGGCCGGTGCGGTCAACGCGGCATTGCTCGCGGCGAGTATTCTCGGCCACCAGCATCCGCAGTTCCACACGGCGCTGAAAGCGTTCCGTGAAGAGCAAACCGAGACCGTTCTGGCAAACTCGGACCCGCGCAACGCATAAGTTTAACGGGCCCTCGCGGCCCGTTTTCAATGGCGTTGTAGCGGTAAAATTTTGGTTGATCTGCCACCTGCGAAAAGGGGCCTTGCAATGAAAATCGGTGTAATCGGTGGCGGCCAGTTGGGCCGTATGTTGTCACTGGCGGGCACGCCGCTGGGCATGAACTTCGCCTTCCTTGATCCGGCCCCGGATGCTTGCGCGCAAGCGTTGGGCGAGCATATCCGTGCGGATTACGCGGATCAGGATCACCTGCGCCAACTGGCCGACGAGGTTGATCTGGTCACGTTCGAATTCGAAAGCGTGCCGGCTGAGACTGTCGCCTTTCTTTCGCAGTTCGTGCCCGTATATCCAGGCGCCGAAGCCCTGCGCATTGCCCGTGACCGCTGGTTCGAAAAGTCGATGTTCAAGGACCTGGGCATTCCGACCCCCGCGTTCGCCGATATTCAGTCGCAAGCCGATCTCGACGCCGCCGTTGCCAGCATCGGCCTGCCTGCCGTGATGAAAACCCGCACGCTGGGTTACGACGGCAAGGGCCAGAAAGTGCTGCGCAGCGAGCAGGATGTAACCGGAGCATTTGCCGAGTTGGGCAGCGTGCCGTGCATTCTGGAAGGCTTTGTACCCTTCACCGGTGAAGTCTCGCTGGTGGCTGTGCGTGGCCGTGATGGCGAAACGCGGTTCTATCCGTTGGTGCACAACACGCACAACAGCGGGATTCTGGAACTGTCGATTGCCAGCACCGATCACCCCCTGCAAAGCCTCGCCGAAGATTACGTTGGCCGTGTGCTCAAGCAGCTGGATTATGTCGGCGTGATGGCGTTCGAGTTTTTCGAAATCGATGGCGGCCTTAAGGCCAACGAGATTGCCCCGCGCGTGCATAACTCTGGCCACTGGACCATCGAAGGCGCCGAGTGCAGCCAGTTCGAAAACCACCTGCGTGCGATCGCCGGCCTGCCACTGGGCTCAACCGCCAAAGTGGGCGAGAGCGCCATGCTCAACTTCATCGGTGAAGTGCCGCCTGTGGATAAAGTGACCGCCATTGATGACTGCCATCTGCATCACTACGGCAAGGCATTCAAGGTTGGTCGCAAAGTCGGTCACGCTACGTTGCGTTGTGCTGACCGCGCCACGCTTGATCAGAAGATCAGCCAAGTGCAGAGCCTGATCAAAGCCGTTTGATCCGCCCAATGCGCGCCTCGCTCCGTGGCGCGCATTGAACCTCTGAGGTTGTAGGCTATCTGATAGCCTGTCGCCATGTTTGAACTAGAATAATTCCTGTTCAACACCGCAGAGCCGCAGCGCAAGGCCGTTAGCTGCCTGCATTGGACGACCCCATCTACACGGAGAGCACGCTATGGGCATTATCGGCACGATTTTCATCGGACTCATTGTTGGGCTGCTTGCACGCTTCCTCAAGCCGGGCGATGACAGCCTCGGCTGGATCATGACCATCATTCTGGGTATCGCCGGTTCAGTGGCAGCGACCTATGGCGGTCAGGCGCTGGGCATCTACCAGGCCGGGCAGGGCGCAGGGTTTATCGGTGCCGTTGTGGGTGCTGTGGTCCTGTTGTTCATCTACGGTATGATCAAGAAGAAATAATCGGCTGAAACCGCCTACTGCATAAGGAAACTCGAGTTGATGCGCCGTCTGTGGATAACTTCGCTGTTGTTGGCCAGTAGTGTTGCGATGGCGCAGTTACCCGAGACGGACTGGCTGGAGTTGATGCCGCCGGACGATCGTCAGGCGCTGGAAGACATGCCAGAAATCACGCATGACACCCCAGAGCAAGACGGTACGTTCTATTCGCCGGGCGGCCTCAAGCAGCAGGATAAAGAGCTGCCAGCCGTGATGTACTCGGCTAAAACCGTGGCCGCCCTCGATGGCAAGGTCATGCGTTTAGGCGGATACCCAGTGCCGCTCGAAACCGACAATCAGGGCCGCAGTACCGAGTTCTTCCTCGTGCCTTATCCGGGCGCCTGCATTCATGTGCCGCCTCCACCGCCCAATCAATTGGTGCTGGTGCGTTATCCACAGGGCATCGAACTCAGTGATATCTACGCGCCAATCTGGATCAGCGGCAAGTTGCAGATCGAAACCGTGAATAACGACCTCGCCAACGCGGCTTACGCCATGACCGCCGACAGCGTGCGGATGGTGGAAGAAGACGACCTCTGACGCTGTTGATTCATGGCTCGCCGGTACTCACCGCTCAGGTGTACAGGCTTCTTTGGTTGCGCCGCTATCTCAAGCACAGCCGTTTGCAGCGCCTACTTTGCCGCGGTTTTGGCGGCTATCCATTGCGACATGTATTGAGTGCTTTTGAGCGTGTGATGGCGCAGCATGCGGCCAATAAAGTTATCCACACGGTGTTGTTCGCGCTGCTCAAATAGCCGCTGGAGCCGCGCAATCAACTCATCGCCCAACGGTTCACGCGCAAAGCGTTGCTCAAGAATGGTCCGGCCATTGTCCTGAGCTTGCTGCCACAACGTCGGGTCTTCATGCAGCGCTACAGCCGCCTCGGCAAATGCCTCGGCATCCGCCACGATTGCCCCGCCCCAGGCCAATTCACCGTGCATGCCTTCGCTGCCAATGGCCGTGGTGACATTGGGCGTGCCGCAGGCCATTGCATCCGCCAGCTTGCCTTTGATGCCCGCGCCAAAACGCAGCGGCGCGAGGCATACGCGTGCGCGCGTCATCACTTCATGCGCATCATCCGCCCAGCCCAGCACCAGAAAACCCTGTTTGGGGTTATGCAATGCGGTGGCTTTCGGCGGTGGATAAGCGCCATAAACATGCAATTGCGCATTGGGCAGGCGTTGGCGCACCATTGGCCACAGCACGTTCTTCAGCCATAACACCGAATCCCAGTTAGGCGCATGGCGGAAGTTGCCAATGCTGATGAAGTGTTGGCGCTGCTCGAAAGGTAACGGCTCAACCACCGGCGGAATCAGCATTAACGGGTTGTGCATGAGCAATGCTGGCGGCACGCCAAAGCGCTGTTGCAGCAGTTGCACCTCGAAATCAGAAATCATCAGCGTCAGGTCGCTGCGGTAGATCGCGGCGATTTCGCGCTGGGCCATGTCATGGCTCGCCATCACCTGATAGAGCGTGTCCATGTCGGCCGTTACTGCCGGCACCTGATGGCGTTTAGCTTCCGAGTCGCAGGCTTGCTGGGCGGTTTTCAGCAGATGCTGGCGGGCATCGCGCAGGCAATGCAGGTCACTGGTATCGAGCACGCGCAGGGCTTGCGGCCAGGCCCGTTCCACCCGCCAGGCGAATTGTTCTTCGGTGAAGTAACGGTCAAACAGCACCATGTCTGGCTGCAGCTCGCTCACCAGCGCATCAAAGCTGTCGCAGTTGAGGGCGATTTGCAGCTCCGGGATTTGCAGAGAGCTGAGGTCTGCACGGTGCTCTGATAACGCCGCAGCACTGGCAAAACTCACGCTCCAGCCCTGCTTTCGGAACAGTTCGAGCAACTCGATCATGCGGCTACCCGCCGCAGATGAGCGGGGTTCGGGCCAGACGTAACCGATTACCAGAATTTTGTGCATGCGGGCGCTTATCAAAAGGAGCTGAGGTCGGCGATTATACAGAGGCTGGCTTGGATATCCGGCAGGCATTGTGGCCCATCGGGAAGCCGTAATCAGTGCTTTAATCTGCCTGCGGCTAATTGGTTAACGGGAGTGAGTCATGAAAGCATTGATGCTGTTGATGTTGTGCCTGCTATCGAGCGCGGCGCTGGCGCTGGAGAAAGGAGAGCGCCTGGAGTCCTGGACCTTGCTGGATCAGTTCGAGCAGCCCTACACATTGGATAACCAACTGCAGGTGCTTTTGGTCGCTCGCGACATGGAGGGCGCCGAAATGCTTGAAGCGGCGTTGCAGGGTCAGCCCAAAGGCTATTTGCAGCAGCGTAACGCGGTGTTTCTCGCCGATATCAGCAAGATGCCCAGCTTGATTGCCAAGATGTTCGCAGTGCCTGCCATGCGCGATTACAACTATCGGGTGCTGCTCGATCGCGAGTCGCGGGTGGTGCCGCGCTATGACGTCGCAGAATCGACCGTACTATGGTTGCAACTCAAGGATGGCCGGCTGGAAGAGCTGCATCACTTTACCGATGCAGCTGCATTGCGCGGCGCATTAGAGGCCGCCCCGCAAGACAGCGGGGCGGGCGACTGAAATCAGTCGCTATACGCCTCACTCCACAGGCTGATCGCCAGATGGTGCTCGGCCCCGGGCTTTAGTTGCACCAAGTCGTCCATCACGTTGGCGTGCTCAATACAGAGCATGTCGAGCCAGGCGTTGTCGGCAAACTCGCTGAGCTGCTGGGCTTTTTTGACCCAAGGATTCCACACCACCGCCGAGCGCGTGCCGCTGCTGCTCATGCGAATCCGGCGCTGCCAATGGCTGTCGACGATGCTCAGCTCGTTCGGCGTGTTGAGGTAGATTCGGTCGGTTTCGCCGTGGAACTTGATATTGCCGCGCTGCTCGCGAATCTCCCAATCCGCCAGCGTTTCGATGTAGCGGCAATCGGCGAGGCCTTCAACTTCAACCTGACGAATATCGCTCACTGCAAAGTAGCTGTGCAGCGCCTGGCTGATATTCAACTGGCTGTCGCCGATGTTCTTGCAGTGCAGGTCGATATGCAGCTTCTCGTCGAGCCGGATGTGCAGGCGCAGATCCGCCTGATGCGGCCAGCCTTCCAGCGGCGTCTCGGCGGTGTTAAGGCTGAACTCCAGCGTTACCCCGGCAGCACTGCTTTCGATGTCGACCAACTGCCAGTCGATGTTCCGCACCAGGCCATGAAAAGGCGCATTCTGCGGGTCGGCGTGCATGGCTTGAGTAATCGCCGGATTGCGCTGCAAATCGCCAAACCACGGCCAGCAAACCGGTACGCCACCCCGTGGACTCTTGCCAGCTTGCAGCTCAGCCAAATCACTCAGCCAGATCACCGGCGGCTCACCGTCGCGCTGATAACTGAGAATTTGCGCGCCTTGCTGAGTCACCAATAACTCGGCAGCGCCGTAGCGAACCTGCCAGCAATTCAATCCGCCCAGTTCGAGCCGTTCAACGTTATATGTCGTCATGAGCGTATTCCTGAAAAAGCATTGATGACCATTGGAACGCAGCCGCCCCCTAAAAGCAAAACGCCCATCGACTGACGGGCGTTTGAGTAATGCGGCTACCGCTCTGATTCTGACTGTGACCAGGTTGTTCCATCTGGTCTTTTGCCAGAGTCAAAAAAACGCTCTTGCCCTTAACCATCTCTAGCACGGCTTTTCGCCCATAAAAAAACGCCCATCAAATGATGAGCGCTTTTGCTTCTAACCAAATGTCACCGAAATGGTGGAGTCAGGTTCGTGTACCTGAGGTGCGGCACTGACGTGGCTTGTATCTAAGCTGCTTTCGCAGGGCTATTCGCCAATCTCTAAATGCCCATCAAAAAAAGCGCTCTTGCCCTTAACCAAGCTATCACCGAATTGGTGGAGTCAGGTTCGTGAGCCTGAGGTCCTGAGACAAGGCGCTGCACCGAGCCATAGCCATCTATGGCGAGGTGCAGCAACGCAGTATCAGGCCCTCAGGGGCCGAACCTGACCCGCCAATTTAGTTGCCGTAAACCTGCTCAGGCAACCACGTGATTAAGCCTGGATACATGTAGGCAATCACCAGCAGGAACAACTGAATCAGGATAAACGGCACGACACCTTTGTAGATCGTGCTGGTCGGAACCGACTGTGGCGTAACACCACGCAGGTAGAACAGCGCAAAACCAAACGGTGGCGTCAGGAAGGATGTTTGCAGGTTGAGTGCAATCATGACCCCCAACCAGATCGGGTCGAGACCCATCGCCAGCAACACCGGGCCCACAATCGGCACCACCACGAAGGTGATTTCGATGAAGTCGAGGATGAAGCCGAGGAAGAAAATCACCACCATCACCAGGAAGAACGCACCCAGTACGCCGCCAGGCAATTGCGCGAATACGTCCTCGATCAGGATTTCGCCGCCGAAGCCACGGAATACCAGGGAGAACAGCGAGGCGCCGATGAGGATCATGAAGACCATCGCGCTGATTTCGGTGGTGCCGTAAGCCACTTCACGCAGTTGGGTGAAGTTCAGCTTGCGCTTCACGGTTGCCAGAACCATTGCGCCCAAAGCACCCAGCGCCGCAGCTTCTGTCGGAGTGGCGTAACCGGCAAGGATCGAGCCCAGCACGGCCGCAATCAGAATCAGCGGCGGGATAAGTGCATTGGCCAGCTTGCCCCACTCGATCGGACCGAGCTCTTCCTGCGGCAGCGCTGGCAGTTTTTCGGCTGAAAAATGGCTACCGCGATGATGTACAGAATGTACATGCCCACCAGCAGCATGCCGGGCAGGAACGCGCCAACGAACAGGTCACCCACCGAGACGGTCTTGGGCGAGAAGATGCCCATCTTCAACTGTGCTTGTTGGTAGGCGCTGGACATTACGTCACCCAGCAAAACCAGCACGATCGACGGTGGGATGATCTGGCCCAGCGTGCCGGTCGCGGCGAGTGTGCCAGTCGAAATGGCCGGGTCGTAACCGCGACGCAACATGGTTGGCAATGCCAGCAAACCCATGGTGACTACGGTTGCACCCACGATACCGGTGGAAGCGGCAAGCAGTGCGCCTACCACGCAAACCGAGATGGCCAGACCGCCACGCAGAGTGCCGAACAAACGCGACATCGACTCCAGCAGGTCTTCAGCAACCCTGGACTTCTCCAGCATCACTCCCATGAACACGAATAGCGGCACCGCCAACATGGTCTGGTTGTTCATGATGCCGAACAGGCGGTTGGGCAGGGCGCTCAGATACGTTGCATCAAAGGTGTTGGTCAGCACGCCAATACCGGCGAAAACCAGCGATACACCACCGAGGGTGAACGCCACCGGATAGCCGGCCATCAAGGCCACGCAGATACAGATAAACAGCAGAATCGGCATCAGCTCAGCCATGTTTCACCTCCGGCTCGGGCAGGCGACCGGCGAGCAGATAAATACCTTTGATCAGATCGGAGATGCCTTGCAGAACCAGAGACACAACCAACACCAGAATGATGCTTTTTTGCAGATAAACGTAATGCAGGCCGCCGGACTCGCTGGACGCTTCATGCGTTGCCCACGAGTTGGCGACGTAATCCCAGCTGCTCCAGCCGAGGAACAGGCACAGCGGCAGCAGGAACAGCAGCGTGCCGCCGATGTCGACCAGCGCCTGACGTTTCGGGCTGAACTTCTGGTAGAAAATATCCACTCGAACGTGGGCATTGCGTTGCAGTGTCCAGGCGGAGGCACCCATGAACACAAGGGCGTGTGCGTACAACACAGCTTCTTGCAGGGCGGTGGCGCCAATCCCGAAACCGTAACGCAGAACCACAACGATGGCTGTGCCAAGCACCAGAAATACGGTGAGCCAGGCACACGCCTGACCGAAGCGCATGTTCAGTGCATCGATGAAACGAGCGATTGCTAATGGAAGTGGGGGCTTGTCGGACATAAGGAGTCCTTATCGTTATAGGGTGAGAATTGCAGGCACAGGCTAGCTGAAACCACGACGCGCGATCATGTAGCAATTAGTTGCAGTGATATTGTTGTTCAGTTTCTACTCTGCAGGCACTAAAAAACTGCCCAAGGCAGTTATCAGATTGTCCCTAATCTGCAGAGGGGCCAGGCCCGGAGCAAAAGTTGAGCGTATTTCAGCCCATTTTCGCCACGCAAAACTGTACGCAGTGAAAAGTCAGGCGATTCTAGGCACCTGTTGATAATGCGGCAATGGCACTACAACTTTAGTCGAATCTACTAGGCTTGAGCGCTAGTTCACCCTATGTTAGTCAGGCGTGGTCTGCCAACAGTGATCCTGTGGTCAGACCAATACAACAAGAAGGAGCATTGAATGAAACGTCGTCAAATACTCGCGGCCGCGGGTGTAGGTCTGGCAGCTACTGCTTTGGCAGGCTGCAAAGAAGAGGCTAAAACTGCTGGCGAACCCCAAAAAGGCGCGGGTGGTGAGACTTTTAACTGGAAGATGGTTACTTCGTGGCCAAAAAACTTTCCGGGCGTTGGCGTAGGTGCCGAACGTTTCGCCACGCTCGTCAATGAGATGAGTAATGGTCGTCTGAAGGTCAAGGTTTACGCCGCTGGGGAGCTGGTGCCGGCACTTGAAGTCTTCGACGCTGTTTCGCGTGGTACTGCTGAAATGGGCCACGGTGCTCCTTACTACTGGAAAGGCAAAGTGCCTGCTGCCCAGTTCTTCTGCGCCTTGCCATTTGGCCCTAATGCCCAGGAAATGAATGCCTGGCTGCACAAGGGTGGCGGCATCGAATTGTGGGAAGAGGCGTATAAGCCTTTCGGCGTACTGCCAATGGCGTGCGGCGCTACCGGCGTGCAAACCGCTGGCTGGTTCAACAAAGAAATCAACTCGGTTGATGACTTCAACGGCCTGAAAATGCGTACTCCGGGCCTGGGCGGCGAAGTGCTGACCAAAATGGGCGGTACTGTGGTCAACATGCCGGCGGGTGAAATCTTCACCGCACTGCAAACCGGCGCCATCGACGCTACCGAGTGGATTGGTCCGTACAACGACCAGGCGCTGGGTCTGCACAAAGCAGCCAAGTACTACTACACACCAGGCTGGCAAGAGCCGAACGTAACGTTCGAACTGGACGTCAACATCAAGGCGTGGGAAAGCCTGCCAAAAGACCTGCAAGCCATCGTGCGTGCAGCGGCTCGTGATGTGAACGGCGACATGCTCGACGATTACAACACGCGCAACATGGAAGCCATGGAGCAGCTGAAGAAAGAAGGCGTCGACGTGCGTCGTCTGCCGGATGAGGTGCTGGCCAAGCTCAAGGAAGTGGCATCGGGCGTCGTCGACGCCACTGCAGCAGCCGACCCGGTTGCGGCCAAGGTTTGGGCTCAGCAGAGCGCATTCCTTGAGCGTATGTATGAATACGCCGAGGCCAACGAGAAAGACATCTACAACATCCGCGGCTAATTTAGCGGATATGCAAAAACGCCGACTTTCGAGTCGGCGTTTTTGTGTCTGGGGAAAATGCCGCGCGCTGGGACTCAGCCAGCCACTATTGCCGTAGTTCGTTTGCTTGTTGGTAACATATTAGTTACCATTATTTATGGCGATAACTGTTGAAGAATATTTGCGCGAGGATAACTCAAGCCCTTTTAACGCATGGTTCTGTGCGTTGGATGCGCAAGCTGCGGCCAAGGTTTCCACCGCAATTGTGCGTATGGAAATGGGCAACACTGCCAATATCAAATGGTTCGATGGGCTGGGCGAGTACCGCATCAATTGGGGGCCAGGCTACAGAATCTATCTGTTAGAAGAAGACTCGCGGCTGATCATTCTCTTTGCTGGTGGCACCAAGGCCAGCCAGAAAGCCGACATTAAACGTGCAGCACAGTTATTGCGCGAGTACAAAAGCCGCAAGCGTGCGGCAACGCGAAAGAGGTAACCGATATGGCGCTCACCCGCAGCTTCAAACATTCCATCGCCGAGCGTGCGCAGCGCGATCCAGAGTTTGCTCTGTCGCTGCTTGATGAGGCCGCAAGCCTGTTCCTCAACGGCGAACCTGAAACCGCCCGAGTAATTCTGCGCGATTTAGTCAACGCGACTGTCGGATTTGAAGAGCTTGCCAGGCAAACCAGCAAGCCCAGCAAAAGCCTGCATCGCATGCTGTCTGCCAGCGGTAACCCCAGCATGGATAATCTGGCGGCGATATTGGCGGTTATTCGATCCAATCTGGGCGTCGAGATTCAAGTGCGAGCGGTGCGCGCAGCTTGAGCTAACTCCCGCCCTTAAACGTACGCATGCAAAAACGCCGACGTTGGAGTCGGCGTTTTATTGTGTCTGTTGGCTGTGCTTTACAGACTGCTCAGCGGCGCGGAGGGAGTGAGCGGGTTCTCCCGCTGCCATCAATCGCGACGAACACAAAAACGGCTTCGGTTACCTTGCGCCACTCGCTTGAGAGCGGATCATCGCTCCAAACCTCGACCATCATCTGGATCGAGCTGCGGCCGACTTCCAGCGCCTGAGTATAAAAAGATAATTGCGCGCCAACGGCTACCGGCACCAGAAACGCCATGCGGTCGATTGCAACGGTTGCAACACGTCCGCCAGCAATCTTGCTGGCCATCGCCGTGCCTGCCAAATCCATTTGAGCTACCAGCCAACCGCCGAAAATATCACCAAAACCATTGGTTTCACGGGGGAGGGCGGTGATCTGAAGGGCCAGATCGCCTTGTGGTATCGGGTCTTCCTGTTCGAAATCGTTCATCTAATTAACGGCTCTCAGCGCGGTTATTGTTATCAGCGCGTATCAGCACGGTAAAAATGCTTGCGAGGCACCTGAGTGCGACGCATAAACCGGCACATGCTTGGCGCTGGTCTAAAGGCTGCGCTGTCAAATAGCTAGCAGACCCTCAAAGCATGGGCATGCAGAGTATACCGACTGAGCAGTCGCTGGGCGACTGCCAGCACAGCTTATGTCGTGCTGTTCGCCGACTTTTGCCATGTTTTAAGCATAAAAAGTGGCAAAAGGATGTCACGGTCATCTAACTGTCACATTGCTTTCATAGATTGGTCACAAGGCCTGCAGATAATGGCCCCGTTCTTTCCAACACCCTTTCTGCTAGGAGCAAGGCATGAATCTGAAGCGTTTGATGGCGGCCATGACTTTCGTCGCCGCTGGTGTCGCCACCGCCAATGCGGTAGCCGCTATCGACCCGGCACTGCCGACCTATGAAAAGACCTCGGGCGTCTCGGGTAACTTGTCGAGCGTAGGCTCTGACACCCTGGCCAACCTGATGACTCTCTGGGCTGAGAACTACAAAAAACTTTACCCCAACGTAAATATCCAGATTCAGGCTGCTGGTTCTTCTACCGCGCCACCTGCGCTGACTGAGGGCACTTCCAACCTCGGCCCGATGAGCCGCAAGATGAAAGATGCCGAGCTGCAGGCTTTTGAAGAAAAGTATGGCTACAAGCCAACTGCAATCCCGGTAGCTATCGACGCCCTGGCTGTATTCGTACACAAAGACAACCCGATCAAAAGCCTGAGCATGCAACAGGTTGACGCGATCTTCTCGAGCACCCGTCTTTGCGGCGAAGCTAAAGAAATCAAGACCTGGGGTGATGCTGGTCTGACTGGCGACTGGGCTAGCAAGCCGGTACAGCTGTTCGGTCGTAACTCGGTATCCGGCACTTACGGTTACTTCAAAGAAGAAGCCCTGTGCAAAGGTGACTTCCGCTCGAACGTGAACGAGCAGCCGGGTTCGGCTTCGGTTGTGCAGTCGATCTCGAGCACGATCAACGCCATCGGTTACTCGGGCATTGGCTACAAGACCTCCAGCGTTCGTGCTGTCGCGCTGCTGGACAAGAACGGTGTGGCTGAAGAGGCTACTGAAGGTAACGCTCTGGCAGGTAAATACCCGCTGTCGCGCTTCCTTTACGTCTATGTGAACAAGGCTCCAAACAAGGCTCTGAGCCCGCTGGAAGCTGAATTCGTGAAGATGGTTCTGTCCAAGCAAGGTCAGGAAGTTGTGGTCAAGGATGGTTACATCCCGCTGCCTTCCAAAGTGGTTGCCAAGACCATGAAGGACCTGGGCCTGTAAGGCGTCTTCAAGACTTCTTATAGCCTCAAGCAGCAACGCCCGCCCTCCTTTGGAGAGGTGGGCGTTGTCGCGTCACCTCTCTGTAATCTTTCTGTCACACAAGATCGTTAAATTCATGCTTCCGCTTTAATCAGCGGCGCGAGTGCGTAACCCGCCCCAGAGATTTTTGTATGAACGACTTGGCCAATGAAACCATGACCGCTCCTTCGAACAGCAGCCAACGGCTGGACTTCAATACGCCCGCCTTGCTGCGCAAGCGTCGCTCACGTGCGCTCAAAGACCGCATGGCGCGCTGGTACGTTTCAATCGGCGGCCTGGCCGTTCTGGCTGCAATTACCCTGATTTTTTTCTACCTCGCCTACGTGGTTATGCCGATCTTCTCTGGCGCCAGTATCGAGGCAAAAACCGAACAGCAGCCTGCCTGGTTGGCTGGCGAAGGCAAACCGCTGATGCTCGCGGTGGAAGAGCAGAACAAGGTTGCCATGCGCCTCAATACTGAAGGCCACGTGCAGTTCTTTGCTATGAAAGATGGCTCGGCCCTGACCAACTTTGATCTGCCGCTGCCAGAAGGTGCCACCATCACCTCGCACAGTGAAGATCAGCCGGGCAGCCGCCGCACGATCATTGGTCTGTCGAATGGACAGGCGCTGGTGTTCAAGCAGAATTACGCCGTCAGCTACCCCAACAACGTAAAAACCATCACTCCGGTTCTGCAATATCCATTCGGTGAAGATCCAATCGCCCTTGACCCGCAAGGTCGCCCGCTTGAGCACGTGGCGATGAACCTGAATGGCGATAACCTGATTATTTCGGCATCGACCGGCAATGAATTGCACGTGTTGTCGATGACCAATGAAGAAAATGAATTCACCGGCGAAGTCTCGCAGTCGCAAGAGCGCCTTAACCTGCCGCAGATGGCTGAGCCGATCAGTTCGATGCTGATCGACCCGCGTCAGCAGTGGCTTTATGTGTTCAATGGCAAGTCTGCCGCCAGTGTGTTCGACCTGCGCAGCAAAACCCTGAATGGCCGTTACAACCTGCTTTCGGGCAATGCCGAAGTAACTGCAGTGAGCCCACTGCTGGGCGGTATTTCGCTGCTGATTGGTAACAGCCTGGGCGGTATTGATCAGTGGTTCATGGTGCGTGACAACGACGGCAAGTCGGTACTGACGCACATTCGCGGCTTCCAGATGAGCGACAGCCCGATTACCCAATTCATGCCGGAAGAGCGCCGCAAGGGTTTCATGGCGCTGGACGCGAAAGGCAATATGGGTATTTTCCACAGCACCGCTCACCGCACCCTGCTGGTTGAAAAGGTTGCTGATGGCGATGCAGTCGCGGCCCTGTCACCGCGTGCATCGCGTGTGCTGGTCGAGTCGAATGGCACGCTGCAAACTTACAAGATTGATAACCCGCACCCGGAAGTTTCCTGGAGTTCGCTGTGGGGTAAGGTCTGGTACGAAAACTACGACGAGCCCAAGTACATCTGGCAGTCGACCTCGGCCAACAGTGATTTCGAGCCGAAGCTGAGCCTCGCGCCGCTGACGTTCGGTACTTTGAAAGCAGCCTTCTACGCGATGCTGCTGGCTGCGCCACTGGCAATTTGCGCCGCAATCTATACCGCCTACTTCATGGCTCCGGCCCTGCGCGGCAAGGTCAAACCGGTCATTGAGCTGATGGAAGCATTGCCGACGGTTATTCTCGGTTTCTTCGCCGGCCTGTTTCTGGCGCCGTATGTCGAAGGTCATCTGCCCGGCATATTCAGCTTATTGTTGCTAACGCCAATCGGCATTCTGCTTGCCGCCTATGGCTGGGGCCGCTTGCCTGAGCGTATCCGCCTGATCGTTCCGGATGGCTGGGAAGCCGCTCTGCTGATTCCGGTGATTCTGCTGGTAGCCGGCGGTTCGCTGAGCATGAGCGGACACATGGAAAACTGGTTCTTCGGCGGCGACATGCGCCTGTGGCTGAGCAACGATCTGGGTATTGCCTTCGATCAGCGCAACGCACTGGTGGTCGGTCTGGCGATGGGTTTTGCGGTCATTCCGAACATTTACTCGATTGCTGAAGACGCCGTGTTCAGTGTGCCCAAGAGCCTTACATTTGGCTCCCTGGCACTGGGCGCAACGCCATGGCAGACCCTCACCCGCGTGGTGATTCTGACAGCCAGCCCGGGTATTTTCTCGGCACTGATGATCGGTCTGGGCCGTGCGGTTGGTGAAACCATGATTGTACTGATGGCCACCGGCAACACCCCAATCATGGACATGAACATCTTTGAAGGCCTGCGTACGCTGGCCGCCAACGTCGCGGTGGAAATGCCGGAATCGGAAGTGGGCAGTAGCCACTACCGCATCCTGTTCCTGTCGGCGCTGGTGCTGTTGAGCTTCACCTTCGTGATGAACACGCTGGCTGAAATCATTCGTACCCGCCTGCGTAAGAAATACGCTTCGCTCTAAGACTCGGGAAGGTAGACGTCTGTGAAAAAGAAAAACCTCAAATCCTGGTTCAAGAGCGGTTCTCCTTGGGTCTGGATGACAGCCGGCGGTGTTTCCATCGCCGTGATCATGACCATCGGCCTGTTAGCTGTAATTGCCACGCGTGGTCTGGCGCACTTCTGGCCAGCCGATGTAATTGAAGCCACTTATCAAATCCCGGGCGAAGCGCCACGGGTGATGGCCGGTGAACTGGTGCAGGCTGAAGAAGTTCCGCGTGCTCGTCTGGCGGCTGCCGGCTTGCCGGTGGATGTCAAAGGCGGCGAGTTCATGACCCGTGAACTGTTCAAGGTCGGTAACCGTGATGTTTACGGCGCGGACTTCAGCTGGGTGGTCGATGAGTGGATGAGCGACAAGAAGACTCCAGAAAACATGGTGGTCATGGAGCGCCGTGAGTGGGGCAACTTCTACGGCTATCTGGTCAATGTCAAAGAGTCCGGCAATTTGGTCGCTGAGGGCGATGCAGCATGGGATGAGCTGCAAAAGCGCATCACCCGCATCGACGAGCTGCATGCCGAGATCACCAAACTTGAGAAGAAAGACATCGGCCGCATCAACTACGGCTTGGAAGGCCTGCGCCTGAAAAAGCGTAGCCTCGAACTCAAGGATGAACTCAGCCCGGCCGCTCAGGCGGATCTCGACGCTGAGCGTGCGCAGTGGGATGCCGAGTACAAAGTGCTCGAAACCCAACTGGTCGCGCTCAACAAGGAGTTCAATCGCGACACCGTAACAGTGAAGACTGTTGATGGCCGCGAGCAGGAAATCAGCCTGGGCAAAGTGGTTCGTGCTTATCAGCCTAACGCCATGGGTATTGGCCAGAAACTGAGCTTCTATGGCGCCAAGGTGTGGGAGTTCGTCAGCGATGACCCGCGTGAGGCTAACACCGAAGGCGGTATCTTCCCGGCGATTTTCGGCACCATCATGATGACCTTGATCATGGCGGTCATCGTTACCCCGTTTGGTGTACTGGCGGCGATCTACCTGCGTGAATACGCCAAGCAAGGGCCGCTGACCCGCACGATCCGTATCGCGGTAAACAACCTTGCCGGGGTTCCGGCGATTGTTTACGGGGTGTTTGGTTTGGGCTTCTTCGTCTATGTACTGGGCGGCTCGCTCGACCGGATCTTCTTCCCCGAGGCCGCACCGGCACCTACTTTCGGTACGCCTGGCTTGTTATGGGCATCGTTGACGCTGGCCATTCTGGCGGTACCCGTGGTGATTGTGGCGACCGAAGAAGGCCTGGCACGGATTCCCCGCGCTCTGCGTGAAGGCTCACTGGCGCTCGGCGCAACCAAGGCTGAAACCCTGTGGAAAGTGGTGCTGCCAATGGCCAGCCCGGCAATGATGACCGGTCTGATTCTGGCGGTTGCCCGCGCAGCCGGTGAAGTGGCACCGCTGATGCTGGTGGGTGTGGTCAAGCTGGCGCCGTCGTTGCCGGTTGATGGCAACTACCCCTACTTGCACCTCGACCAGAAGATCATGCACCTGGGCTTCCATATTTATGACGTTGGCTTCCAGAGCCCTAACGTCGAGGCTGCCCGCCCGCTGGTATACGCCACAGCGCTGTTGCTGGTGCTGGTGATTGCGCTGCTTAACCTCAGCGCGGTATTCATCCGTAACCACCTGCGCGAGAAGTACAAGGCGCTGGATCATTAATCATTTTTTCGCAGATGCCCGCATCTGCGCAGATAGAAACCGCTGAAACCTGATTGCCTGAGTTTCAGTGGTTTCTCAACAAATTGTTAGCGTAGGGAGCATCCCATGCAGCACGGAACACCCACACACGGTATCGACATTTCAGCCCTTGGCCGCGAAAAGCAGAGCCTTGATCTCGCCTCGGAAACGACAGCGATCGAAGTGCCGGGCCTGAACCTTTATTACGGCGACAAGCAGGCTCTGTTTGACGTCAGCCTGAACATTCCGAAGAAGCGTGTTACTGCCTTCATCGGTCCGTCGGGTTGCGGCAAGTCGACCCTGTTGCGCACCTTCAACCGCATGAATGACCTGGTTGATGGTTGCCGCGTTGAAGGTGAAGTGAACCTCGACGGCACCAACATCTACCGTAAGGGCGAAGACGTTGCCGACCTGCGTCGTCGCGTTGGCATGGTGTTCCAGAAGCCGAACCCATTCCCGAAAAGCATCTATGAAAACGTGGTCTACGGCCTGCGTATTCAAGGCGTGAACCAGAAGCGCATTCTCGATGAAACCGTTGAGTGGGCACTGAAAAGTGCAGCGCTGTGGGATGAAGTAAAAGACCGTCTGCACGAGTCGGCACTGGGCATGTCCGGTGGTCAGCAACAGCGTCTGGTGATCGCGCGTACCGTTGCGGTACAGCCAGAAGTTCTGCTGCTCGATGAGCCTTGCTCAGCCCTCGATCCGATCTCGACGCTGAAAGTTGAAGAGCTGATCTACGAACTGAAATCCAAGTACACCATCGTCATCGTGACCCACAACATGCAACAGGCGGCGCGGGTTTCCGACTACACCGCGTTCATGTACATGGGCAAGTTGATCGAGTACGGCGACACCGATACGTTGTTCACTAATCCAGACAAAAAGCAGACCGAGGATTACATCACCGGTCGCTACGGTTGATGATCGCTTCGGCCCCTTTCAGGCGCACTGAGCGGCGGCTGGCCTTCTTGCTCGGCACTGCCTGACAGGGCCCGACTCCGGCGAAGCGCCCAAGGCTTGAGCCCTTGGATCAAGCGTCGGGTTCGACTTTGATGAGTAGCGCTTTGGTAGTGGGTTTGAGATTTGGCTTTCGGTTTTTTGGGTTTAACTAATTTCGCGTCGCAAGGGCTTGAGCATGATTAATAAAGACAGTCTTACCCATCACATTTCTCAGCAGTTCAATGCGGAGTTGGAAGAGGTGCGCAGCCATCTTCTGGCGATGGGTGGGCTGGTTGAGAAGCAGGTTAACGATGCGGTGACTTCGCTTATTGAAGCGGATTCCGGTCTGGCGCAGCAGGTGCGCGAGATGGATGAGCAAATCAATAAGATGGAAACCAACATCGACGAAGAGTGCCTGCGCATTCTTGCCCGTCGCCAGCCGGCGGCGTCTGATTTGCGACTGATCATCAGCATCTCCAAGTCGGTAATCGACCTGGAGCGCATTGGTGATGAGGCGAGCAAGATCGCCAAACGCGCCATCGAGTTGTGCGAAGAAGGCGAAGCGCCGCGTGGTTATGTTGAGGTTCGCCACATTGGTGATCAGGTACGTCGCATGGTGCAGGAGTCGCTCGATGCCTTTGCCCGCTTCGACGCTGATCTGGCGCTGAGCGTTGCCCAGTACGACAAGACCATCGATCGCGAGTACAAGACGGCGCTGCGTGAGTTGGTGACCTACATGATGGAAGACCCGCGTTCGATTACCCGCGTGTTGAGCATTATCTGGGTGTTGCGCTCGCTTGAGCGTATCGGCGACCACGCCCGCAATATCTCCGAGCTGGTGATTTATCTGGTACGCGGTACCGATGTTCGCCACATGGGCCTCAAGCGCATGGCGGAAGAAGTTGAAGGCACCGCCAGCAACCCAGACAACAAAGGCCAATAAGCTTTTTAGCGGCCTCTCATACGCAAGTTGAGGGGCTGCTAATTTATACTGCGATAGCGCTGGTGTTTTTAGCTGCACTGCCGATACCTTGCAGGTAACTGTTTGCAAGGTAGGTCTGATGAGCAAAGTCCGAGTGCTGGTAATTGATGACGCCAACTTCATCCGCGATCTGGTGAAGAAGGCGTTGCGCGACCATCTGCCCGGCGTGCAGATCGAAGAAGCGATTAACGGGCGCAAAGCCCAGCAGTTGCTCAACCGCCAACCTGTAGAGCTGATCCTGTGTGACTGGGAAATGCCGGAAATGTCCGGCCTTGAGCTACTCACCTGGTGCCGTGGACAGGACAGCCTGAAGACCACGCCGTTCATCATGGTCACCAGCCGCGGTGACAAAGAGAACGTGGTGCAGGCCATTCAGGCCGGTGTTTCCGACTTCATCGGCAAGCCGTTCTCCAATGAACAACTGATTACCAAGGTTAAAAAGGCTCTGCATCGTTCCGGCGTTTTGCAGAATCTGGAGCCACGCACGCCACCGAAAATGCTCAGCAGTGGCTCTTTCGCCAATGACTCGCTGTCGGCATTGACCGCCGGTAAGACCGAAAGCGCGGCGCCCCCAAGCGCTGCGCCGACGCAGGCGCGTGAGTCTGTTGCACCGCCAATACCGAAGAAGACGGCCGCCGGTTACGGTCAGGGTCAGTTGCGCCTGGCTGATTCAAGCACGGCTTGCGTGATCAAGGCGCTGAGCCTCAAGGAAGCCTTGCTGGTGGTCAAGCGCACTGAGTCGTTGCCGCAAGTGCTGGCCAGCGCAGTGCTGGATCTGGAGCAGGGCGATAACGCCGAAGTTGCCCGCTTGAATGGTTACCTGCATGCCGTTGCCGCCTTCGAGCCGAAGCCGGACAGCGAATGGCTGCAACTGACGCTGCGCTTTGTTGACAGTGACGCGCAGAAACTCGATTACCTGTCGCGCATGATCGCTCGCGGCTCCCCGCAAAAGCACTTCATCCCCGGAGCTTGAGAACGCCTTGCAGGTGAGTTGCGCAACTCACAGCTTGCCCACTGGTGCAAACCACCGGTTTGGGGTTTTTGCTGCGGCCAATGGCGAATAGGTAGATCGTGCGATTTGGCGAGGGTGACAAAACAAGGCCCGCATTGCGCGGGCCTTGTTTTAGGTTTTAGCTGGCAAGCATGCGTCCGCATTCTTCCAGATTGATGTGCCAGCTCATGGCCTCGCGCAGCAAGTGTGGCGTATGCCCGCCCTTGGCGCACGCACGGTCGAAATAATCCTGCAGCGGAGCGCGGAAGTCCGGGTGCACACAGTTTTCGATAATTGCCCGGGCCCGTTCGCGCGGTGCCAGACCGCGTAGATCCGCCAACCCTTGCTCGGTGACCAGAATGTCGACGTCGTGTTCGGTGTGGTCAACATGGCTGACCATTGGCACCACGCTGGAGATCGCGCCAGCCTTGGCAATCGACTTGGTGACGAAGATCGCCAGGTGCGCGTTGCGGGCGAAGTCACCCGAGCCGCCAATGCCATTCATCATCTTGGTGCCGCCCACGTGAGTCGAGTTGACGTTACCGTAGATGTCGAACTCCAGCGCCGTGTTGATCCCGATGATGCCCAGACGGCGAACCACTTCCGGGTGATTGGAAATCTCCTGCGGGCGCAGTACCAGTTTGTCTTTGTACTTGTCCAGATTGCCGAATACATCGGCATTACGCCGGCCCGACAAGGTGATCGAACTGCCCGAGGCAAAGCGCAGCTTGCCCGCGTCGATCAGGTCAAAGGTCGAGTCCTGCAGCACTTCGGAGTACATGCTCAGGTTCTCGAATGGCGAGTCGATCAGACCGCACATCACCGCATTGGCGATGCTGCCGATACCCGCCTGCAACGGGCCGAGTTCGTTGGTCATGCGCCCGGCAGTCACTTCGGCTTTGAAGAACTCGATCAGGTGATCGGCGATGCCCTGGGTTTCGGCGTCTGGCGGCAGCACGGTAGACGGCGAGTCTGGCTGATTGGTGATCACGATCGCGGCAATTTTCGCCGGGTCGATGGCGATGGCCGGTGTGCCGATGCGCTGTTGTACATCAGTCAGTGGAATCGGCGTGCGGGTCGGCCGGTACGTCGGGATATAAATGTCGTGCAGGCCTTCGAGATTCGGATTGTGCGCCATGTTGATCTCAACAATGATGCGCTTGGCGAAAATCGCGAAGCTGGCCGAGTTGCCCACCGAAGTGGTCGGCACAATATGGCCCTGCTCGGTGATGGCGACAGCCTCGATAACGGCAATGTCCGGCAGCTTGAGTTGGTGATTACGCAGCTGCTCAACCGTCTCCGAAAGGTGCTGGTCGATGAACATTACGCTGCCGTCGTTGATTGCCTTGCGCAAGGTCGAGTCCACCTGAAACGGCATGCGGCGGGCCAAAACTCCGGCTTCGGTGAGTTGCTTGTCGAGATCGTTGCCCAGGCTGGCGCCCGTCATCAGGGTAATTTGCAGCGGCTGCAAGCGAGCGCGCTCAGCCAATGCTTGAGGAACCGCCTTGGCTTCGCCGGCACGGGTGAAGCCGCTCATGCCAACGGTCATGCCGTCTTCGATCAGCAGGGCGGCGTCGGCCGCACTCATTACTTTGTCCATCAGGGCGGGTAGGCGAACACGGTGCATGCAAAACCTCAGAACACGGCCTAAATAAAGGGCCGCAGTCTAGGCGCACCGCGCCGTAAAGCCTCTAGTACATAAGTCCAATAGCCCGCTCTATTCTGCCTGTTGTGGATGACCGGTCGTCGGTTTTGCCCGAGAGATAGCGCACAACATCGGCCCGCGCATCTCGCACCCAAACAACGGGGCTGCTAGTCTGCAAATCGGCATATCTCACAAATACATAAGATCAGAATTTTTATGCTAGGGCGTTTCATACTGTTGTGCATGATGCTGGTTGCAGCCGGGGAGGCTGCGGCTCTGACAATCTACAAATACACCGACGCAAATGGGGTGGTGACATACACCGACCAGGAAACGGCGGGTGCCAAGGTGTTCGTGTTTCGTGACCGAATGGTTGAGAAGCTGGATAACCAGGTCAAACTTGAAGTGAAAAAGCATCAGGCCGGTGAAACTCTGATTGTGCGCAACGACCTCTATGCGCCCGTGCAAATCCGGCTCAATCTGAGCAACCTGAGTAATGTCACCGGCGTATCCGAAGGCCCGATTGAATGGATTCTGCAGCCACGCAGCAAGATTCGTCTGGCCACGCTTGCAGCGCTCGACCCAACCAAACCCTTCAAATACAAAACCTCACTCAACTATGCACTGGGTGATCCGCGGCTACTGCCAACCCAGAAAAAGTATCCATTACCCTGGCGCGGAGGCCCATTCCGCCTGTCTCAAGGGGCCAACGGCAAATACTCGCACTTCACCCCCAAAGGGCGTTACGCACTGGATATAGCCATGCCCGTCGGCACCCCGATTGTTGCGGCGCGCGGAGGCGTCGTGGTGAAAACCGAAAATCAGCAAAGTGGTCGCGGAAACAACCCCTCCGGCAACTACGTTCGCGTCCTCCACAGCGACGGCACAATGGGCGTCTACCTGCACCTCAAAAAAGGCTCAGTGAAAGTCCACGAAGGCCAGCACGTCAGCACCGGGTCACTCCTGGCGCTGTCCGGCAACACCGGCAACAGCAGTGGCCCGCATCTGCACTTCGTCGTGCAGCGCAACGTCGGGCTGGCGCTGGAGTCGATTCCTTTTGACTTTAATCAGCCTGTGAATTCGCTACCGAACTTTGCCGTAGGCGGCGACTAGATTGCTTCGAGGGGCTGTGAGCGTGTGATGCTGCGTTACTGCACAGCTCATTTGGAAGACCAAACTTCGCTGCTTGCGCCTTGCCTCACCCAGCCCACAGACCCTCGATATTTTTAATGGAGGGCAGGGGCGGTGATTGGGTAGAGCAGATTTTGGGTGATTGAGCGGAGCAGAGTTGGTTTATTCCTGAGCTGCGGGCGTTAGCTGCTCTTTGCAGTACTCGACAAATAACTGCGCGGGTTTGGTTAGTTGTGAGCGTTTTAGCCAGGCGGCGATCAGGCCGGAGCCGGTGACGGCGTCGGCGATGTCGACGGTGACGACTTTCTGGCCGTCGTAGGTGCATTCGGAGTGCGGTTTGGTGACCAGCACTGAGAAGCCAAAACCCTGGCCGACCATGCCGCGGACCATTTCAATCGAGGGGGAGCTGAAGCCGATGTTCGGGTTCAGCCCAAGTTCTTCGAACAGGCTGACGAAGTAGGTACGGCTGGGCTGTACGTCGAGCAGGATCATGGGTTCGAGGACCAGATCACGCAGGGAAACTTTGGCTTGTTGGGCGAAGCGATGGCCCGCAGGCAGCAGCGCGTAGGGCGGCTGCGGCGGCATCAGGGGTGCAGTTTCGATGGTGGCGTCGAGGTCGTGGTCGTAAACAATTGCCAGGTCGAAGCGTCCGGCGGTCAGTCCTTGTACCAGTTCCTGTTGTTCGCCATCGAAGATGCGAATTTCAACGCCGGGATAGAGTTTGCGAAAGCCGGCAATCAGGCGCGGCAGGTAGAGCGGGGCGACGGTTTCGAAGCAGCCGATGTCGATCTGGCCGCTGACTACATCGTTGTCGGCGAGGGCGTTTTGCTCGAACTCGTGCGACATGCGCAGCAGTTCCTGAGCCTTGCGGTAAAAGCGTGCGCCACTCGGTGTGAGTGACACGCCCTGAGCGTGGTGACGGATGAACAGCTGCACGCCAAAGCTTTCTTCCAGGCCTTTGATGGCGGTCGAGATCGACGGTTGGGCGATGTACAGCTTGCGGGAAGCCTCGGCCACACTGCCGCATTCGACGGTGGTTACAAAGTATTTGAGTTGACGCAGGGTATAGGTTGCCACGGTTAGCCTCGAACGTGCCTCTGAGAAGTCTCAGGATGGGGCACGGGGTTAGTCACTATCTGCAGTTTGCATTGATCAGGTTCAAGCAAGGAGTGCGCCTTGCTGCCTGTGGATAACCCTCAATGCGCTGGTTTTATTGGGTTTCGTATTCATTGCAGCGCGGTAACGGCTATTGGGAAACTGACGCTACTGTCGCGACCGCTGTGATATGCACAATAACCCAGCATGGCGCACTTTGTTGGTGCTTGCCTGACCAGTTTTTTCATATACCCCGAAGACATATTTACTAATTTTCCTTCTTGTCCGCTTGAGCCACCATCTGCCTCATCGTAATTCAACTCGCCAGTACGCTTTGAATGTGGCACGGGAAGGGGATGTGAAAGTGTTGGAACTGACTGATTGGCAACAACGCGCTCAAGCGCTGAGTTTCATCGACAAGGCGCTGATCAATGGCGAGTTTGTAGCGGCCGAGTCGGGTGCCACTTTTGCCTCGGTCAACCCGGCCACTAATGAGTTGCTGGCCAATGTTGCAGCGTGTAGTGCAGGCGACGTTGACCGCGCTGTGAGTGTTGCCCGCGACACGTTCGAGAACGGTCCCTGGGCGCGGATGGCGCCGGTCGAACGCAAGCAGATTTTGCTCAAGCTGGCTGATTTGATGATGGCCAATCGCGAAGAGCTGGCGCTGCTCGACTCGTTGAATATGGGCAAGCCGGTGATGGATGCCTGGAACATTGATGTGCCGGGTGCGGCTAACGTGTTTAGCTGGTACGCCGAGAGCGTCGACAAGATCTACGATCAGGTCGCGCCGAGCGCTAGCAATGTACTGGCCACGATTACCCGCGAGCCGCTGGGCGTAATCGCCGCCGTTGTGCCGTGGAACTTCCCGCTGGACATGGCCGCCTGGAAGCTGGCGCCGGCGCTGGCTGCCGGTAACTCGGTGATTCTGAAACCCGCCGAGCAGTCGCCATTTTCGGCGCTTCGTCTTGGTCAGCTGGCGCTGGAGGCAGGTGTTCCGCCGGGCGTATTCAACGTGCTGCCAGGGCTGGGCGAAGTCACCGGCAAGGCCTTGGGCCTGCACATGGATGTCGATTGCCTGGTGTTTACCGGCTCGACCGAAGTGGGCAAATACTTCATGCAATACGCCGCGCAGTCCAACCTCAAGCAGGTGTGGCTGGAGTGTGGCGGCAAGAGCGCCAATCTGGTGTTTGCTGATTGTCAGGACCTCGACCTGGCAGCGGAAAAAGCGGCGTTCGGTATCTTTTTCAATCAGGGCGAGGTGTGCACGGCCAACTCGCGCTTGCTGGTTGAGCGTTCGATTCATGATGAGTTTGTCGAGCGGCTGATCGCCAAGTCTCGCCAATGGCTGCCAGGTGACCCGTTGAATCCGGCGAGCACCGCGGGTGCAATTGTTGATAGTCGTCAGACCACGCAAATTATCGCCGCGATTGAAACCGCTCGCAGCGAAGGGGCGCAGGTCGTGTGTGGCGGCAAGCAAAGCAGCCATAACGGCTCGAGCAATTTCGTTGAGCCGACGATTATCTGTGGCGTTAGCAACGACATGCGCATTGCCCGCGAAGAGGTGTTTGGGCCGGTGCTGGCGGTGATTCCGTTCGATGACGAAGACGAGGCCATCCGCCTTGCCAATGACTCGATCTACGCACTCGCCGCTTCAGTGTGGAGTGATGATTTGAACCGCGCTCATCGTGTTGCCCGCAAGCTGCGCGCCGGCACGGTGTCGGTGAATACCGTGGATGCGCTGGATGTCACCGTACCGTTTGGTGGCGGCAAGCAGTCCGGCTTTGGCCGCGATCTGTCGCTGCATTCATTTGATAAATATACCCAGCTGAAGACCACCTGGTTTCAGCTGCGATAAGGCGATCGGCCTAACGATGCCAATCCCGAGAACTGTGTAGAGGAGCCTTGCAATGACTGCCCCGATCAACCCGCAACGTACCACCGAAGATTATCAGGCACTGGATGCTGCTCACCATATCCATGCCTTTGTTGACCAGAAGGCGCTGAATGAAGAAGGCGCACGGGTCATGGTCAAAGGTGAAGGCCTTAGCCTTTGGGATAACGACGGCAAGCGTTATCTAGACGGGATGTCCGGGCTGTGGTGCACCAATCTGGGCTATGGCCGCAAAGACCTAGCGGCCGCTGCGACGCGCCAGCTGGAGCAGCTGCCTTACTACAACATGTTCTTCCACACCACGCACCCGGCGGTTATCGAGCTGTCCGAATTGCTGTTCAGCTTGCTGCCGAGCCACTACAGCCACGCCATTTACACCAACTCGGGTTCCGAGGGTAACGAAGTACTGATCCGCACCGTGCGCCGTTACTGGCAGGTGCTCGGCAAGCCGCAGAAGAAGATCATGATTGGCCGTTGGAACGGCTATCACGGCTCGACTCTGGCCAGCACCGCGCTGGGCGGCATGGGCTTTATGCACGAAATGGGCGGCATGCTGCCGGACTTCGCGCACATCGGTGAGCCTTACTATTTCGCCGATGGCGGCGACATGACCCCGGCAGAATTCGGCCTCAAGTCGGCGCGTGAACTGGAAAGCAAAATCCTCGAACTGGGCGCCGAGAACGTGGCGGCATTCGTGGCCGAGCCGTTTCAGGGCGCTGGCGGCATGATCTTCCCGCCGGAATCCTACTGGCCGGAAATTCAGCGAATTTGCCGCAAGTACGACGTGCTGCTGTGCGCCGATGAAGTGATCGGTGGCTTTGGCCGCACCGGCGAATGGTTCGCTCACCAGCACTTCGGTTTCGAGCCCGACACCCTGACCATCGCCAAGGGCCTGACCAGCGGCTACATCCCAATGGGCGGTCTGATTCTGAGCAAGCGCATGGCTGAAGTACTGGTCGAGCAGGGTGGAGTTTTTGCCCACGGCCTGACTTACTCCGGCCACCCGGTTGCGGCGGCGGTGGCGATTGCCAACCTCAAGGCAATCCGCGATGAGCAGATCGTCACGCAGGTGAAAAACGACACCGGCCCGTATCTGCACAAAGCCCTGCAAGAGAACTTTGCCAACCATCCGCTGATTGGTGAAATTCAGGGCACTGGCCTGGTTGCGGCGTTGCAGTTCAGCGAAGACAAAGCCAGCCGTAAACGCTTCGCCAATGAGGGCGACCTCACCTGGAAATGCCGAACCTACGGCTTTGAGGAAGGGGTGATTATCCGCTCGACGCTGGGCCGCATGATCATGGCGCCGGCGCTGGTTGCCAATCACGCTGATATTGATGAGCTGGTCGAGAAAACCCGCCGCGCCGTCGACCGTACTGCCCGCGATCTGGGCCTGCTGTAACCCTCCAAAAAGCCCCGTCAGAGGGCACATGCAATAACAAGGCGCCTGTCATCACGACAGGCGCCATGGAGAAACTTTGGCCTTTGGCCTGCTCTGCCACATCTAAACCAATAACAAGCCGAGAGGCTGTGGGAGTGCTCCATGAAGAAAACCTTGCGTAAAACACTCACCCGTTCCATCGCTTGCGCCGCTCTGGCCGCTGGCGTCAGTGCTACCGCTCAGGCGGGTACGCTGGAGATCGGCCACACCACTTGGGTCGGTTACGGCACCTTGTATCTTGCGCGTGATCTGGGCTACTTCAAGGAACAAGGCCTCGATGTAAAACTCACCACCATCGAAGAGGCGGCCATGTACATGGCGGCTCAGGCGTCCGGCCAGTTGTCGGGCTCGGCTTCGACGCTGGACGAGGTGCTCAAGTACCGCAACAAGGATTTCTGTTTCAAGGCGGTTGCCGCGCTGGATGAGAGCTATGGCGGCGATGGCGTTCTGGTCGGCAACGACGTGAACAGCCTGAGTGATCTCAAGGGCAAGTCGGTGGCGGTCAACGAGGGCTCGGTTTCGCAGTTCTGGTTGTCGTATTTGCTCAAGCAGCAAGGCATGAAAATGTCTGATCTGGATATCCAGAACATGACCGCCGATGACGCCGCTACCGCGTTTATCGCCGGGCGTATTCCGGCGGCTGTGACGTGGGAGCCGCATTTGTCGATGGTGCGCGCCAAAGGCGAAGGCAAAGTGCTGGTCGACAGCAGTAAAACGCCAGGCGTAATTGTCGATGTCGTGGCGTTGTCCTGCGATGTGATCGACAAGCAACCGGACGATGTGAAGGCGCTGGTGACTGGCTTGTACAAGGCGGTTGAGTACACCAAGGAGCATCCTGAGGACGCCTACAAGATCATGGCCAAGGGCGTCGGTGGTTATCTTTCCGATCCGGCAGAGCTGGCGGAAGCAGCGAAGGGCGTGCGTTTCTATGACCAGGCGATGAGCGAGAAACTGCTCGGCACCGCAGGCAAGGAAGGCGATATCAACACCATCATCAAGATGGCTAACGAGACGTGGAGCGAGCTGCAAGGCAAGACTTACAACGTTGCCTATGACGAGTTGGTCGATAACAGTTTCGTCACCCAGTAAGCGTCTTTCGTGCGCAGCGCCACGGCACTGCGCACGGCTGCTATTTCTTAGCCTGATGTGGAGGTGGCGCAATGGCCACGCAAAAATCCTGGGTGCAGCGCTGCCTGACGCCCAAGGTCGATCTGCCGCATAAACTCACCCTTGCCGCCGGCGCACTCTGCTGGATTGTGGTGTTTGGTTTGTGGGCGATTCTTTCGTATGGCGCCATGGTGCCGAGCATGTTCCTGCCAACGCCCGGCGATGTGATCAGCGCCGGTGTGCGCCTCGCGAGCGATGGCACGCTGGGCAAGCATGTATTCGCCAGTGTTGAAGTGGTGGTTATCGGCTTTGTTGTTTCATCGCTGGTCGCTGTACCGCTGGGGTTGCTGATGGGCAGCTTCCGTATTGTTCAGGCGGTGCTTGAGCCGCTGGTCAACTTTATCCGTTACTTGCCAGTGACCTCATTCGTGCCGCTGTTCATCTTGTGGATCGGCATCGGTCTTGAGCAGCGCGTCACGGTGATTATCTTCGGTGTGTTCTTCCAGCAGCTGGTGATGATTGCCGACGTGTCCAAAGGCATTTCCAAAGACCTGCTCAACGCCAGCTACACCCTCGGCGCGAGCCGTCGTGATGTGGTCATGCATGTCTTGGGCCCGGCATCGTTGCCAGGCGTGCTCGACACCCTGCGCGTGACCATGGGCTGGGCCTGGACGTATCTGGTGGTGGCCGAGCTGGTAGCCGCATCCAGTGGCCTCGGCTACATCAGCCTCAAGGCCATGCGCGGCTTCCAGGTGGATGTAATTTTCCTGGCGATTGCGATTATTGGTTTGCTCGGTCTGATGACCGATCAACTGTTCCGAATTCTCCGACTGAAGGTGGCGTCATGGGCTCAGTAGCAGCGATGCAACTCGAACTTCCTACCTCGCTTGCAGCGCCGGATACAGCGCCCGCGCGACTGCGTGTAGACAACGTCAGCCTGCGCTATCGCACGCCGTCGGGCAGTACGTTCAGCGCGCTGGAAAATGTCTCTTTCGAGGTGCCGGATCAGCAGTTTGCGGTCATTGTCGGGCCGTCCGGCTGCGGCAAGTCCAGCCTGTTGTATCTCACCGCTGGCCTCGCTGAACCGAGTGACGGTGAAATCTATGTGGGCGGCGCCAAGGTCGACGGGCCCGGTGCGGATCGCGGCATGGTGTTCCAGAGTTACACCCTGTTCCCGTGGCTGACCGTACGCGAGAACATCGAATTTGGCCTCAAGCGCAAACGGATTGCCGCTGCCGAGCGTAAGGAAATTGTCGACTTCTATCTCAATGAAGTCGGCCTGAATAACTTTGCCGATAACTATCCAAAGCAACTGTCGGGCGGGATGATGCAGCGTGTGGCAATTGCCCGTGCGCTGGCCAATGATCCGCAAATCTTGCTGATGGACGAACCATTCGGTGCGCTCGACAGCCAAACCCGCATGCAGATGCAGCAATTGCTGCTGCGCATTTGGGAGCACAGCAAAAAGACCGTGGTGTTCGTCACGCACGATATCGATGAGGCTGTGTTGCTGGGTGATCGGGTGTATGTGATGGGCGCCCGGCCGGGGCGGATCAAGGAAATTCTCGATGTGCCTATCGAGCGGCCACGGACCATGGACATGGTCATGGAGCCGGACTTTATCCGCATGAAGCGCCAGATTCTCGGGTTGCTTCACGATGATCTGCAAGAGGCGCATTAAGTTATAGCAAGACTGCGACTCGGGTTATCCGCAGCTACGCGCTGGCTGTGGATAACCCGAGTTGCGCGATGGCTGTTATCAGTCAAGAAATTGCAGGTTCAGGCTCATGAAAACTTGCCATTCAGGCTGGCCCGGCCCTCTGTCGGCAACTGATACCTGAGGCTCGATGAAAAAGTTGTAGACCGTTTTCTTTTGCTTGAATACCTGGCCGATACCGAGACCCAGCGGCACGCTGTAGTTGTCGTTCTCGATGTTATAAGTCCAGATCGGCGCCGCCCGCAGGTACGTGCCGCCGCCGAGTTGGTAGAAGGCGAATGGCTGGAACGCCGCTATATTCACGTCCTCGCGACTTTCATTGCCGGCGAAGCTTTGTTGCCACGACAACAAGTAGCCGTATTGAAATTTGGGCGAGCTGGCATTGAACAGCACGTTAACCAAACCCCCTGACCACTTCTCACTGCCGAGTTCGTCATCGGTTGCGGTGCGCGCGGTCAATTGTGGGCCCACACCAAAGCTGACAGCAGGATCGCCAGTGTCGATCAGGTAGGCGGCAAACAGGTTCAGGTCACCAATACCTGTGGTGCGACCACTGCTGGTGGCAGACGGGAAACTGTTGATTGGTAACGAGGCACGCAACAACCAATTGCTTTCACCAACACTGAAGGGCTTGGCGTAGCGAAACCAGAACTGGTCCGCTGACTTATCCGATTCGGTAAGTTCGCCGATGTAGTAGTTCTGCAGATTGAATGCCGTCATATTGGCGAGCGGGTTGTTCGCTTGCGCGGCGGAGTCGGTGGTCTCTTCTGCTGAAAGTGCGCCTTGGGAGAGCGCAAAAGCAGCGGCAGCAAGGGGGTATTTGAGCCTCGTAATCATCGCGTGAGTCCTTTTGTTTCCAATCAAAAATTCGCAATTCCAGTGCACGGATCAAGCGTTACATGCCCTCAAATTAGCTTGGGCTTTGGGCGCTTTCAATGATTAGTTCAGATTAGACTCTTTCAGAATGAGTGTCGGAAAAAGTCTGAACTAAAGTGCTGTTGAGGCCAGACAGCACTTAGTTCACAGGCAGGAAGTTGCGGTTCTGACAAAGGCTCAGCGCCTTTGTTATCAGTCGACTTTGAGGACTTTGGCGAGGATTATCTTTGGCCCTTTCATTTTTTTAACGATGATGCGCAAGCCATCGCTTTCGATCACTTCTTCTTCTTCTGGCATGCGCTTGAGGGTTTCGTAGATCAGGCCGGCCAGCGTTTCAGCGTCGAGGTGGTCAAGGTCGATGCCGAGCAGGCGTTCAATCTTGAACAGTGGTGTATCGCCGCGTACCAACAATTTGCCTGGCTGATAGGCGACGATGCCGCGCTCGGTTTTGCGGTGTTCATCCTGAATGTCGCCGACCAGTGCTTCTAGCACGTCTTCCATGGTCAGGTAGGCGATAACCTTGCCGTCGGCTTCCTCGACCAACGCAAAGTGCGAGCCACCCTGACGAAATTGCTCAAGCAGATTCGACAGCGGCATATGCCGGCTGACGCGTTCGATCGGGTGCATCAGTTCGCTGATATTCAGCGCCGACGGGAGCATTTCCAGCAGCGACAAGTGCAGCAGCAAGTCTTTGATATGCAGCACGCCGACATAGTCTTCGCGTTCGCTGTCGTACACCGGATAGCGGCTGTATTTGTGCCGGCGAAACACCGAGAACACTTCATCCAGCGGCGCCTTCAGGTCGATATGCACCAGGTCTTCACGTGAGTTGGCCCAGTCAACCACCTCCAGTTCACCCAGTTCGACGGCCGACGCCAGCACGCGCATGTCCTGATCGTTGGGGTCTCTGGCGCGGCTTGAGTGAAGGATTAGTTTCAGTTCGTCGCGGCTGTAGTGATGGTCGTGATGCGGGCCGGGTTCACCCTGACCGGCCACCCGCAAAATCGCGTTGGCGCTGGCGTTGAGCAAGAAAATCGCCGGGTACATGGCCCAGTAGAACAGGTACAACGGCCCTGCTGTCCACAGCGACAGCAGCTCGGGTTTGCGGATGGCCCATGACTTGGGCGCAAGCTCGCCGACCACGATGTGCAGGTACGAAATAATGAAGAAGGCGGTGAAGAAGGCGATACCGCTGACCAGCTTCGGCGAGTCGATCCCGATGCTGCCCAGCAGTGGTTCGATCAGGTGCGCGAACGCCGGCTCACCGACCCAGCCAAGGCCGAGCGATGCCAGGGTAATACCCAATTGGCAGGCAGAAAGATAAGCGTCGAGTTGATTGTGTACGGTGCGCAGAATGTGCCCGCGCCAGCCGTGTTTGGCGGCGAGGCTTTCCACTTTGGTCGAGCGTAGCTTGACCATGGCGAACTCGGCGGCAACAAAGAAGCCGTTGAGAAACACCAGAAAAATAGCGAACAGAACAAGCCCGAAATCGGCGAAGTAGGATGCAGCAGAGTAACTAGAGGAGGGGTCCATTAGGGTTTCAGTTGGCCAATGAGGACATTAGATTGGGGGCTTTGGCCCGGCTTTTCAAGAGCCAGATGCGCAAGTCAGATGCCTGAGCGGATTAACCGGTACAGGCACCTGCTGGCGCGTCAGTTGGCTATTGGTTACGCCGGACCATCTGCGCGCTGGGGAAATGGCAGGTGAACGTGCTGCCCTTGCCCTGCGTGCTGCTGATGTCAAGCGTGCCGCGATGGCGCAGCAATACGTGCTTCACAATCGCCAGACCGAGGCCGGTGCCGCCTGTGTTGCTGGCGCGGCTGGAGTCGACCCGATAGAAACGCTCGGTCAGGCGCGGCAAATGTTTGGCCTCAATGCCCAGCCCCGTGTCTTTGACCTCCATGTGCGCGCCGCGCTCATCGCCCCACCAGCGGATGTGGATTTCGCCTTCGTCCGGGGTGTACTTGACCGCATTGAACACCAGATTGGAAAACGCACTGCGCAACTCGGCTTCGCTGCCTTTGAGCTTGAGGTGCGGGTCTGCTTCCAGCGTGATGCGGTGATGGCGCTCAGCCGACAAGGCCTGCGCATCGTTCTTGATCGACAGCAGCATCAGGTCGATCGTCACCGGCGCGTTATCCGACGGATAATCTGTGGCCTCGAGCTTGGCCAGCAGGAGCAAGTCATTGAGCAGATTCTGCATGCGCCCACCTTGCTGCTGCATCTGTTGCAGCGCCCGCAGCCAGCGCGGATTGATGGCATCCACGTTGTCGAGCAAGGTTTCGAGGTAACCGGAAATCACCGTCAGTGGCGTGCGCAACTCATGCGATACGTTGGCGACGAAGTCTTTGCGCATCTGCTCCAGCTGATGCAGACGGGTCACGTCGCGCACCAACATCAAGTGCTCACGGTTGCCGTATTGGGTGATATGGAACTGCAAGCGGCGGCGGTCATTAACCGGCGAGGGCAGGTCCAGCGGCTCGGCGTAGTTCTCGCCGTCGAAGTATTCCTTGAAGCGCGGATCACGCACCAGGTTGGTAATCGGCTGGCCGCTGTCTTGTGGGGTTTTAAGCCCGAGCAAGGTTTCGGCGGCAATGTTCCACCAGTCCAGATTGCCATCGCTGTCGAGCATCACCACGGCGTCTTTCAGGGCAGTGGTGGATTCCTGTACCCGGTCGATCACCGCTTGCAGGCGGCCACGCACGCGCTGGTCGCGACGTTGCAGGTGGTAGATGCTGTCGAACACTTCACCCCAAAGGCCGTAGCCCACGGGCGGTGCTTCGTCGCCTTGCTGGGTCTTCAGCCATTCATGCAGGCGCAGCAGTTGGCGGAGGTTCCAGAACAGGTAAATGCTCAGGCCTGCGAGCAGGGACCATGCGTAATAGCCCGTCACCATGCCGACCAGTGAACTGACGAGTACGATCAGGATTACGCGTCGGATGATGATTGCACGCCAGTTTTGATTCACTTAGAGCTCATCCGCCAATTAGTCCTTATTGCCGGTTAGTTCACCGGTAGCCCCGGTAAGCATCCACTCTTGCTGCCAGCCGCTTGATGGCGGCGCACAGGGTTGTCGCTGATTCAGCTCTTGGTCGAAAAGCGGTAGCCAGTGCCGCGTACCGTTTGTACCAGATTTTCATAGGCATCGCCGAGGGCTTTGCGCAGACGGCGGATGTGCACATCGACTGTACGTTCCTCGACGTAGACGTTGCCACCCCAAACCTGATCCAGCAATTGGCCGCGGGTATAGGCGCGTTCCTGGTGAGTCATGAAAAATTGCAGCAGGCGGTATTCGGTCGGGCCCATTTCGGCAGGCTTGCCGTCGATGGTCACGCGATGGCTGACCGGGTCGAGCAGCAGGCCGCCAATCTCGATCGGACCTTCGCTGTCGCTTGGCCCGGCGCGGCGCAATACAGCCTTGAGCCGTGCAACCAGCTCGCGCGGCGAGAACGGTTTGGTGATGTAGTCATCGGCGCCGACTTCAAGACCCTGGATCTTGTTGTCTTCCTCGCCTTTGGCCGTGAGCATGATGATCGGGATGTCGCCGGTCAGCTCGTCACGCTTGAGACGGCGCGCCAACTCGATACCCGAAGTGCCGGGCAGCATCCAGTCGAGCAATATCAGGTCGGGCTTACGGTCGACGATGATCGTGTGCGCCTGTTGGGTGTTTTCCGCTTCCAGGCATTCATAGCCTGCCATCTCCAGCGCAACCGCGATCATTTCGCGGATTGGCGCCTCGTCATCGACGATCAGAATACTCTTGCCAGCCATGGTTAAGCCTCGGTCCTTAAAACTGTCATGCGCCGCATTAGATAACGGAATTATTGCAGTGATATGACAGTGTGACGTTGCTTTGTCTGCAATCAGCGCATTGCGTAGTCGATAACCAGACCCAGAAAGATCGCTAAACCGGCCCAATGGTTGTGCAAAAATGCTTTGAAACAGACCATCGGCTCGCGGTTGCGGGTGCTCCAGAACTCCCAGATAAAGCAAGCCGCAGCGCCGATCAGGCCCAGATAGAAGTACAGGCCGAGCTCGAAACGTGCGCCCGCCATCAACAGGCAAAGCAGTGCCAGCGATTGCAGCAGCAGAATGACGATGCGGTCGGCATCGCCAAACAGAATGGCGGTCGATTTAACCCCGATTTTCAGGTCGTCTTCGCGATCGGCCATCGCGTAATAGGTGTCGTAGCCCACTGTCCACAGCAGGTTGGCGATATACAACAGCCACGCTGCGGGCGGCACGTTGCCGGTTTCGGCGGTAAATGCCATCGGCATGCCCCACGAAAAAGCCGCGCCCAGCACCACCTGTGGATAAAACGTATAGCGCTTCATGAACGGGTAGCAGGCCGCGAGCGCCAGCCCGCCAAACGACAGCCAAATGGTATTGGCGTTGGTAAACAACACCAATATGAAACTCAACGCCACCAGCACGGCAAACAACACCAGCGCCTCACGGCCTTTGATCTTGCCGCTGGCCAGGGGCCGAGCCTGTGTGCGTTTTACGTGGCCATCGAAATTGCGGTCGGCGTAATCATTGATCACACAGCCGGCAGCGCGCATCAGAACCACCCCGACCACGAAGATCAGCACGTTCTTCACGCTCGGGTTGCCGTCGCCTGCAATCCACAAGGCCCAGAGTGTTGGCCACAGCAGCAGGTAAATGCCGATGGGCTTTTCCATGCGCGTCAGCTGGATAAAGTCCCAGGCGCGTGGGTGCAGGTGGTTGAGCGATTGCAGCAGGCGGGTATACATCTAATGCGTCTCCGTGGGAGTTGCGCGGATTATACGGATGCGCGCCGCACAATCGTAGAACACATGCCGGCGCTGTGGCGCAGTCGAGTTATCCACAGGCGCGAGGTGTGTGCGGGTTAACAGTCGACTTTTGCGGCGAGCCAGAAGTCCGGTAGGAATACCTCGGCCACCAGCACTGCCAGTTCGCCGCGACTAAAGCACGAACGCCGCGCCCACAGCCGCTCGGCGCGAACCTCTGGCGGCAAGTGCGCGGCCGGATAATGGCATGCCTGAAGTTCGCCGCGATCAAACGCCGGGTTGCTGAACAGCAACTCACCCAGCGAGCGGCTGCCGAGCTTGCCCAGATCAAAGCCGGAGCCTTGCAGGGCGCTGCGTGCGGCTACGCTGCGGGCAAATACCCAGGGTTGTTCATGGCCGCGCAAGTACACCTCGCGCACCCAGCCCTGGCTGCCTTCCGGCACATTCAGCGCGCTGCATTCATCGGCCCGCAGGCGCTGCCAGCCTTCATCCAAAGGCACTACGCTGAAATTGTTCGCCGACAAGCCAATCAGGCGCTGGGTCAGCGAGTCCTGATTGATGAACAGCCAGTTGTGCACGCCGGCGCTGGGGGCCGGTTGCAGTTGTTTGGCGGTTAGCCAGCGGGGCGGGTGAGCTAATACGGCGTGGGGCACGGGATTATTTCACGGCAATTTGGCGGGCTGCGAGTTTATCACGCAGCCGCATCACGACCAGCCTTCGAGGCGCATGGTGGCCCGAACCAGACGCTGTTCTTCGAGCTCGATGTCTTTCAGGTTGTCGCGGATGCTGTGGATATGTTCGCGGGCAGCCCGCTGCGCCTGCTCGGGCAAGCGCTCGATAATCGCGTGATAAAGCCGCGAGTGCTGGCGGTCGATCTGGCGCTTTTGCAGCGGCCGGTGATAGAGGTTGTTGACCGAGGCAAACACCGTGTTGAGCATCAGGTCGGTGAGCGATTGCAGGGTGTACAGCAGCACCGGGTTGTGTGAAGCGTCGCAAATCGCCAGGTGAAAGGCATGGTCGAGCCGCGCATGTTCGCTGGGCTCCAGTGGCACTGGTTGGCTGTGTGCGGCGACCATTTCTTCATAACAGCGTGTCAGCAAAACAAAGTCTGCATCGGTGCCACGCAGCGCTGCCAGGCGTGCCGATTCGGCTTCCAGCAATGCGCGCACTTCCAGCAGGTCGAACAATGTGCGCGGTTGCGAGCTGAACAGGTGCATCAGCGGTGTGCTGTCGCGCGGCCCGCTGAGGTCGGAGATTCGTGAGTTGCGGCCTTGCGCCGTTTCGATAATGCCGCGCCCGCGCAGCACTTTAAGGCCTTCACGCAGCGCTGAGCGCGAGATGCCCAGCTTCTCGCACAGGCGTCTTTCCGAGGGCAGGGGCTGGCCGGCCTTGAGTACACCGTCGACGATCAGGCGCTCGATTCGTTCAGCGACGACATCGCTGACCTGACGGCGAGCAGCAGGTGTGTTTTCGGTCATTTATTGAATTTCCTACAACTGGTCGTACCAGTTTATACAAGCCTGTCTGTTTCGTCTTGCCGCATTCTCTCTGGCCGCTGACTATGGGCTATACAGGCACCTGTTGTGCAGTATGGCTGATTTTAAACTGGTATGACCAGTAAGTGTTTGAGTAGACGCCAGCGGTTCATCGGCTTATTTATGTTGGCATACCGCACGCTGCACTACGTCTGCTGCGCGCAATAAAAATGAACGTTGCCTGATTCGAGCCTGCCATGAGCATTCTGTACGACGAACGAGTCGACGGTGCGCTGCCCAAAGTCGATAAACCGGCTTTGCTCAGTGCTCTACGTGAGTCTCTGCCTGATCTTGAGGTGTTACACACCCAGGAAGACCTCAAACCTTACGAGTGTGACGGTCTTTCCGCCTATCGCACCACGCCGATGATGGTGGTGCTGCCCGAGCGCCTGGAGCAGGTCGAAACCTTGCTTAAGCTTTGCTACAAGCGGCAGGTTCCGGTGGTCGCACGCGGCGCTGGCACTGGTTTGTCCGGCGGTGCATTGCCATTGGAGCAGGGCATTCTGCTGGTCATGGCGCGCTTCAACAAAATTCTCGAAGTTAACCCGCAAGGTCGTTTTGCCCGGGTGCAGCCCGGTGTGCGCAATTTGGCGATCTCGAATGCGGCCGCCCCTTACGACATGTATTACGCGCCGGACCCGTCTTCGCAAATCGCCTGCTCGATTGGCGGCAACGTTGCCGAGAACGCAGGTGGCGTGCACTGCCTGAAGTACGGCCTGACCGTGCATAACCTGCTCAAGGTGGAAATTCTCACCGTTGAAGGCGAGCGCATGACGCTCGGCAGCGATGCGCTGGATTCGCCGGGCTTTGACCTGCTGGCGCTGTTCACCGGCTCCGAAGGCATGCTCGGCATTGTTACCGAAGTTACCGTCAAGCTGTTGCCTAAGCCGCAGGTTGCCAAGGTTTTGCTGGCCAGCTTCGATTCGGTTGAAAAGGCCGGCCGCGCCGTCGGCGACATCATCGCCGCGGGCATCATTCCGGGTGGTCTGGAGATGATGGACAACCTGGCGATTCGCGCCGCAGAAGACTTTATCCGCGCCGGTTATCCGGTCGAGGCAGAAGCGATTCTGCTGTGTGAACTTGATGGCGTCGAAGCCGATGTTCACGACGAATGCGAGCGTGTGCGTCTGGTGCTTGAGAAGGCCGGTGCGACAGAAGTGCGTCTGGCCAAAGATGAGGCCGAGCGCGTCAAGTTCTGGGCCGGTCGCAAGAATGCATTCCCGGCAGTTGGGCGTATTTCGCCGGACTACTACTGCATGGACGGCACCATTCCGCGCCGCGAATTACCCGGCGTTCTCAAGGGCATTGCCGAAATTTCCGCTGAGCACGGCCTGCGTGTCGCCAACGTATTCCACGCCGGTGACGGCAACATGCACCCGCTGATTCTGTTTGATGCCAACCAGCCAGGCGAGCTTGAGCGTGCTGAAGCTGTAGGCGGCAAGATTCTCGAATTGTGCGTCAAGGTCGGTGGCAGCATCACCGGCGAGCACGGTGTAGGCCGTGAAAAAATCAATCAGATGTGCGCGCAGTTCAACAGTGATGAGCTGACCTTGTTCCACGCCGTAAAAGCCGCCTTCGACCCGAGTGGCTTGCTTAATCCCGGCAAGAACATTCCGACTTTGCACCGTTGCGCCGAGTTTGGCTCGATGCACGTGCACCACGGCCAGCTGCCATTCCCTGAACTGGAGCGTTTTTGATGTCTGCATTCGATGCCAGCCAGGCGCTGCTGGAACAGGTTAATCATGCCCTTAACAATCAGGGCACATTGCGCATTCAAGGCACCAACAGCAAAGCATTTCTCGGCCGCCCGGTAAGTGGTGAAGTGCTCGACATGCGCAGCCACAGCGGTATTGTCAGCTACGACCCGACCGAGCTGGTGATTACCGCTCGCGCCGGTACGCCGTTGGCAGAGCTTGAGGCGGCGCTGGACGCAGCAGGGCAAATGCTGCCATGCGAGCCGCCGCACTTTGCCGAAGGCGGCACGGTCGGCGGCATGGTGGCTGCCGGTATTTCCGGTCCGCGTCGGCCATGGGCGGGCTCGGTGCGTGATTATGTATTGGGTACACGGGTCATCACCGGGCACGGCAAGCATTTGCGCTTTGGCGGCGAAGTAATGAAGAACGTCGCCGGTTACGACCTGTCGCGTTTGCTGTCCGGTAGCTTCGGTTGCCTTGGCGTGCTCACCGAAGTGTCGCTCAAAGTGCTGCCAAAACCCCGCCAATGCCTGAGCCTGCGGGTGGAAATGGACACTCAAACCGCGTTGCTGAAACTGGCTGAATGGGGCCAGCAGCCTGTGCCGATCAGCGCCGCCTGCCATGACGGCAGCGCACTGTATTTGCGTCTTGAGGGCGGTGAGGGTTCGGTTGCAGCGGCGCGTGAGCGCATTGGCGGTGAAGAGCTGTCAGCCACATTCTGGAGTGACCTGAACGAGCAGCGTTTGCCGTTCTTTGCAGGCGCCAAGACGCTGTGGCGTTTGTCGGTGCCGAACAACACCGGGGTATTGGAACTTGAAGGTGAGCAGTTGCTCGACTGGGGTGGCGCGCAGCGCTGGCTCAAGTCTGATGCCGACGCGCAGGCGATTCGCGCGGCCGTGAGCAAGGTTGGCGGCCACGCCACTTGCTTCACTGCGGGCGCCAGCGACAGCCCGTTCCAGCCTTTGGCAGCGCCACTGCTGCGTTATCACCAGCAGCTCAAAGCGCAACTCGACCCGCAGGGGATTTTTAACCCCGGGCGTATGTATTCGGAAGTTTAAGTATGCAGACTAATCTAAGCGAACAAGCCAAGCGTCTGCCGCGCGCCGCCGAGGCAGAAAGCATTCTGCGCTCCTGCGTGCACTGTGGTTTTTGCAACGCAACGTGCCCGACCTATCAATTGCTTGGCGACGAACTAGACGGCCCGCGTGGGCGTATCTATCTGATCAAGCAGGTGCTCGAAGGCAACGAAGTTACCGCCAAGACTCAGCAACATCTCGACCGCTGCCTGACCTGCCGCAACTGTGAAACGACCTGCCCGTCGGGCGTGCAGTATCACAACCTGCTCGATATCGGTCGCGCCGTGGTCGATGCCGCAGTACCGCGCCCGTTGGGTGAGCGCATGCTGCGTGAAGGCCTGCGCATGATGACGCCGAACCCCGGCGTGTTCAAAGCCATGACCCAGCTCGGTCAGGTGTTCAAGCCGGTGCTGCCGGAAGCCCTGAAGAACAAGCTGCCGCGTGAAGTACGCCCGGCCAAGCCCCGCCCTGAGATGCGTCATGCACGTCAGGTATTGATGCTCGAAGGCTGTGTGCAGCCCGGTTTGTCGCCTAATACCAATGCGGCGACTGCGCGGGTTCTCGATCGTCTGGGCATCAGCGTCAAGCCGATTGCTCAGGCCGGTTGCTGCGGCGCGGTGGACTATCACCTGAACGCGCAGGAAGCTGGTTTGCAGCGGGCGCGGCGCAACATCGATGCCTGGTGGCCAGCCGTCGAGGCGGGCGCAGAAGCCATCGTGCAGACCGCCAGTGGCTGCGGCGCATTCGTCAAAGATTACGCGCACATGCTCAAGGACGACCGCGAGTATGCGAAGAAAGCCGAGCGTATCAGCGCCCTCAGCAAAGATCTGGTCGAGGTTCTGCGTGAAGAGCCATTAGAGACATTGACCGGCACGGCAGGCAAGCGTCTGGCGTTCCATTGTCCATGTACCTTGCAGCACGCCCTGAAGCTGGGCGGCGAGGTCGAGGCGGTGCTCAGCAAGCTCGGTTTCAGCCTGACCCAAGTGCCAGACAGCCATCTTTGCTGCGGCTCTGCCGGTACCTATTCAATCACCCAGCCAGAGCTTTCCAAGCAGCTGCGTGACAACAAGATGAATGCCCTCGAAAGCGGTAAGCCCGAGGTTATCGTCACCGCCAATATCGGTTGCCAGACCCACCTCGACGGAGCCGGGCGTACGCCTGTGCGCCACTGGATCGAGCTGGTCGAAGAAGCCCTGAACTAGGAGATTTACATGCAAACCAAAGCCGTACTGGGTCTACAGGAAGCCAGCCAGATCATCGCCGCCGCACGTGCCGAGGCCGAAGCCAACAACTGGGCTGTGGCCATTGCAGTAGTCGATGACGGTGGCCATCCGCTGGCGTTGGAGCGTCTCGACGGTTGCGCGCCAATCGGTGCGTACATCGCTCAGGAAAAAGCCCGCACCTCTGCGCTGGGCCGCCGCGAATCGAAAATTTATGAAGACATGGTCAATGGCGGTCGCAATGCGTTCATTTCAGCGCCATTGCTGACCTCGCTGGAAGGCGGTGTACCGGTTGTCGTAAACGGCCAGATCGTTGGTGCCGTGGGCGTGTCCGGCGTTCGCGCCGATCAGGACTCGCAGATTGCCAAGGCGGGTGCTTCGAGCGTGGCATAAGCAGCTGCTCGCACCCCTTGCAACCCATTGAAAGGAGATTTTGAAATGACCGATCGAGTTAATTGCCATGGCCTGCAAGTGGCCAGCAACCTGCAGCGTTTTGTTGATGAAGAAGTGCTGCCGGGCAGCGGTCTGGAGCGCGAAGCATTCTGGAGCGGTTTTGCGGCGCTGGTGCATGACCTTGCACCGAAGAATCGCCAGCTGTTGGCCGAGCGTGATCGCCTGCAAATTGAACTAGACCAGTGGCACCGCGCCAATCCGGGCCCAGTCAAGGACATGCCGGCTTACCGCAGCTTCCTTGAGTCGATCGGTTATCTGTTGCCGCAACCTGCAAGCGTGCAGGCCAGCACCGCCAATGTAGACTCGGAAATCGCCACTCAGGCAGGCCCGCAGTTGGTCGTGCCGGTGATGAATGCGCGCTACGCGCTCAACGCCGCCAACGCCCGTTGGGGTTCACTGTATGACGCGTTGTACGGCACTGACGCTATCTCCGAGGCTGACGGCGCAAGCAAAGGGCCGGGCTACAACGAAGTGCGTGGCGCCAAGGTTATTGCCTTTGCCCGCGGTTTTCTCGATCAGGCAGCGCCGCTGGCCAAGGGCTCGCACGTTGATGCCGTGCGCTACCAGATTGCCGATGGCCAACTGCTGGTGAGCTTGCGTGATGGCAGCGAGAGCGGCCTGCGTGAGCCACAGAAGTTTGTCGGCTATCAGGGTGAAGTTGCTGCGCCTACCGCGCTGCTGCTGAAGAACAACGGCCTGCATGTCGAGATTCAGATCGATGCGCAAAGCCCGATCGGCAAAACCGATCCGGCTGGCGTCAAAGACCTGCTGATCGAGGCGGCGCTGTCGACGATTCTCGATTGCGAAGATTCGGTTGCAGCAGTTGATGCCGACGACAAAGTGGTCATCTACCGCAACTGGCTCGGCCTGATGAAGGGCGATCTGCGTGAAGACCTGGAGAAGGGCGGCAAGGTTATTACCCGTAGCCTTAACCCTGATCGTCAGTACACCGCGGTGGATGGCTCGGCGCTGACCCTGCATGGTCGTTCATTGCTGTTCGTGCGTAACGTCGGCCACTTGATGAGCAACCCGGCGATTATCGACGCTGAAGGTTTTGAAATCCCGGAAGGTATTCTCGATGGCGTGATGACCACGCTCATCGCCATGTATGACCTGCAGCGCAAAGGCAACTCGCGCACTGGCAGCGTCTACATCGTTAAGCCGAAGATGCATGGCCCGGCAGAGGTGGCGTTCGCCAACCAACTGTTCGGCCGCGTTGAAGCGCTGTTGGGCCTGCCAGCCAACACCGTGAAAATGGGCATTATGGATGAAGAACGTCGCACCTCGGTCAACCTCAAGGCGTGTATCGCTGAGGCCGCTGCGCGCGTTGCATTCATCAACACCGGCTTCCTCGATCGCACCGGTGACGAGATGCACACAGCGATGGAAGCGGGCCCGATGCTGCGCAAAGGCGACATGAAGAGCAGCGCATGGATTCAGGCTTACGAGCGCAATAACGTGCTGGTCGGTCTTAACTGCGGCCTGCGCGGCAAGGCGCAGATCGGTAAAGGCATGTGGGCCATGCCGGATCTGATGGCTGCGATGCTCGAGCAGAAAATTGGTCACCCGAAAGCCGGTGCCAACACCGCCTGGGTGCCATCGCCAACGGCTGCGGTATTGCATGCATTGCACTATCACCAGGTTGATGTTCAGGCGGTTCAGCGTGAGCTGGAGATGATTGATCTCAACGCTCAGCGCAACAGCTTGCTCAATGATCTGCTGACAGTGCCGGTAAGCGCTGAGCGTAACTGGAGCGCAAGCGAGATTCAGCAAGAACTCGACAACAACTGTCAGGGTATTCTCGGCTACGTTGTACGTTGGGTTGAACAAGGTGTTGGTTGCTCGAAGGTGCCGGATATCCACAACGTCGGCCTGATGGAAGACCGGGCCACGCTGCGTATTTCCAGCCAGCATATTGCCAACTGGTTGCGCCACGGCGTGATCAGCGAAGCGCAGGTTGAGCAAAGCCTGCTGCGCATGGCCGAGGTGGTTGACCAGCAGAACGCGGGAGATCCGGTGTATCGTCCAATGGCAACCAATCCACAGCAATCCGCAGCCTTCCAGGCTGCAAGTGATCTGGTATTTAAGGGCTGTGAACAACCCAGTGGTTATACCGAACCTTTGCTGCATGCTTGGCGTTTGCGCTTCAAGCAGCAGTAAAGTGACATAGCAACAAGATTCGCCCCGCCAATTAACGTTGGCGGGGCTTTTGAGCATTAGCCCATACAGTAACTCTGTTGGGCTTCGGGGCAGAAGGAATGCCCTAGATGCGTGGCGCCGGGTTATCGCCCGGGAAATTAGCGGTTCACAAAAAAAATAAGGGACCCACAAAATGAGTCAAACCTTGCTCTCGATCCTGGCATTCGTGCCGTTGGTGCTGGCGGGTGTTTTGCTGATCGGCTTTCGCTGGCCAGCCAAATACGCAATGCCGGTGGTTTTTTTACTTACGGCAATCATCGGGTTAACCGCCTGGGACATGTCACTGGTACGGGTAGTGGCTTCAAGTCTGCAAGGCTTGGTGCTGACCGCGTCGATCCTGTGGATCATCTTTGGCGCGATCTTGCTGCTCAACACACTCAAACATTCGGGTGGCATCAGCGCCATTCGCCGTGGTTTTTCGGGCATCAGCCCGGACCGTCGCGTGCAGGCACTGATCGTCGCCTGGCTGTTTGGTTGCTTCATTGAAGGGGCATCCGGCTTCGGTACGCCGGCTGCGGTGGCTGCGCCATTGCTCGTCGCGCTGGGTTTCCCGGCTCTGGCAGCAGTGGTTTTGGGGATGATGGTGCAGTCGACTCCGGTATCCTTCGGTGCCGTGGGTACGCCAATGTTGGTGGGTGTTGCGGGTGGTCTGGATAAAACCGGCCTGACCGAACAGCTGGCAACACTGGGCAGCAGCTGGGACATCTTCTTCCAGATGATCGTCTCGCGTGTGGTAATCCTGCACGGCGTGATCGGTCTGCTGATGCCGCTGTTCATGCTGTCGATCATGACCCGCTTCTTCGGTAAGAATCAGTCGTGGAAGGAAGGCCTGCAAATGGCCCCGTTCGCGATCTTTACCGGTCTGGCTTTCTCGCTGCCGTACATGGCTGCTGGGGTATTCCTGGGTCCTGAGTTCCCGTCGATGATCGGTGCTCTGGTAGGTCTGGCAATCGTTATTCCAGCGGCCAAGGCCGGTTTCCTGCTGCCAAAGGAAACATGGGACTTCGCTGACGCCAAAGACTGGCCAGCCGAGTGGATGGGCAAGATCGAGATGAAACTCGATGACATCGCCGGTAAAACGCCGATTTCCGTGCCGATGGCATGGGCGCCGTACCTGCTGTTGGCGGTGTTCCTGGTTGCATCGCGGGTGTTCCCGGACTTGAAGAACGCGCTCAGCGCAGTGAGCTTCGGTTGGACTGACATTCTCGGCGAAGCCGGCGTGTCGGGTGCCATCCAGCCATTGTATCTGCCAGGCGGGATTCTGTGCATGGTGGTGTTGGTGACCTTCTTCCTGCACCGCATGCGCTTCTCCGAACTGACCGCTGCCATCAGTGAATCGAGCCGCACCCTGCTGGGCGCTGGTTTCGTGCTGATCTTCACCATTCCGATGGTGCGTATCCTGATCAACTCCGGTGTCAACGGTTCTGATCTGGTGTCCATGCCGGTGGCGATGGCGCAGTTGGTGGCTGACAGCGTGGGCGGTATTTACCCACTGTTCGCACCTGCAGTTGGCGGTCTCGGCGCGTTTATCGCCGGTTCGAACACCGTTTCCAACCTGATGCTCTCGCAGTTCCAGTTCAACGCAGCAGGCCTGCTGGGCGTGTCGGGTGCGATGATGGTGGCCGCGCAGTCGGTAGGTGCCGCAGCCGGTAACATGATCGCGATCCACAACGTGGTCGCAGCTTCGGCAACGGTCGGTTTGCTTGGTCGTGAAGGGATTACCCTGCGCAAAACCATGCTGCCAACGCTGTACTACCTCTTGGCTGCTGGCAGCCTGACGATGATTGCGATGTATGGCATGTCCATCGTTGATCCGTTGATGGCGGCTAAGTAAGCGCTTGAGTCAGGTGCCTGGCGGTCTTTGTGGGCGTCAGGCACCTGGTGGATTAATACACGTTCGTCGTGGCGGTGCTTGGCGGGTTCGGCTAATTACGTTAGTTTGCTCGCGCAATTACCCTGCGATTACCTGAGGTTGAAATGAAAAAGTGGCAATGTGTAGTCTGTGGGCTGGTATACGATGAAAGTCAGGGCTGGCCTGATGAAGGCATCGCCGCCGGCACAGCATGGCAGGATGTACCGGAAGACTGGCTTTGCCCGGATTGCGGTGTTGGCAAGATGGATTTCGAAATGATCGAAATCGGTTAATTCAGATTTCCCCAACGGCGGCCCTTGGCCGCCGTTTTTATTGGTGGTTCTGGCCAAGCGTGGCCACTGCGATAGACAATAGAGCAATGATTACCGGCAACTCTGGCGGAGGTTCACATGCGTAAGTGGCAATGTGTGGTCTGCGGTTTCATCTACGACGAAGCCGAAGGGCTGGTTGATGAAGGCATTGAGCCCGGTACCGCGTGGGAAGACATACCAGCAGACTGGGTGTGCCCGGATTGCGGGGTTGGCAAGGCCGATTTCGAGATGATCGAAATCAGCTGAAACCGGGCCAACCGACTATTGCTTAACTGTTTTTTGGCTGGTTGCAGCCGTTATAAATCTAATCAAGAGGCGTAAATAATGACTGCACCGGTCGTAATTATCGGCACCGGCCTGGCTGGCTATAACCTGGCGCGTGAGTTCCGCAAGCTCGACAGCGAAACCCCTTTGTTGCTGATTACGGCAGACGACGGCCGCTCCTATTCCAAGCCAATGCTTTCCACCGGTTTCGGCAAAAACAAGGATGCCGACAGCCTGAGCATGGCCGAACCCGGCGCGATGGCCGAGCAGTTGAATGCCGAGGTGCGCACCCACACCCAGATCACCGGAATTGACCCTGGCCACAAACAATTGTGGATCGGTGAAGAAGCGGTGGCGTACCGCGATCTTGTCTTGGCGTGGGGCGCTGAAGTGATTCGGGTGCCGGTTGAGGGCGATGCCAGTGAGCAGGTATTCCCAATCAATGACCTTGAAGACTACGCACGCTTTCGTGCGGCGGCCGAAGGCAAAAAACGCGTGCTGTTGCTCGGCGTCGGCCTGATCGGCTGTGAGTTCGCCAACGACCTGATGCTCGGCGGCTATCAAGTCGAACTCGTGGCGCCTTGCGAGCAAGTGATGCCCGCGCTGTTGCATCCGGCCGCCGCAGCGGCCGTGCAGGCAGGGCTTGAAGGGCTTGGCGCGCGTTTCCATCTGGGGCCGGTGCTCACGCGTCTCAACCATAAAGGCGAGGCGCTTGAAGCGGTGTTGTCGGATGGCACGGTGATCGAATGTGATCTGGTGCTTTCAGCAATTGGCTTGCGCCCGCGCACGGCGCTGGCGATGGCGGCAGGTCTGGAGGTTAATCGTGGCGTGGTGGTTGACCGTGAACTGCGCACCTCGCACAGCAACATTTTCGCGTTGGGCGATTGCGCCGAAGTCGACGGTCTCAATTTGCTCTACGTCATGCCGCTCATGAGTTGCGCACGGGCGCTGGCGCAAACATTGGCCGGTAACCCGACTGCAGTGAAGTACGGCGCCATGCCGGTTACGGTCAAAACCCCAATTTGCCCTCTGGTTGTGTCGCCAGTGCCGCACGGTTTGCAGGGTGAATGGACGGTTGAAGGCAGCGCTGGCGACATCAAAGCCCTGTGCCGAAATGCCTCGGGAGAACTGCTCGGTTACGCACTAACTGGGACTGCCGTTCAGGAAAAATTGGCACTGAATAAGCTACTTCCGGCCCTTTTGGCGTAATTAGCTTCCTTTCTGTCGGGTACGCCACAAAATCATCTTATTTTCCTGTAGGACGATGCTGGCATATCCCTTGAACGCATGCCATCCTCCAACGTGATTGCAGCAGCGTAGAGCCGCTGCATCGCCTTGGGCGCTGTTCAACTGGAACAGCCCGGACAAAACAACAACAAACCGTCATAGGGGCATTTATGCGTAAACCAGAACTTGCTGCAGCGATTGCAGAAAAAGCTGATCTGACTAAAGACCAGGCAAACCGCGTATTGAACGCTGTGTTGGAAGAAATCACCGGTGCACTGAACCGTAAAGACAGCGTCACGCTGGTCGGTTTCGGTACATTTGTGCAGCGTCATCGCGGTGCGCGTACCGGCAAGAATCCGCAAACCGGTCAGCCTGTGACCATCAAGGCCAGCAACACCGTCGCTTTCAAACCGGGCAAGTCCCTCAAAGATGCGGTAAATTAAACACAGAGTGTTTCATTTTCTGTGGATAAGTTCTGCAAAGCCCCGTGATTCGGGGCTTTGTGCTATCTGGGGTAAGTGAAAGTATCGAAACAGTGTTTCATTAAGTATTCAAAAGAAAAAGTGATCGCATTGAAGCAGTAGCGTTTCATTCTTGACGCCCATTTAGCCTGTCTATAGGCTTCCGTGCTCGTGAAAAAAGCGCGGTGTTTCATTTGAACAATTCAGTCTTTTCACTCACTACCGTCGTCTTTGATAAATTGGGCGGTATAAAACTAAAGTTAGTAACTGAAAGTAGCCAGGTTGATATATTTGCCGGCGCGTATGCTTTGCAACGATTCGACAATGGCTCGAAGCCAAACACCATAAGAGTTGATCAGAGTTCTATTTTGATCCTCTATCGATTCTGTGAAATTCAAAAAATAAATTTGATTGAGCGCGTTGCAAATCTTAATCCTCTTACAATCGGGGAGATTGAAGCTTTCTCATCGTATTGCGGCTTTGCTCAACAGACTGGCGAACAAGTTAATCCAAATTGGTATGGTGCCCGCATGCGAGGCGCAAAAAAATTTGTAGATTACCTATGGCTGTTCTATGAGGGGCGGTGTGCTCGAAACTTAGAACAACTTAAAATTGCTAAGCGTTCGTTTGAGAGGATGACTGCCGGCTTCAAGTTGTATATGAAAGCTCCTTACAGGGGCGATAAAAAAGACAGGATTGGCCTTACTCCTGAGCTTCAGGCTAAGTTCATTGCCATTATTGCCCCTGATGCAAGCAATAATTTAAATCCTTGGAAAATTTATAAGGTGCGATGGAGAAATTATATTCTCCTGCTTCTTTTGATGTTGGGCGGAAATCGTAAAGGTGAGACGTTGTTGTTGAAATTGAACAATTTTCAGCTCACAGGGATGCGAAAGTATTACGATATCGTCAAGAGTAAAGATGTGATTGATTATCCCCGCGCTGAGTCTCCTTCAGTTAAAACCCTCGGTCGGCAGGTAGTGTTACATGATCAGCTCGCTGCGCTGGTTGAACACTACATTGTGAATATCAGAAAAGAATTCATCGGCTGGCAGTCAACAAGCTATGTCTTCTTGTCTTACCGGGATGGGCGTCCTCTTTCAGTGCAGACTCCTAATTCAATTCTTAATGAGCTAATTAAACAATATCCAGAGTTTGTGGGCCTTCTCAGCCCTCATCGTCTTCGAAATACATTTCATGATCTTTTGAATCAGGCACTGGATAGAAAATTTAAAGGTGAAAGCGGTTTAAGTCGTAAGCTATTAAAAGCCCCTATTCAGGAAGCGGCAGGCGGCTGGGCTAAGAACAGTAATATGCCAGATCATTATGCAAAGGGATCGATACAAGCCAAAGTAGCTGAGTTACAAGCTCTGCTTCAACAAGAAACGCTTAAGGCGTAATCGGTTAATTAAATGAATGGACTTCAGACTCAGTGGGCGTTGGCTGCAAACGATGAGCTTTCAGATCTGTGGCCAGGAGGAGCTTTTGTAAAAAGTCGGCTTGGCTATGAAATCGAACTATTTGATGATCATGGGGGATTTCGATCTGTAATAAAATTGCCAGATGATACGGGTGAGTTTATTTATCTTAAATCACAGTATCTTAATCTTCTGGATACTGAATTAAGAGAGGTTGTGAGGAGTTACCTAAGGTATATATTGGAGCGGTATCACACTTCAACCGTTAGAATTAAATATAAATTTCTGGATTTTTTTGCCTGTGAGATTTCTAAAGGAGTTCATATCAACGACTTCTTGGGCGGACTTTCTGTGCTTGAAACTAAAGAAAAGGCGGCATTCATCTCTGCTTGTAAGGAATTCTTGAATTTTCTATTGCTTTGCGGATATGAAGATCTTTCGTTAGAGTCATATGAGGAGTTTCATAAGCTCCGAAATTATTCAGGTAAAGTAAATTCGTATTTAGCTCTATTTGTAATGGATGAAGCCAGAGGCCCATTTACAAGAGAGGAAATTTCCGTACTGTCGGATCAGGTTAATAATCAGCAGCTTCCGTTAGAATTTCGTTTGCTGTTAGATCTATGTTTATGTTTTGGATTGAGGCCGATACAAGTTTCTTTATTGAAACGAAAAGACTTCATTAAGGACGGTAAAAGCGGATTAAAATATCTTAACGTGCCGCGCGTGAAGCAAAATTCGCGCAATCGGCGAGTTCAATTCAGCTCTCGAATACTTACAGAAAGAACTGCAAGTCTTATCCAGGCTCACATGGTTTCTACAAAATTACCTGATGGTATTAATCCCGCAGAGCTTCCACTTTTTATTAGTTCAAATCCGATACATTTAGAAAGAGACGGCAATTCCTTAGGAAGTCACTACTGGGAAGATACAGAGCGGCTGTCAAGTGACTATTTTTCAGATGAGTCAAAGCGAGCCGTACTTTACCAAAAGTCGAGTGCCAGAATTAATTATATTCTCTGGGGAAATGAACATAGGCTGCCATTTTCCCCTCGTACCGGAAAGCAATTCAATTTATGTGCATATAGATTTCGTTATACGGTTGGCACGCAAGCAGTAATGTCCGGCTGTTCCCCAGAAGAGCTTGCCGATTTACTTGATCACAATGATACAAACAGTATTAAACACTACTTCAGATTCACTCATGAGATGTGGGAAATTCTCGAAAATGCCACGTTGAGTCGCATTGAACAGAAGCAATTCACAGCTGCTTGGATGAGAGAAGGTGACCTTGTAAATAATATATATAGTCATGTATGTGAGCCAAGAAATTTTAATGTTATAGGGAAGTGCGCGGCTCAATCAGTATGCTTCGAAGAACCAGCGGTAGCTTGCTATTCGTGTGACAGATTTTGCCCTAATAAAGATGTAGCAGCTCATGAAAGTGCTTTAGAGGGTTTGGTCGAGCGAAAAGATCAATTGTTAACTGTCAGCACCGCTAATGTAGTTTCAGTTATTGATCAGGCAATAGCTGGTTGCCGTGCTGCAATTGCCTACTCTGACGGGCAGGACGTGGTCCTAATTAATGTTAAGGAAATCTGAATGCAAAATGTAATGGCACAGGATATTTTGCATGAGGAGCTTCGGATTAAGCTAAGCCGTCTTGCCAGCATAGCTGAAGTGAGATTTTCAAAACTCGCATGCTTTAAAGGATCAAAGTGGGAGGATTTTTCCTGGTTATATAACGGCAGGCATAATGTTTATTTATTGGCTCGTGGAGAAACTAACCCAGAGTTAATGCTGCTGAACAAGGTCTTCTTGGTAAGTTATCTCTGGGGCAGAAGGTCGGATCACAATGGGATAACGGCTGGCCGTGTTATGGACTTGGCTGCTGCTGTTAAGTACATGGCTGTTCAGGGTGTTGTCAGCCTTAGAGGGATTGATCAATCTTCCTACATGACAACGTTCAAATATCTTATAGCTCACTATAAGTCACCTGCTGGAGCGTGTAGAGCGCTAAATTATTTTATTAGATTTGTCTTCGATTCTTCCTTGATCGTTAGCAATTTTGACCTCATAGGTATACAGGATTTACAAGATAAAGATAAGTATGGCCGTGTTGCCCTTGGAGAAAAACTGCCGCTTCCTGAGTTGGTCAAAACAATCATTGCGTTGAAGTGGGCGGTACAAGAGCAGTGGGATGGCAGCTTTCGTGCTCAGATGGATATGCTGTCTGTTCTGACTCAGGCATTTCAATATGGTTTAGGCTTAAGAATTGGCGAGGTTTTGCGGTTACCTAAGAATTGCTTAGTTACAATAAGTGGCGAACTGTATTGTAGAGTATGGACAGAAAAGGGTACGGCGCCGATCGCTAGGTATGTCCCTACTATCTGGAGAGATGCAATCTGTGAAGCGGTTCTGCGAATTGATGAAATTTGCGGACCCTATAGAGAGCAAGCGTTGAGCATTGAAGATGGTTCCTATGCCGAAAATCTGGATAATCGGTTTCAGACAAGAATAGAAGCGATTGATCGGCATGTTCAGTCTGCTTTAGACCGTCTTTATAAAAAAATTGAGTCTAATGCCTCAGAGGCTGAGAGGCAGTTGCGTCTTCTTAAGTATCTGCCTGATGATGAACTTGTCGAACTTAAAAATTTGGGTGAATACTTACCATTTGCCTCAAAATCAAGAGACTCAAATGCGCTCCTCAAATTTTACAAAAAAAACGGCTTTAAGGTGACTTCAAAATCGCTAGGAAAAGTAAAGTGTGCTTATTATTTACGAGGCTTTGATGTTAAGCAGCGTCTTGTCCAATTGATAGAGCTCCGCCGAAATGTTGTTTTATATTCTGAGTTTTTTGAGGTGCTTCATAATCGTAAACCTGAAGGAAGTCGTTCTAAGGATGTGCACGCTCTAAAAGATAGGTTGAAGTCGCAAAACCTGGCTTCTCTGGAGGCCTTTGCTTTGACAGGTGAGCCGTGCCTTCATGGCGCAAGAATCGTATATCTTAGTAGTGACGACGCAGTCGCAGCAATACGCACTATTGTCAGTGGTGGTTATAATTACGATGCTTATATCCCGATATTAGATGCTGAAAAGCTCTACCCAGAACTGTTTAACCAGAAGACTATGACCTCCATCGCAAATGGTAGTGAAACTGGATTTTACTCGTTTTTAAGAGTCACAGAGGAGCGAAAGACTTTTTACAGACCGGCCCCGGATAACATTAGGCTAAAATATCATGCCGTATCTGGGTTCTTGGTTGAACAGGCCAGCATTAAAAGCGCCGTCGTAGATGCTTTTGTATCAGTTAATACGAAAGTTAAATCAGAACTAATACAGGGAATTAAAGAGGAGCTTCTAGCGGATGGAGTAGAGATTGGTTCGGCTACATTTGGGATAAATCAAAAGGTCTCTGATTATTTATTTGTTGTTCCAAGCAATCTTGGCGGTGTGTATAACGAACACATTCCATCTACCCTTGGTTATTTCTCTGTTCTATATGCGATAAAACCAGCTAGGCAGGGGCAGTCAGCGTTTCTCCGTTACGGTGTTGTAGCCAATGAAGAGATTGTAAGTACGTTTCAGACCCACAAGGGACGACATTGGCAAACTAATTCACTTTTCCGGGCCGGTTTGGCTGCAAGTATTGTCAATAAGTGGATGGGAAGATCTGACAGTCAAGGTGAGCATTACGATCATCAGACTGCTAAAGAACGTGCTGAGAAGGTCGGTGAACTTATGCTTTCTGAGCAGTCCCGATTTATTGGTGATTTGGCGAATAAGGTCAAGATTTGGAATGACAATAATATTCCGACCCAGAATGTGCAGGCTTTTTTGACTGATATGCTGCAAACCGTACATTACGGTCCGCTTGGACATTGTTTTCGTGATATTAATTTGAAGCCCTGCGAATTTCATCTGAAGTGTCTGACCGGTAATTCAGGAAAGGGCTGTAGAGAGTTTGTTGTAGATCTTTTAGATCCAGTTCAAATTAAGCAAGTCGAGTCAGAGCGTAATAGAGCAGAAATGGAGTTGGCGCGGCTTTTTGAAGCCTTGAATAGACCCGGTATCCCGGTAGAGTCTGTTGAAATGCATATTGAACATCAAATGGCGATTTTTAGAAATGCTTCTTATATTTTAGATAGTTCTGAGATGGTGCTTAACGACATTCAAGTTGAAAAGAGTAAGGACTATCAACCATTTAAGACCGGTGGCTCTGTTCCAAGCGACTGTGTATTCCAATGTGGAGTAGCTTGATTGTGACTACGTCTACTGAGCAATGGGGTAAAGCTTTCTCGGTCTTGCAGCAATTTGAAAGGCAGCTTATAGATCCTTCCGACTTTGGGTGGAAGTATATTACCGATAAGTCTGGTGTGTCTAAGCCGACCCTGTGGCGAAATAAGGAATTTGAAAAAGAGTTTCAGCGTATTAAGGGAATTGTTAAAAGTTATGCTCGTGGTGAGAAACAGTTCGATCAAGAGGTTTCGCTGAAAGCGGCCAGAGATCGTGATCGAGATCACCAGATCGAAATGCTCAAGGCACAGGTCCAGGAATTGACGAAGCAATTGAATAGGGAGCGAGAAAGACTTATATACGCCTCTATGATTGCTCGCCGTAAGAATATCGATCCTGCGGAATTCTTAGATGATAGCCCTGTGTTTCGTAAGCCTGCCAAAGGCGGCTCAGTGATCAAGCTGCCGTCAAAGGGTGGCTAGCCAATGTCGGTTGCCTTCAACTGGCTTTGTTTCTGCACTTCATGCATATCTACCCTTACGGGTCAGCAGCGTGCGTGCGATAACATCCAGTAAAGACTGCGTAGTAGCCTGAGTTGAGGTCATGCTGTTGACCGGAAATCTCTAGCAATAACTGACACTGCCCAGTCCGCTGGGCTTCTTTTCCTGATGCTCGCCGGTCGGTGGACAGATGCAAGAAGTACAGGGCCATGTCGTCGTGTGCTTTATTTGGAACTTGGAGAGAGGGCGAAGTACTGCGCAGTTATGACTCCAAGATCAGCATGTCGGCCCCGAAACAGGAGGTCCCGGGGCTGAACGGCTTGAGGTTTTCCCGAATCACCCCCATGAACAGCAGGCAGTGATACAGGGCTATTGCCCGACCCGATAACGGCCAGGGATAAGGCGAACAGCCAAACGGCGAAGTCCGCGCGGTAACAGGCGACCGTCAGCATTACCGCCAAAGGAAACATGAAGATGCGCTGGAACCAGCACAGCACGCACGGGGTTTTGCCCATGACTTCACCGATAAACAAGGCGGCTAGGGTCGCGGCCAACGCCAGCAGCCACACGGCGAGCAGCAAACCCCAGGGGTTAGCGGAGGGGGCTATCTGGCTTCTCATCGTTATCTACTCGCCCTTTTCCTTATATGGGGATGGCACGTTAGCGGGCCCGCAGCAGCTGTCGATTGGCTTTGTGTTACAGCATGCGTCTTGCACAGGCACCGGTCGACTCGCTTGGCGTTGCAACCAGCAGGCACAGCAGCTATCGAGCTGGGCGTTCATCTTGATGACGAAGCTCCCATTAAGGCGGGGGTTGGCAACTACAACGTGAATCGCGTGTGGGGGAATACTTTCCGCGCTCTTTTGTGGTAATGGTCAATGGCGGTGACTTTTCCCAACATGGGTGTGCCCATCATCTGGAAGCGCACTGACTCCGCCAGTAGTGTTCAGGCGCTGAAGGATTCCGCACTCGTCTACGCCCCGCTCAGAGGCACAGCGATGCCGTAACTCAACCAGTTGTTGTTGCAGTGCCAGCAGGCTGGTCACGCGCGCTTGCACATGCTCGATGTGCTCATCCACTAAGTTATTCACACCCTCACAGTTCTCTTCTGGCCGATCCATCAGCGCCAGCAAGCTTCTGATCTCGTCTAGGGTCATGTCTAAGGTTCGGCAGTTACGAATGAACGTAAGCCGCTCAAGGTGCTCGCTGGTGTACAGGCGGTAATTACCCTCGCTGCGGGCCGGAGCCGGCAACAGCCCCTCACGCTCGTAATAGCGAACCGTTTCAACCTGGCAATCGGCAAGCTTGGCAAGCTCTCCAATTTTCATCAAATACCTCTTCGACAAATGCTTGACCCTGTAGTGGCTTCAGGGTGTTCACTCTGCACAACTGATCAACGAGGATACCCCCATGGCTGGCTGCTGCGGTGACGAAAAAAAATCTGAAGCGGTTGCAAAGGATGTCTGCTGTGACTTCAACGAAGCAAGTAAAAACTCCACCACTGGTGCTGCAGCGCTAGGCCCCGCAGCCGGTTCCAGGCTCAGCAGCTTTCGTATTGAGCAAATGGACTGTCCCACCGAGCAGACGCTGATTCAGGACAAGCTGAGCAAGCTGGCGGGCGTAGAAAAGCTCGATTTCAACCTGATCAATCGCGTTCTTGGGGTATGGCACAACTTGCCGTCGACCGCGCCTATCGAAGCGGCGATTTCGTCCCTGGGTATGCTAGCAGAACCGCTCTCTACTGAGGGGCAAGCCCGCGTCAAAATCGAACAGATGGACTGCCCGACGGAAGAAAAGCTGATCCGCGACAAGCTGTCCTCACTGCCTGGCATCAGTGCACTGGAGTTCAACCTGATCCAGCGCGTACTGACGTTTAGCCACACAGTAGACGCACTGCCCGTCGCGCTGGCAGCGATTAGCGACCTGGGTTTCACCCCAGTGATCGAGGGCTCAGCAACGGCAAACGGTGAAGCGCCAGCCGCGCCGCGCAAGAAGTCCTGGTGGCCTTTGGCACTATCCGGTGTGGCCGCTGTATCGGCTGAAGTGCTGCACTTCGCCGAGCTTGCGCCTGAGTGGGTGGTGGCCGGCGTGGCTTTGCTGGCCATTCTGCTGTGCGGCCTGACGACTTATAAGAAGGGCTGGATCGCCCTGAAAAACCGTAACCTGAACATCAATGCGCTGATGAGCATCGCGGTGACCGGTGCGGTGCTGATTGGGCAATGGCCAGAAGCGGCCATGGTCATGTTCCTTTTTTCTGTCGCCGAGCTGATCGAAGCAAAGTCGCTGGATCGGGCGCGCAATGCCATTCGTGGGCTGATGGACCTCACCCCAGAGCGCGCCACGGTGCAGCAAGCTGACGACACATGGCTTGAGGTCGAGGTTAAAAGCATCGCCCTAGGCGCATTGGTGCGGGTTCGCCCTGGCGAGCGGATCGGCCTCGATGGCGAGGTAACGGCTGGCAACTCCACCATCAACCAAGCGCCGATCACAGGGGAAAGCCTGCCCGTCGAGAAAACCATTGGCGACCCGGTTTTTGCTGGAACCATCAATGAAGCCGGCTCGCTGGAATACCGCGTTGTGGCCGCAGCCGGCAACACCACGCTGGCCCGCATCATTCACGCAGTCGAGGAGGCGCAGGGCTCACGTGCGCCGACCCAGCGCTTTGTCGATCAATTCGCCAAGGTGTACACACCGGTTGTATTTCTTTTCGCCCTGGCTGTCGCCATCGTGCCACCGCTGTTTATGGCCGAACCGTGGTACGACTGGATCTATCGCGCCCTGGTGCTGCTGGTCGTCGCCTGCCCTTGCGCCCTCGTCATCTCGACGCCCGTCACCATCGTCAGTGGCCTGGCGGCGGCGGCGCGCAAAGGCATCCTGGTCAAAGGCGGCGTCTATCTGGAGATCGGCGGCAAGCTTGGCTTCCTAGCACTCGACAAGACCGGCACCCTAACCCACGGCAAGCCGGTACAAACCGACTACATGCCGCTGGTTGAGCAGGACGCCGCGCTCTACCACGCCCATGCCGCCAGCCTCGCCAGCCGCTCTGACCACCCGGTGTCGCAAGCGATAGCCAAACACGCCACTGAAAACGGCCTGCCAAACTCTGCCGTTGACGGCTTCGAAGCCCTGCTGGGCCGAGGTGTTCGAGGCCGCATCGACGGCGTGGATTTCCACCTGGGCAACCACCGCTTGGTTGAAGAACTTGGCCTGTGCTCCCCCGAGCTGGAGGCAACACTTGAAGGCCTCGAACGCCAAGGTAAAACCGTGGTGGTGCTGTGCAATCCACAGCGTGCCATTGCCCTGTTCGCCGTTGCCGATACCGTCAAAGACTCCAGCCGCCAGGCCATCGAAGAGCTTCACGCGCTGGGTGTGAAGACCACCATGCTGACCGGCGATAACCTGCACACCGCAGAAGCTATCGCGCAACAGGTAGGCATCGACGAGGCGCGCGGCAACCTCCTGCCCGTCGACAAGTTGCAGGCGATTGAAGCGTTGCAAACCCGTGGTTACGTGGTCGGGATGGTCGGCGATGGCATCAACGATGCGCCGGCGCTGGCGAAAGCTGAAATCGGTTTCGCCATGGCCGCCGCCGGCACAGACACCGCCATCGAAACGGCCGATGTAGCCTTGATGGACGACGACCTGCGCAAGATCCCGGCCTTCATTCGGCTGTCGCAACAGACCGCCGTAATCCTCAAGCAGAACATCGTACTGGCGCTGGGAATCAAGGCCCTGTTTCTCGCCATTACCCTGACGGGTCAGGCGACGATGTGGATGGCCGTCTTCGCCGACATGGGCGTCAGCCTATTGGTGGTATTCAACGGCCTGCGCCTGCTTAAAAAATGAGGTGGGAGGATTGCAGATCAGGGCAGCATTGCAATTCGCAATTGAGCAGGCCTTTCAAGAGGCCGAGCACGCCATGCAGGAAAAGCGCAGTGCAACTGCCTTTCAATGGCTAGAGCGAGTGCACATCCTGACCCAGCGCCGCCCCTTGCTGCATGCCAAGTCACACTGGCTGATGCTCGTGCTCGGCTGGCAGACTGGCGATTATCGAGAGGTTGCCGGACAAGTATCGCGCATTCTCGCGGCCTTGTTGTTCTCTAAAATTTGGGTCCCGGTAGGCAACACAGGCCGCGCAAGAATTAATGCTTTCAGGTCCTTGCCAGTCCCATCAGATCTGCAGGCTCTGCTTGCAAGTGATGATCAGGCGTCATTTAAGTGACGGGCGCTGACCTTCAAGCCCTACTGTGAGCTTACTGAAACTTCTCAAGCATCATCCATCCAATTTACGCCTGAAGCTTCTCGTGGCCGTTACATTGAAATATCGCTGAAAACCACAAGAAAATGTCGCTTTAAGACAACTTATTACTAGTGGTCAATTAAGATTACAAAATTGTAATTTTACAATCATCTTCAAGTTATCTCCACCTTGCAAGGATATGGCTCAGCACCGATGGTGCGGAGCACTTGTGGGTGCGCAACCTATAAAAATGCAATGGCGAAGAATTATATTTATAACTGCCAATTATAAAGGAGCAATAAATGCTAAATAAAACCAAGATTTCCCTTGCAGTATTTTCGGCGATTGTCAGTTCAACTCCTCTCATTGCAGTTTCAGAAGAACAAGCTGATGGGTTTGTCGAGGGCAGCAGTTTCAATATCCTCAATCGAAACTTTTACATGAACCGTGACTTCCGGAAGGGCCAGTCAAGCAACACAGGTAACGGTTACACTGAAGCTTGGGCACATGGAATCATTGGTCAGTTTGAGTCGGGCTTTACCCAGGGGACTGTAGGTTTTGGTATTGATACTTTTGCCATGCTTGGCCTAAAACTGGATACTGGTGATGGGCGCTATGGCCCCGGAGGCAGTGTGAACCTATTACCTGTTAATAGTGAAGGGGAAGCCGAGGACAATTATTCTAAAGTTGGTGGTGCAGTAAAAGTTCGCTTGCTCGATACGGTTGTCAAGGCAGGTGATGTATTCCCCATGACTCCGGTGGTTCACTACGGTGATTCTCGCCTGTTACCGGAAAGCTTTCGTGGTGTAACCCTTGAAAATAGTAGCTTTGAGGGACTTACCCTTCAGGGGGGGCGTTTGCATGCTATGAGCCAACCGCAAGTCAGCACAATGCGCGATGACTTTGAAACTTTTTACGCTGGCCCAGTAGATTCGTCATGGCTTGCCTATTTCGGTGGCGACTATTCAGTGAGCGATAATCTGAGTTTTAGCCTTTACAGCAGCAAACTTAAAGATGTTTGGGACCAATACTATGCAGGGACAGCCTTTAGTCGTCCGTTGACTGATGATATTTCGTTGTTTGGTGGCTTGAACTACTACAAAGCTGTCGACGAAGGCCAACAGCAGTTGGGTGAATTCAATAATAATATCTATAGCGGTAAAGTAGGCGTGCAATTTGGAGCCCACAGCGTCGCTTTGTCTTACCAGCGTAATAATGGTGATAACGACTTCGATTACCTGCGCCAATCCGACTCTATCTATCTCGACAACTCGATCCAGTACAGCGATTTCAACTCACCGAATGAGCGCTCTTGGATGCTTCGCTACGATCTAGATATGGCAAGCTACGGAATCCCTGGGCTGAGCTTCATGACTCGCTATGCACAGGGCTCAGATGCTGACTACTCCAGTGCAAACGAAGTCTATATGCGGCGTGATGACGATGGTAACCCGCTAACTGATCAGAAGCGCTGGGAGCGAGATATTGAAGCTAAGTATGTCCTGCAAACAGGCTCATTGAAAGATATGTCTTTCCGCGTTCGTCAGATGACTACGCGTGCTACCGCTTACGAGTCTGATTTGGATGAGGTTCGTCTAATCGTTGAATATCCCCTTAGCGTACTGTAAATAATTATGGCTGGGCGGGAGGGCCCCCCCCCGCTCGCTCATGCGCGGCATCCAAGTAATGATTAGATATCAATAATGTAATTTTCAGCTCACGCTGGTGTTAGGTTTCCTCTTGTAAAATTTTCCAGTCCTTGCGAGCTTTTCACTAAGGTTTCTCAAGTTGCTTGTTTACTTTTACGAGGCCAGTCTTATGAAGATTTTGAAATCCCTGATTATTGGATCGGTACTTCTTGTCGGCTCTACACTGACTTATGCAGAAGATGGCTATGATCGCTCAATGAACGCGCAAGAAAAATTCAGAGCCGATCAAAAACGAATTCACGGAGTTGAGTCTACCGCTAAACCAGCAGACGATTTAAATGTTAATTCTAACGACCAAGATCGGACTGAAACCGATATTAATAAACAAATTAACGCTGAATAATTGCTCAACTCCATACGATGTTCACCTCTAGTAGCTCCCGAGCTCCTTTGGAAAGAGGTGTACCCTAAGCGCCCTTCGTGGCGCTTTTTTTAATACACGATTTTTATATCTCACAGCATTTCTTTGGATATATTGATTTCTGATGAAACTAGGCACTCACTTAAGTGAGGATGCTGGTCAGTAAGGAGTCTGATGACCAAGTAGCGTCTGGGCTACATACACGAGTTGATGTACAAAGCTGACTGCTTGGTGTTCGATCAGGGCTATAGTTACTATGAGATAGTCCAGTCACTTTTTTGGTTGATTCTGTTCGGAATCGCTGGTTTAAAAAGCTCCAGCAAGGGGGGGTACTGAAAAGCAAAGCCGTGCTGTATGAGCAACAAAAAATGAGGAGCAAATAGCGGGGGTTTGTCGATAGAAACGTTAGAAATCAACTTTAAAAAGCTTGTCGCGCCCATCATGGTGGAAAATTGTTCGGGTTAGCCCTGTACTCCGTCAAGAGGAGCCAGCATATCTATTGTACTTTGTGGTTGAAGTGTAAGCGCCCGGCCAACCCGTATTGCGCCAGGCGACCTATTTAGGCCGCTGTCGACGCAAAACCGGGCTTCCCTCGCCAAACGATCGCCGGTACTGCGCGAATGTAAATCAGCTCACATACCAACTCGATCAACGTCTGTGTTATTACTGCTGCGGCAGCAAGCCCTCGAATATCTTCAGGCAATGCTAATGCCAGAGGCAGAACAACCAGGGAGTTTCGAGTTGTTGAGCTAAAGGTAACCGTTCGTGCTGTCGTGGCTGGCAATTTGGCAGCTCTTGATCCCAGCGCTCCCATTCGTGGAGCCAATACCAGAAAGCTATATACACAGGTATAACTGGAGCAAGCAGGGTAATGTCACGTACCACCGAAGATATCTGAGTTCCAACCACCACGATTAGAACCGAAGCCATTTTAGGAACGGGTAGCCATGCCCACACTGCGTTCCACCCGGCGACAAGATTTGACCGTTTGGCCTCAGCAGCTGTAGCTACCGCCAAAAACATCGGTGCGATAATTAGAAGAGGAAACGCTTCAACGAATGGGCCGATGGAGATTACGACTTCGGACTACCGTACCAGCATGAAGGCCAGGTAAAAAGGCAGCAATACAAGCTGTACCAACACCAGAACCGGGGTGGCCGAAAGAGTCGCGCGCGAGTCGCCTTTGCCAATATGAGTTAAGACCACCACGTAGTCGATGCAGGGTGTTAGCAATTTCAATAGTGCGCCACGAGTATGGCCGGGTGGTCTACAAGGTCTCTAGTGATGCCCCAAAGCAATTACGGAATAAGTACGAAATTGGTGATGAGAAGCGCCGACATGAAGTATGTCTTTGCTCCTGACTCCCCCCTCCAGAACGAAAATGGTGCAAAGCTAGCATACCTGCCTGAATAAAGTGCCCAGCTATGCGGCAGCGGTTCACCGATCTCACATGCCCGCTGAGTCGGCAGGCGAGGAAGCCATACCGTTGATTTAGTCAGGGTAGATGGTCAGCGCAGATCAGCCGTTGGACTAGTGGCCAGTCCTATTTTACAAAGCATTCCACATCTGATTAGTGAGGACGGCATGCTAATTGGCGATTCAAGGTGCGTAAGTTGATGTGCAAAGTGATCTTTATTAGCAACCAACTTTGTACCTATAGCTGAAAAAAACAACACTAGACCGGTACGATAATACTATTGTGCTTGGCCTTGAATTCCCTGTTGTATCTTGGCTAAGTGTTCGAGCGGGATATTCAGAACGTAGCTCTTATCTCTCCGGCTTAAAGATTTAGCTGAGGCGGATCGCATGCTCGACGGATCTGTTAAGACTCACTGCAGCATGCGGTCTAATCTGACATAAAGGTACAAAACGCCCGGTGCTTTACGTCGGGCGTTTTGAGAGCGTAATAGGTGTAAACCTATTACGGGATTAGACACTCTGTTAAGTGAGCAATGTGCCGTCCTTAACGCAGTCGATGAGCCAATCGGTAGAGCAATGGCAGCACCAGTAGCGTTAGCGTCGTAGATGATAATATTCCCCCAATTACCACCGTGGCCAATGGCCGTTGAACCTCAGCCCCTGTCCCAATTGCAGTAGCCATTGGAATAAAGCCTAGAGAAGCCACCAAGGCAGTCATCAGTACCGGACGTAGACGCGTCAGCGCACCTACGCGGATGGCTTCGTCCAGCCCCATGCCGTTCTCACGTAAACTACGAATAAAGGAAATCATCACCAAACCGTTGAGCACTGCGACGCCTGACAATGCAATGAAACCTACACCTGCCGAAATAGATAGCGGAATATCACGCAGCCACAAAGCCATGACCCCACCTGTCAGTGCAAAGGGCACGCCAGTAAATACCAGAAGGCCGTCTTTGATATTTCCGAACATCATAAATAGCAGAGTGAATACCAGTAGAAGTGACACTGGCACGACAATTTGCAGGCGTTTAGCAGCCGACTGCAATTGCTCGAATGTACCACCCCATGTCGTCCAATAACCTGTAGGGATGCTGACTGATTCAGCGATTTTGCTCTCGGCCTCAGCAACAAAAGAACCTATATCTCGACCGCGCACGTTGGCGGTGACGACCACGCGACGCTTTCCGCTTTCACGACTTATCTGGTTTGGTCCCGGTGCGGCAATTACAGTAGCGACGTCCGCTAAGCGCACAAATCCCGGACTGTCCTTGTTATCACCATTGGCCAGGCGGATAGGCAATTGCTGAATTTTGTCGGCATCATTGCGCCACTCATCTGATAAGCGGACTTGAATGTCGAAGCGACGGTCGCCTTCATACAACGCACCTGCCTCGCGTCCGCCGATTGCGGTGGAAATAGCGTCTTGGATCTCTGATACATTTAAACCGAACCGTGCGGCTTTTTCGCGGTCGATTTGCACGCTGAGCATCGGGAGCCCCGTGGTTTGTTCAACCTTCACGTCAGCTGCACCTGAAATACCTTCCAGCACCTCTGCGATTTGCTCGGCAGTCTCGTTCATGACATCCATATCATCGCCAAAGACCTTGACCGCTACGTCACTGCGCACACCGGAGATCAGTTCGTTGAAGCGCATCTGAATTGGCTGAGTAAACTCATAGTTATTGCCGGGGATCTGCTCGATTGCTTTTTGAAGCGCAGCAACCAAATCTACTTTACTGAGACTCGGATCTGGCCATTGATCTCGCGGTTTGAGCATTACAAAGTTGTCCGCCACATTTGGCGGCATTGGGTCGGTTGCAACTTCAGCGGTTCCCAGCTTGGCGAATACCGTATCAACTTCAGCAAATGACTTGATTTTTTGTTCGAGCTGCACCTGCATGTCAATTGCTTGAGAGAGGCTGGTACCTGGGATACGCATAGCATGTAAAGCGATATCACCTTCGTCAAGACTTGGCACGAACTCGCTACCCATTCGCGAAGCAGCCAAACCAGACAACACCATTATGACCGTCGCTATAGTCAACACCAGCGGTTTGCGGACCATGACCCAGTCCAGTAATGGCTCGTAACCCTGCTTTAACCAAACCATCAAACGGTTTTCTTTTTCACTGACGCTGCCATTGAGAAACAATGCAACTGCCGCTGGAACAAACGTGACAGAAAGGACCATAGCGCCTAGCAACGCTGTCACCACGGTGAATGCCATCGGATGGAACATCTTGCCTTCAACGCCCGTCAAGGCAAAAATCGGTAGGTACACCACCATAATGATCAGTTGCCCAAATAGCAGCGGGCGACGTGCCTCCTTCGAAGCAGCGAAAACTTCGTGGAAGCGCTCGTTACGCGTCAACGTTCTTCCCGCAGTAGCTTGCGCGTGAGCCAGGCGACGCACGCAGTTTTCAACAATCACGACTGCGCCATCAATGATGATGCCGAAGTCGAGCGCACCGAGGCTCATTAGATTCGCGCTCACCTTGTTGCTTACCATGCCTGTGAAAGTGAATAACATCGACAGCGGGATCACCATCGCAGTTATGAGGGCTGCACGGATGTTGCCCAAGAATAGAAAGAGGATCGCGATAACCAGCAGAGCACCTTCGATTAGGTTCTTCTTTACCGTGTTGATTGCTTTGTCGACCAATACGGTGCGGTCATATACTGTCTTCGCTAGTACACCCTTCGGAAGATTTCGATTGATCTCCTTTAGCCGTTGATCGACAGCCTGCGATACATAGCGGCTATTCTCACCAATCAACATAAACACCGTGCCGAGCACTACCTCTTGGCCGTTTTCGGTGGCTGCACCGGTACGCAGCTCTTTGCCTAGGCCGACATCAGCTACATCACCGATGCGCACTGGGACACCATTGGTGCTCTTGATAATAATGTTAGCGATATCCGCGATCGAGCCTAACTGCCCAGGGGCGCGGATCAGGTACTGCTCGCCGCTCCGTTCGATGTAGCCCGCCCCGACGTTTGCGTTGTTATTTTCCAATGCATCCACAATGTCAGGCAAACTGAGGTCATGGGCAACCAAGCTCCCTGGAATGGGCGATACTTGGAATTCTTTAGCATAGCCACCAATGGTGTTGATCTCAGTAACACCTTTTACTGTTCGTAGTTGAGGCTTTACGATCCAGTCTTGGATTTCTCGCAGGTCCATCGGCGTGTAGGAGCTTCCATCTGGCTTTTTTGCGCCGTCTTCCGCTTCTACGGTCCACATGTAGATCTCACCTAACCCAGAGGCGATTGGTCCCATGCTTGGCGACAGTCCACGAGGAAGGTTTCCTCGGGCTTCTTGTATTCGCTCATTCACTAACTGGCGCGCGAAGTAGATATCCGTGCCATCTTCGAAGATTACAGTTACTTGCGATAATCCATAACGCGAAATGGAGCGAGTTTCCTGTAACTTGGGCAGCCCCGCCATGACTGTCTCAATCGGGAATGTCACACGTTGCTCGGTCTCTAAAGGTGAGTATCCCTTTGCTTCAGTATTGATTTGCACCTGCACGTTGGTAATGTCGGGAACCGCATCAATCGATAGCTTTTGATAGCTGTAAATACCCAATGTTGCCATGCCGAGCACAGCCAGCAAGATCAGCCAGCGCTGATCGATGGCGAAGCGAATTAATCGTTCGTACATGTTAGTTTCCCCTAAAGCGAAGCATCACCGCGCTCTCCGGTACGGATGCGCAATACGTCGGTCAAAGGGGCCACGGCGATGATCCCATCGCCGGGTACACCTGTGTGAGCGGCCTTCTCGATGGCCTTGACGATCCCATCTACAATTTCGTCGCCGCAGAACGCTACCAGTACGAGATGTTGGTGAGCGTCGGGGTTCCATTCGTCAGCGATATAGCTGTGATCTTTACCGTGACCACGAGGATGGCCTTGTGCAGGTAGAATTGTGAAGCCGGGTAGATGTGGCAGTGCGTGTAGCGCTTGCTCGACAGCCTCAAGCCGGATCGGACGAAATATAGCTGTAACTTGTTTCATGGCTCGACTCCAAATTAGTGGTCATGGCTCGCGCCGGCTTTGCCAAGCTCAGCCTTGATCAGGAAACTGTTCTTCAGTGCGTAGCGATCACCCGCTTTTAGACCCGAAATAACCTCGACGAAGCGTCCATCAGTCTTGCCCAGCTCAATAGGTCGGGCCTCCAACTGGTTACCAAAACGGCCAAACACCACTTGCCAATCGCGAACGGTCTGGATCGCTTCTACTGCCACAGCAACTGGCACGTTGCTTTCCTCAGCAACCACTTCGACCGTGACCGGTAAGCCAGGACGCCATACCCGCTCTGGGTTGGCGAGCACAATGCGGGCAGTGGCTGAGCGGGTTTGGGCCCCAACCAATGCGCTGACATACGAAATTCTGCCCTCAGCCTTGTAAGCGAATGCGCTGGAACTCACGACTACTGCTTGCCCTTCGGCGATTACCCCCAAGTCTTTCGCCGCGACTGTTGAGTCCACCCAAACTGTCGACAGATCCGACACGGTAAATACCGCAGAATCCTCTTTCAGAACCTCTCCAACCGATATGCTTTTGCTGGTGATAACTCCGTCAATTGGGGCGCGAATCTCGAACTCGGTAAGATTTTGACCTTTGGCTGGTGCGCTACCTAGTGAGGCAATCTGTTGCTGAACGCGTTGCACTGCGATAGCTGATTCCTGCATGGCAACCTTTGCCTGCAAAAAGTCCTGTTCGGCGGATATCTTCTCTTCCCACAACTTTTTTTCACGGATATAGGTTGTGCGAGCAAGCGCCGAACGCTGCTGGGCAGCAAGTAGCTCACCACGCATGTCGGCCAGGGTTTGGCTGGATATTTTGGCCAGTAGCTGGCCCTTGCGGACAGTTTCACCAGCGCTGACCGCCACAGAATCAACGCGTCCGGCAAGTTGCGGTGTCACCTGAACAGTACGATCGCCGTTGTAACGAACCTCGCCCAGTATCTGCAGTGTGGATGCAATTTTCGAAGGCCCCGCGGTAGCAATTGTGACGCCACCCTGAGAAAGCTGCTCATCTGTCATGGACACGCGTGCCTCAACCTGCTCGTAATCAAACGAGTAGCTATTGTTACTGTGCTTCGCACTGATAGAGACTTGGAATGAATGTGGCTCTACAACTGAGGAATTACCACGCAGGTATTCATTCTCTTTGCTGAACTTGATAAGTTGCGCAGGTTGACCTAAGCGTGACAATGTCATGTTCACCGTGCTGTCCGCAGGGTCTAGAATCTTGCCATTTAGGTAGGTATACAGCCTGAACTGAGGCTCCTCGCCTTCCTCAAAAATTGTTACTTCAAGTGCGTAATTACCCTCAGAGAAGAGCTTACCGCCGTGCTCACCTTCAGTGAATTCTGAGCTCTCATGATGCTCTTCATCTGTATGCTGGTCCGCCTCCTCATGTTTCTCTGACGAAGGATTCCCGTGGTGCTCTGGATCTGCATGAGCTGATGCATCTTTATGACTTTCATCATGACCATGGCCTTGCTCTCCGGATTTACTAGGGCTGCCACTTAATATCAGAGCCGCCACGGTCAAACCGATTGCGACAACTGCCGCAATCATTAGCCACTGCTTTCTGGGAGCTGTTGATGCCATTGGTAACTCCATATAAATAAGAATATTAAATTTGACTCAAGCACATCCGGTGTCCAGACGCGCTCTACTGGCAGGAAAAGCTCCATGCTGTATAACGCGACCGTTCAAGGCGTTATGTGGGCGCGTGGGAAGATTATTGTTTGAATTCGACGTTCATCTGCGAGCCGTAGATTTTCTCCAGACTTACCCAAGCCGAAATGGCCTCATCCAATGAATTGAGATATTGAGAGCGCATGCTTACAAGGGTGCGCTGAGCATCTAGCACATCGATAAATGCAAATTTACCCATCTCAAACCCCCGGACGGCACCCTCTACCGCTTGCTTCGCAGTCGGAAGCAAGGTGCCGCTGATTGAATCGACTTCACTTCTCGCGCTTATCCATTGCTCAAACGCCTGCTTTGCCTCCGCGCGTAATCGAAGCTCTGTGGCGTTGCGTAAGTCGCGCGCGCGATTAGCTTCTTGAGCCGCGGCCATCACATTGCCCTGATTGCGGTTAAACAACGGGAGAGGTACTGACAATCCGAGCAAGTTGACACGCTCGCCAAGACCCTCGTCGTATTGGCTTCCAACACTGACGTTGATATCGGGAATGCGCTGAGACTTTTCGAGCTCTAAGGAGGACTCGGTACGTTGGATTTGCATACTAGCTAGCCGCAGGTCGGCTGTATCCGTTATGCGTGCGAGCATATCTGCCTTCGATGGCAAATCTGGCAGGCGCTCAAGATCTCCTTCGACATAATCGAAATTCGGCGTCGTGGCGCCCGTTACAAGTGCTAGTTGTTTGTAGGCGTTACTTCGGTTGAGCTGAGCACGATTCAACTCCAGTTGAATCTCGGAGAGCTGCATCTGAGCGCGCGACACTTCGATCGGGGAAGCCTTGCCGGCTTTTACACGTCCTTCGACCACCTGAAGCCCGCGACTGGCCAGCTCCAGTGACTGAGTGGATAGCTGAAGCCCTTCTTGGGCTCGCAGTGCCGAGTAAAAGGCTCGAATGACTTCTGCGCGTAGAGTGTTTTTCTTGCGCTCAAATTCAATAGCTACAGCGTCCTGATCGCGCTCAGAAACATCGATTCTTGCACCTCGCTTACCGCCTAGTTCAATTGGTTGAGATACCTGAATGCTAGTTATCCGTGAATCACGACGTGTGTCCTCAACGCTCCAAGACAGCTCGGGGTTTGGGATTAGCCCGGCTTGAGTGCGAGCGCCCTGGGCAATGCCTGTATTCCATTGGGCTGCCGCGAACTCTGGGTTTTCTGATAGTGCTTGCGCTAAAGCCTCATCAAACGTTATAGGTCTCCCAGCTAATTCCGCAGAATCTGCTGTAACGGGCATAGCTAACAATATTGCCAGTAAGCCTAAAAGCATACAGAACTTATCGATAACTACTTTATAACCGCCGATTGTTTTTACGTACACTTAAAGCCCTCCGCAGCATATATTCTGCTGGAATAGATTAAGGCTGGGCTACTTACTGAGCCTGAGAGAGTTTGTGGATTAGTACTCGGGAGAATAAGTAGGGCGCCAATTCTTGGCAGAATGTAGTGCTTTAGGTCTATCAACAAGGTGACTGAAAAATTACAATTATGTTATCCGGCGCTTTTTCAAGTTGGCCTGTATTAGTATTGCCATCACTCAAGAAGGTAGATGATATCGATGATGCGCAACATCTAGAAACATATGCGCTCAAGAAAGGCTTGTCATGCCTGTATTGCCTCCCAGTTAAAGGCTGAGTTTTGCAGGCGAGTTAAAGCGCTGCGAAGGGTTGTCGCACAACCATTCGGAATGATGAGCAATGGCGAAACAGATTGACCCTAAAGCCGCTACAGGCTTTAGGATATGAAAAATATCAGTCCTCGTAGGTCGTGTCCGTGACCGTCGATGAAAGAAATTAACCCCTGCCGCCAAAACAAATAATATTAATCAATAACGGCTGTAAATTTTAAGGTGAATTTTATGCGAATCCTTATTGTCGAGGACGAGCCAAAGACTGCCGAATACTTGCACCAAGGATTAAGCGAGAGTGGCTATATTGTTGATAGGGCCGCCACTGGTGTAGACGGTCTTCACTTAGTTCGACAACATGTTTATGACTTAGTAGTGCTCGATGTAAATCTTCCTGAGGTTGATGGCTGGAGAGTACTAGAGAATATACGAAGTACTAGCAGCACCCGGGTATTAATGTTGACTGCACGCGGACGATTAGTAGATAAAATTAAAGGTCTAGATTTGGGAGCGGATGATTATTTAGTCAAACCGTTTGAATTCCCTGAATTGCTTGCGCGAATCCGAACTCTACTGCGGCGCAGTGAGCAAATTCCAGTTCCAGAAGTGTTACGGGTAGCTGACCTTGAACTTGATCCGGCTAGGCACCGCGCGTTTCGCGGTGAGCAGCGTATCGACCTAACTACCAAAGAATTTGCACTATTGCACCTGCTAATGCGCCGCTCTGGAGAGGTGCTTTCTCGCACCCAGATTATCTCGCTGGTCTGGGACATGAATTTTGACTGCGACACGAATGTCGTCGAAGTTTCCATCCGCAGGCTACGCGCAAAGATTGATGACCCGTTCGATAGCAAGCTAATCCACACCCTTAGGGGTGTCGGGTATGTTCTTGAGGAACGGGCATGAGACCGACGAGTCTTTCAATGCGCCTTGGCCTTTCGGTCAGCGTAATGGGAGCAGCGTTGGTGGTTTTGCTAGCGGCGCTAGCATACTTCGCGCTTACCCATGAGTTGGATTCCTTGGCTAAAAAGAGTCTAGACGGGAAACTGGAGCAAATTCGGCATAGCCTAGCTGAGGATATGAGTGCTCATGCAATTTCCCAGCAGCCTCACGCGTTGTTGGATTTAGTCATGGGGCATGACAACCTTCACTTGACGATTTACGAAAATAAATCAGGCATCAAGTTACTCTTGAACCTTGGAGAGCGGTCATTAGAGCCCATGCTTTCCAGCATTCCTGCCACCGACACTACGAGTTATCAGCGTTGGTCGGATTCTGAGGGAAAGAATTTCCTAACCGCATCCAAGGTGATGCAGCTTAATGATGGCGATATTGTTAGAGTCTTGCTTTCTATCGATCGATCTGCAGACGAAGCGCTGCTCAGCGCTTACCTGAAGTCAACCTTGATTTTGCTCCCGTTTTTACTCGCTCTGATTGGCATGGGGGCATGGAGGATCGTGAAGCGAGGCCTCTCACCGCTTCGGCAATTCCGACAAGTTGCATCTCTTATATCCACGCAGGATCTGACCCATAGAATTTCCGTGGATAAACTGCCCCAAGAGCTCAGCACGCTAGCTCATGGAATCAACTTCATGTTGCATCGGCTTGATAGCGGCGTTCAACAGCTATCGCAGTTTTCTGATGATTTGGCTCATGAATTGCGTTCGCCCATTAGCAACCTCATGGGAAAGGCACAGGTAACGCTATCAAGAGAGCGTCCACCAGAAGAGTACAAAGCCGTACTGGAATGCTGCACAGAGGAGCTTGAGCGCGTCACCAGAATCGTAACTGATATGCTGTTTCTCGCTCAAGTTAGCCACCCAGCATCCCTTGTGCCCTTCGAAAAAATTATTTTGGAAGATGAGGTAAGGCGTGTTGTTGATTTGTTCAGCATCTCCGCAGAAGAGAAGCAGATCAATCTGAGAATCGCCGGAGGGGGGCGTACTTTCGGTGATCGGTTAATGGTGCAGCGCGCTATTTCAAACCTATTGTCAAATGCCATTCGACACAGCCCTATCGGTGCAAACATCTCGTTGCTGGTAGAGAGGCATAGCGAAACCGTATGCGTATCGGTTGGGAACCCCGGGGTTGGTATTCCCGCGCAGCACATCCCTCATTTGTTTGAGCGCTTCTATCGTGTCGATACAAGCCGCTCTCGTGCCGAAGGTGGAACTGGGCTAGGACTAGCTATTGTGCGCTCGATAATGAGCCTCCATCAGGGTGCTGTCGAGGTTAGCAGCATCCCTGGTAGCTTCACCGTTTTCCGCTTGATCTTCCCCAAAGTACCCGATGGCTCACCGTGACTTGCTAAAGCTAATCATGGTGCTGTGACGCAACTTAAATCAGAGCGGATAAGTTCATTTCACTATGTCAGATTACAAAGAAGTAATAATTCAGCGATCCTAGCGTTATGTTCGTGTCGTTAAGCTCAAAGTGCATCTAATTACTTGGAACGAACTTTGACTGCTTATCATGTCTGACTCACTATCCATTGACCGTCAATTAGCACAGATTTTCATGACTAGCGCGCGCTGCGCCTGCTTTAGGCAGGCTGCGCGCAGCTTAAACATGCAAGTTGTGCCGATGCGCAAAAGACTCAGAAAGTTAGAGGAAAGCGTAGGTAGCCCGCTTTTCTTATATAAGGGGCGCGAGTTGAGCCTGAGTGCGACAGGTCGTCAACTGCAGCAGACGCTAGCGAGACAATTTGGCGACTTGCATCCAGAGGGCGCCAGTATCCAACGACCGCTGGTACGTCTTGCTGTGCCAACAGCATTGCTCACCGACCTTCTGGCCCGGGACTTGATCTCCTGGCTACGTAAGCACGCTGCAGCGAGACTAGAAATCATCCCTCTGGAGGGCGAACCCGAGGAGCTGGTGGATGTCATGGTCTGGATCGCCGACCCCGCCAAATCAAGGCCTAATCCAGGCTTTGCAATGACCAAGCCATTGCAGCTTGCGCGCATTTCTTATTGTGCTTATATGGCAAAACGTTATGCGGGGAAACGTCTGCCAAGATCAGTTGCGGATCTCAATGATTTCATGCTGGTTCAGTACGCGGGAAATACAGCGGTTGACAGTTTCGAGCCATGGAATCAGTTAATACGCCAGCGTCAGAGCTCGGTCGTTCAGGTGCACTCACAAGAGTGGGTAGCGGATTTGCTCAGAAATTCCTCTTGTATCGGGCTACTACCGAACTATATCTCCAATATAGATCGAAACCTGTTACCTCTTGACGAGCTATTCGAGCTCGCCTTAGCGCGGGTCGTGTGGGTCTCCACCTCTCCGCTGACATCGGGGCGGCAAGAAGTGCAGGAGTTGTTATCGCTCATCCGCAAAGCCTTCGATGATCGCCATACCTGGTTCACTAAGCAATCCTGTAGAGAAATATCAGAGTTATGATCCTCAAATTGTAATATCTCTGAAACAAACATAAATCTTATCGCTAGCGCTAAAACTCTTGCCCTGCCTAGGCTTCGTTCGACTCTAGATTAGAGAAACAATAATGTCATCAGAATAACACATAAATGCAATACCTCTCCCTGAGCCTGCGCCACGTCCACCACAACACGTCCAACAAGGAGAGTACATGTTTATTGCCATACCTAAAGTTCAATGGCTTAGCCGTCCCACTATTGGCCTCTTAATGAGCACTGGAATTATGGGCCTCAGCCAACCTGCGACCGCTGACTTTTTTGAGGACAACAAAGTTGGTTTGGAAGCACGTAATTTCTATTTCAATAGAGATTTTCGTCAAGACTCAGCCAAGCAATCAAAACAAGAGGAATGGGCCCAGGGCTTTCTGCTGCGCTACGAGTCCGGTTTCACTGAGGGGACAGTCGGTGTTGGCATCGACGCCATCGGCATGCTTGGCCTCAAGCTGGATTCCAGTGCCGATCGTTCAGGCACTGGTCTGCTCAAGCGCGATAAAGAAGCACCACGTGCCGCGCAGGATGAATATGGCGAGATGGGCTTAACTACGAAACTGCGCGCCTCCAACAGCGTACTGAAACTGGGTACGCTTCAACCTAGGTTGCCAACCGTCCAAGCGAACGATTCGCGCCTGCTTCCACAGACGTTTCAGGGAGGGCATCTCAACTCGTTGGAGATTGACGGCCTAACCTTCGATGCAGGCCAACTCAAGCAGGTAAGTCAGCGTGACTCCTCTGATAGCGAAGACCTCAGCATTACCAGTGGTGCAGCGCGCGCTATCAGTGGCGGCGGCACCCAGACCAGCGATGAGTTCAACTTCGCCGGTGCGACCTACAAATGGAACAGTAACCTGACCACTGGCTACAACTATGGCAAATTAGACGACTTCTACAGGCAGCATATTTTCACTGCCCTGCACATCTTGCCACTAGGTGACAAACAATCGCTGAAAACTGATCTGCGCTATGCCCGCTCTACCGACGAGGGCAACAGCAACGTCGACAACAAGGCATTCGGAGCGATGTTCACTTATGCCTTTGGCGGTCACGCACTTGGCGTTGGCTACCAGAACATGAGCGGAGACACCGGTTACGCCTACATCAATGGCACCGATCCGTTCCTAGTCAACTATGTGCAGATCGGCGACTTTGCCAACAAAGACGAGACCTCATGGCAGGCCCGTTATGACTTCAATTTTGCCAGCATTGGTATCCCAGGGTTGACGTTCATGACCCGTTACCTTACCGGCGACGATATTGATTTAGGTGCTGGCATTTCCGATGGCAAGGAATGGGAGCGCGATACTGACATCGCCTATGTCTTCCAAGACGGTGCGCTAAAAAATCTTGGCGTGAAATGGCGCAACGCCACATTGCGCTCGACCAACTTCGGCAATGACGTTGACGAAAACCGCTTGATCGTCAGCTACACCCTTCCATTGATGTAGTCGTCAATACCGTGCGCTGCACTGGTTCTGCAGCGCACGCATTTGGCAGTATGCACGGACGAAGATTATCTGGAGTCATCAAGACTGCACTACTACCAACCTGGTCGAAGCAATGATCTCCTCAGCAAAGCGGTCATTTCCAATAACCTACTTACCAATGCGGAGGATGAAGTCGCTATCTTGTGAAGCTAATGTCTGCAACCATTCTGGGGGGCGCAACAAACTGATACGCCAAAATTTCTCCTACACAAAGTGTTTAGATCCGTTACAGGAATGTAATTCTAGCTTCACGTTTATGACAGGGTCTTGGGCTTACACTTTAAGTACTACTTAAAAGGAGTTATTAAATATGAAAGGCTTAAGAACTGTCGCTGCGCTTTCGATCTTGACCATTTCTTCTTTTGCTGTGGCAGAAGGAGGTTCTGATCGTGTTTATGGTCGGATGATTCAAGCCAATGAGCAAGCCATGCAAGAGTATGCTGAAGCTAATGGGATGAATCCGCCCGAAGTTATTCATTACCGCTACGGCATGAAGCTTGATGTCGCAAGGGTCGTTGCCACTACCTCAACGGACTCTAGCTGTAATGTTATGCCGGCTCAGATGACCTACGAGGACTCCAACGGTGATCTGAATATTCTTGAGTATCGGGTAGCCGGGACAGGCTGCCGGAGCCAAAATTAATGAATGACATCACGCTGACTGAAAAGTAATTTTCAAGTCCCCCCTGACGTTATTTGGCATGTGCAAATATGGCCAAAGCGCGCCTAGTTATGCCCGGCGCGCTTGGTATATGGATGCGACCACACAATGACAACTGCCAATGACATCAGAAGCATTTATGAATAGCAGGACCCTGTTAGGAATTTCTCTACTTGCTCTAAGCATCATTATCTGGCAAGCCGCAATGGCTGCCGACGAGAAGTGCGAAAGATTTATTGAAGGCAGTAGCCTGACCATCCTCAATTGAAATCTCTACTTCAACCGTGACTTCCGCAAAGGCCAGTCTAGCAGCTTGGGTAGTCGTTATTCGGAAGAGTGGCGTACGCCCGTTCGCGTCGTGGTCCTGCTGTTCCCTCACAGTGCTCCTTTGGTTTGTAGGCAGCCCTCGGCGCCCTCGGGAGCCCTTTCTACTTATGGGTAGTTTGAAGAAGAATCGGCCACACCAGACGTAAGCAACCGTGCTGGCAGGCAGTACTATTTCACGGGGTATTCTGCAACGAACTGATCGGTCCCCGCCTTGGTCAAGCCAATGACCTGGTAGGAATGCTTTACGCCATCGACTTCCATGCCGGGGGAGCCCGCCGGCATCCCGGGAACAGCGATGCCCACGAGATCATCGCGCTTGGTGAGTTCGATGACCTGAGCCGCCGGCACATGACCTTCGACGAACTTGCCGTCAATCACCGCGGTGTGGCAAGACGCCAGCCGCGGCGAGACGCCCAGACCTTGCTTCACTGCTGTCATGTTGCTTTCGATATGGTCAACGACTTTGAAGTCATTCGCTTCGAGGTGCGAGATCCACTTCTTGCAGCATCCGCAATTTGCATCACGGTGCACTTCAATTGTCAGGGCATCAGTAGCGTTAACTGCTGAAGTCATGAAAAAGGCGGCCAGCATTGCCACTCGCGCTACTTTACTTTTAGCTGTCATGTAGGTGCTCTTTGCCATTGGCGTGAGTGTGGGTTTTGGGAGCGGTCGGGGCCTGCTCCTGTTGAGTTGGCTCAGTTGCGTGATAATCAGCGTTACTATTATTTGATGGCATCATATCGGCCTCATGGTGGACCGTAGTACTCGTCGAATCACCGTGATGATTGGCGCCGGTGCTTGTATCTAGAGTATTCGAAGCATGATGATCAGGCGAAGTTTCTGGTTGGGCGTGATGACCTGCTTTGGGGCTGCTGTGTTGGCCCTCGTGATTATGCATCCGGGTCTCACCGCCGCCATGCTCGTGACCACCGCTCGACGCAACCAGCGCTTGATACTGCTGGGCATCCATTTTCGGGAACTGGTTGAGGAATGCGACCATGCCCCAGATGTACGGGTCACCCATACTCTTGCCCCAGGCCGGCATGCCAGTGGCCTTGATGCCATGCTTGATCACCCAGAACGCAGCGGCTGGACTGCCATCGATACCCACCTTCGCAAGGTTAGGCGGAGCGGGGTAAAGTGCTTGGCTTAGCTCAGTTTCCGCGACGCCCGGTGCCAAATGGCAGCCGATGCACATCGAGTTGTAGTTGCCTGCGCCAGCTTTAATCAGCGTCTCGTCATTGAGGTTAGGTACCGCAATATCCTTGGAGCGCACTTCGATAGAGCGATCACGGACCATCGCCAGGAATGCATGCACTGCAGGGAAGTGAGGATCATCAGCCCCCACGTTGACCAGACCCAAATAGGCCACGGCCCCTACCGCGATACTTCCGGCTACGCTCGCCGCAACGAGGGTTTTAATTGTTTTTTTCATTTTCGTTTCTCAAAACCACATCCGGATACCGGCGACAAATCGTGCGTCTTCAATATCGCCACCTTCATCGCGCACTAGGTCGGCAGTATTGCCATAGGAGCGACTCCATGAAACGCCGATATAAGGTGCGAATTGACGAATAATCTCGTAGCGCAATCGAAGACCGACCTCGGCGTTGGCCAGACCGGAGCCGATTCCTCGCTCCGAATCGTTCTTGCCGTAGAAATTCACTTCAGCGGTCGGCTGAAGGATTAGGCGATTGGTCAGCAGGATGTCGTACTCGCCCTCTAAGCGCGCAGCCGTCTGGCCGTTCTCGCCGACAAAGGCAGTGGCCTCCGCCTCAAAGGCATACAGCGCCATACCCTGGATGCCGAATGCGGCCCAAGTCTGTGGCGTCTCTGGCTTGAAGTCTTGGCGAACACCCGCGACCACATCCCACCAAGGACCAATCGAGCGCCCGTACAAGGCCTGCAATTCAGCATCCTCAGTGACGCCATTGGTGCGTTCACCTTCGGAGCGCAGCCAGAGACGATTGATGTCTCCGCCGATCCAAGCGGACGCATCCCAAGCCAAGGTGCTGCCTTCATCGGCATCTTGGTATTCGAGCTGATCGAGCAGGAAAAAGCTGTTGATGGCGCTGTCGTGAACCTTGTGGCCTGGCAAAGGCGGGAACGCTGCTTCACGATCCGCATCTGTCAGTACCGGGATAGGCGTGCGACTGGTGGTTCTCGGGGCTTCAGCGGAACCATGGTTCATCTTTGTATGATCCATACCCTCCATCTGCCCTTGCATGGCGCCGTGACCCATCTTGCTGTGGTCCATAGCCGGAGCTTTTTTGGGGGGCTGGCTTTGGCTGTGACCCATCTGGCTATGATCCATGCCCGGCATCGGTTCTTTGGTAGAGCCGTGGTTCATCTTGCTATGGTCCATCGGCATGGAACCGTGGCCCATGGCCGAATGATCCATTTCCTCTGCAGCGTGAGTTAACCCGCTGCTAAGCACGCTCAGCGACACTGCCAGTGCTATTAGGGACGGGTGTAAAAGCCTAGTGGTCATGGTTCGAACCTGCTTCGGCTTCGCTGCCGCCATGCTTATCCATCATGTTTTCGTGGTCCATGCCGCCATGATCCATTTGCTGGCTAGCCGCAGCCTTTTCTTTCGCGTGCGCGGTATTTTTTTCACTTGCGGCTTCAGACGCAGGGGCTTGAGTCGCGTGTTGTTCGTGCTCACTGTGACCTGCACCGGCCAATGACAGCGGAGCATACAGAACAGCCGAAAGGCTCAACATAACAGCGCTGCCAACCAGGGCTTTTCGCTTCATAAAAGTGCTCATCAGATATCTCCTTTACTCATCCACACGAACTTCACGGAACATGCCCATTTCCATGTGGAGTAGCAGGTGGCAGTGGTAGGCCCAGCGACCCAATGCATCAGCCGTTACTCGATAGCTGCGTTTGGAACCTGGCGGCATGTCGATGGTGTGTTTTCGAACCATAAAGTTGCCGTTCGCATCCTCCAGATCACTCCACATTCCGTGAAGGTGGATGGGGTGCGTCATCATGGTGTCGTTGACCAGCGTGATGCGCACGCGCTCGCCGTACTTAAGGCGCAACGGCTCGGCATCCGAAAACTTGATGCCGTCGAATGACCAAGAAAATTTCTCCATGTGCCCGGTGAGGTGCAGCTCAATGGTTCGGCTGGGCTCACGGCCATCCGGATCGGGGAAGGTGCTTTTTAAGTCGGAATAGGTCAGCACGCGACGACCATTACCACGCAATCCGATGCCCGGATCGTCCAGCTTGTGGGTTGGGGTCATGGTCTGCATGTCGACCAGCGGGTTATTGGTTTCAGAGGCTGGGTGCGCTTGCATTGATGCGCCTGCGCCCATCCCCGCCATACCTGAATGGTCCATGCCGGCCATTTTGCTGTGATCCATGCCCGCCATGTCACCTTGCATGGCACCAGGGCTCATTCCAGCCATCTTGCTGTGGTCCATGCCGCTCATGTCGCCTTGCATGCTGCCATGGTCCATACCCGCCATGCTGCCGTGATCCATACCCATGTCGCCCATGGCGATCAGGGGGCGAGGATCCGTTTCGGGTATTGCAGCGCTCAAGCCCTCTCGTATAGCCAGAGTGCCGCGGGCATAGCCGGTGCGATCCATGGACTGAGCAAAAATGGTGTAAGCCTCTTGCTCGGCGAGCTCGACAATCACGTCGTAGGTCTCGGCAACGGCGATACGGAACTCGTCGACACTGACCGGGCTTACGTACTGGCCGTCGGCGGCCACCACGGTCATCTTCAAGCCGGGGATACGTACGTCGAAGTAGCTCATCGCCGAACCGTTGATAAAGCGCAAACGGAGCTTTTCACCCGGCTTGAAGATACCGGTCCAGTTGCCATTAGGTGCCTGGCCGTTCATCAGGTAGGTGTAGGTATAGGCGCTGACGTCGGCGAGATCGGTGGGGCTCATCTTCATTTCAGCCCACATCTTGCGATCTGCAATTGTTGCCGACCAACCTTGCTCGCTGACGTCGTTGATAAAGTCGCCAACGGTGCGTTTATGAAAGTTGTAGTAGTCCGACTGCTTTTTGAGCTTGGCCAATAACCGGGTTGGGTCTTCATCGGTCCAGTCAGTCAGCATCACCACGTAGTCACGGTCATAGCTGAATGGCTCAGGCTCTTTGGCATCAATCACCAAAGCGCCGTAAACGCCAATCTGCTCCTGCAACCCCGAGTGGCTGTGGTACCAGTAGGTACCGTTTTGATTGACCTTGAACTTGTACTCGTACATGCCATCGGGCGCGATGCCGTGGAAGCTCAAGCCAGGTACACCATCCATGTTGGCGGGCAAAATGATGCCGTGCCAGTGAATCGAGGTGTCTTCGGTCAAGCGGTTTTTCACCCGCAACGTGACGGTGTCACCTTCCTTCCAGCGCAAAATTGGCCCTGGAATAGACCCGTTAATAGCCATCGCGGTCCGGGTTGCGCCGGTTATGTTTACTGGCGTTTCACCAATGAACAAGTCGAAGTCGGTGCCAGTCAATACGTTGGGCTGACCTGGGCTGGTCACCGCCCAAACGGGAGTGCGCCACAAGCCAAGGCCTCCGAGAATGCCGGTGGCGGCCAAGCCTTTAACGAAGGTTCGTCTTGAGGTTTTGCAGTGCATACCGTTATATCCAATCAGTTGGAGGAACCAGGGGTAACCAACCGTGACGTCAGGTTGATTGTTAGTTTCATCCTGGGAGGGGTTTCCCTATCAGCCTTGCCCACTGTCGTGATTTTTCAAATCGTTGCGACAGCGAGCTTGAGAAATTGCCATATCTCAACCGGCTAAGTGATTACATTTCTGTCAGGTTGACCGCGAACTAGCAGTTGGCGTGATCGGCTGTTTTGGCTTTAGTACCAGCTACCGGCGACTCGTTTTTCTGTTGTTGGGCCAGTTGATAGGCTTCCATCGAGACCTTGCTGGCCTGTTCCATGCGCGCAAAAGTACGGTCAGCACCGCCTTCTGCCATTGCCAACGAAGACGCGGCAAGCGCGATAACCACGAACAGGGATTTAATTGATTTCATCTGGACAGTCCTCGATTTAGTTCAGTTAGCCTAGTGACCCTGATTGGGTCGCCATCAGGCATTGAGCTTCAGGCTCGAAGTAACCTTAACCAGAGTGCCCTGTCATAAACCTGAGCTGAACATTACAGTTCTGTCAGGTTGCTACTTCTTTCTTGTGGAGACTCTGCAGGGCTCTGTAGTGTCTGTTCATGCCTGCTAATGAAGCCTGTGCGGATTCGTTTTATGGCATGCCTGGCAGCGATGCCTAAGCTTCTTCGGGTCAGTGGCACTAAATAGTCCTGACCTCCACATAACCCTCAAGAGAGATTGCCACTATGTCGACCACAAATACCGTTGCTACCGGTGCCGCATTGGCACTCGTTGCCGCCAGCCTATTTGCCATCCTGCCTGCACAAGCGGCTCAGGATGCGAAAACTGCCGAAGTAAAATGCTTTGGTGTGAATGGCTGTAAAGGCCAAAACGATTGCATGACTGCAAAGAACGCCTGCAAAGGCCAGGGAGAATGTAAAGGTCAAGGCTTCAACTTGATGACCCAAGAAAAATGCGATGAGGCCGGCGGTAAAACCAGCGAGTAAGCCCATCCAAGGGAGTGCAAGTCACTCCCTTGACTCGGAGTTCTAATGAGTAAAAGCAACATGCTGGGCTTTGGCTTGGGCTTGCGTAGCGAGTACTACCAGCAGATTTTGGAGCAACGTCCCGCAGTCGACTGGTTCGAGATCATCTCCGAGAACTACATGGTCGGAGGGGGAAAAGCTCTCTACTTCCTCGATGCGATCAAAGAGCAATATCCGCTGGTTATGCACGGGGTTTCCCTGTCGATTGGCGGTCCTCATGAGATCGACGCTGACTACTTGCGGCAATTGAAAAATCTAGCCGACCGAGTTCAGCCCCGCTGGGTTGCTGATCATCTGTGTTGGAGCAGGGGCAGTGCTCACCAGCTGCATGATCTACTTCCACTGCCATTCACCCAAGAGAGCCTGCTGCATGTCGCATCAAGGGTTCGGCTGGTTCAAGATATATTGCAACGACCTCTTGTGCTTGAGAACGTGTCGGCCTACGTGCAGTGGAAAACGTCCTGCATGAGCGAGTCCCAGTTTCTGGCCGAGCTGAGTAGCCTGACGGGCTGCGAGATATTGCTCGATGTGAACAATGTCTACGTCAGTTCACGCAACCAGGGATTCGACCCTTGGCAATTCATCATGGAGCTGCCCCGTGAGCGGATTCGCCAGATCCACCTAGCCGGCCATAGCGACTACGGTCACTATCTTATCGACACCCACGATCAGCCGATTGCCGGTCCGGTTTGGGCCCTGTACGGCGAAGCGTTGAACTACCTGGGTGCTACTGCCACCCTGATTGAGCGAGATGATCATTTCCCGCCTTTTGACGAGCTCTTAGCTGAGTTGTCCAAGGCGCGCTCTATCTCCGCCAACGTTCTAGGGGCTGCCGCACCATGCGTCTGAGTGCTCAGCAGGAAGCGCTGGAGCGTTACCTGGCCACAGGCGATAGCGCGATCCCACCTGGGCTGTTGGAGCAGATCCAAGGTAGCAATACGCTGCCTGCCACAGATGGCCTGATGATTTACCACAACGCTTATCGCGCCAGGCTTCTTGGCGTCATGAGGGAAGACTTTCCAGCGTTACATCGCTGGATGGGTGACGAATCATTCGAACAGCTGGCGTTGGCTTACATCAGTGCGTGGCCGCCAAGACATTTCAGTTTGCGCTGGCTGGGTGAAAAGCTGCCAGAGTTCATCCGTGGTTATGTTGCCGAGCCACAGCGCTCTCCTATGCTGGAACTCGCCACACTTGAGTGGACCTTTACGCTGGCCTTCGACGCACCCGATGCAGTACCGCTGTCGCTGGATGTGATGGGTGGTTTTTCCGCCGATGACTGGGTCAGTCTACGGGCGTGTCTCATCCCCTCAGTTTGTTGGTTGCAGCTACAGCACAACACGGTGGATATGTGGAAGTCCGCCAAGGCAGAAATCGGTATTCCTGATGCTGTTGTTCTGTCTGCCCCCATGAACTGCCTGGTTTGGCGGCATAAGTTGGTGTGTCAGTACCGCACTCTAGAGCCAAGTGAAGCCTCGGCTTTGCGGTTGCTCACCGATGGAGGCTCGTTCGCTTCGATGTGTGAGTACCTGCTAAGTACGCATGGCGAACAGTCACCGTTGCAAGCTGCTATCTGGCTTAAAAGCTGGATCAGCGATGGGCTTCTGGTACGTACATGCCGAATAGGAACTTCGGACACAATTTTTCTGAATTGAGCTGATCGCTACGTTGCAAGGGGTATGGTCAACGACACAGCCAAGTTCATTTCAAGCACGTTGGTGGGTGTACTCTGGACAGCTGTATCGCCAGTGATAGCGTTTACGGTGGCGGCGTTATTGATGTCCACCGGTACTTCCGCTCTGATCCGGTTTCTCGAAAGTGAGCAACGTATTGCAACGAGTTCGCGGCTGGGCCAATGCCCTGAAACGGCAGGTGATGATGTTGTGGTTTAGTTACCGGCATCCGCAAACGCCATGGTTGCCGAAAGTGGTAGCGATCATCGTAGTCGCTTATGCCCTGAGCCCCATCGATCTAATTCCAGACTTCATTCCGATCCTTGGCTACCTGGACGATGTGATCTTGCTACCTTTGGGTATCTGGATAGTAATCAAGCTGATGCCTGCGGCTGTACTGGAGGAATGCCGGCAGCTGACCCTAGCGTGGGAAAAGACCCAGCAACCGCGTCCGGTAAGTCGAGTCGCAGCAATAGTGATCATTTTGCTCTGGTTGGCACTGTTGGCCGGACTCTGGAAGTTTTACACCCGCTACTGAGTCGGGGTTGCACTCCGACATTTGGGCTCATGAGTGAAACTACTTGATGTGTTGAGTGTGTAAAATCTTGGTGGTTTCCGACTAGTTCGCTGAGCGTTGAGGACATCAACGCCCAGCATTGCTGCGTGTTTTAAATAACTCGTTTGACGCTCAGGTATTCGCCCTTGGTCTTGAGCGTGATGGTCACGTCGCTGTTGCTGCGGTTGCGCCAGAACCAGCCGTGGGTGCCGTCGAAGATGGCGGTGAATTCACCTTTGTCGCCTTTAACCTGTTTACCCTTGCTGTAGCTGTGGAAGTAGCCATTCGGGCCGTTGTAGGGCTCACCGTGGGTATCGTGGTTGACCGGTACGCCATTTGTCGTCCACTCGTAGCTGATCGTGGCCTTGTCCAGCATTTCCAGCTTGATTTCACTAGCCTCGCCCGGCTTCAGCGTGACAGTCATCTCATCGGACTTCAGGGTTAGCTGAGGCTCTACTGCCGGTTCCGCCACGGCTGCTGCCGCAACTTGTTGTTGAGGTGCCGGCTGAGCAGGCACGGGGGCCTGTACGACTGGTGCCGTCGCTGGCTGAACAGCTGCATCCGTTGCCGCTTCTTCGGCCAGGGTTATTTTCAATTCGCCCATCTGGGTCAGGCCGAGCAAGCGGCCAGCTCCAGTTGGGTCGATGGCGTATTCCGATGGCATAACCACGGTGACCAGCAAGGCAGCGGCAACACTCACGGCGATCACGGTGGAGCGCAGCAGTTGGCGGCTGGTCGGCAATTCGCTGTAGGTTGGAAGCTTGGTATTGAACATGTTGAGAATTCCTTATTAAGACACGATCAGGCCGATGAGCTGGTAACCCATTAAGAGGAAACCGGCGCTCATCATGGCGACGTTGGCGGTGTAGGCATGACGCCAAAAGCTGGCGGTACGACGCCAGTAGCCCATAACAATCAGAATGGCACTCAGGGCCAGCAGCTGGCCAATCTCGACGCCGACGTTGAAGGCGATCAGGTTGGTGATCAGGCCATCTGCCGAGATCTCGTACTCCTGAATCTTGGTCGCCAGACCAAAGCCATGCAGCAAGCCGAATATCAGCGTGGCCGCTTTGGTGTTCGGCTGATGACCGAACCAGCGCTGGAACGCGCCCAGGTTATCCAATGCCTTGTACACCACCGAGAAACCGATGATGGCGTCGATCACGTATGAGCTAATGCTGATTTCCGCCAATACGCCGAGCAGCAGCGTCACCGTGTGGCCCACGGCGAACAGGGTGACGTAGAGCCCTACGTCTTTCAGGCGGTAGAGGAAGAAGATCACACCGAAGAGGAACAGCAGGTGATCGTAGCCGGTGATCATGTGCTTTGCGCCCATGTAGATGAACGGCAGCGCCATCACCCCCGAGCTTTCTTGGATAAAACCCTTGTCGCCCTCGGCAACAGCGTGGGCCAGTGCGTCAGGCATGCCGAGAAACAGCAATGCCGTGAACAGCAGCAACAGTAGTAACGAGCGATTCGGGCGCACGGTCGATGCGTCCATTGCGCTCATAAATAGCGAATGCATGGTTGAGTCCTAAATTGCAGTGGTCTTGGGCCGCACGGCGGCCAGTGTCAGAGCACGAATATGGGACGTGGTGGCCGTTCGATCAGAAAGATCGGGCTGGGGGGGATGGAGTAGCGAAGGGCTTCTATCGGCTGCGCACGATCTGGCTGTGTGGTGATACTCAGCAGCGTGGTCAGGTGCGGTGTTTCATGCAGATGGTCGGCGGTCTGAGGCGAGTGGCAGTGATCCCCGTACGCCGCACAGGCCAGCGCCTCGTCACCATGGGTATGCGAATGATCGGTGTCGCCACCATCCCAAGCCTGCTGGCTCGATCCCATAAACAGCGCAGAGGTATGTCCTGCCCAAGCCATCATGATGGCGAGAGCAAGGGCAAAAATCACCTTGGTGCTGACGGGGTGGCTGAGCATGTCGTGGTTCTTTCGATACCTAAGCGGGCGGCTTATCTGGAGAGGCTGTCGGTTTGACCGTATCCCCCCCAGGGGGATAGCATGCGAGCGTAATTCATTGATGCATGAGACTCAAGGCATGAGCGATCACGAACACGGCCACCAGCACCAAAGTCATAGCGATATCGTCAAAAGGTTGAAGCGAGCGGAGGGCCATCTGCGCAGCATCGTCACCATGATCGAAGATCATCGGGCCTGCGTCGATATCGCTCAGCAGCTGCATGCTGTTGAAAAAGCCGTCTGCCAGGCCAAGCGTGTGCTTATCCAAGATCACATTGACCACTGCCTGGAGCACACAGTCGAAGCACTCGCAACAGGCGAGCGCACATCTCTTGAAGACTTCAAGCAAATCACCAAGTACCTCTAGGTTCCTCTCATGTCGAGCTTCGCCGAACTGCTACAACAGGGGGCCTCGCAGGCCTGGCTGTACTTTCCCAGCGCTATCCTTCTAGGAGCCTTGCACGGTCTTGAACCGGGGCATTCAAAGACCATGATGGCAGCGTTCATCGTGGCCATTCGTGGTTCAGTGAAGCAAGCGGTGCTCCTGGGATTGGCCGCAACGCTCTCGCACACTGCGGTTGTGTGGGCTGTGGCAATGGCCGGCATGTACCTCGGTCAGAACCTGGACGCCGAAACCACCGAGCCGTATTTCCAGCTAGCCTCTGCCGCGATCATCATTGTCATCGCGGTGTGGATGCTTTGGCGTACCTGGCGGGGCGAGCAGATGTGGCGCTTCGAGGAAGGTGATGAGCATCCGCATGAACATCACGATGAAACGCACCGCATTGACACCGGGCACGGTCGTGTCGAGCTGTCGATCTTCGAAGAAAGCGTCCCGCCGCGCTGGCGATTGAGGAACCTGGCTGGCCATGACTGGCCAGCTGCTGAAGTGAGCCTGCTGACGACTCGCCCCGATGGGTTTGCCCAACAGTTTCGCTTTGCGGATCAGGGTGACTACCTAGAGTCACTGGACGAGATTCCCGAGCCTCATGAGTTCACCGCACGCCTGAGCCTGGGCCATGCCGGTCACTCCCACGACTATGACTTGGAGTTCCGCGAGCACAGCCACGGTCATGATAAAGCGCATACCGAGCGGGAGGGGCTGGAGCTGTCGCTAGAGGGCTATCAGGATGCCCATGAGCGCGCGCATGCCAATGACATCCGTACGCGCTTCAGCAACCGTAACGTCACCACTGGCCAGATCATCATGTTCGGCCTTACGGGCGGCCTGATTCCCTGTCCAGCAGCAATCACCGTGCTGCTGCTCTGCCTGCAAGTTAAGGAGGTCGCGCTCGGAGCCGTCTTGGTGCTGTGCTTCAGCATTGGTCTGGCCATTACCCTAGTCACTGTTGGTGCCGCCGCCGCTCTCGGCGCACGCCAAGCGTCCAATCGTTGGCCTTGGTTTGGCACCGTGGCGCGTCGGGCCCCGTACCTGTCCAGCCTGTTGATTATCGGCGTGGGGATTTACGTCGGCGTCCATGGTTGGAACGGCCTGAACGCCTAGCGTGATGTTGGAGTTATCCGGCTATGTCGGCCTGTTCCTCGCCGCCTTCGGTGCCGCCACGCTGCTACCCATGCAGTCGGAAGCGGTGCTGGTCGGATTGCTGCTGACTGACCGTTATACGGTCTGGACACTACTGGCGGTGGCGATAACGGGCAATGTATTGGGCTCCGTACTGAATTGGCTGCTGGGTCGGTCTATCGAACATTACCGGCACAAACGCTGGTTTCCAGTCAGCGAAAGCCGACTAGAAAAGACCCAGCAGGCTTATCACCGCTTCGGTCGTTGGTCGCTGCTGCTCAGCTGGGTGCCGATCATTGGTGATCCACTCACCGTTGTGGCGGGTGTCATGCGCGAACCCTTCTGGAGTTTTCTGTTGATTGTGACGCTGGCCAAGGCCGCCCGCTATCTGCTGCTGGCGGGCGTTACGCTGGGGTGGCTCGGATGAGCCCGCAAGGGCGCGACGCCAACCTGGATCTGATCAAGTGGCTGGCGATGCTGACCATGCTCTTGGATCACTTACGCTACCTCTGGCCACAGGCGGCTGATTGGCTATTCATAATTGGTCGGCTTGCCTTTCCGCTGTTCTGCCTGGGGATTGCAGCCAATGTCGCACGCCCTCGATCTGGGGGGGGTACACCGATGACAATGTTCGCTATCTGGGCTGGATGGCTGCGTTTTCGGTGATTTCTGAGCTGCCCTATCACCTGCTTTCCAGTGACAGCAGCACGCACAATGTAATGCCCTCACTGATGCTGGGCCTGCTTATCGTCTGGGGGGCGCATCACCGTGGGCGCGACGGTTTTGTCCTGGCTCTGGCCGGCGTAACCGTGGCTGTGCTGATTCAAGAGCGCCTGATGTATGGGGTTTTCGGCGCTCTGCTGCCGGCAGCATTGCTACTAGCTATTCAGCGTCCCGGCCCTGTGTGGCTATTGCCTGCTGCACTTTGCGTACTAGCCAACAGTCGCAGCCGATGGGTCGCGGAGTGGGAGGTGCAGCCCTATACGCTGCTAATCATGTTTACAGCGTTTGCCGCCCCCTTGCTTGGACTATGGCTGCTGCGTCGGGTGCGTCATTTCAGGGTTTGGCCGGTCAAGCGCTGGGGCTATTGGTTCTACCCCGGCCATCTAGCAGCTCTGCACCTGATCCGCTCGCTCAGTTAGTGATGATGCCTCTCTTCAGAAACCTTCTTGCGCAATGAAGGCCTTTTGCCATACCGTTAAAGCGTGACGTGTGTCACATATAACAAGAGACTGAAAAGGAGTTCCTCATGAAGAAGTTTTCTGCTGTCCTGATTGCTGCTGTTCTCGCTTTAACCTCCGTGGCAGCCCTTGCCCACAGCGGCGGTACGGATTCCAAAGGCTGTCATCGCAACCACAAAACGGGCGATTACCACTGCCATTAAGCATTTGCCAGTAGCGGCTAGCCGCCTTTCATCTGTGGCGGCCAGTTAACTTCCTTATTCGTCAGTCATGGTTTCTGATCCCTAGGATTAACGACTATTCACCAGGCGTGGTTTGTTCGATGTCGTACTGCTAATCGGCGTCTCGGTACGAGTTTCGGCGGTCATGGGGGCCCTGAATTGCTTGAGCCGGAGTGCATTCCCGAGCACGAAGACACTTGAGAAAGCCATCGCGGCAGCCGCAAAGATTGGCGAAAGCAGCGTGCCGTTCACCGGGTAGAGCGCGCCCGCTGCGACCGGAATCAGCACGGCGTTGTAGGCGAAGGCCCAGAACAGGTTCTGCTTGATGTTGCGGATCGTTGCCTGGCTGATCGCGATGGCGTTCGGCACGCCACGCAGGTCACCCGACATCAGTACTACGTCAGCTGCCTCGATCGCCACATCGGTTCCCGTCCCGATGGCCAGCCCAACGTCCGCTTCTGCGAGTGCCGGCGCGTCGTTGATACCGTCGCCCACGAAGGCGACCCGCGCGCCATTGGTCCGGAACTTCTTCAGTGCTGCGACCTTGCCGTCGGGCAAGACCTCGGCAGCGACTTCATCGATGCCGAGCTGCTTGGCGATCGCTGCGGCTGTAGCAGCGTTGTCACCGGTGATCATCGCGACTTTGAGCCCGAGCGCGTGCAGCGCCTTGATCGCCGCGGGCGTCGTTTCCTTGATCGGATCGGCGATCGCGATAACCGCCGCCAAGCGGCCGTCGATCGCGGCATAGAGCGGACTCTTGCCTTGCTCGCCAAGACGCTGGGCGGCTGGCAGGAAACTCGACACATCAAGACCGAGCTGCGTCATGAACCGGTCCGCGCCGACAGCGACGGTCCGACCGGCGACCTTTGCCGACACGCCGAAGCCTGGTGTCGCCTCGAAGCCCTCGATGGGTGCGAGCGCGAAATTCGCCTGCTTTGCGGCTGCGACAATCGCTTCTGCGATTGGATGCTCGGAGCGGGTTTCGACCGCAGCAACGAGAGTCAAGACCTCGTTGTATTCGAAGCCCTCGGCAGGGACGAGGTCAGTCAGTTCGGGGCGTCCTTTAGTCAGTGTGCCGGTCTTATCGAGAGCGATCACGCTCACATCGCGCAGCGCCTGCAAGGCTTCGCCCTTGCGGAAGAGAATGCCGAATTCGGCCGCGCGGCCAGTACCGACCATGATCGAGGTCGGCGTGGCCAGCCCCATGGCGCAAGGGCAGGCGATGATGAGAACCGCGACCGCATTCACGAGCGCGAAAGTCAGCGCCGGGTCTGGGCCGAAAATCAACCAGACCAGGAAGGTCAGCGCGGCCGCCGCCATCACCGCCGGGACGAACCACATAGTCACTTTGTCGACCAGCGCCTGTATCGGCAACTTGGAGCCCTGCGCTTCTTCGACGAGGCGGATGATCTGCGCGAGCATCGTGTTCGCGCCGACCTTGGTTACGCGGAAACTGAAAGCGCCCGTCTTGTTGATCGTACCGCCGACGACCTCGGCTCCCGCTCCCTTCGACACGGGCACCGGCTCGCCGGTGATCATGCTCTCGTCAACATAAGAGGTTCCGTCGACGACCTCGCCGTCGACCGGAACCTTCTCGCCCGGACGAACGAGCACGACGTCACCTGTCGTTACCTGATCGAGCGCAATTTCGATCGTCTCGCCGTTGCGCTCGACACGCGCGGTCTTGGCCTGCAGCCCGACGAGCCGCTTGATCGCCTGCGACGTTCGCCCCTTGGCGCGCGCCTCCAGCGTGCGCCCGAGCAGGATCAAGGTCACGATGACCACGGCAGCTTCGAAATAGACGTTGGCTGTACCTTGCGGGAGCACTTTGGGGATAAAGGTCGCGACCACCGAATAGCCGTAAGCAGCCGCAGTGCCGAGCGAGACCAGCGAGTTCATGTCGGGAGCAATGCGCAGCAACGCCGGTACGCCCTTGCGGAAGAAGCGCAGGCCCGGGCCGAACAGGACCAGGGTGGCAAGCGCGAACTGTATATACCAGCTCGTCTGCTGGCCCAGGACCCCCATCACCCAATGGTGCATGGCGGGAATGAGGTGAGAGCCCATCTCAAGGATGAAGACTGGCAGGGTGAGGATGGATGCAACAAGCAAATCGCGCCGCAGCGCCCTCGCCTCGCTCTCACGACGCTCGGCGTCCTGATCGCCCGCAGTCGGCGTTTCGGCAGACACGCGGCGGGACTTGTAACCCGCCTGTTCGACCGCCGCTTCAAGGTCGGCGATGGAGGCGACACCGGCAAGGTGGCGCACCCGCGCGCTCTCGGTCGCCAGGTTGACAGTGGCTTCAAGCACGCCAGGGACTTTTGCGAGCGCCTTCTCAACCCGGCCCACACATGATGCGCAGGTCATGTCCTCGATCGCGAGCTCGGTGGTCTCTTCGCGAACGGTGTAGCCGGCGCTCTCGATGGCGCGCACAGCGGCCTGCGAGTCGGCCAAGCCCGTGAAAGTGATGTCGGCGCGCTCGGTGGCCAGATTGGGCGAGGCCATCTGCACGCCGGTGACCTCTTTCAGCGCGCGTTCGACGCGGCCAACACACGAGGCACACGTCATGCCTTCGATAGGCAGACTCAGGCGAGTGACTGAGGGCATGGATGGATTGACGTCTTGTTGGGCAACGGAAGCCATTGAAATATCCCTTGAATGTTTCTGTTGAGGAGAAGTTTCAAGCTTCCCCGTGTGGGAAGGTCAAGGCCTGTGGGCGATTTAATTCACGGCGCGTCAGTTCGAACTGCCGTCGACACTGCCGCAGCCCGTATCTGCTTCTGGGCAGAGCCCGCACGCTAAGAACTTTTGGGTGACAGCTGCTTGGTCCACGCCTGTTCCGCATGCGCGCGCAGTTGTGCCGCTTTAGCTGTCGCGCAGTCGTGACGTTCAGCGCAGCCTAGAAAGAGCCGGTTAGCCCAATCCTGGCGACAAAAGACGAACGGTCATTGCTCAAATGTCAGAAGTGTAATCAAATATCTGACATTGATATGAGCCGAGCTTTCATATGCGATCGATCCCGCAAGCGATCTTGGAACGCAGCCAATCCCTAAGCGAAGGTGGGGTTCTTGCGCCCAAGGAGTTTCTTCATCTTGGAAGTCGTGCGGCGGTTGATCAGGCGTTTTGTCGCTTGGCTAAAGCCGGGCAACTGATGCGAATAGCGCGCGGTATTTACGTCGCGCCGGTGCGTGAAAAAGACCAGACCAGGGCACCGTCGGCAGAGTCATTGGCGAAATCAATCGCCGCTCAGGGTAAGCAGTGCATCTCGCTCGATGGCGCACAGGCCGCGAGATCAATGGGGTTGACGCTAGCTGCTTCTACTAAAGAGGTGTACCTGACCACAGGGCGCAGTAAGCGGTTGGTAGTCGGCTCCCGGACAATTTACTTCCAGCACGCTCCCTACTGGCTGTTCTCATTGGGGGCGACGCCAGCCGGGGATGCGCTCAGGGCGATGGCCTGGGTGGGTAAAGATCAGGCTGAAAATTCGGCCCAGAAACTTCGTCGACACTTAGCGGAAGTGGAGTGGGAAAGCCTGGGTTCGGTCCGTGCGAGCCTTCCCAGCTGGATGGCCACCGCCCTTGGCAGGGCCGCGATGTTAAATGAATTGCGTTGAACTCAGGCCAGACACTGATTGCTTGTGCGAATAAAAGTTGACGTATTCAAGGCCAGAAGCGGGTCTTAACGATTAAACTAACCCCTACGCAAAGGTAGAAACCATGGCTAGCGGCGAACAACTGAAAGCGCTTCTGCGCTCGCATATCAAGGGAGATGACACGCATTTCCTTGCCGTTGCTATGCAGATGGCGGCCCATGAGGCTAAGCAGGGTCACGGGAAGCTTGCAGAAGATTTGCGGGCTCTAATTGATTCGGCCAAGAAAAATCGTCTGCCTTCCGGTCAGCCGGTGCCCATCGGGCAGCCTCGCGGCGAGCTGAGTAACCTGCTGTCAGTAGCTCTTCCAAAGACCCGCTTTTCGGAAATGATTCTGGACGAGGCCACTCATGCCCGTCTTGGAAGAATCATCAATGAGCAGCGCAACTTCGAGAAGATTCGCGCACACGGCCTCTCCCCTCGCCGCAAGCTGCTTTTGGTTGGGCCACCTGGTACCGGCAAGACCATGACCGCCTCGGCGCTTGCCGGCGAGCTCGGGATTCCGCTCTACATCGTCCGCCTTGATAGCCTCATCACCAAGTACATGGGTGAGACCGCAGCCAAGCTGCGTCAGATTTTTGATGCCATTCGCGATACTCGCGGCATTTATTTTTTCGACGAATTCGATGCCATCGGTTCCCAGCGTGGTCTTGCCAACGACGTGGGCGAAATCCGTCGCGTCCTGAACAGCTTTCTGCAGATGATCGAGCAGGACCAATCCAATAGCCTGATCATCGCTGCCACCAATCACCCTGAAATTCTTGACTACGCCTTGTTCCGACGCTTCGATGATGTTATCGAATACGGACTGCCCAATCAGGAACAGACCAAGGCTGTGCTCAAGAATCGACTAGCGAACTTTTCCAAGTCGATTCGCAGCTGGGACAAACTCTGCAAGGTCGCAGAGGGGCTCAGCCATGCAGAACTTGCGAGGGCGGCAGACGACGCGATCAAGGACACGATCATTCATGACCGTACCGAGATGGCGGTCAAAGACGTGGAAAGGCACCTTGAAGAACGGAAGACTTTCCACGGGAGACGGCACTCCTAACGTAGTAGAGCATTTAGATGACGGAATCGATCAACGGACAACGGCCTCACTTTCATCTTCAGGGACAGGGACTACCCGAACGGTTCCGATCCACAGCATCAGCAACACGAGACCCTCGCTACCCCACGCCAAACCGAGGGGCTCATGGCGGAAAACTACTCGCTCAACTCCAACATGTCAGCGGTCAGATGGCCTCTGCAGTGCAGCTGCAGCGCGAAGCATCTGAAAGGCAAATGCGACAAGGAGACAGGTCTGAAGGTGGGTACGGCCTGCAAATCGAATTCCGCAGCGAGCCTGGTTACGCGCTTGCATTCGAAGGCCTTGCCCGAGGCGCTCAGCGCATTGAGCTCATGAACCTGCGTCATGACCCCGCCACGAATACTGACTTCGCCACGGTATTCGTTCCAGATGGTCAGCTCAAAGCCTTTGAGAACCTCGTCAGGCAATACCTGGAGGTGGAGACCTCCAAGGGGAGTCCGCGCAACGCTCCGCTCCTGAATCCAATCCAAGAAATCCGAGTCGCAGCTTTCAACGCCCTGTGGACTGATGATCCCGCAGTGTTGCCGCCAGATGAAAACGAAACCATTTGGTGGGAATTCTGGTTGCCTATCAGGGAAGGCCGTGAAGCAGTGCTAAATCGCTTTAAGTCGGTTGCCGAAGCATGTGGCTTTCATACATCCGAAAAAGAGCTGAAGTTTCCTGAGCGGACAGTGCTCAACGTTTATGCCTCGCGAGCAGCCATCACTCGGTCACTCTTGCTGCTCAATGAAGTCGCCGAGATTCGTAGAGCCAAGGACACCGCCGAATTTTTTGATGCCCTTGCGCCGCTAGAACAAAGAGAATGGGTAGAGAACCTGCTTGAGCGAACCACCCCCGCAGGGGGCGGCAGTATCCGCGTCTGCCTTCTAGATACCGGAGTCAATCGGGGCCACCCACTCTTAACTCAGCACATTGACGCGAATGACCTCTACACCGTCAACCACAACTGGGGTCTTGCGGATACTACGGGTCATGGCACACAGCTCGCAGGAATCGCCCTTTATGGTGATCTGTTTGACCCTCTCAACGGACAGAACCCGATTTCGATCGAGCATCGCCTTGAGTCGGTGAAATTGCTCCCCGCAGCCCAGGGAAATCAAAAGGAGCCCTACGGCGCTTTGATGATCGACGCCGTAACCCAGGCGGATACCGCCAAGCCGGAAGTGCGCAGGGTCTACAGCATGGCGATCACCAGCCTCGACGACCGAGATCGCGGCCGCCCCTCCGCATGGTCAGCTGCAGTTGATGAGCTCGCATCCGACGTGTTGGGAGAGAGAGCTAACCCTCGGCTTATCGTCGTGTCCGCCGGCAATGCGGACAAGAACCAGGCCACCCACTACCCGCATAACACCACCACCGACGGAATCCATGATCCGGCCCAGGCCTGGAATGCACTGTGCGTAGGCGCTTACACCCAGAAGGTCACTATCGACCCTCCCAACCCTGGATTGCGCCCGATCGCTGCCGCAGGCAGCCTCAGCCCATACAGCACGACTTCGGGGACCTGGAGCAACTCGGCTTGGCCCTTGAAACCCGATGTAGTGTTTGAAGGAGGTAACCTGGCCACAGACGGGCAACAAGCATACACCGAGCCCTGTCTTTCCCTGGTAACCACGGCACACGAACCAGAACAACGGCTTTTGACGACGACCAGCGCCACCAGCGCAGCATCCGCGCTAGCAGCTCGCATGGCAGCACAAGTATCGACGAACTACCCACAGTTCTGGCCCGAGACTGTACGAGCTTTAATCGTGCACTCAGCTGAGTGGCCTGATCGCATGCGGCAGGACTTCCTTGCTGCCGGTACCAAGGCCGGCTACGAAAATCTGGTCAAGCACTGCGGCTTTGGCGTGCCAGACCTAAATCGTGCCCTGTGGAGTGCTGGCGACTCCTTGACCATGATTGTCGAGGACCATCTCAGGCCGTTCATGAGGCAGGGCACCAAGCCGCCCACCGCGCGGGATATGCATCTTCATCTGCTTCCCTGGCCGCAGGAGGAACTGCTCAACTTAGGCAACATCGATGTGGAAATGCGAGTGACACTTTCCTACTTCGTAGAGCCAAACCCCGGTATAGCCGAACGCGGTATCAAGGGGCGTTATCGCTACGAGTCGCATGGCCTACGCTTCGATGTCAGCCGCCCAAACGAAGACCGTGACCAGTTCCGCCAGCGTATCAACAAGCGTGCACGGGATGAGGAAGAAGGTGGCTACCAGGGCGGCGGCTCAGATCCGAACTGGCTGCTCGGTACCCAGACACGGCATCGAGGCTCACTCCACTCGGATATCTGGCGAGGTACTGCAGCCGAACTGGCAGGACGGGGAATGCTTGGTATCTATCCCGCACTGGGGTGGTGGAAAACGCTTGTTAAGCAGCAGCGATATGACGACACCGTGAGGTACAGTCTGGTGGTGTCGATCAGGACTCCGCAAACGGAAGTTGACCTCTACGCGGCAGTGGAATCTCTGATCGAAGCACAGGCAGCGGTCCTGGTCTGAGATCAAGGGTTTCAAATGAGGCCATGGCCCTGAAGCCATGACCTCATCGCTCGCAAAAGCTCGGATTGAGGGTGTCAAAAGGAGTCGATCACAACCCAGTCGACTCTTACGGGCTGACCTGCGCGGTATAGCCCAGATCCTGAATCACCTTGCGGATAGATTCCGCGGGTTCTTGGCTGTCTACCGATACCTTACCGGCAGCACGGTCAATCTCCACTTTTGCGGTTTCATCTACCGCCTGAATTGCCTTTGTGATCTTGCTTACGCAACTGCCACAACCCATTCCTGATACCTGTAAAACGAACATAAATCACCTTGTTAGTTAGGCGGCAAAGATGCCGTAACCTGAGCATCGACCTTGACACGTTGGTAAGGTCAAGCCTGTTGTTTAGCGCCAGTAGATGTTCTTTCGGAGTTGATTGAATTCCGGTGCCTGCCAGCTGGCGTTAGATACATGCTCATTTCAGTCGATGCGGGTTTTCCGCAGTCTCAATGCGTTGAATACAACCGATGCTGAACTGATGCTCATAGCCAATGCCGCAATCATGGGCGACAGCAAGTGGCCAGTCAGGGGATAAAGCACCCCTGCTGCGAGTGGAATTCCCATGGCGTTATAGATGAAGGCAAAGGCTAGGTTCTGCCGCATGTTCTTTACCGTGGCCACGGACAATGTTCTTGCCCGTAAGATGCCCATCAGATCACCTTTGACCAGGGTCACCTGAGCACTGTTCATCGCCACATCTGTACCGGTTCCCATCGCAATACCCACATCGGCACGAGCCAGCGCGGGGGCGTCGTTGATACCATCGCCAGCCATGGCTACTCGGCGGCCATAGCTCTGCAGATCGGCAACCAACTTTTCCTTGTCCTGAGGTTTAACCTCGCCATGGACTTCTTCGATACCCAACTCCCTGGCAACAGCCCTTGCGGTTGTAAGCCCATCGCCAGTGGCCATGATGACTTTCACATCGAGCTCTTGAAGCCTGGTGACTGCTTGTTTGGAGGTCGGCTTGATCGGATCGGAGACAGCCAGAAGTCCTGCCAGGACACCATCCACCGCTAAGTAGACAATGCTGATGCCCTCCAGGCGGAGCTGCTCTGCACGGTTGCTCAGAGGGGTGGCATCTACTCCGGCGTCTTCCATCAACGCTGTATTACCCAATTGCAGCTGCCGACCTTCTACTTGGCCGCGCACACCGATGCCTGAGCCCGACTCGAAAGAGTCCGGCTTGGCCAACTCAATGCCCTGAGCGCGGGCGTAATCAACGATTGCATGGGCCAGCGGATGCTCACTGCCTTGATCAAGGCTTGCAGCCAATCGCAGCACCTCGTTCGGTTCGAACGGGCCGACACCTTCTGCGCTATGGAATACAGGCCGTCCCTCGGTCAGCGTGCCGGTCTTGTCGACGATCAGCGTATCGATCTTGCACAGGTTCTCTATGGCACTGGCATCGCGGAACAAGACGCCACTGGTGGCAGCCTTGCCGGTCGATACCATCACCGACATGGGGGTCGCCAGGCCCAGTGCACAGGGGCAGGCAATGATCAGTACTGCAACCGCGTTGATCAGGCCGAATACCCAGCCCGACTCCGGACCGAACAAGCCCCAGCCGAAGAACGTGAGGATCGCGGTAGCGATCACGCCAAGCACGAAGTAACCCGCTACCGCATCGGCCATACGCTGCATGGGTGCCTTGGAGCGCTGTGCTCTGGCGACCATTTGCACGATCTGGGACAACATGGTGTCGGCCCCTACCTTTTGCGCCTGCATGACCAGACTACCGTGGGTATTCATGGTTGCGCCGATCAGGGTATCGCCAACGCGCTTGGTCACCGGAAGCGGCTCGCCGGTCAGCATGGCCTCGTCAACGGCGCTTTCGCCTTCGAGAACGCTGCCGTCCACTGGGACTTTCTCGCCGGGGCGTACTCGCAGATGGTCGCCTAGGTGCACATGGGTCAACGGAATATCTTCTTCCTGGCCGTCAGGCTTGATGCGCCGCGCGGTTTTGGGAGCCAGACCCAATAGCGATTTGATAGCGGCTGAGGTTTGTGAGCGAGCCTTGAGTTCGAGCATCTGGCCCAATAATGTCAGGGAAATGATTACTGCCGCAGCTTCGAAGTAGACACCAATGCGCCCGTCTTGGAAGAAGGCTTGAGGGAATAGCTGTGGGGCCAGGGTCGCGGCAACGCTGTAGAGGTAGGCTGCCGAGGTACCCAGGCCAATGAGTGTCCACATATTTGGGCTGCGATGGCGGATCGAGTCGATGCCACGGGCAAAGAATACCCAGCCGCCCCAGAGGGTCACAGGCGTCGCCAAGGCAAGCTCAACCCAGTTCTGTGTTGCACCATGAAACAGCGTTAATGAGTGGCCGGCCATCGCCAAGACTGTCACGATGATCGTGAGAGGGAGCGTCCACCAGAAGCGCCGGGAGAAATCCTTGAGTTCTGAATTCTCCTCTTCCTCTAATTCCGGGATCACTGCCTCCAGGGTCATGCCGCAGATGGGGCAATTGCCAGGTTGTGGCTGACGTATTTCCGGATGCATCGGGCAGGTGTACTCCGCAGACCCAGAGGCTCTATGTGCGGTAAGCGGTGTTTCATGATGTATATGCTCATCATGCTGGGGACGGTTCACGTAGCGGGTAGGGTCTGCGCGAAACTTCTCCTGGCATTTCGCGCTGCAGAAGCGGTATGTCTGACCTTCGTGGCTGTCATTGAATGGGCTGTCTGGTTTGATGGCCATGCCGCACACCGGATCATGCTGACTCCCGTGTTGGTCTTCATGATGCTTGGAGTGCTGATGGTCGAGATGGTCCGGATTGGTGTGCATAAGGTTCACTTCCTGTTGTCATCCTTGGGGGTATCAGCATCACCTCGATGGGAGTGATCACCGTGGTTGTGACCGAATATGTGCATCAGCGGGCACAGCAACAGAATCAAATAAAGCAATACTTGAGGGAGGTGGTCAACGTGCTCGCGGGCCACATAAAACACGCCGATGACTGCCAACATAATTATCGCAATGCCAGTTTTTTCTTTCCAGAAAAACAGTTTTGAGTCTGAGTAGTGGGTGTGGTCCATGGCGCGATCCTCACGAAATTGAATCATAAGTGAGTTGACAGTAGTCGCTATTGCACTCACCTAGATTTATGCACATCAATCCGAACTTAACGCTTAGCGTACGTTCACTTTGCCGACCATCCCCGATTGGTAATGGCCTGGTATGTTGCAAGCGAACTCAAGGCCCGTTGTCTTGGTAAAGGTCCACACCAGTTCTTCAGTGGCGCCCGGCTTGATCAAAACACTGTTTGGATCATCGTGTTTCATATCGACCATCTTCATCCCGCCCATGGCATGACCCATCTTGCTCATATTCTGCGCGCCCGTTGGAGACAGCGTGCCGTTCTGAAACATTGCGGCCATTTCTTTTTGATGTGCGGCATGTGCAGCTGCTATGCCCAAGTTGAACTCATGCAGCAGCGAGCCATCATTTTTGAGTACGAAGCGGATGGTTTCTCCTGCTTTGATATCAATACTCTTCGGCTCGAAAAAGATATCGCCCATCTTGATCTCAATGGTGCGGTCGGCTTTCTTGACGTTTTCTGGTTGGCCAATCTCACTTTTGCTATGGCTCGGGCTGCCCATGACAGCAGAGGCGGAAAAAATTAGGGCTGTGGCGAGAAAAAATGAAGTTAGTTTGGTTTTCATAATGAATCTCTGAAATGGCGTTGTTGGGCACAGTATTGATGCTAACTAGGCAATGCTGTCAGTTGGCTTACGCGAAAACTACATATCTGAAATATGTACTGAAATCGGGTGCAGCGTGGCTTTGGCAGGGAGAACCTGATTTTTCTCTCAGCGCATTGCGAACTTACCGACCATCCTCGCTTGATCCTGTCTAGGCAGGGTGCAGGAGAAGTTGAGATTGGCCGTGTCGTGGAAGGTCCAGACGAATTCCTTGGTAGTGCTAGGCTCAACAAGGATGGCGTTAGGATCATCATGTATTTCTTCTACGACTTCAGGTATACCCGGTGGGTCGGAGTCTTCTAGGCCCGATCTTTCATGCCAGACGATGGACTTTGCTTTGCCTGTTGGCGTCAGCGTGCCGTTTTTGAACAAAGCAGCCATTTCGCGTTGATGTATCAGTTGCGCTATGGCTTTACCGGTATTGAATACATGCATCAGCGCTCCTTTATTCTTCAACACGAAGCGAACAGTTTCGCCAGGCCTTACATTGATAGATTCCTGGCCGTAGCTGATGTCATCCATCTTGATGAAACCGGCGCGCGTAGATGGGGGCGCTTGGGTCTGCTGGACAATGTTGGGTGCACTGCTGGACGTTTGCGCAGAGGCTTGAGCTACAGCTGCGAAGAGAAGTGCTGTGCCCAAGGGTTGTGAAGGTGAACGTTTCATGATGAGACCTCATTGAGGTGGTTAGAAGTCTCATGCTATTCCCAGCATTCTGCCGGGGACTAACCCCCGAAACTACAAAATGGTCAGCTTGAAAAAAATGCGGCACCGTCGAGGTACCGCTAGGCCAAAGGAGCAATCATGAAGGCCTTGAAGATGGGGATTTTTAAGGGTGGCACTCTTTATCAGCCATCATCAGTTTGTGCTCACGGATCATTTGCGTGAGGACGTCATCAACCAGTTTGTCGTGTCGCTCCATCCATGCGAGATGTTCTTCAGTGGTAATACCCGGATCTGGGTGCTGACTGTGTAGCTGACTCATCATGTCGCCTAGCATCCCCATATGCTCTTTCATGTGCACATGGCGCTCACTGGCAGGAGCTTTTTCAGCCTGAATCAGCACCGCTTCGGCTTTGTCTCGCATGTTTTCGATGCGTTCTAGGGTGCGTGCAGCACCTCCTTCGGCCCAAACGGCTGAAGTCAAAAGGAGCGAGCTAACTAGGATTAAAGATTTAAGCAGTTTCATCGAGCAGTCTCCTAAATTGAAGATGGGACTGGCTCCTCTTTACTGTTTGTCATTCGAGGGCCAAGAGCACAACCTAGTACTCATGCCTGCACCCTAGACAAGTCATCCTTGCAGATGCCTGAGGCTAGGATTACATTTTCGTCAGTTTGTGGTTGGATTAAGGTTTTGACTGCACACTCAGGCTATTCAAATTTGGGAACAGCCCGCATGAAACTTTTGGTCGCTGAAGACGAGCCAAAAACAGGCACTTACCTGCAACAGGGCCTCACAGAGGCTGGATTCAATGTCGACCGTGTTATGACGGGAACTGATGCGCTTCAGCATGCACTGAGCGAAGCTTATGACCTGTTAATTCTGGACGTGATGATGCCGGGCCTAGATGGCTGGGAAGTCCTGCGGAAGATTCGTGCTGCAGGCAAGGATGTGCCGGTACTATTTCTGACGGCCCGTGACGGTATTGAAGATCGTGTAAAAGGCTTAGAGCTGGGGGCGGACGACTACCTAGTCAAACCATTCGCCTTCTCTGAGTTGTTAGCTCGCGTCAGGACATTGCTCCGCCGCGGTAATAATTCGCCGACGCAAACCACCATGAATATAGCCGACCTTGAAGTTGATTTGCTTAAGCGGCGTGCCGTGCGCAGTGGCAAGCGAATTGATCTGACCGCGAAGGAGTTCGCGTTGCTTGAACTACTGCTGCGCCGTCGCGGCGAAGTCCTTCCCAAGTCTTTGATAGCTTCTCAGGTATGGGACATGAATTTTGACAGCGACACCAATGTGATCGAGGTGGCTATCCGACGCTTGCGGGCGAAAATTGACGATGATTTTGAATTGAAGCTGATTCATACCTCACGTGGTATGGGTTATATGCTTGATGCGCCGGAGTCTCAATGACGTATCTGTCGCTGACCGCACGCATGAGTTTGATGTTTATGCTTGCGGTTATTGCAGTCCTCACGGTGGCCGGCCTGAGTTTCAATCAGTTCAGTCGGCATCACTTCATGATGCTCGACCAGCAGACGCTGAGCGAGAAGCTCGATTCGACCCAGGAAATCCTTAGCAATACGCGTAGCCATGCAGATATTAAAGAGGTGCTGCCTCAGCTAAAAGCGCTGCTAGGAGCTCACCACGATTTAGCGGCAATCATCCTGGCAAACGACGGTACGGTACTTTTTGCCGAGCCACAGCTGTTCAATGTTCCCGAGAAGTACCGCTTCATCCGTGACCACGGTATGTGGGAGTGGGAGCAAAATGGGCACAAGTACCGAGGTATGACTGCGCCGGTATCAACAGCGGATGAACCCGCGCTTCTAACGGTCTTGCTGATTCTCGATGTGACTAACCATGTGCATTTCTTTGAAACGCTGCAGCGCTGGTTCTGGATTGGCTTGGTCATTAGCGCACTGGTCAGCGCTGTGTTGGGCTGGGTGGTCGCGCGTAGTGGATTGAGACCCCTGCGACACGTGACTCAGGTTGCAACGTCTATGTCGGCACGCTCACTGAAAGAGCGTATTCCATTGGAGCCCGTGCCTCTTGAACTTCAGCAACTGGTGACTTCGTTCAATGCGATGCTTGCCAGGCTCGACGACGCATTTGTTCGGCTCTCAAATTTTTCTGCCGATATCGCTCATGAGTTACGCACACCTCTCAGTAATTTGATGACGCACACCGAGGTGGTACTCACCCAAAAACGCGACCTTGAAGCCTACGAGGAGAACCTCTACTCAAATTTAGATGATCTGAAACGCATGTCGCGCATGATCGATGACATGCTGTTCTTGGCTAAATCGGACAACGGGTTGATTATTCCCGAGCAGACGCGCATAGAGTTCAGCGAGGTGGTCGCCAAGCTGTTTGAGTACTACCACCTGTTAGCAGACGAGCAAGGCATCCAGTTGGTTGTGACCGGCACTGGCAGCGTGCTGGGTGACAAACTGATGCTGGATCGGGCGGTCTCGAACTTGTTGTCCAATGCGCTGCGCTATACACCTGCCGGGAAGTCAATATTGGTAACGATCAAGTCGACCGTAAGTGCTGTGACGCTTACCATCGAGAACCCAGGTGAAACCATCAGGCCGGAGCACCTGGATAAACTTTTTGACCGTTTCTATCGGGTAGACCCAGCACGACGTGAAGGCAACCCAAGCAATGCGGGGCTTGGCTTGGCCATTACTCAATCCATCGTTGAGTCTCACAAAGGAAAGATCTGGTGCACCTCTGGCAATGGCACCACAGCCTTCCACATGGAATTTCCCCAGCAATCATCATAGGGGCGTCATGATCAAAGACGAGTTAAGAGCGAACTTGAGCGATAAGCACAAAGCTTTGTCGCTACCACGGGCGGTGGAGTTGTGTTGCACGCCCCCCCCAGCGCAAGCCTGATCGCCAGCCATGGCGCAAGGGCCATGTCTTCTTGATGAGGCTTTCAGGCCGAAATCTGCAAAATTGAATAGCCGCGCATCACAAAAGCCAGAGGCGTTCAATGACCATTCCCTGGGGTGTTTGCTGGCGTGGATACCCTGGGTATCGCCAGGGCTGGGGATCTTCTTGGGGCATGCTAGCAGCCATGACCTGCACAGCCATATGGCGCACCAAGTGATTATTGGCCTTGGCGACTAAGTGACGATGCGAGGGCCGAGCAGGTGCTTACTGGACCGGCCATCTGCATAAAGGCTGCACATTGCATCAGATTAAAGGCACTGAAGCGCTATTGATATACCTTGGTTCGCTGTCGGAACCCGAATAACCCAGAAACTATGCGGGTGTAAAAATTCATGTGTGAGTGGGCCAGGCCGGCACTCTGGGCCCGAAAAGCAAATCCAAGCAGTCAGTACAAACGCCAGGCGCCACCAGTATCAATCAGGCGATTGCAGCTCGGACACCGGAGGCAAAAGACAGTATGGATCGCAGGCCAGCTCACCAGCGATGCGATACAGCTTCTCGATGGTGATGTTTACTTCGCCACGCTCGATCCGACCCATGTAGCTACGGTCGATACTGCAGGCCAATGCCAGTACATCCTGAGACATGTGGCGAATCTTCCTTTGTGTTCGGATGCGCTCCCCTAACACTTTCGCCAATTTATCCATGATCGCCTCAATTTCTCTGAGGCGGCACTATCGTGGGTTTGCGGACGCACGAGCCACGGACTATAATCCGTATTTTTCGCGTTAACTCTTCTGGTGCCTCAATGAAATCGGCCTCGTTTATCCTCGACAGGCGTCTGTATGAGCTGCTTCAGCAAGAAGGGAGTACAAGTTTCACGACCCGTGAACTGCGTGATGCGTATGCCAAGCGCCTAGATGGTACGACTTTTCGTGTCGCCGATGTACGCCGTTATGTGTATGAGCAAATTCGACGTTTACTGCGTATAGGCTGGCTTGAGCTCGATGAAGAGCGTCGTCCAAGGGGACAGGTCTACCACCTGAAGCCGATTCCGGCACATCTGCAATTGCAGTTGATCGACAAGGGTTTTGAGAACAGCCTAAAAACTGCTTCTGAGCCCGAACCGGAACCTGCAGAGCTTCAAGTTGAGGCTGTCCCGCTTGAGTCGTCAGCCAGCGCGGATCAGCATTTGGAAACGCTCCACAAAGAAATCCGCTTGGACTTTCTGTGCTCGATGGGGGAGGCGGAGCGATTCAAGCTGCTCCTAGAAGATATGCCGCATTTGCGGGACAAGGTTGAGGACGAGTACCTAGAGGCCAGAGATCGCAGTTCACGTCTGCTAGGACATCTTCGCGCTATCGAAAAGACTATCAAGACGCTTGACTCTGCACGATGACCACATCGCTGCGGGGCTGGCAACTCAGCTGCATAGACACGGCGTTGGAACACTTTACCAGCACACCGCACTTCTTCTGCCAGGCGACGCCGGGAGCCGGGAAGACACGCATGGCGGCAGAGCTAGCCAGCAGAATGCTTAAGCAGGACAGAATCGATCTGGTGATGTGCTTCGCGCCATCCTGTCAGGTTGTCGAAGGCTTCCGCTCAACCTTTGCTGACGTACTTGGCAGGCGACTGGATGGCCAAATAGGCGCTGTGGGGACGGCATTCACCTACCAAGCCATGGAGTACCGAGACGAGGGGTTCTGGCAGCTTCTTGATGATTACCGTGTGCTTGTTGTCTTCGATGAAATACACCATTGCGCTGGCCATGATCCGCTTCTCAGTAACGCCTGGGGGCAGCAGATATTACATCGGATACAAGACCGTGCAGCCTTCACCTTGGCTCTCTCCGGTACGCCATGGCGCTCGGATGATCGGGCTATTGTTTTAGCCCGCTACTCGACGCCAGAAGGACACTTGATCTGTGATTACCGATACGGACTGAAAGAGGCCATTGCCGATGCGGTATGCCGTTCTCCTCGTATTGTCTTGCTAGACAATCAGAAGGTAAAGCTGACCGAGGAAATGGGCCCTGAGAGTACAGTCAGAATGTTCCCCAGTATTGCCAAGCTATTGGGGGAGTCACCTGTCACCTATGAAGAACTGCTGCGCCATGATGATGTGATCAACCGGCTACTCGATCTTGGCTGTAGCAAGCTCAATGAGCTTCGCCAAATCAAGCCGGATGCTGCTGGTTTAGTTGTTGCCACTGACATTGAGCACGCCCATCAAATTGCTCAGGCTCTGGAATTGAGGGGTGGGGGGTGCTGCATTGTGACCAACAAAACCCCGGATGCGCAGCAGGTGATCAATGCGTTTCGGCAGAGCTCCTCTCGCTGGATTGTCGCCGTCGGAATGATTAGCGAAGGAACGGACATCCCCCGCCTCCAGGTGTGCTGCTATCTCAGCCGCATCCGCACCGAGTTGCATTACCGGCAAGTGCTTGGACGAGTGCTTCGGCGTACAGGTGAGTCCGATGGTCAAGCTTGGCTGTTTATGTTGGCAGAGCCGACGCTGCAGTGTATGGCTGAGAGAGTTGCGGATGATTTGCCGGAAGACCTGGCGGTGTTGAACGAGGTGCAGATGCCTGCTTCCACTTCAGGCTCAACGCCCAGTTCGATAGAGGCAGCGGACAATATCAATAATCTGGATGACAGTATTGGATATGGCAAAGAGCAACCTATTGAGGCTGCAACTACGAACATAATTTCACTAGAGGACTTTGCAGTCGAACCAGGTTATCAGGTGAGTTTTTCCCAGTATTACAGGCAGCAGCTTTTGGCTTGTTTTTGATGCTGTGACTCCATAGGCAATGTAGTAGCCGTGCGCGGGGTTAATATGGCCGTCCGCGACATTGGCTCGATAAATAGTCGAAGTAAATAGTAATCATGGATAGGGGCAAAAGATAATTAAATGGCAGGCACTAAACTTGAGAAGTTTAATGATTTTTTATTAACTGAAGGCGAGGTAATAGATAGTACCTGTGACGACGAGGCCGCTAGCATCGCGCTGGCTCAAGAGCTGTGCCCTGGGAAGCCATATTGTTCTGTAAGGCAATGGGTTTTAGTTGATCTCGATATTTCAGATGACAAAAAGGCATTGCTTAAAAACCAAGGTCTCCAGCCGATCCTTCTCTATGCTCACTCCGTAGTAACTGATAGTGCTCGTCGATTTGCACCAGGCGACTGGGTTAGGAGTACGCTATTGGTCAATCTAAAAAGTGATTTTCTTTTTGAAACCAAAAATAGTGTCTACATCCTCTTGGGCGCAGGAAGCCGAAAGACAGCAGAGCCAACTGTCGTTACCAGTATATTTTAATCAGCGGCGGTGAGTTTCCAGATGATTAGGATTCAAGAGCGTTCGCGTGTAATCGTGCAAATTTAAGAGTTTCTGGAACAGCTTTCAAGAGATGCTTCTCTACGCGAAGATGTACGGGAAGCGGATACACGCCTTCTCCCGCAATATCCAAGCAGAGGTGAATTTTGAAGGGGCTTGCGGTTAAATATGGGCTCCCTCCGTTTCTCGGCTGACTCAGTTCATTTGGTTTTTTCAGTGCCTCGTGATTGTCGCGTCAGAAAATAACGGCCCTGAGCTGCAGTTCGCCACTTTCTGTGCTATCTGCTACTGAAGCTGCCTGGCAGCTTTAAGAAGTTTAACCAGAAAATATGCCGAATAGAGTGGCGTTTTCATAGGCTGCGGGATGTTTAGTATTTCCGTAGGTTAAGGTTTCTGAATTTGCGATTTCGCTATTACATTAATAGATGCTCTATACCCAACGCCTCGGACAGATTTTATCTTCACATTGGAATTTTCGTCGCGTAGCTTTTGACGTAAGCGAGCTACTAATGACTCTAAAGCGTTATAAGTTTTTGATTCCTGGTTATTATGTGAATAAAGGGCGTCTGCGAAATAAGCTTTGCTTACAACTCGGGGAGAGTTACTGATTAAAATTTGAAGCAAAATCATTTGTTTAGGGGGAAGTTTGAGTTTTTTTAGATTAACTCCTTCTGCCCCTGGCAATGCATAGGTTGCGGAATCTCTAAGCCTTAAATGCTCTCTCCCACCAGAGGCCTTTAGTACGCCATGCACATGCTTGATGAGAACGCACGGCCTGAAAGGCTTGTACAAGTAATCATCTAGCGCTGAGTTGAAATCCTTTACCTGCTTTCGATTGATTCGACTTGTGGCAAGTACTAAACACGGGGTCTTAGAGTTCACAGTAATGCTACGAGCCGAAAGGGGAGATGCTGACTCATAATCCTCCATGTCGTTATCGACAATTATCCCTTCGAAGCAGTGTGTATGCATGATGGCGATAGCCTCTTTACAGTTACCAGCTTCAACCACCGTGTATCCCGATGACTCCAGATGCTTGCGAACACGTGCGCGGAGGGCGGGATGTTCGTGTATGACAAGCAGCTTGGATGGCACCGGTTTTTTAAAACGTATCATTTTCTGGCAGCTCATAGATCGTATGGGGGAGGGTCGCCTAGCGATCGATGTTTCAAAATCACTGCGATCCAGATCACTTCCCCAAAGAATTCAGGGAGTTAATGGCTTTAATTGAAACGAATTGACTAATATCACATAGGAGTTACCTCTAAGTGATTAATTTTAAATGAATAAATAGAAAATTGTGAATTTTGAAACGTTTTTATGATGGTTATTGAAAGACGCTGTTAACTGAGTGCGGCTTCCCGGGGCGTGGCATGTCTCGGGGCAAGAGCCTGTTCACGACTGCGCGCTGCTGGATGCTTTTAGCGTTTAAAGCTGTGCGGTAAAGATACGACGTCAGACTTTAGCGTTGCTGGTTGTGATCAGGCCCTTATTTGCGCGGTTTCGCGGCGCTCGCAACGACCGCTGTAGCTCATTAGGGCAAATCGCTACAATGCACCGCCGATCCATTTTCGCTTCGAGGCTGTGTGCATGAAATTCCGTTTTCTGTTGTGGATGCTTGGTCGTCTGATGGCCAAGGCTAGTCGCGAAAATCCTGCGTTTCAGGAGCAGCTGTTGAACCGCGACATGGTCTTTCAGTTGCATACACTCGACGGCAAAATCGCCCGTCACTTCATCGTCAAAGACCAACGTATTACCAGCAAGCGCGGCCCGGTCAGCGAGCCTGCATTTGCTCTGGGGTTCAAAGACGGTGCCTACGGTTTCGCCACCATGAATGCCAAGAACAAGCAGTTGGCGTTTATGCAGGGCATTCAGAATAAAGACATTCAGATTCAGGGCAATCCGGCGCTGGTCATCTGGTTCCAGGGGCTGACCAAGTACCTTGTACCCAGGAAGCCCAAAAGCGAGAAACGCGCCGCGTGAGTGGCCGCTAAGCTTGATATGAAATTCGCCTCAACTTCAGGGAGATAAACGATGCGACTGCTGCTGGCGCTGCCATTTCTGCTGGGGGTAACCCTGGTTCAAGCCGAACCGGCGAGCCCTCAACACTACGAGCAGGTATTTGGTTTATCCGGTATCAGCCTGTTGTGCGAGCAAGCCGCGCCTTTGATCCAGCGTGGGCAGCCCGAGCAGCCGCAACTCGATCAGCTGTTTGCTGCCAAGCCGCTCTGTGCAGAGCTCGCCGAGAAGATGTCTGGCGAGTTCCAGCAAGCTGAGCTCGAGCGCATAGAGCTGGCCTTGCAGAGCCCGCTGGCGCTGCAGTTCACTCAAGCTGAACGGGCGGTGGGCGAGGGCGGCGGAGAGGCGCTGGAAGCGTATCGTCAGCAGCTCAAGGCGAAGCCGCCGCGCGGTTCACGTGTTGAGTTGGTGCACCGTCTTGATGCGGCGGCGCGTACTTCCGATATGGCCACGTTACTGCGCTATGAAGTCGCCAAGACGCAGGCGCTGATGGCCCTCAAGGCGCAGAGCAAGAACGCCGATGAAGCCCAGCTGGCCGAACAGACTGCCGCGCAAATGCCGGTATTGCGCGAGTCGAGCAGCTCGGCCGTTGAGTCCTTCATGCTGTTCGCGTACCGCCAGCAGCCGAGTGACAAGGTTGCTGAGTATGCCGCGCTTTATGAGCAGCCTGAGTTGAGCCGCCTGTTGCAGCGCAGCATCGAGCTGATGCCGCAACTGTTCGCTGAGCGCCGCGCCAAGCTCTGATCCGGTTAGTGGATGGGCTGAAACTGCAACGCCAGTTCGCGTAGCGTGGCCTCGGCCTCAAGCACTTTGTCTACCGCCTGATTGGCTTTGTCACGGCTCAGTCCCAACCTGTCAAACAGCTCCTGCGGAACTTCGCGGTCGGGACCATGGCCGATGCCGCGATTACGCAGCAGCCCGACTGCAACGTTAATCAGGTTGGCGTATTGCGCGTGCTCGCCTCTGTAGTCGCTGTCGTGTTGAAAACGCAGCGCGTTGGCGAGCTCTTCCGGCATGTCCCAGTAACGCATCAGCCACGCGCTGATCTGCTCCCGGCTGATGCCCAGAAAATGCTGCTCAATATAGCTGTGCGGCACGTGCGGATTGGCCTCGATATGCCGGCAAATCAGCGAGAAGTGTGGCGGGAATACATGCGCCAGCAGCAAATATCCGAAGTTGTGCAAAAGCCCGCCGAGATAGGTCAGGCCCGGCTCCGGGCGCTGCTCACGAGGGATGGCGCGGGTCAGCCCCTCAATGACGGCGGCGGTATAAATGGCTTGCTGCCAATAGGGCGTGGCTTGCTGCGGATGATCTTTGGGCAGGCCCAGTGTTTTGCCTAACGCCAGCCCCAAGGCCAGATTGATGACCAGTTCAAAGCCCAGCACGCGGACAATTGCATCTTCTACCGAGCGAATTTTCCCCGGCGCGGCGTAGTAGGGTGAAGCCGCCCAGCTGACTACCTGCGCCGCCAGCGCGGGATCAGTTTCGACCACGCCGGTAATGTCGTCGATGGTTGCATCCGGCTCGGTGCGCAGCTTGGTGATTTTCCGGGCGGTGGCGGACAGCGGCGGAATTTCGATGGTTTCTTCAAGGCGTTGTTGAATACGGCGCGCGGTGAATGCCTTTACTGCCTGATTGATTTCTGCCGGATCATCGTTGGGGCGATCAAGGTTGATGCGGATTCGCTCCAGCGGCTCGGCAAATCGTGCACAGCTGGCCTTGGTCAGCAGGGTTTTGAAGTCGGCACTGGAGAGTTCGAGCAAAACCCCGGGCTTGCCCGACTCAACCCACACGCTTGGCTCCTGCAGGATCGATTCGTCGTAAGTGCAGGGCGAGTTGGTCAGCGGCGGCAAACCGGGCAGCGTGTTCAGGTTATGCGGGCTGAGCATGCGTGCCAGGCGCTCGGGCTTGAGCACCGTGAGCTTGCGGCCGGTAAGTTCTTCGAGCCGGTTGAGGTCAAGGAGTTGGTCGTGGCGAAACAGCAGCAACATGGCGCCAATGCTGTCTTCCAGCATGATCGCTTGCAGGCGCTGGGCTGCAGGGATACCGGCTTTCTCCGAGTGAGCCTGATAACTGAGGCCGAGCTTGTCGAGCAGTTGTGTGATGATGAGCGGCGCAGTAGCAGAGTCGACAGCTGGATTGAGAGCTTGAGGCATTGTATATCCGGTTCTGGGCGATAACAGATCGAAATAATGGCTGACTAATAGACGATAACAGTCTGACGGTGCACGAGGGTAGCGTCAAAATTCTGATTAATCGATGACAATATCAGCAAATTTTCGCCGACGCTGCCACTGGCTGCCAATTTGTCGACATTCTGCCACATCAGAGTCGGCCATAAGGCCGCTCCAGAACTCAGACTTGACCGTATTGCTGGCCGTGTCGCAGCCAGCGATCCAGCAGCGGGCTGACATGCTGCGGCCACTGCTGCAGCAAGCTCATTGACGCATCCCGAACCGCGGGCAAAAGATCGGCGTCGCGCATCAGGTCGGCCACCTTGAATTGCAGCAGGCCAGTTTGACGGGTGCCGAGCATTTCACCGGGGCCGCGAATTTCCAGGTCTTTCTCGGCAATTAAAAAGCCGTCGCAGGTTTCACGCATGATGCCCAGTCGCTCACGGCCGAGTTGCGACAGCGGCGGGTGATAGAGCAGTACGCAATGGCTGGCAGCGCTGCCGCGCCCGACCCGGCCACGCAGCTGATGCAGTTGCGCCAGCCCTAGTCGCTCGGGATTTTCGATAATCATCAGGCTGGCATTCGGCACGTCCACACCGACTTCGATCACGGTGGTGGCGACCAACAGTTGCAGGGCGCCTTGTTTGAACTGATCCATGATCGCCGCCTTCTCGGCGGGTTTCATGCGGCCGTGAATCAGGCCCACATTGAGCCCGCCCAGCGCGGCAGCCAGGTCTTCAAAGGTGGTTTCGGCGGCCTGACACGTCAGCTCTTCAGACTCTTCAATCAGCGTGCACACCCAATACGCTTGGCGGCCCTCGTTGCAGGCAGTGCGCACGCGCTCGATCACTTCGATGCGGCGGCTGTCGGCAATCAGGACGGTATTGACCGGCGTACGTCCGGGCGGCAATTCGTCGAGAATCGAGGTGTCGAGATCGGCGTAAGCGCTCATGGCCAGCGTGCGCGGAATCGGCGTCGCGGTCATGATCAACTGGTGCGGGCAGAGTCGCGCATCGACCCCTTTTTTGCGCAGAGCCAGACGCTGCTGGACGCCGAAACGGTGTTGCTCGTCGATGATCACCAGCGCCAGTTTGTGGAACTTCACTTCATCCTGAAACAGCGCGTGGGTGCCAACCACCATCGGCGCGCCACTGGCGATTTGTTCGAGCGCTGCTGCGCGCGCCTTGCCCTTGAGCTTGCCCGCCAGCCAGGCAACTTCCAGCCCCAGTGGCTGCAACCATTTGCTGAAGTTGATGAAGTGCTGCTCGGCGAGAATCTCGGTCGGGGCCATCAGCGCCACCTGATACCCGGCTTCCAGCGCTTGCAGGGCAGCAAAGGCGGCGACCACGGTCTTGCCGGAGCCGACGTCACCCTGAACCAGGCGCAGCATGGGTTCATCCTGTGCCAGATCGTAAGCAATCTCGGCGCCCACGCGCTTCTGGGCTCCGGTGGGTTCAAAACCCAGATTGTGCAAAAACTGCGCAGGCAGCTTGCTGGCGACTGGAAGTTGCGGCGCTTGTTGCGCGCGGACACTCTCGCGCAGGCGCTGCAGCGACAGTTGATGGGTAAGCAGTTCTTCAAAAGCCAGGCGGTGTTGCGCCCAGTGTCGGCCCTCGGCAAGTTCTTCAATGTCAGCATCGGCGGGCGGTCGGTGCAGATAGCGAATAGCTTCGGCCAGCGGGCCTAATTGGTATTCCTTGGCCAGCTCTTCCGGCAACCAGTCTGGCAAGCTGTGCGGGCCAAGGCGGGCCAGCGCCAGTTCACTGAGCTGACGCAGGCGCTGTTGGGTCAGGCCTTCGGTGGTCGGGTAGATCGGCGTCAGGGTTTGTTCGACGGCAATTTGCGTCTCGCCGCTGAGCGCGCGGTATTCCGGGTGGTAAATCTCCAGCCCTGATGAGCCGGGGCGGACTTCGCCGTAGCAGCGCAGATGAGTGCCGCGTTTGAGGCCTTCCTTCTGTGCATTACTGAAGTGATAGAAGCGCAGGCTGAGCGTGCCGGTGCCATCGTTGAGGCGCACCAACAGGCTGCGGCGTTTGCCCATGGCAATGTCGGCGCCGGTAACCGTGCCTTCAACCACGGCATCCTGACCGGGGCGCAGCGAGCCGATTGGCACGATGCGCGTGCGATCCTGATAACGCAGCGGCAAGTGAAACAGCACATCCTGAAGGTTTTCCAGACCGACCTTGGTGAGCTTCTCCTGCATGGCCGCGCCAACACCTTTAAGTGCAGTTACGGGAACCGCTGCCAACTCGGTCATTGCTTATACGCTTTGCGGTTGTGCGCGTGAGACCGAGCACAGGCGGATCGAGTCCGCGAGAATTTCAATCGCCTTGGGCCGTGGAAAGCTCGCGCGCCAGGCAATGGCCACGGTACGAAAGGGCACGGGCGCACTCAGCGGACGCACTTCGATAATCCCAGGCGCGTAATGGTGGCTGTCGACAGCCGAGAGCGGCAGGATTGATACGCCCAGACCGGAGGCAACCATGTGGCGAATGGTTTCCAGTGAGCTGGATTCCACGGTGGTGTGCTTGGCGTGATCTTCGCCGCCCTTGCGCAGGGTCGGGCAGGCCTCAAGTACCTGATCGCGGAAGCAGTGGCCTTCGCCCAACAGCAGCAGACTCTTGTCGTTGAGCAGCTTGCTGTCGATCGACTTCAGCTCAGTCCACGGATGGCCGCTCGGCATCAGCGCGTAAAACGGCTCGTCGTAAAGGGCTTTGGTCAGCACGTCGGCTTCCTGAAACGGCAGAGCAATGATCACTGCATCCAGCTCGCCGGTGCGCAGTTTGTCGCGCAGGACGTGAGTAAAGTTTTCTTCGATATACAGCGGCATTTCCGGAGCAACACGGTGCAGCTGCGGAATCAGATGCGGGAACAGGTACGGGCCAACGGTGTAGATTGCGCCGATTTTCAGTGGTGCGGCGAGCTGGTTCTTGCCCGCCTGAGCCAGCTCACGAATACCCTGAGCCTGCTCCAGAACCTTCTGTGCCTGCGTGATGATGCCTTCGCCTACGGGCGTCAAGCGCACGGCGCTTTTGCTGCGCTCGAAAATCAGCACACCGAGTTCATCTTCGAGTTTCTTGACCCCGACCGAAAGCGTCGGCTGACTGACATGGCAACGCTCGGCCGCACGGCCAAAGTGCTGCTCCTGAGCGAGGGTGACGATATAGCGCAGTTCAGTAAGGGTCATAGCGTCCATCCATTAAGTACCGCCCTAGCATAGCCTTTGCAATGCAATGAACCAACCGCGCTAAACTGCTCGCAGGTGAAAATAATGGAGAATCGCATGCCAACAGCTACGCGGGTATTGATTGCAGGGTGTGGTGACGTCGGCACGCGCTTGGGCTTACGGCTGGCTCAGGCGGATTGGCAGGTGTTTGGGTTGCGCCGCAACACTGCGCAATTGCCGCCGCAGATCGAACCGGTGACGGGTGATTTGCAGGCCGATGCCTGCCCGGCGCAATGGCCGGCGGGAGCGCTGGATTATCTGGTTTATTGTGCTGCCGCGACTCAGTCCGATGAGGCTGGATACCGCGCGGCTTATGTCGATGGGCTAAAACGTACGCTGGGCTGGTTGGCAAAGTCCGGCCAGCAACCCAAGCGCGTGCTGTTTGTCTCAAGCAGTGGCGTTTACGGCCAGCAGGAGGGCGAATGGGTGGATGAGACCTCGCCAGTCGGCGCCGGGCGTTTTAGCGGGCGAATCATGCTCGAGGCCGAGCAGGTGGCGTTGTCCGCTGGCCTGCCAGCCACTGTTGTGCGCCTCACCGGAATATACGGGCCGGGGCGCAAATGGCTGATCAATCAGGTGCGTGAAGGGTACCGGGTCGCGGTCGAGCCGCCGCTGTATGGCAATCGCATTCATGTCGATGATGCGAGCGGCTTGCTGGCCTTTTTACTGCAAGCAGATGAACGCGGCGTTGCGCTGGAAGATTGCTACATCGGCGTCGATGATCAGCCTGCGCCCCTGCACGAAGTGGTGGCGTGGTTACGCGAGCAATTAGGCGTGACGCATTGGGCGGGGGATGAGGCGACAGTGCGCCGGGCGGGGAGTAAGCGTTGCAGTAATGCGCGTGCGCGGGCCTTGGGCTGGACGCCGCAGTACCCGAGTTATCGCGAAGGCTATGCCGCTATCCTGCAGGATTTGAGCTGAGCAGCAGAGCAGGGGCGTTTAGCGCGCCCCTGCTCAAAAACGCTTATTCGATGACCAGAATCGCGTCCATTTCTACCTGAGCGCCTTTTGGCAGCGCCGCAACACCAATGGCGGCGCGAGCTGGATATGGCTGCTCAAAGTAACGGCCCATCACTTCGTTGACGGTGGCGAAGTGCGACAGGTCGGTCAGGAAGATGTTGAGTTTGACGATGTCCTTGAACGAGCCGCCAGCAGCTTCTGCAACCGACTTGAGGTTCTCGAATACCTGAACGGTCTGGGCTTCAAAGCCTTCAACCAGTTCCATGGTTTTCGGGTCCAGCGGGATCTGGCCGGACATGTACACAGTGTTGCCAGCCTTGATCGCCTGAGAGTAGGTGCCGATAGCTGCAGGTGCTTTGTCGCTGGTGATAACGCTCTTGCTCATGAGATTCTCCAGTTGAAGGTTGCGCGGGCTTGGCCCACGTGCAGACAATTCGAGTACGGTGGTCAGGCCACCGTACAACAATGTCGATGAATGTGTGTACTCAGGAACGCACCCGGGTGATGCGAATAACGCCCAGCAAGGCGCGCAGCTTCTTGATCACGCGGGCCAGATGCACGCGGTCATGTACGCTGACCACCAACTGCACGACACTCATGCGCCCGTCGCGCTCATCCATGCTGATCTTCTCGATGTTGCCGTCGGCGTCGTTGACACTGCCGGCGAGCAGGGCGATCAGGCCGCGCTGGTGTTCCAGTTCGACGCGCAACTCGACGTTGAATTCGCCGGTGACATCTTTCGCCCAGGATAGCTGGATGCACTTCTCCGGATTGTTGCGCACCTCGCCAATGTTGCGGCAGCTTTCGAGGTGCACGACCATGCCTTTACCCGCAGACAGGTAGCCGACAATCGGGTCGCCTGGAATTGGCGTGCAGCATTTGGCGTAACTAAGAACCAGGCCTTCGGTGCCGCGAATCGCCAGCGGGCCTTCGCTGCTTGGGCGCTCTTCGCCTTCGCTGGCGAGCATACGGCGGCCGACAACATAGGCCATGCGGTTACCCAGGCCGATGTCTTCCAGCACGTCTTCGATGACCTGCTGACGGTATTCGCTGAGTACCAGTTGAATTCGTTCTTGGCTGATCTTCTCGAGGCTGGTGTCGAAGCTGGCCAGCACCTTGTTGAGCAAGCGTTCGCCGAGGTTGATCGACTCTGAGCGACGCTGTTGCTTGAGCGCGTGGCGGATATGCGTACGCGCCTTGCCGGTGACTACAAAGTTCAACCATGCCGGGTTCGGGCGTGCCGCCGGCGCGCTGACGATCTCAACCGTCGAGCCGCTCTCCAGCGCTTGTGACAGCGGTGCAAGGCGACGATTGATCCGGCAGGCAATACAAGTGTTGCCGACATCGGTGTGCACCGCGTAAGCAAAGTCGACTGCCGTTGAGCCTTTTGGCAGCTCCATGATGCGGCCTTTCGGGGTGAAGACGTAGACCTCGTCCGGGAACAGGTCGATCTTCACGCTCTCGATAAATTCCAGCGAGTTGCCCGCGCGTTGCTGCATCTCCAGAACGCCCTTGACCCACTGCCGCGCACGGGCGTGAGTGCCTTTGGGCTGATCTTCTTCGTTGGATTTATAGAGCCAGTGCGCAGCGATGCCGTTGTTGGCCATCTCTTCCATCTCGCGCGTGCGGATCTGGATTTCGATGGGCACGCCATGCATACCGAACAGCGTGGTGTGCAACGACTGATAGCCATTGGCCTTGGGAATTGCGATGTAGTCTTTGAAGCGTCCCGGCAGCGGTTTGTACAGATTGTGCACGGCGCCGAGGATGCGATAGCAGGTGTCTACCTTGTCGACGATGATGCGGAAGGCGTAGACGTCCATGATTTCATTGAACGCCCGGCGCTTGCCGCGCATCTTCTGGTAAATACCGTACAGGTGCTTCTCGCGCCCGCTGACCTCGCCTTGAAGATTTTCGCGTTCAAGGCAATGCACCAGAGACTCTTCAATTTTATTGACGATTTCTTTGCGGTTGCCACGGGCACGGCGCACGGCTGCGCGGATCAGGCCGGCGCGCATCGGGTGCATGGCCTTGAAGCCGAGGTCTTCGAACTCTACGCGCATGCTGTGCATGCCCAAACGGTTGGCGATCGGTGCGTAGATTTCCAGCGTTTCTTTGGCGATGCGACGGCGCTTTTCGCCAGACAGCACTTCCAGCGTGCGCATGTTGTGCAGGCGGTCGGCCAACTTGACCAGAATCACCCGAATGTCACGGGCCATGGCCATCGCCATTTTCTGGAAGTTTTCGGCTTGCGCTTCGGCTTTGGTTTCGAAGTTCATCTGGGTCAGCTTGCTGACGCCATCAACCAGCTCGGCCACGGACTCACCGAACTGCGCGGTGAGTGCTTCTTTGGCGATGCCGGTGTCTTCGATTACGTCATGCAGCATGGCCGCCATCAGGCTTTGATGGTCCATGTGCATGTCAGCAAGAATGCTAGCCACCGCGAGCGGGTGGGTTACATATGCCTCACCACTGCGGCGGCGTTGGCCGTCGTGGGCTTGCTCGGCATAGAAATAGGCTCGGCGGACCAGATTGACCTGGTCATCGCCGAGGTAGGTCGAAAGTCGAGTGGCGAGGGCGTCTATGCTCGGCATAGGTGTTCTCCATGCTGAGCTGAGCGACCATGCGCCTTACGACGTCGACCGGGCATAGGCTTACAGAGGCTCGTTAGCCTCGTCCTCAAATGAGCCAAACAATGGCTCTTCTTCAACGATTTCAGCTTGGGCGATGACGTCGTAGTTCATCAGGCCGGCAGCGATTTCGCGCAGGGCGATAACGGTAGGCTTGTCGTTTTCAACCGGAACCATTGGCTCTTTGCCGCCGGTAGCGAGCTGACGCGAACGCTTGGTCGCAAGCATGACCAGCTCAAAGCGGTTATCAACGTTGTCCAGGCAATCTTCAACGGTAACGCGGGCCATGGTGTTCCTCGTAGCAAATGCAATTAAAGCTGGGCCCGAATGGGCGAGCGGACTGGATAGTCTAAAAAATCACCAGCGTTATGGGAAGCTTTTGTTTTGTCGTGCTGCCGTACGGCTTAAGCCAGAAGCTCGCTCAACAGCCCGGCGTGACGCTGTTGCTGTGCGGTTTGTTGCAGCTGGTTGGCACGGAATACGGCTTTAAGATCGCTCAATGCGTGAGCAAAGTCATCATTGATAATCACATAATCGTACTCGACGTAGTGGCTCATCTCGCTGACGGCCTCGCGCATGCGGCGCTCAATGATCTCGCCGCTGTCCTGGCCACGGTTGGTAAGGCGATGGCGCAATGCTTCCTGAGTCGGCGGCAGGATGAAGATCGAGCGTGACTCCGGCATCAGGCGACGAACCTGTTGCGCGCCTTGCCAGTCGATTTCCAGAATCAGGTCATAGCCCTCGGCCAGCGTGGTTTCGACCCAGGTTTGCGAGGTGCCGTAGAGGTTGTCGAAAACCTGCGCGTGTTCCAGAAACTCGTTCTTGTCGAGCATGGCGTGGAACTGCTCGCGGTTGATGAAGTGGTAGTTCTCACCATCGACTTCGCCCGGACGCATGGCGCGTGTGGTGTGCGAGACAGACACACGAATCATCGCCTCGCTGTCGATCAGCGCCTTGACCAGGCTGGTCTTGCCCGCGCCAGAAGGTGCAGAGATGATGTACAGGGTCCCGGTTGTAAGCGTCATGTGTGTGTCCTGAAAAGCAATAAGCCAAGCGTAGTCGCAACGATTGAGCATTATAAGGCGGTTTGGCGACAAACACGGCTGAAACTTCGCGGGATATCCATCTGCATCGGGTAAATAGTGGGCAGTTGAGCCGCCGCGAGCAGGCTAGTTTCTGCGGGCGGCGGCTTGAAAGCGACTGGCCGATTACAGCGAAATGATGCCGTAAGCGCCAATTTTTGGCAGGCCGCCGTAAGTGCCAACTGGCGTCAATGTGAAGCCATCAGCGCCAACCTTGAATACGGTCACTTCACCTTTGTTGCCGATCAGCTGATTGATGTACTTGCCGTCGGCGCTGAGCGTCAGGTCGCTGAAGAAGTCCATTTCAGCCTCGTTCTTGTAGGCCGTTGCGGTTTTCAGAGCGATGCTGCCATCCGGGTTGATGGTGTAGGCGCTGATGGAGCTGGACAGTGCATTGGCTGCCCACAGCGTTTTGCCGTCTCGCGAAGTCTCAACCCAGCAATTGGCGATCTCGCCACCTTCGACCGCATCGCCGGTCAGGGCGTCCGCTGTTACCAGTTTGATCTGGCCTTTACCGTCCATGGTGTAGGACGAGGACGAGCTGGTTTGCCATGAGTATTTCGGCGACTGCGGGACCTTGCCGGCGTCTTCGCGCAGCATGCCTTTCTTGTCCAGAAAGCGTGCCTCAGAGGCAACAATGATGTCGCCCTTAGCGCCTTTTACAATGTCGAAGCCGACCGGGATTGGCAGGGCACGGCTCGAATCGCCGTTCGGCGCGCTGGCGACGGAAACCGGCTCCTTGGAAAGAGTGCCGTCTGCATTCACGGCAAATACTTTAAATTGCCCGGTCACCAACTCGTTGACCACGACAAACTTGCCGTCAGTCGAGAACACGATTGTGGTTGGGCGAGCGCCCAGATTGCGGGTCGAGTTGGCGATTGGCGTGAGCTTGCCAGCCGCGTCGATGGTGAAGCCGCTGATGTTGCCGCTGAATGGCGGAGCCTTGGCATCGCCGGAACTCGCCACATAAACCAGCTTGCCTTTGGAGGCGATACTGACCGGGTGGATATCGCTGGCTTTGACGGTATTCACCAGTTTCAGCTTGAAGTCGTCGGCGACATTGAACGAACTGATGGTGCCGTCGCCGGAGTTGACGGTGAGCAGGTGCTTTTTGTCTTCGGTGTTATAGACACCGTAAGCGGAAATCAGCGGATCAATGCCGTCAGCCAGTGGGTGAGTCGGGTCATAGCCGCCGTCGAAAATTTCGATATTTCCGGTGCCTTTGCCGCCGGACTTGAACTCGCCCAGCGTGCTCAGGCTGCCATCACTCATTTGCTTGAAGGCGACGATGGTATTGCCTTCGGCTTTATTACTTGAGGCATATACCGCGCCTACCTGCTCGGCCGCCATTGCACTTGCACAGGCGGTGGTCAATGCAATGGCGAGTAAAGTTTTTGCTGTATTCATGATAATTCCCTTTATCGGATTACGAACAAGAAGTCGTGGCGGGCAGTTTCAGCTGCTGCATAATCAATCTGCTAGTCACAGTAGATAAGTCTATGGCACTGCTCTTCGGCTAATTAGCGGCTTGCGCTGAATTTCAATAAAACGCTGTGTGAATAATATTAATATCGCGTTATACAAGGCGGATGTTCAGGCGAAGCAAAGCCTTGGCTAAGTTATTACCAATAGTTCTTGTTTGCATTAAATGATAGAGCTTAAGTTATCGAGTCAATCCGCGCGCATACAAGCCCGCGCGGGTTGACTGGGCATCAGTGATTCCAGCGCGGCTGGACTGCCTGTGCTGTTACTTTGCCGTCAGGTCGGAAAGGGTGCCGCCGGTTGCATCTTTGCCTTTACCTTTACCGGCACGCAGCACTGGGTAGTACTGGGTGAAGACAAAGTCGTCGGCTGCTGATGCGTCGTGGCAGGCATTGCAGGCGGCGGTCGGGAAGGCGGTTGCGGTGTCGGTCAGCGCCTTGTGATCAGGCGTCGAGAAGCTGAAGTAGGCCCAGTTGCCAGGCTCTTTCGGGAACAGCTTCTTGCTCTTGATCGTGGCTTCCAGGCCGATGAAGTCGCCTTCAAAGTAGCCTTTGCCGCTAGGTGCGGCCTTGCTGCCGACGTCGATCAGTTCTTTAACCATGATCGCGCCGTCACGGAAGGTGCCCTTTTCTTTCCATTGATCCCAGCTCTTGCGGTCAATGTAGACGTTGTGGAATTCAGGAAAAGCGGCCTTGCCGTTGTTCATGTCATTCGGGGTAAGTGGGGTGCCCACGAATACCCATTCGCGATAGCCCGTTGGGCGGTCCAGCTTGCCGTCTTTAAATGTATAAAGCTCGCCGCCAACTGCCGCGCCTGCAATAAATATTTGGCCGATTGTCCCGGCGAGGGCTAAGCCCAGCAATGATTTCTTGATTGATTTCATGGCTAACAAGTCCTTGTAAAGTTTTATACACATTGCGTCGTGCAATGCTTGCGGAACATTAGCTCATAATATTGAAGTTGTGTAAGCCCAAGTACGTAGTATCTGACCAAGAACCCATCGCTATATGTGCTGAAACCTGCTGATGCATTAATAACAGGATTAATATGTAGGAATATGCCTACAGATTTTTACCTCCTGTCAGGTAGTGAGCTGAAAAGTTTCAGGTGGGCTGTTGTCAGCAAGTTAGTAGTTGATGCATAGGGATATAAATAAAGTCTACATATCCTAAGTATGGGTTTTATTAATTAGATTTTTGGTGGACATCTACGGCGCGACATCATGCGGGGCACAGGATGAATGGAGGCGTGTAGATACTGGCAGAGGTGTTGGGCGTGAAGCGTTTTGCGAGGTGGGTCAGTCAGGGTATTCATCGCGGCGTGTGCGCAGACGGGTTTCGCGTGTGCTCGACCCGTCTGTTGATCGGGTAATCACTCGATATTTTGTACTTGCTCGCGCATCTGCTCAATCAGCACCTTGAGGTTTACGGCCGCTTGCGTGCTGCGCGTGTCGAAGGCTTTTGAACCAAGGGTGTTGGCTTCGCGGTTGAGTTCCTGCATGAGGAAATCAAGGCGGCGACCGGCTGCGCCTTCGGCATTGAGAACCCGGCGGACTTCAGTCACATGGGTGTTGAGCCGATCCAGCTCTTCGGCGACATCGCTCTTTTGTGCCAGCAGCACCATCTCTTGTTCAAGACGTTGCGGGTCGAGTTCGGCTTGCATCTCGACGCAGCGATCAAGCACCTTCTGGCGTTGCGCCTTGAGCATTTCCGGGACCAGTTCGCGCAATGTCACGACCTGCTCGCTGATGCCGTCGAGGCGTTCGCTGAGCACTTTTGCCAGTTCGGCGCCTTCACGCTTGCGGCCTTCTTTCAGCTCGCGCAGGGCCTTGTTGAATGCGTCCAGCGCGGCTTTGTTCAAGGCTTGTGGATCGCTGGCATCGGCAACCAGTACGCCAGGCCAGGCCAGAACTTCCAGCGGATTGAGCGGCGCAGGTTGTTTGATCAGGCCGGCGATGGTCTCGGCCGCTGCGATCAGTTGCGAGGCGCGCTCGCGGTCGACCTGCAACTCGCCCGCGCTATTGTCTTCGGTATAGCGCAGGGTGCATTCGACCTTGCCGCGCGAGAGGCCTTTACGCAGCGCGTCGCGTACCGAGCCTTCCAGATCGCGGAACGACTCCGGCAGGCGCAAGTGCGGCTCAAGGTAGCGATGATTGACGGAGCGCAGCTCCCAGCTCAGCGTGCCGTTGGCCACAGTCTGCTCGTTACGGGCGAAGGCGGTCATACTGTGGATCATGGAGCTAACCTCGGAGTCTGTCTGATGCATTGAGCGCCGATTGTAGCGCAGTGTGTCGGGCGGCCCAATTGGTCATGTCGCCGTAAGGCTTGGACCTTTATAATGGGCGCCAGAATTCTATACAGAGTGGGTATACCTTGATGAAACGTCCAAGTGGCCGCAGCGCCGACGAGTTGCGCGCAATCCGCATCACCCGTAACTACACCAAGCATGCCGAGGGTTCGGTGCTGGTTGAGTTCGGTGATACCAAGGTGATCTGTACGGTCAGCGTCGAGTCGGGCGTTCCGCGCTTCCTCAAGGGTCAGGGTCAGGGTTGGTTGACTGCTGAATACGGCATGCTGCCGCGTGCAACCGGTGACCGTAACCAGCGTGAAGCCAGCCGTGGCAAGCAGGGCGGTCGCACCTTGGAAATCCAGCGCCTGATCGGCCGTTCGCTGCGCGCTGCGCTCGACATGTCTAAGCTGGGTGAAAACACCCTGTACGTCGATTGCGATGTGATTCAGGCAGACGGCGGCACCCGTACTGCATCTATCACCGGTTCGATGGTGGCCTTGATCGACGCGTTGAAAATCATCAAGAAGCGTGGCGGCCTGAAAGGCGGCGATCCGCTCAAGCAGATGATCGCAGCTGTTTCCGTTGGCATGTACAAGGGCGAGGCGGTACTCGACTTGGATTATCTGGAAGACTCGGCAGCCGAGACTGACCTCAACGTGGTTATGACCAGCGCTGGCGGCTTCATCGAAGTGCAGGGCACCGCCGAAGGCGCGCCTTTCCAGCCGGAAGAGCTGAATGCCATGCTGGCGTTGGCAGGCAAGGGCGTTAATGAGTTGTTTGAGATTCAAAAGGCCGCACTGGCCGATTGAGCCAATGAGTCAGGAGGGCAAGTAATGGATCAACAAGAGCCACAGGTACCCGTACCCGCTCCCAGCCAAGAAGCACGGCAATGGGCAATGTTCTGCCATTTTGCGGCTTTTCTGGGGTTTGTTTTTCCGTTCGGTAATCTGATCGGGCCGCTGATTCTCTGGCAAATCAAGAAGGATGTTGATCCTTTTGTGGATGCGCAGGGTAAAGAGGCGCTTAACTTTCAGATTAGCGTGAGCATTGCCTTCATGATCAGCGTGCTGCTGATGCTGGTGGTGATCGGCTTCATGTTGGCGAGTCTGGTAACTATTGCCGGCATCGTGCTGGCGATCATTGCCGGGATCAAGGCTAACGAGGGCCAAGCCTATCGTTATCCGTTCAGTTGGCGGCTGATCAAGTAGACATAAAAAAACCGGCGCGAGCCGGTTTTTTTATGTCTGGCGGTTTATACGCTGAGAATCCAGTCGTAATCCACCGTCAGTGCAGCGTGCTGCGAGAAGCGTGGCTGACGCGGCAGGCGTGCGGTGCGCACACTGCGGCGCATGCCGGGTGTGAGCAACTGGTAATCGAAGCGATAACCGAGGTTGAGCATTTCTGCCTGTTCGTTATCCGGCCACCAGCTGAACTGGTCGCCTTCACGATTCACTTCACGCAGGGCGTCAACGTAGCCCATGTTGTTCAGCACTTCATCCATCCAGGCCCGCTCTGGCGCCATGAAGCCGGGTGATTGCTGGCAGTCGCGCCAGTTCTTCACATCCAGCTTCTGGTGCGCGACGTACAGCGAGCCGCAATAAATGTACTCGCGGCGCTTGCGGCGCTGCTTGTCCAGATAATGGGTGAAGTCGTCCATGAACTTGAATTTTTGATTCAAGCTCTCATCGCCGTCCTGCCCTGATGGCAGCAACAGAGTGGCGATGCTTACTTTATCGAAATCTGCCTGCAGGTAGCGCCCGTAGCGATCGGCCATTTCAAAGCCGAGGCCGCTGATTACCGCCTTGGGCTGCAAACGCGAATACAGAGCCACGCCACCTTGGCTTGGTACTTCTGCATCGCAGGCATAGAGGAAATAGCCATCCAGTTGGAAGGCTTGGTCGTCCAGCTCAAAGGCGGAGGCACGGGTGTCCTGCAGGCAGATCACGTCGGCATTCTGTGCTTGCAGCCAACTGAGCAAACCGCGCTCGACTGCAGCATGAATACCATTCACGTTTACACTGATGATCCGCATAAATGGCCCCCAAAAACACGTGCGTGTATGATACCCGAGGTCGTGTCTATTAGCTAAATTCCTAGTCAAATCTCTGTTTTTTGGGGCTTTCCATGCAAGCATACCAACGCGAGTTTATTCGTTTTGCCATTCAACGCGGTGTTTTGCGCTTTGGTGAGTTCACTCTCAAGTCGGGGCGCACCAGTCCATACTTCTTCAATGCGGGCCTGTTTGACAGTGGTTCGGCGTTGGCGCAACTGGGGCGATTCTATGCCGCAGCAGTCGCAGATAGCGGTATTTCTTTCGATGTATTGTTTGGACCAGCCTACAAGGGTATTCCGCTCGCGGCTACCACTGCTGTCGCATTGGCTGATCATCATGAGCACGATGTGCCCTGGTGTTTCAACCGCAAGGAAGCCAAGGACCATGGCGAAGGCGGCACGTTGGTTGGAGCGCCGCTGGCCGGCAAAGTTCTGATTATCGATGATGTTATTACCGCGGGAACGGCAATTCGCGAGGTTATGCAGATTATTCAGGCGCAGGGTGCGACGGCTGCTGGCGTTTTAATTGCATTGAATCGTCAAGAGCGTGGTAAAGGCGAGTTGTCAGCCATTCAGGAAGTCGAGAGGGATTTCGGTATTCCGGTTGTCAGCATCGTTTCGCTGGAGCAAGTGCTTGAGTATTTGGCAGAAGATGCTGAGCTTAAACAGCACCTTCCGGCGGTTCAGGCTTATCGCGCTACCTATGGAGTCTGACGTTAATAGATAAGGAAAATACAATGCCCAAGTCGGCCCTAAACCCCTGCTTGTTGCTAATAACACTGCTGCCCACACTGGCCTTTGCCGGTGAGTCTTATCGTTATATCGATAGCAAGGGTGGCGTGGCGATTAGCCGTCAGGGTGTTCCGCCTGACTCGATTGCGCGCGGCTATGAAGTGCTCAACGATCAGGGGCGGGTAATTCGTGTGGTGCCGGCGGCATTGAGCCGCGAAGAAATGCAGCAAAAACTGGATGCGCGCGACAAGGCGGCTGCTGACGCCCAATTGTTGCGCATGTACAGCTCGGTCGAGGACATCGATCGTGCCCGGAAACGGGGCCTGCAAGAGTTGGATGGGGTTATCGGTGTGGCGCGAGGCAATTTGCAGTCAGTACGTTTGCAGCAATCTCAGCTGCAGCAGAAGGCCGCTGAATATGATCGCGCCGCAACTCCGGTTCCGGAGGATGTGGTTAGCCGCATCAACAACCTCAAGGGCGAAGAGCGCCGGCTGCAGGACGATATCAAACGGTATCAGGATACTCGTCTGAAAACCGAGGCCAGCTTTAACAGCGAGCGTGCGCGGTTTGTTGAGCTAACACGCACGCAATAACCATCAATGCATGGCTTCGCGCTTTTGCGCTTGGCCATGCATTGGCTGGTTTTTAGCGGTTACAGATCTGTGTGCCAACGCCGCTGTCGGTGAAGATTTCCAGCAATACGGCGTTAGGTACGCGGCCATCTATGATGTGCGCGCTGGTCACGCCGCCTTGCACCGCTTCCAGCGCGCAGCGGATTTTCGGCAACATGCCGCCGTAAATGGTCCCGTCCGCGATCAGCCGGTCGACCTGCTCGGTGTTCAAACCTGTCAGAACCTGACCTTCTTTGTCCATCAGGCCGGCAATGTTGGTCAGCAGCATGAGCTTTTCAGCTTGCAGCGCTTCTGCAACTTTACCTGCAACCAGATCGGCGTTGATGTTGTAGGACTCGCCATCCGGGCCTACACCAATCGGTGCAATAACCGGGATGAAGTCGCCCTTGACCAGCATGTTAAGCAGTTCGGTGTTGATCCCGGTGACTTCGCCAACATGGCCGATATCAATGATCTCGGGCTGGGTCATTTCAGGTGTCTGACGACTGACTTTGAGCTTCTTGGCGCGGATCAATTCGGCATCTTTACCGGTCAGGCCGATGGCGCTGCCGCCATGACGGTTGATCAGGTTGACGATGTCCTTGTTGACCTGACCACCGAGCACCATCTCTACCACGTCCATGGTTTGTGCGTCGGTAACGCGCATACCATCAACAAAGTGGCTTTCAATCGACAGACGCTTGAGCAGGTCGCCAATTTGCGGCCCGCCGCCGTGCACGACGACCGGGTTAATGCCCACGGCCTTCATCAGCACGATGTCACGGGCAAAGTTGGTCTTCAGCTCGTCACTTTCCATGGCGTTGCCGCCGTATTTGACTACCAACGTCTTGCCGACAAAACGGCGAATATACGGCAGTGCTTCAGAAAGAACCCGGGCTACCTGAATGGCGGCATCACGTTCGAGGGGCATGCTGGACTCCACTACTGAATCGGTCATTAGAACGGTACATCAATGTCGGGTGCGAGGCTGTTCAGCTGGGTGCGGAACACCGTCTTGATGCGCTCCAGCTCCTCCTCGGTCTCGGCTTCAAAGCGCAATACCAGAACCGGAGTGGTGTTGGAGGCGCGAACCAGACCCCAGCCTTTCGGGTAATCGACGCGAACCCCATCGAGCGTGGTGATTTTGGCTTCGCCCCAGCTGCCGTCGTCTTGCAGGCTCTGGATCAGCTGGAACTTGTTGGCGTCGGTAACTTCGATATTGATTTCCGGCGTCGAAATATCGCTCGGGAAGGCGTTGAAGATGCTTTCGGCGTCTTTGTCTTCCTGGCTGAGAATTTCCAGCAGGCGTGCGGCGCTGTAAATGCCGTCATCAAAACCGAACCAGCGTTCCTTGAAGAAAATATGGCCGCTCATTTCACCGGCCAGCAGAGCGCCGGTTTCTTTCATCTTCTTCTTGATCAGCGAGTGGCCGGTCTTCCACATCACCGGACGGCCACCGTAGCCGCTGATTAGCGGGATCAGACGACGCGTGCATTTAACGTCGAAGATGATGTCGGCGCCCGGATTACGCGAAACCACATCCTTGGCGAACAGCATCAGCAGGCGATCCGGGTACACGATCGTGCCTTTATTGGTCACAACACCTACGCGGTCGCCGTCACCGTCAAAGGCCAGGCCGAGGTCGGCGTTGTGCTCTTTCACCGCTGCGATCAGGTCGACCAGATTCTCAGGCTTGCCCGGATCCGGGTGATGGTTCGGGAAGTTGCCATCGACGTCGCAGAACAGTGGGATCACTTCGCAGCCCAGCGCTTCAATCAGCTGTGGTGCGATGACGCCAGCTGCGCCATTACCGCAATCGACTACTACGCGCAGGTTCTTGGCCAGCGCGATGTCGTCACGAATCTCGGCAAAGTAGCCCTCGAGCACATCGACCTGCTCGACGCTGCCGTTGCCGCTGGCCAGATCATTGTTGTCGATGCGGGTTTTCAGGGCCTGAATCTGCTCGTTAGCCAGTGTGTCGCCGGCGACAACGATTTTGAAGCCGTTGTAATCCGGCGGGTTGTGGCTGCCGGTGAGCATGACTGCAGACTTGCCGCTGAGGATGTTGGCCGCGTAATAAACCACCGGCGTTGGCACCATGCCGACATCGCTGACATTGCAGCCACAATCGACCAGGCCTTGAATCAACTGCTCAACCAACTCTGGCCCCGAGAGGCGGCCATCGCGACCTACAGCAACATTGGGCTCGCCTTTTGCGAGGCTTTCGGAACCCACTGCGCGGCCAACCCAGTAAGCGGTTTCTGGCGTTAAGGTACGGCCCACGACGCCGCGAATGTCATACGCGCGGAAAATGTCTGCGGGAAGCTTGGGTGCAGTTATTTCAGTAGTCATTACAGGTGCTTGCTCCAATTCCAGAGGGTCCTGGTCATTGTCGAGAATGTCGATATCGAGGATATCAGTGTCTTGAAACAGGGGTGGCGCAGGCTCGGCTGGCTTGGCTGCCGGTTTGGCCGGCGGCTCGTTGCTGCGGCGCGGCATGCTCGCCAATAATTGGGCGAGGTGGCCGAGTTCTGGCAAGTTGAGGCTAAATGATTTGACGCTCTTACCCACTGAGAGTTCGCCAATCAGCTGGCGAAGCTGATCGACGTCTTCGCTGAGTTGTTGCTTGAGACCGCGCGATGCCAGCTTGAAGCCAAGCAATAATCCGCCCAGCGCAATCAGTGCGGCGAGCCCCAGCAGCGGCCATGAAGGCCACGTGGGTTGCAGTTCAGGGCCAGCGCTGAAGCTTAATTGCCAGTTCTGGTTGCCGCTGCTCAGGGTTTCACTTGCCTGGCCGCCATTACCGCGCTGGCTCAGGGTTTGCGCCGGGGCGCTGGCGAATTTTTGGGTGAGCACGATTTGGCCTATGCCGGCCGGCAATTCGGGTACGCCCGCCATGACGCGCTTAAGGTCGAATGCCAGCAGCAGGGTGCCGAGCACGGGCGAGTTGCTGTCTTTACGCACGGCTGCGGCGCTGTACACCACCCACTGGTCGCCGATCTTATAGGCCTCGACGGCTGCGTCCTTGCCTTTCTCGACACGATTGATCATGTCCAGTGCGGCGTAGTTGAGCGGCGCCCGACGGTCTGCCTGCAGCGCGCCTTTGCCGCGCGCAGTCAGGTGCGCATCGACAATGCCTTGCCAATAGCTGAGCGTTGCCTCGGTGCTCTGGATCTGGCCGGGGTCCTGGCTTTGCAGGGCCGCAACCAGCGCCGGGCTCTGCGCGGCGGTCTGGGTATCGGCTGCCAACTGCTTGAGCGACTGTTGCAGCGCTCCGGCCTGGCTGCTGCTCCAGGCCTGGCTTAGCTGTTGGCGCTGCTGCTGGCCATTGTCGTACAGGCTGTAGGCAACGACTGCTGTCGCCAAGAGCCAACCGCCGATGGCGATAACCAAACCGGGGTTGCTTTGCCTTGAGGTGGCTTCGGCGCCTTTGGCAGGTGAGCTTGGGGCCAAGGGGTCTTGTTGTTGTTTTTTTCCGCTTTTAAATAGCTTCACTCAGTCATTCCCGACAATAGTCCGTTGATGTCTCAAGTGCCCTTAGTGACTGCCAGAGTGCCCGAAACCGCCGGCGCCACGCTGGCTCAGGTCAAATTCCTCGACCAGATCAAAATGCGCCTGGACCACTGGAACCAGAATCAGTTGGGCAATGCGCTCACCAATAGCGACGGTGAATGCGCTCTGGCCGCGGTTCCAGCACGAAACCATCAGCTCGCCCTGATAATCCGAGTCGATCAAGCCGACCAGATTGCCCAGTACGATGCCGTGTTTATGGCCAAGGCCCGAACGCGGCAGAATCATTGCGGCCAAACCCGGGTCGCCGATATAGATCGACAAGCCGGTTGGGATCAGTACGGTTTGCCCCGGCTCGATAACCAGCTCTTCTTTGAGCATAGCGCGCAGGTCCAATCCCGCCGAGCCTGGAGTGGCATAAGCCGGCAGCGGGAATTCAGCGCCTAGGCGCGGGTCGAGAATCTTGGCTTGTAGTGCGTGCATATCAGGCTCTGTAATGTGTTGGCTGTGGCGGATCGCGTTCGGTCTAGCCGCGGTTGTTCAGGCGATCGGCGATGAATTCGACCAGTTGCCGGGCAATCTTGCCCTTGCTGGTTTGGGCGAAACTATTTTTATGCAGCTCGCGGTCAATAATGGTGATGGCATTCTCTTCGCTGTTGAAACCAATAGTAGGATTGGCAACGTCATTGGCGACGATCAGGTCAAGGTTCTTGTCCTTGAGTTTGCGCGAAGCATATTCCAGCAAGTTTTCAGTTTCTGCAGCGAAGCCAACGCTAAACGGGCGATCTTCGCGTGCCGCCAGTGTCGCCAGAATGTCGGGGTTGCGGACCATCTGCAGAAGCAGGCCATCACCGCTGGTGGGGTCTTTCTTCAGTTTGTGCTGCGCGACAACTTCGGGGCGGTAATCGGCAACTGCCGCTGCGGCGATCAACACGTCGCACGGCATCGCAGCCTCGCAGGCAGCCAGCATGTCGCGCGCGCTGACCACATCAATGCGATTGACCCGATCCGGCGTCGGCAGGTGCACCGGGCCGCTGATCAGGGTGACTTTGGCACCGGCTTCGGCCGCCGCCTCGGCCAGGGCAAAACCCATTTTGCCGGAGCTGTGGTTGGTGATGTAGCGCACCGGGTCGATGTTTTCCTGGGTCGGGCCTGCGGTAATCAGCACATGCACGCCAGTGAGCATCGCGTTCTCGAAGCAGTCAGCGGCCAGTTGCGCCAGATCATCGGCCTCCAGCATGCGGCCAAGGCCGACATCACCACAAGCCTGGCTGCCTGAGGCCGGGCCAAACATGCGAATCCCGCGGGCACGCAGCTGCTCGACGTTGCTCTGGGTCGCGGGATCGCGCCACATGGCCTGATTCATGGCCGGCGCCAGTGCGACCGGCGCGTCGGTGGCCAGCACCAAAGTGGTCAGCAGGTCGTTGGCCACGCCTTGGGTCAGGCGCGCCATAAGGTCGGCTGTGGCGGGTGCGATCAGTACCAGATCGGCCCAGCGCGCCAGTTCGATGTGGCCCATTGCCGCTTCTGCAGCGGGGTCCAACAGGTCCATGTGCACCGGGTTGCCGGACAGCGCTTGCAGCGTCAGCGGAGTAATGAACTCGCGGCCGCCGTGGGTCATGACCACGCGTACCTCAGCCCCTTGGTCCTTGAGTCGGCGGACCAGCTCAGCGCTCTTGTAAGCGGCAATGCCGCCGCCTACACCGAGAATGATGCGTTTGCGATAAAGCCGCTGCATAGGCTTGCCTTATATAAGGTGGATGTGCGCCACGGTGTACGCCCCTCCCCAGGTCGGCCACCGCGTAAAAAGATGGGCTACGATATCACAGCGGCCGCATTGCGGCAGCGGCTGCGCAGCAGGAGGCTGCGAGGCGCCTACAGGGTTGTGGGCGCGCGACTCAACAAGGAGGTGTGCATGAGCATTCGCGATTGGCCGGAGGCAGAGCGCCCGCGTGAGAAACTGTTGGCGCAGGGCGCAGCAACCCTGACCGACGCCGAGCTGCTGGCGATATTCCTGCGCACCGGCGTTGCCGGCAAGAGTGCGGTGGATTTGGCGCGGCATTTACTCTGCGAGTTCGGCGGCCTGCGCAGCTTGCTTGAAGCGGACCAGCCAGTATTTTGCCTGCATCTGGGCTTGGGGCCGGCGAAGTTTGCGCAATTGCAGGCTGTGCTTGAAATGGGCCGCCGGCATTTGGCTGAGCAATTGCGCCGCGACTCGGTGCTGGAAAGTCCGCAAGCAGTGCGTAATTACCTCAAGGCGCTGTTGCGCCACGAGCCGCACGAAGTGTTTGGTTGTCTGTTTCTCGATGCCAAGCACCGGGTGCTGGGGTTTGAGGCGCTGTTTCAAGGCTCGATAGATAGTGCCAGCGTCTACCCTCGCCAAGTGGTTAAGCGGGCATTGGCGCACAACGCGGCGGCGCTGATCCTCACCCATAACCACCCATCAGGTGTGGCCGAGCCGAGCCAGGCCGACCGCGTGCTGACGCAACGTCTCAAGGCGGCGCTGGAATTGATCGAGGTGAGGGTGCTTGATCACTTCATCGTCGGCGATGGCGAACCGCTGTCGATGGCTGAGTTCGGCTGGTTGTAAGGTGTCGGGGGCTGGCGTGTGGCCTGCCCCCGGTTGCGCTTACTTCGCAATAGTGACCTTGGCGAAGTCTTGCCGGCCGAACGGGCTGACCTCGTAGCCGCTGACATTGCTGCGAGTCAGGGCGAACGCCGTAGGATGTGCCAGCGGTAACCACAGCGCCTGCTGCTGGATAATCTGTTGCGCCTGCTGGTAGATGTCGCTGCGCTGGGCCTGGGTGGTCGCGGTTTTGCCATCGCTGATCAGTTTGTCCAGCTTGGCGTCGCAATAACGCGCAAAGTTGAGCCCGGATTTAACCGAGGCGCAGGAGAATTGCGGGGTCAGGAAGTTATCCGGATCACCGTTATCACCGGCCCAGCCCATGAACAGCAAGTCATGCTCGCCAGCCTTGGCCCGGCGAATCAGCTCGCCCCATTCGATTACCTTGATCTCGGCCTGAATGCCGATCTTGGCCAGATCCGCCTGCAGCAATTGCGCGCCCAGCTTGGGGTTGGGGTTGAGCAGGCTGCCGGATGGGCGCGTCCAGATTGTGGTTTTCAGCGGTGTTTGCAGGCCCGCGTCAGCCAGCAGTTTGCGCGCCGCTTGCGGGTCATATTTATAGCCCGGCAAGTCCTTTGCGTAGCTCCAGGTGTTTGGCGGGTACGGACCATTGGCGGCCTCGGCGCTGTCTTCAAATACCGCCTTGAGGTAGCTGGTCTTGTCGAATGCCAGGTTGATGGCTTGGCGTACCTCGGGCTTGTCTAGCGGCGGGTGCTCGGTGTTGATACCAACGAAGGCGGTCATGAATGCTGCTGTCTTGACCACGCTGATCGAGCTGTCATCGACCACCGCCTGCACGTCCAGTGGTTTCGGCGACAGGGTGATCTGGCATTCATTGCGCCGCAGTTTCTGCAGGCGCACGTTGGCGTCCGGGGTAATGGCGTAGATCAACTTATCCACAGCGGGTTTGCCGGCGAAGTAAGCAGGGTTGGCGTCGTAGCGCACCACAGCGTCCTTCTGGAAACGCTTGAATATGAACGGCCCGGTGCCGATGGGCTGTTTGTTGAGCGCGTCCGGCGTGCCTGCCTTGAGCAATTGGTCGGCATATTCGGCCGAGTAAATCGACGCGAAGCCCATGCTCAACGTGGCGAGAAAGGTCGCATCCGGATGCGTCAGGTTGAAGCGCACAGTGTGTGCATCGGGCGCTTCGATGCTTTTAACCAGCTGTGGTAATTGCATGGACTGCGCATGCGGGTAGCCGCTCTGGGCCACTTTATGCCACGGGTGATCGTCGTCGAGCATACGCTGGAAGCTGAACAGCACGTCGTCGGCGTTGAGCTTGCGCGTCGGTTTGAAATAGTCGGTGGTGTGAAAGCTCACATCGCTGCGCAGCTTGAAGGTGTAGCTGAGGCCATCGTCAGACACTTGCCAGCTCTCGGCCAGGCTGGGCGTCAGCTTGGCGCTGGTGGCGTTGTAGTCGACCAGTCGATTCATCAGTACGTCGGCCGACGCGTTGGTGGTGGTCAGCGAGTTGTACTGCACCACGTCGAAACCATCCGGGCTGGCTTCCGTGCATACACTCAGGGTCGCTGCATTCACCAGTAGCGGGCTCATGAGTAGAGGTGCGATAATTAGGGGTAGGGCGTTAAGGCGCATAACCAGCTCCTGAGTAATAAGGCGAGCATCCATTGGCGCTGAAAGCAGGCAGTTTGGCCAGCACGCGCACGAGCAAAGTCTTACCCTAGACCATAAGTTGCTCACAGAACAATCAAATCGGGCGACGAGTGGTATTATCGTCCAAGCCCCCACGTAGAGGCCTGATGCGCTAAATCGCGGTTTGCGCGGTGAGTGGCTTTTTGCGTTTAAGGTTGTTGCTCGGGAGTCTTTCTGGTATAAAGCAGCGCTCTTTTCTAGGGGCCCGGTTGTTGCGCTTTCAGGTGTGGCCGGTAAGACCCTCGAGAAACGCGGCGCTTTGCGCCAATGACATTGAATTTAAGCGGCCAACCCATGCCGGGTTGGGCATGTGGTTTTAGAGGGCTGAGGCATGTCGAGAGTCTGTCAAGTTACCGGTAAGGGTCCGGTAACCGGGAACAACGTTTCCCACGCACACAACAAAACCCGTCGTCGTTTCCTGCCAAACCTGCAGCATCACCGCTTCTGGGTTGAGTCTGAGAATCGCTTCGTACGTCTGCGCGTATCTGCCAAAGGCATGCGTTGCATCGACAAGCGTGGCATTGATGTTGTGCTGTCCGAGCTTCGTGCTCGTGGCGAAAAGGTTTAAGGAGCTAAATCATGCGTGAATTGATCCGTTTGGTGTCGAGCGCCGGTACTGGCCACTTCTACACCACCGACAAGAACAAACGCACCACTCCGGACAAAATCGAAATTAAAAAATTCGATCCGGTTGTGCGCAAGCACGTGATCTACAAGGAAGGCAAGATCAAGTAATTGATCAAGCATCCTTGCTGAGAGAGCCCGCTTTTTAGCGGGCTTTTTCTTGCCTGCAATTTAGTGGTTTACCCTTGTGCGCATCATTCAGGCACAAAAAACCCGCCACAAGGACGGGTAAGGGTGTTGCGTGAATCGTGCGAGTATCAGTTTGAGGCTTGCTCGAAGATCACGTAGGCCTTGCGACATGCCTCCAGCACTTCCCAAGTGCCGTTGAAGCCGGCCGGGATGACGAAGCGGTCGCCAGCTCTGACAGTCTTGGCGTTGCCGTCCTGGTCACGCAAAACGGATACACCCTGCAGAATTTCGCAGTATTCAAATTCGGTGTAGCTGACATTCCATTGGCCGACAGCGCCTTCCCAAATGCCGGCATTGAACTGGCCGCACGGGCTGCCGTAATGATTGATAACGCTTTGCGCCGGATCGCCCTTGAGGACTTTCTCGGGGGCTGGGCGGTAGTGCTCGGCTTTGCTTGAGGAGTTGGCGAAGTCGACGATCTGCTGAATGTTCATTTTATTGTCTCTATCAGGCGTTTAATTTGTCAGGCACAAAGGCAGATTTGGCTGAAGATTTGGCGCAGTCTATGTTTAATAAAACGAACATGACAAGCCGCTAAGGGCATAAAGTGTCAAATATATTGAAATTTAGCGTTGCTCTGGTTTAGTGTTGCTCACAGGATTGTGAGGCTCTGCGCCACGACAAAAAATTGCAGGTGTGCGGTGATAAATCCGGCACACTTTCTACAGCCATAGAGGATATTCGCATGACTAGTTTGACTCGCGCCGACTGGGAACAGCGCGCCAAGACGTTGAAAATTGAAACCCGAGCGTTTGTACACGGTGAATACTGCTCGGCTGAGTCGGGCGAGACGTTCGAATGCCTCAGCCCGGTCGACGGTCGCTTGTTGGGCCATGTCGCCAGCTGTGATTTGGCCGATGCCGAGCGCGCTGTGCGTGACGCCCGCGCTACTTTCAACTCGGGTGTCTGGTCGCGCATGGCGCCGGCCAAGCGCAAGCAGATCATGATCCGCTTTGGTGACTTGATCGCTGAGCATGCTGAAGAACTGGCGCTGCTCGAAACCCTCGACATGGGTAAGCCGATCAGCGACTCGCTGAACATCGACATGGCTGCTGCTGCCAACTCCATTCGTTGGAACGGCGAAGCCATCGACAAGGTATACGACGAAGTAGCGGCCACCGAGCACGATCAGCTGGGTCTGGTTACTCGCGAGCCAATCGGTGTGGTTGCCGCGATCGTGCCGTGGAACTTCCCACTGCTGATGAGCTGCTGGAAACTCGGCCCGGCACTGGCCACCGGTAACTCGATCATCCTCAAGCCTTCAGAAAAATCCCCGCTGACCGGCATTCGTGTTGCCCAGTTGGCGATTGAAGCCGGTATCCCAGCTGGCGTATTCAACGTGCTGCCAGGCTTCGGTCACACTGTGGGCAAGGCTCTGGCCCTGCACATGGACGTCGACACGCTGGTATTCACAGGTTCGACCAAGATCGCCAAACAGCTGATGGTTTATGCGGGCGAATCGAACATGAAGCGCGTTTGGCTGGAAGCAGGCGGCAAGAGCCCGAACATCGTTTTCGCTGACGCGCCTGATCTGCAAGCGGCTGCTGCTTCGGCTGCCGGCGCAATTGCGTTCAACCAGGGTGAAGTGTGCACCGCCGGTTCGCGTCTGCTGGTCGAGCGTTCGATCAAAGACAAATTCGTACCGATGGTGGTTGAAGCGATCAAAGGCTGGAAGGCCGGCAACCCGCTCGACCCGGAAACCAATGTGGGCGCACTGGTTGATACCCAGCAGATGAATAACGTACTGCGTTACATCGAAGCGGGTCACAAAGATGGCGCCACGCTGGTTGCGGGTGGCAAGCGTGTGATGGAAGAGACTGGCGGCACTTACGTTGAGCCGACCATTTTCGACGGCGTGAACAACGCCATGACCATCGCTCAGGAAGAGATCTTCGGCCCGGTGCTGTCGGTTATCGCCTTTGATGATGCGGAAGAGGCGATTGCTATCGCTAACGACACCATTTATGGTCTGGCTGCTGCGGTCTGGACCAGCAACCTGTCCAAGGCTCACCAGACTGCCAAAGCGCTGCGCGCCGGTAGCGTCTGGGTTAACCAGTACGATGGCGGCGACATGACCGCACCGTTTGGTGGTTTCAAGCAGTCGGGTAATGGTCGCGACAAGTCGTTGCACGCGTTCGACAAGTACACCGAACTGAAATCGACCTGGATCAAGCTTTGATCCACAGCAGGGCTTAACCGCCTTGTAGCAGTATCAGGTCCGCCCCGCTATCGGGGCCGGCTCTTATGAGCCAAACCTGCGGCCGGGTTTCCCGGGGGATTTATCCCTCTGGAGGCTCGGCCGTTTTGCTTTGTAGGCCTTACAACAGAAGGAATCTGGACATGCGTTGGGGTACCTATTTCGCCGTTTCCATGGCGGTCATCAGTATTGGTCTGGCATTGGGTGTGACCATGCCGCTGGTATCGTTGCGCCTGGAAAGCTGGGGATATGGCTCGTTCGCAATCGGCGTGATGGCCGCAACACCCGCCGTTGGCGTACTGCTTGGCGCCTCGCTGGCCGGCAAACTGGCGGGCCGTTTTGGCACGCGTGCGTTGATGCAGATGTGTCTTTTGGTCGGCGCCGTGTCCGTATCAACGCTGGCATTGGTGCAGAACTATGCGGTGTGGGTGGTGTTGCGCTTGTTGTTGGGCGTGGCACTAACCATGGTGTTCATTCTGGGTGAGAGCTGGATCAATCAGCTGTCGATCGAGAAATGGCGCGGTCGTCTGGTGGCGCTGTACGGCACCGGCTACGCCCTGAGCCAGCTGTGCGGGCCGCTGCTGCTGACGGCGTTGGGCACTGAAGGTGATCATGCGTTCTGGACCGGTACTTGTCTGTTGATTGGCGGCTCGCTGTTGCTGCTTGGCCGCACAGGTGCGCCCAAGGTCGGCGGGCATAGCGTCTCGCTCAAGGGATTGGTGGTGTTCTGCCGCAAGCTCCCGGCCATTGCCTGGGCGGTGGCGTTATTCGCCTCGTTTGAAGCGATGATGCTGACGTTGTTACCCATTTACGGCCTGCGTCAGGGTTTCACACAAGACGTTGCGTTGTTCATGGTCAGCGTTGTGGTTGTCGGGGATGCCGTGCTGCAGCTGCCGATTGGCTGGCTGGCGGATGTGATGTCGCGGCGCAACCTGTTCCGCGGGTGTGGTGTGGTGCTGATGCTGTCGAGCCTGAGTATTCCGCTGGCCTTGCACTCGTCTGTTATCTGGCCTGTTCTGGTGTTGTTCGGCGCCAGTGCCGGTGGCTTGTTTACCTTGTCGCTTATTCAGATTGGCGAGCGTTACCGTGACGATGAGCTAGTGCGCGCCAACGCTCACGTGTCGCAGTTGTGGGGTATCGGTTGTCTGGTCGGGCCACTGGCAACGGGGGCTGCCAGCCAGTGGGTGAGCGGTCACGCATTGCCGTTGCTGATGGCGCTGGGCGCTGCTGGTTTCGTGGTGCTTGCCTGGCGTCGGGATGAACTGCCGCAGACGGTATCAGCCACCTAATCGATTCAGCCGGTTTCGTTGAGCAGTCTGGCGACGGTTTCACCGACAATCCGCACTGCGTTTTCGATTTCGTCAGTGGCTTTGCTGGCGTAATTGATGCGCAGGCAATTGCGGTACTTGCCGGCCGCAGAAAAGATGCTGCCCGGCGCTATCTGGATCTTGTGCTCAAGCAGCGCCTGATTCAGGTACACGCTGTCGAAACCTGTCGGCAGTTCAACCCACAGCATAAAGCTGCCCAGTGGACGACTGACCCGGGTCTCGCTGGGGAAGTAGCGGCTGACCCAGTCGATCATCTGGTCACGGCTTTGCGCATACTGGCTACGCATGCGCCGCAGGTGCGGCTCGTAATGGCCGGCGGCAAGAAACTCGGCCAGCGCCAGTTGCGGCAGTTGGGCGGTGCTGCCGGTGCCCATGTATTTCATGTGCAGCACCTGTTCCTGATAGCGGCCAGGCGCAATCCAACCAACCCGCAGGCCCGGAGCCAGGGTTTTCGAGAATGAGCTGCAGAGCAGCACGCGGCCGTCACGGTCGTAGGATTTGATGGTGCGTGGGCGCGGGTAGCTGAACGCCAGTTCGCCGTATACGTCATCCTCGATAATCGCCACGTCGTAGCGTTGGGCGAGGTCGAGCAGGGCGCGCTTATTCGCATCGGGCATGATGTAGCCCAGCGGGTTATTGCAATTCGGGGTCAGCTGTATGGCCTTGATCGGCCATTGTTCCAGCGCCATCTTCAATGCGTCGAGGTTGATCCCGGTGATGGGGTCGGTCGGCAATTCCAGTGCCTTCATGCCGAAGCCCTTGAGCGCTTGCATGACCCCATGAAAACTCGGTGAGTCGACCGCAACAATATCGCCGGGCTGACAAATGGCGCGGATAGCTGCCGAGAGCGCCTCATGGCAGCCCGTGGTCACAACGATTTCCTCGAAGGGAATCTGGCAGCCGGAGTCGATCATTAACCGCGAGATTTGCTGACGCAGGCTCTGCTCGCCACGGATACAGCCGTAAGTCAGCACGCTGGCGTCTTGGCGCCGGCTCAAGCGCGACAGCGAGCGCAGCAGCGGTTTCAGGGTGGGCGCAGTGATGTCCGGGCGGCCCCGGCCGAGTTGCAACAGGCCGCTATGTTCTGGGCTATGGCTGATTTGATCCAGTACCTGGTCCCATTGTGAGACTTCGACCGGTCGCAGTGCCGGTCGGCCCACTTGGGGCAAGGCAGGGACTTTGCGCTGCGGTGAAACAAAGTAGCCCGATTTGGGTTTGGGTGTTGCCATTCCCTGATCTTCAAGGTGGCGGTAAGCCTGTTGCACGGTGCTCAAGCTGACGCCGTGCTCGATGCTGAGGGCGCGCACGGAAGGCAGGCGATCCCCTGGCCGATACAGACCTTGCTCGATTCTGGAGCTGATCAGCGTTGCGAGGTCGATATAAAGCGTCATGCGCGCGTCTCTCGGTGCTGGCCGTCTGTTCGGCGATGAACCAGTACAGTTGTCGCTGAAAAGTGTGATTCAGACGGCTAATTGGCAAATCTGTATGGATTTAATAATCATTTTTTGAATCTGTCATGCTTTTTCCGCAAAGCCCATGATGATTGCTCGAATGGGCTGATTGCCGGGAGAAGGAGATGAACGGATTAAGTGATGTAAGGCTGTCGTTGGCCGCGCAGGAGTTACAGCACAGTGCTCAGACGACACTGGCTGGCCGTGTTGAATACGGGCCACAGCTGTCGCGCTGGACCCTGATGCTGCGCCGCTTGAGCACACGGCGACAGTTGCTCAAACTGACCGACCAGCAACTACAGGACATCGGCCTGACCCGACAGCAAGCGAATCGCGAGGCGTCGCTGCCGTTCTGGAAGTTATGAAATTTAGTCAGACCGCTGGCGTCTCGGTTACGCTGCCAGCCAACGGATAGGAGTCGATCATGGATATCGCAATTTTAACCTTTGAAGGCTTCAACGAACTCGATTCATTCATCGCCGCCGGTATTCTCAATCGCCTCAAGGGTTCGGGCTGGAATGTGCAGATCACCTCTCCAGCGGCCACGGTGACCTCAATGAATGGCGTGCGCATCGAAGCCCAGCAACCGTTGGAGTTCGCCAATAGCGCTGATGTGGTGCTGTTCGGCAGCGGTATCCTGACGCGCGATATCGCGCAAGACCGCTCGATTCTGGATCGGTTACAACTGGACTCGTCGCGGCAACTGATTGGCGCCCAGTGCTCGGGCACTTTGCTGCTGTCGGTATTGGGATTGCTTGATGGCGTGCCTGCCTGCACCGATTTGCTGAGCAAGCCGTGGGTGGTCGAGTCTGGAGTTGAGGTGTTGCAGCAGGCGTTTTTTGCCAGGGGCAATGTCGCCACGGCAGGCGGCTGCATGGCTTCGCAATATCTGGCGACGTGGGTGATTGCCAAACTGGCGGGTACTGCGGCGGCCGAGACGGCAATTCACTATGTGGCGCCGGTGGGCGAGAAGGAAGCCAGCGTGGCGCATAGCCTTTCGGTGGTCACGCCTTACCTCTGAAACCTTAACCGGCGCATGCAGCAACAACTGCATGCGCCGTTTTGCAAGGTTACAGAACCTCTTTCATGCGGTGCCAGAGCATGCCCATCGCCAGCAGTGGCGAGCGCAGGTATTTACCGCCTGGGAAGGTGATGTGCGGCACTTTGGCGAACAGGTCGAAGCCGTTACTGGCCTGACCGGCAATCGCCTCGCCCAGCAACTTGCCAGCGAGGTGCGTGGCATTCACGCCGTGGCCGGAGTAGGCCTGTGCGTAGAACACATTGTTTTGGCCTTTGAGGCGACCAATTTGCGGCAGGCGGTTTGCACCAATGCCGATCATGCCGCCCCACTGATATTCGACCTTGGTGTCTCTCAGGTGCGGAAACACTTCCAGCATCTTTGGCCGCATATAGCCGGCGATGTCTGCAGGATCGCGACCGGAGTAGTGGCAAGCACCGCCAAACAGCAGGCGGCGATCGGCAGACAAGCGATAGTAATCCAGCGCGACACGCTGATCACACAGGGCCATATTCTGCGGAATAATCGCTTTCGCCTGTTCTTCGCTCAGTGGCTCGGTGGCGATGATGTAGCTACCCGCCGGCAGCACTTTACCGCCGAGATTGGTGTTCAACTCGCCAAGGTAGGCGTTGCAAGCCAGCACCAGATTGTTTGCCAGCACCACGCCACTGGCGGTGTGAACTTTGACCTGTGAGCCGTACTCAATGCGGGTAACTGCGCTGTCTTCGAACAGCTGGACGCCCAGCGACTCGGCTGCAGCGGCCTCGCCAAGGGCCAGATTCAGTGGATGCAAGTGGCCAGAACCCATGTCGATCAGGCCGCCAACATAGCGGTCGGAGCCGACCACTTCACGCATCTGGTTGGGTTGCAGCAGGCGCAATTCGTGCTGGTAGCCGAGGCTTTTCAGCTCTTCGGCGTCTTCGGCAAAGCCTGCGAGGTCGCGAGGTTTATTGGCCAGGTCGCAATAACCCCAGGTCAGATCACAGGCGATGTTGAATTGCTCAACACGCTTGCGCACGATATCCACAGCCTCGATGCCCATGAGCTTGAAGTCGCGAACGCCTTCCTCACCGACGACCGATTTGAACTGGTCAACGTCATGGCCAACGCCACGAATCAACTGTCCGCCGTTGCGACCGCTGGCTCCCCAGCCCATTTTGTGGGCTTCGAGAACCACCACGGACAAGCCTTTCTGGGCCAGCTCGATCGCTGTGTTAAGCCCCGAAAAGCCCCCACCAACAATGCACACATCAGCGCGCAGCTCACCTCCCAATGGTGCGTAGGCCACGCTGCGGTTAGCGCTGGCGGCATAGTAGGAGGCGGCGTGCTGATTGCTGTGAACCGGTTGGTGAACGCGGGCGTTCATGTGTTAAATCCTGTTTATTGTGTTTGGAAAATTTTACGAAGCATAAGCATGGTTGCAGCTGATCGCCAAGCATAAATCCAAAAAAGTGGCTGAGCGTCGCATAAATCTCGTTGCGCTTCGGCACAGGTTAAACTGTGTAAACCTGTTAAGGATGCTGCTTATGAGTTGTACCAGCCGGAAAATTGATTACCTGCGTCGGCAGATTCCCAGCTTTGCCTGTATCCCGGGTTGTCACGATTGTTGCGGGCCGGTCACAGCATCCTCCGAAGAGATGTCGCGGCTGCCGCACAAGAGCGATGCCGAGCATGAGGCGGCGCTGGAAGAGTTGAACTGCGTGCATCTGGGGCCGAACGGTTGTCAGGTGTATGACCAGCGTCCACTGATTTGTCGCCTGTTCGGCACCACGCCTAATCTGCCGTGCCCGCATGGCCGTGGCCCCGAAGTGCCGATTGAGCCGGAGTTTGAGGCGCAGGTGCACAAGTTGATTGCGACTACCCGCCAGGTTTTGGTTTAGCGCTCATGTGCAACTGCCTGCGGCTCACACGAACAAGGGCTGAATCTGCTCGATCACACGTTTAGCCCGTGCAGACAACGGCCATTCAGCGCGGTGTATCAGCCACAAGGTGTCGATTACGCCTCGCTCGCTTTGAATCACCTGCACACGCTCAGACTGGCCGAAGGCGATGCGCGCAAAGCGCGGTATTACCGTGAAGCCCAGACCACGCGCTACTGACTCCAGAATCAACGAGATTTGATTGGTGTAGCCGCGTGTCGGCAGGTTGCGAATACCCGGCGCTCCGGGAAACGTACGGCTTAACAATCTGCTGGCCATTGCTTGTCCGTCGGGGTGATCAATAAAGCCCAGGCGTTCAAGATCCTGCCAGCTGTTCACCGCTGCGGCGCTCGGCGCGACCAGTTCCAGCGGTTCTTCGCAGAAGCGGCTGACCTTGAGCCGTGGGTCGTCCGGTCTCAGGGTCGTCAAACCCAGCTCAAAACGGTTTTCCAGCACGCTGGACAAGACCTCGCTGTCCGGGGCGAAGCGATGACGAATGTTCAGCCCGGGATGAGCCTGCTGTAACTCCAGCAGATGTGGATAAATTGCCAGGCCGATGCTGCCGGGGCTTATCAGGCTGATCTCGCCGTGGTCGCTCTCAGCCTCAGACAAGCGCAACTGCAAGCGCTGATCCGCCGCGCCAACCTCTGCACAGTATTCCAGTAATGCATGGCCCGCCGGGGTCAGTTCCAGTGCGCGCGGACGCCGGATTAACAACTGGCCCAGGCGCTCTTCGAGTTTTTGCACATGTTGGCTGACGGCCGCTTGGGTGAGGTCGAGCCGCTCGGCGGTGCGGGTGAAATTACCTTGCTCCGCTAGAGTTGCAAAAGTGCGCAGCCACTGAGGATTTATCATAACGAATACTTATGCTCTCGATAACAGTTGCCTTATTTTTATTATGGCTATGGCTGCATAGACTGGCTACTCATTAATCAACCCGAGGTAATGACCATGTCCACTGTCTACCCAAGAAGCTTTTCCCATATCGGCTTGTCGGTGACCGACCTCGACGCGGCGGTCAAGTTCTACACCGAGGTCATGGGTTGGTACCTGATCATGCCGCCAACCACCATTGTCGAGGATGACTCGGCCATTGGCGCCATGTGCACCGACGTATTTGGCGAGGGCTGGGGCTCGACGCGTATCGCGCATCTGTCCACGGGCGACCGCATCGGAGTGGAGATCTTCGAATTCTCCAATGCCGAGAAGCCACAGAACAACTTTGAATACTGGAAAACCGGGGTCTTTCACTTCTGCGTACAAGACCCGGATGTAGAAGGTCTGGCGGCCAAAATTGTTGCTGCCGGTGGTAAGCAGCGGATGCCGGTGCGCGAGTACTTCCCGGGCGAGAAGCCATATCGCATGGTCTACATGGAAGATCCGTTCGGCATCATCCTTGAGATCTATAGCCACAGCTATGAACTGACTTACTCCGCAGGCGCTTATCAGTAATGCGCTGAAAGCCTGATTGCAGCGAATGGCCGTGGTCACTGGCCATTCGCTGGGTCGCGTTCTATTGCTCCGGCTGTCACGTCTGGCTGCGGCGGTTGTTGTCAGCCGATGTGACTGATCATGGCGAGCCTATTCCGGAACCGGCAGAGACAGGCTCTCTTTAACCTCTTCCATGACGATATAGCTCTTGGATTCGCGTACGTGGGGCAGCTTGAGCAGGATGTCGCCAAGCAGTTTGCGGTACGAAGCCATTTCGTTGATGCGCGCTTTTACCAGGTAGTCGAAGTCCCCCGAAACCAGGTGACATTCCAACACGTGCGGCAGTTTCAGCACCGCGCGGCGGAACTCTTCGAAGGTGTCGCCTGACTTGTAGTCGAGGCTGATCTCAACAAATACCAGCAGGCTGGCCTTGAGGTTCTGCGGGTTCAGCCGGGCGTGGTAGCCCATGATGATGCCTTCGCGTTCCAGGCGCCGCACCCGCTCGGTACACGGCGTAGTAGACAGCCCCACGCGTTCGCCCAGTTCAGTGAAAGAGATGCGCCCGTCTTCCTGAAGGATTCGCAGGATGTTGCGGTCGATCTTGTCCAGTTCGCGGCGGCTCTGATGTTGGGTGCGCATGGGCGATGCCCCTCCGTAGAAGTGTGTTTTGCCGATAATTCTCGCCAAATATAGCTTTATATATAGTGAATAACACTGCTCATTGCTCAATATACTGCGCGCATCAACGCTCTAAATAAAAAATGCCAGTGCATAGTCGCGGCAAGGAGAAAACGATGCGGGTCTTGGTGCTTGGTAGCGGTGTAATCGGAACGGTCAGTGCTTACTATCTGGCCCGTCAGGGTTTTGAAGTGACAGTGGTTGACCGTCAGCCGGCACCCGCTATGGAGACGAGCTTCGCCAACGCCGGCCAGGTTTCTCCAGGCTATGCATCGCCTTGGGCTGCACCGGGCGTGCCGCTTAAAGCCATCAAATGGTTGCTGCAAAAGCATGCTCCTTTGGCCATCAAGGCCACATCCGACCCGGACCAGTACCTGTGGATGGCGCAAATGCTGCGCAACTGCACCGCCAGCCGTTATGCGGTGAACAAAGAGCGCATGGTGCGCCTCTCCGAATATAGCCGCGACTGCCTCGATGAGCTGCGTGCCGAAACCGGTATCAGCTACGAAGGCCGCAAGTTGGGCACAACTCAGCTGTTCCGCACGCAGGCTCAGGTCGATAATGCTGCCAAGGATATCGCTGTACTAAAGCAGTCGGGCGTGCCTTATGAGCTGCTGGACCGTGCCGGCATTGCCCGGGTTGAGCCGGCACTGGCCAGCGTGACCGACAAGCTGGCTGGCGCACTGCGTTTGCCGAATGACCAGACTGGCGACTGCCAGATGTTCACCCGCAAGCTGGCTGATATGGCCCGCGCCATGGGTGTTGAATTCCGCTTCGGCGAGAACATCGAACGCCTCGATCACGCAGGTGATCGCATCAACGGCGTGTGGATCAACGGCAAGCTGGAAACCGCTGACCGCTATGTATTGGCGCTCGGCAGCTTCAGCCCGCAATTGCTCAAGCCGCTGGGCATTCGTGCACCGGTTTATCCGCTCAAGGGTTATTCGCTGACTGTGCCAATCACCAACGGTGACATGGCGCCGACCTCGACCATCCTTGATGAAACCTACAAGGTTGCAATCACCCGTTTCGACCAGCGCATCCGCGTTGGCGGCATGGCTGAAATTGCCGGTTTCGACATGAGCCTCAATCCGCGTCGCCGCGAGACGCTGGAAATGATCGTTGGCGATCTCTACCCGCAAGGTGGCGATGTCAGCCAGGCCGAATTCTGGACCGGGCTGCGTCCGGCGACCCCGGATGGCACGCCAATCGTTGGTGCAACCCGTTACAGCAACCTGTTCCTGAACACCGGTCACGGTACGCTGGGTTGGACCATGGCCTGTGGTTCCGGGCGCTTCCTGGCCGATCTGATGGCGAAAAAGCGTCCGCAGATCAGCAGTGAAGGTCTGGATATTTCCCGTTACAGCAAGAACAAGGAGAGCTCTGCTCATGGCAGTCCAGCGCCTGCGCACTGAGTCGCGCTACAGCGAAATCGTCATCCATAACGGCACGGTCTATCTGGCCGGCCAATTGGCCGACGACTTCAGCGGCGATATCGTCGCGCAAACCGAACAAACCCTGGCCAACATCGATTTGATGCTGGCTGAGGCGGGCACCGACAAGAGCCAGATCCTCTCGGTGACCATCTACCTGAAAGACATGGAGCGTGATTACGCCGGCCTTAATCAGGTCTGGGATGCCTGGGTCCGCCCTGGCACCGCACCTGCCCGCGCGGCAGTCGAAGCGCGGATGTACAAGCCCGACGTACTGGTCGAAATGACCGTGGTGGCTGCGCTCAATAACTAGTCCCATTGACCCGGCATGTTGTCCCTGCCGGGTTTTTTTATGACTTATCCACAGCAGAAGACAGAATAATGCGTCCAGCCCGTGCCCTTATCGACCTTAATGCGCTGCGTCATAACTACCGTTTGGCCCGCGAAGTATCCGCTGCCAAAGCCCTCGCGGTGATCAAGGCGGATGCGTATGGGCATGGTGCGGTGCGCTGTGCGAAAGCGTTGCAGGATGAGGTCGATGGCTTTGCTGTGGCCTGCATTGAAGAGGCGCTGGAGTTGCGCGAAGCCGGCATTCGCGCGCCGATTCTGCTGTTGGAAGGTTTTTTCGAAGCCGCTGAGCTTGAGCTGATAGAGCAGAAAGACTTCTGGTGCGTTGTGCATTCGCTCTGGCAGCTTGAAGCGCTTGAGCGCGCGCAACTCAATCGCGCGCTTACGGTCTGGCTCAAGCTTGACTCGGGCATGCACCGTGTTGGTTTTCATCCAGACGATTACGTCGCCGCCCATGAGCGTCTGCAGACCAGCAGCAATGTCGGCAAAGTCGTATTGATGAGCCACTTTGCGCGTGCCGATGAACTCGACTGCTCGCGCAGCGAAGAGCAGCTTGAGGCTTTTGAACAGGTGCGCGGCGGCATTGATGCCGAGATCAGCCTGCGCAATTCGCCGTCGGTGCTGGGCTGGCCGCAAGTACCGAGCGACTGGGTGCGCCCCGGCATCATGTTGTACGGCGCTACGCCGTTTGAGCAACCGCAAGCGCTGGCCAGCCAGTTGCAGCCGGTGATGACCCTGGAATCGAAAATTATCAGTGTGCGCGAGCTGCCGGCGGGTGAGCCGGTTGGTTACGCGGGCAGCTTTGTGACCGAGCGACCGACCCGTGTCGGCGTTGTGGCCATGGGTTATGCCGACGGTTATCCACGCCACGCGCCGACCGGCACCCCGGTTGCGGTCGATGGCCAGCTGACGCGGCTGATAGGCCGGGTATCGATGGACATGATCACTGTCGACCTCACCGATCTACCTCAGGCAGGTCTGGGCAGCCGGGTCGAGTTCTGGGGCAAACAGGTGCTCGCCAGCGACGTTGCCAGCCGTGCAGGGACTATTCCTTATCAGATTTTTTGCAATTTACGTCGCGTTCCGCTGCTCTATTCTGAGGACTGAGTAATTTTCTGAGCAGGATATGGGACAAGGCTGTTGTAAATACTGAACGCTGTTGCCATGATACGGACACATTTTCTGTATCAGCCCGAAGGGGGACTCCAGCATTGGACGTCGGTGTACGACTGCAATCCATTCGCAAACTCAAAGGCCTTTCCCAGCGTGAACTCGCTAAACGGGCAGGCGTTACCAACAGCACTATTTCGATGATCGAGAAGAACAGCGTAAGCCCTTCGATTAGCTCATTGAAAAAGGTGTTGGCGGGTATTCCCATGTCACTGGTCGAGTTTTTCTCCCTCGACATGGAACAGGACAGCAGTGCCCAAGTCGTCTACAAAGCCGGAGAGTTGATCGACATCTCCGATGGCGCGGTCACCATGAAGCTCGTCGGCCGGGCGCATCCCAGCCGGGCTATCGCATTTCTCTCTGAAACCTATCCTCCGGGTGCCGACACGGGCGACTCGATGCTTGCGCACGAAGGTGAAGAGGCCGGATTGCTGGTGGAAGGGCGTCTTGAGTTGGTAGTCGGTACCGAGACTTACATTCTGGAGCAGGGCGACAGCTACTACTTTGATAGCAGTAAACCCCACCGTTTCCGTAATCCTTTCGACGTACCGGCAAAGCTGGTGAGTGCGACAACGCCGGCCAACTTTTAATCTGCAAGGCGCTTAGATCGGCCCTTTGGCCGGTATTGGCCACTGACTAAACTTTTAGTTGGTGGCAGTGCCTCGCGCCTGCTGCGGCAATTTAGGTTGTTTCGGCCAGCTGGGCTTGCCGTTATACTTGCATATCGCTCGCGAAACCGTGGCCGCGGGTGAATCTAGCCATGATGAGGTAATGCGTGTGAACCTAATTAAAAAGATGCTAATAGCCCCCGTAACAGTGATGGCGCTTTGGGCCGTTACTGCTCAGGCCACTACCGACGATGCTATTGCCGAGCGCTTGAAGCCGGTAGGTCAGGTCTGTGTGCAGGGTGAAGAGTGTAAAGGCGTAGAGGCTGTCGCTTCTGCTGCTGGCGGTGGTGCTAAAACCCCCGACGACGTGATCGCTGCTCATTGCGGCGCGTGCCACAGCACTGGCGTGTTGGGCGCTCCGAAAATCGGTGATACCGCTGATTGGAAAAAACGTGCTGACGAGCAAGGCGGTCTTGACGGCCTGCTGGCCAAAGCCATCTCCGGTATCAATGCCATGCCGCCAAAAGGCACCTGTGCTGACTGTACCGATGACGAGCTGAAAGCGACCATCCAGAAAATGTCCGGTCTGTAAGACTGCATTTTTAGAAAAAGCCGCCTGCGGGCGGCTTTTTTGTGCCCGCAGAAAACTGGCAGGAACTTGGCGTTGGCATGTGTCTCTATGTTCAGGTGACAGCGGGTGGCGCGCCGCTACGCTTAAACATTTCAGCCAGTGTGCAAACTGCGCAGCAACTTCAGTGACGAAGGCGCAGAGTTCTAACCATGCAAGGAGAGCCTAATGCAGTCGATGTATTCGTTTGACGCCGCAATCGAGCAGGTGCTTGATCGTATCAAGGGGCCGATAAAGCTCGCCCTGCCGCTTGGCCTGGGTAAACCCAATCGCTGGGTTAATGCCTTGTATCAGCGCTGCAAACAACTCCCCGAGCGTCAGCTGAAAATCTATACCGCGTTGTGTCTGGCTCGTCCGCAACCCGAAGCCGGGTTGCAGCAGTTGTTTGTAGAGCCGTTTCTTGAGCGGGTGTTTGCTGACTATCCCGAGCTGGATTTTCTCAGCGACCTTCGCCATGGAACGCTTCCGGCCAATATCAGCGTCGAGCAGTTTTTCATGCAGCCAGGCAGTTTGTTGCATTGCGATGTCGCCCAGCAGAGCTACATCAGCAGCAACTACAGCCATGTGGCGCGCGACCTCAATGATCACGGGGTGAACCTGATCGCCCAGTTGGTGGCCAGCGATCCTCAGCGGCCCGGGCATTTCAGCCTGAGCAGCAACCCCGATATCACCCTCGACCTGATGCCGCTGATGGAGCAGCGCAGAGCACGCGGTGAGCCGATTATCTATCTGGCGCATGTGCATGCAGATCTGCCCTACATGCCAGGTGATGCCGAGGTTGCGCGGGAGGTGTTCGACATCCACTTGCAGGAAGAAGAGCACACCACGCTGTTCTCGACACCCAACATGCCAGTCAGCTTGCAAGACCACTGCATTGGTTTACACGCCAGTACGCTGGTGCGCGATGGCGGAACCTTGCAGATTGGTATCGGTTCGATGGGCGATGCGCTGACTGCTGCGCTGCTGGCGCGCGATGCCAGCAATGCGGCCTACAACGAGGTTTTGCAGGCACTGGCAGTCACCCCTGAGACCTTGGCAGGCAGCGTGGCGATTGGCGGCAGCGGTGGGTTTGAGCAAGGTTTGTACGGCTGCAGTGAGATGTTTGTAAACGGCCTGCTAAAACTGGCGGATGCCGGGATTATTCGCCGTGCGGTGTACCCGGATTTAGTGGTGCAAAAGCTGGCCTCGGCTGATGCGCTCGACGATCAGGGCGCGCCGAAAAGTGTGCAAACCATACTCGACGCCGGGTTCTGCCCAAATCTCACAGCGGATGCTTTGGCACATCTGCAACAGCACGGGTTGCTTGCTGAGGGGATCACGTTACAGGCTGGTGAGTTGCAGTTGCCAGACGGCAACCAGGTGTCTGCCAATCTTGCGGATGCAGCGACCCAGGCCGCGCTGGCGGCGTATTTGCGGCCGGCAACTGCTGGCGTGGTGCTGCACGGTGGGTTCTTCCTGGGGCCGCGCTCCTTTTATGCCCGACTCAATGAGCTGGATATGCAGCAGCGCCAGCGTTTCGCCATGACCGGTATCTGCTTCATCAATGAGCTTTACGGCGAGGAGCAGCTGAAACGCCTGCAACGCCGCGATGCACGCTTTATCAACACGGCGTTCACCATGACGCTGATGGGCGCGGCGGTATCTGATCAGCTCGAAGATGGCCGGGTGCTGAGTGGTGTGGGCGGGCAGTACAACTTTGTCGTGCAGGGCCATGCATTGCACGATGCCCGCTCGATTCTGCTGCTGCGCAGCTGGCGCGAGTCGGCAGGCGAGGTCACATCGAACATTGTCTGGGATTATGGTCATGTCACCATTCCACGGCATTTGCGCGATATGGTCGTCACCGAATATGGCGTGGCGGACCTGCGCGGTAAGAATGATGCCGAGGTGATCGCGGCGCTGCTGGCGATCACTGATTCGCGGTTCCAGCCCGAGCTGATCGAGCAGGCAATAAAAGCCGGCAAACTGGCCAACGACTTCCAGCTTGATGAGTGTTACTGCAACAACACACCCGAGCGCTTGCAGGCAGTGCGCGCCGGTAATGCCGGGCTGTTCGAAGAGTATCCATTGGGCAGCGATTTCACGCCCGACGAGTGCGATTTGCTGCGTGCGCTGAACTGGCTGAAGAGCAAGTTCAAGCTCACCGAAGTCTTTGAGTTGGGCAAGGCCGCGCTCGACGCTCCGGAGCCTGCGGCCTTCATGACGCATTTGCAGCGGATGAATCTGGCGCAGCCGCAAGGCCTGACCGAAGGGCTGTATCAGCGCTTGCTGTTGGCAGGCTTGCAGGCGACCGCAGAGGCTTAGCGGTGTTTTTGAGTAACGGCGTATTCGCCGTTACTCAATGTCTGGCTTACTCGAGGAAGCTGACCGCGCCGTCGGCGAGCGAGCTGATACGCGCCAGTGACTCTACGCGGAAACCCTGAGCGTCCAGTTCGGCGCGACCGGCCTGGAATGACTTCTCGATGACCACACCAATCCCGGCGATGCTGGCGCCTGCCTGCTCGATCACGTCGATCAGGGCTTTGGCGGCGCGGCCATTGGCCAGGAAATCGTCGATTACCAGTACGTGGTCGTCAGCAGTCAGGTGCTTGGCCGAAACGGCAATGGTGCTTTCGGTCTGCTTGGTGAAGGAGTAAACCTTCGAGGTCAGCAGGTCATCCTTGAGTGTCAGCGACTGGTATTTACGCGCGAAAATTACCGGTACACCGAGTTCCAGACCGGCCATGACTGCCGGTGCGATACCGGACGCTTCGATGGTGACGATCTTGGTGATGTTCTGATCGCGGAAGCGCACGGCAAACTCATGGCCGATTTGCTGCATCAGTTTCGGGTCGATCTGATGGTTAAGAAAGGCATCGACCTTAAGTACCTGCTCAGAAAGCACAATGCCTTCTTGGCGAATTTTCTGTTTCAGCGCTTCCACGCAGTTACCCTCGTTTTGGTGTGATTTTCCGTACTGGTGTCGGAATTTATAGCGTTGAATGCAGCCGTTGTGCGGGCATTCAGCGGTTATTTTTTCAGCATTGCCCGCAAGTCTGCCAGTGCGGCATTGCCGCGGGCGGCTTTTACTTCTACGGGCGCATCCTCAAGACCTTCCCATTCGAGGTCTTCAGGCGGCAGTTCGTTAAGGAAACGGCTCGGCGAGCAGTCACTGATTTCACCGTATTGCTTGCGCTTGGCGGCAAAGGTGAAGGCCAGGGTTTCCCGCGCGCGCGTAATGCCCACATACGCCAGACGGCGCTCTTCCTCGATGGTGTCCGCCTCGATGCTGGAGCGGTGCGGGAGGATTTCTTCCTCCATGCCAATAATGAACACATAGGGGAATTCGAGGCCCTTGGAGGCATGCAGGGTCAGCATCTGCACGCCGTCGGCGCCTTCCTCTTCCTCTTGCTGGCGTTCGAGCATGTCGCGCAGAACCAGTTTGCCGATGGCGTCCTCGATGGTCATGTCGCCGTCTTCGTCACGCTCCAGGGTGTTTTTCAGCGCTTCGATCAGGAACCAGACGTTGCCCATGCGGGCATCGGCGACCTTGTCGTTGGAGGCGTTCTGGCGCAGCCAGTTTTCGTAGTCGATATCCATGACCATGCTGCGCAGCGCCGCAATCGGGTCGTTCTGCGCACATTGCTGGCGCACGCCATCCATCCACCGGGCAAAGCGCGCCAGGCGTTCCGTGTAGCGGTTGTCGAGGTGCTCACCCAGGCCAATCTCGCTGGCGGCAGCGTACATGCTGATCTTGCGCTCGGTGGCGTAATTACCCAGCTTCTCCAGTGTGGCCGAGCCGATTTCACGGCGTGGCACGTTAATCACGCGCAAGAAGGCGTTGTCATCGTCCGGGTTTACCAGCAGGCGGAAGTAGGACATCAGGTCTTTTACTTCCTGACGGGCAAAGAAGCTGGTGCCGCCGCTCAGGCGATAAGGAATCTGGTGGTGCTGGAGTTTCAGCTCCATCAGCTTGGCCTGATAGTTACCGCGATAAAGAATGGCGAAGTCGTTGTAGGGGCGGTCTTTGCGCAGGTGCAGGGTGAGGATTTCCATGGCGACCCGTTCGCACTCGGCGTCTTCGTTGCGGCAGCGAATCACCCGGATCTCATCGCCCACGCCCATTTCACTCCACAGCTGCTTCTCGAACGCATGCGGATTGTTGGCAATCAGGGTGTTGGCGCACTTGAGAATGCGGCTGGTGGAGCGGTAGTTCTGCTCCAGCATGACGATTTTCAGTGACGGGTAATCTTCTTTCAGCAACATCAGGTTTTCCGGCCGCGCGCCACGCCAGGCGTAAATCGACTGGTCATCGTCGCCTACCACGGTGAACTGATTGCGCGTGCCCACCAGCAGCTTTACCAGCAGATACTGGCTGGCGTTGGTGTCCTGATATTCGTCGACCAGCAAGTAGCGGATGCGGTTTTGCCACTTCTCGAGAATATCGGCGTGCTCTTGAAACAGCTTCACCGGCATCAGGATCAGGTCGTCAAAGTCCACTGCGTTGTAGGCCTTGAGCGTGCGCTGGTAATGCAGATAAACGATGGCGGCAGTTTGCTCTTTCGGGTTGCGTGCCTCGGCCAGCGCCTGATCAGGCAGGATCAGGTCATTCTTCCACGAGCCGATGTAGTTCTTGATCTCGTCGATGCCGTCGTCGCCCGCGTACTCTTTCTGCATGATGTCGCTGAGCAGCGCTTTGATATCGCCCTCATCGAATATCGAAAAGCCGGGCTTGTAGCCAAGGCGTGCATATTCCTTGCGGATGATATTCATGCCCAGATTGTGGAACGTCGAAACCGTCAGGCCGCGCGCCTCGCCACCTTTCAACAAGGTGCCAACACGCTCTTTCATTTCGCGCGCGGCTTTGTTGGTGAAGGTCATCGCGACAATGTGCTGGGCGCGCACGCCGCAGTTCTGCACCAGATGAGCGATTTTTCGGGTGATCACGCTGGTCTTGCCGGAGCCAGCGCCGGCGAGCACCAAAAGAGGGCCGCCGACGTAATTCACGGCTTCTTTTTGCCGGGGGTTAAGTCGGGACATTGCACTGATCACCAAAGAAGTAGCCGGGCATTTTAACAGGCTGAGCGCGTTGTGCCCTAACCGTCTGGAAGTGTGTCTTGCCGCACACATTGAAAAATCTGCTGACGGGGAGAAACATCTAATCCTTTACCCTTGAGCACTTGTCGAAAAATCAGCTTTAGAGCAGGATGCACTTAAGGACACACGGAGGTGTTTGAAAAGACATCATTTAATGGTGCAGCGAGACGGATCTCCGTCGAAATTTTTGTGGTCTGGGGGAAGTTGCTTGTCCGCGCTCGTCGAACCCTTACGCTTGGTTCTCTTAGCCGATGCTACTGGTTGGCCAGAACTATTACGTAAGCTCCTTGGGGCTGAGGCATGTCCATTCCCGCTGATTACGGCACCTTCCTGGGACGTGGCGCGTAGCCTCTTCCATAATTGCGGCAACGGCCTGTTGCTGACGACCAAAGAATACCAGCCGGCTCCCGGCACCTGCCCGTTACCGGTCATCCTGTTACTCGAAGAAGAGCCCGAAAACGAGCCCGAAGGGGTTAGCGACTGGCTGGTGCGTGAGCGTGTCACTGGCGACGTGTTGCGCCGTTCGCTGCGTTATGTGCGCGAGCAAGGCACGCTGCGGCAGACGCTCAACCGGTTGGCCGAGCAAGATGCCCTCACCGGCATCGCCAATCGGCAGGGCTTCCAGACCTTGCTGGCAGCCAGACTGGCTTCAAACGAAGGCCGTGGTTTGACCATGGGCCATCTTGATCTGGATAACTTTCGCCACGTTAACGATGCGCTGGGTTTTCGCGCCGGTGACCGACTCATCCTACAAGTGGTCGCACGGCTTAGAGCATTACTTCAGGCTGGCGATCAAATTGCCCGCTTGGGCAGTGATGAATTTGCTTTGTTGCTCGACACCCGCCGCGATCCGAAACGAGTCGAACTGGTTGGCGAGCAGATCTGTGAAGCGCTGGCTGAACCCTATTGGGTGGATGGCGAAAGCCTGCTGCTCGGTTGCAGTCTGGGGTTGGCACATGCCAACAGCGTCAGCGCTGCCGACCCGCTGATGTGGCACGCCAATATCGCCATGCAGCAAGCCAAAGGCCAGCAGGGCTGCGCCTACCATGTCTATGACGAGCGCATTACCCGCGATGCGCGTGGCCAGACCGATCTCGAAGGCGAACTGCGCCGTGCTCTGCGCCGTGATGAACTGGTGCTGCATTATCAGCCACGGCTGTGCCTCAAGGCTGGCCGGGTCGTCGGGCTGGAGGCGCTGGTGCGCTGGCAACATCCTGAGCGTGGCTTGTTGCCGCCGAGCGAGTTTGTGCCTCTGGCAGAGGAGAGCGGGCTGATTGTGCCGCTCGGCTATTGGGTTATCTCGCGTGCGCTGCGCGATATGCAGTGGTTGCTCGGCCGTGGCCTGCCGCCGCTGCACATGGCGATTAACCTGTCGTTCCGCCAGTTTCAGGACAGCCAGCTATTGCCGACCCTGAGTCGTCTGATTGCAGAGCGCGGCGTCGATGCGCGCTGGCTGGAATTTGAATTGACCGAGACGGCGATTATGCGCCGCAGCGATCAGGTGCAGCAGACCATGCTCGCGCTGGGTGAGCTGGGCGTGCGCTTCTCGCTGGATGACTTCGGCACCGGTTTCTCATCGTTCGTGCACCTCAACAACCTGCCGATCACGCTGCTCAAAATCGACAAGAGCTTTGTCGGCGGCATGACCGAGCGCACTGAAAACCGCCAACTGGTGCGCGCCATGATCAACCTGGCGCATAACCTCAATTTGGAAGTGGTCGCCGAAGGTGTGGAAGACACCGAACAGATGATGCTGCTGCGTCAATTCGGCTGCGATCAGGCGCAAGGTTATCTGATCAGCAAGGGCCTGCCGCTCAACGAGCTGGTGCGTTTTCTGATGCAGGCTCCCCGCCATGCGCAATTGGGCATGGCGCATAACTAGCTCCACGCCCGTTTAGCCCCCGGCATTCTCGCTACGCGCGTCAGCTACGCGCGTTCGCCCGCAGACTCCGCTAGCGCTATTCCTGCTTCCTCGGCACGCAGCAGGCGCGCGGTTTTCCATTCAAAGCCCAGGCTCAGGCCTACAGCCGCACACGCCAATCCCCCGGCCAATCCCCACCACACGCCTGCAGCGCCCCAGCCCAGCGGGAAGGCCAGCGACCAGGCCAGCGGTGCGCCGATCAGCCAATAGCACAGCAGGCCGACATAAAAGGTGGTCTTGGCATCTTTGAGGCCCCGAATCGCGCCCATGGCGATGGTTTGGATGCCATCGAACAACTCAAACAGGGCGGCAATCGCCAGCAGGCTGACAGCCATTGCGACGACATCGCTGAATTGCGGATCTTGCGGGTCGAGGAACAGGCCGACAACAAAGTGCGGCGCCAGCCAGAACAACGCGGCAAAGCCGAGCATGCAGCCTGCACCGAGCAGCAGTCCGAGCCTGCCCGCGCGTCTGGCCTCGAGCAAATTGTTGGCGCCGTAGTGGCGGCCAATCCGAAAGGTGACTGCGTAGGAAATGCCCACCGGCACCATGAAGGCGACGTACACCGACTGGATAGCGATTTGGTGCGCGGCTATCTGTGTGCTGCCCATCGCGCCCATGCACAGCGCAGCAAAGGCAAATAACCCGGATTCCACCGCATAGGTGCCGCCGATCGGCAAGCCCAGACGCACCAGTTCACGCAGCTCTTCAAGCTGTGGGCGGAGCAGGCCGCGTTGCAGCGGATAGGCGTTGTAGGCGCTGTGATGCATGACATGCCAGAGCAGCAGCAAGGCCATTACGCTCATCACTATCGCAGTCACCAAGCCAATGCCAGCGAGGCCCATGGGCGGCAGGCCGAACCAGCCTTTAATCAGCGCATAGTTGAGCACGAAGTTGGCCACGGCGCCGCCAATGCTGATCGCCACAACCGGGCCGGGCCGGTCGATGGCGCTGGTAAAGCCGCGCAGCGCCATGAATGTCATGTAGCCAGGCAGGGCAAACACCAGCGTGCTCAGAAACGGCGCTGCCATAGCCACGTTGGCCGGTGTCTGGCCGAGTTTCAGCAGCAGCGGCTCCAGGTTCCAGAGCAGCAGACCCGCACCGAGTGCGAGCATCCAGCCCATCCACAGGCCGTTTTGGGTGATGCGGGTAACGCCGGCGGCATCATTGGCGCCATGCTTGATCGCCACCAGATTACCGACAGCGGCAATGGTGCCCACGCAAAAAATCGACACGAACGAGTAGGTCGCGGCCCCCAAGCCGCCGCCTGCCAGTTCGTCCGGGCCGAGCATGGCCATCATCACGGTGTCGGTAAACACCATGAGCACGTGCGCCAGTTGCGCAACGATCAATGGCCCGGCGAGGCGCAGGATGGCGACAAATTCACGTTTGTTAGAATGCAGCATGGCCTGCGGATATCCTGCTTAAAACAGCGAATAAGGTTTGCCCGCGGTGCCGTCGGCAAAGCGCGAGCAGCCGAAGGCCTTGAGGTCAAAACCGGGTTGGCCGCTGGTGGCCCACTGGCTCATCAACTTGCCGACAATCGGTCCCATCGCAAAGCCGTGGCCGCAGAAGCCGGTCGCGATCAGCAAGCCCGGCACTTGCGACGGAGCATCCAGCACCGGGATGCCATCGGGCAGTACGTCGATGAATCCGGCCCAGCTTTCGATCACCCGAACACCGCGCAATTGCGGGAAGGCGCGGCCCAGTGCTGCCTGCGCACGCTTGATGCGTTCGGCTTGCGGCAGGGCATGCGGGTCGCGCTCGGCAATGGCCGGATCATTGCCGCTGAAGCGCTGGCGCAGGTCGTGTAAAAACGCGCCATTGAGACGGAATCGGAAACTGTGGTGATGCTCGGGCAACAGCGGCAAATACCAGGATGCACCACGTAAGAAGCTCAGGCTGAGGTCGATGTCGGCCTGCGCCTCGTCGGCCAGATTGATGCTGCCATCGGCGCGCTGGCGCATGCCGATGCCATGCCCAATGAAACTGCAGGCACCAATATCCGCGCCCGGACTGGTGCGCGAGACGGTGCTGCGAATGGCCTGCTGCGGAATCTCCAGCCCTAGCGGCTTGAGCAGGCGCCAACTGCTGGCGCCCGCGGCGATCAGCACACGCTTGGTTTTGACATAGCCGCGCTCGGTTTGTACGCCGCAAATGGCTCCGGCTGCGCGGTCGATGGCCGTGACGCCACAGCCTTCGGCGAAATGCACGCCGGCTTCGAAGCCGCGCAGGGCAAAGCCGGGCGTGACGCGACGAGGCTCGGCCTGACCATCGCTTGCGGTGAACAGTCCGCCTTTAGCCGGATCGGCCAAACCGGGGATCTTTTCCGCCACTTCGTTACGGCTGAGCACGCGGGTGTCGAGCCCGAACTGTTGCGCCACGCCCAGCCATTCCTGATATTCACTCAGATGCTGTTCGGTTTCGGCCAGATACAAACACCCGCCCTGACGCCACTCCAAGGGCAACTGCAGCTCATGCTCAAGGTTTTGCCAGAGAGGCATGGCCGCCATCATCAAGGGTACTTCGGCGGGGTCGCGGGCCTGCTGGCGAACAAAGCCCCACGCGCGGGTGGACTGTTGGCTGGCAAGGCCGGCCTTGTCGCAAACCAGTACCGATAATCCCTGCTTGCTCAGATAGTAAGCTGTCGCGCAGCCCATGATGCCTGAGCCGGCGATCACCATATCGACTTCGCGTGGCAGTTCGTTCGCCGTGGCAAGTGAGGGGTGAAGTGGATAGCAACCGGGGCTCATGGCAATCTCGCAAACAGGTATTGAGTTATGCAGTATGGGAAACTGAGCCGGTAAACGGCAAAGGGATAATAGGTATATCTAGCATGAGTTTTAGTCATCTATGAATCGTAAGCTCCCGCCCCTGTATGCACTTCGCGCTTTCGAGGCGGCGGCGCGGCATGCTTCATTCACCCGGGCTGCCGAAGAACTGCTGATTACGCAGAGCGCAGTCAGTCGGCATATCCGCACGCTGGAGACGCATTTCGATTGCCGTCTGTTTGAGCGCAATGGGCGCAACCTGCGCCTGACCGAGCAAGGCCGGTTGCTGGTGCCGGGCCTGCGTGATGGTTTCGATGCCTTGGAGCGGGCGTGCATGCCGTTGCATATCGACGATTCGGTTATCCGCATGAAAGCCCCGTCGACGTTGACCATGCGCTGGCTGCTCTCGCGCTTGTCGCGGTTTCGGCAGATTAATAAAGAGGCCGAAATACAGCTCACCAGCGCGTGGATGGATGTCGACCAGGTGGACTTCCAACGCGAGCCCTTCGATTGCGCCGTGTTGCTGGGGCGCGGCAACTTCCCGGCGGAGTGGGAGTGTCGGTTGCTGTTTGCCGAGTGGCTGACCCCGGTCTGTGCGCCTGAGCTGGCGCGGGACGGCGAGTGGGATGTGCAACGCCTGCAAGGCGCAGAGCTGCTTCACCCGACACCCGACCGGCGCGACTGGCGTCAGTGGTTGCAGGCCATGCAATTGCTCGATCAGGTGCCGCTGAAGGGTGGTCAGGTATTCGACACCTTGGAGTTGGGTATCGTCGCGGCAGCACGCGGCTATGGCGTGTCGATTGGCGATCTGGTGATGGTGGCGGAGGATGTTGCCGAAGGGCGCCTCGGCCTGCCGTGGTCGACTGCGGTTGCCAGCGGCAGCTGTTACTACTTGGTATGGCCCAAAGCGCGGCGCAATCAGCAGCGTTATCACCGGCTCAGCGAGTTTCTCGAGAATGAGGTGCAGGCGATGACCCTGCCGCAGGTGCGCTATCTATAGTCTGGCCCAAGTCTGAGCGTGCGTCGGTTTATCGTAAAAAATAATGGACTCGCCGTCAGTCTGGCTGCGGGTTTGCTGGGTTTAATCGGCCGTTATACGGTGCGTGCGGGCAACATGACGGCAGAAGATTTTTCAGCATTTTAGCGGGAAGTGTTTGACATATTTTACGGTTCGGGCAATCTGTGTGGGCGGTTCTGTTCGTCAGGCAGCCGTCGCGGAAGGTTCGGTTACCTTCCACTCCCTGCGTCAAGGCGTGCTCCCTCTGCGGGTTGCAAACCACGCTGCCAGACAAACGATCCGTGCCAAACAGGATGCGCTGCGAGTCTCTCGCCCTTCCTGCACAGCAACGGCAGGCCGACCTGCCTCAAGGTGACGTATGTCCAAAAACGACAGTGCTACTACTTCTAACTCTAAACGCAAACCCGTTGTACTGATGTCCATGGGGGTCCACGAACGCAAGGGCCACCTGTATCAAGTAATGACCCACAAATACATCACACCAGTTGTCGACTTCGCTGGTTGTGTACCGCTGCTCGCACCGACGTGCTGCGGTCCTGACGACATTGAGCAATATCTGGATATGGTCGATGGCGTTTACCTGACAGGCGCCGGTTCGAATATCGAGCCTTCGCTGTACGGTCAGGAAAACATGACGCCTGAGAAAGGCCAGGACATTGATCGCGACATGTTCGACATGCCGCTGATCCGTGCTGCCATCAAGCGCGGCCTGCCGATTTTCGCCATCTGCCGTGGCATGCAAGAAATCAACGTTGCACTGGGCGGCGATATCTACCAGAAGCTCTACGCCGAACCTGGCTTCAATGACCACCGTGAAAACCCCAATGACCCGGTTGATGTGCAGTATGCGCAGAGCCACAACGTGCGCCTGAAAGAAGGCTCATGGTTGGCCAAGCTGCTGGCAACTGAGGAAATTGGTGTTAACTCGCTGCATGGTCAGGGCATCAAAACCCTCGCTAAAGGCCTGGAGCCGCTGGCGTTTGCAGAAGATGGGCTGGTTGAAGCGTTCCATGCGCCGAGCCTGTCGAACTTCCTGTTCGCGGTGCAATGGCACCCGGAATGGCAAGCTGCGCAGAACCCGGACTCGGTAAAAATGTTCGAAGCGTTCGGCGAAGCCTGCCGTCAGCGCCAGAGCAAGCAAGTATCCAGCGCGGCTTAATACCCGCGTTTGCTGAAGAAGCCCGGTTATGCCGGGCTTCTTTTTGCCTGTAATTTATTCTGAGAGCTTGGCATGCCAACGTCCGCAGAGGCTAATCGTTGGCCTTGCACCGATTTGGTGCGTTCTGGCTTTACCAGCCTTCCGAGCCGGGTTCGCCTTTGAATGGGCCGACAATCGCGTCGGTTACCCAGCCGCCGTAATAGTTGCCGGGCTGCGGTCTGGCCAGTTCCTGATTAACCCAGCACTCACTCATCTGGGCCGGATGGAAGGCAATGTAGCCGCTGATTACGGCAAACTCGCCCCACGCCTGTGGATAAGTCCATGCAGCATCTGCGGCGGTGTGGTCATTCACATTGACGTTGAAATAGGCGCTGGTGCCTTTCCATTCGCACAAGGTTTGCCGGTCGCTGGGCTCAAGGCATTCCATGTTTATGTCGGATTGCGGGATGTAATACACCGGTGCGCCGGATGTCTCGATCACCCGATAGGCGTTCTGGCTGGATGCCAGAGTAAGGCCGTGAAAAACCACGGTAATCGTGGCGCTCACGGGTTCGACCCTGGGTGGCCGCGGGTAATCCCAGACCGACTCTTGCCCCGGCCCCGCAAGCACAATGTGCTCTGGGCGCAGGCGCTCTACAGTGCGCCATTTGAGCACTTCGGCGTGCAATTCTGGCGGTACGTCCGTGAGGTCGCTTGGAGTGTTATCTACAGTGCTCATGACAAGTTCTCCGCAGGCAATAGGCATTCAGCCGATGCGTGTGTGTTGTAATCAACCTTGTGGGTGATCGCGGTACTGCAGCGCTTCTGCAAGCTGTTGGCGATTGATGTCCGGTGCGGACTCCAGGTCTGCCAGCGTACGTGCAACCTTCAGTACGCGATGAGCGGCGCGCAGCGACAAGGCCAAACGCTCGCAGGCGTTTTCCAGCCAGGTCTGATCCGCTGTGCTCAATGCGCAGTGTTGGCGTAAACCGGCAAGGTCGAGAAAAGCATTGGCGCAGCCCTGACGCTGCAATTGTAGCTGGCGTGCTCTGGCCACCTGAAGGGCGCAGGTGGCAGTGTCGGGGCCGTTATGACTGTGGCTGTCGGTTGCGACATGCAGCGCCGTCGCTTCGCGGGCGACGGTTATGTGCAAGTCGATGCGGTCGAGCAGCGGCCCGGATAACTTGCTGCGGTAGCGCTGGATCTGTTCCTGGCTGCAACGGCAGCGTCCGCTGGGGTCGCCGAGAAAGCCACACGGGCAGGGGTTCATCGCGGCCACCAACTGAAAACGCGCCGGAAAACGTACTTTATCGCGGGCTCTGGCGATGACGATCTGACCGCTTTCCAGCGGCTCTCTCAAGACCTCAAGCACCTTGCGGTCAAACTCGGGCAACTCATCAAGAAACAGCACACCTTGATGGGCCAGCGTTATTTCGCCTGGCTGCGGACGACTGCCGCCGCCGACCAGTGCGGGCGCCGAGGCGCTGTGATGAGGGTTGCGAAAGGGTCGCTGCGGCCACGCTTCGAGCGGGTTATGGCTGGCGACTGACTGGATAGCTGCAACTTCCAGCGCTTCCTGCTCATCCAGCGGCGGCAGCAGGCCGGGAAGGCGGCTGGCCAGCAGGGTTTTGCCAGTGCCGGGCGGACCGCTGAGCAGTAAGTTGTGCGATCCGGCGGCGGCCACCAGCAGGGCGCGTTTGGCGGCTGTCTGGCCCTGTACTTCGGCAAGGTCAGGATAGGGACGCGTCTGGCGTAGCAAACCCTGAGACACAAACGGCTCGATAGGCGATGAACCATTAAAGTGCGCGGCCAACTCCAGCAGGTGGTCGGCGGCTATCACGATCAGTCCCGTGGCCAGGCTGGCTTCTTCGGCATTAGCTTTCGGCACCACTAAGGTGCGTGCGCAACTTCGCGCTGCCAGTGCGGCGGGCAACACACCCTGAACCGGGCGGATTGCCCCGGATAATGCCAGCTCGCCCAGGCATTCGACCTGCGCCAGCGCTTCTGGCGGTATCTGCGAGCTGGCCGCCAGAATCCCCAGGGCGATGGCCAGATCGAAGCGTCCGCCATCTTTGGGCAGGTCGGCGGGAGCCAGATTGAGGGTGATGCGCCGGGAGGGAAAGTCGAATTCGCAGTTGAGAATGGCGCTGCGCACGCGGTCTTTGCTTTCCTTGACCGCTGTTTCCGGCAGGCCGACCAACGCCAGAGAAGGAAGGCCGTTGGCCAAATGCGCCTCGACGGTAACCGGCGGCGCTTCCACGCCAACTTGGGCGCGACTGTGGACGATGGCCAGGGACATTGATCACTCCTTGATCAGCTGTCGCCCCGCGAGTGAGGTTTACTCGGCGGGTGGTGGTGGCGTCTGTTCGGCGTCTGCTTCCATGGCCGCGACCTTGGCTTCAAGGGCTTCAAGGCGGGCGCGGGTGCGGGCCAGCACAACCATCTGGCTGTCGAATTCTTCGCGGCTGACCAGGTCGAGTTTGCTGAATGCACTTTGCAGCATCATCTTGAACTGCTGTTCGAATTCGTTACGTGGCAAGGGTGTATCACCACTGAACAGGCGGGATGCGTGGGTGCTGAGAGCATCAAGCAGGGCTTTTGGCGGCAACATAGGTGTTTATCCAGATACGTTTGGCGCCAGTGTATCACGCGTTTTCTGCCGCAGAAGGCAGCGCTCCGGCGCGCCCGATTATCGAGCGTAGCGGCTTGGCGCTGTGCACCGATGTTGTGCGTATACCGTTGGTCAAACCCGTCTGAAAACCAGTGTTTTAGGGCTAACTGCATGAAAAATTGAGCTTTTCACGACTTTGGCAAGGAATCTGCTTAGTCCTTGATGACGGATGCACCGATGCAGTTCCGGTGCGTCAGGCGAAGCGGGGAAGTGTTTCGCTGGTAGCGGTTGGTTGAGAACAGGTTGTCCTGCAGCTATTTCGGCTTTCAAGGCAACCGGTGCATTACAAAAGCCAGACACTGCGCTTAGACTTGAGCCGGGTTCGAAATTCCTGGGGCAAGTCCACCTTACACGGGAGAGAGTTACATGAAGCTAGTCACTGCCATCATCAAGCCGTTCAAGCTGGACGACGTCCGCGAATCACTGTCGGAGATCGGCGTGCAGGGCATCACTGTCACTGAAGTCAAAGGCTTCGGTCGTCAGAAAGGCCATACCGAACTGTACCGCGGCGCCGAATACGTGGTCGATTTCCTACCAAAAGTAAAAATCGACGTAGCCATCGCTGACGATCAACTCGATCGCGTCATCGAGGCCATTACCAAAGCAGCCAACACCGGCAAGATCGGTGACGGCAAAATTTTCGTAGTTAACCTGGAACAGGCGATCCGCATCCGTACCGGCGAAACCGATACAGACGCGATTTAAGCCCCGAACCGAACCCCACGCCCCAGGAGTTAAACCATGACTCTGCGTAAATTCGCAGGGCTAGGAGCCCTTTTGTCTCTCGTTCCGGGAATTGCCCTGGCCGATGAGGCAAGTCTGAACGGCGGTGATACAGCTTGGATGCTGGTAGCAACCGTTCTTGTATTGTTCATGACCATCCCTGGTCTGGCACTGTTTTACGCCGGTATGGTGCGTTCCAAGAACGTCCTGTCGGTGCTCATGCAGTGTTTTGCAATCTGCGCTCTTATTAGCGTCCTGTGGGTTGTCTACGGCTATAGCATGGCTTTTGACACCACGGGCATGGAGCAGGGCGTCGTCAACTTCAACTCGTTTGTGGGCGGCCTTTCCAAAGCCTTCCTCAGCGGTTTGACGGTCGACAGCCTGGTCGCCAGCGTTCCGGAAAGCGTGTTCATTACCTTCCAGATGACCTTCGCCATCATCACCCCGGCCCTCATCGTCGGCGCTTTCGCCGAACGCATGAAGTTCTCGGCGATGCTGGTGTTCATGGCGATCTGGTTCACCATCGTCTATCTGCCGATCGCTCACATGGTCTGGAGTGGTGACGGTGGCCTGATGTGGGATTGGGGCGTTCTCGACTTCGCGGGCGGTACGGTCGTGCACATCAACGCGGGTATCGCAGGTTTGGTTGCGTGTCTGGTGCTGGGCAAGCGTAAAGGCTTCCCAACTACTGCCATGCCGCCACATAACCTGGGCTACACCCTGATTGGTGCGAGCATGCTCTGGGTCGGCTGGTTCGGTTTTAACGCGGGTTCCGCTGTTGCAGCTAACGGTACTGCGGGCATGGCCATGCTGGTCACGCAGATTGCCACAGCTGCTGCGGCACTGAGCTGGATGTTCATCGAGTGGATCACTCACCGTAAGCCAAGCGTTCTGGGTATTGCTTCGGGTGCTGTTGCAGGCCTGGTAGCCATTACTCCGGCGTCGGGCACTGCAGGGCCGATGGGGGCTTTGGTGATCGGTTTTGCTGCGGGGACTATCTGCTTCTTCTGCGCCACATCACTCAAACGCAAGCTGGGTTATGACGACTCGCTGGATGTGTTTGGTGTGCACGCAGTGGGCGGCATCGTCGGGGCAATCCTCACGGGGGCATTTGCAGCGCCTTCGCTGGGCGGTTTCGGCACAGTCGAAGACATTCCTGCTCAGCTTTGGGTGCAGTTCGAGGGCGTGGCATTCACCGTTATCTACACCGCCGTGGTGACCTTCGTCATCCTCAAGGTGCTGGACATGGTGATGGGTCTGCGCGTCAGCGAGGAAGAAGAGACCATCGGTCTCGATCTCGCCCTGCACAACGAGCGCGGTTACAACCTTTAAACACTGAGGGCGCCCGGAGCCAACCCGGGCGCTTCAAGCGAATAGCGCTAACAATAAAAGCGCATCGGAGCGAGGTGGCACATGGACAACACAGCATTGACTGCATTGACGTATGGCTTTGATACATTCTACTTCTTGATTTGCGGCGCACTGGTTATGTGGATGGCAGCGGGTTTTGCCATGCTCGAATCCGGCCTGGTACGCGCCAAGAACACCACTGAAATCCTCACCAAAAACATCGCGCTTTATGCGGTAGCGAGTGTGATGTATCTGGTGATTGGTTATCACATCATGTATTCGAGCCCTGAAGGCGGCATTCTGCCAAGCCTGGGTTTCCTGATTGGTGATGAGCACACCGTCGAAGCCGTTCTGGCGGGTGGCGATGATGCCCCTTACTACTCGCTGCGTTCCGACTTCTTCTTCCAGGTTGTGTTTGCTGCAACCTGCATGTCGATCGTTTCGGGTGCAGTTGCCGAGCGTATGAAGCTCTGGGCATTCCTGACCTTCGCGGTGGTGATGACTGGTTTCATCTACCCGGTTCAGGGTTTCTGGAAATGGGGCGCAGGCTTCCTTAACAGCGCTGGTTTCCTCGACTTCGCAGGTTCGGGTGTTGTGCACATGGCGGGCGCTGCTGCTGCTCTGGCCGGTGTACTGCTGCTGGGCGCACGTAAAGGCAAATACGGCCCTAACGGCCAGGTCAATGCGATTCCGGGCTGCAACCTGCCGATGGCGACACTGGGCGCATTCATCCTGTGGATGGGCTGGTTCGGCTTCAACGGTGGCTCACAGCTGAAAATGAGCACCATCGAAGACGCTAACGCAGTGGCTCAGGTGTTCGTTAACACCAACATGGCGGCTGCTGGCGGCCTGATCGTGGCGCTGATCGTCGCGCGCATTCTGTTCGGCAAGGCCGACCTGACCATGGCACTCAACGGTGCACTGGCTGGCCTGGTGGCAATCACTGCTGAGCCGCTGACCCCGTCTGCCCTGCAAGCCACTCTGATTGGTGGTGTGGGCGGCATTCTGGTGGTGTTCTCGATTCTTGCTCTGGACAAGCTCAAGCTCGATGACCCGGTGGGTGCGATCTCGGTACACGGTGTTTGCGGTATCTGGGGCCTGTTGGCAGTTTGCCTGACCAACCCGGACGCAACCATTGGCGCTCAGCTGCTGGGTATCGCTTCGATCTTCGCCTGGGTGTTTGTAGCCAGCCTCGTGGTGTGGTCGATCATCAAAGCGGTGATTGGTCTGCGCGTCAGCGAAGAAGAAGAGTACGAAGGTGTCGACATTGCAGAATGCGGCATGGAAGCTTATCCGGAGTTCACCAAGTCCTGATTAGCCAAAAGTTTTAACGAGGGCGCCTCTGGCGCCCTTTGTTTTTTCTGCGGGCACGCTAGAATGCGCGCCGTAGATCCGGGATTGCCATGCAGCCGGATCTGCGTCCGAGCTGACGTCGAAGACTTTGTGCGTCTATGTCATGCAAGGGCATCTGAATTTTTACTGGCGGTGCTTTTAAAACGGCTGCGCTGGGCTATAACTATTCTGCTTTCGCAAGTCATGAGGTTGAACATGAGCGACGAAGATCTGGAACAAGACGATATGGACAGCGTTGAAGAGGACGATAGCGAGGAGCTGGCAACAGCCGACGATATCGATTCTTCTGACGATGATGATGACGGTGAAGTCGTAACCACCAGCAAGAGCAAGACCAAAGCCAAGGCTGCTGTGGATCCGGATGACCTGCCAAGCGTAGAAGCGAAGCAGAAAGAACGTGATGCACTGGCGCAGGCAATGGAAGAGTTTCTGGCGCGTGGTGGCAAGGTGCAGGAAGTCGAACCCAACGTGGTTTCCGATCCGCCCAAAAAGCCCGACAGCAAGTACGGCAGCCGTCCTATCTGATCAGATCCGGGTTGCTGAAAAGTACCCGCCCGCAAGCGACGTCCGCGGACTTTTCAGCAGTGCCCGGCATAGTGCCGCGCCACGCTCAGGTGCTTTTGCCTGCAGAGCAGTGTCGCGGCCTTATGCTATTCCCAGCTATCCAATAGCGCTGGCAGCTCTGCCAGACTATGCACTTCACCGTCTGCGGCTGTTTCGCCCTCCCAGATTCGCCCTTGCGGGTTGAACCAGATCGCCCGCAGGCCAGCGGCCTTGGCGCCGCCGATATCATCGCTTTGATGATCGCCGATATGCACCGCATGCTCAGGCGCAACTCCGGCCAGGCGTAACGCCTCTTCAAACGGCTTGGGGTCGGGTTTGCCCACGCCAAGATCTTCCGCGCACAGGGCAAACTGGAAATAGTCGGCCAGCCCCAGCCGGCGCACATCCGCGTTGCCGTTGGTGATCACGCCGAGCTTGTAACGACTCGCCAGCGCTTCCAGCGTTGGATGCACCTCGGCGAACAACTCGACCTGATGACGCGCCGCCAGAAACACCTGAAAACCGGTTTCAGCCAGGGCCTTAGCCTCGCTTGCAGGGTAGCCAGCACCGCACAGCGCATTCAGCAGAATTCGCCGACGCAGCTCGCTGAGCCGATGCTTCAGGCCAGGCTCTGCTTCCAGCAGGCGATTGCGGATGGCCCACAAGTGCTCGACCGGCACCGCGCCAAGTTTCGGCGCATACATCACCAGCCAGTTACGCAGCGCCGTTTCGGCGTCCTGCATCACCGGAGTAACGTCCCACAGCGTGTCGTCGAGGTCGAAGGTGATTAGCTTGATGGTCATTCAGAGGTGCCTTTACGTTTTGCTCGCGGATGGGCTTGGTCGTAGACCGTGGCCAAATGCTGAAAGTCGAGATGGGTGTAGATCTGGGTCGTGGCGATATCAGCATGGCCCAGTAACTCCTGAACCGCGCGCAGATCTTGCGACGACTCGAGAATATGACTGGCAAAGGAGTGACGCAGCATATGCGGATGAACATGCTGGCCCAGCTCGCGCACGCCGGCTTCACGGACCCGCAATTGCACCGCGCGTGCGCCAATGCGTTTGCCTTTCTGGCTGACAAACACTGCGCCGTCCGCAGGATTGCTCAGTACGCGCACGGCCAGCCAGTTTTCCAGCGCTTTGCGGGCCATGCGCCCAACCGGCAGTTCACGGGTTTTGTTGCCTTTACCAATCACGCGCACCAGACCGGCTGGCAGATCGAGGCCGTCGAGATTAAGGCTGACCAACTCGGAGAGGCGCAAACCAGATGAATAGAACAGCTCAAGCATGGCCTGGTCGCGCAGGGCGATGAAGTCGTCCTCCACAGCGCCGTCGAGCAATTGCGAGGTGCGATCGGCGTCCAGCGTCTTCGGCAGCCGGCGTTCGCCCTTGGGCGGCATCAGGCCGTTAGCCGGGTCGTGCTGGCAGTAACCCAGACGATTGAGGTATTTGTACAAACCGCGTGTGGCCGAGAGCAGGCGCGCAAGACTGCGGCCCGATTGACCTTGTCTGTGCAGATGGGCGATCAGGCGCCGCAGGCGGGCAATGTCGAGGCCGTTCCAGTCGCTGATCGCTTCGCGCTCGGCAAACTCACGCAGCTTGATCAGGTCGCGGCGGTAACCATCCAGCGTGTGGCTGGAAACCTGGCGCTCACTGCGCAAGTGCTCAAGGTAGGCGTCCAGCTGGGTTTGCATGATGGCTCCCGGAGGGCGTCGATTGCTGGCGTGGCCTCTTAACGCACGGAGCGCAGCGGCGTGGCCAGGCGCGGTAAAACCCGTGCCAGCACCTCGGCGATATAACTCAGAAACAGCGTGCCGACCGAACTCTTGTAGTGCTGTGGATCAGCGCTGCCAATTGCCAAGACGCCATGCTGGCCCTGATGGGAAATGGTCGCGACGGCGGCAGAGCCGACATCGGTCGCAGCGGTTTTACCAAACAGAAATGCCAGCTCGTGTTCGCGCAGGGCGCCAGAGATGGTTTTGCCGCTGGTCATCAGGCCGCCAATGGCTTGCTGGGCTTCGCTGATAGCCATCGAACGCCCGACCGGCAGGGTTGTTTCGCTGAACAGGATAAGGCTGACGAAGGGCACCTGAAACTCGTTGCGCAGGCTGTCTTCAACCGCGATGACCACTTCCTCAAGGCTGGCAGCATCGAGAATATCGAGGGTCAGGCGACGGGTTTTCTCGAACAGACGATCATTGTCGCGCGCCACGTCCATCAGCTGAGACAGGCGATGACGCATCTCGATGTTGCGCTCGCGGAGCAGTTTCACCTGCCGTTCAACCAGTGAAATAGTGTCGCCGCGCTGGTGCGGAATGCGCAGCTCGGGGATCAGCTCATCGTGGTCGATGAAGAACTCCGGGTGCAGGCGCAGGTAAGCGGCTACTGTTTCCGAGTCGAGTGGCTTGGGTGAATCCTGCTGGTCTGTCATAAGCGAACCTGTCCTTCGTAGACGCGTACAGCCGGGCCGGTCATCATGACCGATTGGCCGGGGCCTGCCCATTCGATTGTGAGTTTGCCGCCTGGCAATTCCAGTTGCACGGGTGAGTCCATCCAGCCCTGACTGATCGCCGCGACTGCTGCCGCGCACGCGCCAGTGCCGCACGCCTGGGTTTCCCCGGCGCCACGTTCCCACACGCGCAACTTGCCAAACTGGCGGTCAATCACCTGCAAAAAGCCGACATTGACTCGCTGCGGGAAGCGCGGGTGATGTTCAATTTTCGGGCCGAGGCTGTGCACCGGCGCGTTGCCGACGTTATCCACGCGCAACACCGCATGCGGATTGCCCATCGACACGGCCGCCAACTCGACGTTCTGCTCGTCAACCTGCACCTGATAACTCAGCGCCTGCGCCTCGGCCTGGAACGGGATCTGCTCCGGGATCAGGCGCGGCGGGCCCATGTCGACCGTGATCTGGCCGTCATTGCGCACGTTAAGCTCGATGATGCCGCCTTTGGTTTCAACCCGGATGGTGCGCTTGGTGGTCAGGCGCTTGTCCAGTACAAAGCGGGCGAAACAGCGCGCACCGTTGCCGCACTGTTCGACTTCAGTGCCGTCGGAGTTGAAAATCCGGTAGCGGAAGTCGACATCGGGGTTGCTCGGCGGCTCCACGATCAACAGCTGATCGAAGCCGACGCCCGTGTAGCGGTCGCCCCACTGCTTGGCATTCTTGGGTTGGATATGCGCGTGTTGGCTGACCAGGTCGAGGACCATGAAGTCATTGCCCAGCCCGTGCATTTTGGTAAAGCGCAGAAGCATCGCGGTTACTCCGGCAGCCGGCTTTCGCCCGCATAGAGTTCGCTGTAAGTCTCGCGGCTGCGTACTTCCGTGGCGCGATTGTGGTCCACCATCACTTCGGCCGCACGGCCGCGCGTGTTGTAGTTGGAACTCATCACAAAACCGTAGGCACCGGCCGAGCAAACAGCCAGCAGATCACCTTCGGCCAACGCCAGCTCGCGGTCTTTGGCGAGGAAGTCGCCAGTCTCGCAAATCGGCCCGACAATGTCGTACTGCTGGGCTGCCGCGTCACGTGGCTTGATGGCTTTCACATCCATCCAGGCCTGATACAGCGCCGGACGAATCAGGTCGTTCATGGCCGCATCGACGATGGCGAAATTCTTGTGTTCGGTGTGCTTGAGGTATTCAACCTGCGTCAGCAGAACACCGGCGTTAGCGACAATGGAGCGACCCGGCTCGAACACCAGTGCCACGTCACGGCCTGCCAGACGCTCGCGTACCGCTTTGATGTAGTCACCGGCGAGTGGCGGCTCTTCATCGCGGTACTGCACGCCCAAACCGCCACCCAGATCCAGATGCTTGATCTGGATGCCGTTCTCGGCAAGGCGGTCGACCAGAACCAACAGGCGGTCCAGCGCATCGAGGAACGGCGGCAGCGTGGTCAGCTGCGAGCCGATGTGGCAATCGACGCCGATAATCTGCAGGTTCGAAAGCTCGGCTGCACGGGCATAAACCGCTTCGGCTTCGCTGATGGCGATACCAAACTTGTTCTCTTTGAGACCGGTCGAAATATACGGGTGAGTGCCCGCGTCGACGTCCGGGTTGACCCGCAGCGAAACCGGAGCCTTGACCTTCATCTCGGCCGCTACTTCCTGTAGGCGCTCAAGCTCGTCGCGTGATTCGACGTTGAAGCAATGCACGCCAACACTCAGCGCACGGCGCATGTCGTCGCGGGTTTTACCCACACCGGAAAACACGATCTTGTCCGGCGTGCCGCCAGCGGCCAGTACACGCTCAAGCTCACCGCGCGAGACAATATCGAAACCCGAACCGAGGCGCGCCAGAACATTCAGCACCGCGAGGTTGGAGTTGGCCTTGACCGCAAAACACACCAGATGCGGCATGCCCTGCAACGCGTCGGCGTAGGCGTTGTATTGCGCTTCAATGTGCGCACGCGAGTAAACATACGTCGGCGTACCAAAGCGTTCGGCAATGGCGGACAACGCCACGCCTTCCGCGAACAGTTCACCGTCGCGGTAGTTGAAAACGTTCATATTCCGTCCCTATTCGGTCTGCGCTGCGTCGGCTTGGCTGTCATCCGGCAAATACAGGGGGCCTTTCTGGCCACAGCCTGAGAGCAGGGAAGTGACGGCGACGAGCGCGATAAAGGCGGTAAGCAGTCGCTTCATGGGGAAATCCTTGTAATAAATCACTATTGCGCCCGAGTATACCGACCCCCTGCCAGCTTGCCTATGCGCTGGGGTTTCCGTCTGGCGGGGCTTTGCTGCACGGGTAAATGCTTGGGCCATAGGCGCCGGTGAGCTGGGCGGGCGAGTCACCGTAACCTGTATGGGGCTGTTTAGCTGTGATGGTTTTTTGCACAATAGGCGCAGCCCGCCCGGGCTTTGGCGTCTGAAATGCGCTTTTGCGGCTGGGTGGCGGGATCATCAGGCACAATAAAGCGTGCGCCAAGGGTGCCGCGCAAGCCTTGCTCGGCTATGCTGCGAGCCAATTCAGGTGGTGCTGGCCAATTGTCAGCGTGGCAAATTATCGTTTTTGTAGAACAGAGGTAGTGCGCAATGAGTTTGACCGAAGCCCGCTTTCACGATTTGGTGGATGCCGCACAGCAAGCGGTAGAAGACATTTTCGATGACAGCGATCTGGATATAGATCTGGAAAATTCGGCGGGCGTACTCACTGTACGTTTCGAGAACGGCACACAATTGATCCTCAGCCGTCAGGAAGCGATCCGCCAGTTGTGGGTTGCTGCGCGTTCGGGTGGTTTCCACTTCGATTACGATCAGGACTCCGACCGCTGGATCTGCGACAGCAGCGATGAGCTGTTGGGCGAAATGCTGGTGCGCATTACTCAGGAGCAATCCGGCGCCGATCTGGAGTTCGATGAACTCTGATTCTCCAGCAGGCCTGTTCGTGGCTGCGGCCTAACCTGCGATAGCCTGGGGCAATTATGCCCGATAAGGCAGCGGCATCATGACCGCACGGTCTTGTTTATTTAAATGGCTGTGATACGGTCAGGCTGCGTGTTTATCAAACCCCGTCTCTGAGGCGGGGTTTTGCTTTTTTCAGGATTAAATTTTCGCAAGTCAATCAGGAGAGCTGCCTTCATCATGAGTAACACCACACCGTCGATCACGATTACCCGCCTCGACATGCAGCGCCTTGAGCGACTGCTCGACAGCCTTGAAGATTTTGGTCCGGGCGCAGAAGCCCTGCAGGATGAACTGGACCGCGCCGAAGTCGTGGGTCCGGATGAAGTGCCAGCGGGTGTGGTCACCATGAACTCGCGCGTGCATTGCCGCGAAGAAGTCAGCGGCAAGGACTATCACCTCACGCTGGTTTATCCACAGGATGCGGGCGGCGAAGGCAAGGTTTCTATTCTTGCTCCGGTGGGCAGCGCCTTGCTGGGCCTCACTGTGGGCCAGCAGATTGACTGGACTTCGCCGACAGGCAAAGTGCTCAAACTGACCCTGCTCGAAGTGGAATATCAGCCAGAAGCAGCGGGCGATATCGGCGTCTGAGTCCTTCGCTAACGGGGCTGGGTGTTGAGCTTGGGGCTGCTTAGCGCCTTGTTCAGCGCCAATTCCAGTGTGGTCTTGTAACGCAGCGCCTGCACCGTCTGCATCGGTTTTTGCTGGTCTACAGCCGTGTAGTCGATATCGCTGATGTAGCACGGATAGTTTTCGTCAGCTTTGCGTTGCGCGAGTATCTCGCGGGCCACGGCGACGAATAGTCCTTCGGCATATTCCAGCGCCGAGAATTCGCGGTGATTGCAATACAGCGTCACCTGCAAACGCTTGCCAGCGCCTGGCTCGATAATCGCCTGAATATCGTAAAACGGATCGCTCACCGTCGAGCGTTGCAGCTCGATGCGCTGAACGCCTGTGACCATGCCATTGCTGTTGCAGAGCAATTGGTAATACACCACCTCAAGTTCATCCGGCGACGTTGACGGGTCGAGCTGGCCGCGCGCGCTGCGCCGGAACAGCAGCGATTGCAGCAGACGATCCAGCGGGATCAACATGTGTTGCTCGCTTTGCAGCGGGCAGCGTTGGCGCCACAAGGCATTGTGCTCGTCGAGCACGCTGATCTCGGCTTCCTGAGTTTGCGCAAACAGGCGGTAGAACACCTGAATACAATCAGTGCGGGCACTGCCGAGAATCAGTCTGAGATCGTCGCGGGGCAGGGCATTGCTGTCCAGCCGCAAATCGACGAATTGGCTTTGCGGCTGGCCAAGATAATCCACCAGTGCCGCGCGGTTTTTCAGCGCTATATGGCGCACTTGCCTGGGGACCAACTCCAGTACGTGATACTGATGCTGGATCTGCAACAGAAAGCGACTCGGCCTTGCCGCGCGATAGTGTTTCTGGCTTTCGATGAACAGGCTTTCAACGCGTTTGGTAATGGTGTTGGCACGGTTGCGGCAGAAGCATTTCACGCTCAGCGCAGGCAGCTCTGCATTCACCGGCAGCGTATCCAGGTGATCGCGCAAACAGTCGAGCAGTGCATTGGGCCCCTGATAATGTTTGACCTGCACCTCGTTCCAGCTGTTGAGCGTGACGCGGTCTATGCACTGCACCAGATTGTCCTGCGCGCCCGAGTAATTCAGTGCATCGGTCTGGTCGGTGGCTAGATGGACATTCAATTGGCTGTGCTGTTTCAGCGGGTCGATGCCGACATTCACCAGTAATAAAACTGAGCGCGGGATGCTGCTGCGCAGGAGTTCGGCTTCCGTGGCGGTGGCCAGCGGCAGTTTGATGGTCTGTTGCAGGCTGTCGAGCAGATTGGCCAGCTCGAACTCGCTCAGGTCGCTGCTGCCCGGATGCAGCGACAAGTGCGTGCCGCTGTCGATCACCCCGTTACGATGGCACCAGGTAAGTAGCGCGATCAGGTTGCTGGTGCGTTTTAACGGCGCAAAATTGCTGATCTCGCTGGTCACCAGATTGCCGCTGTAAAGTGCCCATTGCGTGGGCTCTGCAGTGTCTGGCTGGGTATGCTGAACCAGCGTCAGTGCATCCTCGCCCAAGTCGGGTGCTATCCCCGGATTGAAGAATTCGATCTTGCCCGGACGCCGTTCAAAGGCGGCATACAAACGCCTGCCGAGTAGCGCCAAGTCGCGCTTGCTGGTCGAGGTGCTGATTTTCAGGTCGGCGGCGAATTTCTGCAGGAAGCGATAGCTGTAGGTCAGCTCGTTGATCAGCATGCGGCGCTCGTTACTGACCTGACGAAGTTTCCACTGGCTGCGGCTGTCGAGCAGGCGCAACTGGCGCTCATCCCACTGCCATTCCCGGCACAGCTTTTCGAGAAGCACGCGTTGCCAGCTTTTCTGGCGGTTGCGCGGCGGCCGGCTGAGCATGCGATTAACTTTTAGGTACAGGCAGCGGCGCACCATCTCCAGCCGTTCGCTGCTCTGGCTGGTGCTCAAATATTCTTCCAGCCGGCGATACACCACCAGATATGGATCGAGTTCATTGAGGTCGAGTTGGTTGGCGTACACCGCGCGCTTGAAGCGCAAGGCCAGGCACTCGACCTGCGGGTGCTCGCTGGCGTAGACCTCGGTGAGCAGCAGTTTTAACGCGGACTTGTAAGGCGACTCGATACCCTTGAACAACTGCCACATGCCGGCACCGACGAACTCATTCGGCGGGATGTGCGCCAGATGGCCAAAGTCGATGACCTCATCAGCGGCAACGAAGCGCTTGCTCAGCAGTTGATGGGTGTAGTCGTCATAACGGTGCTCTTCAAACGCTGGCACCAGCCACCAAAGCGGTGTGCGGCCGGCGAGCCAGATTGCCGTGCGATAAAACTCGTCGAGCAGCAGGTAATGCTGGGTCGTGCCACAGTCATCCGAGGTCAGGCGGGCATCGCGCTCGGCTTGCCGGAAACGCTGCGGGTCGACCAGAAACACATGCAGTTGCGCGCCCATGCTGATCGCCCACTGTTCGAGCAGCCGGGCTTTATTGCGCAGCTCTGCCAGCCCTTGTTCATCAATGTCCGGGGCATGGCACAGCCATACATCCATGTCGCTCTGTTCCGCTTGCGCCAGCGTGCCGAGACTGCCCATCAAAAACAGCCCGTGCAGCGCTCTGGGCGCCATTCTTGGCAGCGGTTTGTAGGTGAACGAGCGTGTTAAGCGCTGCGCCTCGGCCAGTGCCTCGTTGTCTGGCTGATAGGCGCTGAGCCCGGCAGGCGTTAGTCCGCTTACATAACCGGGCAGCAAAGGATGGTTTACATCAAACAGCAGCGGCAGCAGCTTTATCACGGCCCGCTGCCTTGCCGAGAGTGGTTGCAGGGCGCGCAGCAGGCGACCTTGATTAATGCTCATGAATCGCGCGCGCAACTGGCTCAGGACTTTACGGTCGATACCGTCGTCTAGGTCTGGGCGGAGTTCTTGGTTGCGCGTCATGTTCAGGCTCGACTGCAGATGCCTGTAAGGCTCTTCGGGCGGAATAGGTCTAGACGCTATATCGCCCAGCCGCCGGATTTCTTAAGGCAATCGGCGGTTGGGCTTAGGGAGGGCGGGTTAAGCGGTTTCTTTGCTGGTAAGAATAATCAACAGGGCTTGCGCGTGTTCGGCGGCATCATGGCCCAGGCCGGTCAGGTAACCGCCATCTTCGCGGCTGATCATGCCTTTTTCGTGCAGTCTTTTTGCCGCCGCCACTGCGGTGGGCGCTGCGGTTTGGTGAACCTTGATGCCTTCCTGCGTGCTGTCCATGTTGAAGAGCGACAGAATTTCCAGCTCGGCAATTAACTCAGGGGTATAGGCCATAGGTACTCCACTTGTTGTAGTCACCGCCACTCGGGCGGCGTTCGGGATGTATATGGGTACAGACGCGGTGACGGCGCCGTACGAAACCTAGTGCTGCGGCATTGCTTGTGTGAGGAATCATTAAACAGGCGGTTTGACGTTAGCACGAACTTACAGCTTTGCTCCATGCGCTAATGGTCAGTCTTCATTCAGCGCGCATCGGGCTTGCCGTGTTTCCCTGTAGTGTAGTTAGACGCGGGTTGGTCTGCTGACTGAGTGTGTTGCCAATGATCAAGAATTTGCAGATAACGGCCGTCTGCACGAATGGCGCGCATGCCCCGATCAAACTGCTGGATGAGTGTGGGCGAGTGCGGATTAACCCGCGAAAAGCTCAGGTAGAGCTTGGGCCTTGCGACAATGAGCAGCGGTTTGAATTCGTCGGTCAGGTCGTTGTACTCACGGAACAGACTGTGCGCAACGGTGCGAAACGCCACCACGAAGTCGACGCGGTTATGTTCAACCATACGAAAGCCATGCAAGTCGCGTCGCACAAAGACTCGCTTGAAGCGGGTGTCGCTGTCGAACCCGGTGCCGTACTCGTAGCCGCTGGTGACGGCTATCGAGTGGCCGGCCAGCTGCGTCGGGGTAATCGAGGCGAGCGGGTAATCCTTGCGTGCCCACAGCACAATGTCATCGCTGAACAAGGGCTCTTCAGGCAGCAGATATTGGGCGCGGGTACTGGCAGTGGGCGTGGTGTTGAAACAGCCGGCCAGCACACCCTTGAGGCTAAGCTGCATGCAACGCGTGTAGGGGTAGGATTGCAATTCGATCTGCGCGCCGCCGGCGGCAAAGGCGGCGCGGACAATATCAACCGACATGCCCTGAATATGCTCATTGCGTAGCGCGCTGAACGGATACCAGTCGTCTTCGGCGCCGATTCTGATGCGCTCATCGGCGGCCACGTAACTCCCTGAACTCAACAGCAGCAATGCGCTCAGCAAGCTCATACCCAGAAATGAGGTTATTGAGGTGCTTTGCCTATCACGGCTGCGGCCGCCGACATGATTCAGGGGTTTTATCAATTGCTCTCATCGTCCTCCGGCAACTGCGGCAGGGCACGCAAAAGCTGCTCGTAACGTGCGCTGTCAAAGGGGCGATCTTCAGCAAACATGCGGTTGACTTCATTGGCCAGAACCATGGCCATCATCTCCACGCTGTCTGCACGCTCATAACCTACCAGCGTCAGTTTATTCAGAGTGGCCTGAGCGGCTGCTGGTTCCCCGGCCTCCAGTTGATTTTCGATGGCTTCGATCAGTTTGTCAGCGGCAAACGATTCATCATCATTGTCTATTTCGCTCATGGTAGTGCTCGCAATTTAAAGAGTTAATCAAGTTTGCCAGTGTGCGCTTTGCTGCGCTATTCATCCTGTCTATCCGCGTGCAGTCTGGCGTGCTTTAGGTGCTATAAGTATTGACCCGCAGTCATCTTCTGGAGCGCCCGAAATGTTCAAACTGCACGGTTTTGCCGTTAGCAATTACTACAACATGGTCAAGCTCGCCCTGCTGGAAAAGGGCATGGAGTTCGAGGAAGTTCTGGCATTTGCCGAAAAGACGCCTGAGTTCTATGCCAAAAGCCCACGCGGCAAAGTGCCGGTGCTTGAGGTCGAACAGGGTTTTATCAGCGAAACCAGCGCCATTCTTGAACATCTGGAGGCTTGCGGCAGTGGCAAAGCGCTCTTGCCAGCCGAGCCTTTTGCGCGCGCTCAAGTCCGCGCTCTGATGCGCGAAATTGAACTGTATATCGAGCTGCCTGCCCGCATGTGTTATCCCGAAGCCTTCTTTGGTATGCAGGTGCCGGATGCAATCAAGGAGCGGACCAAGGCCGAGTTGCTGGATGGCTTTGCCGCGCTCAAGCGCCATGGGCGTTTTAGCCCGTATGTGGCGGGTGATACGTTTACCTTGGCGGATATCTACTTTTTGTACAGCGTGGATTTAGCCTGTGCGGTGGGGAAAACCGTGTTCGGTCTTGATCTGCTGGCAGGCTTCCCGCAGGCGGCGCAGCTGCTCGCGAAGCTCAACGGCAATGCCAATGTGCAGGCAATTGCGGCCGCTAAAGAGGCGCAGATGCCAGAGTTTCTGGCGATGATCAAGGCGCGGGCGCAGGGCTAGTACAAATCAAGGGTCAGATCAGGCCCGCCGCGAGCCTGATCTGACATCCCGCCAGTCAGCGGCTGGCCAGCAACTGTTCGCCGCGCTTAACGGCTGCGCGAACTTGCGCAGGTGCGGTGCCGCCGATGTGGTCACGCGCTTGCACCGAACCTTCCAGCGTCAGAACGGCAAATACATCCTGCTCGATCTGGTCGCTGAACTGGCGAAGCTCTTCAAGGCTCATCTCGGCCAGGTCTTTGCCAGTGTCTACGCCGTACTTCACGGCGTGGCCGACAATTTCGTGGCAGTCGCGGAAAGGCAGGCCTTTGCGCACCAGATAATCAGCCAAATCCGTTGCGGTCGAGAAACCGCGCAATGCCGCTTCACGCATGATCGCGTGCTTGGGCTTGATGGCTGGGATCATGTCGGCGAAGGCGCGCAGGCTGTCACGCAGCGTATCGGCGGCATCGAACAGCGGCTCTTTGTCTTCCTGATTGTCCTTGTTGTAGGCCAGCGGTTGGCCTTTCATCAGGGTCAGCAGGCCGGTAAGGGCACCAAATACCCGGCCGGTCTTGCCGCGTACCAGCTCCGGTACATCCGGGTTTTTCTTCTGCGGCATGATCGAGCTGCCGGTGCAGAAACGGTCTGGCAGTTCGATGAACTGGAACTGCGCGCTGGTCCACAACACCAGCTCTTCGGAGAAGCGCGAGAGGTGCATCATCGCTACGCTGGCCGCCGCGCAAAATTCGATGGCGAAGTCGCGGTCGGAAACGCCGTCCAGTGAGTTGCCGCTGATGGCTTCAAAGCCTAGCAGCTCAGCCGTGATTTCGCGTTGAATCGGGTAGGTGGTGCCGGCCAGTGCCGCTGAGCCCAACGGCATGCGGTTGGTGCGCTTGCGGCAGTCGACCAGACGCTCGTAGTCACGCGAGAGCATCTCGAACCACGCCAGCAGATGATGACCAAAGGTCACAGGCTGCGCGGTCTGCAAGTGGGTGAAACCGGGCATGATGGTTTCGGCTTCACGCTCGGCTTGTTCCAGCAGGCCTTTTTGCAGGCGGGTGATTTCAGCCAGGATCAGGTCAATTTCGTCGCGCAACCACAGGCGGATATCGGTAGCCACCTGATCGTTACGGCTGCGGCCGGTGTGCAGTTTTTTGCCGGTGATGCCAATCAGGTCGGTCAGGCGCGCTTCAATGTTCATGTGAACGTCTTCGCGCTCAATGCTCCACTCGAACTGGCCCGCTTCGATCTCGGCCTGAACCTTGTGCAGGCCGTCGATGATGGTGTCGCGCTCGTCTTCTGTCAGGACCGACGCTTTGCAGAGCATGGTCGCATGGGCAATAGAGCCCATGATGTCATGGCGGTAAAGGCGTTTGTCGAACTCAACGGATGCTGTAAAACGGGCGACGAAGGCGTCGACTGGCTCGCTGAAGCGGCCGCCCCAGGATTGATTGGTCTTTTCAGTACTCATGGGATTCGCTCGGCTGGTGCGCTGTTCCATGCAAGTGGTATGGCAAGGTGCGGAAAAAGCCTCGTACAACCTGCCAAGCACTGCATGAGCTAAAAGTTCGTCGATAATAACAGGGTCGCAGCTAAATTCGTTTGTCAGGATGCGTTAACGGTCATTTGCCGGGTGCACCTCGGAATGCACTGTGGTTCACACTTTGCAGCGCCAGTGCTTTTTTACAGGAGCCTTTGCGCAGGTAAAGCGCGACGATAGCGCCTGCACAAAATAGCCCCAAAGTTGTGTTCACAAACACGCCCCGTGGCATTTTTGATGGTGCAGTTTCTGGTGCTGGGAACACTTGCCTGGCGCTTTGCTTTGTTCAGCAAGAATGGTCTTGCACGCTGCGTATGCAGCTCACGCGGAATCCGGGTTGATGCTTAATAAGAAAACCAACAATCACGTGGCGGCAGTCGACGAATTTTTTGTGCCCGAGCTGTGCAAGCCGGAAGCCTTGCTGAGCATGGTTTTACTCGCCGAATTACTGGTTTTTGTACTGGTATTGGCAGAGCCGATGGTGCCGGTGTTCAACTGGGTCAGGCTGGCGCTTGCCTCATTATTTGTGCAATGGATTTTGCTGTTGTCGGCAGCCCTGCTTTGTCAGCTACGCCCGGTAATGGCGCGCATGCCGACACCTTTGGCCGCATTCATGTGCTGTTCCATCGTGGTCGGGCTGACGCTGATTTGCACCGCCGTCGCCGATTATTTTTCCCTTGGCGGCCAGCTGGCACGCCAGGGTGAAGTGAATTTATACCTGCGACATGCGCTGATCAGCCTGATCATGTCCGCACTACTGCTACGCTATTTTTATCTGCAGAGTCAGTGGCGTAAGCAGGAGCAGGCCGAGTTGCGTGCGCGCATCGAGTCCTTGCAAGCGCGGATACGTCCGCATTTTCTGTTTAACAGTCTTAACAGTATTGCCAGCCTGGTGGTGGTCGATCCCTACAAGGCCGAGCAAGCGGTACTGGATCTGTCGGATTTGTTTCGAGCCAGTCTGGCCAAGCCCGGCAGCCTGGTTTCGTGGAGTGAAGAGCTGGAGTTGGCGAAACGATATTTGTCGATCGAACACTATCGGCTTGGCGAGCGTCTACAGTTGCAATGGGAAGTTGCTGATGTACCGGATGATTTGCCGATTCCTCAACTGACACTACAACCATTACTGGAGAATGCATTGATCTATGGCATCCAGCCGCGCATAGAAGGTGGCAAGGTTTGTATCGACGCCAGCTATAGTGAAGGCGTGTTTCAGTTGATCGTGAGCAATCCGTATGACGCGGGTGCCGAAACGGCGCCCTCCAATGGAACGCATCAGGCATTGGATAACATTGATGCACGTCTTACGGCACTTTTTGGACCTCGGGCCAGTCTCAGCGTGGAGCGCCGTGACGGTCGACACTACACCCGTCTACGCTATCCTTGTGCGAGACTCACGCAGGAAGCCAGAGCACTATGAATGTCCTGATCGTCGATGACGAACCCTTAGCGCGTGAACGCCTTAGCCGAATGGTGGGCGAACTTGATGGTTACCGTGTTCTTGAGCCGGCTGCGAGCAACGGCGAAGAAGCACTGAGCCTGATCGACAGTTTGAAACCGGATGTGGTCCTGCTCGACATCCGTATGCCGGGCCTCGATGGCCTGCAAGTGGCGGCCAAGCTTTGCGAACGCGATGCCCCGCCAGCGGTTATCTTTTGTACAGCGCATGATGAATTTGCCCTTGAGGCATTCCAGGTCAGCGCTGTGGGGTATTTGGTGAAACCGGTGCGCCCGGAGCATCTGGTTGAGGCGCTGAAAAAGGCTGAACGGCCCAACCGTGTGCAACTGGCGGCCTTGACTCGTCCGGCAGCCGTTTCCGGTGGCGAACCCCGCACCCATATCAGTGCCCGTACCCGCAAAGGCATCGAGCTGATTCCGCTGGATCAAGTGGTCTATTTCATTGCCGACCACAAATACGTGACCCTGCGTCATGAGCAAGGCGAAGTCCTGCTTGATGAGCCGCTGAAAGCGCTTGAGGACGAATTCGGCGACAGGTTTGTGCGAATTCACCGTAACGCCTTGGTCGCCCGTGATCGTATCGAGCGCCTGCAACGCACACCTCTCGGCCATTTCCAGTTGTACCTGAAAGGCTTGAATGGCGATGCGCTGGTTGTCAGCCGGCGTCACGTGGCGGGCGTTCGCAAACTTATGAGCGCTCTGTAGCCTCCGGTATTGGTTGCGGCTGGTTGTCGCGACCCATGCTGCGATGCGTCGCAGCGGGAGGTCGCCACTGGCATAGCCTGTTATTATCTGGGGCAGTTCGTTTTCTGGAAATGCCTCAATGCCTCGCGAAATTCGTATTGCTACCCGTAAAAGTGCTTTGGCCTTGTGGCAGGCAGAGCATGTAAAAGCTCGGCTTGAACAAGCGCATCCGGGGCTGATTGTTACCCTGGTGCCGATGGTCAGCCGTGGCGACAAGCTGCTGGATGCGCCGCTGGCGAAAATCGGCGGCAAGGGCCTGTTCGTCAAAGAGCTTGAAACCGCCATGCTCGAAGATCAGGCCGATATCGCTGTCCACTCAATGAAAGACGTGCCGATGGACTTCCCGCAAGGCCTGGGTCTGTATTGCATCTGCGAGCGTGAAGACCCGCGCGATGCATTCGTCTCCAACACCTATTCCAGTCTTGATGCATTGCCTGCTGGCAGCGTCGTTGGCACGTCCAGCTTGCGCCGTCAGGCCCAGTTGCTGGCGCGTCGTCCAGACCTGAAAATCCAGTTCCTGCGCGGCAACGTCAACACGCGTCTGGCCAAGCTTGATGCCGGCGAATATGACGCCATCATTCTTGCGGCCGCCGGTTTGATCCGCCTCGGTTTCGAGTCGCGGATCACTGCAAGCATCAGTGTCGACGACAGCTTGCCAGCGGGCGGGCAGGGCGCTGTGGGGATCGAGTGCCGTACTGCAGACACCGAAATCCATGCCTTGCTGGCGCCTTTGCACCACGCCGAAACCGCCATGCGTGTGACCGCCGAGCGTGCGCTGAACAAGCACCTCAATGGTGGCTGCCAGGTCCCTATAGCCTGCTACGCACTGCTTGAAGGTGATCAGTTGTGGTTGCGCGGCCTGGTCGGCCAGCCCGATGGCAGCCAACTGCTCAGCGCGCAGCAGCGGATGCCGGCAACTGCCGCCGAACAGCTGGGCGTCGCTGTGGCCGAAGACCTGCTACAGCAAGGCGCCGCGGCAATTTTGCAGGCGGTTTACGGCGAGGCCGCAAGCGAGTGAGTGAATGGCGCCTGTTGCTGACGCGCCCGGCAGAGGAGTCTGCGGCGCTGGCACAGGTGTTGGCCGAGCGTGGAATCTTCAGCAGCAGTTTGCCGCTGCTGAAGATCGAAGCGCTGGCGCCGGGCGACGAGCAGCGCGCGGTGATTGAGCAAATAGGCACTTACAGAGCGGTTATCGTGGTCAGCAAACCTGCTGCGCGGCTGGGCCTGAGCCTGCTCGATCAATACAGCGTAAAGCATCAAGCCACTCAGCCGTGGTTTAGCGTTGGCGCTGCAACCGGACAAATCATTGCCGACGCGGGCCTGCAGGTGCATTACCCCGCTAGCGGTGATGACAGCGAAGCGCTACTGGGCATGGCGCAACTGCAACAAGCCATTGCGCATGTGCAAAACCCGCGGGTGTTGATTATGCGCGGCGAAGACGGACGTGAATTACTCGCCGATCGTTTGCGCAGTCAGGGCGTAGTGGTTGATTATCTAGCGCTGTATCGGCGTACCCTGCCGCAATACGCACCTGCGGCGTTGCCGGAGTTAGTCAGCCGTGAACGTTTGAACGCTCTGGTGATCAGTAGTGGGCAGGGGCTGAGCAACCTGTTGTTACTGGCTGGCGAGCGCTGGAAAGCGTTAAGCAAGCTACCCTTGTTTGTACCAAGCCCCAGAGTTGCCGAAATGGCCAGCGCTGCTGGCGCTGAGACTGTTGTGGATTGCCGTGGTGCGAATGCCGCGGCGTTGTTGGCAGCGTTGCAGGAAACCTCTGCACCGGCCCCCTAAAAACAAAGGATGGATACGTGAGCGAAGCGATTACCCCAAAAGAGCCAGAGCAATCGACTCCGGTTAACCCGACGCCACCGAGCCCGCCCAAGGACAAACAGCCTTCAAAAGGTAACGGTTTAGCGATCATTGCGCTTTTGCTCGGCGCTGCAGGCGTCGCTGTTGGCGGTTGGGGCGTCTGGCAGGTGCGTGATCTCGAAACGCGCGGCCAGCAGCAGTTGAGCCAATTGCAGCGTACCGAAGCGCAAGCCGATGCGGTCGCCGAGCGCGCTAAAGGGCTCGATGCGCGGCTGGAACAGTTGCCATCGCCCGAAAAGCTAGAAGCCAATCGCCAACTGGTTGTGCAGTTGCAAGCCGATCAGCAACTGCTCAACAAGCGCCTTGAAACCGTTCTCGGCGCCAGTCGTCAGGAGTGGCGTCTGGCCGAGGCCGAGCATTTGTTGCGTCTTGCCAGTTTGCGCTTGTCGGCACTGCAAGACATCAACAGTGCGACTGCGCTGGTTGAAGCTGCCGATGAAATTCTTCGCGGTCAGGATGATCCGGCCGCCTATGCTGCCCGTCAGCAATTAGCCAAGAGCTTGGAAGCCCTGCACACAACTGCTAATCCGGACCGTACCGGGCTGTTTTTGCAGATCGGTGCGCTGCGTGATCAGGCTGTACAGTTGACTGCACTCAATCCGGTCTTCAATGGCGGTGACGGCGTGCTGCACGACGTTGCGCAGGCCAACTACGAAGCTGGCTGGTGGGCCGAGTGGCTGGATAAGCTATCGCAATACGTGCGCCTCGATTTCGATGCCGACCAGAATGTTCGTCCGCTGCTCGCCGGGCAAAGCCTGGTTCAGGTGCGTCTGGCCCTGAGCCTGGCGCTGGAACAAGCGCAATGGGCCGCTTTGCACGGGCAGACGCCGGTCTACAAACAAGCCATGCGTCAGGCTGCTGAGGTGCTTGATGCCAACTTCAATCAGGACAACCCGAGCAGCCGTGCATTGCGTAACCGCATCGTCGAACTGTTCGACAAGCCGATTGAGGTGGATGCACCGGATCTGAGCGAGTCGTTGACTGCGGTGGATGCTTATATCGAACTCAAGCAATCCGCTCGTGAGCGCCTCAAAGACGCAGCGCCCGCTGACGAAGCCGAAGCGGGGGATGCCAGCCAATGAAGCGGTTTTATCTGCTGGTTCTGCTGATGCTCGTGGCGGGCGGTCTGGCCTTGCTCGGGCTGGCCATCGCTGAACACAAAGGTTATGTGCTGTTCGCCTATCAGGGCTTCCGTTACGAGTCGAGCCTGTGGGTATTTTTGGCTCTGATGGTCGCCATTTTGTTGGTGGTGTATCTGGTGCGCCAAGTCCTGCGCCTGGTGTTTGTATCGGGCGAGTGGGTTAATCCATGGTCTCGTCGTCACCGCAGCCGTCGGGTCAAGCTGGCGACCGAACAAGGGTTTGTGGATTTGGTCGAGGGCCGCTGGGAGCACGCATTGCGTCATTTGCGCCGCGCTGGCGATCATTCACCATTGCCGCTGATGTATTACCTGGGCGCTGCGCGAGCAGCCCACCAACTGGAAAAATACAGCGAAAGCGAAGCCTTGCTGGAAAAGGCAGTACAGCGCCAGCCACAAGCTGAGTTGGCTGTTGCCTTGACCGACGCCGAGTTTCAGATCGAGCGCGGTGAAACTCAGGCCGCGCTGGAAACCTTGCAGGTGATGCACGAGCGTTACCCGGACAATCAGCAGGTGCTGTTCAAACTTCAGGAAATCTATGTTGAGCGCAAGGAGTGGTCCGCTTTGCTGGGCTTGCTGCCTAAGCTGCGCAAAGACAAGGTGCTGACTGACGCGCAACTCGAAGTGATCGAGGCGCAGGCTTGGGCGGGGCGTCTGGCCGATGCCGGACACACCGATGAGCAGTCGGCAGATTCAGCGAACTCGACCCTGACCAACGCCTGGCAGCAGCTTTCCGCAAACCAGCGCCAAGAGCCGCAATTGCTTGCCGTTTATGCGGATCAATTGCGTGCGCTGGGCAATGACGATGGCGCGGAAGAGTTGCTGCGCAGTGCCTTGCAGCGCAAATACGACAGCCGTCTGGTGCGCTTGTACGGACTGTTGCGCAGTTCCAACCCAACTCGCCAGTTGCAGGCGGCCGAAGGTTGGTTGAAGGCGCACTCCGATGATGCCGGCTTGCTTCTGACCCTGGGTCGTTTGTGCCTGCACAACAAATTGTGGGGCAAGGCCCGCGATTATTTAGAAAGCAGCATGCGCCTGCAGCGTCATCCTGAAACCTGTGCCGAGCTGGCCAGGCTGCTTGCCCAGTTAGGCGAAGTGGAGCGCAGTAATCAATTGTTCCAGGAAGGCTTGGGCCTGCTTGATCAACGCTTGATTGGTTTGCCGAGAGCCGCCTCACTCAGCCGCTGACCGGGCTGCTGCTTCACGGCAGGTCGATAAATCTGATCCGGACGTATGGTCGGATTAGCAGGATGGGAACCGCTCTATATGGGCGGTTTTCACTTGTATGCACTAAGCGCTTTACTCTACCGTAGCTGTCTTTATTCAATCAGCTGGAGCTGTCATGTCGTTGGCCAGACCCCGTTCATTATTCGCCCTTGCGTTCCTGGGCTGCGTTGCCTTGATGGGTGGCGCACTTTATCTGGAACATATCGTTGGTCTTGAGCCATGCCCGCTGTGTGTGTTGCAACGCATATTCGTGATCGCTTTTGCCGTGGTCTGCCTGATCGGTGCCATCCACGGTCCTGGTCGCATCGGTACGCGCGTCTACTCGGTATTTGCATTGCTGTTTGCAGCTGGCGGCGCCGCCACGGCCGCACGGCAAATCTGGTTGCAAACGGTGCCGGCAGATCAACTGCCTGCGTGCCTGCCGAGCCTTGAATACATGATGGACGCGCTGCCGTTTCAGGAAATCATCCGGGTGGTTCTGCACGGTTCTGCAGATTGCGCCGAGGTGAACTGGACGCTTTTCGGCATGAGCATTCCCGAGTGGAGCTTGTTGGCTTTTGTCGGCATGATCGGTTTCGCCCTGTTGCAACTGCTGCGCAGCGACTGACATCACTCGCTGCGCGTCAATTTGTTGCTTGGGCTGTGCCGCCAATGAGCGTATTGTTGTTGGCTAGATGCCGCGAATGACGCGGCATTGCGATTAAAACGTACGTATTAAATTTGTCGCTCATGTAGCTTGATGGGGCGAATTTGCCAGCATACTCTGGCCATCAAGCAGTAAAGTGTGTTGGGCGTATTTGCCTGATCAGGCGATTGTTGGGCCGTCAAATAAAACGTATCGGATCGGGCGTAAAATAGAAAAACCGATAAGGGAAGTGAGGCCATCATGCTCGAGAGTTGTCAGAACGCGCAGGAACGTTGGGGTGGTGTAAACCTGTTAATCGATCGTTGGTTACAGGAACGCCAGGAGCTGATCAGTAGCTATGATGCTGTGCACGCTGCGCCTCAGGCTTCCGCCGCCGCAACGCAGGCACTGCAACGGTTTTGTGAAGTTCTGGTCGATTATGTATCGGCAGGACATTTCGAGGTCTATGAGCAGTTGACCAACGAGGCCAAGGCTTTCGATGATCAACGCGGCTTGGAATTGGCCAAGAAAATCTACCCGCGTATTGATGCAATCACTGAGGTCGCGCTGTCATTCAACGACCGTTGCGATAACGGCGACTGCCGCGATAATGCATCCCAGGCACATGAACTCAAGCAACTGGGGCAATTGCTCCATGAACGCTTTGACCTTGAAGACTGCTTGATCGAAGTGCTGCATAACGCCCATCAACATCAGGCCAGCGCCACCGTATAAGTTGTCGCAAAACCCTGTGAGTCGAGCTGATGAGTTTGCAGTTGGCACTGAACAAGGCCCGCTGCAAACGCGCCTATGACGCCTGCCTTGAAGCGTTAATTATTGCTCTGATTAACGTCCTGAAAACTTCTCGTTGTCCTGAATTTTTTCGATGATCTGCTGATGCCCTTCAGCAGATTTTGTTGCTATGTGCGTGAGTAACTAGCGACCACTCGGTCAGGCGTCTAGTATGGCTGCATATATCCCCGCCAGGAGGCGTTATGTCAGCTAAACAGAAAGCGAATAAGAAAGCAGTTCGTACCCCTTTGCATCTCCTTCAACAGCTTTCCGGCAGCCTGCTTGATCACCTTGAAGATGCGTGCAGCAAGGCGTTGGTTGATGCTGAAGAACTGCTGGCCAAGCTGGAAACCCAGCGCGGCAAAGCGCAGGAAAAACTGCACAAGTCTCGCGGTAAACTGCAAGACGCCGCCGAGGCGGGTAAGGCCAAGTCACAGGCCAAGGCGCGCAAGACAGTCAATGAGCTTGAAGATCTGCTCGACGCACTGAAAGAGCGTCAAACGCAAACGCGTGAATACATCGCACAGCTCAAGCGCGATGCTCAGCAGAGCTTGCGACTGGCCCAAGGTGTTGCTCGTGTTAAGGAAGCAGCCAACAAGGCTCTGGTCAGCCGTGAGGCTAAACCTGCAACTGTGAAGCCAGCGCCAAAACCCGCTGCTCGCACTGTTGCAAAAACAGCGGCCAAACCTGCAGCGAAAACAGCTGCCAAGCCCGCTGCTAAAACTGCGGCAAAACCCGCTGCAAGAGCTACTGCCAAGCCCGCAGCAAAAACTGCTGCTGCGACTTCCGCTAAACCTGCGGCAAAACCCGCAGCAAGGGCAGCAGCGAAGCCTGCCGCGAAACCTGCACCAAGAGCAGCGGCAAAACCCGCCGCTAAGCCCGCCACCAGAACAGCAGCTAAACCTGCGCCAAAGGCGGCAGCAAAGCCTGCGGCTAAACCCGCTGCCAAAGCGCCTGCAAAAGCTGCGGCTAAACCCGCTGCCAAAGCGCCTGCAAAAGCTGCGGCTAAACCTGCAGCAAAACCAGCCGCTAAGCCTGCAGTAAGGGCTGCCCGCAAACCAGCGGCCAAGCCGGCAGCTAAACCAGCTGCTAAAACCGCGGCCAAGCCAGCAGCCAAGCCAGCTGCTCAACCCGCTGCGGCTACTCCGGCGGCTCCAACTGCACCTGCATCGACTGCCAGCGTCACCACACCGGTAACGCCATCTTCAGAGTCATAATCGGGCAAGTGCCGTGGCCGAGTCGCACAGTAAGTTTTGTGCGGCCCGGCCACTGTCGGCCAGCGGCGCGCTCAGCGAAGTCAGCCATAAGCCGACACTCGGTTGGTCGCTGCGCGGCCATTGGGTTGCAAGCCCGGCCAGACGTTCGAGCTGAATGCGCTCGGCTTGCAACTCAAGCTGTTTAACCTGCTCACGCAATGCCTTCAGTTGCGGGTCGTCAAAGGCTCTTGCTCGCCAGTCCTGGCGCACTCCACGCAGACACCTGACTACCTGCTCTTGCCATGGCTGACTCATCGCCCGCAGTTGCGCGGCGCGTTCAGCACTGCACTCAACGCCGTTGACCCCGAGCCAAGCACCGCAGAGCAGCAGACACACGTCGGCGCCATGCTCTTGCAGCTCCAGGCAGGCGGTTTCCACGCCGGGTTGGCTGTAGAGTTGTTCGGCGAAATGCCACAGATCAGAGGACATGCTGCTTCCTGAGTGATTAGTCGGCGACTCTGGTAGAATCCGCCGCCATTATGATCCGACTTCAAAACCTCACTTTACAACGTGGCCCTCAGCGTCTGCTAGAAGATGCCGAGATGACCCTGCACGCCGGCCATAAAGCGGGCCTCATCGGTGCGAACGGCGCGGGTAAGTCCACGCTTTTCGCCTTGCTGCTGGGCGAGCTGACACCGGATTCCGGTGATTGCCTGCTTCCGGCAGACTGGCGTATTGCCCACATGCGCCAGGAAATCGATGCCCTTGAGCGTCAGGCAGTTGAGTATGTGCTCGACGGCGATACTCATCTGCGTCGGGTTCAGGCCGAGCTGGCACGTGCTGAGGCAGCAGAAGACGGCGCGGCAGTTGCCCGTCTGCACGTTGAACTCGATAGCCTTGACGGCTACACCGCCGATGCCCGTGCGCGCAAATTGCTGGCTGGTCTGGGATTTGAGAATGCGCAGATGGACCGTCTGGTCAGCGATTTCTCCGGTGGCTGGCGTATGCGCCTGAATCTGGCGCAGGCGCTGATGTGCCCGTCCGATTTGTTGCTGCTCGATGAGCCGACCAACCACTTGGATCTCGACGCCATTCTGTGGCTCGAAGGCTGGCTGAAAAGCTACGCGGGCACATTACTGCTGATCTCTCACGATCGCGATTTCCTCGATGCCGTAGTCGATCACGTCGCCCATCTCGACCAGCAAAAGCTGACGCTGTATCGCGGTGGCTATTCGGCGTTCGAGCGCACCCGTGCTGAGCGTCTGGCGCAGCAGCAGCAGGCGTACGAGAAGCAGCAAGCGCAACGCGCGCACATGGAAAAGTACATCGCCCGATTCAAGGCGCAGGCCACCAAGGCTCGTCAGGCCCAGAGCCGGATCAAGGCACTTGAGCGCCTGGAAGAGTTGGCGCCGGCGCACGTTGATTCACCGTTCGATTTCAGCTTTCGTGAAGCACACAAGATTTCCAGCCCGTTGCTGGACCTCTCGGAAGGGCGTCTTGGCTATGGCGAGACGGTAATCCTTGAAAACGTGAAGCTGAATCTGGCGCCGGGTGCGCGGATTGGATTGCTTGGGCCTAACGGCGCGGGTAAATCGACGCTGATCAAGAACCTGTCGAACGAGCTGAGTCCGATTTCAGGCCGCTTGCAGCGTGGCGAGAATCTGGTGGTCGGCTACTTTGCCCAGCATCAACTCGACTCACTGGACGACAAAGCCAGCCCGCTTCTGCATTTTCAGCGGCTGGCGCCCACCGAGCGTGAGCAAACCCTGCGCGACTTCCTCGGCGGTTTTGATTTCCGTGGCCCGCGCTGCGATGAGCCTGTGGTTAATTTCTCGGGTGGCGAGAAGGCGCGTCTGGCCTTGGCTTTGATCGCATGGGGCCGGCCAAACCTGCTGTTGCTCGATGAGCCAACCAACCACCTCGATCTGGAAATGCGCTTGGCATTGACCATGGCGCTGCAAGAGTTCGAAGGCGCCGTGGTGGTGGTTTCTCACGACCGGCACTTGCTGAAGAGCACTACCGACGAGTTCCTGCTGGTCGCAGACGGTCGGGTTCAACCGTTTGACGGAGACCTTGAAGACTACTCGCGCTGGCTGATCGATTTCCGCTCTCGGCAGGCAGTGAGCAATCAGGTGGTGGCGGAAGGCGCAGCCGATCGTACCGACAAGCGTGCACAGCGTCAGGCTGCGGCAGCGTTGCGCCAGCAATTGGCGCCGCATAAGCGTCAGGCCGAGAAGCTGGAGAAAGAGCTTGGCCAGTTGCACGAGAAGTTGGCCGCGGTTGAAACCAAGCTCGGCGACAGTGACCTCTACGACGCTTCGCGCAAGAATGAATTGCGTGATTTGCTGGCGGAGCAGGGCACGTTGAAAAGCCGCGAAGCAGCGCTGGAAGAACAGTGGATGGAAGCACTGGAAATTCTTGAAGAGTTGCAACGCCAGTTGGAAGAAGCCAGCTAGCATTAAGCTGTTCCATGTCGGCGCCAGCCGTTGGCTGCGCTGACATAGATTGATGCAAATTTGTTGTTTTAGCCTGCCTCTGCCCACTTGGCGGCGTCATGCGCCAGGTGCTTAATAGCGGGCGCAAAAATGCCGCTGTCGTGGCAACCTCTCACGCTTCTCTCTAGAGATAAACCTGATTATGGAATGGCTGGCTAACCCGGAAATTTGGGTTGCGTTTCTGACCCTGACCGCCCTGGAAATTGTTCTCGGCATCGACAATATTATCTTCATCTCGATTCTGGTCAGCCGTCTGCCCAAGGAGCAACAGCCGCGCGCGCGCTTCTTCGGTCTGGCCTTGGCCATGGTCACGCGAATTCTACTCTTGCTCTCGATCAGTTGGGTGATGCGCCTGACTACCGACCTGTTCGTGGCGTTTGGGCACGGTATTTCGGGGCGCGACCTGATCTTGTTCTTCGGTGGTCTGTTCCTGTTGTTCAAGAGCACCATGGAGATCTATCACAGCCTTGAGGGTGCTGAAGAGCAACAGGCGAGCGGCGGCAAAGCTTATGGCTTCATGGGCATCATCGTGCAGATCGCGATCATCGACATCGTGTTCTCGCTCGACTCGGTCATTACCGCAGTCGGCCTGGTTGATAACGTACCGGTCATGGTCGCGGCGATTATCATCTCGGTTGTGGTGATGATGCTCTCGGCCAGCACCATCAGTAATTTCATCGACAAGCACCCGTCGCTGAAAATGCTCGCGCTGTCCTTCCTCATCGTCGTCGGCACCATGCTGGTGGCTGAGGCCTTTGAAGTGCACGTGCCGAAAGGTTATGTGTATTTCGCCATGGCTTTCTCGCTGGCGGTCGAGGCGATCAACATTCGTCTGCGTGGCGCCATGGCCCGCAAGCAAGGGCAGGAGCCTGTGCGCTTGCGTAAAGACACGCCGGAATGATCGCCAGCGTGGGGTTGTTTGATGCATGATAAAGAGGCGGGTTTTTCCCGCCTCTTTCTATTGGGCTGATTCGATCTTGAGGTGATTGCTGTGGCGCTTGAAACCTGGATGGCGTTTTTCGTGGCGTGCTGGATTATCAGCCTGTCGCCGGGTGCGGGCGCTATCGCGTCAATGTCATCTGGCCTGCAGTACGGTTTCTTGCGTGGTTACTGGACGGCACTGGGCCTGCAGGTCGGCCTGATTCTGCAAATCACGATTGTTGCCGCCGGTGTTGGCGCAATCCTCGCGACCTCGGCAGTGGCCTTCAGCCTGATCAAGTGGTTCGGTGTGGTCTATCTGGTTTATCTGGCCTATCGCCAGTGGCGTGCGCTGCCGAGCGACTTGTCTGCTGAGTCTTCCGAGCGGCCAACCGGGCGACCACTGAGTCTGGTTCTGCGCGGTTTTCTGGTCAATTTCAGCAACCCCAAAGCCATTGTGTTCATGCTCGCGGTATTGCCGCAGTTCCTCAATCCACATGAGCCGCTGCTAAGCCAATACCTGATCATGGGCGTGACCATGATCAGCGTGGACCTTATTGTCATGGCGGGCTACACCGGCCTGGCATCCAAGGTGCTGCGTATGCTCCGCAGCCCGCGCCAGCAGCGTGTGATGAATCGTACCTTCGCGGTGTTGTTTGTCGGCGCTGCGAGCCTGCTGGCAACTGTCAGCCGCGCCTCGGCTTAAGCAGCAGCCGCTTTACCACTCAATTGGCTGGCCGTCCCACGCCCAGAAACTGCCGGTTTGTTCCGGGTCGTGGCGGTCAATCTGCGCCAGCAGTTGGTTGGCTGCATAGGTGCAGCTGAACAGTTTTTCGCTTGGCACATTGGCCTGAAACGGTTTTGAAAGCTCAGTGTCGGTGGTCCCCGGATGCAGCAGCAATACGCAGCTTTGCGGGTTGAGCCGACGCAGTTCGATACTGGCGGTGTGCATCAACTGATTGAGTGCCGCCTTGCTGGCGCGATAACTGTACCAGCCGCCCAGATGGTTATCGCCAATCGAGCCAACCCGTGCTGAAAGTGCCGCAACCGTGCAGGCGTGGCGGCCACGCAACAAGGGCAACAAATGCTTGAGAAGCAGAACCGGGCCAAATGCATTGGTCTGGAAGGCTGCGTGCAAACTCTGCTGATCAAGTTGCGCCAGGCCTTTTTCCGCACGTGCGCCATCCTGATGCAGCACGGCTGCGGTACTGATCAGCACATGCAGCCGACTTATCTGTCCCTGTAGTTGGCTGGCGAAGCGCCCGATAGAGGCTTCATCGGACACATCCACATTGGCGCGTTCAAGGCGCCCGGGATAACGCTTTTGCAGCGCATCGAGTTCAGGCGACTCGCACGCCGAGCGGGCAATAGCCCAGATACAGCCGGTGTGTGGACTGGCCAATAGTTGCTCGGTCATTGCCAGACCAATGCCACGGCTGGCACCGCAGATCACAATATTTGCAGCTTCTTGCAAGCGGCTGGACAGCGTCATAACGGGTCTCCGGAGGCTTTGCGACAAATCGACACTGACGATCAGACATTTGGGGCTTGAGGAAAATCGTTAGGGAGGCAACAATGTAATGCCACCCATTCGTATTTGGGATTGAATCCTATATGTTTCTTCCACGCCGTCTCATTTGCTGGCTGCTACTCCCACTGACTCTGCTCTGCAGCCTTGCTGCAATGGCCGAGGCCGGTGATGGCGCTGCCCAAGCGCTGCATATGCTCGGATACCTCGGTGCGGATTACCCCGCAACCGTCGCTGATGGCAAGATTATTGATGCCAGCGAGTATCAGGAACAACTCGAATTTCTCACCGTGCTGCAAGGTTTGATTGTGGCATTACCGGCCCAGGAAGGTCGTGATGAGCTGGTGTCGGGCGTTGCCAGCCTGCGCAAGAACATCGAACAGCGCGAAGACGGTGGCAAGGTCGCCATTCAGGCGCGGCAGTTGGCAGCAAACTTGGTCAGCACCTATCAGGTGAGTCAGGCGCCGGCGATCACGCCTGATCCTACTCGCGGCGAGCCATTGTTTGCTCAGCACTGTGCGGTTTGTCATGGCCAGACCGGTGCTGGCGATGGCCCCGCAGGTATTGGCCTTGAGCCGCCTCCGGCGAACCTGCGTGATGCTGCGCGGATAGACCGCCTGAGCCTTTACGATATCTATAACACCATTGGTCTGGGCATTGAAGGCACCGACATGGCGGCGTTCGCCGACCAGCTCGATGATCGTCAGCGCTGGGATCTGGCCAGTTATATTGCCGGCTTTACTGCCGAGCCAGTGGCTGAGGGCAAATCCTTCGGGATTGCCAGCCTGGCGGCGCAAACGCCCGCCGAAGTGGCGACGGCGCAAGGGCCTGAGGCCGCTGCGTTGTTCCGTGCCCAGCGCGCCCAGCCACCGGTTGAACAACGTGGCCCTGCGCAACTGATCGATCACACTCGCCAGACGTTGGAGCATAGCCTCAAGGCCTACACCGAGGGCGATTCAGAGCAAGCCTATGACTTGTCTGTCGGTGCGTATCTGGAAGGCTTTGAGCTGGTCGAGAGTGCACTGAACAACATCGACTCTGATCAGCGCAAGATCACCGAGAAAGCACTGATGGCTTATCGTCAGGCGTTGCAGGATGGTCTGTCTGTGCCGGTCGCAGCGCAGCGTCTGGAGCAGGCCAAGGTTGAGCTGGCGAAGTCTTCCGACTTGCTCGGCGGCGATGCCATGTCCGCCTCGCTGACATTCATTTCAAGCTTGCTGATCCTGCTCCGTGAAGGCCTTGAGGCCATTCTGGTACTGGCGGCGATTCTGGCATTCCTGCGCAATACCGGGCAGGAAAAAGCCGTACGCAGCGTGCATGTTGGTTGGGGCTTGGCGATTGCCGCAGGCTTTGCGACATGGGCTCTGGCGGCCTACCTGATTGATGTCAGCGGTGCGCAACGCGAATTGCTCGAAGGCGCTACCGCCTTGTTTGCCAGCGTCATGGTGTTGTGGTTGGGCGTGTGGATGCACGACCGCCGTCATGCCGCCGCGTGGCAGAGTTACATCAAGAGCAGCCTGGTGAGTGGCGGCGGTCGTTTCGGCTTTGCCCTGCTGGCCTTCTTCTCGGTGTACCGCGAACTCTTTGAAGTCATCCTGTTTTACGAAACACTCTGGCTGCAGGCCGGGCCTGAAGGCCACAGCATGGTAATCTTCGGCGCTTGTGCGGCGTTGGTTATATTGATTGGCCTGGCGTGGGTGATTCTGCGTGGGTCGCGCAAACTGCCGCTGGCTACCTTCTTCAGCCTCAACGCAATTCTGCTCTGCATGCTGTCGGTGGTATTTGCCGGTCACGGTATTGCAGCCCTGCAAGAAGCTGGCGTTATTGGCACACGTCCGGTCAACTTCTTCGAGTTTGACTGGATGGGTATTCACCCAGATGCCTACAGCCTGGGCGCTCAAGCTGTGGCGCTGACGGCAATCGTGGTGCTGTATGGCCGTAGCTGGCTGACCGAACGCCGGCGCGCGGAAGTTGCTCAGCCCTAAGTTGTAACGATCCGAGAAAACCCGGCTTGCCACAAGGCTCGCCGGGTTTTTTAATGCCACACATAAATACGGGGGATTGGTTAATGCGCGTTTGGATAGATGCTGATGCTTGCCCGCGAGCTGCGCGCGATCAGGTGGTCAAGTTTGCCCTCAAGCGTGGCTTTGAGGTGGTGTTGGTCGCCGGGCAGGCTCAGCCACGGCCTAACTTCGCGTGCGTGAAGCTGATCGTGGTGCCAAGCGGTCCCGACGCGGCCGATGATTATCTGGTCGAGCATGCAGTGCCTGGCGAATTAGTTATTTGCAGCGATGTGCCGCTGGCTGACCGGCTGGTGAAAAAGGGCGTGGCGGCGCTCGATCCGCGCGGCAAAGAGTTCGACGAGCGCAACATGGGCGAACGTCTGGCGGTGCGTAACCTGTTCACCGACCTGCGCGAGCAAGGCCAGATGGGCGGCGGACAGAGCGCATACGGCGAAAAGGACCGCCAGCAGTTCGCCAATTCATTAGACCGAATCCTGACCCGCCTAACCCGCGTCTAGGAGGATGGATAGCCCCAACGGGGCAATCCGTCATGGCGACGCAAACGTCGCCGCCTGACGGCCTATGTGTTTCGCGATTCAATACGGCGATCAAACGCCAGACCGGGTACATCCAACAGGCGGCCATGACGGATTAACCTGCGGTTTATCCATCCTCCACCCTCGGCACACCACCGGGGATGGATCGCCCAACGGGCTATCCGTCATGGCGACGGACACGTTGCCGCCTTCCGGCCTGTGCGTTTTCGCGATTCGATTCGGTGATCAAACGCCGAGCCGGGTACATCAATCAGATCGCCATGACGGATTAACCTGCGGTTTATCCATCCTCCGCCTCGGCACACCACGGAGGATGGATCGCCCCAAAGGGGCAATCCGTCATGGCGACGTTTACGTCGCCGTCTGACGGCCTACGCGTTTTCGCCATTCAATTCGGCGATCAAACGCCAGACCGGATACATCCATCAGATCGCCATGACGGATTAACCTGCGGTTTATCCATCCTCCGCCTCGGCACCACGGAGGATGGATAGCCCCAACGGGGCAATCCGTCATGGCGACGGATACGTCGCCGCCTGACGGCCCAGGCGTTTTCGCGATTCGATTCGGCAATCAAATGTCAAACCATGAGCATCCATAAGGCCGCAATGGCAATAAATTTGCGGTGTTCAACCACACAAATAAGTGCCGGTGCCAACCGCGATCAATTCGCCGTCGTCGTTATGCAATTCGCTGCGCACCACGGCGACCTTGTTCCCTGAACGCAACAACACCGCGCTGGCGGTGAAGCGTTTGCCGCGGCCGGGGCGCAGGAAGTCGACGCGCAGGTCGATGGTGCCCAACTTGGACAGGCGCGCCATGCGTTCACTGCCGGATAGGTGTTGGTGGCGTTCGAATGCGCCGATCAACGCCATAGCGCCGCCAGCTACGTCGAGCACCGAGGAGATGACGCCGCCGTGGAGAATGCCCTGAATGAAGTTGCCAATTAGCTCATCCTTCATGGCAAAACTCATAAGCACCAACTCGGGCGAGAGTTGATCGATCTCGATGCCAATCACATTGTTGAACGGGATGCGCTGAAAGAAGCTGCTGACCGCCTGTTTCAGTTCGTCGGTCAATTCGAAGGGCTGCTGGTTCATGGGTGGCTCGCGTTAACGGAATGGGTCAACGCTGCCGGACAAAACCTGCCGTGACCAGAGGCACGGCAGGTGTACGGTGATTATTGGCGCAAACGGCCTATGAGCCCCGTTTTAGTGCTGAGCCAGTTCGAGCACACGGTCGACCAGCTTGTAGATGCCTGACGCCGCCTGACTGATGGATTGCGCGAGCATGTAGGCCGGCGTCGTGACCAGCTTGTGTTGGCTGTCTTCGACAATTTCGCTGACTTCACACTCCTGATGCACTGCGCCCATTTTAGTCAGCGCTGCCGCGGTTTCTTCATCTTTGCCGATGGTGCAGGTAATGCCCTGGCCGAATATCTTGGCGGCCATGGCGGGAGCGATGCACATCAGGCCGACTGGTTTCTGCGCGCTGACAAACCCTTGCGCGGCTTTCAACACGTCGGGCTGAACGGTGCAATTGGCGCCGGCGATGGCGAAGTCCGAGAGGTTTTTGGCCGCGCCAAAACCGCCGGGAATAATCAGCGCATCGTAGTCCGCCGCGTGCAGTTCACGCACATCTTTGATTTCACCACGGGCAATGCGCGCCGACTCGACCAGCACATTCCGGGTCTCGCCGGTTTCGTCGCCACTGAAGTGATCGACCACGTGCATTTGTTCGATATCCGGGGCGAAGCACTGCACCAATGCGCCGCGCTGATCCAGGCGCAGCAGGGTGATGACGCTCTCGTGGATTTCGGCGCCATCGTAGACGCCACAACCAGACAAAATCACCGCAACTTTTTTATTCATCAAAGGCTCCTGGGCAAAACATTGGGCCGGGTTGCGCAAGGCAATTGCGGCAGATTATCGGTAAACAATGGAGTGTATTTTTACCGGCCAAGTTCAACGCGCGCCATCAGCGTCGTGCTGTATTTGTTCGCGTGGTCACTCTTCGGTATTTCAAATCTGTGTTCGACCTGCGTAGTCTGCCTGCGCAGGCTTAAATTCGGCTTAATTGAACACTTAAATCCAGCATAGCGAAGACTCAGATGTCAGATAGGAAATTACTTTACCGCGCCGTAATCCCCGTACGCTGGGGCGATATGGACAGTTACGGGCATGTGAATAACAGCATTTACATGCAATACATCGAAGAGGCGCGGGTGGCGTGGTTCGAGGAAGTCGGGGTGGTGATGAATAACGTCCCCAAAGGCCCTGTGGTGCTGCAGATCCAGCACACATTCCTGAAGCCGGTGGTACACCCTGCAACAGCCTGTGTTGAACTTTTTGCTGGCGCTTTGGGGCGCAGCAGCATGGTGCTGGAGCATCGGCTGACCACGCTTGAGCAGCCCGACATTGTGTATGGCGAAGGAAATTGCAAAATCGTCTGGATCGATCATCAGGCGGGGCATTCGGTGCCGTTGCCGGAGTTCCTGCGCAACGCATTCGCGGACTGAATCGGCCACATTATTGGCAAATGCGGCTTGAATGCCTGCAAGTTTGGCGGGATATGTCGCGGTAATCAGTTGTGGGTTGGGCTAGGATTGACTGCATAAGTTGCCTGCCAATAACTACAAAATGATGGCCGTGACATGAACTACATTCTCTTTGCCGTGCCGGTATTTTTTGCCCTGATTGCGCTTGAACTGCTGGCTGACCGCTGGCGTGGCGTGCGCACCTACGGTTTCTCCGATGCGCTGAACAGCCTCAGTGCTGGCGTGCTCTCGACCAGCTTGGGGCTGGTGACAGGCGTTGTCGGGCTGCTCACGTATAGCCTGGCCTGGGAGCATCTTGGGCTGTTTGAGTTCGACCCTGAGCAGTTCTGGGTCTGGCTGTTTGCGCTGGTCTTCTACGACTTTTGCTATTACTGGCATCACCGCCTTGGACATGAGCGCAATGTGCTCTGGGCGGCGCATTCGGTGCATCACCAGAGTGAAGAATACAATCTGACGACTGCGCTGCGACAAACCAGCAGCGGTTTTCTCTGCGGTTGGGTGTTTTATTTGCCAATGGCGATTGTCGGCGTACCGCCGTTGGTGTTCCTGACGGTGGCCGCGATTGATCTGCTCTATCAGTTCTGGGTTCACACCCGCCATATCGCCAAGCTTGGCTGGTTTGAGTGGGTGTTCGTCAGCCCGTCCAATCATCGTGTGCATCATGCGCAGAACCGGGTCTACATGGACCGCAATTACGGCGGCGTGTTGATTATCTGGGACCGGCTGTTTGGAACCTTTCAGGAAGAACTCGACGATGAGCCCGTGGTTTTCGGGGTGACAGTGCCCTTGGCCAGTTGGAATCCGCTGTGGGCGAACCTGCAGGTGTATGCCTCGCTTTGGCACGACGCCCGACACACGGCGTCGCTGAAGGATAAATTACGCATCTGGTTTATGCGCACCGGCTGGCGACCTGCTGATGTGGCGGCGCGTTTTCCGCAGAGCAAGCCTGATCTGGCCAACTTCGTGAAATTCGATGTGCCGCTGACCACGGCCAGCAAAGCCTACGCCGTGCTGCAATTGGGCGTGGCTCTGGCGGCGGGCAGTTATCTCATGGCGGTTAGCACGTCGGTCAGCCTGCAGGCATTGTTGCTGGGTTGCATGTGGATAGCGCTGAGCCTGTTTTGCCTCGGCATGTGGCTGGAGAATCGCGCGGGTTTCCGGCGGTTGGAATGGCTGCGACTCGCCAGTAACTGGCCGCTGCTGTGGTTGGCCGGGCTTAGCGGGTTACTGGCACTTTCTCCAAGCGCCTGGTTGGTTTTGGGCGTTTACACGCTGATAAATGCTGCGCTGCTGTGGGGTTTTCAGCGACGCTCGGCGTATGCACCAGTCTGACATTCAACTGCACGCGCCTGGTTGAGATGCAGGCTCGACTAAAGCGCAACCAAGCAGCCACAATACGACTCTGAATTTAAGCCTGAGCTGCGACGCGCAGTCGCAGCTGTCATTGTGCTGTCATCATTTGGTCATAATGACGCTTTATAACTGCCGCACTCGCCCGTCCGCGCGGGCCCAGGAGTCTGTCGTGAGTTTTACCCCTGCCAATCGCTTGTTCCCCGCCACTCGTTTGCGTCGTAATCGTCGTGATGACTTTTCCCGCCGTCTGGTGCGTGAAAATCGTTTGAGCGTTGATGATCTGATTTTGCCGGTGTTCGTGCTGGACGGTGAAAACCGTCGCGAGGCCATTCCATCAATGCCGGGTGTCGAGCGCTTGTCGATTGATCTGTTGCTGAGCGAAGCCGAGAAGTGGGTTGAGCTGGGCATTCCTGCGCTGGCTTTATTCCCGGTAACGCCGCTCGAAAAGAAGTCGCTCGACGGCAGTGAAGCGTGGAACCCGGAAGGCATCGCCCAGCGCGCCATTCGTGCGTTGCGTGCACGTTTCCCCGAGTTGGGCGTGATCAGTGATGTAGCGCTCGATCCGTTCACCACGCACGGTCAGGACGGCATTCTGGATGAAGATGGCTACGTGCAGAACGACATCACGGTCGATGCGCTGGTCAAGCAGGCGCTGTCGCACGCCGAGGCCGGTGCGCAGGTTGTGGCGCCGTCCGACATGATGGATGGCCGCATTCAGGCAATCCGCGAGGCACTGGAGTTGGCCGATCACACCAATGTGCGGATCATGGCCTACTCGGCCAAATACGCCAGCGCCTATTACGGCCCGTTCCGTGATGCCGTGGGCTCGGCTGCGAATCTGGGCAAGAGCAACAAGAACACCTATCAGATGGACCCGGCCAATACCGATGAGGCGCTGCACGAAGTGGCTGCCGATTTGGCCGAAGGGGCTGATATGGTGATGGTTAAGCCGGGCATGCCGTATCTCGACATCCTCTGGCGCGTCAAACAGGAATTTCGTGTTCCGACCTTTGTCTATCAGGTGTCGGGCGAGTACGCCATGCACATGGCCGCCATCCAGAATGGCTGGTTGAGCGACGCAGTGATCCTTGAATCACTGACTGCCTTCAAGCGCGCGGGCGCAGACGGCATTCTCACTTATTTCGCCGTTCGCGCGGCAGAACAGTTGAAGCAGGGACAGTAGTCCCACAAGGACAAACCATGAATATCGAAGGACTCAGCAGCAACGAAGTGGTTGAGCTGCCAGAAGCGCAAGTGGTCACTGCCGAGGTGCCCGCCGAGACCCCAGCGGTGGTCGAGTCAACGCCGCCTGCGCCGCCACTGGTGGTGCCGAGCCTGGATGACAGCAGCCTGTACATTCATCGTGAATTGTCGCAGTTGCAGTTCAACATCCGCGTGCTTGAGCAGGCGCTGGATGAGTCCTATCCGTTGCTGGAGCGGCTGAAGTTTCTGCTGATCTTCTCCAGCAATCTGGATGAGTTCTTCGAAATTCGTGTGGCTGGCCTCAAGAAGCAAATCAACTTTGCCCGCGAACAGGCGGGCGCTGATGGTTTGCAGCCGCATCAGGCGCTGGCGCGCATTTCCGAGCTGGTTCACGAGCAGGTTGATCGTCAGTACGCGATTCTTAACGAAAATTTGCTGCCGGCGCTGGAGAAGCACAACGTGCGCTTCATTCGCCGGCGTCAGTGGACGGTCAAGCTCAAGGCCTGGGTGCGGCGTTATTTCCGCGACGAGATCGCACCGATCATCACGCCGATCGGCCTCGACCCGACTCACCCGTTCCCGCTGCTGGTGAATAAGAGCCTGAACTTTATCGTTGAGCTTGAAGGTGTCGATGCCTTTGGTCGTGACTCCGGTCTGGCGATTATTCCGGCGCCGCGTCTACTTCCGCGCATTATCAAGGTGCCGGAAGAAGTCAGCGGGCCAGGCGACAATTACGTGTTCCTGTCGTCAATGATTCACGCCCATGCGGATGACTTGTTCCACGGCATGAAGGTGAAAGGTTGCTACCAGTTCCGCCTCACGCGTAACGCCGACTTGTCGGTTGATACCGAAGACGTCGAAGATCTGGCCCGCGCGCTGCGTGGCGAGCTGTTCTCGCGGCGCTACGGCGATGCGGTGCGTCTGGAGGTGGTAGACAGCTGCCCGAAACACCTGAGCGATTATCTGCTCAAGCAGTTCGGGCTGGCGGAAAGCGAGCTGTATCAGGTCGGTGGGCCGGTCAACCTGACGCGGCTATTCAGCGTTACCGGGCTCGATAGCCACCCTGAATTGCAGTACCAGCCGTTTACGCCGTTGATCCCGAAACTGCTGCAAAACAGCGATAACATTTTCAATGTGGTGAGCAAGCAGGACATCCTGCTGCTGCACCCGTTTGAGTCGTTTACACCGGTCGTTGATCTGCTTCGTCAGGCAGCAAAAGACCCGCATGTGCTGGCGATCAAGCAGACGCTTTATCGCTCCGGGGCCAACTCGGAAATCGTTGATGCGCTGGTTGAAGCGGCGCGTAACGGCAAGGAAGTAACGGCCGTAATCGAGTTGCGTGCGCGCTTCGATGAAGAGTCCAACCTGCAACTGGCTAGCCGTTTGCAGGCGGCGGGTGCGGTGGTGATTTACGGTGTGGTCGGGCTCAAGACTCACGCCAAAATGATGCTGATCCTGCGCCGTGAGCAGGGCGACATTGTGCGTTATGCGCACATGGGTACGGGCAACTATCACGCCGGTAATGCGCGTCTGTACACCGACTACAGTCTGCTCACCGCGGACGTGGCGCTGTGCGAAGACGTCTCCAAGCTGTTCAGCCAGTTGATCGGCATGGGCAAGACCCTGCGCATGAAAAAGCTGCTGCATGCGCCGTTCACGCTGAAGAAAACCCTGCTCGACATGATCCTCCATGAAACCCAGCTGGCACTTGATGGCCAACCGGCGCACATCATGGCCAAATTCAACTCGCTGACCGATCCGAAGATCATTCGCGCGCTGTACAAAGCCAGCCAGTCCGGGGTCAAAATTGAGTTGGTGGTGCGCGGTATGTGCTGCCTGCGTCCGGGGATTCCGGGGGTTTCGCACAACATTCAGGTGCGCTCGATTATCGGTCGCTTCCTTGAGCACACGCGGGTGTTCTACTTCCTTAACGGCGGCGATGAGAAGGTTTATCTGTCCAGCGCCGACTGGATGGAGCGCAACCTCGACAAGCGTATCGAGACCTGTTTCCCGGTCGAAGGTAAAAAGCTGATCATGCGCGTGAAGAAAGAGCTTGAAACCTATCTGGCCGACAACACCCACAGCTGGCTGTTGCAGCCCGATGGTCGCTACATCCGTAACAGCCCCACCGGAAACCAAAACGCCCGCAGTGCGCAGGCGTTGTTACTGGAAAAACTGACTGTGCCGGTGGTTAGTGCACGCTGAGTTCGATGCCGACGCGCTTGAGCCATTCCGCTTCCTGAGTGAAATCCGCCTGGGTTAGCGGGTTGGCCTCAAGCCAGCCTTCTGGGAAGTGATATTCCAGTTTGTGCTCGTTGGCTTTGAGTACGACCTTGGGCATTTCCTGTGTGCTGCGGATGTGATGGAACAGAATCGCAAAGCGCAGCAGCACACACAGCCGAACCAGCTTGATTCCCTCTTTGCCAAATTCAGCGAGCTTGTCTTTGGGGATATTGCGACGGTGGCCGCGCACCAGTAACGCCAGCATTTGCTGGTCGAGGCGCGAAAAGCCGGCAAGGTCCGAATGCTCGACCAGATAGGCACCATGCTTGTGATATTGGTAGTGGGCAATGTCGAGCCCAAGCTCATGCACGCGTGCGCCCCAGATCAGCCGTTCACGGTACCAGTCATCATCCAGCTGCCAGCTTTCGGCCACTTGCTCAAAGGCTTCCAGCGCTTTGGCCTCGACGCGGGCGGCTTGCTCAAGGTCGACGTGATAACGCTCCATCAGCGCGCTCAGGGTGCGTTCGCGTACGTCTTCATGTTGATGACGACCGAGCAGGTCATACAGCACGCCCTCGCGCAGCGCGCCTTCGGAATGCGACATGGTTTCGATGTCACAGGCATCGAATATGGCTTCGAGAATTGCTAACCCGGCGGGAAAGATGCCGCGACGGTCTGTCTTGATGCCGTCGAGGTCGAGCTTTTCGGCATCACCGATTTTGAACACCTTGCGTTTGAGCCACGCCAGGCCTTCTTTGTTGACCTCGCCGATGCCCAGTCCCGCGCCTTTGATTGTTAAGCCAATGGCCTTGATGGTGCCCGATGCGCCCACCGCTTCTTCCCAGCCGATGCGCTGCAGCGCGTGCTCGATGCCCATGAGTTCGAGGCGTGCAGCAGTGTACGCCTGCGCATATCGCGCGGGAGTAATCTTGCCGTCTTTGAAGAAGCGCTGAGTGTAACTGACGCAGCCCATCTGCAGGCTTTCGCGCAGCAGCGGCTCAAAACGCTGACCAATAATGAACTCGGTGCTGCCGCCGCCAATGTCGGCAACCAGTCGCTTGCCCGGTGTGTCGGCAATTGAGTGCGATACACCCAGGTAGATGAGACGTGCTTCTTCGCGACCGGAAATGACTTCGACCGGATGGCCCAGAATCTCTTCGGCGCGGCTGATGAATTCGGCGCGATTGCGCGCTTCGCGCAGTGCGTTGGTGCCGACAATCCGTACAGCGCCTTCGGGCAAACTGGCGGTAAGTTGGGCAAACCGGCGCAGGCAATCGAGGCCGCGTTGCATGGCTTCTTCGCTGAGCAAGCGCTCTTCATTGATGCCGGCAGCGAGTTGGACCTTGTCGCCGAGGCGCTCAAGTATGCGTATTTCGCCGTGATCAGCCTTTGCCATGACCATGTGAAAGCTGTTTGAACCGAGGTCGATGGCGGCAATCAGGGGGAAATTGTCAGCAGATTTTTGCGGCATGGATTAAAGGTCTCAAAGCAGAACAGGGTCATCGTGCCACGATAGCCACCGCGCGCCAACGCATACTGATGTCGCAGTGACAGCAAACAAACGGCCAGTTTGATCGAATTTGTGCTTGTATTAGCCTCTACCACTGTAATACGTGGCGTGTGACAGTATGGCTAAAAAATGAAGTTTTTAAGACCGCCGATAGAGAAGCACAATCGAGCTTTCCTTCCTGTGTCATAAAACCCGAGTTATGATGTCAGCCAATTTTGTAGCTTGCGATTACGGAGATTATCCATGAGTGAATTTATCACCAACGTCAGCGATGCCAGCTTTGACCAAGAAGTTATTCAGGCAGAAGGCGCGGTATTGGTCGATTACTGGGCTGAGTGGTGCGGCCCGTGCAAGATGATTGCACCGGTTCTGGACGAAATTGCACAGACCTACCAAGGCAAGCTGAAAGTTTGCAAACTGAACATCGACGAAAACCAGGACACCCCGCCGAAGTATGGCGTTCGTGGTATCCCAACGCTGATGCTGTTCAAGAACGGCAACGTTGAGGCGACCAAAGTCGGCGCACTGTCGAAGTCGCAACTGGCTGCATTCCTCGATAGCAATATCTGAGAAATTGCCCACAAAAGCCCCGTAAAAAACGGGGCTTTTTTATATTTACAGGCTAGACGCCCGCGCAGCTGGGTGTTAAATTCGGTCTCGCTGTATTTCCTATACAGCCCCCTGCATTGCCGTCGCCGACTCAATTTCATTACGAATTACTCGCGATCCAGTCGCCTTCTGTGCGGCGCGGCCTCCCAAGCTAATAGCTTATTTTCCCTCCTCATAATGATTACGTCATTCCTATGAATCTGACTGAACTCAAGCAAAAGCCGATCACTGAACTGCTGGAAATGGCCGAACAGATGGGCATCGATAACATGGCCCGTTCGCGCAAGCAGGACGTGATCTTTTCGTTGCTCAAACGACATTCCAAGGGTGGAGAAGAGATCTCCGGTGATGGCGTGCTGGAGATCCTCCAGGACGGTTTCGGCTTTCTCCGCTCGGCGGATGCCTCTTATCTCGCAGGCCCAGACGACATTTACGTTTCGCCTAGCCAGATCCGCCGCTTCAACCTGCGTACCGGTGACACCATCGTCGGTAAGATCCGACCGCCAAAAGAGGGTGAGCGTTATTTCGCCCTGCTCAAGGTCGACACGATCAACTACGATCGTCCGGAAAACGCCAAGAACAAGATTCTGTTCGAAAACCTTACGCCACTGTTCCCGACCAAGCGTCTGGTCATGGAAGCGGGTAACGGTTCGACAGAAGACCTCACCGGTCGCGTTATCGACCTGTGCGCACCGATTGGGAAAGGTCAGCGTGGTCTGATTGTTGCTCCGCCAAAAGCGGGCAAGACCATCATGCTGCAGAACATTGCCAGCAACATCACGCGTAACAACCCCGAGTGCCACCTCATCGTTCTGTTGATCGACGAGCGCCCGGAAGAAGTAACCGAAATGCAGCGCACTGTGCGCGGCGAAGTGGTTGCTTCGACCTTCGACGAGCCGCCAACCCGCCACGTGCAGGTTGCTGAAATGGTTATCGAGAAGGCCAAGCGTCTGGTTGAGCACAAGAAAGATGTGGTCATCCTGCTCGACTCGATCACGCGTCTGGCGCGTGCCTACAACACCGTGATCCCAAGCTCCGGCAAGGTACTCACCGGTGGTGTTGATGCCCACGCACTGGAGAAGCCGAAGCGTTTCTTCGGCGCTGCACGTAACATCGAAGAAGGCGGTTCGCTGACTATCCTCGCCACCGCGCTGGTTGAAACCGGCTCGAAGATGGATGAAGTGATTTACGAAGAGTTCAAAGGTACCGGTAACATGGAACTGCCTTTGGATCGTCGCATCGCTGAAAAGCGCGTATTCCCTGCGATCAACATCAACCGCTCCGGCACCCGCCGCGAAGAGTTGCTGACCGCCGAAGACGAGCTGCAGCGTATGTGGATTCTGCGTAAGTTGCTGCACCCGATGGACGAGATTGCGGCCATCGAGTTCTTGATCGACAAGCTCAAAGCGACCAAGACCAACGACGAATTCTTTATGTCCATGAAGCGTAAGTGATTGGCTTACGGCCGTGTGTGCGGCGGTGATGCGGCGTTAGAAATCGCCTCGGGCGTGCTCATGTACTGGCGTACACTGCGCGGCCTCGGCAATTTCTGCCTTGCCTGACCTTTGCACACGCGGCCTCGTCCGACGGCGCGGTCTGTGATGACGGATCGCGTAGAGTCAGGAAGATTGGATGTGATGTTTGTTGTGCATGAAGCCGGGTAATCAGTACTGATCCCGGCTTTTGTGTTTTTGTGGATTGGCTTTTGCTCTTCTGCATATCCGACTGGGGCGCTAAACTTTGCGCTTCGATAGCTCTGCCTGACACGAGGCTCCTGCATGCAGTATCGCGACTTGCGCGACTTTATCAGCGGCTTGGAAAAGCGCGGCGAACTCAAGCGTATCCAGACCCCGGTTTCTCCGGTTCTGGAAATGACCGAAATCTGTGACCGTACTCTGCGTAAGGCAGGGCCTGCGCTGCTGTTCGAGAATCCGACCGGCTTCGATATGCCAGTGCTCGGCAACCTGTTTGGCACGCCCAAGCGGGTGGCGTTGGGCATGGGCGCAGAAGAGGTCAGCGAGCTGCGTGAAATTGGCAAGCTGTTGGCGTTTCTCAAGGAACCTGAGCCGCCAAAGGGCTTGAAAGATGCCTGGTCGAAGCTGCCGATCTTCAAGAAAGTCCTGGATATGGCGCCCAAGGTGCTCAAGGACGCACCGTGCCAGGAAGTGATTGAGGAGGGCGACGATGTCGACCTGTCCAAGCTGCCGGTGCAGACCTGTTGGCCGGGTGATGTGGCGCCACTGATTACCTGGGGCCTGACCATTACCAAGGGGCCGAATAAAGAACGGCAGAATCTGGGAATTTATCGTCAGCAGGTGATCGGCCGTAACAAGGTCATCATGCGCTGGCTCAGCCACCGTGGCGGCGCGCTGGATTTCCGCGAGTGGTGTGACAAGTATCCGGGTCGCCCGTATCCGGTTGCCGTTGCCCTGGGTGCAGACCCTGCAACCATTCTCGGCGCGGTGACGCCGGTGCCGGACAGCCTTTCCGAGTACGCGTTTGCTGGCCTGTTGCGCGGCAACAAGACCGAGTTGGTCAAAGCGCGCGGCAGTGATCTGCAAGTGCCGGCCAGTACCGAAATCGTTCTGGAAGGGGTGATTCATCCAGGCGAAATGGCCGATGAAGGGCCGTACGGCGATCACACCGGCTACTACAACGAAGTCGACAGTTTTCCGGTGTTCACGGTCGAGCGCATCACGCGTCGGCAGAAGCCTATTTATCACAGCACTTACACCGGACGGCCACCTGATGAGCCGGCAATTCTCGGTGTGGCCTTGAACGAAGTATTTGTACCGCTGCTGCAAAAGCAGTTTCCGGAGATCACCGACTTCTACCTGCCGCCAGAGGGTTGCTCGTATCGCATGGCGGTGGTGACCATGAAGAAGCAGTATCCGGGGCACGCCAAGCGCGTAATGCTCGGCGTGTGGTCGTTTTTGCGTCAGTTCATGTACACCAAGTTTGTTATCGTCACCGACGACGACATCAACGCGCGCGACTGGAACGATGTGATGTGGGCAATCACCACGCGCATGGACCCCAAGCGCGACACGGTAATGATTGATAACACACCCATCGACTACCTCGACTTTGCCTCGCCGATCTCGGGCCTTGGCTCGAAGATGGGTCTCGATGCCACCCACAAATGGCCGGGCGAAACTACGCGCGAGTGGGGCCGGGTTATCGTCAAGGATGATGCGGTGACGCGTCGTGTTGACGAGATGTGGGCCGAGTTGGGTATCGACTGATGACGGCTGTTAAGGGCATGAAAACGACTTGGGAGGTCATGTGAAGGTAACGCTGCAGCCGTGCGGAGCAGTGCTCGACGTACATCCGGATGAACCGATCCTGAGCGCCACCCGGCGCTTGGGGTTTGAATGCCCGTCGAGTTGCCGCAACGGTAATTGCCACATCTGTGCGGCGTTACTGGTTGAAGGGCGCGTGGAACAAGAAGGCCAGGCGATTGATCACGGTGAACTGTTCACCTGTCTGGCCAAACCGCTGACCGACTGTGTGCTGCATTGGGATGGCGTATTGATGCCCGGCGAGCTGCCGGTGCGCGAGATGTCGTGTCAGGTGGTTGCCTGTAACAGTCTGGGTGGCGATGTTTTCCATCTGCAGCTGCGCGCACCCGCTGGCAAGTTGCCGCGTTATCACGCCGGTCAATATTTGATGCTGCGCCGTGAAGACGGTGAGTTTGCCGCGTTCTCTCTGGCCTCTGCACCGCACAACGGTCGCGAGATGGACCTGCATATTCTGGCCCGCGACGAATCCACCCGCAGCCTGCTGGCGTACTTTCAGGCAGAAGGCTTTGTGCGGGTGAAAATGCCCTTTGGCGACACCCATTTGGCCGAGTTGCCTGATGGGCCGCTGGTATTAATCGCCGCTGGTACCGGCATGGCGCAAATGCGCAGCCTGATCGAGCACTGCCGGGCGAGTGGTTTTGCGCATCCGGTGCATCTGTACTGGGGCGCGCGTAATCCGGAAGATTTTTACGCGCTGGATGTCTGGGACAGCTGGCAGCAACTGGATAATCTGACTCTGCATCAGGTAGTCAGCGACCAATGCGGTTGGAAAGGGCGTTGCGGTCTTCTGCACGAAGCGGTCAGCGAGGACTTTCCGGACCTGAGCAATGTGCATGTTTATGCCAGCGGCTCACCGGCAATGATCTACGGCACGCTCGATGCGCTGGTCGAGGCCGGGATGGACGCTCACCAGATGCGCGCCGACGTATTCGCTTACGCACCGCGCAACTGAGGTTGCAGGCCGTTCGGCCTGCAATTGAATGTGCGGGTTATTATTTGACCTGCACCACGACTTTACCCACAGCCTGACGCTGGCCCAGCCGGTTGATGGCGTCGCCGGCTTTATCCAGTGGATAACTTTCCGAGACCAGTGGTTTGAGTTTGCCTTCTGCGTGCCACGCAAACAGTTGCTGGAAGTTCGCCGCGTTGTCTTGTGGTTGGCGTTGAGCGAATGAGCCCCAGAACACGCCAATCACGGCCGCGCCTTTGAGCAGCATGAGGTTGACCGGCAGTTCGGGGATGCGCCCGCTGGCAAAGCCGACCACCAGCAATCTACCGTTCCAGGCAATGCTGCGGGCGGCCAGATCGAACAAATCACCGCCAACCGGATCGTAAATTACATCCGCACCCAGGCCTCCAGTCAGGCGTTTTACTTCTTCCTTGAGGTTGGTCTCGGTGTAGTTGATCAGCTCGTCGGCGCCGGCGGCCTTGGCCACTTCCAGCTTCTCGGCACTGCTGGCAGCGGCGATTACCTTGGCGCCCATGGCCTTGCCGATTTCCACTGCCGCCAGACCCACGCCGCCCGATGCGCCGAGGACCAGCAAGGTTTCACCCGCCTGCAAGTTGGCGCGTTGCTTGAGTGCGTGCATTGAGGTGCCGTAAGTCATGCCGAAGGCTGCGGCACTGGCGAAGTCCATGCTTTTGGGGATTTGCATGACGTTGTAGCCAGGCACTGCAACCTGCTCGGCAAAGCTGCCCCAGCCGGTTAACGCCATTACCCGGTCACCGACTTTCAAGTGGCTGATCTTCTCGCCGACAGCACTGATAATCCCGGCTGCTTCGCCGCCCGGTGAAAATGGGAAAGGGGGCTTGAACTGGTACTTACCTTCGATGATCAAGGTGTCGGGAAAGTTAACCCCGGCGGCATGCACATCGAGGACGATCTCGTTCTTTTTCGCCTCGGGGCTGGCGATATCTTCCAGAACCAAGGTCTCGGCCGGGCCGAAGGCTTTGCACAGCAGGGCTTTCATCAGCAGTATTCCTTTTGGTGTTATGTCGCCCAGTCTAAAAGTCCTGAGGGGCGGGTCAACAAGCATGCTTGCGCCTGATACATGCGTATAAGCATTAGGCTTGGGGGATTGCCCGAGTCTATATATGCTAGTGCCCAGCAAGGCCATGCGGGCGCTGCTGGATCATGGGGGTTTTTGATGTTCAAAGCATTGTTGTTAGCCATGCTGGCAGCGCTGGTGTCGGTTCAGGCGATTGCCCAGGAGTCTGCCGAAGGCGAAGAGGGCAAGCCGACTGTGGCTTATGTGAGCTTGGTGCCTGCGCTTGTGGGTAATTTTGGCAGTGGCCCGAAACTCAAGTTTTACAAGGCAGATGTGTCGTTGCGGGTAACGGGCGCGGAAGCTCAGGCTAAGGTCGAGCACCACGAGCCGCTGATCCGCAATCAGTTGGTCATGCTGTTTTCCCAGCAAACCGAAGAAGGGTTAAGCGCGCCGGACGCCAAAGAGGCGTTGCGTCAGGAAGCCTTGAAGCAGGTACAGCAAGTGCTGGCGACTGAAGAAGGCGAGCCGCTGGTGGAAGACCTGTTGTTCAATAACCTGATACTGCAGCGCTAAGAGCACCACGGATTCAGGGTTGGCGCCACACGCACGTCTGGTTGCGGCCCTGATGCTTGGCTTGATACAGCGCCTTGTCGCTGCGCGCGATCAGATCATCCGGTAACTCGGTCTCGTTGGCCTGAACGCAGGCAATGCCAATGCTGACTGTCAGGCGCTCAAGCGGGCTGCCCGGATGCTCGAGTTGCAATTCTGCGAGTTTGTCGTGAATTCTTTCTGCCAGATGCCTGCCGCCTTCTGCCGGGGTGTTTGGCAGGATGATCGCAAACTCTTCGCCGCCATAACGGCAGGCGGTATCGCCTTCACGTTGCAGGCAACCCTTGAGCAGTTCTGCAATTCGGCGCAGGGCATCGTCGCCGGCCAAATGACCGAGTTGGTCGTTGTAGGCTTTGAAGTAGTCGATGTCGATCATCATCAGCGTCAGCGGTAAATGCTCGCGGCGTAGGCGCCGCCACTCGCCGCCCAACTGATTATCGAAATAGCGGCGGTTGAAGAGGCCAGTCAGGCCATCTAGTTGGCTGAGCGTTTGCAGCTGTTGCTCAAGCTTGAGGCGCTCGCTGTTGTCGCGAGAAACCCCGATCAGGTATTCATGGCCGCTGACATTGACCAGCTGTGCGCTGATCTCGGCGGCCTGAAAGCTACCATCGAAGCGGCGCATGTACTGTTGAAAAATACTTGAGTGCTCGCTGGTCTGGGCCTTGCGGACATTGGCGATCCACTGCGCATAGTCGCGAATAACCTGTTCGGGTTTGTCCTTGAACAGCTTGATGAAACCCTGCTCGCTGTAGCCGAGGGCGCTGTAGGTGGCGGGGTTCATGTACAGAATGTCGCGATTTTGCGGGTCGATAATAAACAGCCCGTCTTTGCTCGAGCCCGTCAGGTCCAGCACCAATTGCAGGCGTTCACTGCTGCTGCGCAGTACCTGCTCGACTTGTTCGCGTCGTGTGACCTCGGCGTTTAGGCGCTTGTTACCGGCTTTTAACTCACGCGCCCGGCGTCTATTACTAAGCGCCAGGCTCAGCGCGGCGGTGAACAGGGTGCTGATGGTCAGGCCTGCGACCAGCACGAAGGTCGGCAGGTTGCTGGAGAGTGTGGCAACCCACTGCGCACTGGGTCGCAGGCGAAGCGAGTAGTTTTGGTTGTTGATCAGGTGCAGGGGGATCTTCTGTTGCAGGCTGGCGACCGTAATGCCCTGCTCGCGGCTGTAGATGGGTTTGTCGAATTCTTCCAGATAGACGCTGAATTTATTCTTATCGATGTTCTTGAGCAGGTTATCCATCAGGTTTTCAACCCGGAATACGGCCTGCAAGAAACCGTCGAAGACCGGCTTTTGCTGCTCGTCCATGATCTGCAACGGGGTGTAAAGAACAAAGCCGCGGCCACCCTGAACCAATGCGAAGCTGTTGGAAAAGCGCGCCTTGCCAGTGCTTTTGGCTAACATTGCCAGCGGGTAGTTGGGATGATCAGGCGTCAGCACAAAGTTTATGGCGGCCTCGTTGCCGGCCAGCGGCAAGATCCAGCGCATGTGCAAGTCGGGGCCCAGCCATTGAATGGCTTGGTAGCCCTGGAAATTGTCGAGTGAAAACTGGTTGTCGAGCCGCCATTGTTGCTCGGGCAGGCGGCCAAGCTGGTTCCACAGGTTCGCTACCCTGAGCAGTCCTTGAGATTGATCGTGCAGGCCGTGTTCAAGCTGGCTGGCCAGATTAGTTGCCTCATAACGGACAACTTCGCGGATATGCTCCTGTTCGCTGGTCTGCATTTGGCGCCATAGCTTAACGCTGGCTATGCCCAACCCCAGAAACAGGGCTGCAATAGCAATGCGTGCTGGCCACGAGTGCCGATAATGCTGCGCCATAAAGTCCATCCGCTAAAACAGTCTGTGTAATAGCATATTGCCGCTATTGGCTCAACGCATTGTCAGTACGGCCAGCCACTGTTCTTCGCTAACGGGCATAACAGACAGACGACTGCCCTTTTTTACCAGTGCCAGTTCCTCGAGTGCGCTCTGAGTTTTCAAGCGCGACAATGCGATGACTCTGCTGAATACCTCGACGCACTGCACATCGACAGCGCTCCAGGGATTATTCTCCGCGGTCGCTTTGGGGTCGTAATAATGGCTTTCAGGATCGAGCGCAGTCGGGTCTGGATAAGCTTCGCGGCTTATCCGGCCGATTCCGGCGATACCCGGTTCCGGGCAGCTTGAATGATAAAAAAAGAACAGTTCGTCTGTTTGCATTTTGCGCAGGAAATTTCGTGCCTGATAATTGCGAACACCATCCCAGCGCGCTTCGCCGAGGCGCTGTAATGCAGACACTGAAAGCTCATCTGGCTCAGATTTCATTAGCCAATTGGGCATGAACTTTGCTCCGTTAATCAGGTCATTGACTCAGTAGGCCAGTCATCGGCCCGGGTTATGTGTGCAGTTCTAAATGCTGTTATGGCTTTGGCATGGAATGCCGACTGGTACCAGCAGTAATACTGTTAACCGATAACAATAATTGTCGCACGGTCCAACGTGCGCAGTATGCCTCGAAGGGGGAGGCATTCAATGAAACGTAAACCAGATATGTTGTGGGTTTTGGTCGTTCTTTTTACTTTGGGAATCGTCACCACCGGATACACGCAAAGCCTTTGGGACAAACAAAACGAAACTGTTTCTGTGAGTCGCACTGAATAAGCGCTAATCCGCGGACCAAGAAATTCACGCCGCAAGGAATGCGGCCTCGCAAGCAGTGGGTCAGGGAACTTGCGCCCTGGCTCCGGCGCTAAATGTCAGAACCAGCCCTTATTTGTCACCGTCGCATTCAGCGGCACGTCCCAGCTCGCCAACGCCAGTTGGTCGACTTGCTGGCAGGCGTGGGCGAGCCCTAGCAGCATGGGTTTGTTCGCGCTCTTGCGGCGCGCCTTGTAGGCCAGGCTGCGGTCGTAAAAGCCGCCACCCATGCCCAGCCTGCCGCCCTGATCATCGAAACCCACCAACGGCATCAACACCAGATCCAGCGCCCAGACCTTGCGCTGCAGGTGCAGGTTGCGGCGTGGTTCGAGTATGCGAAAGCGATTGGGTGTTAGTGCTTCGCCACGGCGTATGCGCTGGAACACCATTTTGGTGCGTGGCCATGCACTCAGAACTGGCAGATAGGTTGCCTTACCCTGACGCTGCGCCGCGCGCAGCAGCAGTTGCGGGTCTATTTCACCGTCGTTGGGTAAGTACAGGGCTATGTGTCGGGCGCGACGCCAGGCTGGGTTTTGCGCTAGCTGGCGGTAGAGGCCAAGGCTGGCCTGCCGTTGGGCGTGGCGGCCAAGTGCTCGTCGGGCTTGACGAAGCTGGCGACGCAGTTGCTGGCGGGAGAGGTTGTTCGATTCAAGCATGTTGATGCCTGGGCGCTGCTGCTGCGCAGTCAATCGAGGCAGCAGCAGAGAAAATTAGGACCCCCCGACGTGCCGCTGTCGGTGTAGCCCTTGAACCCGAAAGTTCAAGGTGGAGGTTGAAGGAGGCGTTAAGGCTTTCCGTCAGGCGGACATGCACACCGGCCCCGGCTTGCAACCCCCGGGGTTGTGCGTATCGGCTCAGGGACATGACCAACTGGCGCACACTTCAGGGAGCGGGGCCAGTATACCCGAATCAAATCAGTTTTTCAGGCCCCGCGATGTTCTTCGTCGGCAGCCAGCGCCTGATCGACCCGCTCTAGCAGCGTGCGCACGTGCTCTTTGGTCGAGCTCGATTGGTAGTCGAGGTTCTGCTGTTTGTGCAGCAATTCGTGGGTGATGTTGAGCGCAGCCATCACGGCGATGCGGTCGGCACCAATGACTTTGCCGCTGCTGCGGATCTCGCGCATCTTGCCGTCCAGATAGCGCGCGGCGCCTTCCAGATTGGCCCGTTCGTCGGCTGGGCAGGCGATGCAATATTCTTTATCGAGAATTTGTACGTTAACCGTATTTGATTGACTCATGTGTCTTGCTCCAAGGCTCTCAAGCGCGAAATCATGGATTCGACCTTGTGTCGGGCCAATTCGTTCTTTTCAATTAGATGAGCGCGTTCTTCACGCCACGCTTGCTCATGCGCCAGGAGCTGTCGGTTTTGCACTTTGAGCTGTTCAACCCGCTGGATCAGTAGCTCCAGCTTGGATGTCAGGGCTTGCAGGTTTGGATCTTCCATGTGGGCTCGCAAAGGCAAGTATTGACCGGACTATATAGGTCTGACTGGGCAAGCGGTCAAACCTCTACAACCAATTTTAGGCATGTAGCGCTGTGCATGTCGGCGTGCGTGGCAAAAATGTGCAGCGGTTTTGTTCAATTGTGCGCCTTGGCGGTTAAACCAGACACAGACCGATGGCCGCACCCGATAGTCTTCGCGCGCTTGCCGGTGCTAGGATACGGGACCTCCATTCTAGTGATTGCGCCGTCTGGCGCCTAGTTATCTATGCCAACTTCTAGTTCTCCGTACACCGCATTCGCCGCTTTGCTGACCAGCAACGGTTTTTCTGTCTCTCCCGCTGAGCTGCAAGGGCTGCTGCTGGGCCGTAGCTGTGCAGGCGCAGGCTTTGCCACAGACCCATGGCTGGTCGATGCTGCCGAGCTGCTCGGCGCGGCTCCTGAAGGTACTGTGCGCCAGGCACTGCTGGGTTTGCAGGAAATGGTCAAAACTGAGTTGACCGGCAGTGACGTCACTTTGGTGCTGCTGTTGCCGTCCGATGAGGCGCCGCTGAGCGAGCGTGCCGTGGCCTTGGGCCAGTGGTGTCAGGGTTTCCTTGGCGGCTTCGGGCTGACCGCTGGCGATGCGGCGCTGAGCGCCGAGGCCATGGAAGTTCTGCAAGACCTGTCGGCCATCGCTCAGGTGCAGAATGCGCTTGAAGAGTCCGAAGACGGCGAAAACGACTATATGGAAGTAATGGAATACCTGCGGGTTGCTCCATTGCTGCTGTTCAGCGAGTGCGCCAAGCCGGTTGCGCCGGTCGAAAAGCCGTCGCTGCACTGAAACGGCGGCGAGCATGGCCAAGCCTGACTTGGCCGTGTCTGGTTGAGGCTTGACGGGATGATGTTGGCGCAGCGGTTTTATCCACAGGCCATGCGCCCAACCTGCCGGGCCCCGTGCTACTTCTACTAACTTAATGGACCTGCTTGCCCATGACTCGAATCCCCAAGTCGGAATTTGCCCGTCGACGCAAAGCGTTGATGGATCAGATGGAACCCAACAGCATCGCAATTCTGCCTGCTGCGCCGGTTTACATCCGTAACCGTGACGTTGAGCATATCTACCGTCAGGACAGCGACTTTCAGTACTTGTCAGGATTCCCCGAGCCGGAAGCCGTAATTGCCCTGATTCCGGGCCGCGAGCATGGCGAATATGTCTTGTTCTGCCGCGAACGTGATCCCGAGCGTGAGCTGTGGGATGGCCTGCGTGCCGGGCAGGATGGTGCAATCAGCCAATACGGCGCTGATGACGCGTTTCCGATTGGCGATATCGACGACATTCTGCCGGGGCTGATCGAAGGCCGTGAGCGTGTGTACTACGCCATGGGCACCAATCAGGAATTCGATCGTCACCTGATGGAGTGGATCAATGTGATCCGCTCCAAAGCGCGTCAGGGGGCTCAGCCACCGAATGAGTTTGTCGCCCTCGACCATTTGCTGCATGACATGCGCCTTTACAAGAGCAGCAACGAGGTCAAGGTGATGCGTGAGGCCGCGGCTATCTCTTCGCGTGCACACGTTCGCGCCATGCAGGCGAGTCGCGCTGGCCTGTTCGAGTTTCACCTCGAAGCCGAACTGGACTATGAGTTCCGCAAGGGCGGGGCGAAGATGCCGGCCTACGGTTCCATCGTCGCGGCGGGCAAGAATGCCTGCATTCTGCATTACCACGAAAACGATGCGGCCCTTAAAGACGGTGATCTGGTACTGATTGATGCCGGTTGCGAAATCGACTGCTACGCCAGCGATATCACCCGAACGTTCCCAGTCAGCGGCACGTTTTCGCCCGAGCAAAAGGCTATTTACGAGTTGGTGCTGGCCTCGCAGGAAGCCGCCTTCCTTGAAATTGGCCCCGACAAGCACTGGAACCAGGCGCATGAAGCCACCGTGCAGGTGATTACTGCGGGTTTGGTCGAGCTGGGTATCCTTCAGGGTGACGTCGACGAATTGATCGCGACCGAAGCCTATAAGCCGTTTTACATGCACCGTGCCGGCCACTGGCTGGGGCTGGATGTACATGATGTTGGCGACTACAAAGTCGGCGGTGAATGGCGCGTGCTTGAGGTCGGCATGGCAATGACCGTTGAGCCGGGTATCTACATTGGGCTGGATAACCAGAACGTGGCCAAAAAGTGGCGCGGCATTGGTGTGCGCATTGAAGACGATGTGGTGGTGACGCGTGACGGGTGCGAAATCCTCACCAAGGATTGCCCGAAAACCGTCGCCGAGATCGAAGCGCTGATGGCGGCGGCTCGCGCCGAGGTGGCTTAACCTTATGTCACGGGTCGATATCGCAATCGTTGGCGGCGGTCTGGTTGGCGCCAGCTTGGCTCTGGCTCTGCAGGCCGAGGCCAGGGTGCGCGGCTGGACGATCTGCCTGATCGAGCCGTTTACCCCGGGTAGCGGTTATCAACCGAGTTATGACGCCCGCTCCACGGCGCTTTCCTACGGCACGCAGCAGATCTACCTGCGCCTCGGTTTGTGGCAGCAGATCAGCAAGCGTGCCGAGCCGATTAAACACATTCACGTCTCCGATCAGGGCCGTTTTGCAGCGGCGCGCCTGAGTGCTCAGGAAGAGGGCGTGCCGGCGCTTGGTTATGTGGTCGAAAACGCCTGGCTCGGCGAATGCCTGTGGCAGGCGATGGATCAGCAAGTGGTGACATGGCGCAGTCCGGCACAGGTCACGCGCATGCAAACGCTGGCCGATGGCTACCAACTGACACTGGACGACGGTTCAACCCTTGAGTGTGATCTAGCGGTATTGGCTGACGGCGGTCGTTCCGGTTTGCGTGAGCAGTTGGGCGTGACGGTGAAAACCACGCCTTATGGCCAGACCGCGCTGATTGCCAACATCAGCCCGCGCGAATCGCATTGCGGACAGGCGTTCGAGCGCTTCACCGAAGAAGGCCCGATGGCCATGCTGCCGCTCGCCGACAAGCGTTGCGCGCTGGTCTGGACCCGCTCTGCTGCCGATGCCGAGCGCTTGCTTGACGCATCGGACGCCGCGTTTCTCAGCGAATTGCAGCTTGCCTTTGGCTATCGGCTGGGCGCGCTGGAGAAGGTCGGCGAACGTCATCTTTACCCGTTGTCGCTGGTTGAGGCGCAGGAACAGGTTCGCGCAAATCTGGTGGTGCTGGGCAATGCCGCGCACAGCCTGCATCCGATTGCGGGGCAGGGCTATAACCTGTCGCTGCGCGATACCATGGCGCTGGCCGATACGCTCATCGCAAGCACGGAACCACTGGGCGCGCTGGCAACCTTGCAGGCTTATTTGCGCAAGCAACGGCTTGATCAGCAACTGACCGTGGGCTTTTCTGATCAGGTCACGCGGCTGTTCAGCAACAGCCAGCCCTTGCAAGCCACAGGTCGCAACCTCGGGTTGCTAGGACTGGATTTATTGCCGCCGGCCAAGCGTTGGTTTGCCCGCCAGGCTATGGGCATCGGCACGCGTGGCGACTAGTGAGTGAACGAATGAGCAGCAAGAAAATGGCCCGTAAGGCGCGCTTACTGCGCTGGGCGATGAATTTTTATCCGCCGTATCTGGGCGCTGGCGTGCGCGTGCGGCACATCAGCGACAACTTCCAACAGGCCCGCGTGAAGATGGGCCTTGGCTGGTATAACCGCAATTATGTCGGTACCCAGTTTGGCGGCAGCCTGTATTCGATGACCGACCCGTTCTTCATGTTGCTGGTAATGGAGAACTTGGGCCGCGATTACATTGTCTGGGACAAGGCCGCCAATATTGATTTCATCGCACCGGGCAAAGGCCCGGTGTATGCCGATTTCAGCATTGATAACCACCTGCTTGACGATATTCGTGCGCGCACCGCTGATGGCAGTAAATACCTGCCGCAGTTGCAGGTCGAGGTGCGCGATGCTCAGGGCACGCTGGTCGCCCGCGTTCACAAGACACTCTACGTGCGGCTCAAGCAGCGCGTTCAGCAAGCGGCTTAAGGAATACACATGCAAGCTGATCTGATTATCGTCGGCGCCGGAATGGTAGGCAGTGCATTGGCATTGGCGCTGCGAGACAGTGGTCTGGAAATTCTTCTGGTCGATGGGGGAGACCTCAGCGTCAAACCTTTCGCGCCCGACAGCGCCTTTGAGCCGCGGGTGAGCGCGTTGTCTGTGGCCAGTCAGCGGATTCTTGAACGCCTTGATGTATGGCCCGCAATTGCTGCACGGCGCAGCAGTGCCTACCGCGATATGCAGGTCTGGGATGGTTCCGGTACCGGCAATATTCATTTCAGTGCGGCCAGCGTGCATGCCGAAACGCTGGGGCATATTGTCGAAAATCGGGTGGTGCAGGATGCGCTGCTTGAAGGATTGCTTGAGAGCAATATTGGTCTGCTCGCTAACTCGCGACTGGCGCAAATGCGCCGCTCGGGTGACGACTGGCTGCTGACACTTGAAGACGGCCGCGAATTGCGGGCTCCGCTGTTGATCGCTGCCGATGGCGCCAACTCGACGGTGCGTCGCTTTGCCGGTTGTGCAACGCGTGAGTGGGATTACCTGCATCACGCTATCGTCACCAGCGTGCGCTGTTCCCAGCCGCATCAGGCGACGGCATGGCAGCGTTTTACCGATGACGGTCCGCTGGCTTTTCTGCCCCTGCATGCACCGGCTGACTCGCCGATGGCGGGGGAAAACTGGTGTTCGATTGTCTGGTCAACCACGCCGGTTGAAGCCGAGCGGTTGATGGCGCTCGATGATGCCCAGTTCTGTGTCGAGTTGGGCAAGGCCTTCGAGCATCGCCTTGGCACGGTAGAGCATGCCGATCGGCGCATGTGTATCCCGCTGCGCCAGCGCCACGCCAAACGCTATATCGAGCCCGGTCTGGCGCTGGTCGGCGATGCCGCGCACAGCATTCATCCGCTGGCGGGTCAGGGCGTCAATCTGGGTTTTCTCGATGCAGCGGTATTGGCGCAAGTGCTGTTGCGCGCTCATGAGCGCGGCGAGTCGCTGGCCGATGAGCGTGTATTAAGCCGCTACGAGCGTCGGCGCATGCCGCACAATCTGGCCATGATGGCGGCGATGGAAGGCTTTCAGCGCTTGTTTCAGGCCGACCCGTTGCCCGTGCGCTGGTTGCGCAACAGCGGTTTGAAGTGGGTCGATGATTTGCCTGAAGCCAAGGCATTGTTCGTCCGTCAGGCGTTGGGTCTGGTCGGGGATTTGCCCGATTTAGCGCGGCCCTGAGCGTCGCTGACAGGAAGTAATCCGCTGTTACACTTGCCAAATGTGGGTTTGTTGAGAATCTAGATGCAAGTAACTATCATTTGTGCCTGGCTTTATCACGACCTTAATAAAGAGGCAGGATTTCATGCAGCTTAACAAGCAACTGTTCGCCGCACTTTCACTCACAGCCTTTGCCGGAGCCGCCCAGGCAGCCGATGAGGTCGTGGTCTACTCCGCGCGTATCGACGAGCTGATTAAGCCTGTTTTTGATGCCTACACCGCCAAGACCGGTGTGCCAGTCAAGTTCATCACCGACAAAGAAGCGCCACTGTTGGCGCGCCTCCAGGCCGAGGGCGAGAATACTCCCGCCGACATGTTGATCACTGTCGACGCCGGTAACCTCTGGCAGGCCGAGCAGCAGGGCGTTCTGAAGCCACTGAAGTCATCCGTAATCGATGCCAACATCCCGGCTCAGTATCGCTCCAGCACAGGTAGCTGGACCGGTCTTTCACTGCGCGCGCGGACTATCTTCTACTCGACCGAGCGGGTTGATCCTAAAGAGTTGTCGACCTACGAAGCTCTGGCCGACAAGAACTGGGAAGGCCGTCTGTGCCTGCGTACCAGCAAGAAGGTTTATAACCAGTCGCTGACAGCCACGCTGATCGAGACTCACGGCGCGGAAAAAACCGAAGAAATCATCAAGGGTTGGGTCAACAATCTGGCCACCGACGTATTTGCCGATGACACGGCTTTGCTGCAGGCCATCGACGCCGGGCAGTGTGATGTCGGCATCACCAACACCTATTACTACGGCCGTCTGCACAAAGACAACCCGAACTTCAAGGTCAAGCCGTTCTGGCCAAATCAGGCTGATCGCGGCGTTCACGTTAACCTTGCCGGCGCTGGCGTAACGCTTAACGCACCGCATCCTGAAGCTGCACAGAAGCTGCTGGAGTGGATGACTGGTGAAGAAGCGCAGGGCCTGTTCGCCGGCCTCAATCAGGAATATCCGGCCAACCCGAAGATTGAACCGTCTGCTGAAGTTCAGGCATGGGGCACCTTCAAGGCTGACTCGATTCCAGTTGAAGTAGCGGGCAAGCGCCAGGCTGAAGCAATCATGTTGATGGATCGCGCTGGCTGGAACTAAAACGCAGCGCTTAACGGTTATACTCGACGCCCCGACTTTGTTCGGGGTTTCGTGTTTTTGTTCTGAGGATATTGCGTGTCTCATCCTGCCCAGCGTCGCTGGTATCCGCTGGCCTTTGCCGTTGCAGCATTGGTACTTCTGCCGTTAAGCGTAATGCTGTTGAGTTGGGGCGAGATTGACCGCGAGATCTGGTCGCACCTGTGGCAAACCAAAATGCCCCGGCTGATCGGCAACACCATCACCTTGGTGTTGGGAGTGGGTGTTGGCGTGACCCTGATCGGCGTGAGCCTGGCCTGGCTTACGAGCCTGTGCGAGTTCCCCGGACGGCGCTGGCTGGACTGGGCGCTGATGCTGCCATTCGCCATTCCTGCCTATGTGCTGGCCTTTGTTTTCGTCGGCTTGCTGGATTTTTCCGGGCCGCTGCAAACCCTGCTGCGCGAATGGTTTGGCAGTGGCCTGAGAATGCCCCGGGTGCGCTCAACCGGCGGCGTGATTATCGTGCTGGTGCTGGTGTTCTATCCCTACGTTTATCTTCTCGCGCGCAATGCGTTTCTGGCCCAGGGCAAGGGCTTGATGGAAGCCGCGCGGGTGCTTGGACAAAGTCCCTGGCAAGCGTTCTGGCGAGTGGCTTTGCCAATGGCGCGTCCTGCCATCGGCGCGGGGCTGGCGCTGGCCATCATGGAGACGCTGGCGGACTTTGGCGCGGTGTCGGTGTTCAACTTCGATACGTTCACCACGGCCATTTACAAGACTTGGTATGGCTTCTACAGCCTGACCAGCGCCACCCAGCTGGCCAGCGTGCTGCTGTTAGCGGTGATGCTGGTGCTGTATGGCGAGCGGCGTGCCCGTGGAGCGGTCCGCCCGAGCAATGAACGGCAGCGGGGCACTGCGCTGTATCACCTTAAGGGCGGCAAAGCATTCGCTGCCAGCGCCTGGTGTGGCCTGGTCTTTACCTGCGCGTTTGTTGTGCCGATGTTGCAGTTGCTAAGTTGGTTCTGGCAGCGCGGACGCTTCGATCTCGACGAGCGTTACACCGCGCTGATCCTGCATACCCTGTACCTTGGCTCGATAGCGGCTGTGCTCACCGTGTGTGTTGCCCTGATGCTGGCCTTTGCCCGGCGCATGACGCCCACGCGACTGATGAATTCGACCGTCGGTTTGGCCAATCTCGGCTATGCATTGCCGGGTTCAATGCTGGCGGTGGCGATCATGCTGGCGTTCAGTTATCTGGATCGTGAAATGGTGATCCCGCTGTCCAACTGGCTGGGCGGCTCCGGCAAGCCTATTCTGCTTGGCAGCCTTGGCGCCTTGCTGCTGGCGTATCTGATTCGCTTCATGGCTGTGGCATACGGCCCGTTGGAGAACAGCCTGGCACGGATTCGCCCTTCACTCCCGGAAGCCTCGCGCAGCCTCGGTGTCGGCGGCGTTGGGCTGTTTTTTCGGGTGTACCTGCCCCTGCTGGTGCCCGGTGCACTGTCGGCCGCCTTGCTGGTATTTGTCGATGTGCTCAAGGAAATGCCAGCTACGCTGCTGATGCGCCCGTTTGGCTGGGACACGCTCTCAGTCAGGGTCTTCGAAATGACCAGCGAGGGCGAGTGGGCACGGGCTGCATTGCCGGCGCTGACACTGGTGCTGGTCGGCCTGCTACCGGTGGTCGGTTTAATCCGTAAATCGGCGCGACGATACGGCCAATAGACTCAGCTTAGAGTGAACGATTGTGCATCTCCACAAAGGTCGAGATGACCCGCCTCGACCTTGCGGCTACAATGCGCGCCATTCGCTGTGGCCTGCCATTTTCATCCGGCCGTTGAAGCGTGCCGTGCAGCCTTATTTTTAGCTGCATAAGCCTTCAGTACTTAGCCACAGCTTTGCCAAGCCCGGAAGGAGACACCCATGGGACAGCGCACAGTTTTGTACGATTTGCATTTGGCACTGGGTGCCAAGATGGTTGATTTCGGCGGTTGGGACATGCCGTTACACTATGGCTCGCAAGTTGATGAGCACCATGAAGTGCGACGCGATTGTGGTGTGTTTGATGTATCGCACATGACCATCATCGACATCGCCGGCGAGCAGGCCGAAGCGTTTTTGCGCTATGTGCTGGCCAATGATGTCGCCCGGCTTGAAGGTGTCGGCAAGGCCCTCTACAGCGCCATGCTCAACGATCAGGGCGGCATCCTTGATGACCTGATCGTCTACCGCACCGCGAGCGGTTACCGGCTGGTGGTGAACGCTTCTACCGGGGTCAAGGATCTCGCGTGGTTGCGTGAACATGGCAGCCGCTTTGCGGTTGAAATCACGCCCCGCTACGACCTGGCCATGTTGGCTATTCAAGGCCCGCAAGCGCGCGCCCGCTGTTCAGAGTTGGTGAATCAGGCGCGTGCGGCAATCATTCTCGCGCTCAAGCCTTACAGCTTCGTGAGTGAAGGCGAGTGGTTTATTGCCCGTACCGGCTACACCGGTGAAGACGGCCTTGAGGTGATTCTGCCGGCAGAGCAGGCGGTGCCTTTACTCAACGACCTGATCGGCGCCGGTATCGCGGTCATCGGGCTTGGCGCGCGGGACACCTTGCGCCTGGAAGCCGGGATGAACCTGTACGGTCAGGACATGGATGACAGCGTCTCGCCGCTTGAAGCCAACATGGCCTGGACCATTGCCTGGGAGCCGGAGGAGCGCGACTTTATCGGCCGCACGGCCTTGCAGCAGCAACGTACCCAGGGCCTCGACAGCAAACTGGTCGGTCTGGTGCTGGAGGAACGCGGCGTACTGCGGGCGCATCAGGTGGTGAGAGTGGCCGAGGTCGGTGAAGGCGAAATTACCAGTGGCAGCTTCTCGCCAACGTTGGGCAAGTCGATTGCACTGGCGCGAGTACCGCTGGCCACCAGTGAGCGCGCAGAAGTTGAAATTCGCGGCAAATGGTATCCGGTTCGCGTTGTAGCGCCGAAGTTCGTCCGAAATGGCAAACCGCTGATTTAACCGTTATACCTTGTGTAAGCTCAGCCTCAGGTAACACGTGGTCGAGCAATTTTTGGCATGCCAGGGAGCTGGCGCGGCCTGACTGTGGTAGCGTTTCAAGCAATCTTCTTTCGGTATGGCCAAGGCCTGCTAAATTTTCCAGACGGCCCGGTCGCCGTCACGTCTTACGAGGAACGACACATGAGCAACATTCCCGCCGATCTGCGTTACGCCGCCAGCCATGAATGGGCTCGCCTTGAAGCTGATGGCAGCGTCACTGTAGGTATTTCTGATCATGCTCAGGAAGCTTTGGGCGATGTGGTATTCATCGAGCTGCCAGAAGTGGGTAAGGCACTGTCTGCTGGTCAGGAAGCGGGTGTGGTTGAGTCGGTAAAAGCCGCCTCGGACATCTACGCACCGGTTGGCGGCGAAGTGATCGCCATCAACGAAGCGCTGGCAGACAGCCCGGAAAGCGTTAACAGCGATCCATACGGCAGCTGGTTCTTCAAGCTCAAGCCGGCGGACGCCAGCGAGCTGGACAAGTTGATGGACGCCGCCGCGTACGAAACCGCTGCGCAAGAGTAATCGTTAAAAATAAAACCCCGGCACTTTGCGGTGCCGGGGTTTTATTTTGTCTGCAGCAAACAGCGTGACAGCTTGTGCGTTCAGGCCTGCGCGGCTTCAACCCGCAATATCACGCCGTCCTGCCCGATCACTCTGACCTTGCTGCCGCTGGGCATGTCGGGGCCGCTGACCAGCCACATCGAACCGCCTGCCTTGATCTTGCCGCGCCCGCTGCTGATGGGCTCGAACAACTCAAACTCCTTACCCAACAATTCACTGCCGCGCATATTCAAGCCGGGCTGATCCGACGGTTTGGCAGCGGTGCGCTGGCGCTTCCACCAAAGCACAGCGCTCAGGATCGACAACACGGCAAACAGAATAAACTGCAGAGCCCACGGGGTTTGCGGCAGGAGAAAGGTGATCAGGCCAACGCCTGCGGCGGCGATTCCGACCCAGAGCAGGTAACCGCCGGCGCCGAAAACTTCAAAAATCAGCAGTACCGTGCCCAGCGCAAGCCAATCCCAAAACGTTAACTGGTGTAAAAAACTCAACATCATTAAGCCTGCTTGTCGCCGAAGGTTGCTTTGACAATTTCGCCGATTCCGCCCACCGAGCCGATGATCTGGCTGGCTTCCAATGGCATCAGAATTACCTTGCTGTTGTCGGCGCTGGCCAGTTGGCCGAGTGCGTCGACATACTTCTGTGCGACAAAATAGTTAATCGCCTGGACGTTACCGCTGGCGATGGCTTCCGAGACCAGACGGGTTGCTTCGGCTTCGGCGGCGGCTGCACGCTCACGCGCTTCTGCTTGCAGAAAAGCGGCCTGACGTTCGCCTTCAGCTTCGAGGATTTGCCCCTGTTTCTTGCCTTCAGCGGTGAGAATAGCGGCTGATCGCGAACCTTCGGCTTCCAGAATCTGCGCACGCTTGAGGCGCTCGGCTTTCATCTGGCTGGCCATCGCGTTAACCAGATCGGCGGGTGGAGTAATGTCCTTGATTTCGATGCGGGTGATCTTGATTCCCCACGGCGCGGTTGCTTCATCCACGGTACGCAGCAGGCGCTCGTTGATTGCATCGCGTTGGCTGAGCATGGCATCGAGTTCGAGCGAGCCGAGCACGGTGCGGATATTGGTCATCACTAAATTGCGGATAGCATGCTCAAGGTTGTTCACCTCGTAGGCCGCTTGCGCCGCATTGATCACCTGTGAAAAGCACACGGCGTCGATCTGCACGATGGCGTTGTCGGCGCTGATGACTTCTTGCGGCGGGATATCCAGCACGGTTTCCATCACGCTGAGCTTGTGGCCGATACGGTCGACCAGCGGCACGATGATATTGAGGCCCGGTTTCAGCGTGTTGGTGTAGCGGCCGAAACGCTCAACCGTCCATTGCGAGCCTTGTGGCACCACCTTGAAGCCCATAAACAGAATGGCGACCGCGAGGACGACAAACAGAATGATGACACTGCCGATTTCCATGTGGATGTTCCTTGTTGATCAGTGCTGACGGGGCGCATCTAAACACAGCTGGAATAAAGCGGGCGTTAGCAACCTCGCGATTTCTCTCATGCGCGGCGGCAGATTGCTACTAAGTGCGCATTTGTGCCAAAAATTGCGCACTCACCACCTCAGTTATTTGTGCTCGCTCTGTGGCGTGACCCTTAAAACCTCGGTAATGGTTGTCAGTCCTGCGGCAACCTTTTGCGCACCGGATAAGCGTAGGCTGCGCATCCCTTCCTTGAACGCCTGACGGCGCAGGGCAACCAGATCGGTGTCTGCCGACAACATGGACTTGATGCCGTCGTTGAGCAACATGATTTCATACACCCCGGCGCGGCCTCGGTAACCCGTGTCGCGGCACTCAAGACAGCCAACGGCAGTGTGCGCACCAGTTGGTAGCGGCGCGCTCCACGGTTTGGTCAGGTTCTGCCAGTCTTCTTCGGCGAGTTCGACCGGCGCCTTGCAGTGCGGGCAAAGCGTACGCACCAGACGCTGAGCCATTACCCCGAGCAGTGTGGCCCGGAGCAGGTAATGCGGTACGCCCAGTTCGAGCAGGCGGGTGATGGCGCTTGGCGCATCGTTGGTGTGAAGCGTCGAGAGTACGAGGTGGCCTGTGAGCGCCGCCTGGATTGCCATTTCGGCGGTTTCCAGATCGCGAATCTCGCCGACCATGATGATGTCCGGATCCTGACGCATCAGGGCGCGCACGCCGCTGGCAAAGTTGAGGTCGATATTGTGCTGCACCTGCATCTGGTTGAAGCTCGTCTCGATCATTTCGATCGGGTCTTCAATGGTGCAGACGTTGACCTCTTCGGTCGCCAGTTGCTTGAGCGTGGTGTACAGGGTGGTGGTCTTGCCGGAACCCGTGGGGCCAGTCACCAGAATGATGCCGTTAGGCTGGCTGGTCATGCTCTCCCAGCGGCGCAGGTCGTCTTGCGAGAAGCCCAGTTGATCGAAGCTTTTAAGCAGCACCTCTGGGTCAAAAATACGCATGACCATTTTCTCGCCGAACGCGGTCGGCAAGGTTGAAAGGCGCAGTTCGACTTCGCCGCCTTCTGGGGTTTTGGTCTTGACCCGGCCATCTTGCGGGCGGCGTTTCTCGGCGACGTTCATCCGTCCCAGGCTCTTCAGGCGGCTGACCACGGCCATGGTGACCTGCGGCGGGAACTGGTAAACGGTGTGCAGCACGCCATCGATACGAAAACGCACGCTGCCGCGTTCACGACGCGGTTCGATGTGGATATCACTGGCGCGCTGCTGGAAGGCGTACTGAAACAGCCAGTCAACAATATTGACGATATGCGCGTCGTTGGCGTCCGGCTCCTGATCCTGATTGCCCAGATTGAGCAACTGCTCGAAGTTGCCCATGCCGCTGACTTTCATGTCTTGAGCGGTGGCGCCAGTGACTGACTTGGCCAGGCGATAAAACTCGACGGTGTAGCGCTGAATATCGCTCGGGTTGGCGACAACGCGCTTGATCGGCCGTTTGAGTACGTGGGTCAGGTTGGCTTCCCAACTGCTTACCAGCGGTTGCGCGCTGGCAATTGTGACCAGATCGGAGGTGGCCGATACCGCGAGAATCTTGTGCCGTTGGGCAAACGCGTAAGACATCAACGGCGTTACCGAAGCAACATCGATCTTCAGCGGATCGATGCGCAAGTAAGGTTGGTTGACGTGCTCGGCCAGCCAGACAGTGAGGGTTTCCAGGTCGAGCATCTTGCCGGGATGTTTGCCATCGGCAACTTGCTGGGCGGCCAGAAACTCCAGCGGATGCTGGTGGTTGTGGGTGGCGCTGCGGCGTATGGCCAGGCACTTTTCGGCGTCGTCCTGATCGATTCGACCCTGGCTGACCAGGTCGCGCAAAAGGTCGCCGAGGTCCAGTACCCGATCCTGGGTGGGGGTGGATAATGCCGACATGGGACTCCCTGCAGAAATTACGATGGCTCAAAGCGTGAGGCCAAGTATGCAGATTGTCTGCCTGCCCGGTCTAATTTTGTAGATTAGTCGAGCTATGTGCAGCTAACACAGCGGTTTTACTCGCAGCCGCGGGGGCTGCGGTAAAGGCCGCCGGCAGAAAACCGGCGGCGGGCAGGGGTTATTTAACCAGTTGGCGCCATGGCTTCAGGCTATTGAGTGCGATCGCCTGCGTTTGACGATCAGTCAGAACTTCCTCGCTGATCGGGCTGGCGGCCAGTGCATAAAACTTGATCAGCTCACCGTACAGGCGGTCGACTTCGGCTACGTCGAGCACCCCTCGCGCCAGTTTCAGCCAAGCCAGCAAACGCTCGATACGCGGCATTTGCTCGGCCAGATCTTCCGGCTGCTGCTGGTAGCGCTTGAGTTGCAGGGCCTGGCCTTCTTCGGCAAGCAGGGTTGGCAGCCAGTTGCCCAGAGGCGCTGCGCCCTGACGATTACCCCGGTTGTTGCGTGTGGCCGTCCAGCTGCGAGCCAGTAACCAACGGGACAGGTTCAGCGAAAACAGGCCCCAGCGGGTTTGCTTAAGCTCTTCTGCGAACATTTCAGGGGCCGCTTTACGCACCGCTTCATCGTCCTGACCGGCCTGCAGGCGTGGGCGCCAGTCATTGAGCATGGCATCGAGCAGTTGGCGCAGTTCGCTGCTGCTGGCGCGCGGAGCCGCTTGGCCAAGGCTGCCGAGCAGAGCGCGCAAGTAAACCAGTTGTTCAAACCAGTCATTGAGCAAACGCCAGTGACCGTTGAAACGGTATTGCTCAGCCAAGCGCTGGCTGCTGCCCAGCAGGTGCCAGGCCAGTGCAGTGAAGGCATCGTCGAGGCTTTGCTCGGCGTTCAGTTCCGGCGCCGGCAGGCTCAGGGAATAGCTGTCGGCATCAAACAGGCGATAACCGCGCTCGGCTTTGCTGATATCGCACGGCATCAAAGGCAGGTCGGCTGCCAGTTCGGCGGCGAGTTCCAGCAGCGCTTCGGGTTCACCCTGGCGCAACTCAAGCTCCAGCTCGCAGATTTCTTCCTGCTGCTTGCCGGCAATCACTTTACCGAGGTCGAGTGCGGCCTCGATAACCACTTTGCTCTTACCACGGCCCCAGGCGATATCGGCGCGTTGGCGGGTGAAGTCGGTGGTGAAGATCGGCTTGAGCTGCTTTTTGTCGAGCTCGGCCAAGGCTTGCGGCCAGCAGGTGTCATCGAGTTTCTTGAGGTCGAGTTTGGCTTTATCCAGATGCCAGTCCCACTCATTACGCTCGGATAAACCCGCTACACTTTGACCTCGGGTTTTAAGCGTCTGAATGAAAGCATCGCCATCACGGCGTAAACGCAAAGCGACTTTCGCCTGAGCCAGGTCACGATCAGGCGTGTCGAAGTACTGGTTTAATAGCTCGCGAGGCTCCCAACCGCTCTTGTTGCGCTTTTTCAGCAACGGATGATCTTGCAGAGCAATAAGGGTTTCGCGGCTAACCCGCAGCTTGATTTCAGTTTCTTTGACCATGATGGTGTTTTTTTGCGCCTACTATGAATTTGTGACAGGCCGATGACCGTGCTGGCGAGCTGCCGGACTGATCCGTATACTTGCCGCCTTCTTAAATCAGGGGTCCACCCTATGCCAATCAATCCGTTTGTAAGCCTGTTCGGTCGTTCACCCATCGGACCGATGCAGCAACACATCGCCAAAGCCCACGAGTGCGCGGCGAACCTTGTGCCCTTCTTTGAAGCCGTTATGGCAGAAGACTGGGCCAAAGTTGAACAGGTACAACAGGACATGGCTCGGCTCGAAAATGAAGCCGACAAACTCAAGAAAAGCGTGCGTCTGCACCTTCCAAAGAATTTGTTTTTGCCAGTGCCCCGTTCGGACTTGCTTGAACTGCTCAGTGTACAGGACAAAATCGCCAACCGTGCCAAGGACATTGCCGGCCTGATGCTCGGCCGCAGCATGACCATCCCGGCGTCCCTGCAGCCTGAGATGCTTGCCTTCGTGCGCCGCTGTGTTGAAGCCAGCGCGCAAGCCCTGAAAGCCATGAAAGAACTCGACTCGCTGCTCGAAGCCGGCTTTGGCGGCCGCGAAGCTATGCTGGTTGAGTCCATGGTCATGGAGCTTGAAGAAATTGAGCGTGACACCGACGTGATGCAGATTTCGATCCGTCGTGCGCTGTTTAAACTGGAAAAGGACCTTCCTGCAGTCGACGTGATGTTCCTCTACAAGGTCATCGAGTGGCTGGGTGATGTAGCTGACCGCGCAGAGCGTGTCGGTAACCGACTGGAGCAGCTGCTGGCGCGCTAAGCGCCAGTGTTCTTTCTGGATTAACGGAATTATTTTATGTCTCTGATTGCGGATTACGGCATCGTACTCCTGGTTCTTGCCTGTATTTTCGGCTTCTTCATGGCCTGGGGCGTCGGCGCGAACGACGTTGCCAACGCGATGGGTACCTCCGTTGGCTCGAGGGCTCTGACCATCAAGCAGGCGATTTTCATCGCCATGATCTTTGAGTTCACCGGCGCCTATCTGGCCGGTGGTCAGGTCACAGAAACCATCAAAAGCGGCATTGTCGACGCGTCGATGATCAGTCCCGGGCTGATGGTGCTGGGCATGATGTCGGCGCTGCTTGCGGCGGGCACCTGGCTGCTGATTGCATCGACCAAGGGCTGGCCGGTTTCGACCACTCACTCGATTGTGGGTGCGGTCATCGGTTTCGCCGCGGTGGGTGTGTCCTTTGATGCCGTGCACTGGTCCGGTGTTGGCCCGATTGTCGCCAGCTGGGTGGTTTCGCCGGTGCTGTCCGGACTGGTCGCGTTCGGTGTGTTCATGAGCGTGCAGAAGTTGATCATCGACACCGATAATCCTTTTGCCAACGCCAAGCGCTTCGTGCCGCTGTACATGTTTGCCACCGGCTTCATGGTGTCGATCATGACCATGACCAAAGGCCTCAAGCACATCGGTCTGGACCTCTCGGCGTTTCAGGGTTTCCTGGTTTCGCTGGGCGTGGGCACTGGTGTCATGGTGCTGGGCATCATTTTGCTCAGCCGTATCAAGATCGACGTTGAAGCGGACAAGTCGTTCCACTTCGCCAGCGTGGAAAAAGTTTTTGCCGTGCTGATGATCTTCACCGCCTGCTCCATGGCGTTCGCCCACGGTTCCAACGACGTTGCCAACGCCGTCGGCCCGCTGGCGGCCATCGTTGGGGTAATCAATTCCGGTGGCGAAATGGTCGGCGCCAAAGCCGCTCTGCCAAGCTGGGTATTGCTCCTGGGTGCGGTCGGTATCGTTATCGGTCTGGCCACTTACGGCTACAAGGTAATCGCCACCATCGGTAAGGAAATCACTGAACTGACGCCGAGCCGTGGCTTCGCTGCCGAGCTGGCAACGGCGACCACCGTTGTGGGCGCCTCGGCTATCGGCTTGCCAGTATCGACAACTCACACGCTGGTGGGCGCCGTTCTTGGCGTTGGCATCGCGCGCGGTATCGGTGCGCTGAACCTGGGCGTGATCGGCAAAATCTTCATGTCCTGGCTGATTACTTTGCCTGTGGGCGCAGCACTGTCGATTTTCTTCTTCTTCATCTTGCGCGCTATTTTCGGCTCGGTTTGATGTTGCCAACGACAGCCGCGCAATGCGGCTGTCGTTAATCCCACGGTTCCATCTTCTCCCGCATTGCCTCTATGATGGGGCCAATGGCCTGCGATAGTTTTCCAGGCCGCCTGCGTGGAGACTGCTGATGCCACTGCCATCTTTCAAAGATCAATTTGCTGCGCTGATTGCTGCGCCTTCGGTGAGCTGTACCCAGGCTAACTGGGACCAGAGCAACCGGCCGGTGATCGAGCTGTTGTCTGCGTGGCTGGAAGATCTCGGCTTTAGCTGCGATGTGCAGGAAGTCTCTGCCGGCAAATTCAATCTGCTCGCCAGCTATGGTTCCGGCCCTGGCGGTTTAGTGCTGGCCGGGCATACCGATACTGTGCCGTTCGATGCCGAGTTGTGGCAGACCGACCCGCTCAAATTGACCGAGGCGGATGGCCGCTGGATCGGCTTGGGCAGTTGCGACATGAAGGGGTTCTTTGCCTTGATCATCGAGGCGGTGAAACCTTTGCTTGAGCAGCGCTTCTGCCAGCCATTGCTGATTCTGGCAACGTGCGATGAGGAAAGCTCGATGGCCGGTGCGCGCGCATTGGCCGAGGCGGGCAGGCCGCTGGGGCGGGCGGCGGTGATTGGTGAACCGACCAGCCTCAAGCCCATTCGCATGCACAAAGGCATCATGATGGAGCGCATCGACATTCTCGGGCGCAGTGGCCATTCGTCTGACCCGTCGCTCGGTCACAGTGCGCTGGAAGCCATGCAGGCGGTCATGGGTGAATTGCAGCAACTGCGCAAGCAGTGGCAAAGCGAGTTCAACAACGCCCAGTTCACTGTGCCGCAACCGACGCTGAATTTGGGCTGTATTCATGGTGGCGACAACCCCAATCGCATCTGCGGGCAATGCTCGCTGGAGTTCGACTTGCGCCCTTTACCGGGCATGCAACCCGAGGCACTGCGCGCGGCGATTCGCCAGAAGCTGCAGCCGCTGGCCGAGCTGCATCAGGTCAAAATCGACTATGCGCCGCTGTTCCCGAGTGTGCCGCCGTTCGCGCAGGATGCCGACTGCGAGCTGGTTCGCGTTGCCGAACGGCTCACCGGCCACACTGCAGCAGCAGTAGCCTTTGGCACCGAAGCACCTTATCTTCAGCAGCTTGGCTGTGAGACGCTGGTGCTCGGCCCCGGCAATATCGACTGCGCTCACCAACCCGGCGAGTACCTTGATATGTCACGTTTGCAGCCGACAGTGCGTCTGTTGGGTGAGCTGATACAACACTATTGCCTGACCCCGATTAAACCCTGAATGTGAGGAGCGCCCCGTTGATGCAGTTGCGACGATAACCGGTCGGTACGTTTTGCTGGAGTGAATGAGCCTGCAAAGGCTCCTTAATTTTCATGTTTCACAGGCACTTACATGCACGATTACGTCAACTGGCTGCGCCACGCTTCGCCCTACATCAACGCCCACCGTGACTGCACCTTTGTGGTGATGTTGCCCGGTGAGGGCGTTGCTCATCCCAACTTTGGTAATATCGTCCACGACCTGGTGCTGTTGCACAGCCTGGGTGTGCGACTGGTGCTGGTGCACGGCTCGCGCTCACAAATCGAGGCGCGTCTGAATGCGCGTGGCATCACGCCACATTTTCACCGCGACATGCGGGTTACAGACGGGCCAACCCTTGAGTGCGTAATCGACGCTGTTGGCCAACTGCGTATCGCCATTGAGGCGCGTCTGTCGATGGACATGGCCGCCTCGCCCATGCAGGGCGCCCGCTTGCGGGTTGCCAGCGGTAATTTCGTCACCGCGCGGCCTATTGGTGTGGTCGATGGCGTGGATTATCACCATACCGGCGAAGTGCGTCGGGTCGACCGCAAGGGCATTGGCCGTCTGCTGGATGAGCGCAGTATCGTGCTGCTGTCATCGCTCGGCTATTCGCCCACCGGAGAGATTTTCAATCTGGCCTGTGAAGACGTTGCCACCCGCGCTGCAATTGATCTGGGCGCCGACAAGCTGCTGCTGTTCGGGGCAGACTGCGGTCTGCTGGATGAAAATGGCGCGCTGATTCGCGAGTTGCGTCCCCAGCAGGTGCCGCAACACATGCAGCGTCTGGCTGGCAACTATCAGGCAGAGCTGCTCGAGGCGGCTGCACAGGCGTGCAAGGCTGGAGTGCGGCGCACGCATATCGTCAGCTACGCCGAAGACGGTGCGCTGCTCAACGAGCTGTTCACCCGCACCGGTAACGGTACGTTGGTGGCGCAGGAGCAATTCGAGTCTCTGCGCGAGGCGACCATTGATGATGTGGGCGGCTTGATCGAGCTGATCAGCCCGCTGGAAGATCAGGGCATTCTGGTACGCCGTTCGCGCGAGGTGCTGGAGCGCGAGATCGAGCAGTTCAGCATTGTCGAACGCGAAGGGCTGATTATTGCCTGCGCCGCGCTTTATCCAATTGCAGACTCGGACTTTGCTGAGCTGGCGTGCCTGGCGGTCAATCCAGCCTATCGCCACGGCGGTCGTGGCGATGAGCTGTTGGCACGGATCGAGTCGCGGGCCAGAGCGTTGGGCATGAAGACCCTGTTCGTGCTGACCACGCGCACCGCGCACTGGTTTCGTGAGCGTGGTTTTGTGCCCAGCAGCGTCGAGCGCCTGCCTGCTGCCCGCGCATCGCTGTACAACTTCCAGCGCAACTCCAAGGTCTTCGAGAAGGCGCTGTAAGCAGCGAACGTTATTCCGCGGGAGCGGGTTGCTCGGGCATGCTGAAGTTGTTCTGGCGCCAGGCCTCGTAAACCGCAACCGCGACGGTGTTCGACAGGTTCAGGCTTCGACAACCATCGCGCATCGGCAAGCGCACGCATTGCTCAACGGGCAGTGCGTCGCGCACATCCTGCGGCAGGCCACGGCTTTCCGGGCCAAACAAAAAGGCGTCACCGGGCTTGTAGGCCACTTCGTGAAAGGCCTGCGTGCCTTTGGTGGTGAAGGCAAACACACGTGGATTGCCCAGCGCCTGCAAGCAGCTGTCGAGGTCCGGATAGCGCTTCAGCGTGGCGTATTCGTGATAGTCCAGTCCGGCACGGCGCAGGCGTTTGTCGTCGAGCTCGAAGCCCAGCGGTTCAATCAAGTGCAAGTGGCTGCCGCTATTGGCGCAGAGCCTGATAATGTTGCCGGTATTGGGCGGGATTTCTGGTTGAAAAAGGATAACGTGAAACATGCGCGGCTCCGAGCGTGAAGGCGGGCAGTATTCTACCTCTGATAAGCCTCCAAGGCCGCGTCCGTGGTTAAGGGTTATTGCATCTCTGGCGATATTCGGCTTTTTAATCGGCCTGATGTTCGGAGATTTGCTGCGCCCCGATGCTGTCCGGCTGGAGCAGGTCGAGGTGGTCGATAACGGATTGTATCTGTGGTTCAACGAAGCGCCTCAGGTCAGCGAAAGCCTTCTTGATGGCGCTTACATGCTTGAGTTCGAGAGCCTTGGGCGTGAACAGCAGGGCGAGCTGTTGTTAGCGGGCAAGCCTGCCAATTGGCGGCTCAAGCGTCAGCAACGGCGTTTGCAACTGAGGGTTCTTGCGGCGCGAGGGTTGCTCGGTGACTGGCGTCTTGAGCAACTTGAGAAGCGTTGGAGGCTGAGTGTCAGCCTCCGGGAGGAATAAAAGAGGGGATTCCCCGGCCTGCCTGTACCAAGGTCCCCGAAACTGGGAATGCTTTACTTAATGCAGATACGATGCCAACTTTTGAATTTAAATAAATATCCATATAAATCAGTGACTTGCTGAATATTTGCGGCGACGCTGGATGATTTGCAGGGTTTTTTAAGTGAACCGCACGGGTGCACTGCACCGCGATAAAGCGCCGAAACTGGGCGTTGAAATAAAAAACGGGCTTCATGCCCGTTTTTTGTCGATGCGCAAATTGGATTACTGGTCTGCAATATCCGGCTCTACCAAGTGGGCCAGCTGCACAAGTGATTCCTGCCAGCCCAGATAGCACATCGCTTCTGGAATAACGGCGGGAATGCCAGCTTGAACAATGCTCAGCTCGGTGCCACAGACCACGCTTTTCAGGTCGATCGTGACACGCATCTCACCTACCAGATTGGGGTCGTCAAAGCGGTCGGTGTGGCAGATGCGCTGATTGGCGATCAGCTCAATGTATTCAACGCTGAACGCGTGGCTGCTGCCGGTGCTGAAATTGGTGAAAGACATGCGGTAACCCCCTCCGACGCGCACATCAATCTCTTCGATGGCGCCGGTAAAGCCAAAGGGCGGCAACCAGCGTTCCAGTGCGCTTTTATCAGTGAAGGCTTTGTAAACACGTTCGGCAGGCGCCCGCAGTACGCGGTGCAGTCGAACCGTACCTGTGGCATTAGGCATGGCGCGCTCCTGATTAGAATCAACCTATGACTGCGCTCAATAGCTGAGCCATGGCGCAGGCTATGAGCGAATGGAGTCTTCAATATAGGCTGAAATAATCAGTCGGGAGAAAGCCCCTCAACCGCCCGGCGCTTTCCCTGAATAAGGAGGCTGCGGGCGATTTGCTGTCGGTGCAGGCAAGTGAGTGTTGAATGCCAGCGAGTGGGTCAGGTGAAGAGGGTGGCTTCTTTGCCCACATGAAATTACTGCGATGAAACCAAAGCGCCCCCGATGCCTGATGCATTGGGGGCGCTTTTATTAACACTTAAGGCGTGTGGGGCTGACTCAGTTGTCGTCGTCGCTGTCGTCGTCGCCGCCGTCGATGTTCATGCCCAACTCTTTGATCTTGCGCGTCAGGGTGTTGCGACCCCAGCCGAGCAGCACTGCGGCGTCACGACGTCGGCCAGCGGTATGCTTGAGCGCCGTCTCGATCATGATGCGTTCAAAGGCCGGTACGGCGCTGTCGAGCAGGTTTGAGTTGCCGCGTGCCAGCGCTTGATCAGCCCACTGGCGCAAGGCTTGTTCCCAATTGCTGACCGGTGCGCTCTCTTGCGGCTGGGCGAGCAGCTCAGGCGGCAGGTCGCCAACATGCACTTCACGGCCTGACGCCATGACGGTGATCCAGCGGCAGGTGTTTTCCAGCTGGCGCACGTTACCTGGCCACGGCAAATGCTGCAGGTAGTCTTCGGTTTCGCGTTTCAGCAGTTTCGGCTCAACCGCCAGCTCAAGCGCGGCGCGGCTGAGGAAATGCCGTGCGAGTGTCGGGATGTCTTCGCGGCGGTCCGACAGGCGTGGAATATGAATGCGGATTACGTTGAGGCGGTGGAACAAGTCTTCACGGAACTTGCCATCGTTGACCAGCGTTTCGAGGTTCTGGTGAGTCGCCGCAATGATGCGCACATCAACCTTGACCGGGACATGGCCGCCGACCCGATAAAATTCGCCGTCGGCCAGTACGCGCAGCAAGCGGGTTTGGGTGTCGGCCGGCATATCGCCGATTTCATCGAGGAACAGCGTGCCGCCGTCGGCTTGCTCGAAGCGGCCGCGACGCAGGTTGGCCGCGCCGGTGAATGCGCCTTTTTCGTGGCCGAACAGCTCGGATTCCATCAAGTCCTTGGGAATCGCAGCCATGTTCAGCGCAATGAATGGTGATGCCGAGCGTGGGCTGTGCCGATGCAGGGCGTGGGCGACCAGTTCTTTACCGGTGCCCGACTCGCCATTGATCAGCACGGTGATGTTGGAGTGCGAAAGACGGCCGATGGCGCGGAATACTTCCTGCATCGCCGGCGCTTCGCCGATGATTTCCGGCGTTTGTGCAGCCACTGCCGGAACGTTGAGGTTCTGCTGTTCCTGCGCGTGCTGAATCGCCCGCTTGACCAGCGAAACTGCCTCGTCAACGTCGAACGGCTTGGGCAGGTATTCGAATGCGCCGCCCTGATAAGAGGCCACAGCGCTGTCGAGATCCGAATGCGCAGTCATGATGATGACTGGCAGGCGCGGATGCATTTCGCGGATTTTAGCCAGCAACTCCAGGCCGCTCGCGCCCGGCATGCGGATGTCCGAGATGATCACATCGGGCTGTTGGCGCGTTAGCCGACTGATCAAGCCGTCTGCACTTTCGAAACTCTGAGTAGTCATGCCCTCTTGTTGCAGGGCTTTTTCCAACACCCAGCGGATGGAACGGTCGTCGTCGACGATCCATACGGTTTCACTGTGACTCATGACGGAGTTACTCCTTGTTCCAGCGGCAAAAAGATTGAGAACACGGTGTGGCCGGGATGGCTTTCACACTCAATCAAACCCTGATGCTGACTGATGATGTTCTGAGTAATGGCCAGGCCCAGACCGGTGCCATCGGCACGTCCGCTGACCATGGGGTAGAAGATGGTTTCTTGCAGCTCGGACGGAATTCCCGGTCCGTTGTCGATGATCTCGATTTTAGTCACCAGGCGATGACGAACATGCGCGATGGTGAACTGGCGCAATGCGCGGGTGCGCAGGGTGATCCGGCCGAGGCGAATATCGCTGAGCGGTGCCAGCGCCTGCATGGCGTTGCGCACAATATTGAGCACGGCCTGAATCATTTGTTCGCGGTCGATCAGTACATCCGGGATGCTCGGATCGTAGTCGCGTACCAAGGTGATGCCGCCTTGCGATTCGGCCTCGACCAAATTGCTCACACGCTCCAGCACTTCGTGAATGTTGGTCATGGCCAGCAGCGGCAGCTTGTTTGAGCCAAGCATGCGGTCGACCAGATTACGCAGCCGGTCGGCTTCCTCGATGATTACGTTGGTGTAATCCTTGAGGCTCTCTTCCGGCAGTTCACGCGCCAGCAGTTGCGCCGCGCCGCGAATGCCGCCGAGTGGGTTCTTGATCTCGTGGGCCAGCCCGCGCACCAACATCTTGGTGGTTTCCTGCTTGGACAACTGCGCTTCTTCTTTGGTGATGCGCAACAAGCGGTCACGCGGCAGCACTTCCAGCAGCAGCAGGGTTTCGCCTTTATTGAATAACGGCGTTACGGCGTAGTCGACGGTCAATGTTTGCCCGGACGCCGAGGTCAGTGTCGCTTCGCGCTTGTTGAACGGGTGCGCTTCTTCAACCGCCTGGCGCAGGGAAATCAGCGCCTCTTGCGATTCGGTGAACAGTTCGCTGATGAATTGGCCGTGGCTGCGTTGCCCACTGACAGCCAGCAGCATCTCTGCCGCCGGATTCATGTACTCAAGGCGCAGGTCGGCATTGAGTAGCAAGGTGGCGGTGGTCAGATTGTCGAGCAACAGGCGGTGCAGTGCGTCATTAATGATCATAGGCTTGGGCATTCCGGCAGTTGTCTAGAAAATGCAAGAAGCAAACCAAAGCCCCGAAAAGTCGCAATAAACAGCGTTATTTCGGCGCTTAGCGAATGGTTTAGTGCAAATAGCGGGTTTTGCTGCGACCCAAAATGGGGAGAGTATAGGATTCGACGTGCAGCGGCGCACCGAGATGGTGCGACGCGTTGTCAGGTCAGATAAACGGGACGAAAGGGATGTCCGGCTCTTCGGGTTTTTCGTCGATCGGGCATTCCGGACGAACGCCGTATTCAGGCAGTTGGCAGGGCTTGGCCATGCGTCGCTGAGCCAACGAGGTGCGCAAGATATGCACCGGCTGGTTGGGGGTGCGCTCGACGGTACGGTCCTGCTCATCAATTATTTCAACTGATAACTGGTGCGTACCTCGGTCGAGATTCTCCAGCGGGAATACCGGGCTGGTGCCGGCTTCGCCTGTCACGTTGCCATCCAGCAACAGGCGATAGCGATGGCCTTGTTGCAGGGTCGGCTCGCTGGTGGCGCTGACAATCAGGTCACCGTTATTGCTGCGTATGGTGGCGTCCGGCTGCGGCACCAGAATGCGCAGCAATTGATAGTGAACTTGCGGCTCTGCGGGCTTCTCAACCTTGGTGACCGGCGCTCTGGTTTGCCCGGGCACTGGCATGGTGTTGGTGGTAGGCAGCTCAACGCGTTTGGCGTTGCCTGCCCTGGGTTTGTCGGTGAAGACCCGATTCCCTTCGGCATCAATGTAGGTGTAGACCTGCGCCGCTGCGGAAAAGCTCAACAGCATCAGGCAAAGCATAATGAGGCGCATGATTAAGGGTTATGGGCTCTTGCGTGGAGTGGGTTTGTTAAGTGCCGGGCTGTTGGTGCTCACCCGTTGCACGGTAATCGTAACGCTGTCGCTCTGTTGTACCGGGCCATTTGAACCAACGACCCGAACGGCTAACGTGTGCTCGCCACGGTCAGCATTGGTTACTTGCAGCATCGGTACGCTGCTGGTTTGTCCGTATGGCTGGCCGTCGAGGATCAACTGAAAGCGATGCGCCGGGCTCAGGCGCGGATCAATCTGTACGCCCACGCTGAATGTGCCGTTGTTGGCGCGCAGGGCTTCATCGTCCGGCAGATTGGTCAGTTGCAGGGTGCGGTAAGGCGCCACCTGTTCTTCTGAATCAGACTGGTTGATGGGTGGCGGCATACTGGGCTGCTGAATCTCGACCGTATTGGTCGGTTCAACTTCAACAGTCTCAACCTTGGTGCCGTCAGGCGGCTGATTGGTATACGCGGTATTACCATTGGCGTCAGTGTATTTATAGATTTGAGCGCTAACGGGCAGTGCGATTACCAGCAGTGCGCAAGTGAGCATGCGGCGCATGGTGAGTCTCCCAATTATTGACCCTTGTAGATTTGCACCGCCAGACGCTACTGGCAAGCGACTTGGCTGCGAGCTGCGTCACTGCTGCGCAATTTTGGCCTCTGTCGGGCTAACTCATCGTAAGCGGGTGTTTCCGTTTAAAAGACTCCTAACGCAATGAGGCCACCCGAAGGTGGCCTCATTTTGCAGCTCGCAGGTTTTAGACGCTGTAGTACAGGTCGTATTCCAGCGGGTGTACGAAGGTGCGTACTTTGATTTCTTCTTCGTGCTTGAGCTCAAGGTAAGCATCGATGAAGTCGTCGCTGAATACGCCGCCTTTGGTCAGGAACGCACGACCTTTGTCCAGCTCTTCCAGGGCTTCTTTCAGGCTGCCGCAAACCTGTGGGATTAACTTGCCTTCTTCTGGTGGCAGGTCGTACAGGTTCTTGTCAGCTGCATCGCCAGGGTGGATCTTGTTCTGGATACCATCGATACCGGCCATCAGCAGTGCTGCGAAAGCCAGGTATGGGTTGGCAGCCGGATCCGGGAAGCGAGCTTCGATACGACGAGCTTTAGGGCTCGAAACGTAAGGAATACGGATGGAAGCCGAACGGTTACGTGCCGAGTAGGCCAGCATAACAGGTGCTTCGAAACCTGGGACCAGACGCTTGTACGAGTTGGTCGACGGGTTGGTGAAGCCGTTCAGTGCTTTACCGTGCTTGATGATACCGCCGATGAAGTACAGAGCGGTGTCAGACAGGCCGGCATAGCCTTCGCCGGAGAAGGTGTTCTTGCCGTCTTTGGAGATCGACATGTGAACGTGCATACCCGAGCCGTTGTCGCCGTACAGTGGCTTAGGCATGAAGGTAGCAGTTTTGCCGTAGGCATCAGCTACGTTGTGTACGCAGTACTTCAGGGTCTGAACTTCGTCAGCCTTGGCTACCAGCGTGTTGAACTTAACGCCGATTTCGTTCTGGCCGGCAGTCGCCACTTCGTGGTGGTGAACTTCGATGACCAGGCCCATATCTTCCATGGCATTACACATGGCAGTACGGATTTCGTGGTCGTGGTCGCACGGCGGAACTGGGAAATAACCACCTTTAACAGCAGGACGGTGGCCTTTGTTGCCACCTTCGATGTCTGCGTCAGTGTTCCAGGAACCCTGCTCAGAGAAAATTTTGAACATCGAGCCGGAGATGTCCGACTTGAACTTCACTTCGTCGAAGATGAAGAACTCAGGCTCCGGGCCTACGAATACGGTGTCACCGATACCGGTCGACTTGAGGAACTCTTCAGCGCGCTTGGCGATCGAGCGAGGGTCGCGATCGTAGCCTTGCATGGTGCTTGGTTCGATGATGTCGCAAACCAGAATCAGGGTTGGCTCTTCGGTGAACGGGTCGAGCACAGCAGTGTCGTCAACCGGCATCAGGATCATGTCGGAGGCTTCGATGCCTTTCCAGCCGTGGATGGAGGAGCCGTCGAACATTTTGCCGTGTTCGAAGAATTCGTCGTCCAGTGCGTCGCGAGCCGGCATGGTTACGTGGTGCTGCTTACCCTTGGTGTCAGTGAAGCGCAGGTCTACCCACTTCACGTCGTGTTCTTTAATAAGTTGAATCGACTTCGACATGCTGTCCTCCAGGTGGATAAGGCTCTTTCTGTTGAGCCCTCAAAGTTCAGTAAAGCCTGCGGATACTCCGCCAGGACTCTCTGCCTCACAAGGGAGCAAATTGCATGCCAGTGCACTGTGATGGGTAAAAAGCCAGAAATACTGGCGTATCGGCGTGTTTGCGGTCAGTTTTAGAAAATGCATGCACCAATCTGGCTCTTTATGAAACTGCGACGCACCAATATAGAGCGCTGAAAATGCGCTGTAAGTTTTTTGATCAAACCTTGAGCAATTTCCGGTATAATCCGCGCCCCTGTTTTTTCGCGAGCTTGGCGCGCGTTGCTTCCATGAAACTGATCGTAAAAGTTTTCCCAGAAATCACCATCAAGAGCCGGCCAGTTCGCAAGAACTTCATCCGGCAATTGGCGAAGAACATCCGTTCGGTGCTCCGCGATCTCGATCCGCAGCTGCTGGTTACGGGTGTGTGGGACAACCTGGAAGTCGAAACCAAGATTACCGATGAAAAGATCCTGCGCGAGATGACTGAGCGTCTCAGTTGCACGCCAGGCATCGTTCACTTCCTCGAAGTTAACGAATATCCGCTGGGTGATTTTGATGATGTGCTGGAAAAATGCAAAAAGCATTTCGCCCATCAGCTGCCCGGCAAGATTTTTTCTGTGCGCTGTAAGCGTGCAGGCAAGCATGATTTCAGCTCGATGGACATCGAACGCTATGTTGGCAGCCAGTTGCGCCAGCAGTGCGGTGCGGCCGGGATTTCGCTGAAAGAGCCTGAAGTTGTGGTGCGCATGGAAATTCGCGATCAGCGTCTTTTCGTTATCCACAATCAACACGAAAGCATTGGCGGCTACCCGCTGGGCTCGGTTGAGCAGACCCTGGTCTTGATGTCCGGTGGTTTCGATTCGACCGTTGCGGCGTACCAGATGATGCGCCGTGGCATGGTCACGCATTTCTGCTTCTTCAATCTGGGCGGTCGTGCCCACGAATTGGGCGTGATGGAAGTTGCGCACTATTTATGGAAGAAGTTCGGCAGCTCCCAGCGCGTTCTGTTTGTCAGCGTGCCGTTTGAGGAAGTGCTCGGCGAGATTCTGCAGAAGGTTGATAACAGCCAGATGGGCGTTGTGCTCAAGCGCATGATGCTGCGCGCCTCGGCGCAGGTTGCAGACCGTCTGAATATTGATGCGCTGGTGACCGGCGAAGCCATTTCGCAGGTGTCGAGCCAGACACTGCCGAACCTTTCGGTGATCGATTCGGTGACCGACAAGCTGGTACTGCGTCCGCTGATTGCCAGCCACAAGCAAGACATTATTGATACCGCGACAAAAATCGGCACCGCCGAATTTGCCCGCCATATGCCTGAGTACTGCGGCGTAATCTCGGTGAATCCGACTACGCGCGCCAAGCGCGACCGGATAATTTATGAAGAACAGCAGTTCGACATGGCGATTCTTGAGCGTGCGCTTGAGCGCGCCACTCAGCTGCCGATCGACAAAGTCATCGACGAGTTGGGCAAGGATATTGCTGTGGAAGAGGTCGGCGAAGTGCTGGCCGGCCAGGTAGTCATTGATATCCGTCATCCGGATAGTGCCGAGGACGAGCCGCTTGAGCTGCCCGGTATCGAAGTGCAGACGCTGCCGTTCTATGCCCTGAACAGCCGCTTCAAGGAGCTGGACGCCAATCGCCAATATCTCCTTTATTGCGATAAAGGCGTCATGAGCCGTTTGCATGCTCACCACTTGTTAAACGAGGGGCATGCCAATGTGCGCGTTTATCGTCCGACATAGAACGCCCGGGTTGAATGGCGGAAGCATCCGCCATCGCCCTCCCGACATGAAGACGGCGTAAAACAGCGCCTGTGCACTTACGCCGTCTAGCAGAATTTATATTTAGTTAATACTCGCCGCCTAAACTATGCGGCAACCGAATCCTCTGATTGAGATACACAAGTGATCGATAATCTACGTAACATCGCCATCATCGCCCACGTTGACCACGGTAAAACTACCCTGGTAGACAAACTCCTGCGCCAGTCCGGCACGCTTGATCGTAAAGAGCTTGAAAACGAGCGCGTGATGGACAGCAACGACCAGGAAAAAGAACGTGGTATTACCATTCTGGCGAAAAACACCGCGCTGAAATGGCACGACTACGACATCAACATCGTAGACACCCCGGGGCACGCCGACTTCGGTGGTGAAGTAGAGCGTGTAATGAGCATGGTTGACTCCGTGCTGCTGGTGGTTGACGCCCAAGACGGCCCGATGCCACAGACTCGCTTCGTAACGCAGAAAGCGTTCAAAGCCGGCCTGCGCCCAATCGTTGTAATCAACAAGATCGACCGTCCGGGCGCGCGTCCTGACTGGGTTGTTGACCAGATTTTCGACCTGTTCGACAACCTCGGTGCAACCGAAGAGCAGCTCGACTTCCCAATCGTTTATTGCAGCGCCCTGAACGGTATTGCAGGTCTTGAGCACGACAACCTGCAAGACAACATGGACCCGCTGTTCCAGGCGATCATCGACCACGTACCGGCTCCGGCTGTAGACGTTGATGGCCCGTTCCAGATGCAGATCTCGCAGCTGGACTACAACAGCTTCCTCGGTGTTATCGGTATCGGCCGTATCGCCCGCGGTAAGGTCAAGACCAACACTCCGGTTACCGCTATCGGTACCGACGGCAAGAAGCGCAACGGCCGTATCCTCAAGATCATGGGCCACTCGGGCCTGCAGCGCGTTGAAGTCGGCGAAGCTCAAGCCGGTGACATCGTTTGCGTCAGCGGCATGGACGAACTGTTCATCTCCGACACTCTGTGCGATCCGCTGACCGTTGAGGCGCTGGAGCCACTGACCGTTGACGAGCCAACCGTGAGCATGACCTTCCAGGTTAACGACTCGCCGTTCTGCGGTAAGGAAGGCAAGTTCGTCACCAGCCGTAACATCAAAGAGCGTCTGGACAAAGAACTGCTGTACAACGTGGCACTGCGCGTTGAAGAAGGCGACAGCGCTGACAAGTTCAAGGTCTCTGGCCGTGGCGAACTGCACCTCTCGGTACTGATCGAAACCATGCGTCGCGAAGGCTTCGAACTGGCTGTAGGTCGTCCTGAAGTAATCATCCGCATGGTTGACGGCGTTAAGCACGAACCATTCGAAAACGTCACCATCGACCTGGAAGAGCAGCATCAGGGCCCGATGATGGAACAGATGGGTAACCGTAAAGGCGACCTGACCAACATGGTTCCGGATGGCAAAGGCCGTGTACGTCTTGAGTACACCATTCCTGCGCGTGGCCTGATCGGCTTCCGTAACCAGTTCCTGACCCTGACTTCGGGTTCGGGCATCCTGACCAGCATCTTCAGCCACTATGGCCCGATGAAGTCGGGTGACATGGGCGGCCGCGTTCAGGGCGTTCTGGTTTCGAGCGCTACCGGTAAGGCACTGACTTACTCGCTGGAAACCCTGCAGGCGCGCGGCAAGCTGTTCCTCGGCCACGGCGATGACGTGTACGAAGGCATGCTGGTTGGTATCAACAGCCGTGACAACGACCTGGTTGTTAACCCAACCAAGGGTAAGAAGCTCGACAACATGCGTGCTTCCGGTAAAGACGAAACCATCGCACTGGTTCCGCCAATCCGTTACACCCTCGAACAGGCTCTGGAATTCATCGAAGACGACGAACTGGCTGAAATCACGCCTAAGTCGATCCGTCTGCGCAAGAAGTTCCTGCTTGAGACTGACCGTAAGCGTGCCAGCAAGAACTAAGTTCTAGCCAAGCGCTAAAAACCCCGCCAGTTCCGCTGGCGGGGTTTTTTATGGGTGGCAGAAATTATCTTGGATCTGAGGACATTTTTTTCACAGTCCGATTGCTAGCATCCGAGACCTTGATAACGCATTGCTCTGTGCCACTGCATGCGAGCTGTGAGCGATCGACTGGTTTAGGAGTTATTAATGCAATCATCTAACGCCAAGGAAAGGCAGGGTTGGGACTGGGCGGGGCTCGCCTGGTTATTCCTGTTCTTCTGGTATTTTTCGGGTGTTACCCAGGTTCTGATTCAACTGACCGGGACTAACGGTTTCACCAGTTTTCGTCAGGCATTCCTGGTCAGTGGCCTCTGGCTGATCCCGGTTTTACTGTTTCCCTCCAAGACTAAAAGCATTGCCGGTGGCATCGGTATCGTCCTCTGGCTGACCTCTTTGATTGGTCTGGGCTACTTCTGCATCTACGGCCAGCAGTTCTCACAAAGCGTCATCTTCATCATGTTCGAGTCGAACATGGCTGAGAGCACCGAGTATTTCGGGCAGTACTTTGTCTGGTGGATGGTGCCCGTCTACCTGATTTACACGCTCGGTGCGTGGTTGATCTGGCGCAAAGTGCGCCCGTTGCATTCGGGTAAGTCGCAGTCGTATGCGCTGGCCGTCATCTTGGTGCTTTCGCTGATTGGCTATCCAGCGGTGCGCGAGTACCAGAAAAGCGGCCCGACGCAGGCCGCCATCGACAAATTTGAAGGGCGCTTCGAGCCCGCCGTGCCCTGGCAGTTGGTGGTGGGCTACAACAAGTACCGCAAGCAACTGGAAAACATGAACACCTTGCTTGAGGGCAATGCCAAGCTTGCGCCGCTGACCAATATGGTCGAGGCGCGTGCGGATCAGCCGTCAACGCTGGTGCTGGTGATTGGCGAATCGACTAACCGTCAACGCATGAGCCTGTATGGCTACAACCGCGAAACCACGCCGGAACTGGACAAGTTGCGCGATCAGTTGCAGGTGTTCGATAACGTGGTTACGCCACGGCCCTACACCATCGAAGCCCTGCAACAGGTGCTGACCTTTGCTGATGAGAACAATCCCGATGGTTACCTGAGCACGCCTTCGATCATCAACATGATGGAGCAGGCGGGTTACAAGACCTTCTGGATCACTAACCAGCAGACCATGACCAAGCGCAACACCATGCTCACCACGTTCTCCAAGCAGACCGACGAGCAGGTTTATCTGAACAACAACCTCAATCAGAATGCGCGCCAGTACGACGGCGATGTGCTCAAACCGTTCAACAAGGCACTGGCCGACAAGGCCCCGCGTAAACTGATTGTGGTGCACTTGCTCGGTACGCACATGCGCTACAAGTACCGCTACCCCGAAGAGTTTGAGAAATTCACGGATAACAGCGGTGTGCCGAAATGGGTCACCGAAGATCAGATGCCAACCTACAACAGCTACGACAACGCGGTGCTGTACAACGACTTTGTGGTCTCTAGCCTGATCAAGCAATTCTCGGCCAGTCAGCCAGACGGTTTCCTGCTGTATCTGTCTGATCACGGCGAGGCGGTGTTCGACTCGGCCGATGGCGGTGTGATTGGGCGCAACGAAGGCAAGCCGACAGCGCCGATGTACACCATTCCGTTCATTGTCTGGGCTTCGGACAAGTGGAAACAGCACAGCTCGTTCGACTTCAAGTCGATGCTCAGTCGCCCCTACAGCAGCGCTAACCTGATCCATACATGGGCAGATCTGGCGGGCTTGAGCTTCGCTGAGTTGGACAAGAGCAAGAGCCTGATCAGCGATCAGTTCACCGTGCGGCCGCAGATTATCGGCGACCCGAGTCAGCCTAAGTCGTTAATCGACTTCAGCATGATCAAGACCCGTAAGAACCATCCGGCGCCGGATGAACAGGTGAGCAACCAGCCGCTGATAAAAAGCGGAACTTGATCCGCTGCTACAGGTTTGCACCCGCCCATAAAAAATCCCGCCGATGCGGGATTTTTTATGCCTGCTGTCAGCGAACAGCTTTGGGGATGTACGCGCAGTAACCGGGGCGCGGGCCAATCTTCGGGTGATTGCGGCAGGTTTCCGGGCGCTTGTCGTAAATGGTGCACAGGCGCGTTTTGCGATCGAGATACAGGCAGTCGTTGTTCGACATGCGCGTCAGGGTAAAGATGCCCGACTTCTGGTTATAACGCTCGACGATGCCTTCTTTCTGCAAACGCTTGGCGACATTCTTCGGCGGGTCGCCACGCTCGAACTCATCGACCACGCCCATGCGAATCAAGTCGCTGATGCGCACCTCAACAGGCAGCGTGCAGCAGCTGGAGTTGCAGCTGTGACACATGTCGCTGGTGTATTTGGCCCACGTGTCGAGGCGGTCAATTTCTGCGGCGGCGATCAGGTTGTTTTTCATCGGTCTGCTAAGCGTAGGAGGGAGTTGCGGCGGGTGATGATAGCGGCGTCTGCTTATTTGTGAAGCGTCTTCTGCTCGCCGGTGGTTAATCCAGCAGTTAAATCAGGCTGATGGGCTTTGCTGGCAGGGCGAATTGGCGCGGATCACTCGTTGAAATCAGCGGGCGACGCTGAGCCCAGTGACTAGCTCACCGGCCTTGGTGAGCAAAAAGTGTGACGCAAATCTAATGCAATATTTGCAAAACTGACTAGATTTGATCAGTTGGTCATGCCTATAACAATAAAATAAGGAATACCCTTTGAAACGCATCCTGACTCCGCTTGCTGTGGCGTGCTTGCTCGCCGGTTATTCAACGTCCAGCCATGCTGGCCCCTTCTCAAGCTTGGTGGTATTTGGCGACAGCCTCAGTGATGCCGGCCAGTTTGCTGATCCGGGCGGCCCCGCTGGCGCCACCAACCGCTTCACCAACCGTGTCGGCCCGACCTATCAAGATGGCAGTGGTGAAATCTACGGATCAACCTCGCCAATGTTGTTGGGCGAACAGCTTGGTTTAGGTGCGCAAACGCCATCGACCTCGCAAGTATTTGCCGATCAAGGTTTGGCTGACGGTAATAACTGGGCTGTGGGCGGTTACCGCACCGATCACATTTATAACTCAATCACCCAGGCTGGTGGCTCGGTAGCCGGCACCCGCACCCGTGATGGTTATCTGGTTGATTTAGCGAATCGCGGTCTGAGCCTTGATCCGAATGCGTTGTTCTACGTTAACGGCGGCGGTAACGATTTCCTGCAGGGCACGATTTTTGTCTCCGGGCCAGCGGCTGCGGCCACCCAGCTGGCAGATAGTGTGCGCGCGCTGCAAGGCGCTGGCGCTCGATACATCATGGTCTCGTTGTTGCCAAACGTGGGCACAACACCGGCTATTTCGGGTACGCCTTTGGCGCCAACCGTTAGCGCGATTAGTCAGGGCTTTAATACTGAGCTGGTCCGTCAGCTCGCGCAGATTGATGCGCAAATCATTCCGTTGAACGTGCCGGCACTGTTCACTGAAGTGCTGCAAGATGCGGGCTCTTATGGTTTTGATACCACGCAAAATCTAACCGGCAGCTGTTTTGCTGATTGTGCAAACATCAATGCCACGTGGGGCATCAACAGCGCCACGCCAGACCCCAGCAAACTGCTCTACAACGACGGTGTTCACCCAACCACGGCGGTTCAGCAGATAGTTGCTGACTACGCCTATTCGCTGCTCGCCGCGCCCTGGGAAGTCAGCCTGTTGCCAGAAATGGCGCACGGCACCTTGCGTGCGCATCAAGATCAGCTGCGTAATCAATATGTCGCTGATTGGGAGGCGTGGCAGCCGGTCGGTCAGTGGCGCGCCATTGTGGCCGGTGGCGGACAGCGGTTGGACTTTGACAGCCAGGCGGCATCGCCAAGTGGTGACGGCGATGGCTACAGCTTGAACGTTGGCGGCAGCTACCGGCTTGATGACAGCTGGCGGGTTGGCCTGTTGATGGGCCTTTATGAGCAAAATCTGGAAGTGGGCAGCGCCGACTCTGATTACGACATGCGCAGTTATTTGGGCAGCGTGTTTGCGCAGTACCAGCATAACCGCTGGTGGGCTGACGCCTCGCTCAGCGCGGGCTATCTGGATTATCACGACCTCAAGCGCAAAATCGACTTGGGCCGTGTTGAACGCGTTGAAAAAGGCGACACCGAAGGCTCCTTGTGGGGGCTCTCTGCACGTGCCGGTTACGACATTGCCCAGCCGGGCAGCAATTGGCACCTGAGCCCATTTATCAGCGCCGACTATGCCAAGGTTGAGGTCGACGGCTACGCTGAGTCCGGTAACCGTTCAACGGCGTTGACCTTTGACGATCAGGCCCGTACCTCCAAGCGCTTGGGCATTGGTCTGCAAGGGCGTTGGGCGGTGACGCAAGCCACCCAGCTATTCGCTGAGATTGCCCACGAAACTGAGTACGATGACGACAGCACGGACGTGCGTACCTCGCTCAACAGCTTGCCGGGCATCGACTACGAACTGGCGGGCTACATCCCCGACGATAACCTCGATCGCGCCAGTCTCGGTTTCAGCCAGCAACTGACGAGCGACCTGGCATTGCGTGGCGTATACAGCCTGAGCAAGAGCGACGACAACAAGCAGCAAGGTGTTGCGCTGTCACTCGCCTGGGACTGGTAAGTACCGATGGGCGGCAGCAGGAGACGCTGGCGCCCATAAACGGTTAAACTGCATGCGATTTCCTATCCCTGGAGCCTCACATGTCACGCGTTACCCTGAGCCGCTATCTGATCGAGCAAACCCGCAGCCACAATACTCCGGCTGATCTTCGCTTCTTGATTGAAGTTGTTGCACGGGCCTGCAAGGCGATCAGCCATCAAGTGTCGAAAGGTGCACTGGGCGGCGTGCTCGGCAGCATGGGTACCGAAAACGTGCAGGGTGAGGTACAGAAAAAGCTCGACGTGATCTCCAACGAAATCCTTCTCGAAGCCAACGAGTGGGGCGGTCACCTGGCCGGCATGGCTTCCGAGGAGATGGACAACGCTTATCAGATCCCAGGCCGTTACCCGAAGGGTGCTTACCTGCTGGTATTCGATCCGCTGGACGGCTCGTCGAACATCGACGTCAACGTCTCGGTCGGTACCATTTTCTCGGTACTGCGTTGCCCTGATCGCAAAGGCGACAAGGGTGATCTGGGCGAAGAAGCGTTCCTCCAGCCTGGCTCTCAACAAGTATGCGCTGGCTATGCCATTTATGGCCCGCAAACCATGTTGCTGCTGACCATGGGCAATGGCGTTAAAGGCTTCACCCTGGACCGTGAACTGGGCAGCTTCGTGCTCACCCACGACGACATCAAGGTGCCTGAGGCCACTCAGGAATTCGCCATCAACATGTCCAACCAGCGTCATTGGGAAGAGCCGGTCAAGCGTTACGTCGGCGAGTTGCTGGCTGGCGCCGAAGGCCCGCTGAAGAAGAACTTCAACATGCGTTGGATCGCCGCCATGGTTGCCGACGTTCACCGTATTCTTACCCGCGGCGGCCTGTTCATGTACCCGCGCGATAACCGCGACGACAAGCCGGGCAAGCTGCGCCTGATGTACGAGGCCAACCCGATGGCCTTCATCATCGAGCAGGCGGGCGGTGTTGCCACCGACGGCAACCAGCGGATTCTCGATATCCAGCCGACCTCGTTGCACCAGCGTGTGCCGGTGTTCCTCGGCTCTAAAGAAGAAGTCGAGCGCGTCACCGCTTACCACCAGGAGTAATGCATGACAGCGCCTTGGCAACCCTTGCACAAGTGGTGGTTCGGCGCTGATGTGCAGGCAGCCGCACATGAAATTGCGGCTGCGCGCGGCAAACTCTGGTTTGGCAAAAACGTCATGCAGGACAACGAGGCGCGTGAGCTGTTTGCGCCTCTGGTGCGTGATGCTCTGGCCGGGCAGTTGAATGACTGGCTGACTGATCCGCGAGGCTTGTTGGCAGTTGTGCTGTTGCTCGACCAGCTGCCTCGCATGATCTATCGCAATAACCCCAAATCGTTTGCAGGTGACTCGCAAGCTCAGGCAATGGTGCGCGATGGCATCGAGGCCGGGCTGGATCAGCAGTTGCAGCCGATTGAGCGGGTATTTATCTATCTGGTTCTCGAACATGCTGAAGACCCCGGCCAGCAGCGTCGTGCGGTCGCCCAGTTTCGGCGCTTGCTTGATGAGGCCGGCCCGGCAGACCAGCAGGTCTTTGCTGATTATCTTGATTACGCCGAGCGCCATCAGCGCGTGATCGAGCGCTTTAACCGCTTCCCCCACCGCAATACCGTGTTGGGTCGTCGTTCCAGTGGCGAAGAAGTGGCTTTCCTCAAGGAACCCGGCTCGCGGTTCTGACGTCCAATTGAGCAGATTGCCAAGTGCTGTGCCAGACTTGTGCATCAATCCAACCGCAGCGCGATTGAACCAGCGCATGCGGTATTTGTATGTCATATAACAAGGGAGTTGATCATGCCGCTGCGTAACTTAGCGCTGTTGGGCAGTTGTCTGTTGATTGTCGCGTGCAGCAAGGTCAATCAAGAAAACTACGCCAAGCTTGAATCCGGAATGACCAAGCCTGAGGTCGAAAAGCTGTTGGGCGCACCGGATGACTGTGCCGGTGCAATGGGCATGTCGAGCTGCACCTGGGGCGATAGCAAACATTTCATCAGCGTGCAGTATGCAGGTGACAAGGTGATTATGTTTTCCGGTGAAGGCCTGAAGTGAGGAGCTTAAATTGATGCGTTTTCTATTGGTATTGCTGGCCCCGCTGGTGCTGGCCGCGTGTGCGAATTCGGGTACTGGTTCGGTGCCGCCGAAAACAGTCGACAAGGTTAATCTGGAGCGTTATCAGGGCACTTGGTACGAGCTGGCGCGCTTGCCGATGTTCTTCCAGCGCAACTGCGCGCAGTCCGAAGCGCATTACGATCTGCGCGATGACGGCACGGTGGGCGTGCTCAATCGTTGCCGCAGCGCCGAGGGCGGCTGGCAAGAAGCCCAAGGCACCGCTGTTCCCCAGGTTCAGGGCAAGACCGACAAACTGTGGGTGAGCTTCGACAACTGGTTCAGCACGCTGCTGCCGGGCGTTAGCAAGGGCGAGTACTGGGTGTTGTATCTCGACGATGACTACACCACCGCAGTCGTCGGCAGCCCGGATTACGAGTACCTCTGGATTCTGTCACGCACCCCCGAAGTTACCGAGTCGGTGCGCGACAATCTGGTCGACGTTGCCCACGGCCGTGGCTATGACACCAGCAAGCTGATCTGGCGCACGCCGGACTCGAAAATGCCGGCCGAGTAAGCTGTTGCAGGGCGCGCGTGAGTCAGGCTTATTGCCAGTTCAGGCGTGCCAGCAACCATTGATCATCGACGCGCCACCACTCAAGTTCTACGCTGTAGTGGCGGGCGCTGTCGGGAATCAGCCCTTCGGCACCGGTTAGCGCGATTTGTGCCTGAGTGCGACCAATATTCTGATACACCGGATCGATCTGGCTCTGCTTGCTCAGCGCGAGTACCCGGACATTCTTGTGGCGCAGAAACAGCAACGTCATGGTGCGCTTGGCCCAGTCGCGGTCATACATCTGTTGCGCACTGAAGTCGTCGTGCAGTTGCTCCATCACGGCGCTGTTGCGCTTGTTCTCAAGGCTCTCCTGCAGGCGCTCAACCGCCGCTTCCAGTTCACTTTGCGGGGTTGTATCTGCCGAGCAACCGAGCAGTTGAGTCAGCAACAGAATAAATGCCAGACCAAACGTTTTAACTGCCATACATAGATGCCTTTTCATGGTTATGATGCCCGACGGAGTGTCGCACGCAATCAGTCAGCACTGGCGTCATGAGGGTGAAGACTTTGCGTCACGAAAGCGAAAGTCAGGAGTATGTCATGCAGACGCTGTACCCGGAGATCAAGCCTTACGCACGCCATGAGCTGTCCGTCGAGGCGCCGCATGTGCTTTATGTCGATGAAAGCGGCTCGCCCGACGGCCTGCCGGTGGTCTTTGTTCACGGCGGCCCAGGCGCTGGTTGTGATGCGCTGAGCCGGCGCTTCTTCGACCCTAATCTCTATCGCATTATCACGTTTGATCAGCGCGGCTGTGGCCGTTCGACGCCGCATGCAAGCCTCGAAAACAACACCACCTGGGATCTGGTGGCTGACATGGAGATAATCCGTGAGCACCTGAATATCGATAAATGGGTGCTGTTTGGTGGTTCCTGGGGTTCAACCTTGTCGCTGGCCTACGCGCAAACCCACCCCGACCGCGTTAGCGCCCTGATTCTGCGTGGCATCTTCCTGTGCCGTCAGCAGGAATTGCAGTGGTTCTATCAGGAAGGTGCGAGCCGCATGTTCCCGGATTTCTGGCAGGACTATGTCGCGCCAATCCCTGTAGATGAGCGTGGTGATATGATTCAGGCCTTCTACAAACGCCTCACTGGCCCTGATCAGATCGCCCAGATGCACGCCGCCAAAGCCTGGTCGACGTGGGAAGGGCGTACTGCCACCCTGCGCCCCAATCCGCAGGTGGTGGAGCGTTTCAGCGAGGCGCACCGTGCGCTGTCGATTGCGCGCATCGAGTGCCATTACTTCGTCAACAACGCCTTTCTTGAGCCGAATCAGCTGCTCAATAACATGCCAAACATCGCCCACTTGCCGGGCATAATCGTGCACGGTCGGTACGATGTGATCTGCCCGCTTGAGAACGCCTGGGAGCTGCATCAGGCCTGGCCGAATAGCGAGTTGCAGATTATCCGCGATGCCGGGCACGCGGCCTCGGAAGTCGGCACCACCGATGCGCTGGTGCGAGCGGCCGATCAAATCGCCCATCGTCTACTCAACCTGGCACCGGATGAAGCATGAAGGCACTGATTCAACGTGTTAGCAGCGCGCGGGTCGAGGTGGCTGCAACCTGCGTGGGCGCTATCGAGCAAGGCTTGCTGGTGCTGGTTGGCGTCGAGCCGCAGGATGATCAGGCGAGCGCCAGCAAGATGCTCCACAAGCTGCTCAACTACCGGGTATTCAGTGATGCCGATGGCAAGATGAATCTGTCGCTGAGCGATGTGCAGGGCGGGTTGTTGCTGGTTTCGCAGTTCACGCTGGCGGCCAATACCAAAAGCGGTCTGCGTCCGAGCTTTTCCAGTGCCGCGCCGCCACAACAAGGTGCTCAGGTATTCGATGAACTGGTCGCGATGGCGCGCAGCAAGCACGCGCAAGTGGCGACCGGCGAGTTTGGTGCCGACATGCAAGTGCATCTGGTCAATGACGGGCCGGTAACCTTCCTGCTGGAAACCTGATACGTACTTTTTTGCAATCACATAAACGCCTGCGAAGCCCCTTTAAAACTGGCTTCGCAGGCGTTTTGCGTTCAACCGTTTGCCAGTGCTTCGCGAACGAAATCGAGGCGGTCCTGGCCAAAGAACAGCTGCTCACCGACAAACATCGTCGGAGCACCAAATGCGCCGCGTTTGATGGCGTCTTCGGTAATGGTCTTGAGACGTTCCTTGACCGCCTCATCGCTGACCATCGCCAAGAAGGCTTGCGGATCGAAGCCGTTATTGGCGAGGACTTCGCCGAGTACCTGCGGGTCGCCGAGGTTCTGTTTGTCGACCCACATGGCGCGAAACACGCATTCGACGTAACGCGCGAAATGTTCGGTGCCCAAATAGCCTGCCGCGCCGCGCATCAGGGTAATCGTGTTGATCGGGAAGTGCGGGTTGAAATTCATCTCGACCTGATAGCGCTTAGCGAAGCGGGCCAAGTCCTGAAACATGTAGCGGCCCTTGCTGGGGATCATCGCCGGAGACTGATTGCCAGTGGCCTTGAATACCGCACCCAGCAGCATCGGCTGCCAGATGATTTCAGCGCCTGCCTGCTGGGTTATTGCAGGTAGTTGAGTCCAGGCCAGATAACTTGCCGGGCTGCCAAAGTCGAAAAAGAACTCTACGGTTTTACTCATAATGATGTGCTCAAGTCAGCGATTTATTGTTGTGTGCCCGTGCGCTCAGAAGGTTTCCTGCCAGGGGCGCAGATCCATCTCATGAACCCAGCAATCTCGCGGCTGGATGTGAATATTCCAGTAGGTGTCGGCGATGTGATCGGGGTTGAGAATGCCATCCTGATCCTTCTTCGCGTACATCTCGGGAAAGGTTTCGCGGATAAACGCGGTGTCGATGGCGCCATCAATAATCGGGTGCGCAACATGAATGCCCTTGGGGCCTAGTTCACGGGCCATGCTCTGGGCCAGTGCGCGCAAAGCAAACTTGGCACCGGCGAAAGCACAGAAACCGTTGCCGCCGCGCAGTGATGCCGTGGCGCCGGTAAAAATGATGGTGCCTTGGTTACGTGGCAGCATCACTCGCGCCGCTTCCCGACCGGTGAGAAAACCTGACAGCGCAGCCATCTCCCAGACCTTGCGGTACACGCGCTCGGTGGTTTCGGTAATCGAGAACCGCACATTGGCGCCAATGTTGAACACGACAACTTCCAGCGGGCCGACCTCACGCTCAATGGTCTCGACCATTTCGACCACCTGGCTCTCGATACGGGCGTCACAACCAAAGGCTCTGGCCTGACCTCCGGCGCTGGTGATGTCGTCCACCAGCGGCTGCAATTTCTCGGCATTACGCCGCGCCACACACGCCACATAGCCTTCGCGGGCAAACCGTTTGGCAATTGCCGAGCCGGTTGCATCGCCCGCGCCCACCACCAGAATCGCTTTTTGTTGGTTCATTTTTGCCTCGATGGGTTCTGTTTTGGAACTTATAAGATAGTCAGTTCCATTTTAGAACTTGTCAAGCTACTCTAACACCGTACTCGACGGAGGCTGATTAATGCGCTGGGAACAACTGGACCAACAACCGTGCTCGCTGGCGCGCACGCTCTCGGTGGTGGGCGATCGCTGGACGCTGCTGGTGCTACGCGAATGCTTTCTAGGCGTGCGGCGTTTCGATGAGTTTGAAAGTCGCCTCGGTGTTACCCGCCATGTGCTGGCTGACCGCCTGAAAAAACTGGTGGAGGCCGAGGTTCTGGTCAAACAGGCTTACCAGCAGCGGCCTGTGCGCGAGGAATACCGGCTGACGCCAAAAGGACGGGATCTGTATCCGGCGGTGCTGGCGCTGGTCAATTGGGGAGACCGCCACATGAGCGGCGCAGAAGGCCCGCCTATTCGACATATCCACAAGCCCTGTGGCCAGCACATGCATGGCGTACTCGTGTGCTCCGAGTGCGCCGAGCCGTTGCAAGCCGGTGAGGTGATGCTGGAAGAGGGCGAGGCGTTTCGCGGGCAGCTATTACCCGCGCACTGGCATCAGCAGGGCGAGCGCTAACAGAACCTAGAACAGGCGCGCGAGCAGGGCGGTAACGGCCGTCTCGACGCGCAGGATGCGTTGTCCGAGTTGCACCGGCGTCATCCCCGCGCCTTGCAGCAAATCGATCTCATAAGGGATCCAGCCGCCTTCCGGACCTATCGCCAGGGTAACTGCCTGATTCACTGCGCGTGGGCACTCCGGGTATTCGCCGGGGTGTCCGACCAGCGCCAGACTGCCTGCGGCTAGTTGCGGCAGGCGATCTTCGACAAAGGGCTTGAAGCGTTTCTCGATGATGACCTCGGGCAGCACAGTATCGCGTGCCTGCTCCAGGCCCAGAATCAGTTGCTCACGAATGGCTTCGGGGTGCAGAAACGGCGTTTGCCAGAAGCTCTTCTCGACCCGATAGCTGTTAAGCAAAACTAGGCGCGGTACGCCCATGCTGCTGACGGTTTGCAGCACACGGCGCAGCATTTTCGGCCTGGGCATGGCGAGCAGCAGCGTCAAAGGCAATTTGGCGGGAGGTGGCTGGTTGAGTTCGATCTGGATTTCGGCCTGATCGCTGCCCAGCTGCAAGATCTTGCCTGTGCCCATCAGGCCATCGAGGCGGCCCACACGCAGGGTGTCGCCGGTTTCGGCGCGGTGCACTTCATGCAAATGCTGCAACCGCCGGCCGCGCAACAGGGCGCGGTCGGTGGTGATGAAATCAGCATCTTCGAGGAGCAGTAAATTCACGGTTGCGCAGCAGGCGGCTGGTCGTCGTGGCCTGTCTCGGCATCGCGGGTTGGCGTGCTGGCTGGCGCATCTTCAGGCATTTCGTCTTCTTCGCTGTATTCGCTGCGGCGTTTCACCAGCGCGCCAAACAGCAAGCCGGTCTCGAACAGCATCCACATCGGCACGGCGAGCAAGGTTTGCGAGAAGATATCCGGCGGGGTCAACACCATGCCGATGGCAAAGCAGCCAACGATCACGTAGGGGCGGCTCTTGCGCAGGGTTTCGACTTCGATGATGCCGACCCAGATCAGCAGGAAGGTTGCGACCGGAATCTCGAAGGCCACGCCGAAGGCAAAGAACAGCGTGAGCACGAAGTCGAGATACTGACCGATGTCGGTCATCATCTCGACGCCTTCCGGGGTTACGCTGGCAAAGAAGCCGAACATGATCGGGAACACGACGAAGTAGGCGAATGCCATGCCGCCGTAGAACAGGAAAATGCTGGAGATCAGCAGCGGTACGGCAATGCGCTTCTCGTGCTTGTACAGGCCGGGCGCGATGAAACCCCAGATCTGCTGCAGGATGATCGGCATCGACAGGAACAGGGCGACCATCAAGGTCAGCTTGAACGGCGTCAGGAACGGCGATGCCACGCCGGTCGCGATCATGGTGGCGCCTGCGGGCAGGTATGCACGCAGTGGCGCGGCGACGAGCGCGTAGATGTCTTGAGAGAAGTAGAACAGTCCGGCAAACAGCAGCAGTACTGCAACAACGCTACGCAGCACCCGTGTGCGCAACTCAGTCAGGTGCGAGATCAGGGGCATTTCCTGATCGCTTTGGCTATCTCGGCTCATGGTTGTGAGGCTTTATCCTGGCTGGCGTCTGGAGTAGGAGAGGGCGGTGTTTGCGGCTTGGCAACCTCGGCAGCCGGCGTGCTGGTTGCCGGCTTGGGTTCTGCGGGCGTTGGCTCGGTGTTGGCGCTAAACGGGGCGGTGATCTCTTGTTTCATCGCCTTCATTTCGCGCTCAAGGTCGAGAATCTGCTCGTTGTGCAGTTGCCGGCGAATTTCGTCGGCGCCAATTTCGCGCTCAACTTCAGCCTTCATGGTGTTGAAACTGCGTTTGATACGGCCAATCCATAGCCCGGCAGTGCGCACCGCTCCCGGCAACCTTTCGGGGCCAAGAACCAATAATGCGACCAAGCCAACCAATAGCAGCTCGGAAAAACCTACATCGAACATGAGGACGTGCTCTCAGGGTGCCAGGATAAAACCACTGCGCCTGCAAGCAGCCAAATGTCCGCTCAATCGGGCGTTTGGCTGCTTGCAGGCATTGTTCACAACAAATCAGCGCTGCTTAGTCTTTCTTGGCAGGCTCTTCGACTTTGTGCGCCTGGGCATCAATGGTCTGCCCTTGCTTCTCTTCAACGGAAGGCTTTTCGGCCTCGTCGGTATTCATCGATTTACGAAAGCCTTTGATCGCATCACCGATGTCCGAGCCCATGCCTTTGAGGCGTTTGGTACCGAACAGCATGACCACGATCAGCAGGATGATCAGGAGTTGCCAGATGCTAATGCCACCGAAACCCATGCGAATTACTCCGTTGTTATCATTAGATTAGGATTGTGGACGTGCGGCTTTTTCCGCATGCCCAGAAAGTCCAAAACGTCTGTCCAGCTCATCAAGCACAGCTTGCGGATGTTGCCCCAGCGAGGCCAGCATCACCATGCTGTGAAACCACAAGTCAGCAGTTTCGTAGATCACGTCACTGCAATCACCACTGTTTGCCGCGTCTTTAGCCGCAATAATGGTTTCAATCGATTCTTCGCCAAGCTTCTCAAGAATCTTGTTCAGGCCCTTGGCGTACAAACTCGCCACGTAGGAGGAGTCTGCAGCGGCGCCTTTGCGTGATTCGAGCACTTCGGCCAGTCGGTTGAGCGTATCAGTCATGGCCGTTTCCCTTCTGGTAAATACTCTGCGGGTCTTTGATCACCGCATCAACGGTTTTCCAGCCGCCATTTTCAAAAACCCGATAAAAGCAGCTTTCACGACCCGTATGGCAAGCAATGCCGCCGAGCTGTTCAACCTTGAGGATAATCACGTCAGCGTCGCAATCGAGGCGCAGTTCATGCAGTTTCTGCACGTGGCCGGATTCTTCACCCTTGCGCCACAGCTTGGCGCGCGAGCGAGACCAGTAAATCGCCCGCTGCTCGCTGGCTGTAAGGGCCAGCGCTTCACGGTTCATCCAGGCCATCATCAGCACACGGCCAGTGAGGTGATCCTGAGCGATTGCCGGTACTAGGCCGTCACTGTCCCACTTGATTTCATCGAGCCAATCGTTCATCACATCGTCCGCCCATGCGGGCTTTTCAAATAGGTTTGTCGGGGCTACTCGGCGGCATTCGCCGAGCAACCTCTACACAGGTCTAGTGTGCCAGCACCGCTGCGGCCTGGCTATCGGCGCAGCACCAGGAATATTCCGCCGGCGAGCATGGCCCAGCTTGGCCAGACCTGCAGGCTCAGGCTCAGACCCTGAGTCACCGCGCCAGCAATCAACGCCGCGCCGAGCAGGCGTGATGCCCAGCCGTAGCGGCTTGGCGGCGTGACAGGTGCCGCGACTTGTTGCTGGTTCAGTCGGTCTAATGTGTCGCGCGCCATTTGCGACAGGTGCGGCACTTGTTCCGCCTGCAACTGCAGATTACGCAGAACATTGCGCGGGCTTACCCGTTCACGCATCCAGCGCTCCAGAAACGGTTGCGCGGTGCTCCACAGGTCGAGGTCGGGGTAGAGCTGGCGCCCCAGCCCTTCGATATTCAGCAGGGTTTTCTGCAGCAGCACCAGTTGCGGTTGCACTTCCATGTTGAAGCGTCGCGCGGTCTGGAACAGACGCATCAGCAGTTGGCCGAAGGAAATATCCTTGAGCGGTTTTTCGAAGATAGGCTCGCACACCGTGCGGATGGCGGCTTCAAAATCATTGACCTTGGTGGTCGCAGGAATCCAGCCAGAGTCGATGTGCAGTTGCGCCACGCGGCGGTAGTCACGTTTGAAGAAGGCAATCAGGTTGCGCGCCAGATAGTCCTGATCTTCAGGGGTGAGGCTGCCGATGATGCCGCAGTCGATGGCGATGTATTGCGGGTTCCACGGCTGGCGATTGCTGACAAAGATATTGCCGGGGTGCATGTCGGCGTGGAAGAAGCTGTCGCGGAAAACCTGAGTGAAGAAAATCTCGACGCCGCGTTCGGCCAGCAGTTTCATGTCGGTGCGCTGATCGGCCAGGGTGTCCAGATCGGTAACCGGCACGCCGTAGATCCGCTCCATGACCAGCACTTGCGGGCGGCAATAGTCCCAGTAAACCTGCGGCACATAGAGCAGCGGCGAATCCTCGAAGTTGCGGCGCAGCTGGCTGGCATTCGCCGCCTCGCGGAGCAGGTCGAGTTCGTCGTAGATGGTCTTCTCGTAGTCGCTGACCACTTCGACCGGGCGCAGCAGACGGGCATCTGCCGAAGCCTTTTCGGCTAATTTGGCGAGCAGAAACAGCCAGGCGATGTCCTGGCGAATCACCGGTTTGAGGCCGGGGCGAATCACCTTGATCACCACTTCTTCGCCGCTCTTGAGCTGCGCCGCGTGCACCTGCGCAATCGAGGCCGAGGCCAGTGGTTGAGCATCGAAGCGGGCGAACATGTCACTGACTTTCGCGCCCAGTTGCGCCTCGATCAGCGCCTTGGATTGCACCGGATCGAAGGGCGGTACCTGATCCTGCAGCCTGGCCAGCTCGTCGGCGATATCAGGCGGCATCAGGTCGCGACGGGTCGAGAGCAGTTGGCCAAACTTGATAAAGATCGGCCCGAGGTCTTCCAGCGCCAGACGCAAGCGCTCGCCGCGGGAAAGGTTCAGCGTTTTGCGCGGCAGCCAGCGCCAGGGCAACAGGTAGCTCAGTGCACGCACCCAAAACGGGATTGGCAGGGCAAGTAGCAGGTCATCCAGTTGGTAGCGGATGATGACCCGCTGGATACGCAGTAAACGACGGGCGGCAAGCAGCTTCATGCTTTCGGCTTTTTCAGGTTGGCGAGGCGCTCAACGCGGGCGTCGAGGCGATCCAGGGCGATTTTTAGCGAGTCGAGTTCGGCAAAGCGTGCTTGCGCTTCCCGCTCGCCGACCAGACTGCGCGACTCTTCACTGAGGTAGTCGGTGAGGTTCAGACGCAAGCTGTTGAGGGTTTGGCTGGTCCAGTTATAGCGGCTGCGCAAATGGCTGCTGAGCAACTGGCTGGCCACCGGGCCAAGCCAGCGCGACAGCTCGTATTCCCAGTCGAGCTGCAAGTCCTGAAGGATTGCGGCGAGATCGAGCAGGGCGGCGCTGTCGCCTTCGAGGCTGACGTCCTGGCTGTGCAATATGGCGGTCTTGTCTGCGCTCAGGCCCAGTTGCAGCAGTTTGCTGGCACTGGCGCGCAAGCGGCACGCTACATCGCCTTCCCACTGAGAGGCGAGGCGAATGCCCTGGCCGTCGGCAAGGATGAACAATTGCACAGCCGGGTTCTGGCATTCGACCGCAATCACCCGGCCATTCAGGCGCGCCAGTCGTGGCAGCGCTGTGCTGTCCATGACCAGTACGCGATTAAGGCCCAGTTCGATGCTGGCCAGAATGCCGCTGAGCATCATCAGGGTTTGATACCGCGATGCAGGGCGACAATGCCGCCCGTCATGTTGTGGTAAGTGGTGCGCTCGAAACCAGCGTCGATCATCATGCCCTTGAGGGTTTCCTGATCGGGGTGCATACGAATCGACTCAGCCAGATAACGATAGCTGTCGGCGTCGTTGGTGATCAGCTTGCCAATCAGGGGCATCACGCGGAACGAGTAGCTGTCGTAAGCCTTGGAGAGCATGTCGCTGGACGGTTTGGAAAATTCCAGTACCAGCAGGCGGCCGCCCGGCTTGAGTACGCGCAGCATTGAGCGCAGGGCGTCTTCTTTATGGGTGACGTTGCGCAGGCCGAAGGCGATGGTGACGCAGTCGAAATGGTTGTCGGGGAAGGGCAGTTTTTCGGCGTCGGCCTGAACGAACTGCACATTGCCTGAGACACCTTTGTCGAGCAGGCGGTCGCGGCCGACCTTGAGCATCGACTCGTTGATGTCGGCCAGCACCACTTCACCGGTGGGGCCAACCAAGCGCGCAAACTGGCGCGCCAGATCGCCCGTGCCGCCGGCAATATCCAGAACCCGGTTGCCGGTACGTACGCCAGACAGTTCGATGGTGAAACGCTTCCACAGGCGGTGCATGCCGCCAGAGAGCAAGTCGTTCATGACATCGTACTTGGCAGCTACAGAGTGGAACACCTCGGCGACTTTCTGCGCCTTTTGGCTTTCGGGAACATCCTTGAAGCCAAAGTGTGTGGTGGGTTCGCTGTCGTTGCTCTTGCGCGGGTCGTTCATATCGCGGCACCTGAATCAAAGTGGCCGCTATTCTAAACCTGCGACTGGCCTTATGTCTTGGCATGCGCTACAGGTGGTGTGAGCGAAATCGCCACAGGGGCTGATATAGTCACGTCTATCAAGTTGCTGTCTGGAGTGGATACATGGCCAAGATTGTTGTTGAACGTACGCATTCACTGGGTCGCGATGCCGCTCGCGAGAAGGCGGAGTACCTTGCCGAGCGCCTCGCCGAACGGTATGACGTGCGCTACCGCTGGAATGGCGACACGCTGGAGTTCAAGCGCAGCGGGGCCGACGGCAGCATTGATGTCGGTGATAACAATGTGCTGGTGAAGCTCAATCTGGGGCTGCTCCTCTCTGCACTGAGCCCGACCATCAAGCGTGAAATCGAAACGGTGCTGGATAAACACCTGCAAGCCTGACAGCGTGTTGCGGCTATTTTTGATCCTAGTATGTGGTTTCTAATTTTTCTCGGTACCTTGCTCTCAAGCCTGCGAAGTGTGGGCGTTTCCTCTTAATAATGATGAGTGAGGTGCACCATGTCCAAAGTGATCGCAAAGAAGAAGGTAGAGGCTGCTGTTGAAGACAAATCCAGCACCCTGGGCGACGTTAAGGTTTACGCGCGCAAAATTTGGCTGGCTGGTCTTGGCGCATACGCCAAGGCGGGTCAGGAAAGCGGTGAATATTTCAAAGAGCTGATCAAGGCCGGCGAAGGCGTTGAGAAGACCGGCAAGAAGCTGGTTGATGACCAGCTGGAAGCTGCCAACACTCAGATTGTTCAAGTTAAAAGCAGTGTTGTTGGTGTGAAGAGCAAGGTCGAAGTTCAACTCGACAAAATTGAGCACGCATTCGATTCGCGCGTTGCTGCTGCTCTTAACCGTATCGGCATCCCATCCAAGCAAGACGTTGAAGTTCTGTCTGCTAAGCTGGATGAGCTGAACGCATTGCTCGATCACGTCGCGCGTACCAAGTAAGGAGAGCACCATGGCTGTTAAGAAAAAAACAGAAAAAGTAGAAAAGCAGACGACCTCTTGGGTCGGTGGTATTGAAAAGTACTCCCGTCAAATCTGGCTGGCCGGTTTGGGCGCTTATTCAAAAGTCAGCAAGGACGGCAACAAGCTGTTCGACTCGCTGGTTAAAGATGGCGAGAAAGCTGAGAAGCAAGCCAAGACCGAAGTCGACAAGCAGGTTGGCGCGGTTAAATCCAGCGTTGATACTCGCGTGGGTTCAGCCAAGTCCAGAGTTGATGGCGTTAAAGATAAGGCCATCGGCAAGTGGGGCGAGTTGGAAGAGGCTTTTGACAAGCGTCTGAACAACGCGATCTCGCGCTTGGGTGTGCCTAGCCGCAATGAAGTCAAAGCACTCAACACTAAAATTGAAAGCCTGACTGCACAAATCGAAAAGCTGACTGGTGTATCGGTCAAGACGGTTGCCAAGAAGCCGGTTGCAAAAACTGCAGCTAAGCCTGCGGCCAAACCCGTTGCTAAAGCGGCCGCTAAACCCGCCGCCAAGAAGCCGGTAGCCAAAGCTGCTGCTAAACCTGCAGCTGCCAAGCCCGCTGCCAAAGCGGCCGCAAAACCAGCGGCTAAAGCCGCTGCAAAACCGGCTGCCAAGCCCGCCGCGCGTAAACCTGCGGCGCGCAAGCCAGCGGCAGCCAAACCCGCCGTCAAGCCGGCGGCTCCGGTAGCGACTCCAGCTGCGCCAGCGGCTACCGCAACGCCCTCTGCAGCTCCGGCAGCAACGCCAGCTGCAACTGCTACACCTTCCGCACAGTCGTAAGACGCGCTGATGTGAAAACGCCCGGCCAAGTGCCGGGCGTTTTTATGGGTGTTGCGGCTTGCGCTCAGGTTTCCAGGTAACGCTGCGCCAAGTGCTCTGCGGCAAAACGCGACTCGCTGTCCAGATGCGGCGCGACCAGCATCATGACCTGATAAACCACTACCCGGCTTTCCCCTTCCTTGCCGATGATGCGCTGATAGTCCAGCGAGAACAGCAGGGTCATGGTGATCTGCTCAACCAGTTGCCCCAGGGTTTGGGTGTCGCCCAACAGGGCATTGTCTTCACTCAGGCGGGCCAGCAACGACGCCAGCGTGCGTTTGAGTGAGTTGAGCCAGAGGCGCATGCCGTGGGCTATTTTCGGCAACCGTCCGGTCAGATTCGAAAGGTCCTGAAACAGGAATCGGTACTGGGCCATGCGCTCGACAATCAGGTGCAAAAACAACCAGTAGTCTTCAACCTCCAGCTCCACGTTTTCTGGCGGGTCGAGCAGCGGTGCGAGTTCGGCCTGGAAACGTTCGAACAGGCCGGTAATGAGCGGCTCTTTACCGTGAAAGTGGTAATAGAGATTGCCGGGAGAGATTTCCAGTTCGTTGGCGATCTCAAGTGTCGAGACGTTAGGCTCGCCCTCTTCATTGAATAAATGCAGGGCGCATTCAAGGATGCGGTCGCGGGTTTTCATGCACAGCTCTGAGTTGGCCAGCTAAGCCCTGAAGATAACCGTCAGCAGGGCGTTCGACTAGCGCTTGGGTGGCAGTATTTAGTTGGCTCAGTCAAAAGAACGGGCAGGATGGCCTGCCCGCTGGTAACGCTCTTATCAAATAGCCGTTTAGCGCACGTGAACGTAAGTGCCAGGCGCGGCTTCCAGCGCTGGATGGCGTTGATTGCCGATGGCCACAATGGTTTCACGCTGCTCGCCGGAGCGCTCCTGTATCCACTCCAGCCACACCGGCCACCAACTGCCCGGCGTTTGCTTGGCATCGTAAAACCAAGCGCGAGGATCTGAAGTCATTTTCGGGTTGTCGTAGTAGTTGGATTTGCTGTTGCCGGGTGGGTTGAGAATGCTCTGGATATGGCCGCTGTTGGACAGCACGAAGCGCCGGTTACCGCCGAGCAGCAAGGCCGAGCGATAAACCGCATCCCACGGGGTGATGTGATCGTTGATGCCGGCCACGCTGAAACTGTCGATATTGACCTTCTGCAGGTCTATCGGCGTGCCGCAGATCTCCAGCCCAGCGCTGCGCGCGAGCGGGTTATGTTTGAAAAAGTCGATCAGGTCGCCATGCAGCGCAGCGGGCAGACGCGTGTTGTCGTTGTTCCAGTAGAGAATGTCGAACGAGGGAGGCTGTTTGCCCAACAGGTAATTGTTGACCCAGTAGTTCCAGATCAGGTCATTGGGGCGCATCCAGGCGAACACCTTGGCCATGTCGCGACCCTCAAGAACACCCTGCTGGTAGGAGCGGCGCTTAGCCGTTTCGAGGGTTTTCTCATCGGCGAAGAGCATGGCCGGGCTGTCGATCTGGCTGTCCAGCAAGCTCACCAGATAGGTACTGCTGGCCACTTTTTTCAGCTGGCGCTTGGCTTGCAGATGGCCGAGCAGGGCAGCAATGGTCAGCCCGCCAGCGCAGGCGCCCATCAGGTTGACGTCTTTACTGCCGGTGATATCGCGGCAGGCATCAATGGCTTCTTCAAGCGCTTCTACATAACTCGACAGGCCCCACTCGCGATGTTGTGGTGACGGGTTACGCCAGCTGACCACGAATGTCTGCAGGTTATTTTTCAGGGCGTATTGGATCAGGCTTTTTTCAGGCGAGAGATCGAAAATATAAAACTTGTTGATCTGCGGTGGCACGATCAGCAGGGGTTTGAGGTACTGCTTCTCGCTCATCGGCCTGTACTGAATGAGTTCGATCAACTCATTGCGAAACACCACTGAGCCCACTGTTGTGGCCACATTGCGACCGACTTCGAAGGCGTGTTTGCTGACTTGGCTGGGCAGGCCGTTGTTGTTCATCAGGTCATCGTATAGATGATTGAGGCCTTTGAAGACGCTGCTGCCGCCGCTGTTGAACAGCTCTTTGACGGCCAGTGGATTTAGCAGTGAGTTGGATGGCGACAGCGCGTCGCTGATTATTGAAAGCACGAACTTGGAGCGCGCCCGGTCATCGGCCGATAAATCGCTTTCCTCGACCCACTTGTTCAGTTGCGCCTGCCAGGCCAGATACGCCTGCAAACTCCGGCGATAGAATGGATTCAGCTGCCAGGTCGGATCACTGAAGCGGCTGTCCTGCGGGTTGACCTTGTGCGGCGCGTCGCCCATCAACACCCGGCCAAGTTGACTGCCAAACGCCGCTAAATGCTTGGCACTGTGCATCGGTTGTTTGAGCCCTTGCAGGGCAAGGGTGCGCAGCGTGGAGGCGAAGTCACGACCGCGCAGGCCCGCGATCGCTGTTTGTGCATTCATGTGCTTGGCGGGTGGTGAAAAGCTCCCGCTATTAGTCTTGTTTTGCATCAGGCAGCACTCCATTACTAGAACATTGAGCCCAAGGTTCAGGATTGGTCAGCAAGGCTTATACCAATGCATGCAAAAGGTGCATGCCAGAGCGGGGGAGCCTGCTTTGAAGAAGCAGGGCATGGGCGCAAATGACTCAAATATAGACAGCAAGCACTACAATTGTGCGACAGCAAAGCGACCACGCGCTCAATGAGCGCGTGTCACTGCTGGTTCAGGGTGCATGATTGCGCGCTGCTTCTCGACCGCCAGAAACTTCATGATGATGGGCGCTACAGCTTCTGCCCGGGTCACCAGAAACAGGTGGCCGTCGTCGATGACATGCAGCTCGGAGTTGGGGATGCGCCACGCCAGCATGCGCATGTTGATGAGGGGAATAATCGGGTCGTCATCACCCGCCAGCACCAAGGTTGGTTGGCGGATCTTGTGCAGCCAGTGGATGCTGGTCCAGCCTAGTCCTGCAAACAGCTGCCAGTAATAACCGACTTTGCCAGAGGAGCGGACTTTACTGGCGTGCGCCATTGCCAGATCCGGGTCGCGACGAAATGCACCGCCATAAATGTGCGGTGCAATGCGCACGCCGTAGGAAGGCTGAACATAGCGCCGTGGGCTGGCCATGCGCATGAGCACCTTGGGCTTGCCCGGTATCATCACAGCGCCTGCCGAAGTGGCAGCCAGCACCAGTTTTTTGCAGCGCTCGGGGTAATCGTGAGCAAACTGCTGCGCCAGTGCCCCGCCCCAGGAAACCCCAATCGCGTTGACTTGCCCGTAGTCCAGGTAGTCGAGCATGCGTGCCGCCAGTTTGGCTAATCCGGGAAAGCGAAAAGGTGTACTGGGCGTAGATGAACCACCCACGCCAGGTACATCGAATGCGATCACTTCAAGTTCCGGATCGAGCGCGCGAACAAACGGCATAACCAACTCGAGGTTGGCGCCGATGCCGTTGAAGATAAGCAGCGGCGCAATAGCGCTGTCGCCCGGACGCACAGCGGTGCGGATGGTTTGACCATCGATGTCGATGGTGCGGAAAACGAATGGACGCGACATACACTAATCCCTATCAGTTAATACGCTGGGCCTGACCAGTACCGGTGATTCCCAGCAAGCCGGATTCGCGCGCCGGCCAAGCCGGTTTTGCGAGCGGCACATCCTGTGCCGCGGGCATCATTGCGTAATACGCAAAATTTAACGTTCGTGAACGTAAGTCCCCGGTGCAGCTACAGCGGCGGGGTGTTTCTTATTGCCCAGTGACGTCGGAGCTTTGTTCAATTTGCCTGAGCGCTCGGCAAGCCAAGCCTGCCAGTGTAGCCACCACGAGTCGGTGTGTTTGGTTGCGCCGTCCTGCCAGTCTTTCGGATCTTTAGGCATTTCGGAGTTGGTCATGTAACGCGACTTGGGGTTGCCAGGCGGATTCAAAATACTTTGAATGTGGCCGCTGTTGGACAACACGAATTCACACTTGCCGCCGAATAACAGGGCCGATTTGTAACATGAAGTCCAAGGCGTAATGTGGTCTGTGGTGCCTGCCACGCAAAAGAAATCACAGGTGACTTGCTTGAGGTCGATTGGCGTTCCACAGACTTCGAGCGCATTGGCCCGCGTGAGCGGGTTGGTCTGAAACATGTCGATGAACTCACCGTGCAATGCAGCAGGTAGGCGGGTGGTGTCATTGTTCCAGTAAAGAATATCGAAAACCGGTGGCTCGTTGCCCAGCAGGTAATTGTTGACCCAGTAATTCCAGATCAGGTCATTAGGCCGCATCCAGGCAAATACCTTGGCCAGATCACTGCCTTCCAGCACGCCAGCCTGATACGAGCGGCGCTTGGCGGCTTCCAGGGTGAACTCATCGGCGAACAGTGCCACCTGAGTATCAAGGTGAGTGTCGAGCACACTGACCAGCAAAGTCAGGGCATGAACCTTGGGGTCTTTCAGGGCTGCGTAATGGCCTAGCAAGGACGCGGTCGTTAGGCCGCCAGAGCAGGCGCCAAGCATGTTGATGTCTTTGCTGCCGGTAATCGAGGTGATGACGTCGATGGCTTCTTTGAGGGCTTCGATATAGGTTGAAAGCCCCCATTCGCGCTGCGCCTTGGTCGGGTTGCGCCAGCTCACAACAAAGGTTTGTACGTGGTTGCGCAACAGGAAGCGCGACAGGCTTTTCTCGGGCGTCAGGTCGAATACGTAGTACTTGTTGATTTGCGGCGGCACCACCAGCAAAGGACGCTCGTGTACTTGTTCGGTCACTGGGTTGTATTGGATCAGTTCAAGCTGATCGTTACGGAACACCACAGCGCCAGGCGTAGTTGCCAGGTTCTGGCCGACCTCGAATGCATCCTTATTGACCTGGCTGGGCAGACCGCCGTTATTCACCAGATCTTTGGCGAGATGGGAAAGGCCGTCGAGCAGGCTCTTGCCGCCGGTTTCGAAAAAGCGTTTTACCGCTGCGGGGTTGGCCATGGTGTTGCTTGGCGCCATGGCTTCGGTCATCAGGTTGATAACAAAGTGGCCGCGGCTGACGTCCTGTGGGGCCAGTGCGCTTTCTTCGATCCAGTCATGCAGCTCTTTGCGCCACGCCAGATAAGTTTGCAGATAACGACGGTAAAGCGGGTTTTGGCTCCAGGCCGGATCAGCAAAACGGCGATCGCCATCTTCAGGCGTCAGCTCGGAGCGCCCGAGCATTACGTTCTTTAATTCAATGCCGAAATGGGCAACATGCTTGGCGCTGTGAAAGGGTTGCCGAAGTGCTTGTGAAAGCACCATGCGAGCGGATGTCAGCAGGTCTTTGCCTCGAATTCCAACTACCGGGTTGAGGCCCAGTGTGTTGTCTGAAGCTTGGCGCTTCAAGTCGTCGTTATTTTTATCTGTCATCGTTGACGCTCCACTGTCCTGGGTTTAAACCCACTTAATACCAGGTGGATCACTGCAGTGCCGGGCAGCTGCCGAACCTTTACCGCTGGGTAACCTGGGATAGATAAACAAAATTGTCTGTACAGCGCACATTTGTATGCAGGGAACTTACCAACCTCATTGGTTACCCGAGTTTTTCTAATAGCGCAAGCCAAGACAGCGCTTTTATAGCGCTGAAGTATGCGTGCAAGAATTAGAAAATGCGCTCTAACTGTGCGTGGCCGTCATGGTAATCACAATGTGCGCAATTGTGGGCCAGCATCATGAGCTAAGTCGCCGCAGAGGCCGACCGAGAGTACGGTTCAGGACATCAGACGTACGATTGACTCATTGGGGTCGCGGGATTTACCGGCTGCGCGCAATTCGGCGAGGTAGTCGTCCCAAAGTTCGGTTTGGCGGGTTGCGAGTTGGTAGAGGTAATCCCAGCTGAACAGGCCGCTGTCGTGCCCATCATCGAAGCACAGTTTTAGGGCATAGTTGCCGGCAGGCTCGATGCGGCTGATGCCGACGTTCAGCTTGCCCGTTTGCAGGACTGGATTGCCGTGGCCTTGCACCTCGGCAGAAGGGGAATGCACGCGCAGAAACTCGGCGCTCAGGGTGTAGCTCTGGTCGCCATATTTGAGCGTCAACGTTCTGGATGCTTTGTGCAGTTCGATGGCGCTGGGGATTCGCATGGCGTGGCTCTCAACAGTATTCACAGGGCAACCGGGAGCTGCGAAGGTGCAGTTCCCGGCCTGTGTATGCAGCTTAGATTAAAGAATGTAACGCGACAGGTCTTCGTCTTCGGACAACTCACCGAGATGCTCGTTGACGTAGTCGGCACCGATCTGGATCGGCTGCTCGCTGTGTTGCGCGGCCAGATCGCCAGCGCTGAACGAGACTTCTTCCAACAGGCGCTCAAGCAAGGTGTGCAGACGACGCGCACCAATGTTCTCAGTCTTCTCGTTAACCTGCCAGGCGATTTCGGCAAGGCGCTTGATGCCGTCCTCGGCAAACTGAATTTTCAGCCCTTCGGTTTGCAGCAGCGCGCTGTATTGCTCGGTCAGGGACGCATGCGGCTCGGTGAGAATGCGCTCGAAGTCCTGCGGCGACAGGGCTTTGAGTTCCACCCGGATTGGCAGGCGACCTTGCAGTTCAGGCACCAGATCACTTGGCTTGCTCAGGTGGAACGCACCGGAGGCGATGAACAGGATGTGGTCAGTCTTGACCATGCCCAGCTTGGTATTCACCGTGCAGCCTTCGATCAGCGGCAGCAGGTCGCGCTGTACACCTTCACGCGATACATCGGCGCCGCCGGTGTTGCCACGCTTAGCGACCTTGTCGATTTCATCGATAAAGACGATACCGTTCTGCTCGACAGCTTCCAGCGCACGCGCTTTGAGCTCTTCCTCATTAACCAGGCGCGCGGCTTCTTCGTCGCGAACCAGTTTCAGTGCTTCGCCAACCTTGAGCTTGCGGCTCTTGGTCTTGCCTTTGCCCATGTTGGAGAACAGGTTCTGCAACTGGCTGGTCATCTCTTCCATGCCGGGCGGCGTCATGATTTCGATGCCGGCCGGGCTCTCGGAGACTTCAATTTCGATCTCTTTGTCGTCCAGTTGGCCTTCGCGCAAACGCTTGCGGAACAGCTGACGGGTGTTCGAGTCGTTGCTCTGCGCCTGCTCTTCGCTGAAGCTGCGTGCAGGTGGCAGCAAGGCATCGAGAATGCGCTCTTCGGCGGCATCTTCGGCGCGATGACGAACCTTGATGATTTCCTGCTCGCGAAGCATTTTTACCGAGGCATCGGCGAGGTCGCGGATGATCGATTCGACATCGCGGCCGACATAGCCAACTTCGGTGAACTTGGTCGCCTCGACCTTGATGAACGGCGCGTTAGCCAGTTTGGCCAGACGTCGGGCGATCTCGGTCTTGCCGACACCGGTTGGGCCGATCATCAGAATATTTTTCGGTGTGACCTCTGCACGCAAATCCAGCGGCAGCTGCATGCGCCGCCAGCGATTGCGCAGGGCAATAGCCACTGCACGCTTAGCGTCATCCTGGCCAATGATGTGGCGGTTGAGTTCGTGAACGATTTCGCGGGGTGTCATCGACATAACTGGGGCTCCGGGCTGGACGAGGTTACACCTCCGAGTCCAGCTCCTCGATTGTCAGGTTTTGGTTGGTGAACACACAGATTGAACCGGCAATGTTTAAGGCGCTCTCCGCAATCTCGCGGGCGGACATTTGCTCGGTATGTTGCAGCATGGCCAAGGCTGCGGCTTGGGCGAAACCACCGCCGGAACCCATTGCAATCAGGCCGTGTTCAGGGTCTACAACATCACCGTTGCCGGTGATGATCAGAGATGCATCCTTGTTGGCCACAGCCAGCATGGCCTCGAGACGGCTTAGCGAGCGATCGGTGCGCCAGTCTTTTGCCAGCTCAACAGCGGCGCGAACCAGATGGCCCTGATGCTTTTCCAGTTTCCCTTCAAAGCGCTCAAACAGGGTAAAGGCATCCGCCGTGGCGCCCGCAAAGCCTGCGAGTACTTGGCCGTGATAAAGACGGCGGACTTTCTTTGCGTTGCCTTTCATAACGGTATTGCCAAGAGATACCTGGCCGTCGCCGCCCATGACGACTTTGCCGTTGCGGCGAACTGAAACGATGGTGGTCAAGGGAGAGTCTCCACGCAGCGGGGCGAAAATGCCCAATAGGAACCAAATGGGGGGCCATAAGGCAATTTTCAACGGCTGAGCAAGGATTCTTCACTAAAGCTGTTGCTAAGTGCCTTGGTGACTGGGTTGCGCGGGAGGATTTTGCGGGGATTTTTTGGGTAGAAACAGAGGGTTTAATGGCCAACACCTGAGTGATGGCCATTAAATTGAACGCTTAGTTGCCTTGGCGTTGTTGCAGCAGCAAGTTGTTGAAGCCATTTTTGGACAGCGTGGCTTGTGACTTGTTGAGGTCTTCGCGAGTGGCGAACGGGCCAACCAGTACGCGATACCAAGTCTCGTCACGGACTTTGCCGGATTCAACATTCACATTCTGACCAAGCATGATGATTTGCGCGCGCACGCTGTCGGCATCGTCCTTGCGGCGGAACGAGCCCGCTTGCAGGAAGTACTTGGTGGTCACCGGAGCCTTGGCGATAACGGGTGGAGGCGGCGGCACTTCACCTGCCAGCGCGGCTTCAGCGCGTGCGGCGTCGATCTTGGCGGCTTCCTCCGGGGTTACCGGCTTTTGCTCAGGCGTTGGCGGCGTCTTTTCCACAGCCTCAGGCGGCACGATGACTTCAGAGCCTGGCAACAGGGTGTAGAAGTCATACTTCGGCTTTTCCGGGCCTGGGTCAGGCTTGGTTTCCTTGGCTTTATTCTGGCTGTGCTGAGCCTTTTGCTCGGCGGCGCGCTTTATCGCATCGTCACCGGGCTTGAGATTCATCAGCAGCATCACGAAAACCCCGATGGCCAAACCGCACGCCAGCCAGATCCAGCCCGGCATTGGTTTTTTCGCAGGCGCCCGGTTGCGGCTCGCGCCACGCTTGGGTGCTGGTTTTTTACGTGCAGCCACTTACATACGCTCCAGAGTTTCCAGGCCCAGCAGTTCAAGGCCCTGCTTCAACGTGCGACCGGTCAGTGCCGCGAGGCGCAGACGGCTTTGCTGGGTAGCAGGGTCTTCGGCCGCGATAATTGGGCAGTGTTCGTAGAAGCTCGAGAACAGCCCGGCCAGATCGTAGAGGTAAGCACACAGCAAGTGCGGCGTACCTTTGTCGGCAACGCTGTTGAGGACTTCACCGAACTGCGCCAGCTTACCCGCCAGTTCGATTTCATGTGCGGCCTCAAGCTGCAATTTGCCGTCTACCTCGTCGAAGCTTTTCCCCAGTTTGCGGAAAATGCTGGCAACGCGCGTGTAGGCGTACAGCAGATATGGTGCGGTGTTGCCCTCAAAGCTGAGCATCAGCTCGAAGTTGAAGCTGTAATCGCTGGTGCGGTGCTTGGACAGGTCGGCGTATTTCACTGCGCCAATGCCCACGGCGCTGGCGATTTCGCGCAGTTGTTCTTCTGCCAGATCCGGGTTCTTGCCCTTGACCAGATTGTAGGCGCGCTCTTCGGCCTCATCGAGCAGGTCGATGAGTTTCACTGTGCCGCCATCGCGGGTTTTGAACGGACGGCCATCAGCGCCGTTCATGGTGCCGAAGCCCATGTGTTCAAGCTGCATGTCTTGTGCAACAAAGCCTGCGCGGCGAGCCACTTCAAAGGCCATCTGGAAGTGCAGGGCCTGACGCTGGTCGACAAAGTACAGGGCGCGGTCAGCTTTCAGGGTGTTGCTGCGATAGCGCATGGCGGCAAGGTCGGTGGTCGCGTACAGGTATCCGCCGCCAGCTTTCTGCACAATTACCGGCAGTGGATTGCCGTCTGCGTTCTTGAACTCGTCGAGGAACACGCACTTGGCGCCGTCGCTTTCGCTCAGCAGCCCTTTGGCTTGCAGGTCGCTGACCACGTTTGCCAGATCGTCGTTATAGGCGCTTTCACCTTTGACGTCTGCCGGGGTCAATTTGACGTTGAGGCGGTCGTAGGCCTTCTGGCAATGCGACAGCGAAATCTCGTTGAAGCGGTGCCACAAGCGCATGCACTCAGGCTTGTTCGCCTGAAGCTCCACCACCAGTGCGCGAGCACGATCGGCAAACTCAGGTGATTCGTCAAAACGTTTCTTGGCGGCGCGATAGAAACCTTCCAAGTCCGCCAGTTCGCTCTCAGCGGCCGCAGGATTCTCTTCCATGAAGGCCAGCAGCATACCGAACTGCGTGCCCCAGTCGCCTACGTGGTTCTGGCGGATAACTTCGTCGCCCAGGAACTCAAGGACACGGCCAACCGCGTCGCCGATGATGGTCGAGCGCAGGTGGCCGACGTGCATTTCCTTGGCGAGGTTGGGTGATGAGAGGTCAATCACCACGCGCTGGGCAGGGCCGGCTTTACGCACGCCAAGCTGGGCATCTTCAAGCAAAGCGTCAACGCGCCCGGCCAGAGCTTCGATGTTCTGATAAAAATTGAGGAAACCCGGGCCTGCGATTTCGACCTTGCTGATTTGCGGGTCGGCAGGCATTGCAGCAATCAGCTTCTCCGCCAGATCACGCGGCTTCATGCCGGCAGGCTTGGCCAACATCATGGCGATGTTGCTGGCGAAGTCGCCGTGGGTTTTGTCCTTGGTATTCTCGACCTGAATGGTCGGGCTCAGACCCTCAGGCAACACGCCTTCGGCGGTCAGGCGGGTCAGGGCTTGCTGGATCAGGTTGCGAATGCTGTCTTTCATGGTCTGCTCAGTCGGCCGTGGCGTGTTGAAAACTCTGCATTATCGGCGGCTTGGGCCTGCGGCTTCAAGCTTCAACCTATCAATGGCAGGTAAACAGGCAATTATCGGGTATTTTTGCGGGTTTGGCGTAGAGAAAAGCGGCGCGGCTCAAAACAGGTCAATCGGGTCGACATCCAGCGACCAGCGCACTGCACGGCCGCTGGGCATCTGTTCCATTGCGGCGAGCCATGCATGTAAAAGGCGGTGCAAGGGCGCACGTGCGGCAGATTGAATCAGCAACTGCGCCCGATAACGTCCGGCGCGGCGCTCCATTGGGGCGGGCACCGGCCCCAGTAATTCGATGCCCTCAAGTTGCAATTCGCCAAGGAGCATTTCGGCTTCAGCGCAGGCTTCGTCGAGAAATCCTTCGGCCTGGCCCGGTTTGTGGGCTTCTGCACGCAGCAGGGCTAAATGACAGAACGGCGGCAAACCGGCGTCGCGGCGCTCGGTCAGGGCCTGTTCGGCAAAGGCGAAGTAGCCTTGCTCGGTAAGCTGGACCAGCAACGGATGATCGGCCAGATGGCTCTGGATAATCACCTTGCCAGCTTCTTCGGCTCGCCCGGCGCGGCCGGCAACTTGAACGATGAGTTGCGCCATGCGTTCGCTGGCGCGGAAGTCAGCAGAGAAGAGGCCGCCGTCGGCATCAAGAATGGCCACCAGCGTTACGCGCGGGAAGTGGTGCCCTTTGGCCAGCATTTGTGTGCCGACCAGAATACAAGGCTCACCGCGCTCGATGGTGGTCAACAGGTTGTTCATGGCGTCCTTGCGCGAGGTGCTGTCGCGGTCGACGCGCAGGACCGGTACATCCGGAAACAGGGTGGCCAGCCGTTCTTCCGCACGCTCAGTGCCAGCACCCACCGGACGCAAGTCCACGCGCTGGCATTTGGGGCAGTTGCGCGGCTGGCGCTCGGCATGCCCACAGTGGTGGCAGCGCAGTTCGTTGGAGCGCTGGTGCACCGTCATGCGGGCGTCGCAGCGCGGACATTCCGACAACCAGCCGCAATCGTGACACAACAAGGTCGGGGCAAAGCCGCGCCGGTTGAGGAACACCAGCACCTGTTGGCCTGCAGCCAGCGTTTGGCTAATCGCTTGCTGCATGGGGCCCGAGATACCGGAGTCCAGCGGCAGGCTTTTTACATCCAGACGCAGGAAGCGCGGAGGCAATGCTCCGCCCGCACGCTTGTTGAGCTTGAGCAACTGATAACGCCCGCTGGTGGCGTTGTGCAAAGTCTCCAGTGACGGCGTGGCCGAGCCGAGCACTATCGGCACGTTTTCCTGATGCGCGCGAACCAGCGCCAGATCCCTGGCGTGATAGCGCAAACCTTCCTGCTGTTTATAGGAGGCGTCATGTTCTTCGTCGATGATGATCAACCCCGGACTTTTCATCGGGGTGAACAGCGCCGAGCGGGTGCCGATAATAATGTCGGCATCGCCGTCGCGGGCTGCGAGCCACGCATCGAGCCGGTCGCGGTCATTCACTGCGGAGTGCAGCAGGGCGATTCTGGCGTTGAAGCGGCGCTCGAAGCGCGCGAGTGTTTGCGGGCCGAGGTTGATTTCCGGGATGAGTACCAGCGCTTGCTTGCCCGCCTGCAGTGTCTGATGAATGAGTTGCAGGTAAACCTCGGTTTTACCGCTGCCCGTCACACCTGCCAGCAAATACGCGCCATAACGACCAAAACCTTCTTGCACAGCTGCCGAGGCGGTGAGTTGCTCCTCGTTGAGCGGCAGCTCGGGTTGTGCCAGCCAATTACTGTGGCGGGCACTTGGTGCATGCTGGCGGGTTTCAACCACCACCAGACCTTTGTCTTTGAGTTGTTCGAGGCTGTCTTTACTCAGTTGCAGTTGGCTGAGTAGCGAATGGGCAACCCCATGCGGATGCTGGGCGATGGTTTTCAGCGCCTGACGTTGGCGCGGTGCGCGATTAAGGCGCGGGTCTTCAAGGTCGGCGCCCGGCGCGATTGACCAGAAGCGCTCCTGGCGCGCGATCGCAGGCTCGCCCTGGCGCAGCAGTGTCGGCAATGCCCAACTGAAGGTGTCGCCAATACTGTGCTGGTAGTATTGCGCGGTCCACATGCAAAGCCGGAAAAAGGCCGGCGGCATGGGCGCTGTTTCATCCAGTATCTCAAGGGCTGGCTTGAGCTTGTCGGCTGGCACATCGCTGTGTGCGCTGACCTCGATCAAAACGCCAATCATTTCGCGGCGGCCGAAGGGCACACGCACTCGCATGCCTGGCTGCAGGGTATCGACAGACACGCCAGCAGGCGCCAGATAATCGAACAGGCGGCGTAGCGGCGAGGGCAGGGCGAGGCGCAGAATGGCGTTGGACACGCGGTGACTCCGCAAACAAAGGTCAGGATATTAGCATGGCTGCAGGCGACGGCTGGCAGTCACGTGATCTTGCATCAGCGCTTGAGTCTGTTATCATCCGCGGCCTATTTCTGTGCGGTATCTGACATAGGGTCAGGTGGCGGCACATATATTGAGGTATACCCCATGAAAGCTGATATCCATCCAGAATACGTCGCTATCGAAGCTACTTGCAGCTGCGGTAACGTGATCGAAACTCGTTCGACTCTGGCTAAGCCATTGAGCCTGGACGTTTGCTCTGAGTGCCACCCGTTCTACACCGGTAAGCAGAAAGTCCTCGACGCTGGCGGCCGTATCGACCGCTTCAAGCAGCGTTTCGGTGTGTTCGGCGCTACCAAGTAAGCAGCCAAACAGCCAGGAGCGACCTTATGGTCTGCTTCTTGTGTGTGAAAAAAGCGTCCCTTGTGGGCGCTTTTTTTATGCCTGCGTTTTTTGCAGCGCAGGTGCAGGCGCAAATACAGCCTCAGGCGTTTTGTTCGGCCAGCGAGCAACTGACTTACGTTTCGGTCAAGCGGGTGGTCGATGGCGATACCTTGCGCCTGGTTGATGGTCGCAGTGTTCGCCTGATCGGCATCAACACCCCTGAGCTTGGCCACAAAGGCCAAACCGCTGAGCCATTCGCCGTCGCGGCGCAGCGCCGCCTTCAGGATCTTCTGGATGCCAGTGATGGGCAAGTCGGCCTGCAATATGGTGCGCAGCGCCATGACCGCTACGGGCGCACGCTGGCCCATGTGTTTGACGGCGCCGGGCGCAATATCGAGGCGCAGTTGCTCGCAAGCGGGCTCGGTTACCAGATAGCTATTGCGCCCAATCTGGCGCTGCTGGATTGTCAGCTGGCCGCCCAGCAGTTCGCCCGTGAGCAGGGCGCGGGTGTTTGGCGCCAGCCGGTGCTGCAGGCTCCCGAAGAGTTGACTCGTGGTGGCTTCAGGCAAATCAAGGCGCGGGTGCGCAAGGTGCAGGTTAATGCGCAAGGTGCCTGGCTTGAGTTGGGGGCTGCGGTGATTCGCATTGACGGGCAGGCGCTGAAATCGTTCAAGCGCGGGTCGCTGGAAGATTATGTGGGACGGGAGGTCATTGCGCGCGGCTGGGTGGTCGACAGGGCTTCGCGCGGTCGAAATAAGGTCGGGCGAGCGCGCTGGATGCTGATTCTGACCCATCCGACCATGATCGAAACGCTGTCATCAGTTAAAACCACTTTGTAATAGAAAAAAGGCCCGTTGGCACTGGTGCGCATTTCCTTAGCTAGGTAATAATCGAGGGGTCCTAATCACCGGGCAAGGATAGCCGGGTAAGCCTGGGTATGCCGACTGACTGATCAGTCTTGTAAAAGTGTATACAACTTGCGTATCCTCGGCCGCCTGCCTGTTCAACAGCCTAAAGCGGAAATTCCAATATGTCTGATCTAAAAACCGCCGCTCTCGAGTACCACGCTCAGCCCCGCCCGGGTAAGTTGAGTGTAGAGCTGACCAAGCCGACTGCCACGGCACGCGACCTTTCGTTGGCTTACAGCCCAGGCGTTGCTGCTCCTGTGCGTGAGATTGCGCGTGATCCCGAGCTGGCTTACCAATACACCGGTAAGGGCAATCTGGTCGCTGTAATTTCCGACGGTACTGCCATTCTCGGTCTGGGTAACCTCGGTCCACTCGCTTCCAAGCCCGTAATGGAAGGTAAAGGCGTTCTGTTCAAGCGCTTCGCCGGTATTGACGTATTCGATATCGAAGTGGACTCGGAAAGCCCGCAGGCATTCATCGACACGGTAAAACGTATTTCGATCACCTTCGGCGGCATCAACCTCGAAGACATCAAGGCGCCTGAGTGCTTTGAGATCGAGCGTGCGCTGATCGAGCAGTGCGACATTCCGGTTTTCCACGATGACCAGCACGGTACTGCAATCGTAACCGCTGCCGGTATGCTCAACGCATTGGAAATCGCTGGCAAAACCATCGAGCAAGCGAAGATCGTGTGCCTGGGTGCAGGCGCTGCGGCAATCTCGTGCATGAAGTTGTTGGTCAGCATGGGCGCCAAGGTCGAGAACATCTACATGATCGACCGTAAAGGTGTGATTCATGCAGGCCGTGACGACCTCAATCAGTACAAGGCTGTGTTCGCCACCGAAACGCCGAAGCGTACATTGTCAGACGCGCTGGATGGTGCTGACGTATTCGTCGGTCTGTCGGGTCCTGATCTGCTCAGCCCTGAAGACCTGCTGCGCATGGGCCCTTCGCCTATCGTGTTTGCATGCTCGAACCCAGATCCGGAAATCAAGCCTGAGCTGGCGCATGCCACCCGTGATGACGTGATCATGGCAACCGGTCGTTCCGATTACCCGAACCAGGTCAATAACGTTCTCGGCTTCCCATTCATCTTCCGTGGTGCATTGGACGTTCGCGCAACCCGCATCAACGAAGAGATGAAAATCGCGGCGGCCAACGCGCTGCGTGAACTGGCCAAGCTGCCAGTGCCTAAGGAAGTCTGTGAGGCTTACGGCGGTATCGAGTTGTCATTCGGTCGTGAATACATCATTCCGAAGCCGATGGATGCACGTCTGATTACGCTGATCTCCGACGCAGTCGCCAAAGCTGCCATCGAGAGCGGTGTGGCCACACTGCCGTATCCGAAGCACTACCCGCTGCAGTCTGTGGACGATGTGTTCAAAGGCTGAAAGTGAGTTGATGCGAGTGACCTGATAGATTCGGGTGACTCAACAAAAAGCCCCCTGACGGTTCGCCTTCAGGGGGCTTTTTGCATCTTGCGAAGAAGTCTTCTGCGGCATGTCGAGAGGCGCTTCGGTGTTACTTGATGTCCAGCTGGATCACGGCCGTAGCGGTAAATTCGCCGGGCGTTGGCAGGGTCGCTGAAGGATTGCTTGGGTGGGCTTTGAGGTGCAGGGTGGAGGTTTTCATATCACTGTCGACCACGACTTCACCGGCCTTCTGGTTCGGTGGCAGAACCGTGCCGTCTTCATCGGTGATGATGACCGAGAGATCGGTGCGCCCTTGTACTTTAATCCCCTGGCCCGGCGCGTCCTGATCGGCGTTCAGCTGGAGCGAGAGAATCTCTGAGCTGAAGTCACAATCGAAAGCCAAGTCTACGGGCTTGGGTGTGAAGTTGTTCGGTGGGTTGGGGTAGGTAACGCCGTTAAACTGCGAGGATTGCAAGGTTCCGAAGGGCACAGTCAATACCGAACCCGCACGCAACGCGCAATTTGCCGGCACTTCCACGTCAATTTTCAAGTTCACGATAGCGGAGACCGGGTCACTGGTATTGATATAGTTTGGCCGCCGGTAGTGCCAGACCCGAGCTACCGTGCCATTGAAAGCCAAGGTGCCGACTACGCGCTTTTCAAGCTTGACCGATACCTTGCCCCTGGTAGCTGTGGCGGCAGAGCCTGAGGTATTGCAATCCGCCGAAACATTGTTGGTAACGCCGGTGAAAGGCACGCTGTGATAGTTGTTCTGAATGCTGCCGCCACTTGAGTTGAAGACGTAAATCTCTACTGCCGTGGAGAACGATGGATTGACCTTCAACCATTTAAGATTGTCGGCTGCGTAATTAGAGAATGGCGATTGCGAGCTGAAATAATGCAGAACGCTTGCGTTGGTATTGCTACAGGTACAGGTAAAGTTGCGTCTGCCGCTGCTGTTTTGCTCTGAACGATAGATAACAATATTGCCGGCTTCGTTCTCAGAAGAGTTGAAGGCATCAGTCACGTTGTACTGTATCTGCGAGGCGCCATTGTCCGGAACGCAGAGGCGGTCTGATGCGGCGTAAGCAGTACTGCTGAAGAGCAAACTAAACAGGCCATAAAACACCGGGCTGATAAACGCAGACTTTGCAGGGCTGTACAATTCCATTTTTTTCATCATGTCCTCAGTGACTATTCAGCCTTGATTAGTGTTGTTCTAAGCCCACCACGATCACTGAGGTAGCTAATATTTATCTCGTCTGCGTGGTTGCTTACGCTGTCTATCTCAACCGTACTAAATGGTTTGAACAGTCCCATCTCATCGTTGTGATAAACCTTTTTGCCAATCTCGAATTGGGTTAGCGCAAAGTAGTAAGGCGTTGGGTTTTTGAGCTCAAGCCCCGTGCTGGTGTACTTGGCCACCAGCTGATTTTCTGCGCCGCGCCTTCCCTCGCTAATTGACTCAGGCCGGACGAACACCTTGATCTTGTAGCGCAGGGCAATCTGCATCAAGCTCTCGCTCTTAGCGGCCTCGGCTTTCGGCGGTATTTCCTGCACATACAGGTAATACAGTTGTTCTTGTTTGCTCTCTTTGGCGAAACTCACCAATCTCAGGGGCTGCTTGCTATCTTCTGCAATCATCGAAAAAGACGGGCTGACCTGAACATTGCGCCCTGGCTCATTACCTTCAGGGTCCGTCACCCAGGCCTGCATCGCGTAGGGCGCTTGGGTGTCGTTGCCGATATCGAATGCGCTGGAACTGCCTGCCACGACAATGACCCGGGTGCGATCAATGAATAACCCGGCGTGCGCTAATTGGCTCATGAGCAGTGTCATGCTCATAGCGATGACGCTGAATGTTCTGAGCATCATCAGGCCCGGCCAGCCGCAGAACTGATCAAGTTAGGCATGTCGATCATTTGACTAAGATCAGCGATTTTCTGACGTCGCCAAAGTCACTCAGATACATGATGTCTATCGACGAGGCCTTCTGCTTTATCTGTGGCAATACCGTGGTCTGGAATGGCGCAAAGACAGCTGTTTCCGGGGTTTTAATGCCTTTCTTGTTGACCATGATTTGCGGAATCGAGAAATAGTAAGGGGTGGTGTTGACCAGCTTGAGGCCCTCACGGGTTTGTGTCGCGGTAACCTTGGCTTCGGCGTTTTTACGGTCGCCTGCGATTTGAGCGGGACGAATCAACACCTTGATCCGGGTACGGATGGCCATGGACAGTTTGTTTTTGTCCGCCGCGCTATCGCTGGGAGGTAACTCCTGCACGTTCAGGTAATACAGTTGTTCGCGGTCTGAGGGCGGGGAGAACGTCATCAGGCGCAATACAACTTTGCCGCCAGGCGCAACTTTTTGAATTTGCGGACTGACCACAACCAAGCTGCCGGCGTCGTTGCCGTCTTCATTCTCAAGCCACGCCTGCAGGCCGTACCAAAGCTCGCTGTTATTTGTAACTTGCACTGAGCTTGAAGAGCCTTCCGGCACGATTACCCGCGTACGATTAAGCGAAAAGGCTGCATTGGCCATTGTCGAGCACAACAGCGTCATGACGCATGCGCAGAGGCTTAACCTTTTTGCGATGTGGCTTTTGCGCTGGGTGCAGTTGGCTTGCCGTTGAGTTGACATTGCAGTGTTCCTAAATCGATATAGTCTTCATCAAGTTGCGACTTGATAGCTGTTGGATCCACGGCATAGTTGCAGCCGCCTACCGCTTTCAGTGTGGAAGGCCCGAGTTCAGAGCCATCGCCAAGCTTCACGCGGATAAACAGGCGCCCGTTGTTGCCGGTAAAGTAGTGCTCGCCGCTGTCGCTCTGGATTTCGGTACCGAAGCCGAGTAACTCGCCGTTCTGGTCTTTGAGCACGGCGTTGAAGTACTTAACCGCCTTGGTCTTGAACTGCACCAGAGTCACTGCGCCGGAGCGTGGCCGTACATTGACCACGGTGTCATCTGCGACCACGTTGTTGCTCAGCGATGACACATTCAAACGAACTTCTTGCGGATCGTACTGATCGTTCAGCGGTATCAGCGCGTAACCGTTATCCTGAGTTTCGGTGCCGTTTACGCTGGCGTTTTCGACGCCATCCACTTGGGCAACGGCGAAGGTTTTCGATTGGCGGCTTGTAGCAAGGACTGCACCTTGGGCAAACATCACGCTGCCGCTGACCGAGGCGCTGGCGGAACGGTTATCCGGGCTGGTGCTGCCGTAGAGTTGGCCACTAATGCGATCGCCGGAGTGATTGACGCCGCCTGATAGGGTTTCGCCATTGCCGGAGCTGTCGTGGGTTACGCCGACGTTGTAGCTGTTGTCGCCTGAGTAGCCATTCAAGCCGACCTCCGTTGTTTCACTGTTGCCAGAGTCGTTGTCCAGATTGGTATATCGACTGTAAACACTCGAGGAATAATCATTGCCGATCGGGATGTCCAAACTTAGGGTCAGGCTGTTGTCGGCTTCACCGGTTTCCTCGTCATAAGAACGTGAGAGTGAAAGGGTATAGCTAAGCCATCGTGTATAACCGCCATAACTGAACGAGTAGGTACTTTGCGACGGGTTCTCGCCCCAGTACTGTTCCTTCAGATAATTAAGTGAAAGCTGGTTGTCCATGAGCGGGTCGCGCCCGGTAATACTGGCGGTATAGCGGCTGCGCAAGGAGCCGATAAAATTATTCTCGCTGTACTTGTCATCCATCGCGTCATTGAATTCAAAGTAGTCTTCAGTGGCGTAGCGATAGCCCGCAATTTGAATATCAATGCCATTGTTGAGGTACTTCGAGTAATTGATGTTGTAGCTCTGCCCGACATCGGTTTCGCCGTCATGCCGGTAGCGTGAGTTGCTCATCGCAACGCCGACAGCGCCCAGATTTTGCATCGGAAAGGCAGCGCCGAACGTTACGTTCTGGTAACTCTCAGCGATGATGCTGTTGATCGACGGTGTGACGAGGTCGGTACCGAAGGAGTATTCACCGCTGACAAAATTGTCGCCGTAGTCATGGTCGCTGAAACGGTAGCGGCCGGCGCTCACTTCGTAGTCAATACTGCCCGGTGTGAGCAGGCCCGGAAGCACTGAGTTATCGTAGTAAAAAGTGCGTTCCTGGCCGTTGGCCTCTTTCACCACTACGCGCAGCGTCTGGTTGGACAAGCCCACCACTTCGTCGAGCACAAAATTACCGGCGGCTACGGCCTTGGTGAAGAGCAGGCGCGAATCCTGATACACCTCAACGGTTGCGTTGGTGGCGGCGAAACCCTGAATGTTTGGGGTGTACATCTGGTCGCGGAGGCTGGTCAGGTCTGTCACATAACCGATCTGCGCGCCTGCAAAGCTGAAGTTTTCACCGTAGCGGGTATTGGTGTAGGTCTCGCCTACAGTGACTTCACTTTTAAGCTTGGGAAAGAGTCGGGTGACACTGATGTTGTCTATTTCGAGGCTTTCATCAGTCAAGTCTGTACTGGACGCATCCAGATTGAATATGTTGTCCCGAAAGTTCGAGCGCAAGTGGCCATTAAACGGCATGGATTCGTCGGACTCATTAGTGTCGTCGTTCTTGAAGTAGTTGCCGCCCAGGTTGTAGTCGAAAGTCGTGCTGTTGATTGAGGGTGACAGTTCCATGCCCGCATAACGATCAACTCCCCGGCCCATGAGTTCATCGCTGTACCAGAGTTCAAGCGTTCCGTTTTCCGGGTTTTCGGTAAAGCTGTAATCGTGCGAGCTTGGGTCCAGGCTCGCAGCGGTTCTGAGTTCACGCGCTGCTTTTGCATTGAGGCTAGGCGCTATTTTTTGTAGAAATGACTCATCAAAAACCAGGCGACCTGCTTTGCGGGTGAAGTAGTAATTACCCTGCGTGCGACCATTCAAGCTGACCGTATAAATGACTTTATCGTTGATGCCTTTATTAAGTGCATCGTCAACAGTGTTTTGATTGAACTTGCCTTGAATGAAGTCTGTGTTGAAATTGCTAGCGGCCAGTACTCCGTCACTTATGAATAGCAGTCCAAATAGACTTATTTTTAGGTAGGAATACATAAAACCTCAAGCATGCACTTAGAGCAGGTTTGTTGAGTTATTTTTTTAATGAAATATACGGCGCAGAACTGCGCCGTATAAAAGCACGGTTTACTTAGTTGTAAGCAACGGTGTAGTTGACTGAGCCACCAATGATGCCGCCCTCGATGAATTCGCTGAGCGCATAAGGACGAGCCTTGAACTTGATCGCACCAGTTGCTGCATCAACGTTAGGGTCGCTAGCCAGAGTCAGGGCTGAACCTGGCTGGTTAACGATGGATGAATCGTCTTCCATGGTGAAGGTAACACCCACTTTGGTGGATGCTGTTTCAGGCGAGGTTACAACGTCAGTGTTAGAGCTGGCTGTTGTAGCGGTGTCAATTTTGATAAAGGCTGTGGTCAGGCCCGATGGGTCCACGTCACAGGTTGCCACGTCTGGCTGCAGCTGGATTTTGACTGCGTTACCGAAGCCGCCTACCGCCGACACGTCGGTAATTGTCCATACGCCGAGGTCAACAACGCCGCCTGGCTGTACAACGCCACTCACGACAACGTTCATGTCGCATGAGGCTGCTGCGATAGCGCCGGTGAATTTGATTTGGCCAGTGTTATTCGGCGTGGTCACAGCGTGGGCAGCGCCCATGGTGGTCATTGCTGCTATTACAGCGCCGGTCAGGATTGCTTTTTTCATAAAAACCTCAAGTAAATAATTAACAAGTTTCAACGTGTTAGGCGTCTACTTCTAATGCGCTTAGGCTATTAACGCTCAAGGCAACATTAACAGTGAGGTTTAAATTGATAATTAGGCCGATTCCGTGGCGCTTGTAGTATGCGTGGGATTTGGAGTGAGAATTTTCCTGCGACCGCTAAAAGCAGAACTTAAGTGGTGGTTCGGCTTTGCATTTATAAAACTTATGCGAGAAATATTGTTTTTATAATGTTTCATATATTTGCAAATAAATTGCAACCTGCAAATTGCTGGTCTGAATGGGTTGCAGGTTTTCTGGCTGTCGAGTTGTGGTTTTGTTTCAGGCGTGTTGAGCCAGTCCAGAGTGCTCAGGATAAAAAGCGCGCACTTGAACTGATGCGCAACCGTGGGGAGTCGTTGAGGAGCAATGATTTTCAGGTGAGGAGTAGGGGCGCTAAGTGCCGTTGATTCTGTGCAATGCTGATACCGCCGCCATGAGCATTGCACTCATGGCGGCGGCATTGGCTTCAGAACAAGTCGATTGGTGCGGACTCGTCTGCCGGCAACGGGCTGCCCGGGATCCCGAGATTCGGGTCAAGCTCGCCCATGGTAGGCGGCGTGTCTTCACTCTTGAACAGTTCAAAGTAGGCGCCAGGCGTACCCGGCGCTGCTGCGCGCCCGCTTACCGGGTCTACACGTAGGGTAAGAATGCCGCTTGGCTCGGGCAGTACATGGCTTGGTTTGTCTTTTAGTGCAGCGCCCATGAAGCTCATCCAGATCGGCAATGACACTGTGCCACCGTATTCGCGGCGACCGAGGGTTTCAGGCTGATCAAAGCCAGACCAGACAGTGGTGACATAGTCGGCGTTGTAGCCTGAGAACCAGCTGTCTTTCGACTCGTTGGTAGTGCCGGTCTTGCCTGCCAAGTCATCACGACCCAGCGCCAGAGCGCGACGGCCGGTGCCGCGTTTGATTACGTCCTGTAGCAGGCTGGTCATGATATAGGCGGTGCGCTCATCAATAATCTGCTCTGCAATCGCGGGTTCTTCGACAGGCAATTCGTCGTCTGCCTCTGGCTGCGAGTCTGTCGAGCTGGAAATCGTCTGGATGCTCGGCGCCGCGATTGCATTGGCGATATCGGCAGACTTGAGCTCGTCCGGATCAAGGCTGGAGTCAGCCTTCTGTTCAGCGGTTGGCACACGAGGCGGATTGGCAATGAATACGGCCTTGCCGGTGCGGTCTTCGATGCGCTGGATCAGGTATGGCTCAGTTTTATAGCCGCCGTTGGCGAATACCGACCATCCGCCAGCGATCTGCATCGGGGTCAGGTCAGCCGTGCCGAGTGCCAGTGAAAGGTTGCGCGGCAAATCTTCGAGTGGCAGACCAAAGCGGCTTGCGTAGTCGCGGGCATACTGCACGCCAATGGCCTGGAGCAAGCGAATCGAGACGAGGTTGCGTGACTTATAAAGTGCTTCACGCATGCGTATGGGGCCAAGGAATGTGTTGTTGTCATTCTTTGGGCGCCACGGTTGATCGCTGCCGGTATCGGTAAACACAATCGGCGCGTCATTAATCAGCGTGGCGGCGGTGTAGCCCTTGTCCAGTGCGGCGCTGTAAATGAATGGCTTGAAGCTCGAGCCTGGCTGGCGCTTGGCCTGAATTGCACGGTTGTAGTTGCTTTGCTCAAACGAGAAACCGCCAACCAGTGCCTGAATGGCGCCGGTATTTGGGGCTAAGGACACCAGTGCACTTTGTGCCAGAGGCAATTGTACAAAGTTAAGGCTGCCATCTTCCTTGCGCTCGACGCGAATCAGGTCGCCGACTTTGGCGACGTCGGCAGGTTTTTGCGGGTTGCGGCCCATGCTGTTGGTATTAATGAAAGGGCGCGCCCATTTCATGCTGTCCCAAGCGACCGCTTCCTCTTTGCCTTCGCGCGTCAGCACCATCAGGCCGCTGGGCACAACCTGAGTGACGATGGCAGGCTCAAGGCCGCCGAGAACGGTTTGCTTGGCAAGCTCTGATTGCCAGCCTTGCAGGTCGAGATTGGCGAATTGCTTTTCCGGGCCGCGGTAGCCATGACGCTGGTCATAAGCGATCAGGCCTTCATGAACGGCCTTGTTGGCGATCAGCTGCAAGTCACTGGGAATGGTGGTGGTGACATTGAAGCCTTCGGTGTAGGCATCGCTGCCATAACGGCCAACCATTTCAGCCCGCGCCATTTCAGCTACGTAAGGCGCGTTCAGCTCAGGTGACTGCACATGGTAAGTGGCGTCGATCGGCTCGGCGACTGCTTCGTCGTAGCGCGCCTGATCAATTTTACCCAGGTGCAGCATGCGGCCCAGAATCCAGTTGCGGCGTTCTTTGGCGCGAGTCGGGTTTACCAGTGGGTTGAAGCGTGAAGGTGCTTTCGGCAGGCCGGCAATCATGGCCATTTGGGCGAGGGTCAGGTCCTTCATGGACTTGCCGTAATAAACCTGCGCCGCTGCCTCGATCCCGTAGGAGCGCTGGCCCAGATAAATTTTATTGACGTAAAGCTCTAGAATCTCATCTTTACTCAGTTCACGTTCTATCTGTAAAGCCAGCAAAATCTCGTTGATTTTCCTGGAGAAGCTACGCTCACTGGTAAGGAAGTAGTTTTTCGCGACCTGCATGGTGATGGTGGAGCCACCAGTCTGGATTTGACCACTTTTCAAAATTTGCGTGGCAGCGCGCATCAAGCTGCTGGGGTCGACGCCATAATGGTGCTCAAAGTTATCGTCTTCTGCCGATAACAAGGCATTGATGAAGTCAGTCGGGATTTCAGCGAAGGTGATAGGCGAACGACGCATCTCGCCAAACTCGGCAATTAGCTTGCCGTCGCTGCTGAAAATCCGCAGAGGAATTTGCAGTTGAATGCTGCGTAGCGAGTCAACTGAAGGAAGGCTCGGGCTTAGATAGAGGAACGCACCGCTCAAACTGAGTACCAGTCCACAGGAAATGGCAACGCATGACCAGCAAAAGAATTTCAGCAAGCGCATCAAAATGTTTAGATTTCCAGATAAAAGAATGAGTTAAGAAATAGATTGGGGCGTAACGAAAAACTGATCACATTATAAGGGTTTTTTTTGCCGAGGAGCTATTTGCTCTTATGTCAAGACTGTTATTTAATGTGGAAAAACATAATTACTCCGTAAGTAGCGGATGCCAATAGGAAAACGGTCGTGCTAGGGCTCTTCAATAAGAAAGCGAATACGCTTCTGGGGATTGATATCAGCTCAACCTCAGTCAAGCTCCTCGAATTGAGTCGCTCAGGAAGCCGCTACAAAGTAGAGGCTTATGCTGTAGAGCCGCTCCCACCAAATGCTGTGGTTGAGAAAAACATCGCCGAGCTCGAGGGGGTCGGTCAGGCCATATCCAGAGTATTGGTAAAAGCAAAAACCAATCTAAAGACTGCTGCGGTTGCAGTCGCTGGGTCTGCAGTTATTACCAAGACTATCGAGATGGAAGCCGGTCTGACTGATGACGATCTTGAGAACCAGTTAAAGATTGAAGCCGATCAGTACATTCCCTATCCGCTCGAAGAAGTCTCGATTGATTTCGAAGTGCAGGGCGTCTCGCCGCGAAATGCTGAGCGAGTTGAAGTTCTGCTGGCGGCTTGTCGTAAAGAGAACGTCGAAGTTCGTGAGGCTGCACTGGCACTTGCCGGCTTGACCGCCAAGGTCGTCGACGTGGAAGCGTACGCGCTGGAGCGTTCGTTCGATCTGTTGGCGCAGCAATTGGGCAGTGGCGACAACGATCAAACGGTCGCAATCGTTGATATCGGCGCGACCATGACCACGCTCAGCGTTCTGCATAAAGGCCGCACGATCTACACCCGTGAGCAGCTCTTTGGCGGCAAGCAGCTGACTGAAGAAATTCAGCGTCGCTATGGCTTGTCTGTTGAGGAAGCTGGACGTGCGAAGAAGCAAGGCGGTCTTCCGGATGACTATGACAGCGAGGTTTTGCAGCCGTTCAAAGAGGCGGTTGTGCAACAAGTCTCGCGTTCGTTGCAGTTCTTCTTTGCTGCCGGACAATTCAACGATGTCGATTACATCTTGCTGGCGGGTGGCACCTCGTCCATTCCTGATCTTGATCGCTTGATTCAGCAGCGCCTTGGCACTCAAACCCAGGTGGCGAATCCATTCGCCGACATGGCGTTGAGCAGCAAGGTCAATGCGGGCGCTCTGGCCAGTGATGCTCCGGCATTGATGATTGCCTGTGGTCTGGCAATGAGGAGTTTCGATTAATGGCGCGGATTAACCTTCTACCTTGGCGCGAGCAGCTCCGAGAAGAGCGCAAGCAGCGGTTCCTGGTTACGTTAGCCGGTGTATTTGCTGTTGCCGCAGGCGCGGTATTTTTGGGCGGGCAATTTCTGGACAGTGCAATCGAGCGACAGAATGCGCGTAACGATTTTGTCCGTAAGGAAATCGCCGTCCTTGATACCCGGATCAAAGAAATCAGCGAGCTGAAAAAGCGTCGCCAACAACTGCTGGAACGGATGAAGATCATTCAGGACCTGCAGGGCAATCGCCCGATTATCGGTCGTGTGTTCGATCAGTTGGTCAGAACCCTGCCTGATGGCGTGTATTTCACTGGCGTCAAAATGACCGGCAAGAACATTGCGGTCGTCGGCGCTGCAGAGTCGAACAACCGCATTTCCAACTTGATGCGCAACATGGATGCATCGGATTGGCTGACCGCACCCAACCTCACCGAGGTTAAAGCGGCTGGTCCGAATCCGCAGGCTGAAGTATCGCCAGAGCTGGATCAGGCCAACGTATTCCAGTTGACCGTGCAACAGACCCAGCCAGCCCTTGCCGGCGAGGAGGCGAAGCCATGAACCTGAATGATTCGCTCGACAGCCTACGCAAGATAGATGTCAACGATCTTGACCTGAATAACCTCGGCTCATGGCCTGGCCCGGTCAAGTTTATTGCCAGCCTGCTGCTTGCCATTGTGGTGCTGGGTTTGGGTTACAACTTTCACCTGAAAGACATGCAGGCTGATCTGGAACGGCGCCAGATGGAAGAAGAGACGCTTAAGCAGCAGTTCTCTGCCAAGGCGTTCCAAGCTGCCAACCTTGAGGCCTACAAGGCTCAGATGGCCGAGATGGAAACATCGTTTGGTGCCCTGCTGCGGCAGTTGCCAAGTGATACCGAAGTCCCGGGCTTGCTTGAAGACATCACCCGCACCGGTCTGGGAAGTGGTCTTGAGTTTGAAGAAATCAAGCTCCTGCCAGAGGTAGCCCAACAGTTTTACATCGAGCTGCCGATTCAGATCCGTGTCGTCGGTTCTTATCACGACCTGGCCACGTTCGTCAGTGGTGTGGCCAGCTTGCCGCGAATCGTGACGCTGCATGACTTTGATGTGGTGCCGGCCGAGAAAACCGGTACCAGCAAATTGCGCATGTCTATTTTGGCGAAGACCTACCGTTATAACGATAAGGGGCTTGAGAAATGAAGTACTCAAAGCTCGTGATGCTAGTGGCGTTTGTGGGGCTTAGTGGTTGCGGTTCGAGCAGTGATTTCTCCGACCTGCAATCGTATATGGATGAGGTGCGCGCCAAGCCGAAGGGCACAATTGAGCCGCTGCCGATCTTCCAGCCTTATGAAAGTTTTACCTATAAAGCTGCAGGCCTGAGAAGCCCGTTCCAGCCGCCGGTGAAAATCGAGCTGGTCAATCGGGCGAAAGGATCGAAGCTGATCAAACCTGATGAAACGCGGGTTAAGCAGTTTCTGGAAGGCTTCAATATTGAAGTGTTTGAAATGGTCGGCACGCTTTCGAACAGCCGGGGAATGTTCGCGTTGGTCAGCGGCGCTGGCGGTGTGCACCGGGTGCGTGTCGGGGATTACCTGGGACGTAACTACGGGCGAATTGTCGCGATTGATAACTCCAAAGTGGATGTGATTGAAATCGTTCCAGATGGTGAAGGTGGCTGGCTAGAACGACCGCGTAGCCTCTCCCTAAAGGAGCGCTCTTAAATGAGCGGAGTGAAGATGAAAAAAAATAACCGGTCTGCCAAACGGAATCTGCGAATGAATAAGCCACTAACCCGTCTAGGCGTGTCTCTGCTCGCCGCACTGGTATCGCCAGTGCTGCTCGCAGCAGACCTCCAGAATCTCGATGTTGCATCGCTTCCGGGCGGTCGTGTTGAACTCAAGCTGCAGTTTGACGAACCTGTTGCCGCTCCGCGTGGCTACACCATCGAACAGCCTGCGCGTATCGCGCTCGACTTGCCGGGTGTTTCCAACAAGCTCGGCAGCAAGAATCGTGAGCTGGGTGTGGGTAATGCGCGCAGCGTGACCGTGGTTGAGGCCAATGACCGCACGCGCATGATCATCAACCTGACCAACTTGGCGCCTTACAGCACCCGTGTTGAAGGCAACAACATGTATGTGTTGATTGGTGAGGGTGCCGGCACTGCGGCAGCGCCAGTTGCCCGCGCGGCTGCAACCCCTGCTGCGCCGGTTGTGACCTCGCAGCCGCGGGTCTCGGCTCCGAAGGTGTACGGTGCGGCGACTCGCTCGATCCGCAATATCGATTTCCAGCGTGGCGATCAGGGTGAAGGCAACGTAGTCATCACCTTGTCCGACCCGTCTGTGAGCCCGGATATTCAGGAGCAGGGCGGCAAGATTCGCCTGAACTTCGCCAAGACTCAGTTGGCTGAATCCTTGCGCGTGCGTCTCGACGTTAAAGACTTCGCCACCCCGGTGCAGTTCGTTAACTCGAGCGGCAGCGGTGATTCCACGACCGTGGTCATTGAGCCGACCGGTTTTTACGATTACCTCGCCTACCAGACGGATAATAAGCTGACCATCAGCGTTAAGCCGTTGACTCAGGCTGATCAGGAAAAGCGCAAAGAAGATCGTTTCGCTTACAGCGGCGAGAAGCTTTCGCTTAACTTCCAGGATATCGACGTGCGTTCGGTGCTGCAGCTGATTGCGGACTTCACCGACCTCAACTTGGTTGCCAGCGACACGGTTGCCGGCAACATCACCCTGCGCTTGCAGAATGTGCCCTGGGATCAGGCGCTGGATCTGGTGCTGAAAACCAAAGGTCTGGACAAGCGTAAAGTCGGTAACGTACTGCTGGTTGCGCCAGCCGATGAAATTGCGGCGCGCGAGCGTCAGGAATTGGAGTCGCAGAAGCAAATCGCCGAACTGGCGCCGCTGCGTCGCGAGCTGATTCAGGTCAACTACGCCAAAGCTTCAGACATGGCCAAGCTGTTCCAGTCGGTCACCAGCGCCGATGGCTCTGTTGATGAGCGTGGCTCGATCACTGTCGATGACCGTACCAACAGCATCATCGCTTACCAGACTCAAACGCGTCTGGACGAACTGCGCCGTATCGTGACTCAGCTCGACGTGGCCGTGCGTCAGGTAATGATCGAGGCGCGGATCGTAGAGGCGAGCGTCGATTACGACAAGTCGCTGGGCGTACGTTGGGGCGGTGCCAAGGTTATTGGCGGCGGTAAATGGAACATTTACGGTAACGACGACCAAGGCGATGAGGCGGGTAATACCGGTGATGACGTGGGTCTGAACGTACCGTTCGTGGATCTGGGCGTTGCCAACCGTACAGCGGGTCTGGGTATCGGCTTCATCACTGACAACACCATTCTGGACCTTGAGCTGACCGCCATGGAGAAGACCGGTAACGGTGAAGTGGTTTCTCAGCCCAAGGTTGTGACCTCGGATAAAGAAACGGCGCGCATCCTCAAGGGTTCGGAGATTCCGTATCAGGAAGCCAGCTCCAGCGGTGCAACCACTACTCAGTTCGTGGAAGCTGCTCTGTCGCTTGAAGTGACGCCGCAAATCACCCCGGACAACCGCATCATCATGGAAGTTAAAGTGAACAAGGACGAGGCCGACTTTGCCAACCAGGTAAACGGCACGCCGACGATTCGCAAGAACGAAGTGGTTGCCAAGGTACTGGTGTCGGATGGCGAAACCATCGTGATCGGTGGTGTGTTCTCCAACACTCAACGTAAGGCTGTCGAGAAAGTGCCATTTCTCGGTGATGTGCCTTATGTCGGCCGTTTGTTCCGTCGGGATATCGTGCAGGACTCGAAGTCTGAGTTGCTGATTTTCCTGACCCCACGCATCATGAACACTCAAGCAGTTGCGGTGGGCCGTTGAGTAAGTGCGAAATCTGATACTTGTTGGCCCGATGGGAGCTGGTAAAAGCACCATCGGGCGTTTGCTGGCTAAAGAGTTACGACTGCCCTTTAAAGACTCCGACAAGGAGATCGAGCAACGTACCGGTGCCAATATTCCCTGGATCTTTGATGTTGAAGGTGAGCAGGGTTTCCGCGAGCGCGAATCGGCAGTCATTGCCGATTTGTGCGTTGAGGATGGCTTGGTGCTTGCCACCGGGGGCGGGGCGGTGATGCGTGATGAGAACCGCAAGGCGCTCTATAACGGCGGCCGTGTGGTTTATCTGCATGCCTCGGTTGAGCAGCAAATTGCGCGAACTGCGCGTGATCGTAACCGTCCGCTGTTGCGTACGCCGGATCCTGGCAAAGTATTGCGCGATTTACTCGCCCTGCGCGACCCGCTGTACCGTGAAATTGCCGATGTGATCATCGAAACTGACGAACGTCCGCCGCGCCTGGTGGTGCAGGAGATTCTTGAGCGCCTCGAGGCTTTATCGCCGCGTTAAGCGCCAGTCAGTTGATCGCAGCACCCCGAACTGCTGTTTTTAGCAAAAAAGCCCTGCTCAATTCGCCTGCATCGTGAGAAAACATGCGCGCTAAATTGAACAGGGCATTTTTGTGGCAGTACACTAGGGGCCTTTTCCATCCGGGGGCTTTATGCAAACACTTCAGGTCGATCTCGGTGAGCGTACTTATCCGATTTATATAGGTTCAGGCCTGATGGCGCGGGCAGATTTGCTCGCAGCGCATATTGTCGGACGGCAAGTCGCCATCGTTACCAACGAGACAGTCGCGCCGCTTTATCTGCAGGCGCTCAAGCAGTCTCTGGCCGGCTACTCGGTCACCGAAGTAATCCTGCCGGACGGCGAAGCTTTTAAAAACTGGGAAACCCTGCAGCTAATCTTTGATGGCCTGCTCGGTGCCCGACATGACCGCCGCACCACCGTCATTGCCTTGGGCGGCGGTGTTATTGGCGACATGGCGGGCTTTGCGGCTGCCTGTTACCAGCGCGGGGTCAATTTCATTCAGGTGCCAACCACCTTGCTGTCGCAGGTTGATTCGTCGGTTGGTGGCAAGACCGGCATCAATCATCCGCTGGGCAAGAACATGGTTGGGGCCTTTTATCAGCCTCAGGCCGTTCTGATCGATACCCAGAGCCTGACAACGCTACCCGCGCGTGAACTGTCCGCCGGTCTGGCTGAAGTCATCAAGTATGGCCTGATCTGCGATGAGCCATTTTTGACCTGGCTCGAAGAAAACATGCAGGCCTTGTTAAGCCTTGATCAGCAGGCGCTGACCACTGCAATTGAGCGCTCTTGCGCGGCCAAGGCGCGTATAGTGGCGGCTGATGAACGTGAGAACGGCGTGCGTGCAACGCTTAACCTCGGCCACACATTTGGCCATGCCATCGAGACCGAGCAGGGCTATGGCGTTTGGCTGCATGGTGAGGCGGTTGCTGCCGGTACGGCGATGGCGTTGGAAATGTCCCATCGCCTCGGTTGGATTACAGAAGCTGAGCGAAATCGTGGGATTCGTCTGCTTATCGCTGCGAATTTGCCAGTTGTTCCACCAAAAGACATGACGCCCGAGCACTTTTTGCAGCATATGGCTGTCGATAAGAAGGTGCTCGATGGCCAGTTACGTTTGGTTTTATTGCGTGATCTTGGGGATGCGCTGGTCACGAGTGAATTTGCGCATGAAATTTTGCATGCCACGCTTGGCGCGGACTACGTTGCGCTAGTCAATCAGCTTGAGAATTAATGAGAACACCATGACCAGTCTGCATGCCGACGAGGGCTTCCTCGATCACTACCATTTCAGTCACGACCCGTTTGCGGCTCGCGTACCGGGTTTCAAATTTTTCCCGGCGCAGCGCAAGCCTGTCTTGGGCCAACTGCACCATCTCGCGCGCTACAGCCAGCTGTTATTGGTTGTAAGCGGGCCGGAAGGCAGCGGCAAAACCCTGCTGCGTCAGGCACTCGTTGCCAGCACCAACAAGCAGTCGGTGCTCAGCGTTGTGGTGAGCGCGCAAGACAAGGCTGAAAAAGCCAGCGTCATGCAGCAGGTTGCTCAGGGGCTGCAAATCCAGCAAAGCGATCTTGACGGCATTCTCGCGCAAGTCGGCCAACTGGGTGTCGCTGGTCAGGAAGTCTATATTCTGGTCGATGATGCGCAGCGCCTCGGTGAAGCCGATCTCGCCAGCTTGTTGACGATGGCGGCGGGCAACAGTGACGGCCGTCCGCACGTGTTCCTGTTTGCTGAAGCGGATGTCATGCCGCGTCTGGAGCGTCTCGCCGATGGTGAGGAGTGCTACCACGTTATCGAGTTGCAGCCGTACGAAGAAGAAGAGGTGCATGAGTACCTGACTCAGCGGGTTGAAGGCGCCGGGCGTGATCTCGACGTGTTCACCGAAGCGCAGCTGGCCACTATCTACGAGCAGTCTCAAGGCTGGCCGGGGTTGGTCAATCAGGTCGCCAAGGATGTGCTGATCGAAGCACAGTTGGCGCACAAAAAAGCAGCCAAAGTCTCTTCAGCAGGTTTCAAATTGCCTAAAAAACATATGTTGGCCCTCGGCGTCGTCGCAGTAGGTGTACTTGCTGCCTGGATGTTGCAGGATCGTTCTCCGGCTGAAGCGCCAGTAGCCACTGAGGTCGAAATTCCTTTGGGGCAGGCCGCCAAGCCTGAGGTTGCGCAAGGCGATGCCGCTGGCGGTGCACCGGCGATCGAATTCGCAGGCTCCGGTCAGGCCATGCCTTCGCCATTGGCAGGTGATGCGCAGCCGGTCATTCGTGAGCCGCTGGCTTCTGCCGCGGGCAGCAGCGATGCCGAAGACGGTGATATGGCCAAAGAGGAGCCACAAGGCAACCTGCTGGTCGATACCCGTGTGCCGACTCCGGTTGAAGCGCCGGCCCCTGCGCCAACTCCGACTCCGGCACCTGCTCCGGCTCCGGCAAAACCAGCGGCCCCGGCGCCTGCACCAGTCGCCAAAACCCCGGCAGCGCCAGCCGCCGCTCCGGCAGCAGCCCCGGCAGCCAGCGGTTGGTATGCGGCGCAGTCCGGTGCGCGCTATACCTTGCAAGTGCTGGGCACCAGTGTTGAAAGTAATGCTCAGGCCATGGTTAATCAGTACGGCTCCGAGTATCACTACTTCAAGAAGCTGCACGATGGTAAGCCGCTGTATGTGGTGACTTATGGCAGCTTTGCGACACACGAAGCGGCCAAGGCGGCGTTGAGTGGCCTGCCAGCCAAGATCCAGGCAGGAAAGCCGTGGCCGCGGACGATGGCGAGCATCAAGTTCGAGATCTCCAAGGCACGCTAATCGCCGGGCGTGAGTCGCGCGAACAAAAGTGACTGGCGGGTCTTTAACACGGCCCGCTAGTCTAATCGTTCGTTTTCGCGACATAAATTTGCATGCCCTCGTCACTAAAATTTGTGACGACCTAGGTGGATATGTACAATAACCTCCCTTTTGCCTGCCCATAGCAGGGGTTTGACCCTGTGTGTATGGTAAGTTATTGAATTAAAAGAAATTGCCTTGAGATAGGCAGCCTGGTGAGAGTCCCTATGAAAGCAGGTTTGTACCGTCCTGATGAGTTCAAGGATAACTGCGGCTTCGGCCTGATCGCCCATATGGAAGGCGAGGCTAGCCATCACCTGTTGCAGACAGCCATTGAAGCGCTTACCTGCATGACCCACCGCGGTGGGATCAATGCCGACGGTAAGACCGGTGACGGTTGCGGCCTGTTGATGCAGAAGCCTGATACCTTCTTGCGCGCTATCGCCCAAGAGCAATTCGCTGTCGAGCTGCCCAAGCAATATGCTGTCGGCATGGTGTTCCTCAACCAGGATCCCGTGAAGGCACAGGCTGCTCGCGACAACATGAATCACGAGATCGAAGCAGCTGGCCTGCAGGTGATCGGCTGGCGCGTTGTGCCAATCGATACCAGCGTATTGGGCAAGCTGGCGCTTGAACGTTTGCCGCAGATTGAGCAGGTGTTCATCGGCGGTGGCGAACTCAGCGATCAGGATTTCGCCATCAAGCTGTTTTGCGCCCGCCGCCGTTCCTCGGTGAGCAACGCCGCAGACACCGAACACTACATTTGCAGCTTCTCGCACAAGACCATTATTTATAAAGGTCTGATGATGCCGGCTGACTTGCAGCAGTTTTATCCGGACCTCGGCGACGAGCGTCTGCAGACTGCTATCTGTGTGTTCCACCAGCGCTTCTCGACCAACACCCTGCCGAAGTGGCCGCTGGCTCAGCCATTCCGCTTCCTCGCGCACAACGGTGAAATCAACACCATCACCGGTAACCGTAACTGGGCGCAGGCGCGTCGCACCAAGTTTGCCAACGGCCTGATTCCTAATCTGGACGAGCTAGGCCCGCTGGTTAACCGCGTGGGTTCCGACTCTTCCAGCATGGACAACATGCTCGAGCTGATGGTCACCGGTGGTATCGACCTGTTCCGTGGTGTGCGGATGATCATTCCGCCAGCGTGGCAGAACGTCGAAACCATGGATGCCGATCTACGCGCATTCTACGAATACAACTCCATGCACATGGAGCCTTGGGATGGTCCGGCCGGTGTGGTTCTCACCGATGGCCGTTACGCGGTGTGCCTGCTCGACCGTAATGGTCTGCGCCCGGCGCGTTGGGTCACCACCAAGAATGGTTACATCACCCTGGCGTCGGAAATCGGCGTTTGGGACTACCAGCCAGAAGACGTTGTTGCCAAAGGCCGCGTTGGGCCAGGTCAGGTTCTGGCAGTCGATACCGAAACCGGTCAGGTGCTCAACGCCGAAGACATCGACAACCGTCTGAAGTCGCGTCACCCCTATAAGCAGTGGCTGCGCAAGAGCGGCAAGCGCATCCGTGCCACCATGGATGACCACGATCACGGTTCTGACTTCTATGACGCTGCGCGTCTGAAGCAGTTCATGAAGATGTATCAGGTCACCTTTGAAGAGCGCGATCAGGTTCTGCGTCCGCTCGGCGAGCAGGGTCAGGAAGCGGTCGGCTCGATGGGCGACGACACGCCGATGGCCGTGCTATCGCAGCGCGTGCGTTCGCCGTATGACTACTTCCGTCAGCAGTTCGCGCAGGTGACCAACCCGCCGATCGACCCGCTGCGCGAAGCGATCGTCATGTCGCTGGAAATCTGCCTGGGCGCTGAGCGTAATATTTTCGAAGAGTCGCCGGAGCACGCCACTCGCGTAATCCTCAGCTCGCCGGTGATCTCGCCGGCCAAGTGGCGCGCCCTGATGAACCTGGACACCCCCGGGTTCGAGCGCTTCCACATCGATATGAACTACGACGAAAGCGTCGGCCTCGAAGCTGCTGTGCGCAACATGGCCGATCAGGCTGAAGAAGCTGTGCGCGGCGGCAAAGTATTGTTGGTGCTGAGCGACCGTAATATCGAGCCGGGCAAATTGCCGGCGCACGCCTCGCTAGTTGTGGGCGCCGTGCACCACCGCCTGACCGAGAAAGGCCTGCGTTGCGACTGCAACATTCTGGTCGAAACCGCCACCGCGCGTGACCCGCATCACTACGCTGTGTTGCTGGGCTTCGGCGCCTCTGCGGTTTATCCGTTCTTGGCCTACGAAGTGCTGGGCGACCTGATTCGCACCGGCGAGGTTCTGGGCGATCTTTATGAGGTGTTCAAACACTACCGTAAAGGCATCTCCAAAGGCCTGTTGAAGATCCTTTCGAAGATGGGTATTTCGACCGTTGCCTCGTACCGCGGTGCGCAGTTGTTTGAAGCTGTCGGCCTGTCTGACGAAGTGGTCGATGTCAGCTTCCGTGGCGTTGCCAGCCGGATTCAGGGCGCGCGTTTCGTCGATATCGAAGCCGAGCAGAAGTTGCTGGCTGCCGAGGCCTGGAACAACCGCAAGCCGATCCAGCAGGGCGGTTTGCTGAAGTTTGTTTACGGCGGCGAATACCACGCCTACAACCCGGACGTGGTCAACACGTTGCAGGTTGCCGTGCAGCAAGGCAGCTACGAGAAGTACAAGGAATACAGCGCACTGGTCGACACGCGTCCAGTGGCGATGATCCGCGATCTGCTCAAGCTCAAGCTGGCCGACAAGCCGCTGAGCATGGATCAGATTGAACCGCTGGAATCGATCTTCAAGCGCTTCGACTCGGCGGGTATCTCGCTGGGTGCCTTGTCGCCAGAAGCTCACGAAGCCATTGCCGAAGCGATGAACCGTTTGGGTTCGCGCTCCAACTCCGGTGAAGGTGGTGAAGATCCGGCGCGTTACGGCACCATCCGCAGCTCGAAAATCAAGCAGGTTGCGACGGGTCGTTTCGGTGTTACGCCGGAGTATCTGGTCAACGCCGAAGTGCTGCAGATCAAGGTTGCCCAAGGCGCCAAGCCGGGTGAAGGCGGCCAGTTGCCGGGCGGTAAGGTCAACGGCCTGATCGCGCGTCTGCGTTACGCCGTGCCTGGCGTTACCTTGATTTCGCCGCCGCCGCACCATGACATCTACTCGATTGAAGACCTGGCGCAGCTGATTTATGACCTCAAGCAGGTCAACCCGACTGCACTGGTTTCGGTGAAGCTGGTTGCCGAGGCAGGCGTGGGTACGATCGCCGCCGGTGTGGCCAAGGCCTACGCCGACCTGATCACCATCTCCGGCTACGATGGCGGCACCGGTGCATCACCGCTGACCTCGATCAAGTACGCGGGCGCTCCGTGGGAACTGGGCCTGGCGGAAACCCACCAGACCCTGCGCGGCAACGACCTGCGCGGCAAGGTCCGGGTGCAGACCGATGGTGGCCTGAAAACCGGTCTTGATGTGGTCAAGGCAGCAATCCTCGGTGCTGAAAGCTTCGGCTTCGGTACGGCGCCAATGATCGCGCTGGGCTGTAAGTACCTGCGTATTTGCCACCTGAACAACTGCGCGACCGGTGTTGCCACCCAGAACGACAAGCTGCGCAAGGATCACTTCATCGGCACCGTTGAAATGGTCATGAACTTCTTCACCTACGTGGCAGAAGAGACGCGCGAGTGGCTGGCCAAGCTGGGCGTACCAAGCCTTGAAGCACTGATCGGGCGTACTGACTTGCTCGAAATGCTGCCGGGCGAGACCGCCAAGCAAGGCAACCTCGATCTGGCTCCGCTGCTTGGCAGTGACCACATTCCGGCCGACAAGCCGCAGTTCTGTCTGGTTGATCGCAACCCGCCATTCGACGAAGGCCTGTTGGCCGAGAAGATGGTCGAGATGGCCAAGCCAGCGATTGCTGGTGCAACGGGTGCAGAGTTCGACATGGACATCTGCAACTGCGACCGTTCGATTGGTGCGCGTGTCTCCGGCGAAATCGCCCGCACGCATGGCAATCAGGGCATGGCCAAGGCGCCGATCACGTTCCGCTTCAAAGGCACTGCCGGTCAGAGCTTTGGTGTGTGGAACGCCGGTGGCCTGAACCTGTATCTGCAAGGTGATGCCAACGACTACGTCGGCAAAGGCATGACCGGTGGCAAGCTGGTCATCACGCCGCCAGAAGGCAGCCCGTTCGCCACCCAAGACAGCGCCATCATCGGCAACACCTGTCTGTACGGTGCAACCGGCGGTAAGTTGTTTGCAGCAGGTACCGCCGGCGAGCGTTTTGCCGTGCGTAACTCTGGCGCGCACACCGTTGTTGAAGGCACGGGCGACCATTGCTGTGAATACATGACAGGCGGCTTTGTCTGCGTACTGGGTAAAACCGGCTACAACTTCGGTTCGGGCATGACCGGCGGTTTCGCCTACGTGCTGGACCTGGACAACAGCTTCTATGACCGGGTTAACCACGAACTGGTAGAAATCCAGCGCATCAACAGTGAAGCGATGGAAGCCTACCGCAGCCACCTGCAAGGTGTGCTGAGCGAGTACGTCAAAGAGACTTCCAGCGCCTGGGGTAACAACCTGCTGGAAAACCTGGATGACTACGTGCGCAAGTTCTGGCTGGTCAAGCCTAAGGCGGCAAGCCTCAAGTCGTTGCTCACCAGCACGCTGGCCAACCCGCAATAAAACAGCTTCAGGCGACAATCCCCGTGCGCGGGGATTGCACGCTACCCGTGATTGTCTTGCTGCGTGATGCCCTGAGTGCGCGTAGCTGTTGAGAGGTTTTGAAATGACTGAACGTCTGAATAACGACTTCCAGTTCATCGAAGTCGGGCGTAAAGACCCGAAGAAGAAGCTGTTGCGTCAACGTAAAAAAGAGTTCGTCGAAATCTACGACAACTTCAAGCCTGCGGTCGCGGCCGATCAGGCGCACCGTTGCCTGGGTTGCGGTAACCCGTATTGCGAATGGAAATGCCCGGTCCATAACTTCATCCCAAACTGGTTGAAGCTGGTCTCCGAAGGCAACATTCTGGCGGCTGCCGAACTGTCGCACCAAACCAACACGCTGCCGGAAGTGTGCGGCCGCGTTTGCCCGCAAGACCGTCTGTGTGAAGGGGCCTGTACCCTTAACGATGGCTTCGGCGCGGTAACCATCGGTTCGGTCGAGAAGTACATCACCGACACCGCCTTCGCCATGGGCTGGCGTCCGGACATGTCCAACGTCGTGCCGACCGGCAAGCGTGTTGCCGTTATCGGTGCAGGCCCGGCGGGTCTGGGTTGTGCCGACGTACTGGTGCGCAATGGCGTGACCCCGGTGGTGTTCGACAAGAACCCGGAAATCGGCGGTCTGCTGACCTTCGGTATCCCCGAGTTCAAGCTGGAAAAGACCGTGCTGAGCAATCGCCGCGAAGTCTTCACCGGCATGGGTATCGAGTTCCGTCTGAATACCGAAATCGGTAAAGACATCAGCATGGAGCAGCTGCTCGCCGAATACGACGCCGTGTTCATGGGCATGGGCACCTACACCTACATGAAGGGCGGTTTCCCCGGCGAAGACTTGCCTGGCGTGTATGACGCGCTGGATTTCCTCATCGCCAACGTCAATCGCAACCTGGGTTTCGAGAAGGCGCCAGAAGACTTCATCGACATGAAGGGCAAGCGCGTTGTTGTGCTCGGTGGTGGTGACACCGCCATGGACTGTAACCGTACCTCGATTCGTCAGGGCGCCAAGTCGGTGACCTGTGCGTATCGCCGCGACGAGGCCAACATGCCCGGCTCGCGTAAAGAAGTGAAGAACGCCAAGGAAGAGGGTGTGAAGTTCCTCTTCAACCGTCAGCCGATCGCAATTGTCGGCGAAGACAAGGTCGAAGGCGTCAAGGTTGTCGAGACGCGTCTCGGCGAGCCTGATGCACGCGGTCGTCGCAGCCCTGAGCCGATCCCGGGCTCCGAGGAAATCATTCCCGCAGAAGCGGTACTGATCGCCTTCGGTTTCCGTCCAAGCCCGGCGCCTTGGTTTGAACAGTTTGAAATCCAGACTGACAGCCAGGGCCGTGTGATCGCACCGGAGCAGAGCACGTTCAAACACCAGACCAGCAACCCGAAAATCTTCGCCGGTGGCGACATGGTGCGCGGTTCTGATCTGGTTGTGACGGCGATCTTCGAAGGCCGCAATGCCGCCGAAGGTATCCTCGACTACCTCGGCGTCTGAGCCCGCGCGACAATTTGTAACGCGGCAAATCGTCACGATAGACAAAAGGCACGGCACTCGCCGTGCCTTTTGTATTGGGGTCTGCGAAAATGCGCGCAGATCTTTCTCGTGCCGGCGACTGCAAGGATGCAGTGAGTGTGACGCCGCAGGATGCGAAGCCGAAACCCAATGACTGATAGAGAACTGTGCACATGACTGCCTTGAAGAATGACCGCTTCCTCCGCGCCCTGCTTAAGCAGCCTGTAGACGTGACGCCGGTATGGATGATGCGTCAGGCCGGTCGCTATTTGCCGGAGTACCGCGCGAGCCGCGCCAAGGCAGGCGACTTCATGAGCCTGATGATGAACCCGGAGTTCGCCTGCGAGGTAACCTTGCAGCCGCTGGACCGTTATCCACAGCTGGACGCGGCCATTCTGTTCTCCGACATTCTGACCATCCCGCACGCGATGGGTCAGGGCTTGTACTTTGAAACGGGCGAAGGTCCGCGCTTCAAGAAAGTCATCAGCACCACCGCCGATGTTGAAGCCCTGCAAGTGACAGATCCGGAGAAAGACCTCGGCTATGTAATGGACGCAGTGCGCACCATTCGCCGCGAGTTGAATGGCCGTGTGCCGCTGATTGGTTTCTCGGGCAGCCCCTGGACGCTGGCGACTTACATGGTTGAAGGCGGCTCATCGAAAGATTTTCGCAAGATCAAGGCGATGCTTTACGACAACCCGGAAGCCATGCACGGCCTGCTCGACAAGCTGGCGCAGTCGGTTACCGCCTACCTCAATGGGCAGATTCTGGCAGGCGCACAAGCTGTGCAGATCTTCGATACCTGGGGCGGTAACCTGTCGTCCGCGGCGTATCAGGAGTTCTCGCTGGCGTACATGCAGAAGATCGTCAACGGCCTGATCCGTGAGCATGAAGGCCGTAAGATTCCGGTGATTCTGTTCACCAAAAACGGTGGCCTGTGGCTGGAGTCGATCGCCGCAACCGGCGCTGACGCACTGGGCCTGGACTGGAGCTGCGACATTGGCGAGGCGCGCAAGCGTGTCGGCGCTCAGGTTGCACTGCAAGGCAACATGGACCCAACCGTGCTGTACGCCAAGCCAGAAGCCATTCGCAAGGAAGTTGCACGCATTCTGGCGAGCTACGGCAACGGCAGCGGCCACGTGTTCAACCTTGGCCACGGCATCACCCCGGAAGTCGATCCAGCCCACGCTGGCGCATTCCTGGAAGCCGTACACGAGTTGTCTGCGCAGTATCACCAGTAAACAAAAATGCGCGATGCGGTTCTACAACCGCATCGCGCATTAGCGTTGTACATCTTTCAGGCGTTACTTGCCTTCGCTCAGAGGCCAGTTGGCCATCAGCGTATTCGATGGCAGCTGCTCATCAAGCAACTTCTTCGCTGACGCCGCGCCAGCCACTGGCAAGCCGCTCGGATCGAGCAGACCAATCTGTACCAGTACGCTGGCCTGATCCCAGTAGATGTGCTCATGGCACAGCTTATCGCCACGGAACTTGATCACACCCAACATCGGAATCTCAACGTATTTGCCGGTCGGCGCAACGTTGGGCAGCATCCAGTCGATGGCTGTGGTGTGGGTGAAGCACATGATGAATTCATCCACAATCTGCAGCGCGCCCACGGTGCGCGAGATTGGAATCAGCTTCATGTCGGGCGGATTGCCGTGGACGAAGTGGTTCTGGTAGAAGCGGCTCAAGTCCTTCTGCCCAACACCGCCGGTCATGGTCGGGATGTGGTTTACATAGGGTTCAGCAACCATTGTCGCCATGGTCGCGGGAACGTCGCGATTGCCGAACTCATGCAGAATGTGTTCTTCCCACAGGGCGGACAGGTCGAAGTTAGGGCCGATCTCACGCTTGAGTGCGGCAATGCTGCGCTCGTGAGCCATCTGCGCCGATGGCTTGTCGTAATGCATACCACCTGCCCGGGCAAAAGCATGGTCGACGCCTGGATAAGTGTAGATTTCAACCTTGTTGTTGCTGGCCAGGCGCTCGCTGATCTGCGCGCGTGCGGCGGCGTCGCAGTAGCCGTCATTCTCGGCGAAGTGCAGCACCAGTCGGCCCTTGAGTTGGTCCGCTTCATCCAGCATGTGCTCGATGCCCATGCCGTAATAGCCAACGGCGCACGCGACAGATGTGCGCGTGGCGGTCAGCCAGGCGAGCTTGCCGCCCAAACAGAAGCCGACATAGCCCAAGCCTGAGTCCTCAACTTCAGGCATTGCCTTGAGTGCGCCGAGGCTGGCGTCGATGTCTTCGATGGCTTTATCAATATCCAGACGCTGGAACAGATCGATGGCTACTTTGAAGTCGTCTTCGCTATAGCCCAGCTCGATGTTCGGCTGCAGCCGCCAGAACAGGTCGGGCACCAAGGCCACATAGCCTTCTTCGGCGTAGAAGTCGGCGACGGCGCGCATGTTGGAATTGACCCCGAAAATTTCCTGGCCAATTACCACACCCGGTCCTTTGCCGCTGGCTGGAAGAGCCAGATAGCCGCCGAAAGTGGCGGTGCCGTCAGTGGCTTTTATCTCGATCATCTTGCCCATGTCACGTGCTCCACGTTTTTGAGTGAATATTGCTGGGTATTGTTTTAATGCTGTCTGAGTTCGTCGCGTGCCGAAACCCTCAGCACCAGCGCTTGAAAATAAGCGAGGTGTTGACGCCGCCGAAGGCAAAGTTGTTATTCATCACGTAGTCGTTGTGCATCGTCCGGAACTCATCGCGCAGATAATCAAGCGGGCCGCAGCGAGTGTCTACTTGAGCAAGGTTGAGGGTGTGCACGTATTGGTTGCTGTTGAGCATCTCGATACAGAACCATGACTCAAGCGCGCCGCAGGCACCGAGGGTGTGACCGAGAAAGCTCTTTTGCGATGAGATCGGCATGTTCTCGCCAAACAGGCTGCTGGTGGCGAGCGTCTCGGCAATGTCGCCTTGTTCGGTGGCGGTGCCGTGGCCGTTGACGTAACCGATTGCCTGCGGTTCCAGCCCGGCATCCTGCAAGGCCAATTCCATCGCCCCGCGCATGGTCGCCTGCTCGGGCTTGGTGATATGCATGCCGTCAGCATTGCTGCCAAAGCCGACGATTTCAGCATGAATTTTCGCGCCACGGGCCAGCGCATGTTCAAGCTCTTCGAGCACCAACATGCCAGCCCCTTCACCGATCACCAGCCCGTCGCGGCTATTGTCGTAAGGGCGTGGCGCGCTCTGCGGCGTATCGTTCTGCAAGCTGGTGGCGTAGAGCGCATCGAAGACCATTGCCTCGGTTGGACAGAGCTCTTCTGCGCCCCCGGCCAGCATCATTGGCAGGCGGCCAAACTTGATCGCTTCATAGGCATAGCCAATGCCCTGGCTGCCGCTGGTGCAAGCACTTGAAGTGGGAATCAGGCGACCCTTGAGGCCAAAGAAAATACTGATATTGGCCGCCGTGGTGTGCGGCATCATGCGGATGTAGGAGTTGGCGTTGAGGCCGTCCGCCACCGAATTAAGCAGCATATTGCCGAACGCCTTGATCTCATCGGTGCTGCCCGTTGAAGAGCCGCACGCCACGCCCATGCGCCCATCCTGAATGGACGGATCACCAAGTAGCTGCGCATGTTCCAGCGCCCGCTCAGCGGCGTACACCGCCAACTTGGAAACCCGGCCCATGCTGCGCAGTTGCTTGCGGGTCCAGTGTTTGGGCGTGCTGAAATTATCGATGGGGCCGCCGAGACGGGTATTCAATTCGCTGTAGCGATCCCACTCATCCATACGCCGGATGCCGCTGCGATTGGCGCGGAAGTTGGCTTCGATAGTGGCCCAGTTATCACCCAGCGAACTGACGCCAGCCATGCCGGTGACCACGACGCGTTTACACCCTGGCATCAGCACAGACCTCCATTGACTGCGAGAACTTGGCGGGTGATATAGCCCGCCTCCTCAGACATTAAAAAGTTAACGGCGCCCGCGACTTCTTCCGGGGTGCCGAGACGTTGCGCCGGGATCATTTTGAGCAGGTCATCAACCGGCACATGGTCATCGAGCATGTCGGTATCGATCAGTCCGGGGGCGACGCAATTGACTGTGATCTTGCGCTTGCCGAGTTCAATCGCCAGGGCTTTTGCCGCGCCAATTACCCCGGCTTTCGAGGCGCTGTAATTGACCTGGCCGCGATTGCCGATAAGCCCGGAAACCGAGGTGATGCAGACGATCCGCCCGGCTTTGCGGCGGCGAATCATGGGCATGGTCAGCGGGTGTAGGACGTTATAGAAACCGTCGAGATTGGTGCGCAGCACCTGATCCCAGTCGTCCTCGCTGAGCGCCGGAAAGGCGCCGTCGCGGGTCAGGCCGGCGTTGCACACAACACCGTAATAGGCGCCGTGAGTTTCGATGTCCGCCTCGAGTTGTTCGCGGCAGGCCGTGCGGTCTGCCACATCGAACTGGAGAATACGCGCGGTTTGGCCAAGCGCGACGATTTCGGCTTGCACCTGTTCGGCGTCTTCACGGCGGCTGCGGCAATGCAGCACCAGATCATGCCCGCTACGTGCCAGGCGCAACGCGATGGCGCGGCCAATTCCGCGGCTGGAGCCGGTTACCAAGATAGGGTCAGACATGTTTTTTGGCCTCGCCGGATTCTGCTAAGTATTGGCTTGCATTGGGTGGCTGAAATACGTTCAGGCGGGCGCTGGCGAGGATTTTTGGGCCGGTCATTACGCACTCGAAGACCGCCATGCCATTGTCGTCCTGCAGCGAGCGCAGCGCTTTGATGGTTAAGGCTGTGCCCGCTGCAAAAGCCTCGACATTGCAGGTGTACTTGCGTGTACCCAGCAAAAATCCCAGCGCCACCGGCTCATTTGCGGTGCGCGCATGGCAGCCGGCAAAGGCGGCGATGGTTTGCGCCATGAGTTCGACACCCACCCAGGCGGGCATGCTGCCGTCGGCCTGACTGAACAGGCCACCGGCTTTAACCAGAACACGGGTTTCGATGTCATCGACGCCAAAGCGGTTAACCTCGTCAATCAACAGCATGTCGCCCGAGTGGGGAACGAGGTCCGCCACAGAAAACAGACTCATCAAACAACTCCCAGAATCAGGCTGACGTTACTGCCGCCAAAGGCGAATGAGTTGCTCATTGCAACACGCGCGGGTGTAGTGAATGCATAACCCGGGCTGGCGAATTGCAGGCGCGGTAACTGCGGGTCGAACTGGCCATCCCAGATATGCGGCGGCACCAATTGCTGACGATTGTGTTCGCTAAGCGTCAGCCAGCAGAACGCCGCCTCCAACGCCCCGGCCGCGCCAAGCGTATGGCCGCTGAGGGGTTTGGTCGATGAGCTGCAGACTCCGTCGGGGAAAACCGCCTGTACGGCGAGGGATTCCATTGCATCGTTGTGCTGCGTCGCAGTGCCATGCAGGTTGAGGTAGTCGATATCACTCGCTGCAAGACCGGCGGCCTGCAACGCTTTGTGCATGGCCTGCTGGGCGCCCAGTCCGTTGGGTTCGGGCGCCGAAATGTGGTGCGCGTCGGAGCAGGCGCCGCCGCCGAGCAAGGCAATGGATCGCGATGATGGATCATTGGCCTGGCGCGTCATTATGAACAACGCAGCACCTTCGCCAATATTGATGCCCTGGCGATTTTTTGAAAACGGGTTGCAGCGCTCAGCGGTGACCGCTTCCAGTGCGCTGAAGCCATTCAGGGTCAGACCGCACAAGCTGTCTGCACCGCCACACAGCACGACATCGCAAACCCCCTGGCTGAGCAGACGGTGAGCGCTGAGCAACGCCCGGGCGCTCGAGGTGCACGCAGTGGAGATGCTATACACCGGGCCGCTCAAGCCCAGCCATTCACTCAGGAACGCGGCTGGCGCTGCAATTTCCTGTTGCGCGTAGTTGTAATCCGCGGGTAACGCGCCCGCTGCCTCGAAAGCCGCAATGCCTTGCGAGGCTTCATCAATTCCCGAGGTGCTGGTGCCGATGACAACGGCCACGCGGTGGCTGCCAAAGCGTTCAATTGCCAGGCGAATTTGCGGCTCGATCTGCAATGCGGCGGCCAGCAGCAATTGGTTATTGCGGCTCGCGCAGTGTTGCATGCCGGCCGGCATCGGCGGCAGCGTAGCGTCTACCGCGCCGATAGTCAGCGCTTGGCCAGTGACCCAACCACTGTGCTTGCGCATACCCGAGGTGTCGCCCTTGAACAGCGCCGCTGCAACCGTTTCGCAGCTTGTGCCGAGTGAGCAGATCACCCCCAAGGCGTTTAAGTAACTGGGCATCAAGGATTCTCGTTATCGGCTAGTGGGCTGAACTGATATCGCACGTGTTCGCCTTTCTCCAGAGTGAAATGTGATTCGTCGCTGTAACTCACCCGCCAATCAGGGCGCAGCGTGCGTTGCATGGAGCTGCTGGTCCAGCTGTCTGCGGGGTAATTATCCCTCAGGCCAGGCACTGTGCTGAGTGAAAATAACAGGGCTGAAAATAATTCACGGGTTTCATCATTGGGCGGCAACAGGCCTTCGTCGTGCCACTGGCCAGCGCTCAGTTGCTGGCGCGCCAGTGGTGTGCCGATAAGGTCGAACAGCGACCAGCGCGACCCTTGTGCTTGCGGCTGAATGACCAGTAGCCAGTCCTCAGTCGTATCGTTTGTCTGGCGTTGTATATGCATCGACACTGGCAGCGATACATGCAGCTGTGGATCGCCTTGCGGCAATGGCGTGCGGGCGGCGCAAGCGCTCAGCACAAGGCACAGGCTGATGCAGAGAATGCGCACAATCACGATGGCACCCGCGAGACGTGGCTTTGCAGAAACCAGAAACCGAAGTGGGTTTCTTCAACGTAAGCGGCTGGGTTCATCACAATCCTTGCTGCTTCGGCGCACACAATTGCGCCAGCACATTGAGCCGGCGCTTGGGGTCGCTTACGTAGGGGTTGGATTCATCCCATGCATAACCTGCAAGGATCGAGCTGATCATGCGGCGGATTTGCGGTGCGGCATTTTCAAAGAAGATTACGTCCTGCAATGAGCCGTCGTACCAGCCCTCCACGTAAGCGCGGAAGGTATCCACGCCTTTCTTTAACGGCTCGGCAAATTCGCGCTGCCAGTCGACCTGCTCACCAGTCAACTGACGATGCAGCACCGCCGCTGCCATGCTGGCCGAGCGCATGGCAATGGTCACGCCCGAGGAAAATACCGGGTCCAGGAACTCGGCCGCATTGCCCAGCAATGCGAAGCCCTGGCCATGCATACGCTTAACATTGGCCGAATAGCCGCCCAGTGTGCTCACCGGTGTGTCCCACACGGCATTGGCCAGAATCGCGTTGAGTGAGGGCGCTTGTCTGATCAATTCGCGCAGGTTGGCCTCTGGGTTGTCGCCGAGGCTTGCATAGTGCGAAGCGTCCGCCACCACGCCGACAGAGGTGCGACCGTTGCTGAAGGGAATGGTCCAATACCAGACATCACGCAACTCGGGATGAGTGCTGATAAGAATTCGCTCACGGTTGAAGGCCGGGCTGTCGATGTGGTCTTCAATGTGGGTGAACAGGGCCTTGCGCACAGGGAAGTTCGACGGTTGTTCGAGGTCCAGCAAGCGCGGCAGCACGCGGCCATAGCCACTGGCGTCGAGCACAAATTCACAGTCGATCAGGTATTGCTGCGCATCCGTCAGGCGCTTGACCCGCAGTTGCGGCGTGGCCCCGGAGAAATCGGCGGCAACCACCTCTTCTTCATAGCGAATCTCAACACCTTGGCGCTGCGCCTCATCCGCCAGGATTTTATCGAATCGACTGCGCTCGACCTGAAAGGTTGAGCCTTTACCGACCGTGTATCCGTCGCGAAAGTCGATGTCGGCAGAGCGCTCGCCGCAGGCAAATGCAGCGCCATGTTTGACCTGAAATCCGGCTGACTCGATAGCCTCAAGCATGCCGGCTTCCTCAATAAAGTCGAGGCAGTGCGCGAGCAGGCTTTCGCCAATGGAGAAGCGCGGGAAGCGCTGGCGCTCAAGCACCAGTACATCGTGGCCGTTGCGTTTGAGCAGGGCGCTGGCGATGGCGCCGGCAGGGCCTGCTCCAATGACGACGACCGTACGCTTGAGTGTTTCAACTGGCTGCATGTTGCGTCCTTGCCTGATTGATATCGGCTGATTGAGACGGGGCAGAAGGCTGGCCCGGGGTCGCCCATGGCGAGTAGATAAAACTGAACAGCAGGCCCAGGCTCACGGTCAGGCCAAAGTTGGCAATCGCCGGCGTACTGCTGAACAGCAGCAGGCCAAACGACAACCAACTGGTCAATGCTGAAAGCAGTGTACCGATCAGGCTCACCGCTTCGCCTCCCACAGATTCGCGCATCAGAATGGCGTAGTCGATACCAATGGCTGTGATCAGCAGCAGGCCGAAAACGCTGAACAATGTCAGTGGTTGGCCCAGCCAGCCCAAGCAGGCGAGGGCGGTGATTGCCGCGAGCAGTGGCAGGCTGACGACGCGCAATGCGCCACGCAGGCCAAATGGAATGCACAGCAACACGACAATGGCGGCGCAGGAAATCAGCTTGAGTGTGGCGGCGCTGATTTGCGTCTCGGTAAATAACGCGTTGAGTTCGCCCAGCCGGTCAACCAGCTCGACACCTTCAAGCCCGGTCGCTGCATCCTCAAGCAAGGCTGTGGCTGTTTGCCCGTCGAGGCTGACCAGTCCGCTCACGCCGTTGGCGCATTTGCCCATCCACAATGGACGCCATGGCTCTGCCAGTGTTTGTTTAAGAATCTCATCGAGACTCGGGCGTGGCTGGTGCAGCAAGTCTTCGACTTCGGCATTGAGCGCGGCCTCGGCAATACCCGCATCAAGCAATGGTTGCCAGTGTTGGGGCAGAGCCTGCAAGGCTTTGTGCAAATTATCGAGCTGCTCGTCAGGCAATATCAGTTGGTTGAGCGAGCGATAGCCGCGCAGTTGATTGTTGCTGACGAGTGCATCGAGGCGCTCGCTCAAGGCCGCTTGACGCGCGAGTAGTTGTTGCTCGTCTGCCGCCCGCACCAGATAAAACTGGCTGGTGGGCTGTTGCCCGGTGAGTTCGGCAATCCGTTGCGCTTGCGCCGCCAGTTCGGGCTCCTTGCCCAGCCACTGGCGTAAATCATTCTGGGTGTGCAGTTGCGCGATGCCGCCCAGGCAAAACAACGGCACGCCGATAATCATTGGCCAACGAGCTTTGTTAATACACCACAAGCGCGCCGCCAGCAGGCCGTTGGCGAGACTGAGTAAACTCCGCCCAGGCTGCAGTTGCATGCCCTTGAAGCAGGCGGGAAGCATGCAGATTGCGCACAGATAGGCGCCGATCAAACCGGCGGCCGAGAACACTGCGATCTGGGTTAATGCCTGAAAGGGTGTGAAGGCCAGCGCGACGTAACCCAGCAGATTGGTCGCAAGGCTCAGGGTCAGACCGGGCAGGGTTGCACGCATCGCGCTCCAGCTCTGCCATTGCTGCTGCGCCCAGCATTTGCTCAGGTAGTGCTGCGGGTAATCAATTGCCACGCCGATCAGGCTCGCGCCAAGAATCAGGGTGAGCGCATTGATCTGGCCGAACCACAGCACGCAGGCGCTGGTGCCCGCCAATAGCGCCACCGCAACGGGCAGCAAACTCAACAGCACACGGGGGCGCCGGTAGGCGAACAGCAGCAGCGCAATTAAACCGACAATGGCCGCGCCGCCGAGCAGGCTGATCTCTTGTGTGGCTTGGGCCTGGCCGGCGTTGGCATAAAGTACACCGCCGCTGGCGAGCAGTTGGCCGCCAGCGGCTTGTGCCTGCTCACGGGCATTGGCGACATCTGCTGCGACCTTAGCGGGGGCCTGCAGATCAAACGCATCGCCGTGGCTCTGCGCGCGTACCAGTACCCATGTCATGGCGTTTTCGTTGATCAGCAGCGCGCCGCTGCCAAGGTCGACCTGGACATTACTGTGCGGGTTGAGCGTGGTTTGCGCCTTGGCTGTCAGGCCCAGCCAGTCTTGTTCAAGGGGCACCAGACTGAAACCTGCAAAGGTATCGAACAACTCGCCAGAGCGCCGTTGGACAAACTCATCGGGCTGATTGATCAGCAGCGACTTTTCTGCCGCCGGCAGCAATGCCAGGCGCTGCGCCAGCAGTTGTTGGCGCAGGTCTGACAAGTCATTGCGCACGCTCCATTGAACGGCGGAAAAATGCTGGCTCTTGCGCAGTTGTCCGGCAATGGCTTGCGTCAGTTGAATGGCTTCGCGCCGTTCACGGTGGCCGACCAGCAGTAGCAGCTCGCGGTTGAGTGGCTCTTGTATGCGCTGTTCCGCCGCGCGGATTTCGCCATCAATCTGATTGCCGGGCAGCAACGCCAACAAGCTGGCGGCCACAGGCGGGCCACTGCGCCATTGCCATGCTGCAAGGCACAACAACGCCAAGAGGCCTATGCCGAACAGGCGTGGCAGTGCGCGCTCAGTCTGCAAAGGCGTCTCGCTCGTCTGCGGTTAGGGCATCGCTGGCCTGGCTGTCCGGGAGTTTTAACAACGTGCGATCGCCCTGTGTTTCAAACAGCTCGATACGCTGCACAAGCGTCGCACCCTGAATCTCGATGTGGCTGAATATCTGCTGGAGCAGCAGCGCTCGCGGCGTCAGGGTTAGCGTCCAATTATCGCTTGTGCCTGTTAACTGCAAGGTGAAATCGGCTTCAAGCCCTGTCCGGTCACCGCGCAGCAGCGCCAGAAATAGCCGGCTTTGTTGCGCGGCGGCATTGTTGCCGGGCTGCACTTGCCAGCCATTGGCTGTGCGCTTGGCGATGCCGTCTGCGTTGATCCGGTAGTCCTGCGCAATGGGGGTTTTCAGTTGCCACAGCAGCCCGGTATCGGCGGCCAATACAAACAGGCCGCGGCTGGTGAGGGGCCGGGCCATGGCGCGCAAATGTTTTTCCTGAACGAACGGGCCGCGCACAACCGGGTGTTTGCCGAGTTGTCGGCTCAGATCATTGAGGTCAAATGCCTGCGCCAGCGGAGCCAGTAACAGGCAGCCAAGTACGCAGGCTACGCGCAAGCAGAAGCGGCTCATGGCAGCGCGGCCTCAACGGCGTTCACAAACACCCGTGGTGAGGCCATCTGCATTTCGCGGCTGGCGATTTCAACTGCCACTTGCACGCTGCTGGCGCGCGTCATGCGCTCGCCGGTTGCAAAGTCGCTGATCAGGTAGTGGATTTTCAGGCGGTTTTCCCACTCGACCAGATCGGCGCGCACGATCAGCTTTTGGCCAAACGTCGCGCCACAAATATAGCGCAGCTGCAGATCAATCACTGGCCAGGCATAACCGGCGTCGCGCATTTGCGTGTAGTTATGACCAATTTTATCGAGCAGGGCGCAGCGCGCCATTTCGAGGTATTTCACGTAGTGGCCGTGCCAGACGACCTCCATCATGTCGATATCGAAGAAGGGGACAACGACTTCGCAATCAACCTGCAACACGCCACTACTGCGCATAAAGCCTCCAATGCTGATCGCGGATGCGGTTCAGGCACAAGCGCAGCTCGCCTTCGAGGGCGCGGTCTTCGATCACCGGCGCAAAATCGGCCGCCAGTTGTTCCCGCATGTTCAGCAGTGGCTCGGGCAGTGGCCGCGAGTTGTCGCGCATTCTCAACCAGACTCCTTGATTGGCCGCCAGCAAGGTGGCGGCGGCAACCTGTTCGGTCAATTCGAGGCTGCGCAGGGCATCACGCGCGGCGATGGTGCCCATGCTGACCTTGTCCTGATTATGGCATTCGGTCGAGCGCGAAAAGACGCTGGCGGGCAGGGTGTTTTTCAGGGCTTCGGCGGTCCAGGCACTGGCACCGATCTGCACGGCCTTGAAGCCGTGATTGATCATCGCCGTGGCGGCGGGAGCGCCGGACAAGTTGCTTGGCAGGCCGTGGTTGTAACGGGTATCTACCAATAATGCGAGCTGACGGTCGAGCAGGTCGGCGACGTTTCCCACCAGGTTCTTCAGGCTGTCCATCGCAAAGGCGATATGGCCGCCGTAGAAGTGACCGCCGTGCATCACGCGTTCGGTTTCGGCGTCGATCAGGGGATTGTCGTTGGCGCTGTTCAGTTCGGTTTCGATGAATTGGCGCAGCAGGCCCAGGCTGTCGGCAAGCACGCCCAAAACATGGGGCGCGCAACGCAGCGAGTAGCGGTCTTGCAGGCGATGCAACGCAGGGGTTGGGCCGGTAATGGCGAGGTCTTCGCGCAGCCATGCCGCCACCTGCATTTGCCCCGGATGGGGTTTTGCCGCAAACAGGCGTTGATCAAAGTGCTCCGGGTTGCCTTCCAGCGCAACCACGTTCAGCGCGGTGATGCGCGTTGCCAGTTGCAGCAAATAGTCGGCCCGCGAGTAGGCCAGACACGCCAGCGCGGTCATCACGGCGGTACCGTTCATTAATGCCAGCGCCTCTTTCGGGCGCAATGTCAGCGGCGTCCAGCCGAGCATTTGGTGCACTTCGAGGGCGCTGTATTGGCGGCCTTTGCAGAGCACTTCGCGTTCGCCACTGAGGGTCGCAGCAACGTAAGACAACGGCGTCAGATCACCGCTGGCGCCGACCGAACCTTCTTCGGGAATCAGCGGCAGGATGTCGTGTTCGAGAAAAGCCTGAAGACGTTCAAGCAGCTCGACGCGCACCCCGGAAACACCGAAGCACAGTGATTGCAGGCGAGCCGCCAGCACTGCGCGCGTTGCCTCAGGGTCGAGCAACTTGCCCAGGCCGCAGCCGTGAAATGTGTACAGGTGGCGCGGCAGGGCTTCGACTTGATCCAGCGGCACGGCGACCACGCAGGAGTCGCCATAGCCTGTGGTAACGCCGTAGATCACGCCTTCTTTATCCAGCAGGGTGTCGAGAAAACGTGCGCCCTTGGCGATTTTTTCGCGGTACTCGGCGTCCATTTGCAGGTGAGCGCTGGCGCGTTGCTTTGCCAGCGCGACAATGTTCTCGATCGAGAGGTGAGTCTCGCCAAAAATCACCGGTTCAGGCTGATGTGTCGTCATCTGAATTCCAAAACGGATAAAAGTTGAACCACTGTTGTGGTGCGTCCAGGCAGCGTTCAGCCAGTCGATCAGCGAAGCGTTGGGTCCACTCGCGGATGACCGCATCGCGGTTGCTGCGCTTCCATTGCACTCGCGTGGCAAAAGGCTCGAGCAAGATTTGATAACGACCGGCGATTTTCACGCAGCTGAGCAAATTCACCGGGCAATCGAGGAGTCCGGCCAGCAGCCAGGGACCTTGCGGAAAAGCGGCCGGTTTGCTGAGGAAGTCGACCGTGACTTGGCGCCCGCCATGCAGCGGAATACGATCACCGGCGATCGCCAGCCATTCGCCGCGCTCAATTCGTTCCGAGAGTTGCAGCATGGTCGCCGGATTCAACTCGCTGACCTGAATCAGGCGCATGTTGCGGGCACCGGCTTCCCCGAGCAGCTGGTTGAATTGTTCGGCGTGTTTGGTGTGTACCAGAACATTCATGGTCACCTTGTCGCCTAATTCAGCCAGCGCGCGACACACTTCAAGGTTGCCCAAATGCGCGCCCACCAGCATTTGCCCGCGTGGCGCGTGCATCTGCCCGCGCAGGTTGTGCGGGTCGATCAGATCAATATCGCGGGCGCTGAGTTTGCCGCGCCAGATATCCAGTTTGTCGAGTAGTGCATCGGCAAATGCCATGAACTGGGCAAACACCGAGCGCAGGCTGGGCGGCGGGGTTTTACCGCTCCAGTTCATCAGGTTGAGCTGATATTGGCGAATGCTGCGTCTGGCCTTGGCACCGAATATGAAGAAATACAGCACGATCAAATACAGCAGCGGGCTGATCAATCGGCGGCCGAGGGTGCGCGTGGCCACGACCGTGAACTTCATCATCCACAGGCTGCCGCGTTCCTGTTGGGCGGCCCAGTGCTGGTCGTTATCTGGTCGGCTCATCGTCGGCCCCGGCTGCAGATAATTTTCGGCGCTCGCAGCAACATACCGAAGAACAGCTTGGCGTGCATTTTCGAGATCAGCAGGTTGTCGTGAACCAGACGAAAATGCGAGAGGCCGTCCAGCGGGTAATGCACCTGCGTCGGCAGCCACTCCATGGGCTGGTTCTGCCATGCCATGCGCACCAGAATTTCCGGATCGAAATCCATGCGCCTGCCCAGCTTGACCCGGTTGATTAAACTGACCGTGCTCGCCAGCGGATACACCCGGAAGCCGCACATGGAGTCGCGTATCTGCAGTGACAGGCTGTTGATCCAGACCCACACGTGAGTCAGGTAGCGTGCATAAAGACGGCCCCTGGGCACGCTGGCGTCGTATTCGGGATACCCGCAGATAACAGCGAGCGGGTGCTCGCGCGAGCGCTGCAGAAACGCCGCGATGTCATTGAGGTTATGTTGGCCGTCGGCGTCTACTTGCAAGGCATGGGTGAATCCCAGCAGTTGCGCTTCGCGCAGGCCCGCCATCACGGCGCCTCCCTTTCCCTGATTGTGCAGCAGGTGCACGGCGTAGCAATCGGGCTGGCTGGCGAGCGTTTCAATCACCGCTGTACAGGCCGGGCTTGAGGCGTCATTGACCAGAATGCAGGGCAATTTTGCTATGCGTAAGGCCTCGACCACATGCACCAGCGCATGTTCGTGGTTGTATACCGGGATGACTGCGCAGGGCTTATGCATGCTGGGCCAGAAGAATGCGTCCGGATGAACACGGGGCATTGCTGTTAGTGAAAGAGAAATACAATTTACTGCGGTTTGCATCGAAACGCAGTGACAGTTGTACGCGGTCTCCTGGACGCATTAACTGCTGGAATTTAAGCACTTCCATGCCGGTAAACCGAGGCGGTAGATCCGCAATCAACTGCCGGGCCAGATGTAGTGCCCAGTCTATCTGCACGACGCCTGGCACTACTGGCGCCCGGCTGAAGTGGCCACTGAAGTGCGCGAGATCAACCGGAACCTGAAGCTTTATCAGCAGCCCGTCAGTTGTTTGTTCAATGCTGTCCGGTATTACCTGAGTCGGCCTTGGCGCCGCGAGCAACTGCTCAATGCGGCTTTGCGCCAGCTTTCCCTGACTGTTGTACGGCAACTCGGTGTAAAGCCGCCATTGGCGAGGCAGGGCAATGGGCTCCACATGGCTCGACAGATGAGTGCGCAACGCCTGAGTGGTGGCTCGTCTGCCCTGATTGCGCAGGGCATGCAAGCCGGCAGGGCTTAGCGCAATGAGCGCGCCGACAACGGCACGGCCCAACTGGCGCACGCCCACCCGGGCATCTGTTACCCACGGATGCTGAATCAGGGTATTTTCCAGCATGGGCAGCGAGATGCGTTTTTCTTCGAGTTTGATGATGCGATCGAGGCGTGCACCGAGCAGAAACCGGCCATCGGCTTCAATCTGCACGGCATCAGCGGTTTCTTCACGGTGTCCGGCTGGCAAGTACGGCGAGGTCAGGCTGAGCGCCCCTTGCGGGTTGCAGCTAACGGCTACTCCGGCGAACGGTTGCCAGTGCTGGCCACCCTGCCGCCAGCCAATTCCGCCGGTCTCGGAGCTGCCATAAATTTCGGTTGGGAACTGCTGCAGGCGCGCTTGCAGATAAGCAGCCGCCTCTTCGGGGAGTGCGCCACCGGATGAAAAAATCTTGCGTATGCGGCTCAGCGCTGACCAGTCCAGATTATCGCTGGTGCGCTTGAGCAGCGCGGGGCTGGCCACCCAAATGAATGCGGAGTGAGGCAGGCTGGCGCGCTGCATGTCTTCACTGAATGGCAGCGTCTGGCGAAGAAATACGCGCCCTGCGCACAGCGGCCAAAGCACGCGGAACAGCAAGCCGTAAATGTGCTGCGCCGAGACGCTGGAGATAACGGCGGCGCTGCCAATTTCCGAGCCCCAGAGTTGTTCGAGTGCAGCGACTTCGTTGGCCAATTGCGTAAGCGTTTTGTCGATCAGCTTGGGTTCACCGCTGGAGCCCGAAGTGCACAGCGTCAGCAGGCAGGCATCTGTGGCGAGGGGGCTGGCTTGCGCGGGTGTACAGCCTTGAGTTTCTGGCAGGGCATCCAGCCAGAGGTCTGTCTGGCTTGCGAGTCGGGCGCGGGTCTGGGGTTGCGCATCAGCGGGGAGCAGCACTGTGACAGACGCTTGCCAGGCGGCAAACAGTGCAATCGCCAGTTCGGCTGCATCGTCCAGATGAAGCGCTACGCGTTGAATCTTGTGAGCTGCAAAGTAGCCTGCCAGCTGTAACGCCTGCTGGCAGAACTGCTGGTGATTGAGTGCAGGTTCAAGGGTAATGCTGCGCTGAGCATCCGGCTCGAGGAGCAATGCCTCAAGGGCAATCCATTTCATGCAATTCTTCTTACGCGTTGGCGAACAAGCCATTCAACAGCGAACAGCAGGCCCATCAATAAATAGGCAATAAAGCCGTTGTACAGCGTCCACCAAGCCAGTGGCGCCCATAATGTCAGCGCTGCCGCGATTAGCGCGTTGCAGCAAAAGAACCCAGCCCAGACCTGTGTTACCACTCGCGTGTAGCGCACGGCCTCAGCCGGCAGTTCGGGTTCGCGCAGGCGTGCGAGCCGCTCTATCAGCGGCGGGCCGTAGCGCAGGCTGAGCAGGAATACGCACAACAAGATGCTGTTCAGTAACACCGGATACCAGCGCAGTAATGCCGGCTCACCGGCAATGCCAAGCACACCGCAGAACAGCAACGCGGCCAGCGCCATCCAGCGCCCGCCGGGCCGTTGCTGTGCTGTCAGCAGGCGGGCGATCCACAGTGCGCCGAGCAGCAAGGCAAAAACTCTGGGCGACAGGTGCTCGATCCCGAAGTACACCGCAAATGGATACGCCAGTCCTGCCGCTACCAGAACGAGGCCTAACAATCGGCTCATGCGCGCTCTGGGTTAACCAGTTTGTACACGGCTTCGACCACGTCACTGACTGTGCGTACCGACTTGAATTCGTCGGCGGCGATTTTCTTGCCGGTTTTACGCTTGATGTGATCAATCAGGTCGACCGCGTCGATGCTGTCGATTTCAAGGTCCTGATACAGGTTGGCCTCTGGGCTGATGTCGGCGGCGTCGAGCTCAAACAACTCGACAAGGGAGTCGCGCAGGGTGCTAAAAATTTCATCACGATTTTGCATGTTTTAGCGCTCTCAAACGGCCTGGCGTGCAGATACAAAAGCCGCCAGGTTGGCCACATTGGCGAAGTGTTGGCGCGTGTCCTTGTCCTCTGCATCGATCTTGATGCCAAAGCGTTTCTGGATCGCCAGCCCCAGTTCGAGGGCATCCACTGAGTCGAGGCCCAAGCCATCACCAAACAGCGGCTGGTCGGTCGCGATGTCTTCAGCCGACATGTCTTCGAGCCCCAGCGAGTCGATAATCAGGTTTTTAATTTCGTGTTGTAATTCGCTCATCTGTTGCGAGCTCCTTTATGAAGTATTGATGTAGGTAATCATTGAGCTTGCGCGAGGCTATCGGCGCCGGCGCAGCGGCCTTGAATTGTTGCGGGTCGATGTCTGCACCCACACGGAGTTGGATGTGCACGCGCCGGGCGGGAATGCTGTACCACGGTTCGGCTTTGGTCAGGGTGGTCGGTGTTACGTGAATGGTCACCGGCGTCACGCAGTGAGCGCCGCGGATGGCGATGGCCGCAGCACCACGGTGGAATTCCGGCGGCTTGCCGGGTGTGGTGCGGGTGCCCTCGGGGAAGATGATCAGGCATTGCCCGCCTTGCAGGGCCGCTGCCGCTTCATCGAGCATTTCCACGCTGCCGCTGTTGCTGATGTACTGCGCCGCACGGATCGGGCTGCGCATACAGGGGTTGTTCCACAGGCTTTGTTTGACCACGCAATTGCTGTTGCGAATCAGCGAGATCAACACGACTACATCAATCAGCGAGGGGTGATTGGCGATGATCAGCTGGCCCGGCTTTCCCAAGTGTTCGGCCCCTTCGACCGAATAGGTCAGAACCCCCAGGCGGTACATGATCTGCACGAAGGCGGAGAAGCTTTTATTGATGACTCGTCGGGCTCTCGTACGACGACTGACGGCGTCGCCCGGCAGCAAATTCAGGATTGGGAACACCACCACGCTCAAGATCATGCCGCCCAAACCAAAGATCAAAAAGCTCAGCGCTGTGGCAACCAGTCGCCATGCATAGGGTGGGCTGTAAGCGCTCACTTTTGCTTGCGTGACCACATCCATTGGCGGCGGCTCCAGTAATGGGTGATGTCCTGCTGGTCGTTGTTAAGCGCCCGGAGCAAACTCAGAGGGTGCGGCCATTCGCTGCGCGGGCCGCTGCCGGTTTGCAGGTCCAGCTGCCAATCGTCGCCTGGCGTGAGTAACAGCCCCACAGCGTAGGCGAACGGTACGTCGTCAATGAACGATGTATACAGCGCCGGCGGTGCTTCTTCTGCAATGACCACCAGCACCGCGGGTGCACCTTCATGGAGCAATAGACAAGCTTCTTGCACCGCATGTTCCAAGCCGTCACCGGCGGCGGCCAGGGCGGACATCTCACTGGTGTCGGCGCGCAATATCGACCACTGGCCGACAATTGCGTTATGCACGGAGAGGCTGAACTGGGTGGGAGAGAGCGGCTCGCCGCGTGCCAGGTCGTGAAGAATCGCCAGTGTGCGCGGGGTTTCGCCGTGGCGGGAGGCAAATATGAGCGGCAGCCTGGGGTGTGATTCAGCTAACGGCCAGGCAACATTGAACACCATTCGCGCCAGCCGGCTTAAGCGCCTGCGCTGCATGGGCGCGAGAAAACTAACGTCGGGTTGCTGCTGCTCATCCGCCACGCGCACGGGCGCCTGACACCAGTCACGCCACTGTTGCGAGCTTTCCAGACTGGGGGCCCAGGCTAGCCATTGTTGTATTTTGAAGTGCATCACGGAGGGAATTCCTCGCCCCTGCGGGCGTCCTTGTCAGCTGCGGCAGTCCTGTTCATCGGCCAAATTGCATGCGTTTAAGCCAATTCTCAGTAAGGATGTGAGAGTTGGGCTGTCGAAATTTACCTGGCAAAGTGCTGGCATTATCTCGATGGCCGGGGGGTTGCGCAAACTTTGGCGCCAGTTTTTGCCTAACGGTCGGGCTCAATTGCTGAGGAACCTCGCCGTTGTCATGTAATGTGCATAGAATCGATGTCAATTCAGGGATTAGGAGCGAATCAGATGCGGCGTGTAGTTTTTAATCAGAAAGGGGGTGTGGGCAAGTCGAGTATTGCCTGCAATCTTGCGGCAGTCAGCGCCTCACAGGGCTATCGTACGCTGCTGATTGACCTCGATGCGCAGGCCAACTCCACGCATTATCTGACCGGGCTTACGGGGGAAGAAATTCCGGTAGGCATCGCTGATTTCTTCAAACAGACGCTGTCCAGCGGGCCTTTCAATAAAAAGGGCAAGGTCGATATCTACGAGACCCCGTTTGATAACCTGCATGTGGTGACGGCGACGGCCGAGTTGGCTGACTTACAGCCCAAGCTTGAGGCCAAGCACAAGATCAACAAGCTGCGAAAGTTGCTCGATGATCTTTCGGAAGATTACGACCGCATCTATCTGGACACGCCACCGGCACTCAATTTTTATACCGTTTCTGCGTTGATAGCGGCTGATCGCGTGCTTATCCCGTTCGATTGCGACAGTTTCTCGCGCAATGCGCTGTACGGTTTGTTGGCTGAGATTGAAGAATTGAAGGAAGACCACAACGAAGGCCTGGAAGTTGAGGGCATCGTGGTCAACCAATTCCAGCCGCGCGCCACGCTGCCGCAGCAGTTACTGGATGAGTTGGTGGAAGAGGGCTTGCCGGTGTTGCCGGTGAACCTGATGAGTTCGGTGAAAATGCGCGAGTCGCATCAGGCCTGCACGCCGCTGATTTACCTTGAGCCGCGACACAAGCTGACCCTGCAGTTTGTCGAGTTGCACGACCTGCTGCAGCAGTAGCGGTAAACGCGTAGTTGTTTGAGCCTGATGATTCAGGCTCAGGCAAGATCACAGCGGTTTAGCGCACCACGAAAATGTCACACGGCGCCTTGTGCAGAAAGTGTTGCGCAAGGCTGCCGAGCAACGCTTGGGACAATGCGCTGCGGCCGTGACTGCCCAGCACCAGCAGTTCGCCGCGCCGGCTTTTCAGCTCTTCCTGCAAACCACGCAAAATCCCGCCTTGCTGCACGCTGTGAGTGAGCTTCGGGCCCTCTGCTGGCAGTTTCTCCTGCTCATCTTTGAGCAGTTGTTCGATCAACATGCACTGCATGCGGAACTCTGTCTCGTCCTTTTTCGCGCTGCTTTTCTCCGGGCAATAGACATGCAGTGCATGCAGCTCGGCGGTGGGCGGGAGCAGGCAATAGGCCTTTTCCAGCGCGCAGCAGGAGCACACCGAGAAGTCGAGCGCGGAGAGCGCGCGTTTGTACGGGCTGAATTCATCGCGCGCGACAACCAGCATCGGCACCGTACTTCTGCGCGCGATGCGGTCGAGGCTGGTGCCGTTGAAGAAGTCGTGGCGATTATGGTGGGCGCCCAACACCAGCAGGTCGCAGTCCAAGTCGATAATTTGCTGCAGCACCACTTCAGACGGCTTGCCGCCCATAATCACCCGGGCCGTGGAGTCCGGCGCATACTCAGCAATACTCATGTTCAGGCTCTTTTTGGCCTGGGTATGCTGCTGTTGGCTTTGGCTGGGGTTGAGTACGTGCAATACCGTTAATTTGGCATTGTGCTGCGCTGCCAGCTGGTTGGCGCGCTGCAACGCTAGATTCGCGGTTTCACGTAAGTCGTGGGCGATAAGGATGTGCGTGGTCATCAGTAAAAATCTCCTGCCGAGACAAGTCGGCAAATTTATTATGCTCCATGGCTTAGCCGCTAATAGACCCAAATCGGGTCTGGCATTAATAAGCCCTTAACTGATACTGACCGTGGCTCACTGCCACAATCTCCCCCGTTTCGTCGGTTAGCTCAAGCGCCAGCTCATACTCGGCCTTGCCTTCGCGTTCGGCTTGGTCCTGCAGCGCCACTATCTGCTCTTGGCTGAGCGTTGCCTCAACGAAAATATCGCTGCTGGCAGGGCGCCTGAATCGCAGGTTCATCTCTTTGATGATCGGGAAGAAGCGTTTTACATCGAAACTGGTGACGAACAATGCGCCGCCAGGGATCTCTGCCAATGTAAATAAAGCGCCTGCATACATGCTGCCAATATGGTTGGTGTTGCCCGCCAGGGGCATGCGTAAGCGCACAAAGCCCGGTTGCAGCGCTTCGGCTTTAAGGCCGCTGCGTTTTACGAAGGCTATTTGTTCTTCGGTCAGCTGGCGGGCGATTGCCTCGGGCATTGGCATATGTGCAGCCTCTTTATTTATTGTTATCGAATGCGGGCAGGGCGCTGAATAAGCGTTAACCCTGAGAATTGCAGATAACTGTATACGAGGTATTTGGCAACGGCTAACCGCTTTACGCCGGCTTCAAATATTCTGCTGTTTCAGCCAGTCGAGTAACTGCGTCATGTTCATGGCACCGCTGATTCTCGCCAGCTCACTGCCCTGACGGTAAAGAATCAGGCTGGGGATCGAGCGGATGCCAAGTTGGCCGGCGAGTTGCTGATTGGCTTCACTGTCGAGTTTGGCCAAGCGCGCGCGGCCACTCAGTTGCGCGGCAGCCTGGGTAAAAGTTGGCGCAAAGGCCTGGCACGGACCGCACCAGCTTGCCCAGACATCGACCAGTAAAGGCAGGTCGCCCTTAATCTGGGCCGCAAAGTTACTGGCGTTCAGTTCAAACGGGGTGTTGAGCAGTACGCTATTTTTGCAGCGCCCGCAGCGCGGCGCATCACTCAGCCGGTCGGCCGGAATACGGTTGAGACCATTGCAGCTGGGGCAGGGGATTAGTAACGGTTGTGTCATCTTCGGCTCCACAAGAATTACCTGCAATGTGCAGGCATCGTGCGCCGATATCAAGGGCTGCTACAGCGGCGTGAGTGGCCAGAATAGCGGGATGACAATCGTCGCGACGACCCAAAGCAGTAGATTAAGCGGAATGCCGACCCTCATGAAATCGGTAAACTTATAACCGCCCGCGTTATATACAAAGGTATTGGTCTGATAGCCGATGGGCGTGGCGAAGCTGGCGCTGGCGGCAAACATCACAGCGACCACAAACGGGCGCGGGTCGACGCCCAGATGCTGCGCCAGCCCGATGGCGATTGGGGTGACCAATACCGCAACCGCGTTGTTGGACAAAAGCTCGGTGAGTATCGATGTAAACAGGTAGATGAACGACAGCATCAACAGCGGCCCGGCCCACGGCAGCCAGCCCATGACGTTCTCGACCAGTATCTTCACCAGCCCGACTTTGTCCATGGCAATGCTGATTGCCAGCATGCCGAAGATCAGGCTGAGAATTTTCCAGTCGACGGCCTTGTAAGCATCCTCGACATCAAGGCAGCGAGTTGCCAGTACCGCGACCGCGCCAATGATGGCCAGGCCTTCAATCGGCATCACGCCGAAGGCGGCGAGCAGCATCACGGCCAATGTTGCGACGATTGCTATCGGCGCTTTATCACGGCGGAAGGCGCGTTCTTGCACGGCGTGCAGGCTGATCAGTTCACCGTTGTCGGCAAAGCGTTTGATCTGCGCGGGCGTGCCTTCTACCAGCATTACATCGCCAAACTGCAACTCGAAGTCATCGAGGTTGCCTTGCACATTTTCGTCCTGACGGTGCACGGCGAGCACGGCGATACCGTAGCGGGCGGTGAGGTCGAGGTCGCGCATCGGGCGATGGCTGTAGCGAGAGTTACGGCCCACGATGGCCTCGGCCAGAATGACATCATGGCTGCTGATGGTCTCGAATGCGTCGCTGCGATTGAACGTCAGGTGGCCGCTTTCGCGCAGCTCGACCACGTTCTTGACCTGACCGTGCAGCACCAGCCGGTCGCCCATTTCCAGCACGGTGTCGTGACCCGGCTCGGTTATTTCCAGCGCTTCACGGAACAGCTTGAGCACTTGCAGGCCGCTGCCGCCATTGAGGTTGGCTTCGCTGAGGGTCTTGCCGATAACCGGCGACTCGTGCGGCACCAGCAATTCGGTCATGAAGGTGCGGTCGAGATCAGGGCGCAGTTGGCGTGAGAGAGTGTCGCGATCTGGCAACAGGTGGCGGCCAACCAATAACAGGTAAGCCATGCCCGCAGTCGCCAGAATCAGGCCGGCTCCGGTGATCTCGAAAATCCCGAAGGGCGCAAGTCCGGCCTTGCGTGCCACGCCGTCGACCAGAATGTTGGTCGAGGTGCCAATCATCGTCAGCGTGCCGCCCAGAATTGTCGCGTAAGACAACGGGATAAGCAGCTTGGACGGCATGGTGCCAGCGCGACGGGCGAGGGAAATGGCCACCGGGGTGAGAATCGCCACCACCGGGGTGTTATTCAGGCAGGCGGAAATAACCAGTGCGGTCAGGGTCAAGCCGGTGAGCACACGTATCGGGCTGGTGCCGACCAGATTGCCCAGCCAGTTGCCCAGCGCATCAACGCAACCGGTGCGCTCCAGTGCTGCCGAGAGCACGAACATGCAGGCGATGGTGACTGGGGCGGAGTTGGACAGCACGCTGAGCACTTCAGCGGGCGTCAGCAGTTGGGTGATGAGCAGGGCTGCCACTGCGATTGCAGCGACGATATCCGGGCTCCACTTCTCACGAACAAAGGCGAACAACACCCAGACCAGCAGTGCGCCGACAAACAGCAACGGCAATGAAACCCCGAGCATTGATGTCCCAACCTTGAACCGTGGAAGTGGTGAGCTGGCGATGAGAGCCGGCACAAGGTCGCCAAGATAGTGGGCTTTGCTTAGATAGTCTAAGAATGTTTGGGCAGGTTTATATGCGATTTTGGATTAACCAAAACTGCTGTACTTTGGATATATGTGGCAACTGTCACTAGGCCCATTTATGCCTGGGTGTTAGTTTCAGTTTTTACCCGGAGGTGATGCGATGCAGCAACTAGGCGTAATCGGTGGCATGAGCTGGGAGTCCACGGCAAGCTATTACCGGCTGCTGAATCAGGGCGTTCGCGAGCGCGCCGGCGGTTTGCATTCAGCGCCGTTGCTTATGCATTCACTGGATTTCGCTCAGGTCGCGGCGTTGCAAAGCAGTGGCGACTGGAAGGCCGCGGGGGCGTTGTTGGCCGACAGTGCGCAGCGCCTGGAGCAGGCCGGCGCGACAGGTTTGTTGCTGGCCACCAACACCATGCACAAAGTAGCGCCTGTCATCGAGGCGGCCGTGTCGATCCCGCTTTTGCACATCGGCGATGCGGTGGGCCTTGCTTTACAGAATGCCGGTATCAAGCGGGCTGCCTTGCTGGGCACGCGCTTCACCATGCTGGAAGATTTCTACCGGTTGCGGCTGGCTGAACGTTTCGACATTGATGTGCGGATACCCAGCGAAGAGCAGATTGGCGAGATTGATCGGGTGATTTTTGCCGAGCTGTGTCGTGGTGTATTCACCGACGAGTCCCGCGCTTTTTACCTCGCGTGTCTTGAAGACATGCGGGCGCAGGGCTGCGAAGTGGGGATTCTGGGCTGCACCGAGATCGGCCTGCTGCTTGAGGGTGTCGAGGCTCCGCTGCCGTTGTACGACAGCACCGAGTTGCATGTGCAGATGGGCCTGGACTGGATGCTGGCCGGCGACTGAATAAAGCCCCCGGCAGCGTTTTCAGGCCAATGTCAGGATGAGCAACTGATCTCGAGGTGTTTGCCCCAGTCCGGCGGACGCTGGGCATAGCGCTCTTTGTCTGGCTGCTCATCGAATGGCTTGCTGAGCACCTCATGCAGTTCGCGCACAGGTGCGTAATCGCCCGCCTCAGCAGCCTCGATAGCCTCTTGCGCCAAATAGTTGCGCAGAATGTATTTGGGATTGGCAGCGTGCATCCGCGTGCGGCGTTGCTCTTGCGAGTCGCCCTCAAGCTGGCTTCTTGCAATGTAGTCGGCTGACCAGGCATCGAAGCCGGCAAGGTCGGTGAAGTCTTCACGCAAGCGTGCGCAGGCAGCCTCTGCCGTGCTGTCTCCGAGTTCGCGGAAAAACCGGGTGTAGTCAATCGCGCTGCTTTGCATCAGTTGCAGCAGGGTGCGGATGCGATCGCCATCGTTTTCATCGGCCGTGAGCAGGCCCAGGCGTTTGCGCATCAGATCCAGATAGTGGGCCTCGTACAGCGGCAGGAACAGCTCCAGGCTTTCACGCAGCTGATCGACGCTGACCAGCGGTGTCAGCGCCTGTCCCAGCGCCGCGAGATTCCATTGGGCGATTGGCACCTGATTGCTGAAGCTATAACGGCCGGTGTCATCCGAGTGGTTGCAGATGTGCCGGGCGTCGAAATCATCGAGGAAGGCGTAAGGGCCGTAATCGAAAGTGATGCCGAGAATAGACATGTTGTCGGTGTTCATCACACCGTGGCAAAAGCCGTAAGCCTGCCAGTGGGCGATCATTTCGGCGTTGCGTTCGATGATGGTCTTGAACATTGCCAGATATGGCTCGGGCTCGCTTCGGCACTCGCTGTAATGCGCGTCGAGTACGTGATCGACAAGTTGTTTCAGCAGCTCGTGCTGCTTGGTGTAATAGAAATACTCGAAGCTGCCAAAGCGCACATGGCTGCGGGCCAGGCGCAATAGCATGGCGGCATTTTCACGCTTCTCGCGCCACACCGGCGTGCTCGAACTGGTCACGCACAGCGCCCGCGATGTGGCGATGCCCAGCGCATGCAGGTGCTCGCTGGCGAGAAATTCGCGGATTGAACTGCGCAACACCGCGCGGCCATCAGCCATGCGCGAATACGGCGTCGGGCCTGCGCCTTTCAGGTGCAGATCCCAATGTTCGCCGCTGTCATTGAGCACTTCACCGAGTAACAGGCCCCGACCGTCGCCAAGGCGCGGCGTGTAGCCGCCGAACTGGTGGCCGGAGTAAACCATCGCCCGCGGCTCGGCTTCACTCCACAGCTTGTGGCCCGCGAATATCTCAGTGAACAGCGGGTTATCCAGCTCCTTGGGGTCAAGGTCGAGCAGCGTAGCAGCGCCCAAACTGGCGACTACCAGCTTGGGGTCACTGATCGGCTCGGGATTGACCTCGGTCGAAAAGCTATCGCCTAGGCGGGCAAAGCGATTATCGAATGTCAGGTCGGTGAGTAACTTCAAAACCACACTCCAGCAAAACGGTGGCCGTCGGCAAGAAGGCCGACGGCGTTAACACCGACAATAACGCCATGCTCAGTTCGGGTCGACCGCTGGCGGCTGCTTGTTCAGATCATCGGGCTGTTTTTGCTCCGGCTCGTCACTGATGAAGCTGGTCTTACCGGTTTTCAAATTGAGTTCGAGGCCTTTCAAGCTCTTCACTGAAACATCGAGCTGATTGAATGCCATCTCGACATTGTTCTCGCGGAAGCTCATGGCGATTTTGGTTAACAACTCGTCGGTGGCGGCGTTGCGATCAGCCAGTTCGCGCACATGCACGCGCAGCTCGTAATTGAAGGTGCTGGCGCCAATGCTGAGGAAGAACAGCACCGGTTCCGGGTCGCGCAGAACCCGCGGATTATCCATGGCCGCCTGCATCATCAGCTTGCGTGCCAACTCAAGATCCGCCTCATACGCCAGGCCAATCGTGATGATCACGCGGGTGATCGTGTCATTCAGCGACCAGTTGATCAGTTGGTCGGTGACGAAGGTTTTATTCGGCACGATGATTTCTTTGCGATCAAAGTCGGTAATCGTGGTGGCGCGAATGCGGATACGGCTTACCGTGCCGGACAGGTTGCCGATGGTCACTACGTCGCCAATTCGCACCGGACGCTCGAACAGGATGATCAGACCGGAAATGAAGTTGGCAAAAATTTCCTGCAAGCCGAAACCCAAGCCGACTGACAGAGCTGCTACCAGCCACTGCAGTTTGTCCCAGCTCAAGCCCAGGGTTGAGAGGGTGATAACCGAGCCGAGGCCGACAATGACGTAAGAGAGCAAGGTTGTGGTGGCATACGCGCTGCCTTGCGCAAGTTTCATCCGCGACAACACCAGCACTTCCAGCAGGCCCGGCAAGTTGCGGCCCAGCGCGATGGTAATACCGATTATCAGCAGCGAGCTGAGTACGTCACTGAGGCTGATCGGTACAACGCTGGCCGTGGCGCCCGAGCCCGTGCTGTATTCGTAGAGCGTGACGTTATCCAGGTAGGAGAACACTGAAATCAAATCGGCCCAGACCAGATACAACCCAACCACGAAGGTACCCACCAGCGCGAGTCGAATCAGGCGTAGCGATTGCTGGTTGATCTGGTCGATGTCGAGCGTGGGCTCCTCTACAACAACGTCAGAGCCGTCGGAGTCTTCCTGCGCCTGGCGTTTGCTCAGCGCGCGTTGATAAGCAAGGCGCCGGGCCGCAACTGCCAGACCACGGATCAGCGTGGCTTCGATGATGACCCAGAATATCAGCAGGTAAATGGTGTAGATGAGTCGGTCAGTCAGCCTCAGCGCGGTGTAGTAATAGCCAAATCCAACGGCGATGATCAGCGCCAGTGGCAGCAGACTGAACAAGCAGCCGATCAGGGTGCGGAAGGTCGATGAGTTTTCGCGGGCTGGCCCGCTGATCAGCAGTTTGTACAGCAGCCACGCCATAAGGGCGTAGCAGGAAATAACCACGCCGATGCCAATAACGTCATTGGCTAACTCAGCCGGTTGGCGTTCGGCCACGGTAACCACTGCCACCAGCGCAATGACCACAAGGCCGAGGTAGCGAATTTGCCGGTGCAGGAACGCGACATTGGGCTTGCCCCAACGGAAATGCAGTTCTGCAACGCCGCCCGGCGAGAGAATCCGGTAGCAGGTATAAAACACTAACCACGCGAATGCCATGCCGTAGAGCGCCGAACCCAGGTTGGCGTTCTGTCCGCGTGCATCCATTTGCAGGGCAAAGCCGCAGAGCCCGAAGAACAAGGCACCCGGCAAAGCCAGCAGGACATTCAGCAGCAACGCCATTGGCGTGTGCAATTGACCGTCACGCTTGTAGTGGCCAATGTCGTGGTGCAGCTCCTTGAGCTTCTTGTAGATAATCCCCCGGCGCCAGAGCAGGAAGCTGATCAGCAGCAACAAGGGCAGGAACAGCAGCGGTCGCTCGACCAGCCCTGCGCCCAGCTCTTGAGAGCTCGAGCGCCAGGGCAGTTCGGATAACTGGCGCTGGAGGCGCGCAGGCATTTCCTCGAACCAGGAGATATCAAGTGGTTTGTTGCTGGGGATCCAGAACAATTGCTCGTCGAGTGTCTCACGCAAGGTTGTAACGCTGGTTTGCAGTTGCTTCTGGTTCAACTGCAAGGTAATCGACTCGTTGAGGACTGCGTTCAGTTCACGATTGAGTCGGTCCAGCAGGTCACGACGGGTCTGGATCAGTGACGTCAGCGATGTTTTGACTTCGGGCGTGACTTCTTCGGCAGGCTGCTTGGCGAGTTTATCTTCAACGTAAGTGTCGGGGTTGCTGATCTGCTCGCGGGCTTGGTTGAGTTCGAATTGGTAGAGGCGAATATCGGCAATGTCGTCACTCAGGCCGGCGTCGATCTCGAGCGAGGGCAGGGCTTTTTTCTGCTGGTACAGAACTTTCGACAGCAACAGGCTGCCTTGCAAAACGTTGATCTGTTCGTCCAGCGCCTGATCAATCTGATTAAGCGAGTCGAGCTTCTGCTTGGTTTGCAGGTTCTTCTGGGTAAGCTGATTGAGCCGGTCAGTCGCACGCAGCAGGTAATCTGAATATTTCAGATTCAAGCTGCTCTCAAGGCTGAGCAGTTTGTCTGAACCGGCTTTCTCGGCCTCCAGCGACTGCTCGCTAACGGTTTGTTGCGACTGTTCGCGGCGTTTGTCATTGATCAGCGTTTGCAGGTCTATCAGCTCTTGCTCAAGGCGCTTGATGCGCACTTCGAGCAGGTCGCGCTGGCTGCTGCCGAGGTCCTGCAGCAGGCTGTTGCCGCTCAACTCCTGGCGGCGCAACTCGGTTTGCGCATTGAGCTGATCGACTTCAGCATTGAGCTGGTCGCGCATTTCGCTGCTGAGGGCTTTGCCATCCATCTTGCCGGCTTTGAGGATGCCGGCAATTTCGCGGGCGCGAACCTGATTGCTGCTGATTTCGGCCTGTGCACGTTCCGGGCGGGTTTGTGCGGTAATGATCAGACTATTGGCTTCAATAATGTCTTTCTGCCATTGAGCCAACTGATTACTGCGCTCGTTGATCAGTTGCTCAAGGTCGGACACTTTGCTGTTGGCGTAGCGTTCCTGAACTGGCGTCGGCGTGCTGCCTTTCAAACGAGCCAGCTCACGTTGGGCCTCGCCAATCAGGCGTGGCGCTTCATCGAGCCGGGCCTTGAGGTCGTCGAGTTTCTTGACGCTGTCTTTTTGCGAATTGAGCAGGCTCAGGGTTTTTTCCAGAACCTGTTTCAGCTCGGCCGCATCCGCTTCCGGCAGATTACGCTCGCTGATGGTTTCCAGGCTCCGCTGGACATCCTCGCTTTTAGGCGTTTGCGCCGCGTGGGCCATGGGCATGGCCACGCTAAGGCCAAGAAGAATAGATAAAGCAACGCTACGAATTGATGGCATGGGCGCTATCTGGCGACTCTGAGTGATAAACAGTTAGAGAAACAAACCCGGGCTGGGGCGGCTACCTTCCGGAAATTTGACCCCGACCTTGCGAATTTTATTGCCTTCCATGGTGGCGACCGTCCAGGTCAAACCTTGCCATTCGACCTGATCGCCTACGACAGGTTCACCGCCGATTTCCTGCGCGATAAAGCGGCCCAGCTGCTGGTTGCTGTCGGCTTCACTGACCTTCAAACCGTACAGCGCGGCCACGGCGGAAAGTTCGGCATCGCCTTCAAGTACGAAGTCACCAAAGAAGCGTAGATCCTGTCCGCGCTTCGGTGCCTGACTAAACAGTTTTCCCAGCGCCGGCAGATCATGTTCGTGACCGATGACGCAAAGCATGTCGCCAGCCTCGAGCCGGGTACTGCCTGACGGGTGGAGCAATTGCTGATTGCGGAACAAGGCGCCAATGCGCGTTCCCTGCGGCATTTTCAGCTCGCGCAGCGCCGCGCCGATGCACCATTTTTCGGCGCCCAGACGATAGATGAACAATTCCCACTGGCTCGTCGGGTGCACCTCAAGGCCGGTGCGCGATACCGGTGCCGGCTCTGGCGGTACAGTCACGCGCAGCAACTTGGCGGCCAGCGGCAAACTGCTGCCTTGCAGAAGCAGCGAGACCAGAACAATAAAGAAGGCCACGTTGAAGAACAGTTGCGCATTTGGCAGCCCGGCCATGAGCGGGAACACCGCGAGAATAATCGGCACGGCGCCGCGCAAACCGACCCAGGCGATAAACACCCGCTCGCGGTCGTGGAACGCGCGAAATGGCATCAGGCCGAGGAAGATCGACAGCGGCCGCGCAAACAGAATCATCCACAGCGCCAAACCGAGTGCAGGCAGCGCAATGGCCAGCAGCTCATGCGGTGTAATCAGCAAGCCAAGTACCAGGAACATGCCAATCTGAGCCAGCCAGGTCAGGCCGTCGAGCATGTGCAGAATGCCGTGGCGCGAGCGAATCGGCTGATTGCCCAGCAGCAGACCGCACAGGTAAATCGCCAGAATGCCACTGCCGCCGAATGCCGTGGTAATGGCAAAGATCATCAGGCCGCCACTGACTACCAGCAAAGGGTAGAGCCCGTTGGCCAGCGCCATGCGATTGACCAGATTGAGCAGCAGCCAGCCGCCGCCCAGACCCAATATGCCGCCCAGACCGAATTGCAAGACCAACTGCATCAGCAAGTCCCAGCTAAAGCCGGTCTGGCCGCTTGATAGCATGCTGATCAAAGTGACAGTGAGGAACACCGCCATCGGGTCGTTGCTGCCGGATTCGATTTCGAGGGTGGCGCTGACACGTTCGTTGAGGCCGCTGCCACCGAGCAGGCTGAATACGGCGGCGGCGTCTGTTGAGCCGACGATAGCGCCGATCAACAGGCCTTCCATCAGGCTCAGATCAAACAGCCACGCGGCGGCGACGCCGGTGAGCCCGGCTGTGACCATTACCCCGACAGTTGCCAGTGATAACGAAGGCCAGAGCGCTACGCGGAAACTCGACACGCGGGTGCGCATACCACCATCGAGCAAGATGATCGCCAGTGCCAGGTTGCCTACCAGATAGGCCAGCGGGTAATTGTTGAAGACGATGCCGCCCGGACCGTCGACGCCGGCGAGCATGCCGACCGCGAGAAAGATAACCAGGATCGGGATGCCGAAGCGCGAGCCGAAGGCGCTGACCAGAATGCTCAACGCAACCAGCAATGCACCAATCATGAACAGGCTGTTGATGGTGCTGGCATCCAAGGGCACGTACTCCATATGCAGAGGAAGGTCGCGCCATGAAACTATGCATTGCGCGTGCCACTGATTCTAACCTGTGGCCCCGCAATTGGGTTAGCAATTGGCGTAAACAATTGCCTGAAAACTGTACCTAATGCTTGCGATGCGCCGGTTGCGAGTGACAACCGGCGCACCACGTCCGGCTGTTTCAGAACCAGTTGTCCTGCATGTTCAGGCAGGTGTCGTCACGCGCTTCCAACAGGTCTAGGTCGTGCTGGCAGGCTGGCACTTCCCATGTCAGGAAGTAGCGCGCAGCCTGTAGCTTGCCCTGATAGAAGTCGGTGTCGGCAGGGTTGCCGTGCGCCAGACCTTGCTCAGCGCGAATTGCCTGTTCCAGCCAGCGCCAGCCAATCACGCAGTGGCCGAACACCTTGAGGTACAAGGCCGAGTTCGCCAGCCCCTGATTAACCTTGCCGCTCATCAAATCACCCAGCAACGCCAGGGTGACTGCCGACAGGCGTGCCAGTAACTGCTCAAGTGGTTGGCGCATTGCGTCAAGCGAGGTGAAGCCTTTGGCTTGCTCACAGCATTGTTGGATCAGCTTGACCAACTGCTTGAGCGCCGCCCCGTTGTTCATCGAGATTTTGCGCCCCAGCAAGTCGAGCGACTGGATGCCGTGAGTGCCTTCGTGAATCGGGTTCAGGCGATTGTCGCGGTAATACTGCTCCACGGGATACTCGCGGGTATAACCGTGGCCGCCGAGAATCTGAATCGCCAGTTCGTTCGCCTTGAGGCAGAACTCCGAAGGCCAGGATTTGACGATTGGGGTCAGCAGGTCGAGCAGTTCCAGCGCGCTGCTGCGGGCCTCTGCGGTTTCAAGCGTCTGCGTGTCGTCAAACAATCTGGCTGCGTACAGGCCCAGATCAAAAGCGCCTTCGACATAAGCTTTCTGGGTCAGCAACATGCGTCGCACGTCGGCGTGCTCGATGATCGCAACCTGGCTGCTGGTCGGGTCTTTGCCGTCTGGCAGTCGGCCTTGCGGACGCTGACGGGCGTAGTCGAGTGAATACAGGTAACCGGCATAGCCGAGCATGACCGCGCCCATGCCAACGCCGATCCGCGCCTCGTTCATCATCTGGAACATGTAGGCAAGGCCATGATGAGGTTTACCTACCAAGTAGCCCACACATTCGCCGTTATCGCCGAAGTTCAACGCTGTTGAGGTAGTTCCGCGCCAGCCCATCTTGTGAAACAGGCCTGCCAGCAGAACGTCATTGCGCTTACCAAGCGAGCCGTCATCGTTGACTAGAAACTTGGGCACGATAAACAGCGAGATGCCTTTTACGCCAGGCGGTGCATCCGGCAGTTTTGCCAGCACCATGTGCACAATGTTGTCTGACAGCGGATGGTCGCCGCCGGAGATGAATATCTTATTGCCCTTGAGCCGGTAAGTGCCATCTGCTGCTGGTTCGGCCCGCGTGCGGATATCCGACAGCGATGAGCCCGCGTGTGGCTCGGTGAGCGCCATAGTGCCGAAAAAGCGCCCGTCGATCATCGGTTGCAGGTAGCGCTGCTTTTGGTCTTCGTTGCCGAACGCCTCGATCAGATTGGCCGCGCCCATCGTCAGCATGGCGTACGACGAGGTCGCAATGTTGGCCGACTGGAAGTGGGCGAAGCAGGCCTGAGACAGCAAATTGGGCAACTGCATGCCGCCGACGTCGAATTCGCGGGTGGCATTCAGAAAACCAGCCTCAAGGAACGCATCGACCGCCGGCTTCACTTCCGGGATTAGCGTCGCCGCGCCATCAACGTATTCGGGCTCGTTTTCATCGTTCTTGCGGTTGTGCGGTGCGAACAGGTTTTCGGCGATGCTGCGCGCCGTATCGATTGCCGCGTTGAACGTTTCGCGGCTGTGCTCGGCAAAGCGCTCGCGCTGGGTAAGGGCCTCGGCATCCAGCACTTCATAGAGCTCGAAAGCGAGGTTGCGGGCGTTAAGCAGCGTCTCGGACATGGTGGGGCCTCCTGTTAATGAGGCCGAGTCTAGGCAGGCGCATCCGCTCTGCCCAGCATTATCAATTGGCGTGATAAAGCTTCACATGCTTAATCCTGCAGCCAAAGCCGCAGTGATCTGCGCGGCGGGCACGGCCTTGCAACCCATCAGGTTTTGCCCGGCCCAGAGCGGTGAGCAGTCGCTACGCCCGAGCTTCTCGGCTGCGCTGCGCAGCGGCGCAATGGCGGCGCTGGCCAGCGGAAATTCAGGTGCCTGGTCAGGCTGCGCGCCTACTGTGCGAATGAGTTGATTGACGATTCCGCGTGCCGGGCGACCGCTGAACAGGGTGGTTAGTGTTGTTTTAGCGCTGTCGGGGCTTTGCAGGGCAGCGCGATGTACGTTGCTGATGGTTGCCTCGGGCGTGAGCAGGTAGGCGCTGCCAACCTGAACGCCTGCGGCGCCCAGTTGCATCGCCGCGCTTACGCCGGCGGCATCGCTGATTCCGCCGGCAGCGATCACCGGAATGCTGACGGCGGCAACAATCTGCGGAACCATTGCCAGCGTGCTGAGTTGGGTGCTGAGGTCCATGTCGAGGAAGATTCCGCGATGTCCGCCAGCCTCGAGGCCCTGAGCAATAATCGCATCCACGCCTCGTGCTTCAAGCCAACGCGCTTCGGCAACTGTCGTGGCGCAACCGAGAATTTTGGCGCCGCTGCTTTTTACCCGTGCCAGCAACTCAGGAGCCGGCAGGCCAAAGTGAAAGCTGACCACGGCAGGGCGCAACTCATCCAGCACATCGGCCATTTCGCTGCTGAAGGGCAGGCGGCTGGCGCCGGCAGGAATGTTTTCAGGATCGATTGCGTACTCGGTGAAAAATGGTTGGAGCAGCTCGCGCCATTGTTGTTCGCGAACCGGGTCGGCGGCCGGCATTTGATGGCAGAAGAAGTTGACGTTGCAGGGCGCGTCTGTGAGCGCCTGCAGGGCTGTTAGTTCGCGACGCAAGGCATTTGCGTCGAGCATGCCGGCAGGCAAGGAGCCGAGTGCGCCGCTTTGGCATACAGCTGCCGCCAGACGATGGTCTTGGGCGCCCGCCATCGGCGCCTGGATAATCGGCAGTTTTACCCCAAGCAGTTCGGTCAGGCTCATCAGGTTGCATCCTTTGTACGCGGAATCATTAACGTCCAGCATAACCCCCAAAGCAGCGCACCGGCACCAATGCCGAAGCACTGAGTGAGCGTGGCGCCGCTCTCCAGCGCCTGCGCGCAAATCCACGGCCCCAGTAGTTGGCTGGCGCCATACAGGGCAATCAGTGCTGCGGAAAGGCGCGGGCCCTGATGCGGGTGCAGGGTGCGGGCCAGACGCTGAGTCAGGAAAACCGTGCCGATAAAGCTGCCGCCCACCAGCACGCCACACATCACGATACCGAATGCGCCCGGCCATATCATCGGTGCAGCGGCGCCCAATGCCTGCGCTGCGTAATTGCACACCAGCGCGCGGCGATCACCTAAGCGAGCGCCGAGGCTATTCCACAAGGCTATCGAAACCAGGCTGGCTGTTGCGGTCCAGACCCAGGCGCCACTCAGCAATGGGTCGTTGGCGGGCAGTTGCTCGCGGGCAAGTGACGGCAAGAACGTCATCGGCAGGATGTAGCCCAGCCCGGCCCCGGTATACGCCAGAAACAGTGGAATACTGGCGCGGTCGAACAGCGATGTACGGCTCTGTGTATGAGTGTTTGCTTGCGGCTGGATCGTCAGGCGCCTGAGCAGCACGATGCTCAGAATTGCCAGCGGAATACTCAGCAACGCCATCGGCCACCATCGCGCCGCACCGCTGAGCCATTGTGCGGGCCAGGAAACGGTAGCGCTGGACAGTAACAAGCCGCCGCCGAGGCCCAGATAGATCAGGCCGCTCAGCCTCGTGCGCTGGTGCTGGGCCAGCCATTCAAGTACCAATGCAGGTGCTTGCACAAACACCACGCCATTACTGATGCCGTTGGCGAGGCGCAGCCAGAGCAGGCTTTGGTAAGAATCAGCACCTACCTGCGCAAAAGTTACCAAGGTGTTCACGATTAGCGCCAATGGCAGGGCGATACGCATTCGCTGCGGCGCATGCAGAATCAGTGCGAGCAGGGCGCCAAGCAGATAGCCAATGTAATTTGAGGTCGCCACCCGCGCGCCTTGTTCCAGCGTCAGCAGGCCATCGCTTACCAGGTAGGGAAGCAGCGGTGTGTAGGCAAAACGGCCGAGGCCGTGAACCACCATCAGTGCACTGGCACCCGCCAGCAGGGCAACGAAAATTGAGTGTTTGGGCAGTGTGTCAGGCAGTGTTCTCATCGCAGGTCCGTCTTTTGGCGGGCTAAACCATAACGGCAGTTGTGCGGGTGATGCCAATTTTTCCGCAGTTTTACGACTTAAGTCGCGGGCTCTTGATGTTGTCCAGACGCTGCGCTCATCGGTTTTGCAGCCAAACAGGCAAGGCGAAAACTCAGCAAACGGTTAAACTATCGGGCTTCAAGGAGCCTTTTCATGAATTACCGTCACGCCTTCCATGCCGGCAACCACGCCGATGTTCTCAAGCACCTGGTGCTCAGCCGTCTGTTGCTGTTGCTGTCTCGCAAGGAGGCGCCTTACGCCTACCTCGACACCCATGCTGGTCTTGGCTTGTACGATTTGACGGCCGATCAGGCTACCCGCACCGGTGAATGGCGTGACGGCATTGGCCGGCTCTGGGAGGCGGATGATCTGCCGGCGGCGTTCAATGAGTACTTCGGTGTGCTGCGGGCGATGAACCCGGACGGTCAGTTGCGTTACTACCCGGGCTCGCCCGAGTTGGCCCGCCAGTTGAGTCGTGAGCAGGATCGCCTGCAATTCAACGAAAAACACCCTGAAGACGGTCGCTTGCTGAAAGAGAACATGGCGCATGACCGGCGCACAGCCGTGCATCTTGGGGAGGGCTGGTATGTGCCGCGCGCGCTGTTGCCTACTCAGGAAAAACGCATGGTGATGCTGATCGATCCGCCGTTTGAGCAGGCCGATGAGTTGGAGCGCTGTGTTGAGTCCTTGAATGATGCGATTGGTCGTATGCGTCAGGCTATCGTCGCCATCTGGTATCCGATCAAGGATGAGCGCCAGTTACGCCGCTTCTACAACGACTTGAGCAAGAGCAACGCGCCGAAGTTGCTGCGCGCAGAGTTGTTCGTGCATCCGGGCGATGACGCTCAGCGCCTTAACGGCTCTGGTCTGGTCATCAGTAACCCGCCTTGGGGGCTGGAAGACGAGCTGCGCCAAATTCTGCCCTGGCTTGCCAAACGACTGGCTCAAAGTGAAAGCAGCTGGCGTCTGGACTGGCTGATCGCCGAGTAATCTCGGCACGCTCAGCTCAAGCCTTTGTGCAGGTCTTGAGCTGAGTGCGCTGTAGCAGGTACGCGCCCGAAGCGGGCGCGCGCTATCAGTTACGCTGGCAGGCAGACACCGGTGCCGCCAATCCCGCAGTAGCCTCCCGGGTTCTTCGCCAGATACTGCTGATGGTAGATCTCGGCGTAATAGAACGTCGGCGCCATAGCGATCTCGGTGGTGATTTGCCCGGCATCGGCCTTGTCGAGTTCTGCCTGGTAAACCTGCTTGCTGGTTTCGGCCTGTTCCAGTTGTTCCTCATTGAAGCAATACAGGGCTGAGCGGTATTGGCTGCCCTGATCATTACCCTGACGCATGCCTTGCGTTGGGTTATGCGACTCCCAGAACACTTTCAACAGCGCCGGGTAGCTGGTTAGTTTCGGGTCGAAAACCACCAGCACAACTTCCGCGTGCGCGGTGAGGCCCGAGCAGGTTTCTTCATACGTCGGGTTCGGCGTATGGCCGCCCGCGTAACCCACTGCGGTGGTGTAAACGCCAGGTTGTTGCCAGAAGCGCCGTTCGGCTCCCCAGAAGCAACCGAGGCCGAAAATGGCCATTTGCATGCCAGCCGGGAAGGGCGCCTGCAACGGGTTGCCATTGACATAGTGGGCGTCGGGCACTGCTAGCGGGGTATCGCGCCCCGGCAATGCTTGTTCGGCCGTAGGCAGCTCAAGTTTGTGAGCCAGAATTTGCGAGCGCAGAACCATGTGCCATCCCTCAATCTATGTGTCTGTCTGCAAGTAGACCACTGCATTGGCGTGGCGTTACATGCGGATTATTCATCGACCAGTGTACTGCAGGTTTGGCGGCGTCTGCACGGTTGTCTTGTCTAGCGTTTGGGCGTCGTAGTGTAGTGCTGTAAGTGGGTGATAAGTGTGCTGCCGGATATGGGCGGGTCAAACAAGTAGCCCTGGCCAATGTCGCAGCGCTGGTCACGGAGAAACTTCAATTGCGCCTGAGTCTCGATGCCTTCGGCAACGACTGTAAGTTTGAGCTTGTGGGCCATGGCGATGACGGCTGAAGTGATTTCGCGGTCGTCTTTGCTCTGCGGAATATCCTTGATGAAGCTGCGGTCGATCTTGATCACATCAATCGGGAATTTCTTCAGGTAGCTGAGCGATGAGTAGCCGGTGCCAAAGTCATCCATGGCCAGCGTGATTCCCAGTTGTTTGAGCTGGGCCAACTGCGTGTGGGTGCTGTGGGTGGCTTCCAGCAGCAGGTTCTCGGTGAGTTCTATTTCCAGCAATTTCGCCGGCATTTGTTCTTGCATGAGAATCGACTTCAAGCAGTCGACCAGATCCGGATCAGCAAACTGGCGCGGCGACATGTTTATCGCAATCGGCAAATCGGCGAATCCGGCATCGCGCAGCTGCGCACTCATTTTGCAGGCCTGACGCGCGACCCATTTGCCGATGGACACGATCATTCCTGTCTCTTCGGCGACGCCAATAAACTGATCGGGATTGATCAGGCCTTTCTGCGGGTGATACCAACGTAACAGCGCTTCCAGACCCACCAAACGGCCGCGTTTCAGGCAAAACTTGGGCTGGTAGAAAACCTTTAGCGCATCCTGGCCCAGTGCGAGGCGCAGGTTGTTTTCGACGAACTGCTTGTAGTCTGCCGCGGTATGCAGCTCGGGGGTGAAGGTTTGGAGCTGATTTTTGCCATTGGCCTTGGCTTTATGCAGCGCCAGCCCGGCATGTCGCATCAGTGCCTGCGGCTTGGTTTGGGTGCCGGTATCTATGGCCAGACCAATGGATGCAGTCACGCCTATCTGCTGGTTGTCCAGCGTCAGCGGCATCTCCAGCGTGTGCAGTATCTGCAAGCCAATCGCCTGACACTGGCGGGTACTGAAACCGTCGAGCAGGATGGCAAATTCATTGCTGGCGATGCGCGCCATCACGCAGTTGCCAGTGACGCTGCTGCGCAACCGTTCGGCCAGGCTGGCCAATAATTGATCGCCCGCGTCATTGCCCATGCTGTCATTGATGCGCTTGAAGTTATCGATATCCACCAGCAGCAGGCCAAGTACAGTTCTGCCGCTGTTTGCGCAATGCTGCTCCAGCTCGCGGAAAAAGCCGTAGCGATTATCCAGCCCGGTAAGCGGGTCGGTGAACGCCAGCTTGTCCATGTTTTCCTGTTCGTTGTGGTGCTCACCCACGTCTTCATAGGTGCCTACATAGTAGGTGAAGCGACCACAGGCGCTGATACGTCTGGAAACCGACAGGAGACACCTGAGCGGCAGCTGATCTTTACGCCGGCAATTGAACTCCACCTGCCAGTTATTGCGGGCGTTGAAATGCGCCTCGATATCCAGTGCCTGGCTCTCTGCGTCTGCGGCAATCAGCTGGCGAATGGGTTGCCCGTGCATTTCGGCCGCCGTGTACGCGGTCATGCGGGTGAAATCGGGATTCACGTATTCGATGTGCGCGTTTTTGTTGAAGATCACCACGGCGCGTGGGCTTCGCTCAACATCCCGAAACTGGACTGGCCAACTGCCAAGCTCGGGCGTCAGGGGCAGGTCGATCAACAGGTAACCGCGTAAAACCGGTTGCCCGTCCTGCACGATCAGCTCTCCCCGCTCCTTGAGATGCAGTTGGCCATTGGCGGTATTCACGGTGTAGCTCACCAGATAAAGCGACTGTTGCTGCAACTGTTCCTGAATCACCTTATGCAGATGCTCGCGCGTATCCGAGTCCATCAGGCTGGCGAACGCCGTGGGCGGTTGTTGCTGATTGGCGTCTGTGCAGAGTTGCGCGGCCGATAGCCCCAGCTTGTTTTTGCAGGCGTTATCAATGCTGAGCATCGGCCAGGTTTTCAGGTTCCGCCGTTCAAAGCTGATGATATCCAGCCCCGGTGATACTTCAGGCGGCGCAGCTTTCACTGTAGGCGGATCTAATAGCGATCTTGGGACATTTCTCATGCTGGCTTCACGTTCCATATGCTGGCCAAACAAATTGGCTTCCCACGTCACTGTGGGGCAGAAGGTCTCAACAATAGTGCAGTTGTCAGAGGTGGCGCATGGCGGAATATGTTTAGCCGAATGTTTCCTCTGCAAGACCCTTTCCCAGTCATCCACGGGCTAGAGCCCTTGCGGTGCTCTGTAAAAAATCACGCTGTTGGCGTGGTCGTGTCTGTCTGGTCTTGATTTCAAGTATCTCGCACATCGTATCCGGCGTGGTTGACCGCCATCACGCCAAGCAAAACGGCAAAACTCAACTGTTCAGAGTGTGCGGCGCTCGACGCCATAATTGATAAATAGCCCATAAAAAACCCCGCCAATAGGCGGGGCTGAGGAACGAGCGTGGCATGCTCGATAGGTACAACAGGGTAGCGTTACAGCAACATGGTGCGGATATCCGCCAGCACATCGCCGAGGCGCTTGGTGAAACGGGCTGCAGCAGCGCCATTGATCACGCGGTGATCGTAGGACAGAGACAGCGGAAGCATCAGTTTTGGCTGGAAAGCTTTGCCATCCCAGACCGGCTGCATGGTGGCTTTGCTGACACCCAGAATCGCAACTTCAGGGGCGTTGACGATCGGTGTGAAACCGGTGCCGCCAATGTGACCGAGGCTGGAAATGGTGAAGCAGGCGCCTTGCATGGCATCCGGCGACAGTTTCTTGTTGCGGGCCTTGTCAGCAAGGTCTGCTGCTTCGGCTGCAAGCTGCAACAGGCTCTTCTGATCAACATCACGGATAACCGGTACCAGCAGGCCGTCCGGGGTGTCTACAGCGAAGCCGATGTGCACGTACTTCTTGCGGATGAACGCTTTGCCGCTAGGCGCGAGCGAGCTGCAGAAGTCCGGCATTTCCTTAAGCATGTAAGCACAAGCCTTGAGCAGCAGTGGCAACACGGTCAGCTTGACGCCGGCCTTTTCCGCGACCGCTTTCTGCGCAACGCGGAAGGCTTCCAGCTCGGTGATATCTGCCGAGTCGAACTGGGTGACGTGAGGCACGTTCAGCCAGCTGCGATGCAAGTTGGCAGCGCCAATTTGCATCAGGCGCGTCATCGGAACTTCTTCGATTTCACCAAACTTGCTGAAGTCGATTGCCGGAACCGCTGGGATACCAGCGCCGCCAGTAGCCGCTGCCGCCGCAGGCGCCTGTTTGGCCTTGTTCATCATCGACTTGACGTAAACCTGCACGTCTTCTTTGAGAATACGACCTTTAGGGCCCGTGCCAGGCACATCACCAAGCTCAACGCCAAACTCGCGAGCGAGCTGACGCACTGCCGGGCCTGCGTGCACTTTCGCGCCTTTGGCTGCCGGTGAAACAGCCGGTGCTGGTGCTGATGCCGCAGGCGCTTGAGCTGGAGCCTTCGCCGGGGATTTTTCAGGCGCGGCAGCAGGCGCTTGCTCAGCAGCAGGTGCGCTTTCAGCAGAGCCCGCTACTTTCAGCTTGAGAATCAGGTCGCCGGTGCCGGCCTCGTCGTCGAGTTTGACCTCAACGCTTTCCACCACACCTGCAGACGGCGATGGCACTTCAAAGCTGGCTTTGTCCGACTCGAGGGTGATCAGCGACTGATCAACTTCGATGGTGTCGCCGGCCTTGACGAAGATCTCGATGATCTTGCCTTTGGCATCTGAACCGGTGTCCGGGATGCGAACTTCTTCAACCGAAGAACCCGCAGCCTTGGCCGGAGCAGCTGCTTTTTCAGGCGCGGCGGCGGGTGCTTTGGCAGGCTCACTGGCGGCGGCCGCAGCCGGTGCAGCGCTGCCTGCCACTTTCAGTTTGAGGATCAGGTCGCCGGTGCCGGCTTCGTCGTCAAGTTTGACCTCAACGCTCTCAACCACGCCCGCAGACGGGGACGGCACTTCAAAGCTGGCTTTGTCCGATTCGAGGGTGATCAACGATTGATCAACTTCGATGGTGTCGCCGGCCTTGACGAAGATCTCGATGATCTTGCCCTTGGCATCTGAACCGGTGTCCGGAATGCGCACTTCTTCAACGCTGGAGCCAGCCGCTGCCGGAGCAGGTGCCTCAGCCTTGGTCTCTGCTTTAGCCTCTTCCTGCGCAGGTGCGGCAGGCTCGGCTTCTTTGGCAGGTGCTTCGCTGGCGCCTTCTACTTCGAGCTCAAGCAGTTCGTCACCTTCTTTCAGGGTGTCGCCCAGCTTGACCTTGATGCTTTTGATAACCCCGGCTTTAGGCGCCGGGATTTCCATGCTGGCTTTATCAGACTCAAGGGTCAGAAGGCTCTGGTCGGCTTCAATGCGGTCGCCGACCTTGACGAACAACTCGATAACTTCACCCTCACCGCTGCCGATGTCGGGTACGCGAATCAATTCACTCATCGTTTCGCTCCTTAGCAGTCCAGTGGGTTGATTTTTTCAGGGTTGATGCCGAACTTGGCAATGGCTTCAGCCACTACTTTAGGTTCGATATCACCGCGGTCTGCCAAGGCTTCAAGAGCTGCCAGCACGACCCAGTTACGGTCGACTTCGAAGAAGTGGCGCAGCTTCTTGCGGCTGTCACTGCGGCCGAAACCGTCGGTGCCGAGCACTTTGTACTCTTTGCTTGGGACCCACTGGCGGATCTGGTCAGCAAACAACTTCATGTAGTCGGTGCTGGCGATAACCGGGCCTTTACGGCCAGTCAGGCACTGCTCGACATATGACTGCTCTGGCTTCTGCTCCGGGTGCAGGCGATTGCGACGCTCCACAGCCAGGCCATCGCGGCGCAGTTCGTTGAAGCTTGTCACGCTCCAGACATCAGATGCCACGTTGAACTCATCGCGGAGGATTTTCGCCGCTTCGCGAACTTCACGCAGGATCGTGCCGGAACCCAGAAGCTGGACGTGATGCGCGGCTTCTTTGCTGTCTTCTTCGAGCAGGTACATGCCCTTGATGATGCCTTCTTCGGCACCTTCAGGCATGGCTGGCTGCTGGTAGGCTTCGTTCATCACGGTGATGTAATAGAAGATGTTCTGCTGCTCTTCCATCATCTGGCGCGTGCCTTCACGGATGATCACCGCCAGCTCGTAGCCGTAGGTTGGATCGAACGTGCGGCAGTTCGGAATGGTCGCCGCCATGATGTGGCTGTGACCGTCTTCGTGCTGCAGACCTTCACCGTTGAGCGTGGTGCGACCAGCAGTACCGCCGATCAGGAAGCCACGGGTGCGGCTGTCGCCAGCGGCCCAGGCCAGGTCGCCAATACGCTGGAAACCGAACATCGAGTAGAAGATGTAGAACGGCAGCATCGGCTGGTTGTGGCAGCTGTAGCTGGTGCCCGCGGCGATGAACGAGGACATCGCGCCGGCTTCGTTGATGCCTTCCTCGAGAATCTGGCCTTTCTTGTCTTCGCGGTAGAACATCACCTGATCTTTATCGACCGGCTCGTACAACTGGCCTACAGACGAGTAGATACCAAGCTGACGGAACATGCCTTCCATACCGAAGGTACGGGCTTCGTCCGGGATGATCGGGACGATGCGCTGGCCGAGTTCTTTGTCCTTGACCAGTTGCGCGAGAATCCGCACGAAAGCCATGGTGGTCGAAATTTCACGGTCGCCCGAACCATCCAAAATTGCTTTCAGAGTGTCGAGTGGCGGCGTTGGAATGCTGAAGCTGTTGGCGCGGCGCTGCGGCACGAAACCGCCCAGTGCTTCGCGGCGCTTGGACAGGTATTTGGCCTCGGCGCTGCCTTCTTCCGGCTTGAAGAACGGCAGGTTTTCCAGTTGATCGTCATTGACCGGGATGTCGAAGCGATCGCGGAATTTGCGCAGGCTGTCGACGTCCACCTTCTTGGTGTTGTGCGCGGTGTTTTTGGCTTCGCCAGCACCGGTACCGTAACCTTTGATGGTCTTGGCCAGAACGACGGTTGGCTGACCTTTGTGGTTGACCGCATCGTGGTAAGCCGCATAGACCTTGTACGGGTCGTGGCCGCCACGGTTGAGCTTCCAGATTTCGTCATCGGAAAGGTCGGCAACCATCGCCTTGAGTTCTGGCGAGTTGAAGAAGTGTTCGCGAACGAAGGCGCCGTCTTTGGCCTTGTAGTTCTGGTATTCACCGTCGATCACTTCATCCATACGGCGCTGCAGGAGGCCGTCGGTGTCTTTTGCCAGCAGTGGGTCCCAGAAGCGGCCCCATACAACCTTGTTGACGTTCCACTGTGCACCGCGGAATACGCCTTCGAGTTCCTGAATGATCTTGCCGTTGCCGCGAACCGGGCCGTCGAGGCGCTGCAGGTTGCAGTTGATAACGAAGATCAGGTTGTCGAGCTTCTCGCGGCCAGCCAGCGAAATGGCGCCGAGCGATTCCGGCTCATCACATTCGCCGTCGCCCAGGAAGCACCAAACCTTCTGCTTGCCAGCAGGGATGTAACCACGGTCTTCCAGGTACTTCATGAAGCGCGCCTGGTAGATCGCCTGAATCGGGCCAAGGCCCATCGACACGGTCGGGAACTGCCAGAAGTCAGGCATCAACCAAGGGTGTGGATAAGATGACAGGCCGTTGCCGTCGACTTCCTGACGGAAGTTGATCATCTGCTCTTCGCTGATCCGGCCTTCCATGAAGGCACGGGCATAAATGCCTGGCGCAACATGGCCCTGGAAGTAGATAAGGTCGCCGCCGTGTTCATCAGTCGGCGCCTGGAAGAAGTAGTTGAAACCGATGTCATACAGCGTCGCACTGGAGGCGAAGCTGGAAATGTGGCCACCTAGATCGGGGTCGGTCAGGTTGGTGCGCATCACCATTGCCATTGCGTTCCAGCGAACCAACGAGCGAATGCGGCGTTCCATGAACAGGTCGCCAGGCATGCGTGCTTCGTGGGTTACCGGGATTGTGTTGCGGTAAGGCGTGGTGATCGCGTAAGGCAGCTGTGCACCGCTGCGCGTTGCCAGTTCACCCAGACGGGTCATCAGGTAATGTGCGCGGTCTTCACCCTCTTGGTCGAGGACTGACTCAAGGGCGTCCAGCCATTCCTGGGTTTCGACGGGATCGAGGTCTTGCATGGCTTGCTCCAGGGCTCAAAGGCTTCCAGAATCGGATGCCAGGATGCGTGGCCGGCTTCGTGAGTGGGCCACATCAATTCTTGGGTGTACCGGGGGTAGGACCGGCGCTGTGTAGTTTTACTACATATTTGCGCGAATTTCAGCCCTTTGCTTACAAACTTTAGTAGCAAAACTACAATTTAATTACTGCGTTCTGAGCGTAAGCCCCTGTTTGCAAGGGGTTCAGTGATAAATACTGGCGCTCACAACTCGACAAAAAGGATAGACCATGAGCTTGCCCGTGCTGGTCTCTTTACCTGTTTCTTTGCAATCGGTTGCCCTTGCGGCCGAACAATCCATGCGTACAGCCGTGGCCGAGTTGGGTGATAGCGCCCTGGCGCAATTTGCTGCCTGGCCCGCTGAGCGCCTGGAAGCGCTGCGCCGCGTGATGGCGGCCAGTGATTTTGTTTTGCAACAAAGCCTGCGTGATCCACACATGCTCCTGCAACTGGCCGATGACGGTGAACTTGAACGGCGCAAGGCTGGCGGTGAAATGCGCCAGCAGTTGCAGGACTGGCTGGCCGATTGCGCCAGTGAAGACGATTTGGGCAGCCGCTTGCGGCGCTTCCGTGCCCGCCAGCAGGTGCGGATTATCTGGCGCGACATCAGCCGCCAGGCCGACCTCAAGGAAACCTGCGCCGATCTTTCAGATATGGCGGACGCCTGTATTGATCTGGCCTATCAGTGGCTCTATGTCGGGCATTGCGAGCAATTCGGCACGCCAATCGGGCGGCGTACCGGGCAAGCGCAGCACATGGTCATTCTCGGCATGGGCAAGCTGGGCGCGCACGAACTGAATTTGTCTTCCGATATCGATCTGATCTTCGGTTATCCCGAGGGCGGTGAAACGGAAGGCGTGAAGCGCTCGCTGGATAATCAGGAGTTCTTTATCCGGCTCGGCCAGCGACTGATCAAGGCGCTGGATGCGATTACGGTTGATGGTTTTGTGTTCCGTACTGACATGCGCTTGCGCCCCTACGGCTCGTCGGGCGCGCTGGTGCTGAGCTTCAATGCGCTGGAACAGTATTATCAGGATCAGGGGCGTGACTGGGAGCGTTACGCCATGATCAAAGCGCGCGTGGTGGGCGGTGATCTGGCCGCTGGCGCGCAACTGCTGGAAATGTTGCGGCCTTTCGTCTATCGCCGCTATCTGGACTTCTCGGCGATTGAAGCGCTGCGCAGCATGAAGCAGCTGATTCAGCAGGAAGTGCGGCGCAAAGGCATGGCGGCCAATATCAAGCTCGGCTCTGGCGGCATTCGCGAGGTCGAATTTATCGCTCAGGCCTTCCAGCTGATTCACGGTGGCCGCGATCTCAGCTTGCAGCAACGACCGCTGCTCAAGGTGCTGGCAACATTGGAAGGGCAGGGCTACTTGCCGGCAGCGGTCACCGATGAACTGCGTCAGGGTTATGAGTTCTTGCGCTACACCGAGCACGCCTTGCAGGCCATTGATGACCGGCAAACGCAGATGCTGCCGGATAATGACCGCGATCGTGCGCGGGTTGCATTAATAGTCGGCTTTGATAGCTGGCAGGCATTTCATGATTGCCTGATGCACTGGCGTGGGCGGATCGACTGGCATTTCCGTCAGGTTATTGCCGACCCCGATGAAGACGAAAGTATCGATGCCGATGAGGTTGTTGGCGGTGACTGGATTCCGCTCTGGGAAGATTCGCAGGATGAGGAGTCCGCTTGCCGACAGCTGACTGAGGCAGGCTTTGCCGATGCGCAGTCGGCGTGGCAGCGCTTGATTGGTCTGCGCAGCAGTAATCAGGTGCGCGCCATGCAGCGTCTGGGGCGTGAGCGGCTCGATGCCTTCATCCCGCGCCTGCTGGCCCAGACTGCAGAGCATGACAATCCGGATTTAGTATTTGAGCGGGTCATGCCTTTAATCGAGGCCGTCGCCCGGCGTTCGGCGTATCTGGTGTTGCTCACCGAAAACCCCGGTGCCTTGCAGCGCCTGCTCACGCTTTGTGCTGGCAGCCCGTGGATTGCCGAACAGATCACCCGGTTCCCGTTGCTGCTCGATGAGTTGCTCAACGAAGGGCGCTTGTTCAGCCCGCCGCAGGCGCCTGAACTGGTTGCCGAGTTGCGCGAACGGCTGATGCGAATTCCCGAAGATGATCTTGAGCAGCAGATGGAGGCGTTGCGCCACTTCAAGTTGGCGCATCGGTTGCGTGTAGCCGCTTCGGAGATTGCCGGAACGCTGCCACTGATGAAGGTCAGTGATTATCTGACCTGGCTGGCCGAAGCCATTCTTGAGGAAGTGCTGGCGCTGGCCTGGCGCCATACCCAGCAAAAATACGGCACGCCTAAACGTATCGACGGCACGTATTGTGATCCCGGTTTCATAATTGTCGGCTACGGCAAGGTTGGCGGTATCGAGCTTGGCCACGGCTCGGATCTGGATCTGGTGTTTATCCACGATGGCGACCCACAAGCTGAAACCGATGGGCCCAAGTCGATCGACAGCGCGCAGTTTTTCACCCGCCTTGGCCAGCGGATTATTCACTTGCTAACCACGCAAACCAACTCTGGCCAACTCTATGAAGTGGATATGCGTCTGCGGCCTTCCGGAGCCTCTGGCCTGCTGGTCAGCTCGCTTGGGGCCTTTCAGCGGTATCAGGAAAACGAGGCCTGGACCTGGGAGCATCAGGCGCTGGTGCGTGCCCGGGTACTGGTGGGCTGTGAAGATGTGGCGGCGAAATTCGAGACTGTGCGCGGCGCTGTTTTGGGCCGTGAACGCGACTTGGCGCAATTGCGCACCGAGGTCAGTGAGATGCGCGCGAAGATGCGCGACAATCTGGGGACGCGCGCCACCCAGGCCGGTATGGCTGATAATGCCTTTGACGCCGCGCAAGCCTTCGACCTCAAGCAGGATGCGGGAGGTATCGTCGATATTGAATTTATGGTGCAATACGCGGCCTTGGCGTGGTCGCACGAGCACCCGTCATTGCTCGAGTTCACTGACAATATCCGCATATTGGAGGGGCTTGAGCAAATAGGCGTGCTGGCAAGTGAATATGTCGGCCTGTTGCAAGAGGCCTACAAGACCTATCGCTCAGCGGCTCACCGGCAAGCGCTGCAGAAGCAGCCGGGAGTAGTCAGTGGCGATCAGTTTCATGAGCAACGGCGCAGCGTGATGCGTATCTGGCAGACGCTGGGTCTGAGCTGAGCCTGAATGAATGTTGGCCTGTCGGGTGGTTTGCGCCACCGGGCAGGTGAGTACGAACAGTCTGTACCAATCGAATTGAGGAGCTTGCAACTATGTCGATGTCCGACCGTGATGGTGTGATCTGGTATGACGGCGAACTGGTGCCGTGGCGTGACGCGAAAACCCATGTACTGACCCACACCCTGCATTACGGCATGGGCGTGTTTGAAGGTGTGCGCGCCTACGATACCCCTCAGGGCACGGCGATTTTCCGCTTGCAGGCTCACACTGATCGTCTGTTCGATTCTGCGCACATCATGAACATGAAGATGCCGTTCAGCAAAGAAGAGATCAACGAAGCTACGCGCGCAGCCGTGCGCGAAAACAACCTGAAAAGCGCCTACATCCGTCCGATGGTGTTTTACGGGTCTGAAGGCATGGGTCTGCGCGCCAGCGGCCTCAAGGTTCAGGTGATTGTTGCCGCCTGGGACTGGGGCGCCTACATGGGCGACGAAGCCCTGCAGGTCGGCATTAAAGTGCGTACCAGCTCGTTCACCCGTCACCACGTGAACATCTCGATGACGCGCGCCAAGGCCAACGGTAACTACATCAACTCGATGCTAGCCCTGCAGGAAGCGATCTCCGGTGGTGCCGACGAAGCCATGCTGCTCGACACCGAAGGCTATGTGGCCGAAGGTTCGGGCGAGAACATCTTTTTGGTCAAGGATGGCGTGGTTTACACCCCGGAAGTCACTTCGTGCCTCAACGGGATCACCCGCAATACCATCCTCACGCTGGCTGAAGAACAGGGCCTGAAGGTAATCGAGAAACGCATCACCCGTGATGAGGTGTATATCGCCGATGAAGCGTTCTTTACCGGTACAGCTGCAGAAGTAACGCCAATCCGCGAAGTGGATGGTCGTCAGATCGGTGCGGGCCGCCGTGGTCCGGTTACTGAAAAACTGCAAACCGCCTACTTTGATCTGGTGACCGGCAAAACAGCCGCGCACGCAGACTGGCGCACGCTGGTAAGCAAGTGATTCGCTGATTAACAGCTAATCAGGCGGGCGGTTTCACTCGGCCCGCCCTCGCGCGTCGCTGTTTTGGCAGCGATTCGCTGATGAATTAGAGTGATAGGGAGGCGTGAGCCTCCCTGATCGTTTCTGGAATAAGCATGAAAATACTGATCGTAGGTCCAAGCTGGGTGGGCGACATGGTGATGGCGCAGACACTTTTTCAGTGTCTCAAGCAGCGTTATCCCGAGTCCGAAATCGATGTTTTGGCGCCTGACTGGAGTCGGCCGATTCTTGAGCGCATGCCCGAAGTGCGCAAGGCGCTCAGCTTTCCGCTGGGGCATGGCGTGCTGGAGCTTAAAACCCGGCGCAAAATCGGCAAGTCACTGGCCGGTCAGTATGACCAGGCAATTTTGTTGCCCAACTCGCTGAAGTCGGCACTGGTGCCGTTCTTTGCCGGTATTCCAGTGCGCACGGGCTGGAAGGGCGAGATGCGCTACGGCCTGCTCAACGACGTGCGGATTCTCGATAAAGAACGCTACCCGTTGATGATCGAGCGCTTTATGGCGCTGGCCTATGAGCCAGGCGCTGAACTGGTCAAGCCGTATCCGCAGCCATTGCTGCAAATCGATCCTGCCAGCCGCGAGAGTGCGCTTGGCAAGTTCGGCCTGATGCTCGACCGGCCGGTGCTGGCCCTGTGTCCAGGCGCCGAGTTTGGCGAAGCCAAGCGCTGGCCGAGTGAGCACTACGCCAAGGTCGCCGAATTGAAAATCCGCGCTGGCTGGCAAGTCTGGCTGTTCGGCTCGAAGAATGATCATGCCGTTGGCGAAGAAATTCGTGCGCGGCTGATTCCGGGCCTGCGCGAAGAGGCGATGAACCTTGCCGGCGAAACCAGCCTGGCCGAGGCAATAGATTTGATGTCATGCGCCGCTGCTGTGGTGTCGAACGACTCCGGCCTGATGCATGTGGCCGCGGCATTGAACCGGCCGCTGGTTGCTGTTTATGGCTCAACTTCGCCGCAGTTCACCCCGCCATTGGCGGATCAGGTCGAGGTTGTCCGCTTGGGTATTGAATGCAGTCCATGCTTCGACCGTACCTGTCGTTTTGGTCACTACAATTGCTTGCGTGAGCTCAAGCCGCGTCCGGTGGTTGAGGCACTTGAGCGCCTGGTGGCTGATCCGGTCGAGGTTCAATAGTGCGGGTTCTGTTAATTAAAACGTCATCGCTTGGCGATGTTATCCACACCCTGCCTGCGCTCACTGACGCGGCGCGGGCTATTCCCGGTATTCAGTTTGACTGGGTGGTGGAAGAGGGCTTTGCCGAGATTCCTGCGTGGCATCCGGCTGTTGCGCAGGTGATTCCGGTGGCAATCCGACGCTGGCGCAAGAACCTGATGCAAACCCTCAGGAACGGAGAATGGAGCCGATTCAAGGCGCGCCTGCGTGAGGCGCCCTACGATCTGGTGATTGATGCGCAGGGCTTGCTGAAAAGTGCGCTGCTGACACGCTACGTCAAAGCACCTGTGGCGGGGCTGGACCGTAACTCTGCGCGTGAGCCGATTGCCTGCCGCTTTTACGACAAGCTCTATGCGGTGCCCCGTGAGCAGCATGCGCTGGAGCGTGTTCGCCAATTGTTTGCCCAGGCGCTGGGTTATCAGTTGCCTGACGGGCTGGGTGATTACGGCCTTGATCGTCAGAAGATGGCCGGTGTGGTCGAGCAGCCTTATTTGCTGTTCCTGCACGGCACCACGTGGGCCAGCAAACACTGGCCGGAGGCCTACTGGCGGCAACTGGCCGAGCAAATGAGTGCCAAGGGTTTTGCCATCCGCCTGCCTTGGGGTAACGAGGTGGAGAAAGCCCGCGCCGAGCGTATCGCTGTCGGTTTGGAAAACGCGGCGGTATTGCCCAAGCTGAATCTGGCCGGTGTGGCGCGGGTCATTGCCGGCGCCAAGGCCTGTGTCGCAGTGGACACCGGGCTCGGCCATCTGGCCGCCGCGCTCGATGTGCCGAGTATTTCTTTGTACGGCCCCACGCTGCCTGGGCGCGTTGGCGCTTATGGTCGCTCGCAGGTGCATCTGTGTGCCAGCGGCCCGAATGCAGGCAAAGGTGATCGTAACCAGCCGTGTTTCGATGATCTCAAGCCGCCGCAGGTTGTCGCTGCGCTGGAGCAATTACTGTCACAGCAGGAGCCGGTCTGATGCAGTTGGCGTTCATCCTCTACAAATACTTTCCGTTCGGCGGATTGCAGCGCGATTTCATGCGCATTGCCCTTGAATGCCAGCAACGCGGGCACAATATTCGGGTGTATACACCGATCTGGGAAGGCGAAATACCCGCCGGTTTTGAAGTGGTCGTGGTGCCTGTCAGGGCGCTGTTCAATCACAAGCGCAACGAGAAGCTCACCGCCTGGGTCAAGGCCGATCTGGTCAAGCGTCCGGTTGATCGTGTAGTTGGCTTCAACAAGATGCCCGGGCTGGATGTCTATTACGCCGCCGACGGCTGCTTTGAAGACAAGGCGCAAAACTTGCGCAACTCGATTTACCGCAAGTGGGGCCGCTACAAACACTTTGCCGATTACGAGCGCGCTGTTTTTGCGCCCGAGTCGAAGACCGAGATTCTGATGATATCCGAGGTTCAGCAGCCGCTATTCGTCAAGCACTACGGGACGCCGGCTGAGCGTTTCCATCTGCTGCCGCCGGGGATTACCGCCGACAGACGTGCGCCGGCCAATGCTGGTGAAATTCGTCGGCAATTCAGGCAGGAGTTCAAACTGGCGGATGATGACCTGCTGCTGGTGCAGATTGGCTCGGGCTTCAAGACCAAGGGGCTGGACCGCAGCCTCAAGGCGTTAGCTGGATTGCCGCGCGAATTGCGCAAGCGCACCCGGCTGATTGTTATTGGGCAGGATGACCCTAAACCGTTCCTGCTACAGATCAAGGCGTTGGGTCTGTCCGATCAGGTGCAGATACTCAAGGGTCGCAGCGATATTCCGCGCTTCCTGCTGGGCGCTGACTTATTGATTCATCCGGCATACAACGAGAATACCGGCACGGTGTTGCTTGAGGCCGTGGTGGCCGGCTTGCCGGTGTTGGTTACCGATGTGTGTGGCTACGCCCATTACATCGCCGAAGCCGATGCCGGGCGCGTTGTGCCCAGCCCATTCAAGCAGGACACGCTGAATAAAATGCTCGCTGAAATGCTCGCCGATGCCCCGCAGCGTACGTTGTGGCAGCGCAATGGCCTAGCTTTTGCGGACTCCGCCGACCTTTACAGCATGCCGCAATATGCTGCCGATGTGATTCTTGCGGAGCGTTCATGAAGTTAATGCTTAACGAGCCATTCAAAAGCCTGTGGGCCAGCAAAGATCCGTTTGTTGAGGTCGAGCAGTTGCAAGGCCAGGTTTACCGTGAGCTGGAAGGGCGCCGCACGCTGCGCACAGAAGTCGCGGGGCGGGGCTATTTCGTCAAGATTCACCGTGGCATAGGCTGGGGTGAAATCTTCAAGAACTTATCCACCGCCAAGCTGCCGGTGCTTGGCGCTCGTCAGGAGTGGCAGGCGATCTCGCGTTTGCAGCAAGTCGGCGTGCCGACCATGACCGCTGTGGCGTTTGGCGAGCGCGGTAATAATCCGGCAGCGCAGCATTCATTCATCATCACCGAAGAACTGGCGCCGACCGAGAGTCTGGAAGATTACAGCCTCGATTGGCCGCAAAACCCGCCCGAGGTAAAACTCAAGCGCGCACTGATCGAGCGAGTGGGGCAGATGCTTGGCGAAATGCACCGCGCCGGGGTTAACCACCGTGACTGTTACATTTGCCACTTTTTGCTGCACACCGACAAGGCCGTTCGCTTTGATGATTTCAGGCTCTCGGTGATCGATTTACACCGGGCTCAGGTACGCAGCGCCACCCCAGTGCGCTGGCGCAATAAGGATTTGGCTGGATTGTATTTCTCTGCATTGAATATCGGCCTGACCGAGCGCGACAAATTACGTTTTCTCAAAGCCTACTTTCGCAGCGCTTCTGCTGCGCCTTCGTTGCGTCAGATTCTGCGCGATGAAGCGCCGCTACTGGCGTGGTTGCAGCGCAAGGCTGACAAGCTGATGCAGCGTTACGCACGCAAATACGCGCCGGGGGCTGGCAATGAGTGAGTGGCGTCTGAGTGAAGGCGCAACACCTGCTGAAGTTCAGGCATTTGCGAGTTTAGAAGCGGTATTTGCAACTCAGGGCCGCGAAATTACCCGTGACCCGCTCTCCGAGGTGATTCTTTGCGAACTGGACGGCCAGCGATATTACATCAAGCGTTATCTCGGCGCGGGTAAAGGCCTGCGCCGGTTTATCGGGCGTCCGCGGGTTAAGGCTGAGTGGCAAAACCTCAAGCACTTCATCAAGTGGGGGGTGCCGACTGCGCCCGTCGTCGGCTTTGGCCTGGAGCGCAAAGGCTGGGCGTTTAGCCGTGGTGCGTTGATTACCCGCGAGTTGCCAGCCACCGAGGACATGGCCCAGCTGGCGCAGCGCAATGCCCCGTGCTTGCGTGATGGTGCGTGGGTTGCAACCGTCAGCGCTCAACTGGCAGACGCCACGCGTACGCTGCATGAGCACAACTTCGCTCATAATGATTTAAAATGGCGTAATTTGCTGGTAAATGATGCGAAAGAACTGTTTCTCATCGACTGTCCTGCTGGTAGCTTTTGGTGGGGGCCTTTTCTGCGCTACCGGATCATCAAGGATCTGGCGTGCCTTGATAAGGTTGCCAAGTATCACCTCACCCGTACCCAGCGCCTGCGTTTTTATTTGCAGTACTGCGGGCACGACAAGTTAGACGCACGGGACAAGAAGTACCTGTGGCGCATCATCAATTTTTTCGAGGGCCGCGAGTGATTGATCTTGGTTTGCCATGCTCGCCAACAACGCCTAAACATCTGTTCTGTGGCGGACAACAGTGTGTAGCACGGGTTAGCAACGTATGAAGCTGACTGATCTGCAGCATGCCGGCCGCACGCTTGAGTTGCCGCTGCAAGTGCAGGGCGCCACCGCGCAGCCCTTACAGCTGCTGAGCACCCTGCGCGTATTGCCCAACAAGCGTTACGTTGGCAAAGCCAGTTGGGCCGGGCGTGAAGTGCTTGCCAAGTTACTGGTCGGCTCCAGCGCCGAGCGCAACTATCAGCAAGAGCTGGCGGGTGCGCAGTTGCTCGCAGCGCAAGGCATGCAAACCCCGCAGTTGCTCGAACATGGCTTTCGTCCGGGCGAAGGCGGCTGGCTGCTGTTTGAGTTTCTCGACAATGCACAAAACCTCGGCGATGAGTGGCAGGCGCTTAGCGCGCAGCCATTGCTCAGTGACGCCCAGCAAACGCTGCTGGGCGAGGCTTTGGAGGTGATCGCACGCCTGCATCTAAAGGGCCTTTGGCAGGACGATTTGCATCTCGACAACTTGATGCGCCGCGAAGGCCAGTTGTATCTGATTGATGGCGGCGGTGTGCGCGCAGAGCAGTCGGGTCAGGCTCTGCCCCGCGACAAGGTGCTGAGCAATCTCGGGGTGTTTTTCGCCCAGTTGCCTGCGGCGATTGATGACTCGATTGAAGAGTTGCTGGTGCATTATCTGCTGGTCAATGGCGAGCATGCATTGCCGCTGGAGGCGCTACTCAAAGAGGTTGCCAGGGTTCGTCGCTGGCGTTTGCGCGACTACTTGAAGAAAATCGGTCGAGACTGCACGTTGTTTTGTACGCGCAGTAGCGCCGCCATTTTGCAGGTGGTTCGCCGCGAAGAGGTCGAAAATCTTGCGCCAGTACTGAGCCGCCTCGACAGCGCGATAGCAGAAGGCCAGGCACTTAAACTCGGCGGTTCCTCAACCGTTGCGCAAATTGAGCTTGCCGGACGGTCGCTGGTTATAAAGCGTTACAACATCAAAGGTTTCTTCCACTGGCTCAAGCGTTTCTGGCGTCCAAGCCGCGCCTGGCATAGCTGGCAGGAGGGAAACCGCCTCGATTTCCTCGGCATCGGTACGCCGCGCCCACTGGCGATTGTCGAGCGCAGGACGCTCTGGTTGCGCCGTGGCGCTTATCTGGTTACCGAGCATTGCTCAGGTGAGGATATAATCAGCCGATTCAGGCCTTATGCCGAAGCGACTGGCTCAGCGGCCAGGCCATCTGATGCCGAGTTGGCTGCGCTGGATCAACTGTTTAGTGCAATGTTGCGCGAACGTATTAGTCACGGAGATCTCAAAGGGACTAACGTGCTTTGGCAAGATGGCCGCTGGTTGTTGATTGATCTGGACGCCATGCAGCAGCACAGCAGCGCCCACAGTTTTTCCGGCGCTTACAGCCGTGACAGGGCCAGATTTCTGCGTAACTGGCCGCAGCAAAGTGAGTTGTATCAACTGCTCGACCAACGTATACCCAAGACCTCTGAGCTGCCCGAGCATTGATGCCGGCAGCGATTGCTCCCGATTGGAGCTGGGTCATTAAATAACCGCTGAGCGTTGAGTACTCAGCAGCTTTAAAGAGGTTTTCCCTGTGGCACTGACGATTCTTGGACTTTCTGGCGCGCTTAGCCACGATCCATCGGCAGCACTTTATATCGATGGCAAGCTGGTGGCGGCCGCTGAAGAAGAGCGCTTTGTACGCGACAAGCATGCTAAGAACCGCATGCCCTACGAGTCGGCCAAGTTCTGTTTGGAGCAGGCGGGTATCAAGCCGGCGGACGTCGATGTGGTGGCCATTCCGTTTGCCCCGATCAGCCTGTTCGACAAAGCCCGTTGGCACTACGCCAAGCGTTACTGGTACGCGCCGGATCGCGCACTCGATGCGATTCTTACTGGCAACCGTCGCTACAAACGCTACCGCACCAAGATCAAATGGTGTCTGGAACAGCTCGGCTTTGACCTGAAGAAGGTCAAGATCGAAGCCGTTGAACACCACCTGGCACATGCTTCCAGTGCCTACCACTGCTCGGGCTTCACCGAGAAGACGGCGATCCTTGGAATCGACGGCAAGGGCGAGTACGCCACTACATTCTTCGGCTACGGCGAGAATGGCAAGATCCACAAGATCAAAGAATTCTACGACCCGGATTCGCTCGGCGGCCTTTACGGCGCGATGACCGAGTTCCTCGGTTTCGAGATGCTCGACGGCGAATTCAAGGTCATGGGCATGGCGCCATACGGCGATGCGTCCAAGTACGACCTGTCGCGTTTGGCTTCCTTTGAAAATGGCGAGTTGGTGATCAACACCGAGTACGCCAACGTAATCGGCCTGCGCCGTTACAAAGAGAATGGCAAGGGCTTCTACTTCTCGAAGAAGCTGATCGACTGGCTCGGGCCAAAGCGTGAAGGCGATATCGCCGACGATCCGTACATCCATTACGCAGCAAGCATTCAGGCACTGTTTGAAAAACTTGCCCTGCAGATGATGGATTACTACCTCGGTGACATCATCAAGGAAACCGGCAAGATCGCCTATGCCGGCGGCAGCGCGCTCAACGTCAAGCTCAACCAGAAGATCATCGCCCGTCCGGAAGTCAAAGAACTGTTTGTTCAGCCTGCTTCCGGCGACGCCGGGACCTCTGTTGGCGCCGCCGCGTACGTGTCGAACAAGCTCGGGGTTCCGGTCGAGAAGATGGAACACGTCTACCTCGGCCCGTCGTACTCCAACGAAGATGTGATTGCAGCGTGCGCCAAGCACCCGAGCAAGCCGACCTTCAAGCAAATCGAAAACATGCCGCAGCGCATCGCCAAGATCATGGTCGATGGCAATCCCGTTGCCTGGTTCCAGGGGCGCATGGAGTTTGGTCCTCGCGCCTTGGGCGGTCGCTCAATCGTCGGTTGCCCAAGCATTCCCGGCGTTGCCAACCGGATTAACGAGCAGATCAAGTTCCGCGAGCGCTGGCGCCCATTCTGCCCGTCGATGCTCGACACGGTCGGCACACAAATGCTCAAGGTTGATCACCCGTCACCGTTTATGACCTTCACCTTTGAGGTGAATGACGAGTGGAAAACCCGCGTCTCTGAAGTGGTTCACGAAGACGGCACTTCGCGTGCGCAGGTACTCAAGCGTGAGTACAACCCGCGTTACTACGACATGATGAAAGAGCTGGAAAACCTCACCGGCAATGGCGTATCGCTGAACACCTCGCTTAACCGCCGGGGTGAAGCAATGATCTGCTCGCCGACTGATGCGCTGAACATGTTCTACGGCTCTGACCTGCAGTACCTCATCATGGAAGATATCCTGGTGGTTAAGGAAGGTATGGATTGGTATGACGGTGTCTGAACCGCTTTTCAGTGTGGTCATCCCCGCCTATAACTATGCAGAAAAAATAGCGCGGGCAGTGGAATCGGTAGTGGCTCAGCTGGATCAAGCCTCTGCCGATTTACTGGTGGTCGATGATGGCTCCACTGATCAGACCTTAGAGGTGCTTGAGCAGCTACAAGCCAAGCACAATGGGCGTTTTCGTGTCATCAGCAAGGCCAATGGCGGTTCCGCTTCAGCGCGTAACCGCGGCATCGAGGAAACCTCAGGCCAGTACCTGATCTTCCTTGATGCTGATGATGAGATGGCGCCAGGCGCACTTGCAGTGCTGGCCCAGCATATCGAAGGATATCCGGCGACCCGAATGGTCGCAGGTGCTTATTGGTCAGTATTCGACAGTGGCAAACAGCGGCTGCGTCCGGCGTCGAGCTTCCCGGGCGGTGCACGTGAGCGGGTGCAGGCGTATCTGCTGAAAAAGACCGTGGTGCTGAGCAATGGCGCGTGTGCAATGCACCGTGAGATTTTTGCCCACGGCGTCTATCCCGAGAATTTTCGCAGCGCCGAAGACATCCCCGTCTTTGCTCAGGCGCTGGCGCGTTTTTCCTGTACTACAGTCGAGCAACCGCTGGTGCTTATTCACAAGCACGCGGGAAGCCTGCGGCATAATCTGGAGTTCGCCCGTGAGTCTGGCTTGGCGCTGGTTGATGAGGTGTTTTCAGAGCAGCGTATGCCAGCTGAACTGCAGGACCTTAAGCGCAGTTTTGTCGCGCAGCGCTGCGCTTCATTGTTTCGTACGTTTTACAGCGCTGGCGAGCGAGATACGGCGCTTGAGTTCTACAAAGATGCATTGCGCGCCGACTGGCGCCTGATTGCCAATTGGTCATATACCCGCAAGGCGATCAAGCTCTTGCTGAGAGGGCGTTAATGTCACGTAAGCTCAAGGTTCTGCAGCTTCAGGGGCGCTACAACGTCAATGCATCGGACCTTGCAGAACAGATCATCAAGGGCTTGCCTGCGGATCGCTTTGAGGTCGTTACAGCTTTTTTACGTGGCGCGCCTGGAGAAGGTGAACCGCATAGCGTGGCTTCGCGCTCAGTGTATTTTGATTTTCCGCAGTCGCAGCTCAAGGGGCTGCGACTTAAGGCAATGCATCGGCTTTATCAGTTCTGCCGTGAAGAAGGGTTTGATGTGGTGATTGCTCATCGCTTCAAGTCCATGAACATGCTGATGCTACTTAATCGTTGGCTGAAAATACCGCTGTGCATCGGCGTGCAGCACGGTATTGGTGATTTTGACCGGGCTTACCGGCGCTTTGAGTCACGTCTGCTGCTCACTGACAACTGGCGGGTCGTCGGCGTTTCACGCGCTGTGCATGAGTACTTGCTGGGGTGTGGCGGAGGGTTCACGCCGCGTAATAGTTTGAAGATTAATAACGCAATCGATATTCAGCGCGCGGAGCGCCTGCTGTTGTCTCGCGAGCAGGCGCGTGAAGCGCTGGCTCTGGAAACTGGGGCTTTCGTGTTCGGCACGATTGGTCGACTGGTTCCCGTGAAAGGCCAGATCTATATGGTCGAAGCCTTTGCCACCCTCAAGGATCGTTACCCTAACGCTCAACTGGCGATTATCGGTGAAGGACGTTCACGCGCGGATCTGCAAGCCGCCATCAATCGGTTGCAACTGGCCGGACGTGTGCACCTGTTGGGCGCCCGTAATGATGCGTTGCAGTATGTGCGGGCTTTCGACGTGTTTGTCATGCCGTCGCTTTCGGAAGGCCTGCCGCTGGCGATGCTGGAGGCGATGGCCGGGCATTTGACAGTAATCGGCTCGGACATCGACAGCCTCAAACCACTCCTTGAAGACAGTGGCGGCTATATTTTCCCGGTGAAGAATGTCACGGCGCTGGCTGAGCAAATGGTCAGGGTTCTTGAGCTTAGCGCTGAAGAGCTTACGGCCAAGGGAAACACTGCTTACGAGTACCTGTGCCGCGCTCATTCGATTGACGATTATCGGCAGAATTATCGGCAACTGATCGAGCAGGCGTTGAATCCGGAGCCTGCAAATCATGGATAAGAACGCTGAATCCCCTCTGGTTACGGTGATCATCGCCTCTTATAACCATGGCCAGTACATTGAAGAAAGCATTCTCAGCGTTCTCAATCAAACTTACACGAATATCGAGTTGTTGGTGATTGATGATGGCTCTAGCGATGACAGCGTAGAGCGCATCACTGCATTGCAAAATCAGCACGGCTTTTACTTCAAGGTGCAGAAAAACCAGGGGCTTTCGAGCACGTTGAATGACGCGATTGCGATGTCCAAAGGCAGTCTCATCGCGCCGTTTGGTTCGGACGATGTCATGGTTGCCGAGCGCATTGCACTGCAAGTGGCGCACATGGCGCACGCTCCGGAGGTCGGTATTTGCGCCGGCAATATCGAAAAGATCGATGCACAGAGCAAGGTTAAGGATCGTCAGCGTCTGCGCCCGGCACGGCGGCTGAATTTTGATGATGTGTTTCTGCAGACCAAGCCCGGAGCACCTGCACCGACGCTATTGTTCCGGCGCGAGGCGCTCGAAAAGGTTGGCGGCTTTGACCCTAAAATCCGCCTTGAGGACTTGTATATCGCGTTGAAGATAACCCGGGCGGGTTATTTCATTGATGTGCTGGAGCCGGTTCTCGCCAAGTACCGGACACACGACACCAACACCTACAAAAACCTGCGTTTCATGATCGACAGCGTACTGACGACTTACGCGCTGTTCAGCGATCACCCGCAGTATCCTGAAGTGTGTAATCGCTTCATTAATTCGATGTTGTTGAAGTGCGCGCGTACCGATAAACCGCTCGCTCGCGAGCTATTCAAGCGCTTGCCGGTAAGCGCCTGGAACAGCAAGACGCTTCGGGCAGCAGGACGTTACCTGCTACCGGCGTAGGCAGTCTCAAGCTGCTGACAGATTTTGTTGGCGGCTACGTGGCTGCTTGCTTGCGGCTGGTAAACGCGTGGTTTAGCCGGGCAGCGGCTTTGTTGCCGGCGGATTGGGCGTAGCCCTGCACCAGCGAGTCGAGATGTTCGTCGGCCAGCCAGGTCGTGTCTTCCTTGTACCGCACCATATGCTGGACATTTCGCGTGCGCTGCCAGAATGAGAGCGGGCGCGAGAATATCTTCATATCGGACACATCAATCAGGGCAAATTGCTGGTCGGGCATGATCAGTACGTTGCCCAGATGTAGCGAGCGGAAGTAAACCCCGGACTCATGCAACTGGCCGAGGAAGTTGCCGAACCGAAACAGCTCGTTTGGCAACTGCTCCTGGGTCAAAGTGCGCCAGTAACTGCGCAGGGTTTCGCCAGCGACTGGTTCGTACTGCAAACCGTTGAGTTGCAACTCGGGCACAACAATCAAATCGAGCGTGATGGGTGCTGGGATACCCAGTGCTATCAGGCGTGCGGCATTGCGTGCAAAGCGCACTGACGGCGGTGCCCACAACGAAGACGACAAAAGACGCTTGCGACGAAAGAGCTTAAGGAAGCTGCCATCGGCAAGCCGGGCAACTTTAAGACCGTAGCCGTCTTCCTCGATAGTCTGTGAGCCTTCTAGTTTGGCTTGCAGCTGTGCTTGGGTCAGGGTCGTCATGTGTCGTTCTGCACGCGTTGGCGAATGGACAGGGCGGCAAACAGCGCGAGTGGAATCCAGATCAGGTACCAGTTCTCGTTGGGACGCGAGATAAACGAACTGCCTTCGGTTAATCCTGCGAATACCCCGTAACACACCAGTGCAGACGCCAGTTGAATCGCTGCGTCGTGGCGAAGCTGCAGGGTTTTGCGCAATAGGGCGAAGTACATCGCCGCCCAGATTATCAGCCCGATAAGCCCCAGATGTAGCAGTACGGCAAGTTCAACGTTGTGCGGGTCTTCCAGTTGTTGCATGCCGGGAATCGTGAATATGAACTCGCTCTGATAACCGTAGCCAAACCAGAGTTTTTCCTGTGCCTGCTCTAGGGCCTGTTGCCAGATATGTGGCCGGTAAGACAAACCGCGCTCCATCAGGATATCGGGCGCAACAAAGTACAGCGCAACACCCGCCAAACAAACAGAGGCAAACACGTACAGGCCTTTTTTGCCGGTAATCATCATCAGCCAAAGCGCTACTGCAAAAATTGCCAGCAGTGGCGTTCGTGAGCCGGTCTCAAGCACAGCTGCCAGCAACGGCAGAGCGAGCAGAATTGCGATCCAGCTATTACGGCCCTGAGACGTTGCCCATGTCGCGAGCCAGTAGGCGCAGAAGAAACCGAATACGTGCGAAGAAAGCAGTGGGTTGCGCAGTGTCCCAGTGCCTACTAGGCGTGCATCCGCAGTGGCGTTAGGCAGAAATTGGATGAGGTTGTAAACCGCGCCCAACGACATGACCACAGCGCTGACGCGCAGGGTTGTCAGCAAGAGTTTTACATCCCGACAGGCAATGATCGCGCAGCCGGCAAACAGCATGAATATATACAGTGGCCGCTTGGTCAGGCTTGCAGGGCTGTGCTCTTGCGACCAGTCAAGGCTCAGAATCATCAGTGCGGCCAGCAGCAAAAAGAACACTATGATCGGCTCGCGTAACAGCGTCTTGAACAAACTCGGCTTAACTATCAGTCCCAGCAACGCCGGAAATGCAAAGAAGCCATAGTAAAGCTTGGTATGGGTACTGAGTTCCGGCAGCCAGATCATCCCGGTCAGCAGCAAAAAATAGCCAAGGGGCAGCCAGTACTGGGCGATCAACGTATATAGCCTAGTTTGAGTTGCTGCCAGGAGCGTTGGGGAAGATTGCATTGTCTGGAAGGGGTTGTTAGAAAGGGGCGTAGCATAATTGATCTGTCCGCAAGATGAAGCTTTTGTCGGCTTAGTTTGCAGTTTGTGCTGCAATTTCGTTGCTTGCAGCATGCTTGGCTCTAGTCTTTGAGGCCCTGTGATATACTTTTTTACCCTACCGGCGCGTCGAGCCCTATGAGCGATAAAACCCCTGTCTCTACCAGTCTAAAAATTTATTTCCGCCTGCTCAGCTACGTAAAACCTTACGTCGGCTACTTTGGGTTGAGTATCGTCGGCTACGTGATTTTTGCTTCGACGCAGCCGATGCTCGCTGGAATTCTCAAGTACTTCGTTGATGGCTTGTCCAATCCGCAAGCGGTGCTTTTCCCGACAGTCCCTTACCTGCAAGACCTCGAACTGCTGCAGGCGGTGCCGCTGCTAATCGTCTTGATTGCAGCCTGGCAGGGTCTTGGCTCGTTTCTGGGTAACTATTATCTGGCCAAGGTGTCGTTGAGCCTGGTGCACGATTTGCGCACGGCGTTATTCGACAGCTTGTTGAATCTGCCCAATCGTTACTTCGACAGTCACAACTCGGGTCATCTGATCTCACGCATCACCTTCAACGTGACCATGGTCACAGGGGCTGCCACTGATGCGATCAAGGTGGTTATCCGCGAAGGGTTGACGGTGGTCTTCCTGTTTATCTACCTGTTGTGGATGAACTGGCAGTTGACCATGGTCATGCTGGCGATCCTGCCGGTTATTGCGCTGATGGTTGGCAGTGCCAGCAAAAAATTCCGCAAACAGAGCAAGAAAATCCAGGTGGCGATGGGGGACGTGACACACGTGGCCTCGGAAACCATTCAGGGCTATCGCGTAGTGCGCAGCTTTGGCGGCGAGACTTATGAGTCTGAGCGTTTCGAGACTGCGAGCCGTGACAACACCTTCAAGCAGTTGAAAATGACCAAGACTGGCGCGGTTTACACCCCGATGCTGCAGTTGGTCATCTATGTTGCGATGGCTGTTCTGATGTTCCTGGTCTTGTATCTTCGCGGCGATGCGACTGCCGGTGATCTGGTGGCTTACATCACGGCTGCGGGTCTGCTGCCCAAGCCGATTCGCCAGTTGTCTGAGGTGAGCGCCACCATCCAGAAAGGCCTGGCAGCGGCGGACAGCATCTTTGAGCAGCTTGATGAGTCGCCGGAAGTCGACAGCGGTTCAGTCGAGGTCGAAAAGGCAACCGGTCGTCTGGAGGTCAAAGGCCTCAGCTTCCAGTATCCAGGTACCGAGAAGGCCGTGCTTCACGACATTAATTTTGTCGCGGAACCCGGCCAGATGATTGCTCTGGTAGGACGCTCCGGCAGCGGCAAGTCGACACTGGCTAACCTGATTCCGCGCTTCTATCACCATGAAACCGGGCAGATCCTGCTTGATGGCGTCGATATCGAAGAGTACACCCTGCGTAACCTGCGTCGGCATATCGCGCTGGTGACCCAGCAGGTGACGCTGTTCAACGATTCCGTTGCCAACAACATTGCCTACGGTGATCTTGCCGGTGCGCCGCGTGAAGACATCGAGCGTGCGGTAGAGGCAGCGTATGCCAAAGAGTTTATCGATAAGCTGCCGGAAGGCCTCGACACAGAAGTGGGCGAGAACGGCGTATTGCTCTCTGGCGGTCAGCGCCAGCGTTTGGCGATTGCCCGTGCGCTGTTGAAGGACGCGCCGATTCTGGTGCTCGACGAAGCGACTTCGGCGCTGGATACCGAATCTGAGCGGCATATTCAGGCCGCGCTGGATTCAGTTATGAAAGGCCGGACGACGCTGGTGATCGCTCACCGTTTGTCGACTATCGAGAAGGCCGATCAGATTCTGGTGATGGAGCAGGGGCAGATTGTCGAGCGCGGCACTCATGCCGAGCTGCTGGCGATGAATGGCTATTACGCCCGCCTGCATGCGCTGGGACTGGATGAGCCCGAGTCTGAAAACGTCTGACACCACAACGGCAAGCTGCGTGCGTCCTGCCATTTGGCGCAGCTTGTCGGCTGATCCCGATCACCAGGTTTGTACTGGTCTGTGCTGATTCGCCTGATAAACTAAGAAACCGCTACTTAAAGGCTTCGGAGTTCACATGAAGTTGTCCATGCCCCGTTTTGATCAAGCCCCGGTTCTGGTGGTCGGCGATGTCATGCTCGACCGCTACTGGCATGGCGGTACTTCACGTATCTCGCCAGAGGCGCCGGTTCCGGTGGTCAAGGTTGAGCAGATCGAAGACCGTCCCGGTGGCGCTGCCAACGTTGCGTTGAATATTGCGGCGCTGGGCGCACCGGCAATTCTGGTCGGTGTTACCGGTGAGGATGAAGCCGCTGAAAGCCTCACCGACAGTCTTGAGGCGATTGGCGTCAGAACCCACTTCCAGCGTATCGAAGACCAGCCCACCATCGTCAAGCTGCGGGTCATGAGCCGTCATCAGCAGTTGCTGCGCATGGACTTCGAAGAACCCTTCAATACCGACACCGATGCGTTGGCTAAAATGGTCGATTCCCTGCTCGACGGGGTTAAAGTGCTGGTGCTGTCGGATTACGGCAAGGGCGCACTGAAAAATCATCAGGCGCTGGTGCAGTTGGCGCGCAAACGCAATATTCCGGTGCTGGCCGACCCCAAGGGTAAAGATTTCTCCATCTACCGTGGCGCGAGCCTGATCACCCCGAACCTCAGCGAGTTCGAGGCGATAGTCGGTCGCTGTGAAGATGAAGCGCAGTTGGTCAGCAAGGGTGCCGCTCTGATGCGTGAACTGGAGTTGGGCGCGCTTCTGGTGACCCGTGGTGAACACGGCATGACGTTGCTGCGTCCAAGCCATGCACCGCTGCATCTGCCTGCGCGGGCGCGTGAAGTGTTTGATGTGACTGGCGCTGGCGATACGGTTATTTCCACGCTGGCAGCGGCGTTGGCGGCCGACGAAGAGTTGCCGCAAGCCGTTGCCCTGGCCAATCTGGCTGCCGGTATCGTGGTTGGCAAGCTGGGTACGGCGGCGATCAGTGCGCCGGAGTTGCGTCGTGCTGTGCAGCGGGAACAAGGTTCTGAGCGCGGCGTGTTGAGCCTCGATCAGTTGCTGATCGCGATTGAGGATGCGCGCGCGCATGGCGAGAAGATCGTCTTCACCAATGGCTGTTTCGACATTCTGCATGCAGGCCACGTGACTTACCTTGAGCAGGCGCGTGCGCAAGGTGATCGTTTGGTGCTGGCAGTTAACGATGATGGCTCTGTCAGTCGCCTGAAAGGGCCGGGCCGACCTATCAACTCGGTCGATCGGCGTATGGCTGTTTTGGCGGGCCTGGGCGCAGTTGATTGGGTGGTGAGCTTCAGCGAGGACACGCCCGAGCGTCTGCTCAAGCAAGTGCAGCCTGATGTGCTGGTCAAGGGCGGTGACTACTCGATCGATCAGGTCGTTGGGGCGGACATCGTAAATGCCTACGGCGGCGAAGTGCGGGTACTGAGCCTGGTTGAGAACAGCTCGACCACTGCCATCGTCGAGAAAATCCGCAACCGTTAAATGCTGTGCCGGTAACCCGCTAGGTTGCGGATTACCGGCTACAGGCTCTAGCCCTGACGTGCTTGCGGTTGCTTGAAGTCAGCGGCTCCTGCCGGTTTGGGCTTTGCTGGACTCTTGGCAGTTGGCGCCTTGAGTTGTTGCGATTTTGCCCAGTCCTTCCAGCGGATTCGTTCATCGCGAACCACCCAGCCGTCCTGAGCGGCAAAGCTCTCTGCCAGCCAGACGCCGCGGGTACTCGCCGGGCTTAGCTCACCCTTTTTCAAGGTCAGCAATTCGGCGGTGGGTTTGCCATCTTCCAATGCGATCAGATACAGGTCGGGCTTGCTACGGTCCAGACGTGCGACCAGGGTGCCATCTTCAAGGCATTCATCGGCATGGAACAGGCTCAGCTGTTTGACTTCCTTGGGCAGTTCCATGCGCATGTCGTACACCAGTTGCAGCGAGGCCGTTGGCAAGTGCACATACGCGCGCGGGCGCTCCAATAGCGTCAGGTTGCTGCAACGCACCGGGCGAGCTGCCCCCGATAGCGATCCGAGACGGAAATTAACCGCTTCACGGTAGTGCAGCACGCCTTGATACGGCGTCGGCAGCCAAGTCTCGCCAAAGCGTCCGGCCAGCCAGCCTTCAGGCGTTTCCATCAGGCACTCTTCTGCGACTTCCTGAATGGCGGTGAGCAGCGGCAAGTTGAGTTCGTGGGCTGGCACGTAGCCGGAAATCAGTTTTAGCACGACATCGCCGCGGTCGGCTCGGCGCTGGCGTACTAACACCCAGTAATCACGCCCTTGCCAGTTCAGCGTCAAGCGTACAGAGACCCCGAGATTCGCCAGTTCCACGGCAAAGCGCTGGTTGTCTTCGATTTCAATGGTGGTGCGCCGCTCGAGCATTTCCCTGAAGTTAAGCGGGCGGCCCAGGCTCGAATAAGCCAGCCCGTCCGGGTCGGCCTCAACAAACAGTGGCAATGTTTTAAAGGCGTTAGGATCTTTGCGAATTAACGTACGCGACATTTGCGCTCCTTTAGGCTTCTGCTCTGTTGTTTTCGGCGCCCGTGAGTGCGTGCGCCGGTATTCAGTCAGCTCCGAGGGCTGTGTCTCAGCGTAAAGCCTGAATCACCTCGGCGGCCATTGCGACATTCGAAGATAGATGTTTTGCGTTGATGGTGCCAATGATTGCGCTGCTAACCGCCGGATGGGCAAATATCAGTTCGAAGCTGGCGCGTATCGGGTCAGCACCAGGAGCGAGGCAGGCGTGCCCGCTGGCGAGGGCTTTCTTGATAAGGATTGCCTTGCCGTGCTCGGCCGCATAATCCAGCACCGGCAATTCGGCCTGCTCATTAAGGTTGTAAGTAACCATTGCGCAGTCGCCTTGCTCCAGCGCCAGCAGCCCACCCGCCACGGTTTTTCCTGACAGGCCGAAACCGCGAATCTTGCCTTCCTGTTTCAGTGCCAGCAGGGTTTGGTAGATCCCGCTGTTTTGCAGAATATCGACGTCGTTGCCGTCTGAATGCACCAACAACATGTCGATGTAGTCCGTCTCCAGCCGTTGCAGGCTGCGCTCGACGGAGTAGCGCGTGTGGGCCGGGCTGAAATCGAAAGAGGAGAGGCCGTTGTCGAACTCTTCGCCAACCTTGCTGACGATGACCCAGTCCTGACGTTGCCCGCGCAGCAGCGGGCCGAGTCGGGTTTCGCTATTGCCATAAGCGGGCGCGGTGTCGAGCAGGTTGATGCCAAGATCGCGCGCCTGGGCGAGTAACTGGCGCACGCTGGCGTCGTCGGGAATGGTGAAGCCATTCGGGTATTTGACGCCCTGATCGCGGCCAATCTTGACGGTGCCGAGGCCTAGCGGAGAAACCTGCAAGCCGCTATTGCCCAATGGCCGGTGCAGGTGATGCAGGCTGCTCATGCGAACATGTGCTCCCAGATTGGCTGGGCGACTTCAGGCTGCTTGAGTTCAGGTAATGCTGGATGCTCGGCTGGGACGATGGCATCGCGTTTCAGGCTCGCCATTACCCGATCAGCAAAGTCTGGTGCCAGCGCCAGCTTGGTCGGCCAGCCGACGATCAGTGCTCCTTCATCAGCGAGAAATGCATTGTCTGGCCGCATCAGGCTGGATTGCGCCGGTTCGGCGCGATCAACCCGGAACGTCGCCCATTTGGCGGTGCTCAGGTCGATCCATGGCAACAGCGAGGCCATTTCAGTTTGCGCCGCTTGAATCTGCTCATCTGGCGAGCGCGCCACGCCACTGGCTTCGGCGATGTCGCCGCCCATGTACCACACCCATTCGCCGTCTGAGCAAGGATGAGTGGTTACGGTGACGCGTGGCTTGGGACCGCCACCCAGGCAATGGGCATACAAGGGCTTTAGCGATGGCCCTTTGGCCAGCACCATGTGCAGTGGGCGTAATTGTTGCTCAGGCTTGTTCAGGCCGAGCGCAGTCAGCAGTTCGGCTGTGCCGCTGCCGGCGCTGAGCACGATACGCTGGGCGCGAATTTCCCGGCCGTCTACGCGCAGGCCCACCAGTTGCTGGTTTTCATGCAGCGGTTCAATCACCTTACAGGCCAGCAGGCTATTGGCGCTGAGTTCGGCGAGCCGGGTAATCAGGCTTGGCACATCCAGCACCAACTCGGCCAGGCGATAAACCTTGCCCTTGAACTTGCGGTCTTGCAGGGCCGGTGGCAACTGATCCCCTTTGACCTGATCAACCCGGCCGCGCACGGCTTTGCTGGCAAAGAAGCTGGTGAGATTGCCGGCAAGGCTGCCTGGCGACCATAAATAATGCGCATCGGAAAGCAGGCGTACACCGCTCAGGTCGATTTCGCCGTTGCCGGCGATCGCTTCGCGCCAACGCCGTGGCATATCGGCGATGGCTTCGGAGGCGCCAGTCAGTGCTCCGTGCAGCGCGTACTTCGCGCCGCCGTGGATGATGCCTTGCGAAGCTACACTCTGGCCGCCACCCAGTGTGGCGTTTTCCAGTAGCAGCGTGGCATAGCCTTCACGGCGCAACCGCGCATTGAGCCATAGGCCTGCGATACCGCCACCAACGATTAGCACGTCGGTACTCAGAGCTTGGGACATGTGAACGCCTCAACAGTCAAACAGGCTCCCAGTATAGCGCGGGCGAAGGTTACAACTCTTGATCTCAGTGCCCGACTGACCGAGAAAACATTTGAATAACCACAACCCCCGCAATAATCAGCGCCATGCCCGCGATTGCAGCTAAATCCAGCGTCTGCTGGTAAAGCACGGCGGCAGCAATACTCACCAGCACAATGCCCAGACCGGCCCACACGGCATAGGCAACGCCCACCGGAATGGTTTTGACCACCAGGCTGAGCATCCAGAACGAAATCGCGTAGCCAACGACCACCAGCAGCAACGGCAATGGCTTGCTGAAGCCGTTGAGCGCTTTCATCGAGGTCGTCGCAATCACTTCAGCGGTTATGGCAATCGCCAGATACAAGTAACCGGACATAATCAGTCTCCTTTTCGATTGAGCGATTCTAGTCATTTACATGATGGGATAAAGTGATTGCCTATCTGCTATGGAGATGGGTATGCAGTGGAATCTTGAACAGTTGCGTCTGTTTGTTGGGGTTGCCGAGGGCCGGTCGTTTTCGGCTGTGGCGCGGCAGATGAATCGCGTGCAGTCGGCGGTGAGTTCGGCGATTGCCATGCTGGAAGCCGATCTGGGTGTAACCCTGTTCGAGCGCAGCAGTGGTCGCCAGCCAGTGTTAACCGCCGCAGGCAGTGCGTTGTTGGCCGAAGCGCGGGATGTCTTGCACCAATGCCAGCGCCTTGAAGGGCGAGCGCTGGGCCTGAGCCGGGGCGAGGAGGCGTGCTTGCGCCTGGCACAGGATGAGGCCATGCCGTATCAGCCGGTGCTCGACAGTTTGGAGTCACTGTCTCAGGCGTTTCCGCTGCTGGAGGTGCAACTGGCAAGCGGCGCTCAAGGTGAAGTTGCCAATAAGCTGCTGGAGCGCCGGGCCGATCTGGGCTTGTTGTTCAACCACGAGAAGATGCCCGATGCGCTTGAGCGCCAGCGTTTGGGCACGATCGAGATGGTCACGGTATGCGCAGCCAATCACCCTCTGGCTCAAGCGACGCACATTGGCCGGCGTGAGTTGGCGCGTCACCGCCAGCTTCTCATGGCGCCACAAGAGGGTCAGTATCCGGGCGGTGAACAGCTCAGCCCCTCTGTCTGGCGGGCTGATAGTTTTTACGCCATGGCCGAATTGGTGATGCGCAATCTGGGCTGGGCCTGGTTGCCGCGCCACGTTGCAAGCTACCCGACGTATCTCAGTCAATTGGTTGAATTGCCCTGCGACTGGACGCCGCCGCCTTTGGTGGTGGAACTGGTCAGGCGTCGGGATGAAGCGCTGGGCCCGGCTGCGCAGTGGCTGGGTAAAAGTTTTGCCGAGCATCTGCGGGCAATCGGCTGATGGAAATTGTTCGCTCTGCTAAGCTGCGCGCCCATGAATCGATCAATTTATAGTCTGTTGTTTTACCTCGGTTTACCGCTGATTGCTGTGCGTCTGGCCTGGCGTGCATGGCGTGCCCCGGCGTACGCCAAACGCATCGCTGAGCGGTTTGCTTTTGGCCTGCCGCCGCTGCAGCCAGGCGGCATTTGGGTGCATGCGGTGTCGGTGGGTGAAAGCATTGCCGCGGCGCCGATGATTCGCCAATTGCTGGAACGTTATCCACAGCTGCCGCTCACCATTACCTGCATGACGCCGACCGGTTCCGAGCGTATTCAGGCCATGTTTTCTGGTGCCGAGTATCAGGGCCGTGTGCAGCATTGCTACATGCCTTATGACTTGCCGTGGGCGGCCGCGCGTTTTCTTAAACGACTGCAGCCCAAGCTGGCGGTGATCATGGAAACAGAGCTGTGGCCTAATCATATTCATCAATGTGCGCGCCGCGGTATTCCGGTGGCGCTGGCCAATGCGCGGCTTTCCGAGCGTTCGGCGCGTGGTTATGCGCGCTTCGCCAAACTGACAGCGCCGATGCTCGCCGAGTTGGATCTGATTGCGGTGCAAACGCAGACCGAAGCGCAGCGCTTCCGTGATCTGGGCGCTCGCGCCGAGTGTGTGGATGTCACCGGTTCAATCAAGTTTGATCTGCGTATCGACCCGGCGCTGTTGGCCCGGGCGGCTGAGTTACGCGCGCAGTGGGCGGCTCAGGATCGGCCGATATGGATTGCAGCGAGTACTCACGAAGGTGAGGATGAACAGGTACTGCTGGCGCATCGTCAGGTGCTTGAAGGTGATCCGCGAGCGCTGTTGATTCTGGTGCCGCGTCATCCCGAACGTTTCAACTCGGTGTTCGAGCTGTGCCGACGAGAAGGTTTCAACACTCAGCGGCGTTCAACCGCCGCCGCTGTGACTGCCGAGCATCAGGTGTTACTGGGCGACACCATGGGCGAGTTGCTGTTTTTGTACGCACTGGCCGACCTGGCCTTTGTCGGCGGCAGCTTGATTGCCAGCGGTGGGCACAATCCGCTTGAACCTGCTGCGCTGGGCAAGCCGATTCTGATGGGCCCGCATGTGTTCAACTTTCTCGAAATTACCGCGTTGCTGCGCAGTGCCGGCGCTTTGCTTGATGTCGACAGTGGCGAGCAACTGGCGGTCCAACTCAAGCAGTTATGGCAGCAGCCGCAGCAGGCTGAGGCAATGCACAGCGCCGGTCTGGCGGTGATGCAGGCCAATCAGGGCGCGCTGCAGCGCTTGCTTGACGGCTTGGATGCCTTATTCAAACGCTGATCAAAATAGCCGCCCATAAAAAACCCGACAGCAGTCGGGTTTTTTGTTTAAACCAGCAGTAATCAGTACTGCGGATTGCCGTGCATTTGCGCCTCGGCGGCTTTGGCCAGATCTGGCGGCAGGAAGTCTTTATCCGGGTTGTAGTCGGGCTTGAGGTAAGCACCCAGCGCTTCCAGGTCGCCCGGACTGAGGGTGCCGGCGGCCTGCTTGAGGCGCAGGTTGTTGAGGATGTAGTCGTAACGGGCATCGTTGTAGTTACGTACCGAGCTGTACAGCTGACGCTGGGCGTCGAGTACGTCAACGATGTTGCGCGTGCCCACCTGATAACCGATTTGAGTCGCCTCAAGTGCGCTCTGGTTGGAGATGATCGACTGCTTACGCGCCTGTACAGTTTCTACGTCGGTGTTCACGGCGCGGTGGAAGTTGCGTGTGTCCTGAACGATCTTGCGACGCAGGCTTTCGCGCAGTTGCTCGGTCTGGTCAAGGCGCTGATAGGCTTCGCGCACTTGCGAGCTGGTCAGGCCGCCGCTGTAGATCGGGATATTCAACTGCAGGCCGAGAGTGGTTTGCGAAACATCGCTGCCGTACGGCTGAGCGCCTGTCGGAATACCGGTGTTGGTAAAGCCAAGGCTGTCGTTGTCGCCTTGCTCGTAGCTGGCCACTGCATCGAGTGTCGGCGCGTGACCGGCCTTGCGCTGGCGCAGGGTTTCGTTGGCAGCGTCCACGGCAAAGTTGCTGGCTTGCAGATTGAGGTTCTGCGCGGCAGCCGTATCGACCCAGGCCTTGGCATCATTTGGCGTCGGGGCCAGGATTGGCAGCGTGTGCTTGATGCCTTCGATCGAGGTGTAGTCGCGGTTGGTCAGGGTCATCAAGGCTTGAAAAGCATCATCAACCTGGCGCTGCGCAATAATCCGGTTGGCGCGTGCGGTGTCGTAACCGGCTTGCGCTTCGAGTACGTCGGTTTTGTCTGACAAGCCAACTTCAAAGCGCTCATTGGACTGATCGAGTTGGCGCTTGAACGCCGCTTCTTCGGCCTTGGTTGATGCCAGTGTGTCCTGCGCACGCAGCACGGCGAAGTAAGTCTCGGCGCTCGACAGAATCAGGTTCTGTTCGGTTGCGGACAAATCCAGTGCAGCCTGCTCGCTGGTCGCTTCGGCAGCTTGCAGTTGATACCAGCGATCCGCACGGAACAGCGGCTGGCTCAGGTTGGCCTGATAGCTGGTGCCGCTGCGCGACAGCGTGGTTGAAGGCTGGTCGAGCGAGGTCCGGGTATTACCCACGGTTGCGCCACCCGTCAGGTTTGGCAGTAAGCCCGCCCGCGCCTGAGGAACAACTTCGCGGCGCGCCTGATAGTCAGCGCGCGCAGCTGCCAGATCAGCGTTGTTGTTGGCTGCTTCGTTATAGACCGATACCAGGTCCGTTTTAGTTGTCAGCGGGACATGGGCTTGTTCTGCCCAAGCCGAGCCTACCGAAGCAGAGGCAACAGCGAGTGCCAAGGTGAGTCTGCGCAGCATTGGTTTTTCCTAGGTTCGATGTTAGTCAGCAAGGCTAAGGTTAGCTGCCATAAGGGTCAAGATGAGGCCCTGCCGCAGAGAGTGTAGTTTGCAACAAGCTATGTTGCTTCACAGCAACAATCAATGAAAACTCGGCCGGTGAGTCACTTTACGACGAATTGGCCTCAAGGGGCTTGGTTTTCACCTGCACAGTTGTTTAGACTGAGCGCGTTCTTGTCGGGGTGCCCTAATTGAGGGGCTGAGATTGGCATATTGCCGGATCCCGTTGAACCTGATCAGGTTAAGGCCTGCGTAGGGAACAAGATGTCCTCATCACCTGCCATGATGAGTCTCTCGGCACTCAATCCGTGCCCCCCGCGCCACCCGTCTCTGTTCAAGTTCGCTCCGACATACTACTCAGGAGAGTGTTAGTCGATGAGCGTACAACAACAAAATAGCCTGCAGAACCTCAGCGAATCAGCCAAGGTCGATCAACAGTCGATTCAGCCCTTCCCGCGGTCGCGAAAAGTCTACGTGGAAGGTTCGCGCCCGGACATCCGTGTGCCCATGCGCGAAATCAGCCTGGACATAACCCCGACCGAGTTCGGCGGTGAAATCAACGCGCCGGTGCTGGTCTACGATACGTCGGGTCCGTATACCGATCCTGCCGTGCAGATTGATGTGCGCAAAGGCCTGGCTGATGTGCGCTCTGCCTGGATTGCCGAGCGTAATGACACCGAATTGCTTGAGGGCCTCAGCTCGCGCTTCGGTCAGGAACGCCTTGCCGACCCTGAATTGACCAAGATGCGCTTCGCTCATGTGCGCAATCCGCGTCGTGCCAAGCCTGGCCATAACGTCAGCCAGATGCACTACGCGCGCAAAGGCATCATCACGCCTGAGATGGAATACATCGCCATCCGCGAAAACCTCAAACTGCAGGAAGCGCGTGCCGCCGGCCTGCTTGATGCGCAGCACGCTGGGCAGAGCTTTGGCGCGGCGATTCCCAAGCAGATCACCGCCGAATTCGTTCGTGAAGAAGTTGCGCGTGGCCGGGCAATTATCCCCGCCAACATCAACCACACCGAGCTTGAGCCGATGATTATCGGCCGCAACTTTCTGGTAAAGATCAACGGCAACATCGGCAACTCGGCGCTGGGCTCCTCGATTGAAGAGGAGGTGGCCAAGCTGACCTGGGGTATCCGTTGGGGCTCCGATACGGTCATGGATCTCTCGACCGGCAAGCACATCCACGAAACCCGCGAGTGGATCATCCGTAACTCGCCAGTACCGATTGGCACGGTGCCGATTTATCAGGCGCTGGAAAAGGTAAACGGCGTGGCCGAAGACCTGACCTGGGAATTGTTCCGCGATACGCTCATCGAGCAAGCCGAGCAGGGCGTCGACTACTTCACCATTCACGCTGGTGTGCTGCTGCGTTACGTGCCGCTGACAGCCAAGCGTGTGACCGGCATTGTTTCCCGCGGCGGCTCGATCATGGCCAAGTGGTGCCTGGCGCACCATAAAGAGAACTTCCTCTACACCCATTTCGACGAAATCTGCGAAATCATGAAGGCCTACGACGTCAGCTTCTCGCTGGGTGACGGCCTGCGTCCGGGCTCGATTGCCGACGCTAACGATGCGGCGCAATTCGGCGAACTGGAAACCCTCGGCGAGCTGACCAAGATCGCCTGGAAACATGATGTGCAGTGCATGATCGAAGGCCCCGGCCACGTGCCGATGCACATGATTAAAGAGAACATGGACAAGCAGTTGGAGTGCTGTGACGAGGCGCCGTTCTATACCCTCGGCCCGCTAACCACCGATATTGCACCTGGCTATGACCACATTACCTCGGGTATCGGTGCGGCAATGATCGGCTGGTTCGGCTGCGCGATGCTGTGCTACGTGACACCCAAAGAGCACCTCGGCTTGCCGAACAAGGATGACGTCAAGACCGGCATCATCACCTACAAGATTGCCGCACATGCCGCTGACTTGGCGAAAGGCCATCCCGGCGCGCAGATTCGCGACAACGCCCTGTCGAAAGCGCGTTTCGAATTCCGCTGGGAAGATCAGTTCAACCTCGGGCTGGATCCGGACACGGCGCGCAGCTATCACGATGAGACGCTGCCGAAGGACTCCGCCAAGGTCGCGCATTTCTGCTCGATGTGCGGGCCGAAGTTCTGTTCGATGAAAATCACCCAGGAAGTTCGCGACTACGCCAAGGTCAACGGCTTGTCTGATGAAAGTAAGGCAGTCGAGGCCGGCTTCAAGGAGCAATCGGCGAGGTTCAAGGATGAAGGCTCGGTGATCTACCGTCAGGTCTGATCCCAATAAAAGGTGCGCCGGCGTGATGGTCGCGCACCTGTTTCGTGGTTTTACAGCGCCGGGGTTACTGACTCCGGCTTTTGCTTATCTGTTGATCGAGATGCCTTGCGCATGAAAACTCCCAATACTTATTCACCTCATCTGGCGGTTCCGGCCGGGCAGCGCGTATTCGGCGGCCGTGACCTGTTCTCGCTGTGGTTCTCTCTGGGCATCGGCCTGATGGTTTTGCAGCTTGGCGCTTTGCTCGCGCCGGGGCTGGGCATGAGCGGTGCGATGCTGGCCATTGCTTGCGGCACCGCGGTCGGCGTGCTGCTGCTCGGCGCGGTTGCGGTCATCGGCAGCGATACCGGGCTGGCGTCGATGGCAGCGCTCAAACTGTCGCTGGGCAGCAAGGGTGCAGTGCTGCCCGCGCTGCTCAATTTGCTGCAACTGGTTGGTTGGGGCGCATTCGAGATTATCGTCATGCGTGACGCTGCCAGCCTGCTGGCGGGCCGCGCATTCGGTGAGAACAGCCTGCTCACCGAGCCGATGCTCTGGACCCTGCTGTTTGGTGCGCTGGCAACACTGTTGGCAGTGAGTGGCCCGCTGACGTTCGTGCGGCGGATTCTGCGCAAGTGGGGCATCTGGTTGTTGCTCGGGGCGTGCGTCTGGTTGACCTGGAACCTGTTCGACAAGGCCGACATGGCCGCGCTTTGGGCGCGCACCGGTGATGGTTCGATGCCGTTTGCGCTGGGCTTTGACATTGCTATCGCCATGCCGTTGTCGTGGTTGCCGCTGATCGCCGATTACTCGCGCTTCGGCAAGAGTGCGCGCAGTGTATTTGGCGGCACAGCCTGCGGATTCTTCCTGGGCAACTTCTGGCTGATGAGTCTCGGCGTTGCTTATACGCTGGCGTTCGCGGCAGATGCCGAGGTCAACACCTTGTTGCTGGCATTGGCGGGCGCGGGGCTGGGGATACCGTTACTGCTGATCCTGCTCGACGAGTCCGAGAATGCCTTTGCCGATATTCACTCGGCGGCGGTTTCCAGCGGGATTCTGCTGGCGGTCAAGATCGAGTACCTGGCGCTGGCAATTGGCGCGCTGTGCACCTTGATCGCGCTGTTTGCGCCGTTGGCTGAATACCAGAATTTTCTGCTGCTGATCGGCTCGGTGTTCGCGCCGTTGTTTGGCGTGGTGCTGGTCGACCACTTTATTCTGCGTCGTCGGCAGGTTCCGCAGGGAACATTGCCAGCATTGCGCTGGGATACCGTGGCAGCCTGGGGCTGTGGTGCGGTGATTTATCACCTGCTGAGCAATTTCTGGCCTGACGTGGGCGCAACCCTGCCGGCGCTGTTAGCGGCGGCGGGGCTGCAGTTCGTGCTGGGGAAACTCAGCTCTCAGGCAAAAACTCTGGTTTCAGTATCCCCTTGAGCTGAGCGTACGGAATGGTCAGCGACGGATGGCCATTCGAGTACGGGCCGAGGGTCAGTACATCGTATTTGAGCAGCAACTGGTCGCGCGTCAACGCAATGTTTTGCGTTTCGCGGAACGGCCAGTCCTTCACAAAACTTGGGTCTTTATCCAGCTGATTCTTCGCCAGCCAGCGCTTATGGGCTTGCTCGACTTGAGCCCAGAATGCCCCGGACCGGCTCGGCAGCAGAATATCGTTGAGGGTCAGCACCTTCCCGGTGTCGCGGTCGTAGTTGATGAAACCGCGACCGGGCATGCCGTGATTGCCTCCCGTGTCGATGTAGCTGGAGAACTCAATCACCGCAACATCGTCATGTTGATCAATTAGCTTGGCCTGCAGATAGGTTTTCCAACCTGGCTCGGCGTTTTGCAGGAAGTCCTTTTCAAACGACTGCAGCGAGGTGGGCTGCGGCGCGTCCGGTGAGTTTTGGGTCATGCTGAGCAGGCGCTTTTCAACCAGTTCATCCAGTTGAGGATTGTTGGCGAACTTCAGCGTGTCGATGTTCACCAGCGGGCAAGATTCACCCGCGCAGCCTGGCAGACGGTGCTCCCACGCCACGCGTTTAGGCTGCAGGGGTTCTTGTTGCGGCAGCAGGCTTTGGCAGCCACCGAGGATCAGGCCGAAACCTGCTATTGCGAGTAATTTGGTCAGGGACATTGAATTCTTCGTTGGCTGAATGAAGAGAATGCAGAGTTTACAAGGGTGTTGGAAGGTTTGGGCAAGGGCGCAAAGGGCTTCACATGATCCACAGGTTATCTGCTGATGGTGCGTTTTGACTGCACAAGCGTGCACGAGTTCGCAGCACATTACCTGATCTGGCCCATTGCCCGCCAACGGCTTGTGGCTTGCACCGGCGTACCACGTAAATTGGCTGCATAGCTGGGCGCGCAGAGTTAGGATGCGCGAAAGCAGCTAATGAATGAGATGAGACAACCATGAGTGAACTGTTCAAAGCCGATGCGGACTCGCTGGAAATACTGCAGCGTGAAACCTGTTTCAAGGGCTTCTACCGGCTCGACCGGCTGCGCCTGCGCCATCGCCAGTTCAGCGGCGCGATGGGGCCTGAGATCAGTCGCGAGCTGTTTGTTCGCCACGATGCGGTCTGCGTGCTGCCCTACGACGCGCAACGCGACGAAGTAGTGCTGATCGAGCAGTTTCGCGTTGGCGCGGCCGATAAAAGCGCCAGCCCGTGGTTACTTGAACTTGTGGCCGGTTTGATAGACAAAGACGAGCAGCCTGAAGAGGTGGCACGCCGTGAGGCGGTAGAGGAAGCCGCGCTTGAGCTTGGGGCGCTGTGGCCCATCACTCAGTACTATCCTTCACCCGGTGGGTCGGACGAACGTGTCCATCTGTTTATCGGCCGTTGCGACAGTTCCAACGCTGGTGGAGTGCACGGTCTTGCTGAAGAGGGTGAAGATATCAAGGTGCATGTGTGGGCATTCGAGGATGCCTTGCAGGCCGTTAAAAATGGCATTATCGACAATGCAGCGAGCATTATTGCGCTGCAATGGCTGGCGCTTAACCGCGCCGAAGTGAGGGGGATGTGGGTTTAAATTTGCTACGTGAGCGCTACCGGGTAGACCTGCTGGAACTGCAGGCCACCTGTGAGGCGAATTATGCTCGGCTGATGCGCTTGCTCCCGGCAATGCGCCAGGAGGAGGGCGTGCGCCGGATTGCTATCACCAGCGAGCAACACTCCATGGGCATGCTGGCGCTCAATGTGCTGGAAAACTGCCCTTACACCTCCACCATCGAAGTGAGTCAGGAACATAATCTGTCGTGGATGCCGGTGCCAACCCTGGAGGTTCGGGTGTATCACGATGCGCGCATGGCCGAAGTCATCAGTGCGCAGAGCGCCCGGCGCTTCCGCAGTATTTACCCGTATCCCAATGCGGCGATGCACCAACCGGACGAGAAAACCCAGCTCAACGTGTTTTTGGGTGAGTGGCTCAGCCATTGCCTGGAGTGCGGGCATGAGCCGGAGCCGGTTTTAGTGGGCTCGCGCTAGGCAGACCGGCCTACATTCAGAGCAGTCTGAAATTCTGTGATACAGGCCCGCTTAGCGGGTTTACGGCCATCTAAGCTAGCCTCCATACTTTAGCTATTCCGCTCAAGGAGATGGCTTTTGCCGAGCGCGCCGATGTCCAAAACCGATTCTTCCGTACTCATCGTGCAACTTTCAGACAGTCATCTTCTTGAGGAAGAGGGCGGCAGATTGTTGGGCATGGATACTTACGACAGTTTGCAGCAAGTGGTCGACCGGGTTCTGCAAGAGCAGCCGGTGGTCGATCTTGTGCTGGCCACGGGCGATCTCTCACAGGATGGCAGCGAAGCCTCGTATCAGCGCTTCCGTGAGGTCAGCTCGGCAATTGATGCGCCCGCGCGTTGGCTGCCAGGCAATCATGATGAAGTGCCGGCGATGCAGGCCGCCTGCGTTGCGACTCATCTGCTTGACCCGGTTGTGGATGTCGGCAACTGGCGGGTCATTGTGCTCGACTCCTCAATCCCAGGCGCTGTGCCTGGCTATTTGGGTGACCGACAACTGGCGCTGCTGGAGCGTGCCTTGAGCGAGGCGCCTGATCGCCATCACCTGATTACCCTGCATCATCACCCTGTGAGCATTGGTTGCCGCTGGATGGAGCCGATTGGCTTGCGCAATCCGGGCGCGCTGTTTGCTGTGCTGGATCGCTTTCCACAGGCGCGCGCCGTACTTTGGGGGCATGTGCATCAGGAGTTCGACCAGATGCGCGGTAACCTGCGCCTGCTGGCGTCGCCGTCCACCTGTGTGCAGTTCATGCCGGGCAGCGAAGACTTTCAGGTCGACACAACCGAGCCGGGGTATCGCTGGTTACGCTTGTACGACGACGGCCGCTTGGAAACTGGCGTGTCACGGGTGGCCGGGATCGATTACGTGGTCGACTACAGCGTGAAGGGCTATTAACCGCCAGCCGTCGTGCAGGCAGTCGCTGCCTGTACGTCGGGTTCTGTTTCTCAGGGTTGGCGGTGCATCAGGCTTACGCTTTGCAACTTCTTGGGCTAGAGCCTGACCCTGTAAAGCTGCTACCGTTTGGCCTTATTAATCAATTCACTCGAAAATCCATGCCTGCCAGTCACCCCAGCATCCTCTACTTACACGGTCTGAACAGCTCGCCAGCCTCGCATAAAGCCAGCCAGTTGCAGCGGGCCATGCAGCACATGGGGCTGGCCGAACAGCTGGCGATACCGGCTCTGCATCATCATCCGCGTGTGGCAATCGCGCAGATAGAGACGCTGATCGAAACCCTCGGGCGACCTGTGCTGGTCGGTAGCTCGCTGGGCGGCTACTATGCGACCCACTTGGCTGAGCGGCATGGGCTTAAAGCGCTGCTGATCAATCCTGCCGTGAGTCCGCATTTACGCTTTGATGGTTATTTAGGCCCGCAGACCAACTTTTACAGCAATGAAACCTGGGATCTGACCGCCGATCACGTGAGTGCGCTGGCTGAGCTTGATGTGCCGCCGCCGACGGATGGAAGCCGTTATCAGGTCTGGTTGCAAACGGCTGATGAAACCCTTGATTATCGCGACGCAGGCGTATTTTATCGCCAGTGTGCCTTGCGTATTCAGGCTGGCGGCGATCACGGCTTTCAGGGATTTGCTGAGCGCCTGCCAATGCTCTTTGCTTTTGCGGGGATCGCGCCACAATACTGGCGTGATACCGATTTTTGCGCGCTGGATGTGCAGTGATTGGCCAGTTGATGGCCGAACCCTGCACCTCGCGTTCTGTTTAGAAGTACCTCGATTAACTGAAGAAGATTAAGAGACCTATGGCCAGTTATAACGCAGACGCCATCGAAGTCCTTTCCGGTCTTGATCCGGTTCGTAAACGTCCCGGCATGTACACCGACACCAGTCGGCCCAATCACCTGGCTCAGGAAGTCATCGACAACAGTGTCGACGAAGCACTGGCCGGTCATGCCCGTTCGATCCAGGTCATCCTGCATCAGGACAACTCGCTCGAAGTCAGCGATGACGGGCGCGGTATGCCGGTCGATATGCACCCTGAAGAAGGCATCAGCGGCGTCGAGCTGATTTTCACCAAGCTGCACGCCGGCGGTAAGTTCTCCAACAAGAACTACCAGTTCTCAGGCGGTTTGCACGGTGTGGGCATCTCGGTGGTCAACGCGCTCTCGACCCACGTTGAAGTGCGGGTCAAGCGTGACGGCAGCGAATACCAGATGACCTTTGCCGATGGCTTCAAATCCAGCGACTTGCAAGTGGTGGGTACGGTTGGCAAGCGCAACACGGGCACCAGCGTGCACTTCTGGCCGGATGGCAAATATTTTGATTCGCCGAAGTTCTCGATCAGCCGCCTCAAGCACGTGCTCAAGGCCAAGGCAGTACTCTGCCCGGGTCTGGCCGTCAGCTTTGAAGACAAAGCCAGCGGCGAGCGGGTTGAATGGCTTTATGAGGACGGCCTGCGCTCCTATCTGGTCGATGCCGTCAGCGAGTTCCAGCGTCTGCCGGATATACCTTTCTGCGGCAGTCTGAGCGGCAATAAAGAGGCCGTAGACTGGGCGCTGCTGTGGTTGCCGGAAGGCGGCGACAGCGTTCAGGAAAGTTACGTTAACCTGATCCCGACTGCGCAAGGCGGCACGCACGTCAACGGGTTGCGTCAGGGCCTGCTCGATGCCCTGCGCGAGTTCTGCGAATTCCGCAACCTGATCCCGCGTGGCGTCAAGCTGGCGCCGGAAGATGTCTGGGAACGTATTGCCTTCGTCCTCTCGATGAAAATGCAGGACGCCCAGTTCTCCGGGCAGACCAAAGAGCGCCTGTCGTCGCGAGAAGCCTCGGCGTTTGTCTCGGGCGTGGTCAAAGATGCGTTCAGCCTGTGGCTCAATGCCAACCCCGAGTTGGGCCAGCAGTTGGCTGAACTGGCTATCAGCAATGCCAGCCGTCGCCTCAAGGCCGCGAAAAAAGTCGAGCGCAAGCGCATCACCCAAGGCCCGGCGCTGCCCGGTAAATTGGCCGATTGCGCCGGGCAGGACCCGAAGCGTTCTGAGCTGTTTCTGGTAGAGGGTGATTCCGCTGGCGGTTCGGCCAAGCAGGCGCGCGATAAAGAGTTTCAGGCGATCATGCCGTTGCGCGGCAAGATTCTTAACACCTGGGAAGTCGATGGCAGCGTGGTGTTGGGCTCGCAAGAAGTTCACGATATTGCCGTCGCGATTGGTATCGATCCAGGTTCCGCTGATCTGACGCAACTGCGCTACGGCAAAATCTGCATCCTTGCCGACGCCGACTCCGATGGTCTGCACATTGCCACTCTGCTGTGCGCGTTGTTTGTTCGGCACTTCCGTCCGCTGGTCGACGCCGGGCACATTTTTGTGGCCATGCCACCGTTGTATCGCATAGACCAAGGCAAAGAGATTTTCTACGCGCTGGATGATGCCGAGCGCGACGGTATTCTTGATCGACTGGTCGCCGAGAAGCGTCGCGGCAAACCGCAGGTTACGCGATTCAAGGGTCTGGGCGAGATGAATCCGCCGCAACTGCGTGAAACCACCATGGATCCGAACACCCGTCGTCTGGTTCAGCTCACGCTGGAAGACTTCGCCGGTACGGAAGAGATCATGGATATGCTGCTGGCCAAAAAACGTGCGTCTGATCGCAAGTCGTGGCTGGAGTCGAAAGGAAATCTGGCTGAGGTTCTGCTTTGAGGCAGTTGTTATTTACCCTGACCCTGTTTATCTCGGCGCCGCTGTTTGCGGCCACCGAGGCCCCCGAAGAACTCAAACTGCTCAGTGAAAACCCAGTCGCCGGCATGGAGCAGGGCAACCTGTCCGGGCTGGCGTGGTGCGGTGATGCCTTGTGGGCGGTTTCCGACCGTGAAGACGGGCGCGTTTATCGGCTCAACACCGATGTGAGCCCGTGGCAAGCCGAGGCTGAGACATTTGTTGCGCCGCCGCTGCCGGACAACATGCGGCCTTGGGGCATGAAAATGCGCGGCTGGATCACCGGCCTTATCCGCGGTGGCGATCTGGACTTCGAAGGCATTTCCTGTGATTCCGCTGGCAACCGTTATCTGCTCAGCGAGGCGCATGCCGGCGTGCTGAAAATGCCGCCAGCGGGGGAGCCGGAGTGGTTGACCCTGCCGAAAACCTTTATGCGACAGGCGCGTGCCAGTGGCTTGCTGCTGCACTTCAACGCCATGCTTGAAGGGATTGCGATTGATCCGGCAGGCGAGCGCATGTGGTTGGCTGCCGAGCGAGAGCGCCGGGGTTTGCTGGCGTTGTATGGCAAGTCCAACAACTGGCGCTGTCAGGGCCCTTGCGTGCTGCAAAGCGAGAGTGGGGTTGTGGTTGCGCCCAAACTTGGCGCGGGGCCAGTGCCCAAGGATTATTCCGATCTGAGCTTTTATCAGGAAAAACTCTTCACTCTGGAGCGTCAGGCGCATCAGATCTGCCGCCGTGAACTTGAAACTGGCGCAGTCGAGCGCTGTTGGTCCTTTGCCGAAGCTGCGCTGACCGACGCCCGCCGCTACGACAGTAAATACGGCATGGCCGAGGCGCTGTGGATTGATCCCGAAGGTGCCTGGCTTGGTCTGGATACCGGTGCTCACACGCGCGCCGATGGCGAAGACCGGTCAATCGTCTGGCGTTTTGCCGCGCCAAAAGGTGGCTGGGAGCAAGCGGAGTGACTGAGCAGACGCCGGGCAAACGCGCGGGGCGGGTGATGTGGGTGCTGGCGTGGGGCGCAGGCATTTTGCTGGCGACACGCTTTTTCGGCGACTGGGAAACGGCTCAGTACAACCCCAATCAGGCGCCGGTGTCGGTTCAGGGCAACGACTATATTGAAGTCCGCTTGGTCAGCTCCCGTGATGGGCATTACGTCTCGGCGGGGCAGATAAACGGCAATGATGTGACCTTTTTGCTCGATACCGGCGCCACGCAGGTGGCGGTGCCGAGTGCAGTGGCTGAACAGCTTGGCCTGCAAGCGGGCGCGCCGATTGTGATCCGCACCGCAAATGGCCGGGCTACCGCCCACAAAACCCGGCTCGACCGGCTTAAACTGGGCGCAATTGAACTGCGCGACGTGCCGGCGTTAATTGCGCCTGGCATGCATGGCGATGAGGTGCTGCTCGGTATGAGCGCCCTCAAACAACTCGAATTTACCCAGCGCGACGGCACCTTGATGCTGCGCCAATCAACTTTGCAATGAGGCCCGCATGAGCGATTTACTCGACTTGAGCCTGGATGGCGTAGAACGCCGTTCGTTGGCCGACTTTACCGAGCAGGCTTACCTCAACTACTCGATGTACGTGATCATGGATCGCGCGCTGCCGCATATCGGTGATGGTTTGAAGCCGGTGCAGCGGCGCATCATCTACGCGATGAGCGAACTGGGCCTGGATGCTGATTCCAAGCACAAGAAATCGGCGCGTACCGTCGGTGATGTGCTGGGTAAGTTCCACCCGCACGGCGACTCTGCCTGCTACGAGGCGATGGTGCTGATGGCGCAGCCGTTCAGCTACCGCTACACGCTGGTCGACGGCCAGGGTAACTGGGGTGCACCGGATGATCCGAAGTCATTCGCGGCCATGCGTTACACCGAGGCGCGGTTGTCCCGCTACTCCGAGGTATTGCTGACAGAGTTGGGCCAGGGCACGGTTGACTGGGTGCCGAATTTCGACGGCACACTCAACGAGCCGGCGACTTTGCCGGCACGTTTGCCGAACTTGCTCCTGAATGGCACCACCGGCATTGCCGTGGGCATGGCCACCGATGTGCCGCCGCATAACTTGCGTGAAGTCGCGGCGGCCTGTGTGCGCCTGCTCGATGAGCCAAACGCCACGGTCGAGCAGCTCTGCGAGCATGTTCAAGGGCCGGATTATCCGACCGAAGCTGAAATCATCACGCCGCGCAGCGAGCTGCTCAAGGTTTACGAGACAGGCAAAGGCTCGGTGCGCATGCGTGCGGTGTATCGCATCGAAGATGGCGATATCGTCGTCACCTCCCTGCCGCATCAGGTCTCGGGTTCCAAGGTGCTTGAGCAGATTGCCGCGCAGATGCAGGCCAAGAAGTTGCCGATGGTGGCGGACCTGCGTGACGAGTCCGACCACGAAAACCCGTGCCGCATCGTGATTATCCCGCGCTCTAACCGCGTCGATTGCGAAGAGCTGATGCAGCACCTGTTCGCCACCACCGAGCTGGAGTCCAGCTACCGGGTCAACACCAACGTGATTGGCCTGGATGGCAAGCCGCAGGTGAAAAACCTGCGCGAGATGCTCCGCGAATGGCTGGCTTACCGGACCAACACTGTGCGCCGCCGTTTGCAGTTCCGCCTCGACAAGGTCGAGAAGCGCCTGCACCTGTTGGAAGGTTTGTTGATCGCCTTCCTCAACTTGGATGAAGTGATTCACATCATCCGCACCGAAGACCAGCCCAAGCAGGTTTTGATCGAGCGCTTTGCGCTGACCGACGTGCAGGCCGATTACATCCTCGATACGCGCTTGCGTCAGTTGGCGCGCCTCGAAGAAATGAAAATCCGTGGCGAGCAGGATGAGCTGGCCAAGGAGCGCGACAAGTTGCTCAAGCTGTTGGGCAGCGAAGCCAAGCTGAAGAAGCTGGTGCGTGATGAAATCATCAAGGATGCCGAAACCTATGGCGACGACCGCCGCTCGCCAATCGTCGCGCGCAGCGAAGCGCGGGCGTTGTCCGAGACTGAGTTGTTGCCGACCGAGCCTGTCACCGTGGTGGTGTCTGAAAAAGGCTGGGTGCGCTGTGCCAAAGGCCATGACATCGACGCCACCGGCCTCTCTTATAAAGCCGGCGACGGATTCAAAGTTGCAGCGCCGGGGCGCTCTAACCAGTACGCGGTGTTCATCGACTCGACAGGGCGCAGCTACTCGCTGCCTGCCCACTCGTTGCCATCTGCCCGCGGCCAGGGTGAGCCGCTTACCGGCCGCCTGACACCGCCGCCTGGCGCCGTGTTCGAAGCGGTAATGATGCCCGAAGACGACGCGCTCTACGTGATCGCCTCGGATGCCGGCTACGGATTTGTGGTTAAAGGTGAAGACCTGCAAGCCAAGAACAAGGCGGGCAAGGCGCTGCTGAGTCTGCCTGCCGGTGCCAAGGTTGTTGCGCCCAAGCCGCTGACCAGCCGCGAAGAGGACTGGCTGGCTGCCGTCACGACCGAAGGCCGTCTGTTGCTGTTCAAAGTGGCGGATCTGCCGCAGTTGGGCAAAGGCAAGGGCAACAAGATTATTGGCATTCCTGGTGACCGGGTTGCCAGCCGTGAAGAGTACCTGACCGATCTGGCTGTGTTGCCGGTGGGTGCAACTCTGGTGCTGCAAGCGGGTAAGCGCACCTTGTCGCTGAAAGCCGATGATCTTGAGCACTATAAAGGTGAGCGTGGGCGTCGCGGGAACAAGCTTCCGCGCGGATTCCAGCGTGTTGATGGGTTGCTGGTCGAGCGGATTACACCGGCTGGATAACAGCTTGTATGAGTACAAGGCTGGAGTCATGGCGCGCTTTAGCGGATGATATGCGCCTTCGGCTAGCGCCGAGGGCATCATCCGTGCATGACTCAGCGGTAATGACGACCTTTTGACTCTTCATCTGCGGGCGTAAATCCACCGATTATGGCGGTTTATATGCAGTATTTCGTCGAAGTTCGGATAACTGCTTAATTGCCGTCGATGCTCCGCTAGCCAATCGATTATTTGGATGCCGGTACAGTTTGCCGGCTGGATGAGAGTGATGAGCCTAGTGCGCCTCCCTTTAGTATTACTTTTGACAGGCCTGGTTAGTCTTGTGGGTTGTGTGAGTCAGCAACCGGTGCCTTTGTATCAGTTGGACAGCGGCAAAATCAGTGTGCCAGCAGACAAGGACGGCATTGCTGTTCTTCTGGGCCCGGTGTCGATTGCAGATTACTTGCAGCGTGAAACCCTTTTGCAGCGTCAGGCTGACGGTAGCTTGATCGCGGCCAGCGGTGTGCGTTGGGCAGGCAGCCTGGCTGCCGAGCTGGATCAGCAACTGCTGCGTCAATTGGCTTCACGCCTCGACAGCCAGCGTTTGGTGTTGTCGCCAGCGGAGCCGGGTTTCACCCCGCAAGTACAAGTTCTGCTGACCATCGCCCGGCTCGACTCAGGCCCGCAGCAGCCTGCCGTGCTGGATGCGCAGTGGCGCCTGATGAGCAAGGATGGCCAGTTGATTGATGGCCGTATGGTGCACATCGAAGAGGCGCATGAGGGCAGCATTGCTGATCAGGTTCGGGCGCAAAGCCTGGCGGTGCAGCAACTGGTTGGGCAGTTGGCCGATGCGATCAAGACCAACAACTCAACGCCTGTAGCGGTGACGCCGCCAGCGGCCAAAAAGCCTGCGCCAACCCCGGCGGCGAAAGAGCCACCGCCGAAGATACCGATGGCCCAGCCGATCCGCATAGATTCCGAGGTTTATCGCTTCTGATAGCGTTGCCCGGATAAAACAAAACCCGCGATTGCGGGTTTTGTTTTATCTGGCGTCTGGCATCACTGGGTTTCGTGCATCCGGCCCAGTTGGCGTTCCAGCAGCGACGGGTAAGGCTCCAGCAGACGCTCAACGCAACTGGCACCCTCGGGGCTGGCAATCGCACGAATGCGCGCACGCTGGCGTACCAGCGGGTCTTCAGCAATGCTGCGCTCAACCAGCAGCAGATTGCGGCTGTGTTGCGACAGCGCGAGTGCATCTTGCGCGTGTTCATTGAGCAGCAATTCACCCTGGCTCAGGCCGGTAAGGTTTTTGCCCTGAGTCATGCCGAGCTGCAATTGCAGAGTTATACCACTGTCGGCGACTTCTATCTGCAGGGCGTGGCCCAGCGCGCGCATCAGCTCACCGCAGCAAATGGCATGGGTCAGGTAATCGTCGTCACCTTCCTGACAATGGAACAGCATCAGGCTGCTGCCGTCGCTCAGGGTATACAGTTCGCCTTCATACAAGGCCGACGCCTGATCAAGGCAGCCGCGATAGCGCTTGAGCAACTCCAGCAAGCGGCTGCGGGGCAGGCGCTTTAGCTGATCCTGCGCGCCGAGCTGAATCGCCAGCACCGCGCTTGGCAGCGTGGATTTAACCGGCGCTGGCGCCACTGGCGTGTGCTGGGCAACGGGCTCTGGTTCGGGCTGCAAGCCGTCGAAGGCATCGTCGTCATCGCCATCGTCGAGGGCGGTGAATACTGGCGCCCGGCGCACGGCAGGCCGTGGCTGCGACGGTGTCCGGTCCGCAGGGGCGTCGTCAATATCGAACTCATCGCGATCGGCGCTGAGGTCGGGAACATGGAACGATTGCGCGGCAGCCTCAGGCTCATCAAGGAAGCTGTCGTCGATGTCATCCAGCGCAGGCTCTGGCTCTTCGACCGGCTCAGGCTCCGGTTTTTCAGGGACCAGACGCGCTTGCAGCTGACGGGCGAGATCGCCGACTTCATCATTACGGCCCGCGCCTGGCGCGTGATCATCCGGGTCGCGCAGCCAGATGCGCAACTGCATCAGCGGCGTGGAAATGTGCCGGCCCAAGCGCAGACTCAAGGCCAGGGTCAGGGCCAGCAGGATAAGGCTGAGAATGCCCATGCTCTGCAGACTGATCGTCATCGGTTGCTGGAACTGCTGCATATCGAGGCTGATGCGCAACTGCCCGGCAATCACATCCTGAAAGGTGATCGCGGTCGAGTAGAGGCCGTCGGTTTCGCCGAGAATGCTTTGGCTCGGGCGCGTGCCGGCTTCGGCGAGAATACGGTTATCGACGCTGTAAATGGCGGCATGCGCAACCAGCGGGTTTTTCACCAGATTATTCAGCAGCACGTTAAGGCTGAGAATGTCGTTGGAAACCAGCAGCTCGGTCGCCGAAGCGGATGTCTGGATAATCAGGCTGGTGCCCAGCGCGTCAGCTTGTTGCTGCATGGCTTGCTTGAACTGCATGCCAATCACCCACGCATAGATCGCCAGCGCCATAACGACGAGCAGCAAGCTATGGCTGGCGATACGCAGCGGCAACGGCACGCGACGCTGGCGCAGGGCCTGAAACAGCAATACGAAGAAGTTATCGGATTTCACGGGGGCGGGCCGGTTCACAGAGCTCGGCTCTTGTCGACTATAGATGCCGCGCAGTATAGCGATGAGCAGGCATGTGGCAAAGCACCCAGAATGGCCGGAAAGTCAGGAAAATGGGTAGAATGTGTGCCTCTGCCCAGCCTGACTGGGGATTACCGTTACTGAAAAATTCTTAACTGCCAGCAAACGGTGAGATTTAACGGGTGTTTTACCCGCAGATTCACAGCTAATAGGTGCTTGCGCGCCACTATTAGCTCTATTTACTGAGTCGGACAGCAGCACTTATCCACTCACTTTCACCACTAACCTGCCTGGAGAGTGCGCTTTGCGCGAAATCGTCCTGATCAACATTACCGGCGAAGATCGTCCGGGGCTGACGGCCGCCATTACCGGGGTTTTGGCGCAAGGCGGCGTTAATATTCTGGATATCGGCCAAGCGGTTATCCATGACACTTTGTCTTTCGGCATTCTGGTTGAAATTCCCGATACCGAGCGCGCCTCATCGGTGCTCAAGGATGTGCTGTTCTGCGGCTATGAGCTCGACCAGCAGGTGCGGTTCACCCCGGTCTCCGAGGCGGATTATCAGCAGTGGGTCGGCGCGCAGGGTAAACCGCGGCATATCGTGACCCTGCTGACGCGCAAGGTCACGGCTGAGCAATTGCAGCGCGTCAGTGCGATTACGGCCAAGTACGGCCTGAACATTGATCACATTGACCGTCTGTCCGGGCGCATGCCGCTCGACATGCCGGATGAGCAGGGCAAAGGCTGCATCGAGTTTTCGGTACGTGGCGAGCCGGCAGACCCAGCCGCGTTGCGTGTTGAGTTCCTTGGTGTGGCGCAAGAGCTCAATGTGGATATCGCCTTCCAGCAAGACTCGCTGTTCCGGCGCAATCGTCGCCTTGCCGTGTTCGACATGGACTCGACCCTGATAGAGGCTGAAGTGATCGACGAATTGGCCAAGGCCGCGGGCGTGGGCGATCAGGTGGCTGAAATCACCGAGCGGGCGATGCGTGGCGAGCTGGATTTTGCCGCGAGCTTCAAGGAGCGTCTGGCGCTGCTCAAAGGCTTGTCCGAAGATGTGCTGAGCGATATCGGTGCCTCGCTGCGCCTGACCGAAGGCGCTGAAACGCTGTTCAGCGAATTGCGTCGCCTGGGTTACAAAACGGCGATTCTGTCAGGCGGTTTCACCTACTTCGCGAAACAGCTGCAAGCCAAGCTGGGTATCGATTACGTGTTTGCCAACGAGCTGGAAATTGTCGATGGCAAAGTCACCGGCGTGGCGGTCGAGCCGATTGTCGATGCGCAGCGTAAAGCTGATCTGCTGCGCCAGCTGGCGGCTCAGGAAGGTTTGCGTCTGGAGCAGACCATTGCCGTGGGCGATGGCGCGAATGATTTGCCAATGCTGGCCATTGCCGGTTTGGGCGTAGCCTTCCGGGCCAAGCCACTGGTCAAACAGTCCGCCAAGCAAGCCATCTCGACGCTGGGTCTGGACGGCATTCTCTACCTGCTCGGATATCGCGACCGCGACGGGCTGGATTGAGCTGTTTGCAGGCACGTAAAAAAACCGCTTGATAGCGGTTTTTTTACGTGTGCAGTTTGTTGACTCTGGCGCGTTGCGGCTACATATCCTCGGCGGAGAAGTCGTAGTCCATCGTCGGGCTAGGCGACTGAACATAATGGCCCTGGATGTAATTGACCCCGGCCTGCCACAGTGTCGAGAGCATTCCGGCTGTTTCCACGCAGGGCACGATGGTCAGTTTGGCCTGAGCATGCAGGCTGTCGAGCATTTCCTTCAGAGTTTCCTGATTCTGCGGGTTACTCAGGTCTTGTGAGTAGGAACTGTCGAGTTTGACGAAGTCGACATGCAGGTGCTTCAGCGCATTGAATGGGTTGAGCGCGCAGCCAAACTGGCTCAAGGCAACTTTGCTGTGCAGCTCATTCAGGCCTTGGGTCAATACCTTGGCCTGCTTGAGGTAGGTGATTGCGTCGGGCTCTTTGAACTGGAAAGTCAGCGCATCTGAAGGCAGGCGCGCTGCCTTGAAGGCCACGCTCAACCACGGCAGCAGCGTCTGATCCTGCAAGCTGGCGCTTGTCAGGTGGATGAACAGGCGCGTGTCATGGCCTTTGCTGCGATGCTCGGTAAGGTATTTGACCGCATTGAGAATGACCCAGCGATCCAGCTTGGCGCCGAGCCCTGCGGTATTGGCTGCCTCAAGGAAGGCCTCCGGGAGCAGTTCTTCACCTTGTGGGCTGAGCAGTCGCAGGAGCACTTCGTATTGCTCGGAAGTGTCGCCACGCATGCTGATGATCGGTTGGTACAGCAAGCGGAAACCATTGTTGTCGAGCGCTTGTTGAACCATTGCCACCATGTTGCCGCGGTTGGCTGCGGCGGCGAGTTCATCTGCCGGATCGAATATTTTCAGGGCATTGCCATCGCTAAGCTCTTCGGCGCAATGGTGCGCTCGGTCAACGACTTCCAATACGTTGGCGGTTTTTTCACTGAGGCCGGCGGCGCCGATGCTCAGAGTGGTTTGCACCGACACACCACTGACATCAAACAGGTGCGCATCCACTTTCTTGACCAGGCTGGCCAGCGAAGGGCCGGCTTCTTCCGGTGTCTGGCCGGGATGCAACACGGCAAAAGCGTCATCGCTGACGCGCGCCAGATGTACGTCTTCTGCAAAGTGCGAGCGCAGCAGGTTGGCCAGATCGGCCAGTAGCATATCGATTTCGGCGAGGCCGATCCTGCCGAGCAGATTGGAGTAATGATCGACCCGGATATACGCCAGAGAAGCGGGCTGCCCCGTGCTGATTGCTCGGCTGGCGGCGCTTTCGAGCAGCTCAAGGAAGTAGGTTCGGTTGTACAGCCCAGTGACCAGATCCTGGCTGCTGATTTCACGGAGCTTTTCTTCCAGCTCGGCGTTATTCGATTCCTTGCGGATTACCACCTGCGTGCAGGGCTCGCTGTCGTAGGTGGCCGGCACGAGGCTCATGCGTGCTTTGAATTGCTTGTTGTGCGCGGTAACGCCGGTACAAGTCAGTTCGGATTCGCCGTCGGCGTTCTGGTAGTTCTTGAGGAATTCTTTGAAGCCTGTCTGATCTTCACTGGCGATCAGGTCGATCATAGGCATGCCTTCGAGTTCGTCGGCATCTTCGTACTCGAACAGCTCAAGGTAGGCACGGTTGGCATAAATATGCATGCCGTCGTGCACATAAGTGATGGCATCGACCGAGCTTTCGAGTAGCGACTGGCAGCGTTTTTCGGCTTCACGCAGGGCTATTTCGGCGCTGCGACGCGCACGTCGTTCCTCAAGATTGCTCAGCTCGCGTTTTGCGACCAGCACCAAACGTTCGTCGTCACCTTGCGGCACGGCATCCTGCGCGCCCATATTCAGGGCTTCGGTCAGGCTGTCGGACTCATTATCGGCGAGCAACTGAATGATCGGGATGTCCTTGGCCAGCCGCCGAATAACACTGATCGCCTCGGTTGGCGCAAGCGCCTGGCTTTGCGGTGCGCAAATGAGCAAGTCCCAGCTTTGCTGGAGCGTCTCTGTGAGGTCGTCGCTTGAGGTCAGGCGGTGGACGCGGGTTGCGCTTCCGGAATTTCGGAAAAGACTAACGAGGCGTTCGGCCTCGTTTTGCGAGTCTTCGAGAATAAGTAGCCGTATAGTTTTTTTTTCGATGGCCATTATGGGGTCGAGGCTACGCCGATAGAGGGTGAAAAGACGTCAAAATTGATGATTTGGCAATCTACAGCGACTTCCAAAGTGAGTCAAAGTCTTCCTCGGTACTCAGCTTGTGGGTTGTCCCAGCTGTGACGGGCTTCCCTTGCTCAGGCGGTGGCTGGTCCATTTGACGGTACTCGAACTGGCTGAAACTGCCGGTGCTGGTCTTACGTCGGAGCAGGACCGCACGGTGTTCGAGGCCATTGATGTTGAGCTTCACTTTGCTGCCTTCCTGAAACGGCAGGCGCGGTGTCAGCAGACTTGCGGGCCGCGATATGGCACTCATTTCCGGGAGTACCAGTGCGCGCAGGTATTCACTGTTCTGCTCGCTGGTGCGCACCAGTTGCAAGCCGCAGGCTTGTGCGCTGGGCGCGATAAGCTCGATGCCCATTTGTGTACCGCCTGCGCGTGCCTGACGAATCCAGCGCACCACTGCGATGCTCCAGCCAAGCTCGGGTAGATCGCGTACACCGACCAACTCGCCCGCCTGAAGTTGGCTTGGCACCTCGCCGGGCCAGGTCAGGCAGTAGCCGCCGGGGCTGTGGTTGATAATCGCCAGCGGGTAGCTTGGATAAGTCTCACCGCTGGCTTCATCATCTTCGAGCATCGACGATGGCTCTTTGTAATAGCCAATTTCGTCGTACTGCAAGCCGTTCTCCCAATCGGGACTTTTGTCGACGTCATAAGCTTGCGACCAGCTGTCTTTCGACAGGCTTGAGGTATTGAATACAGCTTCACGAGTGACGGCTTTAGCTTTCAGGCACTGGCTGAACGAGCGCTCGCCACTGAGAAAGAAGTGCACGGCGCTCATGCCCAGGCACACGGTTAATTTGCCCTGACCTGTGAGCCGGTTGAATGTGCGCTCGGATAAATCACCCCACGCGGCGCTTAAATGGTGCAGGGTTTCGAGGCTCATGCCGGCTGGAATATTCAGCCGTGAGACTTTGCGCTGCTCGGGTTCGAGTAGCAGGTATTCCTTGAGCATGTCTACCAGCGCGTGGGTATCAAGGCCCAGTGTGTGTTGCAGCGCCTGATCGGTGAGCAGCGAGGTATAGCGGGGCGGGCTGTCATGGTCGACCGCCACAGTGAACAGGCTGGTTGGCGTTGCCTTGTCCTTTAAATGTGCCAGATGACTCCAGCTTTCCAGCGCCTGCGCGACATGAGCAATGCTGCTCTGGCGCAACTGGTTGCAGCGGGCGCAGCCGATCAGTAAAGCCACCAGATAGCTTTGTTCACTGCTGCTGCTCTGATTGGTGTTGAGTTTGTCTGGCACCGGCGTGCTATGCAGGCGCTTTGAGCGGGCAATTTGATAGAGCAAATGCAGCTCCAGCCAAACTCTTTCAGGCACCGGGCAGTAGAGTTGCGTGGCGCGAACCAGAGGCGCGCAAAGGCTGCTGATGGCGCGCTGCAAAGCGACCGTGAAGGTCGTTGCCAGCTCCTTGCTTGGCTGCTTGCAGATATCGACAACAATCAGTTTGTAGCCCATTGCCAGATGATTTTGCAGGGCCTGGCACAGGTTGGCGACTTTGCGCGGACGCTCTTCGAGCACAATCGCCTTGTTCAGAAAGTGACGCTGCAGATGCTCGCAGACGAAGTACACCTCCGGGCGAATCAGCTCCAGCAGTTGCAGGCGATTGTCGGGTGGGGTTTGCAGCTGATTGAGCTCAGCCAACGCTTGATAAAGTTGACGCGCCGTCTCGCCAATATTGGCCTTTGGCAGCCCGGCTATCCAGCGCTTGACCTCGCGTGGGGAGGCCTCGCTGAACGTCAGGCTGGCTTTGCTGGGAACCGGAACTCGCAGCAGTAAGTAGGGGCTCATTTTATCGGTCAAGCAGGTGCTCCAACATCAGTTGGTGTATTGAGTCGTCCAGATCATCCGTGAGCTGTGGCCGGACCTTGTATTACTTAGAGCATAGATCAGGCAGGAAAATTCCTACAGAACCTAAATCAATCATAAGCGATCCGGGCCGATTTCAACCTTTTACCTGAATTACCTAGCCAGAAGTTGGCCCATGCGCACTTCGCTCCCCGCGTTGAGCTGCTGATCCCATTCAACAACTTGCGGGCCAAATAGCACTACGGCGGTCGAACCGAGCTTGAATCGACCCATCTCTGCGCCTGTTGCCAGGCTTACGGGCGCGCGAGCGGCCTCGTCGTAATCGAAGGTTTTCAGCTCACGCTTCGGCGGGGTCACCAGACCGGCCCAAACGGTTTCAACCGAGGCCACGATCATTGCGCCGACCAGCACCACAGCCATTGGGCCACGTTCGGTATCGAACAGGCAGACCACGCGCTCATTACGGGCAAACAGTTCCGGCACGTTTTCAGCCGTGGTCTGGTTCACCGAGAACAGGCGACCTGGCACATAAACCATCTTGGTCAGGGTGCCAGCCAGCGGCATGTGTACGCGGTGATAGTCCTTGGGCGACAGGTAGACAGTGGCAAAGTCGCCGCCCATGAATGGCTTGGCTATTTCAGTGTCGCCGCCCAGCAGCTCGGTCACGCTGAAGCTGTGGCCTTTGGCCTGAAAAATGCGGCCGTGTTCGATTTTGCCCAGTTGGCTGATTGCACCGTCGGCCGGGCAAAGCACCGCGTTCGGCGTGGCGTCGAGAGGGCGGGCATCGGCTTTCAGGGCGCGGGTGAAGAATGCGTTGAAATGTTCGAAGGCGGTTGGGTCTTCAATCTGCGCTTCGCTCATGTCGACGTTGTACTGTTTGATGAACCAGCCGATCAGTCGATTTTTAAACCAGGCTGTCTTGCACTCAGCGGCAAAACCGATCAGGCGCGAGAGCAGGTGGTGCGGCAGCAAGTACTGGCTGATGATGAACAAGCGTTGTTTCATGGGATTCCCTTGAAGGCTATCGAGGTCCGCCAATGCGGGCCGTATTAAATGGCAATGCGTGATTACTGCTCGACGGGGGTGTCAGGGTGGTTGCCCCATTCACCCCAGGAGCCGGCGTAGGCTTTTACGTTCGGGTAACCCAGTGCTTTGGCGACCAGATAGGTAAAGCCCGAACGGTGATGCGTCTGGCAGTGGGTGATGATCTCTTTGTCGGGCGTGATACCCAGTTGCTCAAGGATTGCCTGCATGTCTGTACGGATACGCAGTGCCCGGTCTTTATCCATGCCCGCTGTCCACTCGAAATTCACCGCGCCGGGGATGTGTCCGCCTTTGGCGGCAAGTACTTTTTCGCCGGAAAACTCGGTAGGTCCACGCGCATCCCAGATCGCCAGGTCGGCGGCGCCCAGTCGGCTCTGCACATATTCACGCGTGGCCGTCGGGCCGTCGTTCAGCGTCAGGCTGACGGGCTCGCTGTGAGCGGCTGGTGTTTCGTCGCTCAGTGGCAGTTGTTCGGCCTGCCAGGCCAGCAGACCACCGTTGAGGTAGTGATACTGGTTATGGCCGATAACATCAAGTAACCAGATGAAGCGTCCGGCCCAGCCGCCGCCTTCATCGTCATAAACCACATACACCGCGTTCGGGTGATGCCCCAGCTCGCTGAACAGTTGCTCGAGTTGCGCCTTGTCGGGCATCAGTCCGGGCGCGGGTGGCTGGCCTAGCTGGGTGCGCTTGGGGTCGACAAAATGCGCGCCAGAAATGTGCCCGGCTGCGTAGCGTGCGCTGCTGGTCAGATCAACCAGGATCAACTCGGGCGCATTCAGGCATTGCGCCAATTGGGTGGGTTCTATAACCAGCGGCAACTCAGCAAAGGCGGACATGCTAGGCCTCACATGGGATTAAAAACCCCAATTGTAACGGAAACCCTAGCCTGCGCGGTTAGCAAAGCTTGTCAGTGCACGATCAATGCATTGAGCGGTTTTGCCAAATATTTTCAGTTGAGTCTCGCTGAGCGGTTGCCCGTTGATGTCAGCCACCAGCAACATCACCACCCGGCCCTCGTTTGCGACTGAACGCAATAGCAGGTTCTCGCCGGCGAACAATGCTTTCAGCGGTCCGGGTAGCAACGCCGAAAATTGCGCGATATTGGCGGGCGTCAAGTGCAGTTGGCCGGGCTTGGCCAGCAAGCTGCGCAGCACCTGGCTTTGCAGAGGCAGCAGCGTTATGTCGGCGGCTTCTGCGGGCAAGCCTGCCAGCTCTTGTACCTTCAAGGCACTTTGCTTTTGATCGATACGCAGCAGTAACAGGCGCTGTATACCCGCGGCTTGCAATGCCTGAATCGCGCATGAACTGAGCTGCATGGTGTTGCTGAAGGCGCTCGGGCTTTGCAGCAATTGCGCGCATAACAGGCGCCATTGCTGTGCATCGGTTTTGGCGGGGGCGCTGGCCACATTCGGCCGTAAATGGACGGCGTCCCACGGCCACAGTAGCGCCTGCGCCGGATGCCAGAGCTGTTCGGTATCGCAACGTCTGGCACTTACTGCGGCTTGCTGGTGGATTTGCTGTTGCAACTCGCCAATCGATGCCTGCAAATAAAGTCCGGTTAATTGTTGCCAGCGCAGGCTGTGCGATCCGCTCCAGCAGTGGTGCGCGGACAGGGCGATGGCATTGGCAAGCAGAACGCTGTTGGCCGGATGCGTCAGCCAGCGGCTCAGGTTGTTGTCCTGATCCAGGCATTGTTGTTGCTGCAACGGGTGTTCGTTGTCCCGGGCAATGTGCAGCGCCCGCACCAGCAGACGTCGGTCGGTGAGCAGCAGGCGATAGGCCTGGATTATCCATTCGGGCAAGCGCCAATGCTCGGCCAGTGCCAGGCACAGGCTAGGCAGGGAGACGCCAAGGAGTTGCTTCTCGACCTTGCACGCTTGCTCGCCATTGAGCAGAACGCGTTGTTCCCACTCATCAAAGAACTCGGGGTGGGCGGCAACCAGCGGCCACAACGGTGCCAGGAACAGAATGCTGCCCCAGTTTATTTCCTGCCAAAGCCGCGCCAGTCGCCCGGCGAACAAGCCGTTCGCCTGTTGCGCCGCGTGCTGGCTGATCAACAGGATTTGCCGCAGTTGCCGCGGGATCTGCTCGATGGGCAGAGTTGGCTGACGACTGATCAGCTGTGCGCTGCGCTCCAGGCCCAGTCGGCTCAGTGCGGTTTCCAGATGCGCGCAAGGCTCGCCCAGGGCGGAGGCGCTGCGATTGGCCTCGCGCATGATGCACAGTGCCAGCGTTGGCGTGCGCTGCATGATCTCGCCAATGTCGCGCAGCGAGCGGCGGCTGTCGCCGAGTGCACGCGTTACTTGCTGCAACGCTTGCGGTGTGACCGGCAGTGGTTGTTTGTCGAGAAGCTCAAGCCACTGCGCGCGCGTTTTTGGGCTGGGTAAGGGCATCACTTCAACCAGACTGATTTAAGAGGGTGGAGCGTCAACGGGTGCTGTTGGCTTGCACCGGCGCTCTGATAAAAATAGTTAGAACGCTTCGCACCAGCCTGTAAACTGCGCCACGTTGTGGTTAGCTCTTTGTCGGCCCCGCCAGTCGGTTCTTGAGTCGCGCTGGTTTTGCGCCGAAATAAATTCTGCCTACAGTCTCGCGCAAATCTTCCGATACAGAGAAGGATTGTTTAAAAGAATCCTTATTTCAGGTCTTCAAGTTTTAAAATTATGGCAAAAATAATCGGCATAATTGTGGTGTTTGCCAGCGTGCTTGGGGGCTTTATGCTCTCTGGCGGCCATATCATGGCGCTGGTTCACCCCTTTGAAGTATTGATCATTGGCGGTGCGGCGCTGGGTGCTTTTTTACAGGCCAACCCCGGCAGCACGTTCATGCAGGTCTTCAAGAAATCCTTGAAGATGTTCAGCTCGCGCTACAAGCACAGCTATTACCTTGATGTGCTGCGCCTGCTCTACGAGATTCTCAACAAGAGCCGCCGCGAAGGCATGATGGCCATTGAGGCCGATGTTGAGGACCCGGCAGCGAGTCCGATTTTCAGCAAATACCCGGCGGTTCTGAAAGATGAGCGCATGTGCGCGTTTATCTGCGATTACCTGCGCATCATGTCATCTGGCAACATGGCGCCGCATGAGCTCGAAAACCTCTTCGACATGGAAATTACCAGTCTCAAGGTTGAGCTTGACCATCCTTCGCACGCGGTTGCACGAATTGCCGACGGCCTGCCTGCGATGGGTATTGTGGCGGCGGTGCTGGGTATCGTCATCACCATGTCGGTGCTGGCCGAGGCGGATAACGCCGAGATCGGTGAGAAGGTCGGTACGGCGTTGGCCGGTACCTTTATGGGTATTCTCGCTTCGTACGGTTTTTTCGGCCCGTTGGCCAGCTCGCTTGAGCACGACTCGTTGGAAGAACTGAACGTTTACGAAGCCATCAAGGCCGGGCTGGTTGCGTCTGCCTCGGGCATGCCGCCGTCGCTGGCTGTCGAGTTTGCCCGTAAAGTTCTGTATCCCGCTCACCGCCCAAGCTTTACCGAGCTTGAGCAGGCGATGCGTGGAAACTAAAGGCTGAATCATGGAAAACACTCAGCCGATTATCGTCAAACGCGTCAAGAAAATTGCCGGTGGCGGCCACGGCGGTGCCTGGAAAATCGCCTTCGCCGACTTTGCAATCGCGATGATGGCGTTTTTCATGGTGATGTGGCTGATGTCCTCGGCAACGCCGGAGCAGAAGAAGCTTATCTCCGGTTACTTTCAGGACCCAGTGGGCTTTTCTGAAAGTGCCAGCCCGTATGTGATTGATCTGGGTGGCTCGCCAACGCCAGCGCCGGATCGCACGCTCAACCCAGAGCCGAGTGTTACGCCCGAGTCCACCAGCGTCGATATCAGCGAAGAGCGGGCGCAGTCGATCGCCGAGGAGATGGAGCGCGAGCGCCTCGAGTTGTTGCTCAAGGAATTGCAGACCAAGGTTGATGAAGACCCGCAGCTGAGGAACTTCAAGGATCAGATTCTCTTCGAGATCACTCAGGATGGTTTGCGGATCCAGATTACCGATGCGGAAAACCGGCCGATGTTTGATCTGGGCAGCGCGCGTATCCAGCCGTATTTTGAAGATATCTTGCTGGCCCTCACCGACACGATCAATTCGGTGCCCAACAAGATCAGCATCAGCGGCCACACCGATGCCAAACCCTTTGCTGGCAATGCCGGGTTTGGTAACTGGGAGTTGTCGGCCAATCGGGCGAATGCGGCGCGGCGGGTGCTGGTCGAGGGCGGTTATGACGAGGACAAGATTGCCCGTGTTGTCGGCTACGCCTCATCGGCCCTGTTTGATCGCGCCGATCCCTTAAGCCCGATTAATCGGCGTATCGATATCATCGTGCTGACCAAAAAGGCCCAGCGTGACATCGAAGGCGACTCGGCCGCTCCGGACGCGCAAGCGCCTGAGTCGAGCACCGCGCCGCAGAGTGATGCCGCTGCTCCCGCTTCAGGTGTTGCGGGTGAGCCGGCGCCGCCCGAGCAGCTCAAGCAGCGGCTGAATATCTTCGAGGATGGGGTTTTGCAGTTCGATCAGGTCAAGCCGGAGTAAGCGGGCCGCCCGACTGTACGGCCCGAAACTCAATATTCGTCTTGCGGCAGGCTGGCCAGAATGTGCCGGTAACTGGCCATTCGCTGCGGCTGAATGCGCCCGTCTTGCAGTGCGTTGAGTAGCGCGCAACCCGGCTCACGGTCGTGTTTGCAGTCGCGGAAGCGGCAGTGGCCGAGCAGCTCCTGAAACTCGATAAAGCCCGCCTCGACATCTTCACGGCTGACGTGCACCAGGCCAAATTCACGGATGCCGGGTGAGTCGATCAACTCGCCGCCACCGGGGAAGTGGAACAGGCGCGCGGTTGTGGTGGTGTGCGTGCCTTTGCCGGTTAGCTCCGAGAGCGGGCCGACACGGGTTTCGATACCGGGCAGCAGGCTGTTGACCAGTGAAGACTTGCCGACGCCAGACTGGCCGACGAACACGCTGACGTGACCATCAAGCTGCTTTTTGAGCTGCTCCATGCCGTCGCCTTCGTGGGCCGACACTTCGAGTACCGGATAACCCAGCTGCCGATACACCGCCAGCAGCGCATTCAATGCGACGCTGTTTTGCTCGTCGATCAAATCAGCCTTGTTCAGCAGCAACAGCGGGTGGATGCCGGCATGTTCTGCCGCAACCAGATAACGGTCGATCAGGTTGGCGTGCGGCTCGGGCAGCGGCGCAAACACAATCACGATCAGATCGACGTTGGCGGCTACCGGCTTGAGTTGGCCGCGGGTGTCGGGACGGCAAAGCTCGGTACTGCGCGGCAGTTGCGCCACGATAACCCCGATGCCCTGATTGCCCGGACGCCAGACAACCTGGTCGCCGGTAACCAGTGCGGGCAAATTGGCGCGCAAGTGGCAGCGGAACACTTGGCCGGCGAGTTCGCCTTCGAGCGCCTCGACTTCAACCTGCACCCCGAAGTGGGCGATAACCAGCCCGGTTTGCTCCGGGCCAAGGTCGCCCCCTTCAAGGGTTTCCAGCGCTTGAGATTCGCGCTTGGCGGCACGCGCTGCGCGCTCACCCTGAATTTTTTCGATCCGCCAGTTTTGCCGGCGATTGAGTTGGCGTTTGGCCATGAGTATTCCGAGGTTGAAAAGCAATAAATTCCGTTCGCGAGTCTAGCATGCGCAGCGCCAGGACTTACGCTGAAGCGCTACACTGGTGCCGCGATTATTCAGAGGCAGTTCATTGATGGGCTACGTACAGGCATTGCAGTCACGGTTTGCACGCGCGCCCTGGTTGGGCGCGCTGCTTGCGCAAGTGGCGGCGTTATTGCTGATTGGATTGCTGCTGATGCTATTGGCCCAACTCAGCCCGTGGCGGCCCAGCTTGCTGTTGGCTGCAGGCATGCAGGGCGTGCTCGCCGCCGGATTAAGTCGCTGGTTTGGTCTGGGCGTATGGTGGCAAGTGTTGGGCTTGTTGTTTGTGCCTGCGGTGTTATTGGCTAATCAGGCGCAACTGCCTGCCTGGGTGTTTGCCGTGGGTTTTGTGCTGGTGCTGTTGCTCAACTGGAACAGCGCCACCGAGCGCGTGCCTTTGTACCTGACCGGCAAGCAAACCCGCGAGCAGTTGGCGACGCTGCTTGAGCGACGCAGTGGCGAGCTGCGGTTTGTTGACTTGGGCTGCGGCCCTGCCGGTACTTTGCTGGCGCTGGCCAAAGCTTTTCCGCGTGGCCAGTTTGTCGGGGTTGAAACCGCGCCATTGAGTTTTGCCATCGCCTGGCTGCGTTGCATGTTGCAGCCCAATTGCACGATTCGTTACCAGAGCTTGTGGCGCACCGATCTGGCTGAATTCAACGTGGTCTACTGTTTTCTCTCGCCCGTGCCGATGCCTGCGCTGTGGCTCAAGGCCAAGGCGCAAATGCCGCCAGGCGCCTGGCTGATCAGCAACACCTTTGCGGTGCCGGACGTCGAGGCTGATGAGTGCATCGAAATGGCTGACTGGCGTCAATCAAATCTGTTGCTGTGGCACATGCAGGCAGACGATATCCGCTAAACTGGCGGTTCTAGCCGAGGAGCGGACCATGCAAAATTCGCAAAACCTGATTTGGATCGATCTTGAAATGACCGGTCTCGATCCAGAAAAAGATGTGATCATCGAGATGGCCACAATCGTCACCGACAGCGATCTCAATGTATTGGCCGAAGGGCCGGTGATCGCCGTGCATCAGTCCGATGAATTGCTGGCGGGCATGGATGAGTGGAATACCCGTACGCACGGCCAGAGCGGCCTGACCCAGCGCGTACGTGAAAGCAAGATCAGCCCGGCCGAAGCCGAGGCCCAAACCATCGCGTTCCTGCAAGAGTGGGTACCGCAGGGCAAGTCACCGATTTGTGGCAACAGCATTGGTCAGGATCGGCGCTTCCTGTATCGCTACATGCCGGCGCTGGAGAATTACTTTCACTACCGCTATCTGGACGTCTCGACCCTGAAGATTCTGGCCGAGCGCTGGGCGCCGCAACTCAAGGAAGGCTTCCAGAAGAAAGGCAGCCATCTGGCGCTGGACGATATCCGCGAGTCGATTGCTGAACTCAAGTACTACCGCGAAACCTTCCTCAAGGTGTGATCGCGGCGCGCTGGTGATGTTGCTCCAGCGCCCATTCGACATGCTCACGCACCAGTTCAGACGGGTGCTCGCGGCGCGCTTTCAACGCCTCCAGTACGGGGATGGTTGAGGGCGCATTGCCCAGCCCGACGGCCAGATTGCGCAACCAGTTGAGATAACCGGTGCGGCGCAGCGGCGAACCTTCGGTGCGGCTCAAGAACTCATCCTCAGTCCACATAAACAACCCGGCCAGTTCGGCGTTGTCGAGGTCGTGACGCGGCTTGAAATCGCCTTTGTCAGTGGCTTTGGCGAAGCGGTTCCACGGGCAGACCATCTGGCAATCATCGCAGCCAAACACCCGGTTGCCGATTGGTGCCCGCAGTTCTACTGGGATCGCGCCCTTGAGCTCGATGGTCAGGTAAGAAATGCACTTGCGCGCATCCAGCACATACGGATCGACAAAGGCGGCTGTCGGGCATATGTCCAGGCACGCGGTGCAGCGCCCGCAATGTTCGCTGGCGTGCGGTGGATCAATCGGCAATTCGAAGTCGATGAACAGCTCGCCGAGAAAGAAGTAGCTGCCGGCTTTGCGGTTGAGCACCAAGGTGTTCTTGCCGATCCAGCCGAGCCCGGCGTTCTCGGCAATGGCCTTTTCCAGCACCGGCGCGCTGTCGACAAAGGCGCGAAAACCGAACGGGCCAATCTCCTTCTGAATGCGCTCTGCCAGTTGCTGCAGGCGTTTGCGAATCAGCTTGTGATAGTCGCGGCCCAGCGCATAGCGCGATACATAGGCTTTTTCAGGGTTGGCCAGTTGCTCGGCCATGCGCGTATCACCCGGCAGGTAATCCATGCGCAGCGTAATCACCCGCAACGTGCCCGGCACCAGTTGCTCGGGGTGCGAACGCTTGCTGCCGTGAGCGGCCATATAGTCCATTTCGCCCTGATACCCGGCGTCCAGCCAGCGTTGCAAGTGCGCCTCATGCTCGCCGAGGTCGACGCTGGCGATGCCAACTTGTTGGAAGCCCAGTTCGCGGCCCCAATCCTTTATCGATTGAGCCAGCGTAACGGGGTCGAGCGCGGACGAATTCATGCGGAGCAACGGGCCTGGACGAGAGTCGCTACAATTTTGCCAGACAAACACACATCACAACCGCACAAAAACGCCTTGGTGCGACATCCGGGCTGATAAAATCTGCCGATAATCAGCCTGTGCATCAGTAAACTGGGTGCCTGCGCTAAGGCTTTTACCGTGCCCAGGCGGTATTGGTATCGAGGGAGGGCTACTGACATGACGCGCGATTGCGAGAATCTGCCACTGGCTCTCTACAGCGCACAGCAAGTGCGTGAGTTGGACGCCAAGTTAATTGCCGCCGGAACCCCGGGGTTTGAATTGATGAGTCGCGCGGCGCATGCGATCTGGCGAGTGCTGCGCCGACGCTGGCCAGATGCCGGCGCGATCACCGTCTTGGCCGGTCACGGTAACAATGGTGGCGACGGTTACCTGATCGCGGCGTTGGCGTTGCGCAGTGGCTGGCAGGTGTCGGTGTTGGCGGTGGGCGATGCCAGCCAATTGCAGGGCGATGCCGCACTGGCGCGCGATGAAGCGGTTGCGGCTGGCGTTCGCATTGAGCCGTGGTCGGCGCAATCGGCGCTACGTGGCGTCGTGGTCGATGCCATGCTCGGCACCGGCTTGCGTGACAACGTGCGTGCGCCTTATGCCGACGCAATCGTGCAGATCAATCAAGCCCAGTTGCCGGTTTTGGCGGTGGATCTGCCCTCCGGCGTGAGCGCAGACACCGGGCAGGTTCTGGGCTGTGCGGTGCGCGCAGATGTCAGCGTGACGCTGATCGGCCTCAAGCTGGGCTTGCTCACCGGCGCGGCGCTGGATTATGTGGGTGAGTTGTTGTTCGATGACTTGCAGGCCGATGAACGCATTGTGGCGGCGCATCCGGCGCGAGCGCAGCGGCTGGCAGCGAACAACGTGCCGCTGTTGGGCGCGCGGCCGAAGAATGTGCATAAAGGTCAGTTGGGCCATGTGCTGGTGCTAGGCGGTGATCGCGGCTTTGCCGGCGCCGCATTACTGGCCGCGCAGTCGGCTCTGCGCTCGGGTGCTGGGCTGGTTTCGCTGGCAACCCGTAGCGAGCATGTCGCGCCAGCTCAGGCGCGGATTCCAGAGGTGATGACGCTGGGCGTAGCATCCGCCAATCAATTGATGGCGATGGTCAAGCAAGCCCGCGTGATGGTCGTTGGGCCAGGCTTGGGGCAAAGCGCCTGGAGTCGCAGCATGCTCTCGCTTGCCGCGAGTGGCCCGGATGCTCAGGTTTGGGATGCAGATGCACTAAATATGCTCGCAACAGGCAGCGTCAAACTGCCTGCCGGGGCGATAATAACCCCGCATCCGGGTGAGGCCGCACGCCTGTTGGGTATCAGTATCGGCGAGGTTCAGGCGGATCGCGCGGCGGCCACGCTGGCTTTGGCCAAGCGCTTTGCTTGTGTCTGTGTGCTCAAGGGCGCCGGAACGCTGATCGGTGCGGCGGATGGTCGCTTGCGGGTGTGTGATCGCGGTCATCCGGTGATGGCAGGTGCAGGCCTTGGTGATGTGCTTGCCGGTTTGACGGGGGCATTGCTCGCGCAGGGGCTGGCGCCTTTTGAGGCGGCGGGTCTGGCGGTGTGGTTGCATGCGTGTGCGGGTGAGATGTTGGCTGTAGAGGGGCGCGGTCTGGCTGCCAGTGATTTGTGCGCAGCCATTCGTCAGTTAATGCAGGAGCTTTCAGGTGTCTGATTTTGAGTTGTTTGCCGCCGATGAAGAGGCAATGCTGGCGCTGGGTGCGCGCATTGCCGAAGTCACTCAGGGTGTCGGCATCATTTATTTACACGGTGATCTCGGGGCGGGCAAAACCACCTTGTCACGCGGGATAATCCGCGGCTTTGGCCACACCGGAGCGGTGAAGAGCCCGACCTTCACGTTGGTCGAACCTTATGTAATTGGTAAGTTGCAGGCCTATCACTTTGATTTGTATAGGTTGGTCGATCCAGAAGAGCTAGAGTATTTAGGTATCCGCGATTACTTCGCTGGCGATGCTTTATGCCTGGTTGAGTGGCCGCAAAGAGGCGCCGGCGTTTTGCCAAAGGCCGACATGGACATTACCATTACACCCCAAGGTGCAGGGCGTCTCTTACAAATGCACGCGAAAAGTGCACGTGGCAAATCCTGGTGTGCCGCATTGGCCATCGGAGTGAAATCATAAAATGGGGTTGGCTATGCGCATAGGCGCGCGTTTTATTGCAGTTGGGGTGGTGTTGGCGGTTATGGCCGCTGAGGCTTTTGCCGCTTCGGATGTACGCAGCGTGCGGTTGTGGCGAGCCCCCGACAACACCCGTCTGGTGTTCGACCTGTCTGGCCCGGTGAAGCACAGTGTCTTCACCCTGACGGCGCCCAATCGCATTGTTATCGACATCAATGGCGCCAAGTTGGCCACTAACTTCAAATCGCTTGCACTTAAAGGCACGCCGATTACCTCGGTGCGCTCTGCCCAGCGCTCGGCCGATGACTTGCGCGTGGTGATTGACCTTTCAACTGTCGTGACCCCGAAGAGCTTCACGCTGGCGCCTAACCAGCAATATGGTGATCGTCTGGTTGTCGACCTGTTCGATCAGGGCGCCGATACGCCTTCTGCATTGCCTTCGACTCAGGTTGCGAGCACGCCGACTGTTCCTGTCACCCCAACCCAGGCGCCGCCCAAGATCGTGCCCGCGCCGAGTGGTAAGCGCGACATCGTGATCGCGATTGATGCGGGCCACGGCGGTGAAGACCCGGGCGCGCTGTCGCCGGTTAAAGGCAAGGTCGAGAAGCAAGTTACGCTTATGATCGCCAAGGAATTGCAGCGCCAGATCAATGCGGAAAAAGGTTTTCGTGGCGAGCTGGTGCGTACCGGTGACTACTTCATTCCGCTGCGCCGGCGTACTGAAATTGCCCGCAAGAAGGGCGCCGACCTGTTCGTCTCGATCCATGCCGACGCGGCCCCGCGCCGCTCTGCGTTTGGCGCCTCGGTGTATGCGCTGTCTGATCGCGGCGCCACCTCGGAAACCGCCCGCTGGTTGGCCGATGCCGAGAACCAGTCCGACCTGATCGGTGGTGCCGGCAACGTCAGCCTGGATGACAAGGACCGCATGCTTGCAGGCGTATTGCTTGACTTGTCGATGACGGCGTCGCTTTCGTCGAGCCTGAACGTCGGCCAGAAAGTCCTCAGCAACATCGGCCAGATCACCCCGCTGCACAAGCGTCGGGTCGAGCAGGCCGGCTTCATGGTGTTGAAGTCGCCGGATATTCCGTCGATTCTGGTCGAGACCGGGTTTATCTCTAACCCGAATGAGGCCAACAAGCTGTTCTCATCCAAGCATCAGCAATCGCTGGCACGCTCGATTACTTCGGGTGTGAAGCAGTTCTTCCAGCAAAACCCGCCACCCGGCAGTTACATTGCCTGGCAGCGTGACAATGGCAAGATTGCGCCAAGCGCGCGCGAACATCGGGTGAGTTCCGGCGAGAGCCTGGCGATGATTGCCGAGCGCTACCAGATCAGCCTGGCGGCTTTGAAGAGTGCCAACTCCCTGAGCTCGAATGTGATCAAGGTCGGTCAGACCCTGCACATCCCGGCGACTTCGTTGGCGTCACAGCCATGAGTGACGCTGCACGCATCCAGCTGCTAAGCCCGCGGCTGGCGAACCAGATTGCCGCCGGTGAAGTGGTTGAACGTCCGGCTTCGGTGATCAAGGAACTGCTCGAAAACAGCCTCGACTCGGGTGCCAAACGCATTGATGTCGATGTGGAGCAGGGCGGCGTCAAGCTGCTGCGGGTGCGTGATGATGGCAGCGGAATTGCCGAAGACGACCTGCCGCTGGCGCTGGCGCGTCACGCCACCAGCAAGATCCGCGAGCTCGAAGACCTTGAACAAGTCATGAGTCTGGGCTTTCGCGGTGAAGCGCTGGCCTCTATCAGCTCCGTGTCGCGCCTGACCATGACATCGCGAACCGCCGAGGCCGAGCAGGCCTGGCAGGTTGAAACCGAAGGCCGCGACATGCAACCGCGTGTGCAGCCTGCCGCGCATCCGGTTGGCACCTCGGTTGAGGTGCGCGACCTATTCTTCAACACCCCCGCGCGGCGCAAGTTTCTGCGCACTGAAAAAACCGAATTCGATCATCTGCAAGAAGTCATCAAGCGCCTGGCATTGGCTCGTTTTGATGTCGCATTTCATTTGCGTCACAACGGTAAAACCGTGCTTTCGCTGCATGAAGCCAATGATCAAGTCAGCCGTGGGCGGCGCGTGGCGTCAGTCTGTGGGCCGGCCTTCCTTGAACAGGCGCTGCCGATTGAGATTGAACGCAATGGCCTGCATTTGTGGGGCTGGGTGGGCTTGCCGACCTTCTCGCGCAGTCAGGCTGACCTGCAATACTTCTACGTGAACGGCCGTACCGTGCGCGACAAGCTGGTGGCGCACGCGGTGCGTCAGGCTTACCGCGATGTGCTGTTCAACGGCCGTCACCCGACATTTGTGTTGTTCCTTGAAGTCGATCCGGCTGTGGTTGACGTCAACGTGCACCCGACCAAGCACGAAGTGCGCTTCCGTGACGGGCGCATGGTTCACGATTTCCTCTACGGCACGTTGCACCGCGCGCTCGGCGAAGTTCGCCCCGAAGACCAACTCGCAGCGCCCGCTGCGGTCGAGCAGATGGTGCGCCCGACTGGTGCGGCCGCCGGCGAATTTGGCCCGCAAGGTGAAATCGGCCTGGCCGCGACCACGCTTGAAACACAACCGGCAACCAATGTCTGGCGCTCGCCGGGTGCTGGCTATCAGCAATATTCGGGTGGCTCGCCTGCCGCGGCCGTTCCGGCTGCAGAGGCGCAGAGTGCCTATCGCGAGTTTTTCGCGCCGATGCCGTCATCCCCGGCCATGGGTTTGCCTGCCGAGCAGGGCGACGTGCCGCCGTTGGGGTATGCCATTGCGCAGCTCAAAGGCGTGTATATCCTCGCTGAAAACGTGCAGGGCATGGTGTTGGTGGATATGCATGCGGCGCATGAACGCATCACCTATGAGCGGCTGAAAGTCGCGATGGCCAGCGAAGGGCTACGCGGGCAGCCGTTGCTGGTGCCGGAATCGATTGCCCTGAGCCAGCGCGAAGCCGACTGCGCAGAAGAGCATGCCGACTGGTTCCAGCGGCTGGGTTTCGAGTTGCAGCGTCTGGGCCCGGAAACACTGGCTATCCGTCAGATTCCGGCCTTGCTCAAGCAGGCTGAAGCCACACGGCTGGTGCATGATGTACTGGCGGACTTGCTCGAATACGGCACCAGTGACCGGATTCAGGCGCACCTCAACGAGTTGCTCGGCACCATGGCGTGTCACGGCTCGGTTCGCGCCAACCGCCGCCTCACGTTGCCGGAAATGAACGCCTTGCTGCGTGACATGGAACATACTGAGCGCAGCGGTCAATGCAACCATGGTCGCCCTACATGGACGCAGCTGGCCATGGATGATTTGGATAAGCTGTTCCTGCGCGGTCGTTGATCGCGCCCGGCACCTCGCCGACTTTTAAGAGACCTTATAAACATGTCTGAGCGCTTGCCGCCGGCAATTTTCCTGATGGGCCCGACAGCTGCCGGTAAAACCGACCTGGCGCTGGAGCTTGCCCGCGTATTGCCGTGTGACTTGATCAGTGTCGACTCGGCGCTGATCTATCGCGACATGGACATAGGCACCGCCAAGCCGGACAAAGCCACGCTGGCCGAGTTTCCGCACCGGCTGATTGATATCCGTGATCCGGCAGAGAGCTACTCGGCGGCCGAGTTTCGCAGCGATGCGCTGGCCGAAATGGCCGAAATCACCGCGCGTGGACGGATTCCGTTGCTGGTCGGCGGAACAATGCTTTATTACAAGGCATTGCGTGAAGGGCTGGCCGACATGCCGGCCGCTGATGCCGAGGTTCGCGCCGCGCTTGAGCAACAGGCTCAGGAGCAAGGGCTGGAGTCGCTGCATGCCGAGCTGCAGGCAGTTGATCCCGAGTCCGCTGCGCGGATTCACCCGAATGACCCGCAGCGCTTGATTCGGGCGCTGGAGGTGTATCGGGTGAGCGGTCTCAGCATGACCGAACATCGGCAACGCCAGGCGCAACATAATATTGATTCGAGCACGACCGCAGGCCACGGTTTCCCCTATACTGTGGCCAATATTGCCATTGCGCCAGCTGAGCGAAGTGTGTTGCACGCCCGTATCGAGCAACGATTTGTGCAGATGCTGGAACAGGGGCTGATTGATGAGGTCGAACGGCTGCATCAGAGAAGTGACCTGCACGCCGGTTTACCGTCTATACGTGCAGTGGGGTATCGCCAGGTTTGGGAATACCTTGATGGCACTGCTACAAAAGAAGAAATGCAGAAACGCGGGATTGTTGCGACTCGCCAGTTGGCCAAGCGACAGTTCACCTGGCTGAGAAGCTGGGAGAATCTGCACTGGCTCGACAGTTTATCTTGCGACAATCTGTCACGTGCCTTGAAATATCTGGCTTCGGTCTCCATATTGAAATGAGATCCTGCCGATAGCCGTCTATCCTTGGGGGTATGGCGACTCCAGCTATTTATTGCTTACTTAAATTATTTGAAATTATCCCAAAAGGAGTGCGGCACATGTCAAAAGGGCATTCGCTACAAGACCCTTACCTGAACACCCTGCGTAAGGAACGCGTACCCGTTTCCATTTACCTGGTAAACGGCATCAAACTTCAGGGACAGATCGAATCTTTCGACCAGTTCGTGATTTTGCTGAAAAACACTGTCAGCCAGATGGTCTACAAGCACGCAATTTCGACTGTTGTGCCAAGCCGTCCTGTTCGTCTGCCAACTGCTAGCGAAACCGAAGCAGCTGAAGCAGAGCCTGGCAACGCCTGATATAGGGGGCTGTATTGTTCTTCGAGCGTCATGAAGGTGGTGAGCGGGCAATCCTTGTGCATCTGGATAGCCAAGACTCAGAGGCGCGTGAAGATCCGCAGGAGTTTCAGGAGCTCGCGATGTCAGCGGGCGCTGATGCGGTGGCCTTCCTCAGTGTGCCAAGCGGTCGGCTGACCGCAAAATACTTGATTGGTAGCGGTAAAGTTGAAGAGTTGCGTGACCAGGTCAAAGCCCATGAGGCCGACCTGGTTATCTTCAATCACATTCTTACGCCCAGTCAGGAGCGTAACCTTGAGCGTGTTTTTGAGTGTCGGGTGCTGGATCGTACCGGCCTGATTCTCGATATCTTCGCGCAGCGCGCGCGCACCCACGAAGGCAAGTTGCAGGTTGAGCTGGCACAGCTCGATCATATGAGCACGCGTCTGGTTCGTGGCTGGACTCACCTTGAGCGGCAGAAAGGCGGTATTGGTCTGCGCGGCCCGGGTGAAACCCAGCTGGAAACAGACCGCCGCCTGCTGCGCGTTCGTATTCGCCAGATCAAGCAAAAACTTACCAAAGTGCGCAGCCAGCGAGATCAGGCGCGGCGCGGGCGTAAGCGTGCCGATATTCCTTCGGTTTCACTGGTGGGTTATACCAACGCTGGCAAATCGACCCTGTTCAATGCGCTGACCGAATCTGAGGTCTACGCTGCAGACCAGTTGTTTGCAACACTCGACCCAACGCTGCGGCGCCTCGATCTTGAAGATCTGGGGCCGATCGTGTTGGCCGATACCGTGGGTTTTATTCGTCATTTGCCGCACAAGTTGGTCGAGGCATTTCGCGCTACTCTGGAAGAATCGAGCAATTCCGATTTGCTTCTGCATGTAATCGACTCTCACGAGCCGGAACGCATGGCGCAGGTTGAGCAGGTAATGCACGTGCTGGGCGAAATTGGCGCGCAGGAATTGCCGATACTCGAGGTCTACAACAAGCTCGATTTGCTCGAAGGTGTAGAGCCGCAGATTCAGCGTGGCGAAGACGGTAAACCCCAGCGGGTCTGGTTGTCGGCGCGTGATGGCCGCGGTTTGCCGCTGCTGAAACAGGCCATTGCCGAGCTGCTGGGTGACGATTTATTTGTCGGAACCTTGCAACTACCGTTCAAATTGGCCAGTTTACGTGCCCAGTTCTTTGCTTTGGGGGTTGTACAGAGTGAAGCGCATGCGGAAGATGGCAGCAGTTTGTTGGCTGTTCGCGTACCGCGTACAGAGCTGAATCGATTAGTAAGTCGGGCGGGTTTGCAACCTGTCGAATTTATTGAGCAACACACTTTGCAATAAAGCCCGTGTTACTAAATATGCCGATTAGGGCGGGCATTCGATAGCATTGGCAGGCGCGCCGCTTGGCGCGTATTCGCTTTATCAGATGGAGAGCGCTATGGCTTGGAATGAGCCGGGTGGCAACGGGAATAATCAGGACCCATGGGGTGGTCGTCGTAACAACGGCGGCGATCGTAAAGGGCCGCCAGATCTCGACGAAGCCTTCCGCAAGCTGCAAGAGAGCCTTAACGGGCTTTTTGGCGGCAATAAGAATCGTGGCAATGACAATGACAGCGGCGGCAGTAAAGGCGGTGGCGGCTTCGGCTTGCTGCTGGGCGGCCTGGCTGTGCTTGCAGCCATTTGGTTGTACAGCGCGATCTATGTTGTCGACGAACAAGAACAGGCAGTGGTACTGCGTTTCGGTAAGTATTACGAAACCGTAGGGCCGGGCCTGAATATCTATTTCCCGCCGATTGATCGCAAGTTTCAGGAAAACGTCACCCGTGAGCGTGCTTACAGCAAGCAGGGTCAGATGTTGACTGAGGACGAGAACATCATCGAAGTGCCGCTCACCGTGCAGTACAAAATCAGCAACCTGCAGGATTTTGTGTTGAACGTTGATCAGCCGGAAATCAGCTTGCAGCACGCAACTGACAGTGCGGTTCGCCACGTAGTGGGTTCGACCGAGATGGATCAGGTGCTGACCGAAGGTCGTGAGCTGATGGCCAGCGAAGTCAAGGAGCGCCTGCAGCGTTTCCTCGATACCTACAAGACCGGTATCGTCGTGACGACTGTCAACTTGCAGAGCGCCGCAGCGCCGCGTGAGGTTCAGGAAGCATTCGATGACGTGATTCGTGCGCGTGAAGACGAGCAGCGCGAAAAGAACAAGGCTGAGACCTATGCCAACGGCGTCGTGCCGGAAGCGCGTGGTCAGGCTCAGCGTCTGATCGAAGATGCCAGCGGTTACCGTGACGAAGTGGTTTCCCGCGCTCAGGGTGAGGCGGATCGTTTCACTGCGTTGGTAGCGGAATATCGCAAGGCGCCGGAAGTGACGCGTGAGCGTCTGTATCTGGACACCATGCAGGAAGTCATGAGCAACACCAGCAAAGTCATGGTCACCGGTGACAAGGGCCAGAACAATCTGCTCTATCTGCCGTTGGACAAAATGATTGATGGTCGCAGTGGTGCGGCTGCCAGTTCAATTTCCGGCAGCAGCAACGATGCAAGCACAAGCTCGGTAAGGCCGCCACAGATGCCTGAAGTGCGCACTAGGGAGAGCCGCTGATGAGTAATAAATCACTGGTTGGCCTGATTGTGGCTGTGGTTCTGGCACTGGTTGCCTGGAACAGCTTCTACATCGTCGCCCAAACCGAGCGCGCAGTGCTCCTGCAATTCGGTCGTATCGTTGAGCCAGACGTTAAGCCTGGCCTGCATGTGAAGATTCCTTACGTTAACCAGGTGCGTATTTTTGATGCGCGTCTGATGACTCTGGATTCCTCCAGCTCGCGTTTCCTGACCCTGGAAAAGAAAGCGCTGATGGTTGATGCGTACGCCAAGTGGCGTGTGCTGGATGCCGAGCGTTTCTATACCGCGACCTCTGGCGTCAAGCAGATCGCCGATGAGCGTCTGTCGCGTCGTCTTGAAGCATCGCTGCGTGACCAGTTCGGTAAGCGCACGCTGCACGAGTCGGTGTCGGGTGAGCGTGACGCACTGATGGCTGACGTAACGGCATCGCTGAACAGAGCGGCGCAGAAAGAGTTGGGCATCGAAGTGGTTGACGTGCGGGTTAAAGGTATCGACCTGCCGAAAGAAGTTAACCGTAGCGTGTTCGACCGGATGGGTTCCGAGCGTGAGCGTGAAGCCCGTGAGCACCGCGCTAAAGGTAAGGAATTGGCCGAAGGTATTCGTGCCGACGCCGATCGTCAGAAGCGCGTACTGCTGGCAGAAGCCTATCGTCAAGCTGAAGAGCTGCGCGGTGAAGGTGACGCCCAGGCTGCTGCGATTTACGCCAAGGCCTACGGTCAGGACCAGGAGTTCTATTCGTTCTATCGCAGCCTTCGCGCCTACCGCGAAAGCTTTGCTGATAAGCGCGATGTGATGGTGCTTGATCCAAGCAGCGACTTCTTCCGTTATCTGGAAAAGTCCAAGCCGTAAGACTGATCCCCGGAGCATGCAATGCGTGCTTCGGGGTGACCGTTGTTGAAAACGTGGTATGATGCAGCAGCCGGGAAAATCCCGGCTTTTTTGCGTCTGTGGGAATCATGTGGCAGGAAATAGGCATAGCGTTGTGTTTTGTGCTGGTGCTAGAAGGCATCCTGCCCTTCCTCTATCCGCGCGGTTGGCGTGGTGCAGCTGTGCAATTGACTCAGCTGTCGGATCGCAATCTACGTCTCATGGGGCTGGCCAGCATGCTGCTGGGAACAGCGCTCCTTTATCTGCTTCACTAAAGGCTTGTGCCGCCCGGTTCAAGAGGGGAATGGCGAAATGGCGACGGTAGACCGCTGGCTCCTGCCAGATGGCATTGAAGAAGTACTGCCTCCAGAAGCTGCGCGCATCGAAGTGGCGCGGCGTCAGGTGCTGGATCTGTTTCAGCGCTGGGGTTATGAATTCGTAGTAACGCCGCATATCGAGTATCTGGAATCGCTGTTGACCGGCGCTGGCCAGGATCTCGACCTGCGCACGTTTAAAGTGGTCGATCCGCTTTCGGGTCGGCAAATGGGCTTCCGTGCCGATATCACCCCGCAGGTTGCGCGCATTGATGCGCATACCTTGCGCCGTGAAGGGCCGAGCCGCCTGTGCTACGCCGGTAGCGTGCTGCATGCACAACCGCGTGCGCTGACCACCTCGCGCAGCCCGATCCAGTTGGGCGCAGAGTTGTATGGCGATGCCAGCCCGGCCAGTGATGTCGAGGTCATCAGCTTGCTGGTGAACACCCTTGAGCTGGCTGCAGTGCCGGACGTGCATATGGACCTCGGCCATGTCGGTATCTACCGCGGCCTGGCCCGTGCTGCCAAGTTGTCGGGCGCAGTCGAGCAGCAGCTGTTCGATGCTTTGCAGCGCAAGGCAATGGACGAGATTGCTGCGCTGACCGAAGGCTTGCCGGCTCAGCTGAGTAAGATGCTGCGCTCGCTGGCTGAATTGTGCGGTGGCCGTGAAGTGCTGGACTTGGCTCAGGCCTGTCTGGTCGAGGCGCCGGATGATGTGCATGCAGCGCTCGACGAACTGCTGGCGATTGCTGATGCGCTCAGCCTGCGCTATCCGGAATTACCGCTGTACTTTGATCTGGGCGAGCTGCGCGGCTATCACTACCACACCGGTGTAGTGTTCGCCGCGTTTGTGCCGGGCGAAGGTTCGGCCATTGCTCAGGGCGGTCGTTACGATGACATCGGCGCCGACTTCGGTCGCGCCCGCCCGGCGACTGGCTTCTCGACTGACCTGAAAACACTGGTCACTTTGGGTCAGATGCAGCTTGATGAAGTGGAGCCCGGTATCTGGGCTCCGGATAACCATGATGTTTACCTGTGGCAAGCCGTGCAAAAGCTTCGTCAGCAGGGTGCGCGCGTGATTCAGGCGCTGCCCGAGCAGACAATGGCGGATGCACTGGAAGCTGGCTGTGGCAGTCAGCTGCAATTGCTTGATGGACGATGGCAGGTAGTACCGCTGGCGTCATAACCGGCCATACTGATGTGCTGTTCGATCGGCCATCACGATTTGTTATGCCGGATGACTCCGGTAACCAGCTTGCGCTAAGAGGACAAGTGTTATGGGTAAGAATGTCGTAGTCCTGGGCACCCAATGGGGTGATGAGGGCAAGGGTAAGATTGTTGACCTGCTGACTGAGCAGGCTGCTGCTGTTGTGCGCTACCAGGGTGGCCACAACGCGGGCCACACGCTGGTCATCGACGGCGAGAAAACCGTCCTGCACCTGATCCCGTCGGGCATCCTGCGTGATGGCGTGCAGTGCCTCATCGGTAACGGTGTGGTGGTTGCGCCCGACGCGCTGCTGCGCGAAATCAACAAGCTCGAAGAGAAAGGCGTACCGGTGCGTGAGCGCCTGCGCATCAGCCCTTCGTGCCCGCTGATCCTGTCTTATCACGTAGCGCTGGATCAGGCGCGTGAGAAGGCTCGTGGCGACGCCAAGATCGGCACTACCGGTCGCGGCATTGGCCCGGCTTACGAAGACAAAGTGGCCCGTCGCGGCCTGCGCATCGGTGACCTGTTTCACCGTGAGCGTTTTGCCTCCAAGCTCGGCGAGCTGCTCGATTACCACAACTTTGTACTGCAGAATTACTACAAAGAGCCGGCCATCGACTTCCAGAAAACACTCGACGAGTGCATGGAATACGCTGAGCTGCTGAAGCCGATGATGGCTGATGTCACAGCTGTGCTGCATGAAATGCGCCGTGACTCGAAAGACATCATGTTTGAAGGCGCTCAGGGCTCTCTGCTGGATATCGACCACGGTACTTATCCGTACGTGACCAGCTCCAACACCACTGCTGGCGGCATCGCCACCGGTTCTGGTTTTGGCCCGATGTACCTCGACTACATTCTGGGTATCACCAAGGCTTACACCACGCGCGTGGGTTCGGGTCCTTTCCCGACTGAGCTGTTCGATGAGACCGGTGCATTCCTCGCCAAGCGTGGCCACGAGTTTGGTGCGACCACCGGCCGTGCCCGTCGTTGCGGCTGGTTCGATGCCGTGATCCTGCGTCGCGCTATCGAAATCAACAGCATCTCCGGCCTGTGCCTGACCAAGCTGGACGTTCTTGACGGCCTGGAAAACATCAACATCTGCGTCGGCTACAAAGACCAGAATGGTGACGTGCTGGTTGACGCGCCAACTGACGCCGACAGCTACATCGGTCTGCAGCCAGTGTACGAAACCGTGCCGGGCTGGAGCGAGTCGACAGTGGGTGCCAAGTCTCTGGACGAGCTGCCAGCCAATGCACGTGCTTACATCAAGCGTGTTGAAGAGCTGGTGGGTGCGCCGATTGATATCGTATCGACCGGCCCTGACCGCAACGAGACCATCGTTCTGCGTCACCCGTTCGCCTGATAGCCAGGTAGCTGCACCACGAAGGGTCGCCAATGGCGGCCCTTTGTTGTTTCTGAAGCACCATTCCCTCCACCATTCCCGGAGGATGGATGGCGGCGCCCGCCGCGATCCGTCAAGGCAATCCCCATATTCACATCACCCGCGCCACTATCCGTCATAGGACTGCATAGCATTCCCCGGGACTACGTCTCATCTGCAAAATAAACCTTGGTACGGAGCTTGCCTGCCCTCAATAAATCCCTGAAGTCGCCGTTACAGTCGATACGGTTTATGAGGAGCTGCCCCCGTGTTTGCCATTTCTTCGTTGTTGCGCAGTCGTTTGCTGCGCCCGGTGTTTATTGCGCTGATTCTGGCGTTGTTGGTGCAAGTGTTGGTGGCGGTGCTGTTGACCAGTGCAACGGTGACTTCGCTGGTGGATGAGCTGGCTCAGCGCCTGGGTGCGGACAGCCAGCAGCTGTCTACCGAGCTGCAAGAGGCGGGGCGCGAGGTGACTGGCGGCCTTGAGGGCTTGTCGGCGCGCACGCAGGAGAAACTTGCGCAAGGCCTCTCGCAGAAGCTAAGTGGCGAGCAGGAGCAGCTGCGCGGTGTTCTTGAGCGTAACTTGCAGCAGTCGGCCAATGATCTGGCGCAACTGCTGGCGGCGGTATCGCCAAAAGCTATCTGGGATAACGATGTGCCGGCGCTGACCGAGTTGGTGCGCATGGCGCAGCGCAATCCGAGCGTGTTGTTCGTGGTGTATCTGGATGCGCAGGGCGAGCGCCTGACTCGTCACGTCAATCGCGCCGATCCGCGCATCAAGGCGCTGATTGCCAAAGGCGAGGGGCGTGGCGCGTTGGATAAGCTGATCAATGCGGCCAGTGATGATCCTGGCGTGTATCGCGTCGAGGCGTCTATCAGTCCGATGGGCAGCGAGATCGGCAAGGTCATTCTCGGGGTATCCACAGCCGGTGTTAGTGATGAGCTGGCGGCGCTGGATCAGCGCTTTGATGACCTGATCGACAGCAGTGGCAAGTTGGTTTCCGAGGGATTGAGCGGTGCGGCCAGCGATAGCAGTGCAGCGTTGTCGGCGCGCTTGAGCAGTGCCCAGCAAGCGGCCAAGAATATGTCGGATAACAGCCGTCAGGCAGTCGAATCCGCCGCGGCCGGCTTGCGCTGGAATATCACGGTCGGTCTGGCGCTGGTCGGGCTGGGTGTATTGCTGTTGTTGGCGGTGGTGTTGGGTCGGCGTGTTGTCAGCAAATTGCATACGCTGATCGCGGCGCTGGACGACTGGGCGGCCGGCGAGGGCGATTTGACACGTCGGGTGCGGATCAAGGGCGACGACGAAATCGTTGATATGGCGGCTGCGGTTAACCGCTTTGTCGCCAAGTTGCAGCCAATCGTGCGCGAGGCGGGTGAAGTTGCCGTGCGCACCGGTCAGGAAATTCAAGGCTTGGCGCAGCACAGTGCGGCGGCCGAGTCGGCGGCAGGTCGCCAGCGCGATGAGGTCGCGGGCAGCCTGGCGGCCTTGCAGCAGATGGCGGTGGAGGCGCAGCACGAAAGCCATTCCATGCAGGAAGCGCAGCAGCGTGTCACCTCTATTCGTCAGGCGACCGAGGATAACGCCGCCTTGGCGCGTGACGTGGGTAACTCAATTGCCGAGCTGGTCGAGAGCGTCGGCACGGGTTCGGCGGTAATCGAGAAGCTGGCAAAACAGAGCGAGCAAATCGAAGAGGTGCTGACCGTTATTCACGGCATCGCCGAACAAACCAATCTACTGGCGCTGAATGCTGCAATTGAGGCAGCGCGTGCGGGCGAGACGGGTCGCGGTTTTGCCGTGGTTGCTGATGAGGTGCGGGCGCTGGCCAGCAAGACCCAGCAGTCCACCGGCAGTATTCAGGCGCACATTACGGCGTTGCAGCAAGGTGCACGGGAGGCCGTCAGTGCGATTGGTCAGGCTGGCCGGCATGCCGAGCAAGGGCTTTCAGCCTTGCGCGAAAGCGATCGCTTGCAGCAGGCGGTTCGTGATGCAGTCGAGCAGGTGCATGAGGTAATCAACGCTGCTGCCGTGGCTGCTGAACAACAAGCGCAAGGTGCAAATGCTGTGCGGGGGCGGGTGGAGGTGATTCACACCGAAGCGCGTCGCGCCGAAGAAGTGGTGGCGGCGACAGCGACCAGTGGCCGTGTGCTTGATGGGCTGGCGGCGCAATTGCGTGCAAGCTTGGGGCAGTTCCGGGTCTGAAAAGAATCGGCAACAGGCGTTAGGCTATAGTTGCCGCAGGTGTTCTCAAGGCTGGAAATTTCCTTTCCGGCTTTGAGCGCCTAGACTTGAGAGCGTGAGTGAGCGGATCGGTGCAGGGAATGCCAAATTGCAGGCAATAAAAAACCGAGCGCTTGGCTCGGTTTTTTTGAATTGGTGCCCAGGAGAAGACTCGAACTTCCACGACCGTAAGGTCACCAGCACCTGAAGCTGGCGTGTCTACCAATTTCACCACCTGGGCATTGATTGCAATGATCGCTCATTTACTATCAACTACAACTACGTTTGCCGTCGTTGTGGCGCGCATAATACGGATCAGGTTTTTACTTGTAAAGCCCTAGAGTAAATTTTTTTTATTGAGCACATCGCGGCTGACCTAGACCCCGTTTTCGCGCTTCAATAGGCACATGGCAAACCGAATTTATATAGAAAAGGTGAAACCCCTCTAATGGCCGATTGGCAATCCCTCGATCCCGAGGCCGCTCGTGAAGCGGAAAAATATGAAAACCCTATCCCAAGTCGGGAGTTGATTCTTTCGCATCTCGCCGAACGTGGCTCGCCTGCGAACCGTGAACAACTGCTCGAAGAGTTCGGGCTGACAACAGATGAGCAGGTAGAAGCCCTGCGTCGCCGGCTGCGCGCTATGGAGCGTGACGGTCAGCTTATTTACACCCGCCGTGGTACGTACGCGCCGGTCGACAAGCTGGATCTGGTATTGGGCCGGATCAGTGGCCACCGTGACGGCTTTGGTTTTCTGGTGCCGGATGACGGCAGCGACGACCTGTTCCTGAGCCCGGCGCAAATGCGCCTGGTGTTCGATGGTGACCGTGCGCTGGCTCGCGTTGCGGGTCTCGACCGTCGTGGGCGTCGCGAAGGCGCCGTGGTCGAAGTGATCTCGCGTGGCCATGAAACCATCGTCGGTCGCTATTACGAAGAGAGCGGCATTGGCTTCGTTATTCCGGATAACCCGAAAATCCAGCAGGAAGTGTTGGTCACTCAGGGCCGCAATGGCGGCGCCAAGCAAGGGCAGTTCGTGCAGGTAACGATCACCCATTGGCCGACTCAGCGCTTCCAGCCGCAAGGTGATGTCACCGAAGTGGTGGGCAATTACATGGCGCCGGGCATGGAAATCGATGTGGCCTTGCGCACCTACGACATTCCGCACGTGTGGCCGGATGCCGTGATCAAGGAAGCCCACAAGCTCAAGCCGGAAGTCGAAGAGAAAGACAAAGAGAAGCGTGTTGATCTGCGCCATCTGCCATTCGTCACGATTGACGGTGAAGATGCCCGCGACTTCGACGACGCTGTGTATTGCGAGAAGAGTGGCGGCAGCTGGCGCTTGTTCTCCGGTGGCTGGAAGCTTTATGTGGCCATCGCCGACGTTTCACATTACGTAAAAGTCGGTTCGGCGTTGGACGCTGAAGCGCAGGTGCGTGGCAACTCGGTGTATTTCCCGGAGCGGGTTATCCCGATGCTGCCGGAAGAGTTGTCCAACGGCCTGTGCTCGCTGAATCCGCATGTCGACCGTTTGGCGATGGTTTGTGAGATGACCATCTCGAAAACCGGCCAGATGACCGATTATCAGTTCTATGAGGCCGTGATTCACTCGCATGCCCGCCTGACCTACAACAAGGTCAGCGCCATGCTTGAGCAGCCGAAGAGCACTGAAGGCAAACAGCTGCGCAGCGAGTACAAAGAAGTGCTGCCCGATCTCAAGCAGCTCTATTCGTTGTATCAAGTGCTGTTGTCGGCGCGTCACGAGCGTGGTGCGATTGATTTTGAAACCCAGGAAACCCGGATTATCTTCGGTTCGGGGCGCAAAATTGCCGAAATCCTGCCGACCCAGCGCAACGATGCTCACAAGCTGATTGAGGAGTGCATGCTGGCGGCCAACGTGGCGACGGCTGCGTTCATGCAGAAGCATGAAATTCCTGCACTGTATCGGGTGCACGATGGCCCGCCGCCAGAGCGGCTGGAAAAGCTCAAGGCATTTCTGGGTGAGCTTGGCTTGTCATTGCAGCGCGGCAAATCCAAGGATGGCCCGTCGCCGAAGGACTATCAGGCGTTGCTTGAAACCATCAAGGATCGTCCGGATTACCACCTGATCCAGACCGTGATGCTGCGTTCGCTGAGCCAGGCGGTGTACAGCGCCGATAATCAGGGCCACTTCGGTCTCAATTACGATGCTTACGCGCACTTTACCTCGCCGATTCGTCGCTACCCGGATCTGTTGATTCACCGCGCGATTCGCAGCGTTATCCGTTCGCGTATCGACACGCCGCACGTCAAGCGTGCCGGTGCGACGAGCATGCCTAAAGCGCGGATTTATCCGTACGACGAGGCCATGCTTGAAGAGCTGGGCGAGCAGTGCTCGATGTCCGAGCGCCGCGCCGATGAAGCAACGCGTGATGTGGTCAACTGGCTCAAGTGCGAGTTCATGAAAGACCGCGTCGGCGAGGTATTCCCGGGCGTGATTACGGCGGTCACAGGCTTTGGTCTGTTCGTCGAGCTGACCGATATCTTCGTCGAAGGTCTGGTGCACGTTACGGCGTTGCCGGGCGATTACTATCACTTCGATCCGGTTCATCACCGTTTGGCCGGCGAGCGTAGCGGACGTAACTTCCGTCTGGGCGATACGGTTGAAGTGCGCGTCATGCGCGTTGATCTCGATGAGCGCAAAATCGACTTCGAAATGTCCGAAGGCGCTGCCAATGCGGCAGTCGGCCGTAAGCGTGGCGATGACGGTCGTGCGCCGCGCAGCTCACGCGGTGATCGCGCCAAGCCGGGTAACACCGATGTGCAAAAGAGCCGCGATGTGAAGAAGGCATTGCTGGCCGAGTCGAAATCTAAGTCGGGCAAGAGCCGTAGCGGCAGCAAAGCCGCGCCGGCCAAGTCCGACAGCAAGGCGGCGAAGCCTAGCAAGCACCGCAAGGGGCCGCCAAAGGCCGGTGCGGAAGGCAAGTCTGGCGCGCCGCGTAAACGTAAGGCGAAGTCATGAGTCAACTGGAAAAAATCTACGGCGTGCATGCCGTGGAAGCGTTGTTGCGTCACCATCCCAAGCGCGTCAAGCACGTGTGGCTGGCGGATGGGCGCAGTGATCCGCGCGTGCAAACATTGGTCGAACTGGCCACGCAATCGCGCGTGACCATCGGCCAGTGTGAGCGCCGCGAGATGGATTCCTGGGTCGAGGGCGTGCATCAGGGCGTCGTTGCCGAAGTCAGCCCGAGTCAAGTCTGGGGCGAGGCGATGCTTGAGGAGTTGCTCGATCGTTGCGAAGGCCCGCCGTTGTTGCTGGTGCTTGATGGCGTAACCGACCCGCACAACCTTGGCGCTTGCTTGCGCACCGCCGATGCGGCCGGCGCGCTGGCTGTAATCGTCACCAAGGACAAATCGGCAACGCTAACGCCGGTGGTGCGTAAAGTGGCCTGCGGCGCCGCTGAAGTCGTGCCGCTGGTGGCTGTTACCAACTTGGCGCGCAGTCTGGAGAAGCTCCAGCAGCGTGGTCTGTGGGTGGTCGGTACGGCAGGTGAAGCCGAGGTCGAGGTTTATGATCAGGACATGACCGGCCCAACTGTGCTGATCATGGGCGCAGAAGGCAAAGGCATGCGCCGCCTGACGCGTGAACACTGCGATTATCTGGTCAAGCTGCCGATGGCAGGCAGCGTCAGCAGCCTGAACGTTTCGGTCGCCACTGGGGTGTGTCTCTTCGAGGCATTGCGTCAGCGCCGCAAGCCCAAGTAAGCCTCTCGTCTGCAACTGTGCCAGAGATGGCGCAGTTGCAGCGTTGCTTTTAGGGTTCATTCACAGCCTGTGGGCAGCCTTGAACTTTACGTATCCGCCGCCTGCAGCGGCTTGTAAGGATTGGGCGTTATCTTTGGTTGCGCTGGCAGTCTGTTGCCTGATTGTTCAAATATTCACCAATTAATCTTGCGTGGAGCAGGGGGCTTCTCTAGAATGTCGGCCCTTGCTGTTGCGGCAGGCGCTTGCGCGCGCCGTTAACTGGCAAGACAAACAAGTGATATTCACTCCTTGCCTGACCGCGTTTGGCGGCAGGCTACAACCCGTAAGGAGCATTTATGCGTCATTACGAAATCATCTTTCTGGTTCACCCGGACCAGAGCGAGCAAGTCGGCGGCATGGTTGAGCGTTACACCAAGCTGATCGAAGAAGACGGCGGCAAAATCCACCGTCTGGAAGATTGGGGCCGTCGTCAGCTGGCTTACGCCATCAACAACGTCCACAAAGCACACTACGTGATGCTGAACGTTGAGTGCACTGGCAAAGCTTTGGCTGAGCTGGAAGACAACTTCCGCTACAACGATGCTGTGATCCGTAACCTTGTCATCCGTCGCGACGAAGCTGTTGTTGAGCAGTCCGAGATGCTGAAGGCCGAAGAAAACCGCAGTGAGCGCCGTGAGCGTCGTGACCGTCCTGAGCATTCTGACAGCAATGACAGCAATGACAGCGACAACAACGACAGCGACAACGCTGACGAGTAATCCACGGATCTATTGAGGAGCCTATCAAATGGCACGTTTCTTCCGTCGTCGTAAATTCTGCCGTTTCACCGCTGAAGACGTGAAAGAGATCGATTTCAAAGATCTCAACACGCTGAAAGCTTACATCTCGGAAACCGGCAAAATCGTTCCTAGCCGTATCACCGGTACTAAGGCTCGTTATCAGCGTCAGCTGGCTACCGCTATCAAGCGCGCCCGCTTCCTGGCCCTGCTGCCCTACACCGACAGCCACGGCCGCTAAGACCGGATGTTCGACAAGTAGTAAGGGATATACGCATGCGTGCCATCGCTGAATTCATTATGCGCGGCCGTGTGCAGGCCACTCTGGTAGTGGTCATTTCGGCGGCATTGCCGCTGTTGTTCTGGTTAAGTGCTGCTGCAGGTTGCCTGGTGCTCCTGCGGCGCGGTTTGAGGGATGCGTTAAGCATTCTGATCTGGGCTTTATTACCGGCCATTGGCTGGTGGTATTTTGGTGAGCCGCGCACCCTTTTGGTGTTGTTCGGTGCATTAGGGCTGGCGTTGTTGTTGCGCGCCAGCGAGTCCTGGAACCGTGTGCTGCTTTGCAGCGTGGCATTGGGCCTGGTGTATGGGTTGGTTCTGGGTGCGCAGTTTCGCGAACCCATCGATGCAATGGCGGGTGAGATCCAAAAGCTCATGCCGCAAATGCTAGATGGGGTCTACCAGCAAATGTCGGTAGACGAGCAAGCTCGCCTGGGTAGCCTGATTGCACCGGTCCTGACCGGATTGATAGCAGCCTTGTTGCAGATAGTCAGCCTGTTAAGCCTGGTTCTTGGGCGTTATTGGCAGGCGTTGCTGTACAACCCGGGTGGTTTTGGGCGCGAGTTTCGCGCACTGAGATTGCCGCCGCCGTTGGCGATGTTGCTACTGGTAGGCATGCTGGTCGGTCCTAATCTGGGCCTGCAACTGGCAATGCTGACACCGTTGTGTAGCGTACCGTTGGCGTTTGCGGGCATCGCCCTGATTCATGGGCTGGTGGCGCAAGGGCGGCTGGCGAAGTTCTGGCTGGTTGGGCTGTACATCACGCTGTTGCTGTTTATGCAGCTGACTTATCCGTTACTCGTGGTCTTGGCCATAGTCGATAGTCTGTTTGATTTTCGTGGTCGTTACGTGCGTAAAAACGGCACTGGCCCCACGAACGGTGAAGGTTAAAAGTTAAGAGGTAAGACCCAAATGGAAGTCATCCTTCTGGAAAAAATCGCCAACCTGGGCAACCTGGGCGACAAAGTGAATGTTAAGGCTGGTTACGGCCGTAACTTCCTGCTGCCGAAAGGCAAAGCAACTGCTGCTACCGCTGCTAACGTTGCTGCTTTTGAAGCACGCCGCGCCGAGCTGGAAAAGCTGGCTGCTGAGAAGAAAGCTTCGGCTGAAGCTCGCGCTGCTCAACTGGGCGAACTGGAAGTCACCATCACCGCTACTGCGGGTGACGAAGGCAAGCTGTTCGGTTCGATCGGTACTCACGACATCGCTGACGCACTGACCGCCTCTGGCGTTGAAGTAGCTAAAGCTGAAGTTCGTCTGCCGAACGGCACTATTCGTCAAGTTGGCGAATACGACGTTGCTGTGCACCTGCACACTGACGTTGAAGCGACTGTTAAGCTGATTGTTGTTGCTGCGTAAGCAGTATGCGACATAGCGGTCTTGCACTTCGGTGCAGGTCTGCTGACAATTAGGCACGTCATTGCGCAAGCGATGTCGTGCCTTTTGTTTTTTATTGCCACTCATTTTTCTCAGAGCTTATGAACGAGATCAGCATTCCCGAGCAATACGACCTGCAAACCTCTGCCCTCAAGGTGCCGCCGCACTCAATCGAGGCTGAGCAGGCTGTGCTTGGCGGCCTGATGCTCGACAATAACGCCTGGGAGCGGGTGCTTGATCAGGTGTCTGATGGCGACTTTTATCGCCACGATCACCGGTTGATCTTCCGTGCAATCTACAAGCTGGCCGAGCGCAATCAGCCGTTTGACGTGGTCACCTTGTCCGAGCAGCTGGATAAAGAAGGCCAGCTCTCGCAAACCGGCGGTTTGGCGTATCTGGGCGAGCTGGCGAAAAACACCCCGTCGGTTGCCAACATCAAGGCCTACGCGCAGATCATTCGTGAGCGCGCCACCTTGCGTCAGTTGATCGGTATTAGCGGCGAGATCGCCGACAGCGCCTACTCACCGGAAGGTCGCACTGGCGAGGAAATCCTCGATGAAGCCGAGCGGCTGATTTTCCAGATTGCCGAGGCACGGCCGAAGACCGGCGGGCCGATGGCGATCAACGATATTCTGGTCAAGGCTATCGACCGCATCGACACCCTGTTCAACAGCGGTGACGACATTACCGGCCTGTCCACCGGCTTTACTGATCTGGATGCACAGACCAGCGGCTTGCAGCCAGCGGATCTGGTGATCGTTGCCGGTCGTCCGTCGATGGGTAAGACCACCTTCGCCATGAACCTCGTCGAGAACGCCGTGTTGCGCAGCGACAAGGCGATCATCGTTTACTCGCTGGAGATGCCATCCGACTCGATCGTTATGCGTATGCTCGCATCGCTGGGACGCATCGATCAGACCAAGGTGCGTGCCGGGCGTCTCGATGATGACGATTGGCCGCGCCTGACCTCGGCGGTCAACCTGCTCAACGACCGCAAACTGTTCATCGACGATACCGCCGGTATTTCACCGTCTGAAATGCGCGCGCGCACGCGGCGTCTGGCGCGTGAGCATGGCGAGATCGGCATGATCATGGTCGACTACCTGCAGCTCATGCAGATCCCCGGCTCCAGCAGCGAAAGCCGGGTGAATGAGATTTCTGAAATCTCCCGCTCGCTAAAAGCCCTGGCCAAAGAATTCAACTGCCCGGTGATTGCTCTCTCGCAGCTGAACCGTGGCCTTGAACAGCGCCCCAACAAACGCCCGATCAACTCTGACTTGCGTGAATCGGGTGCGATCGAGCAGGACGCCGACATCATCATGTTCGTCTACCGCGATGAGGTTTATCACCCCGAAACCGAGTACAAGGGTGTGGCGGAAATCATCATCGGTAAGCAGCGTAACGGTCCAATCGGCACCACGCGCCTGGCGTTCCTCGGCAAATACTCGCGCTTCGAGAACCTTGCGCCGGGCAGCTACCAGTTCGATGACGACTAAGGCGTAGCGGCTCTCAGCGGTTTAAATGCCGCAGCATGATTAAAACAGGCGTTCAGTGGTTAAACTGAGCGCCTGTTTTGTTTGAGGATGCCGTATTCATGCGCCCGCTCGTCGCCACCATCAATCTGTCTGCCATCCGCCACAACTATGCCGTTGCCAAGCGCTGTGCGCCGGGCCGCGAAGCATTCGCCGTGGTCAAAGCCAATGCTTACGGGCATGGCGTGCGCGAAGTGGTGACTGCTCTGCATGACGAGGCCGATGGTTTTGCCGTGGCCTGTCTTGAGGAGGCCTGTGAGGTTCGGGCGCTGCATGCAAACGCCCGGGTGTTGCTGCTTGAGGGCTGTTTTGAGGCTATCGAGTTGCAGTTGGCGGCGCAGTTGCGCCTCGATGTCGTGGTGCAAAGCCAGCGTCAGGTTGATCAGCTATTGGCGTTGGAGATCGAGCAGCCGCTGAATGTGTGGATGAAGCTCGACAGCGGCATGCACCGGCTGGGCTTTGATGATCATCTGCTGCGCGAAAACTATGCCCGACTGAGAGGCGCGAAACAGGTCGGCGAACTGAATCTGATGAGCCATTTTGCCTGTGCAGATGAGCGCGGGCATACGCTGACTGAAGATCAGCTCGAACGTTTTCTTGAGGTGCTGGATCTGGATTTTGATCAGCGCTCACTGGCTAACTCGGCGGCAATTCTGACCATCCCGGCGGCGCATATGGATTGGTTGCGGCCGGGAATTATGTTGTATGGCGCCACGCCGTTTGCTGATCTCGGCGCGGCTGAGCTGGGCCTTAAACCGGCGATGCAACTGGATGCCGAGTTGATTGCCATTCGTACCGTCGAGGTGGGTGAGACCGTGGGGTACGGCGCTGGCTGGGAGGCGCTGCGGGTGAGTCGGATTGGTACGGTGAGTTGCGGTTATGCGGATGGTTATCCGCGTCATGCGCCGGCCGGTACGCCGTTGGTTATTCGCGCGCAGCGTGTGCCGTTGGTGGGGCGTGTGTCGATGGACATGCTTACGGTTGATCTGACTGATTTGCCGCAAGCCGAGGTCGGCGATGCGGTGCAGCTTTGGGGCGAGCAGTTGCCCGTTGATGAGGTCGCCAGTGCGGCGGGGACGATTGGTTATGAGTTGTTGACCAAGGTGACCGCGCGGGTGCCGCGGCGGTATGTGCAGGAGGAGTGAGGTTGGGGTAAGGCACGGAGTCTAATCTCCGTGATTTGCTGTTTATCAGCAAATCCATCCCCCGCGAACCGTGTGGCCTGGAGGTTGGAATCCGCATCGCGGCTTCCGACATGGCGGGTGGCTTGCTGTGCGCGATCTGCTTGTAATCGTTGCCGGTTTTTGGGTATCCGGTTATGCGTTCCACCCGACGTAATGCTATGACGGATTACGCCGCGTTGCGGCTAATCCATCCTCCGCGAACCGTGTGGCCTGGAGGTTGGAATCCGCAACGCGGCTTCCGACATGGCGGATGGCCTGCTGTGCGCGGTCTGCTCTTGATTGGCTTTTGGTTTTTGGTTTTTGAACGCTGGCGCTAAGCCTGAATTTGTATTGTTCTTGCGCCACCTTTTCGCCCTTACGGCGAGTCACTTTTCACAATCGATTGAAAAGTAACCAAAAGATCTTGCCCCTCCATTGGGCCTCGCTGTACTCGGCTTCCCGCATTCCATCGTTGCTCCGTGGGCACGCCGCGATGGGCCGTCCTTGGCCCAACGCAACTCTCGCCGCATCCATGCGGCTCAACCCACTACGCAACGATTGCATTTGGCCGGCTGGAAAGGGGCGTTTTGCGGTGTCTGGGCTTGATGTGGTCGGTTGAGGGTTTTTTGCGGATATTTCGGGTGTTGGTTATGCATTCCACCGACGTAATGCCATGACGGATTACGCCGCGTGGCGGCTAATCCATCCTCCGTATTCCGCGCGGCCTGGAGGTTGGAATCCGCATCGCGGCTTCCGACATGGCGGGTGGCCTGCTATGCGCGGTCTGCTTGTGATCGTTGGCGGGTTATCTTGGGTGTCCGGTTATGCATACCCCCGACGCAATGTCATGACGGATTACGCCGCGTGGCGGCTAATCCATCCTCCGTAATTCGTGTGGCCTGGAGGTTGGAATCCGCAACGCGGCTTCCGACATGGCGGATGGCCTGCTGTGTGCGGTCTGCTTTGATCGTTGGCGGGCTTTTGGGGCGTCCGGTTATGCATTCCACCGATGCAATTTCATGACGGATTACGCCGCATTGCGGCTAATCCATCCTCCGTGAACCGTGCGGCCCGGAGGTTGGAATCCGCATCGCGGCTTCCGACATGGTGATAATGGGGCAAGGCCGGCGTGTGTTGTCGGGGCGACTACTCTGAGCTGGGCGCGGTGCTAGCGTTGGTTGAATGAACGCGCAGCCGACACCGGTAAATTTAACCAATACCCGGCAACCTGCCCATGCGGCAGATAAACCCAGCGGGGAGGTCGGAATTGGTTAAAATTTGTGCTATTCTCCGCGCCCGTTAAAATCCTTCACCCGGTCATTGTCATGCACGCAGCCAAGCCGTTATTCGATTATCCAAAATACTGGGCCGAGTGCTTCGGTCCAGCGCCTTTCTTGCCGATGAGCCGGGAAGAGATGGATCAGCTTGGCTGGGATTCGTGTGACATCATCATCGTGACCGGTGATGCGTATGTTGACCATCCGTCGTTTGGCATGGCCATCATCGGCCGTCTGCTGGAAGCGCAGGGTTTCCGTGTCGGCATCATTGCGCAGCCGGACTGGAAATCGAAAGATGATTTCATGAAGCTCGGCGAGCCCAACCTGTTCTTCGGGGTGGCTGCTGGCAACATGGACTCGATGATCAACCGCTACACCGCCGACAAGAAAATCCGTTCTGACGACGCCTACACGCCAGGCGGTTTGGCCGGGAAGCGTCCGGATCGGGCCAGCCTGGTGTATAGCCAGCGCTGTAAAGAAGCCTACAAGCATGTGCCGATTGTGCTGGGTGGTATCGAAGCCTCGCTGCGCCGTATTGCGCATTACGATTACTGGCAGGACAAGGTGCGTCATTCGATTCTGATCGATGCCTGTGCTGACATCCTGTTGTACGGCAACGCCGAGCGCGCCATCGTTGAAGTGGCCCAGCGTTTGGCCTTCGGTCATAAAATCGAAGACATCACCGATATTCGCGGCACCGCGTTCATTCGCCGTGACACGCCGAAAGAGTGGATGGAGATCGACTCTACACGTATTGATCGTCCCGGTAAGGTCGACAAGATCATCAACCCGTACGTGAACACTCAGGACACTCAGGCCTGCGCGATCGAGCAAGAAAAAGGCCCGGTTGAAGACCCGAACGAAGCCAAGGTCGTGCAACTGCTGCCGCACCCGCGTCTGGAGCGTGATAAGACGGTTATCCGCCTGCCATCGTTCGAGAAAGTCCGTTCCGATGCCGTGCTCTATGCGCACGCCAACCGCGTGTTGCACCTTGAGACCAACCCCGGCAACGCCCGTGCGCTCGTGCAAAAACACGGTGAGGTCGATGTGTGGTTCAACCCGCCACCGATCCCGATGACCACCGAAGAGATGGATTATGTGTTCGGCATGCCTTATGCGCGCATCCCGCACCCGGCGTATGGCAAAGAGAAAATCCCGGCCTACGACATGATCCGTTTCTCGGTGAATATCATGCGCGGCTGCTTCGGTGGCTGTACGTTCTGCTCGATCACCGAGCACGAAGGGCGGATTATCCAGAACCGTTCGCATGAGTCGATTCTCAACGAGATCGAAGAAATTCGCGACAAGGTTCCCGGCTTTACCGGCGTTATTTCCGACTTGGGTGGCCCGACCGCGAACATGTATCGCATCGCCTGCAAGAGCCCGGAAATTGAAGCCGCATGCCGCAAGCCATCCTGTGTATTCCCGGGGATTTGCGAGAACCTGAATACCGATCACTCGTCCTTGATTCAGCTGTATCGCTCGGCGCGTGATTTGCCGGGCGTGAAGAAGATTCTGATTGCCTCGGGCTTGCGCTACGACCTCGCGGTCGAGTCGCCAGAGTACGTTAAAGAGTTGGTGACCCATCACGTTGGCGGCTACCTGAAGATTGCCCCGGAACATACCGAGGAAGGCCCGCTCAACAAGATGATGAAGCCGGGCATTGGCAGCTATGACAAGTTCAAGCGCATGTTCGAGAAGTACTCGAAAGAGGCCGGCAAAGAGCAGTACCTGATTCCTTACTTCATCGCCGCTCACCCGGGCACTACCGATGAAGACATGATGAATCTGGCGCTGTGGCTGAAGAGTAACGACTTCCGTGCGGATCAGGTGCAGGCGTTCTATCCGTCGCCAATGGCCACCGCCACCGCGATGTACTACTCAGGCAAGAACCCGCTGCGCAAGGTGACGTACAAGAGTGACGGGGTGAACATCGTCAAGAGCGAAACCCAGCGCCGTCTGCACAAGGCATTCCTGCGTTATCACGACCCGCGTGGCTGGCCGATGTTGCGTGAAGCACTTGAGCGCATGGGCCGCAGCGACCTGATTGGTAACGGCAAGCATCAGCTGATTCCGGCGCATCAGCCTGCCACCGACAGCTACCAGAGCGCACGTCGCAAGAACTCGACGCCAGCCGGTAGCAAGAAGGTCGGCAAGGCCATGCTCACCCAGCACACCGGCTTGCCGCCGCGCGCCAGTGATGGCGGTAATCCGTGGGACAAGCGTGAGCAGGCCAAAGCAGCCGCGTTCGCCAAGAATCAGGAAGCGGCGCGTGAGCGTGCCAATGCCAAGAAGGGCAAAGGCAAGAAGCCTTCCAAACCGGCTGCCGTGCCGCGCTAAATGATGCTGCGGGTGACGGCGCTGCTTGTGCAGCCCGCGCCCAAAGCTCCTGCCTTGGACGCGGACGAGATGCCGCGCCAAGCCTGCATCTCATCCAGCCTGTTTACTCAGCCGTAGCGCTTCTGCGCCTCAATCGCCAGACCATTGCCAATACTGCCGAAGTTGTTGCCTTCGACATGACGGGCATTCGGCAGCATGGCGGCCACGCTTTGGCGCAGCGCCGGGATGCTGCTTGAACCGCCGGTGAAGAACACCGTATTGACCTGATCGACGCTGACATTGGCGCGGGTCATCAATTCGGTAACGCTGGCGCGAATCTTCTCCAGCAGCGAATCAATCGAGCTGTCGAACAACTCGCGAGTCAGTTCAGCGACCAGGCCCGGCTCGATGCGCTTGAGGTCGATTTCGCGCTTATCGGTTTCAGTCAGCTCGATTTTGCTGTCTTCCACCTGCATCGCCAGCCAGTGGCCAGCGCGCTGGTCAATCAACTTGAACAGGCGGTCGATGCCAGTCGGGTCGACGATGTCGTAGCGCATGTTCTGCAATGCCAACTGCGATTTCTGCGCGTACACCGCGTTAATGGTGTGCCAGGTTGCGAGATTAAGGTGCGAGCTGGTGGGCATCAGCGCCGAGCTTTTCATCCGGCTGCCGTAACCGAACAGTGGCATCACCCCTTGCAGGCTGAGTTGCTTGTCGAAGTCGGTACCGCCGATGTGCACGCCGCCAGTGGCCAGAATATCGTCCTGGCGCTCTGCAACTGCGCGTCGCTCGGGTGATAGACGCACCAGTGAGAAGTCCGAAGTACCGCCGCCGATATCGACGATCAGTACCAGCTCTTCGCCGGTGATGGTGCTTTCGTAGTCGAAGGCCGCGGCAATCGGCTCGAACTGGAACGACACATCCTTGAAACCGAGCTTGTGGGCAACGCTGACCAGAGTGTTTTGCGCTTCCATATCGGCGACCGGGTCGTCATCGACAAAGAACACCGGGCGGCCCAGTACAACCTCTTCAAAGCTGCGTTCTGCCACGGCTTCGGCGCGGCTTTTCAGCTCGCCGATAAAGAAGCCCAGCAAGTCCTTGAAGGGCAGCGCACTGCCGAGAACGGTGGTTTCGCTTTTCAGCAGTTTCGAGCCCAGCAGGCTTTTCAGGGAGCGCATCAGGCGTCCCTCGTAACCTTCGAGGTATTCGTGCAGGGCCAGACGGCCGTATACCGGGCGGCGTTCTTCGAAGTTGAAGAAAATTACCGAGGGCAGGGTGATCTTGCCGTCTTCGAGCTCGATCAAGGCCTGCGTGTCGGGGCGTTGCCAGCCGACGGTGGAGTTTGAGGTACCAAAATCTATGCCGACGGCGCGGGCGGGAGTAGTAAATGACATGCGGCGCGCTGTTCCAAAAAAACGGCCGCGCATTCTAAGCGAGCTGGCCGCGCATTGCTGCCCCCACTGGTAAGTTTGTCGGGGATTTTATTCAGGGCTGGGTTATGCCAAGGGTTATGGCGGCGAGAATCGCATAACGGGACGTTTTGGCCAGCGTGACGATCAGCATGAAGCGCCACAACGGCTCGCGCATAACGCCGGCGATGAGGGTCAGCGGATCACCGATTACCGGCATCCAGCTGAGCAGCAGGCTCCAGTGGCCGTAACGCTGATATTGCGTTTGCGCGCGTTGTAATTGCTGTGCGGAGACCGGAAACCAGTGACGATCTCTGAAACGCTCGACGGCGCGTCCCAGCAGCCAGTTCACCAGCGAGCCCAACACATTGCCGCAACTGGCGATAAAAACCAGCCACCAAAGGCTGTAGTCGCCACTGAGCAGCAGCGCGACCAGCACCGCCTCTGACTGCAGGGGCAGCAGCGTGGCGGCGCCGAAGGCCGAGAGGAACAGGCCGAGGTAGACCGAGATTGTCAGCAAGGCGTTAAGGTCTGCTGGCGCCCAGGCATAAGGGCGTCAGCCAGCCGGCAGGTCAGTCGTCTTGACCGGTGTTGTGCATGATCTCTTCGAGCTTGAGCCCGGTGAGGCCATGAATGGTTTTCCACAGGTAGTAGAAAATGGCCATCATCATGATCATCGACGGGATGGCGATCATCGGGTAGCTGAGCAAGGTCAGGCGGCCCAGCTCTTCGTTAAAGGCCTCGGAGCCCCCAGGACTTGTGACGATCCACTTGGCCAGCACGTAGTTCATTACCGAGGAGAAAAAGAACGTGCCGCTCAGCCAGTAAGTGGCTTTGAGCAGGCGTTGCTCGAATTGCTCGGTGTTGCCGCCTTGTTCGAGCCGTTCCTGGATCTTGTCGACATTGAGCACCGCTTTGTTGAACAGCATGGTGCGGATCAATGGGTAACGGGTGCGGGTCGAGATAATCACGGCGATGCCGATAAGCCCCGGAACGGCAGCTTCCTTGATGGCCAGCCACTGGTTGTCGAGTTTCAGCAGGCCGATGCCGCCGGTAAGCAATACGCTTACCAGACCCAGCAGCGCGATAAAGTTGAACTTACGGTATTTGATCAGCTCGAAAGCGCCCCAGCCCAGCGGGAATGCCAGTGCGAGGATCAGTGCGCCATCAGCGCCAAGACGCGTTTCGCCGCTGAGTTTCATCAGAATGAGCGAGGGGATAACAATGCTCACCAGCATATCGATCAGCGGGCGAGGCTTGTGCGTTTCTGTCGGCGTATGCGTTATGTCTGTCATGTCTATCAAATAGCAGAGTTGAGGTGCGATCATCGCCTGCTTGAGGCTTGACGGCTAGTCCGATTGTCGGTTGTAGCTTGAAGATTTTGTCAAAAATTACTGCCAGCTGAATTATCGGTAACCAAAAGGCGTAGATGGCGGGTGCGTTTCAGTGAGTTATGATCGTGTATCTGCGCATCATGGTGGCACATTGTTAGTACCAAGAATTGGCGACAGGGGTAAGGCTGAGTGGGGTGTTTTGCAAAGCAACTGAGTTGTGCCGTGTTGTTGAGTTTGCTCGGGGTTCAAGCCTCGGCGGCTATGCGTTTCTACACTGAAGAGGCCGCGCCGTTGGCTTTTATGCAAGACGGCGAAATGCGCGGCATGTCGGCGGAGCTGGTCAACGCGCTTATCGCCCGTACCGGCGAGCCTTCAACTGTCGAAATAGTGCCTTGGACACGTGGCTATTATCTGGCTCAGCGTGAGCCGGACACGGCGCTGTTTTCCACCGTGCGCACACCCGAGCGCGAAGCCAGCTTCCAGTGGGTTGGGCCGATTCTGGTGGGCAGCAGCCGTTTTTACTCGCTCAAAAGTAACCCCATTGAGGTCAACAGCCTGCAAGATGCAGCGGCCAGCGGCCCCTTGGCTCTACCGAAAAAATGGTACAGCTACGAAAGTTTGCAACATATGGGGTTATCCAACCTCTATGGTGTCGACAGCGCGAAGATCATGGTCAGAATGCTCAAGCGCGGAAGGGTTAACCTGATAGCCACTCAGGACCTGACGCTGGAGCAGGAGCTTGCCACTGGCGGGCTGGTACCGGCTGACGTTCGTGCTCATATGAGCTTCATGAAGTCGGCTTACTATATCGCCTTTTCACCGGCGACCAGCCCGGCCAAGGTTGCCCTTTGGCAAAGCGCGCTTGACGACATGCGCGCAGATGGCAGCTACGAAAAGATTGTTCACAAGTGGCTGCCCCACGTAGACGTTAACACCAGCGCCGAGTGACAGACGGCACCCGGCGGGCTGTCACCCGATCTTTGCAGCGTGCGTCCTACACCCAATATTCGCTAGGCCAGCCCGACTTTTGCGGCTGGCCTGATTAACTTTTTGGAGCCGTCATATGCCCATTATTCAACGCGCCTCGCATCACCAGTTGCGCAGTGCTTTCCAGCAGCTGCTTGCGTCCAGCGAGTGTTACCACACGGCGTCGGTGTTTGATCCGATGTCGGCGCGCATTGCTGCCGATCTGGGTTTTGAGGTGGGTATTCTGGGTGGCTCGGTCGCCTCGTTGCAGGTTTTGGCCGCACCGGATTTTGCCCTGATCACCCTCAGCGAGTTTGTCGAACAGGCCACGCGCATTGGCCGGGTCAGCCGCCTGCCGGTGATTGCTGACGCGGACCACGGTTACGGCAACGCCCTGAACGTAATGCGCACGGTGGTTGAGCTTGAGCGCGCAGGCGTCGCGGCGCTGACCATTGAAGACACCCTGCTGCCAGCTCAGTTCGGGCGCAAATCAACCGACCTGATCAGCGTCGAAGAAGGCGTCGGCAAGATCCGCGCTGCGCTTGAAGCGCGGGTTGATCCGGACCTCGCCATCATCGCCCGAACGCATGCAGGCGTACTGGATATCGATGAAGTCATCCGCCGTACTCAGGCTTATCAGGCCGCTGGCGCCGACGGCATTTGCATCGTCGGCATTGAAGACTTCGAGCATCTGGAGCAGGTCTCGGCGGCGCTTTCCGTGCCGCTGATGCTGGTCACTTACGGCAACCCCAAGCTGCGCGACAACGCGCGTCTGGCCAGCCTGGGTGTGCGTATCGTGGTTAACGGCCACGCGGCCTACTTTGCGGCGATCAAGGCGACTTACGATTGCCTGCGTGAGCAGCGTGAAGCGCTGGGCAGTGACCTCAGCGCCTCGCAACTGGCGCACAAGTACACCATGCCCGAAGAGTATGTGGCATGGGCCGAAGAGTTCATGGACGTTAAAGAGTAGAGCGCCCCACGCACGGCAGATCTTGAATTTTTTGCGCTGAGCGCGCATATCTATCCCGTGTTGGTAAACAACTCAGGAGTCGATCATGGCCGGTGGTTGGGCAAGTGATGGTGCGGTACAAGAGCAAATCGACAGCAGCATCGACGATGCGATTCAGCGTGCCCGCAGCCAGTTGCACACAGGGCAGAGCCTGACGCATTGCGAGCAGTGTGATGCGCCCATCCCGCAAGCGCGGCGCGAAGCCGTCCGCGGGGTGCGCTTGTGCATAATCTGTCAGGCCGAAGACGATAAAGCCAATGCCGCAGGTGCCGGTTACAACCGGCGCGCGAGTAAAGACAGCCAGTTGCGCTGACGCATGGCTGGCGCCGATTCGCTGCATGCTTGAATCCAAACGCAGAATATCAGCCGGCTGAGCAGCCTGCTCAACGCAAACAGGGCCCATGTCGGGCCCTGTTTGCGTTTACAACTGATACCGAGCTGAGCGGTCAGAACAGGAAGTAGCGCTGCGCCATTGGCAGCACTTCTGCCGGTTCACACCAGAGCAGTTGACCGTCTGCCTTGACCTGATAATTCTGCGCATCGACTTCGATGTTGGGCAGGTAATCGTTGTGGATAAGGTCGGTCTTCTTCACATCGCGGCAACCTTTGACCACGCCAATCTGCTTCTTCAAACCCAGTTGCTCGGGCACGCCAGCATCCTTGGCCGCCTGACTGATAAAGGTCAGGCTGGTGGCGTGGCGCGAGCCGCCGTAGCTGGCGAACATCGGACGATAGTGCACCGGCTGCGGTGTCGGGATCGACGCGTTGGCATCTCCCATCAGGCTGGCCGCAATGGCTCCGCCCTTGAGAATCAGAGTCGGTTTGACGCCGAAGAACGCCGGACGCCAGAGCACCAGATCTGCCCACTTACCGACTTCGATTGAGCCCACTTCATGGCTGATGCCATGGGTAATCGCCGGGTTGATGGTGTACTTGGCGATGTAGCGTTTGATGCGAAAGTTATCGTTGCCTTCACCATCGCCCGGCAATGCACCGCGCTGTTGCTTCATCTTGTCGGCGGTTTGCCATGTGCGGGTAATCACCTCGCCGACGCGGCCCATGGCCTGACTGTCGGAGCTGATCATCGAGAAGGCGCCGAGGTCATGCAAAATATCCTCGGCGGCGATGGTTTCGCGGCGAATACGGCTCTCGGCGAAAGCCACATCTTCGGCAATACTCGGGTCGAGGTGGTGGCAAACCATGAGCATGTCGAGGTGCTCATCAATGGTGTTCTTGGTGAACGGCCGGGTCGGGTTGGTCGAGCTTGGCAGTACGTTCGTAAAGCCACACGCCTTGATGATGTCCGGCGCATGGCCGCCACCGGCACCTTCGGTGTGATAGGTGTGAATGGTGCGGCCCTTGAATGCGCCCAGGGTGGTTTCAACAAAACCCGACTCGTTGAGTGTGTCGGTGTGAATCGCCACCTGTACGTCGTACTCGTCGGCCACGCTCAGGCAGTTGTCGATGGCGGCTGGTGTCGTGCCCCAGTCTTCGTGCAACTTGAGGCCGATAGCGCCGGCTTTGACCTGCTCTATCAGCGGCTCCGGCAAACTGGCGTTGCCCTTGCCGGTAAAGCCAATATTCATCGCGAAAGAGTCGGCCGCTTGCAGCATGCGCGCCATGTGCCACGGGCCGGAAGTGCAAGTCGTGGCGTTGGTGCCGGTTGCAGGGCCGGTGCCGCCACCGATCATGGTGGTCACGCCGCTCATCAATGCTTCTTCGATCTGCTGCGGGCAAATGAAGTGAATATGCGAGTCGATCCCGCCAGCGGTGAGGATCATGCCTTCACCGGCGATAACTTCGGTGCCTGCGCCAACTGCGATGGTGACATCGGGCTGGATGTCGGCGTTGCCGCCTTTGCCGATTGCCGCAATGCGTCCGTCCTTGAGGCCCACGTCGGCTTTGACGATGCCCCAGTGATCGATGATCAGCGCGTTGGTGATCAGCGTATCGACCACATCTTTGGCGCACAACTGGCCTTGGCCCATGCCGTCACGGATGACTTTGCCGCCGCCGAACTTGACCTCTTCGCCGTAGGTGGTGAAGTCTTTCTCGACCTCGACCCAAAGCTCGGTATCGGCCAGGCGAACCTTGTCGCCAACGGTTGGGCCGAACATGTCAGCGTAGGCTTGTCTGCTGATTTTCATGGTGTGCTAATCCTGTTTCAGGCTGCCTCGGCGTTACGTGCCCGAGGTCGAAATATCGATTTCACAAAGCGTTTGCAGCCACCCGTTAAAGGTCGCCCATGATCCGTCCGGCAAAGCCGAACACGCGGCGATGGCCGGCCAGATCAACCAGCTCGACTTCACGTGACTGACCCGGCTCGAAACGCACGGCGGTGCCGGCCGGAATATTCAGACGCATGCCACGGCTTGCCGGGCGGTCGAAGGTCAGCGCATCGTTGGTTTCGAAAAAGTGAAAGTGGGAGCCGACTTGAATCGGCCGGTCACCGCTGTTTGCAACCGTCATGCTGAGGGTGCGGCGGCCGGCGTTGAGTTCGATCTCGCCGTCCTTGATTTGGTATTCACCGGGGATCATTGCGCTCACTCCAGAATCAATTGCAAAAAGGTCAGGTCCAGCCAGCGGTCGAACTTGCGCCCGACTTGCGGCATGACCCCGGTCACTTCAAAGCCGAGGCGCTTGTGCAGGCGGATCGAGGCGCGGTTTTCACTCTCGACCGCCGCCACCATCACATGCAGTTTGTCGGCGCGCGCGCGCTCGATAAGCGCTTCCATCAACTGGGCCCCGATGCCAAGACCGCGCTGGTCGCCACAGACATACACCGAGTGCTCGACGGTATGGCGAAAACCTTCAATGCTGCGCCATGTTCCGTAGGTGGCATAGCCGACCAGACGGCCATTGGCATCATGGGCAACCAGAACCGGAAAGCCTGCGCGCTGGCGATCATTGAGCCAGGCCAGACGATTGTCGAGGTCGACTTCTGTCTCGTTCCAGATCGCCGTGGTGTTGCGCACTGCATCGTTGTAAATCGCCAGAATGTGCGGGGCGTCGGCCTCGCTGGCATCGTTGATCAATATCATCAAGGCACCTTTCAAACGATGGGTTGATGCACGGTGACAAGCTTCGTGCCATCCGGGAACGTGGCTTCGACCTGAATTTCCGGGATCATTTCGGGGATGCCTGGCATCACTTGATCACGGCTCAGCAGAGTGGTGCCGTAATGCATCAGATCGGCCACGGTCTGACCGTCGCGGGCACCTTCCAGCAGCGCGGCAGAAATATACGCCATCGCTTCCGGGTAATTGAGTTTCACCCCGCGAGCCAAACGGCGTTCGGCTACCAGTCCGGCAGTGAATATCAGTAATTTGTCTTTTTCGCGTGGACTTAAATCCATCTCGGCTTCTCCAGCTCGGATACTTCAAAATGCTGTGGGATAAACAATTCAGGTGTTCCAGATACGCGGCGGCACGGCTTCGCGGCCCAGCGCGGCAGGGCGCAGCAAGCGCCACAATTCAATCAGCCAGGCGCGTGCGTGCAAGGCTTCACTCGCCAGACAACGGGCCACCAGCATGCCCGGCAGCTGGCTGAGATCGCCACGCACCTGGCCGCTGGTAACGCCCAGCTGCTCGCGGCAATGCTCGAGTAATTGCGGGTCAATCTCGGCGCTGACCAGCAGCGTCGCAAACACCGGCTTACCGTCTAAACCAATAGGTGAGTCGAGCAGGCCATCATTACCGCAAATGCGTTGGCGCTCGTGCCAGATTAGTTCGCCATCACGGCGAATATCCAGCGCCGACTGGAAATGGCCGCGATCGAAACGCTCGCCACTGGCAGGGCGGCCGAGGGCGATGATGTCCCAGTAAAACAGCCGCGCATCACCTTCAAGCTCAATCGAGGTGCTTAGTTCGGCCTGCGCTGCCGAGTAGACGATGGTTTCCTGCGGCAGCCATTCCAGCGTCGCGCCCGCTTCAACGCGTAAATTCAGCTGCTGAAAAGCCGGGCCGGCGGCGCGATACCACTTGGCCGCGCCGGGGCTGGTCAGTTGCGCCCAGGCGCCGGTTGCAACATTGGCGCTGATGTCCAGCCGGTCGCCACCGGCAATACCGCCTGGCGGGTGGACAATGATGTGCTGACACACCTCGGGGCCTTCCGCGTACAGATGCTTCTGCACCCGCAGCGGACCTTTATGACGGCGCATAACCGGGCGTGTGGTGTCGCCATTTCGGGCGTAGCCCAACTCCAGCTCGGCGTGCCAGCTGGGTGTGAACAGGGCAGGGGTAATCGGTGCGTTCATGCGTTGGTTCGTTTTGTCTGTGGCAGAGCGTAGGTGGCAAGTTGCGGCATTAACACCGCGCTACTCAGGTAACGCGGCGCAGCGCCGAATGCGGTTGTGCAACGCTTGATGGCATTGTGCACATTACCGGCTGGATCAGATTGCAACCAGCCCCCTGACGCCATCGGCTTCCATTTGCTCACCGCGGCCTTGCTGGATGATCTCGCCACGCGACATCACCAGATACTGATCGGCGAGTTCGGCGGCGAAGTCATAGAACTGCTCGACCAACAAGATCGCCATGTCGCCTCGTGCCGCGAGTTTCTTGATCACCACGCCGATTTCCTTGATCACCGAGGGCTGAATGCCTTCGGTAGGCTCATCCAGAATCAACAGCCGTGGTTGGCTGGCCAGTGCGCGGCCAATCGCCAATTGTTGCTGCTGGCCGCCGGACAAATCACCGCCACGGCGGTGCTTCATCTCTTGCAGCACCGGGAACAACTCGTAGATGAACGCGGGCACTTCTTTGGCCTGGCTGGCCGGGAAGCGCGACAGCCCCATCAACAGGTTTTCTTCAACCGTGAGCCTGCCGAATATTTCCCTCCCCTGCGGTACATAGGCGATGCCGGCGTGCACGCGCTGGTGCGGCTTGAAGCCGGTAATGGTCTGGTTTTCCCATTTCACTGCGCCTTCCTTCGCGGGGATCAGGCCCATCAGGCATTTCAACAGCGTGGTTTTCCCCACGCCATTGCGCCCCAGCAAGCAGGTGACTTCGCCGACCCTGGCCTCGAAAGACAGGCCGCGCAGGATATGGCTTCCGCCGTAATATTGATGCAGTTGTTCAACGTGCAGCATATTGGTATTCCTTGTTGGTGCGCTGAGAGCGGGGCTGTCAGCGACCGAGATAAACTTCGATCACGCGTTCGTCGGCCTGCACTTCATTGAGTGAGCCTTCGGCCAGCACGCTGCCCTGATGGAGTACGGTGACGTGGTCGGCAATCGAGCCGACAAAGCCCATGTCGTGCTCGACCACCATCAGCGAATGCTTGCGTGCGAGTGACTTGAACAACTGCGCGGTGAACTCGGTTTCGGCGTCGGTCATGCCCGCTACCGGCTCGTCGAGCAGCAACAGTTGCGGGTCTTGCATGAGCAACATGCCGATCTCGAGAAACTGCTTCTGGCCGTGCGAGAGCAAACCGGCGGGGCGTTGCCGTGCGGTGTCCAGACGAATGGTGGTCAGCACTTCGTCGATGCGGTCGCGCTGCTCGCCGGTCATCTTGGCGCGCAAGCTGGCCCACACCGACTTGTTGGTCTTTTGCGCCAGTTCGAGGTTCTCGAACACGCTCAACGCCTCGAATACGGTGGGTTTCTGAAACTTGCGGCCGATGCCTGACTGGGCGATTTGCACTTCGCTCATGTGCGTCAGGTCGAGGGTTTCACCGAAGTAGGCCATGCCGCTGTCGGGTCGGGTCTTGCCGGTAATCACATCCATCATGGTGGTTTTGCCGGCACCGTTGGGGCCGATGATGCAGCGCAATTCGCCCACGCCGATGTACAGGTTGAGATCGGTCAGGGCTTTGAAACCGTCAAAGCTGACGTTGATGCCTTCCAGCGTGAGAATGGTGCCGTGGCGAACATTCAGGCCTTTTTCGGCACGCAGGCCAGCACCGATTGCATCGCGAGCAGCGCCTGCCGGGTCAAAGGCCGGTTCCAGCATGGCTTCCGGGATTGGAACGGCTCTCATGATTTTTCACCTCGCTTGAGCAGGCCCACCACGCCTTTGGGCAGATACAGGGTGACCAGAATAAACAGTGCGCCCAGCGCAAACAGCCAGTATTCGGGGAACGCGACGGTGAACCAGCTCTTCATGCCGTTGACCATGCCAGCGCCGAGAATCGGCCCGATAAGCGTGCCGCGACCGCCGAGTGCGACCCACACGGCAGCCTCGATCGAGTTGGTGGGCGACATTTCGCTGGGGTTGATGATGCCGACCTGCGGCACATACAGCGCACCGGCCAAACCGCAGAGCACGGCAGACAAGACCCAGATAAACAACTTGTAGCCGCGTGGGTCGTAGCCGCAGAACATCAGGCGGTTCTCCGCGTCACGCAGCGCCGTGAGTACCCGGCCGAACTTGCTGCGCGCCAGTTTCCAGCCCAGCAGCAGGCTGCCGACCAGTAGCGCTACAGTCGCCAGAAACAGTGCCGCCCGCGTGGCGGGAGCGGTGATGTCGAAGCCGAGAATGCGCTTGAAGTCGGTGAAGCCATTGTTGCCGCCAAAGCCGGTTTCGTTGCGAAAGAACAGCAACATGCCGGCAAACGTCAGCGCCTGAGTCATGATCGAGAAGTACACGCCCTTGATCCGCGAGCGGAAGGCAAAGAAGCCAAACACCAGCGCGAGCAAACCGGGCGCCAATACCACCAGACACATAGCCCAAAGGAAGTTGCTGGTGCCGTACCAATACCAGGGCAGCTCATTCCAGGCCAGAAAGCTCATGAACGCGGGCAGGCCATCGCCAGCCGTTTCGCGCATCAGGTACATGCCCATGGCATAGCCGCCGAGGGCGAAGAACAGGCCGTGGCCGAGCGAGAGCAGGCCGGCGTAACCCCAGACCAGATCCAGCGCCAACGCGACCACGGCGTAGCAGAGAATCTTGCCGACCAGCGTCAGGGTGTAAGCGCTCAGGTGCAGGCTGTTGTCTGCCGGCAGCATGTGCAGCAATGGCATGGCGATCAGTATCAGCAGAATCAGGCCGCCAAGCGCTATTGAAACGCGCGGGCCGAGTCTGGCGCTGGTGCGCGCCAGTACGGTTTGATTTAGAGGCATAGTCATTAGTCGATCACCCGTCCTTTGAGTGCAAACAAGCCTTGCGGGCGTTTCTGAATGAACAGAATGATCAGCGCCAGAATCAGGATCTTGCCGAGCACCGCACCAATCTGCGGTTCGAGAATTTTGTTGGCGATGCCCAGCCCGAAGGCCGCCATGACGCTACCGGCCAACTGGCCGACGCCACCGAGTACGACCACCAGGAACGAGTCGATGATGTAGCTCTGGCCAAGGTCGGGGCCGACGTTGCCGATCTGGCTCAGGGCCACGCCGCCCAAGCCTGCGATGCCTGAACCGAGGCCAAAGGCGAGCATGTCGATACGCCCGGTCGGGACGCCGCAGCAGGCCGCCATGTTGCGGTTCTGGGTGACGGCACGGACGTTCAGGCCCAGCCGCGTTTTGTTCAGCAGTAGCCAGGTCAGCACGACCACGAACAGGGCGAAGGCGATGATGACGATGCGGTTGTATGGCAGCACCAGATTAGGCAGCAACTGGATGCCGCCGGAGAGCCAGTAAGGGTTGGCGACTTCGACGTTTTGCGCGCCGAAGATCACCCGCACCAGTTGAATCAGCATCAGGCTGATGCCCCAGGTGGCCAGCAGTGTTTCCAGCGGGCGGCCATAGAGGTGGCGAATCACCGTGCGTTCCAGCGCCATGCCAATAGCGGCGGTTACGCAGAACGCGACGGGCAGGGCGATCAGCGGATACAGGGCAATCGCCTCGGGCGCATAGCGCTGGAACATGACCTGAACCATGTACGTCGAATAGGCGCCGAGCATCAGCATTTCGCCGTGCGCCATGTTGATCACGCCAAGCAGGCCAAAGGTAATTGCCAGGCCCAGCGCGGCAAGTAGCAGAATCGAGCCGAGGCTCATGCCGCTGAAAGCCTGGCCGAGTAACTCGCCTATCAGCAGCCGACGCTTAACCTGCGCCAGGCTGGTTTCGGCAGCGGTGCGCACGGCAGCGTCAGTTTCTACGCCTTCTTCGAGCAGTCGTTCGAGACGCACACGGGCCAGCGGCTGGCCGGTTTCACCGAGCAGGCGCACTGCGGCCAGCCGCACCGCCGGATCAGTGTCGACCAGTTGCAGGCTGGCCAGCGCGAGGGCCAGCGCTTCGTGAACATCATCGTCGCTTTCATTGCTCAGGCGTTCATTGAGCAGCGGTAACTGCGCAGGCTTGGCGCTTTTCTGAAGCAGCGTGGCACCTTGCAGACGCACCGCCGGATCGCTCGAAAGCAACTGGTGGCTGGCAACGGTGGTGGCAATCAGGCCGCGCAGGCGATTGTTCAGGCGCAACTTGCGCAGTTTGCCTACGGGAAGCGTTTCACCTTCAGCGCTCTGGTAACCGCTGTCGGTCTTGTAAAACGGGGTTTTGTTGCTGTCGGCTGCGACGCGACCTTCTTGCAGGGCATCGAGCAATGGCAAGCGAGCTGGATCGGGCTCGGCAGCCCAAGCCTGGAGCAATTTCGCTTGCTTTGAAGAATTGGCGGCGCTGAAATCTGCCGCGTCACCTGCATGGCTGGTGCTCCAGACGAGACACAGCAGCAGGGCGAATGAAAGCCGGTAGAGGGCAGTGATCATGATGGTGAGATTCCCTTTGAAAACTCCGGCAACTCTCTTGTCGGAGCTTTCCGGTGAGCTTGCAGCCGGATGTGGTCCGACGCTCAGCAACCAATAGCGATGCCAGCGAGACAGCCGTGTGGCTGCCCGGCTGGCAGTCCATGCGTTTAGTTGGACTTCACTGCGTAATCCGGCTTCTTGTCGTTACCCTCGATGTAAGGGCTCCAAGGCTGGGCGCGGATCGGGCTGTCGGTTTCCCAGACCACATCAAACTGACCGTCTTCCTGAATTTCACCGATCATGACCGGCTTGTGCAGGTGATGGTTGGTCTTGTCCATGGTCAGGGTGAAACCGGACGGCGCGCTAAAGGTTTGGCCGGCCATGGCTTCACGCACTTTATCGACATCGGTGGTGCCGGCTTTGGTCACAGCTTGCGCCCACATGTTGATACCGACGTAGGTGGCTTCCATCGGGTCGTTGGTCACGGCTTTGTCGGCGCCAGGCAGGTTCTTGGCCTTGGCGTAGGCTTTCCACTTGTTGACGAACTCGGTGTTGACCGGGTTTTCAACCGACTCGAAGTAGTTCCAGGCGGCCAACTGGCCAACCAGTGGCTTGGTGTCGATGCCGCGCAATTCCTCTTCGCCCACCGAGAAGGCTACAACCGGAACGTCGGTGGCTTCGATGCCCTGATTCGCCAGCTCTTTGTAAAACGGTACGTTGGAGTCGCCGTTCACGGTCGAGATCACTGCGGTTTTGCCGCCTGCCGAGAACTTCTTGATGTTGGCAACGATGGTTTGGTAATCGCTGTGACCAAACGGGGTGTAAACCTCTTCGATGTCCTTGTCGGCGACACCTTTGCTGTGCAGGAATGCCCGCAGGATCTTGTTGGTGGTGCGCGGATAGACGTAATCGGTGCCGAGCAGGAAGAAGCGCTTGGCTGCGCCGCCGTCTTCGCTCATCAGGTATTCAACCGCCGGGATGGCTTGCTGGTTTGGCGCCGCGCCGGTGTAGAACACGTTGGGCGACAGCTCTTCGCCTTCATACTGAACCGGGTAGAACAACAGGCCATTGAGTTCTTCGTAAACCGGCAGTACCGATTTACGCGATACCGACGTCCAGCAACCGAAGGTTACGGCCACTTTGTCCTGGCTGAGCAACTGACGGCCTTTTTCGGCGAACAGTGGCCAGTTCGAAGCCGGGTCAACTACAACCGGTTCCAATTGCTTGCCGAGAACACCGCCTTTGGCGTTGATCTCGTCGATGGTCATCAGCGCCATGTCTTTCAATGAGGTTTCAGAGATAGCCATGGTGCCGGACAGCGAGTGGAGAATACCGACCTTGATGGTGTCGGCGGCATGCGCGCTGAATGGGAACAAACCGGTCAGCAGCAGGGCGCTGGCGGCTAGGGTCGATTTCAGGAGAGGACGGCGTTTCATTATTATGGCTCCATGCGCAACGGTTGGATTAGACCGGGTTGAAATACCGGGGCTTTAAAAGCCGGGGTCCAATAACCATTGGCAGCATCCGTGCCAATTAGCGCAAGTGCCTGTTTTTCTTGAGAATGTGGTCAGATTTTGGGCGTTAGCGAAACGCCCTGTGCGCTGTGCTGGTGCAGTGAGTTTGCTCTATCTGCACTTTGCGGGTGCGATGCCCTGTATCAGGGCACCAGGTAGTTTTTGATGCCCGTAAAGATGATTTGCGCTGCCAGAGCGCAGACGAACAGGCCCATCAGACGGCTGACAATTTGCAGCCCTTGCTCACCCAGCAAACGCTCGAACTGATTGGATAAATACAGCACCAAGCCAACGGTGAGGCAGGCGAGGGCGATGGCAAATACGGTGACCAGTTTGTCACTCCACAGCGGCTGGCCTGCACCCATCAGCAGCATTGCACCAATGGTGCCCGGGCCGACGGTGAGCGGAATCGTCAGCGGCACAATGGCCACATCCTGCTGCACGTTGTCTGGCTGCATGGCCGTTTTGCCCTGAGCCATGCCCAGCGCAGAGATGAACAAGACGCTGCCGGCACCGATGCGGAAGGCGTCGATGGTGATGCCGAACACGCTGAAAATGTATTTGCCGAACAGGTACAGCAATACGCTGGCAATGAATGCGCCGGTGGCAACTTTCCAGGCCAGCCGCTTGCGCTCTTTAAGCGTGTACCCCCGGCTCATGCCGATAAAACAGGACAGCACAAAGAATGGGCCGTAGAGCACCAACAGTTTCAAATACACACTGAACAACTCAGATGCCATGTCGCGACTCGTTTACGTCAAAAGGTTTGATAGCAAGGCTAGCACCGCCAGCGCCAATGCTCACTGGCAGTCACAGATGATTGCGGGTTGAGCGTTAGCCGGCTTGCGGGTTAGTGATTCTCAGTGGTCTGGCGATGGTTAACCCAGTAGCCGACCAGCTCGCGCAGCTGCGATAACTCGACCGGTTTGGCCATGTGACCATCCATTCCCGAGTGAAGTGCCCGCTCTTTGTGCTCGGTGAGAATATGCGCGGTCAGGGCCACCACCGGCGTGTGTGGATGATTACCGGCACGCTCCCATTCGCGCAGTTGTCGGGTTGCACTGAAACCGTCGAGCACCGGCATTTCGCAATCCATCAGCACCAGATCGTAGTGCTGTGCTTGCATGGCCTCAAGTGCTTCCAAACCATTGCTGGCGGTGTCGGGCTGGACGTTGAGCTTGCCCAACATGCCGCGGATGACTTTGGTGGAGATGCTGTTGTCTTCGGCGACCAGCACGCGAAAATCACTTGGCACCTCTTGCGGGCCAGGCGCTGTCGCTGCCGGTATCGCGCGGGCGACACCGCTCTGGCGTTGGGCGAGCTCATCCGCCAGCGTGGCTTTGAGGGTGTAACCGGCAACCGGCTTGGCGAGAATTCGCTTGATACCGGCATTGCGCGCAATCACCTTGCTCGGCGCGTTGCTGATACCCGTGAGCATGATCAACAGAATATCGTTGCTCAGGCTCGGGTCTTCCTTGATCCGCGTGGCCAGTTGCAGGCCGGTCATGCCTGGCATTTCCTGATCGAGCAGGACCACGTCGAAATATTCGCGCAGGTGCGATTTGGTGCGCAACAGCGCCAGCGCTTCTTTGGCCGACGGCACCGCACTGACATACATGCCCCAGGCGCTGCATTGCTGCAGGAGCACTTTGCGGCAGGTGTTATTGTCATCCACCACCAGCAGGCGCACGCCCTGCAGCGTGTTGTCGAGGTCCGTGGCGGGCTGCTCGATGCGGTCCGGGTCGAGGGGCAGGGTCAGCCACAGGGTCGAGCCTTGCCCGCTGCTGCTCTGAATACCAAACTCGCCGTCCATCAGGCGTACCAATTGGCGCGCAATAATCAGCCCGAGGCGTCCGCCAAGGCGGCTGGCTGTGAGGAAGTCGCGGCTGTGCAATTCGGCGTGCAGCAGTGCTTCACGCTCTTCTTCCTCAAGCGGCCGGCCACTGTCCTGTACAGCAATGCGCAAGCGCGGTTTGAGCAAGTTGTTATCCAGCGCTACCACGAGCAGGATTTCACCTTCCTCGGTCTGCTTGAAAGCGTTGTCGAGCAGGCTCGATACGGTCTGGCGTAAACGTGTCGGGTCACCGCTGACAATGCGTGGCACTTGCGGCTGGATGAAGCTGATCAGCTCAATCTGCTGCTGCTCGGCGCGTGCGCGGAAAATCGTCAGGCAGTCTTCGACCAGCGCGTTGATATCGAACTGCACGTCATCAAGTTCAATCTGGCCGGACTCGAGCTTGGAGATGTCGAGAATTTCGTTAATCAGGGTCAGCAGCTCGTTGCCTGAGCTGTGAATGGTCTGCACGTAATCGCGTTGTTTGGTCGAAAGTGGCGTGCCCAGCAGCAGCTCGGTCATGCCCAATACGCCGTTCATGGGCGTGCGGATTTCGTGGCTGATCTTGGCTAAAAAGTCGCCTTTGGCCTTGAGTTCGGCGGAGCTTGCTGCCAGTGCCCGGCTGATGCTGAATTGTTCCTGGGTTATCCGTCGCTCGCGGGCGCTCAGGGCAATGCTGAGAATGAACGCGCAGATCACGCAGGCAATCAGCAAGATGTACGCCATCCAGTCCGGGCGAACCGCCCACACGCCATACAGCACCGGCAGGGCGAAAATCAGACACAGGCAAAACAGCATCAGCGCGATGCTGAAGGGACGAGCCGGGGTATAGCCCTGATGCCAGAAGAACAGGCCAACCGCCAGAATGCTCAGCGAAGCGGCGCCGGTGAGCAGATAGGTCAGCTGGTTGTAGGGCATCTGCGCGACAAAAAACAGCGCGCCGCAGAGCAGCAGCAAAACCAGCATCTCCCAGCGCAACAGTTTGCTTACCTTGGTCGCGGAATGGGCAGGGCGAAAGAAGCTGATGGTGAAGCCGAGCATGCAGGCAATCGCCGCAATGATCGCGGCACTGGCGATATCCGCTTGCATCCCCTGAAACGGTCCGAGAATGGGCGTGGTAATCCCCAGCAAGCTGGTGCTCATGATGATCAGACAGAGCTGACAACCGGCCAGCCAGAGGCAACTGACGCTGCGCGAATAGGCATAGCGGATGATGTTGTATAGCCCCAGCATCAGCATGCAGCCTATTAGCAGGCCTATCAGCAATGGTTGCGAGAACTCGGTGGCGGCTTGCTCCGAACTCTTGAGACGGATGACCGGGCGCAGGGCATCTTCGGACTCGAGGCGCAGGTAGATATCCACTGCACTGTCCGAATGCGGTACGGGCAGCAGAAAGTCGATGCTCTGCAGCGGTCGTGTAGACAACGGCAGTTTGTTGCCCGTGCGCACATGCGACAGTAGCTCAGGGCCGCTGAAGACGTAAAAGTCGAGGTACGATAAGTAAGGCGAGAAAATCTTCAGCAGGCGCGTGTCAGACTTGGCCGGCAGCTGGTAATGCAGCCAGGAAACGTCAGCACCGCCCTTGATATAGAGCCTGTTGAGGTCGACCGGGTGAAACTGCGCGCTATATTGCGGGGTACGGATTTCGTCGAGTGTCAGTGCCGCGCTGGGATCTTCGAGCATCGACCAGCCCACCGCCGAGGCAGCCTGCGGCAAAGCCGACAGGAAAAGGCTGATGAGTAGTCCGATGGCAATCCAGGGCCGACACACTATGGAATCCCTTCATACGGTCAATTGTACAATTATAGCTAAGCAAATTCGGCTCGGGACTGACTAAAACGGACAATGTCTATTCAGCTCAGCCCCGGCGCAAATCCAGCTTAGTTGTCGCCTTGCTCGCGGGCAATTGCACGGTAACCGATATCGCTGCGGTAGAAGCAGCCGTTCCAGTCAACCTTGCGGGCCAGCGCATAAGCGTTTTGCTGAGCATCCAGAACGGTGTCGCCCATCGCGGTTGCGCACAGTACGCGACCACCGGATGTCACAACCTTGCCGTCTTTGAGCGTGGTGCCGGCGTGGAAAACCTTGCCTGGCGCCTGGCTCGCGGCATCAAGGCCGTTGATTTCATCACCCTTGGCGTAATCCGCCGGATAACCGCCGGCTGCCATGACAACGCCCAGGCTCGGGCGCGGGTCCCATTGTGCTTCGACAATGTTCAGCGCTTGCGCTTGAGCCGCTTCGAGCAGCAACAGCAGGCTTGATTGCAGGCGGACCATGATCGGTTGAGTTTCCGGATCACCAAAACGGCAATTGAACTCGATGACTTTCGGTGCGCCGGATTTGTCGATCATCAGGCCGGCATACAGGAAACCGGTGTAGACATTGCCTTCTTCAGCCATGCCGTTAACGGTCGGCCAGATGACCTCGTCCATCACGCGCTGGTGCACGGCGTCGGTCACAACCGGAGCAGGCGAGTAAGCGCCCATGCCGCCCGTATTCGGGCCAGTGTCCTTGTCGCCAACACGCTTGTGGTCCTGGCTGGTGGCCATCGGCAATACGTTTTTGCCGTCGACCATGACGATGAAGCTGGCTTCTTCGCCATCGAGGAATTCCTCGATAACCACGCGCGAACCGGCGTCACCGAAAGCGTTGCCCGCGAGCATGTCGCGCACGGCATCTTCAGCTTCAGCCAGAGTCATGGCGACGATAACGCCTTTGCCTGCCGCCAGGCCGTCGGCCTTGATGACGATTGGCGCGCCTTTTTCGCGCAGGTAGGCCAGTGCCGGCTCAACCTCGGTGAAGTTCTGGTAGTCCGCCGTCGGGATCTTGTGACGGGCCAGGAAATCCTTGGTGAAGGCTTTCGAACCTTCAAGCTGAGCAGCGCCCGCGGTCGGGCCGAAGCAGTGCAGGCCGCGCTTGTTGAACAGGTCAACCACGCCCGCCACCAGCGGCGCTTCCGGGCCAACGATGGTCATCTGCACGTTCTTCTCGGCGAAGTCGGCCAGTTGCTCCAGCGCCAATACATCAATCGCCACGTTCTCGCACTTGGCTTCGGTCGCGGTACCGGCGTTGCCCGGCGCGACGAAAACTTTTTCTACGCGCGCGTCTTGCGCCACTTTCCAAGCCAGCGCGTGTTCACGACCGCCGCTGCCGATAATCAATACGTTCATGTCAGTCTCCTCAAGGAGGCGGGCCTTTGGCCCGAATGGCGGATAAACAAAGCGTTATCCGCACAATATTTTTTCAATACCAAACACATCAAGGTTGCGATCAAGCGAGTGGCTGCAAGGCGCGGGCTGTTTCGAGAAGCGCAGTTGCCGAGTGGCAATGAGCATTATCGAAACTGTCCGCAACGCCGCAGACGCTCACTTCAGCGCGACCGGCCTCAGTGCCGGAAATGGCGCATGCCGGTAAAGACCATGGCAATGCCGGCTTCGTCAGCTGCAGCAATCACTTCGTTGTCGCGCATCGAGCCGCCTGGCTGGATGACCGCAGTAATCCCTGCCTTGGCTGCGTTGTCGATGCCATCGCGGAACGGGAAGAACGCGTCGCTGGCCATCACGGCGCCCGGCACTGGCAAGCCAGCGTGCTCGGCTTTGATACCGGCAATGCGGGCGGAGTTGACGCGGCTCATCTGGCCTGCGCCAACACCTACGGTCTGACGGTTCTTGGCGTAGACAATGGCGTTGGACTTAACGAACTTGGCGACTTTCCAGGCGAAGATCAGGTCGTGAATTTCTTGCTCGCTCGGCGCACGCTGGGTGACGATTTTCAGGTCGTCGGCGGTGATCATGCCGATGTCGCGGCTCTGTACCAGCAGGCCGCCGTTAACGCGCTTGAAGTCCCAGCCGGCAGCACGCTCGGCTGGCCATTCGCCGCACTCGAGCAGACGCACGTTGGCTTTTGCAGCCACTACTTCACGGGCTGCAGCGCTGATGCGCGGGGCGATGATGACTTCTACAAACTGGCGATCAACGATGGCTTGGGCCGTTTCGCCGTCCAGTTCACGGTTGAAGGCGATGATGCCGCCAAAGGCCGATTCGGTGTCGGTGGCGTAGGCCAGATCGTAGGCCTTGCGGATGCCGCCTTCGTCTTCCGGTACCACGGCAACGCCGCATGGGTTGGCGTGCTTGACGATGACGCAGGCCGGTTTGACGAAGCTTTTCACACACTCAAGTGCAGCGTCGGTGTCGGCCACGTTGTTGTAAGACAGTTCTTTGCCCTGCAACTGCACGGCGCTGGCGATGCTGGCTTCGCCCTTCTTGGCTTCAACGTAGAACGCCGCTTTCTGGTGCGGGTTCTCGCCGTAGCGCATTTCCTGCGTCTTGATGAACTGGCTGTTGAAGGTGCGCGGGAAGTCGCCGCGGGCTTCGGTGCTGAGGGTTTCAGCGGCCTGGTCAATGGTGCCCAGATAGTTGGCGATCATGCCGTCGTAGGCAGCGGTGTGCTCGAATGCCTTAAGGGCCAGGTCGAAGCGCTGGGCGTAGCTCAGGCCGCCGGCTTTGAGGTTTTCGACGACGCTGGCGTAGTCGCTGGTGTTGACCACAATCGCCACGTCTTTGTGGTTCTTGGCGGCACTGCGAACCATGGTCGGGCCGCCGATATCGATGTTCTCGATGGCGTCTGCAAGGTCGCAGTTCGGCTTGGCGACGGTGGCTTCAAACGGATACAGGTTGACCGCAACCAGATCGATCGGCTTGATGCCGTGCTCGTCCATGACCGCGCCGTCGATGGCGCGACGGCCCAGAATGCCACCGTGAATCTTCGGGTGCAGGGTCTTGACGCGGCCGTCCATCATTTCCGGGAAGCCGGTGTAATCAGCAACTTCAACTGCTGCGATGCCGTTGTCCTTGAGCAGCTTGTAGGTGCCGCCCGTGGAGAGGATTTCCACGTTGAGGGCAACAAGCTCGCGGGCAAATTCAAGAATGCCGGTCTTGTCGGAAACGCTGATCAAGGCGCGGCGTACTGGAAGGCGGGTGGTCTGGTCGGTCATTTCAGAGTCCATCAGAGCAGGGAAAAAACAAAAAGGCGACTGTTTAGGTCGCCCTTTTTGAGAAGAGGGGGTTACAACAAATCGTACTGCTTGAGCTTCTTGCGCAGCGTGCCACGGTTCAGGCCAAGCAGCTCGGAGGCTTTGGTCTGGTTACCTTTGACGTAGTTCATCACGGTCTCCAGCAACGGGGCTTCCACCTCGGTGAGTACCAGGTTGTAGACATCGGTGACATCGGCGCCCTCAAGGTGGGCGAAATAATTGTGCAGGGCTTTTTCGACACTGCCGCGCAGGGTTTGCCCTTCTTCGCTCGGCGTGTTGAGGTGCTGCTTCAAACTGGTGCTGTCACTCACGGGTGTAATTCCACTTCCTAAAGTCTCGGTCAACATCGTCATGCAGCCACCCCATCTCCATCGTTATAACGTTCGCGGAAAAATTCGCGAATGCTGGCGCACTGTGCGTCCGTACAATCCAGACGATTAAACTGGGCACGAAACTCCTTGGCCCGTGGCAAGGTTGCCATGTACCACCCGACATGCTTACGGGCAATACGCGCACCCATCACTTCACCGTAAAAGGCATGAAGTGCTGCCAGGTGCTCCAGCAAAATACTTTCAACTTCCATCAAGCTTGGCGCGGCGAGCTTTTCACCGGTGCGCAAGTAGTGCTCGATTTCACGGAAGATCCAAGGGCGACCTTGTGCCGCCCGGCCTATCAGTAATCCATCAACGCCTGTGGCTGCGAATACCTCGGCGGCCTTCTCTGGCGAAGTAATATCGCCATTGGCCAGCACCGGAATCGACACTGCTTGTTTGATCGCAGCGATCGTTTCGTACTCGGCATCGCCGGTGTACAAGTCCGCACGTGTGCGCCCATGTACGGCGAGTGCAACAATTCCGGATTGCTCCGCAATCTTTGCCACTGTTACGCCATTCTTGTTCTGTCTGTCCCAGCCAGTGCGAATCTTCAGGGTGACCGGTACATCGACCGCGTCCACTACCGCCTGCAATATCTCACTGACCAGTGCTTCATCTTTCAGTAACGCCGAGCCTGCGGCCTTGTTACAGACCTTCTTGGCCGGGCAGCCCATATTAATATCGATGATCTGGGCGCCCAATTCGACGTTGCGCTTAGCCGCTTCAGCCATCATCTGCGCATCGCCTCCGGCTATCTGCACGGAGCGCGGTTCGGGATCACCTTGGTGAATCAAGCGTAGGCTTGATTTGCGGGTATTCCACAACCGCACATCGCTCGTGACCATTTCGGATACCACCATACCGGCACCCATGCGCTGGCAGAGTTGGCGAAATGGCCTGTCGGTGACTCCGGCCATAGGCGCGAGGATCAGCCGGTTAGGCAATGTGTATGGGCCGATGCGTAGCGTCGACATAGGGCTTCCCTGCTCAAGAGACAAGCTGTTGAGACCAATAGGAGACTGCGAAAAAGGGTGGGAATCATACCCGCTCTGGATGACCGGATAAAGGCTGTTTTGAACAAAATCTGAACAGTGGTGTTCTTATTCCCGTGGGTTTGGTTGTGCCCGACGATTCTCTGTCGGGCACCAGGCAACTACTCCGGCGAGTGAAAACTCAGGCTGTAGTTGACGGCCTTGGTCCCGGGATCAAGGATGTCCAGGGCAATATGGATGGGGATTTGCGAAGGCATTTCAGTTTGCCCGGCAAGCTCTCCGGCCAGGTATTCACTGGGCTTGAAACGACGGCTGGCGAGTAATTTGCCGTTGATGTCGGCAAAGCGCATCTCCAGCAGGGGGAAGGGCTGGCTGAACGGCGCACGGTTGTAAATGATCGCATCGACCACCAACGCGCCGCTGAAATCCGGGTGGCTGCGCACCACCAGATTGCTGCTTTTGATTTGGCTGATATCAACCTTGCTCGGCAGAGTGCAGCCGACGATCGGGCATGCCTGTTCGAACCAGGGACGATAACGGTCCTGTCTGGCCAGTTCCTCAAAGTGATAAGCCACATACTGGCCCGCCAGCGCGAGTGCGGCTATCAGTGCCAGCAACGTCCAGAGCACGCGCATGCCGCCGCCCTTTTTGACGGGCTCATAGTCGAGGCTGAGTGGCTCGTCATCCAACTCGACCAGGCGCTTGTCATCCAGTTGCGGGTTTAGCTTGCCGCCTTTATGGGTGGCGCTGAAACCTTGCAGCAGCTGGCCGTCATCGTTGTCGTCGTGGCGACTGGCATTGATCCCGAAGTCTTCTTCTGGCTCTTCTTCGGGTTCCGCCTTGGTGTCGTATAACGCCTCGTCGGCGGTGAGTCTGGGCTCTTTACGCTCGATCAGGGTCAGTGGCTGAATCGGGCCTTGTGGGCGGCGCAGCTCTTTGTCGTCATCGCTCGCACGCGCCTGTTGCGCGGCACGCTCGCTTGCAGCCTGTTCGGCCTTGAGTAATTCCTCTGCCCAGCTTTCATCGGCTTTTTCGTATTCGCTGGGTTCTATCTCGGGGAGTAGCACCTGTGCGGCCGGTTGCTTGCTGGCGGCACTTTCCTCGCTTTGTTGTTGCTCCAGACGCGCCAGTTCCTGGTCCAGGTCCAGGTGATCGAGATCCAGGTCGAGGTCGTCATGAATCCACAGGGTGTCATCGTTTGGACGCGTTACTGGCGAGCTCGGCTCAGCCGCAGGTTCGGGCTCAGGCTTCAGCACAGGCGTCGGTTGCACCGGCTCGGGAGTGTAGAGGCCTTGTTCCTGAAGCTGCTGGGCGGCGTTGAATACCTGCAGGCAAGAGCCGCAACGCACGGCGCCGCGCGCAGCACGAAGCTGAGGCGCGGTAACCTTGAAGCGGGTACTGCAGTGCGGGCACTGGGTGACGAAACTTTCGGTCATGCGACTGTCCGGTGAATCGAAGCAATTAGTCTAACGCAAGAAACCTGCGTCCTGCAGGTCTCCATAATTAGCGGCGAACGCCGCTGATGCGCACCCAGCCGTCGAGCGTCGCGGTTGGGTCCAGGTCAAAATTATCAGCGTAAGCGGCGCGAACATCTTCAGCCTGTTCGGCGAGAATACCGGACAGCGCCAGACGGCCGCCGGGCTTGACCAGGCTGGTGATTTGCGGCGCCAGTGCAACCAGCGGGCCGGCCAGAATGTTGGCGACTACAACGTCTGCCTGTACTTGTGGCAGATCTGCCGGCAAGTAGACCGGGAAGCGTTGCGGGTCGATGCCGTTGCGACCGGCGTTGTCGCGTGACGCTTCGAGCGCTTGCGGGTCGATGTCGGTGCCCACGGCGTTAGGGGCGCCAAGCAGGAGAGCGGCGATCGCCAGAATGCCCGAGCCGCAACCGAAGTCGAGTACCGAGCAGTTTTCCAATGGCTGGCCATCGAGCCATTGCAAGCACAGATCGGTCGTCGGGTGGGTGCCGGTGCCAAATGCCAGACCCGGATCGAGTAACAGGTTGACGGCGTCCGGCTCGGGAGCGGCGTGCCAGCTCGGCACAATCCACAGACGCTTGCCGAAGCGCATCGGCTGGAAGTTCTCCATCCAGCTGCGTTCCCAATCCTGATCTTCAATGCGCTCGATATGGTGCTCGGGCAATTCGGCGCCGGTGAGCAATTGCAGGTGAGGCATCAGCGCAGTTGCGTCGGTATCGGCTTCGAACAAGGCGAGCAGATGAGTGTGCGACCACAGCGGCGTGGTGTTCAGCTCCGGCTCGAAGATTGGCTGGTCTTCGGCATCCATGAACGTCACCGAAACCGCGCCGATCTCAAGCAAGGCATCCTCATAGGTCTCGGCCTGTTCCGGAGTAATGGCGAGACGGACTTGTAACCAGGGCATGGGATACCTCGAAAGCGAAGGGCGGTTAGGCGTGAATAGCCGGCAAGCTTACTTGAGCGGCGTTGCGGCTGCCAGCGTTGGCCAGTTTGGCCGATGCCAGAAACAACAAGGGCCACCAAAATGGTAGCCCTTGTTGACGTGCAGGCACTGTATTAGTGCTTATCCATACCCAGTTTCTTTTCCAGATAATGGATATTGATACCACCTTTGCAGAAGCCCTTGTCACGGACCAGCATGCGGTGCAGCGGAACGTTGGTCTTGATGCCGTCAACCACGATCTCGTCCAGCGCGTTGCGCATGCGCGCCAGTGCTTCGTCGCGGGTTTCGCCGTAGGTGATCAGCTTGCCGATCAACGAATCATAGTGCGGTGGCACGGTGTAGCCGCTGTACAGGTGCGAGTCGACGCGAACGCCGAAACCGCCTGGTGCGTGGAAAGTTTTCACTTTGCCCGGGCATGGCATGAAGTTGTCTGGATCTTCAGCGTTGATCCGGCATTCGAGGGCGTGCCCGCGGATAACCACATCTTCCTGTTTGATCGACAGCTTGTTGCCAGCGGCGATGCTGAGCATTTCCTTGACGATATCGACGCCGGTCACCATTTCAGTTACCGGGTGCTCTACCTGTACGCGGGTGTTCATCTCGATGAAATAGAAGCTGTCATTTTCATAGAGGAACTCGAACGTACCGGCACCGCGGTAGCCGATCTCGATGCAGGCATCGACGCAGCGCTTGAGAACTTCAGCGCGGGCCTTTTCGTTGAGGTACGGCGCTGGCGCTTCTTCCAGAACTTTCTGGTGGCGGCGTTGCAGCGAGCAATCACGGTCACCGAGGTGAATCGCGTTGCCCTGGCCGTCCGACAGCACCTGAACTTCAACGTGGCGCGGGTTGCCGAGGAATTTTTCGAGGTAAACCATCGAGTTGCCGAACACTGAACCCGCTTCGCTGCGAGTCAGGCGGGCCGACTTGATCAGGTCTTCTTCGTCATAAACCACGCGCATGCCGCGACCACCGCCGCCGCCAGCGGCTTTGATGATCACCGGATAGCCCACTTCGCGGGCAATCGCCAATGCGGTTTCTTCGTCTTCCGGCAATGGGCCGTCGGAGCCTGGAACCACTGGCACGCCAGCTTTGATCATGGCTTCCTTGGCAGAAACCTTGTCGCCCATCAGGCGGATGGTTTCGGCGCGCGGGCCGATGAAGGCGAAGCCTGAGTTTTCCACTTGTTCAGCAAAGTCGGCGTTTTCCGCAAGGAAACCGTAACCCGGGTGAATGGCGGTGGCGCCGGTTACTTCAGCTGCGCTGATGATCGCCGGAATGTTCAGGTATGACTGGGTACCGGCGGCAGGGCCGATACATACGGATTCGTCCGCCAGGCCCAGGTGCATCAATTCGCGGTCTGCCGTGGAGTGCACGGCGACGGTCTTGATGCCCAGTTCCTTGCAGGCACGCAACACGCGAAGAGCGATTTCGCCGCGGTTGGCGATCAGAACTTTTTCCAACATCGCTGGCTCCCCGTTGATCAAACGATGGTGAACAGGGGCTGGTCGTATTCAACCGGCTGGCCGTTCTCTCCAAGAATGGATTCAATCACACCGCTGGTTTCAGCTTCGATGTGGTTCATCATTTTCATCGCTTCAACGATGCACAGAATGTCGCCTTTCTTCACGGTCTGGCCAACTTCAACGAAGTTGCCGGAAGTCGGCGAAGAAGCGCGGTAGAAGGTACCGACCATCGGCGAGCGAACAACGGTGCCGTTCAGCTTCGGTGCAGCAGGCGCTGCGTCGGCTGCAGGTGCGGCAGCAGGAGCAGCAGCGGCAGGTGCTGGAGCCGGTGCAGGCGCTTGAGCGTACATCGGCTGAGCATAAGCAGGTTGTTTGCTGCTGCGGCTGATGCGAACCGATTCTTCGCCTTCACGAATTTCCAGCTCGTCGATGCCAGACTCTTCCAGCAGCTCGATCAGTTTTTTGACTTTACGGATATCCATAGCTTTCAACTCCCAGTTGGGTCAGGGTCGTTCAAGTTCAAGTTGTTCAAGTGCCGCCTCCAGGGCCAGTCGGTAACCACTGGCGCCAAGGCCGCAGATCACACCTACCGCAACATCGGAAAAGTAGGAGTGATGGCGAAAAGGTTCACGTTTGTGCACGTTAGATAAATGCACTTCGATGAATGGGATGCTCACCGCCAGCAATGCGTCACGTATAGCGACGCTTGTATGTGTAAAAGCGGCGGGATTTATCAGGATAAAGTCGACACCTTCGCCCTTTGCGGCGTGAATACGCTCGATCAGCTCGTATTCTGCATTGCTTTGCAGATACATCAGATGATGGCCGGCATCACGCGCGCGGCGCTCCAGATCGAGGTTGATCTGCTCAAGCGTGGTAGCGCCATAGACGCCAGGCTCGCGTGTGCCCAGCAAATTCAGGTTAGGTCCGTTGAGGACCAGAAGGGTGGCCATGAAAAATGTGGTCCTTGTTTTTATTGCGACGGTGCGACTATGCCGGAGTCAACGCGTGACTGTCCAGTTCTCTGCAATAGCCGACACGATGACGGCTATTTGCGGCAATTATATGACTATAAGCACTAAAATCGTTCCCGCGCCTGAGTCAGACGGGCGGCAAAGGTTTCAGCATCGATCTCGCCAACTACGCGCAAATCTCTGATTTCAGCGCCCTGTTTGTCGAAGAGCAGGATGGCCGGAGGGCCGAACAGTTTGTAGCTGTCGAGCAGTGCGCGCTGCGCCGGATTGCTGTCGGTCATGTCGAAGCGCACCAGTTGGTAATCTTTCAGCTGAGCACCCACCGTTGGATCGGTAAGCACTTCGCGCTCGATTACTTTGCAACTGATGCACCAGTCGGCATACCAGTCGAGCATCAACGGCTGGCCGTTCTGCTTGGCGTTGGCCAGCGCTGCGGTCAATTCGGCGCCAGTGGTAATGGTCTGCCAGCCGCTGTGTTGGCTCGCGGCCGTCGCCGCGACGCCTTGTGCCTGCATTCTGCCTAATGGGCGCATGGGGTCGGTCTGGCCTTGAAAAGCGCCGGTCCAGGCGGCGAATGCGTAAACCAGCAATGCCAAGCCGAGCAGTTGGGCAAGCTTCTGGCGGCTGGTCTTGGGGCCAAACTCAAGCGCGCCGAGAAACAGGGCGCAACCAGCGGCGAGTAAGCCCCACAGGGCCAGGGTCAGTGATTCCGGAAGAATACGGTCAAGCAGCCACAGCGATACGGCCAGCAGCATGACGCCGAACAGGTTGCGCACAGCATTCATCCAGGCGCCGGTCTTGGGCAGCAAAGCGCCGCCACCTGCACCGATAAGCACAAGTGGTGCGCCCATGCCCAAACCGAGGGCGAACAACTGCAGGCCGCCGCCCAGCGCATCGCCAGTGCTGCTTATATACAGCAGCAGGCCGGTAAGCGGAGCGGTGACGCAGGGTGAGACTATAAGGCTGGAAAGCACGCCCAGCGTCGCCGCGCCGGCAATCGAGCCACCTTGGGTCTGTGCAGCTTTGCGGTCGAGTCGCTCACTGATAAAACGCGGCAGGCGCAGTTCAAACAAGCCGAACATGGCCAACGCAAACAGGCTGAAGAACAGCGCAAACGGGATCAATACCCAGGGCGATTGCAGCATGGCTTGCAAGTTGAGGCTGGCGCCGAACAGGCCCATCAGCGCGCCGAGTGCGGCGTAGCAAGCAGCCATCGGTAATACGTAGGCGAGCGACAATACCAGGCCGCGACGATTGCTCGGGCGACCGCGCAGCACTACGCCGGACAGAATCGGCAGCATTGGCAGCACGCACGGGGTGAAGGTCAGCCCCAGGCCTGCGAGGAAGAACAGCGCCAGATCGCTCCAGCTCCAGTTGGCTTCGCTGCTGCCGTTGCTTGCAGAAGCTGCACCGGCTGGCTTGCCCTGGCCGATATTCAGTTGCTCGGTTTCCGGCGGGTAGCAAAGGCCTTTGTCAGCGCAGCCTTGGTAGGTGACGTTGAGCGTAAATGGGCGGTTTTGCGGGTTATTTACCGGGATTTCGACATCGAGAGTGCCGTGGTAAACCTCGACCTCGCCAAAATACTCATCGGTTTTCTGCTCGCCTGCCGGCAGTTTGGCCTCGCCCAGGCCGATATCCGCGGGTTCACTGCTGAACTTGAAGCGGTGTTTGTAGAGGTAGTAGCCATCGGTGGCGACGAATTGCAGCTTGATCGAGTCGGCGCTGCTGCTGATCAGATTGAGCTGAAAGGCTTGGTGAACCGGCAGAAATTCGGCACTGTTATTCAGCGCGCCGCCAAGAAGGTTACCGCTGGGGCGATTATCCAGCAGGCCGGCATTGACCGGCAGAATGACGAGTAGCAAAAGCAAGCTGAGTATACGGCGCATTGGGGTCTCGAGATGCAGGAGTCCCCGCATGATAGCGGAGCATCTATGGCTGGAGCACAGTTAAGGCTGTAAGCGGTTTTTTCACAGCGATGAATGGACCGCCAGCAAACGCCAAAATACAGCCTTGGACGCGCTTGGCAAAGTGTCCACGCCCGCCCTGTATAAGCCCGGTCGAGCGCTTATGACCGCACGGCCTGGCCTTAGTTGCATCGCAAGGCCCGTGCTAGAGCCGGAACGCCTTCACTGCGGTGCTCAATTCGCCGCCGAGTTGCAGCAATTGCTCGCCTTGTTGGCGACCTTCGCCAATGCGTGACAGATTGTTGCCGCCCAGCTGATGGATGCGCTCGCTGTGGTCGCGAATCTCGCTAACCGCGTCACTCTGATGCGCGGTTGCCTCGGCAATGCGTCCGGCAATCGCGGCAATGGTGCTGATCGCGCTGACCATCTGCTGCAACGCGCCATCGGCGGCGGCCGCCTGATCAGCCGTGGTTTGCGCGTGCTCGACCTGCCGGCGCATGGCCGTTACCGAATCCTGCGCGGCTTGCTGCAAACGGCTGATCAGCGCCTGAATTTCTGTCGTGGCGCCACTGGTGCGCTGCGACAATGAGCGCACTTCTTCGGCGACAACCGCAAAACCGCGCCCGGACTCGCCGGCGCGTGCAGCTTCGATCGCGGCGTTCAAGGCCAGCAGGTTGGTTTGTTCGGCGATGCTGTGGATAACCGTCAGCACGTTGCCGATGGCTGCGGTTTCCGTGCCCAGTTGTTCAATCGCCTGAGCGTTTTCTTGTACTTCACTGACCAACGCATGCAGGCCGTTCAGGCTCTGGCCGATAACCTGTTGCCCCTGTTCCAGTGCCTGATCGGCGCCACGGCTGGCGTCTGCCGCCTGGCTGGCCTCGCTGGCCACCTGCTGGATGCTCGACTCAAGCTCGCCGAGTGAGTCGCGGATCTGCGCAGTGTCACCAGCCTGACGCTCCACCCCTGAATGCAGGTTGCCGCTGAGATTGGCCAGCGTCTGGCTGGCGCCCGACACTTGGTCCGCGTGCTGGCGAATGGTGTCGACCAGATTCACCAGATAACTGCGCAAATGATTGAGCGAGCTTTCGATGTCTTTGAGTTCGCGGGTGCGGGTCGCCAACTTCACCGGTTTGGCAAAGTCGCCGCTGGCCCAGACTGAAAGGGCTGGCACCAATTGATTGAGTACGCGGGTCAGGCGGCGCTGCAGGGTGTCGCTAATCAGGGCAATCAATACGATCAGGGCGATTACCGCGCCCTGAACCAAGCGGATTTCGGCCTGCAGCTTGCCGTGCTCGGCGCGCACGATCGGTTCCATCTCAGCCAGTGCCTGCTGCACGTTGGCAATCTGTTCAGCTGTGGCCTGGCTTAGCTGATTGCGCTGCTCGATCAGGCCCAGCGTGCGCTGTAACTCAGCGGGGTAGCGGCCAATCAAGCTGGCCAGCGTGCGCTTGAGGGCGACGCCCTGATCTTCTGCGGTTGTGCTGCTTTGCTCGGTATCCAGACCCAGCAACGCCGAAAAGTCATCTTCGGCGCTTTGGGCTGATGATTCGACACCGAGCAGTTGCAGGCCCTGCAGTTGTTCGACCTGTTGATTGATTGCGCTCACTTCGCGGCTGACATCGTCGGCCAGCGCCGCTTTGCCGCTACTCACCAGCTTGTTGCGGGCGTGGGTCAGGCGCGCCAGATGCTCGGCAATTGCAAACAGGGGCGGGCGATAGGCATTGGCCTGGCTGCTCTGCGATTGATCGGCGTACTGCCAAAGTTGCTGCACCGTACTGTTCAACTCGCGCTCAGATTGCGCCAACAACCCTTGCGGATCGCCGGCCAGTTTGCCGGCTGCGAGCAATTTTCCAGCGGTAAAGCCGCGCAGTTGCTTAAGCCTTGGGCGCAAGTCTGCGGTGAGGCCAGCAGGCAGTTCCGCCAGCTCTGCATCAAGCTGATCAATTGCCTGCAATGCGCTGTTGTTGCGCAAGGCGTCGCCGCTGTCGAGGTAGGTGTTGATGTTGCGTACCACGTCTTGTTGCAGTTGCTGCGACAAGCTCATGTAGCTTTCCATCAATTGGTAGGGGCGTTCGAGCGCCCGCTGTGACCACCATAGCGTGGCGACCAGGATCAGGCAGGCGCTGATTAACAGCAGGGTGTTGAGATTGGTAAGCGATTTCTGGCGCATGAGATTCAACCGACTGCAGAACGGTTATGGCAGTTTGATACTGCCGCTAAGCACCTGAAGTTATTACTTTTTTATGACAGTAGAGTGACTGCGGGCGCGCTCAGCAAGGTCGGGGCTACGCTGGGTATTCTGGCTGCCTGGCTTCGCTGTCCTGCGCAATCCAGGTTGCGTCGCTAGAATGAAAGCGACGCCGGCCTATTCACGCGACATAAGGGCTAATTGCGCCGCAGTTTTTTGCCTGCACGCCCATTCTTAAGGGCTTTAGTTTGCCCCGCAGGCTGCGCTTTGCTGCGCCTATCCCTTATAGTGGATAAATATTACGCAACCCTTGCACGGGGTTGTGGTCGAACAACCCAGATGCTGTGGAAGAAGGACATTGCCATGCTTGATTGGAAAAATCGCGCTTCTGGCGTGCGTGACAACGCCGACGAGTCCGTCGGCAGTACGCGTAATCGTAAAATCGCCGGAGGCTGGTTCACCCGTGTTATCGGTGGGCTGCTCGCACTCTATTTATTGGTAACCGTTATTGTCGGTTGGTACTGGAGCCAGGAGCCGGAAACGTTCCCGGTGCAGCAGCGCGCTCAGGCAGCGGCTGAAAGCGCCCAGCGTAAAGTCGTCAATGGTTACACCACGGTGGAAACCCTTAAACAGGTTGCTGGCACGCTGCTCAGCAAGCCGGGCGGCTACCTTTCCAACGACTTGGCACCGCCGGGCCTGTGGCTCGATAACATGCCGAGTTGGGAATACGGTGTGTTGATTCAGGTGCGCGATCTGTCGCGTGCGCTGCGTAAGGATTTCGCCCGTTCCCAGTCGCAGTCGACCGAAGATGTCGACTTGACCAAGGCCGAACCGCGTTTCAACTTCGACAACAAGAGCTGGGCTTTGCCCGCTTCCGAGTCTGAGTATCAGGAAGGCATCAAGGCGCTGGATCGCTACCTTGCACGTCTGTCTGGTCAGAAGCAGCCTGCTGCGCAGTTCTATGCGCGCGCCGACAACCTGAACAACTGGCTGGGTGATGCAGCAACGCGTCTGGGTTCGTTGTCACAGCGTTTGTCTGCAAGCATCGGGCGGGTTCAGATCAATACCAATATGGTCAAGGATCCGGCGCTGGTTGCCTCCGGCATCAAGCCGACTGTTGAGGGCACTTACGAGACGCCGTGGATGCAGATCGACAACGTGTTCTATGAAGCACGCGGTCAGGCGTGGGCGCTTTCGCACATTCTGCGGGCGATTGAAGTCGACTTCGCCGATGTGCTGGAGAAGAAGAACGCCACGGTTAGCGTGCGCCAGATCATTCGTGAGCTGGAAGCGGCGCAAGAGCCAATGTGGAGCCCGATGATTCTCAACGGCAGCGGTTATGGTCTGCTGGCTAACCACTCGCTGGTCATGGCCAACTACATTTCGCGCGCCAGTGCCGGGATCATCGATCTGCGCCAACTGCTGTCGTCGGGCTGATAGATGCCAGTATCGAACCTTGAGGCTGCGCACCGTGCAGCCTCTGATGCCGAGCTGATTGCATGGGTGGATGAGCAGGATCAGCTACTCGGCAGTTTGCCCCGCGCGCAATTGCGCGAGCGCCAGCTGATCGGTCGCGGCACCTTTATTCTGCTGTTCAACTCGGCCGGCCAGCTTTGCGTGCACCGGCGCACCTTGAGCAAGGCGCTGTATCCCGGCTTCTGGGATGTGGCGGCCGGCGGTATGGTGCAGGCGCACGAAAGTTACGCCGAGTCGGCTGCGCGTGAGCTTGAAGAGGAACTGGGCATTTCAGGTGTCGAGTTGCGCGAACATCAGCGCTTCTACTTTGATCAGCGCGACAACCGCCTGTGGTGTGCTGTGTTTTCCGCCGTGTCCGATGCGCCGTTGGTTCTGCAGCCGGAAGAGGTTCTGGAAGCCTGTTTCATGAGCCCCGAACAGGCTCTGCGGGAAGCAACCATGCGCGACTATTGCCCAGACTCATTGCAAGCGCTGCGCAATTATCTGGCATCCCAATCACTGTGACCTTTGCTCTGCTGCGCGCGACTCATAAGCGCAGCACCTGTGCAAATTACGCTTTTGTGCAGGATCTGCGCACACGCTGTCCATGATGTTGCACGATGGGCGCAAACAGTCGCGAATTTGCTGATTAATGGCGCATATTTGTGCTTAGCAGTCGGTTTATTTGTCGTTACACTGCGCGCCCTTGTACAGATCGTCGAAAAGCTTTTGGCTTTTCAACGGCCTGTCAGCCCAGATCATTTGGTTTGGGTGCGCTGCCCCTGCCTGAGTGGGGCTTCGCGGCTGATACCTATCAGCCAGTCGCTTTCAAACGTGACGTTGCGTTCAGTTGATCGAACCAGCAATACGTTTCTGACCTGCCCCAAGAGGAAAACCGGTGGTCAAGAAAGCTTCGTCATTCGCCGCCCTGAGCGGCCTGGTGTATTCCACCGATACAGGCCGGCATTGTCCGGACTGTAGTCAGCCGGTGGACGCCTGCATCTGCAAGAAAACGCAAATTCCAGAAGGCGACGGCATTGCCCGTGTGCGCCGTGAAACCAAGGGTCGTGGCGGTAAAACCGTTACCACGATCAGCGGTGTGCCTTTGGCTGAAGAGCCATTGAAAGACCTCGCCAGCGCGTTGAAGAAACGCTGTGGCTGCGGTGGCTCGTTAAAGGATGGCGTGATCGAGATTCAGGGCGACCACGTCCAGCTGCTGCTTGATGAATTGCTCAAGCGCGGCTTCAAAGCCAAGAAATCCGGCGGCTGAGTCCGGTACTCGCCGTTAATGCCTCTAAACTTTCCCGGTAGTTCGGGTATCAACTACCGGGTAATCGTCATTTCCTGACTTTAATCTGTATAGGCGCTGGCACAGCCAACGCTATTTATCGCAAGCAAGGGAGACATCAATGTCTGCACGACGCACACGTAAAGATGACGGCAGCCAATGGACAGTTGCGGACAGCCGCAGCGTTTACGGTATTCGCCATTGGGGCGCGGGTTATTTCGCGATCAATGACAGCGGCCGCGTTGAAGTGCGTCCGAATGGCCCGGATAGCACGCCGATTGATCTGTTCGAGGAGGTCGAGGAGCTGCGCAAGACCGGCCTGAGCCTGCCGTTGCTGGTGCGTTTCCCGGATATTCTGCAAGACCGCGTGCGCCAACTGACCGGCGCATTCGATGCGAACATTGAGCGCCTCGAATATCAGAGCAAGTACATGGCGCTGTACCCGATCAAGGTCAACCAGCAGGAGGCGGTCGTCGAGAACATAATCGCCACCAAGGATGTGTCGATTGGTCTGGAGGCCGGTTCCAAGCCCGAGCTGATGGCGGTGTTGGCGCTGGCGCCGAAGGGCGGCACGATTGTCTGCAACGGCTACAAAGACCGCGAATTCATCAAGTTGGCCCTGATGGGGCAAAAGCTTGGGCATAACGTTTTCATCGTTATCGAGAAGGAATCCGAAGTACAGTTGGTGATTGATGAGGCGGCCGAACTCAAGGTGGCGCCACAGATCGGCCTGCGTGTGCGTTTGTCTTCTTTGGCGTCGTCGAAGTGGGCAGATACGGGCGGCGAGAAATCCAAGTTTGGTTTGTCGGCAGCGCAACTGCTTTCGGTGGTTGAGCGTTTCCGCGAAGCCAAGCTGGATCAGGGCATCCGCTTGCTGCACTTTCACATGGGTTCGCAAATCGCCAACCTGGCGGACTATCAGCATGGCTTCAAGGAAGCGATTCGCTACTACGGCGAGCTGCGCGGCCTTGGCCTGCCGGTCGACCATATCGACGTTGGCGGTGGTCTGGGCGTCGATTACGACGGTACACACTCGCGTAACGCCAGTTCGATCAACTACGACATGGACGATTACGCCGGTGTTGTTGTCGGCATGCTCAAAGAGTTCTGCGATGCGCAGGAACTGCCGCACCCGAACATTTTCTCCGAAAGTGGCCGCTCGCTGACTGCACACCACGCCATGCTGGTGGTTCAGGTGACCGACGTTGAGAAGCACAACGACGAAATCCCGAAGATCGAAGATCGCGAGAGCCTGCCGGAAACTGTCGGTTATCTCGCCGACTTGCTGGCGCCTACCGATTACGAGATGGCCACCGAAACCTACTGGCGCGCGACGCACTACATGAGTGATGTCGCCAGCCAATATGCCGAAGGCAAGATCGGTCTGGTTGAAAAAGCCCTGGCTGAGCAGTGCTACTTTGCCGTGTGCCGTCGCCTGTACAACTCGATGAAGGCGCGCCAGCGTTCCCATCGTCAGGTGCTCGACGAGCTCAACGACAAGCTGGCCGACAAGTACATCTGCAACTTCTCGGTTTTCCAGAGCCTGCCGGACACCTGGGCAATTGGCCAGGTATTGCCGATTCTGCCGCTCAATCGTCTTGATGAAGAGCCGCTGCGCCGTGCTGTGCTGCAAGACCTGACCTGCGATTCCGATGGCAAGATTCGCCAGTACGTTGATGAGCAGAGCATTGAAAGCAGCTTGCCGGTTCACGAAGTGCGCGAAGGCGAGGATTACTTGCTGGGAATATTCCTGGTTGGCGCGTATCAGGAGATTCTCGGCGACATGCACAACCTGTTCGGTGATACCGATTCGGTGAATATCTACCAGAATCAGGACGGCAGCGTGTATCACGCTGGTATCGAGACCCATGACACCATCGAAGACATGCTGCGTTACGTGCACTTGTCGCCGGAGGAGTTGATGACTCACTACCGCGATAAAGTCGCCAGCGCCAAGATCAGCGCACGTGAGCGCACCCAGTTCCTCGACGCGCTGCGTCTGGGCCTGACACGCTCGTCCTACCTCTCGTCCTGAGTCCCCGGTGCCGTCTGTTTAGGGCAATCCGGCAGGCGGCGCACCGGCCCTGAAATATTGGGTAAAACTCCCCCTCGAAAGCCCTGCCCCTCAGCGGCGGGGCCTGGTTCATAATTGAGCGTATTACCCCAAGGGATACGCTCAAGATGTCTGGACTTTCGCGCACCCTCTGGTCGTTCGTGATAGCGGTGGTGCTGGTCGCGTTGATCGGCGCTGTGCTGCAAACTCAATACAACCTGGCCATGCTCGAGGCGCTTGGAGCGCCCGTACCGCTGGAAGTTCGCCTGCAAACTACCGGGCTTGACCTGCTTGGTTTTGCGCCGGTCTTTGCCATTCTGGTGACCTTTGGTTTTGCTCTGGCATTGCCGTTGGCCACGCTGGTGAGCAAGTTTCTGCCAGCCTTGCACTGGCTTGTTTTTGCCCTGGCAGGCGCTTTGGCAATCTTTACCGCCCTTTGTGCCGTCAATGCGGCGTTGCCCATGCCTACGTTTATTGGTGCCAATCGCAGCCTGGATGGCACCTTGGGTTTAATGTTGTGCGGTGCGCTCGGAGGTTTGTTGTATGACAAACTTCGCTGTGCGCCAGTCCATGCGAGCCAAGGAATTACTCATGAAAAATCTGCGTAGCGGCCTTTTGCTGGCGACGGTTTTGCTCAGCAGCTCGCTGCAGGCAATGGACTACAAAGTCAGTACCTACACCGAAGGGCTGGATCATCCGTGGTCGATGGCGTTCTTGCCTGATGGCAGGATGCTGGTTACCGAGCGCGTAGGCCGGTTGCGTATCATTGAGGCCGACGGCTCGTTGCGCGAGGCGCCGGTAGGCGGGGTGCCCGAGGCATTCGTCAGCTCCCAGGCCGGTTTGATGGAAGTCGCGCTGGACCCGGACTTTGCCAGTAATCAGCAGATTTACCTGAGTTACGCCTATGGCGATCGAGGTGCCAATAACACCCGCCTGGCACGTGCGCGTCTGGTTGATGGCGCGCTGCAAGATCTGACGGTGATTTTCTCGGCGCTGCCAGCCAAGGCCGGGACGTCGCATTACGGCGGGCGTATCGCGTTTCTGCCGGACAAGACCCTGTTGCTGACGTTGGGCGATGGTTTTGACTACCGCGAAGAGGCGCAAAACGCCGCCAATCACCTCGGCAAAATTGTGCGACTCAATCGCGACGGTAGTGTTCCGGTGAATAACCCGGTAATCAATCAGCCAGATGCCGCGCCCGAGATCTACAGCCTTGGCCACCGCAACGTGCAGGGCATTGTCTATGACTCACAGTTGAACCGGCTGTACAGCACCGAGCATGGCCCCAAGGGTGGCGATGAACTGAACATGCTCGAGCCGGGCAAGAATTACGGTTGGCCATTGGCCACGTTTGGCGTTGATTACAACGGCGCGCAAATCTCGCCCTACACCGAGTTGCCTGGCTATGAACCGCCTTTGTTGCACTGGACGCCATCAGTCGCGCCCTCAAGCCTGACGGTTTACAACGGTTCGAAGTTTGAGCAATGGCGCGGTGATCTGTTTGTCTCGACGCTGGCCGAGCGCAGTGTGCGGCGAATCCGCATGAAGGGTTCGATGCTGGCGGGTGAAGAGGTGCTGTTCGAGGAGTTGGACGAGCGTATTCGCGACGTGCGCGGCGGGCCGGATGGTGCGCTGTATTTGCTGACGGACAGCAGTGACGGGCGCGTGCTCAAAGTCCTGCCGGCCGAATAAGCGCCTGCGCGTGGCATAATGGCCGCTTCACGTTCTGGCCAATTGCATGAAACCGCTCAAGTACCTTCAGGGTTATCCCGCACACTTGCACGATCAGGTTAACCGCCTGATCGCCGAAGATCGTTTGGGCGCGTATCTGAGCCAGCGCTATCCGGGCAAGCACGGGATTCAGAGCGACAAGGCGCTGTATGCCTTTACCGTGGATCTCAAGCAGGCGCATCTGCGCAATGCCCCGGTAATCGACAAAGTCCTCTACGACAACCGTCTCGATCTCACCCATCGGGCGCTGGGTTTGCACACCACTGTTTCACGGGTGCAGGGCGGTAAGCTCAAGGCGAAAAAAGAGATCCGTGTGGCCTCTTTGTTCAAGGATGCTGCGCCGGAGTTTTTGCAGATGATCGTGGTGCACGAGCTGGCCCACTTCAAGGAAACCGACCACAACAAGGCGTTCTACAAACTCTGCGAGCACATGCTGCCAGGCTATCAACAGGTCGAATTTGATCTGCGCCTGTACCTCACTTGGCAGGAGCTTGAGCGCCAGTCACAAGGCTGAGCCTGCTCTGAAATACAGCCTGCGGCCAAACCTCAGAGACAGGCAGCGCTAGCACGCTAGGGGTTATTCACCACCACATACACCACGTTGTCGCCTTGCCATTGCGGCTGGTAGTACTGGTTGTTGCAGTAGTAATACTCGGTGCCGTTGCGATAAACCTGCGAGCAATCCGGTGGAATGCTGTTCACGATCGAGCCGATGGCCAGCACCGTGCCGGTGACAATCGCCGCCGTTGCGATCGGGTGATAGTCGATATCCCAGTCATTATGGTGATGGTGGTGATCATCATGGTGATCGTAATGGTCGTCGTGGTGGTCGTTATTCCAGTTGTTGTGGCCACCGTTGATATTGACGTTGTTATTGCTGATGTTGATGTTCTTGTCCGGCTTGCTGTTGATCAAGGGGCTTGAGTGTTTAGGGTTGCTTGGGCGTTGAACGTTAGGCCGCTGCCTTTGCACATTTGGCCGGCTCGCAGAACGTGCCTGATGCACTGAGCTATGCGCCCGTGCGCCACCTCCGCCGCCACCGCCATGCCCGGCCAGTCGACCGGCTTCGGCAACAATCGGCGCTGCCGCGACAGCCACTGCCAGCGCCAGACTGGCGCAGTAGGCGTTAAACGGGATTTTCGCAATCATGGCTGTTCCTCCTGGCTGGCAGGCAGGTTGTTTGCGGTGAACGGAATCCGCGTGGCGTCTTTGCCGGGAACAAACTTGAAGTGATCGGCTTTAAAGCCCGGGCTGGTGTTCCACTTCAGGACGGCTTGATATTGCGGGTCGCCAAGGGTGTAGCGCGTGGTGATGACTATCTTGCAGGGCAATGCTTCCTTGCCCTGACTGACCCAGAGTTGCCAGTCGACATCGGGTTCGCGAAATGCCAGGTGATCACAGGTTTTGCCGTCGAGCTGCGAGGTGCCTATCAGGCGGCCACGCTTGACGCCATCAAGCAGGCTGTCTTGCAAACTCTGGCTGAGAAAGTCCATGAGCGGTACTTCGACATCATGGTTGATCAACGCATCCACCAGGCCACCGAGTGAGTCTGGCGCTTGGGTTTGCGCATAGTAATCTTGCGCAACGTTCATCAGAGTCAGGGTCTTGCCGTCGTACACATAGCGCTTGGGTACGCTGCCGCCGACTTCTGCGAACAGGTGGTTGGGTGGCTCGACATCCAGTCGTGAATTGGCGTTGTGCTGCAACTTGTAGCCATAGTTGAGCACTTCATCCTGACTCGACTGTACGGTGACCGAGTACTGCTTGAGCCCTTTCAGCGTTGCGCTCATTCGATCGTATACAGCTTTGGCCTCCGGGGTTACCGCAGGCCCTTCAGCGTCGGCGTCTTCGGCTGCATGAACCAGCGAGACAAAGGCAGGTAGCGCCAGAAACAGGCAGATGCCTGTCCGTAGAGGGTGTTTCATAGCAGCTCCAACTGTGGCGATGGGTAATCGCTAACAGCTTAGACCAGGAGTGCAGGCAGCGTGATGGCACTGTGTTGCAACCAGCAGAAACACCGACTGGCGCGCAATCAGCTGCGCAACATCAAGTTCAGTTGGTCAACCACTTCGGCCCAGTCGGCGTCTTCGCGGATTTCCTCGCGTAAAAATGCAGCTTGGGAGGCGCTCCAGAAACTGGCATCGGCCAGTTCTGTGTCGTCTGCCAGCGGGGCGTGCGCTTTAACAAAAGCATCAATGCTGGCGGGGTCATCATCGAGGCCCAGTTGTTTGAACAGGGAGGAGAGATCGTGGGTGGGCGCGTCCATGAGAGATTCCTTTGCGGTGTGGGTAATACCTATATTGGTGTTATCACCCTAGCGCAAGTTCCCTGATAAAGTGGCAAGCCCCCGATTTATTGCACCCACAGCAGCTCGAACTGCTGCAGCTTGCCGCCAAGATTGATGGTGATCTCAGTGCCCGGCACTTTGCCCAGCGTGGCCTTGGCCAGCGGCGCATTGGCGCTGATGACCTGCACGCTGTGGCCTTCATGGTGCAACTTCATGCTGGCGCCATCGGGGCCGATGAACAGCAGCGTGTGTACGTCATCCATGTTGGCAAGGCACACTATTGAGCCAAGCTCGACGCCGCGTTTATCGCTGAAATCGCGGGGTTTCAGTTGGCGCCAGGTGAGAATGTTCTGGCGTATTTCGGCCACCCGTCGTGCTTGCCCACTGGCCAGATACGCTGCCTCCAGGCCGAGGGTGTCGTACTTGTTTTCGGCTTTGTTTTCTTCGTGCGTGGCGGTTTCGTGCGCGGTCACGGCGGCCTGTTCGGCGCGTTGCAGTTCAGCGCCGAGGTGGCTGATTACCAGGTCTTGCAGAGTGTTCTTGTTGAAAGTCATGATTTCGTATCGACTGGGCAGGCGCGCAGGTTAACTGAAAGTGTGGCGGATCGCTGCGCTGTGGGTCTGCGCTTTGTACCAAGGTCTAGTTTGCCTGATTGGCCAGGCATCGCATGCTGGCAGAAAACAACAATGAGGGTTCCCATGTCATTTCTTCGCGCCATTGGATTCATGTTTCTGTGTGTGGTGGTGCCGGTTGGTGCTTTGCTGGCAAGCAATCCCGATGCGTTTGCGCAGTGGATCGGCAGCACATTGGGTATCGAATTTACACGCGGCAACCTGGCTGTGGCTTTTTTGCTGCTCACCGGCATCTGCCTGAAAATCGACCTGACCATTCGCCGCCGGCACCAACTGCCTGCTGCAGAAAAGGCCTGAGCCCAGCGGCTCAGGTTTCCGCAGTTTGATTCTTGGGGGGCTTGAGCAAATGCGCGGCCAGGGTGCGCAACGGCCCGAGCTGACGGCAGATCAAGGCCAGTTGGGTTTGCACCAGACGCTGTTGGTCATCGAGGTCTTCGCTAACCTGCTCAAGGCTTTGCGCCAATTGCTCCTCGCTATCGCTGTGGATCGGCACGCGGGTCTTGGCGCGCAAGTGACCGGCAATCTCCTCAAGCGAATCGGCAATGCTTGAGGCGTCATCAAGCAGGTGAGTCTGTTCGGGTGCCAGTAATGATTCGCCACGATGCGCGCCGAGCCCGGAGAGATAGCTGAGCAGGGTGTGCGACAGCACCAGAAAGCGAAAGCCGATGTCGGCATCCTTACGAAAATGCCCCGGCTCCATCAGCATATTGGCCAGCGTTGTGGACAGCGCCGCATCCGCGTTGTGCGCATTGCGCCGGGCCAGCCGGTAATTCAGGTCGTCGCGTTTGCCCTGTGCGTACTGGGTAATAATCTGGCGCAAGTACACGCTGTTGCAGGTCAGCGTATTGGCCACCACGCTGCTCAAGCGTCTGCCTTGCCAGTCGGGCAGAATCAGCATCACCGCAAGGCCGGCAATCAAACCGCCGATCAGTGTGTCCACCAACCGTGGAACGAACAGCCCATAGCTGTCGCCGGTCTGGTTGAAGCAGAACAGCACCAGTAATGTAATCGCCGCTGTGGCCATCGTGTAGCGCGTGCTTCGTGTGGCGAAGAAGGCCACACCGGCGACCACTGCAAACAGGGCCTGTACTTCCTGCGAAGGGAACAGGTCGAACAGCGCCCAGCCAATGACCAGGCCCAACACGGTGCCCCACACACGCTGCACCAGCTTGCGCCGGGTTGCTCCGTAGTTGGGTTGGCAGACGAACAGCGTGGTCAGAAGAATCCAGTAACCCTTGGTCGGGTGAATCCATTGCAGAATGCCGTAACCCACCGCCAGCGCGATGGACAAGCGCAGTGCATGGCGGAACAGCAGGGCGGTCGGGGTGAGTTGCTGGCGCAGTCGCTCCCAGACATCCTTGAACGATTGCGGCTCGCGGTCGAACAGGCTGCTGTCCTGCTCCTCGGCCAGTGCGTCGGGATTGCTGGCGTTGCTCAGCAGTTGGTCCAGCGTGCCGAGGTTGCCGGTGAGTGCCTTCAGTGAGCGCAGCAGGTGCCGCCACTGCGGGTTGTTCTGCTGGCGCAGGTAATCGAGCGATTGATGCAGGTCTTCCAGCGCCTCGGAACACAAGGCGCGAAACTCGTATGGCTGGCGCAGCTCAATGGCCTGAGCCAAGCGCTGGCAGGCTTCGCCATGCAAACGCAGCAGGCGCTGACAGCGGAACAGTACGTCGCTGTGAAAAAACGCCTCGGCCAGTTGGGTGTACGGGTAGTGCGATGAGCTGGCGCGCTCGTGAATATCCTGCGCCAGGAAATACAGCTTCAGGTAGCGGCTGACTTTAACGCCGGGGCGACCGCTGCCAACGCGGTGCAGGATTATTTCCTTGGTCGCATTCAGTGCGGCGACAACCTTGCCGTTCTGCTTGGCCAGTGCCAGCCTGCGTTCTTCGACATCGAGCTGGCGTAATGGCTCGAACAGCGCGGCCTTGAGCTTGAGGTACTGGCCCAGCTCGCGGAACAACCGGGCAAGGCTCTGCTGCACGGGCTGATTGGCAAACAGGGCATGCCAGAGAACCGAGAGCAAGCCGTACCACGCGGCGGCGGCCACCAGAATCAGTGGCTGCAAGCTGAAGTGATCAGACACGCCGCGCTGCTCGACGCTGATCATGCTGTAAACCGAGAGAATCAACGTGGCCTGGCCCAGCGTTGCATAGCGCTCGCCCAGAGCGCCGAGCATGGTCAGGCAGAAGGCGGAAACCGCCAGCGCGCTGACAAATAACCAAGGGTAGGGAAATAGTAGTTCTATCGCGTAGGCCGCGGCCGTGAAGCAGGCGAGGGTGACCAGCAGCGCCCGCAGGCGGCCACTCCAGCTGTCATCGGTTTCTGCCAGCGCACTGGCGATCACCCCGAGAAAAACCGGGATCAGCGCCTCCATCCAGCCCTGACTCCAGCAAAGGATCAAGCCGCCGGCGAGGGCAATGAACACCCGCAAGCTGTAGCCAAATTTTTCCAGTGCCCAGAGGCGGCGAAGCGAATGACGAAGTGAGGTGCTGGGCATCGACTGGCCTTGCAGACATGAGTCGTTAAAGATTAGCGGATCAGCTAGGCGTGGTGCTACGACCTGTTGCCGGTGATTGAAAACAATTGTTTGAGGGTGCGCTGTTTGTTCGGGGGTTGCAATTTGGAACCGCTCGGTTCATAAATAGATCCATGAACCGTGGACGCCCCAAATCATTTTGCCCCGAGCAAGCCCTTGAGAGTGCCATGCAGGTCTTTTGGCAGCGTGGCTATGAAGCCACTTCCCTGCAAGACCTGCTTAGCGCGACCGGCTTGTCGAAAAGCAGTCTCTATCAAACCTACCCCAGCAAACTGGCCTGGTTTGAGGCTGCGTTCAGCCATTACTGCGGCCAACGCCAGCAAATGTTGCTGACGTTGCTGGAGGAGGCGGATTCGCCACTTGAGTACATCCGTAATCGTCTGCTCGGTGTGCTTGATGACGAAGGCCTTGATGGCGTCCCGCGTGGCTGCATGCTGGTTAATGTGGCCAATGAATTCTCGCTCAGCGAGCCACAGGTCTTGAGCCAGGTGCAAGCGGCCACCGAAGGCTTTTGTCAGGTATTCAGTGCTGCACTGGAGCGCGCTCAAGCCGCTGGCGAGTTGGCTCCGGGCGCCGACACCCGCGCCCTTGGGCGCTATTTGCAATGCGTGATGAGCGGTTTACGTACCCAGGTCAAGTCAGGGTTACCGGCCGCGAGCATCGAGTCCACCGTCGCAACGGTCATGAGCACCTTGCGCTAACAACACCTTGAACCATTACAGGGAACGATGATGATTGAGTTATTTGAACTACGCGGTGCCAACCCCGAGCATTTGTTTTCACCGTACTGCTGGCGAGTGAGATTGGCGCTGGCGCACAAGGACCTGCCTTTCACCAGCCAGCCGCTGCGCTTCACCGATAAACAGCCGATTGAGTTTTCCGGTCAGAAAGCGGTGCCGGTTATCCGTGACGGCGAAACCGCTGTGAACGACAGCATGGCAATTTTCAGCTACCTCGATGCGCAGTATCCGCAAAAGCCGCTGCTCGGTGATGCTGTTTCAGCCAACCGCGCACGTCTTCTGGAGCGCCTGATTTTCGGCGCACTGCGCATGCCGTTGCTGAAGATTCTGGTGCCGCGCGTATTCGCCTGCATCGACGAAGCCGACAAGGAATATTTCCGCACCAGCCGTGAAAAGGCCCTGGGCACTACATTGGAAGATTTTGCCGACCGCGAAGCTGGAATTGCCGCATTCGGCAAAGCCGCTGCACCGCTTGAAGGGTGGCTTAAAGACCAGCCGTATCTGGATGGGGAAGCGCCTGCGGGCACTGATTACCTGATTGCCGGCCTGTTCCTCTGGGCCTGGTGTTTGGGCGAGCAGCCGTGGGAGTCGGGCTCGGCTGTGGATGCCTGGTTCCAGCGCATCCTCAAGGATTACGAAGCTCAACATGGCCCGGTTGTCCGCGCCGCCTGATACAACGGAGCCCTGCGATGATCGACCTTTATTACTGGACGACGCCAAACGGCCACAAGGTGAGTATTTTCCTTGAGGAGGCAGGGCTCGACTATCGGGTATGCCCGATTCACATCGGCAAGGGCGAGCAGTTTGCGCCTGAGTTCTTGAAGATTGCCCCGAACAACCGCATCCCGGCGATTGTCGACCACCAGCCCGCTGATGGCGGCGAGCCGCTTGCGCTGTTCGAGTCGGGCGCGATCCTTGAGTACCTTGCCGATAAGTCGGGGCAGTTTCTGCCAACGGCTGTTCGTGCGCGGATGCAGGTGTTGCAATGGCTGCATTGGCAAATGGGCGGTTTAGGCCCCATGGCCGGACAGAATCACCATTTCAATCGCTATGCGCCCGAGCCTGTGCCGTATGCCATTGAGCGCTACGTGAAGGAAACGGCGCGTTTATACGGCGTGCTGGATCGCCAGTTGGATGGCCGCGAGTATGTTGCCGGTGATTATTCAGTCGCCGACATGGCTATCTACCCGTGGGCGCGAGTCTGGGAAGGGCAGAAGCAGCGCATTGAAGACTTTCCGAATATGGCGCTTTGGCTTGAACGCATGGCCGCACGCCCTGCGGTTCAACGCGCTTACGCGATGGCGCTGGAAGTTAATCCGGATGCGCAGGCGCTGCTCACACCCGAGGCGCGCAAGTTACTGTTCGGGCAAGGCAGCTAAGCCCTACGCGATACGATCAAGGCGTCGAGACACAGTGCTCGGCGCCTTTTTTGTTTCTGGATTGGCGAAAACTCGTTCGATTCAGGTGATATCCCTGAAAAAGTTCGACTATTCAGGTTGGTATAGGCAGCGGGTTTTCTAGACTGAATGGATGGCAACCCGTTCTCCCTGACTGCCTGGAGGTGGCTATGCGCATCGGCGTACCCAAAGAAATAAAAAACCATGAATACCGTGTCGGCCTCACGCCGCATTCGGTAGCCGAACTCACTGCATTGGGCCATGAGGTTTTTATCGAAACCCGCGCTGGTGCCGAAATAGGCTTCAGCGATGAGGATTACATTGCGGCAGGCGCGCAAATATCCAGCAGCGCTCAGGCTGTATTCGAATCGGCCTCTCTGGTGGTTAAGGTCAAGGAACCGTTGGCCGCTGAGCGCGCCATGTTACGGCCTGATCACACCCTGTTTACCTACCTGCATCTGGCACCGGACCGGGCGCAAACCGATGACCTGATCGCCAGCGGCGCTACCTGCATTGCTTACGAAACGGTCACAGACAATCACGGACGGTTGCCCTTGCTGGCGCCGATGTCTGAGGTTGCCGGGCGCATGTCGATTCAGGCCGGTGCCAGTTGTCTGGAGAAAGCTAAAGGCGGGCGCGGCGTGTTGCTCGGTGGCGTGCCAGGCGTCGCGCCGGGCAAGGTGGTGATATTGGGCGGTGGAGTGGTGGGCAGTCATGCACTGGCGATGGCCGTCGGTCTCGGCGCTGATGTCACGGTGCTGGATAAGAGCGTCGACGCACTGCGCCGGCTGGATTCACTGTATGGCAATCGCATCACCACGCTCTACTCAACGCGCAGCGTGGTGCGCCAGCAAGTATTGGCAGCCGATCTGGTAATTGGCGGTGTGCTGATTCCTGGCGCCGCGGCGCCAAAACTGGTGACGGCGGAGATGGTCAGCAGCATGTTGCCAGGTTCGGTGTTGGTGGATGTGGCGATTGATCAGGGCGGCTGTGCCGAAACCTCCAAGGCCACCACCCACGACAAACCGACTTACGTGGTCGATGAGGTTGTGCACTATTGCGTCGCCAACATGCCAGGCGCTGTGGCGCGGACCTCAACGCTGGCGTTGAATAATGCAACGCTGCCATTTGTCATTGCTCTGGCCGAGAAGGGCACCCGCTCAGCGCTGGAGAGCGACGCCCATCTGTGCAACGGCCTGAACGTGGCCCGGGGCGTCATCACCTGCGACAGCGTTGCGCAGGCGCATGGCCTTGCTTATAAGTCGGCAACCAGTGTGCTGGAGCATCTTTGATCTGTGGCTAAACTGAAGGTACGTCTTGCTCAGGGAGCTTTGTATGCTGTGCCTCGGTCGCCAGCGCTTATGGGTTACTGCCATCGCCAGCAGCTGCTTGCTGCTGGCGCCTGCCGCTTGGGCGGTCAGCGCGCCAACGCCCGCGCAGGCAGCCGTGGCGTTCTATCCGGTGCAGTTACCCGAAGACCGCGACAATGATCTCACCCAGGTGCGCATGCACACCCAAGCGGCCAGCGGTGTTGTGGTCGAGCTATTCGGGCAGATTGTCGATGCGCAAGGCGAGCCAGTTGCGGGCGCTCAGGTCGAAATCTGGCAGGCCGATGCCGGCGGCCATTACTTCAATGAGCATCATGGCCGTGATGAAAATTTTCAGGGCTACGGGCAGGCCACTACCGACAGCAACGGCCAATACAGTTTTGTCACCGTGCGCCCCGGTGCTGTCGGCACGCGTGCGCCGCACATTAATATCGCCGTGAGTGTGGCCGGCAAGCCACGTTTCGTGACGCAATGCTATATCCGCGGTGAACGGCACAATGCCCGCGACCCGCAACTCAATGCACTGAGCAATCCTGCCCGGCGTGAACAATTGATCGTGCCTTTCGTGCCGGTTGCGGGCGCCAAAGTTGAGAAACAAGTCGCCAGGTTCGATATCGTGCTTGGCCTCAATGCGCCGCCAACCGCGCTGGCTGCGCATCTATCCTAGCCCAGACGTTACGCCGGCTTACAGCGGCCAAACCCACAGCAGCATGGGTATGCTGATCAGCGCCACGAGTATCTCCATTGGCAAACCCAGCCGCCAGTAATCGCCAAAGCGAAAGCCGCCGGGGCTGAGAATCAGCGTGTTGTTCTGGTGGCCAATCGGCGTCAGGAACGAGCATGACGCGCCAATCGCCACCGCCATCAGCATCGAGTCCGGACTAACCCCCAGCTGATTGGCCGCACTCAGGGCAATCTGGCACATCACCGCCGCAGTAGCCGCGTTGTTCATGAAATCCGAGAGCGTCATGCTGATCACCAGAATCAGTGCCAGCACCGCAATCGGTTGGCCCCGGGCGACCGTTTCCATCAACTCTCTGGCGATCAGGTCGGCCGCACCCGTTTCGGACATGGCGCCTGCGACCGGAATCATCGCGCCCAGCAACACAATCACTGGCCAGTCGATTGAGGTGTACAGCGAGCGTAGCGGGATGACCCGCATTACCATGTAGATCAGCACGCCAAGCGCGAATGCCACAGCCGCGGAGAGCAGGCCGAATGCCGCCGCAATAATCGACAACAGCATGACGCAGAGCGCCAGCGTGGCCTTGCCGGGGTCGGGGATGCTGATTGAGCGGTCGGCCAGCGGCACGCAGGAGTATTCACTGGCGAACTCGGCGGCGTCCTCCGCCAGGCCTTGAATCAACAGCACGTCACCACTTTGAATCAGGGTTGAACGCAAACGTTTGACCGAGCGATGGCTTTCTCTGGATATCGCCAGCAGGTTGAGTGAGTGACGGCTGCGCAGGTGAATGCTTTGTGCCGAGCGGCCGATCAGGGTTGAGTCGGGGCGAACCAGCATTTCGAGCATGCTGCTCTCATCGCCGTTGCTGTCTTTCTTCTCGCTTTCGTCTTTCTCGGTTTTTTTCGGCTCGGTCTTATTGGCTTTCTCGTCTTCTTCAGCCTTGGCCTTTGCCTCGGCTTCGATCTTGGCTTCCAGCCCCAAGCCGAGATTGCTCAGCACCGAGCCAAGGGCCTCGGGATCTGCCTCGATTACCAGAACGTCATCGGCTTGCAGGATGCGCCGGGGGTTGGGCGCGGACAGGCGCAAGGCGTTGCGCACCATGGCGACCACCTGTGCATCGGCTTCCTCAAGCAACTGTTCTATTTCGCGCAGGGTTTTGCCATCGGCTTTGCCGCCTTCCTTGACCCGCGCTTCGGTGAGGTAGGTGCCGGTGTCGAAACTGGCGGCATTGCCGACCTGGCGTTTCGGCACCAGTCGCCAGCCGATCAGGGCGATGAACAGCACGCCGCTGAGCGCCACGGTGACCCCAACCGGGCTGAAATCAAACATGGCAAAGTGGCCGGCATCGGTCTTGGCCCGAAAGCTTGAAACAATCAGGTTGGGCGGCGTACCGATCAGCGTGGTCATGCCGCCGAGAATGGTACCGAAGGCCAGCGGCATGAGGATGCGTCCGGGCGGCAGGTCTTGCTTCTTGGCGATTTGCAGCGCAATGGGCATGAGTAACGCCAGCGCACCGACGTTGTTCATGAACGCCGAGAGCAGCGCACCAAGCGCCGTGAGTGAGGCGATAGCCATTACCGGACCGAGATTTTTCGGCAGCACGCGCTGCGCCAGAGCATCAATGGCGCCGGTTGTTTGCAGGCCGTAGCTGAGCACCAACACGCAGGCTACGGTAATCACGGCGGGATGGCCAAAGCCTGCGAACGCATCCTGTTCAGGGACCAGGCCGGTGATTACGCAGGCGAGCAAGGAGGCGAGTGCGACAATGTCATGTCGCCAGCGGCCCCATATAAACAATCCGATTGTGGCCGCCAATATGGCGAAAATCAGGCCTTGGTCTTGGGTCATTCAGGTTGCTTTCCTTGTCTGAGGAAACATCATTGATGCAAACACAGTAGTCCTACTGCTTAAGTAACCTAAATGTGCGAGTTGGTTCCGAGACGCCTCACGCGTATTGCGCAGCGGCGTATCCGGAAGCCCAGGCCCATTGGAAATTGAACCCGCCAAGATGGCCGGTAACATCCAGCACTTCACCGATGAAATACAAACCCGGAGACTTCAGCGACTCCATTGTTTTTGACGAGACTTCGTGGCTATCAACCCCACCCAGCGTCACTTCGGCGGTGCGATAGCCTTCCGTGCCTGCTGGCACCAATTGCCAGTCCGAGAACTTGCTGGCGATCTGTTTCAGCTCGGCAGGCGTGTACTGCTTCATGGGTTTGTTGTTGAACCAGTTGTCTGCCAGCAGGGTGACCATCTTCTTGGTCAGCAATTCGCTGAGCAGGGTTTTCAATTCGCTGTTGGGGCGTTCCTGCTGCTGGGTGGCCAGCCATTCGGGCAGGTCAATGTGCGGCAGCAGGTCGATGTGTACGGTATCGCCCGGCTGCCAGAACGATGAAATCTGCAAAATCGCCGGGCCACTCAGGCCGCGGTGAGTAAACAGGATGTTCTCGCGGAACGTGGTGCCGTTGCAGCTCACCAGACAATCTTCGACCGAGGTGCCGGATAACTCCGTGCACAGGGTTTTCAGCTGCGGGTCGGTAATCGTGAACGGCACCAGACCGGCGCGGGTCGGCAGTATGCTGTGGCCGAACTGGCGAGCCACCTGATAACCAAAGCCGGTGGCGCCCAGTGTTGGAATCGACAGGCCGCCCGTGGCAATCACCAGCGACTCGCAACTGACTTTGCCAGCGCTGGTGAGCAATGTGTAGCCCGCGTCGGTTTTGTCGATTTGTTCGACCGAGGTTTCCAGACGCAGGTCCACGCCAGCTTCATCGCACTCGGCGAGGAGCATGGCGAGAATGTCACTCGACTTGTTGTCGCAGAACAGCTGGCCGAGTTTTTTCTCGTGATATGGCACGCCGTGCTTGCCGACCAAACCAATGAAATCCCACTGGGTATAACGCGCCAGTGCAGATTTGCAGAAGTGCGGATTGGTGGAGAGAAAGTTCTCCGGCTCACAATACATGTTGGTGAAGTTGCAGCGACCGCCGCCGGACATGAGGATTTTCTTGCCGGCCTTGTTGGCGTGATCCAGCAGCAGCACGCTGCGGCCACGGCCAGCGGCTGTCAGGGCGCACATTAAACCGGCAGCACCGGCACCGATGATCACGACATTTGCAGCGAGCACAGCATTTCCCTCAACACGACGCAGCGCCGAATCGCCGGCGCACAAGCGCGCAGTTTACCCGAAGGTTAGGTAATCCTCTGCAAAACTGCTGCGCGCTGTGTGTGCGCAGTCGCGATTGCGATTATCAGGATGCAGTGGCTTCAGCGGCGATGCCCTGCAGGGCTTTCTCCAGTTTGGGAATCACGGCGCAATCGCCCGCATCATGGCGCTTGCCGATATAGGCCGGGTCGTTGTAACCCACCCAAACCTGTTTTGCCTCATCCTCCCAGACCAGCATTTTCAGCGGCAGATCGATCCCGCTGGTTTGCGCACACTGCATCAGCGGCGTACCGCCCTTGGGGTTGCCGAATATCAGCAGGCGGGTTGGCCGTAAGGTTTGCCCGATGCTTTTTGCGCCGGCGCTGTGGTCGATATTGGCGAACACTTTCAGCTCGCGCTTGGCGAGTGATTGCTCGATGCGTTGCAGGGTCTCGTCGACACTGTGCGGGCTTTTCAGGGCCGTCAGGCCGTCTGCGGCGTAGCTCACGGAGGCGAGCGCCAACAGAGCAACAGTTGAGAGGGATTTAATCAGATTCACGTTTGGCTCCTAAGGTTATTTTGGCAAAACCGTTAGCTTAGTAGAGCCGTAACGCGGCCGATTGTTTCAGCGCATAGGCTGGATGAAACAATCGGCCGGCGCGGTCAGCTCTTACAGGGCGCGAACGCGCAACGTGCGGCCTTTGATCTTGCCGCTGTTGAGGCGGCTGAGCGCTTGCTTGGCAGCGCTGCGCTCGACCGCGACATAGGCCTGGAAGTCGAAGATCGCAATCTTGCCGACGGCCGAGCCGGGAATTCCGGCATCGCCAGTCAGGGCACCGAGAATGTCACCGGGGCGCAGTTTGTCTTTACGCCCGGCGCCAATGCACAGGGTGATCATCGGCGGCTGCAGCGGCTCGCCTGCCATCGGCTTGAGGCTGCTCAGCGGATGCCAGGTCAGCGCACCTTGCTGGAGCTTTTCCACCGCCTGAGCGCGATGCGCTTCCGGCGGCGCTACCAGGCTGACGGCAACCCCTTTGGCGCCCGCACGACCGGTACGGCCTACGCGGTGAATGTGGGTTTCCGAGTCACGCGCCAGCTCGACGTTGATCACCATGTCGAGTGCGTCGATATCCAGACCTCGCGCCGCCACATCGGTGGCCACCAGAACCGACAGGCTGCGGTTGGCAAACATCGCCAGAATCTGGTCGCGGTCTTTCTGTTCAAGGTCGCCGTTCAGCGCGCCGGCAGAAATGCCGTTGGCGGTCAGGTGCTCGACCACTTCCTGACACTGCTGCTTGGTGAAGCAGAACGCCACCGCCGACTCCGGGCGAGCGCTGGCAAGCACTTTGACCACGGCGTCCATGCGCTCTTCCGGGGAGATCTCGTAGAAGCGCTGCTCGATTTGCGTGTCGTCGTGCATGGCTTCGGCTTTAACTCGCTGCGGGTCGCGCATGAACGATGCCGAGAGCTGCTTGATGCTGCTCGGGTAGGTGGCTGAAAACAGCAAGGTCTGACGGCGGTCCGGGGTGTGGCTGATGATCTCGGCGATGCTGTCGTAGAAACCCATGTCGAGCATACGGTCAGCTTCGTCGAGTACCAGAGTATTCAGACCGTCGAGTTTCAGCGTGCCTTTGGCCAGATGCTGCTGGATGCGCCCCGGCGTGCCGACGATAATCTGCGCGCCGTGCTCCAGCGAGCCGATCTGCGGGCCAAAGGGCACGCCGCCGCACAGGGTCAGCACCTTGATGTTGTCGGCACTGCGCGCCAGCCGGCGGATTTCCTTGGCAACCTGATCGGCCAATTCGCGGGTCGGGCACATGACCAGCGCCTGACAGCCGAAAAAGCGCGGGTTGAGCGGTTTGAGCAGGCCAATACCAAAGGCGGCCGTTTTACCACTGCCGGTCTTGGCCTGAGCGATCAGGTCCATACCCTTGAGGATCACCGGCAGGCTTTGCGCCTGAATCGGGGTCATTTCGGCGTAGCCGAGGGATTCAAGGTTGGCCAGCATGGCATCAGACAGCGGCAGTGAAGAAAAAGCGGTGTTAGTCACGGTAAAGACCTGCAGAACGGAATGGCGCGCAGTGTAGCAGGTGGCGCGGCGTAACTTGCGCCAACCTGTGGGGTAATGGGCGCCTTTGATCGCTAAAAGTGGCCGTAATCCGACAGCGTCTCGCCGCTGCTCAGTCGTCTACGTCCGGTATGTCCTTCTTGCGGTGACGACTGCCGCGCCGTGGCAATTGCAGAAACAGCGCCGCGGCGAGCATCGACAAACCGCCGATACACAGATATGTGGCGTGGAAAGCTCTGAGTACGCCGTCTGCGCTGTCCTCATTGTCCAGCGTGAAACCGCCCAGCAATGCGGCCGCCGCCGCCACCCCGAAGCTCATCGACAATTGCGCCACCACCGAGAGCAGACCGTTGCCGCTGCTGGCGTCGGCGTCGGGAAGATCAATCAGGGTCACGGCATTCATCGCGGTGAATTGCAGCGAGTTCACTGCGCCAATCAGAAACAGTTGCACCAGAAGCTGAATCCGCGAGCTGTCGTTATCAATCAACGCCATGCTGGCGATCAGCAAACCCAGCAGCAGGGTGTTGGTGGTGAGTACGCGGCGATAACCGAGGCGGTTGATCAGTGGATTGGCCAGCGGTTTGACCAGCATCGCCGCCAATGCCAGCGGGATCATGCTCATGCCGGCCTGCGCCGGTGAGTAACCCATGGCCACCTGCAGCAGCAATGGCGTGAGAAACGGCAACGCGCCGCTGCCCAAACGGGCAAACAGATTGCCGAGAATGCCCACGGCAAACGAGCGGGTGTTGAACAGGCGCGGGTGGAACAAGGCGTTCTCGGTATGCCCGGCGCGTAACCAATACACGGCCAGACACGCGATGCCGCCGAGCAGCAGCATCAACACGCGAACGTGTGGCAGGTGCATCTCACCGAGGCCTTCGAGGGCAATGCTGATCAGCAACATGGCCGCGCCAAACAGGCAAAAGCCCGGCAGGTCGAAACGGGTGCGCTCGGCGCCGCGCAGATCCGGCATGACCTTCCACGCCGCCCAGCAACCCAATATGCCGACCGGGATGTTGATGAGAAATATCCAGTGCCAGCTGGTGTATTCAACCAGCCAGCCGCCCAGTGTCGGGCCAATCAGTGGGCCGAGCAGCGCCGGCACGGTAATGAAACTCATGATCCGCACCAGCTCTGTGCGCGGGTAGGCACGCAACACGACCAAGCGCCCAACGGGCATCATCAAGGCGCCGCCAATGCCCTGAATCACCCGCGCGCCGACCAGCATATTCAGTGATGGCGAGAGCGCGCAGAGCAGGGAGCCGAGGGTGAACAGCAGGATTGCACCGAAGAAGATGCGCCGTGTGCCGAAGCGGTCGGCGATCCATCCCGAAGCCGGAATCAGTACCGCCACAGTGAGCATGTAGGCAATCACCACCGATTGCATGCGCAGCGGATTCTCTTGTAGATCCGCCGCCATGCTTGGCAGTGCAGTATTCAGAATCGTACCGTCGAGGGTTTGCATGAAGAATGCAATCGCGACGATCCAGGGCAGCATCTTGGCGGTGCGGGCATCAAGCATGATGGAGTCGATTACTGACGAGGGCGTGCCAGCAACTTTAATCCATCATGGCGTTTTTTGCCTGCGACTGGCCCTATAAAACTGCGTGCCAGAGCCCGTTACGCGCCATTGTTGGCAACCGGGTGTGGCATCAAAGGTGGCTTGGTTTGACGGTGTGTATGGGCAAACCAGGCTGCGGATTCCACCTGTTAATGGGCGTGGAATCCGCAGCTTTGGCGGGCGAACAATGCGTTTGGCCAGGCCGACTAGCGCATTGACGGGCCGCGTACGGCGGCGCCGTTGGCCACGTAATAGGGCGCGGTGCTGCGCGGCAGGGGCGCACGGCCACGGATCTTGTCGGCGATTTTCTCGGCGATCATGATCGTTGGCGCGTTGAGGTTGCCGGTGGTAATCAGCGGCATGATCGAGGCATCGACCACGCGCAAACCGTCCAGACCATGCACGCGGCCTTCGCCGTCGACCACGGCCATATCGTCTGTGCCCATCTTGCAGGTGCATGAAGGGTGAAATGCGGTTTCGGCATGCTGACGGACAAATTCGTCCAGTTCAGCGTCGCTGTTCACGTTCACGCCAGGGCTCAGCTCGCGGCCGCGATACGGGTCGAGCGCCACTTGCGACATGATCTCGCGGGTGATGCGGATACCGTCGCGAAACTCCTGCCAATCCTGCTCGTGCGACATGTAATTGAAGAGAATGCTCGGGTGCTGGCGCGGGTCTTTCGACTTGGCCCGCACGCGACCACGGCTTGGCGAGCGCATGGAGCCGACGTGCGCCTGAAAACCGTGCTCCTTGACCGCATTGCTGCCGTTGTAATTAATCGCCACCGGCAAGAAGTGGTACTGAATATTCGGCCACTCAAACTCGGGACGCGAGCGAATGAAACCGCCGGCCTCGAACTGATTGCTGGCGCCGACGCCTTTGCCGAGGAACATCCACTCGGCGCCGATCTTCGGCTGGTTCCACCATTGCAGCGCCGGATACAGCGACACCGGCTGCTTGCAGGCGTATTGCAGGTACATCTCAAGGTGGTCCTGCAGGTTTTCACCCACACCCGGCAGGTCGTGCACCAACTCGACATCAAGCTCGCGAATCAACTCGGCCGCGCCCACACCGGAACGCTGAAGAATTTGCGGTGAAGCAATCGCGCCACTGCACAGCAGCACTTCGCGCCGCGCATGCACAGTGGTGGGCTCATTGCTGTCGCCTTGCAGATACGCCACACCGACCGCGCGTTTAGCGTTGAATAAAATCCGGTCGGTAAGGGCATGCGTGACGATGGTCAGATTGCTGCGCCCGCGTGCTTGATCGAGATAACCGCGTGCGGTGCTGGCGCGCCGGCCTTTCGGCGTTACGGTGCGGTCCATCGGACCAAAGCCTTCCTGCTGATAACCGTTGAGGTCATCGGTGCGCGGATATCCGGCTTGCATGCCGGCCTCGATCATCGCGTGAAACAGCGGGTTATTGCCGGCCTTGGGCGTGGTTACGCTGACCGGGCCATCGCCGCCGTGGTAATTGTTGGCGCCGATGTCGCGGGTTTCAGCCTTGCGAAAATACGGCAGGCAATCCAGATAACTCCAGTCCTCAAGGCCTGGCGCTTTGGCCCAGCCGTCGTAGTCCATGGCGTTGCCACGGATGTAGCACATGCCATTGATCAGCGACGAGCCGCCGAGGCCTTTGCCGCGCCCGCATTCCATGCGGCGGTTATTCATGTACGGTTCCGGGTCGGTCTCGTAAGCCCAGTTGTAGCGACGGCCTTGTAGTGGATACGCCAGCGCGGCGGGCATTTGGGTGCGGAAATCGAAGCGATAATCCGGGCCACCGGCTTCGAGCAGCAGCACGTTAACGTCGCTGTCTTCGGTCAGGCGGGTGGCGAGCACGTTACCGGCAGAACCGGCACCGATGATGATGTAGTCGTATTTCTCAATCATGTTTTGACCTGCTTTGGCCCAACTCACAGCCGGGCTCTGGCGATATCAATTCGGCTGCGTCTTGCGTCGCACGCAGCTACTGGCGATAAATCCAAAGGCAGCCTGCTGGGCCATAAACGTCAGTGCGCGAGTGGCCCGGCAGGTTCGGATGCAGCCCTTGGCGCAGCGATCTAGAACACTGAGGCGTAGTCGCCCAACTCAACCTGTACCGATTTGATTCGAGTGTAATGAGCCAGCGTGCTCAAGCCGTTCTCACGGCCGACGCCGGACTGCTTGTAGCCGCCAACCGGCATCTCTGCGGCGGACTCGCCCCAGGTATTGATCCAGCAGATACCGGCTTCCAGTTGATGAATAACCCGGTGCGCACGGTTCAGATCGCTCGTTACCACGCCTGCTGCCAAACCGTAGTGGGTGGCATTAGCGCGGCGGATTACTTCTTCTTCCGTGTCATAAACCAGAATGCTCATGACCGGGCCGAAGATCTCATCCTGAGTGATGGTCATGTCGTCGCTGCAATCAGTGAACACGGTCGGGGCGACGTAGGCACCGTTGGCAAATTCAGCTTCGGTTATACGCCCACCGCCGCACAGCAAACGCGCGCCTTGCTCGCGGCCCAGCTCGATGTAGCCGAGTACGCGTTGCATGTGGGCGAAGCTGACCAGCGGGCCGAAGTTGGTGTTCTCATCTTCCGGGCTGCCGATGCGAATGCGCTGCACGCGCTCGCTGATCAGCGCCTCGAAACGGCCCTGCAATTCACGCGGGATGAACACGCGGGTGCCGTTGGTGCAGACCTGACCGGAGCTGTAAAAGTTGGCCATCATGGCGATGTCGGCCGCGCGTTCGAGGTCGGCATCGGCAAAGATAATCAGCGGCGACTTGCCGCCCAACTCCATGGTCACCTCTTTCATGGAGGAGCTGGACGCGCTGGCCATCACTTTCTTGCCGGTGGCCGTGCCGCCGGTGAAGGAAACCTTTTCAATGCCCGGGTGCTCGGTGAGCAACTGGCCAACCTCGGCGCCTGTGCCGGTTACCACGTTGAACACGCCAGCGGGTACACCGGCTTCGGTGTAGATTTCAGCCAGTTTAAGCGCGGTTAGCGAGGTCACTTCGCTGGGCTTGAAGATCATCGCGTTACCGGCAGCCAGCGCCGGTGCGGATTTCCACAGGGCAATCTGGATCGGGTAGTTCCACGCGCCAATACCGGCAACAACCCCGAGCGGCTCGCGGCGGGTGTAAACGAATGAAGTGTCGCGCAGCGGAATCTGCTCGCCTTCAATCGCCGGGATCAGGCCGGCGTAATATTCGAGTACATCGGCACCGGTGACGATATCGACGTAAAGGGTTTCTGAAAGCGGCTTGCCGGTGTCGAGGGTTTCCAGCGCTGCCAGCTCATCGTTGCGTTCACGCAGAATATCCACAGCGCGGCGCAAAATGCGCGAACGCTGCATGGCGGTCATCGTCGCCCAGACTTTTTGCCCGGCCTTGGCCGACTCAACGGCGCGCTCGACATCGGCGCTGTTGGCGCATTGCACGTTCGCCAGAACCTCTCCGTTTGCCGGGTTGATGCTCTCGAAAGTAGCGCCGCTGCTGGCTGCGACATATTCGCCGCCTATGTAGAGTTGCTGTTCTTCGAATCGGGCCATGGAGTTGTCCTCTTGTCGCGGTGGCGGGGGCTTAATGGGGGTTTAGCTAAGCCGCTGGTGCCGGAAAGGTCCACCCAGACTACGGGATTTATATTGAACGATCAATCAATAAAAAGACCCGGACATGCCTAATCCCGCCACGAAGCCAGTGGGAATGGGGGCTTGAGGAATTTGCTTACGTTGGTCAGAAAAGCCGTTTGCGACGGGTTAAACCTTGGCCGGCTCGATAAAACCGATTTGTGTGTCGAGGTAGTCGTAGGCGATTTTCAGGGCTAGTTTGATGTCGAACCGGGCACCAGACAATGCACCGCGCAGCCACAGGCCATCAATCAAGGCAGCCATGCCACGCGCCGCGACGCGGGCACGATCTTGCGGCAGCACGCGACGGAACTGGCCGCAGAGATTGGAGTAGAGGCGCCGGTCATTGACCCGCTGCAAGCGCTGCAATGAGGGTTGGTGCATGCTGAATGCCCAGAACGCCAGCCAGGTTTTCATGGCCGGGCCGTTCACCTGCGTCTCATCAAAGTTACCGTCGATGATGGCGCGCAAATGAGCGCGCGGGCTGCTGTCCTTGAGCGCAGCGCGGCGCTCGCGAACGCCATCGCTCAGGGCCAGCATCAGGTGACGCATGGTGGCTTCGAGCAGGCCATTCTTGTCCTGAAAGTAGTGGCTGATAATGCCGTTGGAAACACCGGCTAACCTGGCGATATAGGCAATACTGGCATCGCTCATGCCGACTTGATCAACCGCCTTGAGCGTGGCGTTGATCAATTGTGAGCGGCGTATTGGCTGCATTCCAACCTTGGGCATTATCACTCCGGATGTATTGAGCAGGGCGGCGGGTAAGGCTCAAAGTCTAGGCCGATTATTGTTGAACGATCAATCAATATTATCCGCCGGGTGAGCAAAATCCCCGACTCCCAGCGCTACGCAAGCGCCCTGAACATCAACTGTGCGGGCTTTTGACGACCGCATCGAACTGGTGGATCTCAAAGTCGCGCAGCAGGTATTCCATGCGATTTTCATGAAATGCCTGCATGTGCGCCAAGGCCTTGTGCACCTCAAGATCGGCCTCCGATCGCCAGATTTCGAAGAAGGTGAAAATGCTCGGGTCGGCTTGATCGCGGAGCATGTGATATTCGATGCAGCCCGGCTCTTCGCGGCTGGGTTGAACGAAGGCGCCAAACAGCTCGGCGAAGTCGTCGGCGCGTTCAGGGCGGGTATAGGCAGTGGCGGTAAAGATCATGTCGAGCCTCGGGTTGGTTAGCGGGGAGGCAACGATAAGGCAATAGTTTGGCGCTAATTCATGATTTTTAAGCAAATATCATTTGCCCGTCATGGGCTGTTTCGAGCGTGTTGCGGGCGATAGGCTGCGCACCATTGAAAATTCAAGGATGCACAGCCATGAAAAAAATACTCCTGCTCGACGGCGGCAAGCAGTTCGCCCACTCCGATGGTCGTTATAACGCCACGCTGCATGAGACCGCCTTGCAAGTGCTCGACCATGCCGGTTTCGATGTGAAAACCACGCGTATAGACGATGGCTACGATGTTCAGGCGGAAGTTGAGAAATTTCTCTGGGCCGACGTCATCGTCTACCAAATGCCGGGCTGGTGGATGGGCGCACCCTGGACCGTGAAAAAGTACGTCGATGAAGTGTTCACCGCAGGCCACGGCAGCCTCTACGCCAATGACGGCCGCACGCGCTCCGACAGCTCGCAGAAGTACGGCAGCGGTGGTCTGTTGCAAGGCAAGCAATACATGTTGTCGCTGACCTGGAATGCCCCGACGCAGGCATTCGATGACCCGTCGGACTTCTTTGCCGGTGCCGGGGTGGACGCGGTGTACTTGCCGTTTCACAAGGCCAACGAGTTTCTCGGCATGAGTGCACTGCCGACATTCATCTGCAACGATGTGATGAAAGTGCCCGCCATCGAAGCTGATTGCGCGCGCTACACCCAGCACCTGCTGGACGTTTTTGCGCTAAACGCATAAGCCGTGGTTAAAACAAAAAAACGCAGCCTCGGCTGCGTTTTTTGTTTGCGCGGGTATCAGTCGCCCGGCCTTGAGCCGTCCGCCTGTTCGCTGCCCGGTTGCCAGCCACCGCCGAGCGCCTTGTACAGATTGACCTCGCTCGAAAGCTGCGCGAGCCGGTCGTTGATCAGGTCTTGTCGCACCTGAAACAACTGTCGCTGAGCGTCAAGCAGGACCAGATAGCTGTCTACGCCGCCGCGATAACGCCGCTCGGCCAAGGTGTAATATTGCTCAGTGGTGCTCAGCAATTGCTGCTGGGCATCAAGTTGTTCGCGGTAGGTCTGGCGCGCGGTGAGGCCATCCGAGACTTCCTGAAAGGCCTGCTGAATGGCCTTTTCGTACTGCGCAATTTGGCTGTTCTTCTCGATCTCCGCGACATCCAGCGACGCCTGCAAGCGCCCGGCGGTGAAGATCGGCAGATTGATTTCAGGTTGGAACAACCAGGTGCCGGTGCCGCTCTGGAGCAAATCGGACAACGACGAACTCATGCTGCCGGCATTGGCGGTCAGGCTGATGCTCGGGAAGAATGCGGCCCGTGCCGCGCCGATGTTGGCATTGGCGGCCTTTAGCTGGTGCTCGGTCTGGAGAATATCCGGACGTCGTTGCAGCAATTGCGAGGGCAGCCCGGCAGGCACTTCGGTGAGCAGGGTGTCGGTGAGCGGCAAGCTGGCTGGCAAGTCTTGCGGGATCGGGCCGCCGAGTAACACCGCGAGGGCGTTTTGATCCTGCGCCACTAAACGCCGATATTGCGCGCGCGCAACCTTGGCGCCGTCGAGCGCTGTCTTCGCCTGGCTCAAGTCGATTGCCGAGGCCGCACCGGCGTCAACACTGCGTTTGGTCAGGTCATAGCTGCGCTGGTAGGCGGTCAGCGTCTGCTCGGTCAGATCAAGCTGGAGGCGGTCGGCCTCAAGCGTGAACCAGGCGTTGGCGACACTGGCGATCAGGCTGATACGTACACCTTGTTGCGCCTCGATAGTCGCAAAGTACTGCTCCAGCGCGGCCTGATTGAGGCTGCGCAGGCGACCGAAGAAGTCCAGTTCCCATGCACTCACACCCAGCGTGGCGCTGTACTGGCTGCTGATCGAACTCTCGCCCGACTGATTGATTCCGTCCGGCAAACGCTGGCGCGTACCTGAGCCGTTGGCGTCGAGCTGCGGATACAGCTGCGAGCGCTGAATCCGGTACTGCGCCTGATAAGACTCGACATTAAGCGCTGCCACGCGCAGGTCGCGGTTATTGTTCAACGCGTTATCTATCAGTTTGACCAGCGCCGGGTCTTTGAAAAATCCGCGCCAGTCGCCCAATTCCGCCGCCTGCGTCGATGTGCCTGACGGATAGCTGTCTGCCGCTGGCCAAGCGTTATCTACCGGCGCAGCTGGCTGGTTGTATTCAGGGTTCATCGAGCAACCGCTGATCAACGCCAGTGTCAGCACGCTCAAGGCAAACTTGTTCATGGCTGCACCTCGGTTTGCACAGGCGCGGGTTTTTCTTTCGGTTTGAACCACGAGCTGATCAACACGAAGAACAACGGCACCCAGAAAATCGCCAGCACGGTTGCGCTGAGCATCCCGCCAATAACCCCGGTACCGATGGCATGCTGACTGCCAGCGCCCGCGCCGGAAGAGATGGCCAAAGGCACCACGCCGAGAATGAAGGCCAGCGAGGTCATGATGATCGGGCGTAAACGCATCCGGCAGGCTTCAAGTGCAGAGTCGACCAGGCTTTTGCCGCTGTCGTGCAGTTCCTTGGCGAACTCGATAATCAGAATCGCGTTCTTGGCTGCCAGGCCAATTGTGGTGAGCAGGCCCACCTGGAAGAACACATCGTTGGACAGCCCGCGCATGCTGGTGGCCAGCAGTGCGCCGACAATCCCCAGTGGCACCACCAGCAACACCGCCAGCGGAATCGTCCAGCTCTCGTAGAGCGCCGCAAGACAGAGGAACACGAAGATCATCGACAAGGCGTACAGTGCGGGCGCTTGCGAGCCCGACAAGCGTTCCTCGAAGGAGATGCCGGTCCATGAATAGCCGACGCCTTTGGGCAGTTCTGCGGCCATTTCTTCCATTGCCTGCATCGCATCGCCGGTGCTGTAGCCCTCGGCGGGTGAGCCGAGAATTTCCATCGCCGAGACCCCGTTGTAGCGTTGCAGTTTCGGTGAGCCGGAAATCCACGTACCGCCGGCGAATGCGCTGAACGGTACCATCTTGCCTTCGCTGTTGCGCACGTACCATTTGTTCAGGTCTTCGGGGGCCATCCGCGCCGCGGCTTCGCCTTGCAGGTAGACCTTTTTCACCCGGCCTTTGTCGATAAAGTCGTTCACGTAGCTGGAGCCCCAGGCAATCGACAACGTGTCGTTGATGTCACTCAGGCTCAGGCCCAATGCACGGGCGCGCTCGTCGTCGATGAGCAATTGATATTGCGGCTCATCGCGCAGGCCGTTGGCCCGCACACCGCTCAGCTTGGGGTTTTCCCGGGCCATTTTGAGTAATTGGTCGCGGGCCTCGTTCATCACTTCATGGCCGACACCTGCGCGGTCTTGCAGGTACATATCAAAACCACTGGCGTTGCCCAGCTCGCGGATCGCGGGCGGTGCAAAGGCGAAAACCATCGCATCGGTGATCGTGTGGAAGCGCTGCTGCGCACGGTCAACCAGGCTGAATACGCTGTTCACCTCGCCCGGCCGTTCATCCCAAGGCTTCAGGGTGACAAACGCCATGCCCGAGCTTTGCCCGCGACCGGCGAAGTTGAAGCCGGTAACGCTGAACACCGACTCGACAATATCGCCTTCCTCATCAAGCAGGTAATCACGCACCTGATCGACAATTTCCTTGGTGCGCGCGGTACTTGAACCGGACGGTGTTTGCACTTGCGCGTAGAACGAACCCTGATCTTCTTCTGGCAGGAACGCGGTCGGGATGCGGCTGAACATCCAGGCCATGATGCACAGGATCAGGCCGTACAGAATCAGGTACGGCAGCTTGTGCTTGAGGATTCCGCCCACGCTGCGCTCATAGCCGCTTACGCCGCGCTCGAAGGTGCGGTTGAACCAGCCAAAGAAACCGCGCTTGGTATGAACCTCGCCGTTTATCGGCTTGAGCATTGTGGCGCACAGCGCTGGCGTGAAGATCAGCGCCACCAGCACCGAAAGGGTCATGGCGGCGACAATGGTGATCGAGAACTGGCGGTAGATAACCCCGGTGGAGCCGCCGAAGAATGCCATTGGCAAGAACACCGCCGACAACACCAGCGCAATGCCGACCAGAGCGCCCTGAATCTGCCCCATCGACTTGCGCGTGGCTTCGAGCGGCGAGAGCTTGTCTTCTGCCATTACCCGCTCGACGTTTTCCACCACCACGATGGCATCGTCCACCAGCAAGCCAATCGCCAGCACCATGCCGAACATGGTCAGGGTATTGATGCTGAAACCGAATGCATCGAGCACCGCAAACGTGCCCAGCAGCACCACCGGCACCGCCAGCGTCGGGATTAATGTGGCGCGGAAGTTCTGCAGGAACAGGTACATCACGCAGAACACCAACACGATGGCTTCCATGAGGGTGTAAATCACTTCCTCGATGGAGCCGGCAATCACCGGCGTGGTGTCGTTGGGGTAAACGATTTCCAGACCTTCGGGGAAGAACGGTTCAAGGTCTTTGAGGGTGCTGCGAATAGCGGCCGAGGTTTCCAGCGCGTTGGCACCCGTCGCCAGTTTGATCGCCATACCCGCAGCCTGCTTGCCGTTGTATTCGGCCGAGGTGCTGTAGTTTTCGCCGCCAAGCTCAACCTTGGCGACATCGCCGAGGCGAACCTGCGAGCCGTCCGTGTTGACCTTGATCAGAATGTTTTCGAATTGCTCGGGCGTTTGCAGGCGCGTCTTGCCGATGATGGTGGCGTTCAGTTGCTGGCCGGCCTGCGCCGGTAACTGGCCCAGCTGGCCCGATGAAACCTGAACGTTCTGCGCCTGAATCGCGGTTTTGACGTCGACTGGCGTCAGTTGGTAATTGTTCAGGCTTTCCGGATTGAGCCAGATCCGCATGGCGTACTGCGCACCGAAGATCTGGAAGTCGCCCACGCCCTTGGCGCGCAGCAGCGGGTCCTGAATATTGGTGACGATATAGTCGGCCAGATCGTTGCGATCCATGCTGCCGTCTTTCGAGACCACACCCACAATCATCAGGAAGTTACGCACCGCCTTGGTCACCCGAATGCCTTGCTGCTGCACTTCTTGCGGCAGCAGCGGGGTGGCCAGTTGCAGCTTGTTTTGCACTTGCACCTGCGCGGTGTCGGCATCGGTGCCCTGATCGAATGTCGCGGTAATGCTCATGCTGCCATCGGAGTTACTCTCCGATGAGATATAGCGCAGATTATCGAGCCCGTTGAGTTGCTGCTCGATCACCTGCACCACCGTATCCTGCACGGTTTGCGCCGATGCGCCGGGGTAGTTGACGCTGATGCCAATGGCTGGCGCGGCAATGTTCGGGTACTGGTTGATCGGCAGATTGAGGATGGCCAGGCTGCCGACCAGCATGATCATCAGCGCGATTACCCAGGCAAAGATTGGCCTGTCGATGAAAAAACGAGACATACGTGCCGCTCCTTATTGAGGGTCAGCGGCAGCTGCCGGCAGGGATGCAGGTTCGGCCTCAGATTCGGCCTCGGGAGTCGTTTCCTGACTTTCTTTGACGTTCTGCGCGGGAACCGGATTGACCGTGTCGCCAGGGCGGATGTACTGCAAACCCTCGGTGATCAGACGGTCGCCATCCTTGAGGCCGGCACTTACCAGCCACTTGTTGCCGGAGGTACTGTGCGTGGTGATGGAGCGGCGCACGACCTTGTTGTCGGCATCGACCAGCATTGCCACCGGCTCGCCCTTGTTGTCCCGTGTGATGCCCTGTTGCGGCGCCAGAATGGCTTGCTTGCGCACACCACTGATCAGGCGCGTGTGCACGAACATACCGGGCAGAAGCAGGCGGTCCGGATTGGGGAAGATGGCCCGCAAGGTCACGGAACCGGTGGTTTCATCCACCGAGACCTCGGCGAATTGCAACGTGCCCGGATGCTCGTAAACACTGCCGTCTGGCAACAGCAGTTCAGCTTGCGCCTGATTCTTGCCGGCTTTTTCCAGCTCGCCGTTGGCCAGCGCCGTGCGCAGCGCCAGTTGGTCTTTAATTGACTGAGTGACGTCGACGTAGATCGGGTCGAGTTGCTGGATTGTCGCCAGGCTGTTGCTCTGGCCGTTGGTGACCAGTGCGCCTTCGGTGATTGCCGAGCGCCCTATGCGCCCGCTGATAGGCGCCGATATCTTGCTGTAACGCAGGTTGATCCGGGCCTGTTCGGCTGCCGCTTCTGCTTCAAGGCTGGCGGCGCGGGCCTCTTCGTAATCCTGACGGCTCACCGCCTGGCTTTCGACCAGCAACTGGTAGCGTTTGGCCTTGGCCTGGCTAGACACCAGCGTGGCTTGTGCACTTTTCAGGGCGGCCTGATAAGTGGCCGGGTCGATCTGGTAAAGCACCTGGCCGGCCTTTACGTCACGGCCTTCTTCGAACAGGCGCTTTTGGATAATGCCATCGACTTGCGGGCGAACTTCAGCGCTGCGCATGGCGGCGGTGCGCCCCGGCAGTTCTACTTTCTGCTCGAAAGGTTGCGCCTTGAGGGTGACGATGCCGACTTGCTGGGCGCCTTTTTGCGCCGGTTCGCTGGCATCTTCGCAGCCGCCAAGCGTCACGCCGAGCGCAATCAGAGTGAACAGGAAAAGGGGTCTGAAGTTGCGCTGCATGAACTGCTCTCCGTTGCATGGGTTCGGCAAGCCCGGTGCAGGGTCTGACGCAGTCACGAACTCCAACGTAGCGAAAGGCAAGTGTTAACGGCTCTCAACGGGCGAGGGCAAGCGTCATGATCTCGCGATCAATGCTTTCGTGGTTGGCGCAATGGGTTCAGATGCTCCGGGGCGGCAAATTCGCCAGCCAAAATAGTGTCTTCAAATAGTGCTGGGCGATTATTCTGGCCATATTGTTGACTACGTCAACCATGTTTACAGATTACTGACTTTTTCAGGCCTTGTTCATGTGGAACCAAGGGCCCTGCATGCCCTATGTGTGCTGTGTTCAGGCATAAAAAATGCCGCCCAATCGGCGGCATTTTTATTGTTTCAAAGGTGTATCAGTTGCTGCTACCACGAATGTTTTGCATTTTTTGCATGGCACCATCAATGGCTTTCTTCATGCTGAGCGTGTCAGCACCCTGGCTCGGCGGGTAGTCCGATAGGCTCTTCAGGTGCGCCGCCATGAAAGGCACCGCAGCTGTAGGCGCCCAGAGCTTCTGGGCAACGAATTTACGCCCGGCGTAGCCAAACTCCTCGGAATCCGGCGTGACCTTTTCCATCGGGTCCATCAGCAGGTTCACAATATACGGCACGCTCGGGTATGACTTCTCGTCGAACCAGTTGCCGTTATGCTTGACCCCGATGTGCATCTTCCAGGCATCTACGCGAACGGCCATCAAATCGGTTTCGTCGTAGTAGAAGATCTCACGGCGTGCCGACTTGTCAGATTTACCTGTCCAGTAGTCGAGGTTGTTGTAGCCATCGAGATGCACCTTGTAGTTGGTGCCGTTCATTTTGTAGCCGCTGAGCAGGTCATCTTTCAGCTTCGGCAAGCCTGCTGCTGCAGCCAGTGAAACGAACAGGTCTTCATGGCTCTGGATACCGTTGCCTTCACGCCCTGCTGGGATATGCCCCGGCCATTTGATCAGCGCTGGAACCCGTACACCGCCTTCCCATGTTGTGCCTTTCTCGCCACGGAACGGGGCGTAGCCACCATCTGGGTAATACATGAACTCATTACCGTTATCGGTGCTGTAGACCACGATGGTGTTGTCTTCAATGCCCAGGTCTTTGATCTTTTGCAGGATCATGCCGACCTGATCGTCGTGCTCAAGCATTCTGGCGCGAACCAGATCTTCTTCGGCGCGGCCTTCATCCACCGCTCTCTGGATAAATTCCTTTCGCGGGTGCGACCAGATGTGGATTGCAGTGGAGTTGAACCAGAGGAAGAACGGCTTATCGCCTTTGCCAACCTTGTCCATGTACTTGAGCGTTGCGTCGGTCACTTCCTGGTCGATGGTCTCCATCCGCTTACGGGTCAGAGGACCGGTGTCTTCGATTTTCTGTTTGCCGACGCGGCCGAATTTAGGGTCTTCGGTTGGGTCATCGGTGTCAGTTGCCCAAGTGTGTAGAACACCGCGAGGGCCGTATTTCTTCAGGTAGTCAGGGTTTTTCTGGCCCGGGTAATCGAGCTGCTCCGGTTCTTCCTCAGCATTGAGGTGATAAAGGTTGCCAAACCATTCATCGAAGCCGTGCACCGTCGGCAGGAACTCGTTGCGGTCGCCCAAGTGGTTCTTGCCGAACTGAGCGGTGGCATAACCCTGGGATTTCATGACCTCGGCCAGGGTCGGGTCGCTGGCCTGAATGCCGCGCTTGGAGCCCGGAATGCCAATGGTTGTCATACCAGTGCGCACGGGCATTTGCCCGGTGATAAACGCGGCGCGGCCAGCGGTGCAACTCGGTTGCCCGTAATGGTCGGTGAAAATCATGCCGTTCTTGGCAATCGAGTCGATGTTCGGGGTGTGGCCCATCATACCGTGGGTGTAGGCACCCACGTTCCACATGCCAATGTCGTCACCCCAGATGACCACGATGTTGGGCTTTTTCTGGGAGCTGTCGGAAGCGGGTTGATCGGCTGCCATCGAAGGCGCAACCATGCCCAGCCATGCCGAACCCAGCAACATCATCGACAAGGCGAACCTGCCGAGTTGCGGTTTTTTAATACTCATTACCCAAACTCCCTCATGACCTAAGTCGAATACTTGCTGCAATTTCAGCAGGTTGAATCTAGTAAACATTGGGGCCATTGCAAGGCGCTGCCAGAGATTTACACGGGCTCTGGCACCGGGGCTGCGGATTACTTGTCGAATGGATAAATGCGTTTCCATTCGGTGGCCATGTCGACCACTGTCCAGTCGTGCGCCTTGGCTTCATCCAGCGCCTTGTTCAGCTTGCCAATCTTGCTGTCGCGGTCGTATGCCCACTCGCGCTCAGCGTCGGTGTGGTGCACCAAACCTGCAAAGCGCTTGCCGGTGCCAGCGGCTGTCCACTGCAACATTTGCAGGTCGCCGTCGGAGTTGCCGAACGCCATAATCGGACGGCGACCAATAATCGACTGGATGCTCACCGGCTTGCCCGGGCCATCGTCATTGTGTAGCAGCTTGGGCTGACGCAGGATCGACAGTTGGCCATCCTGGTCCTGAAACTCGGTGGCGAATGTGGTGCCGATAACCTGCTCAGGCGGAATGCCGTAAACCTCTTCGGCGAAGGCGCGCATGAACTCCACCTCGCCACCGGAAACGATGTAGGTTTTGAAGCCGTTGTCACGCAGGTACGCAAGCAGTTCCAGCATCGGCTGGTAGACCATCTCGCTGTAGGGTTTGCCGGACTTTGGATGCTTGGCACTTGCCAGCCAGCGTTTTGCATTCTTATCAAAGTCCTCTGTGTTGATGCCGGTGTGGGTCGTTACCAGAATTTCCTTGAGGCTATCCATGCCGCCAGCGGCCAGTGTTTTCTGGTCATCTTCCAGCACTGCCTTGAACGGCTGTTGTTGCTTCCACTCAGGGTGCTCTGGCGCCATGCGTTTTACTTCGGCAAGTGCGAATAGCAGTTGGAAGTACATCGGCTGTTCGCTCCACAGTGTGCCGTCGTTATCGAACACGGCAATGCGTTCGGCTGGCGGTACAAAGTCCTTGCTGCCATCTTCCGTCACCGCCTGCACAAAGGTTTCTATAGCTTTGCGAGAAGGGCCCTCATTCCAGGATGGCAGCGGCTCGGCCGCCTGAGCCAGTAGCGGCAGTACCAACAGCAAAGACACGACAAAGCGAAGCTGAAACATAGAGGCGAAACGATTCATATAGGCGATCCTGATGTAACCGATTTTGGTGATCACTGACCTGCGAAGCGCAGCCTCAGCCGAGATTCGATCAGTAGTTTTCAAGCGCGAATGAGCAAGCGACTGATGCCTGTTTTTACAGGTCATTTTGCAACAACATTAGTAGCTGCTCCGCGAATAGCAAGCCGATTTGCTGGGTTATCAGCCTCAATTAGCTATCCGCTAAAGGCCTGATGCGGCAGAGAAATGTTGTCGCCAACCGAACTCATGGCGTGAGGTGCCGGCCTGTATTGCAACACGCAGTGAGGCAGGCCTTGCGCGGGGCACTATACGTCAGCGGGGTTGTGCGTAATTTCCGAACAGGTGCGCCATTTAACTTTCTCCAGACAGCACAACGCCCCTCATCAAGGGGCGTTGTGCAAGGCATTGCCTGAGTTGCTTGCGGCAAAATTCTCTGGCGGATTACAGCTGCAAATCAGCCATTGAATGGCGCCGCATGCGCACTCACTTCAACCATTCGGCAACACGCTCCGGATTGGCTTCAACCCAGGCTTTAGCCGCCTCGGCAGGCTTGGCGCCGTCACGGATGGCGAGCATCACGCTGCCGACTTCTTCGCCGCTCCAGGAGATGTTCTTGAGGAACGCCGCGGCGTCAGGTGCTTTGCTGGCCAGCTTGGGGTTGGCAACAGTGTCGACATGCTCGGCATCGCCGAAGACGTTCTTCGGGTCTTCGAGGAAGCGCAGTTTCCACTTGGCGAACATCCAGTGCGGAATCCAGCCGGTGACCACGATAGGCTTCTGCGCCTTTTCAGCGCGGGCCAGGGCGATTGCCATACCTGGGCCTGAGCTTGGCAGCAGGTTGAGGTCGAGGTTGTACTCCTTAATTGCATCTTCGGTGCGACGCATTACGCCAGCGCCTGCGTCGATGCCGGTGATGTTGCCGTTGATTTCTTCGCTGTGAGCGTTGAGGTCTTCAATGCTTTTGGCCGCGAAGTATTCCGGCACGATCAGGCCAATCTTGGCGCCTTCATAGTTGGTGCCGAGCACTTCAACCTTGTCCTTGAAGCGCTTGTAGTACTCGCCGTGAGTGACTGGCAGCCAGGCTGAAAGGGTCACGTCGAGGTCGCCACGGGCCACGCCCTGCCACATGATCGCAGGCTCAACCGCCTTGAGTGTAACGTCGTAGCCGAGCTTGCTGCGCAGTACCTCTGCGGCCACGTTGCTCACGGCGATGCTGTCATCCCAGCCGTTTACGTAGCCGATGTTCAGCTCCGGCTTCTCGTCGGCGGCGAAGGCTGTTGCACTGAGGCCGATGGCCAGTGCTGCTACGCCCAGACCCTGCATGCAAAGTTGTTTAAGTTTACCCATGGAATATGCTCCGTCAGTGTGAGTGGCAGTGTGTTGTGGGTGTTCGATGTGAATTGTTTGCAGGCCGGTTGAAGGCTCAACGGCGGCAAAAAGAATGGCCATACAGGCAGGCAAACCCGGCGGGTTTGCGAACACGTCGGGCGCTGACGATGGTTGCATCGAAAGCGCCCGAGTGATGAAGCAGGCTTACAGGCCTACGTATTTCTTCACGGCAGCGGCGCCGTCTTTGCCGTCAAATGTGGTGACGCCCGCGAGCCACTTGTCGAGGGCTTCCGGGTTGGCCTTGATCCACTCTTTGGCGACTTTCTTCGGGTCCTGCTTGTCGAGCACTTTTTCCATCAGCTGGCTTTCGATCTCGACCGAGAACTGCAGATTGTTGAGCAGCTTGCCAACGTTCGGGCAGCGGGCTTCATAGTCAGGCGCTACCACGGTGTAGACCTTGGCTGCGCCGAAGTCCGGACCGAATACGTCATCACCGCCTTCCAGATAGGTGAGGTCATATTGGGTGTTCATCGGGTGCGGTGCCCAGCCCAGGAAAACCACTGGCTGCTTTTTCTTCACGGCGCGTTGCACCTGAACCAGCATGCCCGCTTCGCTGGACTCGACCATGCGGAAGTCGCCCAGACCGTATTGGTCGTTCTTGATCATTTTCTCGATCAACAGGTTGCCGTCGTTGCCCGGCTCAATACCGTAGATCTTGCCGTTGAGCTGATCCTTGAACTTGGCGATGTCCTGAAAGCTTTTCAGGCCCGCTTCGGCAGCATAAGTCGGCACGGCGAGGGTGTACTTGGCGCCTTCAAGGTTGGCCTTGGGCAGTACTTTAACGCCGTCATCCTTGAGGAACGGTTCGATTACCGCGTCCATCGAGGGCGCCCAGTAGCCAAGGAACACATCAATCTGTCCCTTCTTCACGCCGGTGAAAGCGATTGGCACCGAAGCCATTACTTTACGGGTCTTGTAGCCAAGGCCTTCGCTCAGGGTCATGGCGACGCCGGTGGTGGCCGAGATGTCAGCCCAGCCGATTTCCGCGAAGCTGACTTTCTCGCAGCTCTGCGGCTCGGCGGCCATTGCATTCTGGGCGAGGGCGCCGCTCATAAGAGCGACGGCGGCGAGTGTTTTAAATTTTTTCATGGGGTGCTCCATCGTATTGGTCGGGCAATTTATTGGCGTTGTAGTTTTGCGCTTACCCAATTGAACAGGCGGCCGCGATTGGCGGTTTGTGGCGTACCAAAGCTTTCGGTGATGCGGTCGAGAATGATCGCCAGCAGCACAACGGCCATGCCGCTTTCAAAGCCAAGGCCGATATCCAGACGCTGAATACTGGCGAGAACGTCGTTACCCAAGCCACCGGCGCCGACCATCGAGGCGATAATCACCATCGACAGAGCCATCATGATAGTTTGGTTTACACCGGCCATGATCGAAGGCATGGCATTCGGCAGCTGCACCTTGAACAGTAACTGGCGGCCGTTACAGCCGAACGACTGCCCAGCTTCGACAATTTCTTTATTGACCTGACGAATACCCAGGCTGGTGAGACGCACGGCAGGCGGCATGGCGAAGATCACCGTGGCGATAATGCCCGGTACACGGCCAAGGCCGAACAGCATGGCGGCAGGGATCAGATAGACGAACGCCGGCATGGTCTGCATGAAGTCGAGGATCGGTCGGATAACCATCGCCACGCGCTCGCTGCGCGCCGCCCAGATACCCAGTGGAATACCCAGAATCAGGCTGATCAGCGTGGCTGAGAAGGTTAGCCCGAGAGTGACCACGGTCTGCTCCCAGAAGCCGGTCAGCACGATAAGTACAAACGCCACCGCCGTGAAAATTGCGAAACGCAGACCAATGCGCCACAGGCCCAACGCGACAAAAATGCTGATCAGCAGCCACGCAGGCGGGAACATCAGAATGGCTTCAATGCCTTCGGAAAAGCTGCTCACTACATGGCCGATGCTGTCGAACGCACCGCTGTAGTTGTCCAGCAAATGCTGAACCGAATCGTTTACCCAGCTACCCAGGTCGAGTTTTTTATCGCTCATGTCATTCTCCTTGCAGGCGGCTCAGCAGGCTGCCCTTGCTGATTGCACCGGAGTAATGGCCGTCTTCATCGACAACCGGCACGGGTCCATCGCTATCGACCAGACGCTCGATAACCTGCTCCAGTGGCAAGTCGGCCTGCAGCGGCTCGATTTGCATGAGCAGATCGTTTTCGAGGCGTTGTTGCTGGTTTTGGTCATCCAGCAAAGCGATGGTTTCCAGGCTGATCGAACCTTGGAAGTTGTTCTCTTGGTCAACGATAAACGCGTAATGCTGGTCTTGCGCTTGCAGCTCTTCGCTGACCATCTGCGCGTTCGGCGCTTCGCCGTTATGCACGAACAGTGGCACGTTATCAGCCATCAGTTGACCGGCGGTGAGATAGCGGCTGGTGTCGACCGTATCGAAGAAGTTACGCACATATTCGTTGGCCGGGTTGTCGACCAACTCTTGTGGCGTGCCGACCTGAACCAGCTTGCCGCCTTCCATGATGCCGATGCGGTTACCGATACGCATGGCCTCTTCGATGTCGTGCGAGACGAAGATGATGGTGCGGCGGTGAGTCTTTTGCAGCTCAAGCAGTACGTCTTGCATCTCGCGGCGCTTGAGCGGGTCGAGGGCCGAGAAGGCTTCGTCCATGATGATCATCGACGGATTGACTGTTAATGCACGCGCCAAGCCGACACGTTGTTGCATACCACCGGAAAGCTCGTGCGGATGCTTGTTGGCAAAGGTTGCCAGGCCCACTTGCTCAAGCACTTCCATGGCGCGCTCTTCGCGCTCCTTGCGGCCCACACCGGCGACTTCGAGGCCAAAGGCGGCGTTGTCGAGGACGGTACGCGAAGGCATCAAAGCAAAGGACTGAAAGACCATGCTCATGTCGCGACGGCGCAGCTCGATAAGATCGGCCTTGGGCAGTTTTGCGACGTTCTGACCGTCGATGAAAACATCGCCGGCAGAGGGTTCAACAAGGCGGTTGATCAGGCGGATCAAGGTTGATTTGCCCGACCCTGAAAGGCCCATGAGGACAAATATCTCGCCTTCCTCAACGCTGAACGACACATCGCTCACACCAATGACTGATTCTTTTTCAGCAAGAATCTTGTCTTTGCTCCAGCCTTGCTTGAGCAGTTCGATTGCTTCTTGTTCATTCTGGCCAAAAACCTTGTAGAGATTTTTGACTACGATTTTTCCAGACTGCATGGGAGGTTCCCCTTCAGTAGACATCCAAATCAGTTATCGCTGCCCGCACTACACCGAGGCGTCTGCGAGCGATGCCGACTGTTAGTGTCTGTTGGGTTAACTGTATTCATGGGATTGCGACGCGTTTTGCAGTGCCGGGATACCAGTCGCTGCAGCCACGCCATCAGAACTGCGCCATGCTCCCTGTCGGGGTATGGGCGTTGTGAAAACATGTAGTTGCAGCATTCGTATCTCGTGTCTTTGCAAACCGCTATGCAAACCCTATGGCAGTATTATCAAGCTCAATCCATCGGTGAATGTGCACCCCATCCTGGGGTTCATACCTTCAAAATTTCGTCCCATTTACATTCCGAACGGGAGTTCGGTGGGACGGTCAGCGCTCGCTGATTTTCGATTTGGGCGTTTTTACACCCAAAGTCTGGCTGTATAAAAAATGACCAGATCGAAAACGGCTGACTCGACTAAATTGTCTGCAAATTGCTGCGTTTTCCCGCATGCAAATCCGACGTGTTGGGCCCTGACAAAATGTCTGCCGGGTAGAACCTTAACAGACTTTTTGCGCTCGGGTCTAAGGCTGTAAGCCGCGCCGGCTGTGGATTTCAGCCTGTGCTAACGGCTAAGGCTAGGTCTCATGGGGGCTGCGGCGGAATCGAAAAAAATTGAATTTTTTTCGATTCGAAGGGTATTCGACAGCACTTTTCAGGGTTTTTTATTGAATGACCGAACAAAAAACATAGCTGCTGGTTAGGCCAACTGAAGGTAAAAAATCCGATGACTTTTTCGGATAGATCGCTGTAGCCATTTCTATCTGTTTGGTTGTTTTTTGAACAGCTAAAAGGCGTCGTTTGAGCTCGATTTCAGCATGCATGGTTTACTCAATGCTCAAGTTCGTTGCGAATCATCGCCTACAGTGAGTAAGTGCTAGTTTATTCATGCGCGCTGTTACTGCACCTCAGAAGATCAACCCGTACAAGGCCAGTTACTTATGCTCTGTGATTTTTTCCGTAGTCGCGCAATCCCAGCGGCCGCTCTTTTGCTGAGTAGCTCTGTGTGCTGGGCTAACTCGCAAAACAGCAAGGAGGTGCAGAGCCAGAAGCTGGCGGAAGACCCGACCAAGGTTGTTACTCAAATAGGCTTTGGTTACACCGACGAGCTGAAGATTTCCGGTTCGCTGAGTCTCGATCCGGTGAAGAAGATCAATGCAAGCGTCAATCACGATGCCAGTGAGTGGCGTTTGGGTGGCTCATGGTTATTCGATCTCGGCATCCTCAATTTCAGCTTCAGCAAAAAAGAGTTCGACACCGGCAACGATCAGACCAGCTACAGCGTGGGCACCTTTATCCCGTTGAGCGCGTTCGGTATTGAACCGTATGGCTGGCAGATTTTCCCGATGGCCGGCGTCTCCTACAACGAAGGCAATACGGTTTGCGAAGTGAGCAGCGGCCAGTGCGGCACTGTCGACCCGTTTGGTCAGGACTTCGTGACGCTGGCGACCACCAGTACCGGCGCCTATCTCGGGGCGTTTTCGATCAAGCCGCTCAGCGATAAATGGACCCTTCTGGCGTTTGCCGTCGGCTCGGTAGGTACCGACAGCTACTCGGGTCACTTCCTGGGCGCTGGTGTGGGTTACCGCTTCACTCAACAACAATCGGTGAGTACCTACGCTTACACGCAGGACAACACCTACGGCACGGACTCACAGCTTGGCCTCGCTTATCGCTATCAATTTGAATAGCGCCGCGCCAACTGCGAGCGAAACCTGAAAACAACAACGCCCCTCGATGCAGGGGCGTTGTTGTTTAAACGGCATAACCAGCGCTGAGTCGCGTTAGCGCAGAGTTCTCGATACGCCTGCTAAAACTCAGGCTCCAGTCGTGCTTACTTGAGCCACTCGGCCACGCGCTCCGGGTTGGCCTTGATCCAGTCTTTGGCAGCTTCGGCAGGCTCAGCGCCTTCGCGAATTGCCAGCATCACCGAGCCGACTTCTTCACCGCTCCAGGAAATCTTCTTGAGGAAGGCGGCCGCATCCGGAGCTTTGGTTGCCAGCGCCGGGTTGGCGACGGTGTCTACGTGCTCGTCATCACCAAAGACCTTTTTCGGGTCTTCGAGAAAGCGCAGCTTCCACTTGGCGAACATCCAGTGCGGAATCCAGCCGGTGACCACAATCGCGCTCTGGTCTTTCTCTGCCCGCGCCAGCGCAGTTGCCATACCCGGACCTGAGCTTGGCATCAGTTTTACGTCGAGGTTGTATTGCTTAATGGCATCTTCAGTGCGGCGCATCACCCCGGCTCCGGCATCAATACCGGTAATTTTGCCGTCGATGTCCTTGCTGTACTTGTTCAGGTCTTCAATGCTTTTCGCCGCAAAGTAGTCCGGCACGATCAGGCCGATCTTGGCGCCTGCGTAGTTGGTGCCGAGCACCTCAACTTTGTTTTCAAACTTCTTGAAGTACTCGCCGTGAGTGGTCGGAAGCCAGGCGGAGAGGGTTACGTCGAGGTCGCCACGGGCAACGCCCTGCCACATGATGGCGGGCTCTACCGCTTGCAGTTTGACGCTGTAACCGAGCTTGCTCTCCAGCACCTGAGCCGCCACGTTACTGACCGCGACGCTGTCGTCCCAGCCGTTAACGAAGCCGATTTTAAGCTCGGGCTTGTCTGCCGCCATTGCCGTGGTCATGCCAAGGGCCAGTGCCGCAGCGCTCAGGCCTTGAAGATAAAACGATTTGAGTTTACCCATAGGATCTTGCTCCATCTGTGAGAGTGGCAGTTGTTATAGGTTGTTCGGCTCGTTCTGGTTGCGTGCCTCGTTGCTGCTTAGTGCAATTGGCACCGACGATGCCCGGGTTGCGGGTGATGCGCAGGCGTCACCCTCGGTAGTCATTGATCGCGCGTGGTTACATGCCGATGAATTTCTTCACCGCTGCAGCGCCATCCTGACCGTCGAATGTGCTGACCCCGGCCAGCCATTTATCAAGAGCTTCCGGATTGGCCTTGATCCACTCCTTGGCCACTTCGGTCGGGTTCTGTTTATCGAGAACTTTCTCCATCAGCTGGCTTTCGATCTCGACCGAGAACTGCAGATTGTTGAGCAGCTTGCCCACGTTGGGGCAGCGCGCTTCGTAGTCGGGTGAGACCACGGTGTAGACCTTGGCCGCACCGTAATCCGGGCCAAACACATCGTCACCGCCGGCCAGGTAAGTCAGGTCAAACTGGGTGTTCATCGGGTGCGGAGCCCAACCCAGAAAAACCACCGGTTTATTCTGCTTAACTGCGCGTTGTACCTGAACCAGCATGCCGGCTTCGCTGGACTCGACCATGCGGAAATCACCCAGGCCGAATTGGTCGCCCTTGATCATCTTCTCGATCAGCAGGTTGCCGTCATTGCCCGGTTCGATGCCGTAGATCTTGCCGTCGAGTTGATCCTTGAACTTGGCGATGTCCTGAAAGCTTTTCAGGCCCGCATCGGCGGCATAGGTCGGCACGGCGAGGGTGTACTTGGCGCCTTCAAGATTGGCCTTGGGTAGTACTTTTACCCCGTCGTCCTTGAGGAACGGTTCGATCACCGCGTCCATCGACGGCGCCCAGTAGCCAAGGAATACGTCGATTTGTTTTTTCTTCACGCCGGTGAAGGCGATAGGCACCGAGGCGAGGATCTTGCGCGGCTGATAGCCGAGGCCTTCGGTGAGGGCCATGGCGACGCCGGTTGTGGCTGAAATATCTGCCCAGCCGATTTCGGCGAATTTGACCTGTTTGCAACTGGCCGGCTCGGCCGCCCAGACACTTGGCGTCAGCGCGCATGCAAGCAGGCCGATAGCTGCGAGTTTGTTGATTGTATTCATCTGCAGTTCCCTGGTTTCAGTTCAAAATAGGCTTATTGGCTTTGTAGTTTTGCGCTCAGCCAACTGACCAGACTGCTGCGATTGGTCGCTTGGCGCGGGGTGCCGAAACTCTCAGTAATGCGGTCGAGAATGATCGCCAGCAACACCACCGCCATGCCGCTCTCGAAACCAAGGCCGATGTCGAGGCGCTGAATACTGGCGAGAACGTCATTACCCAGGCCGCCGGCGCCGACCATCGAGGCAATAATCACCATCGACAGGGCCATCATGATGGTCTGGTTAACCCCGGCCATGATCGACGGCATGGCATTTGGCAGTTGCACTTTGAACAACAGTTGGCGGTTGTTGCAGCCGAACGATTGCCCGGCTTCGACGATCTCTTTGTTGACCTGACGAATGCCCAGACTGGTGAGGCGTACGGCTGGCGGCATGGCAAAAATAACCGTGGCGATGATGCCGGGCACGCGGCCAAGGCCGAACAGCATGGCGGCGGGGATCAGGTATACGAACGCCGGCATGGTTTGCATGAAGTCGAGAATGGGTCGGATGATCATCGCCACACGCTCGCTTTTAGCCGCCCAGATGCCCAGCGGCACGCCAAGGATCAAACTGATTAAAGTGGCCGAGAAGGTCAGCCCGAGGGTGACCACGGTTTGTTCCCAGAAGCCGGTCATCACGATCAGGGCAAATGAGATGGCGGTGAACACAGCAAAGCGCACGCCGATACGCCAGATGCCCAGCGCCACGAAAATCGCAATCAAGAGCCATGCGGGCGGGAACATCAACACCGCCTCAATGCCTTCCGAGAAGCCGCTGACCACTTGGCCAATGCTGTCGAAGGCGCCGCTGTAGTTGTCCAAAAGGTGCTGGACTACGTCATTTACCCAGCTGCCGAGATCAAGTTTTTTATCGCTCATGTCAGTCTCCCTGCATGCGGGTCAGAAGGCGGCCTTTGCTGATTGCTCCGCAATAGAAGCCCCCTTCGTCCATCACCGGAATCGGCCCTTCGTTATCCACCAGGCGCTCAATCACCTCGCTCAGCGGCAGGTCTTCGGGGATGCAGTCGATGTGTTTGAGCACCTTGGCATCAAGGCTGTGGGGTTGGCCGTCTTCGACCAGCAGGGCAATTTTTTCCAGGCTGATCGAGCCTTTGAACTTGTTGAACTCGTCAACGATGAAGGCGTAATGCTTGTCCATGTCCTGCAACTGCTGGCAGACCATGAGCGCATCCGGTGCCTGACCGTTGTGTACGAACAGCGGCACGCTGTCGGCCTTGAGCTGGCCGGCGGTGAGGTAGCGATTGGTGTCTACGGTGTCGAAGAAGTTACGCACGTAATCGTTGGCGGGGTTGTCGACCAGCTCTTGCGGCGTACCGACCTGAATCAGCTTGCCGCCTTCCATGATGCCGATGCGATTACCGATGCGCATGGCCTCTTCAATATCGTGGGAAACAAAGATGATGGTGCGCCGGTGGGTCTTTTGCAGTTCGAGCAGAACGTCCTGCATTTCCCGGCGCTTGAGAGGGTCGAGGGCTGAAAACGCCTCGTCCATGATGATCATTGACGGGTTGACCGCCAGAGCGCGGGCCAGGCCAACGCGTTGTTGCATACCGCCAGAAAGCTCATGAGGATGTTTCTGCGCGAAGGTGTCGAGGCCAACTTGTTTGAGCACGGTCATCGCGCGTTCTTCGCGCTCTTTGCGGCCAACCCCGGCGACCTCCAGGCCGAAGGCGGCGTTGTCGAGAACGGTGCGTGAAGGCATTAACGCGAAAGATTGGAAGACCATGCTCATGTCGCGGCGGCGTAACTCGATCAACTGCGCCTTGGGTAGCTTTGCGACGTTCTGACCATCAATGAAAACATCGCCGCTGCTGGGCTCGACCAGGCGATTAATCAGGCGGATAAGCGTTGACTTCCCCGAGCCGGAAAGCCCCATCAAAACAAAAATCTCGCCCTCTTCAACACTGAATGAAACATCGCTTACACCAATTACAGAGCCCTTTTCAGCCAGTATCTTGTCTTTGCTCCAGCCTTCTTTTAGCAGGTCGATCGCTTCTTGTTCGTTTTGGCCAAAAACCTTGTAGAGGTTCTTGACCACAATTTTTCCAGACTGCATGGGAGTGTTCCCCTTCATAAGACAATCAGATCAGTTACGCGGAACACTGCTTCAGCCCGGAAGGGTTACAGAGTGATGCCGACTGTTCGTGCCTGTTTGGGTTTACGTGGTTGCGGAATCTGGTCTGCATGGGGCCGCTTGGCGCTGGATGCCTCGAATCCCACCCACGCATCGCCCGTGCTGCAACAGCGCTGGGCGAGTACGAGGTCGTGAGCGAATCAACCGTTTATGCCGTGCAGCAATATGCGTGGCAAATCCTCTGGCAGTGTTGTGAAACCCAGTCCCTTGGGCGAACACATCTCAAACCGAGATGCGCGTACATCCGAATTTTCTTGTTGGGCAGGCTCATTCAAGTGACACCTGCGCGTATTTTTTTCGGTCCGGGATTGATGAGTCCCAGTCTGTTGCTTAACCGCTGGCAACAGCGACGAAATCGGCTGACTCAACGATATAGCCTTCCGGTTGGCGCAATTGTCGGTTTACGACTCTGACGTGTTATGGGGCGACATGCTGCCGCGCATTTTTTGCGCAATAACCGCACTGATTGGCCTCGGCAAACGCTGCAGGCCCCTGAAATCGGGCCTTGAGCAATGCCAGTGGAAATTGCAGGCGAGAGAAGGGTGCTTGTCGGGTGTTACAGGCGCGCTGTAACTCGCTGTTTTTGAGTGGATTTTCAGTGATTTCTGGCGATTCTGGACTGTGTTTTTGCAAAGCCCCGCGCCTTTAAAACCCGCACAATCGCGCACTTTGTATGGTGTTGCACCGTGCAACACAGGGCGTTTTCGCTGGGTTTATCGCCCCTTGGGGCTGGGCTGCGCGCTGCAAGTTTTATCGGCGTGACGGCTTTAAGCACGAGCAAGTCGGTGTCAGACGTCAGGCCCTGAATGAAATATTGATGATGGCCAGCACACAACGCGCCCATTGAGGAATCCGTCATGGCTATCAGCGTATTTGACCTGTTTAAGATCGGCATCGGCCCCTCCAGCTCCCACACTGTCGGCCCTATGCGTGCTGCCGCGCTGTTTGTGGGGGCTCTTCGCGAGCGCCGCATGCTTGAGCGAGTGGTACGGGTGGAGGTGCGCTTGTATGGTTCCTTGTCGGCAACCGGCATTGGTCATGGCAGCGATAATGCAGTCGTCATGGGCTTGATGGGCGAGTGGCCCGATACGATTGATCCTTTGCAGGTGTTGCCGCGCATCGAGACGCTCAAGCAAAGCCGGAAATTGGCCTTGGGCGCGGGGCCGGAGATTGCTTTTGACTGGCAGCGCGACTTGCTGCTGCTCGATGAAAATCTGCCTTATCACCCCAACGCGCTCACGCTCACAGCTTTTGCCAGCGATGAGTATGAACTCCTGAGCAACACCTATTATTCGGTCGGCGGCGGCTTTGTGGTCGATGCCGAGCAAGCGGCCAGCGGCGTGCTGGATCAGGACGTAACTGAGCTTCCCTATGATTTTTCCAGCGCGGCAGAGTTGCTCGACTTGTGTCAGCGCCACAACCTGCGGGTGAGTGAGCTGATGCTGGCCAATGAAAAGGCCTGGCGCAGTGAAGCTGAAATCCGCAGTTCGCTGCTGACGTTGTGGCAGGCCATGCGCGATTGCGTCGAACAAGGCCTGCGCCATGAAGGGATTTTGCCGGGCGGCCTGAATGTTCAGCGCCGCGCCGCCAAGCTTCACCGCAGCCTGCTTGAGCTGGGCAAACCCAACGTAATCGGCTCGACGCTCTCGGCCATGGAGTGGGTCAACTTGTTCGCTTTGGCCGTTAATGAGGAAAACGCCGCGGGCGGTCGCATGGTGACGGCGCCCACCAACGGCGCAGCCGGGATTATCCCGGCGGTGCTGCATTACTACATGCGCTTCAATCCGGATGCCTGCGAAGACGATGTGATCAATTACCTGCTCAGCGCCGCGGCGATTGGCATCCTCTGCAAAAAGAACGCGTCGATCTCAGGGGCAGAGGTTGGTTGTCAGGGCGAGGTGGGTTCGGCCTGCGCAATGGCGGCGGCCGGGCTTGCGGAAATCCTTGGGGCAACTCCCGAACAGTTGGAGAACGCGGCTGAAATTGGCCTGGAACATAATCTCGGGCTTACCTGTGATCCTGTCGGCGGGCTGGTGCAGGTGCCGTGCATTGAGCGCAACGCGATTGCTGCGGTGAAGGCCATTAATGCCGCGCAAATGGCCTTGCGTGGCGATGGCAAACACTTCATTTCCCTGGACCGGGTGATTCGCACCATGCGCGACACCGGCGCCGACATGCATGACAAATACAAGGAAACCTCACGCGGCGGGCTGGCGGTCAGCGCAATCGAATGCTGAGTCAGCAAGGGCGTGCCTGATTTGGGTGCAGCGCTTTGCAGTTGCCACCTGCTGGCGCGCGATCGCTTTAATAAACGGCTGTTTGTTACTGGTGCGGAACGGATTTGAGAACCGGTGACAAACAGCTGTTTTAATCCTGCTACCAATCATCACAAACCCCGTGGCTCAAGGGTTTTCCGGTCGTTTTCCGATCGGTCATGTCGTGAACAGAATCGCCGCTTGTCGGGCCTTGCGGGGCGGACTATTTTTTTTTGAACGGCCAATCAAATTAGGCATGACCTTTGCTCTTTTGATCGGTGTTCGGTCCGGTCATTCAAATGCCCGACCATCACAATAAAACGGGTCACGATGTGCTGCATGCGGTGCAACTGTCAGGCTGAAAATAGAGACTGAAACTATTTCCGCCGACCTTTGATATTCGCACCCAGTTGCGTCGGACGAATCCAAGAAAAGCCGCTGAACGGCTTAATGACGTGCTTGCGTGAGGGTTCCATCAAATGTCGCAGTCTACTCAAGAGGCTCAGCCTCTAAATCGCGTACCTCAGACTATCGGCTTTCTGCTGCTCGACAACTTCACCCTGATTTCCCTCGCGTCAGCGATTGAGCCATTGCGCATGGCCAACCAGCTTTCCGGTAAAGAATTGTATCGCTGGTTCACACTGACCCAGGCCGGCGGCGCGGTATCGGCCAGTGACGGGTTGACGATTACCCCCGATGCCTCCCTCGCCAACGCGCCCAAGCTAGACGCGGTGATTGTGTGTGGCGGCGTGGATATTCAGCACAGCGTGACCCGCGAGCACTTGCAATGGCTGCAAATGATGGCGCGCCAGGGCCGTCGCATGGGCGCCGTGTGTACCGGCAGTTGGGCGTTGGCCAAAGCGGGTTTGCTCGATGGTTTCGATTGCAGCGTGCACTGGGAATGCCTGGCCTCGATGCAGGAAGCCTTCCCGCGTGTGGCGATGAGCACGCGGCTGTTTTCCATCGACCGCAATCGCAATACTTCATCGGGTGGTACCGCGCCGATGGATATGATGCTGCACCAGATTGGTCGCGAGCATGGCCGTGAGTTGCCCGCGGCAATCAGCGAGATGTTTATTTACGAGCGCATCCGCAACGAGCAGGATCACCAGCGCGTGCCGCTCAAGCACATGCTTGGCACCAATCAGCCAAAGTTGCAGGAAATTGTGGCGCTGATGGAAGCCAACCTTGAAGAGCCAATCGATCTCGATCAAATGGCCTGCTACGTTGATGTGTCACGCCGTCAGCTTGAGCGCCTGTTTCAGAAATACCTGAACTGCTCGCCTTCACGTTATTACCTCAAGCTGCGGCTGATTCGCGCACGGCAATTGCTTAAGCAAACGTCGATGTCGGTGATTGAAGTCGCATCGGTTTGCGGCTTTGTGTCTACACCGCATTTCTCCAAGTGCTACCGCGAGTATTTTGGCATTCCGCCGCGTGATGAGCGCGCCACAAACAGCCTGACGAACATCGTCTCGCTGGTGCCGGTCACCGAAGAGTTGCAGCATGAATCTGTTTCAACCGCGTTGGCCGCGCTAAACCGCGCTCAGAGCGAGTCCACCTTCGCCAGTGTTCGGCTGTAACCGGCTGGCCGTAGTTAATTGCGCCAGCGCTGTGACGATTCGGCTGGCGCGTTAACTTGCGAGGGTTGGCGGATTATTTCGGCGCGGGAACCAGCGCCGGTAACAATGTGCGCGAAATCGCTTCACGCACAGCCGGCAGCAAAGTGGCATTGCCGCCCAGCATCTCTTCCACCATGCGCCGTAGCGCCAGCGCGCGATCAGCACTCAAGCCCCGCACTGCCTGTTCGCATGCCTGTTCGGCGCTCGCCCCAACCGGGATGGACAGGCCAATGGCGACGAGGCGTTCGCGCAGGTCTTCCTGATCGATCAAATCGGCGTGCATCATGGTAAATCTCCTTATTAATGGTGCTTAGCGCAGCACACCTTCATCGACTAACAATTTGAAGATAGCCTCGGCTCCCGCCTCTGGCGAGTCGCCTTTAATAATTTGGCCACCACCGCCCGAGGCTTTTGCGGTCGCCGCTTTCATGCGTTCAGCGCCCGTCTTGGCAGTGATTATTTTCAGGCGTTTTGGCCGGGGTCTGGCGGGTTGCAGTGGCGACTCGCTGAGCAACGCGTCGGGATTTGCCTCTGCCGCATGGCTGAGCAATTCGCCGCGCCGCGCCGGGCCAAAGGCACTTTGCCGGGCGACGGGAGCGGCGTTGTCGAGGCTGGCGATAAACGGCAGGCGCACCTTTAAACGTCGGCGTTGGCCGCGCGGCAGGGCTTGAAGCACTTGGGCGATACCATTTTCTATGTGCTCGACTTCGGCCAGCCCGACCACCATTGGCCAGCCCAGTTGCTCAGCCAGCAGGAACGGCAGCATGCCCGAACCTTCGCCAGTTTCAGCCTGGCTGCCGGTTAAAATTAGTTGTGCGTCGCTGTCTTGCAAATAGTCATGCAGAGCGCTGATGACATCGGCTTGCGCCGGTTGCTCGATCACGTGCAACTGCTGCAGGCCCATGCCCAGATAACTGCGTAAGGCTGGTTGTTGCGGGTCGCCTGCGTGCAGCACTTCAAGTTGCTGACCAGCGAGCCGCAAGCCCAACTCGATAGCGCGTGCGTCTTGTTCGGCGCGGCGCGCGCGGCCCGAGCTTGGGTGCGCGCCCACGGATACCAGCGCCACAACATTCAGCGCTGGCGTGGCTTGAGCGGTGTTATGCAGCATCACGAATACCTCCGTGGCGGTGCGCGTTGATGCGCGCAATCAAGGCGCCGAGTATGGCCGCCGAGTCGCCGATCACGCTCAGGTCGGCGCGCTTAACCATGTCGCAATTGGCGTCCTTGTTCACGGCCACCACTTTGTCGCAGGCACCGATGCCCTGTAGGTGTTGCACCGCGCCCGAGATACCCACCGCCAGATACACCCGTGCGGTGACCCACGTGCCGGTGGCGCCAACCTGACGATTGCGCGGCATGAAACCATCGTCCACCGCCACGCGTGATGCGCCCTCGGTTGCGCCCAAAATTTCGGCGGCCTGATGGAACTGCGTCCAGTCGCTGACGCCGTTACCACCGGACAAGATGAACTCGGCCTCGGCCATCGGAATCAACGCCGGGTCTACGGCTACCGCGCCGCAATCCTCGATTCGAGGCAAGCCGTGGGCAAGGTTTTCCGGCGTTGCCATTGCCAGGCACTCATGGCGTGTTTCACTGACCGGGCTGGCGCACTCGGCAGCGGCCAGAATCAGCCGTGGCAATGCCCGCTGCGAGTCTTCCCGGCCAGCGCCCGCGCGGCCAATGCACTGGCCATCGGCAACTTGCCAGACGCGGGTAGCCGGACGCTCGGATAGTTTTGCGGCCAGCCGGCGGCCCAGCTCACCGCCGCCGTTGCGGCTGTCCGGCAGTAACCAGTGACGTGGCTTGAGTTGTGCTTCGACGGCGCTCAAGGCCAACACGCGCAGTTCAGGCGAATAGCCGGCCAGCGTGTCATCGGTGAAGTGCATCAGGCGATCAACACCGGCTGTGTCGAAGGCCTGCTCTTTATGTTCGGCAAAAATAATCGCCAGCACAGCGCCGTTGTTGCCTGCCAATGAACGGGCGAGCCCGAGCAGGTCTTTATCGTGGCTACTCAAGCGCCCGCCGACCATGTCCGGCACCACGCAGATATGAAACGCCGGTTGCTCGACCCGATGCAGCGGCAGTTGCACGGCGGCTGGTGCTGCGCTGCGTTTGCCTGCGCTGGCACTCTGCGCGCCCGAACGGTCGATCCGCTTGATGCCTTCAGGGCCGATAAAACCCACGGCGTGCGGATTCTTGCGAACAATCCCAGCGGCGCTCATCCAGCGCTCTGGTTTTTTTTGCAAGGTGGCGTGCAGCGGGTGCAGGCGGTTACGCGCGATCCATTCTGCGTGTGGGTCGCGGCGAATAATCTCACTCATGCCGAAGTCTCCGCAGGCTGGCGTTTCACGGACGGTTTGGGCGCTGCCTCGATCAGCACTTCAGCGACCAGTTCAGCAATGTCTTTAACCTGAGGGCGCGGCTCGACCACGCCTTCGAGCATCAGCGTGCACTGCGGGCAACCCACGGCAACAATCTCGGCAGCGGTCTCCTTGATGTCGACCATGCGCATGTCCGGTATCCGCTGCTTGCCCGGAATATCAGTGATCGGCGCACCACCGCCCCCTCCGCAGCAGCGTGAACGAAAGCCCGAGCGCTGCATTTCCCTGACCTCGATACCGATGGCATTGAGAACATTGCGCGGCGCTTCGTACTCGCCGTTGTAGCGGCCCAGATAACAAGGGTCGTGATAGGTCACGGCGGCGTTCTGATGCTGGCCAAGGTTGAGATCGCCGGCATTGATCAGTTGCTCGATGTAAGTGCTGTGATGCAAAACCCGGTAGTGGCCGCCCAGCACGCCGTACTCGTTTTTAAGCACGTGGAAACTGTGCGGGTCAGCCGTGACGATGGTCTTGAAGGTGTATTGGGCGAGGGTGGCGATATTGCGTTTGGCCAGTTGCTGGAAGGTCGCTTCATCCCCCAGCCGGCGCGCCACATCACCGCTGTCACGCTCCTCCAGACCGAGCACGGCGAAGTCGACCGCAGCGGCTTTGAGCACTTTGACCAGTGCGCGCAAGGTGCGCTGGTTGCGCATGTCGAACGCGCCATCACCGACCCAGAACAACACATCGCACTGACGTTTATCGGCCAGCACAGACAAGTCGAGATCGGCTGCCCAGTTGAGTCGGCCGCCCGGTGCAAAACCGCCGGGATTGTCGGTGGCAATCAGATTGTCCAGAACCTCGGCGCCCTTGTTCGGCGTTGCACCTTTTTCCAGCGTGAGGTGGCGGCGCATATCGACGATGGCATCGACGTGCTCGATCATCATCGGGCACTCTTCAACGCAAGCGCGGCAAGTGGTGCAAGACCAGAGCGTTTCGGCATCAACCAGGGCTTTGCCGTCCAGCGCCACAATGGGCAGATGCGGGCCGCCGCTGTGCTCGCCGATGTTCTTGCCGGGGTAGGGTGAGCCGGCAAACTTGGCATCGCTGCCACCCACCAGGCCCACGACCATGTCTTGAATCAGCTTCTTTGGATTCAGCGGCTGCCCCGCTGCAAAGGCCGGACATGCCGCTTCGCATTTGCCGCATTGCACACAGGCGTCGAAACCGAGCAATTGGTTCCAGGTAAAATCGGTCGGTTTTTCCACCCCGAGTGGCGCCAGTGGGTCGTCCAGATCCAGCGCTTTCAACCCTGTCGACCGGCCGCCGCCAAAGCGCTCGGCGCGGCGGTGCCAGGCCAGATGCAGAGCGCCGGCAAAAGCATGCTTCATCGGCCCGCCCCAGGTCATGCCGAAGAACAACTCACTCACGCCCCAGGCAATGGCGACCAGCAGGATTGCAGCCAGAAGCCAGCCGCCAAAACCCGCTGGCAAAATACCGGCGACCGGCAACGTGGCGATAAACAGACTGGCCGAGAACATCAGCAAGCTTTTCGGCAAGCGCATCCACGGCCCTTTCGACAAGCGAGCAGGCGGATCAAGCCGCCGCTTGGCCACGAACAGCGCCCCGACAAACATCAGTGCAGTTGCCGCTAACAACACATAACCAAGAACCGCGCTGTGCAAGCCAAAGCCATGCACCAGAATCGCCAGCACCGCAGCCAGCACGAAACCCCCGGCAGTCGCGACGTGGGTATTGGCGATGTATTTATCGCGCGCGACCACATGGTGAAGATCAACCATGTAACGACGCGGAATAGCCAGCAAACCACCAAACCACTCCACCTCAGCAGGCTTGCCGCGCCGCCACATGGCGAACCGCTTGAACGCACCAACCACCGCCAGCGCCAGTGCGGCAAATAGCAGAATTGGCAGAAGAGTATTCAACATCATCGGGTCTCCCTAGCGGGACCGCATCACCGAAAGACGAGCCACACAGTGACTAGCCAGCTTGTTTAACATCGAGCGTTTGCCACACCACACCCGCTCTTGCTTTTCACCCAAAGCTCTTAGTTTTCGCCTTCGCCCTCGCTCTCAAAAATCCAAGGCCCACCCGATCGAGTCACTGAGTGCGCTGAGCAAGGCACTTACCGCAGCCAATAGTCGACTATGGGCAAGGGAAGTAACGCCGCACAGCACACTCAGAGGCCGATCAGAAGTCCTTACACAATCTTAGGGCGTCGTAGATGGCAGCATGGGTATTGCGCTGGGCTACGCAGTCGCCGATGCGAAACAGCAAATAGCCTTCGCCCGGCTCGCTCAAACACGGCTGTGGCTGAATCGCGAACAACGCCTCGACATCGATCTGACCCTTGTTACGCGAAGCTTCCTTGAGTGCGTAATACAGGCTCTCGTCCGGGCGCACGCCGTTCTCGACTACGACCTGATCGACCACGCGCTCTTCCTTGGCTCCGGTGTATTCGTTCTCCAGCAGGGCGATGAGTTTGTCGCCTTCGCGGTAGACCTTTTCCAGCATCAGGTCGCCGGTCATGACCACTTCCTTGGGGTACATGCTGCGGTAGTAAGTCGGGAACGAGGTGCCGCCGATGGCCACGCCGGGCTTGATGTCGTCGGTGACGATTTCGACCTGCGAACCTTTGTCTGCAAGAAAGTCGGCAACCGACATGCCGGTGAATTCGCAAATGGTGTCGTACACCAGCACGTTTTTACCGGGCGCGACTTTACCGTCGAGCACATCCCAGCTGCTCACAACTAGGCCTTCTTCAGCGCCCCAATGCGGGTTCTGCTCAAGGTTCGGGTGGCCGCCGTTAGCCAGCACGATGATGTCGGGGCGCAGGTCGAGCAGGGTCGCCGAATCGGCGCCAGTAGCCAGTCGCACATCGACGTTCAGGCGCGCGAGTTCCAGTTGATACCAGCGGGTAATGCCGGCGATCTGGTCGCGTTGCGGGGCTTTTGATGCCGTGGTGATCTGCCCGCCAAGCTGGTCTTTCTTCTCGAACAGCGTTACCTCGTGGCCGCGTTCTGCTGCCACGCGAGCCGCTTCCATACCGGCTGGGCCACCGCCGACGATGACTACTTTGCGCTTAACGCCGGTGGTTTTCTCGATGATGTGCGGCACGCCCATGTATTCACGCGAGGTGGCGGCGTTCTGAATGCACAGCACGTCGAGGCCCTGATATTGGCGGTCGATGCAGTAGTTGGCGCCCACGCACTGTTTAATCTGGTCGACCTGACCCATTTTGATCTTGGCAATCAGGTGCGGGTCGGCGATGTGCGCACGGGTCATGCCGACCATGTCGACATAACCGCCTTCAAGAATTCGCGTCGCCTGATTCGGGTCCTTGATGTTCTGGGCATGCAGAACCGGAACCTTGACGACTTCCTTGATGCCCGCCGCCAGATGCAGAAACGGCTCGGGCGGATAGCTCATGTTCGGGATCACGTTGGCCAGGGTGTTGTGGGTGTCGCAACCCGAGCCCACCACGCCGATAAAATCGAGCATGTCGGTGTCATCGTAGTATTTGGCGATCTGTTTCATGTCTTCATGGCTGAGGCCATCGGGGTGAAACTCATCGCCGCAGATGCGCATGCCCACACAGAAGTCCGGGCCTACCTCGGCGCGCACCGCCTTGAGCACTTCGAGGCCAAAACGCATGCGCTTTTCAAAGCTGCCGCCCCATTCGTCTTCACGCTTGTTGACGCGTGGCGACCAGAACTGGTCGATCATGTGCTGGTGCACGGCCGACAGTTCGATACCGTCCAGCCCGCCAGCCTTGGCACGCCGCGCTGCCTGCGCGTAGTTGTCGATGACCCGCCAGATTTCTTCCGGCTCAATGGTTTTGCAAGTTGCGCGGTGCACCGGTTCGCGAATGCCGGACGGCGACATCAGGGTCGGCCAGTGGTAACCATCCCAGCGCGAACGACGGCCCATGTGGGTAATCTGGATCATGATCTTGGCGCCGTGCTTGTGCATTGCGTCGGCGAGATTCTGAAAGTGCGGAATAATCCGGTCAGTGGCCAGATTGACTGAACTCCACCACTGCTGGGGGCTGTCGATGGCAACCACAGACGAGCCGCCGCAAATCGCCAGACCAATCCCGCCCTTGGCTTTCTCTTCGTAGTATTTGACGTAGCGCTCGGTGGTCATGCCGCCGTCGGTGGCATAAACCTCAGCGTGTGCAGTGCTGAGCACGCGATTGCGTATGGTCAGCTTGCCAATCTGAATGGGCTGAAACATTGCTTCAAACGCCATCTGGTACTCCTTAATACGCAAACAAAGCAGCTGCACTTGATCTGGCGCGGGCTCAAGAGCTTGAGATCACCGGGCCGGATCTTCGCTTACGGCGCTGTAAACGCTTCAATCAAATAGGGTTAACGATGAACAGGCCGTGCTGATGGCCTTCTTCGGAGGCGCTGAATTCCTGCTCGGCCACGGTGCGAATCGAACTGCCGGAGGCTTCCAGAATCTGGTCCATGGCGCCGGCAAACCAGCCGGTAAACATGTAATCGACCTTGCGCCCGCACTTGCCATACACGTAGACAAAAGCCGAGTGCTCAAGGCGTACCTCGGCGGTGCCTTTGGCCAGATCAATATGCTCAATCTTGAACAGCCCCCAGCCGCGCTGAGACAAACGCTTCATGTAGTGCTCGAAAACTGCCACGCCTTGTAAACCATGCAGCGCTGCTTCTTTTTCACACCAGTGCCAGGCGGATTTGTAGCCGGCTTTGTAGAGGATTTCTGCATAGGCTTCGGCGCCCAAAACCTCTTCGATACCCATGTGATTGTTGACGAAAAAGTGCCGTGGCACATACAGCATCGGTAGGGCGTCGGTGGTCCAGACGCCGGTTTCGTCGTCGACCTGAATAGGCATTTCGGGTGCGTGTGTGGCCATGTTTAAACTCCAGAAAAAGGTGACTCAAGCATGTAGTCGGTGCTGGCGCAGCCGGTTCGCTCCGGCGCGCCGTGAAGCTGTTTACAGGCTGGGCTGGTTATTTCTCGTTCCAGACATCGGCCAGTACCCGCACCCAGTTCTCGCCCATGACTTTGCGCACCACACGCTCGGGCATGCCGCGCTTGAGCAGGGTTTCGGTCAGGTTGGGGAATTCACCGACGGTGCGGATGCCCAGCGGGTTAACGATCTTGCCGAAGCTGGTCAGGCGGCGGGCGTAACCTTTGTCGTGGGTCAGCCACTCAAAAAAGTCCTGACCGTGGCCCTGAGTGAAGTCAGTGCCGATGCCTATGGCGTCTTCGCCCACCAGATTCATCACGTATTCGATGGCTTCGGCGTAATCGTCGATGGTCGAGTCGATGCCTTTGGCGAGGAAGGGCGCAAACATAGTGACGCCGACAAAGCCGCCCTTATCGGCAATGAACTTGAGTTCTTCGTCAGACTTGTTGCGCGGGTGTTCTTTAAGGCCAGACGGCAGGCAGTGTGAATAGCAGACCGGTTTTTTCGATTCGAGGATGACTTCCTCGCTGGTCTTCGAGCCCACGTGTGAAAGGTCACACATGATCCCGACGCGGTTCATCTCGGCAACAATTTCGCGACCAAATCCGGAGAGCCCGCCGTCACGCTCGTAGCAGCCGGTGCCGACCAGATTCTGGGTGTTGTAGCACATCTGCACGATGCCGACGCCGAGCTGCTTGAACACATCGACATAGCCGATCTGGTCTTCAAAAGCGTGGGCATTCTGAAAACCAAACAGGATGCCGGTTTTGCCCTGAGCCTTGGCGGCATGGATGTCGGCTGTGCTGCGAACCTGAATAACAAGGTCGCTGTTGTCGCGAATCAGTTGCTGGCTGGAAACAATATTGTTCACCGTGGCCTGAAACCCTTCCCACACCGACACGGTGCAGTTGGCGGCGGTGAGGCCGCCTTTGCGCATGTCTGCAAACAGTTCACGGTTCCATTTACCGATGATAAGCCCGTCAATAACGATGCTGTCGGCGTGTAGTTCGGCTGGGCTCATCAGGCTGTCCCCTCAGGTTCTTGCGCCAGGTCTGGTGACGACGCTTTGAGGTGAGCATATCCCCGAGGGGTAAAGTGACCCGATGCAAAAACGACTGAGGGATTGCCGAAAGCGTCAATCGGCGGAAGCAATTCGCCTCTCCGGCGCGATTAACGCTCAGGCGCGGGTGAGCGTTCAGCTTTGTGCGAGGGCAACAGGCGAGGCGGGTGTTGTGGCTTAAACGGTAGAGCTGCGACCATTCTCGTGACGGTCATGGCTGGGGCTTCTGCCGAAGCGCTTGCGATAACGCCGTGAGAAGTAGCTGGAGGACTCAAAGCCGCAGGCCAGCGAAATCTCCAGCACATTCATGTCGCTCTGGCGCAACAGTTGGCGGGCTTTATCCAGACGCAGATTGAGGTAGAAGTTTGCCGGTGTGTCATTAAGGTGCTGGCGAAACAAACGCTCCAGTTGGCGCGGGGTGACATCAACAGCTTCGGCCAGTTGGGTCGGCGTCAGCAGGTTTTCGCAGCGACGCTCCATCTCGGCAATCACATGGCTGAGCTTCTTGTTGTGCACGCCATAACGATTGGTGATCTGCATTCTCTGATGGTCCTGACGCGAGCGAATCCGCCCCAGCACAAATTGCTCGGACACCTGCACGGCCATGGCTTCGCCCTGATCACGGGCGATTAGCGTGAGCATCATGTCGATGGTCGAGGTGCCGCCCGCTGTGGTGATGCGCTGCCCGTCGATCTCGAACAATTCCTGGGTGACCTGCAAAGCAGGAAAGCGCTCCTGAAATGCATTGATCGCTTCCCAGTGCAAGGTGATGCGCTGCTTATCGATGAGCCTGGCCTCGGCCAGCACAAAACTGCCGGTGTCGATGCCGCCGATAATCGCGCCCTGTTGCGCAAACCGTTGCAGCCAGTTGGCCAGTCGCGAACTGAACGCCGCCAGCGGTTCAAAGCCGCTGACCACAAAGATTGTGTGCGGCTGATCCTGATCTTCAAGGCCGCCCTCGACGTTAAGCGACATGCCATTGCTGGCTTCTACCGGCCCGCCATCAACGCTGAGCAGACGCCAGCGATAAAGATCGGCGTTAAAACGGTTGGCAACGCGCAGCGGCTCGGTGGCGGACATCAGCCCCATCATCGAGAAACCAGGCAGCAGGAGGAACCAGAAGGTTGTCGGCATGCAGTTGAGAGACCTTGGCCGGTGAATGTGAAGCGGTTATTACGCTGATTATGGCGAGTTTATGCAGGCGAGTCGCTATCGTTCGATAAGTAGTCGGTAAAAGCCGCTTTATCAACGGATGCTCTCGGTATTGTGGCTGCATCGGGCGATACCAAGCCCGGACACGGAAGAGCCGTCTGGCTTTTACAAAACAAAACGTGGCTAACATCAACCCTGTCCGAGGGGCTGATGCCGCGATATAAACCGTACCGCGAGGGAGCAAAACAATGAATCGTCTCAAACTAATCGCCGCAGGCTGTGTGCTCGCCCTGAGTAGTTCGTCGTTGTTGGCCGCAGAGCAGGCAAGCTGCAAGAACGTTCGGGTTGGCCTGGTCGGCTGGACGGATGTTGTTGCCACCACCGCAGTCGCGTCCACCCTGCTTGAGGGCCTTGGCTATGAAACCAAGCAGACTCAAGCCTCGCAGCAAATCATTTTTGCCGGTATCCAGAAGGACCAGATTGATGTGTTCCTCGGTTACTGGAAGCCGATCATGGATGACAACATCAAGCCGTTCCTCGACAAGAAGGCGGTCAAGGTCATGCCTGAGCCATCGCTCAACGATGCCGTTGCAGTGCTGGCCGTGCCAACGTACACCGCCGACAAAGGCCTGAAAACACTGGCCGATATTGCCAAGTTCAAAGATCAGCTGGACGGCAAGATCTATGGCATCGACGCCGGTTCGGGCGCCAATATCGCGATCAAGAAAATGATCGACAGCAATCAGTTCGGTCTGGGTGACTTCAAACTGGTCGAGTCCAGTGAAGCCGGCATGCTCGCCGCCGTTAACCGGGCGACGCGAAGCGACAAGCCCGTGGTGTTCTTTGGCTGGAAACCGCACCCGATGAACCTGCAGTTTCCGATCACCTACCTGACCGGCACCGAGGATGTATTCGGCCCGAATGACGGTGCAGCCACTGTCAGCACCGTAACCGCACCGGACTACGCCGAGCGCTGCCCGAATGCCAATTTGCTGCTGAGCAACCTGCGCTTCACCAGTGAGCAGGAAAGCCAGTTGATGCAGCCGATCATGGACCGCAAAAAGCCGGAAGACGTTGCCCGCGAGTGGATCAAGGCCAACCCGGAAATTGTCTCTGGCTGGCTGCAAGGTGTGACCACCTTCGACGGCAAACCTGCCGACAGCGCGATCGCCGCGCTCAAGTAATCCCCGCATAAATACCCATGCGCAGCCATTGCTGCGCACGGGTTTCTGTTGCCTTGAACAAAGGAGAAGACCAATGAATTATGAAGTTGTCGTGACCTGCGCTGTTACCGGTGCTGGCGATACAGTGGGCAAGCATCCGGCAATTCCGGTGACCCCTAAGCAAATTGCCGATGCCGCCATCGAAGCTGCAAAAGCTGGCGCCACCGTTGCTCACTGCCACGTGCGCGACCCGCAAACCGGCAAGCCGAGCCGTGATGTGGCGCTGTACCGCGAAGTGGTCGAGCGCATTCGCGAAAGCGACACTGACGTGATCATCAACCTCACCGCTGGCATGGGCGGCGATCTCGAAATCGGCCCCGGCGAAACGCCGCTGGAATTCGGTGCCGGCACTGATCTGGTCGGGCCAATGGAGCGTCTCAAGCACATTGAAGAACTGCGTCCGGAAATCTGCACCCTCGATTGCGGCACCCTGAATTTTGGCGATGGCGACTACATCTATGTCTCCACCCCGGCGCAACTGCGCGCTGGCGCCAAGCGCATCACCGAGCTAGGCGTTAAAGCCGAGCTGGAAATCTTCGACACCGGCCACCTGTGGTTTGCCAAGCAAATGCTCAAGGAAGGCCTGCTGGAAGATCCGCTGTTCCAACTTTGCCTGGGTATTCCGTGGGGCGCTCCGGCAGACACCGTGAGTATGAAAGCCATGGTCGATAACCTGCCAGCCGGTGCCACATGGGCAGGCTTTGGTATCGGGCGCACACAAATGCCAATGGCGGCTCAGGCCATGCTGTTGGGCGGCCATGTGCGCGTGGGGCTGGAAGACAATATCTGGCTGGATCGCGGCGTACATGCCACTAACGGGCAACTTGTCGAGCGCGTTATCGAGATCATCCAACGTCTGGGTGGCCGTGCGCTGACACCGGCTGAAGGCCGCGAAAAAATGAAGCTCAAGCGTCTGGGCTAAGTACCGCTTGATTGAGCGTACCCACTATCGAGCAGGAGTCAGCATGAGCAATCAAACTACCTTTGTGACACAGATTAAAACCTTCGGCGCTATCTGTACCGGCGTAATCGGCAGTGGCTGGGTCGCCCGCGCCCTGGCCCATGGCCTGGATGTTGTCGCCTGGGACCCGGCGCCGAACGCCGAACAGCAACTGCGCGAGCGTATCGCCAATGCCTGGCCGGCACTGCAAGCGCAGGGTTTGGCGGAAGGTGCCAGCCAGGATCGCCTGCGCTTCGCCGACAGCGTTGAAGCGTGCGCGCGTGAAGCAGACTTCATTCAGGAAAGTGCGCCGGAAGTATTGGCCCTGAAATTGGATCTGCATGCACGTATCAGCGCCGCAGCCCGCGCCGATGTGCTGATTGGTTCGAGCACATCCGGTTTGCTGCCCAGCGAGTTTTACGCAACCTCCGCCAACCCTCAGCGCTGCGTGGTGGGGCATCCGTTCAATCCGGTGTACCTGTTGCCGCTGGTTGAGGTTGTGGGCGGTAAAGACACCGCGCCAGAAGCCATTGAAGCAGCGATGAGCGTGTACACCGCGTTGGGCATGCGGCCCTTGCATGTGCGCAAGGAAGTGCCGGGGTTTGTCGCCGACCGTCTGCTTGAGGCGCTGTGGCGTGAAGCCCTGCATCTGGTCAATGATGGCGTGGCGACTACCGGCGAGATTGATGATGCAATCCGTTTCGGTGCGGGCCTGCGCTGGTCGTTCATGGGCACCTTCCTGACCTACACGCTGGCGGGCGGCAATGCCGGTATGCGTCACTTCATGCAGCAATTTGGCCCGGCACTGCAATTGCCGTGGACCTACCTGAAAGCGCCTGAGTTGACCGAAAGCCTGATCGACAGCGTGGTCGAAGGCACCGCTGAACAGCAGGGCCAGCGCAGCATTGCCGAGCTGGAACGCTACCGCGATGATTGCCTGATTGCCGTGCAGGAAGCGATTAAACAGACCAAGGCCAAACACGGCTTCGACGCTGCCGAGTGATCGACGCTTACCCAGCCCGCCGGCTTTTTGCCGGTCGGGTTGTGCTTGATTCAGGAGAATTGCATGACGCGACTCACCACCTACCAGACGGCCGTGCTGCCCGAATGGGTTGATTACAATCAGCATCTGCGCGATGCGTTTTATCTGCTGGTTTTCAGCTATGCCACCGATTCGCTGATGGATCATCTGGGGCTGGATGAGGCAGGGCGCACGCGCACCGGGCATACCCTGTATACCCTCGAATGCCACCTCAACTACCTCAACGAGGTGCGTTTGGGCGCGGAAGTCGAGGTGCACACGCAACTGCTCGCGCACGATAAGAAGCGCCTGCACGTGCATCACTCTTTGCACTTGGTTGGCGTGGAAGCCGCCTTGGCCGAGAGCGAGCAGATGCTGATGAATATCGACGTCGAAAGCGGGCGTTCGGCAATTCTCGATGCGCAAGTTAACGCACGGGTAGAGGTGTTGTCTGCCGCTCACGCTGGCTTGTCGATGCCGGTTTATGTCGGGCGGGTAATCGGTTTGCCAAAGCGTTAGGCAACCGCGAGCGGTTCGAGCCGCACAAATGGCAAAAGGGCGAGCAATCTGTCGATTGTTCGCCCTTTTGCGTTATGCAGTTGAGTCTGGTCTGTTTGGGTTTCTCTGCTGTTCTGGCGGTGCCGGTTTTATCGCCAACAGGCTGTATCCCAGCAGCGCCAACAGCAAAGCAAAACCCAGACTCATGACGCGCGTTACTCCGACACGACTTGGCGCAACTGGGTCAGCGGCTGCGCATTCAGGTTGTTGAGCATGCGCTCGCTGTACCAGTCGACAAAGTTGACCACGCCGAACTCGTAAGTCTGCGAGTAAGGCCCTGGCTGGTAGGCGGTGGAGTTGATGCCGCGCTGATTTTCCTCGGCCAGACGACGATCCTGATCGTTGGTTGCATCCCACACCTGACGCAGGCGGGCGACGTCGTAATCAACCCCTTCAACGGCGTCCTTGTGCACCAGCCATTTGGTGGTGACCATGGTTTCTTGCGCGCTGATCGGCCACACGGTGAACACGATAAGGTGGTCGCCCATGCAGTGGTTCCATGAGTGCGGCAGGTGCAAAATACGCATCGAACCCAGCTCCGGGTTCTTGATGCGGCCCATCAACTTTTGGCAGCCGCGCTTGCCGTCCATGGTCATCGACTCGGTGCCCTTGAGCAGCGGCATACGCACGATGCGATTGCGCAGGCCAAAGCTGGCGTGGGCATAAGGAATGTTCTCGGCTTGCCATTTAGCAGCGGAGTCGGCGACATGATCCTTGAAGTTCTGATCGGCGCGCGGGTCGGTCACGTCGTCCCACTCAAGCAGTGACTTCAACAACTCCGGGTGCGAGCCGCTGCAGTGGTAGCACTCGCGGTTGTTCTCGAGTACCAGTTTCCAGTTAGCTTTTTCCATCAAGGTGGTTTGCACCGCCACCTTGGTGTTTTCCATGTCGTAAGGCTCCATGTAATGCGCCAGCGTGCTGAGGAAGTCATCTACCGCAGGCGGGTTCTCAGCCAGCGAGATGAAGATATAGCCGCCAGCTGTTTTGCAGTGAACCGGTTTCAGTCCGTACTGGTTCAGGTCAAAGTCTGCACCCATTTCCGTGCCGGCAAACAGCAGGCGACCGTCGAGTTCATACGTCCACTGGTGATAGTGGCAAACCAGTTTGGCGACCTTGCCTTTTTCGCTGGTGCACAGCCGCGAGCCACGGTGGCGGCAGACGTTGTGAAAAGCATGCACTACGCCTTCGGCGCCGCGAATCACAATGATCGGGTTGTTGCCGATTTGCAGCGTCAGGTAATTACCCTTGGCCGGTATTTCGCAGGTCATTCCGGCGATCAGCCACTCCTTGTGGAAGATCTCCTGCATGTCGATCTGGAACAGGCGCTCGTCGTTATAAAACGGCTGCGGCAATGAAAAGGTCCGCTCACGGCTGTGAAGCATATCTACCGTTGCCTTGCGCGCTGGCTCGAGTGGATCGCCGAGGCTCAGAGTCGAAGTGACGTCCATCAGTAACTCCTCAATGGCGATAGTGGGTTTATCGCCGTAAAAGTGGCATTTAGGTGCAGCTGCAAGGTGATTGCGCCGTGCTTTTTCACCGACCGACTGGCGCTGGTTCCATTCATGCGGGCGTGTTCGAGTCTCGACTCAGGGCACACCAATTGATGATTCGGCTAGGGTCGAGTTTGGCTGCGCGCGCGGCTTGATCCTTATCCATGGGCGACACGCCTGAATCAGTTTCCGACCAGCAATAGCCCGTGTTAGCGGGCGGGTCGCGATAAGCATGTAAATGTCGCTAACAGATATATGAGTCGTGCTGGCGTTAAGCACAATCGCTGCATATTCAGGCCGATGTCCGGCCGCGCGCGGAGGCACGTGCATGACCACTAACGACTTTCTAAACCCGGTAACCACCCAGACCTGGAGCAATGGCCGCCATCTGGTGCGTTGCGTCAAGGTCATTCAGGAAACCTGGGATGTCCGCACCTTCTGTTTCATGGCCGACCAGCCCGTGCTGTTCTTCTTCAAACCGGGCCAGTTCGTCACGCTGGAGCTTGAAATCGAGGGCGTGCCGATCATGCGCTCCTACACCATCTCCAGCGCGCCGTCGGTGCCGTACAGCTTTTCGATCACCATTAAACGGGTGCCTGGCGGCAAGGTTTCAAACTGGCTGCACGATAATCTGCATGAAGGCCAGGATCTGGCCGTGCATGGTCCTGTGGGTAACTTCAATGCGATTGATTTCCCCGCAGAAAAAGTGCTGTTTCTCAGCGGCGGTGTGGGCATAACGCCGGTCATGTCGATGGCGCGCTGGTATTACGACACCAACGCCAATGTGGACATGGTGTTTGTGCACAGTGCGCGTTCGCCGAAAGACATCATCTTTCATCGCGAGCTTGAGCACATGGCGGCGCGCATCAACAACTTCAGCCTGCACGTCATTTGCGAAAAGCATGGCTTGGGCGAGGCGTGGGCGGGGTATCGGGGCTATCTCAATCAGCCGATGCTGGAGTTGATCGCCCCGGATTATCTCGACCGTGAAATCTTCTGCTGCGGGCCAACGCCCTACATGGCGGCGGTCAAACGCCTGCTGCAAGCCAACAATTACGACATGCAGCGCTATCACGAAGAAGCATTCGGGCCGACTCCGCCCGAGGTACGCGCTGAAGTTAAGGAGCTGGCAGCAGAAGCGGCGGAGGCGGCGGAAGTACCGGCGACCGATCTGCGTCAGGTCGAATTCGTGCTTACCGGCAAAAGCATTCGGGTTGGCCCGAGCGAAACCGTGCACTCGGCCGCCGCGCAATTGGGCCTGCACATTCCCAAGGCCTGCGGCATGGGCATTTGCGGAACCTGCAAGGTGCTGAAAACCTCGGGCGAGGTCAGCATGGAGCACAACGGCGGCATCACCGATGAAGACGTGGCCGAGGGCTACATCCTGTCATGCTGCAGCGTGCCGCAAGGCGATGTGGCGATAGAGTTTTAACCGATAGAAAAGGGCGCATGGAGATGCGCCCTTTTTAGTTGTTGCCGCCTGATGCTCACGTTGCAGGCGTTGTCGCCAGAGCGTTCAGACTCACACTCCAGCGACTCGCAAGGCTGACTTCACATTGCCGCCAGTCCCTCAAACCTCAGGCTGCGCGACCTTGACACTTCTGACGCCAACCTCTGCCTGATCGCGCAATTGTTGCAGCGATGTCACCGCGTAATCCTGAGCCACCCAGTCGGCACGCTCAGCGTCGCTGGCTGGCACAATGAAGCGCCCAAGCAAGGTGTACAGCAGTCCCAGTAACGGCGACAACCAGCAAGCAAAGGCCAGTGGAATGTACAGTAGGCTTTCCCAACTGCCATCGCCGACTACCAAACCAAGCGAGCTGATGACCACAGCGCCACCCGCATTCCAGGGAATCAGTGGCGAGATCAATGTGCCGCCTTCCTCAAGAGAGCGCGACAGGTTAAGCGTGGAATAGCCTTCGCCCCGAAAGATTGGCGCATACATACGCCCCGGCAGCGCGATAGAAAGATACGGATCGCCCGCAATCACATTGGTCATCGCCGCTGTAGAGCTGGCCGCCAGTTGCAGGCCAAAAATCCCGCGCACTTTAAGCAGCACCGCCGCGCACAGCGACTCAAGACAACCGATCACCTCAAGCAGGCCGCCAAACGCCAGCGCGATCATGACCAGCAGAATTACCCACGACATCGACATGATGCCGCCACGGTTGAGCAGCGTGTCAATCTCGCTCACACCCGTGCTCAGCGAATAGCCGCTTTGCATGTAGCCGAACAACGCCTTCAAGGCTTCGCCCTGCACCCCAAACGCCACCACCGCACCGGCGACCACACCAACAAACAACGCTGGCAATGCCGGCATGCGGGCCATTGCCAAACCCATCACCAACAGCGGCGGCAACAGCACCCAAATACTGAACTCAAAATTGCTCGCCAGCCCTTCGGTGATCGTTTGGATGCGCTCAAGATCGAGTGCCTGGCCTGCTGCCAGCGAGTTGCCAGCTACCAGATAAATCACCAGCGCAATCAGCATCGCCGGAATCGTGGTCGGCATCATGTTGCGGATATGCGCAAACAGATTCACTCCGGTTACTGCGGGCGCCAGATTGGTGGTGTCTGAGAGCGGCGAGACTTTGTCACCAAAAAAAGCTCCGGAAACCACCGCGCCGGCTGTCCACCAAGGCGGGATGCCGAAGCCTGCACCGATCCCCATCAATGCGAGGCCGACAGTGCCGACGGTGCCCCAGCTGGTGCCGAGGGTCACGGAAACCACCGCACACATCAGCATGGCTGCGGCGAGAAAGTATTCCGGCGAGATCAGCTTGAGCCCGTAGTAAATGATCATCGGCACACTGCCGGATGCGATCCACGTGCCCACCGTCATGCCGACAAGAATAAGGATGGCAATCGACGGTAGCCCAACGCGCACGATGCGCATCATGCCATCTTCCATCGCAGCCCAGCGGTAGCCCAACTTCCAGCCGATAACAGCCGTGATCGCAACACCACAAACCAGCGGTACATGCGGGGTGAACTCACCGAATATAAACAACTGCAACGCCAAAACCGCCAGCGTAGCCACAATCGGTATGCACGCCATCAACAGTGACGGTCGCTGAGGGGGGATCGAAGCTCTTGTCATTATATTTCTCCACCGGTTATTAGTACTTGTTATGCCCTCACGCTATGTCGATATCCGGATTGGGGAATGGTTGTCCACGCCATTTCACCGCCTAAACACGACGCCAATGTGTTGTTTTTCAATGAATTGCGGTTTGGGTATGTCGGTGTTTGGGGGGGCGTGTCGATGGAGTCGTCGAGGCTGGGTGGATTTAGATGGGTAGAGCGTAGTTGGCGAGCGGACGGAGTGGGCAGGGTGCGTTGCTTGAGTATTTTTAGGTTTGTTGTATTGCAGAATTACATGTTTGTATCGTTGGGAGGGATTATATGAAGGCAGTTGCAGAGATCAATCAACTGCCTGTTCTGAAGGTTGATGTGTGTAAGCCTGCGGTCCTCGTTTCTGCCGTGGCCCCTTTCTTTCACGACCTTTAGATTGATGACGTGCCGGTTAAGTCATGGAAGAAATATGAGTCAGTAAACTTGCACTCTTGAGTGTGGATTTTGTTTTCCGACTAGCGCTCAATACTTCGAGCAAGTTGCTCCAAAGGTAAGTATTCAGAGTTATTGTGCGGGTTCAATAAACAGGTGTGTTGCGTATGAGTTGTATACGGCTCTTGGACGCTCGCCATACGAGCCAGGATCATAGGTGTAGACCCATGAAGGAAGTTTTTCAGCCAAATCTTGTGGGCTGCCGGTAGCTATCGGATTGCCCAGAAATAGCGGTCCATATACCTGCTCATTGACATTCATAAATGACGGTGCGGGCTGCAAATCTGGAGTGTACCCAGCAGTCATCTGATAGAGCTGTTTGTACACGCTAAAGCCAACGTCTCCATAAGGCAGGCCGATGGCATTTGGGGCCCAGTTTAATCGCTTTAGCCGCTCAATCTCTTTCTTCTCGGACAATTCGAAAACCGCATCTCTGACTGTCTGTTCAGCCAAGATCGCTGCCTCTTCTCCATTTGGCGCCATGCTGGAAGGCACCCAGGCGACCACCTGAACCATTTTGGATGAGCTCGGATTTGCCAGCCCGCCTACCAAAATCATTGCGGGATCCTCAGCAAACACTCCAGCTACGACTCCATCGAAATTAATTGATGAGCCACCACTTTGCTTAAGTAACTCTGTGTACTCCTTACGGGATAGGTCATAAGCTGGAACACCCATCTCATCAGCAATCTGGAGAGCCATGGACGGCTCACTTGTCCTTGGCATGAGGCCGCATCCCGTGTTGAGCATGACTATCAGGATAAGTGGAAGGTGGAGAAATTTCATAGTGGGGATATTTCGGTAGTGGCTTTTTGATATTATTGTAATATTGACGCCATATTATCAACGCTTTCTGTCCGCGTTCTTCCAAGCAGCAAGGACTCCTTCTAGTCGCAGTCTGAATGATTTGGGGCATCGTCTGCCGGGCGGCTATCACCTCAATCGGTTGCTGCTCAGGTGTTTTGACGCTCTACGAATTCAGTTTCTATTTGGGGGAAACTGTACTGGTTAGTAAGAATGTTGGCGCTTTGAAGTCAATGAGAGTCGATTTATTCGAACGGCCATGATCTTCCTAGATCCGACCTTATTTATTCTCACTAAAAAGGAACAAAAAAACTATGAAACTGCTTTTACCAATGCTTGTTCTGGTTGCTACCCCTCAATTCTGCCTCGCTGAGAACGAGGTGTCTAAGGGAGCTAAGGACGCTGGTGTTCTGACCTGCCACAACATTGCTAAGAGCATGGCTGATTTCGTATTGAAGGGGGCCCCGCACAGTTCTCACAACATTTGGAGCACGGACGCTCCAAATAAGCGTATGTACGAATCCTTTACTATCAAGTCCTATTCCGACAACAACTCTCAAATTGTCTTTACTGCAGCACCAAACCTTGTTGGAACTTGCGATATTTCTAGCGTCGAGACTCTTGTTGTGTCTGGGTCGTGCTTGACCATCAGAGATAAGGTTTTTAAAGATTGGGCTTACAAGGGAGAAGCCCAAGGAACTGCTGTTTTGGTTAATGATGGTGGTGGGTTATATGCCTATCTGACCCCGCAGCTAAGTAACAGCGTCTGCTTGGTAACTAAGCGAGAGGTAGTCTTTGGCTCGTAACCTATCACTCGAACAAATGGACTAAGTAAGGTTACTAACGCTCCCCCTTACTCCATCCCCCAACCATGACTCACCATCAACGATTGCCCGGTGAGCGCATTGCTTGGGAAGGCGGCGAACATTAGTGCGACGCGGGCTACGTCTTCGGTGCTGGTGAATTCGCCGTCTACGGTGTCTTTGAGCATGACCTTCTGGATGACGTCTTCTTCGCTGATGCCCAGTTCTTTGGCTTGCTCGGGAATCTGTTTGTCGACCAGTGGCGTGCGGACGAAGCCGGGGCAGATTACGTTGGCGTGAATGCCAGCGGAGCCGCCTTCTTTGGCGACTGTTTTGGCAAGGCCGAGTAAGCCATGTTTGGCGGTGACGTAAGGCGCTTTGAGCTTTGAGGCTTCTTTGGAGTGCACCGAGCCCATGTAGATAATGCTGCCGCCACGGCCCTGTGCGTACATGTGCTTGAGGCACGCTTTGGTGGTTAAAAAGGCACCGTCCAGGTGGATGGCGAGCATCTTTTTCCAGTCGGCGTAACTCAGGTCTTGTACCGGCTGAATGATCTGTATCCCCGCATTGCTGACCAGAATATCAATGCCGCCGAAGGCTTTAACCGCCGCCTCGACGCCAGCGTTTACCTGATCTTCGTCGGTCACGTCGACTTCAATCGCCAACGCCTGCGCGCCGCTGGCTGTGATTTGCGCGGCGGCTTGTTGGGCGGCTTGCAGATTAAGGTCGGCGATGACCACGCTGGCGCCTTCGACGGCAAACAGTTCAGCGATTTGTTTGCCGATGCCGCTGGCGGCGCCGGTGATAAATGCAACTTTGCCGGATAACTGCACGGTGTGCCTCCTGCTTCATTGGCGCGAGAGGCCGCTAGCGTGGGCAGCAGCGGCCTGAGTGGGTTGGCAAACAGACGAGGGTTTAAGCGCTCGCAACTACCGCGCGAATATCGCTGGCCAGTTCGCGTACGCGCAGCTCTTCAATGTCCCATGAGCACATGAAGCGTGCGCCGCCTGCACCAATAAAGGTGTAGAAGCGCCAGCCTTTGTCGCGCAAGGTTTGCAGTGCCGGCTCGGGCATCTGCAAGAACACGCCGTTGGCTTGCACGGGAAACATCAGGCTGACGCCCGGCACATCGCTGACCAGTTCGGCCAGCAGGCGTGCGCAACGGTTGGCGTGTTGTGCGTAGTGCAGCCACGCGCCGTCTTGCAGGATGCCGACCCAGGGCGCCGATAAGTAGCGCATCTTCGATGCCAATTGGCCGGCTTGTTTGCAGCGGTAGTCGAAATCTTCGGCCAGGTCTTTGTTGAAGAACAGGATGGCTTCACCCACGGCCATTCCGTTTTTGGTGCCGCCAAAGCACAGCACATCGACGCCGGCTTTCCACGTCAGTTCAGCCGGTGTGCAGCCGAGAAACGCGCAGGCATTGGAGAAGCGCGCGCCGTCCATGTGCAAGTTAAGCCCCAGATCGCGGCAGGTTTCGCTGATCGCGCGCACTTCATTCGGGGTGTAAACGGTGCCGACTTCGGTGGCTTGAGTCAGCGTAACAACGCGCGGCTTGGGGTAGTGAATATCCTGACGCTTGAGCGCCACTTCGCGGATCGACTCGGGCGTCATCTTGCCGTTTTCGCTGCTGGCCACCAGCAGTTTCGAGCCGTTGGAGAAGAACTCCGGCGCGCCACACTCGTCGGTCTCAACGTGGGCCGTCTCCGAGCAGATCACGCTGTGGTAACTCTGGCAAAGCGCGGCCAGTGCTAATGAGTTGGCCGCGGTGCCGTTAAAGGCAAAAAACACTTCGCAGTCGGTTTCGAACAATTTGCGGAAGTGGTCGGAGGCGAGCGCCGTCCAGTGGTCGTCGCCGTAAGCGCGCTCGTGGCCGTGGTTGGCCTCGGCCATTGCTGCCCATGCTTCAGGGCAGATGCCGGAATAGTTGTCGCTGGCGAACTGTTGCGTTTTATCGGTCATGCGGGGGTCCTTCAAGCCGTTGCCTATGCGCCCCTCGTGAGGGCCGGCGGGTGCGCTGATTTTACGCGAGGTTGGCGCCCGCAGAACATGTTTGATTGCCCTGTTGGCGATGAATGACTGTTGAGTCAGATTTTAACGGATTCCCTGAGTACCTGCGTTACCGCCAGATATCGCAATGGTTGATGGCTTTTGCAGTGCTGACAGCCGAGCAGGATTTTGCTGAGTGGCTTTGCAAAACAACGCCGTCTGTACAGCGCGTTGGTGTTTTCAGACATGCGGCGCAGCCGCCACCTCAGCAGACGCGCCACTTAGGCTGATTTACGACATGAGCATGTCGTAAACGAAGTTACCCATGACGTACATAGGCATCTCGCGGGCAGAGCCGAGTCATACCATCGCTGCAAACGGCAACACGCCGCATCTAACAATAGGCTGCACCGCAGGAGATCAGTGATGTTCAGCAAAAATGACCAGATACAGGGTTACGACGACGAGTTGCTCAGTGCAATGAATCAAGAAGAGCAGCGTCAGGAGCATCATATCGAGCTGATCGCCTCGGAGAACTACACCAGCAAGCGGGTGATGGAAGCTCAAGGCAGCGGGCTTACTAACAAGTACGCGGAAGGCTATCCGGGCAAGCGCTATTACGGCGGTTGTGAGCACGTCGACAAGGTTGAACAATTGGCGATTGATCGCGCCAAGCAGCTGTTCGGCGCCGACTACGCCAACGTGCAGCCACACTCGGGCTCGTCTGCCAACTCGGCGGTGTATCTGGCGCTGCTGCAAGCGGGCGACACCATTTTGGGCATGAGCCTGGCGCACGGTGGTCACCTGACTCACGGCGCCAAAGTTAGCTCATCCGGCAAGCTGTACAACGCGGTGCAATACGGCATTGATACCAGCACCGGCCTGATTGATTACGACGAAGTAGAGCGGCTGGCGCTGGAGCACAAGCCAAAGATGATTGTGGCGGGCTTCTCGGCTTACTCGAAAACCCTCGACTTCCCGCGTTTCCGCGCAATTGCCGACAAGGTTGGTGCTTACCTGTTTGTCGACATGGCGCACGTGGCGGGTCTGGTGGCGGCGGGGCTGTACCCGAATCCGCTTCCATACGCCGATGTGGTCACCACCACGACGCATAAAACCCTGCGCGGTCCTCGCGGCGGTTTGATTCTGGCCAAGGCCAACGAAGAGATTGAGAAAAAGCTCAACTCGGCAGTCTTCCCCGGCGCTCAGGGCGGGCCGTTGATGCACGTGATTGCCGGTAAGGCGGTGTGCTTTAAAGAGGCGCTGGAGCCGGGCTTTGTTGAGTATCAGCAGCAGGTGATCAAAAACGCTCAGGCGATGGCCAAGGTGTTTATTGATAACGGTTTTGATGTGGTGTCCGGCGGCACCGACAACCACCTGTTTTTGCTCAGCCTGATCAAGCAAGGCATTACCGGCAAAGATGCTGATGCGGCGCTGGGCCGTGCGGGTATCACGGTTAACAAGAATGCGGTGCCGAACGATCCGCAATCGCCGTTTGTGACCTCTGGCCTGCGCATTGGTACGCCAGCGGTGACCACGCGCGGCTTCAAAGAACCTCAGTGCATTGAGTTGGCGGGCTGGATTTGTGAGTTGTTACAGAACCTCGGCGATGCCGATGTTGAAGCGCAAATCGCGGGACTGGCTGCTGGGCTGTGCGCGGATTACCCCGTTTACCGCTGATGGTTGGAGGCGGCCGCTGAGTCGGCCGCCGGAATCGTCTCGGCTGCAAATTTAGGAGCATCACATGCAACGATATTCTGGCTTTGGCCTGTTCAAACATGCCTTCAGTCATCATGAGAACTGGCAGCGCATGTGGCGCAACCCGCCCCCTAAGCCGGTCTACGACGTGATCATCGTCGGCGGCGGTGGTCATGGTTTGGCAACCGCTTACTACCTCGCCAAAGTGTTTGGCGTAAAGAACGTCGCAGTGGTTGAGAAGGGCTGGTTAGGCGGCGGTAATACGGCGCGTAATACCACGATTGTGCGTTCCAACTACCTGTGGGACGAGTCGGCGCAGCTCTATGAGCATGCGATGAAACTGTGGGAAGGGCTCTCGCAAGACCTTAACTACAACGTGATGTTTTCGCAGCGTGGCGTTTATAACCTGTGCCATACGCTGCAAGACATGCGCGACTCTGAGCGTCGTGTCAGTGCCAACCGCCTCAATGGCGTGGATGGCGAATTGCTCGATGCGCGTCAGGTCGCTGAAGAGATTCCGTATCTGGATTGCAGCAAAAACACCCGCTATCCGATCATGGGCTCGACTGTGCAGCGCCGTGGCGGTGTGGCGCGTCACGACGCCGTGGCCTGGGGCTATGCGCGCGCGGCGGATGCTTTGGGCGTGGACTTGTTGCAGCAGACCGAAGTGACTGGTTTCCGTAAGGAAAACGGCGTGGTGATTGGCGTTGAAACCAATCGCGGCTTTATCGGTGGCAAGCGTGTCGGCGTGGTTACTGCGGGTAACTCCGGGCACATGGCCAAGCTGGCGGGCTTCCGTTTGCCGCTGGAATCACACCCGCTGCAGGCATTGGTGTCTGAGCCGATTAAACCGGTGATCGACAGCGTAATCATGTCCAACGCCGTGCACGGTTACATCAGCCAGTCGGACAAAGGAGATTTGGTAATTGGCGCCGGTATCGACGGCTGGAACGGCTACGGTCAACGTGGCTCGTATCCGACGATCGAGCACACGCTGCAAGCCATCGTCGAGATGTTCCCGGTGCTGTCACGCGTGCGCATGAACCGTCAGTGGGGCGGCATTGTGGATACCAGCCCGGACGCCTGCCCGATTATCTCGAAAACCCCAGTCCCAAATCTGTTCTTCAACTGTGGTTGGGGCACGGGTGGTTTCAAGGCCACGCCGGGTTCGGGCCACGTGTTTGCCGCCAGTTTGGCCAAAGGTGAAATGCACCCGCTGGCAAAACCGTTTGCGATGGATCGTTTCCATACCGGCGCACTGATCGACGAGCACGGCGCTGCTGCCGTGGCTCACTAAGAGGGCTCAGACCATGCTTAATATTTATTGCCCTCACTGCGGTGAAACGCGCTCTGAAGAAGAGTTTCACGCACACGGCCAGGCGCATATTGTGCGGCCGGAAAATCCAGCGGAGTGCAGCGATGAAGAGTGGGGCGACTACATCTTCTTCCGCGATAACCCACGCGGCATTCACCACGAATTGTGGGTGCACTCAGGCGGTTGTCGTAAGTTTTTCAACGCCACGCGACACACCGTGACGTACGAGATTTATGAAACTTACAAGATCGGTGAGAAGCCCAGCGTTACCGAGGCCAGCGTTGCTGCCGCTAAAGCGAGCGCTCAAGGAGTCACGGCATGAGCCAAGTTAATCGTCTAACCAATGGCGGCCGGATTGACCGCAGCCAGCCCTTGAATTTCAGCTTCAATGGCCAGTCGTATCAAGGCTTCGCCGGTGACTCACTGGCCGCTGCGTTACTGGCCAATGGCGTGGATATTGTCGGGCGTAGTTTCAAGTACTCCCGTCCGCGCGGGATTGTCGCGGCGGGGAGCGAAGAGCCAAACGCCATCCTGCAAATCGGTTCGACCGAAGAAGCGCAAATCCCTAACGTGCGGGCGACTCAGCAAGCGCTTTACTCCGGTTTGGTGGCGACCAGCACCAACGGCTGGCCGAGTGTTAATACCGACATGATGGGGATTCTCGGTAAGGTCGGCGGCAAGATGATGCCCCCCGGTTTTTACTACAAAACCTTCATGTATCCGCAGAACCTGTGGCTGACGTACGAAAAGTACATCCGTAAAGCCGCAGGGCTGGGCCGTGCGCCGACAGAAGTTGACCCCGACAGTTACGACTACCTCAATCAGCATTGTGATGTGTTGGTGGTAGGCGCGGGGCCTGCGGGTTTGGCCGCTGCACTGGCGGCAGGTCGCAGTGGCGCGCGGGTGATTCTGGCGGACGAGCAGGAAGAGTTTGGCGGCAGCTTGCTCGACACGCGTGAACTGCTGGACGGCAAGCCTGCAGCCGAGTGGGCAGCCGAGGCGCTGGCTGAGCTGCAAGGCATGCCAGAAGTCACCTTGTTGCTGCGCGCGACAGTGAATGGCTATCACGACCATAACTTCTTGACGATTCATCAGCGCATGACCGATCACATCGGTGAAGTCGCGCCGATGGGCATGGTGCGTCAGCGCATGCACCGGGTACGTGCCAAGCGTGTGGTGCTGGCGACCGGTGCGCATGAGCGCCCGCTGGTTTACGCCAACAACGATGTGCCTGGCAATATGCTCGCGGGCGCTGTGTCGACCTATGTGCGCCGTTACGCGGTGCTGCCCGGTCGCAAGCTGGTGCTTTCAACCAACAACGATTACGCCTACCGCGTGGTGCTGGACTGGCTCGACGCTGGCCAGCAAGTGGTTGCCGTGGCAGATGCGCGGACTAACCCGCGTGGCACCTGGGTTGAGCAGGCGCGCGCACGCGGTGTGCGGATTTTAACTGGCAGCGCCGTGGTTGAAGCGCGCGGCAGCAAGCGTGTTGATGCGGCGCGGATCTGTGCGATCGATGTGGCCAAGCATAAAGTCACCAGCCCGGGTGAAGTTCTTGATTGCGATTTGATCGTTAGCTCCGGGGGCTACAGCCCAGTGGTTCATCTGGCATCGCATCTGGGTGGGCGACCAACATGGCAGGCCGACTTGCTGGCATTTGTGCCGGGCGAAGGCTTGCAAAAGCGTGTGTGCGCCGGGGCGGTGAAAGGCGTTTTTGCATTGGGCGACACGCTGGCAGATGGTTTTGAAGCGGGTGTGATGGCCGCTGCCGAAGTCGGCTTTGACGCCGCTGTTGGCACGCTGCCAAGCGTTGAGCAACTCAACGAGGAAGCGACGGTTGCGCTGTTCCAAGTACCGCACGATAAATCGACCGCGCGCGCCCCTAAGCAGTTTGTCGACTTCCAGAATGACGTCACTGCAGCCGGTATCGAGCTGGCAACCCGTGAAGGCTTTGAGTCGGTTGAGCACGTTAAGCGCTACACCGCGCTCGGCTTTGGAACCGATCAGGGCAAGCTCGGCAATATCAATGGCCTGGCGATTGCTGCACGCTCACTGGGCATCAGCATCGAGCAAATGGGCACCACCATGTTCCGGCCTAACTACACGCCGGTGACATTCGGCGCGGTTGCTGGCCGCCATTGCGGTGCGTTGTTTGAGCCAAAGCGTTACACCGCGATGCATGCGTGGCACGTTGCCAACGGCGCTGAGTTTGAAGATGTCGGCCAGTGGAAGCGGCCGTGGTACTTCCCGAAAAATGGTGAAGACCTGCACGCGGCTGTCGCACGTGAGTGCCTGGCTGTGCGCAATGCTGTGGGCATTCTTGACGCCTCGACGCTGGGCAAGATTGATATTCAGGGCCCTGATGCCCGTGAGTTTCTCAATCGTGTGTACACCAACGCGTGGACCAAACTGGATGTCGGCAAAGCCCGTTACGGTTTGATGTGCAAAGAAGACGGCATGGTCTTCGACGACGGTGTAACGGCGTGTCTGGCGGACAACCACTTTCTGATGACCACCACCACCGGTGGCGCGGCGCGGGTTCTCGACTGGCTGGAGCTTTATCACCAGACCGAATGGCCGGATCTGAAAGTGTATTTCACCTCGGTGACCGATCACTGGGCGACGATGACGCTGTCCGGCCCGAACAGCCGCAAGCTGCTGGCGGAAGTCACGGATATCGACCTCGATAAAGACGCGTTCCCGTTTATGGCGTGGAAAGAAGGCGAAGTCGGTGGTGTACCGGCGCGGGTTTTCCGGATCTCCTTCACTGGCGAGTTGAGCTACGAGGTCAACGTGCAGGCGGATTACGCCATGGGCGTTTGGCAGAAGATTATCGAAGCAGGCAAGAAGCACGGTCTTACGCCTTACGGCACTGAAACCATGCACGTTTTGCGGGCCGAGAAAGGCTTCATCATTGTCGGCCAGGATACCGATGGTTCGGTCACGCCGGACGACCTCAACATGAGCTGGTGTGTGGGCCGCAACAAGCCGTTTTCATGGATCGGTTTGCGCGGTATGAATCGCCAGGATTGCGTGCGCGAGCAGCGTAAACAATTGGTGGGGTTGAAGCCGGTTAATCCTCAGCAGCTATTGCCGGAAGGTGCGCAACTGGTCTTTGACCCGAAACAGGCGATACCCATGACCATGGTCGGCCACGTCACTTCCAGCTACATGAGTGCTGCGTTGGGCTACTCGTTTGCAATGGCGATGGTTAAAGGCGGTTTGCAACGCATCGGCGAGCGGGTGTTTGCGCCCCTGGTCGATGGCAGCGTGATTGAAGCCGAAATTGTCAGCTCCGTATTTTATGACCCGAAAGGGGAACGCCAGAATGTCTAACGTCAATGTCTACCAACAGCGCCCGGCAGATGCCAAGGCAGAGTCGCCGCTGTTTCACGCCAGCCTGCATGAGTTGGTCGGCAAAGGGCCGACCGATGCAGGTGTAACGCTGACTGAGAAAAAACTGCTGGGCCATCTCACCCTGCGTGGTGATGGTAAAGATCCGGCTTTTGCCGAGGCCGTGCACAGTGCTCTGGGCTTGGAGTTGCCGGGTGCGCTGAGCGTGGTCAGCCACGGCGGGGCGTCTTTGCAATGGCTGTCTCCAGATGAGTGGCTGCTGATTGTGCCGAGCGGTGAAGAGTTCGCCGCCGAGCGGAAACTGCGTGAGGCGTTGGCGGGGCAACACATCTCGATCATCAATGTCAGCGGCGGCCAAACCTTGCTGGAGCTTCGCGGCAAGAACGTGCGCGAGGTGTTGATGAAGTCGACTTCGTACGACGTCCATCCGAGTAACTTCCCCGTGGGTAAAGCCGTGGCTACGCACTTCGCCAAAGCGCAGTTGGTGATTCGTCACAGCGCTGAAGATACCTGGGAGTTGGTCATTCGCCGCAGCTTCTCTGACTACTTCTGGCTTTGGCTGCAAGATGCCAGCGCTGAGTACGGTCTGAGTATCGTCGAATAATCAGTTGTATTGATGCTGTGAGTAATACGCCCTTGCAGGGCCGCCCTAACCGGGTGTGTGCCTTGCAGGGAGTGCTGTTTAGCGCAGGGAGAGTGTAATGAGCCGAACCCCGGATACATGGATTTTGACAGCGCAGTGCCCGAGTGTGCTCGGCACGGTGGACGCGCTGACACGGTTCTTGTTTGAGCAAGGTTGTTATGTCACCGAACACCATTCGTTCGATGACCGGTTGTCTTCGCGGTTTTTTATTCGCATTGAGTTTCGCCAGCCCGATGGTTTTGACGAGCAGGCGTTTCGTGCTGATTTGGCGCAACGCAGTGCCGCCTTCCAGATGCAAACCGAGCTGACTCCGCCCGCGTATCGGGCCAAGGTTGTGCTGATGGTGTCCAAATCGGATCACTGCCTGAATGACTTGCTCTATCGTCAGCGCATTGGCCATTTGTCGATGGAGGTGGTGGCGGTGATTTCCAATCACCCTGATTTGGAACCGCTGGCACGCTGGCATGAGATTCCGTATTACCACTTCCCGCTGGACCCCAACGATAAACCTGCGCAAGAGCGCAAAGTGCTGGAGGTTATCGAGCAAACCGGTGCTGAGTTGGTGGTGCTTGCGCGCTATATGCAGGTGCTGTCGCCGGAGTTATGCCGCAAGCTCGATGGCTGGGCGATCAATATTCATCACTCGCTGCTGCCCGGCTTCAAGGGCGCCAAGCCTTATCATCAGGCGTATCAGAAGGGGGTGAAGTTGGTCGGTGCGACCGCGCATTACATCAACAACGACCTCGACGAAGGCCCGATCATTGCGCAAGGCGTTGAGACCGTTGATCACGCGCATTATCCCGAAGATCTGGTTGCCAAAGGCCGTGATATTGAATGCCTGACGTTGGCCAAGGCGATTGGTTATCACCTTGAGCGGCGCGTCTTTCTTAATCAAAACCGCACAGTCGTGCTTTAACGCGGCTGGCACTGTATGGCCCTGCATAAGCAGGTTTCACACTGCCCAGAGGTTCATGTGATGGCACGCTGCGTCGTTACCTGACCTCTTTGTGAATGCTTCATCACCTTAATGGAGCCTCTGAAAAGCCAGCGACAGGCGCCAAGCCCTTAGATGCGCAATCTCTGGCCGGTAGTTTTTTAGACGTTCCGTAAATGCTCCAGTGCAAGGCTGCGTGGCCGCCGGCTGCGCCTTTGTTCCGACAACAACAAGGAGAGCGAGCGATGTCTGATAATCGTGGTGTGGTGTATCTCGGTGCTGGCAAGGTCGAGGTGCAGAATATCGATTACCCGAAAATGCAGGACCCGCGCGGCAAGAAGATTGAGCACGGGGTCATCCTCAAAGTGGTATCCACCAACATTTGCGGCTCCGACCAGCACATGGTGCGCGGCCGCACTACGGCGCAGGTCGGTCTGGTGTTGGGCCACGAGATTACCGGTGAGGTGATCGAGAAAGGGCGCGATGTTGAGCATTTGAAAATTGGCGATCTGGTGTCTGTGCCGTTCAACGTCGCGTGTGGCCGTTGCCGCAGCTGTAAAGAGCAACACACCGGTGTTTGTTTAACGGTGAATCCGGCGCGTGCGGGTGGCGCATACGGCTATGTCGACATGGGCGACTGGACCGGTGGTCAGGCGAATTACGTGCTGGTGCCTTACGCCGACTTCAACTTGTTGAAGCTGCCGGATCGCGACAAGGCGATGGAGAAAATCCGCGACCTGACCTGCCTTTCGGACATTCTGCCGACGGGCTATCACGGTGCTGTTACCGCAGGCGTTGGCCCCGGCAGTACGGTCTATGTTGCCGGTGCGGGGCCGGTGGGCCTGGCGGCTGCGGCGTCTGCGCGTTTGCTGGGTGCTGCGGTGGTGATTGTTGGTGACGTTAATCCGGTGCGGTTGGCCCACGCCAAGGCGCAGGGTTTCGAGATTGCCGACTTGTCCAAAGACACGCCGCTGCACGAGCAAATTGCCGACCTGCTCGGTGAGCCGGAAGTGGATTGCGCCGTCGATGCGGTTGGCTTTGAGGCGCGTGGTCACGGCCATGCCGGTGCACAGCAGGAAGCACCGGCAACGGTACTCAACTCGCTGATGGGGGTTGTTCGGGTTGCCGGTAAAATTGGTATTCCCGGCCTGTACGTCACCGAAGATCCGGGTGCGGTGGACGCTGCGGCCAAAATTGGCAGCCTGAGCATTCGTTTCGGTCTGGGCTGGGCCAAGTCGCACAGCTTCCACACCGGGCAAACGCCGGTGATGAAGTACAACCGCCAACTGATGCAGGCGATCATGTGGGACCGCATCAACATCGCCGAAGTTGTGGGCGTGCAGGTCATCAGCCTGGATCAGGCGCCACAGGGTTATGGCGAATTCGATGCCGGTGTGCCGAAGAAATTCGTGATTGATCCGCATCGCATGTTCAGCGCTGGCTGATTCAACCCGTAAGCGAACGTAGCTTTTGCAAAGCTCACCCGTGCACACTGCGTGTGAGCTTTGCTTTTTTAGCGCGGTTGCAGCTCCCCACGAATCGCGTAAATGCGCGCATCCTTATCGCGCCACAGTTGTGACACCCACTCCTGCATCCATTGGCGAAATTGCTCGTCGTTCTGGTAGTCGCCCTGCCACAAGGCCGGATCCAGTGGATAAGTCTGAATATCGACAATCACCCGTGGCACCTGACCGCTGATCAACGCCCAGAAGCCCGGCACTTTATCGCCCGGATAAACCACGGTCACATCCAGCACCGCATCCAGTTGCTCACCTAACGCGGCGAGCACAAAGGCCATGCCCCCGGCTTTGGGCTTGAGCAGGTATTTGTAGGGCGATTGCTGCTGAATTTGTTTGGCGCGGGTGCAGCGGGTGCCTTCAAGGTAATTGACGATGGTCACCGGCAGGTCTTTGAACTTCTCGCAGGCACGGCGGGTAATCGCCAGATCTTCGCCTTTACGCTCCGGGTGTTTCTCCAGATAGGCCTTGGAGTAACGCCGCATGAACGGATAGTCGAGCGCCCAGAAGGCCAGCCCGAGAAAGGGAATCCAGATGAGTTGCTGCTTGAGGAAGAACTTGAAGTAGGGCGTCTTGCGGTTGAACGCCTGAATCAACGCCGGAATATCAACCCACGACTGATGGTTGCTGATGACCAGATACGAGGTGGTTTTGCGCAGCTCAACCGGGCAGCGGATATCCCATTGGGTCGGCAGAATGCAGGCGAATATGATTTTGTTGATCTCGGCCCATGTTTCTGCAACCCACATCACACCGCGCGAGCATGCAGCTTTCAGCGCTGTGCCGGGCAAGAGAAACTTGCCCATGGCGATCAGCAGCAACGGGCCAATCAGAATCAAGGTGTTCAGCAGTAACAGCAGGGTGACGGTCAGGCCGGTCAGTAGTCGGCGCATGATGGCTCCTCAAGTGCGGGACCTGTGCATATTAAGCAGACGATTGGCTTCGTCCAAGTTATGCTGAACTATCGGTTAATTGTCGGACGAGCCGTTGGGCATTGCTCCGCTTCTGTCTGTATAAAGTGGTCTACAAAAAACGCTGTTTCGAGAACAGGCAATTATGTTGAAGCGCATATCGGTAGCGGACGTGCGTGTCGGTATGTACATCCAGGCCTTCTGTGGCAGTTGGGTTGACCATCCGTTCTGGAAGAAAAGTTTCTTACTGGAATCCGACAAGGATCTGCAACGTATCTACGCCAGTAAAGTTGAGGAATTGCTGATTGATATCAGCAAGGGGCTCGACTGTGCCGCTGCACCTGTCGAAACGCCGCTGCAACAACCCGAACCCGTTGCACTGGCGCCTGTGGCCAAGGCCGAGGATGAAGCAGCACCGGCTACGCAAGACAACGAAGACTACAGCCCGGCGCCGTTCTCCGACGAGATCAGGCGTGCCGCCCTGATCTGTGAGCGCTCCAAACAGGCGGTTATCGACATGTTCGCCGATGTGCGGATGGGCCGCGCCCTGCAAGCGGAGCAAGCCGATAACCTGGTCAAGGAAATTACCGCCTCGGTAATTCGCCACCCCGGCGCCATTATCAGTTTGGCGCGGCTGAAAAATGCTGACGAATACACCTACATGCACTCCGTTGCCGTGTGTGCGCTGATGGTCGCGTTGGCGCGTCAGCTGAATTTTGAGCTGGATCAGATTCGCGAAGCCGGGCTTGCCGGATTGCTTCACGACATCGGCAAGATGGCGGTCGCGCAAAACGTCCTCAACAAGCCGGGAAAACTCTCCGATGAAGAGTTTGAGGCCGTTAAAGCGCACCCGATACTGGGCGGCCAGATATTGCTGGAAAACAAGCAGATCAGTGCGCTGGCGCTGGATGTTTGCATGCATCACCACGAGAAATACGACGGCACGGGTTATCCACACGGCCTGCAAGGTGAGCAGATCAGCGTCATGGCGCGAATGGGCGCCATCTGCGATGTGTATGACGCCGTCACCTCTAATCGTGCCTACAAAAAGGCATGGGACCCGGCCACCTCAATCAGCCGCATGGCCAGCTGGAAAGGCCACTTCGACGAGATGATGTTCCACGCCTTCGTCAAGGCGGTGGGGATTTATCCGATTGGCTCGCTGGTGCGCTTGCAGAGTGGTCGTCTTGGCGTGGTGCTGGAGCAGGGCGAGGGTTCGCTGCTGGCGCCCAAGGTCAAGGTTTTCTACTCAGCGGAAACCCGGATGCCGATTATCCAGCAAACCATTGATCTGGCTGAGACCCCGGCGCGCGATAAAATTATTAGCCGTGAAGCCCCCGAAAAATGGGGCTTTCGCAACCTTGAAGCACTCTGGTTGGATCTTCCCGCCACTCCTGTCTGAGGCAAAAAAGCTGAACCAATCGAATCGAGACGAGTCCGAAACCGTGAATTTAAGGAGGAGTACTTGGTTTGAGAAGTTTAATTGCATTGATCGCGTTAGTTGCACTGCCAGTGATGGCGAACGAACCAGCCAGTGACCCAACTTTGTACGGCCGTTACGAGTATGTTGCTGTGCCTCAGGTTGGCCAGACCTTTAAAGCTAAAATGGATACCGGCGCGATGACCTCATCGCTCTCCGCCAAGGACATCGAGCGCTTCAAGCGCGATGGCGATGACTGGGTGCGTTTTCGTCTGGCAACAAAAGATGCTGATCCAACCCTTTTCGAGCAACCGCTGACGCGCGTCGCGCTGATCAAGAACCGTGCAGAAGAGGGTGATGAACCCAACAGCAGCCCGACCATGGCTGAGCGGCCGGTGATTGATATGGAAATTTGCGTGGGCAACGAGTCACGCACCATTGAGGTCAATCTGGCGGATCGCAGTCACTTCGATTATCCGCTGCTGATTGGTGCGGCCGCCATGCGTAAGCTCGGCGCCGCGGTGAATCCTGCGCAGCGCTATACCGCCGAGCGCCCAGAGTGCTGAGTTGAGCGGAGCATTCGATTGGCTTGATCTATTCGGGGCGCTGTCTGATGACCGCGCCCCGATTGTATCCACGGTATTTATGCACGCCGTGATTGAACGGCTCGCCTGCACGGGTGCCGGATTATTGCTAGGCTCAGATTGATGTTTTGGCATACAAGGATGCTGTGCATGCAATTGGGGTGGCTTATTCACGGCTGGACTAATGGGGGTTGAGTCCGGGCAGGCAGATCGCCTGCGAATCATCTGCTGGCTCCGACTGGCCATTTTGAGTGCTGTGGCAGGTGGCTTGCTCGCATGCACCAATCAGGAAGTTTCACTGCATAAAGTCGCCAAGACCGACATCGACATGGTGCACGATCTGCACTGGAAGACTGTCGATCAGCGGCTCACGGTGCTAATGGGCAAGCTCTATGAGCGTAACCCGGATGAGCTGCATAAAACCCCGAACGCGACGATTCTTTCACGGCAAAAACTGCTCTGGAGCACGCCGCTAAATCGTCAGACCTCCTACCTCGGTGTCGATGAACTCAGGGCGATGGATCTGGCGCTTGATCCCAATTTCCCGGGCGACCGCGTGTATGCAGTGATGGCCGGGCTGCGCGGCATGCTCAGCCGTTCCTACGACTATAAAGACGACTTCTACCTGTTCGACACGCTCGACCAGCAGGCGCTGTACAACAGCGCGCGTAATGTCGAAATTCTGGTGTGGCGGCTCAAGCACCGGCTGGATGCCAAGGGCGCTCGCCTTCTGTTCACCAACGGTTTTGACAAACCGCCTTATAACCTCAGTTATGAGCGTCTTTTCGGCAAGATCATCGCATATCAGGACATGATGGCAATCATCACCTCCGAGCGTACCCAGCGCGGAATAAATTATGCGACGCACAGCATATTGCGCATGGCTTTCCTGCCGATATAAATCCTAGCGGGCTTTATCCGCGCTGATCAGTGCGGGTCAGCAGGTGGCCGCGTAGCTTTTGTTAGAACCTAACCTATGCCGCGCATGCGTTAAAACATGCATTAAAGTGTTTTGAGGTATCCCCATGACCGCAGTACTCAAGCCGGGTGTGAACCTGCTCGAACGATTTAGCTTTGCCCGGAAGTTTCAATTATTAGCCGTGCTGTTCATTCTGCCGCTGGCCTACGCCTCATGGACGCTCTGGGACGAGTACCGGGCAGGGCAGCAACTGATGGACCGGCAGATCAATGGCCTGCATGACATCAATGCGCTGGCCAAGGTGCAGCGTGAAGTGCTGGCTCAGCGCACGCTTTTAGCACGCTGGAAAGGTACGGACACCCCGGCGCAGGCCTTATTGAGCAGCCGCGAGGCTCAGCTCGATGAAAGCCTCAAGAATGCCAGTGAGCAACTGAACAGTGCTGCGCTGTCGAAGCAGGCGCGCGAGTTGCTGAGCAGTTTGCAGGCGGACCGAAAGGGGATTTCTGTGGCTACGTTGTCAGGTATCTCGCTGCCCGATGCGTTGGTGCAATATCAGAAAACCTTGCAGCAATTAACCGCTTTGCGTGAGCAGATTGCTACCGACAGCGGGCTGATTCTCGATCCGCATCTGGACACGTATCTGATGATGGAACAGCTGACGTTTACCCTGCCGCGGCTGTTGGAAAATCTCTCCAGTTTTGCCAGCCGTGGTTATGGCGCCGTGGTGTCCGAGCACTTCACGTTGCAAAGTCGGGTGGGCATTCGCGATTTGCGCAGCAGCCTCGACGAGTCGAATGCGCAACTGCTCAAGGCGCGAAATTCGCTCGCGCAAATTGCCCCGGAGTCGATGAATACATTGCAAACGCCGTTCAATAATGTCGAGCAGGGTTTGCAGGTGTTCCTCAAGGAAATTGACCGCGACATGTTCGATGCCAATCCGATGACATTGACGCCTGCGCAATTCATTCAGCGTATCGACGTGCTGGAGCAACTGCTGCAAGACCTGCAGCAGGCGCAGTTTGAGCAGTCCGAACAGAGTCAGGGAGCCTATCGCAGCGCCGCGCAAATCAGGATGTTCAACGTGGCGCTGATTTTTGCCCTGCTCACACTGGCCGCGCTTTATGTGCTGGCGTGCCTGAATTGGTCGATCCGTCGTGGTGCGCGCGAGATTATCGAGGCGGCGCAAGGCCTGCGCGACGGCGATATGCGCGTGCACATGCAAACTTATGGCGAGGACGAGCTGGCGCAAATTTCATCTGCGCTGAACACCGCAATCGGGCAATTGCGCGGCTCGTTGCAAGGGGTTAATGATGAAACCCAAGGCATTGGTGGAACCGTAAAACTGCTTAATCAGGAGTCTCAAACGGCCTTGCAGGCGGTTGAGCAACAGCAAGGTCAAATGAGCCAGATTGCCGCTGCGGCAACCCAGATGGCAGCTACCGCGCAGAGTGTTGCGCAAAGCTGCGAGGAGGCCGCAGTCGAAGCAGAGCAAACCCGCGAAGTGGCCAACCAGAGTAATCAGCGTAGCGAACGAACCAGTGCAAGCATGCGCCAACTCAGCTCGCGCCTGGGTGAAAGCTCGGCGACCCTGAAGCAATTGCAGCAGCAAACCGAGCAGATCACCCGCGTGGTAGATGTGATTCGCGGCATTGCCGAGCAAACCAATCTGCTCGCCCTCAACGCTGCAATTGAAGCGGCGCGGGCTGGCGATCAGGGCCGCGGTTTTGCGGTGGTCGCTGATGAGGTGCGCAACCTGTCGCAGCGTACTCAGAACTCCACGCAAGAGATCGCTCAGACGGTTGCGGATTTACACAAAGTGGTTGGCGAGTCGGTGGACATGATGGATCAGGCCGTGGCTCAGGCCGAGGGCGATGTCAGCAGTGTGCTGGCCATGAGTGATGACCTCAATGGGATCGTCGAGTCGGTCCAGCGGGTCAGCGATCGGCTGGCGCAAATTGCCACGGCAGCTGAGGAGCAGGCCGCAACCGCCGATGAAGTCAGCGGCAACATCCAGCAGGTCGATCAGGCGGCCAGTGCCTTGCTCGACGGCGCGCAGGCGGTCAATCAGGCCTCGGAGCAATTGCGCTTGGGCAGTCAGGGCTTGTCGCAAAATACCGGCCGCTTCCGCCTCGGCTAACCCGCCAGCGAACTTGCCAACTTTGGTTTGCGCAGGCTTCAAGCCGGCACGGCGTTGGTTACCGTGCCGGCGCATTTGTGGGCTACTGGCCTGCGCCTCCAATCCGCGCGAGGCGCTCAGTATTCGATAGCCTGGCCTCTGCTTACGCCGGCGGCTGGGTCTTGCTTAGGGAGTCACGCTGGCTGACTTCGCTGTACCAGCTTGCGAGTTTGGGGAAGCGCTCACGCCATGCCAGTTGCGGCTGGCGGAAATCCAAATAGCCGAGCGCGCAGGCAAGGCTGATCGTGGCGATATCAAATGTGTTCAGTGCGCCCGTATCGGCTTGTGCTTCGAACTCGCCCAGCGCGCGCTCAATTTTTGCTTGCTGGCCTTCGAGCCACTGCGGCCAGTGCAGTTCTTCCGGGCGCAGGGCAGTCTCGTAACGGATCAAAACCGCCGCATCAAGTATGGCGTCTGCCAGCGATGCCAGCGTCAGTCGTTGCCAGCGCTGCGGGCCGCTGCGTGGAATAACCGGCTCGCCGCTGTGCTGGTGATCGAGATAGTCGAGAATCACCCGGCTGTCATGCAGGGTGTCGCCGTCAGCGAGTTGCAGCGCCGGAATTTTGCCTGAGGGATTGCGCGCGACAACGTCGCTGTTCGGAGCAACCGGGCTCAGTTGCACGTTGTGTAAATCCACTTTCTGCAGCTGCCCTGTTTCGTGCAACAGCACCATGATCTTGCGCACGAAGGGCGATGCGGGCGAGTAAAACAGCGTCATGTTGTTGCTGGGCATTTGTTCAACTCCATATTTTTTGAGCGTTGCATCACGTTTCGTGAAGATAAATCGAGCGGCGCCGTATACGACCTTGGTCGAGAGTCTACGCCTACCTTGGCTGCTTGTGCCTCTGTATGCCCCAGAAACCGTGAGGCCTGCGCTGCGCCGGGGCGGCACTCGACCAAAGTCTCACTAGCGCTCGCTGTGGGTACTGCTAAGTTTTGACTGTCAAAACAACAAAAACAATTGAGGAGAACCTCACATGTCTGGGTCTAAGGAAGAGGCTGCCAAAGCCTATTGGAAAGATAACCTGCGGCTGATGTTGTGGCTGCTGGTGGTCTGGTTCGTGGTGTCATTCGGCTGTGGTGTTCTGTTCGTGCATGAACTCAACGCCATCCAGTTCTTCGGCTTCCCTCTGGGATTCTGGTTTGCCCAGCAAGGGTCTATCTACGTATTTGTGGCGATGATTTTCTTCTATGTCTGGAAGATGAATCAGTACGACCGCAAGCACGACGTCCACGAAGAATAAGGCGCCGAGAATGGATACCCAAACTCTGATCTACCTGTTTGTCGGCGCAACCTTTGCGCTGTACATCGGTATCGCGATCTGGACCCGTGCCGGGTCTACCAGCGAATACTACGTTGCCAGCAAAGGCGTTCACCCAGTCCTCAATGGTATGGCCACCGGTGCAGACTGGATGTCGGCTGCCTCGTTCATCTCGATGGCGGGGATTATCTCGTTCACCGGTTTCGACGGTAGCGTGTACCTGATGGGCTGGACCGGCGGCTATGTGCTGTTGGCCATGTGCCTGGCCCCGTACCTGCGCAAGTTCGGCAAATTCACCGTACCGGAGTTCATCGGCGAGCGTTACTACTCGCAGACAGCTCGCGTGGTGGCGGTAATCTGCGTGATCTTTATCTCGTTCACCTACGTTGCCGGCCAGATGCGCGGCGTTGGTATCGTCTTCTCGCGTTACCTTGAAGTCGACATCAACACCGGTGTAATCATCGGCATGTGCATCGTGTTCTTCTACTCCGTACTCGGCGGTATGAAGGGCATTACCTACACTCAGGTTGCGCAGTATTGCGTGATGATCTTCGCCTACATGGTGCCTGCGATCTACATCTCGATGCTGATCACCGGTAACCCGATCCCGCAGCTGGGCTTTGGTAGCGAAGTTATCGGTACTGGCCAATCGGTGCTTGAGCGCCTGAATGGTCTGGGCACTGAGCTGGGCTTTGGCGTTTACACCGATGGCAGCAAGTCGACTATCGACGTGTTCTTCATCACCATGGCGCTGATGGTTGGTACTGCCGGTCTGCCACACGTAATTGTGCGCTTCTTCACCACCCCAACCGTGCGTGCAGCGCGCCTGTCTGCCGGTTATGCACTGCTGTTCATCGCGATTCTGTACACCACCGCTCCGGCTGTTGCTGCGTTTGCGCGCACCAACCTGCTGACCAGCATTCCAGGTGTTGAATACGTCAATGCGCCGCAGTGGGTGAAAAACTGGGAGAAATCCGGTCTGATCGCCTGGCTCGACAAGAACGGCGACGGCAAGATCCAGTACGGCCCGGGCGCTCCATTCGCCGGTGCTCCAACCTTCTCGGCTGAAGCCGGTGCTCATGGTGAGCGTCAAGTCACCAACGCGCCGACCGATGCTGCAACCGAGCTCTACGTAGACCGCGACATCATGGTATTGGCCAACCCGGAAATTGCTGATCTGCCGGGCTGGGTAATTGCACTGATTGCGGCGGGTGGTCTGGCGGCTGCGCTGTCTACCGCTGCAGGTTTGCTGCTGGTTATCTCGACCTCTATCTCGCACGACTTGCTGAAGAGCAACATGATGCCAAACATCAGCGAGAAGCAAGAACTGCTGGCCGCGCGTGTCGCTGCAGGTGTGGCGGTTGTGGTTGCTGGTCTGTTCGGGATTTATCCGCCAGCGTTCGTGGCGCAAGTGGTGGCATTCGCCTTCGGCCTTGCCGCGGCATCGTTCTTCCCGGCCATCGTCATGGGGATTTTCTCCAAGAAGATGAACAAGGAAGGCGCTATCGCCGGTATGGTTGTCGGCCTCACGTTCACCTTCAGCTACATCGTTTACTACAAGTTCATCAACCCAACTGCCGGTGCTGCTGACTGGTGGTTCGGTATCTCGCCAGAAGGCATTGGTACCCTGGGCATGATCTTCAACTTCGTTGTAGCGGTTGCGGTGGCCTCCGTCACCAGCGCTCCACCAGAGCGTATCCAGCACCTGATCGAAGACATCCGTGTTCCTCGTGGTGCCGGTGCTGCAATCGATCACTAAGTTGTAATGCACTAAGCACAACGCCCCGATTATCGGGGCGTTGTCGTTTCTGGCGGTTAGTAGTGGGCGCTGTGCTTCAACGTTTCAACAGTGGCCAGCAGCCCAGTAACGCCGGGATTCCCAGACCGACCCAGGCGACGGTATCCCACAGGCCGTCACCCAGTAATGCGCTGATCAAACCTACCGCACTGAGCAGGCCGATAATAAGTGGCAAGGCAAATGTAGATTGACGCCAGTTCATGCGCGCACCTCGACGGCGTTGGCTCGCGCTGCTGAGCCATAGCGTTTTACCCACCACAGATACAGCCCGCTGAGCAGGACAATAATGGTCAGCACGTCGAGCACAGCCCAGAGGATTTGCATGGGGCGGCCGCCGTAGTCGCCGAAATGCAACGGTGACGACAAGGACAGCGCATCCATGTACCAGGGACGCTGGGCGACAGCGGTGACTTCGAGCGTGCGGGCGTCGATCAGAATCGTGGTCAACAGGTGCGACGTGAGGTGCGTGGAGCCTTTCATAAACACGCCGTAATGGTGCTCGCTGGAAAAGCGCGTGCCGGGAAATGCAATGAAGTCGGGCTGCATGCCAGGCGTGGCTTGTTTGGCGATGGCCAGCAAGTTATTGGCGGAGGCGCGTTCGGTCAGCGGCGGCGCATTGCGATAGGGTTCTACCAGCGCGCTCAGGGCATCATTGCGCCATGCGCTGATCAGAATATCGGCGCAGGCACTGATGACCCCCGTGGTTCCGACCACAACTGCCCAGGTTAGCGTGACGATGCCGATCAGGTTGTGCAGGTCGAGCCAGCGCGTGCGCGAGGATTTATCGCGGCGTACGGTGGCAAAATCGAGGCGGCGCATAAAGGGTGAGTAGAGCACCGCACCGGATACGCAGGCGATCACAAATAGCAGGCCCATAAAGGCCAGCAGCAATTTACCCGGTAAGCCGGCAAACATATCCACATGCAAACGCAGAATAAACATCAGCACACCACCGTTGGCGGCCGGCATGTCTATGGCTTCGCCTGTGCGTGCGTCGAGCATGAAGGTGTGTGAAGAGTTGGGTTCGGTGCCCGCCGTGGCGGCCATGATGAACACCACGCCATTGCTGTCTTCGTCGTCGTAACCGATGTATTGCACGACTTCGTGAGGGCGTTCGCGTTCGGCTGCTTCCACCAGCTGTTGCAGGCTCAGATGCGGCGTATCCGCCGGCATTTCGCGCAACTCGGGCGCTTCGCCGAGCGCGTGTTCAAGTTCGTGATGGAAGATCAGCGGCAAGCCGGTCAGGGCCAGCAGCAGTAAAAATACGGTGCAGATCAGGCTGGTCCAGGTGTGAACCTGTGACCAGCGTTTAATAGTGCGACTGCGCATAACAGGGAGTCCATTGGAGGAGGCGACCCGCTGGCAGCAGGTCGCCACTCAACTCAGAATTCGAGTTGAGCCGAGAAGGTCACGGTGCGAGGGGCGCCCAGGTACGAGCTGTTGAGCCAGTATTCCTTGTTGGCCAGGTTGCTGACATTGGCGCGCAGGGTCAGGTCGTTGTCGCTTGAGAAGGCAGTGCGGTAGCGCATGCCGGCATCAAATGTAGTGACCGATGGCAGGCTGTGGTTGTTGGCCTCGTCGGTGTACATTTTGCCGGTGTAGTAAATCCCACCGGTGAGTGCGACGCCTGGCAATGCACTCAGCTCATATTCGTTGTACATCTTGGCGAATTGGCTGGCGACGTTGACCGGAGTCTGGCCTTCGTTGACGGCATTGTTCGACTCTTTAACTTCCGCGTCGAGCACGGTAAGACCACCGACAACTGTCCACTGCGGCAGTGGCTTGCCGGTAACGCTCAGCTCCAGACCGGTGTTCTCCTGACGGCCGTCCTGGCTGAAGATGCGCGCCGAGTTGGTGTAGCTGTTGGGCTTCTCGATATTAAACAGCGCAGCGGTGAGCAAGACTTCACCAACGGTGGCTTTAACCCCCAGCTCATACTGCTCGCTGACTTCCGGGCCGAGTGCTTGGCCGGCATTGAGCGCGGTGCTTGGAGCAATGCCGCCTTCCTGAAGGCCTTCGATGTAGCTGGCGTAGGTGGTCAGCCAAGGGAGCGGCTTGTAGACCAGCGAGAAGTTCGGCGAGGTTTCGCTTTCTTTATAAGTGGTCGCGGTTTCGCCGTAACCAAATGCGTTGGCCCAGACGAAGTCGTTGCTGTAAGTCTCGATGGTGGTGCGGGTCAGGCCCACAATGGTCGACCACTGATCGTTGAAGGTAATGATGTCACCGATCAGGAAGTTATCGCTTTTGCTACGGCTGGCGAGGCGCTGATCGCCGTTGCCAATGCTGTAGTTGGGCTTGTCTACCTGCGGGTGTTCAGTCAGTGGCAGCTCAGGCGTGACTGAGTTGTATTGCGGGCCAGGGTACGGAATATGATCTTCGTAGTTGCGCACGCGCGCAACGTTGCCCTGATAACCGACGGTCAGCTTGTGGCCGGTGGTGGCGGTGTTGAACACCGAGTCGAGGAACAAGAAGCCCGAGGTTTCCTCGGTTTCGACCGGGGCGAATGCATACAGCGGCTGTGTGTAGACACCGGCACTGTTAATTTCCGGTCCGGTGTAGGTGTATTCGTTTTCGTACTGGCTGTAACCCAATGCACCGCGAAGGGTGAAGGTGTCATCCAGACGCCAGTTGAAACGGCTGCCTACGCGGTCGTGCTCGCTGTCGGAGAACGCCCAACGCTGGCTGTACAACTCGTCGTTATTCAGTTTGTCGGCATCCGGGCGCAGGCCCTGATCGGCAAAATACCAGTAGCTGGTCAGGCCGCGTGTTTCACTTTTCTTGTGCGACGCATCGAACTGGACCAGCAGGTCGTCACTGACATTCCAGTCCAGCGCGAGGGAAATCATCTCGCGACGGTCTTTCTGCATCTCGATGGCGGTTTCACCGTCTTGCCCAAGCACGTTCAGGCGGTAGGCGAACACGCCGGCTTCATCGATCGTGCCGCCGAAGTCGCCGTGCACGTAATAGTTTTCGCCGCCAGCGTTGCCCAGTGTCACGCTGTTGTAGCGCTGATATGTCGGGCGCTTCAGCACATAGTTGACCAGGCCGCCGGGGTTGGCCGGGCCATAAAGGAAGCCACTGAGACCACTGAGAATCTCTACCTGCTGCATTTCTTCGATGTAGTTGCCGCCGTCGTAGCCAGTGCTGAAACGCAGGCCATCGTTAGCGATGCTCAGGTTACCGGCGTCGCTGAAGCCGCGCATGCTCACCGAGCTGGCATAGCCTGCCGTGGTTGGCGAACGCAACTGGGTTGATGGGTTGATCTTGAACACATCGTCAATTGAGGTGGCCTGGATATTCTCCAGCAGATCATTGCTGATCACATTGACCGAGTATGGCGTGTCCTTGAGCGGCAGGCCGCCCAGCGCGCCGACGTTCTGCACGGCGTCATTGCGATAACCATCGGCTTCGCTGCCGGCGGTGAGTTGGCTGCCGGTCACGGTGACATCAGGTAGTGCAGCGGCATCGGTTGCTGCCGGAATTACGCTGTAGCTGCCCGCACTGCTGCGCTGCAATTGCAGGCCGCTGCCTTGCAGGGCGGCGTCCATCGCGGCGGTAGCGCTGAACTCGCCCTGTACCGGGCGCGACATCTTGTTGGCGGTGAGCGCCGGATCAACACTCAAGGCAATGCCCGCTTGCGCAGCAATGCTATTCAGCGTGCTGCCCAGAGGCGCGGCAGGCAATTGATAGTTTTCGGCCATGGCCAGAGAACTGAAACCATTGAGGGCGAAAGCAGCCGCCAACAGGTGACGCTTTTGCAGAGGAGGGCGCAGCATTGTCAATTACTCCCAAAGGATAATCATAATCATTACCTTTGTTACCGAAGCAAAATCAAAAAGTGACAGGGCTGCTGCGCATTATTTTCATTTTTTTTTAGGGGCGGGTTTGCGTGGCCGGCAGCGGGGCTGCAGGAACGACTTTTACCCACCATTTGCTGTGCTGTTCAATCTGCACCGGCAGGCTTGGCGGCAAGGCGGCCAGTGCCAGATCGGTATTGAACAGCGGAAAACTGCCGCTAATACGCAAATTGGCAATGCTCGGGTCGACGCTGAGAAAGCCCGAACGGTATTCGCCAAGCGTGTCGAGCAAATCGCTCAGGCGCAGGTTGTCTGCCAGCAGCATGCCGTGACTCCAGGCGTCCGCAGCCAAGGGGGCTGGTGTAGGCGAACTGATGCCCTTGGCATTAATGACGACTTGTTGGCCCTCTTCAATGATGGTGTTGTCGAGCACTGCTGCCGGGGTAACTTCTACGGCAGACTTGAGTACCGTCAGGCGGGTGATATTGGCGTGCTCGCTGACCAAAAACCGGGTGCCCAGCGCATGCAGGCGGCCTTGCGCTGTTTCGACAATGAACGGTCGCTGATCGCCGTGAGCCGTTTCGATCAGAATTTCACCGTTAAGTAACACCAGGCGCCGTTCTTTTGCCGTGAACTTGATGTCGACTGCGGTGCGGCTGTTGAGGGTCAGGGTCGACTGATCAGCCAATTGCAGCTGGCGATGCTCACCGCTTTGGGTGATTTCGTCTGCCATATAATCGGTTAACGGGCGTTGCTGGTTGAGCACGCTCAGGCCAAGCGTCACGGCAAGGGTTAAACCAAGCGCTGAAACGGTGATCGTTTTGGACTTTTTCTGGGCCTTCACATGCCCTTCAAGCAGGGTGGCGCGTACCAATGGCGTGCTGTCGCGGTTGATGTCTTGCTCGATCTGATGCAAGCGCACCCACGCTTCTTCGTGCTCGGGGTCGGCCTGACGCCAGACTTCGAAGGCGCTGCGCTGGGCAATATCCAGCTCGCCAGAAGAGAACTCAAGATGCCAGTCAATGGCCTGCTCAAGTGCAGTGCGGCTAACCCTCGTCATTCAGGCATTCCATAGCGGGCGACATAACATTGGCGTAATCCCTGCGCCAGGTATTGGCGAACACGTGATACCGACACGCCGAGCAGTTCGGCAATTTGCTGATGCTTGAGGCCGTCTACCTGGCTGTAGAGGAAGGCGGCACGCGCTTTGGCGGAGAGTTTGCCGAGTAGCTGGTCGATTCGCAAGAGCGCTTCCAGTGCCATTTGCTGCTCTTCCGGGCCGGGTTGCAGCGGCAATGGCAGCTGCGCCAGCTCACAAAGGTAGGCTTGTTCCAGGCGCTTGCGCCGATGCTGATCAATCACCAGGCCTTTGGCGATGGTGGTGAGCAGGGCGCGGGGCTCCTTGGGCAACTCAAGATCGGGTTTGGCCAAGAGTCGGACGAAGGTGTCCTGACTGATGTCTTCGGCAAACTGCGGGCATTTCAGGCTCTTGCGCAGCCAGCCGAACAACCAATCTCGGTGGTCAAGGTAGAGCGTGCCTACCAAATGATGATGGGGTGGTCGGGGTGTTGTCACGCAAGAGGCTCTGGTGGGTGTATCGAGAATTATTCGCATATGATCGCAGAGCGGTGCTCGTCTGTGCAATCGCTGGCACGCTGCGCTGTGATGAGCGGTAACTTTCGCGTGTGTTGCCGACATATTGGCGTCATTTGTGCCCGGTTATGCGCCGCAGACAGTGCTTCAGGCTTATTTCGCGCATGCATTCATAGATGCAGATCAATACGCCTGAGTTGTTTAGTACCTAAGCTTTGCGGCTGATTTTTTTATGTGTGCCTTGCCATGACTGTTGCTCAAATCACCGAATTGCTGGCGCCCGCCGGCAGCCTGAAAAACATGCGCTACGCCTTTGCCTATGGCGCCGATGCTGTGTATGCAGGGCAGCCGCGCTATAGCTTGCGGGTGCGTAATAACGAGTTTGATCACGCCAATCTGGCCCTTGGCATCAATGAGGCACACGCCCAAGGCAAGCAGTTCTATGTAGTGGTCAATATCGCCCCGCATAACGCCAAGCTGAAAACCTTTCTCAAGGATCTGCAGCCGGTGATCGAAATGGGGCCGGATGCACTGATCATGTCTGATCCGGGTTTGATCATGCTGGTGCGTGAGCATTTTCCTCAAATGCCGATTCATTTGTCGGTGCAGGCCAATGCCGTGAACTGGGCGAGTGTGAAGTTTTGGCAGCAGATGGGCTTGGCGCGGGTGATTCTTTCGCGAGAACTGTCGCTGGAAGAGATCCGCGAAATTCGCCAGCAAGTACCCGACATGGAGCTTGAGGTGTTTGTCCACGGGGCCTTGTGCATGGCCTACTCCGGACGCTGCCTGCTCTCTGGTTACATGAACAAGCGCGACCCCAATCAGGGCGCCTGCACCAATGCCTGCCGCTGGAAGTATCAGGCAGAGCCGGGCAAGGAAGATGAGCTGGGCAATATAGTCAAAGTGGTTGAGCCAACGCTTGGTGACGGCGCGCCTACTGATCAGGTATTCGTGCTTAACGAGAGCAGCCGGCCGCAAGAGCAGATGACCGCATTCGAGGATGAGCACGGCACTTACATCATGAACTCGCGTGATCTGCGCGCCGTGCAGCATGTCGAGCAACTGGTGCAGATGGGGGTGCATTCGCTGAAAATCGAGGGTCGCACCAAGTCGCATTACTATTGCGCCCGTACCGCACAGGTTTACCGCAAGGCGATAGACGATGCGCAAGCAGGCCGGCCATTCGACAAGTCGTTGATGGACACCCTGGAATCACTCGCGCACCGCGGCTATACCGAGGGCTTCCTGCGCCGCCATGTGCATGACGAATACCAGAACTATGAACGCGGCTCCTCGGTGTCGGAGCGCCAGCAGTTTGTCGGTGAACTCACCGGCAAGCGGGTTAACGGTTTGGCTGAGGTGTTGGTCAAGAACCGTTTTGCCGTGGGCGACTCGCTGGAGCTGATGACGCCCAGGGGCAACATGCATTTTATTGTGGAGTTGCTGCACAACAAGCGGGGCGAACCCGTTGAGGTTGCGCCGGGTGATGGCCACGTCATGTATTTGCCGGTACCCGAAGCAATTGAGCTGGAATACGCGCTGCTGATGCGCGATCTCTGATCAACGCTATACGCGTTATCGCAGCCACCCAATGAGTCGCTCGCGCTTGTGGATTTAAACCACGGCGCGAGACCGACACATATTCTGCTGCTCTGCTATTGCCCTTCTGCTGCAAACCCACACCCATCGATCAATCATCGCCCGCCCGCTCAAGCGCGGCGGTATCCGCTTGTCAGCGTCTCAGGGCTTTGCAGGCAGGCGCGTGAGGAGTTAGTGCGGTGCTGGGTTTATGCTATCAGTTGAAACCATATTTTTTGAATGCTGCTTGATAAATTGCATATTTATGCTTATTTCAATGTGAAAGATTGATTTGCTGATTTTTGATTAGTTTGAGCTGAAAGTATATTTGCGTTAGGATGCGCTGATGCTTTTCAATGGTTTTACGCTTTTTCCTTCCTTTTTGGGTGTCCACCTCTTGGTCACCTGCTTTTGCGTTGTGGCCTGCGCCGCAACCTTCGTTCCGCCTCGGCGGCTCTCTTGCTTAGTTTTTAGCAAGCAAAAAATGACTGGAGATAACAATGAAACTGTCAACTAAGTTGGCCGGCTGTCTGGCCCTGGGCGTATCTGCTGCTTCGATGCAAAGCTCTGCTGCCCCACAATGTGAAATCGACCGTCCTGTTAATTTTGGTGGCATGGCCTGGGAATCCAACATGCTCATGGTCGAGGTAGAACGCTTCATTCTCGAGCACGGCTATGGCTGCAAAAGCCAGGTCCAACCGGGTGGTTCATTGTCGATCCTTGCTGGTTTGCAGCGCGGTGATGTCGACGTTATCTCTGAAACCTGGAAAAACAGCATCGCCGATGCATGGAAAAAGGCCGAGAAGAGCGGCAAGGTTTCCTCGATTGGTACAGCATTTGTCGGTCAGGAGTCCTGGTATATCCCGGCCTACACCGCCGCCAAATATCCAGAGCTGAAGTCGGTAACCGACCTGCCGAAGTACAGCGACAAGTTTGCTGATCCGGAAGAGCCGGGCAAAGGCCGCTTCTATGGTTGCCCGGCAGGCTGGGGCTGTGATGTCAGCTCGCACAACATTTTCAAAGCACTGAACATGGGTGAAACCTACAGCTACTACTCGCCAGGCACCGCGGCTGCACAGCGCGCTGCAATTACTTCGGCAGTGAAGCGTAAGCGTGACATCGTGTTCTATTACTGGGTGCCAACGCCAATGGTCGGCGAGATGGACCTGGTGCGTCTTGAGATGCCTGAGTACAACGAAACCAACTACCTGTGCATCACCGATCCTGACTGCGTGAAGCCTGTCGCCAGCGATTACCCGCAGACCGAAGTGCTGACCGCCGTGAACAACGAGTTCAAGGCCAAGGCGCCGAAGCTGGTCGAGTTTCTGTCCAAGGTTTCGGTCAAGCCGGATGACCTCAACGCCGTTATGGCTTGGGCGAATGAGAACGGCGCCGAAAGCGACGAAGCCGCTATGCATTACATGAAACAGCACCCGGACGCCTGGAGCAAGTGGCTGCCGGAAGACGTAGCTGCCAGTGTCAAAGCAGCGCTCTAAGCGCTGGTGCAAGTAGGTTGAGCACTGCTGCGGCTTAGGCCGCAGCAGTTGGATTGAACTAGAGAACGTGCTTATGTCTGATAATTTTCCTCAAGTATTTGATGCTCGCGGCATGCGTCACTCCATCGACCAGTTTGTCGAAGGTCTGGTGACTAACTATGCCGATGTGCTGGAAACCATCTCGGCGCCGTTCCTGCACATGCTGGTATGGATTGAACAACTGCTGCGTACCGCTCCCTGGTGGAGCGTGGTTATCGCGGTTGGAGTGATTGCCTGGCTTGCAAGCCGGCGGATTTTGATGGCGCTGGGTATGGCGCTGATGTTGTGTGTGGTGGGCCTGCTCGGTCTGTGGGATCAGGGCATGCAAACCCTGGCGTTGATGATCATGTCGACGGCCATTTCTGTAATTATTGGTATTCCTGTGGGCATCATGATGTCGCGCTTCAGTTGGTTACGGCGGATTATGCTGCCGGTACTGGATGTGATGCAGACCATGCCCGGCTTTGTTTATTTGATTCCAGTGGTCATGCTCTTTGGTCTGGGCAAGATCCCGGCGATTATCGCCACGGTTATTTATGCAGTACCGCCACTGATCCGCCTCACGGATCTGGGCATTCGACTGGTTGATCAGGACGTACTTGAGGCATCGCGTGCCTTTGGTGCCAATCCTCGCCAGCAACTGTTTGGTGTGCAGCTGCCGCTGGCGCTGCCCAACATCATGGCTGGCATCAACCAGACAACCATGATGGCGCTGTCGATGGTGGTGATTGCCTCGATGATTGGTGCGCGTGGTCTGGGTCAGGAAGTTCTGCTCGGGATTAACCGGCTTGAAGTCGGACGCGGCCTGCTGGCGGGTACTGCGATTGTGGTGTTGGCAATTATTTTTGACCGCATCACCCAGGCCTATGGCAAACGTCAGACGGCGGGGGGCAACTCATGAGCAAGATTGAAATTCGTGGCATCTACAAATTGTTTGGTGATGACCCCGAGAAGCACCTTGAACAAGCCAAGGCTGGCATGAGCAAAGAGCAGATGCTCGCCGATAACGGCCATACCATTGGCTTGCGCGACATCAGCCTGAGCATCGAAGCGGGCAGCATCTTCGTGATCATGGGCTTGTCCGGCTCGGGCAAGTCAACGCTGATTCGCCACTTTAATCGCCTGATCGAACCGACTGCCGGCGAGATTCTGGTCGATGGCCAGAATGTCATGGAGCTGGGTACGCGTGACCTGGAGACGTTCCGCCAGCAAACCATGAGCATGGTGTTCCAGCGCTTCGGATTGTTGCCGCACCACAGCGTGCTCGACAACGCCGCTTATGGCCTGAAGATTCAGGGCAAGGGCCGCAAAGAACGCGAAGAGAAAGCCACGCACTGGCTTGAACAAGTCGGCCTCGCAGGTTTTGAACAGCAGTTCCCGCATCAGTTGTCGGGCGGCATGCAGCAGCGTGTCGGCTTGGCGCGTGCGTTGGCTACAGACGCAGAAATTCTGCTGATGGACGAGGCCTTCTCGGCGCTCGATCCACTGATCCGCCGCGAAATGCAGGATCAGTTGCTGGCGCTGCAAGCCAAGCTCAACAAGACCATCGTGTTTATTACCCACGATTTGGATGAGGCGTTGCGTCTGGGTAACCGGATCGCGATTCTCAAGGATGGCGAACTGGTTCAGGAAGGCACGCCGGAAGACATTCTGCTGCACCCGGCCAACGATTACGTGCAGTCATTCCTGCAAGACGTTAATCGCGGCAAGGTGCTGACAGCATCGCACGCGCTCAGCCGGGGTTCGCTGACCCTGACCACGCGTACTCAGCCGGCCAAGGCGCTGCAACTGCTCCAAGACAAAGCGCGTGATTATGCGCCGGTTCTGGATGGCAAGGCGCTGCGCGGGGTGATTACTGTCGCTTCGGTGCAGAAGGCTCAGGCGGATGGCGCGCGAGACATTGCCAACTACCTTGATGACGTTACCTCGGTGCCCGCCGATACCGGGTTGGATGAGGTGCTCGGGCACATGCTCCGCGAACAGCAGCCGTTAGCCGTAACCGGTGAAAACGGTGAGTTTGTTGGCTGGCTGTCACGCAGCAAAGTCAGCGAACTGGTCAGCCCGACGCCAGAAGAGTCGCAATGACCCGCTGACCTGCAATGAATAAAAAACGCCTGATGCTTAACCGCTCAGGCGTTTTTTTGTGGGCGAAGGCCGTGAATAAATCGTCCGTCACCTTCACTAATTCACCCCATAACATCCGGAGGATGAATAGCCCCTGCGGGGCAATCCGTCAAAGCGATCTACACCTCACCCCTGTAACTATGCCTCCACCTCACGCCGAATTGTGTGTCGGCTTCACGGGTGAAACTGCTTACGTCGACGATAACCCTCAAGCGCCTCAGTCAGCTGTTGCAGGCTGTCCAGCCCGTTCTGGCGCGCCTTGCTGAACATGATCAGCGCCAGCTCGGCCGTCACCATCGCGTCGGCACTGGCGTGATGACGCTGATGCACCTGCAAGCCGAATTGCTCGGCCCACGCCTCAAGGCTGCCCCGGCGGGGCGCATTGTCTGGACACAGCAGTGGCGCCATTTCGGCGACATCAAGAAATGGGTGGCGTAACTTGATCCCCAGCGTTTGCTTGAGGGCGCGGCCGAGCATGCGTTTATCGAAGTTTGCATGAAAGGCCAGCAGCGGGCTGTCACCAAGGAACTCCATAAAGCTCAACAGCGCTTCACTCGGATCAATTCCGGCGGCGATATCGAATGGCCGCAGGCCGTGGATGAGAATGCTTGCGTTGATCTTCAGGTCATGGCGCTGGACCACGCATTCGAATTGCTCGCCGAGCACAATTGCGCCCTGATTGATCACCACCGCGCCGATCGACAAGACCTGATCGCGGCGGGTATCAAGCCCCGAGGTTTCCAGATCGAGCACCACAATGCGTTGCTCGGCCAGTGGTGTTTTATCGAGCGCGACGGGTTTGCCAAGCGCGTCCACGCGCGCCTGCTGCTCAGCATCGAGTGAGGGTTTTGCGCCAGTAAGCCAGGTTAAAGCATTCATAGTTGGTAGCGTTGCGCGAGGCTGCTTTGCAGGCGCTGAGCCTGGCGGAATGATTCACGCAGGATGCGCCGATCCAGATGGTTGAGGGTGTCTGGATCAAGTCGGTTGGAGTAGGGCAGGTTTTGTTTGGCTTGCAGCTGGTGTTGCTGCATGCGGGTTTGCTGAATGAAATGATAGGCCTCTTCATACGCCGCGCCGTCGAGTTCATCGATCACGCCTTTGCGAATCAGCGCGCGCAGACGCTCAAGGGTGTTGCAGACACCCACGCCGTTGGCCAGCGCCAGTAGCCGGGCGCCATCGACAAACGGCGTAAGGCCTTGGATCTTGAGGTCGAGGGTGTCTTTTTCGACGCCCTTGCGCGCCACGACAAAATCACGAATCAGCCCCAGCGGTGGTCGGTGACGCAAAGCGTTTTCGGCCATCATGCGTTGAAACAGCGTGTTCTGGGCAATTTTGGCGAGTAACGCTTCGCGCAGTTGCTTGACGCCTTTTGCAGGGCCCCAGACCGCGCGCAAATCAAAATAGATGCTTGAGCGCAGCAGGTGCTCGGGCGTGGTGGTGGCGATGAAACTATCAAAGCGCTGACTCCACTGCTGTTGCGACAGGCACAGCTCAGGGTTGCCGGCCATGATGTTGCCGGTACACAGGGTGAAGCCACAGCGGGCCAGGCGTTGATTGATTTCCTGTGCCAGCGGCAGGAGCTTCTGGCGGATGCTTTCGGCGGCGGCATCAGAGTCGGCGGTGAATACGATGCCGTTGTCCTGATCGGTGAGCAGGGTTTGTTCGCGGCGCCCTTCACTGCCAAAGCACAGCCATGTGAATTGCACGCCCGGATCGCCGAGATCGGCAATGGTCAGTTCGATCACCCGGCATACGGTCTGGTCGTTGAGCAGGGTGATGATGTGGGTAATCTGCGTCGAACTGGCGCCATGCGCCAACATGCGGTCGACCAGCATATTGATGTCGCTGCGCAGGGCGATCAGGGTTTCAAGTTTGCTGGCCGTGCGCAGTGTGCGCGCCAGATGCACCAGATCGACCCGCTGTAATGAAAACAGATCGCGCTCCGAAACCACGCCACAGAGTTGCTGGTCCGTGATCAGGCAAACGTGGGCGATGTGCCGTTCGGCCATGGCAATGGCGGCGTCAAACGCGCTGGCTGAGGGCGGCAGTGCAAAGGGATTGGGCGTCATCAGCAGTTCGATCGACTGATCGAGGGATTCGTTGTCGGCGATTACCCGGCGCAGATCGCGCAGGGTAAAAATCCCCAGTGGATGCTGCGCGCTGTCGACTACCACAATGCTGCCGACGTGCTGCTCATGCATCTGCCGCACCGCATCGCGCAGGCTGCACTCCGCTGTGCAGGTTACGGCTGTGCGCATGGCCAGTTCGCTGAGCGGGGTGTTCAGCGAATATTGCTCGCCAAGGCTTTCTGCCGCCCGTAACTGCACCTGTTGATTAACCTGATCGAGCAGGCTGCTGACCCCGCGCAGGGCAAAATTGCGCAACTGCTCAGAAACGCTGAACAACTTGCGGAACGCTGGTTTATCCAGCAACAGGCAGAAGCTGTCTTCGCCCGCCAAGTGCCGCGTGCGCGTGGCGCGTTCACCGATCAATGCGGCCAGCGGGAAGCATTCGCCTGTGGATATCTCGAAGGTACTTTGTTCAGGTTGCTTGCCTGCGTGCGGGCGTTCGCCCACTACACGACCCTGTTTGACGATATAGAAGAACTCGACCGGGCCATCTTCCGGATTGAGGATGGTTTCGCCCTGTGCATAAAAGCGCAGCTGACAGTGCTCAACCAGATAGGCCAGATGCGCCATGTCCATCTGGTTGAATGGCGGGAACTGCTGCAGGAAGGCCATAGTGCCTTGAATGTTTTGCAGCACCGCGCTCTTGCCGGTTTCAGCGAAGGTGTTGTCAGCCATAGCCGGGCCCTGGTTATTAACCTGTATTTTTTAGCCAGTGTGCGTTGGCAGGCGACTAGCGCCCATTGGACGTAAGTCTAGGCGGCCGGGCTGAATCGCAGGCAAAAAAAGACCGCCCGGAGGGCGGCCGTTTTCTTCAGCGGTTCACGTCAAAGGTGAGTTATAGGCCGTTGGCAGCCTTGAACTCACGACGACGACGGTGCAGAACCGGCTCGGTGTAGCCGTTTGGTTGCTTGGCACCTTCGACGACCAATTCCAGCGCAGCCTGGAAGGCGATGTTGCTGTCGAAGTCCGGTGCCAGTGGGCGGTAGGTCGGATCGTTAGCGTTCTGACGGTCAACCACCGGCGCCATGCGCTTGAGGCTGGCGACAATCTGCTCTTCGGTGGCAATGCCGTGGCGCAGCCAGTTAGCCAGCAACTGGCTGGAAATACGCAGTGTGGCGCGGTCTTCCATCAGGCCGACATCGCTGATGTCCGGCACTTTCGAGCAACCAACGCCCGCGTCGATCCAGCGCACTACATAACCCAGAATACCCTGCGAGTTGTTGTCCAGTTCGTTCTGGATTTCCTCGGCAGACCAGTTGGTATCAGCGGCCAGTGGGATGGTCAGAATGTCATCAACCGAAGCCGGTGTGCGGCTCTTGAGTTCTTCCTGACGGGCGAATACGTCAACCTTGTGGTAGTGCAGCGCGTGCAAGGTGGCAGCAGTCGGCGACGGAACCCAGGCGGTGTTGGCGCCGGACATCGGATGGCCGATTTTCTGCTCAAGCATCGCGGCCATCAGGTCAGGCATGGCCCACATGCCTTTACCGATTTGCGCACGGCCTTGCAGGCCCGTTGCCAAGCCAGCGTCGACGTTGTTGTTTTCGTAAGCGCCAATCCACTTCTCGGCTTTCATGGCTGCTTTACGCACAACGGCGCCAGCTTCCATCGAAGTGTGGATTTCGTCACCGGTACGGTCGAGGAAGCCAGTGTTGATGAACACCACGCGCTCGCTGGCCGCTTTGATGCACGCCTTGAGGTTGACGGTGGTGCGACGCTCTTCGTCCATGATGCCGACTTTCAGCGTGTTAACCGGCAGGCTCAGCACCTGCTCTACACGGCCGAACAGTTCGGTGGTGAAGGCGACTTCTTCCGGGCCGTGCATTTTCGGCTTAACGATGTAGATCGAACCGGTGCGGGTGTTGCGGCGGCTGGTGTTGCCGTTGAGGTTGTGGATGGCGATCAGGCTGGTCAGCAGACCATCCATGATGCCTTCCGGCACTTCAAAGCCGTCTTTGTCGATGATCGCGTCGATGGTCATCAAGTGGCCAACGTTACGCACGAACAGCAGTGAGCGGCCGTGCAGGCTCAGTTCGCCGCCATCAACCTGGGTGTAAACGCGATCCGGGTTCATGGTGCGGGTGAAGGTGGTGCCACCTTTGGAGACTTCTTCAGCCAGGTCGCCCTTCATCAGGCCGAGCCAGTTGCGGTAGATCACGACTTTGTCGTCGGCATCTACGGCGGCTACCGAATCTTCGCAGTCCATGATGGTGGTCAACGCCGATTCCATCAGCACGTCTTTAACGCCAGCGGCGTCAGTGCTGCCAACCGGAGTGTTGGCGTCGATCTGAATTTCGAAGTGCAGGCCGTTGTGCTTGAGCAGCACGGCTACCGGAGCGCTTGCGTCGCCCTGGAAACCGATCAGCTGTGCATCGTCTTGCAGGCCGGTGTTGCTGCCGCCTTTGAGGCTGACAATCAGCTTGCCGCCTTCAATGCGGTAGCCTGTCGAGTCAACGTGCGAGCCTGCAGCCAAAGGCGCTGCCTGGTCGAGAAACGCGCGAGCGAAGGCAATAACCTTGTCGCCACGAACCTTGTTGTAGCCCTTGCCCTTTTCGGCGCCATTCTCTTCGCTGATCGCGTCGGTGCCGTACAGCGCATCGTAAAGCGAGCCCCAGCGCGCGTTCGAGGCGTTCAGGGCGAAGCGTGCGTTCATGACCGGCACTACAAGTTGCGGACCCGCCAGACGCGCGACTTCTTCGTCGACGTTCTGGGTGGTCGCGGCGAACTCAGCCGGTTCAGGCAGCAAGTAACCGATTTCCTGCAGGAAAGCCTTGTAGGCCACTGCATCGTGAGCCTGGCCGGCGCGAGCCTGATGCCAGCCGTCGATTTGCGCTTGAATAGCGTCGCGCTTGGCGAGCAGAGCGCGGTTTTTTGGGGCCAGATCGTTGATCACAGCCTCAGCGCCTGCCCAGAACTTGTCGGCAGCAATGCCGGTACCGGGGATGGCTTCGTTGTTTACGAAGTCGAACAGCACTTTGGCAACCTTCAGGCCACCTACTTGAACGTGTTCAGTCATCACTTGCCTCACTCTGTTCAGCTTTACTCAATAGCCACGACGGACTGCCGGAAACAGTCTTGTAGTCCACGGCGCGGCATACTACATCAAGATCTTGGGAAAATCAGTCGCAAGCGCGTCGTACTCCGACCGAAAGTCGATTTCTAGTCACGCAAGGAATGTTGTGTGTGCAAAGAAGGTCAATATTGTTTCATAAAAGTGCGGAAACGGTACACGATTAATTGCTTCTAGATTCTATACGTTCGTCGATCTTGCTTTGCCCACCTATACTGAGGTGGAACTGAACAGGAGCTCCTCAATGCATATAGAGCAGGCGACGCTTAGCGATCTGGATGATTTAAGCCCACTTTTTTCAGCCTATCTGCACTTCTATGGGGTCGAGAAAAGCACGCAGCAGGTCAGCGATTTTTTGCATGACAGATTGCTACAAGGTCAGTCGATCATCTTCATCGCCCGCGACTTAAGCACTAAAGCCCTCGGTTTCGTCCAGCTCTATAAGTTCTTCGCATCCTTGCATCTGGCGCCTGCGCTGTTGCTCAGCGACTTATATGTCGCGCCCCATGCGCGCCGTCAGGGAGTTGGGGAGGGGTTGATGAATGCGGCCCGCAACTACGGCGAAAGCACGGGTGTCTGCGGTTTGCAACTTGAAACAGCCAAGGACAACACGGCGGGCCAAGCACTTTATGAGCGCCTGGGTTATTGCCGCGACAATGCGTTCTACACCTATTGGCTAGGCTTGCCTGCGCGAGCAAACAGTTAGTTTGAATGGGCGCAGACACTTGCGGTCCCATGTCTATCTCCACAAACGCGAGGCTCACAATGGAACATTTAGTCGTCACGGTAATTGCTCAGGATCAGCCCGGGTTGGTCGAGCGTGTTGCGCAGTGCATCGCTGATCACGGCGGTAACTGGCTTGAGAGCCGGATGTCACGCATGGCCGGCCAGTTTGCCGGGATTCTGCGCGTGGCCGTGCCTGCCGAGTCGCATGCCGAGTTGGTCGAGGCGCTGCAGGGGCTGAGCATTCACGGCATTCGTATTCTGCTGGCGCCGAGCGGTGATGAGCCGTCGTGTGTGGCCAAGCCGGTGCTGCTGGATTTGGTCGGCAATGACCGGCCAGGCATTGTTCGCGACATCACCCGTCTGTTGACCGAGCTTGGGGTCAACGTCGAAAGCCTGATCACTGATGTTATGCCGGCGCCGATGAGCAGTGAGCCACTGTTCCACGCCGAAGCCATGCTGGCAGTGCCTGTGTCGCTGACCCTAGATGCGCTGAAAATCCAGCTGGAGACCCTGGCGGATGATCTGATGGTCGAGCTGAATATCCGCGCCGAAAGCTAGTGCTTGGAGTTTTGTAGCGGCGTATATGGCGCTACACACAACTATCCAAGTTCTGCGTGCGTAGGCCTGTGGATAAACTGGGGAGACCCGCTTGCGCTCTTAGTGCTGCAAGGTTTTGTCAGGATTGATCAAAAAACAGTCAGGGTTTTCAGCTTGTGCACAACGGCTGGGGATGCCTCTGTGGATAAGTTTGGGATGAGTCGATGCAGCCCATGAGCGCTATGGGTTGCATCGACTTGAGTGTTTTTTGATCAGAATTTAGGCCGTCGCCACAGCATTGCGGCGACGGTTTTGGTCAGGCTTGCGGTTCGATGGGCGGCCGGCGACGCAGTGTGAGCCACGCATCCACGCTGTAAATCACCAACCCGGCCCAGATGCAGATGAAGGCCAGCAGTTTGCTCGAATCGAATGTCTCGCCGAACAGGAATACGGCCTGCAGCAATACCAGCGTCGGTGCCAGGTATTGCAGGAAACCCAGTGTGGTGTAAGGCAGATGCCGCGCCGCTGCGTTGAAGCACACCAGCGGCACCAAGGTAATCGGTCCGGCAGCGATCAGCCAGAACGCCTCGGATGTTGTCCAGAATTCAGGGTTGCTGCTCATCGCGCTGGGGTTGAGTACGATCCAGCCAATCGCCAGCGGCAACAGCATCCAGGTTTCAACAACCAGACCAGGCAGCGCTTTCACCGGCGCCTGCTTGCGGATGAGGCCGTAGAAACCGAATGTCAGGGCCAGTACCAGCGATACCCAAGGAATACTGCCGACCTGCCACAACTGCTGCAGTACCCCGAGCGCGGCAAGGCCAACTGCAATCCACTGCAAGCGACGCAGGCGCTCACCGAGAATCAGCATGCCCAGCAGAACGTTGATCAATGGATTGATGTAGTAGCCAAGGCTGGCCTCAAGCATGCGCCCATGATTGACCGCCCACACGTACACCAGCCAGTTACTGGCAATCAGTACGCCGCTCAGCGCTAAAACCGCAAACTGCTTGGGGTTGGCGCGCAGCTCGCGCAGCCAGCCGGGGTGTTTCCACACCAGCAAGAGCAGGGCACCGAAAATTGCCGACCACACAGCGCGGTGGACAATGATTTCGAGTGCAGGCACTTCGGAGATGGCCTTGAAGTACAGCGGGAATAAACCCCAGATCGTGTATGCCGTGAGGCCGAGAATATATCCGCGCTGCGGATTGGCGGTGGCCATGAGAGTCCTTGCTTAGGGTGCTAACGAAAGTGCCAATTCTAGTCTGCGCTGCACTTTTTGTCTGGTTGTTCAGCTTTATTGTCGGCCCGTGGCCACACAAAAACGTAAGCCTTTTTTTACATCGGGGAACGCCTATTCGCATTGTTGTCATATGTGTGCATGCAAAATGCACCGGCACTCGCGATTCCTATCTTTTTTGCGGGTGACATTCAGATTTTTAACCGAGTGCTTCGGTGCTTTAAATGAGTTGGGACGGGTCTTTTGAAAAGCAGTACTTCTATTTTTAGTCAGCTCAAATCCTGGTGCGTATTGCACCCACGTAAAGCCGCTCTGGCTGGTGTGTGCGCAGCGGCGTTGGTGTTCACGGCTGCTTCAGTATTACGGGTAAAGGAGCGTATCTACTTCAACTGGGTCGACATGGCGCAAGCCAGCACACGCATAGATAACGCAATCTGGCTGCCGGATTACCGTGTTGATCTGCAGGCGTTGCCGGTGGCAGGCGTTCCGGATGATTTGTCGGGCATTACCTATGACTACGATCAGAACCGTTTGCTGGCCATTACCAACTCCGGGCCGATGCAGATCGTCGCGATGGATAAGTCCTCCAACGTGCTGGCGAGTTATCCACTGATTGGTTTCAAAGACACCGAAGACATTACCTATATGGGCGATGGCTTGGTGGCCGTTGTCGAGGAGCGCAGCCACAGCATCAGCTTTTTGACGATGCCCGCGACGCCTGGACCGATTAACCGCAACAATGCGCACAACGTGACCTTGGGCCTTAATCAGTCCGACACCGAAAACAAAGGCCTGGAAGGCATTGCCTACGACGCGGTTGAGGATCGCCTGTATGCGGTTAAGGAGCGTGATCCGCGCCAGCTGTTTGCAATTACCGGCGTGCGTGAGTCCCTTGCCGGCAACTTGCAACTGGAGGTTCGCGATTTGAGCGAGTGGCTCGACCGCAGCGTTTATTCGACCGACCTGTCGGCGGTGCATGTTGATCCCGTGACCGGGCATTTGCTGCTACTCAGCGATGAGAGCAAGGCGCTGTTCGAATTGAATAGCGACGGGGACCTGGTCAGCAGCCGCACATTCTTGAGCGGCCTCAGCGATGTCAAAGAAAGCGTGCCGCAAGCCGAAGGTGTGACGATGGACACCTTGGGCAATCTTTACGTGATCAGCGAACCGAACCTGTTTTATTCATTCAGCAAAAAGCCCGTCACAGTCGCTCAGCATTAATGGCTGGGGCTGTGTACGGGCTTGCAATCGCGGCCTGTGCTCAGAACAGTTTCAGCGGTTCTTCATCGAGCGCAGCCATCTGCTCACGCAGCATCAGGATTTGCTCGCCCCAATAGCGCTCGCTGCCAAACCAGGGAAAGCTGTGCGGGAACGCTGGATCATCCCAACGCCGCGCCAGCCAAGCGCTGTAATGCATCAGGCGGAGTGCGCGCAGGCCTTCAATCAGCGGTAATTCGCGCGGATTGAAATCGTGGAATTCCTGATAGCCGTCCATGAGTTCCGAGAGTTGCCCCAGGCGTTCATGGCGCTCACCGGCCAGCATCATCCACAGGTCCTGCACGGCGGGTGCGGTGCGGCAGTCGTCGAGGTCGACCATATGGAAGGTGTCGTCACGGCACAGCAGGTTACCCGGGTGACAGTCGCCGTGTACCCGAATGGCGATTACTGGATTGTTGGCGAACAGTTCATCCAGACGTTTGAGCAAATCGCGCGCGACCGATTCATAGGCCGGCAGCAGGCTTTTGGGTATGAAGTTGCCCTCCAGCAAGGTGGCCAGTGAGGCGTGACCGTAGTTGCTGACCGTCAAGGTGTCGCGGTGCTCAAACGGCTTGGTCGAACCCACGGCGTGCATGCGCCCAAGCAATTGCCCCAGTCGGTAAAGCTGATCGAGGTTGCCCGGCTCTGGCGCGCGGCCACCCCGACGCGGGAACAGGGTGAAGCGATAACCGGCATGTTCGAACAGGGTTTCACCGTTTATCGCCAGCGGCGCAACCACCGGCACATCGCATTCCGCCAACTCAAACGTGAAGCTGTGCTCTTCGCGAATGGCGGCGTCGGTCCAGCGATCTGGCCGGTAGAACTTGGCGATCAGCGGCGTCTCATCCTCAATGCCCACCTGATAAACCCGGTTCTCATAACTGTTGAGCGCAAGGATGCGCGCATCGCTCAGAAAGCCGATGCTTTCAACTGCATCCAGTACCAGATCGGGTGTAAGTGCAGCAAATGGGTGAGACATGACCGCTCCTTCGCGCAGCTGGCTGCTGCGATTAGGCGGCCATGGTAACGCAGGCGCGGGTGGCGCGTACTACGCAAGCGCTGAAGAAGTATTTCGGCACATATTAGCGCTCTGGCAACAGGCTTTGGACGCCCATTTGCAGCGGCTGGTTCTTGCTGTTTCCGCCGTTCAATCGCGACCGTTCTCAGTGGCGCTGGTGCTGTTTTTTCAGCTGCCGATGATCCCGCCATCTTCGCGGCGTATGGCGATCACCGAGGAGCGCGGTGTGCCGTTGGGTTGGTAGTCGGGAAAGGTCGAGGTGCCTTTTTCGCCTGGATGCTGGATACCGACAAACAGCGTGCGCTGGTCTGGGGTGAAGCTGATTCCGGTGACCTCACAGCCGACCGGGCCAACCATGAACCGGCGGATTTCACCGCTGGCCGGATCGGCGCAGAGCATCTGGTTATTGCCCATGCCGGCAAAGTCGCCGCTGTTGCTGCTGTCGCCATCGGTGAGAATCCACAAACGTCCCGCCGCATCGAAACTCATGCCGTCCGGGCTGTTGAACATGTTCTGCGCCGTGATATTGCCGGAGCCCGCCTGCGGCGAACCTGCATGCTGTTGTGGATTGCCGGCAATCAGGAACAAATCCCAGACCAGTGCGGTGGAGGCGTGGTCGTCGTTGGCTTCGCGCCAGCGCAGGATCTGGCCGTAGATATTATGGGCCCGCGGGTTCGGACCGCCCACTGGCTGGCCTTCATTGCCGCGCTTGGCGTTGTTGGTCAGCGTGCAGTAAACCTTGCCATCAATCGGGCTGACCACGATCCATTCCGGGCGATCCATGCGCGTGGCGTTGACGATGCTGGCAGCGAGGCGGGCATTGATCAGCACCTCGGCCTGGCTGTTAAAACCGTTGGCGGCGGTGAGGCCGTTCTTGCCGTGGCGCAGTTCGATCCAGCTACCATGACCTTTCGGGTGATTCTTGTCGCTGTCACCGGCATCAAATTGCGCGACATAAAAGCTGCCGTTATCCAGCAGGTCTTTGTTAGCTTTAGGGTTCTTGCGGTTGATCTTGTCCCGGCTGATGAACTTGTAAATAAACTCGCCACGTTCATCGTCGCCCATGTAAATCACGGCGCGCCCGTCCTTGGTTTCGGCAAAGGCTGCGTTCTCGTGCTTGAAGCGTCCGAGTGCTGTGCGCTTGACCGGAACAGACTGCGGGTCGAATGGGTCGATCTCGACAATCCATCCGTGACGATTCAGTTCATTGGGATGCTTCGCCAGATCGAAGCGCTCATTGTGCTGATGCCAGTTGATGTCTTCGCTCTCAACACTTACGCCATAGCGCTGCTGGGCCGGGGTGAACGCTTGCTGAGCATCGCTGCTGCCAAAACAATCGGTGAAGTTCTCTTCGCACGTCAGGTAGGTGCCCCACGGCGTTTGACCGTTGGCGCAGTTCTGGAATGTGCCGAGCACCTCGATACCGCTGCTGTCGGCTGCGGTTTTCAACCAGTCGTGCCCCGCCGCCGGGCCGCTTACGCGGATCGGGGTATTACCGTGGATGCGACGATTAAAAGGCGAGCCCTGCACGAACTGCCAGGATTGGCCGCGGCGCTCGACCTCAATGATCGAAACACCTTCACTGGCCAGCGCCTTGCGCACATCTTCCGCGGACTGCGGCGCTTTGCCATGGGCGAACAGGAAGCGGTAGTCCGTGGCCTCGTTATTGATCGCCAGCAGTGCCCGATTCTCGTCGTCGGGCATGGCAAACAGGCTCATGCCATCGTTGCTGTCACCGAACTGTACTTCCTGATCGCTCGCCGTGTTTTTGCCGTGCGGGTCAAAGGCCGGGCCACCCGTGTGCAGCGGCTGCCCCCAACTGATCAATACCGACGAGGTATAGCCAGCGGGCAGGCTGATGGTGTCGGCGGTGCTCGCGGCAATATTGACAAAACCGAGCAAGGCACTGGAACCGGCATTTGCGGTTGCTGCCATCACGCTGCGGCTGAGCAGATTGCCACTGAGGAACAGCGCGGCGCCGCAGGCTGCACCGGCCCCGATAAAGCGGCGGCGGCTGAGTTGGGTCAGGTTTTCAAAGTCGCTGGATTGCAGGTCGTCTAACAGCTTCATGGCAGGCTCCTTGCCGGTGGTGCAGCCACCATAGAGACCCTGTGTGAAGTTATTGTTGCAGCTGTGTTACGCAATTGGCGCTTAAATCGGGGTGCCCAACAAAACGTTGCTCGGCGCGCACTGCACCTGCACAGCGCTTCCTGTTTTGAGTGCCAACACTTGCAAATGCTCGGGCTGGGCCAGCGCGCAGAGGGTCTGCTGATTACTCAGGCGGATGCGTACTTCGGTGGGGCCATCTTCGGCATCAAGGATCTCGCTGATCTCCCCGGTCAGGCTGTTGTTGCCCGGTATTGCCGGTGCATCGACGGGGTGCAGTTCAAGCCAGCCGGCCTTGATCAGCGCCAATACCGGCGCGCCCAGTTGCAGTTCTAGGGTGTGCGTGCTGTCGCGGGTAATTTGCGCGGTTAATGTCAGCCCGCCCGCGAGTTCCAGCGTAATCAGGTCATTGTGGCCAAGGCTGTCGATTAGCCGGATTCGTCCATGCAACTGGTTGCGAGCGCTGGTGCGCAGCATCAGGCGACTGAGCAGATCGAGGTCGTCTGCATCTTCTGCCGCTTCGAGTATCTGGCTTTGCAGCAATTGCAGGCGCTGATACAAACGCAGCACGCGTTCGCCTTCGGCAGACAATCTGGCGCCGCCGCCACCTTTGCCGCCCACACTGCGCACGACCAGCGGTTGGTTGGCCAGGTTGTTCAACTCGTCAATCGCATCCCACGCGGCCTTGTAACTCAGGCCGGCGCTTTTTGCTGCCCGCGTAATCGAGCCTTGCTCGGCAATGTGCTGGAGCAGGGCGATGCGCTGTGGGCGGCGCACGATGTACTGGGCGAGCAGGCTGGGTAAAGACATGGGCATTCTGTTGAGTGAGGCGGTTGTCGGGCAAAGTGGCGTTTAGGCTGGCGTAAGTCAAGCCGCGCTTAGCGAGGCACGCTCAAGTGCTATCACCCGGTTTCGGCGTGCGTGCCAAACAGTAAACATCGACCCGTGTGGCGCCTGCACGCAACAGCAGGCGGGCAAGGGTGTCGGCTGTGGCGCCGGTGGTGAGCACATCATCAACCAGGGCCAGATGCAAACCGTTGACCGAGGCATCTGGGTGCAGGTTAAAGGCGTGGCGCAGGTTGCGTTTACGCGATCTGGCATCAAGTTGCTGCTGCGCGGGGGCGTCGGCGGTGCGGATCAGTACGTCTTTTAATGTGTCGATATGCAGCTGTCGGCTCAACCACTGGCTAAGCATCTGCGCCTGATTGAAGCCGCGCTGGCGTTGCCTTGTTCGCGATAAAGGTACCGCAATCAGGCCATCCGGCCTCGGCAGGCCCTGATCCAGTGCGTGCTGCACATGCTGGGTGAGCAAATCTGCCAACAGTCGCCCGAACGGCATATCGGCCCGGTGTTTGAAGCGGTTTATCAGGCTCGCCACTGGAAATTCATAGCGCCAGGGCGCTTCTACCCGTGCAAAAGACGGCCGACGTTTCAGGCATTCACCGCATGTCAGGCCGTGATGGGTGAGCGGCAGCGCGCATACCAAGCAATGCGCGCCCAGCCACGGCAGATCAGCTTCGCAACCACTGCAGATAGCCAGCGGCGGATTGTCTGCGTTGGCATCGCAAAGCAGGCACCTGCCTGACGCCCGCCAGTTCAAGGCGCGCAGCATCCGCTCGGATAGCGTTTTCAGCGGGCTCATGGCGACTCCTTGTCGGGTGTATGTGCTGTGGCGTGGTTAGGGTGATGGCTGCTTACGCTAGATCAATAATTGATCAGATGTAAACCTGTGTCTTGCTCTGGGTTGACAGCGTCAATACACAACTTATGATGCCTTAAGCCTGAATTGCGGCGCTTTGGCCGTTATCCCTGACAACAGACGCCGCCAAGCGTCGAAGGAACTCTTTCATGAATGCAACCGCATCTATCGCAACGCGTCACGACTGGTCGCTAGCTGAAGTCAAAGCACTGTTCGAGCAGCCTTTCAACGACCTGTTGTTTCAGGCGCAGACCGTGCACCGCGAGCATTTCGATGCCAACCGCGTGCAGGTCTCAACCTTGCTTTCGATTAAAACCGGCGCCTGCCCGGAAGACTGCAAGTACTGCCCGCAGTCCGGCCACTACAACACCGGCCTGGAAAAACAAAAACTGCTGGAAGTACAGAAAGTCCTGCAAGCTGCTGCCGACGCCAAAGCCATCGGCTCGACTCGTTTCTGCATGGGCGCTGCCTGGAAGCATCCTTCGGCTAAAGACATGCCCTACGTGCTGGAGATGGTCAAAGGCGTCAAGGCGCTGGGCCTGGAAACCTGCATGACGCTGGGCAAGCTGGACAAAGAGCAAACCGCAGCGCTGGCTGATGCCGGGTTGGATTACTACAACCACAACCTCGACACTTCACCTGAGTTCTACGGCAACATCATTACTACGCGCACCTACGCGGATCGCCTGGAAACACTGGCCTATGTGCGTGATTCCGGCATGAAGATCTGCTCCGGCGGGATTCTCGGTCTGGGCGAGTCGCTGGATGACCGGGCGAACCTGCTCATTCAGCTGGCCAACTTGCCTGAGCATCCGGAGTCGGTGCCGATCAACATGTTGGTCAAGGTCAAAGGCACGCCGTTGGCTGAAGAGAAGGACGTGGATCCATTCGACTTCATCCGTACGCTGGCGGTTGCGCGGATCATGATGCCGAAATCGCATGTGCGCCTTTCTGCCGGCCGTGAGGCGATGAATGACCAGATGCAGGCATTGGCGTTCTTTGCCGGTGCCAACTCGATTTTCTACGGCGAGAAGCTGCTGACCACGGTCAACCCGCAAGCCAACAAGGACATGGAGCTGTTCGCGCGTTTGGGCATCAAGCCGGAAGAACGCGAGGAACACGCCGATGAAGTGCATCAGGCCGCTATCGAGCAAGCCCTGATCGAACAAAAAAGCAGCGAGCAGTTCTACAACGCCGCGGTTTGAGCCGTTGCTGTGAACGCTGCCTGCAGGCTCATGTTCTTGAGTCTGCAGGCGCCCGTAATCGTTTGCCTGCCTTGTTACTGCAATCACTTTAGCCGCTACAGGTTTTAGTGATTGCGCACCTTCGGGACTGCTATGCCATTTGATCTCGCCACACGCCTAGCCGAGCGCCGCGCCGCGCATCTGTACCGTCAGCGTCCCTTGCTGGAGTCGCCGCAAGGTCCTGTGGTGCAGGTTGATGGCCGCGAGTTGCTGGCGTTTTGTTCCAACGACTATCTGGGCCTTGCCAATCATCCTCAGGTGATCGAAGCCTGGCGCGCGGGTGCTGCGCGCTGGGGTGTTGGCGGCGGCGCTTCGCACTTGGTGATTGGCCACAGCACGCCGCATCACGAGTTGGAGGAGGCGCTTGCCGACTTTACCGGGCGTCCGCGTGCGCTGCTGTTCTCGACTGGCTACATGGCCAATCTGGGCGCGGTTACCGCGTTGGTTGGTCAGGGCGACACGGTTCTGGAAGACCGCCTCAATCATGCCTCTCTGCTCGATGCCGGCTTGCTCAGCAATGCCCGTTTCTCGCGCTATTTGCACAACGATGCGGCCAGCCTTGCCAGTCGCCTAGAGAAGGCCACGGGCAACACGCTGGTCGTCACCGACGGTGTGTTCAGCATGGACGGCGATACGGCTGACCTGCCAGCGCTGTGCGCCGAGGCCAAAAAACGTGATGCCTGGGTGATGGTTGATGATGCCCACGGGTTTGGGCCTGTGGGCGCAACCGGCGGCGGCATTGCCGAGCACTTCGGGTTGGGCGTGGACGCTGTGCAGGTGTTGGTCGGTACGCTGGGCAAGGCCTTCGGCACCGCTGGTGCATTTGTCGCGGGCAGTCAGGAATTGATCGAAACCCTGGTGCAATTTGCCCGGCCCTACATTTATACAACCAGTCAGCCGCCCGCGCTGGCCTGCGCCACGCTAAAAAGCCTTGAATTGCTGCGCCGCGAACATTGGCGACGCGAGCATCTGGATGCGCTGATTCAGCGTTTTCGTGCAGGGGTCGGCAATATCGGCCTAGAGTTAATGCAGAGCACCACGCCGATTCAGCCAATTGTGATCGGTGACAGTGACCGCGCCATGCGTTTTTCGCAGCTACTGCGCGATCGCGGGATTCTGGTCACGGCCATTCGCCCGCCAACGGTGCCGGCTGGCAGTGCGCGGCTGCGGGTAACCTTGTCGGCGGCGCACAGTGTCGAGCAGCTCGATGTGTTGCTTGAGGCGTTGGCGGACTGCAACGCAATAATGGAGGCCGAGCATGCGTAATCGCCTGGTTCTATTGGCCGGTTGGGGCTTGGGCACGGCGCCATTGCAGCCGTTGGCAGATGCCTTGCGCGGACTCGATGAGCGCTTGCACGTCGAAATTGAACCGTTGCCAGAATTGCCAGGCAGCGACCCGCAAGCCTGGCTCGAAGAACTGGATGACCGACTGGCCGACAATGCCTGGTTGGGTGGCTGGTCGCTTGGTGGCATGCTTGCGGCCGAGCTGGCGGCCTATCGCGGTGAACGTTGTCCTGGCTTGGTGACATTGGCCAGTAATAGCAGTTTCATTGCGCTGGACGACTGGCCGAGTGCGATGGCGGCTGAAACCTTCGATGCCTTCCGTCAGGCCTGCGCGACCGAGCCTGCAACTATTCTCAAGCGATTTGCGCTGCTCTGTAGTCAGGGCGCGGCAGATGCTCGCGGGCTTTCGCGGTTGCTGGTTGGCGGCGCTCCGCATTGTCCGCCAGCAGCCTTGTTAGCCAGTTTGGATTTACTCGCTTCACTGGATACCCGTGAGGCACTGCAAGGTTATGCCGGCCCGCAACTGCATCTGTTCGCAGGCAGCGATGCGCTGGTGCCGGCTACGGCTGCCGGGCAATTGCTCGATCTGTTGGCGGATGTCGAAATCGGACTGATCGACAACGCCAGTCATGCTTTTGTGCTGGAGCGCCCGCACGAAGTGGCGGCAGCGATTGATGCGTTTTTGACCGAGGTGAGCGATGTCTGAATATATCCAGGCGTCGTTGCCCGACAAGCGTCAGGTTGCCGCCTCGTTCTCGCGTGCGGCATGCAGTTACGACAGCGTCGCTGAATTGCAGCGCACCGTGGGTCATCAGTTATTGCAGCAAGTGCCTGACGACTTGCAGCCACAGCGCTGGCTCGATCTTGGTTGCGGAACCGGCTATTTCAGCCGCGTGCTGGCGCCGCAATACGCCGGGGCAAGCGGCTTGGCGTTGGACATTGCCGAGGGCATGTTGGCACACGCTCAACCTCAGGGAGGGGCCGGGCATTTCATCGCCGGTGACGCCGAAAAGCTGCCGTTGCGCAGTGGCTCGGTCGATCTGATTTTTTCCAGCCTGGCGCTGCAATGGTGCGCGGATTTCTCCAGCGTGCTCAGCGAGGCCGCTCGCGTGTTGCGGCCCAACGGTGTGCTGGCATTCAGTAGCTTGTGCGTGGGCACGCTGTGTGAGCTGCGTGACAGCTGGCAAGCGGTAGACGGTTTTGTGCACGTCAATCGCTTCCGTCAGTTCGACGATTATCAACGGTTTGCTGCAAGCAGCGGCTTGCAGCTTTTGAGCCTGCAAACCCGCCCTGAAACCTTGTATTTCCCGGATGTGCGCAGCCTTACCCATGAGCTCAAAGCGCTCGGGGCGCACAACCTCAATCCGGGGCGTCCCGGCGGCCTGACTGGCCGCGCGCGCGTGCAGGCTTTGCTCAAGGCTTATGAGCAGTTCCGCCAACCGCAAGGTTTGCCAGCGACCTATCAAGTTGTTTACGGCGTTTTGCGCAAAGCAAGCGCCAGCGAGGTACCTGTATGAGCGCAGTATTTTTTGTCACCGGCACCGATACCGAAATCGGTAAAACCACCATTGCCGCCGGCTTGCTGCATGCCGCACGCCTGGCCGGTTATTCAACCGCCGCGGCCAAACCGGTTGCATCCGGCTGCCATAAAACCCGTGAAGGCCTGCGCAATGAAGATGCGCTGGCGCTGCTGGGCGAATGCACCTTGGCACTGACATACGATGAGGTTAATCCACTGGCTTTCGAGCCGGCGATTGCCCCGCATCTGGCAGCCCGTGAAGCTGGAGTCGAATTGAGTGTTGCCAGCCTGCGCGGGCCGGTGCAGGCGGTGATAGATAAAAGGGCTGACTTCACGCTGGTCGAAGGCGCGGGCGGTTGGCGCGTGCCCTTGGCGGGACAGGCTTCGATTTCCGATTTGGTGATCAGCCTCAAGTTGCCGGTGGTTTTAGTGGTCGGCGTGCGCCTGGGCTGCATCAATCACGCGGTGCTGACCGCCGAAGCCATCGCCCGTGACGGCCTGGAGCTGGCAGGCTGGGTCGCCAATATCGTCGATCCAGACACTTCGCGCCTTGAAGAAAATCTCGCCACGCTGGCCGAGCGCTTGCCTGCGCCTTGCCTGGGTCGTGTGCCGCGTCTGGCACAGCCGACTCCAGCGGCCGTTGCCCAGCATCTCGAGTTCAGCCTGATCGAAGAGACGCTCTAGGCGCTGGTCTTTCACGGGTGAGTTTATGGGCGTTTCAGCGTGTTGAACCGTGCTGGGCGTCTGATCCTGCGACTGCGCACCTCGCAATCACCAGGCGTATACCATTGGCGTATGTGGTTTCAGCTTTAGCCCCAAAGCTGAAATCACTGGGTTCACTCATCTGAATCCGATAGACGGCTGCGCCACTCATCCAGCTCATCGCGCCATTTCTGATAAGCCCGTAAACCTTCAAACCCTAATTCCTCCTTTATGCCACGCGGCGTATGCCTTGGTTTACGGGGCATACATGCGTTATCAGCCGCTGTTTCATCACTGCATCCCGCGAACCCGCGTGCGCCATTTTTGAGCATCGCGCTGCCGATAATGCGCGGGCGAGGGATATTTGCATCTGGCTGATTGAGGTGCTTGACAAGGCGGGGGCGTAAACGTATGTTTCAAACACCTGTTTGATTGTGGCGTTTCGTCGCGGTCAGACATGCGGGATTCACCCGTAATCGAACCCTTTTATTCGGTCATCCATACCGACCACCGCAGAGGTTATTCGCTATGCCTGATTACAAGGCCCCCTTGCGTGATATTCGCTTCGTACGTGACGAGCTGCTCGGCTATGAAGCGCATTACCAGAGCCTCCCCGGCTGCCAGGACGCCACGCCAGATATGGTCAGTGCCATTCTTGAAGAAGGCGCCAAGTTCTGTGAGCAGGTGCTGTCTCCGCTGAACCGTGTGGGTGACATCGAAGGCTGTACCTGGAGCGAAGAGGGCGTTAAAACCCCGACTGGCTTCAAAGAAGCTTACAAGCAGTATGTTGAAGGCGGCTGGCCGAGCCTGGCCCATGACGTCGATCACGGCGGCCAGGGCCTGCCTGAGTCGCTCGGTCTAGTTATCAGCGAAATGGTTGGCACTTCCAACTGGTCGTGGGGCATGTACCCGGGCCTGTCCCACGGTGCAATGAACACCATCGCTGCTCACGGTACCGACGAGCAGAAGCACGCCTACCTGGACAAACTGGTAAGCGGCGAGTGGACCGGCACCATGTGCCTGACCGAGCCTCATTGCGGTACTGACCTGGGCATGCTGCGCACTAAAGCAGAGCCGCAGGCTGACGGTTCTTACAAAGTTTCCGGCACCAAGATCTTCATCTCGGCCGGTGAACACGACATGGCCGACAACATCGTCCACATCGTGCTCGCACGTCTGCCAGATGCACCGGCGGGTACCAAAGGTATCTCGCTGTTCATCGTGCCTAAGTTCCTGCCGAACGCTGAAGGCGGCGCGGGTGAGCGCAACGCGGTTACCTGTGGCTCGCTTGAGCACAAGATGGGTATCCACGGTAACGCGACCTGCGTGATGAACTTCGACGGCGCTACTGGCTTCCTGATTGGCCCGGCCAACAAAGGCCTGAACTGTATGTTCACCTTCATGAACACTGCGCGTCTGGGTACTGCTCTGCAGGGCCTGGCTCACGCCGAAGCCGGTTTCCAGGGTGGCTTGAAATATGCGCGTGAACGTTTGCAGATGCGTGCTCTGACTGGCCCGAAAGCGCCGGAAAAAGCCGCTGACCCGATCATCGTTCACCCAGACGTGCGCCGCATGTTGCTGACCATGAAAGCGTTCGCCGAAGGCAACCGCGCAATGGTTTACTTCACTGCCAAGCAGGTCGACATCGTCAAGTACAGCCAGAACGAAGAAGAGAAGAAGCAGGCAGACGCACTGCTGGCTTTCCTGACTCCAATCGCGAAAGCATTCATGACCGAAGTTGGTTTTGAAGCGGCGAACCACGGCGTGCAAATTTATGGCGGCCACGGTTTCATCGCCGAGTGGGGCATGGAGCAGAACGTTCGCGACAGCCGTATCTCGATGCTGTACGAAGGCACTACCGGTATTCAGGCACTCGACCTGCTGGGTCGTAAAGTTCTGATGACTCAGGGCGAAGCACTGAAAGGCTTCACCAAGATCGTGCACAAGTTCTGCCAGGCTAACGAAGGCAACGAAGCGATCAGCGAGTTCGTTGCGCCGCTGGCCAAACTGAACAAAGAGTGGGCTGATGTGACCATGAAGGTCGGCATGGCTGCGATGAAAGATCGTGAAGAAGTGGGCGCTGCATCGGTTGATTACCTGATGTACAGCGGTTACGCCTGCCTCGCTTACTTCTGGGCTGACATCGCGCGTCTGGCTGCTGAGAAATTGGCTGCCGGTACCAGCGAAGAAGCGTTCTACAAGGCCAAGCTGCAGACTGCGCGCTTCTACTTCGCCCGCATCCTGCCGCGTACCCGCACTCATGTTGAAACCATGCTGTCGGGCGCCAACAACCTGATGGACATGAGCGAAGAGAACTTCGATCTGGGCTATTAATCAGCCCACCGGAAACTGCGTCGTGATGCGTTAGTTTCCGGGTTCATCGCAGGTACAAAAACCGCTGCCGTTAAACGCAGCGGTTTTTTTTCGCCTGCCGTTTGTCGCGCTCATTTATGCAGGTGCATTCAGCAAGGCGAGTTCTGTTGTTCCCGTCGCTCACACGCAGTAGCGTAGAGACATTATTGCGCGCCCCTTAAATTAGGTGCCATACGCGCCTGCTAACGGAGAATGAATATGCCTGACTACAAAGCACCGATGCGCGACATGCGCTTTCTGGTCGATGAAGTTTTTGATTTTCACTCAAGCTATGCCGCGCAGGGCGCAACCGATGCCACGCCAGACATGGTCAGCGCCATCCTTGAAGAAGGCGCCAAGTTTTGCGAACAAGTGCTGGCACCGATCAACCGCACCGGTGACGAGCAGGAGTGCCAGTTCAACAATGGCGTCGTCACCACGCCTGAAGGGTTCAAGGAAGCCTTCGCGCTGTATGTCGAAGGCGGCTGGAACGGCCTGGCGGCGGACCCAGCCTATGGCGGGCAGGGCCTGCCAAGCTCGCTGGGTCTGATGGTCAGCGAAATGGTCGGCGCCAGTAACACTTCGTGGGGCATGTATCCCGGCCTTACGCATGGCGCCATGTCGGCGATTCATGCACACGGCAGCGAAGAGCAGAAGCAGACCTACCTGACCAAGCTCACCGAGGGTACGTGGACCGGCACCATGTGCCTGACCGAAGCGCATTGCGGTACCGACCTGGGCATCATCAAGACCAAGGCGGTGCCACAAGCTGACGGCAGCTACGCGGTGACGGGCAGCAAGATTTTCATCTCGGCTGGCGAACATGACATGAGCGAGAACATCGTTCATCTGGTCCTCGCCAAACTGCCGGATGCACCCGCTGGCACCAAAGGTATTTCGCTGTTTATCGTGCCCAAGTTCCTGCCGGATTCGGCGGGTAACGCCGGAGAACGCAACGGCGTGTCGTGCGGCTCGATCGAACACAAGATGGGCATCAAGGCGTCGGCTACCTGTGTGATCAACTTCGACAGTGCCCGCGGTTATCTGATCGGTGAGCTCAACAAGGGCCTCAACTGCATGTTCACCATGATGAACCATGCGCGTTTGGGCACCGGCATGCAGGGCTTGTGTCTGGGCGAGGCCAGCTTCCAGGGCGCCATCAAATACGCCAACGACCGTCTACAAATGCGTTCGCTGACCGGGCCAAAAGCGCCGGATAAAGCGGCTGATCCGATCATTGTGCATCCCGATGTGCGCCGCATGTTGCTGACCATGAAGGCCTTCAACCAGGGCAATCGTGCGCTGGCCTACTTCACGGCGCAGTTGCTTGACCAGGCTCACCACGGTGTCAGTGACGAGGCGCGTGAGGAGGCTGAAAACCTGCTGGCGCTGCTGACGCCAATCTGCAAAGCCTTCATGACCGAAACCGGCCTTGAAGTGACCAATACCGGCATGCAGGTGTTTGGCGGCCACGGCTACATCCGCGAGTGGGGCATGGAGCAGTTGGTGCGCGATTGCCGGATCTCGCTGATCTATGAAGGCACCAACGGCATTCAGGCGCTCGATTTGTTGGGTCGTAAGGTGTTGGGCAGCCAGGGCAAATTGCTCCGTGGCTTCACCAAGATCGTGCACAAGTTCTGCGAGGCGCAGGCTGATAACGCCGAGTTCAAACCTTACGTTGCGCAACTCGCCGGCTTGAACAAGCAGTGGGGCGAACTGACTCAGCAGATTGGTATGGCCGCCATGAAAAATCCGGACGAGGTCGGCGCGGCATCGGTCGATTATCTGATGTTCTCTGGCTACGTGATTCAGGCGTACCTGTGGCTGCGTATGGCACTGGTTGCGTCGGAAAAACTGGCCGCGGGCACCGATGATGCCGAGTTCTACAAAGCCAAGTTGGCGACCTGCGAGTTCTTCTTCAAGCGCCTGTTGCCACGTACCACTGCGCACCTGGCTGCCGCTCAGGCGGGCAGTGATTGCATGATGGCCATGAGCGCTGAAAGTCTCGCTCTCTGACGAACGGCTTAACGTTTACAGACCCGCCATTCGGCGGGTCTTTTTATTTCAATAATCTGCGAACATTTCGTGGATATGCAGTCACAACTCGACCCTATGTGTCGGTAATGTTGTTCGGGTACACTCGAAAGTCTGTTGCAAATCTGTTTTTCATGTTTGAGGAATGACCCATGGCGGATTACAAAGCTCCCCTGCGCGATATGCGCTTTGTGCTTAACGAAGTATTCGAAGTATCTAAGCTGTGGGCCGAATTACCGGCTCTGGCCGAAGTGGTGGATGAAGACACCGCCAATGCAATTCTTGAAGAAGCGGGCAAAGTTACTGCCGGCATCATCGCGCCACTTAATCGCAGCGGCGACGAAGAAGGCTGCACCTGGACCAACGGCGCGGTGAAAACCCCGGATGGTTTCCCAGCGGCTTACAAGACCTACGCTGAAGGCGGCTGGGTTGGTGTGGGTGGCGACCCTGTGTTCGGCGGCATGGGCATGCCGAAAGTAATCTCGGCGCAGGTCGAAGAAATGGTCAACTCGGCCAACCTGTCGTTCGGCCTGTACCCGATGCTGACTGCCGGTGCGTGCTTGTCGATCAACGCTCACGCCAGCGAAGAACTCAAAGAAAAGTACCTGCCTAACATGTACGCCGGTACGTGGGCGGGTTCCATGTGCCTGACCGAACCGCACGCAGGTACCGACCTTGGCATCATCCGCACCAAGGCCGAGCCACAGGCTGACGGCAGCTACAAGGTCAGCGGCACCAAGATATTCATCACCGGCGGTGAGCACGATCTGACCGAGAACATCATTCATTTGGTTCTGGCCAAGCTGCCAGACGCGCCAGCAGGCCCTAAAGGTATCTCGCTGTTTCTGGTACCGAAGTTCATGGTCAACGCTGATGGCTCGCTGGGCGAAGCCAACAGCCTGTCGTGCGGCTCGATCGAACACAAGATGGGCATCAAGGGTTCTGCGACCTGCGTAATGAACTTCGACGGTGCTACCGGCTACATCATCGACGCGCCTAATCGCGGCCTTGCAGCCATGTTCACCATGATGAACTACGAGCGTCTGGGCGTAGGCATCCAAGGCCTGTCGACTGGCGAGCGTTCTTACCAGAGCGCGATTGAATATGCCCGTGAGCGTATTCAGAGCCGTGCGCCGACTGGCCCTGTGGCGACTGATAAAGCTGCCGACCCGATCATCGTTCACCCCGATGTACGTCGTATGCTGTTGACCATGAAGTCGCTGAACGAAGGCGGTCGCGCTTTCTCCAGCTACGTTGCCATGCAGCTCGATACTGCCAAGTTCAGCGAAGACCCAACGACCCGCAAGCGTGCTGAAGAGCTGGTTGCATTGCTCACGCCGGTGGCCAAGGCCTTCCTGACCGACGCAGGACTGGAAACCACTATTCACGGCCAGCAGATCTTTGGCGGTCACGGTTTCATCCGTGAGTGGGGTCAGGAGCAGCTGGTTCGCGATTGCCGTATCACTCAGATCTACGAAGGCACCAACGGTATTCAGGCGCTCGATCTGGTTGGCCGTAAGGTCATCGGTAGCGGCGGTGCGTTTTACAAGCACTTCGCTGACGAGATCAAGGCGTTCACTGATTCTGCCGACGCATCGCTGGCCGAATTCGTTGAGCCGCTGAAGGGCGCAATCAGCATCCTTGAGCAGATGACCGCTGACCTGCTGGAACGCGCCAAGAGCAACCCGAATGAAATCGGTGCGGCTTCTGTTGAATACCTGCATGCCTTCGGCTACACCGCTTACGCTTACATGTGGGCACTGATGGCGCGCACTGCGCTGAGCAAGCAAGGCGAAGATGATTTCTACGTCAGCAAGCTTGGCACTGCACGCTTCTACTTCGCCCGCGTTCTGCCGCGTATTCACTCGCTGAGCGCCTCGGTCAAAGCCGGTAGCGAAAGCTTGTACCTGCTCGATGCAGAGCAGTTCTGATAGCCGGGCCGCGCGGCTGTTTAGCGCGGCTTAAGCTGTATCAAGGAAACGCCCCGACTGATTCAGTTCAGATCGGGGCGTTTTCGTTGTGGGCTTGAGCGGCTTGTTCCATCCGTTCATTGTCCTGCTCAATTCGCCGTTCCTGAGCGAAACGATGATGCGCAGTTTGTTGCATCGCGTAGTCGCTCAAGCTGATCAATTGCACGTCAATCTCCAGCGGGGCCGAGGCGAATGCGTTATGGCAACTTCACGTAAGTGATCGAGCAAGTTCTTGCTCACTTTTAAGTGATTTCAACTGGAGTGCGTGACCGCAAAAGCTCATGCAAAAGCTAAGCAGTTGATTGCTTGTGGTTTTTTAGTGCGTGGCATATTTCTTGTGTAGGTAGGGGGGACGCTGGCCATTTAAATCGCCCGCGCACTCCCTTCAATTAGTTCAAGGAATGTACTAATGCCTACTCCCGCCTATCTCTCCATCGAAGGCACCAAACAAGGCCTGATCACCGCTGGCACCTTCACTCAGGACTCAGTCGGCAACATCTATCAGGAAGGTCATGAAGATCAGGTTCTGGTCGAAGCGTTCGAGCATCAGGTGATCATCCCGCGTGACCCGCAATCCGGTCAGCCGACTGGCCAGCGGGTGCACAAGCCGCTGATGATTACCAAGGTGTTTGATAAGTCTTCACCGTTGCTGTTCAGCGCCCTGACCTCTGGCGAGAAACTCAGCAAGTGCCGCCTTGAGTGGTTCCGTACGTCGGCAGCCGGAACTCAAGAGCATTACTTCACCATTGAGCTGGAAGACGCGATTCTGGTGGATATCCAGTCGCGCATGCCGAACTGCCAGGACCCTGGCCTTTCGCACTTCACCCACCTTGAAGACGTGTACTTCACCTACCGCAAAATTGTCTGGACTCACGAAGTGTCAGGCACCTCCGGCTCAGACGACTGGCGCACGCCGGTTGCCGGTTAAGTCCGGTTGGGCGCTGTGCTCTAAAGCGATTTGAGAAAGCGCCTACACCACATGCAGCCTATGCCTGGCGTTATTGGTATTAGGCTGCGTGAGGTTTTCAGCTGAGAGTTGCAGCTCATCACGTAAGGAACATGGAATGTTCGCGCCAGCCAACCAAGCCTCGTTCACCTTGGCGATCGAAGGGCTTGATCACGACTTTAAAGTGTTGGGATTTACCGGCCGAGAAGCACTGAATCAGCCTTATGCTTTCGATGTCGAGCTGGTCAGTGAACAGCCTGATCTTGCGCTTGAAAGCCTGATGCACAAGCCGGTTTTTTTGCAGCTGTCGGCAACCGGTAGCGGTGTTCACGGCCTGATCTATCGAGCTGGGCAAGGTGATGCAGGCAAGCGTTTAAGCCACTATGAAATCACCATTCGCCCGCAATTGGCGTACCTCGAACACAGTATCAATCAGCGTATTTTCCAGAACCAGACCGTCGAGCAAATCATCGAACAAGTGCTTGAAGCCCACGGCATTCTCGGCACGGCTTATCAGTTTCACCTTGGCGCGGTTTATCCGGCCCGCAACTACTGCGTGCAGTACGATGAATCAGACCTGCATTTTATTCAGCGCCTGTGTGAAGAGGAGGGGATTCACTACCACTTTCAGCACAGCCGCGACGGCCACATTCTGGCCTTTGGAGACGACCAGACCGGCTTTCCAAAACTTGCTCCCACCGCCTATCAGCAAGACTCCGGCATGGTCGCCGATGAGCCGGTGATCAAACGCTTTAACCTGCGTACGCAAACCCGCACCACACGCGTAACCCGCCGTAATTATGACTTTGAAAAGCCCAGCACAAAGCTTGAAAGCGCTGCAGAAACCACCTTCATGCCCGACCTTGAGGATTACGATTATCCGGGGCGCTTTACTCAGCAAGAGCACGGCAAACAACTCACCAACCGGGCTCTTGAACGCCAGCGTAGTGACTATGAATTGGTTGAGGGGCGCAGTGATCAGCCGAGTCTGGTAAGTGGTCACTTTCTTGCTCTGAGCAATCATCCAAAGTCTGAGTGGAATGACTTGTGGCTGATCAATGAAGTGCGCCATGAGGGCAAACAGCCGCAAGTTCTCGAAGAGTCAGTGAGCAGCGATACGACCGAGCTCAAGGATGACTTCGACCACGGCTATCGCAATGTCTTTATTGCTACGCCTTGGGCGGTGATTCATCGGCCCCCTTTACGCCACCCCCGACCGCGCATTCTCGGCAGCCAAAGCGCAGTGGTTACCGGCCCTCAAGGGCAAGAAATTCACTGCGATGAATATGGCCGGGTCAAGGTTGTGTTTCATTGGGACCGCGCCGGCATTGTTGATGATAAAAGCAGCTGTTGGTTGCGCGTAGCCTCAAGTTGGGCAGGCGCCAAATATGGCAGCGGCGTCACGCCGCGCATCGGCATGGAAGTGCTGGTGAGCTTTTTGGAAGGCGATCCCGACCAGCCATTGATCAGTGGCTGCCTGTATCACAAAGAAAACAGCGTGCCTTATCCGCTGCCCGCCAACAAAACCATCAGCACCTTCAAGTCCCTCAGTTCACCCGGCGGCGCCGGCTTCAACGAACTGCGAGTCGAAGACAAAAAAGCCCAGGAGCAGATTTTTATCCACGCTGAGCGCGATTGGGATCAAGAGATCGAGCACGACCAGAAAATCACCGTGCTCAACGAGCGTCACGACACGGTTACCGCCAACAGCTACAGCGAGTTCAAAGCCGAAGAACATCGCACCACGCATGCGGATCGCAAGGTGGAGATAAAAACCGATGATCATTTAAGCGTTGGCCAGGATCAGCACATCAAACTCGGCGTCGCCCAACTGAGCCACGCAGGCAGTGAAATACACATACAAGCGGGACAAAAAATAGTCATCGAAGCCGGCGCTGAAATCACCCTCAAAGCCGGCCCCAGTTTTATCACTATTAGCGCGTCGAGCATCAAAGCGGTGGGGCCAACCATCCGGCTCAATGCCGGTGGCAGCCCAAGCAGTGGGCGAGGGGCTACACCGGTGCTGCCGGGGCAGGTGGAGACTGCGGATAGTGCTGAGGCGGGCAGATTGTTAACTATCGCACAAGGAAACGCGTTGTTAAGGGAGAAGCCGGTATGCCTCGTATGTGCAGCGGCAGAGCAGGAGGCTCGTAAAGATGCAGTTTGAATTACTTGAAATGCCAGCTGATCTGTCATGGCAATTACTGGCCTACCTGTGTACGCAACAGGAATTCCTTTCCTCAGGGCAACTTGCACAAGGAGTTGGCCTGTGAGTAATCCTAATCTGCTCGACAAAAGCACGACTGATGTCCGAAGCCCAATCGGCGTATGTCCCGCCTGGCAAAATGAGGTGTTTATCGTTCCAGTGCGTTACGCCCTGTCTGAGCATCCAGCACAGCACAGCTGCTTCAGCCTGCCTGGCACAACCGAAAGTCACCCGATGGCACTGCGCCGACTGCGCGCGGGTTACTTATATCTTTGGCATGCACGAGGGCCGCTCAAGCGATATGCGATTGCCGCCGATGGTTGCTTACAGCTACAGGGGCTTGATGATCCACACAGCGAACTAGCGAGCGCCAGTGATGCTGGGATTGCCCTGAAAAAGACTCATGACGCCTGGCTTCTCTACACAGAAAGACCCATTGGTTCAGAGCACTACAAACAGTTAGAGAATGCGCAGCAGCGCTCTGCACGGATGCGCAAAATAGCCTTGCCTCAGGTTGCAATTGATCTGCACAGCACACACTCTCCAAGGCTGGAAGATTCGTCGACATTGTTGGCAGAACTGATGCCTGAAGTGCGCGAGCAAGCACTGGCAGAAGACCAACAAAAAAATGGGAAAGCGTACGCCGAAGGCATTGAGCAACTTAATCAGCACATGCTGGAAAATCCCTCATTCGACAACATCAAATCCTATACCGACGCCATGCTCTGGCAAGACCAGCGTGATAAAGCTGCCGCTAAATACCCCGACGCCAGTGAGCAGCCAATTGGACAGTGGAGTGCAGTGCCTTGGGATGTCAGCGGAACAGAGGTGTGGCTTCAGCGTGCGCAGAGCCAGGCGGCAGGTCTGTGGTCAGTATTCGCTGCAGTTGATGATGATCTGGGCGTACTGCGGGATATAAATCACGAGCAAGAGCAACTAGAAGAGGATCACAGCCAATGGGTTGCGGATAACAATATTCGCCTGACCGTTGGCGGGTTCGTTCGCAGCCTGATCCAAGAAGACGGCGGCGAAGTTGCCAGCATGCTCAATTACCGTTTTCAAGGCCACGACATTCGCATGACGTCGGAGCAAGGCGAGCTGATGCTCGAAAGCCAGCACCAGCTTGATCAACTGCTTGCAGAGGAAACGCGGATCAATCAGGGCCGTGGGCAGATCTATTCCCATGAGTCGGCTGACGCCTTGCTCGGAAAGATTCATCGCGATATCGAGGCAACTCTAGCGCCAGTAAAACAATTCTTACCTGCAGAGCTGAATAGCCAGGCGCAATTAGTAATTAGCCAATATCGCAAGAGCAAAGTCAGCAACCTGGAAGGGGGGCAGGGCAGCGCCAAAGTAGCTGAGTACATCGACCTTGAGCGGATGAACACATGGTTGGAGGACACCGCTCCGGCGCATTTTCAGTACGTTGAAAAACGGCACGAAGCGCTCTATGCCGATCGCGGCCAGTATTTACGTCGCCACAGTAGCGGTACATGGTTTGTCGATTATGAAGCTTCAGAGCAGCTCGACTGGCTCGACCAGCTTGCTGTCGCCTGTCTCAGCGCTCAGTGCATTCGACAGCTGGGGGCTGAGCAGTTCAACACGTATATCCGCTCCCCCGATGAGGGCGCATTACATTTAGTTTTCATGGCGTGGAGCCCTTCATTGGAAGGTGTGATCAACAGCCAGACACGCATCAGCGAAATAGTCGAGGCACTGAGCAGCGACAACCTCGCCAACACTCGGGCACTGCTGGCGCAGACTCTCGATGAATCTGCCTTGCGTGCACTGGACCGCGTTGCTAACGACGTCGAAGGCGTATGGGCCGCAATAGTCAGCCGCTTAGGCGCATCGCTACTGGCCCTTAAAAGTCAGGGAGGTGTTTCTAAGCAGTGGCTGGCAACGCTAATCAGTGTGCGGCTGGGCAATGACGCGTGGCTGACATCGCGTGCAGTGAACGGTGCCACGGTATGGCAACTGCTGGGCAACAAGGCCAAGGCGCTAAACGACTGGAGCAGACGCACAGCCGAGGCGATTGGCTTGGGTAGCGCAAAAGACATCCTTGATTCTCCCGCGATTAAGAACAGCGGTGGATTGTTGCCTTTGGCGGCTTTGTTGCTCAACGGACTCAATGCAGAGAATTATCTTAGCCAGGCCGCAAATCTTGATGTGATGGATCAACAGCGTATGGCAGAGACAGTCTCTGCGAGTCTTTATGCTGCTGCTGCATTGACCGCAGTGGTTGATAGTTGGGTACGAGTTGGTAGGGGGATTCAGGAGTTAAAGCTAGGTAGGTCTCTTGCCCCTACCTTGACGCTATTCGGTGGGTTTCTTGGCTTAATTTCGGCCGCCGCTGCATTTAATGAACATGTTTCAATTCAAAATAAAATTGAAAGTGCACAAACCCGGATTGATCCTTGGCTAAGGGTGCGCTATGGCATTGTGGCTGGGCAGTTTGCAGTTTTCACAGCTCAAGCTGTATTAGGCCTTGGGCTCACTTCGATGCGTTTGGCGGGCATGATTGATACCGCCACAGCTATCGCTCGTTTTAAGCTGGGCATGGGGCCAATAAATTTATTGCTGCTAGGTCTTGGCGTTGCTTATTTTTATACTTGGTTGAAGCAAGCGACTCCATTGCAGAGTTTTTTAGCTGGCTGCTGTTGGTCGCATACGCGTGCTGTCAAATATGAAAAAATTGTATCTGATGAGCAAGCTAGTGAGCTTGAGCAGCTATTAAAGCTGCTCTACACCCCGCGTGTAAGTGTTGAAACTAGCGGCAGCCTGTTAGGTTCATCTAGTTATATTAACCAGTTGAGTATAGACCTGCCCGGCGCGATACCCACAACCGCACGTTTGGCTTTCGCTTTAGCGGGTAACCCAGTGTATATGCCCGCTTCTCATGGGCAATCATTGTTTGGTGGTGGCCGTATGATTGATATTGGTGCGCACTGGCTAAGTACCAGTGAATGCACATGGATCCCAGCAACTGAAGGTCAGGGGTTACGTCTAAATGGGCCATTCTTGATTAATCATCTATTCGGCTCCCAGCCAAGAAAAGTCTCAATGCGTTTGGGTTATCACAGTCCCATCGCCAGTTTGGCAGGTGTTGAACCCATTGTTGGAGGGGTTCATGGCTTGGCATTCACTGTAGATAGTGATTGCGAAATATTCGAATTGCGCTCAACGGAAATGCCAAGCGAATTAATCCAGGCAACCATTTACCCCCTTGGTAACGCTGAGTGCTCAATATACCTGCAACCTAAAGGTCATCCATGAGTACCCCTCAAGCGGGAACAAGTAAAAAGGGCTTCATGTCACGAGATGACTATCTGGCTCCACTAGCCATACCAACAGGACAGTCACCAAAGGATGTTTTGAATACGATTTGGCGCAAGAATGATGTTTTTATTGATATCGGTGATTACAGTGTTGGTTCATTTGTACTTGTAACTTGGCCATTAATAATCACCTTTGGAGCCTTTACTTACTTTGGGATATTTGGAAACTTTGGTTGGATGTTCTGGTGGATGTTTGCATGTTTTGTTGCTTTTCCTGTGATCTTGTTGGCGTTAATTTTATTACGCACTGTTCCTCTTCCTGTTCGGTTCAATCGTCAGCGCCGCGAAGTATGCGTGCCACAAAAAGACGGTAGTTACTGGATCGTACCTTGGGAAACTGTCACCGCTGCCGCGACTCAAACCTCATCTGTAAGTCAGGCGGGAAAAACCACGCAAGGTTTGTTAGTCGTTGGCTTTAGAAACCCCGACCCTAATGCCAAGAAGGGCAAAACTGACTGGAGCATGGGCTTTAACTGTGGTGGTGGTAAAACGGCCATGTGCCTATGGGAGTGCATGCGCAGCTATATGGAAATTGGCCCTGAAGTTGTGTCCGATAACACTTATAGGTTTTCTCGGGAGAAAGGTATTTGGGCTTCATATGTCGATGATGTATTCGAAGCAGCAGAGCGGAAAGGCTGGTTTTTGGCGCTGTTATGGGAAGGCTTTTGCGGTCTAATAGTTTTCAATACTCTGCTTATTGACTTGATTGAGCGTAGAAAGTTAACGCCCCCTCCTGATTTAACCGATCCCACCATCATTGAATGGTCAAAACCATTGCCCCCAGAACAATGGGCCAAGCGTTCTCCAGAACTGGATTTGGCGATAAAACAGCGTGAAGCCGAGCTTGAAATTATTCACGCCGAAGAAGCTGCAAAAGAAGCGGCCTATCGTGACTCGTTGCCTAAAAGCACACGCCCTGAAAAGTCTAACTGGCCAACTGAATAGCTATGAGTACTCCTACTGCAGTATTGATTGAGCTGACTATGGAAGTATTTGTGTGATGAGCTACATGCGCTTCTATGCTGCCACAGCCTATAACCCAGCTAATATTCCTGGCTAACCCAGTCAGTAGAGCGCTGTGACACTGATTTAGAAACTGTTGTGTAGCCACTAACTAAGCCCGGCTATCGCAGCGGACGATGGCGCTGTTTCAGCGCAGTCAAATCTTAACCATGCGCACAACTGCCATGTCTCCCCGCCAGAACATCCATCTCTATTGATGCAAGACACATCAGGCTCCGGCAACAACCAAGACAATAGCGCGCCGTGGCTGGCTCTGCGCCGCAATTTGCGGGCCGCCAGCTATAGTGAATCAGCAGCATCCGTGAATTAATTTTTCTGCGCTGGAGCAAGGAGCGCCGCATGTCCTACGCAAAGCCGATCCCCTCAATGGTCGCATTGGCTCTTGGGTTAATTATTTGGTTTGTGATTCCAGTGCCAGAAGGGGTGACCCCGCAGGCGTGGCATCTGTTGGCGATCTTCATCGGTACGATTGCTGGGATTATCGGCAAGGCCATGCCGATTGGTGCGCTGGCGATTATCGGCATCATGCTGGTTGCTATTACCGGGGTGACGAGTGACAAGCCGAGCCAGGCGATAGCCGATGCACTGAGTGGCTTTTCCAATTCGCTGATTTGGTTGATTGGTATCGCCATCATGATTTCGCGGGGCCTGATCAAAACCGGGTTGGGCAATCGGATCGCGTATTACTTCATCTCCATATTTGGTAAACGCACGCTCGGGATTGGTTACGCGTTGGCCATTTCCGAGTTGACGCTGGCGCCGATTACGCCGAGTAACACGGCGCGTGGCGGGGCGATCATGCATCCGATCATGCGTTCGATTGCAGATAGCTTTGGCTCAACAGCGGAGAAGGGCACTGAGCGCAAAGTGGGTGAATACCTGGCGCTGGTGAACTACAACGCCAACCCAATCACTTCGGCGATGTTTATTACCGCCACAGCGCCCAACCCGCTGATTGTGAGTTTGATTGCCAAGGGCACGGAAGCGAATATCACTATCAGTTGGGGCATGTGGGCGTTGGCCGCCTTGGTGCCGGGCATCGTTTCGTTGCTGGTGATGCCGCTGGTTTTGTATTTCTGCTTCCCGCCTGAATTGAAGCAAACCCCGAATGCGACGGCATTTGCCAAGGAAAAACTCAGTGAGTTGGGCGCGTTCAAACTCAATGAGAAAATTTTGCTTGGGGTGTTCGCCCTCCTGCTCTTGTTGTGGGCTGGCGTACCGGCAGCGATCTTTGGGCCGGAGTTCAAGTTTAATGCGACCACTGTAGCCTTCCTTGGGCTCTCAATTTTGCTGGTGACCGGCGTGCTGACCTGGGATGACATCCTCAAGGAAAAGACGGCCTGGGATACCATTACCTGGTTCGCGGCGCTGGTAATGATGGCCGGCTACTTGGGCAAGCTTGGCTTGATTGGCTGGTTCTCAGGCGTCATTCAACAAAACGTCGGTGCGCTGGGCTTCGGTTGGGCTGGGGTGATTGCGATGCTGGTGTTGGTGTATTTCTACGCCCACTACTTCTTCGCCAGCACCACCGCACACATCACCGCGATGTACGCCGCTTTCCTCGCCGCCGGTATTGCGCTGGGCGCTCCGCCGTTGCTGCTGGCGCTGATTCTGGCGTTCTCTTCTTCACTGATGATGTCGCTCACTCACTACGCCACTGGCACCGCGCCAATCGTTTTTGGTTCCGGCTTTGTGTCGCTGGGTCGTTGGTGGATAGCGGGCTTCATCATGAGTGTTGTCAACTTGCTGATCTGGGCGGTCGTCGGCGGTGCGTGGTGGAAGGTGTTGGGTTATTGGTGAAACGATTCCAGCTCAAGCAACCTTCGCTGGAGGCGTGCGCAGTGCGATGAGTCTGGATTTTGCTAGCTCAGCTTGAATGGCCCGCGTTCCCATCAGGCTGAGCCGCGGGCCAAGGCGAGACAGCGCAGGCAGCAGCTTCCAGCGGCTATTGTTCACTTTCAATAGTCGTACCACCTGAGTTCGAGCTTCAAAGTGTTTTCCGGTGTACTCAAGTGGCTGAACTCGCGTTCTGCCGCCAAGCGCAGGCCAAGGTTGGATGAAATTTCCCATTGTTGGCTCAGCGCCATGCTGCGGCGAACTTCGCCGTTGATGAAGTAATCGTTGTTGACCTCGGCGAGCATGTTGCCCAGCGGGTTGCGCCACAGCAGACCTGTGTTGAAACCGGCGGCAGGCACCAGATAGGCGGCGAAGTCACTGTGGTGCTCGATACGCATGGTGGCGAGGGCAAAGGCTTGTACGTTGTCTGTCAGGTTCCAGCTGCCACCCGCACCGCCGTTGATATGCGCGGCTAATACTTCATCGTCGTCTTTGCCGGGCACGCGTTCGAAGCCAGCGGCGACTTGCCATGACAAAGGTTTGAGCAGTTCGCTGCGCGGCGTCAGCGAGCGGATACTGACCAGATCGAGGTTCTGCAGCTGCCAGTGGTTGCCTTCGTACTGGCGCAACTTCATCTGCATGATTTCAATCTGCGCGCCTGCCGGAAATCCATATTGGTTGTCGTTGAGGTCGTGATACGCCATGCGCAGGCCGTACTCGGCAAACGCTTTGTCGCCGCGGCTGCCTGCGCCCAGTTGCCAGGTGCGGGATTCATGGCCTTCTTCCGGGAGCCCTGGTCGTTCTACTGCAAGTTCGGGCGGTGGATTGCTGTTGATTTCACGCAGCAGATTGAAGCTGCGTTTCACCGTTTGCGGTTCACGACCTTCACCGCTGGCGCGATAACGCAGCAGGCGGAATGCTGCATCGGTGATCAGCGCGCGGCGTGCTTGTCCCAGCTTTTTGAAGTTTTCGTCTTCAAGGGCAATGTCTTCATCGGCCAGGCGTTCAACCCATACAAGCTCGCTGGCATCAAGTGGATCTGTGCGGGTGACCAGTTCACGCTCCCGTGAGGGGCGATAATCCGTGCGCTCGATCAGGCCTGCTTGTTTGATCGCCCGAACGGTGTCAGTCGGAATCGCGGTGATCGGGAACTGGTCTGTCAGCTCTAGGCCGGGACGCGCGATTTCAAGCAGTTCGAGCAGGCGGAATGAGCAGTTCTCATCGAAGAAGAAGTAATCAAAGCGGATGTCTTTGAGTTCCCACACGTGCTGGATCATGCGACGGGTTTCAACCGGTGTCAGGTTCAGCCGGTACTCCCACAGGTCGCGGTTTTCCAGGCTGCGGTACTCGGCCAGCTTCTCGCGATAAGGCACCAGTGAGAACAGCCCCGGATAGCCGCCCATCAGGCCTTTCCATGCATACAGAATGCTGTTGTCCATGCCCTCGATGTACGCGCCAAAATTCAGTGCGTAGCTGAGCAGGGCGGTGTTGTTGCTGTCGATGTCGGCCTGATCAATGCGCAGCAAGGTATGGCCAAACATGGACGACGGGCTGTTCAGGTAGGCGGCTGGAAACACCAGCACGGTGCTGTTAGGGGCGACATCGGTCATCCACTTGTCGTATTCGGCGCACGTTGGCTGCGGCAAGTCGCTGAGCTGGAGTTGTTCGCTCAGCCAGCGAGTACGGGCCGGATACCGACATTGTGCATGTTCGTCGTTCAGCGGCGTAGGTTGGTATATCGCTTCAAGGGTGGCGCGCAGCTCCGCTTGCGGGTTGCTGGCGCCATCTTCGGCAAGGAAGAATTTCTGCTCATCGACGTAACTGCGCCAACCGCCGAGCTTGCCGGTTTCGTAATGACCGAGTGCAATCCAGTACGGGTCGCTGGCCAATTCGTTCAGGCGGGCTTCGCTCGGCATTGGGTTTGCCTGCGTCGCGCCGGCGATGCAGAGCAGCGCAAGGGGTAAAGTCCGTTTCAAGTAACACTCGTGGTTGTCCGCCTATGATTCCTGAGCTTTGGCGATGGAGCCGTAAAGTGTCAAGCGCAACGCACGCATACCGGACCTTTCAAGGCCGGTTGCGGTGATCCGGATATTGTCTGTGTGCGTATTAGTCCTGTGTCGGCAGAGCAGCAACGTGCGGCGGCGCGGCTGGTTTGGATGCCGGCATGCACTCGTCAAGCAGGCGGCGGGCAGCGCTTTCGGCGGCGTCTGCATACGGGATAAGGACACTGCCAGCGCCCGCATGGCGGAACGCCTCGGCGTCGCCTTCATGGAAAGCGCTCAAGGTGATTTGCCCCTTGAAACCGTTGCTGCGCAGAGCGCGAAACAGAATCGCGTTGACCTCGCGCTGCGGAATGGTGCTGACCATGAGTTTTGCGTCATGCAGCGGCAGATGAGCCAGAAAGTCGGCGTCTTCTGCGTCACCGTAACAAACACTCAAACCACGGGCTTTCGCCAGCTTCAACTCGTCTGGCGCAAAGTCCACGCCGAGCACGCGTTTGCCGGCTTGTTGAAACTGTTCGGCCAATAGCCGCCCGTAGCGGCCCATGCCATAGATAATAATCTCCGGATGCCGCACCCGATTCGGTGTGTCGGAGGCTGTCTCGCGGTAGGCAACTTTACGCTCAAACAAACTCAGCATTGGCGCCAGGCGCGCAAACAGTGGCTGGGTGTACATCGCCATGTATGTCGACAGGGTAATTGTGATCAGCGCCACCAGCGTGATCAGGCCCAGCGCGGAGGGATCAATCACCTCGAGGCCGACACCGACGCCGACAAAAATAATCGAGAACTCACTGATCTGCGCCAGCGTCAGCCCCGCGACAAATCCGGTGCGTTTGCGATAACCCAGTGCGCCGACAATCGGCATGATGATCAGCGGTTTACCGATCAGGACAAATGCCGAAAGTACCAGCGCCGGAAATATCTGACCGTTGATATGACTGAAGTCGAGCTGCATGCCCAGATAGAGGAAGAAGAACAGCAGGAGAAAGTCGCGCAAGCTGGTCAGGCGGCTTGAGATGGCTTCGCGCAGCGGTGTCGAGGCCAGAGACACGCCCGCGACAAAGGCACCAAGCTCTTTGGACAAACCAAACGATTCGGCAATGCCAGCCAGCGCGGTGCCCCACGCCACTGCAAACAGCATCAGCAGTTCGGGGGAGCGTGACATGGCCTTTAGCAGCCATGGCATGGCCTTGCGCGAGATGAGGTAAATCCCGGCCACGGTAATCAACGCCAGCACACCCAGCCAGAAAAGGCTCATGGGTTGTTCAGCCGTGGCTTGTTTAGGGCTGAGCAGGTTGAGAACCAACATCGACGCGACTACAGCAATGTCCTGAATAATCAGGATGCCCATGGCGATTCGGCCATGCAGCGAGTCGATCTCTTTCTTATCCGAGAGCAGTTTGACCACGATAATAGTGCTGGAGAAGGCCAGCGCCATTGCCATGTACAAGGACATGCTGCTGCTCATGCCAAGCAGGATGCACAGCCCGTAACCGAGCCCGAGGGTCAGCGCTATCTGGCAGGTGCCGGCGATCAGTGCAACGCGGCCCAGAGAGCTGATCAGTTGAGTGTCGAGTTTGAGTCCGACAACGAACAACAGCACGGTAATGCCTATCTCGGCGAGCAGCGCCAGTGGCTCCATTTCACTGCTCAAGCCCATGAAGCTTGGGCCTGCAAGAATGCCGACTACGATGTAGGCGATGATCAAGGGCTGTCGCAACTTCAAGGCAATCGCGCCAAACAAGGCCGATAACACCAGTAATGCTGCGACTTCCTGAAATAAGCTCATGCGTCTGAATCCCTGATAGATGTATTGAGCATAACGCTTGGGCATCGGGCGAAAGCTGCGTTGTATCAGTATGGTGGCAGTTAGCCGTTGTGAAAGCCGAACATGACGTGGCGAATCAACGTCGTATAACTGCTAGGTGTGTTGCCATGTCCCATGAGTTTTGCCAGTGCGCTACACAACCTTGCACAGATATGCGGTTATCGCTTGTCGAGGCGGCTCGATACAGCCATGATTTCTCATGCGTGTGCCCCTCGTACAAGGATTTCCAATGCCAGACTCTGTTGCTACCCACCTGCGGTTAGCGCCTGAAGCTCTAACCCGCCCGTTTTCTCCTGAGCAATTCAACTTTAGCAACACAGATGATCTTGAACCTTTTCGTGGTGTTCTCGGCCAGGAGCGTGCCGTTGAAGCGTTGCAATTTGGCGTGGCGATGCCGCGTCCCGGCTACAACGTATTTGTGATGGGCGAGCCCGGCACCGGGCGTTTTTCATTTGTTAATCGCTACCTCAAAGCTGAAGGCAAGCGCATGGCGACACCGGCTGACCGGGTGTACGTCAATAATTTTGATGAGCCGCGCGAGCCGCGTGCATTAGAGCTGGAAGCCGGGACTGCCGGTGAGTTCATTACCGATATCGGGCTGCTGATCGACAACCTGCTGGCGACATTCCCGGCGGTATTCGAGCATCCGTCGTACCAGCAGAAGAAGAACGCGGTCGACCGTGCGTTCAATAAACGCTACGACCAGGCGTTGGATATTATCGAGCGCATGTCGCTTGAAAAGAGCATTGCCCTGTACCGCGACAGCAGCAACATCGCGTTTACCCCGATGCTCGAAGGCAAGGCGCTGGATGAAGCCGAGTTTGCGCAACTGCCCGAGGCTGATCGGGAGCGTTTTCACGCCGACATCGCCGCGCTTGAAGAATGCCTCAATGAAGAGCTGGCGAGCTTGCCGCAGTGGAAGCGAGAAACCAGTAATCAACTGCGTCAGCTCAACGAGGAAACCATCACCGTTGCATTGCAGCCGCTGCTGGCGCCGCTTTCGGAGAAGTATGCCGAGAACGCCGGGGTATGTGCCTACTTGCAGGCGGTGCAGGTCAATCTGCTGAAAACCGTGGTTGAGCAACTGGTTGATATCGAGAAGACCGATATCCCGCAGCGCAAGTTACTCGAAGAGCAATACTGCCCGAGCCTGGTGGTTGGTCATCATGCGCACGGCGGCGCGCCCGTGGTATTCGAGTCGCATCCAACCTACGACAACCTGTTTGGCCGCATCGAGTACAGCACCGATTCCGGGGCGATCTACACCAGCTTCCGGCAACTGCGCCCTGGCGCATTGCATCGAGCCAATGGCGGCTTCCTGATTCTCGAAGCCGAGAAAATGCTCAGCGAGCCGTTTGTCTGGGATGCGCTCAAGCGCGCCCTGCATTCGCGCCAGCTAAAAATGGAATCGCCGCTGGGCGAGTTGGGGAGGATTGCCACGATCACGCTGAGCCCGCAGGTGATTCCTTTGCAGGTCAAGGTGATCATCATTGGCGCGCGCCAACTGTATTACGCGCTGCAGGACCATGATCCGGACTTCCAGGAAATGTTCCGCGTTCTTGTCGACTTCGACGAGGACATTCCGCTGGGCGACGAAAGCCTTGAGCAATTTGCCCAGCTGATGAAAACCCGCACCACCGAGGAGGGCATGGCGCCGCTTACGGCGGCTGCGGTAGCGCGTCTGGCGACATACAGTGCCCGGCTGGCTGAGCATCAGGGGCGGCTGTCGGCACGCATCGGTGATTTGTTCCAACTGGTCAGCGAGGCTGACTTTATTCGCCAGTTGGCCAATGAGACCGTGACTGATGTCGGCCATATCGAGCGGGCGCTCAAAGCCAAAGCCACGCGCACCGGGCGTGTTTCGGCGCGGATTATCGACGACATGCTGGCCGGGATCATTCTGATCGACACGGCCGGCGCGGCGGTCGGCAAGTGCAACGGGCTGACGGTGCTGGAAGTGGGTGATTCTGCGTTCGGCGTTCCCGCGCGAATTTCGGCCACGGTGTATCCGGGCGGCTCGGGGATTGTCGATATCGAGCGTGAGGTTAATCTCGGCCAGCCGATTCACTCCAAGGGCGTGATGATCCTGACCGGGTTCCTTGGCAGCCGTTACGCGCAGGAATTCCCGCTGGAGATTTCCGCCAGCATCGCGCTTGAGCAGTCGTACGGATACGTGGATGGCGACAGTGCCTCGTTGGGTGAGGTGTGCACGCTGATCTCAGCGCTGTCGCGCACGCCGCTCAAGCAGTGCTTTGCGATCACCGGCTCGATCAACCAGTTCGGTGAAGTTCAGGCTGTGGGTGGCGTCAACGAGAAGATCGAAGGTTTCTTCCGCCTTTGTGAGGCGCGTGGGCTGACGGGCGAGCAGGGCGCAATCATCCCGAGTTCCAACGTCTCGACGCTGATGCTCGACGAGAAAGTGCTGAACGCGGTGCGCGCTGGCCAGTTCCATATCTACGCCGTGCGTCAGGTGGATGAGGCGCTGAGCCTGCTGGCCGGTGAGCCTGTGGGAGAAGCGGATGAGCGCGGTCAATTCCCGGCGGGCAGCGTTAATGCGCGGGTTGTCGAGCGTTTGCGCGCGATTGCCGAAATGGGCATGGGCGAGGAGGAAAAAGACGAAAAACAGGACAAGGACGAAAAAGTGGTCAAAGCTGTAGAGGAGAAACCTCAAAAGCCTGTACCCGCCAAGGAGAAAAAGCCCCGGGCGCAAAAGTCCGAAGGTTGATTGAACAGGGGCGTCGGAGCCGCATCACATGCGGCGCAGTCGATGCTGGGGAAGCCCGCTGATTTGGACGTTTTGCGCGGCTTTCCCACGGTTCATCCACACAGTTATCCACAGGTTGAGTGAATAACTGTGTGACCCTCCTGCATGTCTTGGCGGTGACTGGCAAGTGGCCAATCTTGCGAGGGTTGCCGTCATGTCACGAAGCCTATGTCTCACCCGTCAATGCCTGGGCATGGTCACACGCATCGAGTGCGTGGTGCTGCCATTGGCTGGCGGTAATGGGCTCTGGACCCTGATTTGCGCGGCGGGTCTGTCCGGTGAGCAACCGACGGCCATAAAGGCGCAAGGCCCATTCTGCGGGCCTTTGGTGGCCGAAGGGGTCTTGGCTGGGATTGCCGATAACCTGATCGTGCACGGCTATTGTGAATGTTGTGACCTGCCTATCTGGCGTCTGCACATTCAAGCGCAGTTACGGCAATTGAACGGAGAGCGTAGACGTAATTTCGGCGATTACCAGTTTCATCCAGAAACTTAATTCGCTGTTGTACAGGGATGGCGCTACCCTTCGCGGGGCTTTAAATCAAGGCTTTTTACCGATTAAAGCGCTGCACTTGAAAAATGTTATCCACATTTGCCCAAGATAATTTTTTAAAGGTGTTTCAGCGCCTTTTTTGGCGGGACATGGCTGGGTATACTCCGCTCCGGTTCAACCTTTGTGAGACACCATGGAACGCTTAATTGAAAACGCGATGTACGCATCGCGCTGGTTGTTGGCGCCGATCTATTTTGGCCTGTCGTTAGGGTTGTTTGCCCTGGCGCTCAAGTTCTTCCAAGAAATTTTCCACATTCTGCCCAGCATCTTTTCGATGGCTGAGGCGGATTTGGTGCTGGTTATTCTGTCGCTGATCGATATGGCGCTGGTCGGCGGGCTCATCGTGATGGTGATGCTGTCGGGCTACGAGAACTTTGTCTCGCAACTCGACATCGAAGAAGGCCGCGAAAAACTCAGCTGGTTGGGCAAGATGGACTCCGGTTCATTGAAGATGAAAGTGGCCGCGTCGATCGTGGCGATTTCATCGATCCATCTGCTCAAGGTGTTCATGGATGCCAAGAACATCCCGGACAACAAGTTGATGTGGTACGTGATCATTCACATGACCTTTGTATTGTCGGCCTTCGCCATGGGTTATCTGGATAAGCTGACCAAGCACGACCACTGATCCGGCAGCAGTAAAACGCCCATCAAACCGCCCGGCCGTTGCAAAACGGACGGGCGGTTTGCATTTAGCCTTGAGCTTTTATTTATTTGTACAAGAATTAGATTTGTATAAGTTATGTATAGCTATCGAGGCGGCGATCATGAATCTTCAAGAATTGCGTGGGCATGCGTTGGCGGGTGAGGTTGATGAGCTCAACCTGATCTCCATCGAAGGCGGTATCTATGTGCTGGAGGTGCAGATGGATGGCATCGCCTATGGCTTTACCGATGCGTCCGGGAAATCGCAGCATATGCGCTCTATCGAGCATGCCCGTGATGTGCTTCACGAGTTGCCCAGGCTGCCTTTTAATCTGGTCCACGCGGTGGTGCATGATGAGATGTGCGGCATGCCGGACGGCCCTCAGGATACCTTGCGCGTGCCCATCTCGATGAACTCGCAGTGGTAGCCTTTCCAAAACGCGTTGCTGTGCTCCTGTGAACATTTGAACGGCGAGTGATCTGCGCCGTTCGGCAGATGGCTTTTGGCCCTCGGTAGCGCCCTTGGTTGTGATCCGGCCTGATCGCCAACTCATTGATCTGGCTCAAATAGATTTACCTTCGCGGTGTCGGGTGTTCGGCTGGGGCGGCCTTTGCTTCTGTGCTAGGCTGGCCGACCTTTTCAACCCCTCTGCGGAGCGTTACATGTCCGAACTTAATCTTGCTACTGATGAAACCCGCGTCAGCTACGGCATTGGCCGTCAGTTGGGTGGCCAACTGCGTGATAATCCGCCACCGGGTGTTAGCCTCGACGCTATTCTGGCGGGCCTGACCGACGCTTTCACTGGTAAAGAAAGCCGCGTCAGCGAAGCTGAGCTGAATGCCAGCTTCAAGGTTATCCGTGAAGTCATGCAGGCAGAAGCTCAAGCCAAGGCAGAAGCTGCTGCTGGTGCAGGCAAAGAATTTTTGGCCACAAACGCTGGCCGTGATGGCATCACCGTTCTGGCTTCGGGCTTGCAGTACGAAGTACTGACCACCGGTGAAGGCGCCACGCCGACCCGCGAAGACACTATCCGTGCGCATTACCACGGCACCCTGATCGACGGCACTGTGTTCGACAGCTCCTACGATCGCGGCCAGCCAGCAGAGTTTCCGGTTGGCGGCGTGATCGCCGGCTGGACCGAAGCCCTGCAATTGATGAAGGCTGGTAGCAAGTGGCGCCTGTACGTGCCGAGCGAGTTGGCTTACGGCGCGCAAGGCGTTGGCAGCATCCCGCCGCACAGCGTGCTGGTATTCGACGTAGAGCTGCTCGAAGTTCTGTAAGTCGAAGCGGCAGACGCTGTACAGGTCTGCCCGGAGATTCCCTGCCGACAGCGTTGCTGGCGGCGGGGCTCTCGTCTGTCAGCTCAAGGGTGCAATGCCTGCGAGTAGCAAAACAGAAACAGATTGCGCACCAACTCCTTGATCACCACTGGCTCGTTTGAACTGAGTTCATGCAAGTCCAGGCCGCCTTGTTCGCGGAAGGCTTCAAGTGCTTCATCTTCCAGGCTCGCACATACTTTGCCGGTGTCGCGTTCGAGAATACGCACATAAGGTTGTGGCCGGTCGAGCCATGCATCAATCAAATAGGTCATGAGTGTTCTCCTTGGGTACGCCAATGAGAATAATTCTTATTCAATAAATAGCAAGGGTCAATTGGACATCTATTGATTTGCGTCAGGCGCAGGCCGACGACTGGCAGTTCAGTTTAAGTTGGAGGCAGAGAGCGGCGCCTCGGTTAAGAGGTCGAGCGTGTGTGCAGGGAGAGAAGAGGGCGCCTGACGAGGCCGCAGATGCGACCTCGTCAGTCTATGTGCTTAGTGGGTGCGGGCTACAGCGAAATGGCTCAGCTCAATCAGCGCCTGGCGGTATTCGTTGTCTGGCAGTGCATCGAGGCAAGCGATGGCGCGTTCGGCGAAATCACGAGCTTTCTGGGCGGTGTAATCCAGTGCGCCAGCGGCTTCGACAGCATTGCGAATGCTTTCGAGGTCTTCGATGCCGCCTTTTTGAATCGCCTGGCGAACCAGAGTGGCTTGCTCGGCGGTGCCTTCGCGCATGGTGTAGATCAGCGGCAGGGTTGGCTTGCCTTCTGCAAGGTCATCACCGACGTTTTTGCCCAGCGCGGCCGCATCGCCACGGTAGTCGAGCAGGTCGTCAACCAGTTGGAAGGCTACGCCAAGATGGTCACCAAAGGTGCGCAACGCTTCAGTTTGCTCGGGCGTTGCCTGGGCAAATGCCGCTGCGCTGTGGGTCGAGGCCTCGAACAGCATGGCAGTTTTGCCGCGGATGACTTCCATGTAAATCGCTTCGGTGGTGCTGGCGTCGCGAACTTTCGACAGTTGCAGCACTTCACCTTCGGCAATCACGCGAGTGGCCTTGGAGAGAATCTTCATGACCGGCATCGAGCCCAGTTCGACCATCATCTCGAACGAGCGCGAATAGAGGAAGTCACCTACCAGAACGCTGGGTGCATTGCCCCATTGTGCGTTGGCGGTTGAGCGGCCACGGCGCATGTCGGACATATCGACGACGTCGTCATGCAACAGGGTCGCGGTGTGCAGGAACTCGATAGTGGCGGCCAGCAGGCGCAGGTTTTCATCCTGCACGCCAAGGGCTTTGCCGCTGAGGAGCACAAGCAGTGGGCGCAAGCGCTTACCGCCGGCCGAAATAATGTAATCGCCGATTTTCTCTACCAGCGGTACACGCGATACTAGTTGTTGGCGAATGATGCCATCAACAGCGGTAAAATCGTCCGCCACCACGCGGTAGAAAGCTTGGGGTTGCATTAGTTGCGCAGGCTCCTCGTATGTAGCGCGGCATGCTATGGGGCAGGCTAAGGCCTGTCAAGGCAAGAGCTTGGGGGACTTGCGCTGGTTAAGAAGCTTGCGTACAATCGCGCACCCTGAACTTCCCCCTGGGCATTTCCCTGCCTTACGCAATTGCAAGGGCGTCCTTCCGGCCCCAAGCAGCCATGCCAGTCAATAGCTATTCCTATAAAGCACTGGGTGAGCAGGATTAACGGAGATATACCATGTACGCTGTAATTGTTACTGGTGGCAAGCAATACAAAGTCACCGAAGGCGAATTCCTGAAGATCGAGAAACTCGAAATCGGCACTGGCGAATCCGTCACTTTCGATCGCGTTTTGTTGATCGGCAACGGTGACGACGTTCAAATCGGCGCACCAGTTGTAGATGGCGCTAAAGTTGTTGCAGAAGTTGTGTCGCAAGGTCGTCACGATAAAATCCGCATCATCAAGTTCCGTCGTCGTAAGCACCACATGAAGCGTCAGGGCCACCGTCAGTGGTTCACTGAGATCAAAATCACCGGTATTTCGGCCTGATATTAATCAAGCCAAGACGCCGCTGAAAATGCAGTGCTTTTAGTACGGTTTTCAGGGGTTTCTGACCCTTTATAGGAGTATTGACTCATGGCACACAAAAAAGCTGGCGGTTCCACCCGCAACGGTCGCGACTCAGAAGCCAAACGCTTAGGCGTTAAGATGTATGGCGGCCAGGCTATTAAAGCAGGCAACATCATCGTGCGTCAGCGCGGCACCCAATTCCACGCTGGTTACGGCGTTGGCATGGGTAAAGATCACACTCTCTTCGCTAAAGTCGAAGGCGTGATCAAGTTTGAAGTAAAAGGCGCCTTCGGTCGTCGTTACGTGAGCGTTGTCGCGGCCTAATCGCGAGAATGTGAAAAGCCCCGTCCATGCGACGGGGCTTTTTTGTTTCTGTATTCTAGGGGTTCTTGCCAAACTGTCCTGGCAGTGCGCTTATTATTAAGTGCTGAGCTTAATTGAGCTTTTGGTGCAGGCGACGTGCTGATTTCGGCACGCGATGCTTTCATTAGGGTTTAAGGGCAATTTTGCAAGCACCCAGTGTTCCTTGTTTGTTAACCCGCTTTTTTTGCGGGAGGCGTACCCATGAAATTCGTCGATGAAGTATCGATATTTGTAAAGGCTGGCGATGGCGGCAATGGCTGCATGAGCTTTCGCCGTGAAAAATTCATTGAGAACGGTGGCCCTAACGGTGGCGACGGCGGTGATGGTGGTTCGGTGTATATGGTTGCCGACGAAAACCTCAACACCCTGATCGACTATCGCTACACCCGTCGTTTTGATGCCCAGCGTGGCGCTAACGGCGGCAGTACTGATTGCACCGGGCGCAAGGGTGAAGACCTGTTCCTGCGCGTGCCGGTTGGCACCACCGTGATTGACTCCGGTACTCAGGAAGTCATTGGCGACCTGACCAAAGCCGGGCAAAAGCTGCTGGTGGCTCAGGGTGGCTGGCACGGTCTGGGTAATACCCGATTCAAGTCCAGTACCAACCGTGCGCCGCGCCAGACTACGCCGGGCAAGCCGGGTGACTCGCGTGACCTGAAGATGGAGCTCAAGGTGTTGGCCGATGTGGGCCTGCTCGGGCTGCCAAACGCAGGCAAGAGCACGCTGATTCGGGCTATCTCTGCGGCCAAGCCAAAAGTGGCAGATTACCCGTTCACCACCTTGATCCCGAACTTGGGTGTGGTCAGCGTCGATCGCTACAAGAGCTTTGTGGTGGCTGATATTCCGGGGCTGATCGAAGGCGCTTCAGAAGGGGCGGGTCTGGGTATTCGCTTCCTCAAGCACTTGTCGCGTACGCGCTTGCTGCTGCACCTCGTTGATATGGAGCCGCTGGATCTGACTGATCCGGTGGAGGCTGCACAGGTTATTGTCGACGAGCTGACCAAGTTCAGCCCGGCACTGGCCGAGCGTGATCGCTGGCTGGTGCTGAACAAGGCCGACCAGATGCTCGAAGAAGAGCGCGCGGAGCGCGTGGCTGACATCGTTGCGCAGTTGGACTGGAAAGGCCCTGTGTACGTGATCTCGGCTATTTCCGGCGACGGTACTCAGCGGTTGTGTCAGGACATCATGACTTACCTTGAGGCGCGTGCCGAGAAGATCGCCGAGAATCCGCAGTTCGCGTCCGAGCTGGCTCAACTCGATCAGCGCATCGAAGATGAAGCCCGTGCCCGCTTGCAGGAGCTGGATGATCAGCGTGCCCTGCGTCGTGCTGGAGTCAAGAGTGTCGATGATGTCGACGAAGACGACTTCGATGATGAAGATGACGACGACGGCCCGGAAATCATATACGTCCGGGATTAAGCAATTATTCAACGCCGCTTAACAGCGGCGTTTTTGTGTAGAGTTGATCCGTTGCAGGGCATGGGTTCTGCAAATCTGTAGTGCGCTTTTTGGTTGGGGTTGGAACAAATGCGTGACAAGGTGACGAGTGCGCGGCGCTGGGTCGTCAAGATCGGCAGTGCGCTGCTGACGGCGGATGGCAAGGGCCTGGATCGCGACGCGATGAGGGTCTGGGTGCGGCAGATGGATGCACTGCGTGCGTCTGGTGTTGAATTGGTGTTGGTCTCATCGGGTGCGGTGGCTGCGGGCATGAGCCGCCTTGGCTGGAAAACCCGACCGAGCGCCATGCATGAGCTGCAGGCTGCCGCAGCCATTGGCCAGATGGGTCTGGTGCAGGCGTGGGAGTCGAGCTTTGCCGAGTTTGATCGTCGCACTGCGCAGGTTCTGCTGACTCACGATGACTTGTCTGATCGCAAGCGTTACCTCAATGCCCGCAGCACGTTGCGTACGCTGGTCGAGCTCGATGTGATTCCGGTCATCAACGAGAACGACACGGTGGTGACCGACGAAATCCGTTTTGGCGATAACGACACACTTGCGGCGCTGGTGGCCAATCTGGTCGAGGCCGACTTGCTGGTGATCCTGACTGACCGCGACGGTATGTTCGATGCCGACCCGCGGCACAATCCTGATGCCAAGCTGATTTATGAAGCGCGTGCCGATGATCCGGCGCTTGATGCAGTTGCCGGCGGCGTTGGCGGTGCGTTGGGGCGTGGCGGGATGCAGACCAAGTTGCGTGCGGCGCGACTGGCAGCGCGTTCCGGTGCGCATACGGTCATTGTGGGTGGTGCGATTGATCAGGTGCTGGCGCGCTTGGGTGCGGGTGAGCGTCTGGGGACCTTGCTTGAGCCGGAGCGCGGCATGTTGGCAGCGCGTAAGCAGTGGCTTGCCGGGCATTTGCAGACCCGTGGAACTCTGGTACTCGATGAAGGCGCAGTGAAGGCCGTGGCCAAAAATCGCAAAAGCTTGCTGCCAATCGGCGTGAAGGCTGTCAAAGGCAGTTTCCGGCGCGGCGAGATGGTGGTGTGCGTGGCAGCGGATGGTCGTGAGATTGCGCGCGGCCTGGCGAACTACAGCGCCTTGGAGGCGCAAAAAATTATCGGTCAGCCGTCAGATGCCATTGAGCGTTTACTGGGCTATGTTGATGAGTCCGAGTTGGTTCATCGCGATAATCTGATTCTGGTTTAAAGGGAGTGCGTGCGGATGCTGGGATTTAGCAAGAAACTGGGCTTGTTCAGCGTTTTGCTGGCAGCGCCGCTGCTGGCATCCGCCGAGGAAATCGGTGAGGTCTCGACGGTTTTCAAATGGATGGGGCCGAACGACAAGATCGTCCTTGAAGCGTTTGATGACCCTAAAGTTGAAGGCATTACCTGCTACCTGTCGCGCGCCAAGACTGGCGGCATTAAGGGTGGCCTGGGCTTGGCTGAGGATCGCTCCGAGGCATCCCTTGCGTGTCGTCAGGTTGGACCGATCAGTTTCAAGGGTGAGTTCAAAGATGGCGAAGAGGTGTTCAAGGAGCGCACTTCGCTGGTGTTCAAGAGCATGCAGGTGGTGCGCTTCTTTGATCGCAATCGCAATGTGCTGATTTATCTGGTGTACAGCGATCGGGTCATTGAAGGCAGCCCGCACAACGGCATCACGGCTATTCCGATCATGCCCTGGCCAACTAAATAGTGGCAGGCTGTTGCGCGCGCAGGCTGAGGTTTGCGCGCTAATAGTGGATTTGACTTTATTGCAGGCAACAAAAAACCGGCCGAAGCCGGTTTTTGCAAGAACTTACAGCTTATTAAGCTGCAGCTTGGCTGAGTGCCTTGATGTGGGCATTCAGACGGCTCTTATGACGAGCAGCTTTGTTCTTGGCAATGATGCCTTTGTCAGCCATGCGGTCGATGACCGGTACAGCTGCGGTGTAGCTAGTTTTAGCCAGCTCGAGATCTTTGGCGTCGATAGCCTTGACCACGTTCTTGATGTAGGTACGTACCATGGAGCGCAGGCTGGCGTTATGGCTACGACGCTTCTCAGCCTGTTTTGCGCGTTTTTTGGCAGAAGGTGTATTGGCCACCGTCAAGCTCCTCGAAAATGGGGGGTTACAAACAAATAAGGCCGCGAATCATGCCGAGATGAATCGCTGCTGTCAAGTCCAAAGACATTTCCTGGCGCTAGCCTGACAAGTGGCAGGCCGCTACACTCGATGCCTTCGTGAGCTTATGGATCGTCCACAGGCTCACTTGCTCTAGCGGAAAAATCATTATCTCATGAATTTGCTTAAGTCGCTGGCCGCTGTCAGCTCATTGACCATGCTTTCGCGTGTTCTAGGTTTCGTGCGCGACACCATCATCGCCCGTACATTCGGCGCGGGCGTGGCTTCTGACGCATTTGTGGTGGCTTTTAAGCTGCCAAATTTATTGCGAAGAATTTTTGCGGAAGGCGCCTTTTCGCAGGCATTTGTGCCTATTTTGGCTGAATACAAGACCCAGCAAGGCGAGGAGGCGACCCGAACCTTCATCGCGTATGTCTCCGGTTTGCTGACATTAGTGCTGGCGCTGGTCACGCTGATCGGAATATTGGCCGCGCCCTGGATCGTGTGGATTTCAGCGCCGGGTTTTGCCGATGAGCCGGATCGGTTCAATCTGACCACCGATCTGTTGCGGGTTACCTTCCCTTATATATTGCTTATATCGCTGTCGTCGCTGGCGGGTGCGGTGCTCAATACCTGGAACCGCTTCTCGGTGCCGGCGTTTGTGCCGACGCTGCTGAATGTCAGCATGATAGTGTTTGCGCTGTTTCTGACGCCGTACTTCGATCCGCCGATCATGGCGCTCGGCTGGGCGGTGCTGGTCGGCGGCCTGTTGCAGTTGTGCTACCAGTTGCCGCACCTGAAGCGCATTGGCATGTTGGTCTTGCCGCGCCTCAACCTTAAAGACATGGGCGTGTGGCGGGTGCTCAAACAAATGGGGCCGGCAATCTTCGGGGTATCTGTCAGCCAGATATCCCTGATCATCAACACCATCTTTGCCTCGTTTCTGGTCGCCGGTTCTGTTTCATGGATGTACTACGCCGACCGTTTAATGGAACTGCCTTCCGGTGTGCTCGGCGTGGCGCTGGGGACAATCTTGCTGCCGGCGCTGTCGAAAACATACGCCAGTGCGGATCACGGTGAGTATTCACGGCTGCTCGACTGGGGGCTGCGCCTTTGTTTTGTGCTGGTGTTGCCGAGTGCGGTGGCGTTGGCGCTGCTTGCCGAGCCGCTGACGGTTTCACTGTTTCAGTACGGTAAGTTCAGCGCGACGGATGCGCTGATGACCCAGCAAGCGCTGATCGCCTATTCGGTCGGTTTGCTCGGGATTATTCTGGTGAAGATTCTGGCGCCCGGGTTCTATGCGCAGCAGAACATCAAAACGCCGGTAAAAATTGCCCTGGTAACATTGGTGTTCACACAGCTGATGAACCTGCTGTTGATCGGCCCGTTGGCGCACGCCGGATTGGCGCTGTCGATTGGTCTGGCCGCTTGCCTGAACGCCGGTCTGCTGTTTTGGCAGTTGCGCAAACGCAATATTTTTCAGCCGCAGGCGGGCTGGCTGGTGTTTCTGCTCAAGCTGGTGGTCGCTGTGCTGGTAATGGCGGCGGCGTTACTGGGCGTAATGCATTACATGCCGGTCTGGTCGGAGGGTACGATGCTCTGGCGGCTGCTGCGTTTGGGCGTGCTGGTGGCGGCAGGTTTAGCCAGTTATTTCGCGACCTTGCTGCTCTTGGGCTTCCGTCTGCGCGACTTCTCCCGCCGAGCGGTCAGTTGAATGGCAACAGGGTTTATTTGGTGCCTGTTGTCTGCGGGCGCGTGAAGGTATAATCGACCACTTTATGAGCAAGAAGCGCGTTATGCAGCTGGTTCGAGGCCTCCACAATTTACGGCCCCAGCATCGGGACTGTGTCGCCACTATCGGCAACTTCGACGGCGTCCATCGTGGCCATCAGGCTATCTTGGCGCGCCTTCGCGAGCGTGCGTCCGAATTGGGCGTGCCCAGCTGCGTGGTGATTTTCGAGCCGCAGCCGCGTGAATTCTTCGCCCCAGACACAGCGCCAGCCCGCCTCACGCGGCTGCGCGACAAGCTTGCCTTGTTGGCGGCTGAAGGCGTCGACCGCGTACTGTGTTTGGCTTTCAACCCGCGCTTGCGTGAGTTGAGTGCCGCAGAGTTCGTGCAAAAAGTGCTGATCGACGGTTTGGGCGTGCGTCATCTCGAAGTGGGTGACGACTTCCGCTTTGGCTGTGATCGTGCCGGCGACTTCGCGTTTCTTGCCGATGCGGCCGCGCGTGAAGGTTTTACCGTCGAGGCGGCAACTACCGTCGAGCTGGACGGTATTCGCGTGAGTAGCACCCGCGTGCGCGAAGCGCTGAGCGTGGGTGATTTTGAGCTGGCTGAACACCTGCTCGGGCGTCCGTTTCAAATTGCCGGGCGCGTGCTGCATGGGCAAAAGCTGGGGCGCCAACTGAACGCGCCTACAGCCAATATTCAGCTCAAGCGCCGTCGTGTGCCGCTGACCGGTGTGTATATGGTCAGCATCGACATTGATGGCCAGACGGTTGCTGGCGTCGCCAATATCGGCGTACGCCCAAGCGTCAAAAGTGACGGCTGTGCCCACTTAGAGGTGCACCTTCTGGATTTTGCCGGTGATTTGTATGGCCGGCGTTTAACGGTGGCGTTCCACCGCAAGCTGCGTGATGAGCAGCGTTTTGCCTCGCTCGAGGCGCTGAAGACGGCAATTGCTGCCGATATTGCCGCCGCCCGTGCCTATTGGCAGGGCTAACCGCTAAAGTGAAGAGCCTCTGATGACCGACTATAAAGCCACGCTAAACCTGCCTGATACCCAGTTTCCGATGAAGGCTGGCCTGCCGACGCGCGAGCCGCAAACCCTGCAGCGCTGGAACGATATTGGTCTGTATCAGAAGCTGCGTGAAATGGGCGAAGGCCGTCCAAAATTCCTCCTGCACGATGGCCCTCCCTACGCCAACGGCAGCATTCACATCGGTCACGCGGTTAACAAGATTCTCAAAGACATTATCACCCGGTCGAAAACGCTAGCCGGCTATGACGCGCCTTACGTTCCGGGCTGGGATTGCCACGGCCTGCCGATTGAGCACAAGGTCGAAACCACCTTCGGCAAAAACCAGCCAGCAGACCTGACCCGCGAGCGCTGCCGTACGTATGCCGGCGAGCAGATCGAAGGCCAGAAGGCTGACTTCATTCGTCTTGGCGTTCTTGGCGACTGGGAAAAGCCCTACCGCACCATGGACTTCGCCAACGAGGCGGGCGAAATCCGTGCGCTGGCTGAAATGGTCAAGCAAGGCTTTGTATTCAAAGGCCTGAAGCCGGTTAACTGGTGCTTCGATTGCGGTTCGGCGCTGGCTGAGGCCGAAGTTGAATATCAGGACAAAAAGTCCGACGCCATCGATGTTGCATTCGTCTGCGAAGACGCCGACAAGCTAGCCGCCGCATTCGGTCTGGCCAGCTTGCCCAAGGCTGCAAGCATCGTTATCTGGACCACTACGCCGTGGACCATTCCCGCCAACCAGGCACTCAATGTGCACCCCGAGTTCAACTACGCGCTGGTTGATGTCGGCGACAAGTTGCTGCTGCTCGGCGAAGAGCTGGTTGAAAGCAGCCTTGAGCGTTACGGCCTGCAAGGCAGCGTTATCGCCACAACCACCGGTGAAAAACTCGAGCTGATCCGTTTCCGTCACCCGTTCTATGAGCGTCTGTCGCCGGTGTATCTGGCTGACTACGTCGAAATGGGCTCCGGTACTGGCATCGTCCACTCGGCTCCGGCTTACGGTGAAGACGACTTCCGCTCGTGTAAAGGCTACGGCATGAGCAACGACGACATTCTCAGCCCGGTGCAGAGCAATGGCGTTTACGTTGAATCGCTGCCGTTCTTCGGCGGCCAGTTCATTTGGAAGGCCAACCCGAACATCGTCGCCAAGCTTGATGAAGTCGGCGCGCTGCTCAAGCATCAGCCGATCCAGCACAGCTACATGCACTGCTGGCGTCACAAAACTCCGCTGATCTATCGCGCGACGGCGCAGTGGTTCGTCGGCATGGACAAGCAGCCCAACGAAGGCGGCACATTGCGTGAGCGCGCACTGGGCGCCATCGAGAAGACCGAATTCGTTCCGGCCTGGGGTCAGGCGCGTCTGCACAGCATGATCGCTGGCCGTCCGGACTGGTGCATCTCGCGTCAGCGTAACTGGGGCGTGCCAATCCCGTTCTTCCTGCATAAGGAAAGCGGTGAGCTGCACCCGCGCACCACTGAGCTGATGGAAGAAGTTGCCAAGCGCGTTGAAGGCGAGGGCATCGAGGCCTGGTTCAAACTAAACGCCGCCGAGTTGCTCGGTGACGAGGCCAACCAGTACGACAAAATCAGTGACACGCTGGACGTCTGGTTCGACTCCGGGACCACCCACTGGCACGTGCTGCGCGGCTCGCACAACATGGGTCACGAAACAGGCCCACGCGCCGATCTGTACCTTGAAGGCTCGGATCAACACCGTGGCTGGTTCCACTCATCCTTGCTCACCGGTTGCGCGATTGACGGCAATGCGCCGTACAAAGAGCTGCTGACCCACGGCTTTGTGGTGGACGAGAACGGCCGCAAAATGTCCAAGTCGCTGGGCAACGTGGTCGCGCCGCAGCAAGTCAACGACAGCCTGGGTGCGGACATCATGCGCCTGTGGGTATCGTCGACCGACTACTCCGGCGAGATGGCTGTGTCCAACGTCATCCTCCAGCGCAGCGCCGACTCGTATCGCCGTATCCGTAACACCGCACGCTTCCTGCTCTCGAACCTGAGCGGCTTCGATCCGGCGCAACACGCGCTGCCGGTAGACGAAATGCTGGCGCTGGATCGCTGGGCACTGGATCGCGCATTGCTGCTGCAGCGCGAAATCGAAGAAGCCTACGAAAACTATCGTTTCTGGAACGTGTACCAGAAAGTCCACAACTTCTGCGTGCAGGAACTGGGCGGCTTTTACCTCGATATCATCAAGGACCGTCAGTACACCACCGCGGCAGACAGCGTGGCGCGTCGCTCGTGCCAGACTGCACTGTTCCATATCGCAGAAGCGCTGGTACGCTGGATCGCGCCGATTCTGGCCTTCACCGCCGACGAAATCTGGCAGTACCTGCCGGGCGAGCGCAATGAGTCGGTCATGCTCAATGGCTGGTATCAGGGCCTGACCGAGCAATCGCAGGACGTCGAGTTGAATCGCGAGTTCTGGGAGCGGGTCATGGCGGTCAAGGTCGCGGTGAACAAGGAGCTGGAAAATCAGCGCAAGGAAAAAGCCATCGGCGGCAACCTGCAGGCTGAAGTGACCGTTTACGGTGAAGAGAGTCTGATCGAAGCCTTGGGCAAGCTGGGTAATGAGCTGCGTTTCGTACTCATCACCTCCACCGCAAGCCTTGCGCCGCTCAGCGCTGCTCCGGCAGATGCGGTTGAGACTGAAGTGGCTGGTCTCAAGCTTAAAGTGGTGAAGTCGGCTCACGCCAAGTGCGCCCGCTGCTGGCACCACCGTGAAGATGTCGGCGTGAATCCGGCGCATCCGGAAATCTGTGAGCGCTGTGTCGATAACATCGAAGGCGCTGGCGAGGTTCGTCACTATGCCTGATGCCAGCCGTTTCGGCAGATTGGCTTGGTTGTGGTTGAGCTTGCTGGTGTTCGTTATCGATCAGGCCAGCAAGTTCTACTTCGATGGCACGCTCGAGATGTACGAACAGATTGTGGTGATCCCGCAATATTTCAGCTGGACGCTGGCCTACAACACCGGCGCTGCTTTTAGCTTTCTGGCCGGTGAATCCGGCTGGCAGCGCTGGCTGTTCGCCTTGATCGCGTTAAGCGTCAGCGCTGTGCTGGTGGTCTGGATGAAGCGTCTGAAAAGCGATGAGACCTGGCTGGCAATCGCGCTGGCACTGGTGCTGGGCGGGGCGATCGGCAATCTGTTCGACCGCATCGTGCTTGGCCACGTAGTCGATTTCATTCTGGTGCATTGGCAAAACCGCTGGTATTTCCCCGCGTTCAATATTGCCGATAGCGCCATTAGCGTAGGCGCAGTCATGCTTGCGCTGGATATGTTTAAAAGTAAAAAGTCCGGAGAAGTAGCCCATGACTGATGTACGTATTGGCCCGGACAAGGAAGTTACCCTGCACTTCGCCATCAAGCTGGAAAATGGCGATGTTGTGGACAGCACGTTCGAGAAAAAGCCTGCGACCTTCCGCGTTGGCGATGGCAACCTGCTACCCGGTTTTGAAACCTCGCTGTACGGTTTCAAGGCGGGTGACAAGCGCGTGGTCGAGATTCTGCCGGAGCAGGGCTTTGGTCAGCCTAATCCGCAGAACCTGCAAGTGATGCCACTGAGCAACTTTGCCGATATGGAGCTTTCGCCCGGTTTGCTGGTGATCTTCAACGACGCCGCCAATGCCGAATTGCCTGGCGTGGTTAAAAGCGTTGAAGGCGAGCAGGTGACCATTGATTTCAACCATCCGCTGGCTGGCAAGACGCTGAGCTTTGAAGTCGAAATCATCGACGTCAAAGCGGTTTAAATAGCCTGCCTGCAACCGCAGGTGCGCTCCCGTTAAGCAAGGCTGCCGATAACAGCGCAGCCCTTGCAAGCGGGCCAACTGATGCACCGCGTGCCGAGAATTATTATGCATATCAAACTCGCTAATCCTCGTGGTTTCTGTGCTGGCGTAGACCGCGCCATCGAGATTGTTAATCGCGCGCTCGAAGTGTTCGGGCCGCCGATTTATGTGCGCCACGAAGTCGTCCACAACAAGTTTGTGGTCGAGGATTTGCGCGCACGCGGCGCGGTGTTTGTCGAAGAGCTGGATCAGGTGCCAGACGATGTTATCGTCATCTTCAGCGCCCACGGCGTCTCTCAGGCTGTGCGCAACGAAGCCGAGCGCCGCGGCCTGAAAGTGTTCGATGCAACCTGCCCGCTGGTGACCAAGGTTCACATGGAAGTCGTGCGCTACAGCCGCGAAGGCCATGAATGCATCCTCATCGGCCATGCCGGCCACCCGGAAGTCGAAGGCACGATGGGCCAGTACGACGCCAGCAACGGCGGCGCTATTTATCTGGTTGAAGACGAAGACGACGTAGCCAGGCTTGAGGTGCGCAATCCCGAGTCCTTGGCGTTTGTCACCCAGACGACGTTGTCGATGGATGACACCAGCAAAGTGATCGACGCCCTGCGCCGCAAGTTCCCGAGCATCGGCGGCCCGCGTAAAGACGACATCTGCTACGCCACCCAGAACCGTCAGGACGCTGTTAAGCAACTGGCTGATGAGTCGGACGTTCTGTTAGTGGTCGGCAGCCCCAACAGCTCCAACTCCAATCGCCTGCGCGAGTTGGCCGAACGCATGGGCACGCCCGCCTACCTGATCGACGGCGCCGAAGACCTCAAGCAAGAGTGGTTTGCGGGTGCAGGCAACGTGGGCATAACTGCAGGCGCCTCGGCCCCGGAAGTACTGGTGCGCGGCGTGGTTGATCAGTTGAAGGCCTGGGGCGCCAGCGCTGAAAGCGAGTTGGACGGGCGGCCGGAGAACGTGACGTTCTCGATGCCTAAAGAGTTGCGGGTCAAACAGCTTTAAACAATCGAGCGTTGACTCGAGGTTAACCTGAAAAGCAAAAGGCCAAGCGAAAGCTTGGCCTTTTTGTTTGTGTACGAAGCGCTTATTTCCAGCAGTCGTTAATCGAACTGGCGCTGCCGGTTTTGCTTCTTTCAGCCTTCTGGTTCAAACCCAGCGTGCCGCACTTGGTGTCTTTGGTTTGCTGGTTCTGTGGCACCACAGTCAGCGTGTAGGTATTGCTGGTCACATCAGCAATGTTCAGCTGATAGAGATTATTGGTCGAGTTCACTGGCACGTTGAGCTTTGCAGCGGTATCGGCATAGGTGTTGTTCTGCGCAAAGTAACGCTCTTGGCGTGCAGCCGCCTCGCTCAGAAGCGCTAAGCCTTCTGAGCGATTACCGCGCAACACATACTCGGTGTAGCTGGGGTAGGCAATCGCGGCAAGAATGCCGATGATTGCCACCGTTATCATCACTTCAATCAGCGTAAAGCCAGACTGCTTTGCTTGTTTCATTTCTTGGCCTCAGGGCTGGTTTTCAGGTTGTACACGCCACAGTTGGCGGCCGCTCGAGTTGCTGCCCGCAGCGATTGCGGTAGAACTGCCGTCGGTGTGGTACTGCAAGCCATCGTTGATGCTGGTGCCGCCTGCTGGCGTTTCGTGGCCAGAGACAACATCACCGTTTAAGCTGTCGTTGGCGTTCACCTTGCCATCGCCGTTCATGTCGAACACGTTATACAGCGTGCGTTGGCCGGTGGTCGGGTTAATACCATACGTGAAGCCGTCAAGGCCCGCTGCACAGGTGTCAGGGTTCGGCGTGATGGTCGAGAAGATCAAGCCGTCGCCGTAAATCGTCATGTTGGCAACCACACGCTCACCTTTGGCTACACCGGAGGCTTTAAGGTCGAGGTACCAGCCCCAGGTTTTAACGTCTGAATCTGATGTGCTCGTGGCGCCATCGTTGTACCAGGAGATGCTGTTATCGCTGAGCACGCGCACAGCTGTCGGCGTGCCATCCACCGACATACTTTTTTCTGTCATTGTCTGTTGCTGCAGGTTCGAACGGTCGAGTGACGGCATGCTGCTGACGTTTTGACCCACAGTGTTGCGATCCCAGATGCCATACACCGTTTGGGTGTCATTGGAGATCTTGTCGTTACTGTTGAGATAGCTACCGGTGCCGAACGTCACCAGGTAACCGACAGACGTCGGGTGCCTGGCCAGTGTCGGGGCACTGGTGATCGGCTGGCGCTTAGCCGAGCTTGTGGAACCGTCCTTGGCAACGTAAAGCGGCGCGCCGCCAAAGGAGACACGGAAGCGATTGCTGATGCCGCTACAGCTGCTGGTGCACTTGTCGAACGGCGCACTGGCACTGGTGTCATAGAGGTCGAAGCGCCACATGTTGCCTTGCAAGTCACCGGCGTAAACGTAGTCGGTGATTCCGTCGGCGTTGAAGTCCGCCGTGCGCACACTTGAAAGCCCGTTGGTGTAAGCCTCGCCTTGAGCTGTGAGGTTCTTGATCACTTCTCCAGTTTCAATGTCCTTGAGGAACAGCACAGCGCGGCCATTGTTGTTGTTGGCGCTGTTGTAACCGTTGGCGAACACAGCTGCCCACTGGCCACTGTTGAGGCGGGTGATAATCGGTTTAGGAATGCTGTAGCCCATGTTGTTATGGCCATCACTGGTGAACTCCCAAAGCAATTTAGGCGCGCTTGGGTCAGTGATATCCAGAGCGAACACTTCACGGCCACCCGCGCCCAGGCTGCCGACAAGTACCGTGTGCCAGGCATTGCCGTAATACACATCGGCAACTGTCGGTGTGCCGTCCACGAAGTATTGGTGCACGCCATCCGTGCCGCCGTACTCAGGCGATGTCAGCTTGTTGAGGTTATTGATTACGGCCGTTGGAATGAAGGCGAAAACCTCTGCGCCGGTGTCCGCATTGAAAGCATGCAGCATGCCATCGTTGGCGCCGACATAGATCATCGGCGTGCGGTCTTTCACCGAGGCCTGGAAGGCGGCATAGGTTGATGCGTCACCGTCCAGCGCGCCGGCGCGGTAGGCCAGATATTGAGCGCCTTTCACCAATACAGGAGATGAGTTGACGATGTCGCCCAGTTTTGTGCTGCGCACGCGGAAAGTGCTGCAACCCGTCTCTGTCGCGCAGCTTTCGCCTTTGATGTACTTCACTCGCGCCCGGCCGTAGTTATCGACTGTGCCGGTGATGCCGTCTTTATTGAGTGCGGTCTGGAAGTCGATGGTTTCAAACGACTTGTTTGCCAGACGATCCCAGGTGAAGTCACCCAGTTTTGTGGTTTGGCTGCTGTCAGCCATGTAGATCTTGCGCGTGGACGGTATTTTGCTGGCCGCATTCCACACGGTTTCCTTGACCAGTTGGCCACTGACCTCGGTTTGCTTTTCCTTGATCAGGTCGCCGGTCCAGCCGTCGATGTTGAAGTCCGTGCGATACACAAATGCATCATCTGTTGTTGTGCTGTCGCGCGGCACTTCAACTGTCGGGCTGCTCACCGAGCTGTTCTTTTGCGTGATGTCGTTGAATGCCTTGTCCAACTGCGCTTTTAGTGTCAACGCGTTGGTTACCAGGAAGTAGTTGTCAGGCACGCCGTCGTTGTCTACGTCCGGGCTGCCATCGGTGCCGTATTTCGCGGCGTACCAAAGCGGTCCTTCGAGGAAGTTCGCCGAAGCACCGGTTGGGGTGAATGTACGGCTGGAGGTAAGGTTGCTCAGCGTTGGGCAGTTGGCTCCGGACTTGGCGCACACACCTGCATCATAGCCGGGCGGAGTGTCGAGCTTGTAAGCGACGTTTGCACCGCCCTGGTCTTTAACATCCAGATAAATGCCGTCTTTGGTGGTGCCCGAGATTACATAACCCATGTGTTGGTCGATGCTACCTGCGGCGTATTCAGAGGTCAGGTTGATGACCAATTTGCCATTGGCGTCCAGCAGCAGTTCATAGAGCACGATGGCGTCCATGTCATGGTCTGCACCTTGCTCGACGTCTTCATAGTTGATGCGGAACTTGGCGTAAGGGCGCCCATTGTTAACCGAAGCATCGCAGTCTTTGCCAGCAGCAGGGCAGTTGGCATCGGTGTTGACGATGGTTTCAACGTAGTAGTCGACGATCTGGTCAGTCGGCTGGAAGTTGCTGGTGGCGCTAATGCCATAAGCGCCGCCAACAGACTTGGCAAACGGCACCACTGTGACCGACTGGGTTGTACCGTCGGCTGACTTGCCCACCGGGAATTTGATCGTCGGCAGGGGCGATGCCAGCGCCACGGCGTAGGTTTGCAGGTTCTTGTCGCCGCCGATTGGGTTGTTGGCGCCGAAGTTAGCCAGTGCTGCCGAGTAATAAGTACCTTGTTTACTTGGCTCTTCCGGAGCGAGACCGCGAACCGTGGACAGCTTTGTCACGGTCTTTTCAGTCGGCGCGCCATCTTCGTTGGTGGTCGTTGAGGCGCCGATGAAGACTTTTCGGCTACCACCGCCTTCTTTGGCCCAGACCTTGTCAGCCTCGGTCGAAACATTCAAACCGCTGAGTGATGCAGGATCACCCGCGCCTGTAACCGCAGTGCTCCATGCACTGCCAGGTACGTCGCCATCGTAAGACGGGTTGATGTCACTGATCACCGTCATTACAGGTACCGCACATTTTTCATAACCACCGTTAGTTGCTGTGGTGGTCTTGTACGGTGGCAGCCAAGTGTCGACAACCGGCAAGTTGAGCGGAGATTTGGCATCCACTGCGCTTGAGCTGTACTTGTAAGAGCTGGTAGGTGCAGTGGCCCCGGAGAAATAACGCATGGTTTCGTACATCATTTCGGCGACGGGGTTGCCCCACATGTAGCAGTTGTCGCTTTGCTGCATAGCGCGACCGGCGATCCAGCCGCAACCGTAACTCTGGTTGCTGTAATTGAAGTCGATGATGCGGAATTTATTGATGGTATCGACAATGCCATTGGCAATGCTGCCGCTCGCGCAATTGCTGTTGCTGCTGGCGCAGAATTGGCCGGTAGAGGCGTTGAATTCTTTGGTGAAGCTGCCGAGCTGACGACGCAAAACGCCACCACTCATGTTGTTCTGGAACGAGCCCGATGTGAGGCCGAAGAACATTTTATCGGCACTGCCGTAGTCATGCAGGATACCGGTTGGCTTGGCGCCATTGGCGTAGGCAACGCAGTTATCTTCACGCAGGGTTGCATCGGTTGGGCACACCTCAACCTTGATGTTGGCGTTAGTCAGCGTGCTCACCCCGGTGTCCGGGGTTTTCCAGTAGAGGAAAAAGTTGGAGCCGCCGGAGACTTCTTTATGGCGGAACTCAATGTCGTAGGTGACGCCTGCAGTCAAAGCCCGGTCGTTACTCGGGGAGCCAGCGCCGCCTGAACCTTGTTTGGAGTGTGCGCCGTAGTAAGACGCGATCACGGTGCCGTTGAGCTTAACGTCAACTGCGTCGTCGCCGTCTACCGAGAACTGATACATGCCTGTTTCGGTTGGCGTCAGCTTGGCGGTAATGCGGGTGATGTAGTTGTCTTGGTTTTGGTTCGACGAACATTGATTCGAGGAATACGGGTTAACGAAGTCCGTCGTAGTGTTGATATTGGTGAAGTTTGGCGTGCCGCTGCCGCAGAGTTTGTTCGGGTTGTTGAAGCGCGTGTTCATCTGCGATTCATTGGTGGGTGCACTGTCGGTGTCACGCCAAGTTGTCAGAGCCAAGTTGGACAACACGCTTGCTGGCACAATCGACCAGCCGCCGCTCGGGCCACGCGAAGTACAGGCGCCGCCGTCACACGCATCGCCAGCCACAGGGCGTTCCTTGGATACCCAGTTCCAAATACGGAAGGTGGTATTGGTAAGTGTGCGCAACTGCGGTACGCCACCGTCGGTGAGCGAGACCACGGCAAACAAGTGGCGATAGCCATTGGAAGGCTGGTTCAGCGGGGTGTAGTCGGTAATACGATAACCGTCTTTGCTCAGGCTCTGGTATTCCTTACCCCAGGTGTGTGCATCCTGGGGCACGAATGCCGCTTGTAACACTGTTTTAGTCGGCGTGTTGGTGCTGCCAGCGGTGTCCTCTACGCGGTAACCGCCGTAGAGAACTTTGCGCAGTGCGTCCATCCGTGACGTGGCCAGGTAGTTGAGAAAGTCACCGCTCCATTTACCCGAGCACTTTTTGTCGTTGGCCACGCTGGACGGTACGAATATGCCGTCGGTGTAGGTGTAGCAAACGTTGGAATTGAAGTAGCCGTAGTAGTCGATACCGCCGTTGGCGGCCGTCAAGTAGCCCTTGTAACCCACATCCAGTACACCGTCGCCGTTGAGGTCAGAGGCATCGTTGTAGGCTTCGTAAAAAAGCTTGTGGTCGCGGCCCATCACCAACATGTTCAGTGGCGGTACAGACTCACTGACGAACAATGGAACCTGATCAATATTGGTGTCGGCCTGTACGGCTTGGCTGGCAGCAAGCAGCCCGAAAATCAGAGCGGTGGTGTGCTTCATGTGAATCTCCAATTCGGGCTTCAGTTGAAAATGGCGGCAATAACGGAGCGGATACACAGGGCATCCGGGCCACACTCTTTACCGGCGGTGTTGTTGTCGTTAAACGCCTGGCCATTCACTTCGTAATAGTTGGTGCAATTCTTACCGCTGAGAATGTCTTCAGTCTGGGTGCAGTTAGCCTGCACGCTGCCAACGTTGGTGGCATCACGTACATACCAGCGCGCGCTGCGTTCAAGCGTGGTGGAGCCATCGGCACCTTTATAAGCAGTGGAAACAGAAAAATCGGTGTCGTAAGTGTTGGCGATTTCGGTGATGCACAGCGTCGTGGGGTTGCTGCCTGTGCAAACATCCGGTGGCACGCCATTGTTTTCGAGCCGCCACTCCGCTTCACGCAGGGCCGACTCGGCGGTGCTGCTCAGGCGCTTTTGCTCCATGAGATTGCCGGTAATCTGCGACTCGAGCGCCACTTCGCGCATGCTGCTGACGGCTAGCAAGGTGATAACCAGCAGCATAATCAGGGCGACGAAAAGCACCGCGCCGTTCTGTTTCTTGGGTAGGTCGTATGTGCGATGACTTCTCACGGCATTAGATTCCTGAGCATGATGCCGCTACTGGCAATCTGGTAAAGGTTGTTGTCCGGCGGTGTGCAAGGGTCGGTGTTGCCCATCAGGGTTTGCCAGTCGCAATACGCTTTACTGGTCATGCCTTGCGACAGGTTGTTTTGATCGGTAGTCAGCAACAGTGAATAGCGCACGCTGCGAATTGTGCTGGTGCCAGGGGTCTTGGTGTACGACGACACCTCACGTTCGCTGGCCGGCCCAATACCAAAGGTGTACAGCACCTGGCTGACGCCGTCTGCCAGAACCGCGTCATTGCAGACCAACTCGGCGTTGTTGTTTACGCTGAATTTCTCGACGAATTCCTGGCTTGATGTTGTGTAAGGCGTGGCGAAGTCGGCAGGCGTGGTAACCCCGGTGCCAGCGCAATCTACTTCGGTCGCATCGCGCGGCTCGAACCGCAGGCAAATGGTTGAGTCATCCACTTTAGTGACCACTTGCCCGGCTCTGAAGGTGCACGTGCCAGCGCCGGTAGTGGTATTGAAGGTGCCGGCAGCAAAAGCCTGCTCCAGTGAGTCGTCCGGGCGTCTGCGAAAGCCCGCTTTGGCCAGATGCTGTTCAAGCACCATCAGGGAGAAACGACCGTTCTCCTGATTTTGTGCTTGTCCTTGCTGGAACAGGTAGCTGGTTTTGTTATCAATGTAAATTTGGGTCACGCCCAGAATCAGGAAGCTGCTGATCGCCAGCGCGATGAGCAGTTCCACCATCGACAGACCTGCCTGCTTATTAACGGTGTTCATACAGGCTCCTAAAGCTCGGCGCGCAGGTGATAGTGGCAAATAGTCAGGTCATCGCCCGCTTGAGCGTTGGCGTCCATACATTCGTTTTCCTTGACCCGCCAGGCGAGCTGAATCTCGATGGCGGCGCCTTTGTCAGGGCAAACTGCCGAACCATCTGTGCGGCAAACATAGAAGTCGCTGGTGAGCAGGGCGCCCGCATCCGGCAAGGTCTGCGCTGCTTTTGCCGCCCAGCAGCCGAGGCGATCTTCAGCCGACGCTGGCAGCGGGTTGCAACTGGCCGGTGCATCCGGGAACGCCGTACCTTTTTTCTTGTAATAGTCTGAAGTGCTGGTAGGAACACCCTTCACATCGAGGATGGTCTGCCGGTCGCTGCGCAGGATTTCCATCAGCTCATCGGCGAGCAGCGCCGCCTGATTACGGACTACGGAGTCTTGGGTGTAGGTGATCCCTTTGGCTTGCATGGCGACCATGCCAAGCACGCCAATGCTGATGAGCACCAGGGTGACTAATACCTCGATCATGCTGAAACCGCGATTGCGCACGCGTGAAATCATGTCAGTCAGTCCCTGTTGTCGCCGCAGAGTGAGAGATACGCAGGCTGCCGGCATTCTTCACGGCAATCGAGTAGGTGTTGCTGGCATCCGCACCGCTGATGTTGATGTCGGAATTTGCGGCCGTTCCATCAGGCTTGAAGCTGATGGTGTCGAGGCTTGAGGTCACGGTGATATTGCTCGGAAAGGTCACGGTGCGGACAGTTTCGTTACCGTGTTTGGCGCTCCAGTTGCTGGCGTCGACCTTGCTCACCGACACGGTCATACGCTTATTCACGGCATCGCTGCGAGCGCTTTGCAGCAAGCTGAACAACTCTTCAGCCGAGCTTTTTACGCGGTTCGATTGCATCAGGTTGTTGAAGCCGGGTAGGGCCACTGTGGCGAATATCCCCAATATCACCACCACAATCATCAACTCGATGAGGGTGAAACCCGAGGCGTGTCGTCTTGCGTGCATAAAAACCTGCTCCTTTGCCGAGCTTTAAGGTTTGCATAGCACACAGACAACTGTCCTATATAACGGGATGAAAGGAGGTGGAACGCCGATGATCGGTTTCGGGCTGTTTTATGGGGGGACTTTACGCGGACGCCGCAGAGATTTTTGGCAGCGATTCAGGCCCGGATTGCAGGCGTTGAGTCATCATTGAGGGGGCGTTTCACAGGGTGACTATTAGCGTTTCGACTGATAAGGCTGAGCACAGCTGCGCCCCCATTTAGGCTTAAATTCCGTTGCAGCTACTCCACGCGTCAATTTCCTCAAAGCGGCCCGTAGCGCTGCGCTCACCGGTCGACTCCAGCTTCAAGAGGCCTTTGCCGTTGAGCATTGCTGTGGGGATGGCGATTATTCTGTAGCGGGTAGGCGATGAAGTGGTCAGCGCAAGGGTGAATTGCTTGCTGCCATCGGTCGGGCTTTGGGCGTAGCGGCCGAGGCTGGCATTTATATACGTGTTGTTTTGTGCCCGGTAGCGTTCCATCAGATTGGCGGCGCCGAGCATGGTTGCCTTGGCATTTTCGCAATGGCTGCGGCGGATGTAGCTGTTGTAACTGGGCAGGGCGATGGCTGCCAAAATGCCGATCACCACGACGGCGATCATCAACTCAATCAGGGTAAAGCCGGCTTGCTTGCGCATGAGATCCTTCTCTTGGCAGTTGCGCTTTCTGGCGACGCGCTGCGCGTCGCCAGAAAGCATCATTACAGTTGGGTGTTGTCCATCCAGTAGGTTTTGCCCAGCGGGATCATGTTGGCTGCCGTGGGCTCGACTGATGGATCGGGCAGCACCCAGCAGTTATCGCCGCTGCAAAACAGTTGCGGGTCGCCAGCAATGCCACTGCTGTTGCTTTCGGTTGAGCGGTCAGCATGGCTGCCGGTTTCGCCTACACCGACCAGTGTCGGTGTGGCGTCGCGTAAGCGCACCGAGTAAGCGCGGTTCCTGCCGCTCGAAGGGCGACAGCCATTCGGTAGCGTGGGCTCGTAGGTGTTGAAATTGACCGTCCCTCCCGCCGTCAGCGCTCTGGAAAGGATCTTTTCGCCGGTGTTGCCCATGGCGATGAACCAGCCTCGATCCGGATCGCTAAATGCATCCAGCGCCGTGGCCTGCTCCTGAGCGCTGCCCTGCTGCACCAGGTTTTGAGTCGCGTTATACAGCTTCCTTTCAGTCAGCACGCTTTGCGAGTCATCCGCAAAGACCGCAGAGGTTCGCAGTGAATAGAAACGGTCGCGAATGGTTTTGTTCAGCGGATGGCTGCGATAGCCGCTGCCAATGTTGATGCTGAGTGAACGCTGACCGTCCACATCCAGCACCGCAACATCTGGCGCACTGAAGAACTTGCGTGCATCTTCGGCGGCGCTTGCATTGCCCAAGCTGGCGAGTACACCGCCATTGCTGCCTGCGGTCACAAGGTTGGCGGCGCTGTTGCCATTATTGATGAAGAAGCGCCAGACCTGGCCACCCGTATCACCGACAAAGAACTGGTCGGCGAGTTTCTCGTCGTCACTGACCAATTCGCCGTTGGTCTCCTGAATATCGATGACGCGGATGTTTGAAGGGATGCTGTACTGCATCTTGTCGAGTTTCAGGGTATGCCCTGAGCGGTTACTGGCGGACCAAATCAGGCTGCCCGTTTTAGCATCGACGATGTAAATCGAGTTGCCCACGGCATCGGCGGTATAAACGCTGGTTGTGTAGTTGAGTTCATCCTGATTCTGGTCATAGCCCCCCGCAAAAATCAGCACATCACGAATCTCATCACCGACTTTGATCTTGGTTTTCTGGGGCACCGACCAGGTTTGTCCAAGTTGGCTGAAGCCGGGATACGAGTCGTTGATTTGCCAGAGAAGTTTAGGGCTGTTACGCCGGGTGATATCCAGTGCGTAGAGGTTGTTGCCGCCACGACGCTGGCTGGCGTAAGCGTATACAAACTCGCCTTTATTGAGCCCAGCGGAGCTGCCTGATGCAGGGTCGCCAAAAATCACCCCGTTATTGTTGAGGTCGTTGAACCAGATGGTTGCTGTGTTATCCATTCCATAGAGGTGAGGCGTGTCATTGGTGGATTGCTGGTCGGCGCGCAGAAAGCGGATATTGGGCAGCAACTCTTTAGGCATAAACCCAAATTGCTCGATGCCGGTGGCCGTATCAAAACCATGGATGAACCCTTCATTGGTGCCCAATATCGCAGTGATGTCAGGATCGCTGCAGCGGCCGTTGCTGTAGTTGCCTTTACAGCCATAAGTGACCTGGCGAGGCGATGAGTGCAGGGAGTCACCGAGTGCAAAACGGATCGTGCGGTTGTCACGCTCATACCCGTTGATATATTTCACCAGGTTGTCTCGTGCGCCCGCTTGAGTGGATTGAAGCCCGAACAGGGTAGGCGATATGTTGCCTGCATGTGCTGTTCTTAATGAGTGCAGTGTGTTGGCCTGGCCGTTAACCGGAGTGTTTTTGAAGGTGAAAATATTGCGATCGCCGGGTCTGGGCAGTTTTGCCGCCGCGCCGCCGAGTGTGACGTCTGAGCCATCCTGAATGCTATTCCAGAAGCTACGTGCGCTGTCATAGAAAAAACCGGTGTTCAAGTCGACTGCCGGTGCATCATCCGCATCGACGATAATCGCTTTAGTGCCTTCGGTCTTGAGGCGATAGCGCTTGAGATTGCCGGCCCATCGATTGGTGTTGCCGGGGCGGAACATCGAGAAGTACAGCTGATCGAGATTGTCTGAGCGGTTAAGGCTATTGATCGGCGCACTGGCATTTACAAAAGTGGTATCAGCCGACATTGCGGTGCTCAAAATGTTATTGAATACATCCGACAAACTGCTCGCGTTATTCGCGCTATAAGCGGTGCCGCCGCCCAAGCTCGCCAGCTGGCTGAGAAACCGGGTGGGGCCGGTATTGACCCCAGTGGAAAAGCCGATGGTGTGAGTGATTATGTTGTTAAGACCTTCGAGCGGTGATTGGTCCTGCTCATGCATCCAGCGGGCGAGGGTACGTCCGCACTTTTCAGATATTTTATTGCTGTCGCCCCGACACGCTCCCGCAAGCCTTTGGATGCTGGCGCGTGCAGCTTCACCAATGGTGTTCTCGGCAGGGCCGTTGAAGGCCGCACCGTCAGTGAGCAGGACCACATAATTGGGCTGACACGAGCTTTCAATCGGGCTTGGATTCTTGCCAAGGTGCTTACCCGGTATCTGTGTGTAATACCGCGCGGCTTCGTTAAGCGCGGGCACAATTTGAGTGCCCAAGTGCAAAGTCAGGGCGTTCACATGGCCACGCATGAAGTCACGCGAGGTGTATTTGTTTTCCCCCAGGCCGCCGTGACGCAACTTGATGCGTAATTGCACGGCAGACTCGGCGCCATGTTCGCGGCTCTTCAGTTGCGCTGAGCCGCTCACCGGTCTAAGCAGAAGAGCAAGGGCGTTATCGTCGCTCCACCTCGAATGATTGAAAACTGCCTGTAGCCGGTCTTTAAGCTCTGTAGTCGTGCAACGCTGTTGCACGCCGCTCGTGCCCACACCGCCAAAATCACAAGCGCCTGCTAGCTGGCCATACGTGCGTCTACTTAAATTATTGGTGTTCAGAGCAAGGGCCGCAGAGTTGCCAGTGTTCTCGAAGAAGACTTGAGTCCTGCCCGGAGCGTCAGTATTGGGCGTCGCCAGAATTTCGGCACTCATCACCTGGGCGTTTTTCTTCACCGGGACATGTTGAAAGCGACTGAGGAGAAACCTATGCGCAAACGGCAAGTGATTGCTGGTGATGCTGACCTGCCCACCGCTGCAGTTATTTGCATTGACGCAGGAACGCGGTCTGTTCTGCGAGCCGTCGTCTTTCTTGTTGAGCACTGAGATATTGATGATCGGGTTCAAGCAACCCTCATCGCCGTCGGAGAACGCCAGTCTCAGCACGGGCTTGAGGTCTTCTCCGTGATCAAAGCTGTAAGCCGTGCGGCTGCCTTCCCCGGCAGTTGGAGACAGGAAGAATGCCAGTGAGTTGTTGCCACACCAACCAGGCCTGTCGACGATGCCTTGAACCAGTTCGGTGACATCGGGGCCTTCAATGTAATTGTTTTCTGCGCTTGTTCGCCACGCATCCGGCGTCCAGTTGATCGACTTGGTTTTACTCCTGTTCATGAAGTTCTCCGTGCTGCCAAACACCTCAGTATCGGTGCCGTTCTGCGCAGCGATGGCGAAGGTAACCGGACGATCATCTGAGCTTGCGGGCACAAAGTCGATTCGTGCCGAGGTGAGGCGGGCGCCTTGTGGGATCGCCACATCCTCGAACCGCAGCCCTGTTGCTCGGTTGCTGTCTTCATTGCCTGACCAGCTGATTTCCAGGCGAGGGGAGTCGGCTGCACCGTCACCAATGTGCCAGGGATAACTTGCAGGCGTAGCCCCCCGCACACGCAAAGCGACATCGCCAATAGGATTGAGTGCAGGCGCTAGTTGCTGAAGCTTTTGTAATTGGCGGGTGAGGTCGAATGTAATCGTGTCGTGGTTGCGAGACGGGATTTGGCTGAGGTGCAGATCGGTGTTGCTAAAGTTGCGGCGACTTAGAGGGTTGCCCGCATTGATGGCGCTGGCCGTCTTGCTGTTTTCAAGCTTGATATTGAATCGGCTGGGGGATTGGGTTGAGGTGCCTTTGAGGATCAACTTGGCTGACTTGATCGTCACACCCTGTGGAACGTTGAGGTTGCGAAACAGTAGCAAGCCATCGTTACCGGACGCACCGTTGCTACTTTCAAGCTGGGTTTTAACGCCGCCCGGACACTCAGTGCTGGTGGCGTCCAGTTTGGCTGAGCAAGCAACTGAGTCGCCATTCTGATTGAGCACAAAGTACGACGAGAAATCGCTGTTGTAACCTGCGGATGCTCCCAGTGAGCGGCTGATACTGGATGGATCCAACTGTTGGCCAGTGGGCGCTTTAATGAAGCCCATAACCAATGTTTTATCACTGGCGCGGGTGGTTCCGTTGCTCAAGTAGCTTGAGTCGTCTCCACTTTGGCGCAAAGCCGGCGTGGCCAGTTTGTTGTTCATGGGCTGGTCGATATGCTGGACTTTCATCAGCATCCGCGACTTGGTTTTCGGGTTCGGCTGAATGGTCATCAGGCCGATATTGATGTCTTCAGCCGTATTGAGAAGGCCGCGGAACGCTTGCTTCATCTGCACCAGTCGCGAGCTGTTTTGGCCTCTGTCAACTGCGCTCATAGAGTCTGAGTTATCCAGAATAAACATCACGTTTGGGCGCGCTGTTGATTCAGGTGGCGGCTCGCCAAAGAAAATTTCAGTATCGTCGCCAGCGCTCAGTGGAATTTGCAGCGCCAATAAAAATGCAGCGGTGGTTGTGAGTGCGCGCGGGCGATTATTCGAGCAATTCATGCTGCTCTCCTTGATTAGTAGCGGACCAGATGACCTTGACGGTGCTCGGCTCGTGCGGGGTGCTCAGCGGGTGAGCAGCTGATATCCGTATCAACGCACGTATTGCTGCGACTGATGATGTTGAAACAGGCGAATTGAAAGGTGCTCGAATCTTCGGCTGCGTCCAGCGAATAGGCGGGCACTACTTTTTCGCAGGTTCCGGGGCTGGCGGCCTTGGCAATGAATTGCGCCACCTGGGTTTCATTGCTGCCATCGCTGCTGCGTATAAAGCTGACTGTGCCCAGCACATCGGGCGAGGCGGCTATCGTCAGGGATTTCTTGAAGTTTTCGATCCACGCCTGAATGCCATTTTCTGCAGCTTGAAAGGCGGTGTTTTGTTCCTGGCTGTTGGTGGCCATGCGTACCTGTAGCGACGACTGATACGCCGCCGCAATGGCGATAATGGTGAGCAGCAGCAACAGCGACAGACTGATCAGCAAGGCCGCTCCGGTTTGTTTATGGCGAGCATTCATCAGAGTCGATTCCTCAACTGATAGGTGTTGCTGTAGGTGCGGGCGACCTCGTCACGTGCATCGTTAATATCCAGGCTCACGCGCACGGCGCGGGTGTCAGCAAGCTGTTCGGGCGTCACTTCGCTGCTTTCAACCCACAAGGTTTTGCTGTCGGCCACAACGGCGAACTCAATGGCGTTGATGTGTGCGTGATCGAGCACGGGTTCGTCGTCCATGCACAGGCGGTTGGTTTCGCATTGGCTGTAGGTCACGCGCTTGAGAAACAGCGCTTCGCCTTGGCAGGTTTTGTAGTACGAGAACGGCACACCGGTGTCTTGCGTGGTGGCGTAGTTGAACGTAATGCTGCGGTCGCCCGCTTCAATGGCATCGTTGGGCAGGGTCAGGCCCTTGATTTTCAGTGTGCTTCTGGCCGAGCGGCACCCTTGATACCCGGCTCTGCGGGCATCGCTGCCGATAATCTCCAACGCGATCCGACCGCTTTCCTGTACGCGTGCAACCGCAACATTTGTGCGGTTGGAGGCCGATGTGCTGGCGAACAATTCGATTGCCCCGAGAATCAGCAAAGAGCTGATCAAAATGGACACCATCAGCTCTATCAGGGACATGCCCGTTTGCTTGCTCATAAGTCAAAACTCACGGCAAAGCTGGAGTCACCTGTTACGCCCTCAAGCGCGGAGGATTCCACCCAGATAATTTCGATGCTGTACTGGTTGTCGGTGCGGGTAATGTTGGCCCGAGCCCCGGGAATACTAGAGGCCAGCATGGTTTGCCATTGGTGCAGATCAAGCTGCGCCTGCTCAGTGTCCGTACAACCGTCGTCGCCACACTCGGGGCGTTCGCCCAGGCTGTAGTCGACCTCGAGTTGAGCGTCAGCGTCGAGCAGGTAGTCATCGGCGCTGCTGGCTAACGCATGGTTGAGGCGGGTGCGTTCCGAGAAGTCATACGCCAGCAAGCTGGCCTGGCCGCGTAAGTAAGCGCCTTGGCTGGCCTGTACGCTAGTCATCATCAACGTTGCCATGCCCAGTAAGCCGATGGATAAAATCACCACGGCGATCAGCACTTCAAGCAGGGTGAAACCGCGTTGCCCAGTGAGTCTTTTCATGAGCAAGACGCACCGCTGCAGGCCTGGCCGATGGCATTAATCTGGATCTTTCGCGCGAAGGCATCGCCGCGTGAATCGTTGAGCGTGAAGGAGGCCGCAGTGGTTTTACCGTCACCGCGATAGTCGATGCGCGGCCGTGTACTGGTGATGGTTACACCGGCGCTGCTCAACGGCACCACGCGCAGAATGTCGCTGCCCTGCGTGATTAAAATACCGGCGCTCCAGTTCGCATCATCTACGCAGGCGCTTTGATCACGGCTGGCAGCGCATACCGTGATGGTGCTGCGCAGCATGGCCGCTTCACTGCGGGCCATTTGCATCACACCGAGCAGGCTATTGGCGGTGCTGCTCAGGCGGTTATCGAGTATCAGCGAGCGAAAGCTGGGAACGCCGATAGTGGCCAGAATCCCGATGATGGCCACCACCATCAGTAACTCGGCCAGGGTGAAGCCTTTTTGAGTGCGCATTGGGTCTCCTCGGTTCCATCCGATAGCGCTAACCATGTCCATTAATTGCGCCACCCAATTCAACAGGTACGAGCGCAACGGTTAGCCAACGACGCCATTCAGCCGGATTTGGCCTGCGTGAGTGCGGTGAGGGTTCTCAATCCGGGGCGGCGAAAGGTCGGGAATTACTACAGGAAATTGCGTCAGGAGGATTTGCGCGACGCAGGTCGCAAATCTGCTTTGCGGCACCACCGTGATGATTGCGGTTTTGTTGCTGCCCCTCGCGGCGCTGACGGGCATAATTGGCCAATGTCGCAGCACATTTGTTCATACACAGCAACAAGAGAGGGTGCATGTCAGGGGTTGATGCAGTCGTAATTGGTGGTGGTGTAATCGGTTTGCTGACCACCCTCGGGTTGGCGCAGGCCGGCCAGAAAGTGTTGTTGCTGGAGCGCCAGCAACAGGTGGGAAGTGAGGCGTCGTGGGCCGGTGGTGGCATTGTCTCGCCGCTGTATCCCTGGCGTTATGCACCGGCTGTGTCGGCATTGGCGCACTGGTCGCAAGACTTCTACCCAAAGCTTGCCGAGCAATTACTGGCGGCTACCGGAATCGACCCCGAAGTTCATGTGACCGGGCTGCATTGGCTGGATCTCGACGACGAGGCAGACGCGCTGAGTTGGGCGCAGCGCAATCAGCGGCCCTTGTTTGCAGAAGATATCGACTCGGTGTATCGCGCCGTCCCGCCGCTTGGGCCTGGCTATCAAAGCTCCCTGCACATGCCCGGAGTGGCCAATGTGCGTAACCCTCGGCTGATTAAATCGTTGCGCGCCGCCTTGCAGGGATTGGGCAATGTACAGCTGCGCGAAGCCGCTGAGGTGACCGGCTTTGTCCGTGATGGCGAGCGGGTGGTTGGCGTTAAAAGCGCCGCAGGCGAGTGGCTGGCAGAGCGGGTGATTGTGGCAGCAGGTGCCTGGAGCGGCGATTTATTACGCAGCCTGAACATCGAGTTGCCGGTAGTGCCGGTCAAAGGCCAGATGATTTTGTTCAAGTGCGCCGATGACTTTCTGCCGAGCATGATATTGGCCAAAGGCCGTTATGCCATTCCGCGCCGCGACGGGCACATTCTGGTCGGCAGCACCCTTGAGCACGAAGGTTATGACAAGACGCCAACCGAGACTGCGCTCGCAAGCCTGCATGCCTCGGCGATAGAGTTGCTGCCCGCATTGGCGGATGCCGAAGTGGTCGGGCATTGGGCCGGGTTACGCCCAGGATCACCGGACGGTGTGCCGTTTATCGGGCCTGTTTCCGCGCATCCGGGCTTGTGGCTGAACTGCGGCCATTACCGCAATGGGCTGGTGCTGGCGCCAGCGTCATGCCAGTTGCTGGTCGATTTGCTGCTGGGACGCGCGCCGATCATCGCCCCCGATCCTTACGCCCCGGACAGCCGTCTGTAAACGTGGCGAGGCGACAGTCAACCTACGCAGTTGCTGTCGCCGTGATCATCGCTTTCGGGCTTTGGCGTTTGGGTTTAATCGATGCCCAGCTTCTTCAGACGGTAGCGCATGGACCTGAATGTCAGTCCCAGCCGTTGGGCCGCGGCGGTGCGATTCCAGCGGGTTTCTTCCAGCGCCTGCATGATCAATTTGCGCTCGATCTCTTCGAGGTGATCTTCAAGGTTGTCGATCTCGGCCAGGCTCGCCTCGCTGGCATCGCCGCCCGGTGAGGCGTCGGCAAGGCGCAAATCGCCGGCGCTGATCTCGTCGCCTTCGCATAGGGTGTAGGCGCGCTCAAGCATGTTCTCCAGTTCGCGCACGTTGCCGGGAAAACGGTAGCACTTGAGCTTGTCCAGTGCTTCGCTGGTAAGCGTCGCGGGGCTTGCGCCGGAGCCTGTGGCAAGTCTTGCAAGCATGGCATTTGCCAATTGGCTGATGTCTTCGCGGCGTTCACGCAAGGCCGGCACGCGCAGTTCGATTACGTTGAGGCGATAGAACAAATCCTGACGGAAGCGCTCGGCAGCCACTTCGGCGCCGAGGTCTTTATGGGTGGCCGAGAGGATGCGCACATCGACCACCACTTCCTGCTGACCGCCCACCGGGCGCACGGCTTTTTCCTGAATCGCGCGCAGCAGTTTTACCTGCATCGCCAGCGGCAGATCGGCGACTTCATCAAGAAACAGGGTGCCGCCGTTGGCCGCTTGAAAAAGCCCTTGCTTGTCTTCTATGGCGCCGGTGAAGCTGCCTTTCTTGTGGCCGAAGAACTCGCTCTCCATCAACTCGGAAGGGATGGCGCCACAGTTGACCGGCACGAACGGCTGTTCGGTGCGTGGGCCGGATTCGTGAATCAACCGCGCCACCAGCTCCTTGCCGCTGCCTGACTCGCCGCTGATGTAAACCGGCGCCTGACTGCGGGCCAGTTTGTGGATTTGCTTGCGCAGGCTGTTCATCGGCGGTGAGTCGCCGAGTAGACGGCTATCAACCGGCAACTTCTGATTATCGACTGAACCCAGGCGCAATGCGCTGTTCACCAACTCGCGCAGGCGGTTGAGATCTACCGGCTTGGTCAGGAAGTCAAACGCCCCGGCCTTTAGCGCGTTTACCGCTGTGTCGAGGCTGCCGTAGGCGGTAATCATCGCGACCGGCATCTGCGGGTGGCGCTGGCTGATGTATTGCACCAGCTCAATGCCGGTGCCGTCGGGCATGCGCATGTCTGTCAGGCACAGGTCAAACGGCTCTTTGCTCAGCCATTCACGCGCCTCCTTAACATTGCGCGCACAACGGGTGTCGAGCTTCATGCGGCCAAGGGTTATCTCAAGTAGCTCGCGGATATCGGGCTCGTCGTCAACGATCAATGCTCTTTGGCGGGTCATGTTCAGCTCAATTTACGCGGGTGGGCAAAGGTGATGCGAAAACAGCTACCACCTTCATCACGAGGTTTGTAATCCAGCCTGGCCTGATTGCTCTCGCACAGCTCGCGCGAAATATACAGGCCAAGGCCGGTGCCTTTATTCTCGGTAGTAAAGAAGGGTTCGAAGATGTGCGAGACCTGATCGCTTGGAACGCCACGCCCATCATCGAGAACCTCAAGTACCGGCAATTCGGTTTCATCGGCGCAGAACAAACGTAACCAGACCTGCGCCTGACTGTTGTTCTGAGCACTATAGCGCAAGCCGTTTTGCACCAGATTCGTTACCACTTGGGTCAGCTGGTTGGGGTCCATGCGGGTTTTGGTATTGCCCTTGAGCGTTTCTACGTGCAGCGTCTGCGAGCTTTTCAGGGTGCCGCGAAACTCGCTGGCGAAACGGTGAACCCAGTATTTAAGGTCGAGCAGTTGCGGCTCCGGCTGGCGACGGCGGGATAGCTGCAGCACGTTCTCGATAATCAGGTTCATCCGCCGAGACTGATCCTGAATAATCTGGATCAGGCGTTTATCGGGGGCCTGCAAATCTTCCGACTCATTGAGCAATTGCGAGGCGTGGCTGATGGCGCCCAACGGGTTGCGTATCTCGTGGGCGATGCCAGCAGTCAGGCGGCCAAGGGCAACCAGCTTGAGTTGCTGCGCCTGTTGGGCTAGCTCGGTGGTGTCATCCAGAAACACCAGCACGTTCTGCTGTGCGCCGTGTTGCACCTTAACAAAGCTTGGTTGCAACATCGGGCCATCCGGCTGAGCCCTGAACTCGGCCGAGCGCAGGGTCGGGTTGTAATGCCATTGATGCAGGCAGTTGATTAGCTCGGGGCAGTGCGGATCAACAATCAGCCCGGTAATGTCCGTGTGTCCCAGCAGGCGTTTGGCGCCATCGTTGGCCAACAGCACGCGGTTATGCGTATCCAGCACCAGAATGCCGGTGCGCATGCGCTGCAAAATCAACGAGTTTAGGGCTTCCAGGTTGGCGACTTCTTCAGCACGTTGCTCCGCCAGGGTCTCGCTCAAATACAGACGTTTGCTGATGCCCTGAACGAATAGCGCAGCGGCGAAACACAGGGTCCCGAGTGCCCCGGCCTGCACATACTGGCTCGATGCCGATGGGTGAATGATGCTCAGGTAGAACGTCAGGTAAATCATGCCGATGGTGGCAATGGCCGCGATCAGCAGGCCGATTCTGCCGCGCAGCAGAATATTGGATATGGCCACCGCCACAATCAGCAGGTTGCCGATACCGCTGGGCGTTCCGCCTGCGGCAAAGAACAGCGCGCAGAGCAAAATGACATCGACCAAGGCCAGGCTGAATATCTGCACCGTGCTGCGCGGGCGTTGCACGCTGACCGCAATGGTGATGTTGAGAATCAGGTAGAACCAGCTGCCGGCGCGAAATAGCGCCGGATGCACCATGTCGAGTAACTGGCTGTCGAGGTCGCTGGAAATAAGGAAGGCCAGCGCCAGGCCGATGATTACGCGGTAAAGGTTGTAGAGCTTGAGTATCCGTCGACCTTGAGCGCCGCGCAGGGTGAACTTATCAGCGATCACCGGATTTCGGGCCTTGCTCTAAGTGCTTTTTGCTGCAGTACCAACGGCTGTTTTGCTCAAGCGCCTGCTCTTGCGGCAAGTACAGATTGCAATGCGCGCAACGCACCATGGGCTTGGCCGTGTTGGCTTTGGTCTTGGGCCGGGCAGGGCGGGTGATTCGGCGGAACAGCCAGTAGCCGGCAGCTGCAATTGCAATAATCAGTATCAGGCGAAAAAGGCCCATAAAATGCTCTTCCAAAAGGGGTGCAGGCAGTTTAGCGAAGCTTGTCCGGTGCGCACAGCCGCTAATTTCGACTTAATTCGGCGGGCGAATCAGCGAATGCCTATGATCGGCGATTTTTAATCGTCTTACTGTCTATTGCTCGGCAGTGTTGCGCCTAAGATTACCCGCAATAGGTGACATTGCTCGCGCTAAATAGTGGGCTTGACGTTGTTCTCGGACGCGCCGATGCGGGACAATGCGCGCCATACGGCGATGAGCATCAGAATGCCATTGCACATGCTTTTTATTTGGTGGAGGCGGCCATGAGCCAAACCCTGCGGGTCGTGATGGCCCAATTGAATATGCGAGTCGGCGACGTTCACGGCAACGCCGAGCAAGTGATCGAGGCTGCGTGCAGCGCCCGCGACCAGTGGAATGCTGACGTAATTGTGTTTCCCGAGCTGGCGCTGAGCGGTTATCCGCCCGAAGACTTGCTGCTGCGTTCGAGCATGCAACTGCGCATCGAGCAGGCACTCAAGCGTGTGCAGGACGAAGTACGCGGCATATATGTGGTGGTTGGCTTCCCGTGGCTGGAAGACGAGGTGCGTTACAACGCCTGCGCAGTCATCGCCGATGGCCAGTTGCTGGCCCGCTATTACAAGCAGAAGCTGCCCAACTATCAGGTTTTCGACGAAAAACGCTACTTCATCCCGGGCGACCAACCGTGCGTTGTCGACATCAAGGGTATTGCCGTAAGCCTGACCATTTGTGAAGACATCTGGTTCGCCGAGCCCATGCAGCAGGCGCGTGACGCCGGTGCGCAATTGATGCTCAGCCTGAACGCCTCACCGTTCCATCTGGACAAACAGCGTGAGCGCGAAGAAGTGCTTAGTGAGCGCGCACGTGCCGGGCAGATGCCGATCGTCTACGTCAATCAGGTAGGCGGTCAGGATGAGCTGGTGTTCGATGGCGGAAGCTGCGTGGTTGCAGCCGATGGCACGGTGCATTCGCGAATTGCCGCATTCCGTGAAGGGCTGTATCCGGTCGATTTGCAGATTCTCGACGATCAACAAATTGTCCCGCGTGAAGCGGCCAGCGCAGCGCTGCCAGAACTGGAAGCCAGCGTATACGATGCGCTGGTTGTGGGCGTGCGTGACTATGTGCGCAAAAATGGCTTCAAGGGCGTGCTGCTAGGGTTGTCGGGCGGTATCGACTCGGCGCTGACGCTGGCGGTGGCGGCTGATGCGCTGGGCGCTGAGCATGTCGAAGCGATCATGATGCCTTATCACTATACCGCGCAAATCAGCCTGGAAGATGCCGAGGCCGAAGCGCGTGCGTTGGGCGTCACCTATCGGGTGCTGCCGATTGCGCCGATGGTCGAGTCGTTCATGACGACCCTGGCACCGGTATTCGAGGGCATGGGCCGCGACACCACCGAAGAGAACCTGCAAGCACGCTGCCGTGGCACGCTGTTGATGGCCATTTCGAACAAGAAGGGCTATCTGGTGCTGACCACCGGCAACAAGAGTGAAATGGCAGTGGGTTATGCCACGCTTTACGGCGACATGGCCGGAGGCTTTGATGTGCTCAAAGACGTGCCCAAAACCCTGGTGTTCCGTCTTTGCGAGTACCGCAATACGCTGAGCCCGGTGATTCCGCAGCGGGTTATTGACCGTCCGCCATCAGCCGAACTGGCGCCGGATCAAAAAGACGAAGATTCGCTGCCGCCGTATCCGGTGCTCGATGAAATCCTCAAGCTTTACATCGAATACGACCTGTCAGCCAATGCCATCATCGCCGAAGGCTTTGATTCCGACACAGTAAACCGCGTGCTGCGCCTGGTTGATCTGAACGAGTACAAACGCCGTCAGGCCGCCGTGGGCGTGCGCGTAACCCAGCGCGGCTTCGGCCGTGACCGCCGTTACCCAATCACCTCAGGCTGGCGTCGCGGGGATTAAGATCGATTGCTTCGCGTGAAGCGTGAGCAGGACGGGCCAATTCCTGCGGAGGATGGATAAACCGCAGGTTAATCCGTCATGGCGATTTCGCGGTCATGCGCGGTTTGGCTTTTGATTCGCGGGTGAATTGGCGAATTTTGGCGACGTTGTCGCGCGACGGATTGCCCCAGTACGGGGCTATCCATCCTCCGGTCGCCGTGTGGCGTGGTTTGGTGTGACGTGGAATGACGTGACGTGGCGCAATGCTGCGTGCCGTCACCCATGGAGGATGGAAAAACCGCAGGTTAATCCGTCATGGCGATTTTGCGGTCGTACGCGGTTTGGCTTTTGATTTGCGTGCGGACTGGCGAATTTTGGCGACGTCGTCGCGCGACGGATTGCCCCGGTGCGGGGCTATCCATCCTCCGATCGCCGTGTGGCGTGGTTTGGTGAGGCGTGGAATGGCGTGACGTGGCGCAATGCTGCGTGGGGCTTCTCCTGCGGAGGATGGATAAACCGCAGGTTAATCCGTCATGGTGGTTTCGCGGTCGTACGCGGTTTGGCTTTTGATTTGCGTGCGGACTGGCGAATTTTGGCGACGTTGTCGCGCGACGGATTGCCTCGGTCCGAGGCTATCCATCCACCGATGATGGTGTTGATTGAACAAATCGCAGGTACAAAAAAGGAGGCCTGAGCCTCCTTTTTTGTGTGACGCATTGGCGCTTAGTCAAACACGCCAAAGGTCATGTAGCTGAACCATGAGCGATCATCGCTCTCGACTTCAGGCTCTTCGACCGCGCCTTCACGGATTTCTTTCGGGATCTGGTCCTGGGCGTCTTGGTACTGGCGCTCAACATCCTGGCTGGCGCGGGTTTCACCTGGCGGCAGCGGAGCGTCGGTTTCAATCAGGCCCAGAGTCATCTTGGCCAGCCAGGAACGGTTGTCTTCCTCTTCTTCGAGAGGCACGAACTGGCCGTCTTCAAGGCTTGGGTGATCCGGGTAGTTGAGCTTCAGCGTTTCCAGGCTGGTGTTGGCCAGCTCGGTCAGGGTCAGGTGCTGATACGCCTCGGTCATTACCGCCAGGCCGTCACCCACTGCCGGGGTTTCCTGGAAGTTCTCAACCACGTAGCGGCCACGGTTGGCAGCCGCAACATAGGCGTGGCGAGTCATGTAGTAATGCGCCACGTGAATTTCGTAGGCGGCCAGCAGGTTGCGCAGGTAAATCATCCGCTGCTTGGCGTCCGGCGCGTAACGGCTGGTCGGGTAGCGGCTGGTGAGCTGGGCAAACTCGTTATACGAGTCACGGGCAGCGCCTGGGTCACGCTTGGTCATGTCCAGCGGCAGAAAGCGCGAGAGCAGGCCGACATCCTGGTCGAACGACGCCAGACCCTTGAGGTAATAGGCGTAATCGACGTTTGCGTGCTGCGGGTGCAGACGAATAAAGCGCTCGGCCGCGGCGCGTGCAGCTTCCGGCTCCGAATTCTTGTAATGCGCGTATATCAGCTCTAACTGAGCCTGCTCAGCGTAACGGCCGAACGGGTAACGCGACTCCAGCGCTTTCAGCTTGGTAACGGCGCTGGAGTAGCTATTATTGTCCAGGTCAAGCTGGGCCTGCTGGTACAGCTCGGTTTCACTGAGGTTCTCGTCCAGCGGTTCTTTAGACGAACAGGCGGCTGTTAGAGCGAGGATGGCGATCAGCAGCAGGTGTTTCACTTGCATGGCGGCTTGCGTCCCTGTGACGGCGGCTGTCTTGAGCTCAGCCGTCCTGTTATGATGAACGCCCCCGGTAGCCCTGGGGCAAAGTCGCCGTATTTAACCACAAGCGCGTAGCTGAAACCAAAGGCTATGCCCCCCGCTGTTGCAGAGTATGTCATCAATAATTAAGCAGGCCATTCATTTAAGCGCCGAGGTTCCATCCGAAATGGGTGGTCAACGCCTCGATCAAGTCGCCGCCCAACTCTTCGCGGAGCACTCCCGTTCGCGCCTTTCCGCCTGGATAAAAGAAGGCCTGCTGACCGTTGATGATCAGGTGGTGCGCCCGCGTGACATCGTTCACGGCGGCTCAGTGCTGGTTCTTAATGCCGAGCAAGAAGCGCAGGGTGAGTGGGTTGCGGAAGACATCCCGCTGGATATCGTCTACGAAGACGAACATATCCTGGTGATCAACAAACCGGCCGGACTGGTTGTGCATCCGGCTGCCGGGCATGCCAGCGGTACATTGCTGAATGCGTTGTTGCACCATGTTCCGGATATCGTCAATGTGCCGCGCGCCGGCATTGTCCATCGTCTGGATAAAGACACCACGGGCCTCATGGTCGTGGCAAAAACTATTCAGGCGCAGACGCAGCTGGTGGATCAGTTACAAAAACGTACCGTTAGTCGTATTTATGAGTGCATCGTTATCGGCGTAATTACCGCCGGCGGCACCATCAATGCACCTATCGGGCGTAGCTCGGCGCAACGCCAGCGCATGGCAGTGACGGATGGCGGCAAGCCGGCCACCAGTCACTACCGCGTACTGGAGCGTTTCCGCTCGCACACGCACACCCGGGTCAAACTCGAAACCGGGCGCACCCACCAGATTCGTGTGCACATGAGCCACGTTGGTTATCCGTTGGTTGGCGATCCGGTTTATGCCGGACGCTTCCGGATTCCGCCGGCTGCCAGCCCGACGCTGGTGCAAAGCCTTAAAGAATTTCCACGTCAGGCCCTGCACGCGCGTTTTCTGGAGCTGGATCACCCAGAGACCGGTAAGCGCATGAAGTGGGAGTCGCCATTACCGGATGATCTGGTATGGCTGCTGACATTGTTGCGCCAAGACCGCGAGGCATTTATCGGGTGAGCAGTTTTGCGCACGACTGGCTAACCCCGGATTGGCCCGCGCCAGCCTGGGTTCGAGCTTGCATTACCACACGCTCGGGCGGTGTCAGCTTGGCGCCGTTCGATACGCTGAATCTGGGCGAGCATGTTGATGATGATCCGGTTGCGGTGGCCAAAAACCGCCAGCGCCTGATCAGCCTGATTGGTTGCAAGCCTGCCTGGCTGAGCCAGGTTCATGGCGTTGCCGTGGTCGAGGCAGACCCGACGCAAGTGCTCAGCGCCGACGGCAGCTGGACTGCAACACCGGGCGTCGCCTGTACGGTAATGACTGCTGACTGTTTACCTGTGTTGTTCTGTGATCGCGCCGGCAAGCGCGTCGCCGCTGCGCATGCAGGCTGGCGTGGGCTGGCGGCTGGCGTGCTTGAAGCGACGCTGGATGAAATGGCCGTCGAGCCAGAGGAAACCTTGGTCTGGCTGGGGCCTGCGATTGGTCCGCAAGCATTTGAAGTGGGTGCCGAGGTGCGCGAAGCCTTCGTCGCTCAGCACGCCAATGCCGTGGAGGCATTCAAGCCCAGCGAGAATAGTGGCCGTTTCATGGCGGACATCTATCAGCTCGCGCGCATTCGCCTGGCTGCTCGCGGAATTACCGCTGTTTACGGCGGCGATTTTTGCACCGTGACAGATCCACGCTTTTATTCCTACCGTCTGGCCAATCGCACCGGACGCTTTGCATCAATGATCTGGCTGGCAAATTAACCGGCTGGATTGTCATGATCGTGCGCGGTCTGGCTTTGATTTGTGCGCGGGGCGGCGAATTTGGGCGACTTGGTCGCCTTGACGGATTGCCCCTTGCGGGGCTATCCATCCTCCGTCTTATGGTTTTGTCGAAATCTTCCGTGGAGGATGGATCAACCGCAGGCTGATCCGTCATTGCGGTGTCTTGGTCGTGCGCGGTCTGACTTTGATTTGCGTGTGATTCGCGGGTTTGGGCGATGGGATCGCCATGACGGATTGCCTCCTTGCGGGGGCTATCCATCCTCCGTGTTCCGGTTTTGTCGAAATCTTCCGTGGAGGATGGATCAACCGCAGGCTGATCCGTCATTGCGGTGTCATGGTCGTGCGCGGTCTGGCTTTTGATTTGCGTGTGATTCGCGGATTTGGGCGATGGGATCGCCTTGACGGATTGCCTCCTTGCGGGGCTATCCACCCTCCATTTTCCGGTTTTGTCGAAATCTCCTGTGGAGGATGGATCAACCGCAGGTTAATCCGTCATTGCGATGTCTTGATCGTGCGCGGTCTGGCTTTTGATTTGCGCGTGGATCGGCGGATTTGGGCGACGGGGTCGCCATGACGGATTGCCTCCTTGCGGGGCTATCCATCCTCCATTTTCCGGTTTTGTCGAAATCTTCCGTGGAGGATGGATCAACCGCAGGCTGATCCGTCATTGCGGTGTCATGGTCGTGCGCGGTCTGGCTTTTGATTTGCGTGTGATTCGCGGATTTGGGCGATGGGATCGCCATGACGGATTGCCACCTTGCGGGGCTATCCATCCTCCGTCTTATGGTTTGGTGTGGGGCGCGCGGCGTGGCTTTAATATCAAATCCTTCCTTCGTTGCTTGAATTTTGCACAATTGCCCCGATCTATTGTTCATCTCGGCAGGTTTTGTTTTTAGGTGCGGTTGTGTGCGCCGGCCTGCTTTTAAAGGAAGGGTGACGTTATGCGAATAGACCGTTTAACCAGTAAATTGCAGCTTGCCTTGTCCGACGCCCAATCGATGGCTGTCGGCCTCGACCATGCTGCTATCGAACCGTTGCACCTGATGCAGGCTTTGCTGGATCAGCAAGGCGGTAGCATCAAACCGCTGCTGATGCAGGTCGGTTTTGATGTGAACAGCCTGCGCAACGCATTGACCAAAGAACTTGATCAGCTCGGCAAGATTCAGAGCCCGACGGGCGATGTGAACTTGTCGCAGGATCTCGCGCGCCTGCTTAATCAGGCTGATCGCCTGTCGCAGCAGAAAGGTGATCAGTTTATCTCCAGCGAGCTGGTGCTGCTGGCCGCGCTGGACGATAAAACTCGACTCGGAAAATTGTTGCTCGGCCAGGGTGTCAGTAAGAAAGCCCTGGAAAACGCCGTGAACAACTTGCGTGGCGGCGATGCGGTGAATGATCCCAACGTCGAAGAGTCGCGTCAGGCGTTGGACAAATACACCATCGACATGACCAAGCTCGCCGAAGAGGGCAAGCTTGATCCGGTGATTGGTCGCGACGATGAAATTCGTCGCACCATTCAGGTGTTGCAGCGCCGCACCAAGAACAACCCCGTGCTTATTGGTGAGCCCGGTGTCGGTAAAACCGCCATCGTTGAAGGCCTTGCCCAGCGCATTATCAATGGCGAAGTGCCGGACGGCCTTAAAGGCAAGCGCCTGCTCTCGCTGGATATGGGGGCGCTGATTGCGGGTGCCAAGTTCCGTGGTGAGTTCGAGGAGCGCCTCAAGGCGGTACTCAACGAGCTTTCCAAGCAGGAAGGCCAGATCATCCTGTTTATCGACGAGCTGCACACCATGGTCGGCGCCGGTAAAGGCGAGGGCGCGATGGACGCGGGCAACATGCTCAAGCCTTCATTGGCGCGGGGTGAGTTGCATTGCGTGGGCGCAACCACGCTTGACGAATATCGCCAGTACATCGAGAAGGACGCTGCGCTGGAGCGGCGTTTCCAGAAGGTATTGGTCGATGAGCCAAGCGAGGAAGACACCATCGCGATTCTGCGTGGCCTTAAAGAGCGCTATGAAGTGCACCACCGGGTTGCGATCAGCGACAGCGCGATCATCGCGGCGGCCAAACTCAGCCATCGCTACATCACCGATCGGCAACTGCCGGACAAGGCAATCGACCTGATCGACGAGGCGGCGAGCCGTATCCGCATGGAAATCGACTCCAAGCCAGAAGTGCTTGATCGCATGGAGCGGCGCTTGATTCAACTCAAGGTTGAGCGTGAGGCGCTCAAGCGCGAGGAAGACGATGCAGCCTTGAAGCGTCTGGAAAAGCTCAAGGATGAAATCGGTCGTCTGGAGCGCGAATACGCCGATCTGGAAGATATCTGGAAGTCGGAGAAAGCCGAGGTCCATGGCTCTGCGCAGATCCAGCAGAAGATTGAGCAAGCCCGTCAGGAGCTTGAGGTTGCCCGGCGCAAGGGCGAGCTTGAGCAGATGGCGCGCCTGCAGTACAGCATTATCCCGGATCTTGAGCGCAGCCTTGAGATGGTCGATCAGCACGGCAAGACCGAGAATCAACTGCTGCGCAGCAAGGTGACCGAGGAAGAAATTGCCGAGGTGGTCTCCAAATGGACCGGCATTCCCGTGTCGAAAATGCTCGAAGGCGAGCGCGACAAGCTGCTGAAAATGGAGACGCTGCTGCACGAGCGGGTAATTGGTCAGGATGAGGCCGTGGTGGCCGTATCCAATGCCGTACGCCGTTCGCGTGCCGGGCTTTCTGATCCGGATCGGCCAAGTGGCTCGTTCCTGTTTCTCGGGCCTACCGGTGTGGGTAAAACCGAGCTGTGCAAGGCGCTGGCCGAGTTCCTCTTTGATACCGAAGAGGCTTTGGTGCGTATCGATATGTCCGAGTTCATGGAGAAACACTCCGTGGCCCGTTTGATCGGTGCACCGCCTGGCTATGTGGGTTACGAGGAAGGCGGTTATCTGACCGAAGCGGTGCGGCGTAAGCCATACTCGGTGGTGCTGCTGGATGAGGTTGAAAAAGCCCATCCGGACGTCTTCAACATCTTGCTGCAAGTGCTGGAAGATGGCCGGCTAACCGACAGCCACGGGCGCACAGTGGATTTCCGTAATGTGGTGGTGGTGATGACCTCCAACCTGGGCTCGGCGCAGATTCAGGAGTTGGTGGGTGATCGCGAAGCGCAGCGTGCGGCCGTGATGGACGCCGTGAGTACACACTTCCGGCCGGAGTTCATTAACCGGATCGACGAGGTTGTGATTTTCGAGCCCCTGGCCCATGAGCAGATCGCAGGCATTGCGCAGATTCAGTTGGAGCGCCTGCGTGGTCGTCTGGCTGAGCGTGAGCTGACGCTTGAGCTGAGTGATGAGGCGCTGGAGAAGTTGATCGCCATTGGTTACGACCCGGTATACGGGGCGCGGCCACTAAAACGTGCGATTCAACGCTGGATCGAGAACCCGCTGGCGCAGTTGATTCTGGCTGGCAAGTACCAGCCCGGCAGCCCGTTGATAGGCCGTGTCGAAGACGATGAAATCGTTTTTGCGCAGTAACCGGCTAGCGTGACATGAGCCCCGCCCAGTGCGGGGCTTTTTTTGCCTGCTTTTTGGCTTGCGCCTGACGTCAAAGGTGCTCGCCAAGCGTCTGGCTAAACATGCTCGGGCGTTTTAATGCAGCTTGAGCAGGGCTTGCAGGGTGGCCTCATGTTCCTCGGCCAGGTCGATAATGTGAAATCCTGCCCAGCCATGCTGGCCATCCGCGCCAGGACGGCTCCAGAGGCATTCTGCACCAAAGGTGATATCACTCAGGCCTTCGATGGTTTGCGCGCATTTAAGGCGCCCTGCGATGATGCTGTCTACGGCAATTTCAGTGTTGCAGAACAGCATGAAACCTTCGCTTGAAAGATCAACGACCCGCCCGAGGTATTCCTCGGAATGCAGGTCGTAAACTTCCAGTTGCAGCTCGGTGTTGTAGCGATTCTGCTGGCGACGCTCGTCCATGAAAACTCCTCAGGATGTCTCGGTGGTGCGGCCGCTAAAGCGCTGCATAATGCGGTAAATCGCGTTCAGGGCGCGATCCATGATCGGGCTGGCAGAGTCTGCCGGGATTATCCGCATCAGGCCTTTTTCGACCTCTTCGGCCAGTTCGCGCAGGGTTTTGATACTCACGCGCTGCCCGCTGTTATCCACAAACATGTAATTGCGGGTGGTGGGGCTGAACCATGAAAGTTTGAGGCGGCGCGACGGGGTGTTGGTCGTGCACTCGAACCATGTGCCGAACTCGATCAGTTCAAGTTCTTTGATCAGCGCCTTGATGCGTGGAGGGATTTCACTGTCCTCCGGTTTGGCGGCGGGTTGATCCTCGATCATTTTGCCCAATTGGCTTTCGAGTAAGCTCGGGTTGAGCTTCTCGGCCAGTTCCGGCTGGCGTGCCTGAACGGCATGTTGGCAGGTGACGATGTCCTGCAGCAGCCGGCGAATACCTTCTTCGTTGTATCCGCCCAGCAGGTTCAGGCCGTCGTGCAGTGATTCGAGTAAATGCACGCGCACTTCATGCAAGCGCTTGAGGCCCTGTGCTTCGAGTACGGTGCCGCTCCATGCCAGTTGCTCGGCGGCATTGCAGGCGCTTTGCCAGTCTTCGCTGTCCCGGCCGTGACGCAGGTAGATAAACACCAGAACATCGGTCCAGGTCAGCTTCAGGAAGTTGCGGATAATAGTGGGTGGTTCCCGGTCCGCAAGGCTGGCCGAGATCATTTCATTGGCAAACTCGCGGGCTTCGAGCAGCTTGTCGCGCCCCTTGATTGTCTCTACCGCGCGGCGTTCGCGCAGTTCTACCTTGCGCTTGAGGGTGTCGACGTAGGCGCTGAACTCTTCGGTCAATTCCCCAAATAGCGCCAGATCGCCGGTAAACCCGTTGATTACCTGTTCGACAACCTGCTGCATTTTACCCAGCAGGTCGCTGTCTTCACCTTCACAGCCATAAATCACCCCAGCCTGGGCCATGGTGTTGAGCAATTGACGGGCCGGGTGGCTGTGCTGGCTGAACAGCGCGCTGTCGAGCAGGGCGACCTTGAGGTACGGCGTATGCAAGTGCGAGAGCACGGTCTTGCAGGCGTTTGGCAGGTTTTCGTCATCAAGGATGAAATCGAACAGCATACCGACCAGATCAATGACGTTGGCTTGTTGCTCAGTCAGCTTGTGCTGTTCGGGCTCATCGCTATACGAAGACAGCTGCTGATGCAGGTCTGCCTTCAGCGCCTCTACAGGTTGCGGCGCCATCAGTCGCTTGGCAATGTCCTGCGCGGTGAGCTGCTGCATGCGGTTGAGGGCATCCAGTAACTCGCCTGCGCTGTAACTGCGTGTGGCGCCGGTCGGGGCAAAGTGGGCAATGCTGTGCGTGCCGCCGAGCAATGGATCATCGCGGTGTGAGCGGCGGTGTTCGGTCATCAAGCCGGCCAGACTGCTCAGCAGCACGTTGGGATCTGTCGGCGGAGTTGCGCTGAATGTGCCCGGAGTTTCAGGTACAGAGAAGCCCGAAGCGGTGCCGGGGTGCCCTGAACTGGGCGCGGCTTGCATGCCGGCAGGTGCGCCGGGCTGTGTTCCTTCGCCCGCATGCGCTGCTGGCGCGTGGCTACCGCCAGCGGGCCCGGTTGCGCCGGAACTTTTCGGTTTGCGGATGCTGTATTTAAGGTTCGGCAGAATCCCACCGTCTATAAGGAGCTGATTGACTGCCTGATAAGTGAGGTCGAGGCCGCTCATGACATGGCGATCGAACTGCTTATAAAGCACCACCTTTATCTGGATTTGCAGATCGTGGGGTTTCAGGGCCAGCTGAAAAGCCTCTGCGATCAAGCGCGGGCCGAGCGGATTGAGTTCTGTATCCGGCCTGACGCCACGGTTAAGCAACGCCAGGCGCTGCTCAAGTGCATATAGATGAGGGGCGCTTGCTGTGCTGACCCGGTTGACCATGTTGGTGATGTGCATGTTCTCTTCATACACATCAGGTTCAATCAGTGTGAGCGGTTGCTCTTCACTCGGGCTTTGCGCGCCGGGTGCTTTGATCCGTGCTTTGGCTTCAAAGAATTCGGTGAAGTTGTGGGAGATTTTCTGGTGGTAGTCATGCTCGATCTTTTTGCGCAGATCACGGATTCGCGATCTGGCGTCATAAAAGAGGGCTTGAGCATTAGGGGTGTGCTGAGCAGATGAAGCTTCGAGCAATGCGCTATCGGCCCAGTTGAATACCTCGGTAAGGTTTTCAGCCAGGTTGTTCATTAATAGCTTGCGGCAGCTGAGGGCCAATTCGCCTAGGCGTGGCTGTATTCCTCGGCGAGCAAGCGTCGGCTCATTTGCTTTTGGGCCCTTGGGGATTTCCTTGTCTGTCATTGTTGTCCTGGCCTGCAGCGATGAGTTCCTGCGGTGTCCGCGGGTGTTGTTTTCAGTGAAGATATAGCAGTGAAGCACTTATCTGCAAAGTATTGTCATAAAAGCAAAATAGGGTGTTGACAGGTAGTAAATAATCCGTAAAATGGCGCGCCTCAGATGAGGGAAAGCGCGAAAGCAAAAGCCCAAAACTGAGAACTTTGAAGGTGATAGTTCCGCGATAGCTCAGTTGGTAGAGCAAGTGACTGTTAATCACTGGGTCCCTGGTTCGAGTCCAGGTCGTGGAGCCAAATCTTCAATATCGGGGTATAGCGCAGTCCGGTAGCGCGCCTGCTTTGGGAGCAGGATGTCGGGAGTTCGAATCCCCCTACCCCGACCAATTTGGGTCGTTAGCTCAGTTGGTAGAGCAGTTGGCTTTTAACCAATTGGTCGTAGGTTCGAATCCTACACGACCCACCATTTTCGCTCTTGCTGTTCAAGAGTCGAATCTTAGGGAGCGATAACACGATTATCGCAACCGGTTAAAGAAAGCGCCTTAGGGCGCTTTTTTTATGCCTGCGATTTGTGTTGCAGGCCGCCATCCGCGTGCAAAAGGCTTTGATACTGGCAGGCCATACGCCGTTAAGCGCATGGCCTGCCGTGTTCTTCTGTCAGTGTAGCTTGAGTCGCGGCTCTGTGCTGCGGCCGATCAGGTCGCTGAGCATCAGCAGGGCGGTGCGCGTTACGCCGTATAGCGCCATCTGGTGCATCCGATACAGCGAGATGTAGAACATGCGCGCCAGCCAGCCTTCCAGCATGACGCTGCCGGTCAGATTGCCCATGAGATTGCCGACAGCCGAAAAACTTGCCAGCGAAATCAGCGAGCCGTAATCGCGATAACGATATTCCGGCAATGCCTGGCCTGCATCCTCAATGCGCAGCTTCAAACTCTTGGCTAATAATGACGCTTGTTGGTGTGCTGCCTGGGCGCGGGGCGGCACATTAGCGCCGACAGTACCAGGCTCAGTGCCGGGTTGCGGGCACGCGGCGCAATCGCCAAAGGCAAAAATATTTTCATCGCGCGTGGTTTGCAGGGTAGGGCGCACAACCAGTTGATTGATCCGGTTGGTTTCCAGGCCGGCAATGTCCTTGAGAAAGTCAGGAGCGCGAATGCCGGCCGCCCAGACTTTAAGCGAGGCGGTGATAGTGTTGCCGTCCTTGGTTTTCAGCGCATCGGCGGTGACTTCGCTGACTGCGGAATTGGTCAGTACGGTCACGCCGAGCTTTTCCAGCGTTTCATGCACCGGCTGGCCAATGCGTTCGGGCAGCGCCGGTAATACGCGCGGGCCTGCTTCAATCAAGGTAATGCGCATGTTTTCCGGGCGAATCCGGTCAAGGCCATAGGCCGATAGCTCATGCGCCGCGTGGTGCAGCTCGGCAGCCAGCTCAACGCCGGTTGCGCCTGCGCCAACAATCGCCACACAAATCTGTTCAGTGGTTACGTCCTGATTGGCGTGCGCGCGCAGGTAATGGCTGAGCAGCTGGCGATGGAAACGCTCGGCCTGCTCGCGGGTATCCAGAAACAGGCAGTTTTCAGCCGCGCCGGGGGTGCCAAAGTCGTTGGTGGTGCTGCCGACGGAAATTACCAGGCTGTCGTAACTGAGTTCGCGCTGGGGTACCAGAACCGCGCCGTTTTCATCCAGCGTGGCCGTCAGCGTGATGGTTTTGCTTTCGCGGTCCAGCGCGCTCATACGGCCGAGCTGGAACTGGAAATGGTTCCATTTGGCCTGCGCGACATAATTCAATTCATCTTCCGATGAGTTGAGCGAGCCAGCTGCCACTTCATGCAGAAGCGGTTTCCAGATATGCGTGAGGTTGCTGTCGACGAGGGTGATCTGCGCCTTGCCGCGTTTGCCCAGTTTTCTACCCAGGCGGGTAGCAAGCTCCAGGCCGCCGGCGCCGCCGCCAACGATCACTATTCGATGGGTCATTTAGAGTTCTCATAATGTTTTGAATAAAACAGGCAGAGATCGCGTGGGCGAGCGCAAGGCAGCTCATAGCACCAGTTGACCTAAAAGACGGCTGAGAATGCCGAGGGCGATGGTGATCGAGACAAGAATCAGTACCAGCCGCCAGCCACGAAACGGCTTGCGTTCAACTTGGTGCTGCGGCGCGCTGAGGTATTGATCAACACGCTTTTGGTCTTCGGGGCTCAATCTACTCGACATGTGCACCTCTTGGCAGTGGGCGAATGAGCACGGAGTGCATCTACGCCCTTCTCTTATAGGGGTATTCTAGCTGTGTGCTTCATAGCGGCTCAACGATCAGTTTGGCATCCAGGCGAATAACCCCGCCTTGCAGCACGCGAGCGGTAATGCCGCCGTGCCCGCGCATGGCTTGAAAGGTCCCGAGCCCGAGGTTCTGCTCAAGGCGCGCGCAGGGCTGACACCAGCCGGTGGTTTCGAAAATTGCCGAGCCAATACGAAAGCGCCGGCCTTTGAGGCTGAACAGATTGATACCGCTAATGGCTATGTTGCGGCGCAAATCGTGCGGGCGAATCGGGTTGTCTAGCGCGCGATCAAGCAGGGCGCTCACCACAGGCAGATGTTCCCACTGAATAAAAGTTACCTGGCGTGCATTGCGGGCGCTGGCACGGCTGTGGTCGCCGGTAAGGCCGGCATCAAGCCTGGCTTCTACTGCGTCCAGCTCAATCATCGGTGCGCGCGAGGCTGGGCGCACGCCAATCCAGCGCACACGGCCTTGTTGCGGCACAGCCGCGAGTAATTCTTGTAAAGGGCTCATTGCACTCCAGCGTAGCGCAGAACAAAGGGATCTAGTGTTTTACAGGGCGGCATTCTCAGCATGCGCTCACAGGCCGACGCCTGCATCAAACAATACTGTGCGACCACAGTTGCTGCGCAGAAAGTCTGGGGCATCGGAGTGGGCGAATAACACCCGGGCAAACGTTGGGCCTACCAAAGACAGCGAACGCCAGCCTTGGCGCAGGTATTCGGTGGGCGGTGGGAAATGACTGTTGAAATCCGGCACTGCGCGTTTAAGGCTGACGAATGCCAGCAAGTCCAGCTCGCCCGGGTCCAGCCCGCGTTCTTTGTAATTATGCGATTTCTTGCGCAACGTCGGCGCAAGCCTGGCAACAAGCTCGGCGGCCGGTATGCGCCGGGGTTTGGCCTCACGCCGGACCAGTTGGCTCAGCGAGAACGCTGTGCGTCGACGCTCCAGCTCCGCGCGCCATTCGTCATTCAGGCGGCGGCCTTCATCAAGCACAAAAAACACCTCAAAATTGGCATCGCGAAATAAGGCGTCGGGCGGCTCGTGATCGGGCGGGCTGAATTCATCTTGCCGGTAGCGAATATTCAAGGCCTGTAATAACCGCTGGCACACCCAGACTTCACGTTCCCATTTGCGTGAGTTGGATAAAAAGTCGCTGGCTTGCTCGGCTTGTTGCGTGAGCAGGCGTAAGTACTCTGCATCGTCCATGACAGCAGCTTAAGTTCTTGCACCGGGCGCGTCGAGTGGCTGTATCGGCAAACAGTAGCAACTGTCGGGATTTTACCGTCGGGAGTAGACTGCCAGTAGAGTTGGGTTGGGTGGAGTGGGTGATGATTGCTGCAGAGCTGCTTTCAACGACGAGCCAGGTAACCGGCTGGGTGATTTATGCGCCCGCGTTACTGTGGGCGATCTGGCGAGCGCCCTGGTTGCAGCTGATCAGTGACACGCGCCGCCAGCACTTGTTGTTCGGTACCGCGTTTGCGGTTTTTTTACTGTGGCTGGTGCGCAGAGATTTCGACTCAGGCCTGTCGTATCACTTTTTAGGCATGACCGTTGTGACCTTGCTGCTGGATTGGCCGCTGGCAATGCTGGTTGGCTTTGCGGCGCAATTGGGCATGCTGGCATTAGGGCGGCAGGACTTACCGGCGCAGGGCATGAATGGCCTGTTGTTGGTGTTGGTGCCCGTGCTCGTTACCGAACTCTGCGCGCTGCGCGTAGAGCGGGCGCAGCCGAAAAACCTGTTCGTTTACATCTTCTTCTGCGGTTTCTTTCCCGCGGCTTTGGGTACGCTGCTGAGCATTCTGCTCGGGCTTGGCGTGCTGTGGGTGGATGGCCTGTTCCCAATGCCGCCTTGGCTTGAAGACTTTATCGGCTACCTGTGGCTGGTGATATTCCCCGAGGCCTTTATTAACGGCATGTTGGTGACGGGGCTGGTGGTGTTCTACCCCGATTGGCTGGAAACCTTCAACCGAAGCCGATATCTCTCGGCCCCCTGGAACGAACCTTGAGTTGGGTGCACTGAAAGCTACTACGCTCCCGTCGCCCAAATCCCACGCCCACACGCAAACCAAAAGCCAGACCGCGAACGACCAAGACATCGCAATGACGGATCAGCCTACGGTTGATCCATCCTCCACGGAAGATTTCGACAAAACCGAAAGATGGAGGATGGATAGCCCCGCAAGGAGGCAATCCGTCATGGCGACCGCGTCGCCCAAATACCTCGATCCACACGCAAACCAAAATCCAAACCGCGCACGACCAAGATATCGCAATGACGGATCAGCCTGCGGTTGATCCATCCCCCACGGAAGATTTCGACAAAACCGAAAGATGGAGGATGGATAGCCCCGCAAGGAGGCAATCCGTCAAGGCGACCCCGTTGCCCAAATACGCCAATCAACACGCGAATCAAAAACCAGACCGCGCAAGACCAAGACACCGCAATGACGGATTAACCTGCGGTTGATCCATCCTCCGCAGGAGTTTGCAACAAAACCAGAAGACGGAGGATGGATCGCCCCGCAAGGAGGCAATCCGTCAAGGCGACACCGTCGCCCAAAGTCGCCGATCCACACGCAAACCAAAAGCCAAGCCGCGCACGACCAAGACACCGCAATGACGGATTAACCTGCGGTTGATCCATCCTCCACGGAAGATTTCGACAAAACCGAAATATGGAGAATGGATAGCCCCGTAAGGAGGCAATCCGTCAAGGCGACCCCGTCGCCCAAAGTCGCCTACCTACACGCGAATCAAACGCCAAACCGCGCACGACCAAGATATCGCAATGACGGATTAACCTGCGGTTGATCCATCCTCCACGGGAGATTTCTACAAAAGAGCTTGGGGTGCTTTTTGGGGGCTTGGCTTAGTGTTGGCGGGGTGTTGGGGTCAGGTTTTCGGAGAACAGGTCGTCTTCCAGCTCGTTGCCGGGGATGGCGTGCTGTTCAGATGCCCAGGCGCCGAGGTCGATCAGTTTGCAGCGCTCTGAACAGAACGGCCGGCTTGGGCTTTGTGGGCCCCATTCAACGGGAGCTTCGCAGGTTGGGCATGCGACGAGAGTTGGGCTGCTCATGGCTGGCCTCCTTTAAGGGTCAAATAAAAATTATGCAGGCGTGCGACTTCATCACGCAGCCACGCCAAATCGCGGTCATTCACCAATACGTCATCGGCGTATTTCAGACGTGCCTCGCGGCTGGCCTGCGCATCGAGAATGGCCTGCACTTGTGCGGCCGAGCTTTGATCGCGCTGCATGGTGCGCTCAATCTGCAAGTTCTCGCTGGCATCAACAACCAGAATGCGCTGAGTTAGTTTGCTTTGGCCGGACTCGACCAAAAGCGGCGAGACAAGAATCGCGTAGGGCGACTCGGCTTTGGCCAGATACTCCACAATCTCCTGGCCGATCAGCGGGTGCAGCAAGGCTTCGAGCCAGCGCCGTTGCTGGGCGTCCTTGAAGATCAGCTCACGCAATGCGGCGCGGTTGAGTTGGCCATCTGCCTGTAAAACACCAGCGCCAAAATGCTCAACAATTTTAGCCAGTGCCGGGCGTCCCGGCTCAACCACCCAGCGCGCAGCATGGTCGGCATCAATCAAATGCACGCCGTGCTCAATGAAGCACTGCGCCACTGCGCTCTTGCCGCTACCAATGCCGCCCGTAAGGCCAAGTATCCAGGGTTTCATGCGCTCGCAGCTCAAACAGATAACCAGCCCCGATTGTAAAGCAGCCCTCGGCTATTGGCGAACCCGCAGGTCAGTGGCAGGCCTGGCCAAAATGGCGAGGCGTAACGTTGCTTGCGGGTTACTGAGTGGATAAATAGGGAAATTGGAAGGTGCTGGAATTGTCAGAGGGACTTCGCCTGCTCGCCACGTATTGGGTGTTAGCGAGCGGTGAAGCAGGGTGGATGACGCTTGGTTCATCCACCCGACAGGTCATGCGCGACCCTTTGATGTATTGCTTTGCTTTATGCGCCGAAGCCGGCGAAGTGCAGGTAGGTCGAGGTGATTTGATCGCCCCAGATCAGCGCGATCCAGCCGGCGATTGCCAAATAGGGGCCGAACGGAATTGGTGTGCTGGTTTCGCTGTTTTGCAGGCGCAGCATGATCAAACCCAGCACCGCGCCTACCAATGACGAGAGCAATATTGTCAGCGGCAATATCTGCCAGCCACCCCACGCACCGAGCATGGCCAGCAACTTGAAGTCGCCGTAGCCCATGCCTTCCTTGCCCGTGATCAGCTTGAACAGCCAATACACCGACCAGAGGCTCAAATACCCCGCGACCGCACCCCATAGTGCAGAGTCCAGGTTGGTGAACAAGCCGAAGCTATTCACAATCAAACCGAGCCACAGCAGCGGCAATACCAGTGCATCCGGCAGTAGCTGGTGGTCTACATCAATCAGGCTCATTGCCAGCAAGCCCCAGCTCAATACGAGCATGGCGGCTGCTTGCCAGCCAAAACCAAAATGCCAGGCAATGAATGCTGAAAGCAGGCCGCAAGCTAGCTCCGCCAGCGGATAGCGCTTGCTGATGGGGGCTTTGCAGCTTGAGCATTTGCCGCGAAGAAACAGATAACTCACGATGGGAATATTTTCCCAGGGGCGAATTTCGTGCGCGCAAGAGGTGCAGGTCGAGTTCGGAAGAATCAGGTTGAAGGTTTTGCCTTTCGGCTGCTCGGGTAGTTCCAGCGCCTCGCGTGCCTGCATCTGCCAGTCGCGCTGCATCATGATCGGCAGCCGGTAAACCACCACGTTAATGAAGCTGCCAACCAACAAGCCAAGCAGCAAAATACACAAAGAAAAGGCCAGCAAATTGCTGGCCATAAAATCGATTATTGGCATGAGTTAGACGACTTGACCCAGTTGGAAGATCGGCAGGTACATGGCGATAACAAGGCCGCCAATCAGAACGCCCAGAACCGACATGATCAGCGGCTCCATCAGTGAGGTCAGGCCATCAACGGCATTATCTACTTCTTCTTCGTAGTAGCTAGCTACCTTGTCGAGCATTTCATCAAGCGAGCCAGACTCTTCGCCGATAGCGGTCATTTGAATTGCCATGCTCGGAAATACATCCGTTGAGCGCATGGAAAAGTTGAGCTGCATGCCTGATGAAACGTCCGCTTTGATCTTGTTGGTGGCGTTCTTGAATACGATGTTGCCTGTTGCGCCAGCTACGGAGTCCAGGGCATCAACCAGTGGTACACCTGCTGCGAATGTAGTTGCCAGCGTGCGGGCAAAACGTGCTATGGCGGATTTATAGATGATATCGCCAACGATCGGCATTTTAAGCGCTGTGCGATCAATCCAGTCGCGAAATTTCTCTGAGTGTTTGTGCAGGTTTTTGATGGCAAAAATGATTGCAAAAAGGCCTGCCAACATGGCGAGCCACCATTTTTGCACTACTTCGGATAGGGCAACCACCATCAACGTAAACGTGGGAAGGTCGGCGCCAAAACTCGAGAACACCGATTGGAACTGGGGTACAACTTTAATTAGCAAAATCGCCGAAACAATAAGTGCCACAACAATAACCGCAATCGGGTAGTTCATGGCCTTTTTGATTTTGGCTTTTAGAGCTTCAGTTTTTTCCTTGTAGGTAGCCACACGGTCTAGCAGTGTTTCCAAGGCCCCCGACTGTTCGCCAGAGTCTACAAGGTTGCAGTACAAGTCATCAAAATAGTCGGGTCTTTTACGCAGAGATGCTGCAAAGCTATTACCTGCCGCTACGTCCTGTTTCACTTCGTCGACTAGCTTGCGCATATTAGGGTTATCCAAACCCTCGCCGATGATATCGAATGATTGAAGCAGTGGCACACCGGCTTTCATCATGGTCGCCATCTGCCGGGTGAACAGAGCGATATCCATGGGTTTAATTTTTTTGCCAGCGCTAAAAATCGAAACCGACTTCTTGCGTACCTTGGTCGGATTGATGCCTTGCTTGCGCAGTTGCGCTTTGACCAGCGCCGGGTTGGTGCCTTTGAGCTCGCCCTTGACCCTGCTGCCTTTTTTATCTTTACCTTCCCAGGTGAATACACTGGTTTTAAGCGCTTTTTCCGCCATGGTTAATCCTTGGTCACCCGGTTGACTTCCTCGAGGCTGGTGACGCCTTGCATGGCTTTCACCAATGCCGAGGTGCGTAGGTCATTAAAACCGTCTTTGCGCATCTGCGCTGAAATCTCGATGGAGTTGCCTTCCTCCATGATAATCCGCTGCAGGGCCGTCGTGTTTTTAACCACTTCATATATTCCGACACGGCCTTTGTAGCCACCGTTGCAATTTTCGCAGCCAACCGGGCTGTAAATCTTGAAACTGCCGATCTTGTCGGCCGGGAAGCCCTCTTCCAGCAACGCCTCGCGCGGTACGTCTACCGCCTTCTTGCAGGTTTGGCAGAGTTTACGGGCCAGGCGCTGGGCAATAATCAGGTTCACCGAGGTGGCAATGTTGAATGAGGCTACGCCCATGTTGCGCATACGGGTCAGGGTTTCAGCCGCGCTGTTGGTGTGCAGAGTCGACATCACCATGTGGCCGGTTTGCGCAGCCTTGATCGCAATGGACGCCGTGTCCAGGTCGCGAATCTCACCGACCATGATGATATCCGGGTCTTGGCGCAAGAAGGCGCGCAACGCTTGGGTAAAGTCCATGCCCTGTTTCGGGTTGACGTTGACCTGATTGATGCCTTCGAGGTTGATCTCGACCGGGTCTTCCGCCGTGGAAATGTTCACATCCGGGGTGTTGAGGATGTTCAGGCCGGTATACAGCGAAACAGTTTTACCTGAACCGGTAGGGCCTGTAACTAGGATCATCCCTTGCGGCTGTTTGAGGGCTTCGAGGTACAGGGCTTTCTGGTCTTCTTCATAACCCAGCGCATCAATGCCCATCTGTGCACTCGTTGGGTCGAGAATACGCATTACGATCTTCTCGCCCCACAGCGTTGGCAGGGTGTTTACCCGGAAGTCGATGGATTTACTTTTCGATATGCGCATTTTAATGCGCCCGTCTTGCGGCTTGCGGCGCTCGGAAATATCCAATGCAGCCATTACCTTGAGGCGCGCAGAAATGCGTGGCGCCAGCTGAATCGGTGGGCGGGCCACTTCATGCAAAATACCGTCGGTGCGCAAACGCACACGGTAAATTTTCTCGTAGGGTTCAAAGTGCAAGTCGGATGAGCCGCCGCGAATTGCGTCTAGCAGCATCTTATTGACGAAGCGCACCACGGGGGCGTCATCATCCTGAGCGGAACCGTCAACAACCTGGTTTTCATCATCTACAGCGGCCGTATCGACATCATCAAAGTCAATATCAGCCATGTCATCGAGGCCGCCGGTAGCCGACTCGAAAAATTTGTCGAGAGCGTGGCCGAGCTTGTCATCCTCAACCAAGATCGCTTCGGTATTCAGTCCGGTGCTGAATTGAACATCGGTCACGGCTTGGTGGTTGGAAGGATCGGATACGGCGATAAACAGCTTGTTGCCGCGCCGCCATAGAGGCAGGGCGCGGTGCTGGCGCGCCAGTTTTTCGCTGATCAAATCTTTGGGGAGAGCTTCTTTATCGATGCTGTTGAGGTCGACAAAGGCAACGCCGAATTGCTCCATAGCCAGTTCGGCCATGTCCTTGCTTTTTACCAGTTTGCTTTGAACGACATAGGTAACAAGAGAAAGCTTGTTGCGCTGGGCCTGTTGCTGGGCATTGAGGGCGGCTTTTTCATCAAGCAACTCGGCAATGACCATTTGCTTGGCCAGTCCGGTGAGGGATACGCGATCGTTCATTACAGGCTCCATAACTATGTCTGCGTTATAGCGCAGTTCGCATGGCGTGCCAAACCTCAACGAAGTAAGTGACGAAATGCGTCACTAAATGCCTTGAAGTAAAACTTTAAATGCAGGGTTTCTTTGATATTTGCCCGCCTCAAGACTTTTGGTAGGTTGGCATGCTATGTGCTTTTGTGTTTTCAGGTCGTTGGACCTATCTATTATTAGGAGAGATTTTATGAAGGCTCAAAAAGGTTTTACCCTGATCGAGTTGATGATCGTAGTTGCGATCATCGGTATTTTGGCTGCAATCGCCCTGCCTGCTTACCAGGACTACACTGCACGCGCTCAGGTTTCTGAGGCGTTCGTAATGTCTGCAGGTCAGAAAACCACCATTTCTGAGTACGCTCAAACTAATGGCGCTTACCCTGGCGCAGCCACTACCCCTTCAGTTGGTGACTTGGCCGTTTCTGGCGAGTACGCCGATTCTGCTGTAACTGCTGATAGTGGCGTAATCACCATCACCATGAAGGCTGCGGGTATCGCTGCTGCCGGTGTTGCAGGTAAAACTATTACACTGACCCCACCAGTTCTGGCGAACGATCCAACTTCTTTTGAGTTTGCTTGCACCTCTGCAAACATGGATCAGAAGTATCTTCCAAAGACTTGCGCTGGTCAGTAATTGATCGCTGGGGTTTCTGTTAACAGAGGCGCTGCTATTTAAGCTATTCCTGCAGGCCTCACAGATAGTTACTCGCTGCAAATGTCAGAAGCCAACGCCTCGCTATATGCGGGGCGTTGCTTTGTCTGGGCTTTGGCGAGCCTCTGCTCAGTTCAGGTCAGATTGAGTTGCAGGTAACTTCGGTCGTTTTGGGGGAGTTAAAGGTGACGATTTATGTCACATAGCGACTCGTTGCAGGGCTTGAAATCGGTGCTTTGCCGCGTTATTGCCAGCAATTCCGGCCTGATGTGTGGCTGGCATGCAATGTGCTGAATGTTAGGTGGGCATGAGGCTCAACCATTGAACAGAAGGGAATCTATGAACACTCAAAAAGGTTTTACGTTAATCGAGCTGATGATCGTAGTTGCGATCATTGGTATTTTGGCCGCAATTGCATTGCCTGCGTATCAGGACTACACGGCTCGAGCTCAGGTTTCTGAGGCGTTTGTCATGACTGCCGGTCAAAAAACTACTCTCTCGGAATACGCCCAGACAAACGGGGCTTATCCAACTGGTTCGACCACGCCTTCAATAACTGACCTTGGTGTTTCAGGTAAGTATGCAGATGCAACAGTGGCAGCAACGTCGGGCGTCATTTCTATAACAATGAAAGCCGCCGGTGTAGCTGCTGCAGGCGTTGCGGGTAAGACGATCACGTTGACTCCGCCTCTTCTAAGTTCCGATCCTACGTCTTTCGAATTCAAGTGCGCATCTGGTGACATGCCAGCAAAATACTTGCCTAAAACTTGCGAGAGTACTGCTAGCGAGTAAGTCAGGTGTATGCACTTGCTCGGCGTTGGTAATCGCCCCTTCAGTGGGGCGTTTGCTTCTTGAGTTTATGAGGTTGATTTCTTACCCTCACAAACTCAACCTCATCGACAAATCCACCGCTTTCACATCCTTAGTCAGCGTACCAATCGAAACATAATCAACCCCAGTCTCGGCGATAGCGCGCAATGTGCTTTCATTTACACCGCCAGACGCTTCCAGTTTTGCCTTGCCTTGATTGATCTTCACCGCTTCGCGCATGTCATCGAGTGACAGCTCGTCGAGCATGACGATGTCGGCGCCGGCGGCGAGGGCTTCGCGCAATTCGTTCAGGCTTTCTACTTCAACTTCTACTGGTTTGCCCGGGGCGATCTGGTGCGCGGCTTTTACGGCGGCGTCGATGCTGCCGCAGGCGGCGATGTGGTTTTCTTTGATCAAGAAAGCGTCGAACAGGCCGATACGGTGGTTATGGCAGCCGCCACAGGTTACGGCGTATTTTTGCGCAAGGCGCAGGCCGGGCAGGGTTTTGCGGGTGTCGAGAATCTTGATCCCAGTGCCTTGCACGATGTCGGCGTAGTGTTGGCAGTGGGTGGCAACTGCTGACAGGGTTTGCAGGAAGTTCAGCGCGCTGCGCTCGCCGGTAAGCAATGCGCGCGCTGGGCCTTCCAGGTGGAACAGGGCTTGATTGGGGCTGACGCGATCACCGTCTGCGACTTGCCAGTGCACGGCCACGCGGTCGTCAAGTTGACGAAAAACCGCATCGACCCAGGCAGTGCCGCAGATGATGGCGTCGTCACGGCTGATAACGGTGGCGTGGGCCAAGCGTTCTGCTGGGATAAGTTGAGCTGTGATATCGCCGCTGCCGACGTCCTCAGACAGTGCGCGACGTACGTTGGCCTCGATTTCGGTGGTGAGGTCAGCAAGTGTGAGGTTGGGCATGGTCGGCTCCTGAGTCTGAGTGCGGCGATTATAGGGGTTGGTGCTTGTCCATGCAGCAGTTGTGCGTTCGCAAGTGTGTTTGTGTGGCAAAAGGCCACCTAATAAGCAGTTTTTCCCATGTGTGATCTGGGTCATAACTGTGATTAAGCGGCATATGGCTAATCCGTAAATGATCGTTATAGTGTATAAATACTGATCGAATATTGACGTCACGCTTTTGGCTTTTTGCCCGATTAGCGTGTAGATGAGGTTGCAAGGACAGCAGCTTTTAGGACTGTTGGGCTTGCAGGAGACCCGCAATGACGAGCGATGCCAACGTGGTTACGCTGAAAAAACAGCAACCCGAGCCATCCCAAGATGTACCGCAAACACGCCTTCCTAACGCCCTTATTGAGGTGCGGGAGCAAGCTGTGCTGCATGTGCGTCAGGCATTGCAAGAACTGTTCGATAACGCCGACGACTCGCTGTTCGCTATTGCTGACCGCGCCTCAAGCGACACCGAGCAGCAAGCCTTTTTCGAGGCCATGCGCGACTTACGCTTGAAGCGCAAAAACATCGAGCGTGCGCTGCTGCAGTCCATGCACGACTCCTTTGCTGGCCTCAATCAGCTGACGCCGGTAAAGATGCCCGAGATTGATTCGGTCAACTACGACAGCCTGTCACTGGTTCAAAACGACGAGCTTGAGCAGTCAGTTGCGATAGATGTGATGGTCGCCAAAGTGACCAATCGCGGCGGCCCGGCGCTGAGTCACTTAACCACGCGCATTAATGCGATGGTCAGTAAAAAAATTGATAACCGCACCAACCCGATGGGCCCTTACGCGCTGTGTGAAGGCTTTGTTGCGGCTAGCGCGATCCTTGGTGTCGAGATTCGCGTCAAACTGATTATCCTCAAGTTGTTCGAGCGCTATGTACTGGCGGATATCGACCAACTCTATGCAGAGGCCAATCGCCAATTGATCGCCGCTGGCGTGCTGCCCGAACTGAAATCGGTGCAGCCGCAACGCAAGCCGGTGCGCGCCTCATCTGCATCAAGTACTTCTGCATTGTCCGGTGACGGTGAACAAGCCGAGGGCGTCAGTTCCGGCTTTGCGGGCGAGAATGTGCAGGAAGTATTCAGCGTATTGCAGGGGCTTCTGTCGCAGGTCCGGGCTGTGCAGCCGGTCGCCCGAGCGGCGCAAACAGATGCGCAGCCGATCAGCTCCAATGATTTATTGCGCCTGCTCTCTTATATGCAGCAGCGTCAGCCCGACTCGGCTGAGCAGGGTGTCGACCTGCGCGGGCAACTCGATACCTTGCTCAGCCGCGCCAGCCAGAAAAGCGGCAAGAACCGCGTGGTGGGTGAGGTTGATGAGGATGTAATCAACCTGGTGTCGATGCTCTTCGAATTTATTCTCGATGACCGTACCTTGCCGGGGTCGCTCAAGGCGTTGATCGCGCGCCTACAAATTCCGATGCTCAAGGTCGCGGTGCTGGACAAGACGTTCTTCAGCCGTGGGAGTCATCCGGCGCGGCGCTTGCTCAATGAAATTGCATCGGCGGCGCTGGGTTGGGTGGAGCATGACAACGCCCGCCGTGACAGCCTGTACAAGAAAATCGAACAAGTTGTGCAGCGACTGCTGAACGAATTTGTTGATGATCCGCAGATTTTTGCCGAGCTGCTCGAAGACTTCATCGCCTTCAGTGACCATGAACGTCGCCGCAGCGAGCGGCTTGAACAGCGCATGCGTGACGCCGAAGAGGGCGCTGCGCGCGTTGAGGTTGCCCGCGGTCAGGTTGAAGAAGTGCTGAACCAGCGGCTGCTGGGCAAAACGCTGCCGCAGGTTGTCGTGCGTTTATTGCAGGAAGCCTGGAGCAAGCAATTGCAACTGATTTGCCTGCGCAGTGGCACCGAGTCTGCTGAATGGCAAGGCGCGCTGACGCTGATGGATGACTTGATCTGGAGCGTGCAACCGCACACCGAAGCGGGCACGCAAGCGCGGTTGATTAAAATGATTCCGACGCTGGTGAAAGCCATTCGTGAAGGCTTGGCCGACTCCGGAGTCGATCCGTTCTCCAGTGGCGAGTTACTGATTCAGCTTGAAGCCCTGCATATTCAAAGCATTCGCCGGGCAGAGAAAACCGTAGAGCGGGCCGCGCCAGCACAGGTGATTGCTTTTGAGCGGGCCACCACCGATACCGGTATTGCGTTGCTCGAAGTGCCGCCACCTGATGAGCCCGCCCCGGTTGAAGCTGAGGCTGAGCAGACGCAAGCCGAACCCGCGCCAGTGCTTGAAGCCGCGCCGCAAGTGGAGCCTGAGCCTGCGCCGATTCTTGAAGCGGTCGAGATGGTTGAGGTCGTCGAAGAAATCGTCTTGTCGGCGCCCGATGAGCCGATCAGCGAAGTGCCGCCGCCCAGCTTGCCAGACGACGATGAAAGCCTTCTGTGGGTGGATTCCTTGCGTGTAGGCAGTTGGTTTGAGCTGGTTGAAGATGACGAACACAAGGTTCGCTGCAAACTGGCCGCGATGATCAAGCCGACCGGCAAGTACATCTTCGTCAACCGCACCGGCATGAAAGTGCTGGAAAAGACCCGCATGGGGCTGGCGGTTGAATATCGCCGTCAGTCGATTCGCATGCTCGATGACGCCCTGTTATTCGACCGTGCGCTTGAGTCAGTAATCGGCAACCTGCGCCGCCTGAAAGACGTCTCCTAAAGCAAGCAAACCCGGCCAGACAGGCTCACATACGTTCGTATGCGAAAAATGCGAATGACGCGGAGGATGGATAGCGGCGCTCCCGCCGCAATCCGTCATTGCGATCTCCGCGAGGTTACTTATCCGTCGTGACGTTTTCCGCGAAGACTATTTATCCCTCATTGCGATTACGCACAAGATTACTCATCCATCATCGTGATTCCCGCCGACAATCTCTGATCGGTCTTAGCAATGCCCGCCGAGATTAACCAAACCGTCGCGATGTTTACCTCATCCGCCACACAATAACCCCAGCCCCGGCACTGATCACTCACCGTCGCCTGTTTGGCTTTTGCTTTGCGCTGCGCTGCTCTAGAGTAGGCCCATCACGCAGATTGCCCAATGTCAGTAAAACTGGCGCGGGTGCCATGGTCTGCTCAGGAGCCCACTATGCAGCTTGACCCCAGCAGTGGCTGGTGCGCCGGTATCGCGCATTGCCCCTCGGACAACTTCAACGAGCGCCCGCTTGGTGAAGTTTCTTTATTGATTATCCATAACATCAGCCTGCCGCCGGGCCAGTTTGGTACGGGCAAGGTGCAGGAGTTTTTTCAGAATCGACTGCAGGCGGATGAGCATCCGTACTTCGCGGACATCGCCAGCATGACGGTATCTGCGCACTTTTTGATCGAGCGCGATGGCGCCGTCACCCAATTTGTCTCCTGTAACGCGCGCGCCTGGCATGCCGGCGTTTCGTGTTTTATCGATCGCGAAAATTGTAATGATTTCTCGCTGGGCATCGAGCTTGAAGGCACCGATGATCTGCCCTTCACAGATGCGCAGTACCATAGCCTGATCGCGCTGACGCGCCAGTTGCAGCGTGAGTATCCGGCGATTACCCCAGAGCGTATTTGCGGCCACAGTGACATTGCGCCGGGCCGCAAGACTGATCCGGGGCCGGCGTTTGACTGGTCGCGCTTGCGTGCAGCACTGGCGATGAGTGAGGAGGATTCATGAGTTTTTTGGTGTTGTTGTTGGCTGTCTGGGTCGAGAAGTTTTCGGCGTGGCGCAGTGCCGTGCAACAGGACGGTTTGTGGCTCGGCTGGCTGCGCAAGGTGCAACAAAAGCCAGACTCCGCGGCTAACGCATGGCTGGCGATTGCTCTGCTGGTGGTGCTGCCGGTGGCCGTGCTTGGGGTTGCAATGAGCTATTTGCAGGCCGTGTTTTACGGCTGGTTATTGCTGCCGCTGCACCTGTTGGTGCTCATTTACAGCCTGGGGCGTGGGGATTTGCAGGCGGCGCTCGGGCCGTTCCGGGATAACTGGCGGCGTGGGGACAGCGAGGCGGCTTATCTGGTTGCGCAGCGCGATCTGGGGATTGATGCCAGTGCGCAAGACAGCTTGCTTAACAGCGTGCAGAACTATCTGATCTGGCAGGGTTTTCAGAGTTTCTTTGCGGTGATCTTCTGGTATGCGCTGCTCGGGCCGATGGCCGCATTGGCGTATCGCCTGATTGCGCTGTTGGCTGAACATGCCGAACAGCCGCTTTTGCAGGCGCGCGCCGAACAGTTGCGCCAGGCTGTGGACTGGTTGCCAGCGCGGGCCTTGGCCCTGAGTTTAGGGCTGGTTGGCAATTTTGTAGGCGTGAGTCGGGCGCTGCTGCATGAGCTGTTGAGCTGGGATATTCATGCCTCAATATTGCTCGGCCATGTAGCCCGTTCTGCCTGTGCCACGCCTGCGCCAGTGCTGGGCGAAGAGGGCGTTGAAACGCTCTACGAGCTTTGGCAATTACTGGTTCGCGCTGCCGTACTCTGGTACGCGGTGTTTGCGATTTTCACGCTATTTTTCTGATGTGTTCAGCGGCGGCCAGCACTGAAGCCGGTCGCCGCGCTCTACCGCGCTACTTTCAGCACCTGCATGCTGCCCGCCCGAGTACGCGTTGCCTGCCTTAAGTTACCAGCCCTCCTGCCGATATACGTTATACCGAACCCTGCTTCGTCGTCTGTTGGGCAGGCCTGTTCAGGCTAAACACAATAATTAGAAAGTGGAGAGCGCTTGTGAAGACCGTGTTGTATCCGGCCATCGCCCTGATGAACCGCCTGAGCTTCGGTATGAAGTTTGGTTTAATCAGCATTCTGTTTTTTCTGCCCATGCTGGTGACCAATTACTACCTGATGCGGGATGTGTATAACCAGTATCAGGCGACCCGCATTGCCCGTAGCAGTATCGAGGTGCTCAACACTGCGTTGCAGTTGCGGCAAAATCTCGAAAGCTACAGCGATCTGTTGCGGGTGGATGCCGAGCTGCGTTCCCGTGCAACCAACAATGAGCTGGCGCAGCGCATCAGCAGCACGCGCCAGACGATTGATGCGCAGCTTGTCAGCCTGCAACCTTTCGTCACTGAGCCCGAGCAGCAGCAAGAGTTTGTTGCCCAGCGCGATGCTCTGCAGGCCAGCCTGCAAGCGGTGGACGCCGAGCCATCGCTGCGCAGCAAAGTCGATCTGAGCCAGGCTGTGTTGGCCAAGACCGGCGTTCTCATCAAACTGATGACCAGTCAGGCGGGCTTGAGTCAGGATCGTGAACGCGCCGTGCTTCAACTCACCGAACTGCTGACCACCAGCATGCCGGCTGTTACGGCCGAGTTGGCGCAGGGCCGTTCATTGGGTTCTTCTGCGTTGATACTCGGCTTGCTCAACTCGGTCGACACCACTTCGTTCTCGAATTTGCTCGAGTCGATGGAGACGCTGGAAGGCGCTTATTCTGTCGATATCCAGCAAGCGCTGAGTATCAATCCGCAAGTGCGCAGCGCACTTGAGGCGCAAGCCGAATTAAGCCAAAAGTCGATCAGCGAAGGTGTCGCCCTGTTTGAAGACAGCGTGATTATTGCCGAATCGCTGGATACACCGTGGATGAGCTTTTATGACCAGACCAGCGAGCTGATCCAGCGCACTTACGCACTCAATGATGAGGTGCTGAAGTTCCTCGATCAGCGCCTGCAAGAGCGCCTGCAAGCCAGCCTTAACCGCATGCTGTTGATGGCCGTTGCCCTTGGCATAGTGCTGGTGCTGATTGTTTACCTCTACAGCGCGTTTTATGTCTCGATTCGCGGCAGCCTGAAAGCGCTGGGGCGGACGATGGATCAGGTCGCGGCCGGCGACATGACCGTGAGTTTTAAATCCTGGAGCAATGATGAAATTGCCGAGTTGGGCCAGGTATTCAATGGCGCAGTGGCGAAGATTCGCGAGCTGATCAAGCGCGTCGGTGAAACCGTGGTTGAGGTCGAGCGTCAGGCTGATCGGGTCGAAAGCGTGTCGGCGCAGAGCAATCAGGCCGTTGCCGGGCAGCGTAGCCAGATTGAACAGGTCGCCACCGCCATGAACCAGATGTCTGCTACCGCGCAAGAAGTGGCGCGCAGCGCAGCGGCCGCAGTGGGCAGCGCTCAGGGTGTGAATATGGAGACCGAGAGCGGCCGTGAACTGGTTGGCTCGCAGGTCAGCAGCATCCAGCGATTGGCAGCAGAGATTGACCAGTCGGTGAGCGTGATTAACCAGTTGGCCAGCGACAGCGCTTCGATCAGTCAGGTGCTGGATGTGATCAAAGGCATTGCCGAGCAGACCAACTTGCTGGCGCTTAACGCTGCGATTGAAGCGGCGCGGGCGGGCGAGCAGGGTCGTGGCTTTGCTGTGGTTGCCGATGAGGTGCGCAGCCTGGCCAAGCGTACGCAGCAGTCCACGGCTGAAATCGAAAACATGATCGACCGGCTGCAAAGTGGTGTCGCCGCAGCGGTCAAGACCATGGGCGTGAGTCACCAGATGGCCGACGGCACTGTCGGTGAGTCCGGTCAGGTGCAGCAGGCGCTGGAGAATATTCTGGCGGCGGTTGGCATGATCGTCGATCAGAACCAGCAAATTGCTGCCGCCGCCGAGCAGCAAACAGCGGTGGCGCATGATATCGACCAGAACATTGTCGAGATCAACAGCGCCGGGGAAACCACCGCGCAAGGGGCCGCGCACACCGAACAGGCCAGCCGCGAACTCAGCAGCCAGGTCTCGCAACTCAAGCAGCTGATCGGTGCCTTCCGGGTTTAAAGCGCAGTGCAGATGAGGCTATTGGCGAACCTTGAGGGTTCGCGCAATAGCCTCAATGCCAGGCGAATAGTGATTCTGTTCTATCGCCTGCAGCGCCCAATACAGCACTTTTTCGGCAATCTGCTGGTGCTGCTGAGCAATGGTGTTCACCCGCCACGGCAAGAAGTCGAGCAATTGGGTATCCCCAAACGTCGCCAGTTGCAGGTCTTGGCTCTGGCTAGGCGCCACGCTTTGCAACGCATCCAGCACGCCTTCGAGCAGAACATAGGCGGTGGTGACGATAGCGTCTGGCAGTCCTTGCTCGCTGTTTATCAGTCTGAGCATTTGCGCCTCGCCGCATGGGCGGCTGAATTGCTCGCCATTGACCACGCTGACTAACGCATCCGAGCCGGCCGCCGCCTGGCGGAAACCCAACTCCCGCGCCTGACTGATGGCCAGCTCTGCGCGCCCCCCAATCAGGGCGATATGCCGTGGCTTGCGTGCCAGCAAGGTGTGCGTTAGTTGCGCGCCTGCGTGCTGATCATCACTGACCACCGAGCGAATTGTGGCGGCATCCAGTGCGCGGTCAACCGCGATCACTGGCATGCCGGATTCAATCAGCTGCGCGAAAATCGGCTCATCCTGCGCCAGGCAACTGGCAACAATCAGTGCATCGCAGCGCCGCGAGCGAAACAGTTCGATCAACTGGCGTTCGCTTTGCGCGTTGTCGTCGGAGCTGGCAATCAGTAACTGGTAGCCCGCGGCTCTGGCGCCTTGTTCGAGCAGCTTGGCGATGCGCGCGTAACTGGGGTTTTCCAGATCGGGGAGGATAAAACCGAGGCACTTACTTTGGCCGCTGCGCAGCCCGGCGGCTTGCGGGTCGGGGCGGTAATCGTATTGCGCAACGACCGCGAGAACGCGCTCAACGGTCGCCGCGGCAATCCGCCGTTTAGCGGCCTGACCGTTGATAACGTAGCTTGCAGTGGTGACGGAAACCTCGGCCAGGCGAGCGATATCGGCAAGTTTCAAGGGGCTGTTCCTGAACGTTGATGACAGGATTATGACTCAGGTGCTTTCAAGAATTGAGCATTTTCGGGTAATGTTCCACATTTAGCTGAAACGATTCAGCAAAATTTCAGGCTGACTATCCTTGCTACATGCATCGAGCGACGCAGCCTACACGCTGGTGGCGCTCGCGTGCCCGTTCCCCGAGGAGCCCTGTAATGCTTGAATTGAATACCGCACAGATCCAGATGGGCCGCAGCGCCGCGAATAAACTGGAAGCGCTGGCCCTGTTGGCGCAGACGTTGAGCGACGACGGGCTGGTTCGTCCCGGCTATCTGAACGGCATGCAGGCGCGCGAAGCGCAAGGCTCGACTTATCTCGGTCAGGGCATCGCCATTCCACACGGCACACCCGACACCCGTGATCAGGTGCTTGAGACCGGCGTGCGCCTTATGCACTTCCCGCAGGGCGTGGATTGGGGTGATGGCCAACAGGTGTACTTGGCAATTGCCATCGCGGCGCGCTCCGACGAGCATTTACGGTTGCTGCAATTACTCACACGGGCGCTGGGTGATGGCGATCTGAGCCAGGCCCTGCATCAAGCCACCGAAGCTGAAACCATCGTCGCCTTGTTGCAAGGTGCGCCGCAGGAGTTGGCGCTGGACAGCCAGTTGATCCGGCTCAATGTACCCGCCGAAGACTTCGACGAACTGGTTTGGCAGGGCGCCCGGCTGCTGAAAAAGTCCGGCTGCGTCGATTCTGCATTTATTCCTCGCTTGATGGAAACCGAGCCGTTGCCGCTGGGCGATGGCTTGTGGTGGCTGAACAATGAACAGGCTGTGCAATTGCCGGGTTTGTCGTTTGTCACGCCGGATCAACGCCTTGAGCGTGACGGCAAACCGGTTAAGGGATTGTTCTGTCTGGCCAGTTTGGGCGAGGCGCATCGCCAATTGCTGGAGCGCTTGTGTGATCTGCTGATTGAGGGGCGCGGAGATACCCTGAGTGGGGCTGAGTCGAGGCGCACAGTGCTGGAGGCGCTGGGCGGCGAAGTGCCGCCGGACTGGCAGCGTGTGTCCATCACCTTGGCCAACTCGCACGGCTTACATGCGCGGCCGGCCAAGGTGCTGAGCGAGATTGCCCAGCAGTTCGACGGTGACATTCGCGTGCGTTTGGCCGAAGAGCCGGGTCTGGGTGTTTCCGCCAAGAGTTTGAGCAAGTTGCTGGCGTTGGGCGCGCGCCGTGGGCAGGTGTTGGAGTTCAGCGCCGAGCCGGGCATCGCCGCCGATGCGCTGGCAGCGCTGCAAACCGCTGTCGAGCAAGGGCTGGGCGAGACGGTCGAGCCGCTGCCGGTATTCACCGAGCCGGCGGTACAGGCAACCGTTGAGCAGGCGCTGGCATCCGAGCGTGCTTATGTGGTTGAAGCGCCCGCTGCCGGTTCGCGTTTGCGCGCTGTGGCCGCATCGCCGGGCATTGCGATTGGGCCCGCGTTGGTGCGTGTGCCGCAGGCTCTGGATTATCCGGCGCAAGGGCAGGGCGAGGCGCATGAGCGTGAGCGCCTGCAGGCGGCGTTAAAGGCGGTGAGCGCCGACATTCAAACAGTGGTGGATTCCTGTGAGGAAGCCAGCGTGCGAGACATCCTCAGCATGCATCAGGCCATGCTCAGCGACCCGGCGCTGCATGATGATATTCAAGCGCGCCTCGCCGACGGCGCCAGTGCCGAAGCCGCCTGGAGTGCCGAAATCGACGCGGCGGCCAAGCAGCAGGAGGCGCTGCATGACATGCTGCTCGCCGAACGCGCGGCCGACTTGCGCGATATTGGCCGGCGCGTGTTGGCCAGCTTGTGCGGTGTTAAACCGCTGGCCGAGCCGGACGAACCTTATGTGTTGGTGATGGAAGAAGTGGCGCCCTCGGATGTCGCCAATCTCAATCGCCAGCGCGTCGCCGGCATTCTCACCGCGCGGGGCGGCGCTACTGCGCACAGTGCAATTATCGCCCGTGCGCTTGGCATTCCCGCCGTGGTGGGCGCCGGTGAGCAGGTGCTGGCGTTGGCGCAGCGCACTCCGTTACTGCTCGACGGCGACCACGGTTCAGTGCGCGTCTCGCCAGACGAGCAGACTTTGCAGCAGGCGCTGCGCGAGCGCGAAATCAGCCAGCAACGCCAGCAGCAGGCGCACGCCGAACGCTACAAGCCCGCCGTTACCCGTGACGGCCATGCGCTGGAAGTGGCTGCGAATATTGGCGCCAGCAGCGAAACCGATATGGCCGTTGAGTTGGGGGCAGAAGGCATCGGCTTGCTGCGCACCGAACTGGTGTTCATGGATCACGCCAAGGCGCCAGACCAAGCCACGCAGGAACGTGAGTACCGGCGGGTTCTGGACACGCTGAATGGTTTGCCGCTGGTGGTGCGCACGCTGGATGTGGGCGGAGACAAACCGCTGGCTTATTGGCCGATGCCGGCTGAAACCAATCCGTTCCTGGGTGTGCGCGGAATTCGTCTGAGTCTGCAGCGCCCGGACATTCTCGAAACTCAGCTGCGGGCGCTATTTGCCTCGGCAGATGATCGCCCGCTGCGGGTCATGTTTCCGATGGTGGGCAGCGTCGAAGAGTGGCGCGCCGCACGCGATATCGCCTTGCGGGTGCGCGCAGAAATCCCGGTCACGAACTTGCAGCTGGGCATCATGATCGAGGTGCCAAGCGCTGCCTTGCTCGCGCCGATTCTGGCCCGCGAGGTGGACTTTTTCAGCGTCGGCACCAATGACCTGACCCAATACACCTTAGCCATCGACCGTGATCACCCGACATTGTCGGCGCAGGCGGATGGCTTGCATCCGGCGGTGCTGAGCCTGATCAGCCAGACCGTGGTTGCGGCGCACGCGCACGGCAAGTGGGTGGGCGTATGCGGCGAGCTGGCCAGTGACATGCTGGCGGTGCCGCTGCTGGTCGGCCTCGGTGTGGATGAGTTGAGTGTTTCTGCGCGTTCGGTGGCAATGGTCAAGGCGCGGGTGCGTGAGCTCGACTGGCGGCACAGCCAGCAATTGGCGCAACAGGCGCTGGTTCAGGACAGCGCCGCGAGCGTGCGCGCACTGGTCGAGGAGTCGAACTGATGGCGCGAATACTCACCATCACCCTCAATCCTGCGCTCGACGTGACTGTAAGCCTCGAAACCCTGGTGCCGGGCAGCGTTAATCGCAGCAAGGGATTGAACACCCACGCCGCCGGTAAAGGCCTGAATGTGGCTCAGGTGCTGGCTGATCTGGGGCACAGCGTAACGGTGAGTGGCTTTCTCGGGGAGGCCAATGCCCAGCCGTTCGAGGCACTGTTTGCTGCACGCGGTTTCACAGATGCCTTTATCCGCGTGCCCGGCGAGACGCGCAGCAACATCAAGCTGGCCGAGCAAAGTGGACGCGTCACCGATCTCAATGGCCCCGGCATTACCGTCGGGCCTGCGCAACAGCAGCAGTTACTGGCGTCGCTTGAGCAAATCGCTCGTGAGCATGACGCGGTAATCGTGGCCGGCAGTCTAGCCCCCGGCATCAGTGTCGAGTGGTTCGCTCAGTTGCTGCAAAGCCTTATCAATCAGGGACTGCGGGTAGCGCTCGATACCAGTGGCGCAGCCCTGCGTGAAGGCTTGAAGCAGCCGCTGTGGCTGGTAAAGCCCAACGAACACGAGCTGGCTGAGGCGTGCACGGTTGACTCGCAGGCGCTGGCCGATTTGCAAGCGGCGGCCAGGGCTGTGCATGCACGCGGCGTCGAGAATGTGTTGCTGTCGCTCGGTGCGGATGGCGTGTGCTGGTTCGCTGAAAATATTGCGCTGCATGCGCAGCCGCCAGCGGTTGCGGTATTGAGTACCGTGGGCGCGGGTGACTCGCTGCTCGGCGCAACGGTTCACGGGTTGTTGAGCGGTTGGCCGCCAGAGCGTTGCCTGGGCCTGGCCACTGCGGTGGCTGCGCAAGCCGTCACCCAGTTGGGCTTTGGCATTCAGGACCGCGAGCAACTGGCCCGAATCGAGGCGGGTGTGCGTGTCACGCCGCTGCCTAACGAATAACAAGAGGCTCTACCTTTTATGAATTTGCTGATTGTTACAGCCTGCCCGAATGGCATGGTCACCAGCGTTTTATGCTCGCGCCTGCTTGAAGCCGCTGCGCAGAAAATCGGCTGGACCACTCAGGTTGAAGTACACGACCCCAAAGCCATTGGTTCACCGCTGACCGAGCAGGCAATTGCCGAGGCGGATCTGGTGGTTGTGGTTAAAACCGGCGAGTTGCCGCTGCAGCGTTTTGTCGGCAAGCGGGTGGTGCAATCGACGCCGTCTCACGCCCTTGAAGACCCGCAAAAATTCTTGCGTGACGCCGAAGCCAATGCACAAATCCTTGAGGTTGTTGCAGAACCTCAAGCGGTCGTGAAGGTGGCTGACGGAGTGCGGATGGTGGCGGTGACAGCATGCCCGACCGGTGTTGCGCATACCTTTATGGCCGCCGAGGCGCTGCAACAAGCGGCTGAGCAACTGGGCTATCAGCTCAAGGTGGAAACACGGGGTTCGGTCGGGGCGAAGAATCTGCTCAGCGAAGATGACATCGCGCAAGCCGATGCGGTGTTGCTGGCAACCGATATCGAGGTCGATACCGAGCGCTTTGCCGGTAAGAAAATCTTCCGTTGCGGCACTGGAGTTGCACTCAAACAACCACGTCAGACCCTTGAGCGCGCGCTGGCCGAGGCGCTGCCGATGGCGGCAGCTGCCAGTTCTGAACAGGCAGCTGGTAATGCTGCATCAGGCGCTGCAAGCAAAACCGGGCCTTACAAACACTTGCTCACGGGCGTGTCGTACATGCTGCCGATGGTGGTGGCGGGCGGCCTGCTGATCGCGTTGTCATTCGTGTTTGGCATCGAGGCGTTCAAAGAGGAGGGCTCATTTGCCGCTGCGCTTATGCAGATTGGCGGCGAGAGCGCCTTCAAGCTCATGGTGCCGATGCTTGCCGGTTACATCGCCTATTCTATTGCCGACCGGCCGGGCCTTGCGCCGGGCATGATTGGTGGCATGTTGGCCAGCTCATTGGGCGCGGGGTTTCTGGGCGGTATCGCAGCAGGCTTCATTGCCGGTTATGTCGCGCGCGGCTTGAACCGCTGGCTGAAATTGCCGTCGAGCATCGAGTCGCTGAAACCGATTCTGCTGATCCCGCTGCTGGCGAGTTTATTCACCGGGCTGGTGATGATTTATGTCGTCGGCAAGCCGGTGGCAGGCATGCTCGCCGGCTTGACTACCTTCCTCGACAGCATGGGCAGCACCAACGCGATTCTGCTCGGGGTGTTGCTCGGCGGGATGATGTGTGTGGATCTCGGCGGGCCGATCAACAAAGCCGCATACGCATTCTCGGTCGGGCTGCTGGCCTCGCAGAGTTATGCACCGATGGCCGCCACCATGGCCGCCGGTATGGTGCCGCCGATTGGCATGGCTATCGCCAGCATGCTGGCGCGTAAACGCTTTGCCCAAACCGAGCGCGAGGCCGGCAAGGCGGCGGGCGTGTTGGGGCTGTGCTTTATTTCCGAAGGCGCGATTCCCTTCGCCGCGAAAGACCCATTCCGGGTGATTCCCGCCAGTATTGCCGGCGGGGCATTAACCGGCGCGCTGTCGATGTATTTCGGCTGCAAACTGATGGCGCCACATGGCGGCTTGTTCGTGCTGCTGATCCCTAACGCGATCAATCATGCGGGGCTGTATCTGTTCGCCATCGCCGCGGGCAGCGTACTTACCGGAGTCGTTTATGCGCTGCTTAAACGTCCGGAAACTCAGGAACTGGCAGTCGCGCCTACGTCGTAGAAGGCTCGTGGGACCAGCCGAATAATTGCTCGGCATTGGCGCTGCTCGCGGCTGCCAGTTGTTCGGCTGAAATACCCAGTCGACTGGCCAGTGCCTGACAGATATCGGCTAAGTGCTCCGGGCTGTTGCGCTGATTGGGGTACATCGCGGGCGGCATATCGGGCGAGTCGGTTTCGAGCACAATCGACTCCAGCGGCAGTTTCGGCAATACCCGGTGCATGCGCAATGCCTGCGGCCAGGTTGGGGCGCCGCCGAGGCCGAGCTTGAAGCCCAGCTTGATATATTCGCGAGCTTCTTCATAGCTGCCGGCAAACGCATGAATGATCCCGCCACGCTTCGGGGTGATGCGTTTGAGCGTGGCGATAGTCGCCGCGTGTGAGCGGCGCACGTGAATCAATGCGGGCAGATTGAACTCGACGGCAAGTTCCAGTTGCGCCTCGAACCAGTGTTGCTGTGCCTGCCGGTCCAGATCCTCGACGAAGTAGTCGAGGCCAATTTCACCCACCGCGCACAATTGCGCATGCCCGTGCAGGCGTTGCAGCCATGCGCGTAATTCGGCCAAGTGCTGCTCTTGATGCTCAGCCAGATAAATCGGGTGCAGGCCGAAGGCGGCGAATAGCGAGCTGTCACTTTCGACCAACTGCCACACACGCTGCCAGTTGGCCTGATGCACGCCCAGCACGACGATACGCTCGACGCCCAGTTCGCGGCTGCGTGCCAATACAGCGGCGCGATCAGCGTCGAAATCGGGGAAGTCGATGTGCGTGTGGGTGTCGATCAAGCGCATGCGCCGTTCACAATTGGCCAGAGTCGTTTTAGCCTAACAGGCGCGGCGCATGAGTGCTCAAGGTGCAGGTGTTTGCGGCGCAGATTGCTGTTCGGCTTCCTGGGCTTTTTTCAGGCGCTCGCTTTCGCGTTTCTGCCGTTTGCGCGTAGTTGCTTCGCGGTCGACACTGAGCACTTGTTCGGCCAGAGCGCGGTACAGCGGTACCGGCGAAATACGTCCTGATATCGCGCTGGCCAGCAGGCTCGCGGCCAGAATTGGCAAAGCCATGTCCTGGCTGTGCGACAGCTCGATGGTAATGACCGTGGCGGTCAGCGGCGTGCGCGTAACCCCGGCGAGGTAGGCGGCCATGCCGAGCAAACCCGCCGCCTGCAGGCTGATGCCCGGCAACAGATCGGTCAGCCACGGTGCGAAGCTGGCGCCTACGGCCAAGGATGGCGAGAACAAACCACCGGGGATCCCGGCCAGATAAGACACCACGTTGGCGATGAATTTCCACAGCATGAAGCTTGGGTCGGTGACCGGCTGGCCTTCGAGGATGGCCTTGGTTTCGGCATAGCCGGTGCCGAAAATATGCTGCCCTGAAATCAGCCCCAGCAAGGCCATGATCAAGCCGCAAATACCGGCAAAAATAACCGGATGCTTGCTGCGCCAATCGGCCATCAATGCCAGCGGCCCGCGTTTGGCAGGCAATACCAGACGGCAGTAAGCGCCGCCAACCAAACCACCCAGCACGCCGCAGGCCAACACGGCCAGCCAGTCGCGATTTAACGGCAGTTCGGCACTGAGTTCGCCGAAGTAGCTGTAATGGCCCATGAGCCCCAGCGTGACCATGCCGCCGATCAGTACGGCAGTCAGCACCAGGCCGTTGAGACTTTGCTCGAAGCGGTGGCTGAGCTCTTCGATGGCAAATACCACGCCCGCCAGTGGCGTATTGAATGCGGCGGCGATACCCGCTGCGCCCCCGGCGATAATCAAGCCCGAACCAGCACTGCGTGCATGCAAGCCCAGGCGTCTGCCGAAGGTGTACATCAAGGCTGCACCGACGTGCACAGTTGGCCCTTCACGGCCAATCGAGGCGCCAACCAGCAGGCCGAGTACCGATAGCACCATTTTTACCGCAGCAATCGGCAGCGACAGAACCTGATTGCGAAAGCGACTGGACGGGCGCTCCAGCGTCGCGATGACCTGCGGTATACCACTGCCCTTGGCGTTGCTGAACCAGCCCTGTGTTGCCCACGCTAGCGCGGCAAAGCCCAACGGCGTCACCAGCCAAGGCCAGTAACTACTGTGTTCGAGCATCAGCTCAAAGTATTCATGCGCCTCATCGGCGAGCCATGCGAACGCCAGCGCGACCAAGCCGACCAGCAATGCACCGACCCAAAAGGCTGCACGTTGGCGGAATACCCGCAGGAATCGACGGCGTGCGCGAAAGCGCTGTGAAGCGGTGGGTTTTGCTGCGAGTGTTTCTTTACTGCTGGGCATTAGCTGTCCGAACCACTTTTTGCGAAGGGCTGACGGGAGGGCAATATTGATTGGAATATGCTGTAACATCTTGCCATAAATTTCACCAAATTACCTTAAAGCAAATGCCGCAAGCCCGCGCCAGAGCTTGCCAACAGTCATAACAGGCGTGCGACCATCAATCCATGTCATCGCCGAGGGCGTATGCAAACAACCAGTGTTGTTTTGATCGTAGCTACATTATTGCTCGGCGTAGTTCTGTTTAACCCAAGGCTGACCCGATTGCCGATGTGGCGGGCGACGGTCACGCCGCTGGCGTCGATCATTGGTTCGGGCTTTCTGGTGGCCGGGCCGATACTCGCGCATGCGGTCGGTATCTGGGCGTGGTTGGCGATGCTTGCGCTCTGCGGGATGGCCTACTGGTTCGGCGCAGCGATACGCTACAACATCGTCTACCTCGAACCGCGCCTTGCCGATCAGCCAGGCAACTTCCAGCTTGGCCTCGAGCGCTTGTCTGATTTGGCGCTGGCGTTGGCCTACTTCGTTTCGGTCGCCTATTACCTCAACTTGTTTGCCGCCTTCGGTCTGCGTTTGGGCGAGATATTGGATCCGTTTTGGATTCGCACCGTCAGCACCGTGGTAATTGCCCTTATCGGCGTGCTGGGCGCGTTTGGCGGGCTTAGCGGTTTGGAGCGCCTTGAGGTGTGGGTTGTGTCGCTGAAACTCACTCTGATTGGTGGTTTGCTGGTGCTGCTGGCGTACGTCAACTTTGAGGCGTGGCAGTCTTCTGAGTTGGTCTGGGCGGTGAAGCGTCACGATCAGGGTTGGGAATCTTTTAGTGTTTTGCTGGGGCTGGTGATTCTGGTGCAGGGCTTCGAAACCTCGCGCTATCTGGGCTCCAAATACAGCGCCAAGGTTCGCGTGCGCAGCATGCATTGGGCACAGTGGATTGCTACAGCGATCTACCTGTTGTTCCTGCTGCTGATCACCAGCCAGTTCAGCGGTGGCTTGCCCAAGCAGGGCAGTGAAACAGCGATTATCGACACACTCAAACCGATTGGCGTTTTGGTTGCGCCGTTGTTGATATTGACGGCCTTGTCGTCGCAGTTGTCAGCCGCGGTCGCGGACATGAATGGTGCCGGCGGCTTGCTCAGCGAAGCCTCGAAAAAGCACGTGTCGGTGCGCGTCGGTAATGTTGTGACGGCCTTGGTTGCCATTGCCATTACTTGGTTTGCCAATATCTTCGAGATCATCACCTACGCCTCGAAAGTGTTCGTCGCCTATTACGCCCTGCAATCTTTGCAGGCCGCATACACCGCCTGGCAAAACGGCCACAAAGGCCGTGCCGCGTTATTTGCCGTTGCCGTGATGATCGGCGTGATCGTGATCATATTCGCCAAACCGGTCGAAGCGTAACGCATATTTTTATACCGCCAGACGGAGGTTGGAATCCGCATCGCGGCTTCCGACATGACGGTGGTGCGGGTTCACGCGGGTTTGGTGGTGTTTCGGGAATTGTTATGACGGATTGCGGTGCTGCGCACGCTATCCATCCTCCGGTTTTTTGGATTTGGTTGTCGTGGAGGTTGGAATCCGCATCGCGGCTTCCGACATGGCGGTGGTTCGGGTTCACGCAGGTTTGGTGGCGTTTCGGGAATTGTTATGACGGATTGCGATGCTTCGCACGCTATCCATCCTCCGATTTTTGGGATTTGGTTTTTATGGAGGTTGGAATCCGCGTCGCGGCTTCCGACATGACGGTGGTGCGGGTTCACGCGGGGTTGGTGGCGTTTCGGGGATTGTCATGACGGATTGCGGTGCTTCGCACGCTATCCATCCCCGGGTGTTCGGTGTTGGTTTTTTATGGAGGTTGGAATCCGCGTCGCGGCTTCCGACATGACGGTGGTGCGGGTTCACGCGGGTTTTGTGGTGTTGTGGGAATTGTCATGACGGATTGCGTTGCTGCGCACGCTATCCATCCTCCGGGCGTCCGGTGTTCGGTGTCCGGGTTCGGTGTTCGGGTGTGCCGTGGGTGGGTGGGGTGTTTGGTGATGCGTTAATGCGGCGGGTGCGGGTGGCGGCTGGTGCCGCCACCCGGGGTGCATCGGGGATTAATGGTGTTCGCGGGTGGCGCGGAATTTGATGTCCGGCCAGCGTTCTTCCATGAGCGACAAGTTGACCCGTGTCGGCGCCAGGTAGGTCAGGTGGCCGCCGCCGTCGATGGCGAGGTTTTCCATGGCCTTGTTCTTGAAGTCTTCGAGCTTCTTCTTGTCGTCGCATTCGATCCAACGCGCCGACCAGACGGTGATTGGCTCGTATGCGCATTCAACCTTGTATTCGCCCTTGAGGCGGCTGGCGACCACGTCGAACTGCAGCACACCAACGGCGCCGAGAATGATGTCGTTGCTGCGCTCCGGGAAGAACACCTGAGTTGCGCCTTCTTCGGCCAACTCCTGCAAACCCTGGCGCAACTGCTTGGACTTGAGCGGGTCTTTAAGGCGCACACGGCGGAACATTTCCGGCGCGAAGTGCGGGATACCGGTAAAGCCGATGCTCTCGCCTTCGGTGAAGGTATCGCCGATCTGAATTGTGCCGTGGTTGTGCAAACCAATAATGTCGCCGGCGTAGGCTTCTTCAAGCTGCTCACGTTCGGAGGAGAAGAACGTCAGCGCATCCGGCACGCGCACATCTTTACCGAGGCGCGCATGGCGCATCTTCATGCCTTTCTCATACTTGCCCGAGCAAATACGCATGAAAGCGATACGGTCGCGGTGCTTGGGGTCCATGTTCGCCTGAATCTTGAACACGAAGCCGCTGAATTTTTCTTCGGTCGGCTCAATTACCCGCTCATGTGCAGCGCGTGGCAGCGGCCTTGGCGCCCAGTCCACAACTGCGTCGAGTACATGGTCGACACCAAAGTTGCCCAATGCAGTACCGAAGAACACGGGTGTTAACTGGCCAGACAAAAACTCTTGCTGGTCAAACTCGTGGCAAGCGCCTTGCACCAACTCGAGTTGCTCGACAAAACGCTCGTACTCGTCGCCGAGATGGGCACGCGCTTCATCGGAATCCAGATTCTTGATGATCTTGGTTTCGGTGCGCTCGTGGCCGTGACCGGCGGTGTAAACGATGATGTAGTCTTCGCTGAGGTGGTAAACACCCTTGAAGTCACGGTAGCAACCAATCGGCCAGGTAATCGGCGCCGCCTTGATCTTCAGAACCGCTTCAATCTCGTCGAGCAATTCGATCGGGTCACGAATGTCGCGGTCGAGTTTGTTGACGAAGCTGACAATCGGCGTGTCGCGCAAACGGCACACGTCCATCAGGGCAATCGTGCGCGGCTCAACCCCTTTACCGCCGTCGAGCACCATCAGCGCACTGTCCACCGCAGTAAGTGTGCGGTAGGTGTCTTCCGAGAAGTCTTCGTGGCCCGGGGTGTCGAGCAGGTTGATCATGTGTTCGCGATACGGGAACTGCATGACCGACGTGGTAATAGAGATACCACGCTGCTTCTCCATTTCCATCCAGTCGGATGTCGCATGGCGGTCGGATTTGCGCGATTTAACGGTCCCCGCAACGGAGATGGCTTTACCCATCAACAGCAGTTTTTCGGTAATCGTGGTTTTACCGGCGTCGGGGTGAGAAATAATGGCGAACGTGCGACGTTTCGCGACTTCGGCGGCCTGAGTGGTCATGGGTACTTGCCTGACTGAATGCGGTTGCGGGCGGGCGGACTACGGCCGGCCCGTAAAACCGCCAATTATAACGTGAAAAGCAGCCGCTTTTGGGGAATCGCCGATCAGTAGCCTGGCGGGGTAGAAAGCCGAGGTTTCGAGTAACGCGCAAACCGATGAAAACACCGTCATCCAGTTGTCATCGCGCAAGGCGATATTTCGTCGAAAAGCCTGATTCGTGCAGCATAAAACACGTTTTGTTTTGAATCTAAAACGTTCAACCAGCAATGCGTCAAATAGGGTCAAAAAAGGCCTTATTTATGATTGATCTGCGTGGCGCATAGCCCTAAAGTTCCGCCCCGAACGTCCATGCTGGCAACGATCCATCCGGCTCAAGTACAGACGACGAGAGGTCATAGATTTTGCTCTAACCTAAAAACAGGGCGAGCGGTGATTCTCGGCGAAATGCCTTGGGAAGTAGGCGACCAAAGTGGGGAGACTGATCAGACGTTCAAAATTGGTCCATAGGCTACTGCGCTTGGCCATACTGCGTTGGAATCGACTTCGAAGTGCTCATTTACTTAATGTAAATTCCGCGCTCTCAGCCGATTCCGCCTTGTCTGGCCCTCGCTCGCTACGCCCATGAACCAATTTTTTGGTTTGTAGGCTACTGCGCTTGGCCATACTGCGTTGGAATCGACTTCGAAGTGCTCATTTACTTATGTAAATTCCGCGCTCAAAGCCGATTCCGCCTTGTCTGGCCTACGCTCGCTACGCCCATGAACCAATTTGGGTTTGTGTGAGGCAGTGGCCATGAACCAATTTTTGGTTTGTAGGCTACTGCGCTTGACCATACTGCGTTGGAATCGACTTCGAGGTGCTCATTTACTTATGTAAATTCCGCGCTCTCAGCCGATTCCCCCTTGTCTGGCCTGCGCTCGCTACGCCCATGAACCCATTTTGGGTTTGTGTGGTAGTCCGCTCATGAACCAATTTGGCTGCTTGGATAAACAGCGCATCGCTCTCACGTCAGGCGTTTGCGTTTATTGAATAAGCAGCCGGCCCCGCCGATTTATTGAACCCTCAAAGGTTCGGTCAATCGAATTTAATGAGTCCCGGTTTAGCCAAGATGGAGTCCACGCATGTCGATCAACGTTGAAGATTACTACCCACGTGCCACCTTTCAGAAGATGAAAGAGTTTGCTGACCAGCACGAAACTCCGTTTGTGGTGATTGATACTCAAATCATCAGCAAGGCTTACGATGATCTGAAAGCGGGTTTTGATTTCGCCAAGATTTACTACGCGGTCAAGGCCAACCCGGCAGTGGAAATTATCGAGCTGCTGAAAGACAAAGGCTCGAGCTTCGACATCGCCTCGATCTATGAGCTGGACAAGGTCATGGGCTGCGGCGTTAGCCCGGATCGTATCAGTTACGGCAACACCATCAAGAAAGCCAAGGACATCCGCTACTTCTACGAGAAGGGCGTGCGCATGTTTTCCACCGACTCCGAGGCGGATCTGCGCAACATCGCCAAGGCAGCGCCCGGCTCGAAAATTTATGTGCGCATTTTGACCGAGGGCTCGACCTCGGCAGACTGGCCGTTGTCGCGCAAATTCGGTTGCCAGACAGACATGGCGCTCGACCTGTTGATTCTGGCCAAGCAGCTCGGCCTCGATCCGTATGGTGTGTCGTTCCACGTGGGTTCGCAGCAGCGCGACATTGACGTCTGGGATGCGGCAATTGCCAAGGTCAAGGTGATCTTCGAGCGTCTTAAAGAAGAAGACGGCATCGTGCTGCGCATGATCAACATGGGCGGCGGCTTCCCGGCTAACTACATCCAGCGCACCAACAGCCTGGAAACCTACGCTGAAGAAATCATCCGTTTCCTCAAGGATGACTTCGGTGATGACCTGCCGGAAATCATTCTTGAGCCGGGCCGTTCGTTGATCTCCAACGCCGGTATTCTGGTCAGCGAAGTGGTACTGGTTTCGCGTAAGTCGCGTACCGCCGTTGAGCGTTGGGTATTCACCGACGTCGGCAAGTTCTCGGGCCTGATTGAAACCATGGATGAGGCGATCAAATTCCCGATCTGGACCGAGAAGAAGGGCGAGATGGAAGAAGTGGTGATCGCCGGTCCAACCTGCGACAGCGCCGACATCATGTACGAGAACTACAAGTACGGCCTGCCGCTCAATTTGGCCAGCGGCGACCGCCTGTATTGGCTCTCGACCGGTGCTTACACCACCAGCTACAGCGCAGTGGAATTCAACGGCTTCCCGCCGCTGAAATCGTTCTACCTGTAAGCGTTCGCTGAACTGAGAAACCCGCCTGCTGGCGGGTTTTTCGTTTAAGCCGTGCGCAACTCAGCGGTGTCACTGTCTGGCAAAGCGCATTACTCAGATGATGCCGTCGCAGGCCTAGTACCCGGCGCGCGTATTGACCTGATTATGCAATGCCAAGTTGTTGTTCAGGCGGCTCACATTGGCGATTACCTGCTCAGCGATGCACTCATGGGTGGCTGACGATGCAATGTGCGGCGTGATGGTGAGGCCAGGTGTTTGCCATAACGGATCATCGGCGGCCAATGGTTCATGCTCGAATACATCGAGCAGGGCAGCGCTGAGTGTGTCGCTGGCTAATGCTTGCAGCAAATCATCCATCACCACATGACCGCCGCGCCCGCAGTTGATCACCACCGCGCCGGAGTTGAGTTGGGAGAAGGTGCTGGCGTTGAGGATTCCGTGGGTTTCATCGGTCAATGGCATCAGGCAGATGAGGCAATCTACGCCATTCAAAAAATCGCCGAACTGTTCAGGGCCAGCCCAAGTGCTGAGGTTGGCTATGGTCTTTGACGAACGGGCCCAGCCGCGCACATTGAAGCTCAGGCTGGCGAGCAACTCCGCTACATGAGCGCCCAGATCGCCCAACCCCATGACGCCGATTGTCCATGAGGAGGCTGGGCGCTGCACCGGCTCGCGCCAGCGGCCCTGCGCTTGATTCGCGAGCATCTGGTCGAAGTGTCGATGATGATGGAGCACGCCCCACAGCACGTATTCCGCCATGCCGCGTCGCAGGTCGGGGTCAACTACCCGGCATACCGGAACATCAGGGCAACTGTTGTCGGTACGCAAATGGTCGACGCCCGCCGCAAGCGAGTGCACCAGACGCAGATTTTTCAGTGCGCCGAGGCTGCCCTGCGGCGGATTCCAGCACACTGCTACGTCGGCCAGATGGGCATCGGCTTCGCCGGGCAGATGGACGCTGATGTCCGGTGCTTTAAGTTGCATCACCCTGCGCAACTCGCTCAGGTCACTGTCCTGACTGAGTAAAACAATGCGCGTCATGAGCAGTAGTCCTCGCGTTGATCTTCGATCAAACGCAGTGCTGCCTCCCAAGCCATTTGGATCATGCGCATGCCGTCATCGTCATCGGTGAACTGGCTGGCGGTGAGCTTGCACACCTGCTCTGACGGATAGCGCAACTTGCTGCCGCCGGCCAGTGCTTGAATCTGCGCCTGGCATGCTCGCTCCAGAAAGTGAATTTCATAAAAAGCTTGCGCCACATTCTGGCCACCGGCGAGCAGGCCGTGGTTGCGCAGAATCATCGCGCGGTGCGTGCCGAGGTCATTAACCAGCCGCTCACGTTCGTCCAGGCACAGGGCGACGCCTTCGTAATCGTGGTACGCCAACTTGCCGTAAAACTTCAACGCATGCTGTGAGATCGGCAGTAAACCGTGATCCTGCGCAGACACCGCAATACCCGCTGCCGTGTGCGTGTGAATCACGCAGTTCATGTCTTCACGGGCCATGTGAATGGCTGAGTGAATGACAAAACCCGCTTCGTTGACTTCGTGATCTTTATACACAGGATCGACGACTTTACCTGCATGATCGATCTTTACCAGATCGCTGGCGCGCATGTGCTGGAACATTACGCCGTAGCGGTTGATCAGAAAATGATGCTCAGGGCCGGGCACGCGCAAGCTGATGTGCGTGTCGATCAGATCGGTCATGCGAAAGTGCGCAACCATCCGGTACAGCGCTGCCAGCTCACAGCGTACTTGCCACTCTTGAGGGGAAATGTTGTCAGGGATATTCATTAGGACCTCCCGAAATTGAGGTGTGTGTTATGCCTGATCTGAAGACTTGAGCACCAGAGAGGTGGTCGCGAAAAGACGTGTAGATGTCGCTCTGAGCGAGAGCTTATTGGCTCGACAGAAGAGGGCGTTGAGCCGCTGATTTCGCGCAAGACCTTGCCGGTTGCAACCGGCGATGTCAATTTTGCCGGGCTGTGCCGGTCATTACTGTGCGGTCTTGGCGTGGGGTGCGATTGAAGCGTTGGCGGTAGCAGCGGCCAAAATAGGACGGTGAATCGAAACCGCAGGCAATGCTGATTTGCAGGATGCTCAAATCGCTTTGCTGCAACAGATGGCGGGCCTTGTCGAGGCGCAAGCGTTGGCGAAAAGCCGCTGGCGATTCATGCAGGTAAGTGCGAAACAGGCGCTCGAGTTGGCGGCGAGTTATGGCCACCCCTTTGGCCAGTTCATCCACATCGATATTTTTTTCAATGTTCAGTTCGATGCGTTCAATCACCGCTTGCAGCTTTGGGTTGTCCAGGGTGTAACGCTGCACAACATCTTCACGCTGGGTGTCACTGCGCGGGCGAATTCGGGCGTGAATGAATTGCTCGGACACGCGCTGAGCCAGCTCGCGGCCGTGGCCCTGAGCGATCAGCTCGAGTATCAAGTCCATGGAGGCGGTGCCGCCTGCGGAGGTGATCCGGCGCCGGTCTATTTCGAATAACGCATGGCGCACATCGAGATCAGGGTAACTCTCGACCAGTGAGTCAATCGCTTCCCAATGCACCGTCATGCGATAGCCGCGCATCAGTCCGGCTTTTGCCAGCACAAAAGCGCCGGTGTCGATTCCGCCCAAGGTTACGCCTGCGCGGTCCTGACGTTTCAACCATTGCATCAGTGCGGGTTGGATGTGGGCGAGGGGTTCGTAGGTGGCAACCACGAACAGGACTTCGTCTTCATGCAGGTCCAGCAGTGGCGCATCCACGGCAATCGACATGCCGTTGCTGGCAACGACGGGAAGGCCGTCTTGGCTGAGCGTGCGCCAACGGTATAAATCTCCGCCCATTCTGTTGGCCGAGCGCAGCGGTTCTGCGGCCGCCGAAAAATCCATCATGGAAAAGCCGGGCAATAGCAGAAAGTTGAAAAGTTGGCTCATCCGCATACTCCGTTGGTGGTGGCTGACAGCCTGCAAAAGGGTTGCCATGTTGGTGTGGCGATGTCGCATTAGTCAGATTCGATGTCGCGAAGCTGCGGTTTTCGTTTCGTGTACGCCCCTAATCTTGCCTCTGCCACCGACAGAGTGGACTGGCTTGCGCACCTTTTGAGCGCACCAGATATAGCGTGCAGACAGATATACCCCCCTAATGCAGCACCTTTTGCGTTTTGACTGTCTCCGATCAGCCTTGCCGGAGTATTAACTTGATAACTACAAAACCTTTCAAATCCCTGATGGGGTGCGCTGCTTTGATTTTGGCAGCTGGTAACGTTCAAGCGGCTGAGCCCGCGCAGTGCAAAAACATCAGCATCGGGCTGATGAGCTGGACCGACGTCATCGCCACCACGGCCGTAACCCGAACCGTGCTTGAGCGTTTAGGTTACACGAGCAAAGAGACCATCGCCGCTCAGCAGATGATTTATTCGGGCATGCGCAACAAGCAAGTCGATGCGTTTATGGGCCATTGGAGCCCGTCTTCAAACGCAATCGTCGGCCCGTTCGTGGACAAAGGTGATGTGCAGATCATGCCCACGCCGAACATGGCCGACGGCCAGATGACCCTCGCGGTGCCAACGTGGTTGGCCGACAAAGGCTTGAAGACCTTTGCCGACATTGCCCGCTTCGAGGATGAGCTCGATGGTCGCATTTACGGCATTGATCCGGGCACCAATATCAATAAGCGCCTGCAGCAAGCCATTAGCGACAACCGTTTCGGCCTGAAAAATTTCAAGCTGATCGAGTCCGGTGAAGCCGGCATGCTGGCCGCGGTCAAGCGCGCCAATCAGCGTAAAGACGCCATCGTGTTCATTGGCTGGAAACCGCATCCGATGAACATCGACATGGACCTCACCTACCTCACTGGCAGCGACGGCCTTATGGGCCCGGAAGAGGGCAAAGCCACCGTTTGGACGGTGACTCGCTCCGGATATGCCGACGAGTGCCCGAATGCCTACAAACTGCTGAGCAACATTCATTTCACCGCTGAGCAGGAAGCAGAAATGATGGTGAAGCTGCTCAAGCGCGGCCAGCCAATGGATGTCGCAAAGACGTTCATCGATGAACACCCGGAACTGGTTAAAAGCTGGCTCGCCGGTGTGACCTCGTTTGCTGGCGATGAAAGCCTCTCGTTGGTGATGAACGAAGCTCCCTGAGCCGTAAATCACCCGTTTTCAGACAATTTTCGGAGACCCCAAATGAATCGTGATGTGATCGTAACCTGTGCAATTACCGGTGCCGGCGACACTGTTGGCAAGCACCCCGCTATTCCGGTGACGCCCAAGCAGATCGCGGACTCGGCAATTGAGGCAGCCAACGCTGGCGCGACCATCGTCCATTGCCATGTGCGCGACCCTGAAACCGGCAATCCGAGCCGCGATCCGGCGTTGTACCGCGAGCTGATGGAGCACATCCGCAGCAGCAATGTCGATGTCATCGTCAACCTGACCGCCGGCATGGGCGGTGATCTGGAAATCGGGCCGGGTGAAGAGCCTTTCAAGTTCGGTTCAAGCACTGATCTGGTCGGCCCGCTGGAGCGCCTGGTGCATGTTGAAGAGTTGCGCCCAGACATCTGCACGCTGGACTGCGGCACGCTCAACTTTGGCGACGGCGACACTATTTATGTGGCCACGCCGGCCCAGCTGCGCGCGGGTGCCAAGCGCATCACCGAGCTTGGCGTTAAGGTCGAGCTGGAGATTTTCGATACTGGCAACCTGCAATTCGCCAACCAGATGCTCAAAGAAGGCCTGATCAAAGATCCGATGTACCAGCTTTGCCTGGGCATTCCGTGGGGCGCGCCAGCGGACACTTCGACCATGAAAGCCATGGTCGACAACCTGCCGGGCGGCCATCAGTGGTCGGCATTCGGCATTGGTCGCATGCAGATGCCAATGGCGGCGCAGGCGATGCTGCTGGGTGGCCACGTACGTGTGGGTCTGGAAGACAACATCTGGCTCGACAAAGGCGTTTACGCCAGCAATGGCAAGCTGGTTGAGCGCGTGATTGAACTCATGCAGCGCATGGGCGCGAGCCCGCAGACTCCAGCCCAGGCTCGTAAAACCCTGAACCTGGTCTGATCTGACCGACTGATACAGAACGTAATGACCTCAGGACTTCCCGGTTTTCCGGGAAGCGCCTGCGCGCACCCGGAGAATGAGATGCTAAGTGAAATCAAGACCATTGCCCTGGTCGGCGGTGGCGTTATCGGCAGTGGTTGGGCAGCCCGTGCACTGGCTTACGGCCTGGATGTAGTGGCGTGGGACCCGGGCCCTGGCGCTGAGCAGAATATGCGCGAGCGGATTGCCAGTGCATGGCCCGCGCTGGAACGTGCCGGGCTCGCCGAGGGTGCATCCCTTGAGCGTTTTCGCATGGTGGACACGGTGGAAGAGTGCGTTGCCAACGCTGATCTGATTCAAGAAAGTGCGCCGGAAAACCTGCAGCTGAAAATCGATCTGCATGCGCGCATCAGTGCAGCGGCGCGGCCGGATGTAATCATCGGTTCTTCGACCTCGGGCCTGCTGCCAACCGACTTCTATCGTGATGCCGTGAACCCGGAACGTTGCCTGGTCGTGCATCCATTCAACCCGGTTTACCTGTTGCCACTCGTTGAGTTGGTCGGCGGTGAAAAAACCTCCGCGGCGACGTTGGAAAAAGCCCGCTGCATCTTCAGCGAACTGGGCATGCGGGCGTTGCATGTGCGCCATGAAGTGCCCGGTTTCATCGCCGACCGCTTGCAGGAATCGATGTGGCGCGAAGCGTTGCACATGATCAATGACGGCGTGGCCACGCCCGCCGAAATCGATGACGCCGTGCGTTATGGCTGCGGGTTGCGCTGGGCATTCATGGGCTCATTCATGACCTTCTCGCTGGCAGGCGGCAAGTCCGGCATGCGCCACTTCATGCAGCAGTTCGGCCCCGCCCTCAAGCTGCCGTGGACCTATCTTGAGGCGCCAGAGTTGAGCGAGACCCTGCTTGATCGTGTGGTTTCAGGTGCCGAAGAGCAGCTGGCAGGGCGTGATATAGCCGCGCTGGAGCGCTATCGCGATGACTGCCTGCAATCCATTCAAGACACCATTGCCGCTGTTAAAGCGCGCCATGGCATCGAAGACTGAGGAGCCAATATGAGCAATCTACCCACGGTGTTCTGGTCGGGCCCGGTGCAAAGCGAATGGACCGATTACAACGGCCATCTGCGTGATGCGTTCTACCTGCTGATCATCAGCTTTGCCGGTGACGAGCTGATGGTGCAGATCGGTCTCGGGCCAGAAGGGCGCGAACAGCTCGGCCATTCGATGTTCACCCTTGAAAGCCATGTGCAGTACCTGCGTGAGGTCAAGGTTGATCAGGTCGTTGAGGTGCGCGGGCAAATCATCGCGTATGACGCCAAGCGCCTGCACCTGAACTTCTCGCTGCATTTGCAGGGCGAACAGCCGCCGTTGGCGACTGCAGAACAGCTTTGGCTCAACGTCGACATGAGTGGGCCCAAAGCCACGCCACTGGCACCGACGGTAGCGTCTGCCGTGGCTCTTATGGCCAAGGCTGATCAAGCCTTGGAAACGCAAGGAAGCATAGGCCGACGCATCGGCCTGCCGGCACCGAAGCCATCCGCCTAACGCCATACGCCGCCGGTTTGGTAATCGGCATCGATACTAGGGAGTGTCATCATGAGCGCAATCGAACAAGCCGAACTTGAAAATTTCTCCGCCGACTGGCGCGACTTTCCCGTGCTTAACCGGGCACTGACATCACGCTTGCAGAGTGATGGCATTGAGGTTGAGTGGGATGATAAACGCGTCAGCCATTACCACTTTCTGTGGTTGCGCGATAACTGCCCGTGCCCGCAGTGCATTCATCCGGGCACGCGTGAGCAGATATTTGAAATCATTGATGTGCCGGAAGACTTGCGCGCCGAGACGGCCGAGTTGAAAGGCGACGAGCTGCTGGTGCGCTGGCAGGATGGCCACGAAAGTGCCTATGGCACAGGTTGGCTGCGTGCCCACAGTTATGACTCGGAGAGCCGCCAGGAGCGCCAACAAACGCTGCGTACTGCAAACGTGTGGAAGACTGATCTGGCGATTCCGACCTTTGATTACAAAGCGGTGATGAGCGAAGACCAGGCACTGTTGCAATGGCTGTTGGCCGTGCGCGACACGGGCTTGACGCTGATGACGGGCATGCCCACCACCGAAGACATCATGGAGCAGGTCGCGCACCGCATTTCGTTCATCCGCGAAAGTAACTTCGGCACCTTGTTCGAAGTGCGCACCAAGGTTGAGGCTGTTAACAGCAATGCCTACACCTCGCTGCAACTGCCGGCGCATACCGATCTGCCGACTCGTGAGTTACAGCCGGGTTTGCAGTTTTTGCATTGCCTAGTCAACGATGCAACTGGCGGCGAAAGCACCTTTGTCGACGGTTTTGCGATTGCCAAAGCTGTTCGCGAGCAGTCCCCGGAAGACTTCAAACTGCTCACAGAAGTGCCGGTGTCGTTCCGCAACAAGGCGCCGCAAAGTGACTACCGCAGCTATGCGCCGATTATTGGTCTGGATGCGCGTGGTGAGATCAGCGAGATTCGTCTGGCCAACTGGCTGCGGGCACCGTTCGATGTGGCCGGTGCAGACATGCCAGCCTTCTACCGTGCTTACCGGCGCTTCTTCGCGCTGACCCGCGACCCTGCATTTATTGTCAGCCATCGTCTGGCTGCCGGTGAAATGTGGTGCTTCGATAACCGCCGCACCATGCACGCACGTAATGCGTTTGACCAGACCAGCGGCATGCGTCACTTGCGTGGCTGCTACATGGATCGTGATGAGTTGTTGTCACGCATTCTGGTCCTGCAGCGCACTTGCTGAACCTGAACCATGCCATTCGCCACTATCGGCAGGAGCTCACCATGAGCAATGTTTCGTTTTCCCACGATGAAGCAGCTGCAACCGTTACGTTCAGTTCGCAAGTCGGTGTATTTGATATTCCGGTTCTGTGGTTGCGTGAGCGCAGCCGCGAGCCGCAGCAACTCGATGAGATGACCCAGCAGCGGCTGTTTAATTCTCATGGCATTGATCCGCTGATCAATCTTACTCATCTCGAACCTGTCGCCGAAGAGCAGGCGTGGCTCGCGTTCACCGACGGACACCGCGCGCTGTATGATTTTCGTGGTTTGGTCGATGAAATTGTCGGTCACTCGATTTTCCCGCAGGCGCAGGCTTGGGGCAGCGATCTGGATCGCAGCGCGGTGCGCGCCAACTGGCAGACGCTGGACCAGCCGCAAGCTTTCCTTGATGCCCTGACGGTCTACCTGAAATACGGGTTCGTGATTGTTCACGATGTGCCCACCGAGCCTGAAAGCATTCTTGATGTGGCGCGCAAGTTTGGTTACGTCAAAGAAACCAACTTTGGCCGCTATTTCGAGGTGTACTCGCGACCAGACGGCAATGATCTGGCGTATCGCTCGGTGCATTTAGGCCCGCATACCGACAACCCATACCGTAATCCGGTGCCTGGCATTCAGCTTTTACATTGCCTGGTCAACCAGACATCCGGCGGCTTGTCGACGCTGGTCGACAGCGTCAATGTGGTCAGCCAACTCGCTGCAGAGGACCCCCAAGGCTATGCGTTGTTGTGCAATACAGCGGTGAATTTCCGCTTTGTCGACAAAGGCACGGAGCTTTGCAGCAAGCGCCCGATTATCAGTACCGATGAACGCGGTAATACCTTAGGCGTGCATTACAGCCCACGTCTGGATGGTTTGCCGTTGTTACCTGTGGCTGAGTTGCGCGCCTATCACCGGGCACGCCAGCGCCTTGGCGAGTTGTTTGTCGACAGCCGTAACGAAATCCAGTTTCGCCTCGAGCCCGGCGAGTTAATGCTGTTTGATAACAGCCGCGTGCTGCACGGCCGGACCAGCTACGACTCGAGCGAGGGGCATCGCCACTTGCAGGGCTGTTACATCGATTTGGATGGCCCCAAGGAACGCTTCGCCAGCACCTACAAGCTACTCTCCAGCACAGCAGGACAAGAATAATGGAACGCGTTAATTTCATTGAAATGAAGGCGGGTACTGCCGAGGAGTATCACCTCCTTGAGCGGCTCGAAACTGACTACAACAAAGGCCTAGTAGACCGGATTCTGCTGGCGTTGGAGCAAACGGCTGAGACCCTCAGCGGTTATCAGGTCAACCGTCTGGAGCACTCGCTGCAAAGCGCTGCCCGAGCTGAGGCTGATGGCGCGGACGAAGACATGATTGTCGGCGCGCTGCTTCACGACCTTGGCGACAGCCTCGCGCCCTACAATCACTCGCAGTATGCCGCGTCGATTATTCGCCCATACGTGCGCAGTGAGGTCACGTGGATTGTTCACCATCACGGCCTGTTTCAAAACTACTACTACGCGCACCACTACGGCGGTGACCGTTATGAGCGGGATCGCTACAAGAATCATCCGTTCTATCAGAGCTGCGTGGACTTTTGCGAAAAGTGGGATCAGAAGTCGTTTGATCCAAACTACCCAACACCGCCACTGAGCCACTTCGAGCCGATGTTACGGCGGGTGTTTGCCAGAGCGCCGTTTGACCCGGCGGTAATCGGTGACGAGGTCGAGGTCAGCTACGCCGTTCGGTAACGGTTAATCCGTCACGCCGGCCTTCACAGCACCACTGATTGGCGACGCGCTATTGGCTGCAAAGGCCTGGGCTAATAGCGCGTCAGCCAGTCAATAAACAGCGCGAACAACTCCGCCTGCGAGTTGACGGCAAGCTTGGTGTAGAGATTTTTGCGGTGCATGCGCACGGTTTGCGGTGAAATTTCCAGCACCTTGGCGCTGGATTTTACCGAGTGCCCCCGCAGCAACAGGTGGGCGATTTCGCGCTCACGATCGGTCAGGCCATCGCCTCCGAAACTCATGAATGCGGCGCGAATATGCCGGCTCAAATTACTTGGTGCATGCTCGTCAGGCAGGCATTGGGCAAGGCCGCCTGTGCGGTCAAACTGCAAACACAATTCGCGCACGAGCGGTTCTGCAGACCTGAGTAAATTGAGTTGCGACTTACTGAAGCGCGACCCACTGCAGCCCTGATAAACACATAACGACAGTTTGCGCTGATCATCCAGGTCGATGATGTAATGGCTGTCTTCTACTGCCCCGCATTTGAGGTAGTAGTTCTTGTAATACTCACTGCTGAAGAAGTTATCCGGCGCAATCTCGGCAAGTGGATAAAAGCCCTGGGCTAAACCGTTTTCAATCGCCAGACAAAAAGGGTCGAGCAAGTAGCCGCGCGCGTAATAACGGCTGGTGAGGTTTTCAAGGTAAATCTCTGGAATGCCGCGTTGATAGATCGGCTGCGGCGGCTGGCCTTTGCATTCAAGGCCCAGAAGTACGCATTCGATGGGCAATAAACTGCTGAGTGCAGCGTCCAGGTAGGCGGGGAAATTGGCCTGCGCAACGTTGGCCACGGCTTGGGCCACGCTGACGTTCCAGGCCTGAAAACCAAGGCTGGGTGTGAGGGAAGGGTGACGCGAGGCTTTAGTGTTCATGCGGGCAGTCTACTGACTGCCCTGATAACCTGCAAAATACTGCTACAAAACAACCTGCCGTATCGCGGCAACAGGCCTGGCAGTGGTTGCTGGCAGGCCTTTACGTGTGACGGTTTAGTTGCCAGCGTAACTGCCGTCTTTAAGCAACTCTTCGGCCGTTTGCTCAATGGCTTCGCGCAGGGTTTCGACAATCTCGTCAACCTGAGCGTGGGTAATGGTCAGCGGCGGCGACATCACGTTGAGGTGCACGATTGGGCGCACTAACAAGCCGCGAGCCTGGCACTTCAAATGGATTTTTTCGCCAATGTTGAGCGCTTCAGGGAACAGTTCCTTGGTGCGCTTATCCGCCACGAATTCGACGCAGGCCATGAGCTTTTTGCAGCGAACGTCACCCACCAGCGGCAGGCTTGCCAGAGTCTGCAGGCGCTCTTCCAGGTAACTGCCCACGTCCTGTACGTGGTCCAGCAGTTTTTCGCGCTGGATAATCTCAATGTTCTTCAACGCGCTGATGCAACTGACCGGGTGTCCGCTGTAAGTAAAGCCGTGGGCGAAGCAGCGCTCCTGACCCGCCTGGGCGATTTCGTTCCAGATTTTATCTGAGAAGATCAGCGCGCCCAGCGGCAGATAGCCACTGGTCAGGCCTTTGGCGGTGGTGATGATATCTGGCTGCATGCCAAACACTTCATCCGAGGCGAAAAATGCGCCCAGACGGCCGAAGGAGGTGACCACTTCATCGGCGACATACAGCACGTCGTAGCGCTTGCAGACTTCCCACATCCGCTGGTGATAGCCGGTAGGAGGGATGATTACGCCGCCCGAACCCATGATTGGCTCGGCGAAGAAAGCCGCGACGTTATCCGCGCCAATGCTGAGAATTTTCTCTTCGAATTCATTAACCAGAAACTCGAGGAAGTCGGCCTCGGTCATGCCTTCGGGGGCGCGATAAGGATTCGGGCAAGAGATGTGGTGAATCTTGTCCTGTAAAAAGTCGAACTCGGCAGGGTGATCCGCCGCTTTGCCGCCCAGCGACATGGTCAGAAAGGTTGAACCATGGTACGCATTAACACGGCTGATGATGTGCTTCTTGTCATGCTTGCCGCGGCAGTTCTGGTAGAACTGAATCAACCTGTAAGCCGTGTCGACCGCGGTTGAGCCGCCGGTGGTCAGAAACACATGGTTGAGATCGCCGGGTGCCAGCTCTGCAAGTTTTTCGCTCAGCTCAATCGCGGTGACATTGGCCATGTCGCAGAACGGGTTGGAGTACGCCAGCTTGCGCACTTGGTCGGCAATGGCATCGGCCATTTCTTCGCGGCCCAAACCAATGTTGGTGCACCACATTCCGCCCACTGCGTCGAGGTAGCGATTACCTTTGGTGTCGTAAATGTAGGCGCCATCACCGGCGGCGATGTTCAGCGCGCCATTTTCGCGATGGTCGTCAAACACATGGTAGCCGTGCATGTAGTGCGCTTTGTCGGCAGCAACCAGCGCTTCGTCGTCAAATTGCTCAAAGAAGGCAGGTGTTGGAGTTGTCATGTCTTTACCTCAGTTCAGCGTGCGGTTAGCTGGAGCTTCTTGCGCAGAAGCTCCGTGGCGATTAGTAACCGGTTTTGATGGTGTTCCACGTACGGGAAATTCGACGTATTTCTGCGGGCGATTTAGGTCGCTGTGTGAATAGTCTGGCGCGTGTTTCGTCGTCTGGATAAATGGCCGGATTATCCCGGACTTCGGCTTTTAGCATCGGCGTTGCGGCCTTGTTGCTATTGGCGTAATGGATGTGATTGCTGACTTGTGCAATGACTTCGGGCTGCAACAAGAATTCGAGAAATTTATGCGCGTTGCCGGGATTGGGTGCGTCGACCGGGATGTAGAAATCATCAAACCAGATCAGTGAACCTTCTTTGGGAATGAAGTAATCCAACTTCACATCGGAGCCGGCTTCGTCTGCGCGGGCCTGGGCTGTGGCGTAATCGCCGGACCATGTCATCGCCATGCACTGGTTGCCATTGGCTAAACCTGTGAGGAAGCTGACTGAGTCAAATTTACGGATATAAGGGCGTACTGCTGAGATTACTTCTTCGGCGGCTTTGAGGTCTTCTTTGCTGGCACTGTTGGGGTCGCGGTTGAGGTACTTCAACGCCAGCGGTAATACATCGGTCGGGGAGTCGGTGATGGTCACGCCGCAGTCTGCAAATTTCGACACCACTTTGGGGTCGAAGATCATGGCCAGTGAGCCAATGGGGGCGTCGGGCATGCGTTCTTTGATTTCTTTGACGTTGTAGGTAACGCCATTGCTGCCCCAGGTATAAGGCGCTGAGTAGGCGACGCCCGGATCGTAGCTTTGCAGATTTTTGAGGACTAGCGGGTCAAGGTTATCCCAGCTTTTGAGCTGGTTTTTGTCGAGCTTCTGGAAGGCTCCAGCCTCAATCAACGGCGGGGTTAAAGCGGCGTTTAGCAGTACCAGATCGTAGCCGGAGCGTCCGGTTAACAGCTTGCCTTGAACCGACTCGTAGGAATCGAACGTGTCATAAACGACCTTGATTCCCGTTTGTTTCTCGAAGTCGCTGATGGTGTTTTCGCCAATGTAATCTGACCAGTTATACAGGTGCAGGGTGTTTGGCTTGGTCTCACTTGCAGCGTTGGTTAGTGGGCTGAAAGCCAGGCCCATACTGAAAATTGCAACGAAGGTTCTATTCAAACTAAGTCCCACCTTTTTCTTTTTTCGAATTGGTTGGTGGGGTCATATTGACCATGACCCGGCCGCTTGCCCATTCCCCTTAAGGGTAGGTCTGCTGTGGCGGGCTGCTGAGCGGGCCTGAAACGCGCAGCCAGAGCCGTCTGCGCCAGCACGTTGTGGCCTGACGGGGCGATGGCCGGGCTAAATCATTTAAGTAGGCTTGGCTGTTGCTGTAGAGTTACTGCCCCACAAAGCTGCAGTGGCAACAAACTGGCTTCACACTGGCGCTCAGCAATTTCAATATTTGCCCGCCGCTAGCGCACGCCTGCCTTTGCCACTGCAATTCGCAGGCGTGGCGCATTGCAGGCAGGACGGTCGCTTTGCGCGCCACTCGGCAAGCTGATGGAACAGCGATACCTTTTATAATCATCGCACCATGAGGCGACGAGGGCGAGATGATGATGGCGACACCCCGTGTCCTGATTGTTGATGACGATCCGGTCATCCGCGAGATGTTAAAGGCTTATCTGGAGCGTGATGGCTATGAAGTGCTTTGCGCCGAAACCGCTGAAGAAGCAGAGACAATCCTTGAACAGCAGATGATTGATTTACTGATGCTGGATATCCGCTTGCCGGGCAAGGATGGCCTGACCCTGACCCGTGAGCTGCGCGCACGCAGTGAAGTCGGCATCATTCTGATCACCGGCAGCGATGATGCGGTGGACCGCATTGTCGGCCTTGAAATGGGCGCCGATGATTATGTGGTCAAGCCCTTTAACCCCCGTGAACTGGTCCCGCGGGCAAAGAATCTGGTGCGTCGCGTTCGCCATGCGCAATCGCTCGAGTCAGAGGCGGCTGGCAGCGAAGAGGGCCGGCAAATCAAATACTTCGGTGACTGGGCGCTGGACATCGACCGCCGTCGCCTGATCGACGCCGAAGGCCATGAAAACCTGCTCACGCACGGCGAGTTTCAATTGCTCAGCGCGTTGCTGCGCAATGCCGGCCAGACCTTGAGTCGCGATCAGTTGATGGACCAGGTGCGTAATCGCGAATGGGTGCCCAATGACCGTTCCATCGACGTGCTGGTGGGTCGACTGCGGCGCAAGTTGCGTGACGATCCGGCGGACCCTCAGTTAATTATCACCATTCATGGCGCGGGCTATCTGTTTAGCTCAGACGTTAGCAGCCGCCAATGAGCCGGCTTTTTATCAGCCTCTCCATGCTCATCGCTTTGATGCCTGCGCTGGCGGCAAACGCGGCTGAACCGGCTCCGGCCGCCGACTCGCCAATGGCGACCATTCGTTACTGTGATTACCCGGTTTATCCACCTATTTCCTGGCGCGACAACTCAGGTGAAGTCCGTGGCCTGGCCCCGCATGCTGTGCGTGAAGTCTTCGCCCGCCTGGGTATGCCGGTTGAAGTGGTTGTATTGGGCAGCTGGAAGCGCTGCTTGACTGACGTCGCTCAAGGGCGAGTCGATATGGTCATCGCTTACCGCACTGAGGGGCGTTCAAAAGACCTGTTATTCAGTCAGGTCGCTTTACTGCGCGAAGAGGTGGCGCTGTTCTACAACAGTGATAAACCCCTCACAGTGAACAAACTTGAAGATCTCAAGGGTTATCGCGGCGGATTGCTGTTCGGTGAAAGCTATGGGCAGGCCTTCGACAAGTTTGTGGCCGAGAACGGCAACATCGAGTGGGTCACCAGCAACCGGCAGAACTTCGGCAAACTCGTGCGCGGCCGAATCGACTTCATTGCCCAGGAACGCAGAACGGGGCAGTTGTTCGTCGAGCACCTTGCTGGCGCCGAAAACATTCAGGTGTTGCCGGTGCCAGTTGCTGTGGATCACTTGTATTTTGCCGTCTCCAAACGTTCGCCGTTAGCGGCGCACATGGCCGAAATTGACCAAGAATTGCAGCGGATTGTGGATGCCGGGGAGGTCGAGCAATGGCTGCAAGACAGTGAAAAGGATTACCGGGCCATGCAGGCAGCACCATGATTGCGCTTGAAGTTACCCCGTCTGGTGGCGTGTCGCAGCGGTTGCTGCGGTTCATCTTGCTGTTCAGCCTGTGCTTCACCTTGTTGGCCAGTGCCGTGCAAATGTACTTCGAATACCAGCGTGAAATGAGCAATATCGCCTCACGTCTGGAATTGATCCGCAATGGTTATCAAGCCAGCATCGAGCGCAGCGTGTGGGACCTCAATCGCAATCAGCTTGAAGTGCAGTTGCAGGGTTTGGTTGATTTCCCTGATATCACCTGGGTACGTCTTTCCAGCAATGACTTCAACATAACCCACGGCAGCAAGCTGGAGCTTGAGTCGGTTCAGGTCGACCAGTTTCCCCTTAGCTTTCAGGTCGAGAACCAGGCGCCGCGCGCGCTCGGAACACTTGAAGTCGGCATTGATATCGCAGCGGTACACCGGCGACTGGTAGCCAGCGGGCTGACCAATCTGCTGTGGATGGGACTGTTCATTTGTGGGCTGGCAATCACCTTGTCGTGGTTGTTCTACCGATTGGTGACCCGGCACTTGCTGGCGATGGCCGAGTTCTCGCGCAAACTCGCCAAGGGCCAATGGCAGCAGCCGCTGCAACTCGACAAGACGCTGAATTCAGTTGAGGACGAAATCGATGCGGTCGCCCGCGCCCTCGATGAAATGCGTCAGGCGATTGTTGAGGATCGCCGCCGTAGCGAGGCAGACCGAATCACCTTGCAAGGCAAGAAGGACGAACTGCTGCGCATGGTCGAGCGGCGTACTGCCAGTTTGTACCGGGCCAAGGAAGAGGCTGAGGCTGCCAACTTGGCCAAGTCACGGTTTCTCGCGACCATGAGCCATGAGTTGCGCACGCCGCTCAATGGCATTCTGGGCATGGCCGAGTTGCTACACGAGGCCACTGTTGGCGAGTTGCCGCAGCGCAGGCTGGGCGCCTTGCAGAAAGCGGGCGAAGGATTGCTGGCGTTGCTCAACGATTTGCTCGACTTTGCCACGCTCGACAGTGGCGAGGCCCGGGCTTCGTCGGTTGAATTTGGTCTGCGCGAATTGTGCGAGCAAGTCTTCACCTTGCTTGAGCCCAACGCACACGCCAATCACAACCGTCTGCAACTGACTATCGACCCGCGCCTGCACAGCAATTGCGTGGGCCCTGAGCAGTTTATTCGCCAGGTGCTGACGAACTTACTGGCCAATGCCATCAAGTACACCGAGCACGGACGTGTGCATTTGCACGTTGAGTTGCTGGGCTGGGAAGATGGCAATCAGCGGCTGGGCTTTGCTGTGGAAGATAATGGGATCGGCATTCCCGAAGCGATTCAAACCCACATATTCGAGCGTTTCGTTCAGGCTGATGAGCGCGTCGGTGGTGCTGGTCTGGGGTTGGCGATCTGCAAACATCTGGTCGAGTTGATGGGCGGTGAAATCACTCTGCAGAGTCGTGAAGGCGAGGGCAGTCGTTTCTACTTTGAGCTGTGCCTGCCGATTACCCGCCAGGCCTTGAGTGAACCGGCCAATTCGCAGCCTGCACAGTCAATTGCATCACTGCATGTGCTGGTGGTTGAAGATGTCGAAATCAACCGTGAGGTGGCGCAGGGGCTGCTGGAGCGTGAGGGGCATCGGGTGACGATGGTGGATGATGTTGTTCCGGCGCTTGAAGCATGCCAGCGCCATCTCTTCGATATGATTCTGCTCGATGAACATCTTCCCGGCGGCAGTGGCATTGGTGTTTGTCAGCAGATGCGCCAAGACCCGCAAGGGCTCAATCAGAACACGCCCATTTATGCATTTACCGCGAGCCTGCAACCGGCCATGGTCCAGCGTTATCTGGATGCAGGCATGCGCGGAGTTATCGCCAAGCCGGTGCAGCTGCCAGGTTTACGCCAGGCGCTGGCCGACGTCGCGCAATGCAAGCCCGCCGGGCCCGATCAGGCCGCGCTGGATTCCCATGTGCTGGAAACCCATCAGCAGTTGCTCGGCAATAAAAAACTGGAGCACTTGTTGGCACTCCTGCAAACCAGCTTGCAGCAGGCCGATGGCCTTCTGGATGCGTTGGCAGTGCTTGATTATCCCGAGATTGTTGCGCACTCACACCGTCTGGCCAGCTCCAGCCAGTCGCTGGGTGCACGACATTTGGCTGATACGCTGCACACGATTGAAGCGGCCGCAGAGCGCGAGGATGGGCCAGCATGCACAACTGCGCGCGAGCCATTGAGGCTGTTGTTGCAACATACGGCAGCGGCCGTTAGCGCTGCACGCAACAAGCTGATGGACTTGTAACAAAGCCGTTACGACTTCTTACATGTCCTTTCATTGCGGTCAATCGGCGCTTACATCTCCCGTGAATACTTGAAGTGGAGGTCAGGCAACAGACCTGACGAGTATTAGGGATAAAAAAATGAAGCTGCGTAACTTTTCTGCGATCGACGCTGTGTTGGTCGCTGGCGTCTTACTGGCGCTGATCGCGGGCTCTCTTAGCCTTTTCGATGATCCCATGTCGGGTCCATTGCAACTCGCGCTGATTATGGTGGGCTGCTTTGCGGCGCTCATCGGCATGAAAAACGGCATCAGCTGGGAGCAGTTGGAACGCGAGGTGATCGCCACCAACTCGAAAACCATTGCACCCATTTTCATCTTTCTTTCTATCGGTGTCCTGATCGGCTCGTTCATCATTGCCGGTACAGTGCCAACACTGCTCTATGCGGGAGTGAGTCTGCTATCTCCCGGCTTTTTTTATCCATTGGCCTGCATCATCAGCGCGATCGTATCGATCTGCATCGGCTCATCCTGGACCACCGCTGCGACCATCGGTGTCGGCCTGATGGGCACCGCGCACGGCTTCGGTCTGTCGCCTGAAATTACCGCGGGTGCTGTGGTTGCCGGGGCCTATTTTGGTGACAAGATGTCGCCGCTTTCGGAAACCACCAATCTGGCGCCGGCAGTGGCCGGAGCGGATCTGTTCGACCATATCCGCCACATGGCCTGGGTGTCGGTGCCGAGCTTGATTATCGCCTTGGTGTTGTTCTCTATTCTGGCGTTGAAAGCCGATGTACACGGTGATTCGGTTGCCAATGTCGAGGCGCTCAAGGCGCAGCTGGCCAGTTCGTTCAATATCGCCTGGTACAACCTTATTCCGCTGGTGGCACTGCTGACTTTGTCGGTGCGTAAAGTCGCGGCATTCCCGGCAATCATGCTGTGCAGTGTGTTGGCCTGTGTGTTCGCCGTGCTGTTTCAGATGCCGGTCATTGAACGCTTTATGGGTGAAAGTGAGCTGGCGCATCCGCTCATGGTGGTTAAAGCGTTGTGGACCGTAATGGCCACCGGCTTTGTCTCACAAACCGGCAACGAGGTTGTCGACAGCCTGCTCAGCCGTGGCGGTATGGCCGGGATGGTGTTTATGGCGTTTCTGGTGTTTTGCTCGATGATGATGACTGCGGTGCTTGAGCGCATCGGTTTCATCCGCTTCCTGTTGAGCCTGATCGTGCGCAGCGTGCATTCGGTCGGTGCGCTGATCGGCGCCACGCTGGCAACCAGCCTTGGGGTCAATGTGCTGACCGGCGATCAGTACCTGTCGCTGGTGCTGCCCGGTCAAATGTGGAAAGAAGAGTACAAGCGCCGTGGGCTGGCAGCCGTGAACCTGTCGCGCACCATCGAAGATGCCGGCACGGTAACGTCTTCGCTGATTCCGTGGAATGCCTGCGCGGTATACATGGCCGCCACCTTGGGCGTCGCCACACTGTCTTACGCGCCGTTTGCGTTCTTCAACTGGATCAACCCCATCATTGCGCTGATCTACGGCATCTTCTGCATCAAGATCATGCCGTTGCACGCGCCGGAAAATGATCGCTCGGATGCGCAGGCGTTGAACAACCCCGCGCTCAGCCCAGGCTAACCACGCGCACATTGCAATGGCCCGGTCATGTTGAGTGTCGGGCCATTGTTGGTTGTGCAGCTTTAACGTCGGGTGCGCTATTCGGTTTAACAGCGGCGCTCGTTTGGCTACGGCTATGCGTAGCAAAGAGGATTTTTTGATGCAAACTCAAGACACATTAACCGGGGGGCAAGCGCTGGTGCGCCTGCTGGCCAACTATCAGGTCGATACCGTATTTGGTATCCCTGGCGTGCATACACTCGAACTTTACCGAGGCTTGCCCGGCAGCGGTATTCGTCACGTACTCACTCGCCACGAGCAGGGTGCTGGATTCATGGCCGATGGTTACGCCCGTGTTACCGGCAAGCCAGGCGTCTGCTTTGTGATTACCGGCCCCGGTGTTACCAACGCCTCGACGCCAATCGGTCAGGCCTATGCGGACTCGATTCCAATGCTGGTGATTTCCAGCGTCAACCATACGGCCAGCTTGGGCAAGGGCTGGGGTTGCCTGCACGAGACTCAGGATCAGCGTGCGCTGACAGCACCTATCACGGCGTTTTCGGCCGTGGCGCTAACGCCGGAAGACCTGCCCGAGCTGATCGCCCGTGCTTACGCGGTATTCGACAGCGAGCGGCCCCGGCCTGTGCATATTTCGGTGCCGCTGGATGTGCTGGCAGCGCCGATTGCCCGTGACTGGACCGCTGAGGTGGTGCGGCGTCCGACGCGCGGCGTGCCGGCGACTGAGGTGCTGGCAGCCGCAGCGGCCAAATTAGCGGCGGCCAAGCGGCCGATGATTATTGCCGGTGGCGGAGCCTTGAATGCGGGGGCCGAGGTACAGCAACTGAGCCAGCGTTTAGCCGCGCCGGTGTTTACCAGCGTTGCCGGCAAAGGTTTGTTGGCCGTGGATGAGCCGCTTAATGCCGGTTCGACCTTGTGCACTGAAGCAGGCTGGCAGCTGATTGCGCAAGCAGATGTCGTGCTGGCTGTCGGCACTGAAATGGCCGACACCGATTTCTGGCGTGAGCGGTTACCGCTGACTGGCGAGCTTATTCGTGTGGATATCGACCCGCGCAAGTTCAACGATTTCTATCCCTGCGCGCTGGCGTTGCAAGGGGATTCGCAGCACACAGTGCGCGCGCTTGTTGAACAACTGCCTGACGCAAACGCTGCCTCTGGCGAGGCGCAGGATGCCGTGGCCACAGTACAGGCGGCGGTCAAAGCCTCGCATGGCCCCTTGCAGAAAATTCATCAGGCTATTCTCGATCGGGTGCAGGCCGCTTTGCCTGCTAATGCATTTATCAGCACCGACATGACCCAATTGGCCTACACCGGTAACTATGCGTTTGCCAGCTCGCAGCCACGCAGTTGGTTGCATCCAACCGGTTACGGCACGCTCGGCTATGGCTTGCCTGCCGGTATCGGAGCCAAGTTTGGCGCCCCGCAACGGCCCGGTCTGGTCTTGGTCGGCGACGGCGGGTTTCTCTACACCGCACAAGAGTTGGCCACGGCGGTTGAGGAACTCGACAGCCCGCTAGTGGTGCTGCTGTGGAACAACGATGCGCTGGGGCAGATTCGTGACGACATGCTCGGGCTGGATATCGAGCCGATAGGTGTGTTGCCGCGTAATCCGGATTTCGCAGCGCTGGCGCGTGCCTTCGGTTGTGAAGTGCGCGAGCCACAAAGCCTGGCGCAGTTGGAAACTGATTTACACAGTGGTTTTGCCCATGCAGGCGTGACCCTGATTGAACTCAAACACACGTGCGCGCAGTAAGCGCAGGCGGGAGAGCATGATGCGATTTTCTGATGTGACTCGACGTATTGCCGGTGAAGGCGCAGCAGCATGGGACATTCACTACCGCGCGCTGGCGCGCCAGGAACAGGGTGAAGATGTATTGCTGTTGTCTGTGGGTGACCCGGACTTCGACACCCCGCAACCGATTGTTCAGGCCGCCATCGACAGCCTCAACAATGGCCACACGCACTACACCGAAGTGCGCGGCAACCAGTTGCTGCGTGAGCGCATTGCCGCGCGCCATAACCAGCGCAGCGGAGCGGATGTTGAGGCTGAGCAAGTGGTGGTTTTAGCGGGCGGCCAGTGCGCACTTTTCAGTGTGGCGCAGTGTGTGCTCAACCCTGGTGATGAGGTGATTGTCGCCGAGCCGATGTATGTCACCTACGAGGCCGTATTCGGTGCTTGTGGTGCCAAGGTAATACCGGTGCCTGTGCGTGCCGAGAATGGCTTTCGCCTGCAGGCCGAAGATGTTGCGGCGCTGATCACGCCACGCACCCGCGCGATTGCTGTCAACAGCCCGCATAACCCGTCTGGTGCCAGCTTGCCCAAGGCTACGTGGGAAGCACTGGCGCAACTGTGTATTGGCAATGACTTGTGGCTGATCTCTGATGAGGTCTACAGCGAATTACTCTACGAAGGCGAGCATATCAGCCCGGCCAGTTTGCCGGGCATGGCTGAACGCACGGCTACGATCAACAGCCTGTCCAAGTCGCACGCCATGACTGGGTGGCGAGTCGGTTGGGTCGTCGCGCCGCGAGAGTTGGCCGATCACCTGACCAACCTGGCCTTGTGCATGCTTTACGGTTTGCCGGATTTCGTCCAGCACGCTGCGTGCGTTGCCCTTGACGCGCAACTGCCGGAGCTGGTCGCCATGCGCGAGGCTTATCGTCAGCGCCGCGATCTGGTGTGTGAGCGTTTGGCAGATTGCCCGGGCATTCGCGCATTGAAGCCCGATGGCGGGATGTTTGTGATGGTTGATATTCGTGAGACGGGTTTGTCCGCTCAACAATTTTCCAATCAACTGCTTGATGAATGCGGCGTGTCGGTGCTGGCGGGCGAGGCATTCGGGCCGAGCGCCGCCGGCCATATCCGCCTCGGTCTGGTGCTGGGCGAAGCGCCTCTGCGTGACGCATGCCAGCGCATCGCCCGCTTTGCCGCTTCACTGTGTGAGAAAAACCTTGAGGCGCAGGTGTAAGGCTCGGTCATCAGGTGATGGGCAGGCGGCGCGCCGCCTGCCCATTGCGCTTGGTGCGAGCAGAGACAGTCGGCAGATTGAGCGACGTCCGCGCACAGTATTTTGTCGCAGTTGAAATGTTTGATTGCGCTGCATGCAGCCTGATCAGGCTTAGATCTTCGGGCTCTGCACAGGTTTCAGACGCTGGACTCTAATTCCGCTGTCCGCTGTGCATAACGCTGGCTGATGTCGTATAACTCAGGATGGTTGAGCCCCTGCAGCGTGCGGCTGGCGCTGCGTAAAAAATTCAAGTTTCCCGTCGCCAGTGCAGTGTTGAACCAGCTGATTGCGCCTGTCAGGTCGCCTTGTTCCAGCAGCCTTCCGGCGTAGCTGAATTGGCCTCGGAAGTCGCCACCTTCTGCCGAGCGGCGGAACCATTCAAGGGCTGTTTGCGGGTCGGCGAGAACAACCGTGCCTTCCTCATAAAAGCGCCCGAGCAGGTTCATTGATTTGGCATGGCCCAGCTCTGCGGCTTGCTGATAGAGGCAGAATGCTTGTGCTAAATCGACCACGCCGGCGCGACCTGTAGCAAGCAAATTGGCCTGGTTGTACATGGCCCAATCCAGCCCCTTTGCTGCCGCTGACTGATAGCAGTTCAGCGCAGCAGGCAAGTCCGTCGCGCCGCCCCAGCCATGCTCATGGCAACGGCCGAGCATGTTGATGGCCATGGAGTGACCGCGCGCAGCGGCAATCGAAAACCAGCGCCGGGCCAATGCCGGATCGCGCTGAATACCATGCCCATCGAGCAATATCTGGCCGAGCAGCGCTTGTGCTTCCAGCTCGCCTTGAGCGGCGCAGGCGAGCAGCCACTGCGCAGTTTGCCGTGGGTTGTCGGCTACTGCTGCGTCAGAGGTGTTGGATGCTTCTGGCTCGCGGCGGCGCAGCACATAGTCCACAGCGTTTAAACCTCGACCCAGCGGCGCAACAGGTTGTGATAACTGCCGGTGAGTTGGGTCAGTGCCGGATGATCGGGCACATCCTGGGTGAGCTGCTGAATAGCGTTATCCATCTCGAACAGCAAGGCGCGCTGGCTGTCTTCGCGGACCAGGCTCTGGGTCCAGAAGAACGAAGCAAAACGAGCGCCACGGGTAACCGGCGCCACCTTGTGCAGGCTGCTTGCCGGGTACAGCACCAGATCACCAGCGGGCAATTTCACTTGTTGCACGCCGTAGGTGTCTTGAATGGTCAGTTCGCCGCCGTCGTATTCATCCGGGTCGCTGAAGAAAAGCGTTGATGACAGATCCGTACGCACGCGTTCAGCAGAGCCCTTGACCTGCCGCACGGCGTTGTCGATGTGGTAGCCGAAATCGTCACCAGAGCGGTAACAGTTGAACAAGGGCGGGAAGACCTTGTTGGGCAAGGCGGCAGACATGAACAGCGGGTTTTGCCATAGCCGCTCAAGCATGGCCTGGCTGATTTCCTTGGCCAGCGGGCTGCCTTCGGGCAACTGGATGTTGTTCTTGGCTTGCGCCGACTGGTAACCCGCCGTGACTTTGCCATCCACCCACTGCGCCGCCTCAAGTGCCTCGCGAATACGCAGGACTTCGTCGCGGGTGAAGACTGCAGGTATGTGGACAAGCATGGAAAGCTCCAGATGGCTGAATGACAACGTGTGCCAATAGGGGATACGGGTATTTGATAGGACGTGATACTAATTTAAATTTCTGTCAAATGCGAATCATTAGTAATTGTAATTCGTTGTGATTGCGATTTAAGATTGGCGCTGAAATTCACAGGGGAGGTTGATTCATGCGTGGTGGAGTTGAAGGTAATCTGTTCAAAACGCGGCTTTTGGTTTCGGCGGTAGGTGCCGCCACCGCGATGTCTGCCGGTTGGGCACAGGCAGAAGAGCAGAAAACATCCGATGAGGTGTTATCGCTGGGGTCAGACACTGTTACTGGCCAACAACAAGGCGAATACAAAGCTGAGTCGGCTTCGTCTAAATACACCGCGCCACTGCGCGAAACCCCAAAAAGCGTTACGGTCATTTCTGATCAGGTGATTAAGGATACCGGCTCGCTGAGCCTTGCTGATGCATTGCGCACCACGTCCGGCATCACCTTCGGTGCGGGCGAGGGTGGCAACCCTGCCGGTGACCGCCCGATCATTCGTGGCTTCAACGCCGAGAGCGATACCTTTATCGATGGCCTGCGTGATGTTGGCTCGCAGACCCGCGAGATCTTCAACGTCGAGCAGATCGAAGTCAGCAAAGGCCCGGGTTCTGCCTACACGGGTGCAGGTTCTACCGGTGGTAGCCTTAACCTGATCAGCAAGTCGGCGAAAATGGATGACTTCGGTGATGCCAGTTTCACCTACGGCTCCGACCAGACTCACCGCTATACGCTGGATGTGAACCGCAAGTTGGCGGACAACATCGCCGGGCGTTTGAACCTGCTCAAGCATGAAGCCAACGTCGCCGGTCGCGATGGTGTCGATGTCAGCCGCTGGGGCGTTGCGCCGACTATCACCTTTGGTTTTGATACGCCGACGCGCCTCACGCTGTCTTACTATCACCTCGAAACAGACGATATGCCTGACTACGGCATTCCGCTGACTGAGGCGAGCGCGAGCAACCCGATCCGCACGCCGGTGAACACCGATGAAGATAACTTCTACGGTATCGACTCGCGTGATTACCGCGAAAGCACCAGTGATGCCGGCACCATCAAGCTTGAGCATGACCTGAACGACAACCTGACGCTGAGCAACAACTTCCGCGCGGCGCGCACCACCCTCGACTACGTGGTGAGTAACCCGGACGACAGCCGTGGCAACGTCGATGATGGTTTTGTATATCGTTCGGCCAAGAGCCGTAACTCAACCAACGAAAGCTGGATCAACCAGACCGACCTCAAGGCCTTGTTCAACACCGGCAGCATCGAGCACACGCTGGTAACCGGTATCGAAATCAGCCGTCAGGGCGTGCATAACCGTCCTTATGTCGTGACTTCAGCGGTCAGCGGCTCTACCTGTAATGCGGCGTTGATTGCCAATGGCGACTGCACCTCGTTGAGCAACCCGAATCCGGATTCGGGCTGGACTGGCACCATCACCGACAGCCAGGCCTATACCGACACTGACACCGACACGTTGGCGGGTTATGTGTTTGATACGCTGAAATTCAACGAGCAGTGGTCGTTGAACCTCGGCCTGCGCTACGACGACTACGAGACCACCTCCAGCGGTTATAGCACTGGCGGTCGCTCTGGGCCGGCGGGTGATTTCAAGTACGAAAACAAGAGCCATTTCTGGAGCTACCAGACCGGTCTGGTGTTCAACCCGACCGAAAACGGCAGTATCTATGTGGCGTGGTCGACCTCCAGCAACCCGGCCGGTGAAACCGCGGGTGAAGGTGCGGACAGCCTGAGCGCTGCTGTTGAATCGCTTGAACCAGAGCGTAACCGTAACTACGAAATCGGCACCAAGTGGGACCTTTTCGACAACCGTCTGGGCTTGAATGCGGCCATCTTCCGCACTGAGAAAACCAACGCCCGTGTCGCCGATGTCGATGGCACCACACGCAATATCGGTGAAACCAAGGTTGATGGTTTCGAGCTGGGTGCAACTGGCCAGATCACCCGTGACTGGCAGGTATTCGCCAGCTACACCTACCTCGATGGCGAGTTGGTGGACGGCGGCGCGGTCAGCGGCGTTGAAGGTGTATACGACGGCAACGATATCCCGAGCACTCCAGAAAACAGCTTCAGCTTCTGGACCACCTACAACATCACTCAAGACCTGAGTGTGGGTGCGGGCGCCAACTACGTCGATTCGCGTTTCGGCAACACAGCCAACACCATCGAAGTGCCTGACTACTGGCGCTACGATGCAATGGCCAAGTACCGTGTCAGCGAGTCGCTGGACCTGCAACTCAACGTGCAGAACCTGACCGACGAGCGTTACTACGATCAGGTTTACGCCAGCCACTACGCCCACGTTGCTGCTGGCCGTACCGCGCTGCTGAGCACCAACTTCCACTTCTGAGTGTCTACGGTGTAACGCAAACGGCCCCAGCAAAAACTGCTGGGGCCGTTTGCGTTTAGAGGGTTTCTAGACCCTGGCGATTAACCCGCCGCCACTGGCGTCTGATCAATAATATTGTCGAGATCGACAATTATTTGTTCGAGTAATTTACCGCCCTGCGTGGTTTGTGCGAGTACAACGGCGATGTACTGGCGACCATCCTTGCGTTCGATGATCGCGCTGTCTGCGTGGTAATCACGCCATGTCCCTGACTTTCTAAACACCTGCGCATCGGGGTGAATGGTGTTCATGCCTTTAACGAATTTATGGTTGATTGCTGAGTCAGCCAGTATGTCTTTCATCACCGGGCAGTTTTCCGGCGAGGCCAACTCACTGCGCTCCAGCATGTAGTAAAAGCGTGCGACTTGCAGGCCACTCGCACCGTGGCTGACGTGCTCCAGCGGATCACGTTTCCACGCACCCTCTTTGCCATATTCTTTGCCGACCCAAAGTCCGCCACCGGCGTCCTGGTCGTAAAGCTGATAGCGCTCAGACTGCAAAATCTCGGCAATGCGGGCAGGGCCCACAAGGTGGTAAAGCCTTGAGGCTTCCACATTGGATGAGTGTTTAATCATTGCATCCAACGAGGTACGCAGTGACGGCGTTATCTCAAGGTTGCCCTGTGAGATTTCTTCGAACACCGCCAGCATGATCGCCAGCTTAGGCAAGCTCGCCGCGTACAGCGTAGTGTCGCCGTTGATATTGGCCATCTTCGGTTGTTTCACCTGGCTGATATCAACCAGCGTGATGGAGATTTTCTTTTGCTTCACCAATTGAGAAATCCCGCGTTTGTCGACCACAGAATCAAGCAATGTCTGCAAGTGTGGGTCGGCTTGCTTGGGGAAATCCTCATCAGCTACAGCCGATGGCGCGGCGTGTGCGGCGCTAATGCCCAAAGTGAGCAGCATGCAGGTGGCGAAAAATAGTTTTTTAAACTGCATATTCAAGCCCTTTAGTAATGAGTAGTCGGGTCGATGGGTTGCAGTACGAAATGGTTATGTGCGCAGAGCCCCGCGTCGTCACTGGCCGTCAGTTTCAGGCTCAGTGGGCTCAAGGCATGCGGTGCCACGCCCCTGAATAGCGCCTCTTTCTCGTGTAAGTTAAGCCAGCTTGGCAGGGCTGAACCGTCTGCCTGTTTGGCGCTCAGGTGTAAGCAGTCACTCGGGTCTGCTGCGGTGAATGTATTGCTGGGGATGCGAAACAACAGCTCTCTGCCTGGCATTACCGGGATTTCATCAAACGGTGCATTCAACTTCGGTGCTTCACCCGGATGTTCAACAATGCGGCGTTGATACTCAGTGCTGATCAGGCGGCTAAACACAATCCAGATAACGCCTAACACAGCGCAAAACATCATCAGTTGAGCGATCCCCCAGCCCAGCCAGTGGATCGATGCGTAGATCAAACCCGCCTGAAATAAATCACCCAAGCGCCAAAATAAGGTGTCAATTGCGGTTTTGCCTTCAAACTTTTCCTCGTGGGTAACAGGCAAAAACAAGGTTTGACGCACGGTGTTAGTTATAGAGTAATCAAGGCTGTTATCCGTTACTTTGAGCAGGTAAATAAAACTGAAAACGGGTAAAAAACCGCCGAGGAAGTAGCCAATAGTCATCAGCACAGGCATGACTAAAATGGCCACTGGCATGTCGAAGTGAATGAATATCCGGCTGACCACAAATAGCTGTAACGCAAGTGCAATTGCTGTCACCCAAAAACTGAATTGGGCATACACCTGACCGATGTAATTTTGTCGCTGATGCAAATCTACAATGCCCAGACTGCGGCGATTTTCAAGGTAGTTGTCGCGTGAGCGTGTCACGCTGCCTTTGATGTTTGCTGCAGTACCGCTTCCCGCTCCGGGTTCAGGCACACGATTGGTGCCAGCACCCAGTTCCTGATGTTGCCGCTCCAGCGCTCCGGGTGCCGTGCACGCGCCGCCTCGTACAGCTCGATACGCTTGCGCAGCAACTCTTCCGCCTGGCCAGTATGTCGCTGCGCCGGGGTCACGAACTTCAGGGCGCTGTGGCGATGTTCATGGTTGTACCAGGCCACGAAGCTGTTCACCCAGTTCCTGGCCTGCTCCAGCGTGTCGAAGGGCCGCTCCGGCCACAGCGGGCAGTACTTCGCCGTGCGGAACAAGGCCTCGGCATAGGCGTTGTCATTGCTCACCCGCGGGCGGCTGAACGAGGGCATCACACCCAGGTTCTGCATGGCCGCCAGCATGGTCGAGCCCTTCATCGCGCTGCCGTTGTCCGAGTGCAGTACCAGCGGCTGGCCTGCTCGCTGTTCACGTAGGCAGGCCTGGCGTAGCAGCTGGGCGGCCTGCTCGGCGCTTTCACTTTCATGCACCTCGTTGGCCACCAGCTTCCGGCTGTAGACGTCCTTGATCATGTACCAGTAGAAGTAACGGCCCTTGACCGTGGTCGGCAGCCAGGTGATGTCCCAGCACCACAGCTGGTTCGGGCCGTCGGCCACATGGGTCGTCAGCGCTCGTTTCACCGGTGGGCGGCTACGGCCGCGCGGATGCTGCTGTTCGGCGTCCTTCAGCAACCGGTAAAAGGTCGACTCCGAGGCCAGCCAGGTGCCCTGATCGGCCAGCCGCGCCACGATCTGCTGCGGCGGCAGGCTGGCAAACTCGGGCTGGTTGGCGACCTCCAGCACGCGGCGGCGCTCTTGCGGGGTCAGCTTGTTGGCCGGCTCAGCTCGCTGTGCCGAAGGACGCCGATCCTCCGGGCAGTGCTGCCAGCGCTGCAGGCTGCGCAGCGACAGGCCCAGTTCGGCGCAGGCCTGCGCCCGCCGCGCTCCGCCGCCACGGCGTCCTCGATCAACTGCAGCGTTTCACGGCGATCCGGGGCGCTGATCATTCGTCCTCGTCCTTCCCCCAGAGCGCCTCGGCTTTTTTTCGCAACACCAGCAGAGCCGCGGTTTCTGCCAGCGCCGCATCCTTGCGCCGCAGTTCACGCTCCAGCTGCTTGATGCGCTTCTTCGCGGCCTTTTCCTCTTCGCGTTCGCGCCGGGTCTTGATCGGCTGAGCCAGGCTGTTGGCCTGCTCGCAGGCTTCGCGCCAGGCGTTGATCTGCTCGACATACAGGCCTTTGCGCCGGCAGTACTCCGCCAGCTCAGCCGCATTGAGGCTGGCGCTTTCCAGCACCACCCGAAACTTGTCCTGGCTCGACCACTGGTCGGCCTGCTGTCCATCTCCCGGCACCACTGCTCCCGCTGCTCTGGCCTGTTTGCGCCAAGCATACAGGGTGGCATCAGTAATGCCTGTCGCTTCCACCAGCTCCGGCACCGTCCGGTTCAAGGGCGGCATCATCTGCCGCACCACCCACTCCCGATGCTCTATCGAATAACGCGCCACACGGCTCTCACTTCCGCCCACCGACCAAGACTCATCGAATCAACTCACACGACAACTATCCTGACGCGGCGGGACTGTCGACATGGTCGAGCAACGCCTGGGCAAAAATATATTCGCCGCTGCTGTTGATAATGTTCAGTATCAACGCGTAGCCGGCAATCAGTAGCAGCAGCTTGGAGTTAAACACCACGCTGATGCCGCCCAGCAGCCCGCTGGCTTTGGGTTGATATAAATGGCAGTCGATACAGCGTGACTCTTCCGGCACGCTGTTACGGGCAAAGTAGGGCAGTGCAGCGGTTGATGCGATCACCAGCGATGCCACCAGCAAGCCGCTGAACACCCCCGAATAGCTCAGCACCCAACTGGCGATTTGTGCGCCCACCAAGCCACCCACAGATGCGCCCATTAGAATGACCGGAAACAAACGCTTGCCGCTTTTGACATTGAACGAGCCGTTGGCGAACACCCAAAACTGCGCCACCATCACCACGCCATAAATCGATACCCAGACGTAATAGGCGTAGCCGATATTCATGCCAACTTGGTAACACGCGGCAAATACCAGTCCCATCGCAGCAAAGGCCAATGCCAGAATCATCACCAGCTTTTCACGCGAGACCGCACGAAACAGCGAGCTGTAAACCGGCATAAACAGCAACAACACCAAAGCCGCCAGTGCAGTTGAATAGGCTTTGGCGTCTGCAGATGCGGACGCAATAACCAAGGGTTCGCGCAGCGTTTTAAAGATGTAATACGAGATAATAATCAGGCCCGCATACAGCGCGAAAACGGCGACAGTGCGGCCCTCGCCAGCCCGTACCCGAGTGAAGAGGTTGAGCGTGCGCTCAAATAAGCTGAGTGTTTGGGTCATGGTTTATAGCCGAGCTGCCAAATGAAAACCGCCAGTGACACGCAGTCAATCGCGGTTAGGGAGATTTGCCTTGTGGTCAACTACGGGGTTTTATCGGGATGCTGTGCTGCCACCAGCTTGGCCACACGGGCTGCCAGTGTTTGGTGTGCAACTGCCGAATTCACGCGCAGTACGTTGGATTGCACAACCACCAGATAGTGATACTTACGCTGCTTGGCGGGTGACTCGACAATCGCCAGTGAGGCGAGCAAGTTGCGTTTATTGCCTTTGTATTTGCCGCAGCTAAAGCCGGCTTCTTTTACGCAGCTGTAGAGCGAGCCAGATTTGAAGTAAATCGCATCGCCATACATATTGGGGTGCGAGGCATAACGAATCCGCCGTTCTGTGAGATACATCAAACGCTTGAGTTCGATACTGGAAAACTGATCAACCAGTTGCCCGGCTTCCATCAGGTAGAGCAGTTTCATCAACTCGCGACTGGTGCCGTAACTGCTGGTGCCGGGAATACGTTGCTTACCGGTTCGGGTAAAAAAGCTGCCTTGGCGCAGTTTGCTGGTATCAATGCCCAACTCAATCAGCGGCGCGTTCATGGCGTTGAGAAACACCTCGCCCAATTGTTTCTTGGGGGTGTTCTTTAGGTATGCCGCGCTTTCGTTACTCGGGGCGGGATAGCGCTTGCCGAAGTGGCTCATCAATACCAGTTCTCGTTGCACCATAGCCGCGGCTGAGTTGGAACTGGGCGACAGCATCCAGTCGAGGTATTCGTAAAGATTGCCGCTGTCACCGGGGCGCAGTGGTGCGCGACGCAAGGTGCGTTTTTCGACATTCCAGAACCGCACAGTGTGACTGTCGCGCAGGCTGAACGAGTCGGCTACCACGCGGGTGTCTTTCAGAATCGCCTGACGCTTGGCCGTGTCGTCGGGGTAGATGTCGCGCAGCTTGGCGAACAGGGCAACTGCGACCAACATCTTTCCTACGCTGCCGACGTTATCGCGAAAGCCTGGATTATGTTCTGCATACAGCGGTTTATCGGGGTCGGATAAATCCAGCAGACTGATGCTGTAACGGCTGGGTTGAGAAGGGATTAATTTGCCCAGCTTTGCACTCAACTGGCGGTCTGCGTTGGGCAATTTAACGGTTGTTTGCTGAGTGTCGAGCAGGCGCGGCATCACTGCTGGAGTGAGGAGTCTGGCGCCCTCATAGAGTTTTTTACCTTTGATTAACCCTGCATCACCCAGGCGGTAATATTCCAAACGGCGGATGCCTGTTTCGGGGTAGCCATCGACGGGATAGGCGTAACTGAGGTCGGCGCTGAGAGTCAGTAAGCAGGCGCTAATACCACGCAAAAAATACTTCATGTTGGGCCTCATTCCTTGAGCGAATTATTCAGTGGGGCGTTTCAGGTCGACGGTTTTATGGGCGCTTTTGTGTAGCGCTTGATCCAGTCGCGTCAGGCGGGCATCTAGGCTTGAAACCTTTGATTCCACCAGCGGGCGAATCTGAAACAGCACGAATTGCTCATTGAGAAAGCCGAACTCGACATCGGCAATGGCGTGCGGATCATCGCTGAACCATTGGCCGACGTTATTGCTGAAAGTGATCAAATCCTTAACATTGCCTGCGCTCAACTGCTGGGCTTTGCCGCTCGCAGGCACTTGTGTGGCCCCACCGGTTTTCAGCAGTACGGTTTTGTATGGGGCGGTGGCACTGGTGTGCAGGTCGACATGGGCGCTGGCTTTATCAATCAGCACGCTTTGCGCGGACAATCCATCGACCCCGCCCGATACGCCCTCGTTGAGAACCACCGTGAGCTTGTCAGGTTGGTGACTGAACACATCTGTTGTGACCAGCACGCCGGATTTATCCGACGCCACACTCTTGTGCAGCAGGATCGCAGTGTAGACGTGCTCCGGCTGGTTCATGCGGGCCTGCCGCCAGCCGAATGCGAGCTCACTGAATGGCGATGCCCAAACTTCGCGGATCGCGTGCAAGATCACGTCGAAGCCAACCGCATTAGTCACGGTTAAATTCAAACCTGCGCCAGTGAAGCCGGGTAAGTCTTCAACATTGGTGTCGCTGCGCACGAATACGCCGTAGCTGCCATCGGGGCCGAACTCTCGGCGCATTTTGCGTTTCAAGTCGGCGACAAATACAGGGTCAAGTTTGACCGTCATAAACCAACTGCGCAGCTCGCTGAGCATCTTTCGCCGTGCTTGCGTTTTGGCGGTGCCGTGCAAGGTGTTAAGCGTTTTATATTGACTGCGAATCCACTCAAACATGCTCACGCCACTGGCATGTTGATTGTCGTCGAGCAGTTTTCTGAAGGTGCCAAATGGAATGGCCAGGCCAGGTGATACCTGGCCTGGGAACTGCTTACTCAACTGCGCCACCTTCGCCGCTTTAGGGCCAACGCTGACGCCAGAGTCGTTGCTGTCTAACTCATTAGTTGAGCGCGCCAGGGTTTGTGTTAAATCGAGCTTGTCGGCATCGACAGTGATGGTCACAGCACTTTTCTGTTGGCCTGCGCTGGTCTGGTTGATCGCTTCATTGGCTGCCAATTGACGAACCTCAACCACGCCGCCCGCACTGGCGAGTAACTCAATACGTTGACCGTAATGCGGTTTCAGCTTGGCTAATAATTGCGGGCCGACGACCACATTGGGCACGCCCAGATTCCGCGCGAGCAATTGCACATGTGACAGTTGGTTGCCCTCAAAAGCGGTGAGCAAGCCGGTGACAGCGGGTAAATCCGGCAACGTTTCGGGCACAACCAGAATCAGCCCTTCAGGTGGCGTGCGTTTAGCCGCGAGCATTTGCGGTGTCAGTAACAGGCCGCGGGCAACGCCGGGATTGAGTACGCGAAATCCGCGGCTAATTGGCGCTTTAAAGAAGCGATGGCTGATACCACTGAGACGTGACGAGTCTTTATTCAGTTGATTGAGCACCGCGGTGTATATCAGCAGCGGCGAGCCGCGTAAGCGATCCGGAATATAGTCATGCGCTTTGGGTTCGATCTGGCTGAAGCGTTGCACTTGGCCTTGGAAAAAGAACTGCAAGCGCCGCTCAGCCCAGACGGGGACGCGATCAAGGTCTTTTAACAAGCGTTGATAGGCGGCCAGGGTTAATTCTTTATCCGCTGATTTCTGTGCTTGTTGGATACTGCTGTCGGCCTGTTGCAGCTCAGCCTCCGTGAGCAAACCGACGCCGTAAAGCATGTCGTGGCTGGCCGCTAGCAGGTTGAGCAAGTCAGCGCGACTCATGCGGGTTAATGTGTCGGGTGAGGCCAGTAATTGGCGACCTTTGGCAAAGACGATCTGCTCAAGTTGGGCGATTTGGTTGAACCGATCAATACGGTTTTTGGGCGATTGCTCAATTTGCTCGCGTAGTTTCTTGCTGGCGCTTGCCAGCACTTGATACTGCTGACTTGATGTTTTGGCTGCAGACCAATGCTGCGCAAGCGCGGCAAAGATCGCCGGTTGGCTCTGGGCTAAATCAGCCACCACTTTGCTGATGCGCTCAAAGGCAAATATTGAGTCGATATTGGCCGCGAGGGTGAGCATCTGCTTGTGCACGCTGCGCCCTTGGTAATCGCGGGCAAACTCGCGCACGCGCTGTGCATCTCTTGCATCAAGTTTGCCGTGGATCTTATTGCGCAGCGTGCCAAAGCGTGGCACTTGGTTTTGTATCGCCACTGCACTGCTGCGCACGGTGCTTAACAGTTGTTGGTCGCCACGGGTCGAGGGCAGATTTTTGACTGCTTCTAAGATCAGGGCGTAGCGCTCGGCGATTGGTTGGTTCGCAGCCGTCAGGCGGGTCAGAATCTGGTTGCCGACGCGCTCCTCGCTTTCTATCTGGAATGCGCCACGATAGAAGCGTGCTTTGCGCAGAATCCATCCGTCATCGACGTTGAGTAAGAATTGCTCGATCAGAATGGCTTGTAATTCACCGTCTGGCGAATAGTGCTCAGCGATGGATTTGGCGTCAGCATCGGCGAGTACATTGGCGATCAGGAATCCAGACTGACGCATCTTTTTAGTTTTAGCGCTCCACTCACCATGCTGTTCACCGCCGCGCTTGCCGCAAGCGTATGGCTTGGGCGGCAGCACTCGGCCGTCGGCGCAAAACCAGCGCAGCCGCGCAAAGGGGCCGCGTGGCAAGGTTTTCATCTGGGTAATCCACGTGCGGTATTGGCTGGCTTGCAGCGCACTAACCTTGGTATCAGCGCTGACAGGTGCAGCATTGAGGCCGCTACTGACCGCTAGAACCAGCGAAATCAGTGCACTCCGAGTGGCGTGGGCGAGCAAACCTGGGGCGTTTTTCTGCGGACGAGCAGATACGTTCATGAACAATCCCTGTTCTATGCAGCCTGACGGCCTGCGTGCGGTATTGCAGGACCGGGCACGCACATGAGAGCCCGGCCATACAGGTGAATCCGGCGTGGCCTTCCTGGCCGCGCAAGCATCTTGGGGTTGCAGCAATGGGCGAACGGTTTGCGGCAGGATTTATCCTAATATCCTGCGCGCACTGCGTTGCGCCATGGTCGCACAGCGATTGGTTACTGCCTATGCAATGGGCGGAGACCTCGTCGAATGGTCTGGAGTGGGCGCTAGCGAGCCAAACGCCCACCGGCTCTTAGCTGTTAATGACCTCGACGTGGTGGCAGGCCACTTGCCGCGAGTCGATCAGACGCAGCTCGGGCAGCGTCTGTTCGCACAACTCGGTCGCATGCGGGCAGCGCTTGTGAAATGCGCAGCCCGAGGGTGGATTGAGCGGGTTGGGCAGTTCGCCGACGATCTTGATTTTCGGTTTGTTCGGGTCAGCGTGAATGGCCGGCGTCGCCGAGAGCAGGGCTTTGGTGTAAGGGTGCAACGGGCGTTGGTAAATCAGCTCGCTCGGGCCCATTTCCGCCGGACGCCCCAAGTACATGACCAGCACATCATCGGCCACATGGCGCACCACGGAAAGATTGTGCGAGATGAACACATAGCCGGTGTTGAACTCCTCTTGCAGATCCATGAACAGGTTCAGCACCTGCGCCTGAATCGACACGTCCAGCGCCGAGGTGGGCTCATCGGCAACCAGTACCTTGGGCTGCAAAATCATGGCCCGGGCCAGGGCAATACGTTGGCGCTGACCGCCGGAGAACATGTGCGGGTAACGTTGGTAGTGCTCGGGACGCAGGCCTACTTGTTGCATCATCGCCTGGACTTTTTCGCGGCGCTCGCTGCGCGACAGTTGGGTGTTGATCAGCAGCGGCTCGGCCAGCTGATCACCAATCTTCTGCCGTGGATTAAGCGAGGCATAGGGGTTCTGGAAAATCATCTGCACGTCGCGGCGCAAGCTCTTGCGTTGTGCCTTGCTTGCACCGGCGACCTCTTGCCCGGCGATTTTCAGGGAACCTGAACTGGGCTCTTCAATCAACGTGAGTGCGCGGGCCAGTGTGGATTTTCCGCAGCCGGACTCGCCGACCACCGCCAGGGTTTTGCCCGCTTCAAGTTCAAACGATACGCCATTGAGTGCGCGCACTTCGGCGCTCGGCTGGAACAAGCCACGGGACACCGAATAGTGGCGCGTGAGGTCACGGGCTGTAAGTACAGTCTGGGTTGGCGTGGTGCTCATTACGCCACCTCCGAATTCAGGTTAAGCGGATAAAAGCAGCGTACGGCGCCGTGGGCATGAGGAACCAGATCGGGTCGTTGGGCTTTGCAATCGGCCTGCGCATACGGGCAGCGCGGCGACAACAGGCAGCCGTGCGGACGGTCGAAGCGCCCCGGCACAATGCCTGGCAATGTGGCCAGCCGCTTGGCGCCCAATGAGTGCTCCGGAATCGCCTTGAGCAGTGCTTCGGTATACGGATGCTTGGGGCTGTCGAACAGCATCGGCACATGGCCCAGTTCCACCGCTTGCCCGGCGTACATCACGCACACGCGCTGAGCAGTTTCGGCGACTACGGCAAGGTCGTGGGTAATCAATACCAACGCCATATTTTGTTCGCGCTGCAAATCGAGCAGCAACTCCATGATCTGCGCCTGAATCGTCACATCGAGTGCGGTGGTTGGCTCGTCGGCGATAAGCAGTTTCGGCTCGGCGGCAATCGCCATGGCAATGGCTACACGTTGGCTCATGCCGCCAGAGAGTTGGTGCGGATAAGCATCGAGGCGGCTGGCGGCAGCGGGTATTTCTACCCGTTCGAGTAGTTGCAGGGCGCGTGCGCGAGCAGCTTTGCCCTTGAGGCCCAGATGCTGCTGCAGCACTTCCTCTATCTGATAACCCACGGTGAAGCTGGGGTTGAGCGCGGTCATGGGGTCCTGAAACACCATCGACAAATCCTTGCCGACAATCTTGCGCCGTTGCTTGCCTTTGAGGCTGAGCATGTCGTGACCATCGAACTGCAGCTGATCCGCCTTGACGATGCCGGGGGCTTCGATCAGGCCCATCAGCGCCATCATGGTGACCGACTTGCCCGAGCCGGACTCGCCGACAATCGCCAGCACTTCGCCTTCGTTGACCTCGATATCGAGGCCGTCGACTACCGGCACTGCGTTAGCGTCACCGAAGCGCACGCTGAGATTCTTGATGTTAAGCAAACTCATGTCGGGCTCCTCAGACTGCGTTCTTGAGTTTCGGGTCGAGTGCATCGCGCAGCCCGTCGCCCATCAGATTGATCGCCAGCACACTAAGCAGAATCGCCAGCCCCGGCAGCGTTACCACCCACCAGGCCCGCTCGATATAGTCGCGTGCCGAGGCCAGCATGGTGCCCCACTCAGGCGTTGGCGGTTGTACGCCAAGGCCGAGGAAGCCCAGCGCCGCGGCGTCGAGAATTGCCGAGGAAAAGCTCAGGGTTGCCTGCACGATAAGCGGCGCCATGCAATTGGGCAGCACGGTGACGAACATCAGGCGCAGCAGGCCTGAGCCGGCCAGGCGCGAGGCGGTGACATAGTCGCGATTCAATTCGCTCATCACCGCCGCGCGAGTCAGGCGTACGTAAGAGGGCAGCGATACAATCGCGATTGCCACCACAGTGTTGATCAGGCCAGGGCCAAGAATGGCGACGATTGCCACCGCCAGAAGCAAGGATGGCAACGCCAGCATGACGTCCATCAAGCGCATGATTGAGGGGCCTAGCAGGCGCGGGAAGAACCCGGCGACAAGGCCGAGCAATATGCCCGGCAGCATCGACATCAGTACCGAAGCCAGGCCGATCATCAAGGACAGGCGGGCACCGTGAATCAGCCTTGAGAGCATGTCGCGGCCGAGCTCATCAGTGCCGAGCAGAAACTGCATCTGGCCGCCTTCAAGCCAGGATGGTGGCGTGAGCAGAAAGTCACGGAATTGCTCGCTGGGGTTGTAAGGCGCAAGCCATGGTGCGAACAGCGCGCATATGATCATGCCAATCATGAATAGCAGGCCGGCAACAGCGCCCTTGTTGTGGGCAAATGCCTGCCAGAATTCTTTTAACGGTGAAGGGTAAAGCAGGCTCTGATCGACTGCTTCCGGTGTCGTTGAGTGAGTCATGTTCAGGCCTCCTTAGCGCTGATGGCGAATGCGTGGGTTGGCCAGACCGTAGAGAATATCCACGATAAAGTTGACCAGAATGACCAGGCAGGCGATGAGCAAAATGCCGTTCTGGACCACTGGGTAATCACGCGCGCCAATTGACTCGATCAGCCACTTGCCGATGCCCGGCCAGGAGAAAATGGTTTCGGTGAGCACCGCGCCCGCGAGCAGGGCGCCAATTTGCAGGCCGAACACGGTCAGCACCGGAATCAGTGCGTTGCGCAGGCCGTGGATGAATACCACGCGCGCCGGCGATAAACCTTTGGCGCGGGCGGTGCGCACGTAGTCTTCACGCAGCACTTCGAGCATGGCCGAGCGGGTCATGCGGGCGATTACCGCCAGCGGGATTGTGCCAAGCACCACCGCCGGCAGGATCAGGTGGCGCAGGGCGCTGACAAACGCGCCTTCTTCATCGGACAGCAAGGTGTCGATAAGCATGAAACCGGTGCGCGGTTCGATGTCGTAGAGCAGGTCGATACGACCCGAAACCGGCGTCCAGCCGAGCCACACCGAGAAGAACATGATCAGCAGCAGGCCCCACCAGAAAATCGGCATGGAGTAGCCCGCCAGCGATATGCCCATCACCCCGTGATCGAATAGCGAGCCGCGTTTGAGCGCTGCGATAACCCCGGCAATCAGCCCCAGCGTACCGGCGAATAATAACGCTGCTAGCGACAGTTCGAGGGTGGCCGGAAACAGCGTGGTGAACTCGTGCCAGACACTTTCGCGGGTACGCAGTGACTCGCCCAGATCGCCTTGGGCGAGGTTGCCGATATAGTCGAAATACTGCGCGTACAGCGGTTTGTCCAAGCCCAGACGGTGCAGGGCTTCGGCGTGCATGGCGGGGTCTACGCGACGCTCGCCCATCATCACTTCCACCGGGTCTCCGGGGATCATTCTGATGAGGGCAAAGGTGAGTAGAGTCACGCCGAAAAAGGTGGGGATCAGCAGTCCCAGACGTCTGGCTATGAAGGACAACATGGTTAGAGGAAACTCCAGCGGTTTATTCGGGCAGCACTGCGTGGTGCAGCATTGTTGTTGTGCGTGTGCGGTGACAGTCGTGGTTTATCAGGTCGTTGCTTTCACGGTGTGCGGCTGACGCGGGCGAAGTTGTTGGAGCCCATGGGGCTCTGCACGAAACCCTGAACATCGTTGCGCAGGGCAGTGAATTGCTTGGGGAAGGCCAGCGGAATCCACGGCGCCTCGTCGTGAAACACCGACAGCGCCTCGCGGTACAAGGCAATCCGTTGCGGGCGCGAACTGACGCGACGGGCTTCGGTGATCAGTGCATCGAAGTGTTCATCACACCAACCCGACATGTTTTCGCCGGACTTGGCCGCGGCGCAGGACAGATTGGGCGTGAGGAAGTTATCAGGGTCGCCGTTGTCGCCTGCCCAGCCCATGAAAATCAAGTCGTGCTCGCCGCGCTTGGCGCGCTTGATCAGCTCACCCCACTCGTATACCCGGATATCGCTGTCGATGCCGATAGCCGCGAGGTCGGCCTGGAGCATTTGTGCGCCGATTCCGGGATTGGGGTTGGTCGGGCCGCCGCCTGGCCGGGTCCAGATCGACAGCTTGAGGCCGTCGCCATGACCGGAATCAACCAGCAATTGCCGCGCGCGCTTGGGGTCGTGTGGCCAGCCCAGCATTTGCGAGTCATGCCCCCAGAGCGTTGGCGGATAAGGCGCGACTGCCGGGCTGGCGCCGCCTTCACCGTATTGCGCACGCAGGTAGGCGCTTTTGTCGAATGCCATGTTCAATGCCTGACGCACGCGTACATTATCCAGCGGTGTATGGCCGGTATTGATGGCGATATAGGCGGTGAGCAATGAATCCAGCGATTGGATTTTGATGTTGCTGTCGGCTTTCAGCGCAGCAATATCGGTTGGGCGCGGATAGAGCGCAATCTGGCAGGCGCCGGCTTTGAGTTGCTGAATGCGCACGTTCGGGTCTGGCGTAATCGCGAACAGCAGCTTTTGGATTGCAGGCACGCCATCCCAGTAATCGGCGTTGGCGTGGAAGCGCACCTGAGCATCCTTGGCGTAGCGGTCAAACACGAACGGGCCGGTGCCAATCGGCAGCTTGTTGAGCTGGCCGGGCTTACCTGCCGCCAGCAACTGGTCGGCGTATTCGGCGGAATAGATAGAGCTGAAACCCATGGCCAGGTTGGCCAGAAACGGCGCTTCGGCATGCTTCAGAGTGAACCGCACGGTGTAGGCGTCTGGCGCCTCGATGCGCTCGATCAACTCGGCCATGCCCATCGATTCGGCGTACGGGAAGCCTCGCACGGCTTTGTCGTGCCAGGGATGTTGCGGATCAAGCTGGCGTTGAAAACTCCAGAGCACATCGTCGGCATTCAACTCGCGGCTCGGGGTAAACCATTCGGTGTGATGAAACTTGACCCCGTGGCGCAAGTGAAAGGTGTAGGTCAGGCCATCTGCGCCAACCTCCCAGCTTTCGGCCAACGCGGGCTCAAGTTCGGTGGTGCCGGGAATGAAACGCACCAGACGCTCGAACAGTGTTTCGGCAGTCGCGTCTGCGGTTGTCGCGGCGGTGTACTGCACCAGATCGAAGCCTTCGGGGCTGGCTTCGGTACAGACCACCAGTGAATTCTTGTCATCAGCCATTGCCGGCGCGGCCAATGGCAGGGCGGCGAGCAGCAGGCTGGTAAGTAGCAACAGTGAGGGCTTGGGCATTGAGTGATACCTGTGGCGACTCGGTCTGCGCAGCGTCACCACGTCGGTAACGAGCGCCCGATTGGCGGACCGGAGGATAACCGGCCCGCCAACTGCTTCGCGGGTTACTTCTCGACGCTTACGCCGTAAAACGAGTTGAGACCGAATGGACTGATTTTGAAGTCCTTGACGGTTTTGCTCATCGGTTGGAACACGGTTGAGTGAGCGACCGGTGTGATCGGTACGTTCTTCTTGAGGATCTGCTGGGCTTCCATGTAGAGGGCGCTGCGCTGATCCTTGTCATTGAGGGTCTTGGCTTTTTTGACCTTGGCGTCGAAGTCCTTGTCGCACCAGCGGCTGTAGTTGTTGCCGCCAATGGCATCGCAACCGTATAGCACGCCCAGCCAGTTGTCCGGGTCACCATTGTCGCCAGTCCAACCGATCAGCAGGGCATCGTGCTCGCCGGCCTTGGCGCGCTTGTTGTACTCGCCCCATTCGTAGCTGACGATCTTGGCCTTGATGCCAATTTTCGCCCAGTCGGACTGCAGCATTTCCGCCATCAGCTTGGCGTTAGGGTTGTACGGGCGCTGAACCGGCATGGCCCAGAGAGTGATCTCGGTGCCTTCCTTAACGCCGGCTGCCTTGAGCATGGCCTTGGCTTTTTCCGGGTCGTAGGCGGCGTCCTTGATGCTGGTGTCGTAGGACCATTGCGTCGGCGGCATGCTGCCAACTGCCAGCTGACCGGCACCCTGATACACCGCGTTTATGATCGCCTGCTTGTTCACCGACATATCAAGCGCCTGACGCACTTCGAGTTTGTCGAACGGCGCATGCTCCATGTTGTAGGCGATGTAGCCGAGGTTGAAACCGGCCTGTTCAGGCATTTGCAGCTTGGGCTCTTTTTGCAGCGATTCGATGTCTGCAGGGCGGGGGAATACCGAGACCTGACATTCACCGGCTTTAAGCTTTTGCATACGCACCGAGGCGTCGGTGTTGATGGCGAAGATCAGGTTGTCGATCTTCACATCCGCAGGGTTCCAGTACTCTTTGTTACCGGTGAAGCGGATTTGCGAGTCTTTCTGGTAACGCTTGAATACGAACGGGCCGGTGCCGATTGGCTTCTGGTTGATGTCGCTGGCCTTGCCCTCTTTGAGCAACTGCGCGGCGTACTCTGCAGACTGGATAGAGGCGAAGCTCATGGCCAGGTTCTGGATGAATGCAGCGTCAACCGAGTTGAGCGTGAAGCGCACCGTCATGTCGTCGAGCTTGTCGATCTTGGCGATGTTCTGGTCCATGCCCATGTCGGTGAAGTAGGGGAATTCAGTTGGGTAAGCTTTGCGGAACGGATCGTCTTTGTTGAGCATGCGCTTGAATGTAAACAGCACGTCGTCAGCATTGAATTCGCGGCTTGGCTTGAAATAGTCGGTGGTATGAAATTTCACGCCGGGGCGCAGGTGGAAGGTGTAGTTGAGACCGTCATCGGTCACTTCCCACTTCTCTGCAAGCCCGGGGATGACTGCGGTGCCGCCGCGCTCAAACTGGGTCAAACGGTTGAAAACAGTCTCTGCTGCAGCGTCGAAGTCGGTGCCGGTGGTGTACAGCGCAGGGTCGAAACCTGCAGGGCTACCTTCTGAGCAAAACACCAGATTGCTGGCTGCCTGAGCGAGTGGCGCAGTGGCGATCAGCCCGGCTACCAGCATCGCTTGTATGACGGCGTTCTTACGCATAAAAACCTCATAGTTGTTGTGGTTATGTATTGAGGGGTCTCTTGTGAAGACCTTGCAAGAAACTATGCAGGGCACGTGCCTGAGGCAAGCCCCCTGATGAAAATAGCTTAGCAACTGTGAGCGGGGTGTAAGGCGTTGTCGCATATTCGACATTTCGCGTCTAACAGCTGGCAAAACGCCGCTATCTTGCGAGAGCGGCGTTGTTTGCAAACGGTGCGTGTTGCGCACGCGTGGTCAAGGCATCTGCACTTCAATGGCGCCATCAGCATTTACCGTTACCTGGCTGCTGCCGCCCTCTATCTCGGGCGTTGGCGCTGAGTCCATCATCATTGCGCCCTTTGCGCGCATCATCATCGGTGGCTGAAAACCTGAAGTATTGAGGTTCAGGCTGACCAGCTTGTAGCCACTGCCACCGAGTGCTTCGGTGGCCAGCTGTGCGCGTGCCTTGAAGGCGTCAACCGCCTCTTTGATCAGCTTGTCCTCTTCGGCTTTACGGGTTTTGTCGGCGATGCTGAAACTCATGTTGCCCATGCTCAGGTTTTGCAGCATTTCGCCCGAGAGCTTCGACAGGGCAGCGAAGTCGGCACTTTCCAGGCGCACTTCACCGCGCTCACGCCAGCCCGTGATTTTCTGGCGTTTCTCGTCGTAAAGCGGGTAACTGTTGCGACTGCCCAGCGCAACCTTCACGCCTTCTGCCTTGCGCGCCTGCTCCAGCGCCTTGTTCAGGTTACGGGTGATTTGCGCCCCTAGTGCGGCGGGATCGGCGTCTTGCGCTTCGCTGTAGAGCGTTACCTGCATGAGATCGTGGGCAATTTCGTGGCTGACCTCGGCACGTAATGAGACCTGGTTGTAACGCGCCTCATCAGCCTGAGCCGCCGTCGCCAGCGTCAGAACGGCGCTGCTCAGCACCAGGCTTTGGGTCAGGCGGGCAAGACGAGAAGATGTTCGCATGGGTATTCCTTGAACAATGGTAATGAGTTGGCTTGCGACGGATCGCAAGGTTCTGCTCAGAGTAGACGGGCCAGGTTTTCAAAACGGGTTAAGCGCCGTTAAAAATAATTTCTGCTCTGCCAGCTTTGCCGGTCAGAGTCTCCGGTAGTCTGGCTGTAAGTACTTGCATGCGGCGTGTTGCCGCATCAAGCAGCGGCGAGCGTTGGTTATACTCGCATTGCTCGGTTGCCGAGCTTTTTGGAGTGCATATGCTCGCCCCGGTTCCACTACTTTCCGCAAGCCGACAGAATCTCTGGCGGCTGATCCTGATCCGCTTTCTGGTCCTCGCCGCACAAGCCGGTTCGGTAGGTCTCGCCTATAAATCCGAGTTATTGCCGCTGCCCTGGTTTGAACTCAGCGTGACGCTGTGCATCTCGTTGATGCTCTGCGTATTCACCATGATCCGCCTGCGCGGCCCCTGGCCGGTTACCGAGCTTGAGTACGCCGTGCAGTTGGGCCTGGATTTAGTGATTCATAGCGTCCTGTTGTTTTACTCGGGCGGTTCGACCAACCCGTTCGTGTCCTATTACTTGGTGCCGCTGACCATTGCTGCGGCCATCTTGCCCTGGCTGTATACCCTGACGCTGTCTGGGCTGGCGCTCGGCGGCTACACGCTGTTGCTGGTTTGGACGCACCCGCTTGAGGTGCCGTCTGAGCCGCGTCAGAGCTTGCTGATTTATGGCATGTGGCTGAGCTTTGCCCTGGCGGCGGCGTTGATCACCTTCTTTGTGTCACGCATGGCCGGTGAGCTGCGTCGTCAGGAAGAACAGCGCGCGGAACGTCGGGAGGAAGGCCTGCGCGATCAGCAATTACTCGCCGTGGCCACGCAGGCAGCGGGCGCGGCGCACGAACTGGGTACGCCGCTGGCGACCATGAGTGTGCTGATCAAAGAGCTGCGTCGTGAGCATCCCGAGCCCATGCTGCAAGAAGATCTGGCGGTGCTGCAAGAACAGGTCAAGCTGTGTAAGGACACGCTGCAGCAACTGGTTAGAGCCGCAGAGGCTGACCGACGTCAGGCGATTGTCGAGCAGTCCAGTGTAGACTGGCTCGAAACCACGCTTAACCGCTGGCACCTGATGCGTCCCGAGGCGAGCTACCGTTATCAATGTCTGGGCCGCGGAACACCGCCCCGGCTGATGCCTCCGGCAGACCTTACGCAAGCGTTGCTCAATTTGCTCAATAACGCCGCCGATGCCTGTCCTGAGAAGTTGGATATACGCCTCGACTGGGATCACCAGTGGCTGCAACTGAGCATCCGCGACTTTGGCGCGGGCGTGCCGTTGGCCATTGCCGAGCAGCTTGGGCGGCCGTTCTTTACCACCAAGGGTAAAGGTTTCGGTCTGGGCCTGTTTCTTAGTCAGGCCAGCGTGACCCGCGCCGGTGGCACAGTTAAGCTTTATAATCATGAAGAGGGCGGCACCCTCACCGAGTTGAAGTTGCCGCGCTCCTACGGCTCAGCCTGAGGCCGACCAGCAAGGAGTATCAAATGTCTGATGAGGCGCTGTTTGAAGGCGACGAGCAACCGCACCTGTTGCTGGTTGACGATGATCCGACCTTTACCCGCGTCATGGCGCGCGCCATGAGTCGCCGTGGTTTGCGCGTGTCGATTGCCGGGTCTGCCGAAGAAGGCCTGACCCTGGCCAGCCATGACTTGCCCGACTATGCCGTGGTCGACCTGAAGATGGACGGCGACTCCGGTCTGGTGTTGCTGCCAAAATTGCTCGAGCTGGACGCAGAGATGCGAGTGGTGATTCTGACCGGTTACTCCAGCATTGCCACTGCTGTTGAGGCGATCAAGCGCGGCGCGTGCAATTACCTGTGCAAACCTGCCGATGCCGATGACGTGTTGGCCGCGTTGTTGACCCAGCATGCCGATCTCGATTCGCTGGTGCCGGAAAATCCGATGTCAGTGGATCGTCTGCAGTGGGAGCACATTCAGCGGGTTCTCGCCGAACACGAAGGCAATATCTCAGCCACTGCGCGGGCGCTGGGTATGCACCGGCGAACCTTGCAGCGTAAATTGCAGAAGCGTCCGGTTCGTCGTTAAGCGATTAAATATTTCACCTGCAGCCAGCTATCCAGATAGTTGGCTTGCTATCATTGGCCTCATTCAGTTCGGCGCCTTCGCGTCTGTTTTTTGAGGCTTTCATGTTCGCAGTCTTTCAGCAAACCATCAGCATCACGGCGCCGGTGTTCGTCATGCTGTTCCTCGGCCTGGGTCTGCGTCGGCTGGGTTGGATTGACGCTGCGTTCATCAATACGGCCTCGGCACTGGTTTTTCGCGCGACTATGCCGGTGCTGCTGTTTCTCGGCATTGTCCAGGCCGATCTTAAAACCGCGTTGCAGCCGGCCCTCATTGCCTACTTCATCGGCGCAACCACTGTAAGTTTTCTGCTGGCTTGGGCGTGGGCACACTGGCGCTGCCCGCAAGAAGACCGCGGAGTTTTTGTTCAGGGCGCGTTCCGCGGCAACAACGGTATTGTCGGCCTGGCACTGGCCACCAGCATGTACGGTGACTACGGTCTGGCGGTGGGCAGTGTGTTGGCCGGTGTGGTGATCTTTTGCTACAACGTGCTGTCGATAATCGTGCTGGCCATCTATGCGCCAGGGGTGAAATCGGACTTCGCGGCAATCGTGCGCAGCATTGTCACCAACCCGCTGATTATCGGTGTCGCGCTGGCAATTCCGGTGGCCTACTGGCAACTGCAATTGCCCGAATGGCTGCTAACGTCGGCGGGCTATTTTGCGCACATGACCCTGCCGCTCGCCCTCATCTGCATCGGTGGCACGCTGAGCCTGGCCGCGCTGCGCAAGAGCAGCTCGATAGCGCTGAGTTCGAGTTTGATGAAGCTGGTCTGGTTGCCGTTGGTGACAACGCTGGGGGCCTGGCTGTTTGGTTTTCGCGATGCTGATCTGGCCATCCTGTTTCTCTACTTCGCCAGCCCAACCGCGGCGGCCAGTTATGTAATGGCGCGCGAAGTCGGTGCCAATCACGAGCTGGCCGCGGCGATTATAGTGATCAGCACGCTGCTGGCGGTGATCACCGTTAATCTCGGGTTATTGCTGATGCAGGCGATTGGCTGGGTTTAAACCTTGTAGTTGCTCAGGATTGCTTGCGTTCACTGACGTAGCGACTGAACGCATCGAAGTCGGTTGTGCAAAGTAGGTGGGCGATGGAGTGGATCTCTTCAGCAGGCCAATCCCACCAAGCCGACGCTTGCAGCATCTGCCTAACAGGTTCTTCAAAGCGCCAGCGAATCAGACGAGCCGGGTTGCCGCCAACCACGGCATAGGCCGGAACGTCCTTGGTGACAACTGCGCCCGCCGCAACTACTGCACCGTCGCCGATAGTGACGCCGGACAGAATCATCACGTTTGAGCAAATCCAGCAGTCATTGCCAATGACTACATCGCCATTGCTGATGATTGAGTCCTGGATGCCTGCCAGCTCTTTTATCTGCAACGGGAACGGATAGTTGCTGATCCAGTCGGCGCGGTGATGGCCACCCAGATAGATATTCACACCCCCAGCGATAGACGTGTAAGCGCCAATGCGCAAGGTTGTGCCGTTATCCCAGTCATGCACCTCGGGGTTGCCATAAGTGCCATCGCCAAAGGTATATTGCGGATAACGCTCTTTAAGGCGTTGAGTGCCTCTGTAGAGTTTTGGCGTGTTGCGGATTCGCTTTCTGGCGCTGCGATTTAATAGTTTTTTTATGAACCTCATCTTGACCAGTCCTTGAGGTGGAATGCTAGCCCGCGATGTAACAGAAGTATCACAAAAGGCAGAGCAGGCTATCTTAAGTCCTTCTGTTAAAGCTTGTGTTCAAAAAAATTAAATTTCAGCGAAGTACACGGTACAAACGCAATTTGATCAGCGCCGGCAAATAAAAAAGCCGGGCATCGCCCGGCTCCTTCAACCACGCTTGAGCATTTACTGTTTCGAGTACTCGTCAATCACTTCTTGGGCTGCGCGAAACGCGTCGACTGCGGCCGGAACCCCGGCGTAGACGGCGCAATGCAACAGCGCTTCGCGAATTTCTTCGACCGTGCAGCCATTGTTAAGGGCGCCGCGTACGTGGCCTTTCAGCTCTTGCGGGCATTTCAATGCAGTCAGTGCCGCCAGCGTGATCAGGCTGCGGGTTTTGCGCGGTAAGCCTTCACGGTTCCAAACGCCGCCCCAGGCGTGATCGTTGACGAAATCCTGCAGTGGCTGGCTGAACTCGGTTGCGTTGTTGAGCGCGCGGTCAACGAAACTGTCGCCCATGACTTCGCGGCGGACTTGCTGGCCATCCAGAGGTTTGTCGGTCATTTAAAGCTGCCTCTTTATTAGTTTGCCGTACGCTGTTTGTGCCAGCTGCGAGCCGCCACTACCAGCAGTGTCAGTGCCGTTAACGGGATTACATAGCCGATCATGGCGTGGCCGAAGGTTTCCACGGCAGGGCGCCCTGTGGCGAACAGCACCAGATACAGGGTGTAGGCGCCGTAGTACGCGAGGAACAGCAGGCCTTCCCAGCGGTTGATGCGGTAACCGGTGAAGAAGATCGGCAAGCAGGCAACTGCTACGGCGATCATTACCGGGAAATCGAACGCCAGTGCATTGGGTGATACCGAAATCGGGCTCGGCGAAACCAGAGCCGCCAGACCCAGCACGCTGAGCAGGTTGAACAAGTTGCTGCCGACAATGTTGCCTACGGCAATGTCGCGCTCACCTTTGAAGGCCGCCAGTATTGAGGTGGCCAACTCAGGCAGGGAGGTGCCAATAGCGATGACGGTCAGGCCGATTACCAGCTCCGACAGGCCCAGTGCGCGAGCCAGCGTAACGGCGCCTTCAACGAGGAAGTGTGAGCCACCCACCAGCAGGACCAGGCCGACTACAATAAGGATCAGATTGATCAGCCAGGCATAGGGTTTGGCTGGCTCGTTAAGGCCAAACTCGGCCGCGAACTCATCGTCCGGCTCGTCGAGACTGTTGCGATTGCTGCGGATCAGGAAAAAGGTATAAGCCACAATGCCGGTGAACAAGATTGCCCCGTCGATCTTGCTCAGTTGGCCATCCCATGCCAGACCAAACGTCAGCAAGCTCGCGCCGATCATCAGTGGCACGTCCATGCGGATTAACTGACGCGAGACAATCAACGGTGCGATCAGTGCGGTTGCGCCGAGCACCAGCAATACGTTGGCGATATTGCTGCCGACCACGTTACCAATCGCCAGATCGCCGCTGCCATTCATTGCCGCTTGTACGCTCACGGCTGTCTCGGGTGCGCTGGTGCCGAACGCGACAACGGTCAGGCCGATAACCAGAGGCGGAATACCGAATTGCGCGGCCAGCTTGGCAGCGCCGCGAACCAAAACTTCTGCACCACCGACCAGTAAAACCAGGCCGGCAATCAGGTACACAAAGGTCATTAACGTCATATCAGCGAGCTCCGAAAAAGTGCCGCTAGTGTAGTGATCCGTTTAGCCTGCGCCAGTGGGCGCAAATGCTGTTTGGTTACCAGATGTAAAGCTTGCAAGTCATTACTCCAATTGTTCAACACGCACCGTTGCAACCCCTTCGCGAAGCATATCCAACTGCTCGGCGGCGTGCTTTGAAAGGTCGATTATCCGACCTCGCGCATAGGGGCCGCGATCATTGATCCGCACCACTACGCTCTTGTCATTGCGCAGGTTCGTCACCCGCACGCGGCTGCCAAAGGGCAGGGTGCGATGTGCGGCCGTCAGGGCGTTTTGGTTGAACGGCTCGCCACTGGCGGTTTTCTTGCCGTGATGCCGCGCGCCGTAATAAGACGCCTTACCCTCTGCGCTGTAGCCACCGGTCAATGTATGGCTGGCGCACCCGCTGAACAGGGCGACTAGTGTCAGCAGCAATGCAAAACGCAACATGGGTTGGACTCCTGAGAACTCAATAAAACGCCGGGCATGCCCGGCGTTTTAACTGCAACGATGGCTTTATCAGCCTTCGAGCTTCTTCTTCAGCAGTTCGTTCACTTGTTGCGGGTTAGCTTTGCCTTTGGAGGCTTTCATGGCCTGGCCCACAAAGAAGCCGAACATCTTGCCGCGCTTGGCTTCTTCGGCCGCACGGTATTGCTCAACCTGCTCAGCGTTAGCGGCGAGCATCTCGTCCAGCATCGACTCGATGGCGCCACTGTCGGTGACTTGTTTGAGGCCTTTGGCTTCGATGATCTGGTCGGCCGAGCCTTCGCCGGCGGCCATGGCTTCAAAGACCATCTTGGCAATCTTGCCGGAGATGGTGTTGTCTTTGATGCGCAGAATCATCCCGCCCAGTTGCTCGGCGCTAACCGGCGACTGTTCGATCTCCAGGTTGTCTTTGTTGAGCAGGCTCGAAAGCTCGCCCATTACCCAGTTGGCTGCCAGTTTCGGGTCGGCGCAGATCTGTTGCACCGCTTCGAAGTAGTCGGCCATCTCGCGGCTGGCGGCCAGCACGCTGGCGTCGTACGCGGACAAGCCGAACTGCGCCTCGAAACGCTCGCGCTTCTGCACCGGCAATTCCGGCAGCGTGGCGCGCAAAGCTTCCAGATAGCTTGGCTCGATGACGACCGGCAACAGGTCCGGGCAAGGGAAGTAACGGTAGTCGTTGGCTTCTTCCTTGCTGCGCATCGAACGCGTCTGATCCTTGTTCGGATCATACAGACGGGTTTCCTGAACCACTTTGCCGCCGTCTTCGATCAGCTCGATCTGGCGCTGCACTTCGTGGTTGATCGCCTTCTCGATGAAACGGAACGAGTTGACGTTCTTGATCTCGGCGCGGGTGCCAAATTCAGCCTGGCCTTTGGGGCGAACCGACACGTTGCAGTCGCAACGCAGCGAGCCTTCGGCCATGTTGCCATCGCAAATGCCCAGATAACGCACCAGCGCATGGATGGCTTTGACGTAGGCAACCGCTTCCTTGGCGCTGCGAATGTCCGGCTCCGAGACGATTTCCAGCAACGGCGTGCCAGCACGATTGAGGTCAATGCCGCTCATGCCCTGGAAGTCTTCGTGCAGGCTCTTGCCGGCATCTTCTTCAAGGTGCGCGCGGGTAATGCCGATGCGCTTGACGGTGCCGTCTTCAAGGGTGATATCCAGATGACCGATGCCGACGATTGGATCGTCCATCTGGCTGGTCTGATAACCCTTTGGCAGATCCGGGTAGAAGTAGTTTTTACGGGCGAAAATATTACGCTCAGCGATGTGCGCATCAATCGCCAGGCCAAACATGCAGGCCATGCGCACGGCTTCGGCGTTGAGCACCGGCAAGGTGCCTGGCATGCCCAGATCAACCAGGCTGGCCTGGGTGTTCGGTTCGGCACCAAAGGTGGTGGCGCTGGCCGAGAATATCTTCGAATTAGTCGCGAGCTGTGCGTGGATTTCCAGCCCGATCACGGTTTCCCATTGCATCTGAGTGATCCTTAAAATCCAGCTGGCACGCGAGTGTGCCAATCAGTGACTTGTTGATATTGATGCGCAACGTTGAGCAGTCGGCCTTCCTGGAAGTACGGTGCGAGCAGTTGCACGCCCACCGGCAGACCGTCGACAAAGCCTGCTGGCATCGACAAACCGGGGATACCGGCAAGGTTGGCGGTGATGGTGTAGATGTCTTCGAGGTAAGCAGCAACCGGGTCGTTGTTCTTCTCGCCGAGCTTCCACGCCGGGTTTGGCGTGGTTGGGCCGAGAATCACATCAACGTCATTGAAGGCGGCAACGAAGTCGTTCTTGATCAGGCGGCGGATCTGCTGAGCCTTGATGTAGTACGCATCGTAATAACCAGCCGACAGGGCGTAGGCACCGACCATGATCCGGCGCTTGACTTCAGCACCAAAACCTTCGCCGCGTGAGCGCTTGTAGAGGTCTTCAAGGTTTTGCGGATTTTCACAGCGATAGCCGAAGCGTACGCCATCAAAACGCGACAGGTTGGAAGACGCCTCAGCCGGGGCGATCACGTAGTACGCAGCAATTGCGTTCTGGGTGTTTGGCAGGCTGATGTCTTTAACTGTGGCGCCGAGTGCTTTCAGTTGCTCGACAACGGTCATCACGGCATCGGCGATGCGGCTGTCGAGGCCAGCACTGAAATACTCTTTTGGCAAGCCGACGCGCAGGCCTTTGAGCGGTTGGGTCAGGGCTGCCAGATAATCATCAAGCGGCTGGTCGACGCTGGTGGAATCTTTCGGGTCGAAGCCGGCCATGGCTTGCAGCATCAGTGCGCAGTCTTCGGCGGTGCGGGCCAATGGGCCGCCCTGATCGAGGCTGGAGGCATACGCGATCATGCCCCAGCGCGACACGCGACCATAGGTTGGCTTGAGGCCGGTAAGGTTGGTCAACGCAGCAGGCTGGCGGATCGAACCTCCGGTGTCTGTGCCGGTGGCTGCCGGCAGCAAGCGCGCGGCCACAGCAGCAGCGGAGCCGCCCGATGAGCCGCCGGGAACACGTTCAAGGTTCCACGGGTTCTTCACCGCGCCGAAGTGGCTTGATTCGTTGGCCGAGCCCATGGCGAATTCGTCCATGTTCAACTTGCCAAGCGTGACGGTGCCAGCCTCGGCGAGCTTTTCGACTACGGTGGCGTTATAAGGCGCCTTGAAGTTGCCGAGAATCTTCGAGCCGCAACTGGTGAGGATGTCCTGCGTGCAGAACAGGTCCTTGTGTGCAATCGGCGCGCCCAGCAACGGACTGGTGTCACCGTCGGCGCGACGCTGGTCAGCGGCCTTGGCCTGGGTCAGTGCCAGGTCTTCGGTGACTGAAATAAAGCTGTTGAGTTGCGGGTCGAGTTGCTGAATGCGCGCCAGCAGGCTGCGCGTCAGTTCTTCGGCGGAAAATTGTTTAGCGGCGAGTCCGCGGGCGATCTCGGCCAGATTCATTTGATGCATGCTGGGCGTTTTCCCTTACTCGATGACTTTCGGAACGAGGTACAAGCCGTTTTCTACGGCTGGCGCAATCTTCTGATACGCTTCGCGATGATTTTCTTCGGTTACTTCGTCGGCTCGCAGGCGCTGAGTCGTTTCGAGCGGGTGAGCCAGCGGCTCAATGCCCGTGGTATCGACTGCCTGCATCTGGTCGACGAGTCCGAGGATGCTGTTGAGTGTCTCTGTAGTTTGCGGAATTTCGCTGTCATTCAAGCTTAATCGTGCAAGATGAGCGATTTTTTCCACTTCGGAGCGATCAAGCGCCATCGGGTTCTCCATGGAAAGGCGGTCGTCAAGACGGCCAGTTGAAGTGTGAACGGGTTGCCATGCATCGGAAAATGCAGGGAACGGATGCAGTGAACTGGCGGTCAAACGCCGCGATGTTGGGCTCTAGTGCCCAGAAAACAGGCAATCTAACACATTGGTGCCTTGCTCAAAATCCCTACCGTTGTTAGAGTTTGCCGCACTTTTTTACCCACGCGTTTCCTAGGGTCCCATATCCCATGTTCAAAAAACTGCGTGGCATGTTTTCCAGTGATCTTTCGATTGACCTGGGCACTGCCAATACCCTTATTTATGTGCGCGAGCGCGGTATCGTCCTGAATGAACCGTCTGTCGTCGCAATTCGTACCCACGGCAACCAGAAAAGCGTTGTCGCGGTCGGTACTGAAGCCAAACGTATGCTGGGTCGTACTCCAGGCAATATTGCGGCTATTCGCCCGATGAAAGATGGCGTTATTGCCGACTTCAGCGTTTGCGAAAAAATGCTTCAGTACTTCATCAACAAGGTTCACGAGAACAGCTTCCTGCAGCCCAGCCCGCGTGTGCTGATCTGCGTGCCGTGCAAATCCACCCAGGTGGAGCGCCGTGCCATCCGTGAGTCGGCCCTTGGTGCTGGCGCCCGCGAAGTGTTCCTGATTGAAGAGCCAATGGCGGCTGCCATCGGTGCCGGCTTGCCGGTTGAAGAAGCACGCGGTTCGATGGTTGTAGATATCGGAGGTGGTACCACTGAAATCGCTCTGATCTCGCTTAACGGCGTGGTTTACGCAGAGTCGGTTCGTGTCGGTGGTGACCGTTTCGATGAAGCCATCATTACCTATGTTCGCCGTAACTACGGCAGCCTGATTGGTGAGTCGACTGCTGAGCGTATCAAGCAGGAAATCGGCACGGCTTACGCCGGTGGCGAAGTTCGCGAAGTTGATGTGCGTGGTCGCAACCTGGCTGAAGGTGTTCCGCGTAGCTTCACACTGAATTCCAATGAAGTGCTCGAAGCGCTGCAAGAGTCGCTGGCGACTATCGTTCAGGCGGTTAAGAGCGCGCTTGAGCAGTCTCCGCCAGAGTTGGCTTCGGACATCGCCGAGCGCGGCCTGGTGCTGACCGGTGGTGGCGCGTTGCTGCGTGATCTCGACAAACTGCTGGCACAGGAAACTGGCCTGCCTGTTATCGTTGCCGAAGACCCGCTGACTTGTGTGGCCCGTGGCGGTGGTAAGGCACTGGAAATGATGGATCGTCACACCATGGACCTGCTGTCCACGGAATAAGCCATCAGTTGTCAGTCTCAAGCTGCAAGTCGGGCCCGCCCACTTGCAGCTTTTTGTTACTGGCTGATGTGTAGAGGAATTTGTTATCAAACCGCTCTTCACCAAAGGTCCTTCGCTTGGTGTGCGCCTGTTGGTGCTGGCCGTGCTTTCGGTCGCCTTGATGGTGGTCGATGCCCGCTTTGCCTTTCTGAAGCCTTTTCGCAGCCAGCTTGGGGTTATCGTCGAGCCGATCTACTGGCTGGGCAATCTGCCCGTCACGCTTTGGGAAAATACCACCCAGGAGCTGAGCTCGCGCACTGAGCTTGCCGCTGAAAACGAGAAGCTCAAGACCGAGCAGTTGCTGTTGCAGCGTCGCCTGCAAAAACTCGCTGCCCTTACCGAACAGAACGTGCGCTTGCGTGAGTTGCTGAACTCGGCTGCGCTGGTGGATGACGACGTGCTGGCGACCGAGTTGATCGGTATCGACCCGAACCCGTTCACCCATCGCATTCTTATCGACAAGGGCGAGAAAGACGGCGTAGTGATTGGCCAGCCGGTTCTTGATGCGCGCGGGTTGATGGGCCAGGTGGTTGAGGTGATGCCTTATTCCGCTCGCGTGCTGCTGCTGACCGACACCAATCACAGTATTCCGGTGCAGGTGAACCGCAACGGCTTGCGCGCCATTGCCAGTGGCACCGGTAACCCGGAGCGCTTGGAGCTGCGTCATGTTGCCGACACGGCCGACATCAAGGTGGGCGACTTGTTGGTAAGTTCGGGGCTCGGCCAGCGCTTTCCGTCGGGCTATCCGGTGGCGACCGTAAGTGAAGTGATTCATGACTCCGGCCAGCCGTTTGCGATTGTCCGCGCCATTCCGACTGCCAGCCTCAATCGCAGCCGTTACATGCTGTTGGTGTTTACCGACACGCGCACGCCTGAACAGCGGGCAACTGAATCGGCCGAGGCCGAGGTTGCCGCCGATCAGAAGGCGCTCGAAGAGAAGGCTGAAACGGCAGCAGGCTCCAATACGTCAGCGCCGAGTCAGTCCACCGCACCTGCGCCTGCGCAAGCCCCTTCAACCACTGCCCCCGCTCCGGTGAGACCCGCTCAATGAGTGCAACCAGCCCGCGCAATGTTTGGGTTATTTGGGTATCCATGCTGTTTGCTTTGCTGCTCAGCGTCTCGCCGCTGCCAGACTTCATGGAGATGGGCCGCCCGCTGTGGCTGGCGCTGTTCATGACCTATTGGTTGCTGGCTTTGCCGCAAAGGGTCGGCATGCTCACGGCCTGGTGTTTTGGCCTGCTGGCCGATGTGCTCAACGGCGCGCTGCTGGGTCAGAATGCGCTGATTTTGACGCTGGTGACTTTCCTGGTGCTGAGCCTGCATCAACGCCTGCGCATGTTTCCGCTGTCGCAGCAGTGCATTGTTCTGCTGATGGTCTTTGGCCTCGCGCAGCTGGTTCAGTTGTGGCTCAACGCACTCACCGGCAACCGCCCGCCGACTCTGGTTTTTATCCTGCCAGCGGTGGTCAGCGCCTTGCTGTGGCCTTGGGTCTCGATGATCCTGCGCTGGTTGCAGCAGCGTTTCGGCGTTAACTAACCCCTCCATCAAGCTCGGGATATCCAAATGGCTTCGTTGTATCTGGCTTCAAGTTCACCGCGCCGCAGTGAGCTTCTGCAACAGATAGGCGTGCCGTTCACGCTGTGCATCGCGCCTGTCGACGAGACGCCGTTTGCTGGCGAATTGCCCTGCGAGTACGTGCAGCGTCTTGCGCTCGCCAAGGCGCAAGCGGCGCTTGCCAGCTTGCCTGAGGGCGACGCGGTCGTGCTTGGCGCCGATACGGCTGTAGTCCTTGGTCAGCAAATTCTCGGCAAGCCTTTGGATCGGGATGATGCATTGGCGACGTTGCGTAGCCTGTCTGGTCGTGAGCATCAGGTATTAAGTGCCGTGGCAGTGGTCAGTGCGCAACGATCAGACGTTCGTGTTGTCAGTACTGCCGTGACATTTCGCGCGCTCAGTGACGCCGAGATCGAAGCCTACTGGGCCACGGGCGAACCCTGCGATAAAGCGGGAAGCTACGGCATTCAGGGGCTTGCAGGGGTGTTTGTGACGCAGTTGCAAGGCAGCTATTCGGCCGTTGTGGGTTTGCCGTTGTGCGAAACAGCCGAGCTACTGGCCAGTTTCGATGTTGCCTGCTGGCAGGACAGCAAGCGCACACTTTGATCACAGATTCTTCAGTGTATGGCGATGATTGAGGCTGTGTATCGCCGACAGTCGCTTTTCTGATTTGTCGCCTGCGCAGCAGATCGCTTACTCTCGTGACATTACGCTGTAAGCTCTCGTCGCCTGCCTCGCGGCATACGTTGCAAGATGCAGCTAGCACCCTCCCGGATGAGACGGACACATGAGTGAAGAAATTCTGATCAATATCACGCCAATGGAATCGCGCGTGGCGGTGGTTGAAAATGGTGTCCTGCAAGAGGTTCATGTCGAGCGTACGCAGCGCCGCGGGATCGTGGGCAATATCTACAAGGGTAAAGTCGTGCGGGTTCTGCCTGGTATGCAGGCCGCTTTTGTCGATATCGGCCTGGAGCGTGCGGCATTTATCCATGCCTCGGAAATCTCCACGCGCGAAGGCGCGGCCGTCGAGAGCATCAGTGCGCTGGTGCACGATGGGCAAAGCCTGGTGGTGCAAGTTACTAAAGACCCAATCGGCAGCAAGGGCGCACGCCTGACCACGCAGCTGTCGATTCCTTCACGTTATCTGGTTTACATGCCGCGCACTGCGCACGTCGGCATTTCGCTGAAGATCGAAGATGAAGTGGAGCGTGAGCGTCTCAAGCAAGTGGTCACCGACTGCATCGCAGCGGAAGGTATTGAGGAAGTCGGCGGATTCATTCTGCGCACGGCGGCCGAAGGTGCCGGCGCCGATGAGATTCTGATAGATATCCGTTACCTGCGCCGCCAATGGCAGCAGATTCATCAGCAGATGCAAAGCTGCCCTGCGCCCACGCTGATTTATGAAGACCTCAATCTGGCCATGCGCACATTGCGTGATCTGGTCAGCTTGCGCACTGAAAAGCTGCGGGTCGACTCGCGCGAAACCTTCCAGAAAATCACCCAGTTCGTCGATGAGCTGATGCCGGAAATTGCCGATCGCCTGGAACATTATCCGGGTGAACGGCCGATTTTTGATCTGTACGGCGTTGAGGATGAAATCCAGCGCGCTCTGGAACGCAAAGTGCCGTTGAAGTCCGGCGGCTATCTGGTGATCGATCCAACTGAAGCGATGAGCACCATCGACGTCAACACCGGCGCGTTCGTGGGGCATCGCACGCTTGAAGAAACCATTTTCAAAACTAATCTTGAAGCGGCGACAGCGATCGCGCGGCAACTGCGCCTGCGCAATCTGGGTGGCATCATCATTATCGATTTTATCGACATGGAAGACCTGGAACATCAACGTCAGGTTCTGCGCACGCTGGAGAAGCAGCTGGAGCGCGACCATGCCAAAACCAACATCATCGGTATAACCGAGCTGGGTTTAGTGCAGATGACTCGCAAACGCACGCGTGAAAGCCTTGAGCAGGTGCTGTGTGAGCCATGTGAGGGTTGTCAGGGTCGCGGCAAACTCAAAACCCCGGAAACCATCTGCTACGAAATTTTCCGAGAAATTCTGCGCGAGGCGCGGGCGTACCAGGCTGAAGGTTATCGGGTGCTGGCGAATCAGCGGGTCGTCGATCGCCTGCTCGATGAAGAGTCTGGCAATGTTGCCGATCTTGAGGCATTCATCGGCCGCACCATCAAGTTTCAGGTCGAGACCATGTACTCACAGGAGCAATACGATGTGGTCTTGCTCTAGCGTGTCGCGCACGCCAAACGAGCGCCGCTAAGTGCTGGCGCTAAGTCGGGGTATCTCGGCGCTGTTGCGTTGGGGGTTGGCGCTGCTTGCCTTGCTGTTGGTGCTGGCAGCGATTTACGTGAGCGTTGGTCGCGTGCTGTCGCCGATGGTGGCCGACTACCGTGATGAAGTGGCGACCAAAGCCACTGAGCTGCTGCAAATGCCGGTGTCGATTGGCCGACTGGAAGGCGGCTGGCACGGTTTCGCCCCGGAGCTTATCGCCCATGATCTGGTGCTGGGCGAGGCGGACGATGCGTTCAAGCTGAGCCGGGTCAGCCTCATTCCTGATTTACTGCAAAGCCTGCTCAGGCGTCAGCCACGCATTGCCCATTTGGTTGTCGAGGGCTTGCGCCTGAGCGCGCAGCAAGACGCCGAAGGCAAATGGAGTGTTGCAGGCTTGCCGCAGCCCAAAGCCAGTGCGCCCGTAGATATGCAGCAGGTGCTGCAACAGCTGAAGTCGCTGGAGCAGGTCTCCTTGCACGACAGCCAGGTGACTGTCGAGGCGAATGCTCAGCCGCCAGTCACCCTCAAAGCGATCAATCTGACCTTGCGTCGAACGCTTCAGGGCCAGCGCCTGGATATGCGCCTGCACCTGCCCAACGGCAAGCCGCTGGAGTTACAAGTCAACGCGGATCTCAACGCGCAGGACTGGCAAGCCTCGAGCCTCGATGCATACTTGAAGGTGGCGCCTGGCGATTGGGCTGACTGGATTCCGCCGTCCTACATCGGCGCCTGGCATTTGCAGCAGGCGCAACTGGGCGGTGAGGCCTGGCTGAGCTGGCGCGATGGCGGTGTACAGCGGGCAGTGACGCGCATGGTCGTGGCGAATCTGCAGGTGGCCCTGGCTGAGCAGGAACCCGTCGCGCTGCAAGACATCAAGCTCAACAGTTATTTCGCTGCCAACGAACAAGGTTTTACCTTGCGCATGGCTGACCTTGGCCTGCGCATAGGCGAGGAGCTTTGGGGCAAGGTCCAGCTCGGCATTACCCGCAAGGTTGCTGATGACACTTGGCAGCTAAGCGCCGATCAGTTCGATGTCACGCCGTTGGTGCCACTGGTAACTGCGCTCGCGCCGTTGTCCGAGAATGGCCGCAAGATCATCGAGACCCTGCAACCGCATGGCAAGTTGAACAACCTGCAACTGGCTTTCAAACCGCAGGCCGAGTTGGCCCGGCGTTTGAGCTTTTCCGCCAATCTCGACAGGGTTGGGTTCTCGGCGTTTGAAGCATCGCCTTCGGTGCAGAACATCAGCGGCAGCGTCGAGGGCGATATCGGCCACGGCGTGGTGCATGTCGATGCCGAAGAGTTCTCCCTGCATCTGGCAACCCTGTTCCCCAAGCCCTGGGTTTATACCAAGGTCAACGGCCAGTTTGACTGGACCTGGGACGATGCCGGCGTAACGCTGCGCAGCCCTTACCTGCAAGCGATCGGCCCGGAAGGTAAAGCGGGCGCTGATTTCATTATCCGTTTGCTGGCTGATCCAGAAGCGGAAGATTACATGGACCTACGCGTGGGGATTCGCGAAGGCGATGCGAGCTACACCAGCAAGTACCTGCCAACCCGCGTGCCGAGTTTCAGCCCGCAACTGGGCAAATGGCTGACTGACTCGATCAAAGGCGGCGCGGTAAGTCAGGGCTTCTTCCAGTATCAGGGCTCGATCAATCACGGATCGCCGCCAACCGCGCACAACATCAGCCTGTTCTTTGATGTTGACGACGCCGAACTGGATTACCAGCCCGGTTGGCCGGCTCTGAGCAAGGCCAAGGCGCAGGTTCGGGTTGAAGACACTGGCGTGCGCATCGACGTTGCCAAGGGCCAAATACTCAACAGCACGGTTACCGATGCGACAGCCAATATCGCGCTGGGCGTTCCCGGCGGCGATACGCATCTGTTGATCGACGGCAAGCTGGCCAGCAACGTTGGTGATGCCATGCAGATCCTTCAGGATTCGCCGTTGCCCACGGCTGAAACCTTTGCCGGCTGGAAAGGCCAAGGGGCGCTCGAAGGGGCGCTGAAACTCGATTTGCCGCTGCAGGACATGAGCAAGGTTGTGGTGCAGGTGGATTTCAGCAGCAAGGATTCATCGCTGACCATCGCCTCGCCAAAGCTTGAGCTGAGCAAGATCAAGGGTGACTTCAATTTTGATTCCCGCAAGGGCCTCAGCGCCGAAGGTTTGAGTGCGCGGGCACTCGGCCACACGGTGACCGGCAAGGCCGTTGCCGGCACGCCAGAAGGCGCTAGCAATACCCTGTTCGACCTGAAAGGCAAGGTTGCGCTGGAGACGTTAACCCAATGGCTGGCGTTCACCCAACCGATACCAGCCAACGGTGTTATTCCGTATCGGCTGAGGATCAATCTGGGCGCGCAAGACAGCTATCTGCAGGTTAATTCCGATTTGCAGGGCCTGGCCATCGACCTTCCTGAGCCGCTGGGCAAGCCTGCTGCAAGCAGCAGCGATGCAGAGTTCAAGATGAGCCTTGGTACAGTGCCCGCGACCTACACGGTGCAATATGCCGACCGCGCCAGCCTGGCTTATACCGCAGGGGCTGAGAACTTCCTGGATGGCGGTGGCCGCCTGGTGCTTGGAGCCGGGCGGGCGCAGCCCGGTCGTAACAAGGGCCTTAATATCAGTGGGCGCATTGCCGAGCTGGATGTCGAAGCGTGGCAGGTCGCGATCAAGCCGTATCAGAATGCCCCGGTGGGGGATGCCAAGCAGCTGCTCAACGAGGCGCGCCTGCGCATTGATCATTTCAAGGGCATGGGCGTCGAGGCGGATAATCTCAACCTCGATTTGAAGCGCACAGGCGCGGCCTGGTCGGTGGGGCTCGACAGTTCATTGGCCAAGGGCCAGGTTAAATTGCCCGATACTTCCAGCACGCCAATCGTGGTCAATCTGGATTACCTCAAGTTGCCCGCACCCAAGCCTACAGCCGACGACGCGCCTGCCCCGGATGTTCTGGGCTCGATTAACCCGGCCGATGTTCCGCCCATAGACCTCAATATCAAACTTGTCTCGCTGGGCGAGCGTCAGCTCGGCAGTTGGTCATTCAATGCCCGGCCGCTGGCCAACGGTGTGCAATTCAGCAATCTGGCCTTGCAACTCAGCGGCGCCACCATGAGCGGCACTGTCGGCTGGCAGGGCGCGGCGGGCAGCGCCAGCAGCTGGTACAAGGGCCGTCTGGAAGGTGAGAATCTGGTTGATACGCTGGTGGCGTGGGGATTTGCACCATCGGCTACCAGCGAAAGTTATCACCTTGATGTAGACGGTCACTGGCCAGGTTCGCCGGCGGGTTTTGCGCTGGCGCGTTTCAGCGGTTCGATGGACGCCTCGCTGAAGAAAGGCCAGTTTGTCGAGGTCAAGGGCTCGGCGAATGCCTTGCGAATTTTTGGCTTGCTCAACTTCAACTCGATCGGCCGACGCCTGCGCCTGGACTTCTCTGACCTGTTTGGCAAAGGCCTCAGCTACGACCGGGTGAAGGGCTTGCTGGTCGCCACCGATGGGGTTTACGTCACCAAAGAGCCATTGGCGCTCAAGGGACCATCGAGCAACGTCGAAGTTAACGGCACCCTCGATCTGGCGCGCGAGGTCATCGACGCGAAGTTGCTGGTGACGCTGCCGGTCAGTAACAACCTGCCGTTGGCGGTGATCATTGCCGGATTCAACCCGGCCATCGGCGGTGCGCTTTTCGTTGCCGATAAACTGCTCGGTGACAATATCGCCCGCTTGGCGAGTGTGCAGTACGACATCAAGGGGCCGCTCAGTGACCCCGAATTCACCTTTGACAAACCGTTTGAAAAACAGAAGTAGCGGCGCAAACGGGCAATCGCCCAGCGCCCACGCTTGTTGTTCTCAGCGCTTGCAGGAGCCGGTATGACACTCGCGGTTATCCAGATGGTCAGTCTGCCTGATGTCATGGCCAACCTGCAGGCCGCGCGTCATTTGCTCGAGCGCGCGGCAGAAGGCGGAGCCAGGCTTGCGGTTCTGCCTGAAAACTTTGCCGCCATGGGGCGTCGTGATCTGGCCACGCTGAGCCGTGAAGAGGCGCTGGGGACCGGGCCAATTCTGCCTTGGTTGAAAAAAGCCGCCAGTGACTTCAACCTATGGATAGTGGCTGGCACGTTGCCGTTGCCACCAGATGGTCAGCCGGATGCCAGACCCAATGCCTGTTCCCTGCTGATTGATGATCGCGGCGAACGTGTGGCCCGTTACGACAAACTGCATCTGTTTGATGTGGATGTTGCCGACAGCCGGGGGCGATACCGGGAATCTGATGACTACGCCTACGGTGGCCAGGTTGTGGTGGCTGACACGCCCGTGGGTCGCCTCGGTTTGACCGTTTGCTATGACCTGCGGTTTCCTGAGTTGTATGGCGCTCTGCGTGATGCTGGCGCCGAATTGATCAGCGCGCCGTCGGCGTTTACCGCCGTGACGGGCGCTGCCCATTGGCACGTATTGATCCGCGCCCGGGCGATTGAGACCCAGTGCTACGTGCTGGCCGCCGCGCAGGGTGGAACCCACGCAGGTGGCCGCGAGACGTTTGGCCATGCGGCGATTGTCGACCCTTGGGGGCGGGTTGTGGTGGAACAGGCCTCTGGCGAGGCGATGCTGCTGGCCCCGCGTGATGCGGTCGAGCAGGCCAGCATTCGCCAGCAAATGCCGGTCATCCGGCATAAACGATTTTTTGCAGCGGCCGAACCGCGGCTGCCAGGTTTGGAGTAGTTATGAGCGATATGTTGTTATCCGTGTCCGAGCATATGTTGAGTCCTGGCGGCATGAGCCTCGACCTGTTGCCGGGTGTGCTGGGCGAATTGGCCGGCCCCGGTATCGATGCGGCGGACCTGTATTTCCAGAGTCAGGTTTCTGAGACCTGGGTGCTGGAAGACGGCATCGTCAAAGAGGGCAGTTTCAATCTCGATCAGGGCGTGGGCGTGCGTGCGCAGTCCGGTGAGAAAACCGGTTTCGCCTACAGCAACGCAATTACCCCGGATGCGCTGAGCCAGGCCGCTCAGGCTGCCCGATCGATTGCGCGCGCCGGCCAGAATGGCACGGTTCAGGCTTTCAAAACTGCACAGATTTCGCCCCTGTATGCGCCACAGAATCCGCTGGACGTGTTGGACCGTGCGCAAAAGGTCGAACTGCTGAAAGAGATCGATCAAGCCACACGTGCGCTGGACTCGCGTATCAAGCAAGTCACCGTCAGCCTGGCTGGTGTCTGGGACCGCATTCTAGTAGCCGCGACTGACGGCAGCCTGGCGGCGGATATTCGTCCGCTGGTGCGCTTTAACGTCAGCGTTATTGTCGAGCACAACGGTCGTCGCGAGCGCGGCGGGCATGGCGGCGGCGGGCGCACCGACTATCGCTACTTCCTTGAGCGCGAAGCCAATAATGAGACCCGGGCAATGGGTTACGCCCGTGAGGCGTTGCGTCAGGCCTTGGTCAATCTTGAAGCCATTGCCGCGCCGGCTGGCAGTATGCCGGTGGTAATGGGCGCCGGTTGGTCTGGCGTGCTGCTGCACGAAGCGGTGGGCCATGGTCTGGAAGGTGACTTCAATCGCAAGGGCAGTTCGGCCTACAGCGGGCGGATTGGTGAGAAAGTGGCGTCGAGCCTGTGCACTATCGTCGACGACGGTACGCTGGCAGAGCGCCGCGGCTCGTTGAGTGTCGACGACGAAGGCACTCCGACCCAGTGCACCACATTGATCGAGAATGGCATTCTCAAGGGCTACATGCAGGACAAGCTCAATGCGCGGCTGATGGGCGTTGGCGCAACCGGTAACGGCCGCCGTGAATCCTATGCGCACCTGCCAATGCCGCGGATGACCAATACCTACATGTTGGCGGGTGAGAGCGATCCTGAAGAGATCATCCGTTCGGTGAAGAAAGGCATCTACTGCGCCAACCTCGGGGGCGGTCAGGTGGACATCACCAGCGGCAAGTTCGTGTTCTCGACCAGCGAAGCCTATTTGATCGAAGACGGCAAGATTACTGCGCCGGTCAAAGGCGCAACACTGATTGGCAATGGCCCGGAGGCGATGAGCCGGGTGTCTATGGTGGGTAACGATCTGGCGCTGGACAGTGGCGTCGGCACTTGCGGTAAAGACGGCCAGTCGGTGCCGGTTGGCGTGGGTCAGCCGACCTTGAAGATTGATGCGATTACCGTCGGTGGTACCGGCGCGTAACAGGGATAAGGGCTTGGGTGGAGTCTGACTCCACCCTGACGATGGCTTAACGCAAACCGCGTTGAGTTTCGTCCAGCTCGCGGATGTATTTAAAGATTTTGCGTGAAGCGGCTGGTGCTTTGTTCTGCGCCAGTTCGTGCTGGGCCTGACGGATCAGGTTGCGCAGGTGTTGGCGGTCGGTCTCGGGGTATTCGATTACGAATTTCTCGAGAATGGCGTCATCGCCGGCAATTAACCGGTCGCGCCAGCGTTCAAGGCCGTGAAAACGCTCGTTGTATTGGCGGGTAGAGGCGTCCAGTTGGTCGAGGAGGGTAAGAATCGCCTCAATGTCCTGGTCACGCATTAACCGGCCAATGAATTGGACGTGGCGTTTTTTGGCCGAGTTGGCCGTGTGCTTGGGTGCCTCTTCGAGGGCTTTGCGCAGGGCATCGGTCAGCGGTAGCTTGTTCAGCAGGTCCGGCTTTAGGGTGGTCAGGCGTTGTCCAAGATCTTGCAGAGCATGCAGCTCGCGTTTGACTTGGGTTTTGCTCTTCTCATCGGAGAAGTCATCAAGGTATTCAGACATGGGGACAATCCAGTGGATAACGTCGTCATGATAGCAGCAAGTTTCTGACTGCAAACGTCCGGCCATAGGCTGATGACGTATGAAGTTGATAAATCAGGAGTGGTTATGAGTGCAGTAGAAGTGGTCGGCCCACAAGGTTTGCCCGCATTGCAGGCGCAAGTGGAGCAAATTCTCGCCGAAGCCAAGAAGCAGGGCGCCAGTGCCTGCGAGGTTGCCGTGTCGGTCGAACAGGGCCTCTCGACCAGTGTGCGTCAGCGTGAAGTAGAAACGGTTGAATTTAACCGTGACCAGGGATTTGGGATCACCCTGTACGTGGGTCAGCGTAAAGGTTCTGCGAGCACTTCGGCGAGTGGCGACGCGGCCATTCGCGAAACGGTAGCGGCGGCGTTGGCGATTGCCAAGCATGCCTCCGAAGATGAGTGTTCCGGTTTGGCAGATGCCGGCCTGATGGCGCGTGAGCTGCCGGATCTGGACCTTTATCACGCCTGGTCAATAAGCCCGGAGCAGGCTATCGAGCAAGCGTTGCAATGCGAGGCCGCGGCCTTTGCTACCGATGCGCGGATTAAGAATGCCGACGGCACCTCGCTCAGTACGCACCAAGGCTGCCGGATTTATGGCAACAGCCATGGCTTTATCGGTGGTTATGCCAGTACGCGTCATAGTCTCAGCTGCGTGATGATTGCCGAGCAGGACGGCCAGATGCAGCGCGATTACTGGTACGACGTTAATCGTCAGGGCGAGATGTTAGCGAGTGCTGAAAGCATTGGCCGTCGCGCCGCTTTGCGTGCCGTCAGCCGCTTGGGCGCGCGTCCGGTGCCTACTTGCGAAGTGCCGGTGCTGTTTTCGGCTGAGCTGGCGACTGGCTTGTTTGGCAGTTTCCTCGGCGCCATTTCGGGCGGCAGCATCTACCGCAAGTCTTCATTCCTTGAGGGCACTATCGGCGAGCAATTGTTTCCGCAATGGCTGAATATTGATGAACGCCCGCATATTCCGCGTGCAATGGGCAGCGCAGCCTTTGATGGTGACGGCCTTGCAACTTACGCCAAGTCATTCGTCGAGAGCGGTGAGCTGTTGAGCTATGTGTTGGGCACCTACTCAGGCCGTAAGCTGGGAATGCCAAGTACTGCAAACGCCGGCGGCGTGCATAACCTGTTCGTCAGCCATGGCGATGAAGACCAGCAGGCGCTGATCAAGCGCATGGGGCGCGGGCTGTTGGTCACTGAGCTGATGGGCCACGGCCTGAACATGGTGACCGGCGATTACTCGCGCGGCGCTGGCGGTTACTGGGTAGAAAACGGCGAGATCCAGTTCCCGGTGCAGGAAGTGACCATTGCCGGCAACATGCGTGACATGTTCAAGCAAATCGTCGCGGTGGGTAATGACTTGGAACTGCGCAGCAATATTCGCACGGGTTCAGTGCTGATTGAGCGCATGACCGTCGCCGGCTCTTAAGTCGCCGTAGCGTCATTTGCCAAAACCAGCACCCAATAAAAAAGCAGACGTTTAGGGCGTCTGCTTTTTTTGTGCGCGTAAAGGGGCTATTCGCCTTCGTCGAAGAAGTTATTGATCAACTCGATCAGTGCTTCAAGCGCCTCTTGTTCCTGCTCGCCTTCGGTGTGCAGGTGTACAGGGGTGCCTTTACCGGCGGCCAGCATCATTACCGCCATGATGCTTTTACCATCGACCAGGCTTTCTGGGCTGCGGCCAACACGAACTGTGCACGGGAAACGGCCGGCCACGCCCACAAACTTGGCGGCGGCGCGGGCATGCAGGCCCAGCTTGTTGATGATGATGATTTCGCAAGCAGGCATCGCGCCTAATCCTTAGCTGAGGTCGCGGTGGCGAACCTGAACATTCTTCAGTTGAGTTTTAAGCGCTTCACTCAGGCGCTGGGCCAGGTACACGGAGCGATGTCGCCCGCCAGTGCAGCCAATGGCGACGGTCACGTAGGCGCGGTTGCTGGCAGCGATACGCGGCAGCCATTTCTGCAGATAACCGGCGATGTCCTGATACATCTCTTCCACTTCGGGTTCGGCGCTCAGGTAGTCATTGATTGGCTGATCCAGACCGCTGTAGTCGCGCAGCTCAGGTTTCCAGTACGGGTTCGGCAGGCAACGCACGTCGAACACCAGATCGGCATCAACTGGCAGGCCACGTTTGAATCCGAAAGACTCAACCAGATAAGCAGTGCCCGGCGCCGGTTGTTTGAGCAGGCGCAGGGTTAGCGTGTCACGTAGTTGGTAGAGATTGAGATGAGTGGTGTCGATGCGCAGGTCGGCAAGGTCGATAATCGGCTCGAGCAACTTGCTTTCATCGCCGATAGCCTCGGACAGCGAGCGATGCTCGGAGGTCAGCGGGTGACGTCTGCGTGTTTCCGAGAAGCGCTTGAGCAGGGTGTCCTGCGCGGCATCGAGGTAGACAATATCGCAGCGGATGTTGCGGTCACGAACCTGACGCAGTAGCTCGGGGAAGCGCTTGAGCTGGCTGGGCATGTTGCGCGCATCAATCGACACCGCCACAAAAGGTTGCAGCTGCTCGGGATGCAGCAAGGCCCGTTCCGCCAACTCGGGTAACAAGTCGGCAGGCAAGTTGTCGATGCAGTAGTAACCGTTGTCTTCGAGGACATCAAGGGCCGTACTTTTGCCCGAGCCCGAACGACCGCTGACGATGATTAAGCGCATAGGGCTATTTCCTACTGGCCGCTTTGTACGTCCACTACAACGTCATAGAGGGCCTGATTGCTGTCAGCATGGCGCAGGCGTTCACGGACTTCGTTGCGGTCTAGCATGCTGGCAATCTGGCGCAGCAACTCGAGGTGCTCGTCAGTTGCCGCTTCCGGAACCAGCAATACAAACAGCAGGTCGACGGGAGCGCCGTCAATGGCGTCGAAGTCGACTGCTGAGTCAAGTCTGAGTACCGCACTCACCGGCGCACTACAGCCTGGCAGACGACAATGCGGGATCGCAATGCCATTACCAAAACCGGTGGAGCCGAGTTTTTCGCGGGCAATCAGGCTTTCAAAAATGTCTTGGCCGTCAAGGTCGCTCAAGTCACGAGCGACCAGATTGGCGATTTGTTCAAGAACACGTTTTTTACTGCCGCCCGGCACGTTCACAAGGGAACGGCCGGGGGTCAGGATGTCTTCAAGTCGGATCATAGGAGGTGAGCGATGTCAGCGGGCCATAGCGCCTTGCTGACGGTCGAGCTGCTTTTCCTTGTGCTTGATAAGTTGTCGGTCAAGTTTGTCTGTTAGTAAATCGATTGCTGCGTACATGTCATCGTGTTCAGCGTTGGCAACGACTTCGCCGCCCGCTATGTGCAAGGTCGCTTCAATTTTCTGCTTGAGCTTCTCGACCTCCATGATGACTTGTACATTGGTGATCTTATCGAAGTGGCGTTCTAATCGACTGAGTTTCTCCTCGATATAGTCACGCAGGGCGTCGGTCACATCCAGCTGGTGTCCACTGATGTTGACTTGCATACCGCTTTCTCCTTGTTGCCGTGTAGTAGTGACAGGCAATTTGCCTGCCGCCGGAACACTGAAGCTTGCTCACTTACCCTGTAGCGGTTCTGCGGTGCTGTGTAACGCTGTTTGACGCGGGTTGTGTTGCCTCAAACATGTCGGACCTGCATATCACCCAGAGTAAGCAGATTGTCTGCCGGGTCGCTTCGGCTTCTGCCGTGCGCTTTGCTCAGCCCTGATATCAGTATGGCTGTTTTGCAGGAAAGCACAGGGTTTGCTTTGGCGACTCCCTCACATTAATCGTTTGCGCTCGCTGGACGGTGCTATGCCGAGTGACTCACGGTATTTGGCAACGGTGCGGCGAGCGACTTGAATACCTTGTGCCTCCAGTAAACCAGCGATCTTGCTGTCGCTCAATGGCTTTTTTGCATTTTCCGCAGCAACCAGTTTTTTAATGATTGCGCGAATCGCTGTCGACGAGCATTCACCGCCTTCAGAGGTGCTTACGTGGCTTGAGAAGAAATATTTCAACTCGTAAATGCCGCGTGGTGTGTGCATGAATTTTTGCGTGGTGACGCGTGAAATCGTCGATTCGTGCATACCGACTGCCTCGGCAATATCGTGCAGAACCAGCGGTTTCATGGCCTCGTCACCGTAGTCGAGGAAGCCGCGCTGGTGCTCGACAATCTGCGTGGCAACCTTCATCAGGGTTTCATTGCGACTCTGCAAGCTCTTGATGAACCAGCGCGCCTCCTGCAACTGATTACGCATGAAGGTGTTGTCGGCGCTGGAGTCTGCGCGGCGCACGAAACCAGCGTACTGCGGGTTGACCCGTAAGCGCGGCATGGCTTCCTGGTTGAGTTCTACCAGCCAGCGGTCATTGTGTTTGCGCACAATGACGTCGGGGACTACATACTCCGGCTCGCCAGACTCGATTTGCGAGCCGGGGCGCGGGTTGAGGCTCTGAATCAGCTCAATGACCTGACGCAGTTCGTCTTCCTTGAGCTTCATGCGGCGCATCAGTTGGCTGTAGTCGCGGCTGCCCAGCAGGTCGAGATAATCATTTGCCAGACGCTGGGCTTCAGCCAGCCAAGGTGTTTTTGCGGGCAGTTGGCGCAGCTGCAGCAACAGGCACTCGCTGAGGGTGCGTGCGGCAATGCCGGCGGGCTCGAACTGCTGAATGCGGTGCAGAACGGCTTCGACTTCATCAAGCTCGATGTCGAGTTCCGGGTCGAATGCGCTGACCACTTCGTCGAGGGTTTCTTCGAGATAACCCTGCTGATTGATGCAGTCGATCAGGGTCGCCGCGATAAGCCGGTCTTTGTCCGACATTGGCGACAGGTTGAGTTGCCACAACAAATGGCTTTGCAGGCTTTCGCCTGTCGAGGTGCGCGTGGTGAAGTCCCACTCGTCATCGTCGTTGCTAGGCAGGCTGCTGGCGCTTGTCTGATAAACGTCTTCCCAGGCGGTATCAACCGGCAGCTCATTGGGAATGCGCTCATTCCACTCGCCATCTTCCAGGTTGTCTACGGTTTGCGACGGTTCCTGATAAGTCGGTTCCTGGAAATTGGCCTCTTCCTGATTCGGTGAGGCAGCCGTTTCCGCTCCGTCAGCCATAGGGTCGGAATTATCGAAGTCGTCGCCATCTTCTTGGCGCTCGAGCATCGGATTGGACTCCAACGCCTCCTGAATCTCTTGTTGCAGATCCAGGGTTGAGAGTTGAAGTAGGCGGATGGCTTGTTGCAGCTGAGGCGTCATCGTCAGCTGCTGGCCCATCTTCAGGACTAGCGATGGTTTCATTGCAGACCTTATTAACCGGCGTCTATGCGCAATCCACTACAGGGCATTTGAGCCACAAGGAGGCAGAGTATATGCCTTTCCCCGTGGCCTTTGCCTAGCACTGCTTTTGAGTTTGGGCATGATTCGGCTAGAGCCTGAACTCATGTCCCAAATAGACTTCTTTTACAATCTCGTTGGCCAGAATGGCTTCGGAGTCACCTTCGGCAATCAGTTGGCCGTCACTGACAATGTACGCAGTTTCGCAAATATCCAGCGTTTCGCGAACGTTGTGGTCGGTGATCAGAACGCCAATACCTTTGGCTTTCAGGTGGTGAATAATCTGTTTGATGTCCCCGACCGAAATCGGGTCCACCCCGGCAAATGGTTCGTCGAGCAGTATGAATTTAGGCGCCGTGGCCAGTGCGCGGGCAATTTCAACCCGACGACGTTCACCACCCGACAAGCTCATGCCGAGATTATCGCGGATGTGGTGAATATGAAATTCTTCGAGAAGGCTTTCCATCTCCGCGTGACGCGCAGCACGGTCGAGCTCCTTACGGGTCTCGAGAATCGCCATGATGTTGTCCGAGACGCTGAGCTTGCGAAAGATCGACGCTTCCTGCGGCAGGTAACCAATGCCGGCGCGCGCGCGGCCATGCATCGGCAGGTGGCTGACATCCAGGTCGTCGATCAAGACGCGACCCTGATCAGCCTGCACCAAACCTACAATCATGTAGAAGCAGGTGGTTTTACCGGCGCCGTTAGGCCCGAGCAGGCCAACAATCTGTCCGCTTTCGATGTTCAGGCTGACGTCACGCACGACCTGGCGGCTTTTATAGCTTTTGGCCAAATGCTGGGCTTTCAGAATCGCCATCGTTATTCGGCCGCCTGTGGTTCAGCTGGTTTGCTTTTCGGCTGGATAACCATGTCGATGCGCGGGCGCGGTGTGGTGATCTGGTTGCCCGTGGCGCGACCGGCATTAACGATCTGACGCTGCGTGTCGTAGACGATTTTCTCGCCTTCGAAGGTATTACCTTCTTGAATGACCTTGGCCTGATCGATCAGGACAATGCGATTCTTGCTGGCAAAGTACTGGATGGTAAGGCCATAGGCTTTAACCAGTTCTTTGTCTTCTGCGGGCTTCTGCTCGTAATAAGCCGGTGTGCCGACAGAGGTGAACACGTCGATATCACCTTGAGCAGTTTGCGTGATCGTCACGGTATTGCCGGTGATCTTCATGGTGCCCTGAGTGATGATCACATCGCCGCGGTACACGGCTACGCCCTGTTTATCATCCAGTTCGGCGCTGTCTGCTTGCACGCGAATGGGCTGATCTTTGTCAGAAGGCAGCGCCCAGGCATTGAAGCTGCCGAATGTGGCGCCCAAGCTGAGCAGAAGGGGAAGGGTTTTAACGAACCTCATGCTGGCCTCTTACTTTGGACAGAAGGAGCATCCTGCTGTCATCCAAATATGCTTTCATTCCGACCGCGGTCGTTACGCCGTTGGCAGCGTCGATTCTAACGGCTTGCTCAGTCTGCGCATATTGTTTATCGGGGAATACTGTCAGTCTGCTGGTATTGAGTATGGTCGGGCGGCCTTTTGCATCGGTGCGCTCGACCTTCACTTTGTCGATCAGCTCGACTTCCTGGCCGCCAGGGCCAATCTCGCCTTTTTCGCTGCGAACGTGCCACGGGTATTCCGTGCCACGGTAAAGCATCAGGTTAGGCAGCGTCACGTTGGTGATGTCGGTCGCCTTGAAGTGTTCCAGCTTGTCGGCCTTCAAGGTGTAGTGGCGGCTACCGTCCGGCATGTATTGCACGGTAGAGGTATTAACCACATAAAAATCGATTGGGCTGTCGGTAGTCGACGCTGGCTGGCGATCCGAGAAGGTTTCCTGGTTGATGTTCCAGTAACCGACGGCCACGAGCAATGCAGCCCCAATGGCGTACAGCAGCAGTGACAGCAATTTACGTGGGTTAGGCATAATCAATTCTATAAGTAAGCGGCTTGAGCAGCTTCGAGGCTGCCTTGGGCTTGCATGATCAGCTCGCAAAACTCGCGTGCTGCACCTTCTCCGCCTTTGGCCTGAGTCACTGCGAAGGCGTGTTCGCGGACAAACGGGTCGGCGCTGGCAACTGCCATACCCAAGCCAACGCGGCGAATAACCGGCAAGTCGGGCAAGTCATCGCCGAGGTAGGCCACTTCAGCATAGTCGAGACCGAGTTCGCCAAGCAGTTCGTCCAGTACCACCAGTTTATCTTCTCGCCCTTGGTACAGGTGCTGGATGCCGAGATTTTGCGCGCGACGTTCAACCACCGGTGTTTTACGGCCGGTGATAATAGCGGTGCGCACGCCGGATTGGATCAGCAATTTAATGCCGTGGCCGTCGAGGGTGTTGAAGGTTTTGAATTCGCTGCCATCAACCAGAAAGTACAGTTTGCCGTCCGTCAGTACGCCGTCGACGTCGAAAATCGCCAGCTTGATCTTGGCGGCGCGCGCTTGCAGTTCGGGGGTTAGTGCTTGTTTAGTCATTACAGAACACCGGCGCGCAACAGATCGTGCATGTTGAGGGCGCCTGTTGGCCGGTCGTTGTCATCGACAACCACCAGCGAGTTGATTTTGTGGTCTTCCATTATTTTCAGGGCTTCCGCTGCGAGCATTTCGGCGCGAGCGGTCTTGCCATGAGAGGTCATGACCTGATCAATAGTTGCAGTGCGTACATCGATATTGCGATCGAGCGTGCGGCGCAAATCACCGTCGGTGAATATCCCGGCCAGTTTGCCGTCCGCCTCAAGGATTACCGCCATGCCCAGGCCTTTCTGGGTCATTACCAGCAACGCATCGCGCAGGCTGGTGCCGCGGTTGACCACCGGCAGGCTCTCGCCGCTGTGCATCACATTCTCTACTTTAAGCAGCAAACGCCGGCCCAGTGCGCCGCCCGGGTGCGAGAAAGCAAAGTCTTCGGCAGTGAATCCGCGCGCTTCAAGCAGCGCGATGGCCAGTGCGTCACCGAGTACCAACGCGGCAGTGGTCGAGGAGGTGGGCGCCAGATTGAGCGGGCAGGCCTCCTCGGCAACGCGTGCGTCCAGATTGACGTCCGCTGCGCGTGACAGTTCTGAGTCCGGGTTGCCGGTCATGCTGATCAGAGTGATGCCAAGGCGCTTGATCAACGGCAGCAGGGTGATGATTTCGGCAGTCGAGCCGGAATTGGACAGGGCCAGGACCGTGTCGTCGCGGGTGATCATGCCCATGTCGCCATGGCTGGCTTCAGCCGGATGCACAAAGAAAGCCGTGGTGCCGGTGCTGGCCAGTGTGGCCGCAATCTTGTTGCCGATGTGCCCAGATTTGCCCATGCCGACCACCACCACGCGGCCTTTGCTGGCGAGGATTAGTTCGCAGGCACGAACAAAATTGTCATCAATTCGCGGCAACAGTGCTTCCACCGCCTGCAGTTCAAGGCGGATAGTGCGTTCCGCGGATTTGATCAGTTCGCTGGGCTGGCTCATGGTATTCAATCATCACGGTTGAACAAAAAGGGGGCGATTATATCGCGAAAGGGCGAGGGACTCACCGTGCAATTCCTCGGGCTGGACTAAACGCCAGTAAATACAAGCAAACCACCCGTGGTGTTGGGTAGGGCCGCGCAGCAGTGATATAGTTCGCGGCTAATTTTGGGTGTCCGCCTGACGTGGTGCCTTCTTGGTGAAGTGGCGCGTCTACGAGGAAGCTTGTAGGTAATGGAGTCCAGATGAACGCCGATGAAAAGTATGCGGTCGAGCTGAAAGGTCTGAGCTTTAAGCGCGGCACGCGCGATATCTTCAAAGATATCGATATTCGCATACCGTGCGGCAAGGTTACCGGGATCATGGGGCCGTCCGGCAGTGGTAAAACCACGCTGTTGCGGCTTATCGGGGCCGAGCTACGCCCCGATGCAGGTGAAGTTTGGGTTAACGGGGTCAATCTGCCCACGCTTTCGCGTACCGAACTGTTCGATATGCGCAAGAAAATGGGCGTACTGTTCCAGAGCGGCGCACTGTTTACCGATCTTGATGTGTTCGAAAACGTAGCCTTCCCGTTGCGGGTTCACACCAAGCTGCCCGAAGCCATGATCCGTGACATCGTCCTGATGAAACTTCAGGCGGTAGGTCTGCGTGGCGCCGTGCAGCTGATGCCCGATGAACTCTCAGGCGGTATGAAGCGCCGCGTAGCCCTGGCGCGAGCGATCGCGCTGGACCCGCGCATCCTCATTTATGACGAGCCATTTGTAGGGCAGGACCCGATCGCAATGGGGGTTTTGGTGCGCCTGATCCGCCTGCTCACTGATGCTTTGGGTATCACCAGCATTGTGGTCTCGCATGATTTGGCCGAAACCGCGAGCATCGCCGACTATCTCTATGTGGTGGGCGACACCCAGGTTTTGGGGCAGGGGACTCCGGAGGAGTTGATGAATTCGGATAATCCGCGTGTTCGCCAGTTCATGCAGGGCACGCCTGATGGACCCGTGCCGTTCCATTTTCCGGCGGACGATTACCGCTCAGACTTGCTAGGGGGGCGCTGATGCGCAGAAAATCACCGCTCGAACGCGTGCAGTTGCTAGGCCGTGCCGGCATTGATGTCGTCACCAGCCTTGGCCGTTCGACCATTTTTCTGCTGGCGGCGCTGTTCGGGCGTGGCACCTCAGGGAAGTTCACTCAGCTTCTGATCAAGCAGCTGTATTCGGTTGGTGTGATGTCGCTGGCGATTATCGTCGTGTCCGGTGTGTTCATCGGCATGGTGTTGTCGCTGCAGGGCTTCAGCATTCTGGCCGCTTACGGCTCCGAACAAGCGGTTGGGCAGATGATTGCGCTGACCCTGTTGCGTGAACTCGGCCCGGTGGTGACTGCACTGTTGTTCGCCGGCCGCGCCGGTTCGGCACTGACCGCAGAGATCGGCAACATGAAATCGACCGAGCAGCTTTCGAGCCTGGCGATGATCGGTGTCGATCCGCTGAAATATATTGTGGCACCAAGATTGTGGGCCGGGTTTATCTCCATGCCTTTGTTGGCGATGATATTCAGCGTCGTCGGAATCTGGGGCGGTTCGATGGTTGCTATCGACTGGCTGGGTGTCTACGAGGGCTCGTTCTGGTCCAATATGCAGAACAGCGTGTCGTTCACCGATGATGTGGTAAACGGCATTATCAAGAGCATTGTGTTTGCCTTCGTGGTGACATGGATCGCGGTCTTTCAAGGTTATGACTGCGAGCCGACCTCGGAAGGCATCAGCCGCGCAACCACCCGAACAGTTGTTTATGCCTCGCTTGCAGTGCTGGGGCTGGACTTTATTCTGACTGCATTGATGTTTGGAGATTTCTGATGCAAAACCGCACACTGGAAGTAGGTGTCGGCCTGTTCTTGCTGGCTGGTATGTTGGCCCTGATGTTGCTGGCATTGCGCGTAAGCGGTCTGGCTGTTGGCGCGGGCGAGGATACCTACAAGGTCTATGCGCATTTCGACAACATCGCCGGTCTGACCGTCCGCTCAAAAGTCACCATGGCTGGCGTTAGCATCGGTAAAGTCACCGCAATCGACCTGGATCGCGACAGCTACACCGGTCGCGTTACCATGGAGTTGAACAAAGACGTGGATAACCTCCCGATCGACTCAACCGCGTCGATCCTCACGGCTGGCTTGCTGGGAGAAAAATACGTCGGTATCAGTGTAGGTGGTGAGGAAGAGCTGCTGGCCGACGGCGGCACCATCCACGACACCCAGTCCTCACTGGTGCTGGAAGAATTGATTGGTAAGTTTCTGCTGAATTCGGTCAACAAAGATTCGGCCAACTAACGAGGCTCAAAATGATTAAGTTGTTGCGTAATAGCGTATTGGTATTGCTGGCAGCGTTGCCTCTGTTCGCCTCTGCAGCGCAGACGGCCACTGAGGTGGTTGAGACGGCGACCAACACATTGTTGGCTGATCTGAAGGCCAACAAAGAACAGTATCGCGCTAATCCGGACGAGTTCTACGCCGCCCTCAACCGTATTCTGCTGCCGGTTGTAGACGTTGAAGGTATCTCGCGTGGCGTGATGACCGTGCGTTTTTCGCGCAAGGCTACGCCTGAGCAAATGACTCGCTTTGAAGAGAACTTCAAGCGCAGCCTGATGCAGTTCTATGGCAATGCGCTGCTTGAGTACAACAACGAAGACGTCCGCGTGCTGCCTGAATCCGGCAAGCCGGGCGCTGATCGTGCCTCGGTGAATATGGAAATCACCGGTTCCGGTGGTGCGGTTTACCCGCTGACTTACACCATGGTGCGTAAAAACAACACCTGGGTCATGCGTAACCTGATCATTAACGGGATTAACGTTGGCAAGCTGTTCCGCGACCAGTTCGCCGAGCAGATGCAGGTCAAGAACAACGATCTCGATAAAGTGATCGATTCCTGGGCTGACGTCGTCGCCAAGGCGCGCAATGCAAAGGGTGATGCGTGAGTCAGGCCAGTATTGAGTCGTTATCGCCCGGCGTTTTGTGCCTGTGCGGAGACATCGACTTTACCAGCGGGCCGTCACTGCGCGAGCAGGGCGGCAAGTTGATTGCCGCCAGCCAGAGCACACAGGTTGTCGTCAATTGCGCCAAAATTGAACGCTCAAGCAGCGTCGGTTTGTCTCTCTTGCTGGCTTTTATGCGCGATGCACAGGCCGCCGGGAAAAGCATTTTGGTGCGCGGCATGCCAAAGGAATTGCATGAGTTGGCCCGGGTTTCGGGCCTGTTGGACATTTTACCTATCGAAGCCTGAGTAGATGTGGCCGGCTCACCGGCTATCACGTGGGGTTCGCAGGGTATGGGCTTTTTTGTATGATGCACGACCCCGCGGGCCCGGGAGCCGTTAATCGGCCCCAAAACTCTGGCGCGCACATGAATTCGTTGATTGAGGTTGAGCATGCAGGCCTTAGAAGTAAAAACTTTCCTAGAGGCGCAGTTGTCAGACACCCAGGTTGAGGTTGAAGGCGAAGGCTGCAACTTCCAGCTGAATGTTATTAGTGACGAATTGGCCGGTTTGAGTCCGGTTAAGCGTCAGCAGCAAGTCTATGCTCATTTAAATCCGTGGATTGCTGATGGCAGCATTCACGCCGTGAGCATGAAATTCTTCAGCCGTGCCGATTGGGCAGCGCGTTCATAAGCCTGCGGGCGACGAGATAACTATGGATAAACTGATTATTACCGGCGGCGTTCGCCTTGATGGCGAAATTCGCATTTCCGGTGCCAAGAACTCGGCTTTGCCGATTTTGGCTGCAACGTTGCTGGGCGACTCGCCGATTACCATTTGCAACCTCCCGCACCTGCACGACATCACCACGATGATCGAGCTGTTCGGGCGCATGGGTATCGAGCCGATTATTGATGAAAAGCTCAGCGTTGAAGTCGACGCGCGCGCCATCAAGACGCTGGTAGCGCCTTATGAGCTGGTGAAAACCATGCGCGCCTCGATCTTGGTTCTGGGACCAATGGTTGCGCGCTTTGGCGAGGCAGAAGTTGCCCTGCCGGGTGGTTGCGCGATTGGTTCGCGTCCGGTCGACCTGCACATTCGCGGCCTCGAAGCCATGGGTGCGAAGATCGACGTTGAAGCCGGTTACATCAAGGCCAAGGCGCCTGAAGGTGGCCTGGTCGGCGCCAACTTCCACTTTGACATGGTCAGTGTTACGGGCACCGAAAACATCATGATGGCTGCTGCATTGGCCAATGGCCGCAGTGTCCTGACGAACGCCGCACGCGAGCCGGAAGTCGTGGATCTGGCTAACTGCCTGATCGCCATGGGCGCAAAAATTGAAGGTGCCGGTACTGACACCATCACCATCGACGGCGTTAAACGCCTCGGCGGCGCTACCTTCAGCGTGATGCCAGACCGTATCGAAACCGGTACTTACCTGGTGGCCGCCGCTGCTACGGGTGGTCGCGTCAAGGTCAAGGACACCGATCCGAGCACGCTCGGCGCTGTTCTCGAAAAGCTTGAAGAAGCCGGCGCTGTAGTTACTTGTGGTCCGGACTGGATCGAACTCGACATGCAGGGCAAGCGTCCCAAGGCGGTAAGCCTGGTAACTGCTCCGTATCCTGAGTTCCCGACCGATATGCAGGCTCAGTTTATCGCGCTCAATGCGATTGCTGATGGCGTGGGCACCATCGTTGAAACGGTGTTCGAAAACCGCTTCATGCATGTACATGAAATGCTGCGCATGGGTGCGCAAATCCAGGTTGAAGGCAACACGGCCACTGTTACCGGTGCCGAGCGACTGGTGGGTGCGCCGGTTATGGCCACCGACTTGCGTGCATCGGCCAGTCTGGTAATTGCCGCGCTGGTTGCTGAAGGCGACACCCTGATCGACCGCATCTACCACATTGACCGTGGTTACGAGTGCATCGAAGAGAAGCTGCAATTACTCGGCGCGAAAATCCGCCGCGTTCCGGGCTGATCAAACGCTATAGACGTCTGCGAGCAGGGTTTTAGAACTGCTCGCAGGGTTGTCCTGTGTTTGCGGTTGCGCTGATTGCAATCGTGCCTGTGACGATACAACCGCTTTTAAAGGTTTGAATAAAAATGCTCACCATTGCGTTGTCCAAAGGCCGCATTCTCGATGACACCCTGCCATTGTTGGCAGAGGCCGGCATTGTGCCGACAGAGAATCCGGATAAAAGCCGCAAGCTGATTATCCCGACGACACAGGAAGATGTTCGCCTGCTGATCGTGCGTGCGACCGATGTACCGACCTATGTTGAGCATGGCGCGGCTGATCTGGGGATTGCCGGTAAAGACGTGCTGATGGAGTACGGCGGTCAGGGTTTGTATGAACCGCTCGACCTGCGTATCGCCCGTTGCAAGCTGATGACCGCTGGGGCTGTAGGTGCGCCGGAGCCGAAAGGCCGCCTGCGTATCGCCACCAAGTTCGTCAACGTTGCCAAGCGTTATTATGCCGAGCAGGGCCGTCAGGTCGATGTCATCAAGCTGTACGGCTCGATGGAATTGGCGCCGCTGGTGGGCCTTGCCGACAAGATTATCGACGTGGTCGATACCGGTAACACGCTGCGTGCCAATGGCCTTGAGGCGCAAGACCTGATCGCCACGATCAGCTCGCGTCTGGTGGTCAACAAAGCGTCGATGAAAATGCAGCACGCGCGCATCCAGGCGCTGATCGATGCCTTGCGCATTGCGGTCGAGTCGCGTCACCCAAGCTGATTCCCTTCGGCATTACGCCGCACTTTGCGCCACGGACGGCGCAAATGCCGAATTCGCAGGAGCGACTCGGTTCCCCTATCCGTGTAATAGCCAGAATTGTCAGGTGCCCGCACGGTGCGGCTGGTATTGTATGGGCGCCTGAAAATCTTCGTTCTCAGGATTACGTACCCGTTTTGTGACCTTGCCAAACAATGAGGCCCGCTATGACCGCTCCCATCGCTATCCGCCGACTCAATGCTGCTGAGCAGGGTTTTGCCCATCATCTTGATCAGCTGCTGAGCTGGGAAAGCGTGTCTGATGACGGCGTCAATCAGCGGGTGCTGGAAATCATTGCCGCCGTGCGCAGCCGCGGTGACGCAGCTCTGGTCGAGTACACCCAGCGCTTCGACGGACTGGAAGTGGCCAGCATGGCCGACCTGATTCTGCCGCGTGCCCGTTTGGAACAGGCTCTGCAGCGGATCACCGCCGAGCAGCGCACAGCACTCGAAACCGCCGCTGAACGTGTGCGCAGCTATCACGAGAAGCAGAAGCAGGATTCCTGGCGTTACACCGAAGCAGACGGCACCGTGCTCGGCCAGCAAGTAACGCCGCTCGACCGCGCCGGTCTTTACGTGCCAGGCGGTAAGGCGACTTATCCGTCTTCGGTGTTGATGAACGCAATCCCGGCCAAGGTCGCGGGCGTGGCCGAAGTGGTCATGGTTGTGCCGACGCCGCGTGGTGAAATCAACGAGATGGTGCTGGCCGCTGCCGCGATTGCCGGCGTAGACCGGGTCTTCACCATCGGTGGTGCGCAAGCCGTTGCAGCGCTCGCGTACGGCACCGAAAGCGTGCCGCCGGTCGACAAGATTGTTGGCCCGGGCAATATCTATGTGGCCACCGCCAAGCGCCACGTGTTCGGTAAAGTCGGCATCGACATGATCGCCGGTCCTTCGGAGATTCTGGTGGTGTGCGACGGCCAGACCGACCCGGACTGGATCGCCATGGACCTGTTCTCGCAGGCCGAACACGATCAGGATGCGCAGTCGATTCTGCTCAGCACCGACGCGGCGTTCCTCGACAAAGTCGCAGAAAGCATCAACCGTTTGCTGCCGACCATGGAGCGTGCAGACATTATCCGCACCTCGCTGGAAGAGCGTGGCGCGTTGATTCATGTTGCCGACAAGGCACAGGCCGTCGAAGTGGCCAACCGGATTGCACCAGAGCACCTGGAATTGTCGGTTGAATCGCCAGAAGAGTGGCTGCCGCTGATCCGTCACGCTGGCGCGATTTTCATGGGCCGTTACACCGCCGAGGCTTTGGGCGATTACTGCGCTGGCCCGAACCACGTATTGCCAACGTCCGGCACGGCACGGTTCTCATCGCCGCTGGGGGTTTATGACTTCCAGAAGCGTTCGTCGATCATTTACTGCTCGGCAGACGGCGCCTCGGTGTTGGGTAAAACCGCCTCGGTGCTGGCGCGCGGTGAATCGCTGACAGCCCACGCGCGCAGTGCTGAATACCGGATCAAGTCATAATCGGCTTCATGCCCGATTGAATTGCCATATTTTCGAGGAGACAAGGGTGATGAGTAAGTTCTGGAGCCCTTTCGTCAAAGACCTGGTGCCTTATGTGCCAGGTGAGCAACCCAAGTTAACCAAGCTGGTCAAACTCAACACCAACGAAAACCCTTACGGCCCTTCGCCAAAAGCCATCGCGGCGATGCAGGCCGAAGTCACTGATGATCTGCGTCTTTATCCAGACCCTAACGGTGACCGGCTGAAGCAGGCGGTAGCCGATTATTACGGCGTGCAGACCAATCAGGTGTTTGTCGGTAACGGCTCGGATGAAGTGTTGGCACATGCCTTCCACGGCCTGTTCCAGCACGGCAAACCGCTGCTGTTTCCGGACATCAGCTACAGCTTCTATCCGGTTTATTGCGGCCTGTATGGCATTGAAGCCAAGCAGATTGCGCTGGATGAGCAGTTCCAGATTCGCATCGAAGATTACGCGCAGGCCAATGCCGGCATCATCTTCCCGAACCCGAACGCCCCAACCGGTTGCCTGCTGGCGCTGGAGGCCATTGAGCGCCTGCTGCAACTCAACACCGAAACAGTGGTGCTGGTGGATGAGGCCTACGTTGATTTCGGCGGTGAGTCGGCAATTTCGCTGGTCGATAAATACCCGAACTTGCTGGTCACCCAGACGTTGTCTAAGTCGCGTTCGCTGGCCGGTTTGCGCGTGGGGCTGGCCGTTGGTCATCCTGATCTGATCGAGGCGCTGGAGCGTATCAAGAACAGCTTCAACTCCTACCCGCTGGACCGCATGGCCATTGCGGGTGCCGCGGCGGCGTTTGCCGACCGCGAGTACTTCGCGCAAACCTGCAAAGCGGTTATCGACAGCCGTGAAACAGTGGTGGCTGGTTTGCAGGCGCTGGGCTTTGAAGTGTTGCCGTCCAAGGCCAACTTCGTTTTCGCCCGTCATCCGCAACATGACGCTGCCAAGTTGGCGGCCAGGTTGCGTGAGCAAGGGGTTATCGTGCGCCACTTCACGCAGGCGCGCATCGCTCAGTTTCTGCGCATTACCATCGGTACACCTGAGCAGAATCAGGCCTTGCTGGACGTACTTGAAGGCGTTTAACACAGCGCTACTGTTCGGCATAAAAAAGCCGGATCATCTTAGGGTGATCCGGCTTTTTGCTGTCTGCACGTTGTGCTTAGTTGGTTGACGCTGGCGGGCGAATGCCGACTTCTGCGGTGAGCTGCATGGCTTCGCCGTTGCGCATAATATCAATGCGAATCTTGTCGCCGGGTTTTGCCCGGGCCACCTGATTCATTGAGCGGCGGCCGTCGCTGGCAGACTCTCCATCAATCGTCAGAATCAAATCGCCGGGTTGCAGGCCAGCCTTTTGCGCCGGGCCGTCGCGGTAGATGCCGGCAACAATAATGCCTGGGCGACCTTCCATGCCGAACGATTCAGCCAGTTCAGGGGTCAGAGGTTGTACTTCAATTCCCAGCCAGCCACGGATGACTTGGCCATGTTCGATGATTGCCTGCATAACATCCAATGCCAGCTTGACCGGAATCGCGAAGCCGATACCTTGCGAGCCGCCGGACTTGGAGAAAATCGCAGTGTTGATGCCGACCAGATTGCCGTAGGCATCAACCAGCGCGCCGCCCGAGTTGCCGGGGTTGATCGCGGCGTCGGTCTGGATAAAGTCTTCGTAGGTATTGAGGCCCAACTGGTTGCGACCGGTTGCGCTGATAATGCCCATGGTCACGGTCTGACCAACGCCGAACGGGTTGCCGATGGCCAGCGTGACATCGCCAATCTTGATGTTGTCGGAGCGTCCGAGGGTGATGGAAGGCAAGTCATCAAGGTCGATCTTGAGCACTGCCAAGTCGGTTTCCGGGTCACTGCCAATCACGCGTGCCAGCGTTTCGCGACCATCCTTAAGGGCCACGACAATCTGGTCGGCGTCTGCGGTCACGTGATTGTTGGTCAGCAGGTAACCTTCCGGGCTCATGATTACCGCCGAGCCCAGGCTCGACTCCATGCGCCGTTGCTTGGGCAGGTTGTCGCCGAAGAACTTGCGGAACTGCGGGTCTTCAAACAGCGGGTGAGCCGGTTTGTTGACGTACTTGGTGGTGTAAAGGTTGGCCACAGCCGGAGACGCCAGCGTCACTGCATCCGCATAAGAGGCCGGGCCTTGCTTGCTGAGACTGTATTTGGGGGATTGCGTGAGTTGCACATCCTGGCTTGGAAGGCCAACCCACTGGGGATAGCGCTGGATAATCAGCAGCGCCAACAACACACCAGCAAGCAGAGGCCAACCGAGAAAACGCAGAGCCTTGGGCATCAATCAAATCCTGAGGGTTGCTAGGGCAAAAAAGGCCCCTTAATGTGGGCATTATAAAGGGCGGGTCGCTAATAAAGCAGCGTTCTGCCGCGTTTGATAGGGAATCTTAATGGCAATTGCACTGTCCACTCTCGTTGATGAAGCTGAACGCTACCTGAATTCCGCCTCTATAAACGATTACTGTCCAAATGGCCTGCAAATCGAAGGTCGTCCGCAGGTGCGTAAAATCGTCTCAGGTGTCACCGCCAGTCAGGCGTTGATCGACGCCGCAATCGAAGCCGAAGCTGATGTTCTGTTGGTACATCACGGCTACTTCTGGAAGGGTGAAAATCCGTGTGTCACCGGCATGAAGCAGCGCCGCCTGAAAGCCCTGCTGGCCAATGACATCAGCTTGCTCGCCTTCCACTTGCCGCTCGACGTTCACCCCGAGGTCGGCAACAACGTTCAGCTTGCTGCGCAATTGGGTATCACCGTCGAAGGTCCGCTCGAGCCGGGCAATCCGCGCACTGTTGGGCTGGTCGGCTCACTGGCGGAAGCGCAAACCGCTGAAGAGTTCGCCCAGCGGGTAAAACAAGTGTTGGGACGCGAGCCTTTGTTGGTTGCCGGGCCGCAGATGATTCGGCGAGTCGGCTGGTGCACCGGCGGTGGGCAAGGCTATATCGATCAGGCGGTTGCTGCCGGCGTTGACCTGTATTTGACCGGCGAAGCCTCCGAGCAAACCTTCCATAGCGCCCGGGAAAATGCCATCAGCTTTATTGCGGCAGGCCACCACGCGACAGAGCGCTACGGCGTGCAAGCGCTGGGTGATTATCTGGCGCGACGCTTCGCCCTTGAACACCAGTTCATCGACTGCCCGAACCCTATTTGATCCGCCCTCCAACCAGCAGTGCTCGCCTCTGAGTGCTGCTTTCGCCGGCATAATGTTAGACCGTTTTGTTCTAGATAGCGCCCTGAATAGACCGTTGTGCTGTGCTAGAGTGCGGCTCTAATCCACGGCCCGCCGGCCCAATGATATAGCCAATCGTGAGTAGCCATGCTCGATAAACTGACGCACCTGAAACAGCTGGAGGCGGAGAGTATCCACATCATTCGTGAAGTGGCCGCCGAATTCGATAACCCGGTGATGCTCTATTCCATCGGTAAAGATTCCGCCGTGATGCTCCATCTGGCGCGCAAGGCATTCTTCCCGGGCAAGTTGCCTTTCCCGGTATTGCACGTCGATACGCGCTGGAAATTCCAGGAGATGTACCGCTTCCGCGAGCAGATGGTCACGGAAATGGGCCTGGATCTGATTACCCACATCAACCCTGATGGCGTGGCTCAGAACATCAACCCGTTCACCCACGGCAGCGCCAAGCATACCGACATCATGAAAACCGAAGGCCTCAAGCAGGCACTCGACAAGCATGGTTTCGATGCCGCTTTCGGTGGCGCCCGTCGTGACGAAGAGAAGTCGCGTGCCAAAGAGCGCGTGTACTCCTTCCGTGACAGCAAGCATCGTTGGGACCCGAAGAATCAGCGTCCAGAGCTGTGGAATGTTTACAACAGCAAGGTCAAGAAGGGTGAGTCGATTCGGGTGTTCCCGCTCTCCAACTGGACCGAGCTGGATATCTGGCAGTACATCTACCTTGAGCAGATCCCGATCGTGCCGCTTTACTTCGCTGCCGAGCGTGATGTGATCGAGAAGAATGGCACGCTGATCATGATTGATGACGAGCGCATTCTTGAGCACCTCACCGATGAAGAGAAGTCGCGGATCGAGAAGCGCAAAGTGCGTTTCCGTACCCTTGGCTGCTATCCGTTGACGGGTGCTGTCGAGTCCGAGGCCGAAACCCTCACCGATATCATTCAGGAAATGCTCCTGACCCGTACGTCCGAACGCCAGGGGCGCGTCATCGATCACGATGGAGCGGGCTCTATGGAAGAGAAAAAACGTCAGGGCTACTTCTAAGGATCGCGCACGATGAGTCATCAATCCGATTTGATCAGCGAGGACATCCTCGCCTATCTGGCCCAGCACGAACGCAAGGAACTGCTGCGCTTTCTTACTTGCGGTAACGTCGACGACGGCAAGAGCACGCTAATCGGCCGCCTGCTGCACGACTCCAAGATGATCTACGAAGATCACCTTGAGGCGATTACCCGCGACTCGAAAAAGAGCGGCACCACCGGCGAAGAAGTGGATCTGGCGCTGCTGGTTGATGGTCTGCAAGCCGAGCGCGAGCAGGGCATCACCATCGACGTGGCCTACCGTTATTTCTCGACCGCCAAGCGCAAGTTCATCATTGCCGATACACCAGGCCATGAGCAGTACACGCGCAACATGGCCACGGGCGCCTCGACCTGTGACCTGGCGATTATTCTGATCGATGCGCGTTACGGCGTGCAGACTCAGACCAAGCGTCATAGCTTTATTGCCTCGTTGCTGGGCATCAAGCACATCGTTGTGGCCGTCAACAAGATGGACCTCAAGGGCTTCGATGAAGGCGTCTTCGAGCAGATCAAGGCCGATTACCTGAAGTTCGCCGAAGGTATTCAGCTCAAGCCAACATCGCTGCACTTCGTGCCGATGTCTGCGCTCAAAGGCGACAACGTGGTCAACCACAGCGAGCAGTCGCCTTGGTACACCGGCCAGACGCTGATGGAAATTCTTGAGACTGTTGAAGTCGCGGGTGATCGCAACTTCACCGACCTGCGTTTCCCGGTGCAGTACGTTAACCGTCCGAACCTGAACTTCCGTGGTTTTGCCGGCACGCTCGCCAGTGGCATCGTGCACAAGGGCGACGAAGTGATGGTGTTGCCTTCGGGCAAGAGCAGCAAGGTCAAGTCCATCGTCACCTACGAAGGAGAGCTTGAGCAGGCCGGTCCTGGCCAGGCGATTACCCTGACTCTGGAAGACGAGATCGACGTGTCGCGTGGCGACATGCTGGTGCATGCCGACAATCGTCCGCAGGTCACTGACAGCTTCGATGCCATGCTGGTGTGGATGGCCGAAGAGCCCATGCTGCCAGGCAAGAAATACGACATCAAACGCGCCACCAGCTACGTGCCGGGCACTATCGCCAGCATTACTCACCGCGTGGATGTAAACACCCTGGAACAGGGCGCTGCGAGCAGCCTCAACCTGAACGAAATCGGTCAGGTCAAAGTGGCTCTGGATGCATCGATTGCGTTGGATGGCTACGCGCATAACCGCACCACGGGCGCGTTTATCGTGGTCGACCGGCTGACCAATGGCACCGTTGGCGCCGGCATGATCATCGCCGATGCTGTCGGTTCGCAAGGCGGTTCGCATCACGGCAAACAAGCTCACGTTTCGACTGAAGAGCGTTCTGCGCGTCTCGGTCAGCAGCCGGCTACTGTGTTGTTCAGCGGCCTGTCGGGCGCTGGCAAGAGCACCTTGGCTTACGCGGTTGAGCGCAAGCTGTTTGACATGGGCCGTGCGGTATACGTACTTGATGGTCAGAACCTGCGTCACGACCTCAACAAAGGTCTGCCGCAAGACCGTGTTGGTCGTACCGAGAACTGGCGTCGTGCCGCACACGTGGCGCGCCAGTTCAACGAAGCGGGCCTGCTGACACTGGCTGCCTTCGTCGCGCCGTCGGCTGAAGGCCGTGAGCAAGCACGCACATTGATCGGCGCCGAGCGCATGATTACTGTTTACGTGCAGGCTTCACCGCAGGCGTGCCGCGAACGTGACCCGCAGGGCTTGTATGCCGCCAATGGCGACAACATCCCAGGCGAGTCCTTCCCGTATGACGTGCCGCTGGATGCGGATCTGGTTATCGACACGCAAAGCGTATCGGTCGAGGAAGGCGTCAAGCAGGTACTCGCGGTACTGCGCGAACGCGGCGCGATTTAACACCACTGACCCACTGCGGCGGATTCGTTGCAGTGGGCTTCGGTTGTTAACGTACTAATCGCAGACAATAAAAAACCCGCATTCAAATGAGTGCGGGTTTTTTATTGTCTGGTATTTATTGACCAGTGTGCGCTTAACGCTTGCTTTTGAGGCCGTAATTCTCGTCGAGCATGCCCGGTACGTCTGCGCCTTTTGGGGCGTAGTCTTTAGGCATCTCATTGTCGCGTGGCGGCGTCAGGCGTTCACGACGCTCGCTGCCTTCACCTGAGTGCAGTGCCGCCAGCAAACTCTGCCGGGTCACGTCATCCAGCGCCAGACGTTGCGCGCCTTCGGCCAGATGCTGTTCAACATCTTCATAGCTCTGGGTCAGTTTCTTGACCAGGCTGCTGGTGGTTCTGAAGTGGCTGACGACCTCACTCTGGTAGGCGTCAAATTTGTCCTGCATGTCGTCCAGCTGACGCTGTGTGCGGCTTGGGGCTGCATTCGGTGCCAGGCGGGCAATCAGAAAACCGATAGCAATACCTGCTACCAGTGCGAGGGCTGGTAACAGCCAGTCGGTTAGCGTCTGTTCCACGAGTCCTTCCTCTCTATACGGCTTTGCATTACGTTAACGGCTCGAACCTGCGCTGTATACTGCTTTGCATTGCCGATGAGTGCAGTGCAGGTTGTCTTTCTAGACGAGTCTATCGAGTTATTGGTCACGGAGCGTAGCGTTGCTTAGTCGAGAAACCCCTTTGTTTATAAACGGCCCGTGCGGTCAATTGGAAGCTTTATCGCTCACAGTAGCTGATGCGCGAGGCGTTGCGTTGATCTGCCATCCGAATCCGGTGCAGGGCGGCACAATGCTCAACAAGGTTGTTTCGACCTTGCAGCGCACGGCGCGTGATCAGGGCTTACATACCTTGCGCTTCAATTATCGCGGAACCGGCGCAAGTGCCGGCAGCCACGACATGGCGTTCGGTGAGGTTGATGATGCCGAAGCAGCCCTCAACTGGCTGCGCGAACAGCATCCGCAATTACCCATCACGCTTATGGGATTCTCTTTTGGCGGTTTTGTTGCAGCCGCACTGGCAGGCCGACTGGAAGAGCAGGGCGTGGAGCTGGCGAACTTGTTCATGGTTGCGCCCGCCGTCAATCGCCTGAGCGCCGATACGCCGCTGTCCTCGCGCTGCCCGATGACCATCATTCAGCCAGAAACCGATGAAGTGATCCCGCCAGAAGTGGTTTATCAGTGGTCGGCTGCGCTTGAACGTCCCCATGAGTTGCTGAAAGTGGCAGAATGCGGTCACTTTTTCCATGGCAAGCTGACCGATCTCAAGGATCTGTTGCTGCCACGTCTTTGAATCCGTATGCAGTCTGACAAGCGATAAGCCATGACCACACGTATCCTTACTGGCATCACCACCACCGGCACTCCGCACTTGGGCAACTATGCGGGCGCGATTCGTCCGGCCATTGTTGCCAGCCGCAGTGACAACTTTGACTCGTTCTATTTTCTGGCGGACTACCACGCGCTGATCAAATGTGATGATCCGGCGCGTATTCAGCGTTCGCGTCTGGAAATCGCCGCTACCTGGTTGGCCTGTGGTCTGGACGTTAACCGGGCGACCTTTTATCGCCAGTCCGACATCCCGGAGATCCCTGAGCTGTGCTGGTTGCTGACGTGCGTGGCGGGCAAGGGCTTGCTTAATCGCGCTCACGCCTACAAGGCCTCGGTCGATAAGAATGTGGAGAGCGGTGAAGACCCGGATGCCGGTATCACCATGGGCCTGTTCAGCTATCCGGTGCTGATGGCCGCCGATATTCTGATGTTCAACGCGCAGAAGGTTCCGGTCGGTCGCGATCAGATCCAGCACGTTGAAATGGCTCGCGACATTGCTCAGCGCTTCAATCATCTGTTTGGTCAGGGCAAGGAACTGTTCGCCCTGCCAGAAGCGGTGATTGAAGAGGATGTGGCCACATTGCCAGGCCTCGATGGCCGCAAGATGTCGAAGAGCTACGACAACACCATTCCGTTGTTCGGCACCGCCAAGCAACTGAAAGACGCTGTGGCGCGGATCGTTACCGACTCCAAGCTGCCGGGCGAAGCCAAAGACCCTGACAACTCGCATCTGTTTACCTTGTATCAGGCGTTCTCGACGGCTGAACAACAGGCTGCTCTGCGCGCCGAGCTGCTCGACGGTCTGGCGTGGGGCGAAGCCAAGCAGCGTCTGTTCGAATTGCTCGACAATGAGCTGGGCGAAGCTCGTGAGCGCTACAACGCGCTGATCAGCAAACCTGCCGATCTGGAAGACATTCTGCTCGACGGCGCGGCAAAAGCGCGTAAAACCGCAACGCCGTTCCTGGGTGAGCTGCGTGAAGCGGTCGGCCTGCGCTCGTTCCGCAGCGCTGCAGTCGATACTCAGGCCGGTAAAAAGAAAGCGGCGAAAAGCGCGCGCTTTGTCAGCTTCCGTGATGAAGACGGCAGCTTCCGTTTCCGTTTGCTGGATGCGGCAGGCGAGCAGCTGTTGTTGTCAGTCGCTTTTGCCGACGGCAAGTCTGCCGGCATGGTCAACAAGCGTTTGCAGTCGGGTGATGAGTTGGATGTTCGCCAGCACAACAGTGGTTTTGCCGTGTGGCTGGATGATGCTGCTGTTGCGCACAGCCCGGACTTTGCCGATAGCGCTAGCTGTGAGTCGGCTATTGCGCGCCTGCGCGAAGCGCTGCAAGGCGAGTAAAGGCAACCTTTACTGCACCGCACGCTGGCTGACGCGCCAGCGTGCGGGCTGCCCCCGGCGATGTGCCGTATTGCCTGATTTTGCGCGCCTCCACGGCCTTTACGGGATGATTTCAGCGTTCACACCACCACTAGACAGATAGCCGATTGCCATTCCAAGCGTTCGTCGCTAAAGTTACGCCCCTATTTTTGTTACCCAGCTAACGAATATGACTCCGCTAGAACGCTATCAAGCCGATCTTAAACGCCCCGACTTCTTCCATGACGCCGCGCAAGAAACAGCTGTGCGTCATTTGCAGCGCCTGTATGACGATCTGGTCGCTGACTCGAAGAGCAAGCCGGGTATGTTCGGCAAGCTGTTTGGCAAGAAGCAGGCCGCGCCGGTTAAAGGTCTCTACTTCTGGGGTGGCGTTGGCCGGGGTAAGACTTATCTGGTCGATACTTTCTTTGATGCGCTGCCGTTCGAGCGCAAGGTGCGCACCCACTTCCACCGCTTCATGAAGCGCGTGCACGAAGAGATGCGTACCCTCAAAGGCGAGAAGAACCCGCTGACTATCATTGGCAAGCGTTTCGCCGATGAAGCGCAAGTCATCTGCTTTGACGAATTCTTTGTTTCCGACATTACCGACGCAATGATTCTGGCGACCTTGCTCGAAGAGTTATTCAAGAACGGTGTGTGCCTGGTGGCAACGTCAAACATCGTGCCTGACGGCTTGTATAAAGATGGTTTGCAGCGAGCGCGCTTCCTGCCTGCGATTGCGTTGCTCAAGCAGCACACCGATATCGTCAACGTCGACAGTGGCGTCGATTATCGCCTGCGTGCGTTGGAGCAGGCCGAGTTGTTCCATTGGCCGCTGGATGCCGAAGCAGAGGCCAGCTTGCACCGTAGTTTCAGCAGCTTGCTGCCGGATTGCACGCATGCAGTCGAAGGCGAAGCGATCATGATTGAGAATCGCGAAATCAAGGCGGTTCGGGTCTGTGAAGACGTTGCCTGGTTCGAGTTCCGCGAATTGTGCGACGGCCCGCGCAGCCAGAATGACTACATTGAGCTGGGCAAGATCTTCCACGCGGTGTTGCTGGCTAACGTCGAGCAGATGGGCGTGGCCAAAGACGACATGGCGCGGCGTTTTATCAACCTGGTTGATGAATTTTACGACCGCAACGTCAAACTGATCATCTCGGCCGAAGTTGAGCTGAAAGACCTATATACCGGCGGCCGTTTGACCTTTGAGTTCCAGCGCACCCTGAGCCGTTTGCTGGAGATGCAATCGCACGAGTTCCTGGCGCGGGCGCACAAGCCCTAAGCTGTTCGCGATTGCTGAAAAGGCTGCCAATGGCAGCCTTTTTTATTGTTCAGCGGATGGTCTTTGCAGTGGCTGCGATTATGCCGGCCCGTCCTTGTGCTGAAACTGGCGACGGTACTGGTTAGGTGACAACTCGGTGTGCTGGCGGAACAAGCGCGCAAAAAAGCTCGCATCGTCATAGCCGACTTCGTAGCTGATGGTCTTGATGCTCTTGCGCGTGGCGCTGAGCAGGCCCTTGGCCGTTTCAATACGCAGGCGCTGTAGATAGTGCAGTGGTTTGTCGCCAGTGGCGCCCTGAAACCGGCGCATGAAGTTACGAATGCTCATGCCATGCTCGCGGGCAACATCCTCGAAGCGAAACTTCTCGGCAAAGTGCTCCTCAAGCCACTGCTGAATTTGCAGGATGATGACATCGTGATGCTGTTTCTGGCCGCCAAAGCCGATACGGCCAGGGCTGTAACTGCGCTGCAGTTCGAACAGAATATCGCGGGCAACGCCTTGGGCGACGCTGGGGCCGCAGAAGCGCTCAATCAGGTAGATGTAAAGGTCGCTCGCTGAGGTGACGCCGCCTGCGCAAAACAGGTTATCGGCATCGGACAGGTGCTTGTCCTGATTGAGCAGAACTTTCGGGAAGCGCTGCTTGAATTCGCTGAAAAAACGCCAGTAAGTGGTCGCTTCCTTACCGTCCAGCAAGCCGGCTTCCGCCATCCAGAATACGCCGGTGGCTTCACCGCAGATCAGGCTGCCTTTGGCATGTTGCTGGCGCAGCCAGTCGAGAATCTGCGGGTAGCGCTTTTTCAGCGCATCAAAATCATCCCAAAAGGCCGGCAGAATGATGAGTTCGGCATCACCCAAACCTGCCTCACTGGTGATCATCACATTGCTGAAGCTTTTTACCGGTTGAGCGTCCGGTGAGACCAGCGAGATCTCGAACGCGGCGGTGAAACCCAGGCCAAGTTGCTTGCCGTAGCGCAAGCTGGCCATGTGGAAAAAATCCTTGGCTTGCATCAGGGTCGAGGCAAAAACGCCTTCGGTTGCCAGAATGCAGACTCGTTTTAGCGGTGTAGTCTGGATCAAACTCATGGTTTTTATTCTTGGTGTTTGGCGCGGGGCGCGTGAAGCACTTCTCTGGGGTAAAGTGGTCAGAGTGCGGCTGGATCGTCCTATTTTTTGGCGCATGTGTCCAGTGCGTTAGCCTCAGCTCTAGCCTACAGTCGCTGCCTGTTTTGTTTTTTCTTCCATTCAACGGTCAAGGTGATAGCGATGATTCCAAGAACAATTTTTAGCTCAGACCACGAATTATTCCGCGATAGCGTTCGCAAATTCCTTGAGCAGGACGCCGTGCCTTTCCATGCACAGTGGGAGAAAGACGGCTTTATTGACCGCGCCCTGTGGAACAAGGCGGGCGAGGCGGGCATGCTTTGCTCGCATATTCCGGAAGAATACGGCGGCATCGGCGCCGATTTTCTCTACAGCACGGTGGTGATCGAGGAAATCGGTAAGCTAGGACTGACCGGCATCGGCTTTTCCCTGCATTCGGATATCGTTGCGCCGTACATCCTGCATTACGGCTCCGAGGCGCTTAAGCAGAAGTACCTGCCAAAAATGGTAACGGGTGAAATGGTCACGGCAATTGCCATGACCGAGCCAGGCGCGGGTTCGGATTTGCAGGGCGTGAAGACCACCGCGGTGCTGGATGGCGATGACTACATCATCAACGGCTCGAAGACCTTCATCACCAACGGCTACCTGGCAGATCTGGTGATTGTGGTCGCCAAGACCGACCCGAAAGCAGGCGCTAAAGGCACCAGTCTGTTTTTGGTCGAGGCCAGCACGCCCGGGTTCACCAAGGGGCAGCGTCTGGAAAAGGTCGGCATGAAGGCGCAAGACACCTCCGAGCTGTTTTTCCAGGATGTGCGTGTACCGAAAGAGAATTTGCTGGGGCAGGCCGGTATGGGCTTCGCCTACCTGATGCAGGAGTTGCCGCAAGAGCGTCTGACCGTTGGTATTGGCGCAATCGCCTCGGCGCAGGCTGCGCTCGGCTGGACGCTTGAATACACGCGTGACCGCAAGGCATTCGGCAAGGCAATCTCTGACTTCCAGAACACGCGCTTCAAGCTTGCTGAAATGGCAACCGAGATTCAGGTCGGGCAGGTGTTTGTCGATCGCTGTCTGGAATTGCACCTCAACGGCAAGCTCGATGTGCCAACCGCCGCGATGCTGAAATACTGGGGCACCGATTTGCAGTGCAAGGTGCTTGATGAGTGCGTGCAGCTGCACGGCGGCTACGGCTTCATGTGGGAATACCCAGTCGCCCGCGCCTGGGCGGATGCACGTGTGCAGCGCATTTACGCCGGCACCAACGAAATTATGAAAGAGATCATCGCCCGCTCGTTGTAACCCGTTCGCGGTCCGGCTCGAAATCGCCATGACGGAAACCCCGTTGGGGGTTCCATCCTCCGATGGTGCGATAGGCATCAGGCGGAGGTTGGAATCCGCCGGTTGGTGCGACAGGCATGAGTTGGAGGTTGGAATCCGCGAAGCGGCTTCCGACATGACGGCGTAATGATCGTGCGCGGTTTGGTTGTTCAGCCTCAGGCCGCGCAATCGACGGCGCCAATGCTGGCGGAACAGCCGATTCGCGGCCCGGCTTGAAATTGTTATGACGGAAACCCCTTTGGGGGTTCCATCCTCCGATGGTGCGACAGGCATGAGCTGGAGGTTGGAATCCGCCGGTTGGTGCGACAGGTATAAGCTGGAGGTTGGAATCCGTGCAGCGGCTTCCGACATGGCGGCCTAATGATCGTGCGCGGTTCGGTTTTTCAGCGCCAAGCCGCGCAATCGACACCGCCAATGCTGGCGGAACTGCCAGTTCGTGGTCCGGCTTGAAATTGTTATGACGGAAACCCCGTTGGGGGTTCCATCCTCCGTTTGGCGCAGCAGGCATAAGTCGGAGGTTCGCCGGTTGGTGCGACAGGCATGAGTTGGAGGTTGGAATCCGCGCAGCGGCTTCCGACATGACGGCGCAATGATCGTGCGCGGTTTGGTTGTTCAGCCTCAGGCCGCGCAATCGACGGCGCCAATGCTGGCGGAACAGCCGATTCGCGGCCCGGCTTGAAATTGTTATGACGGAAACCCCGTTGGGGGTTCCATCCTCCGGTTGGCGCAGCAGGCATGAGTTGGAGGTTGGAATCCGCGAAGCGGCTTCCGACATTGCGGCCGATCGGTCGTGCGCGGTTTACGCTTGCGCGCTGCTGACCATCTGCCTTGCATGTGCCAGAGACTCTTCGGTGAGGTCGACGCCGCCGAGCATGCGGGCGATTTCTTCTACGCGCTGGGCTTCACTCAGGTTGCTTACGGCGGTGCGTGTGGCGTCGCTGCCGCGTGCCTTGTGCACGAATAAATGGTGATGGCCCTGCGCCGCAACCTGGGGCAAGTGGGTAACTGTTAACACTTGGCCGCGTTCGCCTAGGCGGCGCAGCAGTTGCCCGACCACTTCGGCCGTCGGGCCGCCAATGCCCACGTCTACTTCGTCAAATACCAGCGTTGGCACGCGCGATGTTTGCGCGGTAATCACCTGAATCGCCAGGCTGATACGCGACAGTTCGCCGCCTGAGGCTACTTTGGCTAACGCCTTCATCGGCTGGCCGGGGTTGGCGCTGACCAGAAACTCGACGTGCTCCATACCGTTTGGATGGGGTTCATCCAGCTGGTTGGCTTGCAGGGTGATGCTGAATCGCCCGCCTGGCATACCCAGCGTTTGCATCTCCGCTTCTGCCGCGACTGCCAGCTTATTGGCCGACTCCGCCCGGCGATTGCTCAGCTCCAGCGCCTTTTCCTGATAGTGACGCTCATACGAGGCCAGCTCTTCGGTCAGGCGCTCAACAGCCTGATCATCGGCATTCAGGCTTTCGAGTTCTTCAAACAGTTGCTGTTGCAGGGCTTCAAGTTCCTGCGGCTGAGTGCGGTGCTTACGTGCCAGTGTGTAGATGGCATCGAGGCGTTCTTCGAGTATTTGCAGGCGCTCGGGGTCTGCGTCGAAGTGGTCGAGGAAGCGATTAAGCTCACCGACGGCTTCTTCCACCTGAATCTGCGCGCTGCCAAGCATGTTGGCGGCTTCAGTCAGTGCGCCGGGTTGGCCTTTGAAGCTGCCCAGGCGATTGAGACTGGCGGTGAGTGCAGATAGCACGTTGCCAGAGTCGCTTTCGCTGCAAAAGTCGATTACCTGACGGCAAGCGCTGAGCAGGCTCTCGGCATTGGTCAGGTTCTTGTGTTCCTGCTCGAGCTGTTCCAGTTCGTTTTGGCCAAGCCCCAGGTTATCGAGCTCTTCGAGCTGATAGCTGAGCAGTTGGTGACGCGCGCGTTGTTCGTCGCCGATGTTGGCGATGCGGGTCAGTTCGCTGCGGGTTTGCTTCCAGCGTTGCGCGGCCAGTTGCACTTGGCGCGCCAGATCCTGGCAGCCGGCGAACTCGTCGAGCAGGCGGCGATGGGTTTCGGCCTTGAGCAGGGATTGGTGTTCATGCTGGCTGTGGATATCAATCAGCAATTCGCCAAGGGCTTTTAAATCCCCGAGCGGGCAGGGCGTGCCGTTGATGTAGCCGCGTGAGCGCCCTTCGGCGGTTATCACTCGGCGCAAAATGCACGGGCCGTCCTGTTGCAGGTCACGCTCCGCCAGCCAGGCCTTGGCCTCGCTGATGTCGCTGATGTCGAAGCTGGCGAGAATGTCCGCTTTGTCTGCGCCGGGGCGCACCACGCCGCTGTCTGCACGATCGCCCAGCGTCAGGCCCAGCGCGTCGAGCATGATCGACTTGCCCGCGCCGGTTTCGCCGCTGATGACGCTCATGCCGCCGTCCAGCTCAAGATCAAGATGCTCAACGATTGCGTAGTTATGTACGGACAGGTGCACCAGCATGGCGTGGCCTCCCAGAAATTAGGTCTGGTTATTTATACAGTAGTTTATTTGTGCCTTGCAATTACCTTGGGATGAGATTGTGTGCAGTTGGTCGTTTGCGCGTATTAAGGCCTTGAAGCCACACAAATAGCCCCCATATAGACGGCAGACGCGTGAGTTATCGACACCACGCCAGTTATTGACAGGAGGAACGCATGGCTGACGAACAGACCCTGAATACGCAAGATCTCGAGGAACAAGTAGCGCCGGACGCTGCCTCGGGTGATGACCTGGCTGCTCGCGTAGAAGCGCTGGAAGAGCAGTTGGCCGCTGCGCAGGATCAATCGCTGCGCGTAGCTGCTGATTTACAAAACGTGCGTCGCCGCGCCGATCAGGATGTCGAGAAGGCGCACAAGTTTGCCCTGGAAAAATTCGCCAACGACCTGTTGCCCGTTGTGGACAGCCTGGAGCGTGGCCTTGAGATGACCAGCGCCGAAGATGAATCGATCAAAGCGGTTCGTGAAGGCATGCAACTGACCCTCAAGCTGTTCCAGGACACGTTGGCGCGTTACCAGTTGGTTGCTGTCGACCCGCAAGGCGAGCCATTCAACCCTGAGCATCATCAGGCAATGGCCATGCAGGAAAGCAGCCTGGTCGAGCCGAACAGCGTGTTGCAAGTTTTCCAGAAGGGTTACCTGTTGCACGGTCGTCTGCTGCGCCCGGCCATGGTCGTGGTCAGCAAGGCACCGGCACCGGCTTCACCTTCTATTGATGAGCAGGCTTGAAATATTTCCTCAAGCCCCCATTTAACAGTCAAGCGTATTAGAGCTACCGCTGCTGAGCTAGAACCAGCGGCGGAATAATCAAAGTTTCGGGAGAGCAAACATGGGTAAAATTATCGGTATTGACCTGGGGACTACCAACTCCTGCGTCTCCGTTCTTGAAAACGGTAAAGCCAAAGTTATCGAAAACGCCGAAGGCGCACGTACCACGCCATCGATCATTGCTTATGCAAATGACGGTGAGATCCTGGTAGGTCAGTCGGCCAAGCGTCAAGCTGTGACCAATCCGCACAACACCCTGTACGCGGTTAAGCGTCTGATCGGTCGTCGTTTCGAAGAAGAAGTGGTTCAGAAAGACATCCAGATGGTGCCGTACAAAATTGTCAAAGCTGACAATGCGGACGCCTGGGTTGAAGTAAACGGCCAGAAAATGGCCCCGCCACAGATCTCGGCTGAAATCTTGAAAAAGATGAAGAAAACGGCCGAAGACTATCTGGGCGAAGCGGTCACTGAAGCGGTGATCACTGTTCCTGCGTACTTCAACGACAGCCAGCGTCAGGCGACTAAAGACGCCGGCCGTATTGCGGGCCTGGACGTTAAGCGCATCATCAACGAGCCAACCGCAGCTGCTCTGGCTTACGGTATGGACAAGGCCAAGGGCGACCACACTGTCATCGTTTATGACCTGGGTGGCGGTACGTTCGACGTTTCGGTTATCGAAATTGCTGAAGTTGATGGCGAGCACCAGTTTGAAGTGTTGGCAACCAACGGTGACACCTTCCTCGGCGGTGAAGACTTTGACATTCGTCTGATCGACTACCTCGTCGACGAATTCAAGAAAGAAACCGGCATGAACCTTAAGGGTGACCCGCTGGCAATGCAGCGTCTGAAAGAAGCTGCTGAGAAAGCCAAAATCGAGCTGTCTTCGAGCCAGCAGACTGACGTTAACCTGCCGTACATCACTGCAGATGCGTCCGGTCCTAAGCACTTGAACGTGAAAATTTCGCGCTCCAAGCTTGAAGCGCTGGTTGAAGACCTGGTTCAGCGCACCATCGAACCTTGCCGCATCGCGTTGAAAGACGCCGGTGTTGATGTGAGCTCGATCAACGACGTGATTCTGGTCGGTGGCCAGACTCGTATGCCGCTGGTGCAGAAGCTGGTAACCGATTTCTTCGGCAAAGAAGCCCGTAAAGACGTTAACCCGGACGAAGCTGTTGCCATGGGCGCGGCCATTCAGGGTGCGGTGTTGGCTGGTGACGTTAAAGACGTACTGCTGCTCGACGTATCGCCTCTGACCCTGGGTATCGAAACCATGGGCGGCGTGATGACTGCGCTGATCGAGAAGAACACCACGATTCCGACCAAGAAGTCGCAAGTGTTCTCGACCGCTGATGACAACCAGAATGCCGTGACCATTCACGTGCTGCAGGGCGAGCGTAAGCAAGCTTCGCAGAACAAGTCGCTGGGCAAGTTCGATCTGGCTGAGATTCCGCCAGCTCCGCGTGGTGTTCCGCAGATCGAAGTGACCTTCGATATCGATGCTAACGGCATCCTGCACGTAGGCGCTAAAGACAAGGCCACTGGCAAGACTCAGTCCATCGTGATCAAGGCCAACTCGGGTCTGTCCGATGAAGAGATCGAGCAAATGGTTCGTGATGCCGAGGCTAACGCTGAGGAAGATCGCAAGTTCGAAGAGCTGGCAACTGCTCGCAACCAAGGTGATCAGCTGGTTCACGCCAGCCGCAAAATGGTCACCGAGGCAGGCGATAAGGTGACTGAAGAAGAGAAAACTGCAATCGAAGCCGCGGTCTCTGCACTTGAAGTTGCCGTTAAGGGCGACAGCAAGGAAGAAATCGAAGCGAAGATGGCTGCACTCTCCGAAGTGACTGCACCGCTGGCCCAGAAAATGTACGCCGAGCAGCCGCAGCCGGGTGCTGAGGCTCAGCCAGAAAACAACGACAAAGGCGCTGCCGATGACGTTGTTGATGCTGAGTTCGAAGAGGTTAAAGACAACAAGTAAGCGCACGCTTGCTAAGCACGCCCAGCGAATGCTCGCCGGGCGTGCAAGGCTCCAGCCGGTTGTGGTGCTAGCTAGAATCGGTATGATCCGTCGCGCGGGGGCTTGCTCCCGCGTTGGCGTGTCTGGAGAGGATGATTTGCAAGGCGTTAATCAGTGACGCGGGTGCGATGACTTTTTAACGAATTGTTCGAGGTCTTGAGGATTTATGTCTAAACGTGACTATTACGAGGTGCTGGGTGTCGAGCGCGGCGCTAGCGATGCGGAGCTGAAAAAGGCTTACCGGCGCCTGGCGATGAAGCATCACCCGGACCGTAATCCTGACGATAAAGTTTCGGAAGAGAAGTTCAAAGAGGCCAACGAGGCCTACGAAGTTCTGTCCGATGCCAGCAAGCGCAGCGCCTATGATCAATACGGCCATGCCGGTGTAGATCCAAGCATGGGCGGCGCCGGTGCGGGTGGCGCAGGTTTCGGTGGCGCTAACTTCTCCGATATTTTCGGTGACGTATTCAGCGACTTCTTCGGCGGTGCTGCCGGTGGCGGCGGTCGCGGTCGTGGCGGTGCGCAGCGCGGCAGTGACCTGCGCTACACGCTTGAACTGGATCTGGAAGAGGCCGTTCGCGGCACAACCGTGACCATTCGTGTGCCGACACTGGTCAACTGTAAGCCGTGCGACGGTACGGGCGCCAAGAAAGGCTCCGCGCCGGTTACCTGTACCACTTGTGGCGGTATCGGCCAGGTGCGTATGCAGCAGGGCTTCTTCTCGGTGCAGCAAACCTGCCCGCGTTGCCACGGCAACGGCAAAATGATTACTGATCCGTGCACCAGCTGCCACGGTCAGGGTCGTGTTGAAGAGCACAAAACCTTGTCGGTCAAAGTGCCGGCGGGTGTTGATACCGGTGATCGCATTCGTCTTAGCGGCGAAGGTGAAGCCGGCGCAATGGGCGGCCCGGCAGGTGATCTGTACGTGGTAGTGAATGTGCGTGAGCACGCGATCTTCCAGCGTGACGGCAAGCATCTGTATTGCGAAGTGCCAATCAGCTTTGCTGATGCCGCGCTGGGTGGCGAGCTTGAAGTGCCGACCCTCGATGGTCGGGTCAAGTTGAAGATCCCGGAAGGCACGCAAACCGGTAAATTGTTCCGCTTGCGTGGCAAAGGTGTTGCGCCGGTGCGTGGTGGTGGCGCGGGTGACTTGATGTGCCGTGTGGCTGTCGAGACCCCGGTTAAGCTGGATCGTCGTCAGCGTGAGCTGCTTGAAGAGTTCCGTCAGTCGTTGGCCGGTGACAGTTCTCACTCGCCCAAGGCCAATGGCTGGTTCGAAGGCGTGAAGCGCTTCTTCGGCGACCTGTGAGGAATACGCTGACAAGTTGCGATTGAGCGCTTGCAGTGTTGAATGAGCTGCTTGATGTGCAGGCCCGCTGAGGCGGGTTGCACGTTAAGCGGCTTGTTTTATTTTAGCCCCGGCCATCACGCTGTTTATGGGTTATAAAGTGCGCAGGTTGGGTGGGTTATGCGCGCCGCCTGGGCATAGGTTTTCAGTTTGGAGTTGTTTGATATGCAACGTATTGCTGTGATGGGCGCCGCTGGGCGCATGGGTAAAACCCTGATCGAGGCTGTTCAGCAGGCTCAAGGCGTAACGCTGAGCGCTGCGGTGGATCGTCCGGACAGCAGTCTGGTAGGTGCTGATGTTGGTGAGTTGGCGGCGCTGGGCAAGATTGGCGTGCAGCTGTCGGGCGACTTGAACAGTGTGCTCAATGACTTCGATGTGCTGATTGATTTCACTCACCCGACCGTGACCCTGAAAAACCTCGAAATCTGCCGTCAGGCAGGCAAGGCTATGGTGATCGGCACCACCGGTTTCAGCGTTGAAGAGAAACAGCTGCTCAGCGATGCGGGCAAGCAAATCCCGATCGTGTTCGCGGCCAATTTCAGCGTTGGCGTCAATCTGTGCCTGAAATTGCTCGACACCGCGGCGCGCGTGCTGGGTGATGATGTGGACATTGAAATCATCGAAGCTCACCACCGTCATAAGGTCGATGCGCCGTCCGGCACCGCCGTGCGTATGGGTGAGGTTGTTGCCAATGCCCTGGGTCGTGATCTGCAAAAGGTCGCGGTTTATGGTCGTGAAGGGCAGACCGGAGCGCGTGAGCGCGAAACCATCGGTTTTGCCACTGTGCGCGCCGGTGATGTGGTCGGTGATCACACTGTGCTGTTTGCTGCCGACGGCGAGCGCGTGGAAATTACTCACAAGGCATCGAGCCGCATGACCTTTGCCAAAGGTGCCGTTCGTGCAGCTTCCTGGCTGCAGGGTCAGCCGGCAAAACTGTATGACATGCAGGACGTGCTTGAGTTGAATTGAGCCACTCGATCAGTGGTGTGTAATCGATGAATTTTTAGCTTAAGTTGGGTGGACCAAAAAGCGCTTTTCCTGTAAGCTTTTCGCTTTAGTGTGTCCACTAAAAGTTACGCAGAATGAATTCATATAAAAAGCGGGATGACGGTTCACACGTCATCCCGCTTTTTTACAATCTGCGTTTGCTTCAAGCTTAGATCTTCGGAGGTTTTCTTGAGTAAGCCAGCCTATAAACCTGCCATTTTGGCGTTAGCTGATGGCAGTATTTTTCGCGGCGAGGCAATCGGTGCCGACGGCCATACCATTGGTGAGGTGGTTTTCAACACTGCCATGACCGGCTATCAGGAAATCCTTACCGATCCTTCCTATGCCCAGCAAATCGTAACCCTGACCTATCCGCACATCGGCAATACCGGCACCACGCCGGAAGATGCCGAGTCTGATCGTGTTTGGGCGGCTGGTTTGATCATTCGTGACCTGCCGCTGATCGCCAGCAACTGGCGTAGCAAGCAATCACTGCCAGAGTATCTGGTCGAGAATGGCACTGTTGCCATCGCGGGTATCGATACCCGTCGCCTGACCCGCATTCTGCGTGAGAAAGGCTCGCAGAATGGCTGCATCCTCGCCGGTGAAGATGCCACCGAAGAAAAAGCCCTTGAGCTTGCGCGCAGCTTCCCTGGCCTGAAAGGCATGGATCTGGCCAAAGTCGTCAGCTGCACCGAGCAGTACGAATGGCGCTCGACGGTCTGGGACCTGAAAACCGATAGCCACGCTGAAGTGCCAGCCAGTGAGTTGCCGTACCACGTAGTCGCTTATGATTACGGCGTTAAGTGGAACATCCTGCGCATGCTGGTTGCCCGCGGCTGCCGCCTGACTGTCGTGCCAGCGCAAACGCCTGCGAGCGACGTGCTGGCGCTGAATCCAGATGGCGTGTTCCTGTCCAACGGTCCAGGCGATCCTGAGCCATGCGACTACGCAATCACTGCCATCAAAGACGTGCTGGAAACCGACGTACCGGTGTTCGGTATCTGTCTGGGTCACCAGCTGCTGGCGCTGGCCTCTGGTGCCAAAACCCTGAAAATGGGTCACGGCCACCACGGCGCCAACCACCCGGTTCAAGACCTCGATTCGGGCGTGGTGATGATCACCAGCCAGAACCACGGTTTTGCGGTGGAAGAGAGCAGCCTGCCGGACAATGTCCGCGCCATTCACAAGTCACTGTTTGATGGCACTCTGCAAGGCATCGAGCGTACCGATAAAGTCGCGTTCAGCTTCCAGGGTCACCCTGAAGCGAGCCCGGGCCCGCACGACGTCGCGCCGCTGTTTGACCGCTTCATCGAAGCCATGGCCAAACGCCGCTAAGCCTGCTGACTGTGACCAACGGATTCGAGTGAGTAAAAATGCCAAAACGTACAGATATTAAAAGCATCCTGATCCTCGGCGCCGGCCCGATCGTTATCGGCCAGGCGTGCGAGTTCGATTACTCCGGTGCTCAGGCGTGTAAAGCGCTTAAAGAAGAAGGTTTCCGGGTCATCCTGGTTAACTCCAACCCCGCCACCATCATGACCGACCCGAGCATGGCTGACGCCACGTACATCGAGCCGATCAAGTGGGCGACCGTTGCCAAGATCATTGAGAAAGAGCGTCCAGACGCGTTGCTGCCAACCATGGGCGGCCAGACTGCACTGAACTGCGCACTCGATCTTGAGAAGCACGGTGTGCTTGAGAAGTTCGGCGTTGAGATGATCGGTGCCAACGCCGACACCATCGACAAGGCTGAAGACCGCTCGCGCTTCGACAAGGCGATGAAAGACATCGGCTTGGCGTGCCCGGTATCCGGCATCGCGCACAGCATGGAAGAGTCTTACGCGGTTCTCGAAAAAGTCGGTTTCCCGTGCATCATTCGTCCGTCCTTCACCATGGGCGGCACCGGTGGCGGTATCGCCTACAACCGTGAAGAATTCGAAGAGATCTGCTCGCGTGGTCTGGACCTGTCGCCAACTCGCGAACTGCTGATCGACGAATCGCTGATCGGCTGGAAAGAGTACGAGATGGAGGTTGTCCGCGATAAGAAGGACAACTGCATCATCGTCTGCACCATCGAAAACTTCGACCCGATGGGCGTGCACACCGGTGACTCGATCACCGTTGCGCCGGCACAGACCCTGACCGATAAAGAGTTCCAGATTCTGCGTAACGCATCGCTGGCTGTTCTGCGCGAAATCGGCGTGGAAACCGGCGGCTCCAACGTGCAGTTCGGTATCTGCCCGAACACCGGCCGTATGGTCGTGATCGAGATGAACCCGCGCGTATCGCGTTCCTCGGCACTGGCCTCGAAAGCCACCGGCTTCCCAATTGCCAAGATCGCGGCCAAGCTGGCTGTGGGTTACACCCTGGATGAGCTGTCCAACGACATCACCGGCGGCCGTACACCAGCGTCCTTCGAGCCGGCCATCGACTACGTTGTGACCAAGATCCCGCGTTTTGCTTTCGAGAAATTCCCGAAAGCCGACGCCCGCCTGACCACCCAGATGAAGTCTGTTGGTGAAGTCATGGCCATCGGTCGCACCTTCCAGGAATCCCTGCAGAAAGCCCTGCGCGGTCTGGAAGTGGGCGTTTCGGGCTTCGATCCGAAACTCGACCTGAAAGATCCGGAGCTTGAAGGCACCCTCAAGCGCGAGCTGACCGTGCCAGGCGCAGACCGCATCTGGTACATCGCCGATGCATTCCGCGCGGGCAAGACTGTTGAAGAAGTATTCGCACTGACCAACGTTGATGAGTGGTTCCTGGTGCAGATCGAAGATCTGATCAAGGACGAAGAGCTGATCAAGACTCAGGGCCTGACCAACATCGACCGCGATGTAATGTTCAAGCTCAAGCGCAAAGGCTTCTCCGACTCGCGTCTGGCCAAGCTTTTGGGCGTGACCGAGAAGAACCTGCGCAGCCACCGTCACAAGTTGAAGGTGCTGCCGGTCTACAAGCGTGTTGATACCTGCGCGGCTGAGTTCGCCACCGACACCGCTTACATGTACTCGACCTACGAGGAAGAGTGCGAAGCGAATCCGTCGACTCGCGACAAGATCATGATTCTCGGCGGTGGCCCTAACCGTATTGGTCAGGGCATCGAGTTCGACTACTGCTGCGTACACGCGGCCCTGGCGATGCGTGAAGACGGTTACGAGACCATCATGGTCAACTGCAACCCGGAAACCGTATCGACCGACTACGACACCTCTGATCGCCTGTACTTCGAGCCGGTAACACTGGAAGACGTGCTGGAAATCGTCCGTGTCGAGCAGCCGAAAGGCGTTATCGTCCAGTACGGCGGCCAGACGCCGTTGAAGCTGTGCCGTGCGCTGGAAGAAGCTGGCGTGCCGATTATCGGTACCAGCCCGGATGCAATCGACCGCGCTGAAGACCGTGAGCGCTTCCAGCAGATGGTTGAGCGCCTGAACCTGCGTCAGCCGCCTAACGCCACTGCGCGTAGCGAAGACGAAGCGTTTGCAGCGTCCAAGGCCATCGGTTATCCGCTGGTGGTGCGTCCGTCCTACGTACTGGGCGGCCGTGCGATGGAAATCGTTTATCAGGAAGACGAGCTACGCCGCTACATGCGTGAAGCGGTTCAGGTCTCGAACGATAGCCCTGTGTTGCTCGATCACTTCCTTAACTGTGCAATCGAAGTCGATATCGACGCGGTCTGCGACGGTGAGCAAGTGGTGATCGGCGCAATCATGCAGCACATCGAACAAGCCGGTGTTCACTCCGGTGACTCGGCGTGCTCGCTGCCGCCGTATTCGCTGCCAGCGCACATCCAGGACGAAATCCGTGATCAGGTCAAGAAAATGGCCCTTGAACTCGGCGTTATCGGCTTGATGAACGTGCAGATGGCTGTGCAGGGTGAGGACATCTTCGTCATCGAAGTGAACCCGCGTGCATCGCGTACCGTTCCGTTCGTGTCCAAGTGCATCGGCGAGTCGCTGGCCAAAGTCGCGGCCCGGGTAATGGCCGGCAAGACCCTGGCAGAGATTGGTTTCACCACAGAAATCATCCCGCCGTTCTACAGCGTCAAAGAAGCGGTGTTCCCGTTTGCCAAATTCCCGGGCGTTGACCCAATTCTCGGCCCAGAGATGAAGTCCACCGGTGAAGTGATGGGCGTGGGCGACAGCTTCGGCGAAGCCTTCGGCAAAGCTCAGCTGGGCGCCAGCGAAATCCTGCCGAACTCCGGTTGCGCTTTCATCAGCGTGCGTGATGACGACAAGCCGCAAGCGGCTGACGTGGCACGTGACCTGATCGAGCTGGGCTTCGAAGTTGTGGCAACGGCTGGCACGGCTAAAGTGATCGAAGCGGCTGGCTTGAAAGTTCGTCGCGTCAACAAGGTGACCGAGGGTCGTCCGCACGTTGTCGATATGATCAAGAATGACGAAGTCACGCTGATCATCAATACCACCGAAGGGCGTCAGTCGATTGCTGACTCCTATTCGATCCGTCGTAACGCTCTGCAACACCGGATCTGCTGCACAACCACCCTCGCGGCGGGCGCAGCTATCTGCGAGGCGCTGAAGTTTGGTCCAGAGAAGACCGTGCGCCGCTTGCAGGATCTCCATGCAGGAATCAAGGCATGACCAAATACCCAATGACCGTCCAGGGCGCTCGCGCCCTGGAAGAAGAGCATCTGCACCTGACCAAGGTGGTGCGTCCGAAGCTGAGCCAGGACATCGGCACCGCCCGCGAGCTGGGTGACCTCAAGGAAAACGCTGAATACCATGCAGCGCGTGAGCAGCAGGGTATGGTCGAGGCGCGCATCCGTGACATCGAAGGGCGTTTGCAGAACGCTCAGATCATCGACGTTACAGCGATCCCGCACACCGGCAAGGTTATCTTTGGCACTACGGTGGAAATCGCCAACTGCGAAACGGATGAGTCAGTGACTTACCAGATCGTGGGTGACGACGAAGCCGATATCAAACAGCGTAAAATCTCGGTCAATTCGCCTATCGCCCGCGCCCTGATCGGCAAGGAAGAAGGTGATGTGGTCGCCGTTAAAACGCCAAGCGGCCTGGTTGAGTACGAGATTGTCGAAGTTCGTCACATCTAAGCCCAAGTCGCTGACGGCGGGCTCAATCAGCTGGCTGCTGGCCCAGACGTTCTGGGTTGGCGGCCTCTGGTTGCTGCAGTTTGTGTTGCTGCCGGCCATGAGTCATTCCGGCCTGGCATCCATGCTGGTCAGCGATATGTCGGCTGTGCTGGCGCCATTGCTGGTCGGCCTGGCTGCTTGCTGTGCGTTCTTGCAGCTGCTGGTGCTGGTAAGCGCAGAAGGGTTGCGGAGTATGTGGCAGGACATGCGCGGGCAGTTGCTGCTCGCGGTGTTGGGCTTGGCAGCGAGTTATTTGCTGGCTGATCAATTATGGTCAGACCCGCGTCGCTGGCAGTTATTCAGCTATCTGGTGATGGCGCTGTGCGGTTTGCTGCTGGTTTTGCAGCCCGTGCCGGTGTCGGCCAAACGTAAGCCGATTTGAGATTATTTGTGGGCGGCAATGCACGCCCACAAATATCAACACTCAACCGTTATGACGGCTGATGTTGGAAAGGTTTTTATTAGCTTTAGGGTTTTTGCGGTAGATCAGCGCCATTTTGCCGATGATTTGCACCAGTTCGGCATTGCCGGCTTTGCACAATTCTTCGATCGCGGCGATGCGATCTTCGCGTTCGGTGATGCGCAGCTGAACTTTGATAAGCTCGTGATCGCTCAAAGCGCGTTCAAGTTCGGCCAGAACGCCCTCGGTCAATCCATTGTCTGCCACAATCAATACCGGTTTCAGGTGGTGGCCAATAGATTTGTATTGTTTCTTCTGCTCTTGAGTGAGCGGCATAATCTGACCCCTACGTCTGATCTGGTAAAAAATATGGCGCCCAGTTTACCCGAGCGCTCCGTAACTCGCCCAGATATTCACTGTTCACATTTTTTAATATTGATAGAGGTGCCACGTGGCCCGTTCCAAAACAAGCCTGCGTTGGCTTAAAGAACACTTCGACGATCCTTACGTAAAGATGGCGCAGAAGGACGGTTACCGTTCGCGTGCCAGCTACAAGCTGCTCGAAGTGCAGGAAAAAGACCGGATTTTACGTCCCGGCATGACCGTGGTTGACCTCGGCGCCGCGCCGGGCGGTTGGTCGCAGGTGACCAGCCGGGTGATTGGCGACAAAGGTACGCTGATCGCCTCGGACATTCTGGAGATGGACAGCATTCCCGATGTGAACTTCATTCAGGGCGACTTCACTGAAGATGAAGTGTTCGCGCAGATCCTCGAGGCCATCGGTAATAATCCGGTAGACCTTGTGATTTCCGATATGGCCCCCAATATGAGTGGTGTAAGGACAGCGGATCAGGCGCGTGCGATGTATCTGTGCGAGCTGGCGCTGGATCTGGCCAGTCGGGTGCTTAAGCCCGGCGGTGATTTCCTGATCAAGATTTTCCAGGGCGAAGGCTTCGATGTTTATCACAAGCAAGCCCGGGAAATGTTCGAGAAGGTACAGATGCGCAAGCCATTGTCGTCTCGTGATCGCTCGCGAGAGCAGTATTTGCTGGCGCGGGGCTTCCGTGGAAGCCGCGAGCAGTAGTGCAACCTTGGTCTAAATTGCGGGTCAATATTCATTGTGTGCTTGAATAAAGTTTGCTGATAGTAAATAAAGGGTTACAGACCGCGTCTGCCAGTATTGGGCGTTGTGTAGTAAGTTAGATCGGTTAGAAAACTGGTCGTCATGCGAAGCATGCGTCGACAGGGGCTGCTTCAGAGGGTAGGTAATTGAACGACATGGCAAAGAATCTGATCCTGTGGCTGATCATCGCTGCTGTTCTTGTGACAGTGATGAACAATTTCTCCAGTCCGAGCGAGTCAAACAAGCTCAACTACTCGGAGTTCATTCAGCAGGTTCAAGAGGGTGAAGTTAAGCGGGTCACGGTTGATGGCTACATCATCAGCGGTGTGCGTACTGACGGCTCGTCTTTTGAGACTGTGCGTCCTGCGATTGCTGACAACGGTCTGATCAAAGACCTGATCGACAACAAGGTCGATATTGTTGGTAAGCAGCCGGAGCAACAAAGCATCTGGACCCAACTGTTGGTCGCCAGCTTCCCGATCCTGGTGATTATTGCCGTGTTCATGTTCTTCATGCGGCAGATGCAGGGCGGTGCCGGCGGTAAGGGCGGGCCGATGAGCTTTGGTAAAAGCAAGGCTCGGCTGTTGTCCGAAGACCAGGTTAAAACCACTTTTGCTGACGTCGCCGGTTGCGACGAGGCCAAAGAGGAAGTAAGCGAGCTGGTAGAGTTCCTGCGTGATCCGGGCAAGTTCCAGCGCCTGGGTGGCCGTATTCCCCGCGGCGTGCTGATGGTCGGCTCGCCGGGTACCGGTAAAACCTTGCTGGCCAAGGCGGTAGCGGGCGAAGCCAAAGTACCTTTCTTTACTATTTCCGGTTCGGACTTCGTCGAAATGTTCGTCGGTGTCGGTGCTTCGCGTGTTCGTGACATGTTCGAGCAGGCTAAAAAGCATGCGCCTTGCATCATCTTCATCGACGAGATCGACGCAGTCGGTCGTCATCGTGGTGCGGGCATGGGCGGTGGTCACGATGAGCGTGAGCAGACCCTGAACCAGTTGCTGGTCGAAATGGATGGTTTTGAGGCGAATGACGGCATCATCGTTATTGCGGCGACTAACCGTCCAGACGTACTCGACCCTGCATTGCTGCGTCCGGGCCGTTTCGACCGTCAGGTTGTGGTTGGCTTGCCGGATATCCGCGGTCGCGAGCAGATTCTGAAAGTGCACATGCGCAAAGTGCCAATGGGCGACAACGTTGATGCAGCGGTTATTGCTCGCGGTACGCCTGGCTTCTCCGGTGCTGATTTGGCTAACCTGGTCAACGAAGCGTCGCTGTTTGCCGCTCGTTCGGGTAAGCGCACAGTTGAAATGAAAGAGTTTGAGCTGGCCAAAGACAAGATCATGATGGGCGCTGAGCGCAAAACTATGGTCATGTCCGAGAAAGAAAAGCTCAACACGGCTTATCACGAAGCGGGCCATGCGATTGTCGGTAATCTGGTTCCTGAACATGACCCGGTTTACAAAGTGTCGATCATCCCGCGCGGTCGTGCGCTGGGTGTGACCATGTTCCTGCCGGAAGAAGATCGCTACTCGCTGAGCAAGCGTGCGCTGATCAGCCAGATTTGCTCATTGTTCGGTGGCCGTATTGCCGAAGAGATGACGCTTGGCTTCGATGGTGTAACCACTGGCGCTTCCAACGACATCATGCGTGCGACTCAATTGGCGCGAAACATGGTGACCAAGTGGGGCTTGTCTGAAAAACTCGGCCCGCTGATGTATGCGGAAGAAGACGGCGAAGTGTTCCTCGGTCGCAGCATGGGCAGCCAGAGCAGCAACGTTTCGGGCGATACCGCCAAGATGATCGACCTGGAAATCCGTAGCATCATTGATGAGTGTTACGACACCGCCAAGCGTCTGCTGGTCGAGAATCGCGACAAGCTCGAGGCAATGGCTGAGGCGTTGATGAAGTACGAAACAATCGACGCGGATCAGATCAAGGACATCATGAGCGGTAACGCCGTGCGCGAACCCCGCGATTGGACAGGTGGCGGTGGCGGCAATGCTGCACCTATAACCCCTGAAGACAAACCTGATGCGCCTGAAAAGCCTATTGGTGGCCCGGCTGCTGAAGTTTAAGGTCTGAGATGATCGAGCAACATCCCTTCAACCGGCTGCCCTGTGGCAGCCGGTTTCTTGATTTAAGCCGTCCGCAAGTGATGGGCATTCTCAACGTAACCCCGGACTCCTTCTCTGATGGCGGTCGTTTCACGGCGCGCGATGCAGCGTTGCGTCATGCCGGGCAAATGGTCGCGGCAGGCGCAGGTCTGATCGATATTGGCGGCGAATCAACGCGGCCGGGGGCGCTTGTCGTACCTGTTCAGGAAGAGCTTGATCGGGTTATTCCGGTGGTCGAGGCTATCGCTGCCGAGCTTGATGTGATCATTTCGCTGGACACCTCAACCCCTGAAGTCATGCTGGAAGGCGCCGCCAAGGGAGCAGGGCTGATCAATGATGTGCGTTCGCTAACCCGTGAAGGCGCACTGCAGGCGGCGGCAAAGTCGGGGTTAGCGGTTTGCCTTATGCACATGCGTGGCGAGCCCACGACCATGCAGCAAAATCCGCAGTATCCGGACATCCTGGCTGAGGTGCATGACTTTTTGCTTGAGCGCATGGCTCGCTGTGAGGAAGTCGGGATCGGTGCTGACAAGCTGATTCTTGATCCGGGCTTTGGTTTCGCCAAAACCCTTGAGCACAATTTGAGCTTGTTCAAGCGCATGCCTGCACTGCTCGAGTTGGGCAGGCCTTTGCTGGTGGGTGTTTCGCGTAAAAGTATGATTGGTAAGGTGCTTGGCCACGAAGTGGATGAGCGGCTTTACGGCAGTTTGGGTCTGGCTGCGTTAGCGCTGACCAAGGGTGCGCACATCCTGCGGGTGCATGATGTGGCTGAAACAGTTGATGTGGTTCGAATGATCACTGCGGTAGAAGCCGCTGATCAGGCATAAGGATACGATGCGATGAGCAGAAAATATTTTGGTACTGATGGTATTCGTGGTCATGTTGGCCAGTTTCCGATTACCCCTGATTTTATGCTCAAGCTCGGCTGGGCAGCGGGCATGGCGTTTCGCAAACAAGGCAAATGCCAGGTATTGATTGGTAAGGACACGCGCATCTCGGGCTATATGTTCGAGTCTGCGCTGGAAGCTGGCTTGTCGGCTGCAGGGGCAGATGTGCTTTTGCTCGGGCCGATGCCGACCCCGGCCATTGCTTATCTGACGCGTACCTTTCACGCCGAGGCAGGCATTGTTATCAGTGCTTCGCATAACCCGCATGGCGATAACGGTATCAAGTTTTTCTCGGGGCAGGGCAGCAAGCTGCCGGATGAAATCGAGCAATTGATTGAAGAGTTGCTGGATGCGCCGATGACGGTTGTTGATTCGGCCGAGCTGGGCAAGGTTTCGCGCATCAATGATGCGGCGGGTCGCTATATCGAGTTCTGCAAAAGCAGTGTGCCGTCGAGCACCGACTTTGATGGCCTTAAAATTGTGCTCGATTGCGCGCATGGTGCGGCCTACAAAGTCGCGCCGAGTGTGTTCCGTGAACTCGGAGCTGAAGTCTCGGTGTTGGCGGCAGAGCCTAACGGTCTGAATATCAATGACGGTTGTGGCTCGACGCATATGGATTCGCTGCAGGCGGCTGTGGTTGAGCGCAAAGCGGATTTGGGTATTGCCTTTGATGGTGACGCCGATCGGGTGCTGATGGTCGATCATACGGGCGCTGTGGTTGATGGTGATGAGTTGCTGTACATCATTGCGCGTGATTTGCAGGCGCGCGGCAAGCTGGAAGGTGGCGTTGTCGGCACGCTGATGAGCAACCTCGGCTTGGAACTGGCGTTGGCCGAATTGAATATTCCATTCAAGCGGGCCAAGGTCGGTGACCGTTATGTGTTGGCTGATCTGGCCAGTAACCAATGGCAGCTCGGCGGCGAGAACTCGGGTCACTTGGTGTGCTTGCAGCATACGACTACCGGCGATGCGATTATTGCGGCGCTGCAAGTGTTGATGGCCTTGAGCCGTCGCGGTGAGACGCTGGCACAGGCGCGCAGCACCATGCGCAAGTGTCCTCAGGTGCTGGTCAATGTGCGATTTGCCGGCGGCAGCGATCCGCTGGAGCACGCAGATGTCATCGCCGCGAGTGAGCGTGTGACCAAGCTGATGGCGGGTCGTGGCCGGGTTTTATTGCGCAAATCAGGCACTGAACCACTGGTTCGGGTAATGGTTGAAGGTGAGGAAGAATCTGCTGTTCGCGCCTATGCTGATGAATTAGCTAAAATTGTTACGCAAGTATGTGCGTAATTCGGCTTGCCAGCGGTCCTGCTCTTGGGTAATATCTGCGCCCACTCTGACCGACGAGGTAAAGCATGCGTCGCCCAATGGTAGCTGGTAACTGGAAAATGCACGGTACCCGCGCCAGTGTCGCAGAGCTGATCAAGGGTCTTCGCCAGCTAGCGCTGGCGCCTGGAGTGGATGTAGCAGTATTTCCACCTTGCTTGTATATCAGCCAAGTCATTGAAGGACTTGCTGGCAAGTCGATGGCAGTCGGTGCGCAGAACTGCGCAATCGAGCCATTCCAAGGTGCGCTGACTGGCGAGATTGCTGCCAGTCAGTTGCAGGATGCAGGTTGCTCGCTGGTTCTGGTTGGGCACTCCGAGCGTCGTATGCTGCTAGGTGAGAATGACGGAGCGGTTGCGCGTAAGTTTGCGGCGGCTCAGTCATGTGGCTTGACTCCCGTGTTGTGTGTAGGGGAAACCCAGGCGCAGCGTGAGGCAGGTAAAACCCTCGAGGTGGTTGGTCGTCAGTTGGACGGCGTGATCGAGTCTCTGGGTGTAGGAGTTTTTGCGCGGGCAATTATCGCCTATGAGCCTGTTTGGGCAATTGGGACTGGATTGACCGCCTCGCCGGCAGAAGCACAAACGGTGCATGCGGCAGTACGTGCGCAGCTCGCGGCTGAAAATGCCGATGTAGCGCGCGGTGTGAGAATTTTGTACGGCGGCAGTGTCAAGGCCGCCAGTGCTGCTGAGTTGTTCAGCATGCAGGATATCGATGGGGGGCTTGTTGGTGGAGCCTCTCTGAATGCAGATGAGTTCGGTGCGATCTGTCGCGCCGCAGGAAACTGAATAATGCTGGAAACAGTCGTAGTAGTTCTTCATCTGCTGGGTGCAATCGGTGTTGTAGTGCTGGTTCTATTGCAGCAGGGTAAGGGTGCCGATGCTGGCGCGTCTTTTGGTTCGGGTGCATCTGCTACCGTATTCGGTAGTCAAGGTTCCTCTACCTTTTTGAGTCGCGTTACTGCTATACTCGCCACCGCTTTTTTCGTCACTAGCTTGGGCTTAGGCTACTTTGCTAATGAGAAAGCTCAGGTTATCAGCCAGGCTGGCTTGCCAGACCCAGCGGTACTTGAGCAGCAACAAAAACCGGTTGTCGAAGACGTACCGGTGCTCGAAGAGCAAAAGCCAGCAGTTGATGCTGCAGGCGATGTACCTCAAGCTCCAGAGCAGCAGTAAAGCGTAAAAAATGCCGAGGTGGTGGAATTGGTAGACACGCTACCTTGAGGTGGTAGTGGCCATAGGCTGTAGGGGTTCGAGTCCCCTCCTCGGTACCAATTTTCAAGAAAGCCCGCTACATGCGGGCTTTCTTGTTGCTGGAGTGTAGATTGACCTGCAAGGTGGTTCGGTCGTATACTTCGGCCCCAGCTTTGACGCGGGATGGAGCAGTCTGGTAGCTCGTCGGGCTCATAACCCGAAGGTCGTTGGTTCAAATCCAGCTCCCGCAACCAGTAGTAGCTGAGCCCCTTTTCAAGGGGCTTTTTGCTAGCTGAGAGACAGATTTATCCAGCAGCTGAAGCTGGTTCATGGAGTGGGCGTTTCGCCCATTTTTTATTTGCAAAGCATGCGCGAGGGGTTCAGGTGTCGAGCAAGCTAGAACAGTTGCAGGACTTGTTGGCCCCGGTAGTCGAGGCCCTTGGTTATCAATGCTGGGGTATCGAGTTCCTGTCACAAGGGCGTCATTCGCTGCTTCGAGTCTATATTGATCAAGAAAATGGCGTGCTCGTAGAAGATTGCGAGAAAGTCAGCAGACAGATCAGTGGCGTACTTGATGTAGAGGATCCAATTTCGGCGGAGTACACCCTTGAGGTGTCATCACCCGGCATGGATCGTCCACTTTTTACCTTGGAGCAGTTCGCAGCGTTTGCTGGCGAACAGGTAAAAATCAAGCTGCGCATTCCCTTCGAAGGGCGTCGTAACTTTCAAGGTCTCCTCCGCGGTATTGAGGAGCAGGACGTGGTAGTACAGGTGGATGACCACGAATTCCTGTTGCCGATCGATTCGATCGACAAGGCCAATATTATCCCCCGGTTTGATTGAGACGCGGATCCCGCGGATCCAATGGATTGCGAAAGGCGAGGCGTACGATGAGCAAAGAAGTACTGATGGTTGTCGAGTCGGTATCCAACGAAAAAGGCGTACCGGCTGGTGTTATTTTCGAGGCGCTGGAACTGGCATTAGCCACAGCGACCAAAAAGCGTTTTGAGGACGAGGTTGATTTGCGCGTGGCGATTGATCGCCATACCGGAAATTATGAAACCTTCCGTCGCTGGACGATTGTTGAAGATGCTGAGCTGGACGATCCTGCTCATCAGCTGACGCCTGACATGGAGCAAGCGCTCAAAGCCAATGCACAGGTCGGCGAAGTTCTCGAAGAGAAAATCGAGTCGATCGAGTTTGGCCGCATTGCAGCCCAGACTGCGAAGCAAGTTATTGTCCAAAAAGTTCGCGAAGCCGAGCGCGCACAGGTAGTTGAAGCCTACCGTGAGCGTCTGGGTGAAATCATTGCCGGTACTGTTAAGAAAGTGACCCGTGACAGCGTAATCGTTGATCTGGGTAACAATGCTGAAGCAGTGCTGGCACGTGAAGATATTATTTCTCGTGAGACTTTCCGGGTTGGCGCACGTGTACGTGCATTGCTCAAGGAAATTCGCACCGAGAATCGTGGTCCGCAGCTGGTGTTGTCGCGTACAGCGCCAGAAATGCTGATTGAACTGTTCCGCATCGAAGTGCCGGAGATCGCTGAAGAGCTGATTGAAGTCATGGGCGCCTCCCGGGATCCGGGTTCGCGTGCCAAGATCGCGGTACGTTCAAAGGATAAGCGTATTGATCCGCAGGGTGCCTGTATCGGCATGCGCGGTTCGCGCGTGCAGGCAGTATCCGGTGAGTTGGTTGGCGAGCGTGTTGATATCGTGCTGTGGGATGACAATCCTGCCCAGTTCGTAATCAATGCCATGTCACCCGCTGAAGTCGCTGCGATTATCGTTGACGAAGATGCCCATGCCATGGACATCGCCGTTGGCGAAGACAACCTCGCTCAAGCAATTGGGCGTGGCGGTCAAAACGTCCGTCTGGCAAGTCAGCTGACTGGCTGGACGTTGAACGTAATGACCGAGGCAGATATCCAGGCCAAGCAGCAAGCCGAAACCGGCGACATTCTGCAGAACTTCATCGACGAGTTGGAAGTTGACGAAGAACTGGCGCAGGTGTTGGTCGAAGAAGGCTTCACTACCCTGGAAGAAATTGCCTATGTACCGATGGAAGAGATGCTCAGCATTGATGGCTTCGATGAAGACATCGTCAATGAGCTGCGTTCGCGGGCAAAAGATCGCCTGCTGACTCGCGCCATCGCTACAGAAGAAAAGCTGGCAGACGCCCATCCGGCCGAAGACCTGCTCTCACTTGAGGGTATGGAAAAAGGTCTGGCACAGGAACTGGCAGTGCGCGGTGTGATTACCCGCGAAGACCTGGCCGAGCAGTCGATTGACGACCTGCTCGACATCGACGGCATCGACGAAGAGCGTGCCGGCAAGCTGATCATGGCCGCCCGAGCCCACTGGTTCGAGTAAGTTTTACGGCCTGAGGAGAGAAGTGCATGACGCAAGTCACGGTGAAAGAACTGGCCCAAGTGGTCGACACACCGGTAGAGCGCCTGCTGCAGCAGATGCGTGAGGCGGGTTTGCCGCACAGCAGTGCCGAGCAAGTTGTCACCGATAATGAGAAGCAAGCTTTGCTTGCTCATCTCAAGAGCAGCCACGGCGACAAAAAGGTTGAAGAACCGCGCAAGATTACCTTGCAGCGCAAAACCACCAGCACCCTGCGAGTTGCTGGCAGCAAAACTATCAGCGTTGAAGTACGCAAGAAGAAAACCTTCGTTAAGCGTAGCGCTGAAGAGATCGAAGCAGAGAAGCAGCACGAGCTTGCAGAGCAACGCGCTGTGGCTGAAGCGGCGCGGGTGAAGGCTGAAGAAGAAGCCAAGCGCGAGGCTGAAGAAGAAGCCAAGCGTCAGCCGCAAGAAACGCCAGCTGCTAAGACTGCTGAGCCAGCTGCGCCAGCGCCTGCGACTACCGCTGCAGACGTAATTGGTGATGTGCCGGCTGCTGCTGAACCGGTTGTAGAAACGCGTAAAGATGATCGCAAGAAAGACGAGCCACGCCGCCCTGATAAAACTCGCAATGACGATTCCGATCGTCGCGGCGAGCGCAAGGTAGCGCATCGTCCGACCGTCAAGGAAAAGGCTCCGGCACCACGTGTTGCGCCTCGTACTGTTGACGAAGAGAGCGACGGTTTCCGTCGTGGTCGCGGCAAGTCGAAAATGAAGAAGCGCAACGCGCACGGCTTCCAAAGCCCGCAAGGGCCGGTTGTTCGTGATGTTGCCATCGGCGAAACCATCACTGTTGGCGAACTCGCTCAGCAGATGTCGGTTAAAGCGGCTGAAGTTATCAAGTTCATGTTCAAGATGGGCACTCCGGTGACTATCAATCAGGTGCTGGATCAGGAAACTGCCCAGTTGATCGCCGAAGAGCTGGGCCACAAGGTCACGCTGGTAAGCGATAACGCACTTGAAGAGCAGTTGGCAGCATCGTTGAAGTACGACGGTGAGTCGATTTCCCGTGCGCCAGTTGTGACCGTAATGGGCCACGTTGACCACGGTAAGACTTCGTTGCTCGACTACATTCGTCGTGCAAAAGTTGCTTCCGGCGAAGCGGGCGGCATTACGCAGCATATCGGTGCCTACCACGTAGAAACCGAGCGCGGCATGGTCACCTTCCTCGATACTCCGGGTCACGCTGCGTTTACCCAAATGCGTGCTCGTGGTGCCAAGGCGACTGACATCGTGATTCTGGTTGTTGCTGCAGACGACGGCGTAATGCCGCAGACCGAGGAAGCTGTTCAGCACGCGAAAGCGGCTGGCGTTCCACTGGTTGTCGCAGTCAACAAGATCGACAAGCAGGGCGCGGATCTTGATCGCATCAAGAACGACCTGGCTGGCCGCGAAGTTGTCCCGGAAGAGTGGGGTGGCAACACTCAATTCGTACCGGTTTCGGCCAAAGTTGGTACCGGTGTAGACGAGTTGCTTGAAGCCGTATTGCTGCAAGCTGAACTGCTCGAACTGAAAGCGACTCCTTCGGCTCCAGGCCGCGGTGTTGTGGTTGAATCGCGTCTTGATAAAGGTCGCGGTCCGGTTGCAACCGTGCTGGTTCAAGACGGTACGCTGCGTCAGGGCGACATGGTTCTGGTCGGCTCGAACTACGGCCGCATCCGCGCCATGATCGACGAGAACGGCAAGTCCATCAAAGAAGCTGGTCCTTCGATTCCGGTCGAAATCCTCGGCCTCGATGGCACGCCGGAAGCGGGCGACGACATGACCGTGGTTGCTGACGAGAAGAAAGCCCGTGAAGTGGCTCTGTTCCGTCAAGGCAAGTTCCGTGAAGTCAAGCTGGCACGTGCTCACGCAGGCAAGCTGGAAAACATCTTCGAGAACATGGGCCAGGAAGAGAAGAAGACGCTTAACATCGTCCTCAAATCTGACGTTCGTGGCTCGTTGGAAGCGTTGCAAGGCTCGCTCAGCGGCCTGGGTAACGACGAAGTTCAAGTGCGCGTAGTGGGCGGCGGCGTTGGTGGAATCACCGAAAGCGACGCTAACCTGGCACTGGCTTCCAACGCTGTATTGTTCGGCTTCAACGTTCGTGCCGATGCTGGCGCGCGTAAGATCGTCGAGCAAGAGTCGCTGGATATGCGTTATTACAACGTCATCTACGACATCATCGAAGACGTTAAGAAGGCCCTGACCGGCATGCTCGGCAGCGATGTTCGCGAGAACATTCTGGGTACTGCCGAAGTACGTGACGTGTTCCGTTCGCCTAAGTTCGGCGCCATTGCCGGTTGCATGGTTATTGAAGGTGTTGTGCACCGTAACCGTCCAATCCGTGTACTGCGTGACGACGTGGTTATCTACGAAGGCGAACTCGAGTCGCTGCGTCGCTTCAAAGACGACATGGCTGAAGTGCGTAACGGCATGGAATGCGGTATTGGCGTTAAGAGCTACAACGACGTCAAGGTCGGCGACAAGATCGAAGTGTACGAGAAAGTCCAGGTGGCTCGTAGCCTGTAAGGCACCTGCCGCAACATGCAACGCCCGGCCCTGCTTAAGCACGGCCGGGCGTTTGCCGCTTCTGAGTCCGATGCTTTTTCAGGCATTGAGACCGTAAAAGGTAGTAAAAATGGCCAAAGAATATAGCCGTGCCCAGCGTATCGGCGACCAGATGCAGCGCGAGCTGGCGCAGTTGATTCTCCGCGAAGTCAAAGATCCTCGCGTCAGTGGTCTGGTCACAGTTACCGCTGTTGAAGTCAGCCGTGACGCCAGCCACGCCAAAGTGTTTATCACGATCATGGGTTCAGAGATTGACGATGAGAGCATCCGTCAGAGCGTAAAAGTGCTCAACGATGCCAGCGGCTTTCTGCGCATGCAGCTGGGCAAGGCAATGAAGCTTCGCAGCGTGCCGAACCTGCGCTTCCATTATGACGAGAGCGTTATTCGCGGTGCGCAATTGTCTGCATTGATCGAGCGCGCCGTAACTGAAGATCGTCAGCATGACGACGAAGCAACCGACGCCAAGGAGTAAGCACGTGGCCCAGGTTAAGCGTATTCGTCGCAAAGTAGACGGCATCATTCTGCTGGATAAGCCGAAGGGCTTCAGCTCCAATGCCGCCTTGCAGAAAGTCCGCTGGTTGCTGAATGCTGAAAAAGCCGGTCACACCGGCAGTCTCGACCCTTTGGCGACTGGCGTGTTGCCGCTGTGCTTTGGCGAAGCCACCAAGTTTTCGCAATACCTGCTCGATGCCGATAAAGGCTACGAGACACTGATGCAGTTGGGTGTTACGACAACCACGGCTGACGCTGAAGGTGAAGTGATCGAGCGTAAGCCGGTAACGGTAAACGGCAGCGATATTGAGGCTGTATTGCCGCAGTTTCGTGGCGACATCAGCCAGATCCCACCGATGTATTCGGCGCTCAAGCGTGACGGCCAGCCGCTTTACAAGCTGGCGCGTGCGGGTGAAGTTGTCGAGCGTGAGCCGCGTGCAGTGAATATTGCGCGTTTGGAGTTGCTTGGCTGCGAAGGCGAAGTGGCACGTTTGGCTGTCGAGTGCAGCAAAGGTACTTACATCCGCACACTGGTCGAAGATATCGGTCACTTGCTGGGTTGCGGCGCACACGTTGCAGAACTGCGCAGAACCAAGGCTGGTCCTTTCGACTTGACCCAAACCGTCAGCCTTGAAGAGCTTGAAGCTGTTCACGCTGAAGGTGGTAACGAGGCGGTTGATCGCTTCCTGCACCCGGTTGATAGCGGTCTGGAACATTGGCCTTTGCTGCAGTTCTCCGAGCACAGTTCGTTCTACTGGCTGCAAGGCCAGCCGGTACGCGCACCGGAAGCGCCGAAGTTCGGCATGGTTCGGGTGCAGGATCATAACGGTCGTTTCATCGGTATCGGTGAAGTCGGCGAAGACGGCCGCATTGCGCCCCGTCGCTTGATTCGCTCAGAGTGAATAATTCGTAGTAGAATATCCGGCTGAATGAGTGCTTCGGTGCTCAGGTAGCTTCAAAGCAAGATTTAAGTGCCGCTCAGAGCGTCGCGAGCGAAGGCAGAGCAAGGCAAAAAGCCTCGAAGGAGCGGAGTTCACTCATGTGAATGAGCATCTTGAGAGACTTTTCAACGCAGCTATGCCGAGTGCAGCAGCTATAAGGGGTACTTAACAAGAGGGTGGCTGTTAGTAGGCACGGTCATACCTCATTTTAAAACATGGGAAGCAGTTCCCAGCCTATTGCGACCGTTTACGGTTGCTTAATTGAGAGGAAGCCACCATGGCACTCAGCGCAGTAGAAAAAGCCCAAATCGTAACTGACTACCAACAAGCTGCTGGCGATACTGGTAGCCCAGAAGTGCAAGTTGCACTGCTGTCCGCCAACATCAACAAGCTGCAAGGCCACTTCAAGGCCAACGGTAAAGATCACCACTCGCGTCGTGGTCTGATCCGTATGGTTAACCAGCGTCGTAAGCTGCTGGACTACCTGAAGGGTAAAGATGTTAGCCGTTACAGCGCCCTGATCGGTCGCCTGGGTCTGCGTCGCTAAGCAATGCTTGCACGTAGCTGAAGCTGAAGCTGGAAGTGGGTTTATCCCACTTCCAGCTTTTTGCGTTTAAGCTACCCGTGTTTTGGACAGTGCCGGGCCGAATCCCGCAGCTGCCCACGAAAAGTTTGACGCTGTTGCTGCAGTCGAATCTGCATTCAACAGCCGCTACATGGAACCGCCTCATCACGCCGAAATGCCAAGCGCAGGCGTTTTGCAGAGCGTTCCAAAAGGTTTCCCCAAGGGCAATATAGAAAAGGAAAACACCGTGAACCCGGTAATTAAGAAGTTTCAATTCGGTCAGTCGACCGTAACTCTCGAGACGGGCCGTATCGCTCGTCAAGCGTCTGGCTCTGTGCTGGTTACCGTCGATGACGACGTTGCCGTTCTGGTTGCTGTAACTGGCGCCAAAACTGCTGACCCAAGCAAAGGCTTTTTCCCGCTGTCAGTTCACTATCAGGAAAAAACCTACGCAGCCGGTAAAATCCCAGGCGGTTTCTTCAAGCGTGAAGCACGTCCTTCCGAGAAAGAAACCCTGACTTCGCGTCTGATCGACCGTCCGATCCGTCCGCTGTTCCCAGAAGGCTTCCAGAACGAAGTGCAGGTTATCTGCACCGTGATCTCCACCAGCAAGAAGACAGATCCGGACATCGCTGCGATGATCGGTACTTCGGCTGCTCTGGCTATTTCGGGTATTCCGTTCAATGGCCCAATCGGCGCCGCTCGCGTAGCGTTCCACCCAGAAACAGGCTACCTGCTGAACCCTAACTACGAGCAGCTTCAGGCTTCGAGCCTGGACATGGTTGTAGCCGGTACCAAAGACGCCGTGCTGATGGTTGAATCGGAAGCTAAAGAGCTGACCGAAGACCAGATGCTGGGCGCAGTACTGTTCGCTCACGACGAATTCCAGGCTGTGATCGACGCTGTTGCCGAACTGGCTGCAGAAGCTGCCAAGCCGACTTGGGACTGGCAGCCAAAGGCTGAGAACGTTGAGCTGCTGAACGCTATCCGTAGCGAGTTTGGCGCGGCAATCTCACAGGCTTACACCATTACCGTTAAGCACGAGCGTTATGCGCGCTTGGGCGAGCTGCGCAACGAAGTCGTTGCCAAGTTCTCGGGTGAAGAAGGCCAGCCGACTGCCGGCGAAGTTAAAGAAGTCTTCGGCGAAATCGAATACCGCACCGTGCGCGAGAACATCGTTAACGGCCAGCCGCGTATCGACGGTCGTGACACTCGTACTGTCCGTGGCCTGAACATCGAAGTGGGTGTTCTCGACAAGACTCACGGTTCTGCGCTGTTCACCCGTGGTGAAACTCAGGCGTTGGTTGTTGCCACGCTGGGTACTGCCCGTGACGCACAGCTGCTCGACACCCTTGAAGGCGAGCGTAAAGACCCGTTCATGCTGCACTACAACTTCCCTCCGTACTCGGTAGGTGAGTGTGGTCGTATGGGCGCTACTGGTCGTCGCGAAATCGGTCACGGTCGTTTGGCGCGTCGTTCTATCGCGGCCATGCTGCCAGCGGCTGATGAGTTCCCGTACACCATTCGTGTGGTATCGGAAATCACTGAATCCAACGGTTCAAGCTCGATGGCCTCGGTTTGCGGTGCATCGCTGGCTCTGATGGACGCTGGTGTGCCGATGAAGGCGCCGGTTGCCGGTATCGCCATGGGTCTGGTTAAGGAAGGCGAGAAGTTCGCAGTTCTGACCGACATCCTGGGTGATGAAGATCACCTCGGCGACATGGACTTCAAAGTAGCGGGTACTGCTAAAGGTGTTACCGCGCTGCAGATGGACATCAAGATCCAGGGCATCACCGAAGAAATCATGGAAATCGCGCTGGGCCAGGCCCTTGAAGCGCGCCTGAACATTCTCGGCCAGATGAACCAGGTTATCGCCGAGTCGCGTACAGAGTTGTCGGCTAACGCCCCAACCATGATCGCGATGAAGATCGATCAGGACAAGATCCGTGACGTGATCGGTAAAGGCGGCGCGACAATCCGTGCAATCTGTGAAGAAACCAAAGCTTCGATCGACATCGAAGACGACGGTAGCATCAAGATCTTCGGCGAAACTAAAGATGCAGCAGAAGCCGCTAAGCAGCGCGTTCTGGGCATCACTGCAGAAGCTGAAATCGGCAAGATCTACGTCGGTAAAGTTGAGCGTATTGTTGACTTCGGTGCCTTCGTAAACATCCTGCCGGGCAAAGACGGTCTGGTGCACATCTCTATGCTGAGCGATGCTCGCGTTGAGAAAGTGACCGACATTCTCAAAGAAGGTCAGGAAGTTGAAGTACTGGTACTGGACGTGGACAACCGCGGTCGTATCAAGCTGTCGATCAAAGACGTTGCCGCTGCTAAAGCGTCAGGCGTTTAATCGCAGACTGCTGTATGAGTGCTTGATTGAAAACAGCCTTTACTGAGGCATTTGCACACCTCAGGTAAATAGCTGTAGTCACCAGCACTGGAAATCCGATGCCCTAACAGGCATCGGATTTTTTTTGGCTTTCGAAAAGTGGTCCTGGCGTTTTAGCTGGTAGATCAGATCGCCAAGGCTTGTGTGTTGTGAGGGTGAATTAGTGTGCGCCCGGCGCACGCAGATGCCGACTTTGCCCTGCCTGGTACAGCTCAATGACTGCGGCGAAGGCGATAGGGAATAACCCTGATCTAGGCAATAACGCTTGCGCCGCAGGTCGGGCTCGGCCGGGTTCTGTTTTCAAATATCACCTGCGCCTGATCTTTCGGTCTGTGCGGTAGGCAGCTCTCAGTGTTATCAAATAGTTAGCTTTGAATAAATAGCAATAGATGTGCGCTGCACTGCAGTTTCGCACTCTATATAGCCAGGTTTGAGTCGCATGCGTAAGGAATTACTGCAACCCGAAAATAAAAGGTAGACACGTGAAGATCCAACTGCAGGCAGCATTCAGTTTGATCGAGTTGCTGACAACTATTTTAGTGCTTGCGATTTTGGTAAGTATAGCGGCGCCCAGTATGAGTGAGTGGGTACAGCGCGAACGTAATAACAGCCATATGAACGAATTATTAAGCGGGATTCGATTTGCTCGCGCCAGTGCAATTACCCGTAATGGCACAGTAAGTGTTTGTGCTGGTGTGGTGGTGTGCGCAGATAAGTCAGATTGGAAGTCCAACGTTATGGTATTTGCTGATGGCAATAATAACGGTGAGATGGATGAAGGGGATGAATTGTTGCGCATGTTTAGCATTTCACATCTGTATCACTGGAATTGGAGCAACTTCAGAGGAAAAGCCTATTTAAGTTTCAAGCCTAACGGTATGACGCACAGCATGAATGGAACCTTCACTTTGTGTGATGGAAGTAAAGAGGTTAGCCGAGCTGTGATTAATACCGCGGGTAGGCTCAGGGTCGAAAGCACCGCTGCAGCCAACCCGTGTTGATAACGACAAAGGATAAAGTCGTTATGAATTGATTGCCGACTTTCAATATAAGAATGTGAATGAGTCATGGACGATAAATTGTTAATAAAACGACAACGCATCTTTGCACTTGGGCATGTGCATGCAGCGTCTCATGGCGCTTTGCTCTCTGCGCTGTCGAACATAATTTCATACCTGCTTGGTAGTCTTGGCCTGCTTTTCAAACTGCTCTTCGATTGCTCAATAACCGCCGAATGCAGCCCACCTCAGCGCGCAAAGATGGGCCGCAATGATCGGGTTGCGCTTGCTGATGAGCTTGGTGGGATGAGCGGCCTAAACAGCTGCGCAGTGACGACAGCAGGCGCTATACCGCCGAACAACCCCAGCTTCTCTGTAACGTGCGAAAGTCATCAGCCGTCCGGAAGCCTCGACAGTGATGGGCGCAGATTCGGTAAAAGGCCTCTTCTGGCGAAAAGCAACATGCAGCGGGGTGTGAGTTTGATCGAGGTACTGATCACGCTGCTGGTGTTGTCGGTTGGGTTAATCGGCTTGGCCGGGCTGCAAATGGTCAGCATTCAAGCCAATAAGAGCGCGTATTACCGCTCTCAAGCCACCTTGCTTGCTTACGACATGGCCGACCGCATGCGCGCAAATCAGGTGCAAGCGAACACCGATGTTTACTTCCTCAATTTTCCGGCTTCATCAACAGCGCATGAGGTCTCAGGCAACCAGGCGAATAAAGACCTCAGTGAATGGCTTAATGCCTTGGCGCAGACCTTGCCTGATGGAACTGCAGCGATAAGTCGCGATGAGCGACTACTCAGCATATCAATTCGTTGGAACGACAACCGTGGGCGGGTTAAGGCCAGATCTGACACCCAGCCATACACCGAAACATTCGTTTATCGAACTGAAATATGAGCCATTCAGTGATTTCCCGGCAGTATGGGCTTTCGCTCGTCGAGCTGATGGTAAGCATGGTCATCGCCCTGATTCTTATGCTGGGTGTGATGCAAGTATTTCTAAGTACCAAGCAGACGTATTCGACTAACAGTTCATTGTCCCGGATTCAGGAGAGCGGTCGATTTTCAATCGGCTTTCTTGCTGAGGCTATCAGGGGGCTGGGTTTCACCGGATTGTGTTTTAAGCGTGATTCTAACCACCTAACCGCGAGTCAAGCCACCAGCCTGGAATTGGATCAGCCACTTCAGGGCTGGGATGATGTTGAGCGTAAACCTGACCACCTAAATGGCACGCCTATCAAGGGAACTGACGTTCTTCTGGTCAAATATGCTGAGGGCTCAAGCAGTCTTGAGGCTGCCTTAAGCAACACAGCGGCGAGTGATTCCGTGCGCTTGCTTGAGCCTTCTGCAATCGATTATGGCGCCGTTGCACTGATTACAGATGGCCTGGGTTGTGACTTGTTCTTGAATGCAGCAACAACAAGCGACAAGGCAGTCTCAAAGCATGATGCCTCAAAACCTTGGAGTCGCGCTTACTCCGAAGAGGTGGACGTTCTCGGCGTCCACCATGCCACGTATTACATACGTAAGAATATGAGTGGTAACTCTTCACTTTTCAGACAGCGATTGAGCCCTCAAAAATCGCTGGGTGAGTTGAAGTGGACAACTGAAGAGTTGATCGAAAATATTCAGGATATGCAAATTAGTTACGGCTTATCGGGAGACGATAAGCAAGTGACTCGCTATGTCACTGCTGATCAAGTACCTGATTGGCAGCGTGTAGTTTCTGTGCATGTCGAAATTCTAGTTGTCAGTCCGCAGTTAAATGCTGTCACTGAAAATCAAACAATAAAATTTAACGGTGTGGTGTTGGAAATCCCCAGCCGAAAATTAGCTGAGGTTTTTTCTAATACTGTAAGCATCAGGAATCGCCTGCCATGAAAACCCTGCAACAGGTTGAGTTTAATGTCCGCCAGCGTGGAGCGGTCCTTATTGTTGCGCTCATTATGCTATTGATATTGACCGTAATTGCAGTATCAAGCATGCAGGGCACATCGCTGCAAGAAACCATGGCCGGCAGTGCGCGTGATAAAAACCTGGCTTTTCAAGCATCTGAAGCTGCGTTGCGTGAGGGCGAGCGTGCAGCGATTGGTCAGTTTCTAACTGCTGATATAAACGATCTCAGGGATGAGCCGATTACGGGATTTTATGAGGGCTTTCCAGGTGTTGCTCAGCCTCCGGAGTATAAGGTCATTTTAGTTGATGTTGTCGACTATAACACTAAAGCCGGCGAGCCGAAGGTTGCGGACGGCGCCCTAACGCGGATTGAGTCAACCGGTTTTGGAAAAAGTATAGCGGTTGATAACACGCCTGTTTCTCAAGTTGAATTAGTATCTACTTTTATAGTTGAGTTTAAAGATGGAGAGTGAAATCGAACGGATTCGAAGCTTAGTCATTATCATTGCTGCTGTATCACATAGTCGCCGTTCGGTTTTGGGGGTATTGTGTTGTTCTTTATTTTTAAATCCAGCTATTGCTCAGGTCGCTCAGACGCCGCTCATTCTAGGTAGCAATACAGTACCTGGAAATCTTGCTTTGGTGCCATCGGTTGAATTTCCGACAGCTATCAGTGTCGCCAATATAGCCGATAAATTTGTAGAGAGTAATGACTATGTCGGTTATTTTGACAGCGACAAGTGTTATCAATATATTCGGCAAGATTTCAGGCATATCTACTTTGGGTTGATAACGGGGGCAGAGGGAGGAGGATACTTTACGCCCGTAAATCGGGGCCGCTCATGTGCTGGCAAATGGAGTGGTAATTATCTCAACTGGGCAACCACGCAAACCATTGACCCCTTCAGAAAGGCTTTGACGGGTGGTTATCGATCTGTGGATACAGTTCAACAAACCATTCTGGAGAAAGCTACGCGTGATGGACGTAAGTCTCAGTTTAAAAATCGCACCGTTACAGGAAAACAGGTAATCAGTCGCATTTCACCTTATGGATCTAGCTCGATTCGTAGTTCCGTGTTTTCTGCTAACCCCAAGGCAAGTGCGCGTGCTAAGCACTATCAGCGCAATAAGACTTTGGCAATCAAGAGTGGGGATCAAACACACTACTATTCCGTTCGAGTTGAGGTGTGCAAAAACGCATCGCTGCTGGAAGATAATTGTGTGCGTTATGGTAATCATTGGAAGCCGGAAGGTTTAATGCAACGGTATGCGGCTGATATTCGCTTTAGTGCGTTTAGCTACCTTAATATTGATGGCGATAAGCGCAATGGTGGTGTCCTTCGTTCCCAGCAGGCCTATGTTGGCCCTTTAATGCGTGAACCTGGCACGTCAGGGTTCATTAGTAACCCGGATGTGGAATGGGATTCGAATAGCGGTGTCATTTATGTGAACCCACTCCATGCAAACGTGGGCAATAGTGGTTCCATTAATTATATAAATAAATTTGGTGAGTTGACTAATCAGCATAAGTCTAGTGATCCGGTTAGTGAGCTCTATTACAGTGCTCTCCGCTATTTTAAGAAGCAAGGAAATATAGCTGCCTATTCTCAAACATCTGATGACATCCAGAAAGATAAGTTTCCAGTGCTTACCAATTGGAGTGATCCGATCCAATATACATGCCAGAATAATTTCATTCTAGGAATTGGAGATGTGTACACGCACGAGGATCAAGATCTACCTCATAGTGATGATCGCTTGAATGTTCGTACGTATACGCAAAAAGTGTTTGATTTGGAGGGTATTGGTAAGTCGGCTGGTGCTGAATTCACTAAATATAATAACTCAGCTTTCATTGCCGGAATGGCCTATTACGCAAACACGTCTGATATTCGATCGGATTTACCGGGTAAGCAGACTATTTCAACCTATTGGGTTGATGTGCGTGAGAATCAAAAATTGGAGCTTCGATCAAAAAACCAGTACTGGCTAGCCGCAAAATACGGTGGCTTCGACGTACCGGAGGATTTTGGTAATCCACTGTCGCGCGCTCAGCGACTGGACCCTGCTTGGTGGCGCTCCAATAATGAGCTTTTGAGTCCGAACTATTACAGGCCCGATAATTTTTATGTGGCCAGTGATGCTGCCAATATGGTCGCGGGATTAACCCGTGCTTTTGCGCAAATAGCCAACGAGGTCACGAGTACCACGACTTCACTCGCCACCAACTCGACGCGGATTTCCACCGACAACGCTATTTTTCAGTCGCGCTTCAACAGCAAAGCATGGAGCGGTGATTTACTTGCCAAGCGCATCGGCGCGGATGGCCCAGCTTCTGAAGAGCCGCTGTGGAGCGCTGCGCAAAAGTTGGATGCGATCAAGGATATTACTCAGCGCAATATCCTGACTGTCGTCCCGCCGTCCGGGACGGCTAATGTGGGTGGACGTATCGCCTATCAGGGGATCGAGTTTACCTGGGGCGCTTTAAGCCATGAGCAGCAACAACAGCTAACGCTGGATGATGAGAGCAGCGCAACTGCCAAGTTGCGGCTTGAATATCTTCGGGGCGATCGCTCACAAGAGATCACCGATAAGATTCGCAGCCGTCCTTTCCGTCAGCGCGGCAGTCGCTTAGGTGACATCGTCAACTCCGATCCCCAATACCTGCATAATCAAAACTTTGGCTACGCCAACCTTAAATGGTCGAGCGGAACGGTCGGCCAAGCTTATAAAACATTCCGGTCCAGCAATAAGTACCTGAAACGCTCCCCGCTTGTCGTCGTAGGTGCAAACGACGGAATGCTCCACGGCTTTGATGCAACGAGCGATGATAAAGGCGGTAAAACCCTCGGAGGCCGTGAGCTTTTCGCCTATGTACCTGCCAGTCTGTTTGGCAAGTTGCCAGCGTTAAGTGATCCAAATTATACGCACCGCTATTTTGTCGATGGCACGCCAAGAGTCGGCGATGTGTGGCTAGGCTCCCGTTGGGCTAGCGTTGTAGTTGGTAGTGGTGGCGCCGGCGGCAACAGTATTTTCGCCCTCGATGTTACCGACCCGGAAAATGTGGGCCCCAGCAGCGTTCTGTGGGAATTCAGCCATCCGCGTATGGGTTATAACCTAGGGCAGCCCACGCTGGTTGCCTTACCCAATGAGCGATTTGCAGTGCTGGTCACCAGTGGTTACCACGATACCGAGCCCGATACTGACGGCAAACTGTGGGTATTGGATGTTAAGGATGGGCACGTAATCCGCGAGATAAACCTGCCTACCAGCGCCAACCTGGGCACCCCTTTAGCCTCTGACACTAACCGTGACCTTGTTGCCGATCGTGCTTATGTGGCGGATACGGCTGGCAATCTCTGGCGCATCGACCTTGCGGATAAAGATCCTGCGAAATGGGGCATTGCGTCCAGTCTTGCTGATGGGCCGCTATTTGTCGCCAAAGATAAAAATGGCCAACGCCAAGCCATTACGGCGCCTTTAACGTCTGCCTTCAACCAGAAAAATCAGCACATGGTTTTCTTTGGAACCGGCAGTTTCTACCGCACAACCGACAACGAAACTCCCAGCGAGCCTGCGGTAGAGACGTTTTATGGGCTGATTGATGACGGTGAAGCCATTGAGGGTCGAAGTCGTCTTTTGCAGCAAACAATCTTTGAGGAGCAAACACTAGCGGGTGGATTGAATGTTCGGGCAATCACCGACCATGAGCTAACCACTGAGCCCGGTTGGTATATCGATCTGGTTCTGGAGGGTGGCAGTGGCAAGGGTGAACGCGTACTCGCCGAGGCGACAGTGCGCAGTCAGCAGATCATCATCACCACGATGACTCCTTCGGCAGACCCCTGTGCTTTCGGCGGCAATAGTTGGGTCATGGCTGTAAATCGTGACACTGGCTCACGATTGGACTCGGTCTATTTTGATACCAACCATGATGCGCTCTTTGATCACCAAGACATGTTCGATGTAAATGGTGAGCTCATCCCGTGGTCCGGTATTTCCTATGAAGTCGAGGGTGTAATCAAAGGGGTCACGATCACTTACGAGGATGATCAGCCAGTTTTGTATTACGTGGACTCAGATGGAAACCTGAGCAAAATCCTTGTTGCCACTGTACTGGATACTGCCCGCCAGTCTTGGCGCGAAGTGAGGCCATTATGATGCAGTCTCGATTAGCTGCCGGCCCACCGAAGCGTCTTGCGAGCAGTGGCTTTACCTTGATCGAACTGATGATCGTTGTTGCCATTATTGGAATCATCAGCGCTATCGCCTATCCCTCTTATGTCGATCATGTTCGGCGTGCCAAGCGATCCGAAGCGCACACTGCCTTGATGGAATTAGCCCAGCACATGGAGCGTTTTTACACCGCCAACGGCGGTTATCTGGACAGCAACAGCCAACCGCCAGCGCTGCCGTTTAGTTTTGCGCCCAAGGCAGGCAGCAAAATTTATGCGCTCGGTTTCGGAAAGGGCAGCCCCACCGCTAACGGGTATGTCCTGCAAGCGAGGCCGGAAGGGATGATGCGTGATGATATTTGCGGTGTGCTCACCCTGAGCCACACAGGCGTGAAAGGCCATGATGAAGGGGCGGATCTGGCAACCTGTTGGCGGCGTTGAAGGTACACACCACAGCGCCAGAGAAAGCGCTGATCAGTCGACTTTGTCGATTCACTTTAATCTGCGGCCTGTTTTGCAGCGGCTGGCTCTCAGTGTCTGCGCATTCGTGCAAGTTGCCCGATAAAAAATGATCAACCTTGCGAATCGCAAGACGTGCTCGTATTGGTGTTTTTGTAAGTTATTGTTTTATAACGATTTTATATTTTTTAAAAGCTGGCACAGCGATTGCGATAGTAATGGTGTGTCTGCAACGCGGTATCGCTTGCAGGTCTTCTTAAATAAATGGAGTTGTGAATTATGAAACAGCCAATCAATAAGTTCGTCATTGCCGCCGCTGCTGCAACCACCCTGAGCTTGTCGCTGGCGGGTTCAGCTTTCGCCGCTAGCGAGAGCGCTGTACAGCCAACCATGCTGGCAGCTAATACCAGCATGGATCAGGCTGAAGAAGTGGTTACCGATACTTGGATCACTAGCAAGGTCAAGTCGACTCTGCTGGCTGATGACACCCTGAGTGGTCTGGACATTAAAGTCGAAACCAACAAAGGCGTAGTGTCTTTGACAGGTGTTGTTGCCAACGATTCCGAGCGTGATCTGGCCGTTGCCAAGACCAAAGAGATTAAAGGTGTCACAGACGTATCTGCTGATGGCCTGAAAACAGCTGACTAAACGAATTCGTTTATTCGAGCTTCAGCCATTACTTACCTAGAGGGACTTAAGATGAACAGCGATGTTATTAAAGGCAAGTGGAAACAGTTGAATGGTCGCATCAAGGAACGTTGGGGCAACCTGACAGATGACGACGTAGATGTTGCTGAGGGTCACAGTGAGTACCTCGTAGGTAAGCTCCAAGAGCGTTATGGCTGGAGCAAGGAGAAGGCTCAGGAAGAGCTGCGTGACTTCAGCGGTAAGCTGTAGACACTTGGTAGAGAAAGCCCGGCATTTATGCCGGGCTTTTTTATGCGCGCAATTATGGTGTGAGCATCAACGCCTGCGGGCGCTTTTGACTCGCTTTAGGCGTCCGCCTTCAAAGCGCAAATAATGGTACATGCCGTTGGTTGGGCCATAGCTCCATTCTTCAACCTCCAGCTCTTGGCTATAGCCCCAGGCGTCCCGGACTTCGATGTAGCCAAGAAAATCCCGGCTGATCGGTTCACCGCACTTCTGTAGCACCTCGCTGGTGGGGTCTCCGCTTGTGACCAAGGCGCTTGAGCAGCGCATGCTGGCGGCGTGCGCATATCCGCTGAGTAATATCAGCGAGATGAGCAGGCTTGAGCACTTAATTGGTTTGCACATAGGCCGCTCGTATGGCGATTAGCGAGTTCGACGCCGTTCGATGCGCGTCAGCCGATTGCCTTCAAAGGTCAGGATGCTGTGAACGCCGTTAGTGGGGCCGTACACCCATTCCTCAATGAGCATTTCGCGGCGCTCGGAAGGGCCAAGGGTATAGCCGATTTGATCGCGGTATATTGGCCGGCCGCATTTCTCTTCAACTTCAAATGCGCGGTCACCCTCCGATACCAACTGGCTGCCGCAGCGCATTGTGTCCGCCCGGGCAGCAGTGCACAGCAGCAACAGCCCGAGGGTCACGACAGATGAGGTTTTCACGATTAGTCGCTGTCCAAGTGCAGCAGGGTTGCGACTTGATCGCCTTCAGCTTCGGCCAGGCTCACATCAATCAGGTAAACGCGTTCATCACTTAGCTTACCTTTATCCACAAGGTAGGCTTTGACGCTGGCGGCACGTTCCTGTGCAAGCTTGCGCTGCAACAGGTCGCTTTCGGTCCAGGCTTGCAGCACGCCATCGCGAAGTTTTTCAGCGCGGACATCGGAGTCGAGTTCAGCCCATTCCTTCGGCGGCTGCTTTTTCAGGCGCGCCCGATAAATACCTTCGAGCAGCGGCGCTTTGTCGTCATCCGGGACTTCCAGTTGGCTCGCTTCGGCCGGCACTTTGTCGCCCCGGCGTTGCAGTATGCGGTAGTACGTATCCTGATACTCACGTTCTAACCGCTGTTGCGCGAGGATCGGGCCGTCAATGCTCTTGGCGCTGGTGCCTTCGACTTCCAGGCGCAGATTCGGACGTTCGCCAAGGGCGCTTGCCAGGGTGTCGAGAATTTCCTGGCCGTCACCTTCAAGCTCAGCGCTGCCGGCACTAAAGGGCACGTTGCTGAGGTCGAGGTCACTGCCGCCGCTGACCAGGCCGCTGATGAATTTGAACGGTGCCTGCACGGCGCGAACCACCAGATTGCGCAGGGTTTGCCAGACGATTGGCATCACGCTGAACTGCGGGTTATTCAGGTCTCCCTGAACCGGCAAGCTCAGGGCAATCTTGCCATCGGCATCTTTAAGCAATGCAACGGCCAGGCGAATTGGCAAGTCGACAGCGCTTGGGCTGTCGACCGACTCACCGAGTTGTAATTGCTCGACCACAACGCTGTTTTCAGCATTCAATTTGCCGCGATTGATGCGGTAATGAAGGTCGAGATTGAGCCGGCCTTTGCGGATTCGGTAGCCGGCAAACTTGCCGGAGTAGGGCGTGAGAGTGGTCAGCTCGACACGCTTGAACGAGGTCGCAATGTCCAGGCTTTCAAGGGGATCAAATGGGTTCAGGCTGCCCTTGATGCTAACCGGCGCGTAGCGGTCGACTTTACCGGCAATGTTGATTGAGGCCGGTTTTGGCGCACGGCTGTTGATGGTGCCGATCTTGCCGTTGAGTTGCTGGATCGCGGTGGCGAAGTTGGGCCGCAGGCTGAAGTCGGCAAAGTTGGCCGAGCCATCCATGATATCGATTTGGCCAATGCGAATTCCCAGCGGCTTGCCGGCAGGCTCCGCCTTGGCTTTGGGGTCGGCAGGTTGTTCTATCACCAAGTCGCTGACATTGGTGGTCAGGTCTTCATTGATCACGAAGCGGGCGTAAGGCTTGCTCAGGGTGACTTTGTCGATGCTCAGGCTGTCGCCGTGCTGGTAGTTCAAACCGCTGAGGTCAACCTGCTCCCACCGGACAAAATCGCGCTCCTTGATTGTGTCCAGCGTGTGCAGCTGGGTGATTTTGGCGTTGCCGGTGATGCTCAGTTTCAGCGGGTCGACACTTGGCAGCGCAACGTCGAGATCGCTGCCCAGCATGCCGCTGCGTAGCTCTAAGCGCACAAACGGGCTGAGGTAAGCCTGCGCCACGCGCATGTCGATATTCTGCGTCGCCACCTTGAGCTTGGCGGTGGTCGGACTGATCTGTACCTGGCCTTGAGCTTGAAGCTTGCCTTCTTTGCCCAGTCCGGTGTCGAGCCTGAGATCGAATGGTGTGGTGCCCAGGCTGTTGAAGTTTTGGATGTCGACATTCAGCGGGCCCAGCTCAATCGCGACGTCCTTTTCAGGCACGCGATCCGCCAGATGAACTTGATATTCGCGCAGCTGCACATCCTTGAGCGTGACCTGCCAAGGCTTGCCGGGCTCTGCTGGCTGTGCCGGTTTGGCTGGTGCTGGAGTCGAAGCTGGCGCCTTGTTGTCGGTCTCAAGCGTGGCGGTTTTTTCAACCGTGGCCTCAGCCTTCGCAGCAGGCTTGGGTTCGTTCGTAGCCACTGCAGGTGACTGCTCGGAAGCCGGCTCTGCATCGGCTTTGGCCACATCAGGCTGAGGTGACTTGGCGGCATCTGCTGGCGGCGTCTCTTCAGCTTTACTCGGGGCCTTGCTTGCAGGCGCTTTGGCTGGCGGTGGATTGCTGGCAAACAGCTTCTGCCAGTCGAGTTCGCCATCGGCTTCTCGCGTCGCCCATGTTTCGAGCTTTTGGCTGCGAATCTTGCCAACCACAACGGTTTGCTTGGCCAGATCTACCGTGGTTTCACTGATCTCAAGGTTGGCCAGATTGACCAGCGGCCGGCCATCAGGCGCCTGAATCGCGAAGGGTGAAACCTTAACGTTGATATTGTTCAGGACCAATTCGGTGGTGTCCTGCAGATCAAGCTTGTAGTCGGTGTTGAGGTTGAGAACGCCCTGGGCTAAATCCAAGGGCACGGCATCACGAACATAGGGCCAGAAACCCTGCATTTGCGCGTCGGTGACTTTCAGTGAACCGCTGGAGCTAATCGGCACCAGGCTGGCCTGGCCTTTCCAGTCGATCCTGCCGCCATGCGGGCCAGTCGCCGTGAGGGTCATCTCGGCGTTGTCTTCAGGCAGGGTGCTGAGATTGTTCAGTTCGAAATCGAGCTTGTCGTAGACAAAGTTGATCGGCTCGCTGGGGCGCAGATCCTGAAAGTGCAGCGAGCCAGCTGCCAGTTTGATGCTGTCGATGCGCACCGGAAAAGGATCTGTAGCGGCAGGTTCTTCTGCGGGAGGCGGGCTTTCTGGCAGCTTGAACAACTGCGTCAGGTTGAGCGTGCCCTGTTTGTCGAAAGTGACTTCGGTATGCGATTTGTCCAGCTCGATACCGGCCAGGTGCGCGGCACCCGTCCACAGGCTGTCGAGCTCAAGGTCTACGTACAAGCGCTCAAACGCAACTTGCTCTTTTTCCGCCTCGCCCACATGCAGGCCCCAGAGTGTGAGCTGTAACGAATAGGGGTTGAGTTGCAGGCGATCCAGCCTTGCAGGCACTTGCGCGTAGTTGGCCAGTTGCTGGTTGATCACCCGCAAACCGACACCGGGAAGTATCAAAAAGCCCAGCAGTGTGTAGAGGCCAACCAGCACGAATAATGTTAGCGCGACGTATTTCAGTCCTTTGTACATAGCGATGCGTCATCTATCCCGCCAAAAAGTGCTTTCTAGTATGGCACGGCTACTTGCAGGCGACGCATTCTCTGCAGGATTTCTAGCGCACAGACCGACCCTGACGCCTTGCTAGAAGCGTAGCACCAGGGTTTTCAAAGGCGGCTGGCCGTCACTTGAGGGGAAGTCTGCGGCTGGCTCAATCTGCTGCCATTCGCGCACGGGGCGACCCAGTTTGGTCGCGCAACGCAGCACCTGTTCGCGCCAGTCCGCGAGCGACACCTTGGCCAGGTTGTTGCAGCACACCAGCACGCCATCTTCGGCAGTCGCCAGAATGGCGGGCTTGAGCAGGCTCTGGTAATCACGCAGCAGGTCTACCGTGCCGAACGCGCTTTTGGCCCAGGCGGGAGGGTCGAGAAACACCAGATCAAATTGACGCTGGGCCATGCGAATGTAGCTTGGCAGCTTTTGACCACGGCGCTGGGCAATCGGCAAACCGGCGAGCTGGCGGATGGCTGGAAAGTAATCGGACTGCACAAACTGCATGGGCGGCAGGGTCGGATTAAGCAAACCGTTCTCTTTGCCCACCGCCAGATTTCCTTCGGCGAAATCCAGGTTGACCACTTCGCGGGCGCCACCGGCCGCAGCAGCAAGACCGACGCCGCAGGTGTAGGCGAACAGGTTAAGCACCGACTTACCAGCGCTGTGCTCTTTGATCCAGCCGCGTGCATTGCGCAGATCGAGGAACAGTAGAGGATCTTGTCCGGCGTGACGGCCACGAACCCGGTAGTTCAGGCCCCATTCGCGACCGACCAGATCTTCCAGTGCAGCAGGTTCGGCTGCGTAAATCGGATCGCTACGATCAATCCGCGAGTTACCCTGCGAGCGGTCGTTATAGACCAGTAGAAACTGTTTATCGAGCTGCTCACAGCACTGCTCAGCCAGTTGCAGGAGTTCGTCGCGGCTGAGGGTTTGGTGGAAGCTCTGCACCAGTAGCTGGTCGCCGTAGCGGTCGACAGTCAGGCCGCCAGCGCCTTCCTGGCTGCCATGAAACAGGCGATAGCAATCGGTCTGCTGCTGGTGAAGTTGTTCGATCAAGGGTTGGCGATTAGCCATAGCGGCGCGCAGCGCCAGTGTGAGAGCGGACATGCGCGACGACTCAGAAGGGAAGATAGCGCTAGTTTATCAACAAAAACGCCAGCACTGAGCCCACTAATTGCGGGCGGTGCTGGCGTTGCGAGTTGGCGCTGGTGTTTAGTCGCGCTGCAGCGCCAATGCCACACCCTGGCCGCCGCCGATGCACAAGGTTGCCAGCCCTTTCTTGGCATCGCGTTTGATCATCTCGTGCAGCAGTGTCACTAACACGCGGCAGCCTGATGCGCCTATCGGGTGACCGAGGGCGATTGCGCCGCCGTTAACGTTGATTTTCGCCGTGTCCCAGCCCAGTTCCTGATTAACCGAAAGCGCTTGGGCGGCAAATGCCTCGTTGGCTTCGACCAGGTCGAGGTCTTCGATTTTCCAGTTGGCTTTATCCAGGCAACGGCGAGTTGCAGACACCGGACCGATGCCCATGATTGCCGGGTCTACACCTGCGTTGGCGTAGCTGGCGATGCGCGCCAGAACCGGCAGGCCGAGTGCCTTGGCTTTGTCAGCGCTCATCAGTAACACGGCAGCGGCGCCGTCATTCAGGCTTGAAGCATTGCCGGCGGTTACGCTGCCGTCCTTCTTGAATGCCGGTTTGAGTTTGCTCAGAGACTCGGCTGTTACGCCCGCGCGCGGTCCTTCATCCTTGCTGAATGCAACCGGGTCGCCCTTGCGCTGAGGGATCATGACCGGAGTGATCTCGGCATCGAAACGGCCAGCCTCAATCGCGGCAACGGCTTTTTGCTGTGAGGCCGCCGCGAAAGCGTCTTGCTGTTCGCGGCTGATCGAGTACTTGTCGACCAGATTCTCTGCGGTGATGCCCATGTGGTAATCATTGAATGCATCCCACAGGCCGTCGGTGATCATGCTGTCGATAACCTTGGCGTGACCCATGCGCAAGCCTGTGCGAGCCCCCGGCATCACATACGGGGCCAGGCTCATGTTCTCCATGCCGCCAGCAATGATTACCTCGGCATCGCCGCAGCGAATGGCCTGAGCGCCCAGATGCAAAGCTTTCAGACCGGAACCGCAGACTTTGTTCAGGGTCATGGCGGGCACTGCATTTGGCAGCCCGGCCAGAATGGATGCCTGACGCGCCGGGTTCTGGCCTGAGCCTGCGGTAAGCACCTGGCCGAGTATGACTTCGTCGACGTCGGTCGGCGCAAGATTTGTTTGCTCAAGCAGACGACGAATAACGGCGGCGCCGAGCTCTGGCGCCGGAATGTTTGCCAGAGAACCCTGGAATGTCCCAATGGCGGTGCGCGTAGCGGCAACAATTACGACTTCTTGCATGGTTGGCTCCTGATTGAAAGCAGCGTGTCAGGCCGCGAGTAGATCGATGGTTGCGCAGAGGTTCGGCTGGCAACCGGTAGGGCTAAAATTCTGGGCTATTGCTCTATACCCAAACGCTTGCGCGCCCGGTGAATAGCCCCGCTGCGCACGGCCCAACGCAGCAGCGGGGCAAGCTGATTGATGCTGGTGCGGATCAGTCGGCTGCGCTGCGGGCTGACCGGCTGGCCAAGCATACGCTGCGCCCATTCAGGCAGAAGGTCGATACCGCCTTGCATGAACAGTTTGCCAGCCACTCCAGCTAAAAGGCTGGGCGCGGGTGCGTTGAGCAGAATCTGCAATATCTCCAGGGAGCGCTCATCGCACAGCAGTTGCGGGCGCATGTCCTGTAAATACTCTGCAACTTGCGCCCGCGAGCGCGGCACATTCGTTGCGCCCAGGCGTTCGGCAATAAAGGCTATTTCAGCGTAGTAACGATCCTGATCCGCGCCGGATAAATTCGGGTTACGGTAGCGCAGGTGCGACTGCAGGAAACTATGAACCTCGGCAACATGCACCCAGGTCAGCAGTGCGGGATCACTGGCTGCATAGCTGCGCCCGTCTGGCGCGGTACCGGTGACTTGTAAATGAATGGTTTTGACCTTTTCGATCAGCCAGTCGGCATCGGCTTTGGCGCCAAAGGTGGTACCGGATATGAACTGGCCGGTGCGTCGCAGGCGCCCTAACAGGTCCTGACGAAAATTCGAGTGATCCCATACGCCCGCCAACGCCAGCGGATGGAGGGCCTGCATCAGCAGGGCACTAATACCGCCCACCAGCATGCTGGTGAAATCGCCATGTACTTGCCAGCTAATCGAATCGGGTCCAAACAGGCCGGGATCACCTTTGGGGTTTTCGAAGTCGATCTGGCCGAGCGCAATCCCGCTGAGCCCGAGCACTTGGCTTTCGATTTTTTTGCGAATGTATTCCATGGCGATAGTGTGCTGCTTTGCACCTAGTGCGACAAGCTCAGGCCCGCCATAAGCCAGCCAAGGTTGTGGGAGTGCGTCCCGCACCCTTGGCTGTACGGCTGTTATTGATTCAGGCGTGAGTCGATCAGCCCGTCGACTACGCTTGGATCTGCCAGCGTTGAGGTGTCCCCCAGCGTGTCGAGTTCGTTGCAGGCAATCTTGCGCAGAATACGCCGCATGATCTTGCCTGAGCGGGTTTTCGGCAGCGCCTGAGCCCACTGCACCAGATCCGGTTTGGCAAAGCTGCCGATTTCCTTGCTGACCAGCGCCAGCAGTTCCTGCTGTAGTGCTTCCGTGGGCTCGACGCCGCGCATGGGGGTGACGAAGGCATATATGCCCTGGCCTTTGAGGTCATGTGGATAACCCACGACGGCAGCCTCGGCAACGGCATCATGCAGCACCAGAGCGCTCTCGACTTCTGCCGTGCCGATGCGATGGCCGGAGACGTTGAGCACATCATCGACGCGGCCAGTAATCCAGTAATAGCCGTCTTCGTCGCGTCGCGCCCCGTCGCCGCTGAAGTAATAGCCGGGATAGGCGCTGAAGTAGGTGTCGATCATGCGCTGATGATCACCGTAAACGCTGCGAATCTGGCTTGGCCAACTGGCCTTCATCGCCAGTACGCCGCTGCCGACGCCGTCGATTTCCTTGCCTTGCTCATCCAGCAAAACTGGCTGCACGCCGAAGAATGGACGGGTGGCCGAGCCGGGCTTGAGTTCGGTTGCACCGGGCAGCGGGGTGATCATGATGGCGCCGGTTTCGGTCTGCCACCAGGTGTCGACAATCGGGCAGCGTTTATCGCCGACCACATTGAAATACCATTCCCAGGCTTCCGGGTTGATCGGCTCGCCAACGCTGCCAAGCAGGCGCAAGCTGCTGCGCGAGGTACTTTTTACGGGTCCATCGCCTTCGCGCATGAGGGCGCGCAAGGCCGTCGGCGCGGTATAGAAAATATTCACCTGATGCTTGTCGACCACCTGCCAGAAGCGCGAAGCGTCCGGATAATTCGGCACCCCTTCAAAAATCAGGCTGGTGGCGCCATTGGCCAGCGGGCCGTAGACGATGTAACTGTGGCCCGTGACCCAGCCGACGTCTGCGCTGCACCAATAGACATCGTCGTCGTGATAGTCGAACACGTATTTGTGCGTCATCGCCGCTTGCAGCAGGTAACCACCGGTGGTGTGCAGAACGCCCTTGGGTTTGCCGGTGCTGCCCGAGGTGTAGAGGATGAACAACGGATCTTCGGCGTCCATCGGTTCTGGCGCGCAATCAGCCTCAACTGCGTGTACGGCTTCGTGGTACCAGATGTCACGGCCGCTTTGCCAGTCGATCTTGCCCTCGGTGCGTTGAACCACCACCACGGTGTCGACCTTCGGGCAGCTCTGCAGCGCCTTGTCGACGTTGGCCTTGAGCTGAATGTATTTGCCGCCGCGCACGCCTTCGTCTGCGGTGATTACCATTTTGCAGTCACAATCGAGAATCCGGTCGCGCAGGGCGTCTGGCGAGAAACCGCCAAAGACTACAGAGTGCACGGCGCCGATGCGGGTACATGCGAGCATGGCGTAGGCGGCCTCGGGAATCATGGGCATGTAAATACACACGCGATCACCTTTCTCGACGCCGCGTTCTTTCAGCACGTTGGCCAGTCGGCACACATGGTGATGCAGCTTGTTGTAGGTGATGTGCGCGGATTCGCTGGGATCATCGCCTTCCCAGATAAAGGCAATCTGCTCGCCGCGCTGTTGCAGATGGCGGTCTATGCAGTTGTAACTGACATTGAGCTTGCCGCCCTTGAACCAGGTCGCGTGACCTTTGCGCATATCCACGTGGTGCACGCTCTGCCATGGCGTAAACCAGTCGAGAAACTGCTTGGCCTGTTCGGCCCAGAAGGCTTCGGGCTGCTCGACAGACTGACGATACAAGCGTTGATAGTCACCGTCGTTGAGGTGCGCACGTTGCCGGACGGCTTCGGCAACCGGGTGACGAGTAATCTCAAACATGGCGGGTCCTTTGTAGTTGTTTGTCCGCGATGTTTACAGGGTGGACCCGAGGCGGCTCAGGTTCAAGTATTGGCCGCCCGGCTGTCGGGGCAAGAGGAGGGGAAAACTGGAGCTGGCAACCTGCCCGATTGCCGGGCAGGTGCCACTTGGGCAGGCGATTAGCCGCGGTGACGGGCGCGGAAAAACTCGATCAAACCTTGGGTAGACTGATCTTCCGCGGTGCTTGCTTCAGCGCCGGTAAGACGCGAGTAAACGCCTTTGCCCAGTTCCTTGCCGAGCTCGACGCCCCACTGGTCGAATGCGTTGATACCCCAGATCACGCTCTGGGTAAAAACCTTGTGCTCATAAAGCGCCACCAGCGCACCCAGACGGCGCGGGCTGATGCGTTCAAGTACCAGCGTGTTGCTCGGGCGGTTACCCGGGATCATCTTGTGCGGCGCGAGGTACTGCACTTGGTCTTCGCTGAGGCCTTGCTTGCGCAGTTCAGCTTCGGCTTCATTGCGGCATTTGCCGAGCATCAACGCTTGGCTCTGCGACAGGCAGTTGGCGTACAGCCACTGGTGATGGTCTTCCACCGGATTATAACTGACCACCGGCACAATGAAGTCAGCCGGAATCATTTGCGTGCCCTGATGCAATAACTGGTGGTAAGCATGCTGGCCGTTACAGCCCACGCCGCCCCAGATGACCGGTCCGGTGTCGCAGTTTACCGGTTGGCCGTTCTGCATCACGCGCTTGCCGTTGGACTCCATGTCCAACTGCTGCAAGTGCTTGGTTATATTGCGCAGGTAATGGTCGTACGGCAGGATCGCCTGGCTTTGTGCGTCCCAGAAATTGCCATACCAGATGCCCAGCATTGCCATCAACACCGGCATGTTTTCTTCAAAAAGAGCGGTCTGGAAGTGCTTGTCCATGCTGTAGGCGCCGGACAACAGCTCTTTGAAGTTGGACATGCCAATGGTCATGGCAATCGGCAGACCGATCGCCGACCACAGCGAGTAACGGCCGCCAACCCAGTCCCACATCGGGAAGATGTTGTCTTCACGAATCCCGAAGGCCATGGCCGCCGGCTTGTTGCTGGAAACCGCAATAAAGTGGCGATACAGCTCTGCTTCAGTGCCGCCCTGAGCGAGATACCAGCGGCGGGCCGCCTGCGCGTTTTTCAGGGTTTCCAGGGTGCTGAAGGATTTCGACGAGACGATAAACAGCGTGGTTTCAGCGCGCAGTTTGGCCGAGAGTTCATGGAAGGAGCTGCCGTCAATGTTGGCCAGGTAATGACAACGCACGCCGCGCTGGGCGAACGGCAACAGCGCTTCGGAGACCAGTTGCGGGCCGAGGAATGAGCCACCGATACCAATGTTGACCACATCGGTGATCGGCTTTTCGGTGTAGCCGCGCCACAGGCCGTCATGCACGCTGCCGACCAGTGCGGTCATTTTGTTGAGAACCTGCTGCACCTCAGGCATGACATCTTCGCCATCAACCAGCACCTTGTCGCCAATCGGGCGGCGCAGGGCTGTGTGCAACGCGGGGCGGTTCTCTGAGGCGTTGAGGTGCTCGCCAGCGTACATCGCTTCAATGGCGTCCTGCAGGCCGCACTCACGCGCCAGCTGCATCAGCAGGTCGCGGGTTTCGGCGGTCATCAGGTTTTTCGAGTAGTCGAGAAACAGGCCGCAACTGCTCAGTGAGAATGTGTCGAAACGTTGGCTGTCCGAGCTGAATGCATCGCGCATGCTGAAAGACTGCATGGCTTCTCGGTGCCGGGTTAAAGCCTGCCAGGCGGGAAGGGTGGTGACATCCTGCGGATGCTCGTAATACGCCATGACGTAAGGCTTCCTCTTGCTAATGGGGCTAAAGGCAGTCGCGCTGCCAACATTGTTATCACCGCTACCTTAGTGCATTTGTGCAGGCCAGTGAAACCGGACCTGCACGTGCTGCATGGCGATAGCGATTGTTATAAGAGGCTGTTTGGCGGTCTAACGTTCAACGACGAGGTTATCGATCAAACGAGTTGTGCCGGCAAAGGCCGCCAGCAAAATGACCAGATGGCGGTCTTCAGCGGTTGCTGGTCGCAGGCTGTAAGCTTCGCGGATTTCCAGGTAGTCAGGGCGAAAGCCCGCATCCAGCTGCGCCTGCTGGGCCGTTTGGATCAACGCGGCAAAGTTGTTCTCGCCAGCCTTCAGCGCTTCGGCAATTTGCTGCAGCGAGCGATAAAGCGCCGGGGCTGCGGCGCGTTGCTGGTCGCTGAGAAAACCATTACGCGATGACAGTGCCAGGCCGTCGGCAGCACGGACAGTGGGTGCGCCGATAATTTCAACCTGCATATTGAGATCGCGAACCAGCATGCGGATGACCGCGAGTTGCTGGTAATCCTTCTGGCCAAACACAGCGATATCCGGTTGCACCATGTTCAGCAACTTGCTGACAACGGTAGCTACGCCTTCGAAGTGACCGGGACGGCTGGCGCCACACAGGCCCTCAGTAACGCCCGACACGCTGACGCGAGTCTGGCTGTCCATGCCATGCGGGTACATGTCTTCGACGCCGGGATGAAACAGCAGATGACAACCCGCATCTACCAGCTTTTGCTGGTCGTCACGAAGCGTGCGCGGGTATTTATCGAGATCTTCTGATGGGCCAAATTGCAGCGGGTTGACGAAAATGCTCGCCACTACAAAGTCTGCATTCTGCGCGGCACGCTCGACCAGTGCGATGTGCCCTGCATGCAGATTGCCCATGGTTGGCACAAAGCCAATTGTTTTACCTTGCGCGCGCGCCTGGGCGATGGCCGCACGTAGTTCGTTGACGGTTTTAACCGTGTTCATGCAGAGAATCCGTGTTCGGCTGCTGGGAAGCTTTGATCTTTGACGGCGGCCACATAGGCGCTCATCGCGGCCTGAATGCTGCTCTGACCTTCCATGAAGTTCTTCACAAACTTCGGTGAGCGGCCACTGAGCGACATGCCGAGCATGTCGTGCATGACCAGTACCTGACCGTCTGTTGCGGCGCCTGCCCCAATGCCGATAACCGGAATTTTCACTGCCTGGGTAATTTCTTCAGCCAGCTCGCTTGGCACGCACTCAAGCAGCAACATGGCCGCACCGGCCTGCTCAAGGGCGATGGCATCCGCGCGCATCTGACGCGCCTGTGCTTCATGGCGGCCTTGAACTTTGTAGCCGCCAAGCACATTCACCGCCTGCGGTGTAAGGCCCAGGTGCGCGCATACCGGCACGCCGCGCTCGGCCAAACGGGCAATGGGCTCTGCAAGCCATGCCGAACCTTCAAGTTTGACCATGTGCGCGCCAGCCTGCATTACCGCCGCGCTGTTAACCAGCGCCTGCTCGGTGGTGGCATACGCCATGAAAGGCAGGTCGGCCAGAATCAGTGCGCCCTGATTGCCGCGTTTGACGCAGGCGACGTGATAGGCCATATCGCTGACACTGACAGGCAGGGTGCTGTCATGTCCCTGCAGGACCATGCCCAGTGAGTCACCCACCAGCAGAATTTCAACGCCTGCCTGGCATGCGACGTGCGCAAAGGTGGCGTCATAGGCGGTCAGCATGGCGATCTTCTCGCCACTCTGCTTGAGATTTTGCAGAGTTGTTAGGGTTATATCAGGCATGAAAATGGTCCTCACTCAGGCATTCAGTAGGCTGTTGAACAGCTCCATATTGGCCTGCATTGGCCTCGGTTCTCACCGGTGCTTGGCAACGGGACGCCTATAGTCCAGATGGGCGGGCATGAAGTCAATTGCAGGTGTTACCGTCTTGTTACTAGCGGGTGCACCCATGCGTATCTGGTGGGCGAATTATAGGTTTAATTGTGTCCGGTGTATCGGCTCAGAGCCCACGCCCATCGGGGCTGCAAGGTAACGGATTCAGTGCGGGGCTGACGCCAGCCGCTCAAGACCTGTGAAGGGGCAGGCCGCCAATAAATCATTGAGGCTGCGCCCGTCAGGTAACACAAGGTCGGGGGCTATTTCGGCTAACGGGTAGAGCACGAACGCGCGGGCATGCATGTGGTAATGCGGCACGGTCAGGCGCGGCAGATCAATGCGCTGGCTATCGAACAGCAGAATATCCAGATCGAGGGTGCGCGGGCCCCAGCGCTCGGCTTTGCGTACGCGGCCCTGGTCAAGTTCGATGGCCTGCAGGGCATCAAGTACTTGCAAAGGTTGCAGGCTGGTTTCTATCTCGGCGACGGCGTTGACATAACGCGGCTGGTCTTGCGGGCCGAGTGGGTCGCTTGAGTAAAACGACGAGGTGTTTTGCAGGCGTGTCCCGGGCAGCGCGGCGATGGCATTCAGCGCGCCGCGTAATTGCACAAGGGGCTCGGCCAGGTTACTGCCGAGGCCGATAAATACCCGGGCCATTATTCGTTGCCAGCGCCTTCGCCAGACGGGCTGCGCTTGCGCTTGTTGCCGCCACGCCGGCGTTTACGCGGCGCCGAGTCATCTTTAGACGAGCTCAGGTCGCGAATCATATTGCGCCGCTCGCTGTCACTGGCTTCCTGATAAAGCGTCCACCAGTCGCCAAGGCCGTTGGTTTCCTCACCGGCGCTCTCGCGCAGCAGCAGGAAATCATAACCAGCGCGGAAGCGTGGATTCTCAAGGAGCTGATCGGCACGCTTGCCGCTGCGCCGGGGCAGGCGTTCCTGCATGTCCCAGATCTCGCGAATCGGCATGGTGAAACGCTTGGGAATGGCGATGCGTTGGCATTGCTCGTTGATCAGGTCATGCGCTGCTTCCTGCATGGCCGGAATCGCAGGCATGCCGCGTTCCTGAAGTTTCAGCACGCGGGCCGGTAGAGCAGGCCAGAGCAGTGCGGCAAACAGGAACGCCGGCGTGACCGGTTTGTTCTGCTGGATGCGCAGGTCGGTGTTGCTCAGCGCATTGTGAATCAAGTCGTCGGTGTAGTCCGGGTTGTCACGCAGCGCCTTGGCGGTGGCCGGGAACAGCTGCTCAAGCAGGCCGTAATCAACCAGCAAGTCGTAGGTGAATACCGCGTAACCGGCGAGGAACAACTTGAGAACTTCTTCAAACAGGCGCGCAGAAGGAATTTCACCCAGCATTGGCGCCAAGGTGTAGATCGGCGCCGCGGTGTGCTTCTCGATGTCGAAATCCAGCTTGGCAGCAAAACGCACCGCCCGCAGCATCCGCACCGGGTCTTCCTGGTAACGCTGGGTCGGGTCGCCAATCAGGCGGATCAGGTTGTTGCGAATATCGTGCGCGCCATTGGCGTAGTCGAGAATGCGTTCGCTGACCGGGTCGTAATACAGCGCGTTAATCGTGAAGTCGCGACGCTGGGCATCGTCTTCCAGATTACCGTAGACATTGTCCCGCAGAATTCGGCCGCTCTCGTTGCGCGAAGACTGGTTGCTGTTTTGCGGCTCATCGCCCTGCGGGTGATTGGCGCGGAACGTTGCAACCTCAATGATTTCGCGGCCAAAGTGCACATGCACCAGACGAAAGCGTCGGCCAATGATTCGCGCATTGCGGAACTCGGCTTTGACTTGTTCGGGGGTTGCACTGGTGGCGACATCGAAGTCTTTCGGGTCGATATCGAGCAACAGGTCGCGTACGCAGCCACCCACCAGATAAGCCTGATAACCGGCATTTTGCAGGCGCTCGACAATGCTCACGGCATAGCGACTGATCTGCCCGCGCTTGATCGGGTGCTGGTGGCTCGTCAGCACCTCGGGGGTACTGTGCGAGTGCTTATTGCGACGCAACGGTGTGCGAAATGACTTGAACAGCTTTTTCAGCATGGGGTGCACTGTTTGACGAAATGGCCGGCCAGTTTCAATGATGACCGCAAGGATGGCGCGGATTCTAGCATTGAGTGGGGCAATCGTGTAGGACGGAAAGAAATCAGGCGGGGATTAACCGAGCGGAAACTACAAGGGGAGCCTAAGCTCCCCTTCAAGTAGTTACATTCTTTATTGTTATTATTGCGGGCTTGTTGTTTTTGTAAATTTACCCGTTCCATCAGGTCTGCGACCTGTGGAAAACCTCTCAATGAGAGGATTAATAGCAAACGGATTTGTTTGGACGCTGACATTGCAATGATCATCCAGTGATCCAACCAGTTCGGGCGCTGCTTATAAGCAGTTTTATTGTTCTCAGTCCGGTTGTGGGGTCAATCCCAAAAACATGTCCTCTCCAAAAGAATCAGTTAGCTGCGCCTCCGGCTTGTTGTTTTTGTTGTTATGGAGTCGATACGTCTTATTTTTATTATTTTTTTGCTGCTTGTTATTGTTGTTGTGCCCTAAAGAAAGCAGATGCCGTGCCAACTTTTAAAAGTGCTTTAAAATCAATGGTTTAGAGATTTTGCATTTTCTTCGAACATGAAAAAGCCGGGGTTACGTTACCGTAAGTCCCGGCTTCTGTTACCTGCTCTGGCGTGGGGTAACAACCTCACGCCGCTGGGCGCACACGCGCTACTCCGCGGTTGTGCCCGATTTGCGGCGCGGAATACCCAGGCGCTGGCGGCGTTCCCACAGGCATTTACGGCTGATGCCCAATTTGCGTGCAAGCTCGGTCTCAGTCATGTGTTCCTGATGCTCGAGAACGAAGTGCTGGAAGTAGTCTTCCAGTGACAGGTCCTCGGTCGGTTCCATGCTGGTGCTGCTTGTCGGGTTATGCGCTTCGCTGTAAGGGTCGTCGTCATCAAGGTCGTCGAGTTCGACATCGATGCCCAGCAGCTCGGCTGAAATGGCGGCGCTTTCGCACAGGATCACTGCCCGCTCAATCGCGTTCTCCAGCTCCCGCACGTTGCCGGGCCACGGATACTGGCGAATGGCTTGTTCGGCGTCGTGGGCAAAGTGCAGGTCGTCGCGGTTGATGCGCTTCGACTGGCGGCTTAAGAACGCCAGGGCGATTTCCATTACGTCACTGCCACGCTCGCGCAACGGCGGCAGTTTCAAGGCGATGACGTGCAGGCGGTAGAACAGGTCTTCGCGGAACTGGCCGGTTTTCGCCAGCGTTTTCAGGTCGCGGTGGGTGGCTGCAATCAGGCGTACATCGACCTTCTGTGATTGCACCGAGCCAACGCGGCGAATTTCACCTTCCTGCAGTACCCGCAGCAAGCGGGCTTGCGCTTCAAGCGGCAGTTCGCCGATCTCGTCGAGGAACAGGGTGCCGCCATCGGCGGCCTCAACCAAGCCAGCACGACCGGCGCTGGCTCCGGTGAAGGCGCCTTTCTCGTGGCCGAACAGTTCCGACTCGATGAGGGATTCCGGAATGGCTGCGCAGTTGACTGATATCAGCGGCGCCTTGGCTCGGCGCGACAGATTGTGCAGGGCGCGGGCGACCAGTTCTTTACCGGTGCCGGATTCGCCCTGAATCAGCACGTTGGAATCGGTGGGCGCTACCTTGCGGATTTTGCTGTACATCTCGAGCATCGACGAGCACGAGCCAATAATGCCGATGTCACCATTGAGGTTGTCGGCGGCTTTGTCATCGGCGCGTGCGCCTTCTGCGGAACTGCGCTCGGGTTGCGCTGCGCTGGTTGCCCGGTGGTCGCGCAGAATGCGCGCAACGGCCTGGAGCATTTCATCGTGATCAAAGGGTTTGGCGATGTAATCGACCGCACCCATTTTCATTGAGTCGACGGCAGAGCGCAGGCTGGCGTAGCTGGTCATGATCAGTACAGGCTTGCCTTCACTGAGCTTGATCAGTTCGGTGCCGGGCGCGCCGGGCAGACGCAAATCGCTGACGATGAGGTCAAAGCCTGGAATGCTGAAGCGTTCTTGCGCTTCTTGCACCGATCCGGCTTCGCTGACTTCATACTGGTTACGTTCAAGCAGGCGTCGCAGGGCAGAGCGGATAATAGTTTCGTCTTCGACGATCAAAATATGTGGCATCAATTCAGTCTCTCGACGTTCTAGAGCTTATGCAATTACCGCATGGTCGTGTCTTGTGCTGCTGAAGACGCACCGCGATTGCCCGAATGGCCAGGCAATGGCTGTTGGTGTGTTTAAGTTCAGCAGGCTTGACGCTGGCATGAGGCATTTTGCTTCGAGGCTCGTGTCGCTGGTTCAAGTCGCTATTGACGTCGCTTCGACATGCCGTGGCAGTGTCACCCTGATTCGGGTGCCTCGCTGAGTGGCGGTGTCCACCGGGCTGTCGATTGTTATTTGTCCATAATGCTCTTCCACGATGGAATAGACCAGAGCAAGGCCGAGTCCGGTGCCTTTTCCTGGGTCCTTTGTGGTGAAAAAAGGCTCGAAAAGTCGGTCGATTATAGCCTTGGGAATGCCACTGCCTTCATCTTCGACAATCAGATCAACGGTGTGCTCGCCCGCTTCAGTCTTGACCCGGATTGAAGATCCGCCGGGCGATGCATCGCGTGCGTTAGACAACAGATTGATCAGCACCTGAGCCAGACGTTGCGGGTCGCCATCTGCCCAATGGTCCGGGTCGCAGAGATTGAAGAAGCGAACCTCGATGCTTTCGCGGTTGAGTGACAGCAGGCCGATTGCATCCTGCGCCACCTGCGCAAGGCACACCGGCTCGTCGGCCTGTTGATGGCTGCCGGAGTGGGCGAAACTCATCAGCGAGTGAACGATGCGCGTTACCCGCTTGGTCTGCTCAAGAATCTGCTGACTGATTTCGGTCAGCTCGCCGTCGTCTTCGCGTTCTTCACGTAGATTTTGCGCCAGACAGGCGATGCCGGTGATCGGGTTGCCAATCTCATGGGCCACGCCAGCCGCCAGCCGGCCAATGCTGGCAAGGCGCTCGGAGTGAATCAGCTTGTCTTCGAGGTGCTGGGTTTCGGTGAGGTCTTCAACCAGTAACACCAGGCCGCTGTTACCCGGCGCCAGAGGCTCGTCAATCGCCGCCTTGTGCAGGTTCAGCCAGCGACTCTGGCCGTCGGTGGTGAGGCGTTGTTTGTGTAAGTGCTGATCCGGCATCTCGATAAAGCTGTCGAGCAGGCTGCGCCACGGCTCGCCCAGCGTGGTCAGGCGTGAGCCAACTACACGTTGAGCTGGGATCTCGGTGAGTTCCTCCATGGCTTTGTTCCACATGAGGATTTCCTGATCCTTGGCCAGTGAGCAAACGCCCATTGGCAGCTCCTGCAAGGTTTGCCGGTGATAACGGCGCAGGGCGTCAAGCTCGGCCGCAAGCCCGGTCAGGCGCGAGTGATAATCCTCAAGGCGGCTTTCAATGAAGTGAATGTCTTCGGTGACATAGCCTTCGCTCTCGGACTTGTACGCCAGAAACGTCTCGACAATATCCTGCGCCACGCTTGGGCCCATCAGGCCGGAAAGGTTGGCTTCAATGCGGTCGCGCAGGCGACGCAGTGCATAAGGGCGACCTTCGTCAAACGGTAGGTGCAAGTCGCGCAGCGCTTGTTCAACCTCGCGCTGTGCGGTTTTTGCGCCCAGTGGTTTGGCCAGTTGTGCGGCGAATTCTTGTGGCGACAGGGCAACCAGTTCGCGACGTTGCGGGCGCCGGACGTTATCGACGGCACAGGCTTCTGCGGCGCTTTTTTCCTCTTCACTGGCATCGGTGAACACCGACACCAGAGTGAATACCAGAACGTTTGCCGCCAGCGACGCAATGGCTGCAAGGTGCCAGCTGTCGTCATCGAGAATGTAGATGATGTTCAGAACCGGGACGAATACACCGTCGTAGTTGCCCAGCAACGGCAGCAGCATGCCCAGCGACCAGACCACGATGCCAGCAAGTAAGCCGGCAATGAAGCCGCGTCGGTTGGCCGTTGGCCAATACAGCACAGAGAGCACGCCCGGCAGAAATTGCAGCGTGGCAACAAAGGCAACAATGCCCAGGCTTGCCAGATCCTGCTCGGACTTGAGCAAGGCATAGAAGCCATAAGCCGCGAGAATGATGGCGCAGATCAGGGCGCGGCGTGTCCACTTCAACCAACGGTAGATATTGCCCTCAGCTGGTGGCTGATACATCGGCAGGACCACGTGATTGAGCACCATGCCCGAGAGCGCCAGCGTGGTCACAATGATCAGGCCGCTTGAGGCGGACAGACCGCCGACGAAGGCGATCATCGCCAGTGCTTCGCTGTTTACCGCCAGGCCCAAGCCGAGGGTGAAGTATTCCGGGCTGATGTTTACCCCCGTTTTCAGGCCCGCCCAGAGAATCAGCGGTATCGGCAGGCTCATCAGCAGCAGAAACAGTGGTACGCCCCAACTTGCGCTGATCATTGCGCGTGGGTTGAGGTTTTCGGTGAAGGTCATGTGGTACATGTGCGGCATGACAATCGCCGAGGCAAAGAACACCAGCAACAGGGTTCGCCATGGGCCTTCCTGCAGCGGCGTGTGCAGGCTGTTCAGCGCGACCTGATTTTGCACCAGCCAGTGTTCAAGATCGCCCGGGCCATTGAATACACTGTACAGCGCGTAGAGGCCGATTGCGCCAAGGGCGACCAGCTTCACCACCGACTCGAACGCAATGGCGAAAACCAGGCCTTCGTGTTTCTCACGGGTGGCAATGTGGCGGGCACCAAACAGAATGCTGAACAGTATCATCAAGGCGCAATATCCCACCGCTACCCTGGCTTGCATGGCCTCACGGGTGAGAATGCCGATCGAGTCGGCCACTGCCTGAATCTGTAATGCCAGCAGCGGCAGTACCCCGATCAGCATGAACAGGGTTGTGAGCGCGCCGGCCCAGGTACTGCGAAAACGGAAGGCAAACAGGTCCGCCAGTGACGACAACTGATAGGTGCGGGTTATCTTCAATATCGGATAGAGCAGCACGGGCGCCAGCAAGAATGCGCCGGAGACGCCGAGGTAACTGGCCAGAAAGCCGTAGCCGTATTGATAGGCCAGACCGACCGTGCCATAGAACGCCCACGCGCTGGCATACACGCCGAGCGAGAGGATATAGGTCATCGGGTGGCGAATGATCCAGCGCGGGATAACGCCGCGTTCGCTGACCCACGCGACACCGAACAGGGTCAGGAGATAGGCGGCGCTGATCAGAACCAGCTGGCTAATGCTAAAGCTCATCGGCATCACGCTGACTCTGCAGAATAAAGGTCACAACAATCAGGATCAGCCACAGTAAGTAAGGCCGATACCAGGCGCCATTGGGGTCGATCCACCAGTCCATGATGGCGGGGGAAAACAGGTAGATTCCCACCACCAGAATCAGAACCAAGCGATAAATATACATGCGGCGTCTCTTATTTCGGTCTGCTGATGTTACCGGATGCACGCCACAGTAGGTAAGTTGCTGGCGTAAAGCAGTTGAGGCCGGTTACAACATGCGATGTAGGGCCAGGGAGTTTGGCCTGCGCTGATTGCTATACAGGGGCCGCTTTTGTGCGTGCCCCGAAGTTCCTTCCGGTTTGTGCGCTGTTTTGGTGCCTTTCGCGTTGCTGCCCGCATGCCATCTCGCGCTGCGACGCGGCTGGCATAACTCTTGCGCTGTCCGGTTATCGTCAAGGCTCGCGGGAGGCATGCTGTGTCGATTCATATTGCGCTGCACCACGTTACTCATTACCGCTACGACCGTGCGGTGAATCTTGGCCCGCAGATTATTCGCCTGCGCCCGGCGGCTCACAGCCGTACCCGTGTGCTGTCATATTCTTTGAACGTAGAGCCGGGTGAGCATTTCATCAACTGGCAGCAAGATCCACAGGGCAATTATCTGGCCCGTGTGGTGTTTCCCGAGAAGACCACCGAATTGAAGGTGGAGGTTGATCTGGTCGCCGAGATGGCGGTGTTCAACCCATTCGACTTTTTCCTTGAGCCTTACGCCGAGAAAATCCCGTTCGATTACACCGACAGCGAGCAGCGCGAGCTTGCACCGTATCGGGTCAAACTGCCGGCCACCGAGCGCTTTGCCAAGTACTTGCAAGCGATAGAGCTGACGCCCACCCCCAGCATCGATTTTCTGGTGGCGATCAATCAGCGGGTGGCGGCGGATATTGCCTACCTGATCCGCATGGAGCCGGGCGTGCAGAGCCCGGATGAGACGCTGAGCAACGGCTCGGGCTCGTGTCGCGACTCCGCCTGGCTGCTGGTGCAGCTGCTGCGCCACCTCGGGTTAGCCGCACGGTTTGTTTCGGGTTATCTGATCCAGCTCAGCGCAGACGTCAAAGCGCTTGATGGGCCTTCCGGCACCGAAGTTGATTTCACCGATTTGCACGCCTGGTGCGAGGTTTATCTGCCAGGCGCCGGTTGGGTTGGGCTGGATGCAACCAGCGGTTTGTTTGCCGGTGAGGGGCATATCCCATTGGCCTGCAGCCCGGAACCATCCTCCGCTGCGCCGATTACCGGCGGCGTGGATGAATGCGACAGCGAGCTTGTGCATGAAATGCATGTCGAGCGTATCTGGGAGGCGCCACGCGTTACCAAGCCTTATTCCGAGCAACAATGGAACGCGATCAATGCGCTGGGCAAACAGGTGGACGCAGACCTGTTAAGTGCGGATGTACGCCTGACCATGGGCGGCGAGCCGACCTTTGTGGCGCTGGATTACCCGGATGACGATGAGTGGAACGTCGCCGCATTGGGGCCGAATAAGCGACGCCTGGCCAGCGATCTGTTCACGCTGTTACGTGAGCATTACGCGCCGCAGTCTTTGGTGCATTTTGGTCAGGGCAAATGGTATCCCGGTGAGCAATTGCCGCGCTGGTCACTCAACTGTTACTGGCGTCGCGACCATCAGCCGATCTGGCACAACCCGGCGCTCTATGCCGATGAGCAAACCGATTACGGCGCAGACGCAGCGCAAGCTGCCGCGTTCGTTGCGTCACTTGCCGAGCGTTTGGGCATTACCGGCGAGCACGCCTTTGCAGCCTATGAAGACTGGCTGTATTACCTGTGGAAAGAAGGCTCGTTGCCCGACAACGTCACCCCGCAGGACCCGAAGCTGTCAGATCCGCTGGCTCGCGAGCGGCTGCGCAAAGTATTCGAGCAGGGCCTCGATAAGGTCGTCGGCTACGTACTGCCGTTGGCGCGACTGGATAGTGGCGTGGGTTGGCAGACCGGCAGTTGGTTCCTGCGCGGCGAGCATTGCCGGCTGGTGCCGGGGGATTCGCCTTTGGGCTATCGCCTGCCGCTTGAGTCGCAGCCCTGGGTGCGTAAACAGGATTATCCGTACATAAACCCTGAAGACCCGTCGCAAAAATTTGCGCCTTTGCCAAACGCCTCCACCTTGCGCGCGCAGTTGCGTGGCGTCTGGCAGGGCAATCAGAACTCTACCTGCGAGCGCCCGGTGCGCGGCAAGTCGGCAAGTAACATCGTGCGCACCGCGCTGTGCGTTGAGCCGCGTGATGGCCGCCTGTATGTGTTCATGCCGCCGCTGAGCAAGCTGGAAGATTACCTGCAACTGGTCAGCGCCATTGAAGCGACGGCCGAAGCGCTGGATTGTCCGGTATTGCTGGAAGGCTATGAGCCGCCACACGATCCGCGCTTGCAGTTTTTCCGCATAACGCCTGATCCAGGCGTTATTGAAGTGAATATTCATCCGGCGTCGAGCTGGGATGAATTGGTCGAACGCACCGAGTTTCTTTATGAGGCTGCGCGTCAGTGCCGGCTGAGCAGCGAGAAGTTCATGATCGACGGCCGTCACACTGGCACTGGCGGCGGTAACCATATTGTTCTGGGCGGTGCGACACCGGCCGACTCGCCCTTTCTGCGGCGTCCGGATGTACTGCGCAGCCTGATCAGCTATTGGCACAATCATCCGTCGCTGTCGTACCTGTTTTCGGGCTTGTTTATTGGCCCGACGTCGCAGGCGCCGCGGGTAGACGAGGCGCGAAACGATGCCTTGTACGAGTTGGAAATAGCCTTCGCGCAAATGCCCGACCCCGGGCGTGACTGCCCGCCATGGCTGGTCGATCGTTTGCTGCGCAACTTGCTGGTGGACGTGGCCGGTAATACCCATCGCGCCGAGTTTTGCATCGACAAACTGTACTCGCCGGACTCGGCGACAGGGCGCTTGGGGCTGGTTGAGCTGCGCGGATTCGAGATGCCGCCGCATGCACAAATGAGCCTGGCCCAGCAGCTGTTGATCCGCGCATTGCTGGCGCGCTTCTGGAAAGAACCCTATACCCCGGCCAAGCTGGTGCGCTGGGGCACTGAGCTGCATGACCGATTCCTGCTGGCACATTATGTCGAGCAGGACTTTGCCGATGTTCTGCAGGAGCTGAGCTGCTTTGGCTATCGCATGCGCCCGGAATGGTTCGCCGCGCATCTGGAGTTTCGTTTCCCGCGCGCGGGCGACTTCAACGTCAAGGGCATCGAGTTGGAGCTGCGGCAGGCGCTTGAACCGTGGCATGTGCTGGGCGAGGAGGGCGCAGCCGGTGGTGCGGTGCGCTATGTCGACTCATCGCTGGAGCGCATGCAGGTTAAGGTTTCGGGCATGCTGCCTGATCGCTTTGTGCTGACCTGCAACGGCCGCGCAGTGCCGATGCGGCCAACCGGCAAAGTTGGCGAGTTTGTCGGCGGTGTGCGTTACCGCGCATGGCAGCCGTCGAACTGCTTGCAGCCGACCATTGGCGTTCACGCGCCGTTGGTGTTTGACTTGATCGATACGTGGATGAATCGCTCGCTGGGCGGTTGCCAATACCATGTGGCGCATCCCGGAGGGCGCAATTATGAGACCTTGCCAATCAACGCTTATGAGGCCGAGAGCCGCAGGCTGGCGCGTTTCTTCCGTATCGGCCATAGTCCCGGCAAGCGGTTTGTACAACCTGAAGTCCCTAATAATGAATTGCCAATGACCCTCGACCTGCGCCGAAGTTGAACATTTAACTTTTAGTGTTGGTGAGCGCTGATTGACTTGCTGCCGAGACCTTGATGGCTGACCTGCTAGCTGATTACCCGCGAAGTGCGGGCACATACCACGAACTGCTGGATAGCAAAGGGCGGGTGCGCGAGCATTGGCAGCGGCTGTATCAGCAGTTGCAGCGCAGCACGCCCGCGCAGATTCAGCAGCGTCAGGCGTTGGTCAGCCGGCAGATTCAGGAAAACGGCGTTACTTACAACGTTTACGCCGACCCCGAAGGCGCTGATCGCCCTTGGGAGTTGGACCTGTTGCCCAATCTGATTCCTGCCAATGAGTGGCAGCAGATCGCCGCCGGTGTCGCCCAGCGCGCCACTTTGCTGAATCAGGTCTTGGCCGATATTTATGGCCCGCAAGAGCTGATAGCCGAAGGCTTGTTGCCGGCCGAATTGATCTTCGGTCACAACAATTACTTATGGGCCTGTCAGGGCATCAAGCCGCCGGGCGGCACCTTTCTGCACTTCTACGCGGTCGATTTAGCGCGCGCTCCCGATGGTCGCTGGTGGGTTACCGCAGACCGTACACAAGCTCCATCTGGCGCGGGTTATGCGCTGGAGAACCGGCAAATTATCTCTAAGGCTTGGCCTGATCTTTACCGCGATTTGCATGTGCAGTATCTCGCCAGCTTCTTTCGTAACCTGCAGGACACGCTGGCTCGCGAAGCGCCTGCGCAGGATGAGACGCCGCTGGTGGTGTTACTGACGCCTGGGCGGTTTAACGAAAGCTACTTCGAGCATGTGTATCTGGCCCGCCAACTCGGTTATCCACTGGTTGAGGGCAGTGACCTCACGGTGCGCGAGGCGACGGTTTACCTGAAAACCTTGGCCGGTCTGCGTCGGGTACACGCTGTGTTGCGGCGACTTGATGATGATTTTTGCGACCCGCTGGAGCTGCGTACAGATTCCGAGCTGGGTGTGCCCGGTTTGCTTGAAGCGGTGCGTCAGGGCCGGGTGTTGGTGGCTAATGCGCTGGGCAGTGGCGTGCTGGAGTCGCCCGGGCTGCCCGGATTCTTGCCAGCCATCAGCGAGAAATTGCTAGGTGAGCCGCTGCTGTTACCGTCCATTGCCAGCTGGTGGTGCGGTGAGCCGCCGGTTCTCGAAGAAGCACTGGAGAAGATGCCATCGCTGGTGCTGCGCTCGTGTTTCCCCTCGCAAAAATTTACCCCGGTATTGCCCGGCGAGCTGGACGCAGCCAAGCGCGCTGAACTGATGGCGCGCCTCAAAGCCCGGCCTTACGTGTATGTCGCCCACGAACTGGCGCAGCTCTCGCAGGCTCCGGTGTGGGAAGAGGAAACGGCCAACCTGCAGGCACGCCCGATCGGCATGCGCGTATTTGCGGTCGCCAGCGCCGATGGCTATCGCATAATGCCCGGTGGTTTGACGCGGGTGGCGGCCGATGCCGATGCCGAAGTGGTGTCGATGCAACGTGGCGGCACCAGTAAAGATACTTGGGTGCTGGGTGCCCGCGTTGCCGGTAACGAACCCTGGCAGGGCGTGCGCCCGGTCGGCACGGCTGATCTGGTGCGCAGTGACCCGTTCCTGCCATCGCGTGTGGTCGAGAATTTGTACTGGTTTGGCCGATACAGCGCGCGCTGCGAGGATTCCGCGCGACTGCTGCGCATCATGCTTGGGCGTTATGTCGATGATGACGCTCCGCAGGCGCTGGACGCTGCGCTGTGCTTGGGTGAGCGGCTGGGGCTGCTGCCGGCAGAAGATGATGACCTCGTAAGCCTTGAGCAGCGCTTGTTTGAGGCATTGCTGGGCGCGGATTGGCCAGCGAGCCTGCAGGCCAATCTGCAACGCCTGATCTGGACCGCAGGCAGCGTGCGCGGCAAGTTATCGCAAGCCAATTGGCAGGCGCTGCTTGAGCTGCAACGTGAAGCGCAAGAGCTGCAAAAGCCCAACGGTGATGTCGGTGAATCACTGGATTTTCTTGAAGGTCTGCTGATGTCACTGGCGGCTTTGTCCGGTTTCGCCCTGGACGACATGACCCGCGATGACGGCTGGCGATTCTTGATAATTGGTCGCGCTATTGAGCGGCTGCAGTTCATGGCGGAGAGCATCAGCGGCTTTTTACGTCACGCTGCCGCGCAAGATCAGTCGGCGCTGGAGTGGCTGTTGGAATTGGGCAACAGCAGCATTACTTATCGCACCCGCTATCTGGCATTCGCCCAGTTGATCCCGGTGCTGGATCTGCTGTTGCTTGATGAGCAGAACCCGCATGCCGTGATCTTCCAGCTGCGCAATCTGTTGCGCTCGCTCGACTATCTGGGTGAGCGTTTTGATTACAGCGACGACGGCGCTCTGGTTGCGCTTGAGCGGCAACTGAGCAGCTTCAAGCTGAGCTCGCTGGAAAACGTATTGTTCGGTGCCAGCAGCATTGAGGCTGTGCTGGATGGGCTCGCCGGGTTGCTTGATGACATCGCGCTGGCGGCCGGGCAGGCATCTGATAATCTGGGGTTACGTTTCTTTGTGCATGTCGATGCCAGCAAGCGGACCCTGTCAACATGACGCGCTCAGCCCAGTACGAAATCCTCCACGATACCCATTACCGCTATTCGGCACCCGTTTCGCTGGCCCAGCAGTTGGCCCACTTGTGGCCGCGTGAATGCGCCTGGCAAATTTGTCATGGTCAGGCGTTGCAGGTCAGTCCGCCGCCGTGTCAGCGCATCGAGCGGCAAGATGTGTTTGGTAATCCGTTAACCCGCATGGTATTCGAGCGTCCGCACGACAGCCTGAGTGTTCTGGCGCGCTTGCACATCGAGGTTCTGCCGCGTCCGGTTGTCCATCAACAGGCCTCGCCACCTTGGGAGCAGGCACGCGCTGCGCTGGGGTACTCGGGGCAACCGTTTGCCGGTGAGGCGCTGAATGCGCTGCGCTATCGTTTCGAGTCACCCTATGTGCATCTCAAACAGCGGTTTGCAGATTACGCCGCGGACTGCTTCCCGCCAGACAGGCCGCTGCTGATAGGTGTTCAGGCGTTGATGGAGAAGATTTTCAGCGAGTTCACCTTCGACGCCGTGGCCACTCAAGTGGCGACTCCGCTGATCGAAGTACTAGAGGCGCGGCGCGGTGTTTGTCAGGACTTTGCTCACCTGATGCTCGCCTGCTTACGCTCCATCGGCTTGGCGGCGCGTTATGTCAGCGGTTATCTGTTGACTCAGCCACCGCCCGGCCAGGCCCGTTTGATTGGCGCTGATGCGTCACATGCATGGGTTTCAGTTTTCTGCCCGAAGCATGGCTGGGTCGATTTCGATCCGACCAATAATGTCTGCCCTGGGCTTGAACACATCACCCTGGCGTGGGGGCGTGATTTTGCCGATGTGTCACCGCTACACGGCGTGATATTGGGCGGTGGTAATCACGACCCTGAGGTTCAGGTGACAGTGATGCCCATTTCCGCCACCAGCGAATCCCTCGCCGCGCTATAACGGCCTGCAACGACAGCTCTGCCTGCAATCGCTGGCGTTTTGCTGCGGCTGAGACTTATTTCAGGCGCAATTTCGACGGTATTCAATCTGCGTGCTAACTTTTTGAAGGGACTTTTAAGTCCAGACCTAAAGGTTAGTTATCGTTTGTTTTAGGCTGCGCAGAGCGCGGGCTTGCGGTAGACAGCGAGAACAGGACGGCAATGCTATTCCAGCATTATTCCTCGCATTTCGGAGCAGGCTATGGATGACACAACGATAGTCAATATCGGTACGGAAAAACTCAACGCGCTCTACAACCTGGTCACCCAATACGGCGCTGCGTTTGCGATCAAGATCCTTTCGGCAATTGCGTTCTGGGTCGTCGGTCGCTGGCTCATCGGTGTGGCGATCAGCATGGTGCAAAAAGCCCTTGGCCAGCAGAAGGTTGACCCAACCGTTCTGCGCTATGTGGGTAACTTCATTTCGGTCACCCTCAACATCATTCTGGTCATCGGTATTCTTGGCTACTTCGGTGTGCAGACCACCAGCCTTGCTGCATTGATTGCCGCAGTAGGTTTGGCGATCGGTATGGCCTGGTCGGGTTTGCTGGCTAACCTGGCGGCGGGTGGTTTCATCATCGTGCTGCGGCCATTCAAAGTGGGTGACTTCATTTCGGCAGGCGGCGTAACCGGTACTGTGACCGAGATTGGCCTGTTCGTTACCGGGATCAATACCCCGGATAACGTGTTGACCCTGATCGGCAACAACAAGATTTTCTCCGACAATATCCAAAACTACTCACATAACGCTTATCGCCGCGTCGAGTTGAAAGCGCAGCTGTCTGGCGCCGCGGACTACAAAGCGGCAGTGGCGCTGCTCAAAGAGCGTATCAGCGCCATCGACAATGTGATGGCGAACCCACCGGTGGATGTCGAGATTCTCGAGTTTAATCTGGTTGGCCCGGTGCTGGCTGTGCGTCCTTACTGCCATACTGACCACTACTGGCAGGTGTATTTCGACACCAATGCGGTAATCAAAGACGCGTTGGGCGAGGGCGGTTTCCCTGCACCGATGCCGGCGCAAACCATCATCATGCAGCAGCCCGCCAGTTAAAACGGTGAGACACAAAAACGCCGGAGCATGCTCCGGCGTTTTTGTGTCTGAGGCAGCGATAAAGCCCCAATGCGGCAAGCGCAATTAAGCGCGGTATTTAGCCCCGCTAATCCGCTCAGGCGCTTACAACGTGCTTGATCCGGCCGAACAGTTTCACCGCCGCAAGCACAATGGCGCCGGCAATCACACCGATAACCCCGTGCATGAGGCTCGGCGCTATCGAGCCGAGAAATGCCACGCCGCTAGAGGCTGAAATAACCTCGCCAGCATGCTCAACAAAGTGATGGGCAACCGGTACGCCGTGGGTAAGAATGCCGCCACCCACCAGAAACATGGCGATGGTGCCGACAATCGATAAGCCCTTCATCAGGTACGGAGCTGTTTTCAGAATGCCGTTACCGAAGCTGCGCACAAGGCCCATCCCCGCGCCTTCACCTTCGCGCTGAGACAAATACAGACCCGCGTCATCGAGCTTGACGATGGCCGCTACCAGCCCGTAAACCCCGGCAGTAATCACCACCGCAATGCCGCAAAGTACGGCGAACTGCTCAATCAGAGTGGCTTCTGCAACAGTGCCTAAGGTGATGGCGATAATTTCAGCCGAGAGAATAAAGTCGGTACGTACGGCGCCCTTTACCTTGTCCTTCTCGAAGGTCTTCATGTCTTGTGCAGGATTGGCCAACGCCTCAAGGCGGGCCTGGCGTTTGGCCTGATCCGCATCTTTCTTGTGGCCAAAGGTGTGCACCAACTTCTCGAAGCCTTCGAAACACAAAAAGGCCCCGCCGACCATCAGCAACGGAGTTATGGCCCAGGGGATGAATGCGCTTATCAGCATTGCCCCAGGCACCAGAATCATCTTGTTTTTCAGTGAGCCCTTGGCCACGGCCCAGACCACCGGCAGCTCACGGTCGGCGCGTACGCCGGTCACCTGTTGTGCGTTGAGCGCCAGATCATCGCCCAGAACACCGGCGGTTTTCTTTGCGGCAACCTTGGTCATCAACGACACGTCATCGAGCAGTGTGGCGATGTCATCAATCAGAGCAAGTAGGCTGCTGGCCATGTGCGGGGTTCCTTATCCACAAGCGGGTGAGATGCGCAGTTTATACCTTTGAGCCTGCCAAGACAGTTAATCGGGCTCGCGGTCGTGCCAGCGAGCCTGTTCAATTGGCTGCCATTGGCTAAATGCATCGAGTAAGGCATCGGGAGAATCGCAGAGTTGGAGCATGGCGCGATGTTTGGCCCGGACAAATCCTTCATCCACCAGATGATCAAGGAAGTTACCCAGCTTGGAGTAAAAGTTATTCACATCGAGCAAACCCAGTGGCTTGGCGTGATAGCCCAACTGGCCCCAGGTCCAGACTTCAAACAGCTCTTCCAGAGTTCCCAGACCGCCCGGCAGTGCAATAAAGCCATCGCTGAGCTCTGCCATCCGCGCCTTGCGCGCGTGCATGCCGTCGACTACTTCAAGGCGGGTCAGACCGTTGTGGCCAACCTCTGCGCGTTTCAAGCTCTGCGGAATGATGCCGATCACTTCACCGCCCGCCACCATTGCGGCGTCTGCCACAACGCCCATTAAGCCAACTGCGCCGCCGCCATAGATAAGACGGATACCGCGTTCAGCAAGGGTGCGCCCGAGATTTTCCGCCGCTTCCCGATAGAGCGGGTTAGTGCCAGTGCTGGCGCCGCAAAACACACATACAGACTGCAAAGCCATGGGCTACTCCTGAAGTTTACTGGCTTCAGGTTAGTCGTTTTGGCACGCCGAGACGAATGTTTGGATGCGAATACTGTGCTGTTGTTCGCGGCTCAGTCGCTTCCGCAGGCGCCGCAAGCGTAGGCAGCGAGGAGTTGGTGTAGCCAGTGGGTCGGTTGCATGATCGTTCTCCTGTTCAGTTGCAATAACCTTAAGGCATGCACAGAGCGGCCGCCCTTAGATTGTTTGCATGGGCGTGATAGGGCGTTGCCCACAATTGCTGTGGAGTGGCCTGTGCATAACGTGGTGGTAGAACCCGCAGGCCCCGTATCTGCGTGGTTCTGGCGCAGTTGGTGATTATTTGATCAGTTCTTGGCGGGGCTGATCCAAGCACATATTCACAAGCGTCTGGCGGGTTGAGTAACTTGTCAACGGATATTGTGAGTAGCGCTGTGGACAAGTTCGGTATGCATTGCTGTAAGCGTTGATGTGAGTGGCTTACAGAGGGTTGTTTAAATTTTGACCAGTTGTCTTCAGGCCCGCACAGATTGCCGAGTTCGCTCTAAAGTAAAGACTTTTTTCCGTTAATTCAGGCAGTTATTGCACTCAGCCAGAACGCAGTAGATTCACTTATCCCAGTTATCTGTGGAGTGTGCTGTGGGTAACATCGGTATGCATTGCTGCAGGCCACAGCAGGCGTGGCTTACATGGATGTGGTTGTTTTTTGATCAGTCCAGTATTGAGTGCGGCTGATTGATTTTTTCGCGCTTTCTCGTGGCGCCACGGCGCCCCTGTTGACAGGATCAAACTACTTATCCAGAAAGTCTGTGGGTGAGTTGTGCATAGCTTTTCATTTCTCAGCTGCAGGCACTGTGCTGCCTGGCTTACCGGCAGCTGAGTTCAATACAAGCGCCTGTTCTGCGGCACTGGTAATACGCTACGACATCCTGTCTTTAAGAATTTTCCCGCTAAATCAGCGCGTTACTGACGTGCAAAATCGATATCGAGAGAAATTATCCCGACTATCTGGGGATTTAGCTGTGGGTAACACCGGTATGTATTGCTGTAGGCCTTTAAACATAAGGCTTACAGAAGTTTGATCAAAAAACGAACAGCTCGTGTGCATGGTAGTGAGCCACAGGATCAACCCGCATCGCTCGGCCTTTCCCGAAATTAAACTGCATTAATTCAGTGGCTTACGAGGCACTGCAGAATAGTTATCCCTGCTATCTGGGGATTGAACTGTGGGTAACTTCGGTATGCATTGCTGTAAGCCAATAACCAAGCGGCTTGCAGAGTTCTGTTCAAAATATGATCAGTTGTAATCAGTCCGTAGAAAGCTCGCGCAAGGATCAGCAAGTCAAGAAGTTTTGCCGCTTATTCAAGAGGTTACGGGCAGGCGGAGGTTCAGACTTGTGCAGTTATCCCGACTATCTGTGGAGGGAGTTGTGGGTAACATCGGTATGTATCGCTGAAAGCCTTTAACCACGGGGTCTGAGCGGGATTGATTGAAATTTGATCAAATAATCACGCTGCATCCACAAGCGGGTTCTTTTCTGTGGAGCGCGAGCTTTTTACAACCAATCAAGCACTTACAGTCGCGCTGTCAGTTATCCCGTTTATCTGTGGAGCGAGCTGTGGGTAACATCGGTATGCATTGCTGAAGCCCAATAACCACGTGGCTTTACGCGATGTGGTTGTTTTTTGATCAGTTGTTTTTCAGGGATAAAAAGTTCTGGGCGGGTGTCATAAGTCAAGGTTTATCAAGCACTTGAACGCAATCGGAGAAATTGCTGGCAAGTAGTTATCCCGCTTATCTGTGGAGTGAGTTGTGGGTAACTCTGGTATGTATTGATACAGCCCTAGTGCGGTGGGCTTTTCAAAGATCTGATTAAAAATTGATCAGCTCTTTTGCTGCGATCGCAAACTTTTGCCAACACTCACAAGTCAAGCGAAAAGCCCGCTATTTCAGTGGCTTGCGCGTGGCTGAGGAACGACTTATCCATTTTTACTGTGGACGTAGCTGTGTATAACCTCAGGATGCTTGTCCACAAGCCATAGGGCGTATGGCCTGGCGGGAGCTGGTTGTTTTTTGCTCAGCTCCTGCCAGTTTTATCGGCTAATCACCAAACAGTGTGGCGCGGGCGTTCTTTTCCATCTGCTCGCAGGTCATGAAGCCTTTGCCATCAACCCTGTCGGAGGAGTTAAAGCTGACATAGTAGGGCTGCTTGTGGTTGTCTTCACTGAGCACATAGTTGTTGCAAGTACCCGGCTCGACGCTGCGATAAATTGTGCTTGAAGGCGGCCCTGCAATTTGCATCACCTCTTTGCTGGTCATGTCGTGATCAACTTTATCCACCAGCGGCTGCGCGCTGTAAGTGACATAGTCGATCGGGTTTTCGACCTTGCTTCCGGCGCAGCCGACTAGCGTGCTGAGAGAAACTACGGCGACGAGGACTTTTATGTTCATGAGGGCTCCGTGCAATGAACGCGTATCGTTGATATGCATGTGACCGTCAAAGTGGGCAGAAGTTGAAACTGCAGGTATTGTGTCGCGCTCTATTCTCACCTTCAGCCGCTTTGCAGCTTCATGCAGTGTAGGCAGGGTTCGCGGAGCGGTTCTGAAAATGCTAGCGGTGCTTGCGATTTTGCCGATATTCGGCCTGATAGTTCTGGGGTACGTGCTGGGTCGCCGGCAGTGGCTGAGTCAGGAGTCATCGGCAGGGCTGGCGAGCATTACCTTCAAGCTGTTCATGCCGACCCTGCTGTTTATCGGGATCGCCAAAGCGCCGCTGGCGCAAGGTCTGTCGCCACTGTTATTGCTGGCCTATTACGTGCCGGCCTTAATCGTATTCTGCAGCGTCAACCTGATTGCTCAGCGCATTACCGGCCACGCCACAGCCTCCGGACTGGCGGCTACTTTTTCCAACAACGTGCTGGTGGGTATCCCGTTGGTAACCACATTGCTGGGCCATGACGGGCTGGTTTATGTGTTTGCGATTCTGGTTTTCCACAGCCTTACGCTGTTTACCCTGCAAAGCATTTACTCAGCGTTTGGCAGCGTCGAGCAGGTGAACTTCAAGGCACTGCTGAAGAACCTAGCGAACCCAATGATTATCGGCCTGCTGCTGGGGGCGATGCTTAACCTGTCCGGGCTCACGGTGCCCGCACCTCTGTGGCAAATGGTCGAGTGGCTGGCGCAAGCGGCATTGCCGTGCGCGTTGATCGTCTTGGGCGTGAGTTTGTCCGGCTACCGATTGCGTCCGACCACCGCTGTGGTGATGCTGAGCGGCGTCAAGTTGTTGGTGTTTCCGCTCCTGGTTTATACCTCGACGGCTATGGTTCCGGGGCTCAGCCATGATGCGCGCAGCGTGCTGGTGTTGATGGCTGCGTGTCCGAGCGGGGTGAATATTCTGGCCTTTGCGAAAACCCAGCTGGATACCCGCAATGTCAGTTCGACCATCTCGCTGTCGACTGTGCTTGCGGCACTTACGCTGCCGCTTTGGGTGTTGCTGGTGGCGCACTGAGCCCGGCGCAATGCCTGGCAAATCGGTTGCAAATAACAGCAGCGGATAGCTGCAAATCTATCCACAAGCCGTTTCAGCTCAGTGTCGCCTCAGGCTTGCGGGCTGTTCTGTTGCAGCACAACCGGCTGGCTGTCTTTGAGTTCGCCCAGTAGCGGTTGTGGCTTGAGAACCGGACGCGCATAAACGTCGGCTGCGAACAGCAAAAACAACAGGCTGAAGAACAGAGTGGCTTTCATTTCAGGTCTCCTTACGATCAATTCGTCACAATGTTGATGCAGGATATAGCGCGGCTGAAAAATAGGAATTTGTCTGCTTCGATAGTCATCATTGGTCGCTCTGATACACCTTATCGAGCGCTCTGGCGCACGACTTCTGGCGGATGCGCTAAGGTCATCAAATACTGCTGATAAGGATCAGCAGGCCTGACACACGGATGAACCTAAATGCCCGAGAAGCAATCACTGCGATATCCGCTGATTTTGGTGCCGGGCTTGCTCGGTTTCATAAGCCTGCTGGGCTATCACTACTGGTACGGCATTGTGCGTTTGCTCGCTCGCCACGGTGCCAAGGCCATTCCGGTGCTGGTTTCGCCGGTGCATTCGACCGAGGAACGCGGCGAGCAACTGCTGGCGCGAATCGATGCGGTGTTGGCCAGTACCGGTGCTGCCAAGGTGCATTTGCTCGGGCATAGCCAAGGTGCGCTCACCGCACGCTATGCAGCAGCCAAACGCCCGGATCTGGTGGCGTCGGTAACCTCAGTGGCGGGGCCTAATCATGGCTCCGAACTGGGTGATTTCCTGCAGAGCAATGCCCGGCCAGGCTCTTGGCGCGAGCGAGTCGTGAGTGCTCTGCTGCAAGCATTTGTCTGGCTTACCACGGTGCTTGAGGTCGGCTACCGTGGGCCCAAGTTGCCCTTTGACACCGCAGCCGCGCAGCATTCGCTCACCACAGAAGGGGTGGCGCTGTTCAATCAGCGTTATCCACAGGGCTTGCCACATACTTGGGGTGGTGAGGGCGATGAGGTGGTTAACGGGGTTTATTACTACTCATGGTCCGGCACATTGCAGCCCGGTATTACCAACCGTGGCGGCAATTTGCTCGATGGCCCGAATGTGGCGTGCCGGTTGTTTGCCCGAACCTTCACCCGCGAAGTTGGCCAGTGCGATGGCATGGTCGGGCGTTATAGTTCACATCTGGGCAAGGTGATTGGCGACAACTACCCGCTGGATCATTTTGACATCGTTAACCAGAGTTTCGGCTTGGTTGGCAAAGGCGCTGATCCGCTGCGTCTATTCGCTGAACATGTTGAGCGACTGGCAGCGGCAGAGGCTTAGACCAAAGTCTTAACCGTCGCGGCAGAAGCCAAGCCCCGCGTTTTCGAGCAGGGCTGCAAGCGCCATGCAGCGCTGTAGCGCGGGCGCTGATGCAGGTGGTTGCTCGCGCCTGAAATCCCTCAAATGGCACTCGCCTGACGCAGCTCCATGCGTGAGGACTGTGGGCGGGTGCTTGGCTTGGGTTGGCTTTGCCTGATCTTGAGCTAGGCTCAGCCAATACGCAAAAAAACAACATTGCAGGGAATCGCATGAACAAGGCCATTCGCGGTTTTGTCAGGACGGTAGACCGGGTTAATCGTCTGATCGGGCGATTTGCCATGTACCTGATTTTCGTCATGCTCGGGGTTTTGCTGTACTCCTCCATCAGTAAGACCTTTTTTGATCCGGCCGCCTGGACGCTGGAAACTGCGCAATTTTTGATGGTCGCCTACTTCCTGCTGGGCGGGCCTTATTCGATGCAGCTCGGCGACCATGTACGCATGGACCTGCTCTACAGCCGCTGGAGCCCTAAAACGCGGGCTAGCGTTGATGCCGTCACCATCCTGATGCTGATTTTCTACCTGGCGATGCTGCTCTACGGCGCGATTTCTTCGACCCATTACGCGCTGCAATACAGCGAGACCAGCTATTCCGCGTGGTCGCCGCCGATGGCGCCAATCAAAATAGTCATGACCATCGGCGTTGCACTCATGCTGCTGCAAGCCATCGCCACGTTCTTCAAGGACGTCGCTGCTGCACGCGGGGAGACGTTGTAATGGGCTACGAATTTATCGCCCTGTTGATGTTCTCCTCGATGATGGTGTTGCTGCTGACAGGTAAGCGCGTTTTTGGTGCCATTGGCTTCGTCGCGGTGGTGGCCGCGCTGGCGTTGTGGGGGGATGGCGGCTCAGAGGTGGCGTTCAGCGCCGCCATGAAATTGATGAAGTGGTATCCGCTGCTGACCCTGCCGCTCTTTGTGTACATGGGCTACATGCTGTCGGAGTCGGGTCTTGCCGAAGATCTCTACCGCATGTTTCACGTTTGGATGGGGCCGCTGCCCGGCGGGCTGGCGGTTGGCACGATTGGCCTGATGGTGGCGATCTCGGCAATGAACGGCCTGAGTGTTGCCGGTATGGCGATTGGCGCCAGTATCGCTTTGCCCGAACTGCTGCGGCGCGGCTACGACAAAATCATGGTCACCGGGGTTATTCAGGCCGGCAGTTCCTTGGGTATTCTGATTCCGCCCAGCGTGGTGCTGGTGCTGTACGGCATGATCGCGCGGCAACCGGTTGGCCAGTTGTGGCTTGCCGGGGTGTTTCCCGGCCTGCTTATGGCCGGGTTGTTTATCCTCTATATCGCCATTCGTTGTCGTTTGCAGCCGGAGCTGGGGCCGGCGCTGAGCCGTGAGGAACGCGCGCAAATCACCTGGGCGGAGCGCTTCAGTCTGCTCAAGGCCGGGGTTGTGCCGCTGTTTATCTTCTTCAGCATGACCGGCCTGTTTCTGATGGGCATCACCAGCCTGGTCGAAAGCTCGGCGGTCGGTGCCACTGCTGCGACCCTGGCGGCGTTGTTCAAGGGGCGGATAAATCGGCATGTCATGGAAGAGACCCTGCGCAAAACGCTGGGCATCAGTTGCATGTTCATGTGGATCATTCTGGCGGCGCTGTGCTTCGGCGCGGTATTCGATGGACTGGGCGCGGTGAAGGCGATTGAAGCGTTCTTCGTCGATCGTCTGGAAATGAGCCCGTGGCAGGTGCTTATCCTGATGCAAGTGTCGTTCATCATCATGGGCATGTTCCTTGATGACACCGCCATGCTGGTGATCGTCGCACCGCTTTACGTGCCGTTGGTGGGCGCACTGGGTTTTGATCTGGTGTGGTACGGCGTGCTCTACACCATCACCTGTCAAATCGCCTACATGACGCCGCCGTTTGGCTACAACCTGTTTCTGATGCGGGCGATGGCCCCGCCCGAAATCACCTTGCGCGACATCTACGTCTCGGTCACACCCTTTGTTTTGATCATGGTGCTGGCGTTGGTGTTGGTGATGGTCTTTCCGCAACTGGCGCTTTGGTTGCCGCAGTGGCATTACGCCAGATAGACGGATCAATGAATCCGGCGCGCCTTAAGTAGTGGTGTGCCATCGAACCGGGGCTGTGCAGTAGTCAGGCCCGGATAAGTGCCGCCAGCCATGGGCTGAAGCGGCCTGATGTGCCTTGACACTACGGAGAGCACCGCATGACTACTAGACGCAGTTTTCTTAAAAATGCCGCCGTCACCACTGGCGCGGTGGGCGCGACCGCTTTGGGTTCTGCACACATCTATGCCGCCGAGGCGAAGAAAATCACCTGGCGGCTGCAAACCTACGCCGGCCCGGCATTGGCCGAGCACGTGATTAAACCGTCGATTGACGCTTTCAACAAAGCCGCCGATGGCCAGATGGAAATCCAGTTGTACTTCGCCGACCAACTGGTGCCAACCGGCGAGCTGTTTCGGGCGATGCAGCGCGGCACCATCGACGCGGTGCAGAGTGATGACGACTCGATTGCCGCGCCTGTGGATATCGCCGTGTTTGGCGGCTACTTCCCCTTTGCCACGCGTTACAGCCTCGATGTGCCGGTGCTGTTTGAAAAGTACGGGCTCAATGAAATCTGGGCCGAAGCCTACGGCGAAGTGGAAGGCGTTACCTGGCTCGGGGCGGGTGCCTGGGACCCGTGCAACTTTGCCACGGTCGAGCCGGTAAACAGCCTGGCTGACCTCAAGGGCAAGCGCATTTTCACCTTCCCAACCGCTGGCAAGTTCCTCTCGCGTTTCGGTGTGGTGCCGGTGACGCTGCCTTGGGAAGACGTTGAAGTGGCGATCCAGACCGGCGAATTGGACGGCATTGCCTGGTCCGGTATTACCGAGGATTACACCGTCGGCTGGGCCAACGTCACCAAGTATTTCCTGACCAACAACATCTCTGGCGCGTGGTGCGGCTCCTACTTTGCCAACTCGGACAAATGGGACGAGGTGCCCGAGCACCTGAAAACCCTGTTCAAACTGTGCATGGACAGCTCCAACTACTACCGCCAGCACTGGTATTGGGGTGGAGAGGCGGCACTGCGGGTTGAAGGCAGCAAATTGCAGCTGACTTCCATTCCGGCTGCCGAGTGGAAAACCGTGGAGGATGAGGCGCAAGTGTTCTGGGATGAAATCGCCAAGACCAGCCCACGCTGCGCCAAGGTTGTGGATATCTTCAAGAAGTACAACGCTTTGATGGCCAAGGCTGGCTCGCCTTACCGTTAATCCGTCTTGCCACGACGGCCGATTTCCTGCGCTGCTTTCAGGAAGAAACAGCGCGGGTGTTTTTAAGGAAAGCCTCAACAAAAATAACAGAGGTCGCCATGCTTAATCCGCGGGATGTAAAGACCCTTGAAGATGCCAAACGGATCATCGAAGAGCGGGGTTTGAGCCATGTAAAAGTTGGGTTGTTCGATAACGATGGGGTCATGCGCGGCAAGTACATGAGCCGCTCCAAATTCTTCTCCTCATTGCACAGCGGTTTCGCTTTCTGCGATGTGGTGCTGGGCTGGGATGTTAAAGACCAGCTCTACGACAACGCCCAATACACCGGCTGGCACACCGGCTATCCCGATGCGCCGGTGCGCATTATTCCGTCCAGTTGCCGTGAGCTGCCGTTCGAAAACGGCATGCTGCTGTTTCTCGCCGAATTCGACCAGCAGGCGGAGGCGGTTTGCCCGCGCGGCACATTGCGCCGGGTTATCGAGCGCTGTCAGGCCATGGGTTTTGAGCCCTTTGCTGCGCTTGAGTACGAGTTCTTCATGTTCGATGAAACGCCGGAGTCGGCGCGCGAGAAAGGCTTTCGTAATCTCAAACCGTTCACTCCGGACTGGTTCGGCTATTCGATGATCCGCAACTCGGTACATGCCGAGTTGTATCACCAGATTCTCGAAATGGCCGAGCTGATGGATTTTCCAATCGAAGGCCTGCACACCGAAACCGGCCCCGGCGTACTTGAGGCGGCAATCGCGGTGGATCGCGCCGAAGCGGCGGCGGATAAAGCCGCGCTGTTTAAAACCTTCATGAAAGTACTGGCCCAGCGCAACGGGCTGATGGCGACGTTCATGGCCAAATGGTCGGGCAAATACCCGGGCCAGAGCGGGCATATCCATGTATCGCTGCGCGATAGCAGCAGCGACAAATCGGCTTTTTACGACGCCAACCAAGAACACGGCATGAGCGAGATTCAGCGTCATTTTCTGGCCGGTCAGCAACGGCTGATGCCGGAGTTCCTGTGCATGGTTGCGCCCACGCTGAACAGCTATCGGCGGATGATTCCCGGCTTCTGGGCACCAACTGATGCGACCTGGGGCGTGGAAAATCGCACAGCCGCATTGCGCGTTATTCCCGGCAGCGACAAATCTCAACGTCAGGAATACCGCCTTGGCGCGGCGGACGGCAATCCGTATCTGGCGTTGTCGGTGGCGCTCGCTTCCGGGCTCTACGGGATCATGCACAAGTGGCAACCCACCGATCCGGTAGTCGGCAATGCCTACGATCAGCAGCATCCTGCCGAACTGGCTCTGCCCAGAACCTTGTGGGATGCGGCGCAGCGACTGAAGGCTTCGACGGCGGCGCGGGAGTTGTTTGGCGATGCCTTCGTTGAGCACTTTGCCGCCAGCCGCGAATGGGAGGAGCGCGAGTATCGCCGCCATGTCAGCGACTGGGAGCTGGATCGCTACTTCGAGATTATCTAGCGAGGCCGCTGACCGCTGTTGCGGCCGTTAACCCGTGGCGCCGAGCAAGGTTGTGGCGCCGTATGCGGTATTTATCAGGAGTGATGTATGGCGAAGTTGCAGTGTATTTCCCCGATTGATGGCTCGGTGTACGTTGAGCGCGAACTTGCCAGCGCTGAGCAGATCAGCGCCGCGTTGGAGCGCGCCGAACAGGCGCAGCGCCAATGGAAAAAAACGTCACTGGCAAAGCGCATTGCCATTGCCCGCAAGGCCGTTGAGTTTTTCAGTGCGCAAGAAGCCGAGCTGGCCAATGAGTTGTGTTGGATGATGGGTCGGCCGATCCGCTATGGCGCCGGTGAGGTGCGCGGGTTTGTCGAGCGTGCAAGCTACATGGCCGACATAGCGGAAAGCGCGCTGGCGGATATTCAACTGCCGGAAAAGCCCGGCTTCACCCGGTTTATCCGCCGCGAGCCGCTCGGTGTCGCGCTGGTAATCGCGCCCTGGAATTACCCGTATCTGACGGCGGTGAATGCCGTGTTACCCGCGTTGCTCGCGGGTAACAGCGTGCTGCTTAAACATTCGGCGCAAACGCCGCTCTGTGCCGAACGTATGGTGGCCGCATTCGATGCGGCGGGCTTGCCGAGCGGGGTTTTTCAGTACCTGCATTTGAGCCATGCCGATACCGAACAGTTGATCAAGGCGCCGGCCGTGCAACATGTGTCCTTCACCGGATCGGTGCCGGGCGGAGCGATGGTCGAGCAGGCCGCTGCGGGCCGGTTTATCAGCACGGGGCTGGAGTTGGGTGGTAAAGACCCCGCCTATGTGCGCGCCGATGCAGACCTTGCGCATGCCGTTGAAACGACTATCGACGGCGCGTTCTTCAACTCGGGGCAGTCGTGCTGCGGCATTGAACGGATTTATGTGCACGCCTCGCTTTATGACGCCTTTGTCGAGCAGGCGGTGGCATTGGTTAAGCAATACCGTCTGGGGCGCTCGGATGATCCGGAAACGACACTCGGCCCATTGGTACGTGCTGAGGCGGCTGAGTTTGTCCGTGGGCAAATCAATGAGGCGGTAGCGGCGGGTGCCACGGCGCACATTGATCCGGCTGACTTTGCGCTCGACAAGCCGGGCACCGCGTATTTGGCGCCGCAGGTTTTAACCGGGGTCGATCACAGCATGCGCGTGATGAGCGAGGAGTCATTTGGGCCGGTGGTGGGCATCCAGAAAGTGGCGGACGACGCCGAAGCGCTGCGGTTGATGAACGACAGCGAGTTCGGCCTTACTGCCGCTATTTTTAGTCAGGATGAAGATGCTGCATTGGCGCTGGCCGATCAGGTCGAGGCGGGCACCGTATTTCTAAACCGCTGTGATTATCTCGATCCGGCATTGGCCTGGACGGGCGTGAAAAACTCCGGGCATGGCTGCACCTTGTCGAGTGTCGGTTTCGAGCACCTGACCCGACCTAAATCATTCCACTTCAAGACCCGGTTGTGAGGGCGCCATGAATACTGATCAATACCGTATGAATTGGAATTACCCGACATCGATCCGCGTGGGAGTCGGACGGATCGCCGAGTTGGCCGATGCCTGCAAAGGGCTTGGCATGAGCGCGCCGCTGCTGGTCACCGATCCCGGCTTGGCGGCGTTGCCCATGATCGATCAGGCGCTGGCCCAATGCCGCGATGCAGGGCTCAAGGCCGATGTGTTCTCCGCAATCAAAGGCAACCCGACAGGCGAAAACGTGGAGGCAGGCGTTCGCGCGTTCAAGGCCGGCGGGCACGATGGCGTGATTGCCTTCGGTGGCGGCTCGGCGCTGGATGCCGGCAAGGCGATTGCACTGATGGTCGGGCAGAACCGTCCGCTGTGGGACTTCGAGGACATCGGTGATAACTGCAACCGGGTCAATGTGGCGGGTATGGCGCCAGTGGTTGCCGTGCCGACCACTGCCGGTACGGGCTCGGAAGTCGGCCGCGCCTCGGTGATCACCGACGACAGTGCGCACATCAAGCGCATTATCTTTCATGCGCGCATGTTGCCGGCGTTGGTCATCCTCGACCCGGAGCTGACCGTTGGCCTGCCGCCCAAAATTACCGCTGCAACCGGCATGGATGCGTTGTCGCACAGCCTGGAGGCGTTCTGCTCACCGCTGTTTCACCCGATGGCTGAAGGTATTGCCCTCGAAGGCATGCGGCTGGTGCAGGAATACCTACCGCGCGCGGTGGCGCAAGGCAATGATGTCGAGGCGCGCTTGCAGATGCTCGTGGCCTCGAGTATGGGCGCTACCGCATTCCAACGCGGCCTCGGCGCAATGCACGCACTGGCGCACCCGTTGGGAGCCCTGTACGACGCCCATCATGGCCTGTTGAATGCGGTGTTGATGCCGTATGTGTTGCATGCCAATCGCAGCCGCATCGAAAGCCAGATGGCCAAGATGGGCCGCTATCTGAGCCTGCCGAGCCCGACCTACACTGGTGTTTTGGATTGGGTGCTGCAAATGCGCGAGCAATTGGGCATCGCCCATACATTGGCCGAGATCGGCATTGATGATGTGCGAATGGAGCAGGTCGGAAAAATGGCCGAGGTCGATCCCTCCGCCGGCACCAACCCGATCACCTTCAACAGCAAGCAGTACCGGCAAATATTCGAAAATGCCCTGACCGGAAAGCTGTAAACACAGATCCAAACACACGGAGGGGGGCGTATTCGCACCGGTGCGGTAATCGGTTGCGGCGCGCCTCGCAACGATGCGGTACGTATTGGGTGTATGCCGGAAGATGGAACCCCAACGGGGTTTCCGTCATTGCGATATCGCGACTGGCGCGCTCAGGCTGTGGATCTCACGCAACCCGCAAAACAACCACCTAACCGCGCAATACCGTCAGGCCGCCATGACGGAAGCCGCTGCGCGGATTCCATCCTCCGCCGGTGAGGTGTTTGGTTTGGCGTATTCGCACCGGCCGGTAATCGATTCCGGCGTGCTTCGTATCAATGCGGTACGTATTGGATGCCGGAGGATGGAACCCCCAACGGGGTTTCCGTCATTGCGATGTTGCGACTGGCGCGGTGTGGCTTTGGATTTCGTGCAACCCACAAAATAACAACCTAACCGCGTAATACCGTTACGCCACCATGACGGAAGCCGCTGCGCGGATTCCATCCTCCGTCGGTGGGTGTTTCGGTGGGGATTCGCAGCGGCGTGGTCATCGGTATGGTGTGGCCCGTGACCGGCGGATTTGTGAGTTTGCCTTATTCGGCTTCCAGCTCTGCTTTGAGCGACTCATACGCGGGGGCTGCGTATATGCCGATCTCTACCGCCAATTCCAGCACGCGGGGCAGGTCGGTGGTGTAAACCAGTACTGCTTGCAATGCGTAGTCCAGCGGCTCGCTGAAATTCACCAACACATAACCCTTGGTGTCGGGGCTGAGGCTGCTCAGTTGCACTTGAATGCGGTTCAGCGCTTTCAGCGGTTCGACTTTAACCAGTTGCTTGGGCTTGAGGACGAAGCTGACCTCGGCGCCAAAGGATTCGACAACTTGCTCGAAAAGGGCGTCGTAGCTGTCGGCCATGAACAGTACCGTCTCTGGCAGGCTGCCGGCCACGACCCATTCGCCTAGCGGAATCGGGAATTCGTCATCAAAGTTGATATCAGGATTGGCGGCCAGAAACTTCTCGGGATCGGCATACGCCTGCGCCGCTTCATCGGCGATGCGCTGAACATCTTCAGCAAGCATGCAGCCCGAACTGATTTTGCTGATTAATTCTTCAAGCTGGGCGTTCATCGCATCTGATCCTGTAAGTGTTGAGTCTAAACGCCAAGGATATAGGCAAATCTGCGCGCACCCTAATTCACAAGACAACCTGCGCCTGAATAAACGGGCCAGTCAGTTATTTCATGGCGCACTTTCATACTACGGTATGGCGCCACCCGCCGTTATTTTGCGGGGCGCACTGCACTGATTAAACCAGCGATGCCTCGTCCAGCGTGGCGGTGCGCGGGATTTTGTCTGCATCCCAGTGCGCCGTCGCCCAACTCAGCAATTCTTTGGGCGGTGCATTGTTCAACTCCAGTGGCATCTCCTGGCCAAGCGTGCGCAAGGCCTTGGCCAAAAAAGCGCTGGCTTGTTCAATCTGCAGGGGTGGTGAGCGGTAGGACTTGCCGAGTTTGTTGCCGTCGGGTTGGACGATAAGCGGCACATGCAGGTAGCGCGGCTGGCTGAAACCCAGCAGCTCCTGCAAATACAATTGGCGCGGGGTCGAGTCGAGCAGGTCGGCGCCGCGTACGATATCGGTTATGCCTTGCCAGGCATCATCCAGCACCACGGCCAATTGATAGGCGTATAGCGCGTCGCGGCGCTGAATGACGAAATCACCAACTTCATTGCCCAGATGCTGGTCGAATTCGCCTTGGACCCGATCGGTGAATGCGTACGTCAGTTGCGGTACGCGCAAGCGAATGGCCGCATCAATGCGCGTGTGGCCGGCATTGCGGCAAAGGCCGGGATAGATGCCGTTATAGCCTTCAAGCTGCTTGCGTGAGCACGTGCAGGCGTAGGCCAGGCCCTGGCTGAAGAGTTGTTCTACGCAGGCGGCGTAATGCGCGTGCCGGTCACTCTGGCGAACCAGTTGGCCGTCCCATTCAAAACCGTAGCTTTCGAGGGTGCGCAGGATTGCATCCTGGGCGCCAGGCACTTCACGCGGAGGGTCTATGTCTTCCATGCGCAGCAGCCAGCGGCCGCCTACCGAGCGGGCGTCGACATACGAGGCCAGCGCTGCGACCAGCGAGCCAAAGTGCAAGTTGCCACTTGGGGTCGGGGCGAAGCGGCCCACGTAAGCGCCAGTATTCACGTGCAATACCGCTCAGGCAGAAATAAAACGGGGTGCCTTGGCACCCCGTTTCGGCAGATCAGGAACCGATCTGTTTTTCTTTGATTTCTGCCAGAGTCTTGCAGTCAATGCAAAGCGTGGCAGTAGGACGCGCTTCCAGTCGGCGAATGCCGATTTCTACGCCGCACGAGTCGCACCAGCCATAGTCTTCGTCTTCGATCAACTGCAGGGTTTCGTCAATCTTCTTGATCAGCTTGCGCTCGCGGTCGCGGGCACGCAGTTCCAGGCTGAATTCTTCTTCCTGGCTTGCGCGGTCGGCCGGATCAGGGAAATTGGCTGCTTCGTCCTGCATGTGATGCACAGTCCGGTCAACTTCCTGCATCAACTCCAGCTTCCATTTGTTAAGGATGCTGGTGAAATGCGCACGCATCGGCTCACCCATGTACTCCTCGCCCTTACTTTCTTTGTAGGGTTCAAAGCCACGAATCAGTTGACCGCTCTTTTCTTTTGCTTTGGTGGGCATCGATGTCCGCCTCTCACTCTTACTAATCCACTGCGCAGGTGATTTCCATTGCCGATTTTGAGGTCGGCCCTGCGGCTGCAAGCGGGCGAACTTACCAGAACAACCCGTGGTGCGCTACTCCCAGTTGTCGAGGTTGTGCCGTTTCTTCGAACAGTTGGGTAGAATTCGCCCCTAAATTCAGATCAAGGCGAGTTCCATGGCCCAGCCCTACAGTGCCCGCAGCCGCGCAATAGAACCTTTTCATGTTATGGCGTTGCTGGCGCGTGCCAATCAACTGCAAATTGATGGCCATGATGTAATTCATCTTGAAATCGGCGAACCGGACTTCACAACCGCGCCTCCTATTATAGCGGCTGGGCAGGCGGCGCTGGCAGAGGGCCATACCCGCTACACCTCCGCGCGCGGGATTCCGGCGCTGCGCGAAGCTATTTCGCGGTTCTATGCCCAGCGCTACCAGCTGAATATTGATCCTGAGCGAATTCTGATTACCCCGGGCGGTTCAGGCGCGTTGTTACTGGCCACCAGTTTGTTGGTGGACCCGGGCAAGCACTGGTTGCTGGCAGATCCGGGCTACCCGTGTAACCGGCATTTCTTACGGCTGATCGAGGGTGCCGCGCAATTGGTGCCTGTTGGGCCGGATGTGCGCTATCAGCTCACGCCCGAGTTGGTTGAGCGTTATTGGGACAAAGACAGCGTCGGTGCATTGGTCGCGTCGCCGGCCAACCCGACAGGCACCTTGCTCAGCGCCGATGAATTAGCCGGCTTGTCTCAGGCGCTCAAGCGCCGTGGTGGCCACCTGGTGGTTGATGAGATTTATCACGGGCTGACCTACGGCGTAGATGCGCACAGCGTGCTTGAAGTCGACGATGAAGCCTTTGTGCTGAACAGTTTTTCTAAATACTTCGGCATGACCGGCTGGCGCTTGGGTTGGCTGGTAGCGCCACCAGCGGCTGTACCAGAGTTGGAGAAGCTGGCGCAGAACCTTTATATCAGTGCGCCGAGCATGGCCCAGCAAGCGGCGCTGGCCTGCTTTGAGCCGCAAACCCTGGAAATCCTTGAGCAACGCCGCGAAGAATTTGCCCGTCGCCGCGACTTCTTGCTGCCGGCCTTGCGTGAGCTGGGCTTCAAGATCGCCGTTGAGCCCGAAGGCGCATTCTATTTATATGCAGACATCTCGGCTTTCGGCGGGGACGCATTTGCATTCTGCAAACACTTCATTGAAACCGAGTACGTGGCCTTCACGCCAGGTAATGACTTCGGCCGTTTTCAGGCGCATCAGCACGTGCGCTTCGCCTACACACAGAGCCTTGAACGCCTGCAACAAGCCGTCGAGCGTATCGCACGCGGCCTGAAGACCTGGAACCCGCATGCACTTTGAGCCACCACTGGAGTCAGCGCGCCTGATCAAGCGCTACAAGCGGTTTCTCGCCGATATCGAGACTGATAGCGGCGAGCTGATGACCATTCACTGCGCCAACACCGGCTCGATGCTCAACTGCATGAGTGAGGGCGGGCGCGTGTGGTTCAGTCGCTCCAACGACCCCAAGCGCAAATTGCCTGGCAGTTGGGAAATCGGCGAAACCCCGCACGGGCGACTGGCCTGCATTAATACGGCGCGGGCCAATGCGTTGGTCGAAGAAGCGCTGAATGCTGGCGTTATCGTCGAACTGGCCGGGTTCACTGCGCTCAAGCGTGAAGTGCCTTACGGTGAGGAGCGCAGCCGGATCGACTTTCGTCTGGAGTATCCGGACGGGGCGGCGTATGTCGAAGTTAAAAGCGTGACGCTGGGCTTTGCCGACACCGATGTGGCGGCGTTTCCGGATGCGCGCACCGAACGCGGCGCCAAGCACCTGCGTGAACTCGCCACTCTGGCTCGTCAGGGCGTGCGGGCGGTTCAGTTGTACTGTGTGAATCTCTCGGGGATAACTGCTGTGCGTGCCGCCGAGGAGATTGATCCGGGCTACGCCAGTGCCCTCAAAGAGGCAATGGCGGCTGGCGTGGAAGTGCTGGCGTATGGTGTGGAAATCAGCCCGCAGGGGATTCGCGTCAGCCATCGGCTGGATGTGCAGCTCTAGCACTGATCGGCATCAACGCCGGGCGGCATTTTGCTTATAGGTTGACCCAGATGCCATCCGCGTCTTCGCGGGATTCGAGCTTGTACAACGATTGTCCCGCGCAGGGGCCCGCAACGCACTCACCGCTATCAATCAGGAACAGTGCGCCGTGGGTGGCACACTGGATCAGGCTGGCGCTGGAATCGAGAAACTGGTCGGGTTGCCAGTCCAGCGGCACGCTGCGGTGCGGGCAATAGTTGCGGTAGACGAAAACCTGGCCGTCTTTGCGCACGGCAAAAACCCGTTCATCGTCCAACGTAAAGCCCCGACTCTGGCCTTCAGGCAGATAGCTCGGGGCGCATAAAAACTGCATGAGTCACTCTCCGCTTAAGGCGGCGATTATCGCCAACAGCGGACAGATGCGAAAGGGGCACATCCGTGTGCGAATTGAATCTGTTGTGCAGCGACTGCGCAGAAAGTTGCTCAGCCGCTGCAACTGCTTACATCTCCCAGATCATGTTCACTGCTGCATAACGGCCAGGCTGTGAATAACGGTCCAGTGACGGGCTGTCGGCGGTCAGGCTGCGTACATCGCCCCACTGCCAATATTGCTTGTCGGTGAGGTTGTAGAGCCCGGCGTTAACCGAGAACTGCTCGCTGACTTGCCAGTAACCGTTGAGGTCGAGTGTGCCGTAACCGGCGGGCTCGAACTGGTTAGGGATTGCCGATTTGTCGACGCGCTCTTTGGCGGCCACCAGCGTCCACGCCAGCTCGCCACCAAACTCGCCGTTCGGTGCGTCGTAACCCAGGCCGATAACGCTTTTCAGTGGATCGACGCTGTTGATCGGCTGGCCGGTGTCTTCATCACGACCGCGTGCATAGGCGATAGCGCCGCGCAGGCGGGTGCCTTCAGGCATGCCATAGCTGCCCAGGAACAAGTCGCCTTTGGCTTCTGCGCCACGGATCGTCACTTTGTTGAGGTTCTGGTACTGGAACGTCAGCGGAATGCCGTTGCCGGTCGGGTCGCTGCTCAGCGAGACCTGCTCGATGAAGTCATCGTACTCGTTGTAGAACAGGGCGAGGCCGAAGCTGCCTTGGTCAAACTTGCCGCGCAAGCCCAGCTCATAGCTGTTGCTGGTTTCGGCTTCGAGGTCCGGGTTGGCAATGGTTTGATAACCAAAGGCTGAGTTCACAAACTCGCCGAATACATCCACCGGATTCGGCGCGCGGAAGCCTGCCGCATACTGGCCGTAAACGCTGTAGGCGTCGTCGATCTGATAACTAACGGCAAGTTTGGGTGACAGCGCGTGGTCATCGTAATTGTCCGGGTTGGTGTTCACCGGAACACTGTTGAGGTATTCCTGGGTCACGTCCGGTTTCATTTCGTAGTAGTCGTAGCGCAAGCCCGGCAGCAAGGTCCAGCGGCCAATTTCTATGCTGTCTTGAGCGAACAGTGCGTACTCGTTGGCGGTTGGGTCCGGGAAGTCGCTCAGCGGGAAGTTTTCACCGCCAAACGACGGCGGGGTTGGCAGGCCCGTGGCTGTGTAGACCTCTGAGCCACGGCGCAGGTCGCTGCTTTCAAGGTGCTTGATGTCGAAGCCGTAGATCACTTGATGCTGTGCATCACCGGTGGCGAAGGCTTTGTCGAATTTGCTGTTGAGTGTCCACAGCTCTTCGCGGTACTTGGAGTCGCGGGTGCGCTCACGGAAGGTTCCGGCGCTGAAGCGGTCCTGGAATGTTTGCTGACGAATCAGGCTGTCCTGATAACTCAACTGCCATTCAACGCCATCGGTGATCGCGCTGGATAAATCAAACTGGTGCTGCAAGCTGAAGCGTTCGCGGTCGGTGCTGTCCACCGCGTCCGAAGTCCGGGTTGTGCCGGAGGTGGCGTAGTCGCTGAGGATTTTGGTGTCGGCCTCGGCGTTGAAACGCTCATAGGTGGACTGCAGGCGGTCGGTCTCGTTGTAACTCCAGCCGAGTTTGCCGAGGAAGTTTTCGTTGTTGAAATCCTGCGGATTGGCTTCACCCCGGCCACTGCCGATGCCGCTGGCTCCGCCGTAAGTATCGGTTGCCTGGCCATCGCGGCGACCCAAATGCAGCAAGCCGTCGAACTGGCCCTGGCGCCCGGCAAATGTGGCGCTGCGCTGCCAGCTGTCATCGCTGCCGTCGTAACCGGTTTTGAAGCGCAGATACGTGTCGTCGCCGTCTTCCAGATAATCCCCCGCATCCTTGGTCAGGAAGCTCACTGCGCCGCCGATTGCATCGCTGCCATACAGCGAGGAGGCCGGGCCGCGAATGATCTCGACCTGCTTGACCGTGTCGAGGTCGACGTAATCACGGCGCGCATTAAGGAACGGGCCGAAGGTGAATGCGTCCGCGGTGGGCACGCCGTCTACCTGGGTGAGGATGCGGTTGTCGCCGATGCCGCGGATGTTGAAACCGCTAAGACCAAACCGGCTGCCTGTCCCGCTCACCGTAACGCCCGGCTCATAACGCACCAGGTCACTGATGTTGTTGATGTTTTGCTGATCGATCTGGCGTTCGTCCTGCACCGAAACGGTACTCGGGACTTTATCCAGTGTGCGCTCGCTGCGGGTGGCCGTGACCGACACCGTGTCGAACTGAGTCACTGCAGGTTCCGCAGCGTGAGTCGCTGAGGCGCCGAGCAGCAAAAGTGGCAGCCAGGGACGCAGGGCAAAGGGTGGACGTTGCATAGGTAGCTCCTGATTAGCACGGGTGATTTTGTATTCACCTTGGATGGCAGGCGCAAAATGCTAATGGGATTGACATGCATATGCAAATGATTATCAAATGGATTTGAATTTAATAATTATGGCGTTGTCATGCTGCGTTGGCCGTTGTTTCTCCTGCTTTCACTGGCAGCCCATGTGGCTGCCAGTTGGCTTTTGCGTGAGCCGGTGCAACCGCTCGCCGGCCAGCAGGCTGACGCGCCGCAAGTGCTGCGAATTGCTGCGATTCAGTTGCAGGCCGCCGCCAAACAGGAGCCCGTCGCGCCGCCGTCCGCTCCCGCGTCAGAGCCGCCACCGGCAGTTGCCACCGCCAAGCCTGAGCCTGTTAGCACGCCAGCTGTCAAAACCCCGGTTGCGCCGGTGCCCGTGGCCAAGCCAGTAGTCGCCGCCCCCAAGCCTGCTGTCGCAGAACCCAAACCCAAGCCAGTTGTAGCGCCTGAACCTGCGCCGCGAGTTGCGTCCGCCAGTTCGGCGCAGCCCTCTGCGCCGGAAAAAGCCGCCGGTAAAGCAAAAGCACCGGCAACACCCAAACCCGTTGCGGCGCCCGTGACCCAAAGCCCCGAGCCGGTAGAGGTGGTGAGCCATCAGCCGAGCTTTCTGCAGCCGCCCAAACCGCCGAGCTATCCCGCCACAGCGCGGCGCAGGAATCAGGAGGGCACGGTATTGGTTGAGGTGCGCCTTGATCGCAATGGTGCGCAGCGCGATGTGCAGGTGCTGCGCTCATCGGGGGTCAGCAGCCTTGATCAGGCGGCAGTGAAGGCGGTTTCAGGCTGGCGCTTCAAACCCGAAACAGTTGCAGGTCAGCCCGTGCCCAGCCGGGTGCAAATTCCCATCGCGTTTGCCCTTGCGGCGCGACGTTGAACAACAAGACAGGAGTGCTTATGCAAACGTTAACCAACACCGACGTGACTACAGCGAATTTGTATCAGGCCTGGCAGGCCTTGCGCCAAGCGCAACCACGTCTGCGCGCCCGCGATGCAGCGGCTCATTTGCAGGTGAGTGAGGGTGAGTTGGTCGCCAGTCGTCTGGGCGTCGACGCCATCCGCCTGCGCCCCGAGTGGAAAACCTTGCTCCCGGCATTGGGTGAGCTGGGCTTTATCATGGCCCTGACTCGCAACGAGCATTGCGTACATGAACGTAAGGGCTTTTATCGTGATGTAACGGTGATGGCCAGTGGGCAGATGGGCTTGGTGGTGTCTGCCGATATCGACCTGCGCTTGTTCCTCGGCGGCTGGGGCAGCGTTTTTGCCATCGAAGAGCAAACCGATAAGGGCGTGCAGCGCAGCATTCAGGTGTTTGATCGCCAGGGCATGGCGGTGCATAAAGTGTTCCTGACGCCCACCAGCAACGTTGACGAGTGGGCACCGCTGGTGGCGCAGTTCCGCTGTGAAGAGCAGTCTGCCGATCTGCAATTGCAGGCGTTACCGGCCGCTCCCGAGCCAGTTGCCGATGAGCAGATTGATGTCGCTGCACTGCGTGATGGCTGGGCCAGCCTGCAAGACACTCACCATTTCTTCGCGCTGCTGAAAAACTACGGCGTTGCACGTACCCAAGCCCTGCGCCTGGCCGGACACCAATGGGCAGAACCGTTGGCGACCAGCGCACTGCCGGAATTGTTTGAGCAGGCGGCAAGCGAGGCGGTGCCGATCATGGTGTTTGTCGGCAACCGGCACTGCATTCAAATTCACAGCGGGCCGGTGAACAACCTGCGCTGGATGGACACGTGGTTCAACGTGCTTGATGCCGATTTCAATCTGCACCTGAAAACTCTGTCGGTGCATGAACTATGGCGTGTGCGTAAGCCGAGCAGCGATGGTGTGATCACCAGTTGGGAAGCGTACGACGAAAACGGCGAAATCATCGTGCAGTTGTTTGGTGCGCGTAAACCCGGCGTCCCTGAGTTAACTGCCTGGCGTGATATCGCCGAGCGCTGCCCGCGCCTGGAGGCCTGACATGCTCGCCCTGCTGCAGAACATGGGGCCGCTGGCGTGGCCTTTGGCGCTGTGCTCCGTCATCGCCTTGATGTTGATCCTTGAGCGGTTGAGCGTGTTTCTGCGCTTGCCGCCCTTGAGTGTCTCTGCCGGCAAGGCAGCCGTAAGCGCGTGCCGCGACTGCGATAAACAGGCGTGCCACGGCGCCGTGCGCGGCTGGCGATATGGCCTGGCCTTGCTGCTGGAACACAGCACGGCACCCAGCCAGCAGCGTGAAGAGGTGCTCGGTTGCTGGCTGCTGGAGGAACGCCGCAGGCTTAATCGGCAGTTACGCCTGCTGCAACTGATTGCAGTGCTCGCGCCGATGCTCGGGCTGTTGGGGACCGTGCTGGGCATGCTCGAGATGTTCGCCAATATTGCCGGACAAGATCGCCCCGTGACCCCCGCTTTGCTCGCCGATGGTTTATGGCAAGCCCTCTACACCACGGTGTGGGGCCTGTTGATTGCGATCCCGTCAATGGCTGCTGGCCAAGGCTTCGCGCTCTGGGCGGAGCGATATCTGGAAGCTGTGCAAAACCTGCTCAATCGCTGTCATCTGGCGATTGATGGTTTGAATCTGGACCTCACGCCAAGTGCATCCCGTGTGCAGTGGGCGTTGCCATGATTCGCCTGGCGCAGTCATCACCCAGCGGCGTCAGTTTGCTGCCTGATCTGACGCCGCTGCTAGATGTCATCTTCATTGTCCTGGTGTTTTTCCTGCTTACCGCGCAAACGCCGCTGCTTGAGTTGCCCATGCAAATGGCGCAAAGCCAGGAGACGCTTGAGCCGGCTGTTGCGGGCGGTGAGCGGATGCGCATCCAGCTCGATGAACAGGGCAATTGGCGGTTTAACACGACCGACTACGACAGTTTTGCGGCGCTACGCAGCCAGCTGTTGAGCAATCTCGGCGAAGTCAAAGCAGCAGGGTTGGATATCGCCCTCGATCGCCGAGCGCCACTGACTACATTTCTCGACCTGATGGCCATGCTCCAGCAGCACGGCATTGAGGACAGTCGAATTCTATTGGAGCCTGTCAAAGATGCGCCTTAGTCTTTCTATATTGTTGAGCCTGATCATGCCGGCCGCCGCGTTTGGCGCTGAAACCTTGCCGCAACGCTGGCTCAGCGCCGGTGGCTCGTTAACCGAGTGGGTTGTGGTGTTGGGCGGTGAGAGCAAACTGGTTGGCGTCGACACCACCAGTCAGCACCCTGCAACAGTGACCAAATTACCGAGCGTGGGTTATCAGCGTCAGCTCTCTGCTGAAGGTATCTTGTCGCTCAATGCCGACGTGCTGGTGGGCACGGAAGAGATGGGCCCGCCGCCGGTGCTTGAGCAACTAAGTGCGGCAGGGGTGCGCATCGAAACCTTGTCCGCCAAGTCGGATGTAACCGTACTTGAGCGTAACTTGCAGCGCCTTGGCAGTTTGCTGGGCGATGAAGCCAAGGCGCAGGAAGTGTTTGCGCACTACCAGCAACAGTTGAATCGCCAGGCACAATGGGTGAGCGCCGCGCAAAGCAAGCAGGCGGCGCCACGGGTATTGTTGTTGCTGGGTAATGCCGGCGGTAATCCAATGGCGGCTGGTGCTGATACCGGTGCGAATTGGCTGATCGAGCAGGCCGGTGGTCACAACGTAGCGACTCACGCCAGCTATAAAGGTATATCCAATGAGGCCTTGCTGGCGCTCGACCCTGAAGTCTTGATCGTCGCAGACCGGCGCTTGCGCGGTGATGAGGCCAAGAAAGCGTTGCTGAAAAGTAACCCGGCGCTAGCGGCCACTCGCGCGGCAAAGGCCGGGCGGATTGTGGTGCTGGACCCGACGCTGTTAGTCGGTGGGCTGGGGCCGCGTTTGCCGGAAGGGCTGGCGGCCTTGTCTGCAGCCTTTTATCCTGCCAGCCAACCTTTGCTTGTTGAAGCCCACGCCAACTTATGAATCCAGTTCTCCGACCGCGCTCACTGTTCATCGCACTGGGCGTATTGCTAGCACTCGCATTCTTCTTGTCCCTCGCACTGGGGCCAGTCAGCTTGCACCTGCTAGACAGCTTGCAAGCGCTGTTACGGCTGATTGGCGTTCCGGTAGGCGACGACACGTTAGAGCAGGCGCAATTGATTATTGGCCAGATTCGCATGCCGCGGACCCTGCTCGGATTATCGGTGGGTGCGGTATTGGCGTTGTGTGGCGTGGCCATGCAAGGGCTGTTTCGTAATCCGCTTGCCGACCCCGGTTTGATCGGTGTTTCCAGCGGCGCAGCACTCGGTGCGGCCATAGCGATAGTCGGCGGCAGCTTGTTCGGCGGGATTCCCGAAGCTTTCGCGCCGTATTTGCTTTCAGTATTTGCCTTCGCTGGCGGGCTGGGCGTCACTGCGCTGGTTTACCGGCTCGGCAGACGTGACGGCCAAACCAGTGTGGCGACCATGCTCTTGGCGGGCATCGCGCTTACGGCATTGGCGGGTGCGGTGATCGGTTTGTTCACCTACCTGGCTGATGATGCGACCCTGCGTACGCTGACCTTCTGGAACTTGGGCAGCCTCAATGGCGCCAGTTATGCCCGACTCTGGCCACTGCTGTTGGTCACTTTCGCGGTGGCCTTATGGTTGCCACGCCGGGCTAAAGCGCTGAATGCGCTGTTGCTGGGTGAGTCGGAAGCGCGGCATCTGGGGTTTCCGGTTGAGCGGGTCAAGCGTGAGCTGGTGTTCTGTACTGCTCTCGGCGTGGGCGCGGCGGTAGCTGCAGCGGGGATGATCGGTTTTATCGGCTTGGTGGTTCCGCACCTGGTGCGCTTGCTGGTCGGGCCGGATCATCGCGTGTTGCTGCCAGCCTCGGCGTTGGCGGGCGCCAGTTTGCTGCTGTTTGCCGACCTGATCGCACGCCTGCTGTTGGCCCCGGCTGAATTGCCGATTGGGATTGTCACCGCGCTAATTGGTGCCCCATTCTTTATTTACCTGTTGTTGCGGGGGCGTGCCTGATGCTACGCGCAGACTCAATAAATGTGCAGCGCGGTGATACCCGCGTGCTTGAGCAGGTCAGCCTTGAGCTGGTGCCGGGCCAAGTGCTGGGCGTGCTTGGGCCAAACGGCGCGGGCAAGAGTACATTGCTCGCAGCGCTTTGCGGTGAGCTGGCGGTTTCAGCCGGTTCGGTGAAGCTCGACCAGCGCGAGTTAAGCGACTGGCAAGGCGTGGAGCGAGCGCAGCGTTTGGCCGTATTGCCGCAATCGTCCACGCTCAATTTTGCTTTCAAGGTCGAAGAAGTTGTGGGCATGGGGCGTTTACCGCATGCCACCGGGCGTGAGCGCGATCAGCAAATCATCGGCCAGGCATTGGCTGCGGCAGATGCGCAACATTTACTCGGGCGCAGTTATCTGGCGCTGTCGGGAGGCGAGCGTCAGCGGGTCCATCTGGCGCGGGTGTTGGCGCAACTTTGGCCTGGTGGAATAGGCCAGACGTTATTACTGGATGAGCCGACCTCGATGCTAGATCCCTTGCACCAACACGTTACCTTGCAAGCCACCCGGAGGTTTGCTGAGCAAGGTGCAGCCGTGATGGTGATTCTGCATGACCTGAATCTGGCTGCGCGTTATTGCGATCGCTTGCTGTTGCTTGAACGCGGCGTGCCGCGTGCATTGGGGAAACCTGAAGAGGTGTTGCAGGCCGAATTGCTGCAATCTGTATTCGGGCTCGAAGTGCTGGTGCATAAGCACCCAGAGCGCGGCCATCCGCTGATTATTGCTCGCTAAGGAGTTCGCGTGCGTATAGCTATCACGTTGCTTTTGCTGTTTTTGGCGGGTTGTCAGTCCGTGCGGCCAACAGTCCCTGCGGTTCCTGACTGGCAGAGCCCGCAAGGGCGCGAGCATGCGCAGCTCGGGGTAATTATTGATCTGCGCAGTGGCCAGCAGATCAGCCCTCAACAACTGGTTGATGAGTTGGCTACGGCCGGGCATGTACTGGTTGGCGAGCAGCACGATAATCCTGATCATCACGCCTTGCAGCTATGGTTGCTCAAAGCCCTGGCCCAGTACCGGCCAACTGGCAGCCTGTTGCTGGAAATGCTTACCCCAAGCCAGCAGGGGGCTGTGGACAGCAGCCGCGCTGCGACTCAAGCCAATCAGTCACCGGCAGATTTAGCCAAGGCGTTGAGTTGGAAGGAGGGCTGGGACTGGAACTACTACGGGCCTATCGTGCGCTACGCCTTGGTACAGCCTTATCCGTTATTGGCAGCTAACCTCGACCGTGAGGAAATCATGGCGGTGTATCGCCAGCCTCCGCCGTTGGTTGGCTCAGCTTCTACCGCTGCCAGCGTGCGCACAGCGCTGCAGGATGACATTCGTGAGTCGCATTGCGGGCTGCTGCCCGAATCGCAAATGCCGCCGATGTTAGCCATTCAGCAGCAGCGTGACCGGCGCATGGCCGAGCAGATTAAAGCCGCACCACAGCCCAGCATCCTGTTTGCCGGGGCCTTTCACGTGCGCCGTGATCTGGGCGTGCCGCTGCATCTGCAAGACCTTGGCGACAGCACGCAGACCCGTGTGCTGACGCTGGCAGAAGTAGGGCGCACGGTGACCGCTCAGCAGTCCGACTTTGTCTGGTACACCGCCGCCACGCCAGAGCAGGACCATTGCGCGAAACTGCGTAAGCCATAACCTAGCCCCCACGGCGAGCAATTCGTCGTGGGGTTGCAGCCCTTCAGCGCAACTCTGCGCAATCCGCTACCCATTCCGATCTCATTAGCACGGCTTGCACGCAGAAGCGTCTTGCAGCCAAGACGTGGCTTGTACGCTCGCGGATGCGCCGCACCTTCGGCTCCTCGGATAACTAAACGATTGCAGCGTGGCTAAATCGCAGGCAAAAAAAGACCCGGCAAAGTGCCGGGTCAAAAACCGTGATTAGCCTGATGAGGAGATAATCTGAAGAGTCCGACTGAAGGTCTCTTGAGCTTATCAGCTGATCTCGCGACCAGTTGAGTTAATAATAACAATTATCATTTGCGTGTCAACAGTCTAATGCGATTTATTCTCAATTAAGTTTTTGGGCTGTATCTCAGCAGGTTTCTTACTTGAGCGCGGCGGCGCGCAATTGGGTGATTTCCTTGTTCAGCAAGTCAATGCGCCGGGCCATGCTCTCGACCAGACTGTGGGCGATGCGCGGGTTGTTATGCATCAGGGTGATAAACTGATCCTTGGGGATGACCATTACCGTGCACGGCTCGACGGCGATAATTGTCGCGCTGCGTTTTTCTTGGGTGAACACCGCCATGGCGCCAAAGATTTCATCTTTCTTGACGTCGCCAACTTTGTGCCCGTCGACATAGGCGTCGGCCTGGCCCTCGATAATGATGAACACGTCGTCGGCATCATCGCCCTGATGCAGCAGTTCTTCGCCGGCAGCAAAGTGCTGAAACCCTGTCGCGGTGCGAATTTCTGGTTGTTTGAGGCACGCCAGCGCCTCGCAGAGTAAAACGGTGTGACCGATCAGGTATTGCAGGAATAACTCCTGACGCTGCTCATCGGCGTGAATGTGCTTGAGCACCTCACTGCGCGAGTAGGGGAGCAGTGCCACCGGGTCTTCGCTGCTGTAATGCGTTGGCGGGAATTCGATATTCTGGCGCAAGCCGAGCAGGTCACCTTGCTGCAGGTAGAACAGCGGGTGTTGATCGACGGCGGCGTGCAACAGGCCGTGCTCGATCAGAAACAACTCCGTTCTCGGTAATTCCAGTGTGAGGTCATCACTGCGCTCAAGCTTTATGACCGGGCCACTTGGATCGAGACCGTCAAGTAGCTGGGTGGGAATCTGCTGCAACTTCCTGATGAGTTGTTCGGCGTAGATCGGTTGTTCACCGAGTAGGTACATGAGTGCAATTCCTTGGCTGGCTGGCGGACGAATGCCCTGACTTGAGCAAAACGATAGGCGTCCACAGTCAGCAGGTAAATCTCTCACGCCGGAGGTTGTGAGCTAGCTCTTATTGCGGGTCACAGGGTCGTCCAACTGTCCGCTCAGCTCGGCTTTTAGCGTCGGAGGTAGTTGACTCCAGTGCACATCAAGGAGTGCGCCTTCAATTGCATAGAGCAACACTTTCGAGGCGCGAAAACCGCGTGCACGCACCGCCCGGTAAGCGCTGACGGCGCCAAGCCGGCGTAAATCGTTGGCACTGTGAATTCCCGAGGCATGCAGCCATTGCGCTGAGGTCTTGCCGAGATTTTTCATCTGCTGCAATTCATCGTTCATTGCGCCTCCGTGCGTCGCCAAGCGTACGTGTTGGGGAAGAGGAACGGTGCTTACCTATTAAGTGTAGCGGCCAATCGCGCAGGTGTGGCTTTTTGCTATTGCCGGCTCTCACCGAAAGGCTGGGGGCAGCGTGAAACTGACAAAGAGCTGCTTGAGGCAGGATTTTTAGAGGCGGTCGAGACGTTGCCAAAGTTGGCTTGGAGGGGCTTGATCTGAAGAGGGGAGCGCCGGGGGCAGATTTTCTGCCCCCGGCGCTAAAGTGCGATTGAATCAGAGGCCGGGCAGGCGTTGGCGGATGCGGGCCACCAGCCCATCGAGGCTAGCGCTGCTGTTGGTTTCAACCAGCTTGCTGTGAACGCGCTCTTCTTCGGTCAAGGCTTCTCGGTTGGCTTGCTGCGCCTGCACGACTTCCAGTGTGGCGTCGGACGGGTCCTGTCCTTCAGCTTGGCGCTGTGCGAGCCAGCCGGCAATTACTTGCTCCGGAGCCTGGCAGTCGAGAATCAGGAACGGCACGCCGGTTTCCTCGGCAACACTGCAAGCCGCTTGGCGCTGCGCTTGCTTGAGATAAGTCGCATCGACCACAACCGGGTAGCCGGCATGCAGCGCGGCGCTGGCCAGTTTGTGCAAATGTGCATAAGTAGCTGCAGATGCGTCGGCAGTGTAGATGCCGCTGTCCAATGCGTTGCCGTCAGCCTGCTGCTCACCGAACAGGCGCTTGCGTTCGACATCCGAGCGCAGGCGAATGGCGCCCATTGCTTCAACCAAACGCATGGCGACCTGACTTTTGCCGACCGCAGACACGCCATGAGTGATAGCCATGAAACGCGACGGAATAGCGCTGTAGCTCTCGGCTAAGGCGGCATAACGGCGGTACTGGCGCAGGATCACGGCGCGCTCGACTGCGCTTTGCTCCTGACCCAGACGGAACAAACTGACCTTGCCACGCACCATCGCGCGATAAGCCTTGTAGAAGTTCATCAACTCCAGCGCGGCGTAATCGCCCGTGTGCTCAAGCCAGCCGTTGACGAAACGTCGCGCCAGGCACTTGAGACCACGGTCTTCAAGGTCCATGGCCAAAAAGGCGGCATCGGCGGTGATGTCGGTCAGGCGGAACGGCTCGTTGAACTCAATGCAGTCAAACAACGTGACCTGGCCATTGAATACGGTGGCATTGCCAAGATGCACATCCCCGTGGCATTCACGGATAAAGCCGTCAGCCTTGCGTGAGGCGAGCAGAGGCTTGAGGCGCTCATAGCTGCTTTCGGCCCAGGCCTGCAATGCATCAAGCTGCTCAAGGTCAGCTTTGTCGGTGAGCATCGCGCGGGCTTGCTCGAAGTTCTGCATCACCGGCGCCATCGCCGCTTCTGCTGTACCCAGTTCATGCTCTTGCGGCACGCGCGGGGCGCTGAGATGGAAGTCTGCGATGATTTTCGCCAAGGCGTCGATGTGCTCTGTGCCCAGCTCGCCGCGTGCCTGCAACTCGCCGAGCAGTTGGCTTTGCGGGAATTGGCGCATTTGCAGCACGTATTCGATGGGCTCGCCTTCGCCATTCAACTGCGGGGCCTCGACGCTACCGGTGATCGGCAGCACTTGCAGGTAAAGGTCTTTGGCCAGACGCTGATTAAGGCGCAGCTCTTCGTTGCAGAAGTGTTCGCGGGCGCTGAGTTCGGTGAAGTCGAGGAATCCGAAATTGACCGCTTTCTTGATCTTGTAGGCGTATTCGCCCGTCAGAATTACCCAGGAAATATGAGTCTCGACGACCTCGAAGGCCTCCACCGGATGGGGAAAAATAGCAGGGTTCTGCAGGGCTGCAATCAGGGCTTGGCTCACGGTTGATCCTTGGCGTGAATTCATAAAGTAGTGGCTCATTATGGCCGCTACGGACGGCGCTGCAAACTACTCAGCGGTGCCTGCTTGTGTGCAACAAAGTGCGTATAATGCCGCGCCATGACTCGACCTAAATCCCCCCGTACCCGTTCTAAACGCCGTAAAACCCGTGGCTCGCGCCCCTGGCTTGGCTGGGCTGTAAAGCTTGGTCTGGTTGGGCTGGTAGTCTTTGCCGGTTTTGCGGTTTATCTCGATGCGGTTGTTCAGGAGAAATTCTCCGGCAAGCGCTGGACTGTGCCGGCCAAGGTTTATGCCCGGCCGCTGGAGTTGTTCGTCGGTGAAAAACTGTCGAAAAGCGACTTCCTCAAAGAGCTGGATGCCTTGGGCTACCGGCGCGAGAACAGCGTATCCGGCCCCGGCGCTGTGTCGGTTAATGGCAACAGCATCAATCTGTATTCCCGTGGTTTCCAGTTTTACGAAAGCGCCGAGCCTTCGCAGAAGGTCAATGTGCGTTTCTCGGGTGATTATGTTGCTGGTCTGAGCCAGGTTGGCGGTGGCAAACTCTCGGTTGCACGCTTGGAACCCTTGCTGATTGGCGGCCTGTATCCGGCGCACCAGGAAGATCGGGTGCTGGTCAAGCTCGACCAGGTGCCGCCTACGCTGATCCAGACACTGGTCGCAGTTGAAGACCGCGACTTCTTTGAGCATCACGGTGTGTCGCCCAAGTCGATCGCCCGCGCCGTATGGGTGAACGCCTCGTCAGGTGCATTGCGCCAGGGCGGCAGTACGCTGACTCAGCAGTTGGTGAAAAACTTCTACCTGACCAACGAGCGCAGCCTGACGCGTAAAGCCACCGAAGCGATGATGGCGCTGCTGCTGGAACTGCATTACGACAAGAACGAAATTCTTGAGGCGTACTTCAACGAAGTGTTCCTTGGGCAGGATGGCAACCGCGCGATCCACGGTTTCGGTCTGGCCAGCCAGTACTTTTTCAGCCAGCCAATTGCCGAGCTTAAGCTTGATCAAATGGCGCTGTTGGTGGGCATGGTCAAGGGTCCGACGTATTACAACCCACGCCGCCATCCTGAGCGTGCAACGGTTCGGCGTAACCTGATTCTCGACATGCTGGCCGAGCAGGGCGTGGTTTCTGTCGAGGAAGCAACGGCGGCCAAGGCGCGTCCATTAGGCGTGACCAGCAAAGGCAGCATGGCCAACAGTTCATTCCCGGCATTCCTCGATCTGGTCAAACGCCAATTGCGCGAAGACTACAAAGAGGCTGACTTGACCGAGGAAGGGCTGCGCATATTCACCAGCTTCGACCCGATCATGCAGATCAAGGCCGAGGAGTCGCTCACCGGCACGCTCAAGCGTCTGTCCGGGCGCAAAGGTGTGGATCAGGTTGAGGCCGGTATGGTCGTCACCAATCCGGAAACCGGTGAAGTGCAGGCGCTCATTGGCAGCCGTCAGCCGGGTTATGCAGGCTTCAACCGCGCGTTGGATGCGGTGCGTCCAATCGGCTCGCTGGTTAAACCTGCGGTTTACCTCACGGCGCTGGAGCGTCCGAGCGAATACACCCTGACGACCATGATGGAAGATAAAGCCTTCTCGGTTAAAGGGCAGGACGGCCAGGTATGGAGCCCGCAAAACTACGACCGTAAGTCGCATGGACGGATCTATCTGTACCAGGGGCTGGTCAACTCTTACAACCTGTCGACTGCCAAGCTGGGCTTGCAGGTTGGCGTGCCGAATGTACTGAAAACCTTGCAGCGGCTGGGTATGCAGCGCGAATGGCCGGCGTACCCGTCGATGTTGTTGGGTGCCGGTAGCCTGAGCCCGATGGAAGTGGCGGATATGTATTCAACCTTGGCCAACGGTGGTTTCAATACGCCGTTGCGCGGGATTCGCAGCGTGTTGACCGCAGAAGGCGAGCCGTTGAAGCGCTATCCCTACAAGATTCAGCAGCGCTTCGATCCGGGTGCAATCTACCTGCTGCAAAACGCCATGCAGCGAGTGATGCGCGAAGGTACCGGGCGTTCGGTTTACAACCAGTTGCCGCGCTCGTTGAATCTGGCTGGCAAAACCGGTACCAGTAACGACTCGCGCGACAGCTGGTTTGCAGGTTTTGGGCAGGATCTGCTCGCGGTCGTCTGGTTGGGACGTGACGATAACGGCCCAACGCCGCTGACCGGCGCAACGGGTGCATTGCAGGTGTGGACCAGCTTTATGGCCAAGGCCGACCCGCTGCCGCTGGATATGCCGCAACCGGATAACGTGGTGCAGGCATGGGTTGATCCGAAGACGGGACAGGGTTCCGATTCGAGTTGCCCGGGCGCTGTGCAGATGCCGTATATTCGTGGCAGTGAGCCAGTAGCCGGTTCTGCGTGCGGAATTCAAGCGCCGGTGGACTCTGTTATGGATTGGGTTCGTGGCTGGATAGAATAATTAAAGAGGGTTTGATGTGACTAAGTGGTTGATACCGGCTTTTACAGCGTCCCTGGTTTTGGCGGGTTGCTCCAGCGTACCGCGCGGGTCGATTCCGGTGGTTGATTCCGGTACTTCGGCATCGGCCAACCGGATGGACAACGTCAAGGTCTATGGCTCGTCCAATGGCCAGCAAGGTTCTCAGGCGCAAGCTCAGGCTCAGGCGATCCCTGAAGATTCTGGCGTGGTGGTCATGGTGCCGGGCGGCGTGGGCGGCTCAATGCCGCTGGATACCTCATCCGCGCCGATCAGCAGCCAGCCAATACAATCCGAGCCGATTCAGATGAACTCGACTCAGGGCGATAACACGCCGTCGACCAGCAGTGCGCCAAGCATCAGCAGCTCGACGCAGAGCGCAGGTGGCCTGGCCGCAGATGAACAGTTGGACGGCCCGGTTCTGGCGCTGCTGACCACTGCTCAACAGCAGCAGGCAGGCGGTGACTTGAATGGCGCGGCATCGAGCCTTGAGCGTGCCCAGCGCATTGCTCCGCGTGAGCCGCAGGTTCTATACAATCTGGCTCAGGTGCGTCTGGCTCAGGGTGACGCTGCGCAGGCTGAGCAATTTGCCCGTCGTGGCCTCAGCTATGCCAGTGGACGTCCGGCGTTGCAGGCCAGTTTGTGGGATTTGATCGCGCAGTCGCGGCAGATGCAGGGCGATGCGGCAGGTGCAGCGCAGGCACGTGAGCGGGCCAAGGTTAATCTCTGATGGCCGTGCAAATAGCCGAGGTTGCCGAGTGCTTGTTGCTCATTGAGCGCGAAATGCGGGTTCAGCAGCTCTGGTCGGTCGAGCCGCCCAGCGCTGAGGCCATGGCCAGTGTTACGCCGTTTTGCGTCGACAGCATGCCATTCGAGCAATGGCTGCAGTGGATATTCGTGCCGCGCATGAAGATGATTATCGAGGCGGGCGCCGCTTTGCCTAGCGCGTCAGGAATTCAGCCGATGGCTGAACAGGTTTACGGAGAGAGCAATCCGCAAACCCGTGGTCTTCTCAAGTTGCTCGGCGAGTTTGATCAGCTGATCAGCGACGCCAACTGACCCTGAGCCCGCTTAATTGCAGTTTTCGCTGATGGCCTTCTTGGCCTCGGCGATACGCTGCTGGCGCTCATCTTCGCCCAAACGGCGTACTTCCCCGTCGATCTCAGCCCGCAGACGTGGGTTGTTCTCGAGTTGAGCCAGGCTGGTACGCACTTCGGTGCAGTACTGCTTGCGCTCGGCGGCCTTGGCGGCCACTTCAGCTTTGACCTTCTTGTCGATCTCGGCCTGTTCCGGGTTGGCGATGCTGTCGAACGTCGGCACCTCTGGCTTTTCTGGTGCTTGCACCGGCGCGCTGGTCGGGGTGTCGGTGTCGATTGTCGTCGCTTGTTGCCCGGCTGGCGGTTGCGCCCCGAAATGCGTCATGCCCTGCGCATCGACCCACTTGTAAACCTGGCTGGCCATCGCCGAAGTGCTCATGATGAGCAGCAGGGTGCTGGTTAAAAATACGTGGCGCATGTTGAATCCTTAATTCGAACTGTCGGAGCTTGGAATAACTATAACCGTAATCTGTAGTTGCCCATGCTGCGCTATGTCACAACAGAAGTTTGTATATTCTGTCACGGATTACTTGACTTGCAGCGCTCTAATCCCGAACAATCCCACGCTCGCTGTAGTGGAGTCCGCCGCAAGCAGGCTTTAGCTCAGTAGAGATGAGGTGCACACCCGCGCCGACTTGTTACACCCGCAACGCGTTACCTCGCGCTGGGTGGGAAAACCCCGCAACACTTTGGGGCGTTCCCAATACTTGCTCAGTAGTAGCTGACGTAGTCGGCGACCACCGTCGCTCATGCTCTGCTTGGCAGTAAACCTATTTCAAACCGCCTTCTTCCTTGGCGGTTTCTGGCGTTTTAGAGGTGAACAACGTGGAGCTTTTATCCGGCGCTGAAATGGTCGTCCGCTTTTTGCGTGACGAAGGCGTTAAGAACATCTATGGGTACCCAGGCGGTGCCTTACTGCACATTTATGATGCCCTGTTCAAAGAACCTGAAGTGAACCATATTCTGGTTCGCCATGAGCAGGCGGCTACCCACATGGCTGATGGCTATGCACGTGCGACCGGTAAAGCCGGCGTGGTGCTGGTGACTTCCGGCCCGGGTGCAACCAACGCCATTACCGGTATTGCTACGGCCTACATGGACTCCATTCCGATGGTGGTTCTGTCGGGTCAGGTTCCTAGCAACATGGTCGGCACCGACGCATTCCAGGAAACCGACATGATCGGTATTTCGCGGCCAATCGTGAAGCACAGCTTCATGATCAAGCACGCCTCGGAAATTCCGGAAGTGATGAAAAAAGCCTTCTACCTGGCTGAGTCCGGTCGTCCTGGCCCTGTGGTTGTCGATATCCCGAAAGATATGACCAACCCGGCTGAGAAGTTCGAATACGTTTATCCGAAGAAAGCCAAGCTGCGTTCGTACAGCCCGGCACTGCGCGGTCACTCCGGGCAGATTCGTAAAGCGGCTGAGATGCTCATCGCGGCAAAACGCCCGGTCATCTACAGCGGCGGCGGCGTAATCATGGGCGGCGCATCTGCTCCGCTCACCGAGCTGGCGCAAATGCTCAACACCCCGGTCACCAATACCCTGATGGGTTTGGGCGGCTACCCAGGTACCGATCGCCAGTTCCTTGGCATGCTCGGTATGCACGGCAGCTACACCGCTAACCTGGCCATGCACCACGCGGACGTGATCTTTGCGGTTGGCGCACGCTTTGATGACCGTGTTATCAACGGCGCGTCCAAGTTCTGCCCGAACGCAAAAATCATCCACGTCGACATCGATCCGGCGTCTATCTCCAAGACCATCAAGGCCGACGTGCCAATTGTTGGCCCGGTTGAAAGCGTGCTGACCGAAATGGTCGCGATCCTCAAGGAAATCGGTGAAACCCCGAGCAAAGAGGCGCTGGCCAGCTGGTGGAAGCAGATCGAAGAGTGGCGCGGCAGCCGTGGCATGTTCCCTTACGAGAAGGGCGATGGCAGCATCATCAAGCCACAAACCGTTATCGAGACGCTCAGCGAAGTAACGCACGGCGATGCATTTGTGACCTCCGACGTAGGTCAGCATCAGATGTTCGCGGCTCAGTACTATCGCTTCAACAAGCCTAATCGCTGGATCAACTCTGGCGGCTTGGGCACCATGGGCTTCGGTTTCCCTGCGGCCATGGGCGTTAAGCTGAGCTTCCCGGATGATGACGTCGCCTGTGTAACGGGTGAAGGCAGCATCCAGATGAACATTCAGGAACTGTCGACCTGCTTGCAGTACGGTTTGCCGGTGAAAATCGTCAACCTGAACAACGGCGCGCTGGGCATGGTGCGTCAGTGGCAGGACATGAATTACAACAGCCGTCACTCGCACTCCTACATGGAGTCGTTGCCTGACTTCGTCAAGCTGGCAGAGGCTTATGGCCATGTCGGCATGCGCATCACTGATCTGAAAGATCTGAAGCCGATGATGGAAAAGGCGTTCGCCATGAAAGATCGCCTGGTATTCCTCGACATTCAGGTCGACACCAGTGAGCACGTCTATCCGATGCAAATCAAAGACGGTGCAATGCGCGACATGTGGCTGAGCAAGACGGAGCGGACCTAATCATGCGACACATTATTTCCCTGTTACTGGAAAACGAACCGGGCGCTTTGTCCCGTGTGGTTGGCCTGTTCTCGCAGCGTAACTACAACATCGAAAGCCTGACTGTGGCGCCGACTGAAGACCCGACTCTGTCGCGTCTGACGTTGACCACCGTTGGCCATGATGAGGTGATCGAGCAGATCACCAAAAACCTCAACAAGCTGGTTGAGGTGGTTAAGCTGGTTAATCTTTCAGAGAGCGCTCACATCGAGCGTGAACTGATGCTGGTCAAGGTCAAGGCTACCGGTGCTCAGCGCGCCGAGGTCAAACGCACCACGGATATCTTCCGCGGGCAGATCGTCGACGTAACCAGCAGTGTCTACACCATTCAATTGGCAGGCACGAGCGACAAGCTGGACAGCTTCATTCAGGCCGTAGGCACCGCCTCGATTCTGGAAACCGTGCGCAGCGGTGTTACCGGCATCGCCCGTGGCGACAAGGTTCTGAGCATCTGATTGTGCTGCACTGAAGAAGCCCCGCAAATTTTGCGGGGTTTTTTTTGCCTGGCATTTAATGCTGGCGATTCCAGAACGCGTTGATCAGCGGTTCTTTCAGGTGTTTTTCAAGGGCAAACAGGCCGATGTCGTAAGCGGTGAGGGGCGGTTGAATATCGTAGGTGCGGATGCGTGCGCTAAGCGGGCTGTTGTCGAGCACAATTTGCGGGACCACACCAATGCCAAAGCCCAGGCTGACCATGCTGACGATGGCCTCGTTACCGCTGACCTGAGCGTAAATCCGTGGCTTTATACTGTGATTTTTGAGCCAGCGATCGGTCCGTGTTCGCGCCAGGCCTTCTTCCGAGAGAATCATCGGCACATCACGCCAGCTGGCTGCGCTCGGGTGCTTAACTTGCTCCTCAGTTAAAAGCTGAGGCGATTGCGGGCCAATGAAGCGCAGCGCCGAGCGGGCAATCGGCTGAAAGGCCACGCCGGTTGGCAGGCTGTCGGGGCGCGCGCCGATGGCAATGTCCTCAAGCCCTTCCTGGATACGCTCAACCGCTTTCGCCGCGTCCCCGGTGTGCAGCTTCATTTCGATGCGCGGGTATTCCTGGCGAAAGCTGCTCAAAATATCGTAGAGAAAGCTGTAGCTGGCCGTGACCGAGCAATACAGTGAAAGCTCACCTTGCAGAATCAATTGATCCTGCTTGAACGACTGGCGCATGGTCTGCCAGCCGCTTATCACCTCTGTGGCGTATTCGCGAAACTGCTGGCCCTCGCGAGTGAGGCGAACGGAGCGGTTATCCCGGAGAAATAACTGAGTGCCGAGTTCGTCCTCAAGCTGCTTGATGCTGCGGCTGAGAGCAGACGGACTGACATGATGCTCGCGGCTGGTTTTGCCGAAGTGCAGGTTGTCCGCAAGGGAGAGGAAAAGAATAAGCGAATGGCTGTTCATGTGTATTTCATATATCGGCATGTTGTGTTGCAAATATATCATTTTACGCAATGGGGGAGGTCGCATAGACTGGCCACGTAGCGGTGCTTGCACCCACCCCTTTTTCGATTAGAAGAGCCAAGAACATGAAAGTTTATTACGACAAAGACTGCGACCTCTCCATCATCCAGGGCATGAAAGTAGCCATCATCGGTTACGGTTCTCAGGGCCACGCTCAAGCGTGCAACCTGAAAGACTCGGGTGCGGACGTGACCGTTGGTCTGCGTAAAGGCTCTGCTACCGTTGCCAAGGCTGAAGCCCACGGCCTCAAGGTTGCTGACGTTGCCACTGCTGTTGCCGGCGCTGATCTGGTAATGATCCTGACTCCGGACGAGTTCCAGTCGCAGCTGTACAAGCAAGAAGTTGAGCCGAACATCAAGCAGGGCGCTACCCTGGCTTTCTCCCACGGCTTCGCGATTCACTACAATCAGGTTGTTCCGCGCAGCGACCTCGACGTGATCATGATCGCGCCGAAAGCGCCGGGCCACACCGTGCGTTCCGAGTTCGTCAAAGGCGGCGGTATCCCTGACCTGATCGCTATCTATCAGGATGCTTCGGGCAACGCCAAGAACGTTGCACTGTCTTACGCTTCGGGCGTGGGCGGCGGCCGTACCGGTATCATCGAAACCACCTTCAAAGACGAAACTGAAACCGACCTGTTCGGCGAGCAGGCTGTTCTGTGTGGCGGTTGCGTTGAGCTGGTTAAAGCGGGCTTCGAAACTCTGGTTGAAGCTGGTTACGCGCCAGAAATGGCCTATTTTGAGTGCTTGCACGAACTGAAGCTGATCGTTGACCTGATGTTCGAAGGCGGTATCGCCAACATGAACTACTCGATCTCTAACAACGCTGAGTACGGCGAATACGTTACCGGTCCGGAAGTTATCAACGCCGAATCGCGTCAGGCTATGCGTAACGCTCTGAAGCGCATTCAGGACGGCGAATACGCCAAGATGTTCATCCAGGAAGGCGCTGCCAACTATCCTTCGATGACTGCTTACCGTCGCAACAACGCTGCTCACGGCATCGAAGTTGTTGGCGAGAAGCTGCGTTCGATGATGCCTTGGATTGCAGCGAACAAGATCGTCGACAAAGCCAAGAACTAAGGCTTTTTGCGACAGCGAAAAACGCGGCCAATGGCCGCGTTTTTTCGTTCTGTAGCCTACTTCTGGTATAAAGCCTGATCTTTAAGCGTTGTCTGGCTGTTTCAGACAAGGCCAAATGAATATCTTAATCCGTTGCAAGGTGCAGTTCATGAACGAGCGTCCCGAAGAGCAAGGCCCTACTCCTGAAGAGGAAAGTCTGCTGCCAATCGATGAGCACATTGAAGAAGGGCACGATGCTGAGGGCCGCAAGGTCCGTCACCGCGGCATCTATCTTTTGCCGAATCTCTTCACCACCGCCAACCTGTTTGCCGGTTTCTACGCCATCATCAATGCAATCAACGGCAACTTCTATGTGGCAGCGGCGACTATTTTCGTCGCCATGGTGCTCGACAGTCTGGATGGGCGTGTCGCGCGCCTGACCAATACGCAAAGCGCCTTTGGTGCTGAATACGATTCGCTGTCCGACATGGTCGCGTTCGGCGTGGCGCCGGCAATCATCGCGTTCGAGTGGGCGTTGGGCAGCTTGGGTAAGGTCGGCTGGATGGTTGCATTCATCTATGTCGCCGGTGCTGCATTGCGTCTGGCACGCTTCAACACTCAAATCGGCAGCGTCGATAAGCGCTACTTCATCGGTCTGGCCAGTCCGGCAGCCGCCGGTGTGGTGGCGGGAACGGTGTGGGCTTTCAGTGACTTCGGTATTGAAGGCTCGAACATGGCCTTTGTGCTGGCTGTACTGGTAGCGGCCGCTGGCATGTTGATGGTCAGTAACATCAAATATCACAGCTTCAAAGATCTCGACCTCAAGGGGCGTGTGCCGTTTGTGGCGATCCTTGCTGTGGTGCTGGTGTTCGCGGTAGTTTTCAGCGACCCACCGCGGATCTTGCTGATTATCTTCCTGGCTTATGCGTTCTCTGGTCCGGTGCAATATTTGTTGCAATTGCGTCGCCGTAAAACAGCCAAGTGATGTAATTTCTGTCAGGCTCCGCGGTCTACTCGTCTTACTACTGGTAGCTGCGGAGTCATCATGCTGATCAAACTTCCCCCTGCGTCTGCTTGCAAAGAGTCAGACGTCACCCCCGAGTCAATCTACTTATCGCGGCGCAAGTTTGTTGGCAGCTCAATGCTCGGGCTGGCGGCTACAGCTATGCCTGTGTTGGCGCGTGCCGAAGATGCAGTCCGTTACGCTGGGGTCGAGCCTGCAAAGGCGCCGGCCTGGTTTCAGAGCAAGCTTTCGAGCACTCAATGGCAGGCTGTTGTAGCCAAGGGCGAAACCATCACGCCTTATGTCGATGCGACCCAGTACAACAACTTCTATGAGCTTGGCGCTAATAAAGGCGACCCAAAGGCCAATGCGGCTGCACTAAAGACCGAACCCTGGACCGTTGTGGTCGATGGCGAAGTGGCTAATCCCGGTCGTTATAACCTCGAAGACTTCATACAACCTCATCAACTTGAAGAGCGCATTTACCGGTTGCGCTGCGTAGAGGCGTGGTCGATGGTGGTGCCGTGGCTGGGGATTCCGCTGTCTGCGCTGCTCAAACAAGTCGCGCCAACCAGCAAAGGCAAGTTCGTCCGGTTTGAGACACTGGTCGACCGCGAGAACCTGCCGGGGCAAAAATCCAGCTTCGGGCTTATCGACTGGCCTTATGTGGAAGGGCTGCGTATTGATGAGGCGATGAATCCGTTAGCGATTCTCGCAGTCGGTATGTATGGGCGCACGCTGCCCAATCAGAATGGCGCCCCATTGCGGTTGGTGGTGCCCTGGAAGTATGGCTTTAAAAGTATCAAGTCGATTGTGCGCATCAGCCTGGTTGAAGAGCAGCCGAAAACCACCTGGCAATCACTGGCTGCCGATGAGTATGGCTTTTACGCCAACGTTAATCCGAGCGTCGACCATCCGCGTTGGACGCAAGCGCGTGAACGGCGTTTGCCGAGTGGTCTGTTTAGCCCGAATGTTCGCGATACCCTGATGTTCAATGGTTATGGCGATGAAGTTGCCTCTCTCTACAGTGGCATGGACCTGCGAGTTAATTACTGATGCGTTATCCGCTTTGGCGTTTTCTGGTGTTTGTCGTCATTGCAGCTGTGCCGCTGTATTGGTTCTATCAGGCCTGGCTGTTTGCGCTCGGCCCGGATCCGGGCAAGACCTTGGTTGATCGACTGGGCTTGGGCGTTTTGATTCTGCTGTTTATCACCCTGGCGATGACGCCGCTGCAGAAGCTGACAGGCTGGCCGGGTTGGATTGCAGTGCGCCGACAACTAGGGCTGTGGTGCTTTGCTTATGGGGTGCTGCATCTCACTGCGTATAGCGTGTTCATTCTGGGGCTGGACTGGGCGCAGTTCGGGGTAGAGTTAAGCAAGCGTCCATACATAATAGTGGGGGCGCTGGGCTTTCTCGGCTTGCTGGTGTTGGCGATTACCTCTAACCGTTTCAGCCAGCGCCGTTTAGGCAAGCGTTGGAAGAAGTTGCATCGCGTGGTATATGGCATCCTCGCGCTGGGCTTGCTGCACATGCTGTGGGTTGTGCGCGCAGATCTCAAAGAGTGGAGCCTGTATGCCTTGATCGGTGTGTTCCTGATGGTTCTGCGTATTCCGGCGGTAGCCAGGCGTTTACCGCTCTTTCGCTCTAAATCAGCCGGTACTGCAATAAATCCGCAATAAACCCTTGACGGCAAAACTGAGGTGCCTATAATGCCCACCTCTTCCGGCGTCGACCTCTCGGAAAACTTCTTAGAAAACAAGAAGTTAGATTAAAAAGAGGGGTTGCAAAACAGCGAAAGCTGTGTAGAATGCGCCGGGCTCTGGAGGGTGGTTTTAAAGCCTTTTAGAGTGATCGCCACGGTGATCGAAAGCGGTAGAAAACGAGGTGTTGACAGCGAGTTTGAACGCTGTAGAATGCGCCTCCCGCTGACGAGAAGCTGGTTTGATCGGAAGCGCAAGTGGTTGAGTAGATTGAAGAAATTCTTCGAAAAACAGCTTGACAGTAAATGAGGCTGCTGTAGAATGCGCGCCTCGGTTGAGACGAAAGACTTAACCAACCGCTCTTTAACAACTGAATCAAGCAATTCGTGTGGGTGCTTGTGAGGTAAGACTGATAGTCAACAGATTATCAGCATCACAAAGCAACACTCGTTAATTCGAGAGTTACCTTACATTAATTTGTAAGTTTTGCGATTGCTGAGCCAAGTTTATAAGGTTTTCTCAAAACCTAATTGCAGTATTGAACTGAAGAGTTTGATCATGGCTCAGATTGAACGCTGGCGGCAGGCCTAACACATGCAAGTCGAGCGGTAACAGAGAGTAGCTTGCTACTTTGCTGACGAGCGGCGGACGGGTGAGTAATGCCTAGGAATCTGCCTAGTAGTGGGGGATAACGTTCGGAAACGAACGCTAATACCACATACGTCCTACGGGAGAAAGTGGGGGACCTTCGGGCCTCACGCTATTAGATGAGCCTAGGTCGGATTAGCTAGTTGGTGAGGTAATGGCTCACCAAGGCGACGATCCGTAACTGGTCTGAGAGGATGATCAGTCACACTGGAACTGAGACACGGTCCAGACTCCTACGGGAGGCAGCAGTGGGGAATATTGGACAATGGGCGAAAGCCTGATCCAGCCATGCCGCGTGTGTGAAGAAGGTCTTCGGATTGTAAAGCACTTTAAGTTGGGAGGAAGGGCAGTAAATTAATACTTTGCTGTTTTGACGTTACCGACAGAATAAGCACCGGCTAACTCTGTGCCAGCAGCCGCGGTAATACAGAGGGTGCAAGCGTTAATCGGAATTACTGGGCGTAAAGCGCGCGTAGGCGGTTTGTTAAGTTGGATGTGAAAGCCCCGGGCTCAACCTGGGAACTGCATCCAAAACTGGCAAGCTAGAGTACAGTAGAGGGTGGTGGAATTTCCTGTGTAGCGGTGAAATGCGTAGATATAGGAAGGAACACCAGTGGCGAAGGCGACCACCTGGACTGATACTGACGCTGAGGTGCGAAAGCGTGGGGAGCAAACAGGATTAGATACCCTGGTAGTCCACGCCGTAAACGATGTCAACTAGCCGTTGGATTCCTTGAGAATTTAGTGGCGCAGCTAACGCATTAAGTTGACCGCCTGGGGAGTACGGCCGCAAGGTTAAAACTCAAATGAATTGACGGGGCCCGCACAAGCGGTGGAGCATGTGGTTTAATTCGAAGCAACGCGAAGAACCTTACCTGGCCTTGACATGCTGAGAACTTTCCAGAGATGGATTGGTGCCTTCGGGAACTCAGACACAGGTGCTGCATGGCTGTCGTCAGCTCGTGTCGTGAGATGTTGGGTTAAGTCCCGTAACGAGCGCAACCCTTGTCCTTAGTTACCAGCACGTTATGGTGGGAACTCTAAGGAGACTGCCGGTGACAAACCGGAGGAAGGTGGGGATGACGTCAAGTCATCATGGCCCTTACGGCCAGGGCTACACACGTGCTACAATGGTCGGTACAAAGGGTTGCCAAGCCGCGAGGTGGAGCTAATCCCATAAAACCGATCGTAGTCCGGATCGCAGTCTGCAACTCGACTGCGTGAAGTCGGAATCGCTAGTAATCGTGAATCAGAATGTCACGGTGAATACGTTCCCGGGCCTTGTACACACCGCCCGTCACACCATGGGAGTGGGTTGCACCAGAAGTAGCTAGTCTAACCGCAAGGGGGACGGTTACCACGGTGTGATTCATGACTGGGGTGAAGTCGTAACAAGGTAGCCGTAGGGGAACCTGCGGCTGGATCACCTCCTTAATCGACGACATCAGCTTCCTTATAAGCTCCCACACGAATTGCTTGATTCATTGAAGAAGACGATTGGGTCTGTAGCTCAGTTGGTTAGAGCGCACCCCTGATAAGGGTGAGGTCGGCAGTTCGAATCTGCCCAGACCCACCAATTTTATCCAGCACAGCGTTACTTAGTGACTTGTGTAGTTGTACTACACGGCGCAACTAAGTGCCTTGTTCTGAATAAAATCCGTATCATGGGGCCATAGCTCAGCTGGGAGAGCGCCTGCCTTGCACGCAGGAGGTCAGCGGTTCGATCCCGCTTGGCTCCACCATTATGTAATTGCTTGATCCGCGTCTCGTTAGTGTTCAGAAATGAGCATTCCTACATTAAGTAGCTGAATGTTGATTTCTGGTCTTTGACTAGAAAAAATCGTTCTTTAAAAATTTGGGTATGTGATAGAAGTGACTAATTGATTACTTTCACTGGTAATTAATTTGGTCAAGGTAAAATTTGTAGTTCTCAATTGCAAATTTTCGGCGAATGTCTACTTCACGTTAGAGACAATAACCAGATTGCTTGGGGTTATATGGTCAAGTGAAGAAGCGCATACGGTGGATGCCTTGGCAGTCAGAGGCGATGAAAGACGTGATAGCCTGCGAAAAGCTTCGGGGAGGTGGCAAATAACCTTTGATCCGGAGATGTCTGAATGGGGGAACCCACCTAGCATAAGTTAGGTATCTTGCACTGAATACATAGGTGTAAGAGGCGAACCAGGGGAACTGAAACATCTAAGTACCCTGAGGAATAGAAATCAACCGAGATTCCCTTAGTAGTGGCGAGCGAACGGGGACTAGCCCTTAAGCTTCTTTGATTTTAGCGGAACGCTCTGGAAAGTGCGGCCATAGTGGGTGATAGCCCTGTACGCGAAAGGATCTTAGAAGTGAAATCGAGTAGGACGGAGCACGAGAAACTTTGTCTGAATATGGGGGGACCATCCTCCAAGGCTAAATACTACTGACTGACCGATAGTGAACTAGTACCGTGAGGGAAAGGCGAAAAGAACCCCGGAGAGGGGAGTGAAATAGATCCTGAAACCGTATGCGTACAAGCAGTGGGAGCAGACTTTGTTCTGTGACTGCGTACCTTTTGTATAATGGGTCAGCGACTTATTTTCAGTGGCAAGCTTAACCGAATAGGGGAGGCGTAGCGAAAGCGAGTCTTAATAGGGCGTTTAGTCGCTGGGAATAGACCCGAAACCGGGCGATCTATCCATGGGCAGGTTGAAGGTTAGGTAACACTGACTGGAGGACCGAACCGACTACCGTTGAAAAGTTAGCGGATGACCTGTGGATCGGAGTGAAAGGCTAATCAAGCTCGGAGATAGCTGGTTCTCCTCGAAAGCTATTTAGGTAGCGCCTCGTGTATCACTGCTGGGGGTAGAGCACTGTTTCGGCTAGGGGGTCATCCCGACTTACCAAACCGATGCAAACTCCGAATACCAGCAAGTGTCAGCACGGGAGACACACGGCGGGTGCTAACGTCCGTCGTGAAAAGGGAAACAACCCAGACCGTCAGCTAAGGTCCCAAAGTTATGGTTAAGTGGGAAACGATGTGGGAAGGCTCAGACAGCTAGGAGGTTGGCTTAGAAGCAGCCACCCTTTAAAGAAAGCGTAATAGCTCACTAGTCGAGTCGGCCTGCGCGGAAGATGTAACGGGGCTCAAACCATACACCGAAGCTACGGGTTCATCCTTTGGATGAGCGGTAGAGGAGCGTTCTGTAAGCCTGTGAAGGTGAGTTGAGAAGCTTGCTGGAGGTATCAGAAGTGCGAATGCTGACATGAGTAACGACAATGCGAGTGAAAAACTCGCACGCCGAAAGACCAAGGTTTCCTGCGCAACGTTAATCGACGCAGGGTGAGTCGGCCCTAAGGTGAGGCAGAAATGCGTAATCGATGGGAAACGGGTTAATATTCCCGTACTTCTAATTACTGCGATGGAGGGACGGAGAAGGCTAGGCCAGCACGGCGTTGGTTGTCCGTGTTTAAGGTAGTAGGCTGAGATCTTAGGTAAATCCGGGATCTTAAGGCCGAGAACTGATGACGAGTTGTCTTTTAGACGACGAAGTGGTTGATGCCATGCTTCCAGGAAAAGCTTCTAAGCTTCAGGTAATTAGGAACCGTACCCCAAACCGACACAGGTGGTTAGGTAGAGAATACCAAGGCGCTTGAGAGAACTCGGGTGAAGGAACTAGGCAAAATGGCACCGTAACTTCGGGAGAAGGTGCGCCGGTGAGTGTGAAGGGTTTACCCGTAAGCACATGCCGGTCGAAGATACCAGGCCGCTGCGACTGTTTATTAAAAACACAGCACTCTGCAAACACGAAAGTGGACGTATAGGGTGTGACGCCTGCCCGGTGCCGGAAGGTTAATTGATGGGGTTAGCTAACGCGAAGCTCTTGATCGAAGCCCCGGTAAACGGCGGCCGTAACTATAACGGTCCTAAGGTAGCGAAATTCCTTGTCGGGTAAGTTCCGACCTGCACGAATGGCGTAACGATGGCGGCGCTGTCTCCACCCGAGACTCAGTGAAATTGAAATCGCTGTGAAGATGCAGTGTATCCGCGGCTAGACGGAAAGACCCCGTGAACCTTTACTATAGCTTTGCACTGGACTTTGAGTTTACTTGTGTAGGATAGGTGGGAGGCTTTGAAGCGTGGACGCCAGTTCGCGTGGAGCCATCCTTGAAATACCACCCTGGTAACCTTGAGGTTCTAACTCTGGTCCGTCATCCGGATCGAGGACAGTGTATGGTGGGTAGTTTGACTGGGGCGGTCTCCTCCTAAAGAGTAACGGAGGAGTACGAAGGTGCGCTCAGACCGGTCGGAAATCGGTCGTAGAGTATAAAGGCAAAAGCGCGCTTGACTGCGAGACAGACACGTCGAGCAGGTACGAAAGTAGGTCTTAGTGATCCGGTGGTTCTGTATGGAAGGGCCATCGCTCAACGGATAAAAGGTACTCCGGGGATAACAGGCTGATACCGCCCAAGAGTTCATATCGACGGCGGTGTTTGGCACCTCGATGTCGGCTCATCACATCCTGGGGCTGAAGCCGGTCCCAAGGGTATGGCTGTTCGCCATTTAAAGTGGTACGCGAGCTGGGTTTAGAACGTCGTGAGACAGTTCGGTCCCTATCTGCCGTGGACGTTTGAGATTTGAGAGGGGCTGCTCCTAGTACGAGAGGACCGGAGTGGACGAACCTCTGGTGTTCCGGTTGTCACGCCAGTGGCATTGCCGGGTAGCTATGTTCGGAAAAGATAACCGCTGAAAGCATCTAAGCGGGAAACTTGCCTTAAGATGAGATCTCACTGGAACCTTGAGTTCCCTAAAGGGCCGTCGAAGACTACGACGTTGATAGGTGGGGTGTGTAAGCGCTGTGAGGCGTTGAGCTAACCCATACTAATTGCCCGTGAGGCTTGACCATATAACACCCAAACAATTTGATGTTTGAGTGTCTCTAGAAGTAGAAACACCGAAAGTTTGCGAAACTACAAAACATCACATACCCGATTCGAAGCAGCGTCTCAGACGAGGCTTCAACAAATTGCTTGACGACCATAGAGAATTGGAACCACCTGATCCCATCCCGAACTCAGAAGTGAAACGATTCATCGCCGATGGTAGTGTGGGGTTTCCCCATGTGAGAGTAGGTCATCGTCAAGCGCCTATACCAAAACCCCAGATCGTGTAAACGGTCTGGGGTTTTACTTTGTGCGCTGGAAAATGCCCGGGTGTTCGGAAGCAGCGGGCAGCAGGCAGCAAAGCGGCGCCAGTGTTTAGCCCCGCTGCGCGGCGCTAAACAGCGCAGTTTGCCAACGTCTGCGGTTATATATGTCGGTTGCACAGAACTGCGTTTCTGCCCAACTGTCTGTCAGTAAAGACCTGACTCGCGACAAGAACTTGGTCATTTGTAGCAGGCCTTAGGTTCGGGGCGTTTACAATGCAGACTTAAACTCAGGAGTGTGATCATGCGGGAAGTTGCGGATCGAATGCCTGCGTCCGAATTGGATATCGAGAAGCTGATTGCGTGCCATGAGTGCGATCTGCTCATGCACAAGGCGCCTGTTGTGGGCGATGGTGACCGCGCTCAGTGCCCGCGTTGTGGCTATGAGTTGTATAACCATCGGCACAGTATCATCGGGCGCAGCCTGGCATTGGTCGTGACGGCCTTGTTGCTTTATATCCCGGCGAATTTCCTGCCAATCATGCGGCTCAACCTGCTCGGGCAAAGTACCGAGGATACGGTTTGGAGTGGTGTGCTCGGTTTGTACGACAGCGGCATGCAGTCTGTCGCGCTGATTGTGTTGCTGTGCAGTATGGTTGTGCCCTTGCTCAAGCTGCTCTGCCAGTTGGTTGTATTGCTCACTGTTCAATTCAATATCGGTCGCAGTTATGGCCTGGTGCTTTATCGCATTTATCATCACTTGCGCGAGTGGGGAATGCTCGAGGTTTATCTGATGGGCATTCTGGTCGCCATCGTCAAACTGGTTGATATTGCCGATCTCACAATCGGCCTCGGCTTGGGCTGCTTTATCAGCCTGCTGCTGGTTCAGGTTTGGCTCGATGTGACGATGTCTCCCCACCAAATATGGGAAGCGCTGGCAGGGGAGGAAACGCATGCGGGCGATTGATGCCGGTTTGCTGGTGTGTGATGAGTGCCATCAACTCAATCGCCAGGATGAAGAAATAGAAATGCAGTTCTGCAGCCGTTGTGGAAGCGAGCTCTATGCACGCCGGCCCAACAGTTTGCTGCGCACCTGGGCGCTGCTAATCACGGCGACCATTTTGTATATCCCGGCCAACGTATTGCCGATCATGACTGTCAGCTCTCTGGGCAGCGGTGAGGCAGACACGATCATGTCCGGTGTACTCAAGCTCATCCAATACGACATGCTGCCTATCGCTGCTGTGGTGTTTATCGCCAGTATTCTGGTGCCCACCTTCAAGTTGGTTGGGCTGGCTACTTTGTTGTATTCGGTGCAACGCCATCAACCGATGTCTGCAAGGCAGCGAAGCTTCATGTATCGCTTCATCGAGTGGATTGGGCGATGGTCGATGCTGGATGTTTTTGTGATTGCGATTCTGGTTGCGCTGGTTCGCTTCGGCAAGCTGGCCTCCATTGACCCCGGCTGGGGCGCGTTGGCTTTTGCGAGTGTAGTGATTTTGACGATGATTGCTGCGTTAACTTTTGATCCCCGTTTGATTTGGGATAACACGGATACGGATGACGACCATGAGTGATTTACCTCGGCCTAAAGTGCGCCCAGCATCGAACTGGTCGGCGATATGGATTCTGCCCATTCTGGCCCTGCTCATTGGCGGCTGGCTGGGCTGGCGCGCCTACAGCGAGGCCGGGATTGATATCGAAGTACATTTCGACTCCGGTGAAGGCATCGTCGCCGGTAAGACCGAGGTGATCTACAAAGGCATGCCGGTGGGCAAGGTTAAAAAGCTTGCGCTCAACCATGACGGCGACAAGCGCGACGTCATCGCGTCGATTGAAATGGATAAAGCGGTCGAACCCTCGTTGCTCAGCGGAACACGTTTCTGGCTGGTTAAACCCAGTGTCACCCTGGCGGGTATCTCAGGTTTGGAGACGCTGCTTTCGGGTAACTACATTGCAGTAACGCCGGGCGAAGGTACGCCGCAGCGAACCTTTAAGGCGCTCGCAGAGATACCGCCATTGCCGGATGATCAGCCCGGACTTCATTTGACCCTGAATGCCGAACGCCTGGGCTCTTTGAACAAGGGCAGCCCTGTGTTCTACAAGCAGATCAAAGTGGGCCGGGTTAAGAGTTATCAACTGGCCAAGGACAAGCAGTCGATAGAAGTGAAGGTCTTCATCGAGCCTGCCTACAGTTCACTGGTACGCAAACACACGCGTTTCTGGAATGCCAGCGGCATAAGTGTCGAGGCTGATCTTAGCGGCGTTAAGGTGCGCACCGAGTCACTGGCCAGTCTGGTTGCCGGTGGTATCGCCTTCGCCACTCCTGAGTCGCGCCCCGACAGCCCGCCAACCGATCCGTCGATTCCTTTCCGTCTGTACGAGGACTTCGATGCGGCGCAGGCCGGAATCAAGGTGTTCCTTAAACTGACTGATTTCGAAGGCCTGCAAGCCGGTCGTACCCCCGTTATGTACAAAGGCATTCAGGTCGGTACTGTGAAGAAGCTAAATATCGATTCCGGGCTTAACAGCGCCAACGCTGAACTAACGATTACCCCGCAAGCCGAAGACTATCTGGTGGAGGGCACGCAGTTCTGGATGGTCAAACCGTCGATCTCGCTGGCGGGTGTCAACGGGCTCGAGGCGTTGGTCAAAGGCAACTACATTGCGATTCGCCCCGGCAAGAAGGGCGGGACGCCAACGCGCGAGTTTGAAGCACGGGCGAAAGTCCCGCCGCTGGATCTGGAAGCGCCCGGTTTGCATCTGGTCTTGAGCAGTGAAGCTTTAGGTTCGCTGGATATCGGCAGCCCGGTTCTGTATCGGCAGATCAAGGTGGGCTCGATCCAGAGCTTCCAGCTTTCACGCAAAAGCAAAACCGTACTGCTTGGCGTGCATATCCAGCCGGAATACGCGCATCTGGTAAACACCTCGACGCAGTTCTGGAATGCCAGCGGGATTACCTTGAAAGGCGGCTTGTCCGGTATTGAAGTCAAGAGCGAGTCGCTGCAAACCTTGCTGGTTGGCGGGGTGGCGTTTGATACACCGGACTTCAACGCCAAACCGATTACCCGTCGGGTGTCGCGTTTCAAACTCTACTCATCAGAGGATCTGGCGCAGAAGAAGGGGCAGCTGATTACTATCCGTCTGGACCGCGCCGATGGGCTCAACCCCGGCGCGCCGATTCGTTACAAAGGGCTGGATGTCGGCACGGTTGAGACCATCGACCTGTCTGATGATCTGCGTTCGGTGCTGGTGTCTGCGCGCATCACATCCGCAGCGTCGCGTATTGCCCGCAGTGGCACGCAGTTCTGGGTAATCAAGCCCGAGGTGGGGATTAGCAAGGTCAACAATCTCGAGACCTTACTCAAGGGCCGCTACCTTGAAGTTTCGCCGGCCACCAAGCCTGGCGAGCCGCAGACCGTCTTCACCGCGTTGTCTGAGCCGCCAAATGCCGCTGTTACCAATGCAGGATTACGCCTGGTATTGAGCGCCCCAAGACGTGGTTCGCTGGACACCGGCGCACCAGTCACCTATCGCCAGGTCAAAGTGGGCGAGGTGGTCAACTACGAGTTGGGTGCAACGGCTGACCGGGTGTTGATCCATGTATTGATCGAGCCGCGCTACGCCAAGCTCGTGCACACCGGCAGTCGTTTCTGGACGACCTCTGGGATTGGCGTCGATGCCGGGCTGTTCTCGGGAGTCCAAGTGCAAACCGAGTCACTCGAGAGCATCATCGCTGGTGGTGTTTCGTTTGCAACGCCGGATGTCAGCGAAATGGGCTCAGCCGCCAAACCCGGGCAGACCTTCGCGCTGTTCGATGCAGCCAATGAAGAATGGCTGCAGTGGGCGCCGAAGATCCGCATCGGCAAGTAGCACAACCGAAGCAACAAAAAAGGGCAGGCTGATAATTCAGACCTGCCCTTTTTTGTGATGGTGGCTTGCTTGAACTGCAGCGCGATCAGCCGCGACTGCAGTTCAGCTAGCCGTTGGCATTAAGCCAGTTCGGTATCAGCCTGTGGCGCTGCAACGGCCTGCGCCTTGCTGTCGCGAGGCTTGATGTATTTCCAGTCGGCCTCGTCGATGTAGATACCGTTCGGGCCGCTGCCACCTTCCAGGTCGATCGCTACGTGAGCCGAAACCTGTGGTTTTACCGACGCCAGAATCGGCACAAAACCGAGCTGCAAACTGGTTTCGATCAGTGCCTGCTGATTGCGCTCATCGATGTCGGCAGCCTCGTCCAGATAGTACGGCAAGCGCACGCGTCCGGCTTGATCGCGGTCCATCAGGTGCAGCAACAAGTACATGTTGGTCAGCGCCTTGATGGTCATCGTTGTGCCGTTCGAGGCCGCGCCATCGATGTCGGTGTGGATAACCGGCTGACCGCCCACTTTGGTGATCTCGAAGGCCAGTTCAAACAGCTCCTTCAAGCCCAGCTGGTTGTGGTTGGCCGCAACCAGACGCGCCAGATACTCCTTGGCCTCTTCGTTCTTGCTGTCCTGTTCCGCCGATTGCGACAGGTCGAATACCGAGAGGGTTTCGCCTTCTTCATACTGACCGGCGCTGTGGATAATCTGGTCGATGTGCTTGAGTGCTTCCTTGTTCGGCGCCAAGACGATACGGAAGCTCTCCAGGTTCGATACCTGACGCTTGTTGATTTCGCGGTTGAACAACGCCAACTGATGCTCAAGGTTGTCGTAGTCGCTGCGGATATTGCGCAGGGTCCGCGCAATGTCGGTAACGGCAGCGCGGCGCGCCTTGGCAAGTGTCAGGGCTTCGTCCTGACGGTGCGCGTAGGCGTTCACCAGCAAGTGCAGGCGACGCTCGACATCATCTTCACTGTCGAACTTGGCAACGCCCTTGAGACGAACTTGCGCGTACAACGCATCAATCTGCCCGTCGACACGTTGCAAGCCCTGCCAGGCATCCTGATAGTCATTGAGCAGCGGCAGCAGGTTATCCAGCGAGTCATCGATCGGGTCCATGAACGGTGTTCCGAACGGCAAGTCTGCCGGCAGCAACTGACGACGACGCAAGGCGTCTTCAAGCGTACGTTCCTTGGCTTCCAGATCGGCCAATTGGCGGCCGATCAATTGCAGCTTGGCCGACAACTGTTGCACGCGCTCGGTGAACGAGTCGCTGGCGCGGGTCAGTTCATCCTTCGAGGCTTCAAGTTGCGCCAGTTGTTCGAGCTTTTGCGGCTCTTCTACCGTGAGGGTTTGCTGGCGACGGAAGTCTTCCAAAGCCTTCTGTGCATCGAGCACGCCCTGATACAACTGCTCGGCCTGCGCCTTGCTTGCGGCGCGGTCGGAAGCGACTGATTGCTGAGTTTTCAGTTGCTTGTATTCGCGGTCGAGGCGGTCTTTCTGATCACGCAAAGCGGCGCGGTCAGCCAGTGCCTGCAGGGCGGGCGGCTCGATATTGGACAAGTCGATTGAGAGGCCTGGAACCTCGAACTGGTCGCCGGTAAAGCCATCCAGAATTGCTTCAAGCGACTTCACCCACGCATCGCTGTCGTCCAGCTGAATGCCTTTCGCGCCCAGCGGCAAGCTGAACAACTGGCCGTTGAACAAGCGCATCAGGCGATCAACGTCCTGCTGCGAGAACTCTTCGCGCAAGCGTGAGTAACTGTTGTTATCGGCATGTTCAAGCTGCTGCTTGACCGACTTGAGGCGCTGCTCAAGGTCGCGCAGGCGTTCGCCAATGTCTTCGCTGGAGAACTGACGCGATTGCGCCAACGCACCCGCCAGCTCATCGTGAGCATCTTTGGCCGCGAGCAGTTGTTGCTCCAGCACCTTGGGATCTTCAACCAGTGCGAAGCGGTTCTTGAGCACACTTAATTCGCCCAGCCAGCGTTGAATCTCGCTGATCTCACGCTCCATGCGCATCAGTTCCTGGGTGCCGCCGCGTTGCTCCTGTTGCAGGCCATCCTGCTCGCTGCGGTAGTGTTCGGCTTGAATTACCAACTCTTCACGGCGCGCATTGGCGTAATCCTGCCAGCTGCCCAGCAGGCTATCGAGCAGAGGCGAGATGCGATGCAGCTTACCGCGCAGCATTTCGCGCTGATGAACGCCAGCAGACAAGGCTTCAATCAGTGGGCCAGCGGTGACCAGTGCCTGATAATCCTGCTCCATGCGGCGAACGTCGCGGAAGGCCTCTTCAGTGGCGGCAATGTAATCGACGCTGCCCGAACGCAGGCTGTGCTCGAAGGCATCAAGGAACAGCTGCTTGAGCTTGGCCGCGGTGATTTCGCGCATGTGCAGCAAGTTGATGAACAGGGCGCGGAAGGTTTTCAGGCTCTGCTCGCTGGTCGAGCGCAGCGGAATCAGGGTCAGGTCCAGCGGGATAGACGTATGTCCACCCACCAGCAGACGGCGCAGTTCGTCAGGCTTGAGTTCATAGGCCTTGATGCCTTCGCGCTCAAGGTTGTTGAACAGTTCGCGCTGGCGCAAGCAGGTGCCGTTCTTTTGGTAATGGTCCAGATCTAGCTCGCCGGCATAGGCGAAGAACTGGTGACCGAAGCCGCCACCGGGGCCGCGGCCGGCCACGCCGATAACGTGCGAGCCGTGCGGCAGATTGACTTCGACCAGAATGTAACTGGTATCGGTGGCGAAGTAGAACTTGCGCGACTGCTCAAGGCTGTACTTGCCGAAGCTCATGTCCGACATGCGCGCCAGAATCGGGAATTGCAGCGCGTTGATCGACGCACTCTTGCCGAGGTTGTTGGCACCATAAACGGACAGCGGGTTTTCCAGCGGGAATAATCCCAGGCTGTAACCGGCGGTATTCAGCAGGGCGAAGCGGCGAATTCCGTAGCGTTCCTGGCTCATGCATCATTCTCCTGAAGGGCGCGTTCTTCGGCCAACGCTCGGGCCAGAGCCTGTTCTTCGGTTTCGGTTTCAGTTTCGCTCTGTGGTTCGGATTCGAGGCTGATGATGGCTTCTTCCTCGTCTTCGTCGATCAGCACCGGGCTTGGCAGTGGCAAGTTGCTGTGCAGCGCGGCCGCCAGATCGCGGTCCTGCTGGACGGAAAGGCAGACATCAAGGAAACGGTGCATCGGCGCCAGAAAGCGATAAATGCCGTTGTCTTCGCTGGCAAAGCCCAGCTGACACAGGCGACGCATGATTTTCTCTTCAAGCTCTTCCTGCGTGGTGACTTCGGTTTGCAGGAACAGGTCACGATACTTTTCGAGCAGCGACGGCAATTCATCACGGCCCAGGCTGCCGCCATCCAGCACAGACAGCGGGTCGCGGCCCTGATCCGCCAGATGCTCAACCAGAATGAAGGTGAACAGCGCCAAACGTTGCGCCGTCTTGTTGACCTGTGGCGTTGCCTGCTCCGGGACAAAGTAATAGAAACCGCGCGGGTCACAGCTCAGCTCGAAACCGAGTGCCTTGAACAGGGTGCGGTACTGGTCTTGCTGATTCGAAAGCTGGGCATACAGTTCGGGGTCACGGCGGCTCAGGTGGTAACCCTTGAACAGCTCGCGAAATATCGGCGCCAGTTGCGACAGCTCTGAGAGATCAATATTCATGCGTTGTTCTTCTCGTTGTTAGCGGATGCCGTGTGGCCTTTAATCAGGGTGAATGAGCTCAGGTTCAGCTGATGCTCGGCGGTGAGGTAGTCGCGACGTTCCAGGCGCTCGCGCTGGAAACGGCTATCACGCGACAAACGCGAGAACCAGTAGAGCAACTCATCGGTTGCCCCCTCCGGTTCTTGCTCAAGCAACCAACTCATCAGGTCGGGTAACGGCAGCGCTTGCTCGCAGCGCTCGATCATCTCGCGTGCTGTGCGCGGCGAACGCGGTGCGGGGCCTTTACGGCTGCCACTGGCTTTAGGGAACTGCGCCGGCTTGGGCTCAAAGCGCGCCAGTGCATACACGTATGCCTCAACCTGTGAAGCGCTGCCAAGGAAGGTGCTTTGCGGGCGATTGAACAACGCCAGCGAGGCTTGCGGCACGGCGTCGATCCCTTTACGGCGGATGGCCGCCAGCGCCAGGGCAGCGCCACGGGTGACAGCGTTATGCCGACGCGCTTCTTCACGCAGCGGCAGCAATAATTCGCGCGCACGGCGCAAGGTCAGCTGCGCGGTGGTCTGCATCTCGAGGATGCGCGCGTGGGTGCGCAGCAGCAGGTCGTCATCCACCAATTGGCCAAGACGTTGTTGCTCGGTCAGCAAGCGCAGCAACACATGCTCGACGCGATACACGCCCTGTTCAAAGGCACCATCGGCGCTGACCAACTGAATCATCGGCTCGACATATTCATCCCAGGTGGCCAGGACTTCGGCGTAGCGCTGGCGCAGCGGAATCTGCCGGTCGCTGGTCTTGGCGCGCTCGGCCACCGCGACCAAGGCTTGTTCATCGTTGGCGAGTTTTTTCAGTACATCACGCACGCGCATGTCGAGCAGGCGCAACTGGCGGGCCAGGTCGTGTGCGTCTCGCACCTCGAAAGCATCGCGGATATAACCGGCAAGCCGTTCCAGGTGGCGCAGGTACGCTTCGATTTCCAGGCAAAGGCCAAGCCGGTGTTCGCGACGCAGGTAGGCGAGGAAGTCGTGAATTTGCGCATTGAGCTCGAAACGGTTGGGGCTCTTGGCCACAGGCACAAGAATGTCCAGACGAATCCACTGGTCGAGCAGGGCGGTGGTGTCCACTGGTGTGCTATCGGGCAACTGGGCTGAAAGCTGAGCGCGTAGCTCTATCAGGCTTAGTGTGCCGGTATCGAAACGCTCGCAGAGCGGCTCGAGTAACGTCCAGTGTTCGGCAAGGGCACGCAGTACGCGCTTTGGATCGATCATTGAAGTGCGGGTCGCTCAATCAATAAAAGCGCTGATTGTACTGCATTGAACCGAAACTTATGACGCTTCAACCGATCAGAGGCTATGTGTGATCGGTTTGGCAGTACGTTTTGATGGACCTGACGTATTTCGGCAGTTTGCGACTTTTGCCAGGGATTTACCCGGCTATACAGGCACTATGTTGCCCATATGGCTAGCTCGGCAAGTTGGCATGTTTTGCGCAAGTGTCTGAATCGACTCGTTTGAGATGAATTTTATGTCTGCAGTGGCGGCTATGTATCACGATGATTGCTGGGCGGCGCTTGATGCGCCGCACGACCTATCCTGGGATCAACAGGCGATTACTGATCGCAATGAAGCGCTGGCGTTTATCCAGCGCTTCGAAAGCCGGCTGTGCATCTATTCGCATTTCGAAGAGGCGCTGTACGGCCAGTACACCTTCGTTATGCCGAGTACCGAGCATGGCAGCATCACTATCTTGCCCAACCAAAATGCCTGGCACTCTACGTTTCAGGCTATTCCGGCGGCGGCGATAGAGCCCACCGGTGTGCATATATTGCCAGGTGAAGTGCTCGGGCATTCCGGGGTCTACCTGAAAATCCCGAACAAGTGCCGTTTGCTGGCCTCAAGCGAATTACCTTTTCAAAATGGCCTGCGACTTCTGATCAAGCGCTACCGCGAAGAAAACGATGACTTCCTGCCGGTATTGCTCAAGCGCGACCTGCGCAGCTACGAGTCGCGGATGCCGTCGCTGGAGTTGTATCGGATCAATCCTGCGCATCTGACTCATATGTCCAGCGACAGCATCCGCCTGCTGCGCAAAGCCGTTGTTGGCCGCCTGCTTACCCTGTTTGCAGGGCTTGAGGCTTAATCCGCGCCGCTTTTAGTTGGTTTCTGCTGCAACCTTATCTTTAGCGCCCGCACAGGGCCGATTTCTCACTCAATTGTGCCGTCCGGCATCGTTGGCCTTTCCGCTTGCCGTGTTTCCAGCCACAATTCACCTGTCAGGTTCGAGTTCTTGTTATTCGGGCCGAGGTATTTTGCCGCGCACCCGACCCTTGGAGCGCGGGTGAGCGGCGTGATAGCCACAATCGGCGTTACTGAATCTAGCCTTTACCAGACGCCTTAATCGTCTGGGCAACAGGAGCTGAGCATGAGCAGCAGTGATCGCGTAATAATTTTCGACACCACCCTGCGTGATGGTGAACAAAGCCCGGGCGCCTCGATGACCGGTGAAGAAAAGCTGCGCATTGCCAAAGCTCTTGAACGCCTGCGCGTGGACGTAATTGAAGCGGGCTTCGCGATTGCAAGTCCGGGTGACTTTGCGGCGGTCAAGGCGATTGCTGACCACATCAAGGACAGCACCGTTTGCAGTTTGTCCCGTGCTGTAGACGCCGATATCGACCGCGCGGCTGAAGCGCTGGCCGGCGCCAACTCCGGGCGGATTCACACCTTCATTGCCACCAGCCCGATCCATATGCAGTACAAGCTGCGCATGCAGCCCGAGCAGGTCATCGAGCAGGCGGTGCATGCCGTTAAGCGGGCGCGTAATCAATGCGCCGACGTTGAGTTCTCCTGTGAAGATGCCGGGCGCTCCGAGATTGATTTCCTGTGCCGCATCATCGAAGCCGCCATCGATGCGGGTGCGACCACCATTAATATTCCCGACACGGTCGGCTATGCGATACCGCATCAGTACGCCGCCACCATTGGCGAGTTGCTGCAGCGTGTGCCGAATGCCGACAAAGCGGTGTTCTCGGTGCATTGCCATAACGACCTCGGGCTGGCCGTTGCCAACTCGTTAGCCGCCGTGGTGGCAGGTGCGCGTCAGGTTGAATGCACCATCAACGGTTTGGGCGAACGTGCGGGCAATGCGGCGCTCGAAGAAATCGTCATGGCGATTAAAACCCGTGAAGATCTGCTGGGTGTGCACACCAACATCGACACGCCGCATATCCTCAGCACCTCGCGCATGGTCTCGGGGATTACCGGTTTCCCGGTGCAGCCAAACAAGGCCATCGTGGGCGCCAATGCCTTCGCCCATGAGTCGGGCATCCATCAGGATGGCGTGCTCAAACACCGCGAAACCTACGAGATCATGTCGGCGCAATCCGTCGGCTGGCACACCAATAAAATGGTCATGGGCAAGCACTCGGGGCGTAACGCTTTCCGTACCCGGCTCGATGAGTTGGGGATTGTTCTGGCCGGTGAGGCTGAATTGAATGCAGCCTTTGCCCGCTTCAAGGATCTGGCGGACAAGAAGCACGAAATTTTTGACGAAGACTTGCAAGCGCTGGTCTCCGAGACGCTGGCCGCCGAGGCGCCCGAGCACTTCAAGTTGGTCACGCTGGAAGTAGCCAGCAAAACCGGTGAAGTGCCTGATGCCAAAGTGGTGATCAGCGTTGCCGGCATTGAGCACAGCGCCCGATCGGCAGGTTCGGGGCCGGTGGATGCGACTTTCAAGGCGCTGGAGCAGATTGCCCGGTCAGAGGCCACCTTGCAGCTCTACTCGGTAAACGCGATCACCCAAGGCACAGACTCGCAAGGCGAGGTGACTGTTCGCCTGGAGAAGGGTGGCCGTATTGTTAATGGTAATGGTGCCGACACCGATATTCTGGTGGCCTCGGCCAAAGCCTACATTGATGCCTTGAATCTCATGCAAATGGGACTCAAGGCGCATCCACAGGTAGCTGACGTTTGATTCCAGAATTACGCCGCCGTGCATATCTAAGCGCCATGCAGGTTGCCACTTGGCTGCCGCGTGGCGTGCTGCCATTTGCTGCGCCATCGCGGCCCGAACTGCTTGAGGTTCTCCCGGCTGAACCGGAAATGGCTGCTACACCAACTGCCGAGCCCGTTGCACAACAGCGCGTGCAAGCGGCTGAAACTGCCGAACGGGAACCCGCCCGACCGGTGGCAACCGCACAGGGCGCTGCGGGGCTGCAAAGTGTTCGCGCGCAACTTGAAGGCGCACGTCCGCAAACGCCAGCGCGTAATAATCCACCGGCCAATGATGATGGCGAAACTGAAAAAGCTGAGGCTACGACTGAGGTCAGTGCCAAGCCGGTTGCTGTACAGCCGCCGCGTTTTGCCTTGCAGCTACTGAAGGCCGGGGCGTGCCATGTTCTGGTTGAACTGCCCACAGGCGAGGCGTTGCAAGGGCGCGACCCGGCTTACTTGCTGCTCAAAGACTTGCTGCGTGCCGCTGGCCTGCCGGACAGCCCGCAGATAATCGGGGAGCCGGTGCGCTGGCCATTGTTGTCACGCGGCAACATGGATCAAGGCCCGGCGGCGGCGCTGGAGTTTGTGCAGTCATTTACCGCCGCACGCATCGAAGAGCAGGGCGGTTGCAGCTGCCTGTGGCTGGTTGGATTACCGGCAATTCGATTTGCCGGCGATGCGCACGAAGACGCCTATAACCGCGAGTTGCAGGTCGAAGGTGTCGGCGCGGCTTGGGCACTGCCCGGGTTGGAGTTGTTAATGGATGAGCCAGCCCGCAAGGCTGAGCTTTGGCAAGCGATGCGCCGAGTGCGCCAACGTTGGATGAGTCAGGCTGAATGAGTGACGCAATTAGTTTTCGGCCGATGACAGAGGCAGATATCGAAACAGTTTTGAAAGTGGAATACGCAGCGTTCAGTCACCCCTGGACGCGCGGCACTTTTCTCGACAGCATTAAATCGTATGACTGCTGGGTGATGTTTGAAGGCAATCAGCAGGTGGGTCACGGCGTAATCAATGTGATTCTGGATGAAGCGCACCTGCTCAATATCACTGTAAAGCCCGAAAGTCAGGGGCGTGGGTTGGGCCTGCGCCTACTCGAACACTTGATGCAGCGAGCCCTGCAACTGAAAGCCGGTGAGTGCTTTCTGGAAGTCCGGGCCAGCAACGAAACCGCGTATCGCCTTTATGAGCGTTACGGCTTCAATGAGATTGGCCGTCGTCGTGACTACTATCCGGCCGTTGGCGGGCGTGAAGACGCGCTGGTCATGGCGTGTACCCTGATCGACTGATTGCGCTTACAGATAAAACCCTCAAGTTGTTCACCGGCTTGAGGGTTTTTTTGTTTGGGCCGGGCAATCACCGCTTGCGGCATCAGCGCGCGTGACTGTGACTCACAGGTCAAGTAGCTTGTCATGCTCAGCATGTCTTGCGTATTGTGCGCGCTTGAATACCCGGGAGAAGCACCATGAGTGACTTACAGCAACTGCTCGACAATAACGCTCGCTGGGCGGAGTCGATCACTCAAAGGGACCCTGAGTTCTTCGCCAAACTGGCCAAGCAGCAGACGCCCGAATACTTGTGGATCGGGTGTTCCGATGCTCGCGTTCCGGCCAATGAAATCGTTGGCATGTTGCCAGGCGATCTGTTTGTTCACCGTAATGTTGCCAATGTGGTGCTGCATACCGACATGAACTGCCTGTCGGTTATCCAGTACGCCGTGGACGTGCTCAAGGTCAAACATATTCTGGTCACCGGCCACTATGGTTGCGGCGGCGTGCGTGCGGCCATGCAGAACACCCAGTACGGGCTTATTGACGGCTGGCTGCGCAATATTCGCGATCTCTATTACGAGCACTGCAAGAGCCTCGAAAAACTGCCGACCGAAGAGGCGCGGGTAGACCGCCTTTGCGAGCTGAATGTGATCCATCAGGTGGCCAACGTCAGCCACACCAGCATCGTCCAGAATGCCTGGCATCGCGGCCAGCCGTTGTCGGTGCATGGCTGCATTTACGGCATTAAAGACGGTCGTTGGAAAGACCTCAACGTCACCGTCGAAGGTATTGATCAGCTGCCCAACCAATACCGCCTGCGTCCGCTCGGGCAAAGCTGAAGCCTATGAATAACTCACGCATGTTGGCCATGGTTGGCCTGCTGTTGGCGGTGTTGTGCTGGTCGGGAAATGCCTTGGTCGCACGCGCGTTCAACGGTGAAATACCGCCGTTTACGCTGGCGTTCTGGCGTTGGTTGCTGGCGCTGTCGTTGTTGCTACCGTTTGTCATCCGGCCTTTGCTGCGCCATCGTCAAGCGCTGCGCAATGCCGGCTGGCGCCTCTTGGTGCTCGCGGCAACCGGCGTTGCCGCCTATAACTCGCTGCTCTACACCGCGGCGCACAGCACCGCTGCGATCAATATAACGCTGGTTAATACCTGTCTGCCGCTGATGACTTTTATCGGCGGTGGTTTGTTGTTGGGCGAGTGGCCGCTGCGCCGCGCCTGGTTCGGCATGGCATTGGCGGCACTGGGTTTGCTGGTGCTGATTAGCCGTGGCAGTTTCGCTACATTGCAGACGTTGTCGTTCAATCGTGGCGATTTAATCATGCTGGTCGCGGTGGCAGATTGGGCCCTTTATTCGCTGTTGCTGCGTCGCTGGGCGTCGTACTTGCAGCCAATTCCACCGTTGGCTTTGCTGGGCATGCTGATGCTGTTGGGCGTGCCGATGATCATGCCGTTCTACCTGTATGAACTCAGTCAGGGCGCGACATTTACGCCAACCCCGAGCACGCTGGCGGCAATTGGTTACACCGCGGTATTTGCCTCACTGGTCGCGTATCTGGCATGGAATCACGGCATCCGGGTCATGGGCGCGGCCAAAGCGGCGCTGACCAATTACCTGATGCCAGTATTCACCGCCATTCTCGGCTGGCTGCTGCTGGATGAGGGGCTGCAAGGCTTCCATTGGGTCGGCGGCGCACTGATCTTCTCCGGGCTTTTGTTGGCCACTCAGATCAAAAGCAATGCGCCAGCGCCTGTGCCCGCTCAAGCCCGGGCGATCGATTAACTGGGGATTTGAAACTGCAGCGCGCCCAGCGCCAGTTTCATCCACAGCATCGAGGCCAAAAAGCCCAGTACGCTTAGCGTGGTAAAACCGACCACGATCCCCAGCGCGATTTGCTTCCACAAACCGGCAAAGTTGTTGCCCGATTTCGGCTGATAACGCTCGAAATCGGGTTCAGCGTGCAGGCGTTCTGCGCGTAGGTTATCGAAATTAGTGTCCACAGGTGTTCTCCACAAAATCAGCGAGCTGGACGTGCCGGATGTGTGCAGGCCAGGGCGCGAATCAAGCTGCGGATTATGCGGCTGTTCGGCCATCTCGGTAAGCTGATTTAGCTGCCATCAGGCAGATTTTTTTTGCAGCGCAGAGCGGGCATGAATGCAATTGCAGCCACGGCCTTAAACACGCTCTGCTGGTTTTTCGCGCCGCGCAAAATTTGCCTGCAGGCGAAACTGCGGTATGTTGCCGCGATGCCGTCAGCACATTGCGCAACTATTCAGCAAGCGTTGAGCTGGCTCCCATTCAAGACGTATCGAGGTCGTTCAGCATGCACACCGATTCACTCCAGGACACCGTCGCACCAGAAGGCGTTTGCTATGGTTGCGGCTCCAGCAATCCGCATGGCCTGCATGTTAAGAGCTTCTGGCATGAAGACAGTGTGCATGTAATGGCCGAGCATTTGCCCGACAGCAAATATTGCGGATGGCCAGAACTGGTTTACGGCGGGCTGATCGCGATGCTGGTGGATTGCCATTCCAACTGGACGGCAATGGCCTATCACTACCGCGAGGAAGGCCGCCAACTCGGCAGCTTGCCGCGCATTGACTGTGTGACCGGCAATCTCGGCATCAAATTCATCAAGCCGACACCCATGGGCGTGCCGCTGACTCTGCGCGCCAAAGTCGAGGGCGAAGTCGGGCGCAAGAGCCGTATTATCTGCGAGGTGTACGCCGGTGATGTACTTACCGCGATTGGCGACTCGATATTTGTGCGGGTCGATACCGCACAGTTAAGCGCCGCTGCGCACGGGCGTAACGAGTAACGCTAAGCGTTTGCACGTGGCTTGATCAGGCTGAGCGCTTCACAAAGCGTCAGCCGCTGCAAACAAGGTTCGCTGACTTGGCCGGCGAAGCTGAATTAAAAAGCCCCGCACAGGGCGGGGCAAAGGGAGCGAGTTGAGCGCCGCAAAGCTGCGCCCAGTACACCCCAGCATCCGCAATGCCTTACAACATGGTCAGTAAGCTGGTGTGCGGTATGGCCTGAAAATCAATCGACATCATCAGGCTCAGAGCGCTGATGGTGACGATGGAAAAGGCGAACAGCTTGCGCGCCCAGAGGCGATCATCCACGGCGCGGTAGCCGGAAAGCGCGATTACCAACCACCAGGCACTGACCAGCAGCGCGATTAACAAGTAGCCATAACCGGCGAAACCGGTGAGGGTTAGCAGCAACGATGCGCCAGTAAATGCCAGGATATAGAGAACAATCTGCAGCTTGGTCGCGTCTATCCCACGCTTAACCGGCAACACAGGAATACCCGCTGCCTGGTAATCGCTGAGGCGGAATATGGCAATGGCGAAGGAGTGCGGCATCTGCCATAAGCAGAAGATCAGCAGCAGCACTGCAGCACCGGTGTCGAACTGGCCTGTGACTGCGCAGTAACCCACGACCGGTGGCATCGCTCCGGACAAGCTGCCCACCAGGGTGCCATATTCCGAGGTGCGCTTGAGCCATAAGCTGTAGAGCCCGACATACACCACATAGCCCACCGCCGCCAAGGCAGTGGCAAGTGGCGTCGTCTTGAGCCACAGCAAGCTGAACCCGGCGAGCCCCAGGACGACGCCATGGGCCAGCGCTGCCTTGAGCGAGATTTTGCCGGTGACCAGCACCCGGTCGCGGGTGCGCGCCATGTGCTGGTCGATATCGCGGTCAATGCAGTTGTTCATTACGCATCCACTGGCCACCACCAGCGATAAGCCAATCACGGTAGACAGCAGTAACATCAGGTCGATATGGCCCTGCGCTGCCAGGAAGTATCCACCTGCAACGGCAATCAGATTGCCGAAGATGATTCCGGGCTTGGTGATCAGAAGATAGCGTTTGAACTTCATGGTCACATCCACGGCATCATCAGTTGGTCGGCATTGACCATAATCCAGATCGCCAGCCCTACCAGCATCACGATGATCAACACCGTGAACAGGAAAGCCAGCAGGTTCCAGCGGCCTTCAGACGATGTGTTCATGTGCAGGAAGCAAACCAGGTGCACCAGGACCTGAACCACGCCCAGCACCACCATCGAAGTTAGCGCCACACTGCGCGAGAAATCGCCGCTCATGACTATTGCGAACGGAATCACCGTGAGGATCACCGAGAGGATAAAACCGATGGCGTAGGACCGCACGCTGCCGTGGCTTTCACCGGCATGACTGTGTGCTTGTGCGTGGCTCATTGGGCAACTCCCATCAGGTAAACAACGGTGAAGACGCAGATCCAGACGATGTCGAGGAAGTGCCAGAACAGGCTCAAGCACGACAAGCGAGTGGTGTTCTGAGGAGTCAGGCCGCGGGTGTAAACCTGCGCCATCATGACCACCATCCACACCAGCCCGGCGGTTACGTGCAAACCGTGCATGCCGACCAAGGTGAAGAACGAGGAGAGGAAGGCGCTGCGATTCGGTCCAAAACCTTCTGCGATCAGGTGATGGAACTCATTGATTTCCATGCCAATGAAGCCAAGGCCGCAGAGGAATGTGAGGAACAGCCAGGCAATGGTTTTGCCTTTGTCAGCTTTGTGCGCCGCCAGCATGGCCATGCCGTAGGTGCAGCTGCTCACCAGCAGCAGGGCGGTTTCGACCAGCACATATGGCAGCTCGAAAATGTCCTTGCCGCTTGGGCCGCCTGCGGTGTGATGAACCAGCACTGCATAGGTTGCAAACACGCTGGCGAACAGAATGCAGTCGGTCATCAGGTACAGCCAGAAGCCGAAAACCGTCATGTCACCGCTGTCATGCCCGTGATCATGTTCGTGGGCCGAGTCCGCGTCGTGTTGCGAGTCAAGAATTGCCGTAGACATGCGAATTACACCTCTTGCGCAAGTTGCTGGGCGTGTTTTGCGGATGTCTGCGCCCGGTTGTTGGTATGCGCCGACTCACGCGGGAAGCGCTGGTTTTCGATACGCTCGATTTCATCCGGCTGCACGTAGTAGTCAACGTCCTGGTTGTAGCTGCGCACAACGAAGGTGGCGACCATGGCGATGAAAGTCAGACCTGCGAGCCACCAGATGTGCCAGACCATGGCAAAGCCGAATACCGCCCCGACCAGGCCGATAATCAGACCTGCAGCCGTGTTTTTGGGCATGTGGATCGGGCTGTAACGGGCCGGACGCAGGTAGGCCGTATCGTTTTCTTTCATCTCGTGGAATGCATCGATTGCATGCACAGTGGGTAGCTGCGCAAAGTTGTAAAACGGAGGTGGCGATGAGGTGGACCATTCCAGGGTACGGCCGCCCCATGGATCGCCAGTGTGGTCACGCAGCGCATCGCGGTTTTTGATGCTGACCAGAATCTGGGCGATCTGGAATGCAATGCCGCAAAAAATCAGCACCGCGCCAAAGAAGGCGACAATCAGGTACGGATGCCACAGCGGGTTGTCGTAGTGGTTCAGGCGACGGGTCATGCCCATGAAGCCCAGCACGTAGAGCGGCATGAACGCCACGAAAAAGCCCGTGATCCAGCACCAGAAGGCGCACTTGCCCAGACGCTCGTCGAGCTTGAAGCCAAAGGCTTTAGGGAACCAGAAAGTGAAACCAGCCAGGTAACCGAATACCGCCCCGCCAATAATCGTGTTGTGGAAGTGAGCAATCAGAAACAGGCTGTTGTGCAATACATAGTCGGCCCCGGGAACGGCTAGCAGTACGCCGGTCATGCCGCCCACGGTGAAGGTCACCATAAAGCCCAGAGTCCAGAGCACCGGCGTGGTGAAGTGCAGGCGGCCACGGAAAATGGTGAACAGCCAGTTGAACAGTTTCACCCCGGTGGGTACCGAGATGATCATGGTGGCAACACCGAAGAAGGCGTTTACGTTAGCGCCGGAGCCCATGGTGAAGAAGTGGTGCAGCCAGACCACGAAGCCCAGAATGGTGATGGCTGCAGTCGCCCAGACCATTGAGGTGTAGCCGAACAGACGTTTGCCGGTAAAGGTGGAGATCACTTCCGAGAACACACCAAAGGCCGGCAGGATCAGGATATACACCTCTGGATGGCCCCAGGCCCAGAACAGGTTGATGTACATCATGGCGTTGCCGCCAAGCTCGTTGGTGAAGAAGTGCATGTCCAGATAGCGGTCCAGGCTGAGCAGCGCCAGAGTCGCGGTGAGAATCGGGAACGAGGCAACAATCAGAATGTTGGTGAATGTGCAGGTCCAGGTGAAGATCGGCATTTGCATCAGCTTCATGCCGGGCGTGCGCATCTTCAGCACGGTCACCAGGAAGTTGACCCCCGTTAGCAGCGTGCCCAAACCGGATAACTGCAAGGCCCAGATGTAATAGTCGACTCCCACTCCCGGGCTGTATCCAAGCTCCGACAACGGTGGATAAGCAACCCAGCCGGTGCGCGCGAATTCACCCACGCCCAGCGACACGTTGACCAGAATCGCACCGGCGACAAATAGCCAGAAGCTCAGTGAGTTGAGGAACGGGAAGGCCACGTCGCGAGCACCGATTTGCAGCGGTACGGCGATGTTCATCAAGCCGACCATGAACGGCATGGCCATGAAAATGATCATGATCACACCGTGGGCGGTGAAGATCTGGTCATAGTGTTCTGGCGGCAGGAAACCGTGATTGGCGCCCTCAGCCATCGCAAGCTGGCCGCGCATCATGATGGCGTCCGCGAAGCCGCGCAGCAGCATGATCATGGCGACGAAGATGTACATGACGCCGATTTTTTTGTGGTCAACCGAGGTCAGCCATTCGGTCCACAGGTACGACCACTTGCGGTAATAAGTCAGGGCGGCCACGACGGCCAGGCCAATCAGGGCGACGACTGCCAGAGTGCCCATGACAATGGGGACGTCCAGGGGCACTGCGTCAAGCGTTAACAAGCCAAACATCAGTGATTACTCCTTGATACTTGCGTTCATGGGCATTTGCATGGGCTGCTTGCTGTTCATCCCGGCCTCAGCCTGATTGCCATCAAGCAACGTCGAGGGGCCGTGCATGTACTGCATGAGAATTGAGTGATAGAGCGTTGGGCTCACCGCCGCGAAGTACTGCACCGGCGCTTTTTCGCTGGGCTTCACCAACTGCGGATAATTGTTCTGATCCAGCTGGGTGGGGGCGGCTCTGACCTTGCTTACCCAGGCATCGAAGCCCTTCTGGGAGGTGGCTATGGCCTTGAACTTCATGTCGGAGAAACCGTCGCCACTGAAGTTGGCGGACAGGCCGTCGAAGCTGCCCTCGTGGTTCGCGATCAGATGCAATTTGGTCTGCATGCCAGCCATCGAGTAAATCTGGCTTCCCAGTTGTGGGATGAAGAATGAGTTCATCGCATTCTGCGAGGTGATCTGAAAGCTCACCGGCGTGTCGGTCGGGAAGGCGATCTCGTTAACCGTGGCAATGCCTTGTTCCGGATAGATAAACAGCCATTTCCAGTCCAGCGAAACCGCCTGAATTACGATTGGCTTCACGTCCGAGTCGAGAGGACGGTAAGGGTCCAGTTCGTGGGTGGTGGTCCAGGTGATAGTGCCCAGCACTGCGACGATTGCGCAGGGCACCAACCAGACAACCAACTCGATTGGCGTGGAGTGAGCCCAGTTCGGCTTATAAGTGGCTTTGGTGTTGGACGCGCGGTATTTCCAGGCAAATGCCAGCGTCATCACGATTACCGGGATCACTACGATTAGCATCAGCAAAGTCGCGGTAATAATCAGTGACTTCTCATCGACGCCGACCTGACCCTTGGGGTCGAGCAAGGTCATTTTGCAACCACCCAGCATGAGCAAGGGCAGCCACGTCAGTCGTTTCAGGTATCCAAGATACTGCTCAGTTTTCATCTTGCGGCCTTAATGGATGAATTGACCCCGGCGCCTGCCCTCTCTGTTCAGGGCGCCGATGCCGACACGGTCCTGACGGCGCTTGCTGTCGGACGTTTTTTTGCGCAAAACTCAGCTGCCGCAAGAACGCCAGACGAAGTTGTCCCGTCCAGTTCTCGCGTGGCGAAACTGAGTTGTGCGCTGTTTGGAATATTGTTAGTCAGCGTATGCGTGACCCCGTGAGGGGTTTGCTGCGGACAATCCTTTGAGGTGAATCCCACTGAACGGTGTGAGCCGACGGGTTATTCAGCCACCACGAGCAATGCCTGCGCGTGGAGTTACCCTTCGCTGGATGGTGTGGAGTTTCACAGATCCGTATGAAGGGTGGCGCAATTATTACAAGTTATTACGGCGGTAACTTCAAGTTACAAATAGCCAGCTGTGCCTCGATGAAGGCCCAAGATACGGCTCTTTTTTGGGGATTGAAGTTTGTTAGGTCCCTATCAAATCTGGCCTGTAGCGACTTTTAAGCAGGCAAAATCGCACGCCGGAGGTGCGACGCCAGGTCGCAGCTTTGCTGTGGAAAACTGCTGCCAAATTGATCTGTGTCCATAGTTTTGTACGGATTTTCTGCTAGGGATGTCGCGCTGCCTTGTCCGTTCAATGCCAGAGCGATGTGTTGCGGGTGACTTAATAGTGCCCGCGCAAGGCTCATTCGCTCGCTCAAAATGCTGGCTCAAAGGCAATCTGTGCCCTGCAATATTGTGCGCTTGGCGCTTCCGATTGGTATTTCGCAAACAGCAGTTAGCCACACTTATGCTCAATCTGGGTCTCAAGCTGCTAGAGGTCGCTCTCGGGGTTGCACGCATAGCCTACGAGAATCTATTACATAATTAATATGCATTTGATAAATGCCTGATGCCGGCTGATTCTTACTTGCTGTTCTCCACCCACGCCTTATTCACCCAGACAAGTAAGTATTTATGAGCCAAGTTGTTGCGCTACACCCATGGAAGAGAGCCGAGCACCTGACCAGTGAGAACAATAAATTACTGATTGATGGGGTTCAGGCCGAGTCGTTGATTGCTCAATACGGCTCGCCGCTTTACGTATATTCGGAAACCCGCCTGCGCGAAAACGCGCTGGATATCCTCTGCAATTTCCGCCGCGAGCACGCCAACACCCGTGTGTGTTTTGCCAGTAAGGCGTGCGCCAATCTGGCCGTGCTCAAAGTCTTCAAGGATTGCGGGTTGGCGGTCGAGGTCAACTCCGGCGGTGAGTTCTACAAAGCCTGCGTTGCCGGATACAAACCTGCCGACATGGTGTTCAACGGGGTGGCCAAGCAGCGCGGTGAACTACGCGAGGTGATCGCGGCCGGCATTGGCGCTATCAATGTCGACTCGCTGAGCGAGGTCCAGCGCATTCTTGAGGTGGCCACCGAGTTGAAGCAGCAGGCTCGCCTGACCTTGCGCATTATTCCCGAGATTCAGGGCGGCGCAGCCGCGGGCTGGCAAACCGGTACATCAAGCTCCAAATTCGGCATGACCAGCCTTGAGCAAGCTGCTGCGATCGAGCTGATTGTGCAGCACCCGGATGCCTTGAAAATGGTCGGAGTGCACGCGCACATTGGTACTCAGGTAAACGACATAGCGATTTACGAGGCTGAGGCACAGTTCTTAATCGACTACGTCCGCCACGTTTGCGAGATGCTGCCGTACCCGCTGGAGCATGTGAACCTCGGCGGTGGCTTTCCGAAAAACTACAGCAGTGCGCAAGAGAACTTTAGCCGGGTGGCCGCGCACTACGGCGAGAACTATCGCACCAGTATCGACTTCGCCCAACTCTCCAGGCATCTGATCAAACCGATTGCTGCAGCGCTGGGCGAGCAAATAGAAATCATCGTCGAGCCCGGGCGCAGCATGGTCAGCGATACGGCCATTTTGCTCAGTCGCATCGAAGCCAGAAAGCAACGCCAGAACAATCCGGTGTATTACCTCGATGCCGGTTACAGCGTGCTGTTCGATATCTATCACGGCTGGTATTTCCACATGGTCAACGCCTCGCGCGCGGACGATGTGCAAACCAAGAACTGCCGCATGGCCGGCCCGCTGTGTGACAGCAGTGACACTTACTACGACATCGAAGGCGAGGGCGCAGTCAGTTCCTTGCTGGCGGCTGAGCCTGCATTGAATGCGCATCGCAGCGTGCTGGAAAAGGTTCTGGTCAATCAGCCCAACTTGCGCGAGTTACCGGCAGATACCGGCATGGGCGACATAATCGCCTTGCTGGATGTGGGCGCTTATGCGCTGGAAAACATGACCGAGTACTGTGGCCGCCAGGCTGCCGCAGCGGTGATGGTCGACTTGCAACAAGGCAGCCGGCTAATCCGCCGCCGTGCGCAATATGAAGACCTGCTCAACTACGACGTTGACTGACCTGGCCACCTGCTGGTGCCATACCGAGAACGCCCGGCTCGCAAGACTCGGGCGTTTTTGATTCACAGGGTAAGGATGATGCATGACGGTTAAAGCGCGTCGAGTTTCTGCCAGTACGCTGTTGCATGCGGTTTCGCCTACTATGACCGCTGGTTGGGTGGAGAATCGTATGCTGTCGCCGCGTGAGCGCTTGTTGCGCAATTTGGACTGGAACCTGCTGTACACATTTCTGGTGATTGTCGAGGAAAGCAGCATCACCGGCGCTGCGCGCAAACTCGCTCTCAGTCAGCCCAGCGTGAGCAACGCGCTGAAGCGTTTGGAAGCGCATTTGGGCATGCGCCTGATCCACCGCAAAAAGGGCATGTTCTCGCTGACGGAGCAGGGCTTGCGGGTGTACGAGTATGTGTCTTCGGCTGGCAGCATTATCGACTCAATGGCTGAGCAGTTCGCAGGTGAAGCCGATGCCGTACTTGGCGAGTTGCATATTCAGGTCGCCAGTCATGTCAGCTGCCAGTCTTTCGATGACACGCTGGTCAAGTTTCATCAGCGCTACCCCAAAGTGCTGCTCACGCTCAGCTCGCAACCTAGCGCCGATATCGTCAATGCTGTTGCGCATGGGCAGTTGCACATCGGTATCAGCAACAAGAAAACCGCCCAGACCGGCCTGCATTTCGACCTGCTTGGTTACGAGCAGATGGCATTTTACTGCGGTGCTCGCCATCCGTTGTACGGCAAACCGGATCTCACTGCAGCGGATATGCGCGGCCAGGCCTATGTCTCGTTCGAGAGTGATCAGCCAGGCGATGGCCTCAGTGCGGTTAGCGCAGTGCGCGCCGAGTTGCAGTTCTGGGGCAAGTTGGTTGCCGTATCGCCCAACGAGGAAGAAGTGCGCCGCCTGATCCTCGCCGGCCTTGGCTTCGGGGCATTGACCGTCGAAGGCGCCAAGCCCTTCGTCGAACAAAAGATTCTTTTCCAGCTGCCACCCTACGACGACCTGCCGGTCAACGAGGTGTATCTGGTAACCCCGGAAAATCAGTTGTTAACTGACGTTGAGCAACTTTTTATCGCCATGCTCAGGGAGGCGTCAGTGGCGGCGGTGCGAGAGCGGTTTTTTAAATCTTAGGCGGCGGGTTGCTGTAAGTGGTGAGTGCTGTTTAGTTCAGCGAGGCGATTTAATGCTGATAACAAACAGTACTCTTTGAAACGCAATGCTCATTACTGTTGCAGTTTGCTAATGCTGCATTTTAATTACAATCAGGCCGGATTTGCTTGGTCGTTTATATGTTTATCTCATTCTGAATATAGGCTTCAGCAGTTCTGCGTTTAATCACTAATTGCAGAGGAAAGTCACTGCGCGCCAGTTCATTCGCCGCAATTAAATATGCCCGCGAGCTCCATGTAGCTGCGACTTTGGCAGGAAGTTGGCTGCGGACGGAACTAACGAATGTTGTCTACTTTGACAGGATTTGGCGGCTAATTTCTTCAAAAATGCAGTGATCTCAATAGGCCATATTGTTGCCAATGATGGCACTTTCGAAACTGACGCCGATTCAATCCAAAAGGACTGGCCTGTTTCTGACTTAACTAAGACTGAGCGTTGCAAGCGTGTTTATACTTTGAATTCGACTTGTTCCATCAGTAACTATGCTCTGGTGTAACGCTGAGCTAACTCAGCTGTCGAGCGAAAAGCTATAAAAGTCTATGGTAATTATTTATCAATGGAAGGATCCAAATATGACTATGCAAGGGAAGTGGCTATCGGGGATCGCATTTGCTGTTGCAACCGCTATCGGTTCATCTACGGTGTTGGCGGCAGACAAGCCTAATATATTGGTTATCTTCGGTGATGATGTGGGTGTTACCAATATCAGCAGCTACGGTGAAGGGGTTGTGGGTTATGAAACGCCGAACATCGATAGCATCGCCAAGGAAGGTATGAAATTTACCGACTACTACGCGGAGAACAGCTGCACAGCAGGGCGTTCTACCTTTATCACCGGGCAAACCATTTTCCGAACAGGGCTGTCGAAAGTAGGCTTGCCAGGTGCCAAAGTGGGCCTTCAGGCGCGTGATGTCACTATTGCCCAGGCACTCAAGTCGCACGGCTATGCGACAGGTCAATTTGGTAAGAATCACCTGGGTGACCGGGACGAGTTCCTCCCCACCAATCATGGTTTTGATCAATTCTACGGCAACCTCTATCACCTCAATGCCGAAGAAGAGCCTGAGCGCGCAATGTGGCCGAAGGATGATCAGGAGTTCCTCAAGACTGCTTCCCCACGCGGTGTAATCAAGTCTTCCGCTGACGGCAAAATCGAAGACACTGGTGCGCTGACTTCCAAGCGCATGGAAACCATTGACGACGATACAACCCAAGCCGCCATCAACTTCATGGAGAAACAGGTTAAGGCGGATAAACCTTTCTTCGTGTGGATGAACACCACCCGCATGCACTTGTTTACCCATGTGCGTGATTCAATGAAAGGCCAGAGCGGCATGCCCGGCAATAAGTACGCCGACGGCATGATCGAGCACGACGGTGACGTGGGTAAGCTGCTCAAGTCGCTGGATGATTTGAAAATCGCCGATGACACCATCGTGGTTTACACCACCGATAACGGCCCTAACCAGTTCTCCTGGCCAGATGCTGCCACCACGCCTTATCGCAACGAGAAAAACTCAAACTGGGAAGGGGCTTATCGCGTACCTGCGATGGTCCGCTGGCCCGGCCACATCAAGCCAGGAACTGTTTCTCGCGAAATGTTCTCGGGTCTTGACTGGTTCCCAACCCTGTTGGCAGCCGCAGGCGATACAGACATCAAAGAACGCCTGCTTAAAGGGGCCGATCTTGATGGTAAGAACTTCAAGGTTCACCTTGATGGCTTTAACCAGCTTGATTACATCACCGGTAAGACCGACGAGGGTGCACGCAAAGAGTTCTACTACTTCAACGATGATACCGAGCTGGTGGGTATGCGTTTTGGTAACTGGAAGGTTGTCTTCTGCGAGCAGCGCGCGCCCGGCGGCATGAAGGTCTGGAGCGAACCTTTCGTTTGCCTCCGTCTGCCTAAGATCTTCAATCTGCGCATGGATCCATATGAGCGTGCAGACGTTGTTTCTGACCAATACTACGACTTCCTGACCAAGAACCTGTTCATCACTGAGCAAGCGACTCAACGTTCTGCGAAGTTCCTGCAGACATTTGTCGATTATCCGCCAAGCCAGCTTCCTGCCAGCTTCAGCATCGACAAGGTCCGTGCTCGTTTAGACCAAGAGATCAAAGTCAAAATGAAAGAGGCCAAAGAGTCCCAGACTAACTGATCTATGCCAATGCCCGAGATATTTGGGCATCTTCACAACCTGCAGCAGCTAGCGCTGTTGCAGGTTTTTCTCTGCCTGATAAGGCCATTCAGATGTCGTCAGCCGCACGTTCATCCCACGATTCCTCCGCCGGTTCCATCCGTAAGCCTAACCCTACCTCGATGCCTCTTGCTGCTGCTCTGCTCTTTATTTCGGGCGCATCAGCGCTTGTCTATCAGGTGCTTTGGGTTAAACAACTTTCATTGATCGTCGGTGTGGAGGTTTACGCCGTTACCACCGCAATCAGTGCTTTCTTTGCCGGGCTTGCATTGGGCGGGCTGGTTTTCGGTCGTTTTGCAGATCGCCTGAAACGGCCATTAAAACTCTACGCGGCCCTTGAGTTGTCGGTAGCTGTGTTTGGCTTAGGTGCGACGATTTTATTGGCGCAATCGGCAGGGCTGTTTGCCCGCCTCGAAAGCAGCGTAGGGCTGTTCGCCTGGCTGCTGCCATTTGCGCTGGTGGGTATTCCTGCATTCTTGATGGGAGGAACCTTACCGGTATTGATGCGCGCCTTATCACCGCAAGATGGCCGATTTGGCGAGGCAGGCGGGCGGCTCTATGCGGCCAATACCGCCGGCGCCATCATCGGTACGTTGTTAGCTGCATTCGTGTTGATTGCGCAGTTTGGTGTGATTGGCAGCGCCGTCGCCGCTGCCATATTCAATGCGATAGCGGGCATTGTGGCCATGCTGGTGAGTCAGGCCGACAAGTCTCTGTCAGAACCGGGCGCTTTCAAGCGAGTACCGGCCACTGCACAGGCACGCCTGGCAATTGGGCTCTATTGCATCGCAGGCGGTGTTGCGCTCGGTTATGAAATTGTTTGGACACAGTCGATAGTGCCATTCATGAGCACGCGCGCCTTTGCATTCGCGATAGTGCTCGCCACTTACTTATTAGGGCTGGCAATCGGCAGCGCGATCTATGCGCGCCGTGCGGACCGTATCCGTGATCCTTGGGGCTTGTTTGGCGTTTTGATTTCTCTGGCAGGGCTGCTTGCGCTGCTGCAAATCGCAGGCCTCGGCCGCTGGCTGATATTCGCTCAAAGCCAGGTCGAAGTCTATGTGCTGTATATAACCGGCAGCGAACTCGCAGGCATGTGCGCACGCTTCGCCATGGCCGCTCTGTGCGTCGTATTTTTACCGACCACCATTCTGGGCGCAGCATTTCCGTTGGCGTTGCGTCTTTCGGTGAATAAGGCGCATGTGGGGCGTGATGTTGGCGCAGTGGTCGCGCTCAATACCTTGGGCGCAATATTCGGCGTGGCCTTGACCGGACTGGTGTTGATCCCCGCAATCGGGTTGGTGCACACACTCGGCGTGCTCGCGCTAACCGCCTGCGCCGTGGGTTGTATTGCCGCCTGGTTTGGCTCCGGTGTAAGCGTCGTCATGCGCCGCACAATCCAGTGCATTGGCTTGTTCACCGTTGTTTGCGCTGTTGTAACACCGCCGCAAAAGCTGGCCGAACTGCTGCCCGGTGCACGCAATGGCGAAATACTGTTTTATCAGGAAGGCCGCGGCAATACCGTGGCAGTAGTCAGCCAAGGGCGCGATGAGCGCAAATTCAATCGTCTGTATGTTCAAGGCGTATCGAACACTGGTGATGCAATGCCGTCGCTGCGTTACATGCGCATGCAAGCACTGCTGCCCTTACTGATTCACAACAAGCAACCCACTTCGGCGTTGGTCATTGGTTTCGGAACTGGTATCACTGCCGGGGCGATGCTGCGTTACGACGGGCTGACAAAACCGGTAGTGGCTGAGCTTTTACCTGGTGTGCTGGAAGCCGCGCCCTTGTTCAAAGGCAACTACGACGCTGCCCTCGGCACACGGCTCGATATTCGTCTTCGCGATGGTCGCCGCGAGTTACTCAGAAATACCGATCCATACGATCTGATCACCCTCGAGCCGCCACCCCCTTCTGCCGCGGGCGTGGTTAACTTATATTCTCGTGACTTCTATGAACTGGCTGCCAGCCGTCTGCAGCCGGGTGGCTTGGTCGCGCAGTGGTTGCCACTGCCAACCCAGAACAACGAAGACAGTCAGTCGCTGGTGCGCAGCTTCATCGACGTGTTCCCTCATGCGTCGCTGTGGACGACAGAGTTTCACGAGATGCTGATGATCGGCTCGCTCGACGAAATGCACCTCAATGTGCCGATGATTCAGCAGCGCTTCAAACAACCCAAGGTGATTAAGACATTGCGCGAAATCGGTATCGATTCCCCGGCAGCGCTGCTGGCGACGTGGGTAACCGATCGCGATGGCCTCGCACGCTACGCCGCTGATGCAAAACCGGTAACGGATAACCATCCGCGTATTGAATACACCGGCTGGGTGCGCCCCAAGGAAATCACCCGCGTGCTTCCGACCATACTCGCGCTGCGCAGCCCGCCTCCGCTGGAGGGCAGTACAGCGGCCTACTCAGCTGAGGTCGATAACGAGTGGGAACGCTTGCAACTGTTCTACTCCGCCGGCCTTAAAGCCTATAACAACGATCGCCCCGGCTGGGCACGCGATGTAAAAGACCTCATTTACACCGATGGCGAAAATCCGTACTACCGCTGGTTTCTCGGATTGCCCTAGCGCCGGGTATCGGTATGCGCGAGTCACGTAGGTCACTAATGGTAAAGCATTGGTGATCTAGGTGATTTAGTTGTAACTATCCCGCGGCTATGCCTCAGCAACCCAGGCCTTGGCGCGGGATTCTTGGTTTTTTTGTATGTGCTTGGGTAGAGTTCGAGGGTGTAGTTCCCACTCTCTCTGTGGTCTGCGGGCGCTTGGGTTTTCTGAAGTCATTAAGAAGCAGGCGTGATGACTGCGCTCAATGAATTCAAAGTTGTAGATTCATATGGGATATTTTTTCATATGCTTTTTGTTCCATCATCCGGCATCTATTCTGCGTGGCATCGGCTGTCTTCTGGACTCATGGACAGATGAGCAGGGTGACTGATATCTCATCAAGAGGTAACTCCGTTAGATAACGAGGATTCGGTTATGGCAACTTTTATCAAAATTGATGACGAGCTGAAAAACCGCATTCAGCACTTGGCTGCTCTTCGTCAACGTTCATCCCACTGGATTATGCGCGAAGCGAAAGCGCAGTATGTCGATCGGGAAGAAGCTCGCGAGGGCTTCAAGCGGGAAGCCTTGGCGTCGTGGGCAGCCTACCAGAAAACGGGACTTCATCTGACTGGCCAAGAGGCTCGGGCCTGGCTCAATACCTGGGGTACTGAGGCTGAGTCGGAGCTTCCTGAGTGCCACGATTGATCATCACTGAAGGTGCTGCCCAAGGGCTAACGCGCTATCGTTAGTTTCTTGTCGACAAAGGCCCATAGATAGCACAGCGAGCGGCCCAAGCGATTGAGCGGCAATTTGCTCGTTTGGAAGGTGGCCCGGAAGTAGGTCGCCCACTTTCAGAACTGCCGGAGTTACGTGAGCTCATTATCGAGTTCGGTGATTCGGGTTATGTGGCGCTCTATCGGCATGAGCGCGAGGATGATGCTGTTTATGTATTGGCCTTTCGGCATCAGAAAGAGGTCGGTTACTGAGCAAGCACCGAACATTGGACGCAATGTCTAATGCGCCGATCCAGTTGCTGGCTGACTCGAAAGATATCAAATAGCCGATCACGGCCGACTTTGCCCATCAGACAATGCTGCGCTTCCAGCTTCTGTCCCCACACTTTTATGCTGGATGGGGCCAGTTTTGGATAGTTGTTGATGGACAGGTATTAGGCTGAAAGCCTTGCTATGTATAGGTTCGGTGGATTTTGTAGAAATCTGTAGGCATTAAAAAAGCCGGCTTGTGGCCGGCTTTTAGGGGGCGGTATCGAATCATTTTTGATGAATCGCTACCGCCGTATGCTGTGGCGCAAACCCTTGGGTTTGGCAGGGCGGTGACTTTAGCAAACTGGGCCTGTTCTGAACACCCTTGATCGGGGGTTGCTGATCAAACGGCTGGGGTGAGCGCACTTTGTTTTGAGGTCCGCCGAATTGCAGGCACAAAAAAACCGGCTCTGGAGCCGGTTTTTTCAGTTGTTGCTTAGTGCTTGTAAGCGGCAACAGCTTTGGTGATTTCAGCGCGGGCTGCTTCTGCGTCGCCCCAGCCTTCAACCTTGACCCACTTGCCTTTTTCGAGGTCTTTGTAGTTCTCGAAGAAGTGCTTGATTTGCTCCAGCAGCAGGGCTGGCAGGTCGGTGTATTCCTTGACGTCGACGTACAGCTGGCTCAGCTTGTCGTGCGGTACGGCGATCAGTTTGGCGTCGCCACCGGCTTCGTCGGTCATGTGCAGTACGCCAACCGGGCGCGCGCGGATTACAGCGCCTGGCGCTACTGGGTACGGTGTCACGACCAGCACGTCCAACGGGTCACCGTCGTCGGCCAGGGTGTTCGGGATGTAGCCGTAGTTGGCTGGGTAGAACATTGGGGTGGCCATGAAACGGTCAACGAACAGGCAGTCGCTGTCGTGGTCGATTTCGTATTTGATCGGCGCGTGGTTGGCCGGGATCTCAATGGCGACGTAGATGTCGTTTGGCAGGTCTTTACCAGCCGGAATCTTGCTATAGCTCATGTTGCGACTCCCAGGAATCGGCGAAAAAAGTGGCGCGATTATAGGCATATTCGCGGCGCGTTGCTATGGCGTCCGGATTAGCCGTTGGTCGTGTGACCGCTGCGGTTTACCTGCGTGTGGTAAAGCGGATCGGCTGCATGCAGCGATTTCAAGCGTGCCAGCGGGTCTTGGCGATAAAACAGGCTGAACTGCTCATAGACCTTTGGATAGGCCGAGTGAAGCAGATCCGGGCCGCTAAAGAAGTATTCGCTGCACACGGCAAAAAACTCGGCAGGGTTTTCTGCCGCGTAAGCATCGATGGGCGGCGGTGAGTGCGGATGGTTATCCAAAAGCTGATTCAGGTGATTGAACGCGGTTTGCATAACCTCTGCCCACGTTTCGATATGCATGTTGTCATGCAATGGCGGATGGCCGTTGGCAGAGCCATTGAGCATGTCGAGCTTATGCGCCAGCTCATGGATGATCAGGTTGTAAGCCTGCCAGCCGCCGCTGCTGCGCACGCCCGGGTACGACAGGATAATCGGGCCTTGCAGCCACGCCTCGCCGCTGTGTGTGCCTTGCCACTCATGAACCACTCCGCTTGCATCGCGGTTGCGCTGTGGGCTGAGGAAGTCATCCGGGTAGAGCAGGATTTCATGGAAGCCCTGATACCAGTTCAAATCTTCGCTGAGCGCCAGCAAAGGCAACTCTGCCTGCGCGGCAAGCGTTAGCCGGTCGACTTTGCTTAGCTCAACTCCGGGCAGGTAATTGAGGTGTTTTTGATCCAGAAACACCACCGCGCGGTCGCGCAGGCACTGCAGTTGCTCGGCATCCAGACCGTCCAGAATCGGCAGGCGCTTGAGTACCTCGGCCCATGTCTGCGGCTCAACCGGGTTGTTCTTGAGGATGTGTCGGCGGCGCAAGTCACTGAACAACCACATGGCAATTAATCCGGATTGGGGAGTTTCACCATATAGCGCGGTGCCATTTGCGGCAAGGCGGCACAAAGGCTGCAATGTCGCAGGCAGGCAATATTCAGGGAGGTGCACCGATGTCGATAGAACGCATGGATCACCCTGCTGTTACGCTCCTGCATGGCCACGGTATCGACCTGCCTGCGCAGGCTGCGCGCGTGCGCATGGAGTGGATGGCCGGCAGGCAAGGGCGACCACCTGTGCTGATTGTGGTGCTGTTATGGGCGCGCGAATGCACTGATGTGGTGCGTAACGTCGAGCATTATCTCGATGCTCTGTTTGCTGACTATCGCTGCACACCAGAAACCTGGAGCGAGGCCCAGGCGGCGCGGCAGGTGCTGGCTGCTCTGAATTTGCAGTTGTTTCATCTGCGCCAATCTGGGCGCATGACCGCGCAAATCAATGTCGGCATGCTTTTGTTGCAAGCCGGTCACGCGCAATTTCTGCAAGCGGGTGCAGTCGGGCTGCTGCGTTACCGTGACAGCCAATTGCACAGCTTACCCGGGCATGATGGATTGCAGTTGGGCATGCAGGCCGAGTTGGCGCTGGTGCAGCACAGTTTGCCGCTCAACTGCGGCGAGATGATATTGCTGGCGCCACAGCCGCTGTTCGGTGTCGCCGACCTGGAAACGCTGTGCAATCGCTTCAAGGCCATGCAAGACGCTGAGCAACAAACGCCTGAAAGCGAGTTGCAAGATTTACTGCAGCCTTTGCTCAATGCGCCAGGCGCTGCTGCGTTGATGCTGCCGCAGGCTGGGCAAAGCCGTGCTGAAGACGTCGCGGTCGCTCACTGGCCAGCTGTAGCAGGCGCTACGGGACAGATGCTGGATGGATGGACGCTTCTGGATGAATGCGCTTTTGGCCCCGCTGGCCGGGTATTCAATGCCGATGATTGTAATGGCCGCCGGGCGATTGTGTGGTTGGCTGAGGGGTCAGCGGATGAGGCGTTTTGGCAGCGTGAATGGGTATTACGCCGCTGCTTGGCGCCGAGTCTGCCCCGCGTTTTATCGGCGCGTGAGCCGCGCCTGCATGCGTTTAATGTTTATGAGGCGCCGGCCAAAGGCGCTGTCAGCCTGTTTGATTGGGTCAACTCGCGCAGGCCGCTGACGCACAGTCAGGTCATGAGCATTTTCGGGCAACTGCTGGATGCGGTGCGCGCGCTGCAACGTCGTGGTATGCAAGGGCTTTGGCTGGCTCCGCGCAATATTCTGATTGATGCGCATATGCATGTGGTGTTGCTGCCTGAGTGGGCGGCGATTTTACCGGGTGTGGCGCGTCAGGCCTTTCCGGCTGAGGCAATGCCGCTGGCACCGGAGGTACGCGCGGGTCGCACGCTAGATGGCCGTGCCGATCAGTTCGCGCTGGCTTCACTGGTTTACTGGATGGTTGCCGGGCAGTGGCCGGAGATTGCCCGGCCGGACGGTGCGGGCGCGAGTAGTTACGTGCCGCTTAGCCAATTCGCCGCGCATTTGCCGCAAGGCTGGGATGGCGTCTTGGCGCGGGCGCTGGCCCCGCTTCCGGCTGCGCGATTCGATGCGCTGTCGGAGTTTCAGCAAGGTTTGCTGCAACCACTCAAGCACGAGCCAATAGCCGATACCGCGCGCTACAAAGCCCTGCCAGTCTGGCGCTACGCCTTGCTGGGAGTATTGTTTGTACAGTTGGCGGTAGGTTTGTGGGTGAGTGTCAGCGGCCATTAAAAACGGCTGCGCTGCATCAGTGCCCGGGCTGGCCGAGTAAGCCGCCGGGCAGTGTTGTTCAATCCTTGCTGATGGGCAGCGTGTAGTTCTTGAACTGCTCATCGACAGTGAAACCAATCGACTCGTAAACCTTGTGCGCCACCTCGTTATCAAGGCTGGTGGATACGCGCATGCGCACGGCGTTGGTTTCTTTAGCCATGTTCTTGGCGGTTTGCAGCAAGCGATCTGCAACCAACTGGCGGCGGGCGTCTTCGGCCACGTAGATATCGTTGAGAATCCAAACACGCTTGAGCGCTAGCGAAGAATAGCTGGGGTAAAGCTGGCAAAAGCCCAGCAGTTTGTCTTCTTCATCGGCAAGGGCCAGATAGATAACAGACTCTTTGCGGCGCAGACGTTTTTCGAGAAACGCCTTCGAGGAATCGGGAAAGGGCAGTTCGCCGTAAAACTCACGGTATTTAACGAACAGCGGGGTGAGCAGGTCCAGATGTTCCAGCGTGGCTTGGACTATGCGCATGATGATCCTCGGCTTTCTGTTGGACGATTGAGTTAGCACTTTTGCAGGACGTAACCCGGCAAATGAAGCAAATGCTATGCCCGTGCATAAAGCTGATGCTGCCTAATGCTTTTTGAAAGCGCAATCCAAGCAAGCGTTTGATTTTATCTTCAGGTTGCAGCCGGGCCAGAGTGACCCGGCTGCAAGGAGAGCGCGGTTAGAAGAAACCGAGCGGATTGATGTCATAGCTGATCAGCAGGTTTTTGGTTTGCTGGTAATGGTCGAGCATCATCTTGTGGGTTTCACGGCCAACGCCAGACTTCTTGTAGCCGCCAAACGCAGCATGCGCCGGATACAAGTGATAGCAGTTGGTCCAAACCCGGCCCGCCTTGATCGCACGGCCCATGCGGTAGGCGCGGTTGATGTCGCGCGTCCAGACGCCGGCGCCAAGGCCGAACTCGGTATCGTTGGCGATTGCCAGCGCTTCTGCTTCATCCTTGAACGTGGTGATGCTGACCACTGGCCCGAAGATCTCCTCCTGGAAGACGCGCATATCATTACGCCCCTTGAGCAAGGTCGGCTGGATGTAATAACCGGTTGCCAGATCACCTTCGAGTTTCTCGACGGCACCGCCCGTGAGCAGTTGCGCGCCTTCCTTCTGGGCGATGTCGAGGTAACTGAGGATTTTATCGAACTGTTGCTCGGACGCCTGCGCGCCGACCATGGTGTCGGTATCCAGCGGGTTGCCGCGCTTGATCTGCTTGATCTTCTTCATCACCTCAAGCATGAACGGCTCGTAGATAGACTCCTGAACCAGTGCGCGAGACGGGCAGGTGCACACTTCACCCTGATTGAAGAAGGCCAGTACCAAACCTTCGGCGGCCTTTTCGATGAAGGTCTGTTCGGCCTGCATGATGTCTTCGAAGAAGATATTGGGCGACTTGCCGCCCAACTCCACGGTGCTCGGAATGATGTTCTCGGCTGCGCATTTCATGATGTGCGAGCCAACCGGCGTCGAGCCGGTAAAGGCGATTTTGGCAATGCGCTTGCTGGTGGCCAACGCCTCGCCAGCTTCCCGGCCAAAACCCTGAACAACGTTGAGTACGCCCGCTGGCAGCAAGTCGGCGACCAGTTCAACGAACACGCAAATCGACAGCGGCGTCTGCTCGGCGGGCTTGAGAATCACGCAGTTACCGGCCGCCAGCGCCGGGGCCAGTTTCCAGGCGGCCATCAGCAGCGGGAAGTTCCACGGAATGATTTGCCCAACAACGCCCAAGGGTTCGTGGAAGTGATAGGCGGCGGTGTGTTCGTCAATCTCGGCGGCTGTGCCTTCTTGCGCGCGAATACAGCCGGCAAAGTAGCGGAAGTGGTCAGCGGCCAGTGGCACGTCGGCATTCAGCGTTTCGCGCACGGCTTTGCCATTGTCCCAGGTTTCCGCGATGGCGAGCTTTTCCAGATTGGCTTCGATACGATCGGCAATCTGCAGCAAAATCAGTGAGCGCGCCTGGGCGCTGGTTTTACCCCAGCCGTCAGCAGCCTCGTGGGCCGCATCCAGTGCGCGCTCAATGTCGTCTTTGTCTGAACGGGGGAACTCGGCAATCACCTCACCGGTGACAGGAGATGTGTTGGTGAAGTATTGGCCGTTTACAGGCTCAACAAATTCACCCCCAATAAAGTTGCCATAGCGGGTCTTGAATGAAACGACAGCGCCTGGCGTACCGGGTTTGGCGTAAATCATGATGCGGACCTCTCTGGTTGTTCCGTTATGTTCAGGTTTGCAGCGGTGCTGAGCTCCCCTGCAATTAAAAAGCCGATGCAGCCGGCGGTTGACTGGGCAGTAAAGGCCGCGCTGCATCGTTCAAGGTTAGACGCTTTGCGGCGTTTCCCCACGCTTGAGACGTGCATTAATTTTATCGAGTACTTGAGGCAACTCATTGAGGGTGTCGATCAGATAATGCCGGCGTGAGCCCTCAAACATCTGGACGATACGGGCACGCGCTTGGTTCAGTTTTTCTGCGCGGCGTCAGCTTGATTGCGTGCATCGAATAACTTGGCGCGATGCAGTCTTTTTGCAGCGCGCTGGCAACCTTTGCCAAGGCGCACGTTCTGAGCAGTTGAGACGCTTCGCACAGGCTGGCGCTGTGCTAACCTGCGGCGAGATTTTGTCGGGCTTATGCGGTCCGTTTTTTGAGGTTTGGGTTATTCATGCATATTCATATTCTGGGCATTTGCGGCACATTCATGGGTTCGTTGGCCGTTCTGGCCAAGGAGCTGGGGCATCATGTCACCGGCTCCGATGCCAACGTCTATCCACCGATGAGCACCCAGCTTGAGGCTCAGGGCATTCAGCTGACTCAGGGCTACGAACCGCAGCCGCTTGAGCCGGCGCCTGATCTGGTGGTGATTGGCAACGCCATGTCGCGCGGTAATCCTGCAGTTGAATATGTGCTCAACAAGGGCCTGCCCTACGTGAGCGGCCCGCAATGGCTTGCCGATCATGTGCTGCAAGGCCGCTGGGTGATGGCTGTGGCCGGTACCCACGGTAAAACCAGCAGTAGCAGTATGCTCGCCTGGGTGCTGGAGCATGCGGGCATGAGCCCAGGTTTCTTGATTGGCGGTGTGCCGCAGAATTTCGGTATTTCGGCGCGACTCGGCGATACCCCGTTCTTCGTCATTGAGGCGGATGAATACGACAGTGCGTTTTTTGATAAGCGTTCGAAGTTCGTGCATTACCACCCGCGCACCGCGATTCTGAATAATCTTGAGTTTGATCACGCGGATATCTTCCCTGATCTGGCGGCCATCGAGCGCCAGTTCCATCATCTGGTGCGCACTATTCCGAGTGAAGGACTGGTTATTCATCCGGCCAGCGAAACCGCGTTGCAGCGCGTTATTGGCATGGGCTGCTGGACGCCGGTGCAAACCACGGGAGCGGGCGGTGAATGGCAAGCCAATTTGCTCAGTGAAGACGGCTCGCGCTTTGAGGTGATATTCGCCGGCAAGGTGCAAGGTGTTGTCGACTGGCAACTCACCGGCCAGCACAACGTGGCCAATGCTTTGGCTGTCTTGGCGGCGGCGCGCCATGTTGGCGTGGTGCCGGAGTTGGGTATTGCGGCGCTGGGCCTGTTCAAGAATGCCAAGCGGCGCATGGAGAAGGTCGCTGAAGTGAACGGCGTGACCATCTACGATGATTTCGCGCATCACCCGACGGCAATTGCCACCACCCTGGATGGCCTGCGCAAGCAAATCGGCGGGCAAAAGTTGATTGCGATTATCGAGCCGCGCTCGAACTCGATGAAGCTCGGCGCTCACCGTGAAGGCTTGCCAACTTCGGTGGTTCAGGCCGATCAGGTGTATTGGTATGCGCCGGCGAATCTGGGCTGGGATTTGGCAGCCGCGGTAGCCAGCTCGACAGTGCCGACCGAGGTCTGTGATTCACTTGAGGCGATTATCGCCAGCGTCAAGGCACAGGTTGCGCCTGGCACTCAAGTGGTGGTGATGAGTAACGGCGGGTTTGGCGGCTTGCACGGCAAACTGGCTAAAGCGTTGGAGGGCTAAATGCTCGGACCTGAACGAATTACCCTGGCCATGACTGGCGCCTCTGGCGCGCAATATGGCCTGCGTCTGCTCGATTGCCTGGTGCAGGAAGACCGTGAGGTGCATTTTCTGATCTCCAAGGCCGCACAGTTGGTTCTGGCGACTGAAACAGATGTGTGCCTGCCTGCCAAACCGCAGGCCATTCAGCAGTTTTTGAGCGAATACACCGGGGCCGCGCCGGGGCAAATCCGGGTGTATGGCAAAGAGGACTGGATGGCGCCCGTCGCGTCCGGTTCTGGTTCGCCGAGCGCGATGGTGGTGGTGCCTTGTTCGACCGGCACCTTGTCGGCCATTGCAACGGGCGCCTGCAATAACCTGATTGAACGCGCCGCAGACGTGACCCTGAAAGAGCGTCGGCAGTTGATTCTGGTGCCGCGCGAGGCGCCGTTCTCGAGTATTCATCTGGAGAATATGCTCAAACTGTCGAATATGGGCGCAACCATTTTGCCTGCTGCGCCCGGCTTTTATCATCAGCCGCAAACCATTGATGATCTGATCGACTTTGTCGTCGCGCGCATTCTCAATTGTCTCGGCGTACCGCAAGACATGCTGCCACGCTGGGGCGAGCATCATCAGGTATCCGATGAGGGCTAGAGCTGGCCGCTCAGCTATGGGTAAAGTTGTTCTGGCGCTGCTGGTGCTGCAATTGAGCGGGTGCGCCACGGTGCGCACGCTCGATGCTGCCAAGCTCAACGCGCCCGTGGTCTATGCCGGTACCCGGCTGGATTGGTATGCCATCAATGGCGGCTGCTGCCCGGTAGACCGCTACGGCGCAGAAGCGCCTGAGTATGCAGCGCTGGACCTGCCTGCCAGCGCGTTGCTCGATACCTTGTTGCTGCCGCTGTCCATCGCCACCGCGTTGGGTGTTGGCCTGAGTGTTACCGGCGGGCTGTAACGCTCACACGGCCATGCAGGGTTCGGTCAGGCTCAGTTCATTGAGAAACTGCTCGACCTTAGCCTCCGGCATTTCGCAGGGCTTGAGGGTGGCGTTTGAGCCGACCTGATAGTAATTGAAGCTGATGAAATCTTTGCCGCCGAGTTCTTCGGCATACACTTTGAAACTCAGCCCGTCGTTGTAAACAATCTTGCTGACGCTGTAAGTGCGCCCGCGAAAGCGTGCTCTGCTGAAACCGGTCGGCAAGCTAAGAATCTTTGCCAGTAGGTTACGGTGCATGGTGTGGCCTCACTGCGAAAAACTTTGAGGCCTGTAGAGCAACATGCCGGCAAAAAATTACACGGCGGGTGTTTCAGCAAGTGACTGACACACATCCACCCAGCGGGCATTTACCAGCTTGGCCATGCGTTCTGGGCAAATGCGCACTGCGCTGTTCACCGAACCTGCAGCCGGCAGCACCTCGCTGAATGCACGCAGCGACTCGTCGCAATAAACCACCAATTCATCACTTGCCAAACCGAACGGGCAGACGCCGCCAACCGGATGACTGGTCATCTCGACCACGGTATCGGCGTCGAGCATTTTGGCTTTGTTGCCGAAGGCGTGTTTCATTTTGCGATTATCGATGCGGGCGTCGCCGCGAGCGACCACCAGAATATTTTGCTCGCCGATTCGAAATGCCAGGGTCTTGGCTATTTGTCCGGGCTCAACGCCATGCGCCTCTGCTGCGAGGGCGACCGTCGCGGTGCTGGTGTCGAGTTCGATAATGGTGATGTCGGGGGCATTCTCGGCGAGAAAGCTGCGCACGGATTCGAGGCTCATTACGGGGCTCCATCTAGTTCGCCCGCCATGCTCGAAGATTGGCGCGTTAGCGTCAACCCTGTGGTTTAGTCAGCCCAGCCGGAATACACGTAGGTCATGGCTTTAGGGCCTTGGAGGTAGCGCATGTCGATCTGGCCGATGGTGAAGCCGCCATCGGCGATCAGTTGGGGAATATCGCGGTTGAGGTGACAGCCACCGGCGAGTGGTTTCCAGATGGGCGTGAGGCGATTCTGCCAGCGTACAACCTCGGGTTCCGGCGCCAGGCCATGCTCGCAAAACAGCAAACGACCGCCTGGCTTGAGCACCCGACGCATCTCTTTGAGCGCGGCGACTGAATCTGCAATTGTGCACAGGGTGAAGGTGCAGACGATGCTGTCGAAGCTGGCATCCGGCGCCTGGATCTGGCCCAGTTCGAGGGCAATCATTTCAACCGGAATTGTCAGCTTTGCAGCGCGTTCTTTTGCCAGCTTCTGCATGTCGGCAGACGGGTCGACGCCGACCACCGCGGTGACGGTGTCGGGGTTGTAGAAACTCAGGTTGAGGCCGCTACCAATGCCAATTTCCAGCACCCGGCCATGCGCTTGCGGCACGATCAGAAGGCGCATCTTCATGACTTCGCCCATGCCGCAGGCGAAGTCGATCAGGTGCGGCAGAATATAGCGGTCGTAGAGTTTCATTCGTCTACAGCGTCATCGTCGTCGTCATTGTTGCCGCTGATGGCCGCAAAGCATTTGAGGTGGTGCTCGCCCTCGCCATTGCTGATGATCCAGCTGTCGGTTTGCCCATCGAACTTCGCCGCCGAAATCTGGCTCAACGAGAAGCTCCAGTGGCGACGATCACGGCCGTCAATGCATTCAAGTGTCAGCAGCGGTTGGTTTTGGCTGTCGCCGGAGGCCGAGCCCGCGCTGACTTGCGCCAGCAGCTCGTTGTCCAGATTGAATTGCCATGCATACAGGCCGTCGATTTCCAGCATGTCTGCCGAGGCGAGTGCTTCAATCAGGCTGTTATGGGTAACGCTCATGAGATTCTCCGGCTCAGCGGCCAAGCTTGCGTAGTTGGTCGGACTCGATAATGCGCACACCGGCGTCTTCTTCCAGCGCCAGACGCCACATCGCACGTGCCAGCACGGTCGCTTCGATCCCGCGATACTTGCCGGGCACCCAGCGCATAACGGGCGCCGCCAGTTGCTCGCCAAGCCGTGCTTCATCACGCGAGCCGAGCAGCAGCGATGGCCGCGCAATTGTCAGCTGCGGCCAGTTTTGTGCTTTCAGCGACTCTTCTGTTTCACCCTTGACCTTGTTGTAGAACACCGAAGAGTCGGCATCGGCGCCCAACGCGCTGATTACCAGCAAATGCCTTGCGCCCATCTCGCGTGCCCGTGCGGCGAAAGCAACAATCAGGTCGTGGTCGATGGCGCGGAACGCTTGTTGCGAGCCGGCTTGTTTGATGGTGCTGCCAAGGCAGCAGAAGGCGGTGCAAACTTTACCGTCCAGCTGTGGCAGTAAATCGAGCAATTCACCTACCGGGTTTTCCAGATGCGGGTGTTCAGCCAGTGGCCTGCGCGTTGGGGCAAGGACGCGCTCAACAGTGGGTTCGTTTAGTAATCGGTCCAGCAGGTGTTCACCAGTCAAGCCGGTGGCACCGGCAAGTAAAATATTCTGGGGCGTCAAATACATGGTCTCGAACTCTCCGTAGATACCATTGAGCTTATCAGGCTGGAGGAAAACTTCGTCGTTTTAAGTCGCAATGTTCAGTGCTTCACAGATTTTGCTGCTGCTTCAGTCGGGGAGTTAAGGGCTCGTTCTGCCTGGATAGCGCGCATTTTTTGCCACTGCCGGGTAACCGCTTTTGCCGGCGCAATCTGCGGTTCGGAGGGGTCGAAGTTATCCTCCTTTTCGCGCTGGCTCACTTCGCTCTTGGCCAGTTCGAACGCACGCTCCAGGTCATCGGTCTGGTTCAGCGCGTTAGCAAACAGGGCGCGGCCAAAGTAGGTGAAGTCGTTATCATCCGAGCAACCGAATGACACGCGATCCTTGCGTGCGGCGGTCATGATCAGGGTCGATTGATCTTGCAAGGGGGCAATGAAACCACCGGAGTAGCAAGCTGAAATAACCACGACCTTGTTCCGCTGCTTGAGTGGTTTAAGTATTGTCGCCAACTCGTTCGCCGACAAATCACGCAACTCAATGCGCGGCTGTTCAAGGCTCAGGCGATGGCTGCGCGAGCCATGGCTGGTCATGTAGATAAACAGCAGATCTTCAGGGCCGCTGCGTTTGGCCAGTGTCTCAACAGCCAGGCGCAGGTTCTCCAGAGTGGCCAGCGGGCGGTCGGCCAGGTGATCGCGATGATTAACCAGTTCGATCTGACCGCGCGCGGCGAAACGTTGCTTGAGCAGGTCGGTTACATAGTCGGCCTCGCGCATGAACACGCTCTGGCTGCCATCTCCCGCCAGTACCAAGGTATACAGTTCGATCGCCGGGGTCGAAGGTGGCACGTTTGCCAGTGCGTTATCGAGCAGTTTGCCCTGTTTCAGCAAGCCGGTTTCCAGTGGATCGGGCAGGGGCTTGCCGGCTGCATCGCGGACTCGCTGACCATTTTGCCAGTAGCCTTTCTGCTGGCTGCCGTCCTTTTCGGTCAATGTGCCATTGCCGGCATATTCGCCGTAGCGGAAGCTGCCCTTGTATTGGCGACCGTCGGCCAGATGCAATTCGCCCTGACCGTGAAATTGCCAGTCCTTGAACTCGCCCGAGTATTCAGCGCCATCTGTGCCTTTGTATCGGCCCAGGCCATTGAGGCTGTTGTCGGTGAATTGCCCGCTCCAGGTATCGCCCAGCGAATTGCTGAAACGGCCTTGTCCGGCGAACATGCCGTCTTCGAACTGGCCGCTGTAAAGGTCGCCTTCGTTGGTTTTAAGGGTGCCCAAGCCCGTTAACTTGCCGGCCTTGAACGTGCCGGTCAGTTGCGTGCCGTCGACTTCGCTGCGCACGCCCTGACCTTCGGCCAAACCATTGCTGAAGTTGCCAAGGTAGCTGCTGCCGTCAGCCTCTTCGAGTTTGCCCAGCCCGGAATACAGGCCATTGCGGAAACCGCCGGTGTAGATGCTGCCGTCGCGGCGCTCGATGTGGCCGTTGCCGGAGAATTCGCCTTTCCTGAAAGTGCCGGTGTAATGCTCACCATCAGCGCTTTGCCATTCGCCCTGGCCGTCAAACAAACCGTCTTTGAAGTTTCCCTCGAACCAGTCGCCGTTGCGGTATTCAAGGCGCCCCGAACCTTGCAGCAAGCCATCGACAATTTTGCCGTGGTAGTGGCTGCCGTCAGGTAAGGTCGCGTCTGGCGGCAACCACGGCGTACCGTTGTCGCAGGCCGCGAGCAGCATCACGAGGCTTAGGGAGGTGCAGCTAACAAGGGCGCGCATGAATCAGGTCCGCGAATTGGCAGTTGCCTGAGTATGCCGCATTCGTCGCGGTGTGGCAGAGGGTGGCACTGAAAAAAGCTCAGCGTGCTTTTGCCGCATGTCATTTCAGCATTAGGCGCGGGTTGGCGCCTAATGCTTGAGTCAGTGGCTCAGACGAAGCAGAGCGACAGAGGCTCAGCGATATAGGCCGGTTTTTCCTGACCTTCGATTTCCAGCACAGCATTAGCCTTGACCAGCCATTGGCCAGGTTTTTTCTCGGTCACTTCGGTCATGGTCACGACCAGACGCACGTTGGAGTTAACCGGAACAGGTTGAATGAAGCGCACGCTGTCCAGGCCGTAATTGACCACCATCTTCAGGCCCTGCGGCAGCACCAGAATGCTTTCCATCAGCACCGGGATCAGTGAGAGGGTCAGAAAGCCGTGAGCGATGGTGCCGCCAAACGGCGTTTGCTTGGCTTTTTCCGGGTCGACATGGATGAACTGGTGGTCGCCCGTGCAATCCGCAAATTTATTAATTCGCTCCTGATCGATATTCAACCATTCAGAACGCCCTAATTCTTTACCAACATAGTTGGCCAACTCAGCGACAGGTACTAACGGCATAGTCCCTCCATGGGAGACGAGTCTTTTATGGGTGCGGGGCTTAAATCCCTCAGCCCAAGATCATCACGCCCGACCGTGACGGTCAAGCAAGCAATGAGTTGTTGAATGATCAGGTATAGAGCTTGGCAGCATCGGCCTATAATGATCAGCATTATGAGCTGCCGATTGCGCATTCAGTGCTGCAATATGCAGCCTGCGCGTCGGCACTGCAGTGATGCATGTCATCACTTATCTGGAGATGTTTGATGTTGCTACGTGGTTTGTCTTGGCTGGTACTGTGCCAATTGCTCGGCACGGCGCTGAATGTTCTGGTGCTGCACATGTTGCCCGGGCCGATCATCGGCATGATGCTGTTGTTCGTGTACCTGCTGCTGCGCGGCGAAGTGGCCGAGCCGCTCAGCGTGGCCGCCAGCAGTTTGCTCAAGTACTTGCCACTGCTGCTGGTGCCGCCGGCAGTTGGGGTGATGGTTTATGCCGATGCCATTGCTGCGGATTTCTGGGCGGTGGTCGGTGCGCTGGTGTTATCGCTGGTGCTGTCGATGGTGTTTGCCGGCTGGTTCATGCAGCGGTTGATTGAGCGTCAGCAGCGCCAGCGGGGTGACGCATGACTCTGGACTGGATCGGCGCCTGGAACGCCGTGACCCACCATCCGTTGTTTGGCGCGGGTATAACCCTGGGCGCTTATCAGATTGCCGTGGCCGCTTATGAGAAAACCCGCTGGGTATTTTTGCAGCCGGTATTGGTGTCGATGCTGTTATTGATCGCTGTGCTGTTGCTCTGCGGCCTGAGTTACTACGACTACAAAGCCAGTGCCGATGCGCTGACTATCTTCCTTGGCCCGGCGACTGTGGCGCTGGCCATTCCGCTGTACCTGAATCTGCGCCGGATACGCCAGTTGTTCTGGCCTACAGTTTTGACACTGCTGGTTGGCGGTACGGTTGCGACCGTTTTGGGTATTGGCCTGGCATGGTTGTTCGGCGCTGAAAAAATCATGCTGATGAGTATGGCGCCCAAATCGGTCACCTCACCGATTGCCATGTTGGTGGCGCATCAGATCGGCGGTACGGCGGCGTTGGCGGCGGTATTTGTAATGCTCACCGGGGTGGCGGGCGCGATTCTCGGGCCGACGCTGTTGAAGCTATGCCGAGTTAAGCATCAGGCCGCCATGGGCTTGGCGCTGGGGATAACCGCTCACGCTGTAGGCACTTCGCGCGCCATGCAGGAAAGCGAGGAATGCGGAGCCTTTGCCGCGTTGGCCATGAGCCTGATGGGCATGTTGACGGCGGTATTGCTGCCGCTGGCCGTGGTTTTCTGGAGTTGAGCCAGCATGCCGAGAATCGATTTGCCGTGGAGTCCCACGGGGCTTCTGTTTTTGCTTAAGGACAGCTAAATGAATTTGCCACTATTTCCGTTGAACACCGTGCTGTTTCCCGGCTGTAAGCTGGACTTGCAGATTTTCGAGGCGCGCTATCTCGACATGATCGGGCGCTGCATGAAGCAATCGGCAGGCTTTGGCGTGGTGTGCATCGTCGAAGGCGAAGAGGTGGGCGACGCCGCGCCGCGTTTCTCGGCAATTGGCTGTGAAGCGCTGGTGCGGGACTTTCAACAGCAGCCCAACGGCTTGCTGGGTATTCGCGTGGAAGGCGGTCGGCGTTTTCGCGTGCAGCATGCCTCGGTATTGCCGGACCAGCTAACTGTGGCCGATGCCCAATGGCTCGAAGATGAGCCCGATTTGGCGCTTGGTGAGGAGCATGCGGATTTGGCGGCATTGCTCAGCGCCCTGGCTCAACATCCGCTGGTTGACTCGCTCGGCATGGGCGACGAGGCCAGTGGGCAGTCGGACCTGGCCAATCAACTGGGCTATCTGCTGCCTTTACTGCCCGAGCAGAAACTGCAACTGCTTGCGCTCGACTCGCCTTCTGAGCGCCTGCTGGTGCTGCAGGAAATGATTGATCAGTTACAGGGCGACCTCAACGCTTGAGTCGCCCTTGCTCAGGTTGATTAGAGATAGCGATACGTCAGCAGGCTGTCGCTCAGATTGAATACGGCGTACGTGCCGAGAATCCCCAAACAGACCACCAAAACAGGCCACCACACGCGCGGCGGCAGTGCTGGCACCGGGCCGATGAACCGGTAAATGCTTAGGCTCAGTGCGCACCAGGTGGTTGCGAGCATTGCCCCAGCGAGAATGTCGCTCGGCCAATGAACGCCCAGATAGATCCGCGACAGCGCGATAGACAATGCAGCCAAACCGGCCACCAGCATCCAGCTGAGCCTTGAGCGCGCCGGTTGGCCGCGACCGGCCAAAACCCCAAGCGTCAGGAAAAAGGCAAACGCCGCCGAGCTGTGGCCGCTGGGAAAACTGAAGGTTTGCAACGGCTCCAGCAATATTTCCGGGCGGGTACGGGCGAACCATTCTTTGAGCGCGCCATTGGAGGCGGCGGTACCGAGCAGGGTGGTGCCGGCAAACAGCGCGGCGCGCCATTGCTTGGTGACCAACAGCAGGACGACCAACGCGCCACCGGCAACCAGTTGCGGGACGAAGTTACCCAGTAGGGTTACGAATACGGCAATGGAGTCGAAGCCGGTTGTACGCACTTCTTGCGTCAGGGTCATGAGGCCGTTATCGAAGGCCGATAAATGCGGCCAGCCGATCATCAGGGCAATCAACAGCAGCAGGCTGAGCGCGGCGTTGATCATGCTGCTGCGCGATGAAGCGCGCACGGCGAGCTGGATGCTGGCGCCCAAAAACAAGGCCAGGCTGGCGCCGACAATTGCGGCCTGGGTCCAGAACCCTTCTTGTAGCGGCAAGCGCAAGGCCGCGCCGGTTGCCCATCCCGGCATCAGATAGGCGATAGACCAGCCTGCGCCCGCTACCAGACTGACTCCGAAAAAACGCAGCGCCGGCATGTTGAACATCCCGGCAACCATTGGCAGCATCGGCCGAAGCGGGCCAATGAATCGGCCCACAAGCAAGCTGGCGATACCGTAACGGCGGAAGTAGTTCTCGGCGGCGCTCAACCACTGCGGATGAGTGCGCAAGCCAGGCAGGCGGCGGATGTCCTGATGGAAGTAGCGGCCCAACGTATAAGACAGCACATCGCCGAGCAAACCGCCGGCAAAGCCGAGCAGTAGGGTTTCACCAAGGCTGAGCGCACCGCTACCGGCCATGACCGCAACGGCAAACAGCAAAATGGTGCCTGGCACAATAATGCCGGCGATGGCCAGGCACTCGGTACAGGCGACGATGAAAACCGCCGCGCCAAGCCAGTGGGGGTTGGCTGCCAGCCAAGTGGTGATGCTATCAAGCCATTGACTCATTGATGAAGCTCCGTTGATGGCAGGCAGATATAGTCACGGCCTTCCATTTGGCCGCGGCGCAAAGGGTTGCGCGTACAATATCGAGCATAACCGTGGTCGACAAAACGGTAGGGTAGTTGCTCGTCGCGACCGTGTGGAATGCCCAAACGGGTGGTTTGCACAATTAGTTGCGGGCACTGGCCGACATCTTCGACCCACAAACGCTGTGGATCAAAGCGCCTGGCGTCCCAGTCGGGCACCTTGAGACCGAGCGTTTTGCACAGCAGGGTTTGTCCGGCGCAGAGTTTCTCTAGTGGGCGCGCACCGCCGCGCGCATCCGGATTATTGCTGTGCATGCGGGCTAGTTGCGCGTCGGCATCGGGGCCATCCAGCCACGGGAAAGCGGATTTAATCAGTACAGCATTGCCAGGCCCCTGAGCGCTGAAATTCAGCGAGTCGCCTCCGCGGGCGTAATACATATAGATGTGGCCGCCGTCGAGAAACAGCGCCCGGCGTTTTTCGGTGTAGCCCAGCGATGCGTGGCTGCCTTTCTCTGCGCAGTAATAGGCCTCGGTTTCAATGATGCGGGCGCTCAGCCAGAGGTCGCCGTGACGATGGCGGATGACTTTGCCGAGTAAATCCCGGGCGAGGGTGCAGGCATCGCGGTCGAAAAAGCTATCGGGTAAAGCCCTTGTTTCGGCATCTGCAAAGGGCTGAGCTGGGGTTGGCTGCATACGTTTGGGTTTCGGCTGGCGGTGAATGGACCTGGATAACAGGCGTGATCATAACAATTGCGCGTTGGTTCATCTGAGTCGGGGGCGTATCGGGAGTTCGACTATAAAGTGTGGCGAGATCTGACAGCACGGCGGCATTTCTTACTCTACCCTTGGCAATGTCGTTAATACGTGTGCGCAATTGGCGGGCGACAAGGCTGGATAAAACTTCATGAAGGCCCCAGTTCCGCTGATTTAACCGCTTGAACAGAGCTTTCAGCGACTATTTCGACAAAATAATGCTCCAGTGGTTGACCATCCGCCCAGCACTGCTGTGCGTGGGGCTTCGGCCCCGCTATAATCAGCCGCTTTATTTCCCGCCAGGCCTATCGAGACCATGACTGAGTCCGTGCTTGACTACATGACCCGCCTTGGCCGTGAAGCCCGCAGTGCTTCGCGCGTCGTGGCGCGCGCCTCGACCGCGCAGAAAAACCGTGCGCTGCTGGCTGCTGCCGCCGCACTGGATGCTGCCCGGCAAACACTCACCGAAGCCAATGAACAGGATTTGGCCAAAGGCCGTGCGAACGGGCTTGAGCCTGCATTGCTCGACCGTCTGGCCCTGACGCCGGCGCGTATCGACGGCATGATTGAAGGCTTGCGCCAGGTCGCAGGTTTGCCCGATCCGGTCGGTGCGATTCGCGATATGAGCTACCGTCCGTCCGGGATTCAAGTTGGCAAGATGCGCGTGCCACTGGGTGTTATCGGGATTATTTACGAGTCACGCCCGAATGTGACCATCGACGCGGCCAGCCTGTGCCTCAAGTCCGGTAACGCGACTATATTGCGCGGCGGCTCAGAAGCTATTCACTCCAACCGCGCGATTGCCACCTGCATCCAGGCCGGTTTGGCCGAAGCCGGATTGCCGGCAGCAGCTGTTCAGGTGGTTGAAACCACTGATCGTGCAGCGGTGGGCGCCTTGATCAGCATGCCCGAGTTTGTTGATGTGATCGTGCCGCGTGGCGGCAAAGGCCTGATTGAGCGCATCAGTCGTGATGCGCGGGTGCCGGTCATCAAGCATCTCGACGGCATTTGCCATGTTTACGTGGCTGCCGGTGCTGATTTGGCCAAGGCGCAACAGATTGCCTTCAATGCCAAGACTTACCGTTATGGCATTTGCGGGGCGATGGAAACGCTGCTGGTCGACAAAACTGTTGCCGCCGAGTTTCTGCCGGCCATGGCCGAACAGTTCCGTGCCAAGGGCGTCGAGTTGCGCGGCTGTCCGCGTACGCTTGAGGTGATTGAGGCGGTTGCGGCTACCGAGCAGGACTGGAATAGCGAATACCTCGATGCGATCCTGTCGATTCGTGTGGTTGATGGCCTGGAGCAGGCGATTGAACACATTAATCATTACGGCTCGCACCACACTGATTCAATCGTTACTGAGCATCAGGGACAGGCCCGGCAGTTTCTTGCCGAAGTCGATTCCAGTTCGGTAATGCTGAATACCCCGACCTGCTTTGCCGACGGCTTTGAGTATGGTTTGGGCGCGGAAATCGGCATATCTACCGATAAACTGCATGCTCGCGGTCCGGTCGGGCTTGAAGGCCTGACCTGCGAAAAATACGTAGTGATCGGTGACGGTCAGTTGCGCGGGCAGAATGCCTAAACGTATCGGCCTGTTTGGCGGCACCTTCGATCCGGTGCACATTGGCCACTTGCGCAGTGCGCTGGAAGTTGCCGAATTTATGGGGCTGGATGAGCTGCGGATGATCCCCAGCGCTCGTCCACCGCATCGCGATACACCGCAGGTTAGCCCCCAGGATCGTTTGGCGATGGTGGCCGAAGCGGTTGCAGGGCTGGCGCCGCTTATGGTCGATGACCGTGAGCTAAAGCGTGAGCAGTATTCCTACAGCATCGACACGCTGGAGTCGTTTCGCGCGGAGTTGGCGCCAGACGATCAGCTGTTTTTGTTACTGGGCTGGGATGCTTTTTGTGGGTTGCCAGGCTGGCACCGTTGGCAAGAGTTGTTGCAGCACTGCCATATTCTGGTGCTGCAGCGCCCGGATGCCGATATTGATGCACCCGAGGCGCTGCGCGATCTGTTGGCTGCACGCAGTACCAGTGACCCGCAGTCATTAAGCGGGCCCGGCGGGCAGATTTCGTTTATCTGGCAGACGCCTCTGGCAGTTTCTGCCACGCTGATTCGCTCGCTGCTTGGCAGCGGCAAATCAGTCCGTTTTTTAGTACCCGACGCGGTACTCAGCTACATCAATACGCACGGACTTTACCGTGCGTCGAACTGAACATGAGGCAAAAGAGTTACCTATGAAGAAGCAAAATATCAGCAGCGAAGAACTGGTCAAACTGGCCATTGCCGCGCTGGAAGACATCAAGGCGCAAGACATCACCACAATCGATGTGCGCGAAAAGACCAGCATCACCGATTTCATGGTCATCGCCAGCGGTACGTCGAGCCGTCACGTTAAGTCGCTGGTCGACAACGTGCTGGAAAAGGTCAAGGAACAAGGCGTTCGTCCAATCGGTAGCGAAGGTCTGGACACCGGTGAGTGGGCGCTGCTCGACCTCGGCGACATCGTGGTGCACGTAATGCTGCCGACTGCCCGTCAGTTCTATGACCTTGAGCGTCTGTGGCAAGGTGCAGAGCAGAGCCGTGCACAGCACGCGCCAGAGCACGACGCTGACCAAGAGTAAGGGCTGACTGCTGTGCGCATCAAATTGATCGCTGTTGGCTCGAAGATGCCGCGTTGGGTCGAAGACGGCTGGCAGGAGTACGCCAAGCGTATGCCGGCCGAGCTGTCGCTGGACCTGATCGAGATCCCGCTTACCACCCGCAGCAAGAATGCTGATGTGGCCCGCATGATTCGCCAGGAAGGTGAAGCCATGCTGGCCAAGGTTCAGCCGGGTGAACGCATCGTTACGCTTGAGGTCGAAGGTCGGCCATGGAGCACCGAGCAGTTGGCGGTTGAGCTGGACAAATGGCGACTCGATTCGCGCACAGTCAACCTGATGGTCGGTGGGCCGGAAGGGCTCGCGCCTGAAGTTCAGGCGCGCAGTGAGCAGCGTTGGTCGTTGTCGCCACTGACTTTGCCGCACCCGTTGGTGCGTATCCTGATTGGCGAACAGGTTTACCGGGCTTGGACAGTGTTGTCCGGCCACCCTTATCACAAGTAGTCAGCAGTCGCCGATGCCTCAACCGATTCGCCTAAAGGACCATGAAAAAGACGCACGCCTGATTCGTCGGCGCGCGATGGTCGGTGGAGCAGTGATTGTGGCGCTGATCATGGTGCTCATCAGCCGCCTCTATTACTTGCAAGTGGTGCAGTACGAGTACCACTCGACGCTGTCTGAAAACAACCGTGTGCATGTTCAGCCGATCCCGCCTAACCGCGGCCTGATCTATGACCGCAACGGCGTTCTGATCGCCGATAACCGTCCCAGTTTCAGCCTGACCCTGACACGTGAGCGTGCCGGGGATTGGGAGCATGTGCTCGACGTAATCGTCGACGTGCTGGGGCTGACGGCCGATGACCGCGAGCTGTTCGAGAAGCGCGTGCGTCAGGGGCGGCGTCCGTTTGAGCCGGTGCCGGTGTTGTTTGAGCTGAACGAAGAGCAGATCGCACGGCTTGCGATTAACCAGTTCCAGTTACCGGGCGTGGATGTATCGGCTCAGTTGGTGCGCCATTATCCGCAAGGCGAGCACTTCGCTCACTCGGTGGGGTATGTCGGCCGGATTAACGAAACAGAACTGAAAAAGCTCGATCCGGTGCAGTACAGCGGTACTCACCACATCGGTAAAACCGGTATCGAACGTTACTATGAAGATCAGTTGCACGGTGAGGTCGGCTACGAAGAAGTCGAAACCAACGCGCGGGGCCGCGTTTTGCGGGTGCTCAACCATACCGACCCAAAACCGGGCGAAGACATTGTTCTGACCCTCGATATCAAGCTCCAGGCCGCGGCGGAAAAGGCCCTCGGAGGGCGTCGTGGCGCGATTGTGGCGATTCAGCCGAAGACCGGCGAGGTGCTGGCGATGGTCAGTCAGCCGAGTTTCGATCCGAATCCGTTCGTGACCGGGATCAGCTTCAAGGCTTACGCAGAACTGCGCGACTCGATTGACCGGCCGCTGTTCAACCGGGTGCTGCGCGGGCTGTATCCGCCAGGCTCGACAATCAAGCCGATGATGGCCATTGCCGGTCTCGATGCAGGCGTGGTGACGCCGAACTCACGGGTTTTCGATCCGGGTTTCTATCAGTTGCCGAATAACACCCACAAATACCGTAACTGGAACCGTTACGGCGACGGCTGGGTGGACATGGATACTGCGCTGATGCGCTCCAATGACACGTATTTTTACGATTTGGCGCACAAGCTGGGCATCGATCGCATGCATGATTACATGACCAAATTTGGTCTGGGTCAGCGTGTCTCACTGGATATGTTCGAAGAAACGGCAGGCTTGATGCCTTCGCGAGACTGGAAGCGCTCGCGCTATCGCCAAGCCTGGTATCCGGGCGAAACCCTGATTCTGGGTATCGGTCAGGGCTACATGCAAACAACGCCTTTGCAGTTGGCGCAGGCCGTGTCGCTGGTGGCGAGCAAGGGCAAGTGGATTCGTCCACACCTGGCAAAAACTGTCGGCGACGTACCGCCTGTGGATGAAAATCCAGTCGAAGACATTGTGCTGCGCGACCCCAAATATTGGGATTACGCGCGTCATGGCATGGAAGAAGTCGTCAACGGCGCACGCGGCACGGCACGTAAAATCGGTGCTGCCTCGGTGTACCGGATCGCCGGTAAGAGCGGTACGGCGCAGGTTGTAGCGATCAAACAGGGTGAGAAATACGACCGCAGCAAGGTGCGAGAGCGTCACCGTGACCACGCCTTGTTCGTCGGTTTTGCGCCGGCAAGTGACCCGGAAATCGCCGTGGCTGTAATGGTTGAGAACGGTGAATCTGGCTCGGGTGTTGCCGCGCCGGTCATGAAAGAGGTGATGGACGCCTGGCTGCTGGATGAAAACGGCCAGCTCAAGGCGGAATATGCGCCGCAAGTTGCAGCTCCCGCGGTAGAGGCGCAGACCAAAAATGAGTAATGGTTTCGATCGTACCCTGTCCGATGAAGACGTTCTGCGCCGCCGCGCGAGCCTGCTGCAGCGCATGCACCTGGACGGGATCCTGCTATTGCTGTTGCTGATCCTGGCCACGGGTAGCTTGTTCATTCTGTATTCCGCCAGCGGCAAGAACATTGATCTGCTGATGAAACAAGCGTCGTCATTCGGTATCGGTCTGGTGGCGATGGTGATCATTGCCCAGATCGAGCCGCGCTTCATGGCGCGCTGGGTGCCACTGGCCTACGTCGGCGGCGTGGCGTTGCTGTTCGTGGTGGATGTCATGGGTCATAACGCCATGGGCGCCACGCGCTGGATCAATATTCCCGGGGTTATTCGCTTCCAGCCGTCCGAGTTCATGAAAATCATCATGCCGGCGACCATGGCTTGGTATTTGTCTAAACGCAGCCTGCCGCCGAGTCTCAAACATATTTTTGTGTGTTTGATGTTAATCGGTGTCCCGGTGGTGTTGATTCTGGTTCAGCCGGATCTCGGCACCTCGCTGCTGGTGGTCACTTCCGGCGCCTTCGTGATGTTTATGGCGGGCCTGCAATGGCGCTGGATTCTCGGCGCAGCCGCGGCGCTGGTACCGGTGGCGGTGGCCATGTGGTTCTTTGTGCTGCATCAGTATCAGAAGCAGCGTGTACTGACCTTCCTCAATCCCGAGAGCGATCCGCTGGGCAGCGGCTGGAACATCATTCAGTCAAAAGCGGCGATTGGTTCCGGCGGAGTGCTGGGCAAAGGCTGGTTGATGGGTACGCAGTCGCATCTGGATTTTTTGCCGGAAAGCCATACCGACTTTATTATTGCGGTGCTTGCCGAAGAGTTCGGTTTGGTCGGCGTTTGCTTGTTGTTACTGGTTTATCTCTTATTAATCTGCCGCGGGCTGGTGATTACCGTGCAAGCGCAGACGCTGTTCGGTAAGCTCATGGCCGGCGCTTGGACAATGACGTTCTTCGTCTACGTATTCGTCAACATCGGGATGGTGAGCGGGTTGTTACCTGTGGTGGGGGTGCCATTGCCATTTATCAGCTATGGCGGGACTTCGCTGATCACGTTGTTGTCAGGTTTTGGGGTTTTGATGTCGATCCACACCCACCGTAAGTGGATTGCACAGGTTTAATTGGGGTTAATAATTTAATGCAAATACTGCGTCGCTGGGCTGTTAAGCATGCGCATTGGCTAGGTTTGGTTGGTGCGTTTGGTATGGCTCAGCAAGTTGCTGCTGCGGACTACCAGGGAACCCCCGAAGTGGATGGGTTCATCACGGAGATGGCGCGCGATTACGGATTTTCCAACAAGCAACTGACGGCGCTGTTTGCCCAGGTCAATCGCAAGCAATCAATCATTGATGCGATCTCGCGGCCTGCCGAGCGGGTAAAGCCGTGGAAAGAGTACCGGCCGATCTTCATCACCGACTCGCGGATCGCCCGTGGTGTGGATTTCTGGCGTCAGCACGAAGCAGCGCTGACCCGTGCCGAGCAGACTTACGGCGTGCCTGCGCAGTTTATTGTCGCGATTATTGGCGTCGAGACCTTCTACGGCGGCAACACCGGCAACTACCGCGTGATGGACGCCTTGTCGACGCTGGCATTCGATTACCCGGCGCGTGCGCCGTTCTTCCGCAAGGAATTGCGCGAGTTCCTCATGCTGGCGCGTGAAGAGCAGGTCGATCCGCTGACCCTGAAAGGCTCGTACGCCGGCGCAATGGGCTTGCCGCAGTTTATGCCGAGCAGCTTTCGCGCCTACGCGGTCGACTTTGACGGTGACGGCCATATCAATATCTGGACCGATCCGGACGATGCCATCGGCAGCGTTGCCAGTTACTTCAAGCAGCACGGCTGGTTGGCGGGCGAGGCAGTTGCCAGCAAAGCCAGTGTCAGCGGTGATAAAGTCGACCAGGGCCTGACCCCGGCACTCGACCCGGTGATGAATGTTGCAGAACTGCGTAGCCTTGGATGGACCAGCGCTGATAAGCTGGACGACGAATTGCCGGTAACGGCTTTCCGCCTTGAAGGTGCTGCAGGGGATGAGTACTGGATGGGTTTGCCGAATTTCTATGTTATTACGCGCTATAACCGCAGCGTGATGTATGCAATGGCCGTCAACCAGTTGGCAGAGCTGCTGGTGGAAGCCAAGGGGGGCAACTGATGTCTCAACGTCGGTACAAGCTTGCGGCGTTCGCGGTGACCACATTGCTGGTCGCGAGTTGTACTTCCAGCCGTGCACCGCAGCCCACTGCGCCAAGTGTATCGAGTGGCGGCGGGTTGTCCGGGCCGAGCGACTACAATCGCCCGCATCGTGACGGCGCGCCTTGGTGGGATGTCGACATCTCGCGTATTCAGGATGCTGTCCCCACCGTTCATAACGGTGCCTACAAAGCCAGCCCCTACACGGTATTCGGCAAGAAGTACTTCCCGTTAAGCGACTCGACGTCATACAAGGCAGTCGGCCCCGCTTCCTGGTACGGCACCAAGTTCCACGGCCAGGCGACCGCCAACGGCGAAACCTACGACTTGTACGCCATGAGTGCGGCGCATAAAACTTTGCCGCTGCCGAGTTACGTGCGCGTCACCAATCTTGAAAACGGCAAGAGTGTGATCGTGCGGGTCAACGACCGCGGCCCGTTCTACTCAGACCGGATTATCGACTTGTCGTTTGCCGCCGCGAAAAAGCTCGGCTATGCCGAAAAAGGCACTGCGCAGGTCAAGGTTGAAGGCATCGACCCGGAAAAATGGTGGGCTCAGCAGGGTAAACGTGCGCCGTCGATGATGGCGCTGCCGACTCAGCCCTCGACGCCGAAGACCATTGCTCAGGTGTCTGTCGAGCCGATCGAGCAATACTCGCCGCCGGTAACCCAGCATGCTGCCGCCACGCTCCCGGTCGAGATTGACTCAAAAAAAAACGCTTCAGTCGCAGCCTCTGGCCTGTATCTCCAAGTGGGAGCCTTCGCCAATCCGGACGCTGCGGAGCTACTCAAGGACAAGCTGAGCACAACAGTGGCTGCGCCCGTGTTTATCAGCTCAGTGGTGCAAAACCAGAAGATACTGCACCGCGTACGCCTGGGGCCGATCAGCAGCCCGGGCGAGGCTGAACAAATGCAGGACAGTATTCGTTTAGCAAACCTGGGCCAGCCCCGGTTGGTTAAGCCGGAGTAGCGGCGGGGCACTAATTGCCTGCTCGCCTGACTAAGCAAGACCTGTGCAGCGCAGACTCTGCGCTGCAGCGTTACTCAAATCAGCCCATTCGGGCCAGTTCGACCATCAGCAACCTTGAGAGACAGATGAATATCACCCGTTTTACCCACCGCGCCCTGTTGTCACTCCTGCTGCTTACCACGCCAGCTGTCTGGGCTGCCCAGATGGCCATTCCGGCGTCTCCGCAATTGGCCGCCAAGTCTTATGTCCTGATGGACGCCGAGAGCGGTCAGGTTCTGGTCGAGAACCAGGGTGATCAGCGCCTGCCGCCTGCCAGCCTGACCAAGCTGATGACCGCGTACATTGCGACGCTGGAAATCAACAAGGGTCAGATCAGCGAAGAAGACCCGGTCACCATCAGTGAGCACGCCTGGCGCACTGGCGGCTCGCGGATGTTCGTCAAGGTCAACACTCAGGTTGCCCTGAAAGACCTGCTGCACGGCATCATCATCCAGTCGGGTAACGACGCCAGCGTTGCCGTGGCCGAGCACATTGCCGGCAGCGAAGACGCATTCGCCGACATGATGAACAACACCGCGAAAACCCTGGGCATGACCGAAAGTCACTTCATGAACGCGACAGGTCTGCCTAACCCGGACCACTACTCGTCGGCGCACGACATGGCCCGTCTGGCTCGCGCGATCATTTACGAAGACCCGGCGCACTACGAGATTTACTCGCAGAAAGAGTTTCTCTGGAACAACATCAAGCAGCCGAACCGCAACCTGCTGCTGTGGCGCGACAAAACCGTTGATGGCCTGAAAACCGGCCACACCGAAGAAGCCGGCTACTGCCTGGTTGCCTCTGCTGTACGTGATGGCATGCGCCTGATCGCCGTGGTATTCGGTACCAACAGCGAACAAGCTCGCGCTGCCGAAACACAGAAGCTGCTGACTTACGGTTTCCGCTTCTTCGAAACCCGCACGTTCTACAAGAAGGGTGCTGAGCTGACCGCAGCTGACGTCTGGAAAGGCAATGCGCGTCAAATCAAAGCCGGCCTGGCCAAAGACCTGACCCTGACCCTGCCAAAAGGTCAGCTTGACCAACTGCAGGCCAGCATGACGGTCAACCCGCAGCTCATGGCGCCTATCGCTCAAGGTGACGTGATCGGTAAAGTTGAAGTCAAACAAGGTGACAAGGTTGTCCACAGCGCAGATCTGGTCGCGCTGGAAGCTGTCGACGAAGGTGGCTTCTTCCGCCGTGTGTGGGATAGCATTCGTCTATTCTTCTACGGATTGTTCAACTGATATTAGCGTGCGCGCGCCTACACGGTGCGCGCATCTCTGGACGGGCCACAAGCCTCTGGATGCCATGACTGATACTGAAACTGCTGCGCCTAAAATCGAATTTCCCTGCGAGCGTTATCCGATCAAAGTGATCGGTGATGCTGGCGACGGATTCCTGGATCTGATTATTGAGGTGGTTCAGCGCCACGCGCCTGACTTTGATACCAGCACTGCCGTGATGCGCGACAGCCGCAACGGTCGCTTTATTTCTGTGCAGGTACTGATCACCGCGACCGGCGTTGAGCAACTGCAGGCGATTCATGTCGACCTGCGTGCGACGGGCCGCGTACACATGGTGTTGTGATGAGCCAGGTCGGATTTCGCGAGCTGGGGCTTCTCGACTATGAACCTGTGTGGCACGCCATGCAGCACTTCACGGACACCCGCAGCGCGGATACGACAGACGAAATCTGGTTGTTGCAACACAATGCCGTGTTCACCCAAGGCCAGGCGGGTAAAGCCGAACATGTCCTGTTTCCGGGTGACATTCCGGTGGTTCAGGTCGACCGGGGTGGCCAGGTAACCTATCATGGCCCCGGCCAGCTGGTGGCTTACCTGATGCTGGATGTGCGCCGCTCGACCATGGGCGTACGCCAGTTAGTTAGCCGTATCGAGCAAAGCCTGATAGAGACGCTGGCCAGTTACAATGTCACGGCTTATGCAAAGCCAGATGCGCCTGGCGTTTATGTCGACGGCGCGAAGATCGCATCCCTCGGCTTGCGTATCCGTAACGGTCGCTCGTTTCATGGCCTGGCCCTGAATGTCGACATGGATCTGCAGCCTTTCCAGCGCATAAACCCCTGCGGTTATGCCGGGCTTGCGATGACCCAGTTGAAAGACTGTGTCGACACACCAATAGAATTCTCCGAGGTTAGTGCCCGGCTGCGTGACCAGCTCGTCAAACACCTCGACTACGCAGAACAGAAGACCCTCGCGGGCGGAATTGACTGATGAGCACTGTGGAAACAGCCGGCAAACCGGCCAAGGTTGAGGTAGGTGTAAAGCTGCGCGGCGCAGAGAAAATGGCGCGCATTCCGGTAAAGATCATCCCGACTGATGAACTGCCGAAAAAACCTGACTGGATTCGTGTACGCATTCCGGTTTCGCCGGAAGTCGACCGTATCAAGCAACTGCTGCGCAAGCACAAGCTGCACAGCGTCTGCGAGGAAGCTTCCTGCCCGAACCTCGGCGAATGCTTCTCGGGCGGTACCGCGACATTCATGATCATGGGTGACATCTGCACCCGTCGCTGCCCGTTCTGCGACGTCGGCCATGGCCGTCCGAAGCCATTGGATGTTGATGAGCCGAAGAACCTCGCGGTGGCGATTGCCGACCTCAAGCTCAAATACGTGGTTATCACTTCGGTAGACCGTGACGACCTGCGTGACGGCGGTGCTCAGCACTTCGTGGATTGCCTGCGTGAAATCCGCAAGCTGTCGCCAAACGTGCAGCTTGAAACACTGGTTCCCGACTACCGTGGCCGTATGGACGTCGCGCTGGCGATTACCGCCAACGAGCCGCCAGATGTGTTCAACCACAACCTTGAAACCGTACCGCGCCTGTACAAAGCTGCGCGTCCGGGTTCGGACTTCGAGTGGTCGCTGGACCTGCTGCAGAAGTTCAAGGAACTGGTTCCTGGCGTACCAACCAAATCGGGCCTGATGCTCGGCCTGGGCGAGACCGATGAAGAAGTTATTGAAGTCATGAAGCGCATGCGCGAACACGACGTCGATATGCTGACCCTCGGCCAGTACCTGCAACCTTCGCGCAACCACTTGCCGGTGCAGCGCTTTGTGCACCCGGACGTATTTGCCTGGTTTGCCGAAGAAGGCCTGAAGATGGGCTTCAAGAACGTCGCCTCGGGCCCGCTGGTGCGTTCTTCGTATCATGCGGATCAGCAAGCGCACGAAGCTAAAGAGGCCAAGAAAACGTCTTTGATTTGATCAGAGCGTTCTTAGCCCCACAAAAAAGGCGACCTGCGGGTCGCCTTTTTTGTGGCAGTGATTCAGCGCAGGACAGGGTTAAAGTGCGCTGCGCAATGACGGATAAACCAGAGGCTTATCCGTCAGGCTGTTGGTTACTTGCGCAATTGTTGCAGCAGCTCGAAGCTCGGATAGCCATCGGCGGGCTCGCCTTGCTGTTGTTGGAACTCACGCACGGCCTTGCGGGTGTTGGCACCGATAATGCCATCGGCCTTGCCCGGCTCGAAGCCCTTGCGCGCCAGCAGCTCTTGCAGCTCTATACGCTCGTGGCGGCCGAGTTGGCGGTCATCCTTTGGCCAAGTGGCGCGAATGCCCGGTGCGCCGCGCAGGGCGTCGCTGAGCAGGCCAATCGCCAAGGCGTATGAGGTCGAGTTGTTGTAACGCAAAATACTGCGGAAGTTGCTGAACACCAGAAATGCCGGGCCGCGATGGCCAGCCGGTAACAGCAAGGAGGCTTTGGCATCAGCGTTTACGCTCGGCATGCTGCCGAACGCCGGGCGTACGCCAAGGGTTTGCCACTGGCTCAGGGTTCGGCTGACTTCTGGCGCTGCATGCGAATAGTCGAACTCGCTCGGCAGGCGAACTTCAAAGCCCCAGGGTTGATTGAATTTCCAGCCGGACTGTTGCAGGTAATGGGCAGCGGAACCCAGAGCATCTGCCGAGGAATACCAGACGTCGCGTTTGCCGTCGCCATCAAAGTCGACGGCATGTTCGTTGTAGGTTGTTGGCATGAACTGGGTCTGGCCCATCGCGCCGGCCCATGAGCCGACGAGTTTCTCCGGGCTGACATCGCCATGTTGGAGAATCTGCAACACGGCCAGCAACTGGCTACGCCAGAACACCTGGCGGCGGCCTTCATAGGCGAGGGTCGCCAATGAGCGCACCACATTGAAGTTGCCAATATTGCCGCCGAAGTTGCTCTCCATGCCCCAGATTGCAACCAGCGTTTCACGGTTAACCTGATAACGCTGCTCGATCTTGTCGAGGGTCAGGCGTTCTTTGGCCAGCAAGCTACGGCCCTGATCGACGCGCTGTGATGACACCGCACCTTCGATGTATTCCCACACAGGACGGGAGAATTCCGGTTGGCTGCTGTCGGCTCTGATAACCGATGGGTTCGGGGTAATGCCGGCAAAGGCGCGGTCGAATACCTGCGGGGAAACACCAGCGGCCATCGCATCACTGCGCAGCAGATCGCGCCACTCGCTGAAGCTCAATTGCGGTGTGGGTTCTTCAGCACGAGTGATAGTCGGGCTGGCAGTCGTTTTCTCCTGCTGCACGCCAGTCGATGCCGCCAGCGGTTGAGCCGGGGCCTCGGAGCATGCGCCCAAGAGCAGCATTGTGCTCACTATTGCAGTGTGGCTCAGGCCACGGAAAAACAGATTTGGCATAGCGATCTCAGCACGTTTTGCGAGCAGCTACGATATCACGAATGCGTCTGCATGCGGTCTGTAGCGGGTATTTCAAGCAGCCATAACGAATGAAGCCTCCCAGTTTTGCTGGGAGGCTTCGCGTTGGTAACTGCCTTTGCCTTTTTTCGGTTTCTGCTGCTGGCTGCGAAACAGTGGCTGGGCGATGATTGATTTGGCGCGGTGACGGCCATTACTGGTTTTCTTAGCCATGATTGTCCTCATACGGCTGGATCGAACAGCTGCGAATAATGCGCGACTGTTCAATTATTGTCCAGAGATAAGGGAGTGGCGCTGGTGTTGGGCCAATTTCAGAAGGCTGTGGCGCCACTGATGCTCAGGCGTTTGCCGCACAGGCTGAGTGTCAGCAGGCTGAGCCCGCTCCACGCATCGCCAGCAGCCTGGCCTTTGATTTGCGCATCAATGCGCTGAGCATCTTGCAGCATGCCAGCCAGACGCTCGGCGCTGTGGCGCTGCAAGGCCTTGCTAACCAGTGGGCGACGTTTGTCCCAAACGGGTGGGCGTGCCGAGCTGAACGCTTTGTCGAGCGGGATATTCTGATGGCTGTGCTGATGCGCAATGGTCGCCAGCACACGTAATTCGCGGGCCAGTGCCCAGAGGATCACCGGCGGCTCGACACCTTCTCCGCGCAGGCCTTCGAGCATGCGCAGCGCATGTGCGGCTTCGCCGTTGAGCACCGCGTCGATAAGGCCGAATACGTCGAAACGCGCACTGTCGGCAACCGCCGCGTGCACGGTGCTGGCATCGACCTGATCGCCTTCAGCCAGCAGTTTTAGCTTTTCGATTTCCTGAGCGGCGGCGAGCAGATTGCCCTCGACGCGCACGGCAATCATCTCTACCGCTTCCTGAGTCGCGCTAAGCCCGGCTTGGGCCATGCGCTGGCGAATCCATGAAGCCAGTTGGTTGCTGTCTACCGGCCAGATCTGCATGAACTGCACATCCTTGCCGTCGATCAGCGCCTTGGCCCATTTGCTTTTCTGGGTATTGCCATCGAGCTTGGGCAGGCTGATCAGCAGCACGGTGTCTTCAGCGGGGCGGGCCAGATACTCAAGCAGCGCTGCACCTTTATCGCTGGGTTTACCGTTGGGGATTCGCAGTTCGAGCAGACGTTTCTCTGCAAACAGCGACAGGCTGGCGCCCGCCTGCAACAAGTTGCCCCAATCGTAATTGGCCTCGGCATTGAATACCTGGCGCTCACTGAAGTCTTGCTCGCGCGTTGCCGCGCGAATAGCGTCGCAGGCTTCCTGGCAGAGCAGCGGCTCATCGCCGCTGACTACGTAAACAGGTGCAAGGTTGCCCTGTAGGTGTTTGCCGAGTTGTGCCGGGGCCAGTTTCATCTGCGATCAGGGCTCACGCCTCAAGGTGCGGTTGCAGGCACATTGAGTTCGATTGGCGACTGTTGCGGCTGTGCGGCGCGCTTCTGCTTGGAGGCTTCGAGTGCTTGTGCTTCGGCCTCAGCGTTGGCTTGTGCGGTTTGCTGCAACTGATCCAGTTCGGCTGGGGTGATTTGCTGCAGGCGTTGTGACAACTGGCGGACCAGATCACGGCGCATTTCTTCGCGCTGCTGGCTGGATTCCTGATCGGAGCCGGCCAGGTTGTTGCCGTCCTGCACGAAGTAGCTTTGGACTTCGAGCTGGTTGTTCATCAGCAGCAGATCATTGCTGCCGCGGATCTCGTAATCGAGCGCACTGGTCAGCTGGATTTCGGCGCTGCGCGCAGAGCTTGTGTAGCTGGCAGTGCGCTGTGATTCGCGCTCATTGGCCAACACCAGCGTGTAGGGCGCACTCGCGTGAACCTTGACGCCGTTATTCTCGAGCATTTCCTCAACATCTTTGGCCAGCGGGCCGTAGGCATTGCGCGCGGTGACATTAAGTTCGTCAAGCGCATAGTGCTCCACACCCGTGCCGCGCAGTTGAAAGCCGCAGGCGCCGAGGAGGGTGCTCAAGCCAATGACCAACAGGTTCCGTTTCAGCATCTTTGTATCCCCTAAACAAGCTGCTTGGCGCGCGTGTTGAAATGCGCGCCAAGCTTTATCAGTTGGCGACAATATTGACCAGTTTACCTGGCACCACAATCACTTTGCGGATGCTCAGGCCTTCGGTAAAGCGCAGCACGCCTTCATTGGCACGTGCTTGTGCTTCGATCTCTTCGCGGCTGGCCGAGGCCGGCATTTCAATTTGCCCGCGCAGCTTGCCGTTCACCTGAATCACCAGCGTCAGGGTGTCTTGCACCAGCGCTGATTCATCAAGCAGCGGCCATTGTGCGTCGATGGCGGCGCCTTCGTGGCCCAGTTGCTGCCACAGCTCATGGCTGATGTGCGGGGTGATCGGTGCCAGCAGCAGGGCTACTGTTTCAATACCTTCCTGCATCAGCGCACGGTCCTGATCGGCGCTGTTAGGCGCTTTCTCCAGCACGTTCATCAGCGTCATAACAGCAGCAATCGCCGTGTTGAATTTGTGATGCTGGCCAATGTCCTGAGTCGCTTGTTTGATGGCCAGGTGAATGGCGCGGCGCACTTCTTTCTGTGCATCGCTCAGCTCACCTTGCAACTTGGCGCCCGGCAGACCGGCACTGACGTGGGCCTGAGCCAGACGCCAGACACGGCGCAGGAAGCGGTTCGCACCTTCAACGCCCGAGTCGGACCATTCGAGGCTCATGTCGGGTGGCGATGCAAACATCATGAACAGACGGCAGGTATCCGCGCCGTACTGGTCAATCATGGCTTGCGGGTCGACGCCGTTGTTCTTCGACTTGGACATCTTCTCGGTGCCGCCGATTTCAACCGGCAGGCCGTCCGACTTGAGCTTGGCCGCAGTGACCTTGCCCTTGCCGTCACGCTCGATTTCGACGTCGGCCGGGTTGAACCAGTCTTTGCCGCCGTTATCGGTGGTGCGGTAGTAGGTGTCCGCGACAACCATGCCCTGAGTCAGCAGGTTCTTGAACGGCTCGTTGGAGTTGAGCAGGCCTTCGTCACGCATCAGCTTGTGGAAGAAGCGCGCATACAGCAGGTGCAAAATGGCGTGTTCGATGCCGCCGATGTACTGGTCAACCGGCAACCAGTGATTGGCTGCAGCCGGATCAACCATGCCGCCGGTGTAGTTTGGCGAGGCGTAGCGGGCGAAGTACCAGGACGACTCGACGAAAGTGTCCATGGTGTCGGTTTCGCGCTTGGCCGGTGCGCCGCATTTCGGGCAGCTGCACTCGTAGAATTCAGGCATGCGCGCCAATGGCGAACCTGCACCGTCCGGCACTACATCTTCAGGCAGTACGACAGGCAACTGGTCTTCCGGCACCGGTACGTCACCGCAAGCATCGCAGTGTACGATCGGGATCGGGCAACCCCAGTAACGCTGACGGCTGATGCCCCAGTCACGCAGGCGGAACTGGGTGCGGGATTTGCCCAGGTTCTTTTTCAACAGAGCCACTTCGATGGCGTCGAAAGCGCCAGCGAAGTCGAGGCCGTTGAAATCACCGGAATTGATCAGCTCGCCGTGCTCGCCATAGGCTTCTTGCCACGGGGCTACGGTTTCGTCACCGGCGCTGGTACGAACCACTGCCTTGATCGGCAGGTTGTACTTGGTGGCGAACTCGAAATCGCGCTCGTCGTGAGCCGGTACCGCCATCACCGCGCCGTCGCCGTAATGCATGAGCACGTAGTTGGCGACCCACACCGGCAGCTTCTCGCCAGTCAGCGGATGCTCGACCAGCAAGGCAGTCGGCATGCCTTTCTTTTCCTGAGTGGCGATGTCAGCTTCAGCTACGCCGCCACGCTTGCATTCATCAATGAACGCCTGCAGTTCCGGGTTGCCCTGCGCCGCCTGAGTGGCGAGCGGGTGCTCGGCCGCAACGGCAACATAGGTTGCGCCCATCAAGGTGTCCGGGCGGGTGGTGAAGACTTTCAGCTCGCCGCTGCTGCCGATGCTGGCAGTATCGTACGGGAAGCAGACTTCCATGCCGCGCGATTTGCCGATCCAGTTGCGCTGCATGGTCTTGACCTGCTCAGGCCAGCCATCCAGTTCATCAAGACTGGTCAAGAGTTCATCCGCATAAGCGGTGATCTTGAAGTAGTACATCGGGATTTCGCGCTTCTCGATCAGCGCGCCACTGCGCCAGCCGCGACCGTCGATAACCTGCTCGTTCGCCAGAACGGTCTGGTCGACCGGGTCCCAGTTCACGCTGCCGTTCTTACGGTAGATCACGCCTTTTTCGAACAGGCGGGTGAACAGCCACTGCTCCCAACGGTAGTAGTCAGGCTTGCAGGTGGTGACTTCACGCGACCAGTCGATGGCCAGGCCCAGGCTCTTGAGCTGGGTCTTCATGTAATCGATGTTTTCGTAGGTCCACTTGGCTGGCGCGACCTTGTTCTTCATGGCGGCGTTTTCCGCCGGCATGCCAAAGGCGTCCCAGCCCATCGGCTGCAGTACGTTCTTGCCCTGCATACGCTGGTAGCGGGCAATCACGTCACCGATGGTGTAGTTGCGCACGTGGCCCATGTGCAACTTGCCGCTCGGGTAGGGGAACATCGACAGGCAATAGAATGTTTCCTTGCCTGGCTGTTCACTCACTACAAAGGATTTCTGCGCGTCCCACTGGGATTGCGCGGCGGCTTCGATTTCGCGTGGCTGATACTGTTCGTGCATGGCTACTTGCGCTATGGAATGAGGGCTTTAACGGGCGACATAAAGGCAGTTGTGGCGGATCGGCCCCCGCGAGATTGTGACAAGCTGGCTATTTGGCAGAGCGGATCTGCGGTTTGCCGGTTGCACCCTCACACGGCCGTTGCGCACGGCGCTATTACATCACTCGTTCAGGAAACGACGTAGCATACATGACCCCTCGCAATAGTGGGAAACCTGATTGCTCAAAGGGCCGCTGTCACATCCGGAAATCCGCCGTTGGTCGCAGCATCTACCTGCCAGCAGGGTGAGCGCTAAGCTTGGATTAGGACTTAGACGTTTAGCTCATGATGAGGTGACCCAATGGCAGGACTGCGACAGACCGAGGCGCGCGGCGGGCTCTATGAGCGGCTATTGCAGCGCCTTGAACTGGCGTTGGACGAGGCGCATTCATTGCGTGGTCATCGGGCCGAGCCGCCCGATGAACTGGAATTGCGTGGCCTGTCGCCCTCCGAGGTGGAGCTGATCAAGGCGTACATGGATCACGACCTCAATTGGTTGCGCGGCTGGCATGCGGCGGCCGAAGAGTTGGCGATGCTTGAGCATTTGCCGCTGCGCAAATCGCGGCTCAACGGGCTGGCTGGCAAACCTCTGGGTAAAGTCGAGCTGCGCAGCAAAACCTTCACCCGGCGCCGGCAGCCGCTGTGTTGTGCAATGTGCGGGGTTCCTGCGGATTTTCAGCCCGGCGGCGTGCGTGCGTGCTGCGAGTGTGGTTCGCAACTGTTTCGGGCTAATCAGACCGGCTGAAGCACGCGTTAATCAGGATTAATCGTCACGCCTTTATTGGCGCAATCGCTGAGCAATTTTCCTTCGAGTTGATGCACTGCGCCTGATAGCCTTTGCGCATCTCGGAGGTGTGCATGGCGTTTCGTTATATTCTCAAGCATCTGTTATTACCGCCCGGCATCTTCTTGCTGCTGATCTTGCTTGCCTGGTGGTTGCGTCGGCGCGCCCCGCGTTTGGCGTCTGCCTGCTTTGTCGGTGGCTTTGCCGGAATCTGGCTGATGAGTTTGCCGGTGGTGGTCGAGTGGTCGGCGCGCGGGATTGAGCGCCATCCGGCGATTCAGCTCGATGAATGGGCCAGTCTGGGCGAAAGGGCGGATGCGATTGTGGTGCTGGGCGGCGGTCGGCAGCGCGGAGATCCGGCGTGGGGCGCGGATCAGTCAAGCTGGTTCGCGCAGGAACGCGTTCGCTACGCGGCGCGGTTGTCTCGGGCCAGCGCGCTGCCAATTGCCACCAGTGGCGGCCTGCATTACGGCACGCCGCCAAGCGAGGCGCAGATCATGGCTGAGCAGTTGGCGGTCGATTACGGTTTGCAGGCGCGCTGGCAAGAAGGCCAGAGTCGCACGACTTGGGAAAATGCCCAGCGCAGTGCTGAGCTATTGCAGCCGCAAGGGGTTAAACGCATCGTTCTGGTCACTCAGGCCTGGCACATGCAGCGTGCGGTCTGGTGTTTCGAGCAGGCCGGTTTCGATGTGGTGCCGGCGCCTTTCGGCTTTTTCAGTGTGGCCAACGGCGAGCCCTTGGGCGGCTGGTTGCCGGATGGCAGGGCGCTCTGGCGCAACACTCTGCTGTTTAACGAGGCTGTCGGGCTGCTGGCGTACCCATTGGTCTACGCCAGCGAGCCGGATGAATAGCGCTTAAACCGTTTTAGCCATGCGAGCTGCCAGCAGCGCCCAGCCGAAGATCAGCCCGCAGAGAATGATCAGCGGCCACGAGCGCCATTGCAGATAAGGCGTAAGCCCTTCAACAGGCTGCACATGGCCGTACATGACGGCGCGTTTGAATTGCGGCAGTTGCAGGGTGATTTCGCCGAACGGGTTGATCAAACCGGTCATGCCGTTATTGGTGGCGCGGATCATCCAGCGGCCCGCTTCGAGTGCGCGCATCTGCGCCATCTGCAGGTGTTGCAGCGGGCCAATCGAGTCACCGAACCAGGCGTCGTTACTCACGGTCAGCAGCAGCTGGCTCTGCGCCGCCAGCCCTGCAGCGAACTCGGGATATACCACTTCGTAGCAAATATAGGTGGCAATGCTGTAGCCCTTGGCTTGCAGCAGATGCTGGTCTGCGCTGCCGCGCGCGAAGTCGGACATGGGCAGGTTGAAGAATGCGATCAGGCCGCGCAGAACATCCTGCAGCGGCACGTATTCGCCAAACGGCACCAGCTTCTGCTTGAGATAGTCGCCGCTGCCCTGGCCAACCACAGTTACCGCATTGTAATAACGCTGATCGCCTTGCGCATTGGCCTGGCGCAGCGGTACGCCGGTAATCAGCGCGGCATTGCGGTCATTGGCAAACTTGTCCATCACGCTCAAATAACCACTGGCGCGCTCTTTCAGATTAGGCACCGCGGTTTCCGGCCAGACAATCAGGTCGGCGGGTTTGGACTGGAACGTCAGGTCACGGTACAGCGAAAGTTGCGCATCCAGTTGCTCCGGATCCCACTTCATGTTCTGCGGCACGTTGCCTTGAATGGTCATCACCTTCAGTGGCTCGCCAACCGCTGTCGTCCATTGGTGATGCTTGAGGCTGAAGCCCGCGACCCAAGGCGCGGCCAGCAGCACAATCGCCGCCGCCAAAAAGCTCAGGCGTGTGCGCAGTGAATACAGATTGACCAGCAAGGTTGCAGTTAGCGCCAGGGCAAACGAAATCAGCCAGACCCCACCCAGAGGCGCCAGCCCCGACAGCGGGCCGGTGAGTTGGCTGTAACCTGAATAAAGCCAGGGGAAACCGGTCAGGAACCAGCCGCGAAAGGCTTCTTGCGCAACCCAGAGCGCAGCAAAGGCCAGTGCGTCCGCCAGTGGCGCTTCGTCGCGACGCAACCAGCGAGCCCACAGCCAGGCGGGCAGGGCGAAGAATGCGCCGAGTGCGGCGACGAACGCCAGCGTAAGTGCGCCGGCCAGTGCCGGGCTGGCATCGCCGAACTGGTGGATGCTGACATACACCCAACTGGTACCTGCGCCGTATAAGCCGAAGCCAAACCACCAGCCACGCCACAACGCCTGACGCGGATTCAGCGTGCGCAGGCCAAGGTAGAACAGTGCAATAACCACAATCGCCAGCGGCCAGATATTGAATGGCGCCAGTGCCAGCGTTGTCGCGGCACCTGCGGCCAGTGCAATCAGGTTGCCCGGCCAGCCAGCAGAGGTGATCCAGCGCATGTTTAATCCTTGGCAGTAATAAGACCGCAGGAGGCTAGCGCCATCGGGCAGTCGAGAGCAAGCATGAGGGTGTAAAGATGTGTATTCAGCGTGGCGGCTGCAGGACGCAGCGCCAGTCTCTGCGCAGGTGAACCTGCGCAGAGAGCAAACTGCTTAATGGCTGAGCGGTGTCAGCCGGAGCAGGTGCAACCGACGGCTGTCGGCGTTGAGGACGCGGAAGCGGAAACCGCCGATTTCGGTGACTTCATTGCGCTTGGGCAAGTGCCCGAACGCACTCATGACCAGGCCGCCTACGGTGTCGAACTCGTCATCCGAGAACGCAGTGTCGAACGCTTCGTTGAAGTTGTCGATCGGCGTCAGTGCCTTGACCAAGAAATCACCGCTGGGCAGTGGTTTGACGTAGCTGTCTTCCTCGACATCGTGCTCATCTTCGATGTCGCCGACGATCTGCTCAAGCACGTCCTCGATGGTCACCAGCCCGGCAACACCGCCGTATTCGTCGATCACCACGGCCATGTGATTGTGGTTGGCGCGGAACTCGCGCAGCAGCACATTCAGGCGTTTCGATTCGGGGACGAAGGTGGCAGGACGCAGCAGATCCTTGATGTTGAAGCTCTGCTGGTCTTCAACCAGGATCAGCGGAAGCAGATCCTTGGCCAGCAGGATGCCGATGACATCATCCAGGCTTTCGCCGATTACCGGGTAGCGCGAGTGCGCGGCATCAATGATCGAGGGCAGAAACTCTTTAGGCGTCTGGGTCGATTTGATGCTGATCATCTGTGAGCGGGGGACCATGATGTCGCGAACTTGCAAGTCCGCGACCTGGATGGCGCCTTCGACGATTGCCAGTGCCTCACTGTCGAGCAGTTTGTTTTGATGCGCTTCTCGAAGGACTTCGAGGAGCTCCTGGCGGTTTTTCGGCTCATGAGCAAAAGCCTGAGTCAGCTTGTCCAGCCAGGTCTTTTGCTCGTTGCTCGATCGGTCTTCGCTCATGGCGTTTTACTCAGGATCCTTTCTAGGTGGGAGATCATGCAATGGGTGTATCAATCATGGTCGGCGTACGGGTCCGGGTGACCCAGTTCGGCCATTAAAACTTGTTCGAGACTTTCCATCTCGAGCGCTTCATCGTCTTCAATATGGTCATAACCGAGCAGATGCAAGCAGCCATGAATCACCAGGTGCGCCCAGTGCGACTCAAGGCTCTTGTTCTGCTCGACCGCTTCGCGCGCCACTACCGGCACGCAAATGACCAGATCGCCCAGCAGCGGGATGTCGAGCATCTCATCTGGAACATCTGCAGGGAATGAAAGCACATTTGTGGCGTAATCGCGCTGGCGATAGGTGTGATTGAGTTCACGCCCTTCAGGTTCATCGACCAAACGGATGGTTAGCTCCGAATCTGCCGTACGCTGCTTGAGGGCAGCGCTGCACCAACTGCGGAACTGCTCTTCGCTGGGCAGGTCGGGCGCGTCACTGGCAATTTGCAGGTCGAGTTCAAGCATTGCCATTATTGCGCTCATCGCTCGATTTCTTTTCGGCCTGGCTGTCGAAGCGCTCGTAGGCTTCAACAATGCGTTGAACCAGCGGGTGGCGCACTACGTCCTTGGGCTTGAAGTGAGTGAAGCTGATGCCAGGCACATCGCGCAGCACTTCGATCACGTGGGTCAGACCGGACTTCGTTCCGCGCGGCAAGTCGACCTGGGTGATGTCACCGGTGATGACTGCGGTTGAGCCGAAGCCGATACGCGTGAGGAACATCTTCATCTGTTCCAGCGTGGTGTTCTGGCTTTCGTCGAGAATGATGAAGCTGTTATTCAGCGTACGGCCACGCATGTAAGCCAGTGGCGCTACTTCAATCACCTGCTTTTCGATCAGTCGGGCCACTTGCTCGAAACCAAGCATCTCGTATAGCGCGTCATACAGCGGGCGCAGATACGGGTCGATTTTCTGCGACAGGTCGCCTGGCAGGAAGCCGAGTTTTTCACCGGCTTCAACCGCGGGGCGAACCAATAGAATGCGACGGATCTGTTCACGTTCGAGCGCATCGACTGCGCAGGCCACTGCCAGATAGGTTTTACCCGTACCGGCCGGGCCAATGCCGAAGTTGATGTCGTGCTCAAGAATCGATTTGACGTAAGCCTGCTGATTAATACCGCGCGGGCGAATCATGCCCTTGCGGGTGCGCAAGGCTACGCTGGCTGTTGCCACCGGGTTCGCCATCTCTTCCAGACCGGATTCCTGCAGAAACAGGTGCACGGTGTCTGGTGACAGTTCGCTGGATTTGGCTTCGCGGTACAAGCGCCGCAGCAACTGCTCGGCAATTTTGGTCTGCTCGGGCTCGCCGACCAGCTCGAATTGATTGCCGCGATTGCGGATCTCGATGGCCATGCGCTCTTCGATCAGGCGCAGGTTTTCGTCAAATTGGCCACAAAGGTTGGCGAACCGCTCTGATTCAAAGGGTTCGAGGACAAAACGATTAGGTTCTATAGGTGTATTCAAGGTCGTCTTTTGGCCGCCAGTCGGCTGGGTGATGAGTCAAGAATAACCCTACCAGCTGGCGCGCGAAAGCGGCAGATGGCAGGCGCCTTTTCGCGATCTGGGCAGATTCAGACTACGCGACATGCAGCGGGCGGAAAAGTACCGCTGGCCTGCTTGCCGCGTAGGGTGAAATCCGTTGTTGCAGCCGGATCGTAAAAGGTTCTGTCGGGCACTCTTGTCAGTTGAGCAGAGATCCACGAAGTGAGTAGGGCTGAGCACTATCAATCATGACGTCGACGAATTGGCCGATCAGGCCCGGATTATCGCAGCGGAAGTTGACCACCCGATTGCTCTCGGTGCGGCCCTGCAACATGCCCGGGTCTTTGCGCGAATAGTCGCTGACCAGAATGCGTTGCACGCTGCCAACCATGCGCCGGCTGTTTTCCGAGCCAATCTGACTGATGCGGTCCTGCAGAATTTTCAGGCGCTGCTTTTTCAGTTCTTCGGGCGTGTCGTCGGCCAGATCCGCAGCCGGTGTGCCGGGGCGGGCGCTGTAGACGAACGAGAAGGAGAAGTCGAAGCGCACGTCTTCAATCAGCTTCATGGTCTGCTCGAAGTCTTTCTCGGTTTCGCCGGGGAAACCGATAATGAAGTCGGAGCTGATCAGAATATCCGGCACCACGGCCTTCAATTTACGGATGCGCGACTTGTACTCAAGCGCGGTGTGGTTGCGCTTCATCGCCGCCAGAATCCGGTCGGAACCGGACTGAACCGGCAAATGCAGGTACTTCACCAACTCTGGAATATCCGCATGCGCTTGAATCAGCGCATCGGAGAACTCCAGTGGGTGCGAGGTCATGTAGCGAATCCGGTCGATCCCGTCGATTGCCGCGACGGCATACAGCAGTTCGGCAAAGTCGGCGATCTGGCCATTGCTGGTCTCGCCGCGATAACCGTTAACGTTCTGGCCGAGCAGGGTGACTTCGCGCACGCCGTTTTCAGCCAGATGAACGATTTCCGATAGCACGTCGCGTAGCGGGCGGCTGACTTCTTCACCACGGGTATAAGGTACAACGCAGAATGTGCAGTACTTGCTGCATCCTTCCATGACCGAGACATAAGCGGTCGGGCCGTCGATGCGCGGCTCTGGCAAACGGTCGAATTTCTCGATTTCCGGGAATGAGATATCCACTTGCGGCAATTTGGTGGTGCGCGCAGCGTTAATCATTTCGGGCAAACGGTGCAGGGTTTGCGGGCCGAACACTACGTCTACATAAGGCGCGCGGTCACGAATGGCCTCGCCTTCCTGACTGGCCACGCAGCCGCCAACACCGATTACCAGATCGGGGTTTTCCAGTTTCAGTTCACGCCAGCGGCCGAGCTGGGAGTAAACCTTGTCCTGGGCCCGCTCGCGGATGGAGCAGGTGTTGAGCAGGATCACGTCCGCATCTTCAGGGCGTTTCGTGACTTCCAGGGCTTGATGTTCGCCCAGCAGGTCGATCATGCGCGAGCTGTCGTACTCGTTCATCTGGCAACCGTGGGTTTCGATATAAAGCTTCTTGGTCATGCGGGCTCAAAGAGTGATTCGACGAACCGCACATTATAAGGCCCATGGGGTTGTGTTCCTAGCATTGACTGCTCGATGGCTGTGCTATGATTTGCGCCCTCCAATTTTCACAGTCCAGACTGCCACTCATGAGCAAGCGCGAGCCTATTTATAAGGTCATTTTCCTCAATCAGGGACAGGTCTTCGAGATGTACGCTAAGCAGATCTTTCAGAGTGATCTGTGGGGCTTTCTTGAAGTTGAAGAGTTCATCTTCGGTGAACGCACCCAGGTAGTGGTTGATCCGAGTGAAGAGAAGCTCAAGGCGCAGTTTGATGGCGTAGTGCGCAGCTTTGTGCCCATGCACTCGATTATCCGCATTGATGAAGTCGAGCGGTTGGGCACGCCGAAGATCAGCGAAGCCAAGGCGAGCGGTAATGTCATGCCGTTCCCGATGCCGATGCCCGAGAAGTAACACAGCTTGCTGGTTGGCGTGTAGACAGAAAAAACCTGAACGGTCGGTTTCAGGGTTTCAGGGCAGAGGCGCGAAGGGTGAACTTCCGGCCTGATTTTGCAACTCCTGCAGATAATTGCGGAATATCTGCCCCAGCACCTGGCTGGCGGTTTCGAGTTCTTTGCGCTGCATTTGCTCAGAGAGCAGGTCGGCGCTGTCCATGGCGTCGTCCGAGCCATTGATCTCGGCCATTTTCAGAACGATATACGCCTGCACGTTATTCGCCGGCACACCTTCACCGCGATAAAACATCATGCCCAGACGATATTGCGCCTGCGCGTGGCCTTGTAGCGAAGCCTGCTGGAACCAGTTGAGTGCTTGCGAAAGGTCACGCGGGGTGCGTTTGCCGTCATAGAAATACTCGCCCAGTTCGAATTGAGCTTGGCGGTCGCCGTTCTGCGCAGCCTGACGGCACGCCGTCAGGGCATTTGACAGGTCTTCAGGCGCCGTATTAAGCGAGCAGCTGCCCGTTGCCGGAATCAGTAAAGAGTTTCCGTCTGCAGATGCGTATAAAGGCAAAAGCAGCAAGCATCCCAGTACCAGGGTGCGGCCGGAGCATTTCATGAAAATCCAATTACCTCGAGGGTAGGCGGTAGGCGCAATGCCTGAAAATTGAGCTGTGCAGCACATTATGAAATAAGCGGGGCGGTTGATACAAAGCCTTTGCCATATTTCTGCTCAGCCTACGTGTCCTTGCCTAGTTTTACTCTGGTTTGCGCTGTCCCGGAAGGATTACTAACAATCTCGCCAGCAGCGCAGAGGCCGGTGTCAGCAGTAGCAAGGTCAGATTGTTAGCGCCGATCAGGCCCGGGTTCAGCCGGTTAGCGGCGCTCAAACCGGCCAATAACAGCAATCCTGCTGAGGCAACACCTAACAATGCCGGCATTCGGCGCGGCCACTGTACAGCTCCAGCATAGACAATCAGCAGCAGGCTGATCACGCTGATCAGCAGGCGGTAGTTCTCCAGCTGGTGCATTTGCCTGAATAACTCGAAGAATGCGCACAGGCCAAGCAGGATTCGGCCCCAGTTCGGCCGGCTCCACGTCCAGCTCCGGCTCAGTGCCAGCGCGGCAGCGGCGATCAGCGGCAGCGCCAGAAACTGCGCCGCCTGGCTGAGCCAGAGCAACGCCGACTGCGCGCCGGGCAGCGCAATGCTGGCACCGGCCGCCGCTGTAATGGCAAAGCCGAGCAGGGCGCAGAACAGTCCCGCCTGATCGCCTTCGGTGTGCAGCTTGCGCGTCAGGCCAATTGCCACCGCGCTGCTGGCACACACCAGCGCCAGTGCAGCGCCGAGCAGTAGCGAGGTTTCGCCCATTAGTCGTTCTGCATCTGCGCGAAGGCTTTTTCAGCCGCGTCCAGTGTCAGCTTCAACTCGGCGTCGCCATGGGCGATGGAAGTGAAGCCGGCTTCGAAGGCGCTCGGTGCCAGGTACACGCCGCCCTCAAGCATCAGGTGGAAGAAGCGCTTGAAGCGATTGATGTCGCTGCTCATAACGTCTTCAAAGCTGATGATGTCTGGCTTGTCGCAGAAATACAGGCCGAACATACCGCCTGCCTGAGTCGTGACAAAGTCGATACCGGCAGCTTGTGCGCGCTCTTTGAGGCCCGCCAGCAGGCGACTGGTGTAGTCGGTCAGCTCGTCATGGAAGCCAGGACGCTTGATCAGGCGCAGAGTTGTCAGACCCGCCGCCATTGCCAGCGGGTTACCCGACAGCGTACCGGCCTGATAAACTGGGCCCAGCGGGGCGATGTGGCTCATGATCTCGCGCTTGCCGCCGAAGCAGCCAACCGGCATGCCGCCGCCGATGATCTTGCCGAACGTGGTCAGGTCCGGCGTCACGCCGTAATACGCTTGCGCGCCGCCGAGGGATACGCGGAAGCCGCTCATGACTTCGTCAAAAATCAGCACCACGCCGTGCTTGTCGCACTGCTCGCGCAGGCCTTCCAGAAAGCCCGGGGCTGGCGGTACGCAGTTCATGTTGCCGGCAACCGGCTCAACGATGATGCAGGCGATGTTCTGACCCGATTTTTCCAGGCACTCTTTGACCGCTTCAATATTGTTGAAAGGCAGCGTCAGGGTGTGTTTGGCGAAGTCGGCAGGAACGCCGGCAGAGCTTGGCACGCCCTGAGTCAGTGCGCCGGAACCGGCTTTTACCAGCAGGCTGTCGGAGTGGCCGTGGTAGCAGCCCTCAAATTTGACGATTGAGTCGCGGCCGGTAAAGCCACGCGCCAGACGGATAGCGCTCATGGTGGCTTCGGTGCCGGAGTTGACCATGCGCACCATTTCCATGGATGGCACCAGTTCGCAGACCAGATCCGCCATTTCGGTTTCCATGGCGGTCGGCGCGCCAAACGACAAGCCGTGTTCAAGTTGGCTGCGCACCGAGTCAAGCACTTCCGGGTGGCTGTGGCCAAGGATCATCGGGCCCCAGGAACCGACGTAATCGACATACTGCTTGTCGTCTTCATCGGTAATGTAGGCGCCCAGTGCGCTTTTGAAGAACAGCGGTGTGCCGCCGACGCTTTTGAATGCGCGGACCGGTGAGTTTACGCCGCCAGGAATGTGCTTCTGGGCATTGGCAAACAAAGTTTCCGAACGGGACATAATGGCCTCTCAAAAAGTGTGAACAGGGCGCGGTTGGCGCCCGTAATTAATCAGACAGTGGCAAACAGATCGCTGAAGGCGCGGGCACGTGATTCGACCTCATCGCTGCTCTCGGCTGCGAACAGGGCGTGAACCACGGCAATCATGCTGGCGCCGGCGCTAATCAATTGCCCGGCGTTGTCCTGCGTCACGCCGCCAATGGCGACAATGGGCAGGTGGCAGCGCGATTTGGCTTCAGTCAGGATCTGGATGCTGGCGGCAGGTGCGCCGGGCTTGGTGTTGGAATTGAAGAACCGGCCAAATGCTACGTAGCTGGCGCCTTCGGTGGCGGCGATTTCCGCCAGTTCGACCTGCGCGTGGCAGGTCACACCGATGATTGCCTTGCGGCCGAGCAGTGCGCGGGCGGCGGCGAGTGAGCCATCGCCCTGACCCAAATGCAGGCCGACGTCGAGGCGCGCTGCCAGTTCGGCGTCGTCGTTGATGATCAGGTTGGCGCCGTAGCGCTCACACAGATCACGCAGCTCCTGGGCTTCACGCAGACGCTTGGCGTCATCGCTGGATTTATCGCGGTACTGCAGCAGTGTCACGCCGCCGCGCAGCGCAGCCTCTACATAAGGCAGCATTTTGCCGTCAGCCAGCAGTTGGCTGTCGGTGATTGCGTAGAGTCCCTGCAGTTTCATCAGATACCCTCCTTCAGCTTGCATCCAATGGCAGGCGCCGCGGAATGTATTGGCCGTGGCCCGGTTGCTCGGCATCACGCAGCGTACGCCAGGTGTAGTCGAGGGCCGACTTCACGGCGCTGACTAATTCCTCGCCCAGCGCGATGCGTCCGGCCAGTGTGCTGGCCAGCGTGCAGCCCGAACCATGGTAGCTGCCGGGCAGGCGCTGGCAGGTAAATGTGTGCTGGCTGCCGTCGCGTGAGTACAGGCGATTGTGCACTTCCTTCTCATCACCATGACCGCCGGTGATCAGCAGGTGCTTGATGAAGGGCAAAAGTTTTTCAGCGCACTCATCGGCCGTGCCTTCTGGCAGTTCGGCGAGAATTCGCGCCTCGGGCAGATTCGGTGTGGCGATCAGCGATGCCGGGAACAGACGTTCGCGCATGGCGTAGCCGACTTCATCCTTGCCCAGCGCACCGCCGCCGCCCGCACGCAGTACCGGGTCGCAGACCATGGGCACATTGGGCAGGCTGTTTTTGATTTCGAGGACGGTTTCGACCATCTCCACCGAACCCAGCATGCCCAGCTTGATCGCCTCTACAGGCAGGTCGGCAATCACAGCGTTTGCTTGCGCCAGAACCCACTCGCGGTCGAGCACGCGGAAGTCAGATACGTTGACGGTATCCTGCACGGTCAGAGCGGTCACGGTAGGCGCGGCGTGACAGCCTTGGGCGAGCAGGGCTTCAATATCGGCTTGCAGTCCGGCGCCGCCACTGGGGTCATGGCCAGACACGCAAAGCACTACGGGGCGTGAGGTCGGTGTTTTCATGGAGCGCGAGCTTATCATTAATCAAACGATTTGCGCCCTATTAGGCAGCAGCTAATTGTGCGGCAGCGGCTGCACAAGGCCGTGGTTTGGCCCTGAAATCAAAGCGCAGGCGCAGCAGGCAGCAATGCGCATTTAACTCTCTAAAGGCTGTGCTAGAGTGTCGGGCTTTTGCCGACCTTGGCCAGTTACCGTGCCCCTGCGCACGGCGATATCACTTTCATTTAGGCTGTGACGGGCTGTATGCGTTTTATCGTGATGCTGTTATTGGCGGTTCTGCCAACATTTGCCAGTGCGGTGGTCTTTGACGAGACAACCGAATCGTTGACCCTTGGCCCGCAAATTTCGGTATTCGAAGATGTGCGCGGCGAGTTGAAGATCGACGATATCGATTCGCCTGCCATGGCCGGAAGTTTTCGAGCGCATGATAAAAACGTACTGAATGCGGGGTATTCGCGTTCGGTGTTTTGGCTGCGTATCGATCTGGATTACCAGCCGCAGAAGGTGGTCAGAGATCGTACCTGGCTGTTGGAGCTGGCGTATCCGCCGCTCGACCATGTCGACTTGTATGGCCGTGACGAGCAGGGCGGCTACAGCTTGCTGCAGCGCAGTGGCGATGCCTTGCCGTTCAGCAGTCGGCAGATCAAACAACACAATTACCTCTACGCACTGCACTTGCCAGCCGGCGAGTCGACTCGTTACTACTTGCGGGTCGAGAGTCAGGGCTCGATTCAGGTGCCGTTGACCCTGTGGTCGACCACTGCTTTTATTGAGTCTCAACCTGAGCACATTTATGTGCTGGGCATCATCTACGGCGTGCTGCTGGTGATGATGATCTACAACCTGTTCATCTTCTTCAGCGTTCGCGACGTCAGCTACCTCTATTACATTCTCTACATCGCCTCGTTCGGCATGTATCAGGTGTCGGTAAATGGCGCTGGCGTGCAATACCTGTGGCCCGATAATCCGTGGTGGGCCAATATTTCCACGCCCTTGTTGATCGGCTCGGCGGTCTTGTTCGGCAGCCAGTTCGCCCGCAGCTTTCTGCAAACCCGGCTGCACAGTCGCTGGGTGGATCGTTGTCTGATGACCATGATGCTGGCCGGCGCCGGTGTGATGTTCATTGCCCTCACCAACAGCTATGCCTTGTCGTTGCGGTTGGCTACCGGGCTGTCGCTGGTGTTTATCGTGGTGATTTTCGCCGCCGGTATCATTGCCGGTCTGCGTGGCATGCGCGTTGCGCGTTACTTCATCGTGGCCTGGTCGACATTCTTAATCGGCGGCATGGTCAACACCCTGATGGTGCTGGGCTTCCTGCCCAACGTATTCCTGACCATGTACGCGAGCCAGATTGGCTCGGCACTGGAGGTCGCGCTGCTGTCACTGGCGCTGGCTGACCGCATCAATACCTTAAAGGAAGAGCGCGCGCGCATTCTTCAACAGTCGACCTCACAGCTGGCTGCGCTGAACAGTCAACTGGCGACCAGCAACCGGCTCAAGGATGAGTTTCTGGCGACGGTCACGCATGAATTGCGTACGCCAATGAATGGCGTTATCGGTTCTCTGGAACTGCTGAAAACCCTGGAGCTCGACAGCGAGGCTCAGCAGTATCAGCAAACCGCCGCCGCCTCGGCGCGTGACATGATGCACATGGTCAACGATATTCTGGTGCACACCGAACTCCAGGCCGGCAAGCTGCACTTGAAAAAACGCGTGTTCAGTCTGCGCGGCCTGCTCAATGAGCTGTACCAGCTCCATGCCGGCAGGGCCAGTGAGAAGAATCTGCAGTTCAAGCTCCACGTGGATGAAACGCTGCTCGACACCCTCGAAGGGGACGCCGACAAACTCAAGCGTGCGCTCACCTACCTGCTCGACAATGCCATCAAGTTCACTGCCACAGGCTCGGTCTGCTTATCAGTCGCGCGCGGCGTTGCACCGGTCAACAACGAGTCGGTGCAGGCGTTGAGTTTTCGGGTGATCGACACCGGCGCCGGCATTGAAGTGGACACGCCGGGGCAGGTGTTTCAGTCGTTCTGGCAGCAGGACGGCTCGCTCACCCGGCAATACGGCGGACTGGGCATCGGCTTGTCGATTTGCCAGCAACTGGCCGATTTGCTCAAGGGCCATCTCAGTTATCAACCGCAGGCCGAGCGCGGCAGCTGCTTCACGCTGGACGTGCTGATGGATTTGCCGGCGGCAGAAAATGCTTCGCCGCATGCACGGCAAACGTTACCGTCGATTCGCGAGCCGCAGCACTGCAAAGTCTTAGTGGTTGAGGATGATCCGATCAACCAGTTGGTCATTCGCGGCATGCTGCTCAAGCTGGGCTATCAGGTGCTTACTGCCGGCAGCGGCGCCGAAGCGCTGGAGGTTCTGCGTCGCGAGCGCATCGATGGCGTATTACTCGACTGTCAGATGCCGGGTATGGATGGCTTTGCCGTTTGCCGGGCGTTGCGTCAAATGCCCGCGTGCCAAGAGCTGCCCGTGCTGGCCGTGACGGCGCACAGTCAGGCGGGCGACCGTGATCGCTGTCTGGCGGCCGGCATGAGTGATTATTTGGCCAAGCCGCTTAACTTCGAGCAATTGCGCCAGCTTTTGCAGGCCTGGTTGTTGACCCGCCCCTACTAGCGCAGCGTCACATTGCGCATTATTGAGCGCAGTTTGCGGCGCAGATAATGGGTCTTTTGGCGCAAATGCCGCTATCTCATTACTCTGAATCCTGATTCACTGGCATTAAGTGAATCAGGATTCAGATTATGGGCTATCGCACCACGGCGCACCGTATCAGCCGCGATCAAGCATTGCGTGAGCGCATTATGTTGTGCGCACACACCCGCGTCACCGAGGGTGGCTTTGCCGCGCTGACCATGCAGGCTCTGGCCGAAGATGCCGGCGTTGCTACCGGTAGCTTGTACCGCCACTTTCGCAGCAAGGGCGAGCTGGCGGCTCAGCTGTTTGCCCGCGCCAGTCAGCATGAAATCAACGCGCTCAACCGGACACTCGCCCTCGGCGGCACACCGGTCGAGCGTCTGGTTAATGGCTTGGAGCAGTTCGCTGCCCGGGCCTGGAGCAGCCGACAGTTGGCGTACGCACTGATCGCCGAGCCGGTCGAGCCAGAGGTCGATGAACAGCGTCTGATCTTCCGCGAAGCCTATGCCCAATTATTCACTGATCTGTTGCGCGAAGGCACGGAGCAGGGCGTTTTTGACGTCAGCCATTACGCTCTGGCAGCCGCCTGCCTGGTCGGTGCAATTGCCGAATCACTGGTAGGCCCGCTGTCACCGAATGCCCGCTCGGCCCGCGAAGCCGGGCAGCAGAGTCTGCAACTGGCCGAAGTGAGCCACAGTTTAGTCACCTTTTGTTTGCGTGCCGTTGGCGCCAAGGAGCCCTATCATGAGCGTTGAATTACAGGCCGAAACCCACGAAGTGTTCAATCAGGTGCTACCGTTGGATGGCGCCAATCTGTACCGCGTGGACCTGCCGTTACAAGAGTGGACCCGGCGCTTTGGTGCGGGTTGGGCGCACGACCGGCTGGATGCTTATGGCGCGCTGGCCGGTGGCGAACTGATGGCTGCCGGCTTTCTCGCCAACGAAAACAAGCCCGTGTTCAAAAGTCATGACCGTTATGGTCACCGCATCGATCTTGTTGAATTTCATCCTTCGTACCATCAACTGATGAGTGCGGCGATTGAGCATGGTCTGCCATCTGCGCCGTGGACCGAACCGCGTGACGGAGCACAGGTTGCCCGCGCGGGCCTGAGTTATCTGCACAGCCAGGCAGAGGCCGGCAGCGGCTGCCCGCTGACCATGACCTACGCAAGCGTTCCGGCGCTGCAGTTGCAGCCTGACGTTGCGCGCATTTGGCTGTCGAAAATCCTGTCTACACAGTACGACCCGCGTAACCTGCCGATTGAGCAGAAAACCGGCGCCACCATTGGCATGGCCATGACCGAGAAACAGGGCGGAACGGATGTGCGCGCCAACACCACGCGCGCCTATCCTGTCGGCACGCCGGGGCCGGGTCAGGCGTATGAACTGGTTGGACACAAGTGGTTCTGTTCGGCGCCGATGTGCGATGCGTTCCTGACACTGGCGCAAACCGACAAGGGCCTGACCTGCTTCCTGCTACCGCGTCATCGCCCGGATGGCACGCGTAACGAGTTCTATATCCAGCGCCTGAAAAACAAGCTGGGCAACTGGTCCAACGCCTCCAGCGAAGTGGAATACCGGGGCGCCTTTGCCTGGATGGTCGGGGAAGAAGGCCGTGGCGTTCCGACCATTATCGAGATGGTTTCGCTGACCCGTTTCGATTGCATGATCGGCTCCAGCGCGCTGATGCGTCAGGCGCTGACACAGGCTGCGCATCACTGCGCGCACCGCAAAGTAGGCGGCAAGCTGCTGGCTGATCAACCGCTGATGCAGAACGTGCTGGCCGATCTGGCGCTGGAAAGCGAAGCCGCGCTGGCGCTGACGCTGCGCATGGGCAAGGCGCTGGATAATCCGAACGATGCGCAGGAGCAGAAGTTTGCCCGGCTGGTAACGGCCATCGGCAAGTATTGGATCTGTAAACGTGCGCCGGCGATGATCAACGAGGCGCAAGAATGCCTCGGGGGCGCCGGGTATGTGGAAGACACCATTTTACCGCGCCTGTACCGCGAAGCTCCGGTCAACTCGATTTGGGAAGGCTCGGGCAATGTTCAGTGTCTGGATGTGCTGCGCGCGCTGTCCAAGGAGCAGGGCGTGCTTGATGCGCTGTTCCACGAATTGGGCGATGGTCACGGCGATGCACGCCTCAAAGCGCACATTGCCAAGGTGCACAGCGCCTTCAAGGACACCGACCATATTCAGTATCGCGCGCGCCAGCTCACCGAAGACGTGGCGGTAGGCTTGCAGGCCAAATTGTTGCTGGAGGCGGGCAATGCGACAGTCTCCGACGGCTTTATCGCCAGCCGGTTGGGTGACGGTGGTCGCGTTTACGGCACCTTGCCGCGTGGCGTGGATGCAGAGGCTCTGGTCGCACGCAGCTCGCCGCATTTCGCCTGAGCCTTGCCGCAGACAAAGAAGCTGACAGGTGTCAGCTTCTTTGCTTTTCAGGCGATTAATCTTTCGAGTCGTCAGGCCGAGCGTGCAACTCGCAGAGTCTTTTTACTGCCAATGGCCGTGACCACAAACAAGGCCGCCGCCAGGCTCAGGGCCAATGGCAAACCCTGCGGGCCAAGGCCCATCAGGCTGCCGCTGAGCAGTGGCCCGATCAGGCTGCCGACGCCCCAGAGCATGCCGACACTTGCGTTGGCGGTGACCAGTTCGGCCCCGCTGAAGCGCTCGCCGATGCGCACCAAGGCCAGCGTATAAACCCCGCCAGCCACCGCGCCGAGTATTACCAGTGCCGGCCACAATACGTTCGGGTGGCCAATCAGCCAGGGCAATGCGCAGCCGATCAGTAACGCCATGACACCGCAGGCAAGATGCAGATGGCTGCGCTCGCAGCGATCCGACAGCCAGCCAAGTGGCACCTGAAACGTCATGTCGCCGAGTAGAATTATGGTCACCATGAACGCGGCAATGCCGACGGCATAGCCGTGACTGCTGGCATAAACCGGAAACAGCGAGAGCACCACACTGTCGAAAAAGGCGAAGAACAACACGCCTGTACACAGCGCCGGCGCGACTCTGATGAAGCCCGCCAATGAGAACGTCTTGGTTTGTTCGTGTTCGGCCTCACTCCAGTCGGCGGGCAGGTACAGCCACACCGCCAACAGAGCCAGCAGGTTGCACCCGGTAACCACGGCGATCGGCCACAGGCTTTGTGTGCCCAGCACGCCGATTAGGGTTGGGCCAAACAACTGGCAGCCGGTGAAACAGGCGGCGTACAGGGCGACAATCTGGCCGCGCTTGTTTTCATCGCACAGCTCATTGACCCAGGACTCGCCCAGAATCACCGCAACGCCCATGCCCACGCCCAGCATCAAACGGGCGGCTGCGAGCCAGCCCAGCGAGTCCGGCAGCCATTCGATGGCGCTGCAACTGGCTGCGCAGAGGGCGAAGCACATCAGGTACAGGTGGCGGCCACTGAAGCGTCGGCACAGCGGTGCGACCATGAATGCAGAAAGAATCATCCCCGCCGCCGGCATTGCCGAAAGAATACCGATTTGCAGGGGCGATGCGCCGGCCTCAAGCAGGCGCAACGACACCAGTGGCAATGTCAGGCCCATGCTCAGGCCTACCACGGAAACGGCAAAAATAAGTACAACCAGTAACCAGCGATTCATCACGTTCTCCGCCCCGGTTCAATGGCCGGGGCCAGCCAAGATCAAAAAATCTGCGCAGCGCGGCGCAAAGTAAAAATGTGAGCAAATTGCAGCCGCTACGCCTTGGGTGTGGCGTATACGCAGGTGTGCGTCGGGCTCAGGCGCTGAGCGTGTGAGGCGAGAAGGTGAAGGCGAAGAGTACGCTGCGACGACGTTTGAGCTTGGCATCCGCCGGCCAGGCACGCGGACACGCCAACAGCGCGGTCGGTGCTAATGGGGGGAAGCGCAGTGAAATGCTCATGGTGCGTACTGGGATGAAAAGTGTGCGGGCCGCGATTCTAAGAGGCGCTTGCCGGCGGGTCAAATAATTAGAGGCACTGGCTTAGCTGCCACACTCGGGTGCAATATTAGCCTGCACGTTCAGTCAGGAAGAATCGCCATGCGTCCATGTTCAGATGATTTCATCATTGTCAGCAGTCCCGAAGAGGCGGTGGATCGCCTTGCTGAGTTGCATCAGCAGGCAACCCATGGTTTGAGCCGGGCGCTAAAAGCGTATCTCAAGGATCGGGTTAAACCGGATGCTGAAAACCACTGTCAGTATCGCTACCCCGAGTTGCGCCTGACGTATTTGTGTCAGGGCGAGGTGCCCGCGTCCGTGCGCGCCTTCGCCAAGGTGCAAGTGCCTGGCACTTATAGCGTGACAGTTACGCACCCGGCAGCGTTTCGTAAATACCTGTTGGAGCAACTGCGCCCGCTGATGCACGACTACACCTTGCGGGTTGAGGTGGGCATCAGCGAGCAGAATATTCCTTATCCGTATGTGGTCGAGCAGGGCGATGAACTGGCAGGCTCGGGCGTCACTGCCGCCGAGCTGGCGCGGGTCTTTCCGAGTACTGACCTGTCGGCGGCTACCGACAACAATGCCGACGGCCTGACCGACTGGGAAAGCATGGAAAGCATGCCGCTGGCGCTGTTCGACGCCGCCCGTGTGGACTTCTCGCTGCGCCGTCTGGTGCATTACACCGGCAGTGACTGGCGCCACGTGCAGCCGTGGATTTTGCTGACCAACTACCACCGCTATGTTGATCAGTTCATCCGTCATGGCCTCGACATGCTGGTCGGCGATTCGCGTTTCACTCACATGATACTGCCGGGCAATGTGAAGATTGAGCGGGGTATGTCCGAAGGCGAGATGCAGGCGATTATCGGCGGCGTTGTCTGGCATCGTTATCAGATGCCGGCTTATCACTTGCTGGCTGGCGACGGCGATGGCATTACCCTGGTGAATATAGGAGTTGGGCCATCCAACGCCAAGAACATTACCGATCACCTGGCAGTATTGCGCCCGCATTGCTGGCTGATGATTGGTCACTGCGGCGGCTTGCGCCAGTCGCAGAACATCGGTGATTACGTGCTCGCCCACGCCTACATGCGTCGCGACGGGATTCTGGATCGGGTGCTGCCGCCGAACATCCCGCTGCCGGCCTTGGCTGAAGTGCAGTTGGCATTGCAGGAAGCGGCTGCGGTGGTGACAGGCGAGCGCGGCGATGAGCTGAAAAAACGCCTGCGTACCGGCACTGTTCTGACGTACGACGATCGCAACTGGGAGCTGCGCTGGGCGCAGGAACGGCCGTTAATCAACCTGGCGCGGGCCATTGCCGTAGACATGGAAAGCGGCACCATTGCCGCCCAAGGCTATCGACTGCGTGTGCCTTACGGCACGTTGTTGTGCGTATCGGACAAGCCGCTGCACAGTGAAATCAAACTGCCCGGCGCGGCGGGTGCGTTCTACGAGCGCGCCGTGACCCAGCATTTGCACATCGGCATTACGGCTCTGGACATGCTGCGCAGCCAGCTCAACTCGTTGCACTCACGCAAACTGCGCAGCTTTGATGAGCCGCCGTTCCGCTGAGTTAGCGCGGCACGCCGCTGCCGGGCATGGTTTTTAGATAATCGCTGCTGGTCTTCGGGTCATACAAGCTCGATTCCAGGTCGACCAGACTCTTATGGTCGACCTGGATCAGGCCGCGCCGAGGCCGGTCGAGGTCGATGATCAGGAACACCAGCAGCACGATCAAACCGACCATGATGTAGGTCGCAAATGAGGCGCGGTGCCCAGACATTCCCGCCGTGTAACCGACAATAACCCCCGCCATCAGAAACGTGATGTACAGCAGCCCCAGCACGATCTCCGGAACATGGCGATTGAGCGCGGCATCACGTGTGCCGTACGAATCGATCATTTCGTTGAGCGCCTGAATATACAGCCCGGTAGTCACCGGATTCGGCTGCTCTTGCGCGGCTTTGAGGGCATACGACCACAGCTGGCTTTGCAAGTCTGCTGCTTGTGTCAGCATCGCCCGGCGCTGATAAGGCTTAGCCAAATCGAGATTGCCGGTGCGAATGCGCAGGCTCAGGTAGCTTTGCAGTTTATTGATTGAGTCGGTGCGCGCAGGCTCGGGCAACAAGTGGGCACGCAGGTAAGCCGTGCCAATCGCATTGGCCTCATCGACCACCGCTTCGCTGCGATTATCGAAGCGCTGCAATGCCAGGGAAAAGGTGAAGCCGAGGAGCAGCGCCAGTATCCCGATCAACGAGCCCTGTATGGCATTGACGTGGGCCTTGGAGGGCTCGTCTGACATCGACTGGATCTTGCGGCCGAGTCGGTACCCCAGCTCAATAACCAGCGCCATTGAAACAAACAATATGCCGGCAATCAGCCCGCTGTTGAGTTCGTACATAAACTCTCGCATCTCGCCCCACCCCGAATAAAATCCATCTACTCGTCAGGGCGAAACTCCCGGCTCTGGCGCATTTGCAGTCTAGTCGGCGCGGGCGACTCTTGCCTGTTGCTCAGTCGGGGAGGCGAATCTATGGGCGTGATGCCGGGATGTACAAGGCGCCAGAGCGGCGCCTTGTTGTGGGTCTTTGAACCTTACTTGCTGGCGTCGAGCACCACACGGTAGCGGGCTTTGCCGTCGCGCAGGTGTTGGATGGCGGCGTTGGTTTCACTCATGGGGAAGTGCTCGACCTGCGGCAGAATCTGATGGCGGGCGCAGAACTCAAGCATCTGCGCCATGATCGCAGGCGAGCCGACCGGTGAACCGGAAATACTGCGTTGGCGCGGAATCAGGTTGAACACATGCACCGGGATTGCGCTTGGCACGATTCCCACAAAGTGCAGACGACCCTTGCCGCGCAGCGTTGCCATCAGTGCGTTCCAGTCGAGATCGGCACTGGCGGTGATCATCAGAAAATCGAGGCTGGCTGTGATTGCTTTCATGGCCGCACTGTCGGTCGAGGCAACAACCTTGTGTGCGCCGAGCCGCTTGGCTTCATCCTGCTTGTTCAGTGACGAGGTAAACGCCGTGACCTCGCAGCCCCAGGCATTGAGAAATTGCAGAGCCAGATGGCCAAGGCCGCCGATGCCAACCACACCCACTTTGTCGGTGGGTTTAACGCCCAGCTCCAGCAGCGGTGCAAATACCGTGGAGCCGCCGCAGAACAGCGGGCCTGCAAGGCTTGGATCGAGGTTGTCCGGCAGGGCAATTGCCCAGGCCCAATGTGCGCGCATGCGGTTGGCGAAGCCGCCATTGCCGCCGATGATGGTGGGTTTAACGGTCGGGCAGAGCTGGTGCGCGCCGTCCATGCAGGACGCGCAGTGCATGCAGCTGGATTTATGCCAGCCAATCCCAACCCGCTGGCCTAGCTTCAGGCCGCGCGCCTGCTCACCAAGACGAACCACAGTGCCAACGGCTTCATGGCCCGGGACGAATGGATATTTTGCATTGCCCCATTCGTTGTCGATCATCGATTGATCGGAGTGACAAATACCGCAGTACTCAACAGCAATCTCAACCTCTTCTGCGCCGAGCGGACCCGGGTCGTACTCGTATTGCTCCAATGGCGCGCCAGGCGCTTTGGCGGCCCAGCCGGTGAATGTGTCGAGTGTGCTCATGGGGTAAAAGTCCTCAGGCTAATCAAATCGGTTTCAGCATAGTCGTTTGCAGCTACAGGTGAAGGTTGATCATTTGCCATGATGATGTGGCTGCTGCCTCGGTTACACTGGCTTGTATGTCGTACTGTTGATGAGTTTTTTGCATGCCTCGTATCTCGCGTCCACAAGCGCCGCGCCGTCCAGCCAACAAGTCTGCACCGCGTCGAGTGGCCAAGGCGCCGCCGGCAGAGCCGCGCCTGTTGTTGCTCAACAAGCCGTTTGATGTGCTGACCCAGTTCAATGATGATCAGGGCCGCGCTACCCTCAAGGACTTTGTCGATGTGCCCGGCGTGTATCCCGCAGGGAGGTTGGACCGTGACAGTGAAGGTTTGTTGCTGCTGACGAATGACGGGCAGTTGCAGGCTCGTATCGCCGACCCTAAACACAAGTTGGCGAAAACCTATTGGGTGCAGGTTGAGGGCGAGCCAACTGCCGAGCAGATCCAGCGACTGGCCGATGGCGTTGAGCTGAACGATGGCCCTACGCTGCCTGCGCAAGTACGCGAGTTGGAGGAGCCTGAGTTGTGGCCGCGTAATCCGCCGGTGCGTTTTCGCAAGAGCGTGCCAACGGCGTGGCTGGAGTTGATTATTCGCGAGGGGCGTAATCGTCAGGTACGACGAATGACGGCGGCAGTGGGATTGCCGACGCTGCGTTTGGTCAGGGTGCAAATTGGCCCATGGCGGTTGGCAGAACTGCAACCGGGGCAATGGCGCGAAGTTGATCCGAAGCTGTAATGCGTTTTCAGGGAATTCACCCGCCAATGGCTGGCGGGTGAATGCAGGCAGGCTTACATGCCGCCTTCGATTTCCATACCGGCGATCACGAACGTCTTGATCACAAAGCCAAGCACGCCCAAACCCAACGCCAGAAACAGAATCATGCTGCCAAAGCGGCCAGCCTTGGATTTCTTCGCCAGATCCCAGACGATAAAGGCCATGAACAAAATCAGGCCGCTGACCAGAATGGTGGTCATCCAACTTTCAAAAACTTCGGGTTCCATACGGACCTCTATGTCGTGTGGCGCAATGCCGAGCTGCAAATCGCCGGCGATTATACGTCAGCATCGTGCGTCGGTCAGTCCCCGCTGGTAAGTCGGATTTGCTCAGCTGCGCAGGTGTTGCAGCGGCAATTGGGTGCTGGAAAGCACCTGTTGCAGGACAAAGCTTGAGCGCACGCTGGAAACGCCATCAATACGGGTCAGCGTGCCGAGTAGTAGTTTCTGATAGTGGTCCATGTCTGGGACCACAACTTTGAGTTGATAGTCGGCATCCATGCCCGTTACCAGGCTGCATTCCAGCACTTCCGGACAGTTACGGATCACTTCCTGAAAGTGCTCGAAGCGTTCCGGTGTGTGCCGGTCCATGCCGATCAGCACATATGCGGTGAGGCTCAGGCCGAGTTTCTGCCGGTCGAGCAGGGCAACCTGACCGACGATATAGCCGTCATCCTCCAGTTGCTTAACCCGCCGTGAGCAAGGTGATGGGGATAAGCCGATGCGTTCGGCCAGATCCTGATTGGATAACGTTGCATCGCGCTGCAATTCGGCAAGGATATTCAGGTCGTAACGATCAAGTTTGTTCATGATTGGCTCGTTTTCATTAACTTCGTGCAGATAATAATGCGCTATTAGTTAAAAATTGCGCAAGCAGGCTTTATTTGAGCAATATTCGCAATCATCTGCCGCACGCCTGCACGTATTATTTACCTCAGTTTCAAGGCCCGGACAGCATGTCCACCCCGGCTCACCCAATCAGGTGAGCGGTAGCCGCCGATCCCACCGGGTCGTTACGGCAGCCGGGTCCGCACTGCCCAACCAGGCGGGCGAGGAAAAGGCACCAAAACTGCCAATACAGGACAACATTTCCCGAGGGGAGGCCGTAAGGTCTCCCTTTTTTCTTGTGGGCGCTTTGCCGGCCCAGCGCCAAGCTAGGCAGATGTATCAATCCCCTAAGCGTTACTGACCCAAAACTTTGTGTAGGTTATGGAGCAAAAAGGGTGCGCTTTATCGGCGCCAATATCTTAGTTCCGAAATGCCCTACATATAGCCACGAGGCATCGCTGATATTTTCGCCAGAACTGAAATATTGAGTCTGCTCCAGCGCAGCTTCAGAGGTTCTACTCCGATGAACATCAGCAGTTCCTTAAACGTGATTTCCTGCGCCTGCACAGTGCGCATCTCAGTTGTCTTCCCCCTCTCATCCCGCTCAGCAAAACAACTGCCTAGTTGCGCTATGGGTGCAATTGCACACAGCACGAAAGGGCATGGCAATGAGTGAGTTTCCTGCTCTTCCGCAGGCGTTGCCTTGGCAGGGCGGAGCCTACCTGTTTTTGGACGGAGTCAGTGTCCCGGACATTCTGGGCAAGCTCTATACCTGGTACCCAGACCCAGATATCGAGATTCTCTATTTAAAAACGCGCCTTGCCGGGCTGCATGACATTTCCCCGTGCCTGATTCGCCTGAACAGCCCTTATGAGGCGGCCATGCAAGCCTATTTCGAGAACCTCGAGGATGAATGGGGCTATCTGATATTCAGCCATGCGGATAAAACCACGTTGATACAACATTTACGTTGGCTGTTAACGGTTAAGCATCCACTAGGGAGCACTGTTTTTTTACGTCATGCTGACCCCGCAGTAGCGAATACGCTGTTTGCCGATGCCGTCAGCCGCTGTGATCTGCGTTTTTTTGGGGTGATTGAACTGGTGGTAATGTTTGATCCGGTCACCCGCCTGTGGAATCAGCATCAACGGCCCAGTGAGGCCTTGGCGCCCGTCTACGACAAACCCTATGCGTTGAGTGAAGCGCAAATGGAGTTGCTCAGCGAGGTGAGCTTTCGCAATGTGCTGATCAATCTCGATAAGCATTTGCATGCACATTTCCCCGCGTACTGCACCGCTCTAACAAGGATTGAGCGTTGGCAGCATCTGCGCGGCCTTGCTGATGAGGCCTATGAGCGCGGCTTCAACAGCGAGCGCGATATTTTTCGTTACGCCAATATTTTCGCGCTGCTGGGCGATGACGCCTTGCAACATCACCCAGACATCGCAGAACTGATCACGTCGTCCTCTGCTGCAACGCCATCACAGCGCGTTGAACAAGCGGCTCGTATCGCCTACGAGCGCACCCAGCAGCGAGGAGATCAGGCATGAGTAACACGAACCCCAATGATGTGGATGCGCGCACCAACGATGCCAAGTCTGCGATGGCTGAATGCCCGCTAATGAAAGAAAAAGTGCAGCTATTGCCCCTGCGCTACGGCTTGGTTGAGCGGCTTGATCCGAGCAGTGCAATCAAACCACCGTATACCTTGAAGTCCCGCCCGTTGGGCGTGCGCCTTATCCGCGATGGCTGGCTGTATATCATCGATAACAGCACCGGCTACCTGCATGAATACAGCGTAATGGGCGGCGCGATTACCAAACGGTTATGGCAAGGCACCGAAGCCAGCCAAGACCAACGTGAGGGCGGTGAGGGCGACAGTATTCTGCTGTTCCCGCGGCTAAGTCGTCTGCATGTGGCGTATAGCGAAGTGCAGTGGACGGCTAAAAAATGCTCGCAAATGATCGGCAGCGTTGAAGAGCGTGACCACTTTATGCAGGTGGTTGATCTGTCCCGCGCCGACCCCGAGACTGGTGCGACGCACCTGCTAACCGAGAGCCAAGCCAAGCAGTGGATCGCTGAAGTTGCCGAGCCCGCGAGTACCGAGCCTTTACCTGAAGGTGCAAACGTAGGAGAAGGCCAAGACTACGTTTGGGAGAATCAAACACTGTTTCAGAAGACCCAGATGGGCACAGTAAAAAACCAGCTGCAAGGTGCGTATCAGACCGACCATTTGTACTTAGTGTTCGAAGACAACATCGGCGTATTGCGCGACCTCGCGCAAGAGCAAGACACAGTAGTGGGTTGGATTGATGATTGGCGAGGGACCGATGACACTGAGCTCAAATATATGGTCGGCCGGTACATCGAAACGCTGGCTGTGCTCAGTGATCAGAATGTTCAAAGCTCTGGGGCCAGTGACAACTTCCAGAAGAAAACTACGCCCCAGCAGCGCCAGTCAATTTACGACTACGTCAATGCAAATAATGCTCGGAAATCCCAGAGCGGCGAAATATCAGAGGCGCGATATGCTCCCCGGTTTTCGGGCGGTGGAACCGGTGGGAGCCCGAAAATGCAGGCCCTGCAGGCAGACGTCGATAACAAAAAACAGGCCATGCAGGCGGCTCTCGGTGACTCCCTCTACGATGATTTGGAGGATGATATTGAAGCCATGCAAGACAGCACCCATGCGACCTTAGAGGGAGATGGCTTGGGCGCGCGTGGCATTAATGATTTGGTGCGTTACGAGGAAATGATCGAATACGTTGAGGCCGGTCGGCTTAAGCTCAGCCGCTGGACGGAGCGACTTGATCGCATCACTGCCGATCGCACGATGCTCTTCACCAAAGGTGAGTTTCACCGCAGTTCTTGGTATTTCGACCCGGATCATTCGGATCAATTGTTAGCTGCACTGAGTACCGAACTTAATTGCGTGCGAGATATGTGTCGCACAGAAGAAAGCCTGCAGCGTGTGGGTGATTATTTTAGTGAGAACCCACAGTTTATTCTTCCTACGTTTCATAACGGCATAACACTGTCTGACCTGACGTATAAGGCTGTTCGGCTGAAGAAAATATTGGACGGCTTCAATGGCATGTGGACCGGTATTGACTGCGCCACTGAGCGGCTTAGAAACGTCGAAACCGTATTGGCCAATCACTGGACCCGAACGCTCAATCTAAGTGGTCAAGCACAGAACATTAGCCAACTGATTAACGCGAGCTATGTACCCAGTATTGCTCTTGGGCTAACTAACTGGCTGGCTGATGCGCAAGCCAAAATCAATACCCCACAACTGCATGAACACCTTAAAAAGCGTGAGAGTTATACCAATCGTGCCCAACGCTTGGGGACTCTGGCGGCCATTTGGCAAGACAACCTCACGGTAAAGGTCGCGAGCGAGTCAGATGTACTGCTGTTTAATAGCAATATAAGCCGGCTAGTGGCATTGCTGGCCGAGGAAGACGCATTGATGCGTCAAAGCAGCCAGGCAATAGCCCGTAGCCGTCGTCGTCAATACAGCGACAGTCAACGCTTGACCGCCCAGTATGAACTGCAAGAACACGAGCAGGCGTTAATCAAAAATCGTGCTGAACGCGACGTATTGACTCAGAAGATTAATAGCAGTGTCGATCTGGAACATACGGTGGGAGCTGGTGCCGCCGCGCTTAAATTAAACCTGACAGCCGCCCAGCAAGGTTATCTGAGCAGTGAGAGGGATAAACTCAAACTAGGCGCTAAAGGAGGCTACGGTGAAGGAGGGGCCGCAAAAACAATCTTTAAAAGCAGTTGGATTTCGCTGGCCGCGTTGACTTTCCAGTGCGCGAATATCGGGGCTGCTTGGGATGCTTGGTGGGGGCAATTTCAAAAAGGAGCTCCGACCCTGAAGCAGGATATTATCTTTTTTGGCGCAATTGGAAGCCCTGCAGCTTCACTCCTATCTGTTATTCAGGCAGGCCACTTAGGGCTGCTGGATAAGGCGTTCAAATCAATCTTGGCTACATCTAGCGGACAGGCAGGTCAGTTATTTTCTGTAAAAATCGGTAAGGTCGGCTTGGGCTATGGAGTTTTTATTGCCCCATTAGCCTTTATAGGGGCTACCGCCATCCTTTGGGGAAACTGGAGCAAGTGGACCGATGCCTTGCTAACTGGCTCAGCAGGTGAGCAAGCAGGGGCGGTACTGGGCCTGCTAGGCGATGTGGGGAATACCGCTGTGCAAGGCAGTAACTTCGGCAAAGCAGCATTTGAAGGCATCGGTCTCATTATGGATGTAAGATCCAGGGATGCGCTAGTCCCACGAGCAGCAGCGCTGAGCCGTGCATGGGCGACACGTGGAGCAAGTTTTTTACGTTACTCAGCTAGGACCAACCCTGCTGGTTTGATTTCGCTGGCACTGCAGTTAGGCGGGGAGGTTATTTACAACTACTACCACCTAGATGAGCAGCAGCAGTGGTTTCTGCATAGCTGCTGGGGGCTTGAAAACCAGAAATGGGATTGGCCAACTCATGCGCAAAAACTAGCAGAAGTTAAATTGCGGCCCGTGATCACCGATAAGGGCTTCAGCAGTGATTTAGCTGACGACTCTAAGCGAACGCTCAGTTTGACCCTGCCGGGGATCAGTGAAAGCAGCTTGCAAGACACACCTATTTATTTAACAGCAGGCTGGCAGCAAGATCTGGGCAGCCACATCGATGATATAGGCCTTGATGTCAGTAATAGTCTGCGCATGGTCAGTGATAATCCTCTCGTTCTAAACTTAGATGTCCCCTTCCACATGTGCTTGCAACATTCATCACTCAAACTTCGTTTATCGGTACAGCCTCATTTAGCGTCAAAACCTCTGAATGGCGATGATTTATACCTTTACTACAACGTGCCACTGGATACCCAGTTGGGCCCTCCGGTGACAGGTCTTCCAGCGGTAGAAGAAGTCTCTCCATTGAAAACCTTCAAACTTCAGAGGGATAAAATCCGTGGCTGATCGTAAATATGAGCGACTGCCACAAGCAGGCGATTTTGAGAAAAAGAATGGCGTGGAAGTGGTCTACTTTTCACCTAAACCTTTGCCGACGGGAGGGCCAGCATTCAGTGATAAAAAGCTGCAAGGTGATGCTAATAATACCTATATGGATTTTTCAATTTCGAAGGATATATTTGAGTTCGGCGTGCGATGTTATGTTGGCTCGGTAGTTTTTATCTCTAGTTTATTCTTTCTGTTTTCTTTATTTACAGGATTTGCTGGGACTTATTTGGGTAGGCCGTTCTGGAGTACTTGGCTTTATCATTTTTTGAACCCATATGCTTGGGGATTCGTTGCCTTTATGGTAGGCCTATATTGTTTCGTGATTTTTAGGGCCATTCGGTTAATAGGCACTCGCCCACCCATACGCTTTAATAGAGAGCGTCGGGAAGTAGCATTTGTATTAAAGAAGTGGGATGCTCCTCGATTTGTCCCGTGGGAAAATGTGATTGTCTGTGCTTCCGCCAGTCAAAATATTACTCAGTATGGCGCGACCAATAGCTTTGCTCTGATGTTGGGATTGCGTGATGCAGAAAGTGGTGATGTGCTTTGGGTTACTGCGCCGCACGGTAGTTTGAGTTTAGCCGTTGCGGAGTGGGAGGCTATCAGGGTTTATATGGAAGAAGGGCTTTCTGCCTTACCCGTACTGACTGAATCCGATGAAATGTTTGAAGAAGGCACAGTGCCGTTCTTCTATTTTTGCCGCAAAACTTATCGTGAAAACCATTCCTGGCTGGCCTACTTTTTCGGCTTTGTACTGTTGCAGTTTTTCAGTGGCTGGACGCTGCCGTGCTACATCTCCAACTGGATCAGTAACCGCCCCAAAGCGGCTTACCCAAAGTCTGTCATCGAATGGTCGAAACCATTGCCCCCCGAGCAGCATGCTAAACCCAGTGCTGAACTATTAGAGCAAAGCGCTCAAGCCCGTAAAGCCTATGCCAAAGGTAAAACCTTCTTGCAACACTTCGGTATTGACGAGGTTGATGAAGATTTTGTTTGAGGTTTAATAAGTTATTTATTTATCAATACTCGTAAACGTGCCTCATACCATCTTTCGATGGTTCAGATTAGCTGTTGATGCGCGTAGCTTCAGCGCCTATTAATCGGCTGACTTTTGCTAACCATTTTAAATAGCAGGATGACAATTTTTTATTCTATGCAATCCCGCTCGATTACATGCCGGCAGGTAGCAGCAAAACAACGCTAGGTATGGCAGGCTCCGTGGGTAAAGGCATACGTGCAATGAGTTTTGGCGTGGAGAACCTGCATGTCAGCGAGTAAATACCAGCGTTTACCGCATGCCGGAGATACAGAAAAAACACTCACTGAGGAAGTGGTGTATCTGGCTCCTAAGCCTATTCCCACAGGAATGGCCGCATTCAGTAGCCGAGAGTTATATCGCACTGCGAACGAGACTTATGCTGACTTTGTCATGGGTCGCGGCAACTTTGAGTTCATGATCCGATGGGCGATTGGTTCTGTGGTGTTCATGAAGATTTTCTTTTTCCTTGTGAATGGCATACTCGCTTGGGGGCGCAGAGATAAAGAGCCATTCATCCCGAGCTGGATGCACTTCGAAACTAATCCTTATATGTGGGGGTTTCTAGGTTTTTTAGCATTTCTCTATAGCGGCACCATCTTAGTATCCATCCGCAAGCTAGGCTCAGTCCTCCCTGTAAGATTTAATCGAGAACGGCGCGCCGTAGCCTACGTTGCTAAACGAGGTCAGCGCGCTCGATTCGTGCCGTGGGAAGAAGTCATTGCTTGCGTGTCGGTCGGTGAAACAATCACCGAATATGCAGTCATTCCCCGGTTCTTGCTCAAGATAGGTTTGCGCGATGCAACTCGCGGTGATGTGCTGTGGGTCAGCGTTGCGGCCTCAAGTGTTGCGCAGGCCATGAGTGAGTGGGAGGCTATTCGTACCTACATGGAGCAAGGCCCTGCGGCACTGTTATGGCCCTTGCCCGAAGATCAACAGATCGAACTGGGTAGCGTGGAATACTTCTATTCCTGTCGCGACGACTACCGCAAGTATCACAGTTGGTTGAAGTACTACTTCGGTTTTGTCGTCATCCAGTTTTGCAGCGGTTGGACAATACCCTGCTATCTCTCCAGCTTGATCAACAAGCTGTCTAGAACAGGCTTTCCAAAAGATGTAATTGAGTGGTCAAAATCTCTGCCTTATGAGCAGCACGCCAAGCCAAGTGCTGAGCTATTAGCGCAAAGCGCTTCAGCCAACAAAGCCTATGCAGAAGGCAAAACATTGTTGCAGTACTTCGGTATTAGTGAGGTTGAAGAAGATTTTGTCTGAGGTAACCGGCACCATTTAGCGCCGCGATCGAGTCATCTGGGGTTGATGTGCCGGGTTGGGATTTACCTCTGCTTTACATTGGCCTGACCGCACCTATACGCACGTTGATAGACACTCTAATCGTCCCTACAGATTGGAGTGAGTGCGATGAACAAGCGGATTGCATGGATTGAGATTGCAGCGTTGCTGGTGCTGGGCATGTCGCCACTGGTGCAGGCCCACGATAAGCCTGAGCCGGCACGCTATGAAGCCAGTCATCACGTTAGCGATAAGCATCAGGGCATCGCCAAATTACCGCGTGGCTATCAAAAGGTGCGTTATGGCGGTCAGGACTATTACACCTTTGGCACGCAGTGGTATCGGCCGCAAGCCGGTCGCTATGTGCTGATCAGCCCGCCGCCGGGCTTGCGCGTGAATGCGCTGCCAGGCAAGGCGAAGATCGTGCGAGTGGGGCATGAGCGTTACTATCAGGTGGCGGGCGTGTTTTATCAGCCGGTCGGCAAGGGCCATCAATATCAGGTGGTGCGTGCCCCGCGAGCGCCGGCTGTGGCGTGGGTCGAGGCAGGCAATCAGCGCCGTTGACGTGCAGCAGACTGGAGCCGTAATCAGTGGATTACGGCTTAACCACTTCCAGCGGGTCGGCGTGAACCAGCACTTCGGCGCGTGGATATTCCTTGCAAATAGCCGCTTCAACCTGATCGCAAATAGCGTGCGCCTGCGACAAGCTGAGGCTGCCCGGAAGCTCTGCGTGGAGCTGCACGAACCAGTGCGTGCCGGAGATGCGTGTGCGCAAGTCGTGTGCACCAACCACGCCCGGTACGGCGCACGCCAGTTCATGCATGTGTTCGCTGATTTCCGGTGACAGTTCTTTGTCCATCAGCACGGCTGCCGCTTCGCGGGCAATCGAGATGGCGCTCCAGAGAATGTAGAAGGCGATGCCGATCGCGAAGATTGCATCCACCTGCACAAAGCCGAAGCTGGCAATAAACAGGGCCAGCAGAATGCTGCTGTTGAGCAGTAAGTCCGAGCGGTAATGCAGCGAGTCTGCGTGGATCGCCGTCGAGCCGGTCAGTTTCACCACATAACGCTGATACACCAGCAGCACCATAGTCATTACCAGTGACAACACCATCACGGCAATGCCCAGTGCTTCCGCTTGCAGAGGTTGCGGATGGAGCAGGCGGTCGACGCCTTGCACGCCAACCAATACAGCACTCGCGCCAATGAACAATGCCTGCCCCAAGCCGGCGAGGGCTTCGGCTTTACCGTGGCCGTAGCGGTGGTCGTCATCGGCGGGGCGCAACGCGTAATGCACGGCAATCAGATTGAGCAGCGATGCGGCGCCGTCCAGTAACGAATCAGTCAGGCCGGCCAGCAAGCTGACCGAGCCGCTCAACCACCAGGCAATGGCTTTGGCCAAGGCCAATGAGAGCGCGAGGGCGAGGGCGGCGAAGCTGGCGAGGCGCATCAGGCGTGCATGTTGCGGTGAAGGGGCCATCTGTTTTCCGTTTGGTGAATCAGTGGAACAAATACGCAGGCTAGCCATTCGATACGCCGCACGTTAAGCGTTGCATGGTGCGCTTCGGTCGGCAGTCAGGCAAGTGCGTGCGGCTGAGCGCGGCAAGCAAGTCGTGCTGGAGTGTTGGTGATGTTATCGGGGATGCGATGTTGCGCTGCCCGCCGGGATCGGACGGACAGCGCAATAGCCGTGCTCTGATCAGGCAGCAGGAACGAGGCCGTAAGCGGCCAGTTGCTGGATCGAGCCGCTTTTCTGGACCAGACGCGGATCATCCAAAGGCAGGCTGGTGCCGGTTTGCGTCTCGATCAGCGCCTTGAGGGCCGCGCGATCCACTTCGCCGTTAGCGTCTAGCACGCCACGCAGTTGCTCCGGATCGACCTGAGCGGTCTTGCCGTTGGGCAGGTAAATCGCGCCGGTCGCAAAGTCGATACCAAACGCGATCAGCCCCGGTATCACGTAGAACAGAATGCCGATGGCATCCAGCGCCACAATAACCGGGTCCACTTTGCCCGAAATCTGGCCACGGCGATCCGGATAGAACAACGTGCCGCAGGCAGCAAGCTGGGTCATTAAGGAGAGAGCCAGAGCACCGCCAATAAAACGGGTAGACGTACGCATTCAAAATCTCCTGATAAAAGTTGCGAAACTATACCAAGGGTAGGCCCGCTACGCTTCTGGATTGTAGGTGTGGCGTAGAAATACGGCAAAAACTGTGGGCCGATTAACCGTTATAATCGCCGCCCCAGATTGGAGTTGCCATGCCCCTGCCGCTGCCTATTGATGACCTGCTGCCGAGCCTTTGTCAGGCATTGCGTGAGCGCCACGAAGTGGTGCTTGAGGCGCCGCCCGGCGCGGGTAAAACCACACGGGTGCCTTTGGCTGTTCTGGTTGAGCCCTGGCTGCAGGGGCAAACCATCATCATGCTTGAACCCAGGCGTTTGGCCGCGCGGGCAGCGGCGGAGCGTTTAGCCAGCGAGTTGGGCGAGGCGGTGGGCGAAACGGTCGGTTACCGCATCCGCCTCGACAGCAAAGTGGGCCCGCGCACGCGCATCGAAGTGGTCACCGAAGGCATTCTGGCGCGGCGTCTGCAAGATGATCCGGCGCTGGAAGGCGTCGGCTTGGTGATATTCGACGAATTTCATGAGCGCAGTCTCGATGCTGATCTGGCACTGGCGTTAACGCTCAACGGGCGTTCGATGTTTCGCGGTGCAGACAGCGGCGAGCCCGCGCTAAAAGTGCTGCTAATGTCCGCCACGCTCGAAGGTGAGCGACTGGCCAGTGTGCTCGACGATGCGCCGGTGCTGCGCAGCGAGGGGCGCATGTTCCCTGTGGATATCCGTTGGGGGCAAGCCACGCAGCCAGGTGAATGGCTGGAACCAAAGGTGGTGCAGACCGTGTTGCAGGCGCTCACTGACGAGACCGGCAGCGTGTTGGTTTTTCTGCCGGGACAGGCCGAGATACGCCGGGTTTACGAGCAACTGGAACAAGCACTGGCCGGGCAGGCAGACATTCGTGTGTGCCCGCTGCACGGAGAGTTGGACCTGAGTGCCCAGCGGGCCGCCATCGAGCCCGCCCCGAACGGGCAGCGTAAGGTCGTGCTGGCAACCAATATTGCAGAGACCAGCCTGACCATTGAAGGTGTTCGCGTGGTTGTTGATGCAGGGCTTGCACGGGTTCCGGTGTTCGATCCGGGCAGCGGCATGACGCGCCTGCAAACGCAGCGTATTTCGCGAGCCTCGGCCACTCAGCGTGCTGGACGCGCTGGCCGTCTTGAACCGGGCGCGTGTTATCGGTTGTGGTCGCAGGCGCAACACGAGCAGTTGGCGGCGTATTCAGCGGCAGAAATCGTTCAAGCGGATCTCGCAGGCGTAGCCCTGCAACTGGTGCGTTGGGGCGTAACGCCGGATGAGCTGGTATGGCTGGACCCGCCGCCAGCGGCAGCGTATGCGCAAGCACTCGACCTGCTCCAGCGCCTTGATGCGTTGGATGCGAGCGGCGTGCTGACGGCGCAGGGCCAAGCCATGGCCGAGCTGCCGGCGCACCCGCGAATTGCCCATTTACTGCTGCGTGGGCATGCGCTGGGATTGGCCAAGCTGGCGTGTGATGTGGCGGCGCTGCTCGGTGAACGCGATATTTTGCGTGGCGCGGGGGCCGATTTGCACAGTCGGCTGGCTCTGCTCACTGGCGAGATGCGTGCAGCGCGAGGCGCGCAAGGCGGCGTTAGTCGTGCGCGGCAACTGGCGCGACAGTTTCATGGCTATTTGCAGCGGCGCGCTGCGGTCAATCCCCCGGCTGAACCCGAGCACCCGCGCTGGCTGGGCGCGTTGTTGGCATTTGCCTATCCCGACCGAATAGCCCGCCAGCGCCGTGAGGCGGGGGCCGAGTATCGTCTGGCCAATGGGCGTGCTGCGCTGTTCAGTGAGCCCGATGCGCTGATGAAGCATAGCTGGCTGGTCATCGCCGATCTTGGCAGCCGCCAGGGCCAGCGCGAAGAGCGCATCTATCTGGCAGCCGAGTTGGATGAACAATTGTTCGAGCGCGAACTCAGTGAGTTAGTGAGCCAGCACGATGTGCTGGACTGGGATGAACGCGAAGGGCTGCTGCGCGCCGAGCGGCAGGCGCGGATTGGCGAACTGGTGGTGTCGCGTGAGCCGCTGACGGCGCTCGACCCGCAAGCCCGAACCGATGCGCTGATCAATCTGGTTCGCCGCAAAGGTCTGGAACTCTTGCCGTGGACGCCTGAGCTTCGCCAATGGCAGGCACGAATTGCGCTGCTACGCTCACTTGAGCTTGAAGCCCACGGGCAGAGCGAGTGGTCGGATGTCAGCGATGCCGCATTGCTTGAGCGCATGCCCGAATGGCTTGGGCCGTATTTGGGTAAGGTTAACCGGCTCAGCCACTTCGCCAATCTGGAGCTGCACAACATGCTCCAGACCTTACTGCCCTGGCCGTTGCCACAACGCCTTGAGGAACTTGCACCGAAAACCCTCGCGGTGCCTTCCGGCTCAAATATCCGCATTGATTACAGCGAGCAGCCGCCCGTACTGGCGGTGCGTTTGCAGGAGTTGTTCGGCCTGAGCGATACCCCGCGAATTGCCGGTGGCAGGCAGGTGGTTAAATTGCATTTGCTGTCGCCAGCGCGCAGGCCAGTGCAGGTCACTCAGGACCTTGCCAACTTCTGGGCCAGCACCTATGCCGAGGTTAAAAAAGACCTCAAGGGTCGCTACCCGAAACATTACTGGCCAGATGATCCACTGGTTGCCGAACCCACGGCGCGAGCCAAACCGCGCAAGTGACCGGGCGATGACTGATTACCTGCAGGCAAGTCGACTTAACGACTGCAGTTGATCTGCTGCGCTGTGGCTAATGCGCTAACTTGACCATGAGGCATGCAGCTCAAGTCGCAGACGCGGCCAGCTGCGCGCTGCGTTTTTGGCGCTGAAACGCGCTTTCGTCACAGATTCCCCGCCATCGATGCAGCTATTGGTTGCGCGACTTGCGCGATTGGTTTTAGTGTCAGCCAAACAACAGTCGTAACCGCCGAGGGGCAGCTATGCACCGCAAAGTCTTCGCCAGCAAAGTCTTTGACCGCAAGGTTGTGATGATCAGTGGTGGTTGCGCCGGTATTGGCCGCGCTCTGGCCGTGCGACTGGCGCAGGCTGGTGCCCGGCTGGTGATTCTTGATCTGCAGCGCGAGGCGCTCGACAGCCTGGTGCAGCACCTGGCGGATCATCACAATGCCGAAGCGCTGGGGCTGTGTTGCGATGTGGCGGATGCTGAAGCCGTTACCGCCGCAGTGGCGCTGGCCGTCGAGCGCTTTGGCGGAATTGATGTATTGGTCAATAACGCCGGGGTTACGCATCGCAGCAGTTTCACCGACACCGATTTAGGCGTTTTCCAGCGGGTTATGGCGGTTAACTACTTCGGCGCAGTGCATTGCACGCAAGCGGCGCTGCCCAGCATCATCGCCAGACGCGGGCAGATTATCGTGCTCAGCTCCTTGTCGGGCTTCGCCCCGTTGCTTTATCGCAGTGCCTACAACGCCAGTAAGCATGCTCTGCACGGCCTGTTCGAAACCCTGCGCTATGAACTCAAGGGCTCCGGGGTCAATGTGATGCTGGTGTGTCCCGGATTTACCGCAACTGATTTGCGCAAGAATGCTCTGGTCGGCGATGGCTCTGTGGCCGCGCAGCCGCCATTGGCGATGGGCAAGGTGGCATCGCCGCAAGACGTTGCCGAGGCGATTTACAGCGGTGCGCTGAAACGGCGGCGATTGCTGGTGTTGTCTAATGTCGATTGGCGTGCGCGGGTGCTGGCGAGATTCTTCCCGCGCGTGTTCGAGCGGGTGCTGCTTCCGCGTTTGTCCGGCATGAAGCCCTCTGAAGGCGAGGCCGGTTGATGCGCTGGGCGCTGCTCGCCAGCCTGTTTTTGTCTACTGTTGCACTTGGCGCAGAACCACTGAAATTGCGGGTCATGACCGATGTCTGGCCGCCGTTTCGTATCGCTGTCGGCCCCGACAAGCTGCAAGGCCTGGATATCGACCTGCTGGAAAAGCTGACCGAGCGCACTGGCATCCGCTTTGAGATTATTCGCGCACCTTGGGCGCGAGGGCTGGCCGCACTGGAAAGCGGCTCGGCAGACATGATGACCGGATTAGCAAAAACTGCAGCCCGCGAAGCCTATGTCCAGTACAGCGACAAACCGTATTACGCCTGCTCAGCGCGCTTTTACACCAAGCCCTCAAGGGCGATGGATATCAATACATACGGCCAGCTTAAGGGGCTGAAAATCGGCTATGTACAGGGGTCGGCTTATTTCGAGCCCTTCGACTCGGACACCAGCCTTAACAAGGTCGCGGTCAACAGCGAGAAGCAGTTGCTGGAAATGCTCAAGCGCGGACGGATTCAGCTATTGATCGGCACAGATTGTCAGGTCGACTATGAACTGCGTGATACCGCTTGGCGTCAGGTCGCCGCCAAGGCTGCGTATCGGCCTGAGTCGCCGACGCATTTGTACCTGGGTTTCTCGCGCAAGCGGTTGAATCGGCAAACCTTCGATGCGCTCAGTGCGGCGTTGCAGCAATTGCGCGAAGAGGGCTGGGTCACTCAAGCGGCCGAGCGCTATCACGCTCAGGTGGAGTAACCCGCCAGATTAGTCCTCGGCCGGTTGCGGCGTGTTGAGCATAAACAGGCGAAACAGCACCACGCTGGCAAACAACTGCAAAAAGCCGTTGCCACTGTCCATCGCCACATTGAGCAGCATATTGCTGCCCGGCTCATTGCCCTGTATCAGCAAGTCCAGCGACCACAACGGCACCATCACGCACAGCACACAGGTGAGAATCTGCCAGAACGCGCCACGCGTCTGCTCAAAACTCTCATGCAGGGCTTTGAGCGGGGTAAGGCCGCGCAACACCAGCAGGTATTCGGCAAAGGCCAGCTTGATCATGATCCACAAGCCCGGCAGCACGAACAGCGAGGCGCCGAGCAAAATGGCAAGGGTGCTCAGCCCGGTCAGTAAAGCCAGTTGCGGCCAGAACCTCAAACTAGTGGCGATCAGGTCGCGGGCCGCAGGCGCATGACCATTGCTGCGCGCATCCAGAAAGAGGATCAGCGCCCCGGTATAAATCGGGTAAAAAATCAGCCCGATCAGCAAGCTGTAAGGCGCTTGCGTGTCGGGTCCCACTGCCTGACTGAGCAGTTGTTGGGCCAGTGACTCGAGCACAATCAGCGGCAGGCACAGGCGTGCAATCGCCGACAGGTTGTTGCGGAAAAAGTACCAAGCGTCACGCAGGACCTGGATGCTATTCATGGACAATTATCGTCTGGGAAAACAGGCCGTCACTCTAGCCGATTGAGATGGGCTAACCCAAGCGCGACATCTGCTTGAACAGATTGTCTGGGCGCTTGAGTCAGTCGCCACTCAGCAGTTCGGCGGTGCAGTGCAGCTGTGCATATTCGTCACGCAGGTTGGCCATCGCCATGTTGTGTACGTCGTCGGCGCTGCGCAAAACACCGGCGAAGTCTGTCTTGCCAAAGGTATAGCAGGCATCTGTCACCACCACCGTGGCAAAACCCAGGTTGCTGGCTGTACGTGCAGTGGCTTCCACCGAGTTCTCGCTGGCAACGCCGACAATAACTACCTTGGCAATGCCGCGCACATGCAGCCAGCGTTCAAGTGCGCTGTGACAAAACGCATCGGTCACGTTCTTCTCGAACACTGCCTCGCTCGCCTGTGGCGCCAGCTCGGGTTGAAAGGCCGCGCCCGACTGGCCGGGCGCGAATACCGAATCCGCATCCACGGAGATATGGCGGATATGCACCAGTGGCCAACCGCGGGCCCGCCAGTGCTGCTGCAATTGGGCGATATGGCGCTCGGCCTGCGGATTGTTGCGCGGGGTTGGCAGGCGCTGAATGCCCTGTTGCATGTCGATGGTCAGCAGCGCCGCTGCAAGCTCTATGGTGTGCATTGAACACCTCCCTGTGAGCGAAATAGGTGTGTAGGGTTGCTCTTTTGCGGTGTTCGAAATTCGTTAAACCCGCTATTCACCAGCCTTATGCAATGCCAGAGTTGTGCGCTTTTTACTTCCTCATCACGGCGAGGCTGGCATACTGGCCAATGACTTTATCCTGCACGCCGCTGCCCGTCAGCCGCTAACCGAGGAATTCCGGTGAAAAAAATAGCCGTATTCGCCGATGTACAGAACCTCTATTACACCGTGCGGCAGGCCTATGGTTGCCATTTCAATTACGCGGCCTTGTGGGCGCAGGTCAGCCAGCGCGGTGAAATCGTCGAGGCCTATGCCTATGCGATTGATCGCGGCGACCCCAAACAGCAGCAGTTTCAGCAGATTCTGCGCAATCTGGGTTTCACCGTGAAACTCAAACCGTTCATCCAGCGCAGCGATGGCTCAGCCAAAGGTGATTGGGATGTTGGTATCACTATCGATATCATGGACGCCGCGCCGCGCGTCGACGAGATTGTGCTGGCTTCCGGCGATGGCGACTTCGACATGCTCCTGGATAAAGTCCGCAGCCGTGATGGCGTCGAAGCTGTGGCCTATGGTGTGCCGGGGCTGACGGCGCAATCACTGGTACGCGCCGCCAGTTTCTACGTGCCGGTTGAAGGCCAGTTGTTACTTCGTAATTGAGAGTGTTTGTGGACCCTATAGCCGTTATCGACTTTGAAACGACTGGCCTGTCGCCAGCTCAGAATGCCCGCGCCACCGAGATTGGCGTGGTAATCGTGGAAGACGGCGTGATCGTTTCGCGTTATCAGAGCCTGATGAACAGCGGTGCACACGTGCCCGCGTTTATCGAGCAACTGACCGGTATCAGCAATGCCATGCTGCGTGATGCGCCACCCGCCGCGCAGGTGATGCACGAAGTCGCAGACTTTGTGGGCGATATTCCGCTGGTGGCGCACAACGCAGCCTTTGACCAAAAATTCTGGGACGCCGAGCTTGGCCTGATCCGCCGCACCCGACGCCAGTCTTTCGCCTGCTCGTTATTGCTGGCGCGCCGGTTGTTGCCGCAAGCGCCTAGCCATAAGCTCGGCAACCTCAACCGTTGGGCAGGCTTGCCAAGCACTGGCACGGCGCACAGGGCAATGGCTGATGCCGAGATGGCGGCTAACCTGATGGGCTTCATGGGCGCGGTATTGCGCGAGTATTACGGTATCGGGCAGGTTTCCCACGAGTTGCTCTGCGGTTTGCAAAAAGTCCCGGCGGCGAAAATTGCGCAAGCATTAGCGCGGATAAGACAGGCCGCAGCCTGCTAAACTAGGCCTCTTTGATTCGCCCGGTTATTCACCATGACATTTGCCTCTCTCGGCCTTATCGAGCCGCTGCTGCGTACCCTCGAAACGCTGGACTACAAAACCCCGACGCCCGTGCAGGCGCAGGCCATTCCTGCCGTCCTGAAGGGCCGCGACCTGATGGCGGCGGCGCAGACCGGCACCGGTAAAACCGCTGGTTTCGCCTTGCCCGTGCTCCAGCGCTTGATGATGGAAGGGCCGACTGTTGCCAGCAACTCCGTGCGGGCGCTGGTGCTGGTGCCGACGCGTGAGCTGGCTGAGCAAGTGCATCAGAGCTTCATGACTTACGCGCAGAATCTGCCGCTGAGCACCTATGCGGTGTATGGCGGCGTCAGCATCAACCCGCAAATGATGAAACTGCGCAAAGGCCTTGATGTGCTGGTTGCGACGCCGGGCCGCTTGCTCGATCTTTATCGCCAGAACGCGGTGAAATTCAATCAGGTACAAACCCTGGTGCTGGATGAAGCCGACCGTATGCTCGACTTGGGTTTTGCCAACGAACTGGACGCCGTATTCAGTGCATTGCCGAAGAAGCGCCAGACCTTGCTGTTCTCGGCCACGTTCTCCGAGGCAATCCGGCAAATGGCCGGCGAGATGCTCAAAGACCCGTTGAGTATCGAAGTAAGCCCGCGCAACGCCGCGGCCAAGTCGGTCAAGCAATGGCTGATTCCGGTCGACAAGAAGCGCAAGCCTGAACTGTTTTTACACCTGTATCAGAGCCGCCGCTGGCAGCAGGCGCTGGTGTTCGTGAAAACCCGCAAAGGCGTGGATGAACTGGAAGCCGAGTTGCAGCGCAACGGCATCAGTGCCGATTCGATTCACGGCGACAAGCCGCAAGCGACGCGTCTGCGTGCATTGCAGCGTTTCAAAGCCGGCGAGGTGCTGGTGCTGGTGGCAACCGATGTGGCGGCGCGCGGGCTGGATATCGACGACATGCCGCTGGTGGTCAACTTCGACTTGCCGATTGTCGCTGAAGATTATGTTCACCGGATTGGCCGTACCGGCCGCGCGGGAATGACCGGTGAGGCGGTGTCGCTGGTGTGCGCCGACGAGGTGCAGTTGCTGTCGGCAATCGAGAGCCTGACCGGACAATTGCTTAAGCGTGTAGACGAGCCGGACTTCATCCCCGATCACCGCGTGCCGGTTACTGTCGCCGGTGGTGTGGTGATTAAAAAGCCGAAGAAGCCAAAAGTTAAGACTGTGCCTGGCAGCGGTAAAGGCAAGATCCATCTCGGTAACTGGTTTGAAGAGTCAGAAGCGCCCAAGGCCAAGGCCGTGCGCAAGGTTCCGAGTTTTGGCGGCAAAGGCCCGAAAAAGAAGGGCTAGGTATTGCTGCCGGCGGCTTTCAGTGCCGCTCATTGTGTGTCGAGAGGCAGCGCCAATATTGGCGGCTGCCGCTAATCCCCATTCCCGTTTGCTTGCGTTCAAGGCCTGCCTGTTATGACTGCTACCGCTTCTGCTCCTTCCAGTGTTGCCATTATCGGCGGCGGTCCTGCCGGGTTGATGGCGGCCGAGGTGTTGGCGCTGGCCGGGATCAAGGTCGACCTGTTCGATGCCATGCCCTCGGTTGGGCGCAAGTTTCTGCTGGCCGGCGTGGGCGGCATGAACATCACCCATTCCGAAGCCAAGCCGGCCTTTTTGTCGCGCTATGCCGAGCGTGAAGCCGAGATGGCTGAACTGCTGGGCGAGTTCGATGCCGACGCGCTGCGCAACTGGATTCACGAGTTGGGCATCGAGACATTTGTCGGCACCTCGGGGCGGGTATTTCCCAAGGATATGAAAGCCGCGCCTCTGCTACGCGCCTGGCTGCGGCGTCTGCGTGAAAACGGGGTGCATATCCATAACCGTCATCGCTGGCTGGGTTGGGACGCCAAAGGCCGACTGCGCATTGCCAATGCCGACGGTGAACTGCTTTTAAAGCCCCGCGCAACGCTGCTGGCGTTGGGTGGCGGGAGTTGGGCGCGCCTCGGTTCCGACGGCGCCTGGGCGCCGCTGCTTGAAGCGCAGGGGGTCAATGTACAGCCACTGTTGCCGAGTAATTGTGGCTTCGAAGTCGCGGCGTGGAGCGAGTTTCTCCGTAATAAATTTGCCGGCGCACCGCTGAAGAACGTCAGCCTCAACCTATCCGGTCAAGGGCCGCGTGCGGGCGAGTTCGTGCTGACTGAGAAAGGCATCGAAGGCAGCCTTGTGTATGCATTGTCGGCGCAGATCCGCCAACTTATCCACAGCAAGGGCGAGGCAACGGTGTACCTCGATTTGCTGCCGCAGCGCAGCCTCGAAGTCGTCAAGAAAGCACTGCTGAAACCGCGCGGTTCAAACTCGATGGCCAAGCACCTGCATCGCACGTTGGGGCTCGATGGCGTCAAGGCGGCACTGATGCGCGAGTTGCTTGCGCCCGAGCAGTTCGATGATCACACGCGTCTGGCGCGTTCGATCAAAGCGTTGCCGATTACGCTGGTGGGGATTCGTCCGCTGGATGAGGCTATCAGCAGCGCTGGTGGCGTGCCGTTCGAGCAGTTGGACGCTAATCTCATGCTCAATGCCTTGCCGGGGGTATTCTGCGCCGGCGAGATGCTCGACTGGGAAGCGCCAACCGGCGGCTATCTGCTCACCGGTTGTTTTGCCAGCGGTCGGCGCGCCGGGCAGGGCATTATCAACTGGTTGAATAAGGCCAGGGCTTAACTCAGCCCTGGCCTTTGTCCGCTCAGTTAGCCAGCAACCACACACCGGTGATTGCCGAGCCAACACCGGCCAAGCGCACCAGCGGCGCAGCGGCTTGCGGCAGGTAACGAACCAGCGCGTAACCCGTGGCATGCAGCGCGGCGGTGGCGGCGACGAAGCCCAGTGCGTAAGTCCAGGCGCTGGCCATGGCAGGCAGTTCCAGGCCGTGGGCAACGCCATGAGTCAGGGCGAACAGCGCGGTAATGCCCAGCGCCAGTGCCATTGGCAGGCGCATCGCCACTGCAACCAGCAGGCCGAAAGCCAGCACCGAGGCGGCAATGCCGGTTTCCAGCATCGGCACTTGCAGGCCATAGAAACCCATCACGCCGCCCAACAACATGCTCGCCACGAATGTCAGCGGCAGTGCCCAGCGCGCAGCGCCTTGTTGCTGAGCGGCCCACAGGCCAACGGCGAGCATGGCCAGCAAGTGATCGAGACCGAACAGCGGGTGAGCCATACCGGCCATCAGGCCTGCGTGGTCGTGGCCGGGATGGGCGAACGCCAACGCTGGGCTGCACAGCAGGGCGAGGGCGATAACGGGTTTGCGTAGGTTCATGTGAAGCTCCTTGGGCTCAGCGAATCAGGCGACGGTGAGCATGCCGTGACGTTCAATAAAGGCGATGATCTGGTCCAGACCCTGGCCGACTTTCTGGTTACTGAAAACGAATGGCTTGTCGCCGCGCATCTTGCGTGTGTCACGGTCCATTACTTCCAGCGAAGCACCGACCATAGGCGCCAGATCGACCTTGTTGATGACCAGCAAATCGGATTTGCAGATGCCGGGGCCGCCTTTGCGCGGCAGCTTGTCGCCGGCGGAAACGTCGATCACGTAAATGGTCAGGTCGGACAATTCCGGGCTGAAGGTCGCAGACAGGTTATCGCCGCCAGACTCAACGATAATCAGGTCGAGGCCGGGGAAACGCTGATTCAGCTGCTCAACCGCTTCCAGATTGATTGAGGCATCTTCGCGAATCGCGGTGTGCGGGCAGCCGCCGGTTTCCACGCCAATGATGCGCTCGGGGGCGAGGGCTTCATTGCGTACCAGAAACTGGGCGTCTTCCTGGGTGTAGATGTCGTTGGTGACGACGGCCAGGTTGTAGCGGTCTCGCAGAGCCAGGCACAGGGCGAGGGTCAGTGCGGTTTTACCGGAACCTACCGGGCCGCCGATACCGACGCGCAAAGGTTGGCTGTTCATGTGCTGTTTCCTTATCAAGAACGGAAGAGTCGGCTGTATTGGCGCTCGTGCGCCATGCTCGAAAGATTCAGGCCAAAAGCGGCGCTGCCCCAGTCGGCGGGATCGAGTTGGCAGCAGGTGCTGTGCGCTTGCTGCAGTGCAGGTTGTAATTCGGACGTCAGGCGTTGCGCGGCCTGCTGGCCAAGCGGCAGGGTTTTCATCAGCACCGCCAGTTGGTTTTCCAGCCAGCCCCAGAGCCAAGCTGTGAGGGCGTCTTGCGGGCTGATTTGCCAGGCGCGCGCCGCCAGTGCCCAGCCCAGCGCAAGGCCCGGCTCGGTGAAGGCGGCGAACATGTCGCGCGCGGCGTCATCGGTCTCGGGCAGGTCGTGCAGCAACTGGCGCAACGAGTAACCCATCTGCCGGCTTTCCAGTCTGAACTCGCGGGTTTCACGGCTGGCGCGGTGTTGATCGGCCAACTGCTTGAGCGTTTGCCATTGCCCATCGGCAGCAGCGCGGCAATGGGCGAGCAACAGCGGCGCCTCGAAGCGCGCCAGATTGAGCAGCAATTGATCGGTTATCCACTGTTTGGCGGTCTGCGGATCATTGACCCGACCATTTTCGACGGCCATCTCCAAGCCTTGTGAATAACTGTATCCGCCAATCGGCAGCTGCGGACTGGCGAGCCTGAGCAAGGCCCAGCTGTTATTCACTTGCGCACACCAAACTGATGCAGGCGCGGTGCGTAGCTGAACTCGGCATCGCCCGCGTGCGAATGATGATGGCCGCCACCGTAGGCGCCATGTTCCGGTTGATAGGCCGCTTCGATCAGTTCGACCTTGGCACCGAGTTGTTCGAGCATGGCCTTGAGCACGTAGTCGTCCGGCAGGCGCAGCCAACCGTCACCGAGCTGCAGCGCGACATGCCGATTGCCCAGATGATAGGCCGCGCGCATCAGCTCGAACGGTGTGGCGCAAGTGACGTGCAGCAGTTGTTCCGGGCGGGCGCAAACGCGCACTATGCGGCCATCTTCGGCGCGCAGGCATTCCCCGTCGTAGAGGGGCGGCTGGCCACGCTCTAGGAACAATCCGACATCTTCGCCGGTGGTCGAGAAGGTGCGCAGGCGGCTTTTGCTGCGCGCCTCGAAGGTCAGGAGTAATTCGGCGTCCCAGTCAGGCTGAGCAGCAATTCTTTGGTGGATCACCAGCATGGGTAAGTTCCGGCAGATAAGTGCGCTACAAATAGATGCAGCGACAGGAGCAAGGTGCTTGCCAACTTGGCGTATGCCCCGTGAACAGGCGCACGCACGCCACTGCGCCAAAACTTGGGGCGTCAGTCAGGTTTTATTTGGTGCGTTAAAAACGCTGATGCACTGAGTTGGTGCGCTGTTCAGCTTTCATCGTGCGCATGGGCGCTGCCGAGGCCTTGCCAATGCTTCGCGCCAATGAATATGAAGCGCAATTGTTCGATCAGTTTGGCTTGCGGCGTCAGGTGCGCCGGTAGCTCGTACTCGGGTGGATCGACCAGTTCCGGAAGTGTGGCGAATACCACTTTGATAATGCTGTCGGCGAGAATATCCAGCGCCGGATCATCAAGATGGCGCAGTTTGGGCATGGTGCGCAGGTCGGCGGCAAGGTCGGCGGTGATGCGCTCGCGCAAAGTCCCGAGCGCCTGACGCACAGGCAGCGAGCCACCGAACTGCTCACGGGCGAGAAACAGGAACTGCGAGCGATGCTGGGCGACTCCATCAAGGAACAGCCGAACTGACGCATCGATCAAGCCGCCGAGTTCAAGTTCATGGTGGCGGATGATGCGGATGGTGCTGCTGAACGTATGGCCCACTTCCTCAACCAGCGCCAGACCCAGAGCGTCCATATCGTTGAAGTGACGATAAAACCCGGTCGGCACAATCCCCACGCAGCGCGTGACTTCGCGCAGGCTGAGGCTGGAAAAACCGCGACCACTGTCCATCAGGTTGCGGGCGGCAGCCATGAGTGCGAGGCGGGTTTGCTGTTTCTGTTCGGAGCGAGGGAGCATTCAGGCAGGTCCAGTTACAGTTAGCGGTGTAGGCAGCACAGCCAGGTCGCGCATTTTAGAGCTTATTTGCGCTGGCGGATAACCGTGCGTCTAACCCATTTGGCGTTGTTGCCAGACTTTAGCGGCGCTGTGGTGCAGGATTCCATGGCGTTTGGCCAACGCCCGGCGGTCTTTGTCGTAGCCGCCACCAATGACCCCGACCAATGGAATATCGCGTCCGAGGCAGTGATTAAGTACGGCCTCATCACGCTGCGCAACGCCAGCATCAGTAAGCTGAAGATACCCCAGTGCGTCATCTTTGTGCACATCGACACCTGCGTCATATAGCACCAGGTCGGGTTGATAAAGCGGCAACAGATAATTCAGCGCCTCATCAACCACCTGCAGGTATTGCGCATCACCCATGCCCATCGGCAGGCCAATGTCCCAGTCGCTTTCGGCCTTGCGCGCCGGAAAGTTCTTTTCGCAGTGCAGGGATACCGTGATCGCATCCGGGGTATCTGCCAGCAAGCGCGCAGTGCCGTCGCCCTGATGCACATCGCAGTCAAAGATCAGCACGCGCTGCACCCGCCCGGCTGCCAGCAATGAGTGGCTGATGATGGCCAGATCATTGAAGATGCAAAAGCCCGCCGGATGATCGTAGTGCGCATGGTGCGTGCCACCGGCCAGATGACACGCCAGCCCATGCTTGAGCGCCAGATCGGCGGCCAACAACGAACCGCCCACCGCCCGAACAGTACGTCGCGCCAAAGCTTCACTCCAAGGCAAGCCAAGGCGGCGCTGATCGGCGTAGGGCAACTCGCCGCTCATGTAGCGTTCGATATACGCCGGGCAATGGCTCAGGGCGAGAATCTCGGCCGGGCAAAGCTCCGGGCGTTGCAGTTGCGCATCAGTGACCAGACCGGACTCCAGCAGATGATCGCGCAGCAGGCGAAACTTCTCCATTGGGAAGCGATGGCCCTCGGGGAAGGGCGGGCTGTAGTCTTCGTGGTAGACGAGGGGCAGGTGCATGCAAATAAGCCTTGAGCGAGGTGCAGATGTACAGAGTTCAGTGCCGTTATCCGCGCTAGTAAACAGCGTGGCGGCTGGCATGCGAGTATGAGCCTGCCTACCTTTATCACTCAAGGCCAAGGCGCCTCGGAGGATTGATGATTGAGCTTGAAACGCCGCGATTGATCATGCGCCAGTGGACGCCGGAAGACCTGCCGGCGCTGGCATCGCTCAATGCCGACAGCGAGGTGATGCGCTTTTTCCCCGCCGTGTTGAGCAGCGAGCAAAGTGCGCAGATGCTTGAGCGCCTGCGTGGCCAATTTGCCGCGCAAGGCTATGGTTTTTGGGCGCTGCAGCAAAAAGGCAGCGGCCAGTTAATAGGTTTTACCGGTTTGAACCGCGTTGGCTTCGAGGCTTCATTCAGTTCTGCTACCAACCCCGCTGCCGAGATTGGCTGGCGGCTGGCGCGTGAATACTGGCATCAGGGCTATGCCAGCGAAGCGGCGCGTACCGCGCTTGATTGTGCGTTCAGCCAGCTTCAATTGCCCGAGGTCGTGGCCTTTACTGCCGAGGTCAATGGGCCGTCGATTCAGCTCATGCAGGCTCTCGGCATGCAGCACTCCAGCCGTGAGGATTTTGAGCATCCAGCCTTGCCTGTCGGGCACTGGCTGAGTCGTCATGTGCTCTATCGTATAACCCATGAGGATTGGTTGGCGGCGCCTCGAAAGACATAAACGCCGGGGTTATTCAGCCACTGTTTTATCCGGCTATTGCGATGATGCCGTGCACCAACGGTAGGATATGACCGATAATCACTGACCAAGCACTAATTGTTTTACAACAGGCAGCGTCGATTACCCATAGCCGCTGCTCCCTGTTGTATTGATTACCGCCTGCGCAGCGCGGGTAATGGAGAAATACATGAGTCAGGTACTCGAAGAGCTGGTTGCTCTGCTCAGCCTCGAAAATATTGAAGAAAACCTCTTTCGTGGTGTCAGCCAGGATCTCGGTTTTCGCCAGTTGTTTGGTGGGCAAGTACTTGGCCAATGTATTTCTGCCGCCAGCCAGACAGTCGAAGATGCCCGCCATGTGCACTCCTTGCACGGCTACTTTCTGCGCCCCGGCGACTCGACACTGCCGGTGGTTTATCAGGTCGACCGCGTGCGCGATGGCGGCAGTTTCAGCACGCGACGGGTCATGGCGATTCAAAAGGGTCAGCCGATTTTCACCTGCAGTGCCTCGTTCCAGTACGACGAAGAAGGCTTTAACCATCAGACCCAGATGCCTGATGTGGTCGGCCCTGAAAGCCTCAAGTCTGAAACCGAGCTGGTCGCTGAAATCGCTCACCTGCTGCCGGAAAGAATGCGCGAGCGTGCGCTGAGCCAGAAACCGATCGAGATCCGCCCGGTTACCCAGTGCAACCCGTTCGCGCCCGAGGTGATGGAACCGGTCAAGTACGTCTGGTTCCGTGCCGATGGCACCTTGCCGGACATTCCGGCGATCCATAAATACATTCTTGGTTATGCCTCGGACTTCAACCTGCTGACCACCTCGATGCAGCCGCACGGCGTCTCGGTCTGGCAGAAACACATGCAGGTCGCCAGCCTCGATCACTCCTTGTGGTTCCACGCAAACCTGCGCATGGACGACTGGCTGCTCTACGCCATGGACAGCCCGTGGGCCGGTAATGCGCGCGGTTTTTCGCGGGGCAGCGTGTTCAACCGCCAAGGCCAGTTGGTGGCCTCGGTGGCTCAGGAAGGCTTGATTCGTCTGCGTGAAGACTGGAAATGAAACTGAGACAGTCGCGTCATTGGGTGTTCGACATGGATGGCACGCTGACGCTTGCCGTGCATGACTTCGAAGCGATCAAACGCTATCTCGACATCCCGCTGGAACACGACATCCTGCACCATCTGGCTGGGCTGCCGGCTGCCGATGCCGCAGCCAAACATGCCTGGCTGCTTGAGCATGAGCGCGAATTGGCGCTCAGCGCCAAACCAGCACCGGGGGCGGTCGAACTGGTGCAGGCGCTGCATCAGCGCGGCTACCAACTGGGTATCCTGACCCGCAACGCTCACGAATTGGCCTGGCTCACGCTTGAGGCCATTGGCGTTGCTAACTGCTTCGCTGCCAATGCCGTATTGGGCCGTGATGAAGCCCATCCGAAACCGGACCCCGCCGGTTTGCTGCATCTGGCCGAACAATGGCAGGTGCAGCCCGATGAGCTGGTGATGGTCGGTGATTATCTCTACGACTTGCAATGCGCCCGCGCCGCCGGTGCATACAGCGTGTTGGTAAACCTGGCGGAGAATCCGTGGCCGAGTCTGGTCGATCATTTTGCCGTCGATTGCTCCGCGCTGCTTGAGGCGGTTGCCGACTGTTCGAAGGTTTGATGGCGCTGACTATTGCCGGATAACGCCATGCCGACGCCTATCGCGCGTCGGTAGAAGGCTCCAGCGCCTTGATGATTGGGCAGTCCGGGCGATCATCACCGTGGCAGTGATCCATCAGGTCTTGCAGCGTGTCGCGCAGTTCACTCATTGCGATGATCTTGCGGTTCAACTCGTCGATATGCTCCGCCGCCAACGCCTTAACATCGGCGCTGGCACGCTGACGGTCCTGCCACAGCGTCAGCAGTCGCGCCACTTCATCCAGCGAAAAACCCAAATCCCGCGCCCGCTTGATAAACCCCAAGCGATGCAAATCACCGGCGCTGTACTGCCGGTAACCACTCTCGCTGCGCCCCGCCGCCGGCAGCAACTCGATGGATTCGTAGTAACGAATCATCTTCGCGCTCAAGCCAGTTTTCTTCGCCGCCTGCCCAATATTCACACTCGCCTCCATCGCGTTTTCCATAGTTGAAGCCAATTCGCTTCTAACTAGAGTTTTGCCCTTGCTCTTCTACCCCAAAAAGCCTTTGCTCTTCCCACATTCACTGCAATTCTGTGATCGTTCTGAGGCGTAGCGAGCGACGGGAGTGCAAGGCATAAACAGGCGAGGAAGCGGAGTTTACTGGTGTAAATGAGTATTCCGAGCCTGTTTATAACGCGGCAACCCCTAGACGCATTAGTTTTCAGCGATTTACTGACGCTGTACTGCCGTTAACCCCACCCGCTTGCACCACGTGTAACGCAGTTTCAGTCTTGCTCTTCTACCCCAAAAAGCCCTTGCTCTTCCCACATTCACTGCAATACTGTGATCGTTCTGAGGCGTAGCGAGCGACGGGAGTGCAAGGCATAAACAGGCGAGGAAGCGGAGTTTACTGGTGTAAATGAGCATTCCGAGCCTGTTTATAACGCAGCAATCCCTAAGCGCAGTAGCCTCAGAATGATCGCACTCAAGGGTGCCAGCGCTTGAGAAGCAGGGCATTGGCCACTACGCTGACGCTCGAAAACGCCATCGCCGCGCCCGCCAACATCGGATTCAGCAACCCCATCGCCGCCAGCGGTATGCCGATCAGGTTGTACACAAACGCCCAGAACAGGTTCTGCCGAATCTTGTTGTACGTCAGATGGCTGATCTCGAGCGCTGCTGGCACCAGTCGCGGGTCGCCGCGCATCAGGGTGATCCCGGCTGCATGCATGGCCACATCGGTGCCGCCGCCCATGGCGATGCCAACGTCGGCGGCGGCGAGCGCAGGGGCGTCGTTGATGCCATCGCCCACCATCGCCACGCGGCCGGTCTGGCGCAACTCGCTGACCAACTCGGCCTTCTCGCCGGGCAACACCTGCGCATGAGCATGTTCGATGCCCAGTTCGGCGGCCACGGCATTGACGCTGCCCCAGTTATCGCCGCTGATCACGTGGCTCTGAACGCCCAATTCTCTGAGTTTGCTGACGGCCTCCTGCGCGCCTTCCTTGAGCGTGTCGCCAAAGGCAAACAGGCCCAGCACCTGCGGATGCGGCGCAAGCTCCAGCAACCATGAAAGCGTTCGGCCTTGGGCTTCCCAGTCTTTGGCCTCGTTGCTGAGGTCTCCTGCTTGCAGGTGGTTGTCTTCAAGCAGGCGTTGATTGCCCAGCGCCAGTTTGCGTTCGCCGATCTGGCCGCTGATGCCGCGTCCCGGCAGGGCTTGGCTGTCACTGGCAGTTGGCAGTTCTAGCTTTCGTTCGGTGCAGGCATCGAGCACTGCCTTGGCCAGCGAATGCTCACTGCCGCGCTGCAGGGCACCAGCCATTTGCAGCAGTTGCTGTTCAGTGCCAGACGCGGCTTTGAGATCGGTGATGCGCGGGCTGCCGGAGGTCAATGTGCCGGTTTTGTCGAATGCGACCACTTTGATCTGGTGCGCTACTTCAAGCGCCTCAGCGTCCTTGATCAGAATTCCGTGGCGCGCCGCCACGCCCGTTCCGACCATGATTGCAGTCGGCGTTGCCAGCCCCAAGGCGCAGGGGCAGGCGATCACCAATACCGCGACGCAGTTGAGCAGGGCGGTGCTGAGCGTGGCGCCAAGCATCAGCCAGATGACCAACGTGGCCAGTGCAATCAACAGGACGGCGGGGACGAAAATCTGGCTGACTTTATCCACCAGTTTCTGGATCGGGGCCTTGGCGGCCTGCGCGTCTTCGACCAGTCGTATGATCTGCGCCAATACGGTTTCCGCGCCCAGCGCACGTGTCGCCACGAGCAAGCGGCCTTCGCCATTGATGGCTCCGGCTGTGACCTTATCGCCCGGCTGCTTGGCTTGAGGCAGACTTTCGCCGCTGATCAGGGCCTCGTCGGCATGGCTCTGGCCTTCAAGTACTTCACCGTCCACCGGAAAGCGCTCGCCAGGCTTTACCACAATGCTGTCGCCGAGTTGCAGTTCGCTCAGGGCCACGACTTGCTCCTGACCATCCTGCAATCTCACCGCTTGATCCGGCCGGAGTGCTTGCAGCGCCCGAATCGCAGTGGTGGTTTGGCGTTTGGCGCGGCTCTCGAAATATTTGCCGAGCAGGATCAAGCTGATCACCACCGCTGAAGATTCAAAATACAGGTGCGGGGCGGCGCCGGCGGGTGCGTTCAGCCATTGGTAAATGCTCAGGCCAAAGGCGGCGCTGGTGCCGATCGCCACCAGTTGATCCATATTCCCGGCGCCTGCACGCAGGGCACGCCAGCCGGCGCGGTAGAAGCGCGCGCCAATGATGAACTGCACAGGCGTGGCCAGGGCGAATTGCAGCCACGCCGGGAGCATCCAGTGCAAGCCGAACGGGGCAACCAGCATCGGCACCACCAGTGGCAGCGTGAGCAGCGCGGCCGCAATCAGGTGCCAGCGCTCGGTTTTCAGGCGGCGTTCGGCGTCGGATACCTGATGGTCTTCGGCGTCGATTACGCGCGCCTCATAACCACCAGCCTTGACGGCCGCAACCAGGCTCTCGGTGGTTATGCCCTGAGTGACCTGCACCGTCGCCTGCTCGTTGGCCAGATTGACACTGGCGTGCACAACGCCCGGCACTTTATTCAAGGCGCGTTCGACGCGGCCCACACAACTGGCGCACGTCATGCCGCTGATAGCCAGTTCAATTCGCTCGCTGGGTACGCTGTAGCCTGCCGCTTCGATGCTGGAAAGCAGTTTCTCCAGGCTGTCAGCGGGTGCTTCGATGCGGGCATGCTCTGTCGCAAGATTAACCGTGGCACTGTGCACTTCGGGCAATTGGCGCAGGGCGCGCTCAACCCGGCCAGCGCAACTGGCGCAGGTCATGCCGCTAATGGGGAGATCAAACGTGTTGGGGGCGGCCATTTCTCAGTCTCCTTGAAGAGTTGCCCCTAGGATCAACCTTGCCACATTGGTAAGGTCAAGGCCTTTCTGTGTCCCAGTCCCTCAACACCATGGATGCTCAGCGATTGGCGTGCAGCAAATGCAGGCCACCGTTGCTGACGGCAATGTTGTAGCGTTGGATATCGCCGGCGCGTAATTGCAGGCGCTGGCTGTCGCGCAGGTCGACTCCGGATTTGCATTCGCCACTGCCGACAGGCTGCAGGCGCACGGCGATTTCGCCTGGCGGCAAGTTGAACGAGATCGACTGGCCCTGAAACAGTCGGCCGGCGAGTTGGTCATGCAGGTACACGCCGATTTCGCATTGGGTATTCACTTGCAGGCGTTCACGCGAGACCACCAGTATGGCAAAGCCTCCGGCCTGAGCTTGCGATGAGTGCAGGGTTTGCGCCTGCGTCATGGTGGCTGCAAACGCAGTGGTCAATGCCAATAGCCAAGCGAGGCGCATCGGCGGTCTCCTTTAAAAGGCGAGATGAATCCCTAGCATAGCGGCTGGCACTGCGCTTGTGTTGTGCACTTTCGGTGCGCAGGTGTGTGTAAGGGTGCATGATGAGGTGCTTGACCTTAACCCCGTGGCAAGGTCGAAAGTAGCGTTTCGGTCTGCGTTGCAGGCATTACACACCAGTGGAGAACCAATCATGCAGATATTCATTGTGGCGGGTATGACGTGCGCGCATTGTGTTCAGGGCATCACTCGGGCGCTTGAAAAGCTCGATCCGGCCGCTCAGGTTACCGTCGATTTGCAGGCCGGCAAGGTTCTGGTCGAAAGCGAGTTGCCGGCAGAGAAGCTGGGGGAGGCCATAGAGGGCGAGGGTTACACGCTGGTTGCGAGCGAAGCGCTATAGGTTCGGTTGCTGCACCAGCCCTGCAATAAACGAGTCAATGATTATTCGGCCATGCTTGAGCGGGTCGAATAATTCAGGGTCGCGCAGCCAGTCAGAAAACAATCCAACGATCATCGCGTGCAATGCGCGTGCAGCCAGTGCCGGGGTCATTTCCGGGCGCAGTCGCTGGCGGATGTCGGGTTGGCAGAATTGTTGCTCAACCAGATTGATGAAATCGTTGATAAAGCTTTCGTGGCGTATTTCTGCGTCGCGTAGCTCGTCGGTGAACTCACAGCGATGCAGCAGAATAGTGAAAATCCGGCGTTTTTGTGGTTCGAGTACCAAGCCCTCAAGCGCTTCGATGCACAGGTTTGCCAAGGTTTGCAGGGCGTCTTCCCCGGGATTGCCGTTGAAGCGTTCTGTCATTTGTTCGAGGGGCAGGCGAACCTGGCTGAGTAACGCGTGAAACAATTGGGCTTTATTTTCGAAATGCCAATACACCGCGCCACGAGTTACTCCGGCTTCTCGCGCAATTTGTTCTAGGCTTGTGTGAGCAACGCCGCGCTCCAGAAATAGTTCTTCTGCAGCCGCTAAAATGGCCAGGCGGGTTTTCTCAGCGTCTTCTTTGGTTCTACGCATGGCGGTATCGGCTTGATTTAACGGCTCTGTTTTGGAACAGAGTGTAATAAAAATTGCCTGGTTATTCTATTTACAAACATACCTGTATGTAACTAGGATCGTCGGCCTGTTTTTTTGTGCTGTACGATGTCTCGGAGACACCTATGTCCTTTGCTCGCCATTTCCCTGCATTTCTGGGATTTTTTGCTCTAAGCACACTGTTTAATGCCGCTCACGCCGAAGATGCGCCGCCAGCGCCAGAAGTAACGGTCGAAACAGTGCAGCCGGCAGCGTTCCCGTTACTGCTCGAATATCCGGCACGTACTGCAGGTTTTCGCGAAATCCAGTTGCGCGCTCAGGTAAGTGGCATTCTGCAGGAGCGCACCTATCTGGAAGGTAGCCAGGTGACTAAGGGCCAGGTGATGTTCCGCATCGACCCGCGCACTTATGAGGCCGCATTAGCGCGTGCCAAAGGTGCTCTGGCGCAGGAACAGGCGCGTTATCGTCAGACCGAGCGCGACCTTAAGCGTATTCGCGAATTGCAGAAAAAGGGCTATGCCAGCGAGAGCGAGCTGGACAATGCCGTCTCCAACTTCGAGCAAAGCAAGGCGAACATTCAGGCCGCCAGAGCAGAAGTGCAGTCCAAGCAGATTGATCTGGAATACACCACGGTCAAGGCGCCTATCTCCGGGATTACCAGCAAAGAAACCGTTTCTGAAGGCAGCCTGATGGTAGCCGGTGACCCGAACGCCAGCTTGCTGACCAAGATTACTCAGCTTGATCCGATCTACGTCAACTTCGCCGCGCCCGACAGCGATGTGAAAAAGGTCCGCAGTGGCCTGGCCAATGGTTCGTTGGTGCTTGAAGACAAAGAGCTGCGCGTTGGTATCGCCTACGGCGACGGTTCAACGTATCCGCTGGAAGGCAAGGTCAACTTCACCGACAGCCTGATCGACCGCGGCACTGGCAGCGTAAGTACCCGTGCTGTTGTGCCTAACCCGGATCAAAGCTTGCTGCCGGGCCAGTTCGTACGCGTTCAGCTCAAGGGCATTTCCCTGCCAGACGCGCTGACTGTTCCGGAGCGCGCCGTTTCCCAGGGCCCTAAAGGCACCTTCCTGTATGTGGTTGATGACAAGGGCGTTGCCCGTACTCGTCAGATCAAAACGGGCCGCACCGCGAATGGTCGCTGGGTGATTGAGTCCGGCATCAGTGCCGGCGATAAAGTGATTGTTGAGGGCCTGTCAAAGGTTCGTCCTGATGCTCCCGTAAAAGTCGGTTCGGCGCCTGCCACCGATAAAAAAGCTGAGGAGTAATTAGGTGATCTCTCGCTTCTTTATTGAAAGGCCGGTGTTCTCATCGGTCATCTCGGTGGTAATCGTGCTCGCCGGCCTTATGGCAATGCGCGCGTTGCCAGTTGCGCAGTATCCACAGATTCTTCCGCCTCAGGTATCGGTGACCGCTACCTACTCGGGGGCGAGTGCCCAGGTGATTGCTGAAACCGTTGCGGCGCCGTTGGAACAAGAGATCAACGGCGTTGAAGGGATGATTTATCAGCAGTCGAACTCGGGTGGTAACACCATGCGTTTGGCGGTGTACTTCGATGTCGGGCGTGATCCGGATCAGGCCACCATCGACGTTAACAACCGGGTGCAGGCCGCACTGGCCAAGCTGCCGGAAGAGGTGCGTCGTCAGGGGGTAAACGTTGAGAAGAAGTCTTCGGACATTCTCCAGGTTGTCACCCTGTTCTCGCCGGATGACTCACGCGATCCGGTGTTTATCAGTAACTACGCGCTGATCAACGTTATCGACGAATTGAAGCGTCTGCCGGGCGTGGGTGACGTCACCCAGTTTGGCTCGCAAGACTACTCGATGCGTATCTGGCTGAGCCCCGACAAACTGGCGCAGTACAACCTGACGCCAACGGATGTGGTCAACGCCATTCGTGAGCAGAACTCGCAGTTTGCCGCCGGTAGTTTTGGTCAGCAGCCGCTCAAGCAGAAGCTCGACTTCACCTACACCGTGACCACTCAGGGCCGTTTTACTGACCCTGAAGAGTTCGAAAATATCATCCTGCGTTCTGATGAGACTGGCGCCAGCCTGCGCCTGAAGGACGTTGCCCGGATTGAGCTGGGCGCACAGGATTACTCGCTGGTGACCTCGCTCAATGGCCAGCAGAACGCCGCCTTCGGTGTGTATCTGCAACCAGGCGCGAACGCACTGGACACCGCTGAGGCGGTCAACAAGACCATGGAACGTCTGGCGACCAAGTTCCCGGACGGTATGGAATACAAGATTCCATACGACACCACCACGTTTGTAAAAGTATCGATTGAAGAAGTTATCCACACCTTCGTTGAAGCGCTGGTGCTGGTGGTTCTGGTGGTGTTCATCTTCCTGCAGAACTGGCGCGCCACACTGATTCCGGTGCTGGCGATTCCTGTGTCGCTGATCGGTACCTTTGCCGGCATGTATGCGCTGGGCTTCTCGATCAACCTGCTGACGCTGTTCGGTCTGGTACTGGCAATCGGTATCGTGGTGGACGATGCGATTGTGGTGATCGAGAACGTCGAGCGGGTCATGGCGACGGACAAGATCGGGCCGAAAGAGGCCACCATCAAGGCGATGGAAGAGGTGACGGGCCCTATCGTCGCCATCGTGCTGGTGCTCTGTGCGGTATTTATTCCGGTTGGCTTCCTCGGGGGGCTAGCAGGACAAATGTATAAACAGTTTGCGATTACCATTGCCGTTTCGGTGGTGATCTCGGGCATCGTCGCACTCACACTGAGCCCGGCACTTTGCGCCTTGCTGCTCAAGCCCGGCCATCACGAACCGGCGGCACCGTTCCGTTGGTTCAACCGGGCTTTCGACAAGCTCACCAATGGCTATACCGCCGGTGTTCGCTTCTTCCTCAAGCGCTCGCTGATGGGCCTGGTGCTGTTTGGCGGCATGATTGCGCTGATGGTGGTGTTGTTTGGCCGGGTGCCAAGCTCGCTGGTGCCAGATGAAGACCAAGGCTATGTACTCAACGCCTACTTCCTGCCGGCCGCCGCCTCGCTGACGCGCACCGAGAAACTGACCGGCGATGTGACGCAGCAGTTAATGGACCGCCCAGAAGTTAAAGACGTGGTGACCTTTGCCGGTTTCGACGTACTGACCATGGGTACGCGCAGTAACGCCGGCGTGTCGTTCATCACCCTCAATGACTGGAAGGAGCGTGATACGCCAGAGCTGGACGCACGTAACCTGATCTATGACTACATGGGCATGGGCGCGAGCCAGAAGGATGGCGTGGTTGCCACGTTCAACCCGCCGCCGATTACCGGCATGAGCACCACCGGTGGTTTCGAGGGTTACATTCAGGATCGCTCCGGCGGGACCACTGAACAGTTGGCTGCCAAGGCGAACGAGCTGATCGCCGAGGCGAAGAAGCGTCCAGAACTTGCAGGTATTCAGACCACCTTCAACGCCAACGTACCGCAGTACTACATCGACCTGGATCGCACCAAGGCCCGTTCTCTGGGCGTGTCGATCAGTGATGTGTTCACCGCGATGCAGTCAACGTTCGGCAGCTACTACGTCAACGACTTCAGCCTGTATGGCCGTACCTGGCAGGTGAGCCTGCAAGCTGAGTCCGAGTTCCGCCGCAAGCCGGAAGACTTGTCGCAGGTGTACGTGCGTTCATCGACCACCGGTGAGCTGGTGTCGTTGGCGACTCTGGTAAGTGTCGAGCGTATTCTCGGGCCGGATACCTATGCACGTTTCAACGTGTATCCGTCGGCGAAGATTCTCGGCGGGCCAGCGCCGGGCTACAGTTCGGGCCAAGCCCTGCAAGCTGTGCAGGAAGTGGCAGACAAGGTGCTGGGCGCGGAATACACCATCGGTTGGACCGGTTCGGCGTATCAGGAACTGGCGACTCAGGGTTCGGGTAGCCTGGCGTTCATCTTCGGCATCATCATGGTGTTCCTGATTCTGGCCGCCCAGTACGAGCGCTGGACATTGCCGTTGGCGGTGGTCACGGCCGTACCGTTCGCGGTATTCGGGGCCATTCTGGCAGTGTGGCTGCGTGGCATCGAGAACGATGTCTACTTCCAGGTCGGCTTGGTGACATTGATCGGTCTGGCGGCGAAGAACGCGATTCTGATTGTCGAGTTTGCGGTGATGCTGCGCCGTGAAGGCAAGAGCATTTTCGAGTCGGCACTGGAGGCTGCACGTCTGCGTTTCCGGCCGATTGTGATGACCTCGCTGGCGTTCATCCTGGGTGTTGTGCCGCTGGCTATCAGCAGTGGTGCAGGTTCAGCCAGTCGTCACTCGATTGGTACCGGGGTCATCGGCGGGATGCTCGCAGCCACTTTGCTGGCGACTTTCCTGATTCCCATGTTCTTTATGTTGGTTGAGTCGTGGGGCGATAAAATCGGCAAGCGAAAAGCAGACAAACCAGCAGTCGATCACATAGAGTGATTGCCCGGTAAACCAACGCCGCCTTAATTCAAGGCGGCGTTGTCGTTTTTAAGAAACCCTTTTACGAGCCACCCCATGAACCTGCGAACACTGCTGATCCTTGGCGCTTTAAGTGCATTCGGGCCATTGGCAATCGACTTCTACCTGCCAAGTTTTCCGGCGATAGCAGCGGCTTTCTCAACCGATATCGAGCACGTGCAAGTGTCGCTGGCGGTGTACTTCATCGGCCTGGCTATCGGCCAATTGCTCTATGGACCATTGGCCGACCGCTTTGGCCGGCGCAAGCCACTGCTGGTCGGGATAACCCTGTTCACGTTGGGCTCGCTGGCCTGCGCGATGGCGCCAAGCCTTGAATGGTTGATTGCTGCGCGCTTTATTCAGGCCTTGGGTGGCTGCGCTGGCATGGTGATTTCGCGGGCCGTGGTGCGCGACCTGTGCGACCCGATTGCCTCGGCCAAGGTGTTTTCGCAGTTGATGCTGGTCATGGGGCTGGCGCCGATTCTGGCACCGATACTGGGCGGCGCGATGCTGGCGACACTTGGCTGGCAGTCGATCTTTTTCTGCCTGTGCGCATTCAGCGTGCTCAGTGGTCTGGCGGTGGCGCGCTGGCTGCCGGAAACCTTGGCAGCCGACGCCAAGCCCGCTCCGCTGAGCGGCGCTATAGGCAATTACCTGCACTTGTTAAAAGACCTGCCGTTTATGGGCTATGCGCTGACGGGCGGCTTGTCCATTGCGGGCATGTTCGCCTACATCGCCGGCTCGCCGTTCGTGTTCATCGATCTGTACGACATTCCGCCCGAGCATTACGGCTGGGTTTTCGGGATTAACGCGGGCGGCTTTATTCTGGTCGCGCAACTTAACTCCTGGCTGTTGGCCAAGCGTAATCCGAGTTACTGGGTGCGCAGAGTCGTGCTGTTCTATCTGGCGTGTGGCGCTGCCTTGCTTGCTGTTGCCAGTTCGGCGCCCGCCGCGTTGTGGCCGATTCTGTTGCCGCTGTTTGGCTGCATATCCTGCCTGGGGATTCTTCTACCCAACTCCACGGCCAGCGCCATGGCCGGGCAGGGCAGCCATGCGGGGAGTGCTTCGGCGTTGTTGGGGAGTCTGCAATTTGGCATTGCCGCCAGTGCGGCGGCAATGGTGGGTGTGCTGCATGATGGCACAGCGATGCCGATGGCAACGGTGATCTGCGGGTGCGGGCTTTTGGCTGCGCTGTGTTCGCGCTTTACCCGCTGGGCAGAACTGCGTGCGGGGCACCCGGTTTGAGCGGGATTTACCCCGCGATTTTCTGCTCCGGCAGCCAGTGAGGAGCGCGCACGCGTGCTTCAAGCGTGGTTACGAACTGGCGGGCCTCGGCTTCGCTGCGAAAGGGAATCGCTTGCTGGTCTACAAAGACTTGCCAGCAGGAGCTTTCAGGTTTCTTCTCGGTACGGATAGCGATATTCATGTTGAGCACCTCCTGAGTTCGGTTGAGCCAGTGTAGTCAGGCACTGTGAACTTTCACTGACATTCATCAGGCAATCGTCGGTTGGTTAGCGCCATTGGCAACAAGCGCGAACTTGGCGAGAACTCACGGTTATATCGCAGGCCCCAGCGGCAAAGCGCATGGCTCTGGAGCAATCTACAAACTTTTCGCATGTGGCAATCTTGAAAATGCCGAGCTAGCATTGCTCTGTGAGTGCGACAAACTGCCTCAAGACCTTTGCTTGCTCTCCAACCTCTGAGTGTTAAAGTCCCGCGTCATGAAAATTGCCCGCTCTGATCGAGTTCTACTGGCCTGGATGCTGTACATCAGCGTGCTGTTCAGTGCGCTCGCCTGCAGTATCGGGCACGGTCAGATGACCGGCCTGCAGCTCAGTGGAATAGACGGAGCGTACTGCTCAACCAGCGGCAATTCTGGCTCTGGTTTCGATCTGCAAGGCTCAGGCACTCCGCTGATCAATCCCGCTGGCGGCTTTGGTTGCTCCATGTGTTCAACCTTTGTCGGCTTGGCGCTCGCCGCCTTCTTCGGTGTACTTGGGCTGTTTGCCAGCAGTCGCCAGCCCGTGCTGAAACCACCTCTGCTATTTGGCAAAGCTGTCCGCTATTTATGGCCCTCGGCCAATCCCCGCGCCTCCCCGCTATTCGCATGATCCATCGCTGCAATGGATGCCGGCAACGCTGCGCCATTGCGAATAGACCATAAAAATTATCCAGATTGACTGCGTTCAGAGCTTCGCGCTCTGGCGTGCAGTGTCTGAGCTTTTCGCAACATTGTCCGGCTGACTGGCCGGCTCTTTGCGGGATGGGGAGTTACACATGCAAAGAATTAAAAAGAGTCTCTGGGGCGCCTGTGCCTTGGGCGTATGCCAGGTGGTGAGCGCCGTTGATGAACCTGTCGAGTTGGCGGATGAGACGGTCAAAGGGCAATGGCAGTCTGATCCAACGGCCGCAACACTCACTGAAAAGCGCGAAGAGTTTTCCAAGGTGCCGGGCGGCGCCTCGGTGATTGATGCACAAACCTATAAGACGGGTCGCAGCAGCACCTTCCAGGATGCACTCGGCTTGGCCACCGGGGTCTTTGTGCAGCCGCGCTTCGGCTCGGATGAGGCGCGTTTATCGATTCGCGGTTCTGGTCTGCAGCGCACCTTTCATGGCCGTGGATTGCTGTTGATGCAGGATGGCGCGCCGGTCAATCTCGCGGACGGCAGCTTTGATTTTCAGACCATTGAGCCACTTGCAGTCAGCCGGGTCGAGGTCTTGCGTGGGGCCAATGCGTGGCGCTACGGCGCGGCTAATCTCGGCGGCGCGGTGAATTTTGTGACCCCCACGGGTAAAACAGCAGCCCCGGTAGACCTGCGCTATGAGGGCGGTAGTTTTGGCTATCACCGGTTGTACGGTGCATTTGCGCAAGACTTTGGTGATTGGGATGGCGTTGTCAGCTTGTCGGACTCGGCGCAGGACGGCTACCGCGATCACTCCGATCAGGACAACCAGCGGGTATTTGCCAATATCGGCGGGCGTATCAATGACCGTATTGCCACGCGTTTCTACCTGACTCATGTCGAGTCCGACTCCGAACTACCGGGAAGTTTGACTCAGGCCCAACTCAGAGACGACCCCGAACAGGCTTCAGCCAGCAGTTTATCAGGCGATCAAAAACGCGATCTGAACCTGGACCGGATTGGCAACATCTCAACCCTGCAACTCGATGATGGCCATGCGTTGCAGCTGTCGACCTTCTACAGCGAGAAATCGCTGTGGCACCCGATTTTTCAGGTGCTGGATGTCGACAGTGAAGACTATGGCATACGTCTTACGCACACCTGGAGCAATCAGGACGGTTGGCGCTGGCTGGGCGGTGTGGAGGCCAGTGAAGGCAGGAGCGATGATACGCGCTCAATCAATATGTCCGGCCATGCCGGGCGCAAAGTTAATGAGTTGCAACAGAGCGCAAACAACTTCAATGCCTTTGCCGAGCTGGAAATGCCTGTGGCCAAGGACTGGGCTGTTATTGGCGGCCTCGCGTGGTTGCATCAGGAACGCGACGTAGACGACCGCTTGCAGTGCAATGCCTTTGTCAGCGGCTTCTGTTTGGCTCAGGACGAGTCATTCAACAAAACCTACATCGGCCGTACCGCGCGCCTTGGCGTTCGTCATGACTATGCGGAAGGCGTGCAGTTCTTTGCCAACTTCAGCCAGAGTTTCGAGCCGCCAACGTTCAGCGAATTGACGGGCGGGCAGGTGGTTACCGATAACGATGCACAGCGCGCCAATACCTTCGAGCTGGGGATGCGCTGGCAGCGTGACAATCTGGATCTTGATCTGGTGGCGTACCGCAGTGAAATTCGTGACGAACTGCTATCGTTGAACGATGCCAATGGCGATCCGCTGGGCACCGTCAATGCTGACCGGACCATCCATCAGGGGCTCGAGTTCGGCGCGGCGATCAGCTTGGCTCAGGTGACATTTCGCGGGCAGTACCTGCTTAATGATTTCCACTTCGATGACGATGATGTCTACGGCGACAATCAGCTCGCGGGCATGCCCAAGCAGTACCTCAAAGGGGAAGCGCTGTGGCAGCAGTCCGGTTGGTACGCCGGGCCTACATTCGAGTGGGCACCTACCCATTACAACGTCGACCAGGCAGAAACTCTCTATGCCGATGGTTATTTCATCTGGGGTTTGAAAGCCGGATACCAAATGCCCGAAGGCATTGGCTTTTTTGTTGAGGGACGCAATCTGTCCGACAAAACCTACGTGGCGACTACTGGCGTGATTGCGGATGCCCAGGGCCAGGACAGTGCTCAGTTTTTACCAGGCGATGGCCGCAGTGTCTTCGCCGGTCTGGAGTGGCGGTTATGAGCCATGATCAACGCAATCTTGCAGTTGCTAACAACACACACCACCCGCTAGCCGGAGCCAAAAAATGAAAACCAGCACTCCCTCATTTTATAACCTGGCCTGGCGTTGGCATTTCTACGCCGGGCTGTTCGTCATTCCATTTCTGATCATGCTGTCGTTAACCGGGATCATCTACCTGTTCAAACCGCAGCTTGATGACTTGATGTATGCCGACCTCATGCAGGTGCCGCAGGCCGGCACAATGGTTTCGGCCGATCAACAGATGGCGACTGTGCAGCAAGCTTATCCACAGGCGCAAATCAGTAAATACATGCCACCTGTGGCGGCTGATCGCAGTGCCATGTTCGAGCTGGCTAACGGTGAGCAAACGCTCAATGTGTTTGTTGATCCGTACAGCAACACAGTGCTGGGAACTCAGGACGCGCATGACAACCTGCAAGCCATCGCCCGCAAGATTCACGGCGAGTTGATGATCGGCACGCTCGGCGATCGTCTGGTGGAACTGGCGGCGGGCTGGGGCATTTTGCTGGTGATTTCCGGCTTGTATTTATGGTGGCCACGCGGGGCCAATAAAGCGGCGCTGTTGTGGCCGCGCATGGCCAACAGCGGCCGGGCATTCTGGCGCGATGTGCACTCGGTGCTGGGTTTCTGGGGCTCGATCTTTTTGCTGTTCATGCTGCTTACCGGCATGACCTGGACCGGTTTTTGGGGCGCCAAGTTTGCCGGTACCTGGAATCACTTTCCGCCGGCAATGTGGGAAGAGGTGCCCACCTCGGATGTTGAGGCGCGTACGCTCAACAACGGCGCCGTGCAAACCGTGGCATGGGCGGTTGAGAACACGCCAATGCCAGAGTCTGATCCGCATGCGGCGCACAACGGCCATGCACAGGCACCTGCCACCAACGCATCGCCGAAGGTCAGCTTGCAAGCTGTGGTGGAGACTACCACGGCGCACAAAGTCACCCCCGGCTACAGCGTGACCCTGCCCAAGGGTGAGAAGGGTGTGTACACCGTGGCGGTGTTCGCTGACGATCCGCGTAACGATGCAACCCTGCACATCGACCAATACAGCGGTAAAGTGTTGGCAGACATTCGCTGGGCCGACTACGGGCTGGTTGCCCGCACGGTAGAAACCGGGGTGGTGCTGCATGAAGGCAAGATGTTCGGGCTGGCCAATCAGTTGCTGATGCTGGCCGTGTGTTTGATGATTTTGCTCAGTGCGATCAGCGGTCTGGTGATCTGGTGGATGCGCCGGCCGCAAGGTCGTCTGGGCGTGCCGCCATTGCGCCACGATCTGCCGCGCTGGAAAACCGGGTTAGTGATCATGGGGCTGGTCGGCATTGCTTTCCCGCTGGTGGGCGGCTCATTGCTGCTGATCGCATTGATTGACTGGCTGATACTTTCACGGATGAACTCATCCACCCGCTTGCAGGCCCAGTAGCCTGCTGGTTAACGGCGCAGATTGCCGGCGCCAACCGCCCGTGTTGCGGGCGGTTCGTTTTACTTTTGGAGTGTTTATGTTGAAGAAAACGTTGTTACTGGTGACATTGATGGTTCCCTGCATGTTTGCCTCAGCGCATGAATACGATGCGGGCCAGTTGCACATCGAACATCCGTGGTCACGCGAAATGCCGCCAGTTGCGCCGGCTGCTGCGGCCTATTTCGTGGTGGAAAACCATGGCAAGGAAGCGGATGCGCTGATCTCGGTCAGCAGCCCACAAGCGGGTCTGGCCCAGATGCACGAGAACCTCATGGAAGATGGCGTGATGAAAATGCAGGAGGTTAAACGCGTCGACATTCCTGCAGGCGGGGAGGTGCGTTTCGAGCCCAAGGGCTACCACGTCATGCTGATGCAACTGAAAGGGCAAATGAAGGACGGTGAACGTTTTCCGTTAACCCTTAACTTCGAGAAATCGGGCGCTGTAACAGTTGAAGTTGCTGTGCAAAAAACCGCGCCGGCTGAACACAGCGAGCACCAGCACTGAGTTAGACCCGAGTCGCGCTAGCCGGGCACGCTTGGTTAATCACCCGGTCAGCAGTGACCAGCAAGTGTTCAGGGGGCCGTTGAGCCCCCTGATTGCGCTTTAGGCCAGACGAGCGTCGAGGCTGTTCTGCGCCAGTTTGCGCGCTTGCACTTCGGTCATGCCGAGGCTGTCGTACAACGCGGCGAAATTCTCGCCAACGTAGCCGCCGAAGTAGGCTGGGTCATCCGAGTTGACGGTGACTTTAACGCCGCGCTCAAGCATTTCGAGAATGTTGTGTTGGCGCATGTCATCGAACACACACAGTTTGGTGTTCGACAGCGGGCAGACTGTCAGTGGAATTTGCTCGTCGATAATGCGCTGCATCAGGCGCTCGTCTTCGATAGCGCGCACACCATGATCAATCCGTTCAATCTTGAGCAGGTCCAATGCCTGCCAAATGTATTCGGGCGGACCTTCTTCGCCGGCGTGAGCAACGGTCAGATAACCCTCGCTGCGCGCTTTGTCGAATACCCGCTGAAACTTGCTCGGCGGATGACCCATCTCGGAACTGTCGAGGCCGACGGCAATAAACGCGTCGCGAAATGGTCGTGCCTGATCAAGCGTGACAAACGCTTGCTCTTCGCTCAAATGCCGTAGAAAGCTGAGGATCAAGCCGTAGCTGATACCGAGCTTTTCCTGGCCATCCTTGAGCGCCTGCTGGATACCGTTAACCACCACTTCGAACGGAATGCCGCGATCGGTGTGGGTTTGCGGGTCGAAGAACGGTTCGGTATGAATCACGTTCTGCGCCTTACAGCGCAACAGATACGCCCAGGTCAGGTCGTAGAAATCCTGCTCGGTGCGCAGCACGTTCGCGCCCTGATAATAAAGGTCGAGAAACTCCTGCAGGTTGTTAAATGCATACGCGCTGCGCAATGCCTCTACATCGGTCCAGGGCAGGGCGATCTTGTTGCGCTCGGCGAGTGCAAACAGCAACTCGGGCTCAAGCGAGCCTTCAAGGTGCAGGTGCAGTTCGGCTTTGGGCAGGGCATTTAACCATTCGTACATATTGAAATCTCATCGCAGGGCTTATCGGGCAACAGTTTAACCGCTGGGTCAGGATTGGTGCGAATCGGCGAGTGTAATTGTCGGGGATCTGGGTGATATTCGCAGCCTGGGTATCGTGAGAATTATCCAGGCTGCGGTCACTTAGATTTACGCTTCTTCGCGGCGATAGGCGTAGGTATCGGCAAAGCGTGACAGCAGGTAGGCGGCGCTGGTGGTGCTCGGGTATTTCGGCGGGTTGTTGGCGTCCGAGCAGCCGGGCAAGCAGCTGATTTCGGTGTCCGGGTGCGGTTCTGCGAAGAACGGCATCGAATAGCGATCAACTCCCAGCGGGCTGATGACCCGGTGCGGCGTCGACTTGTAACGGTCGTTGCTCCAGCGCGCCATCATGTCGCCCAGATTCACCACGAAGCTATCGGCGATTGGCGGTGCATCAATCCATTCGCCGTTGATGTTCTGCACCTGCAAGCCACCGGCTTGATCCTGATACAGCAGGGTGATGCAGCCGTAATCGGTATGTGCGCCGGCGCCTTGCTGATCGGCGCTGGTCGCGGTGTGGCGCGGCGGATAGTGGATCATGCGGAACACGCTGATGGGCTCTTCGAAGCGTGTATCGAAGAAGTCACGCTCAATGCCCAGGGCGATGGTCATGCTGCGCAGCAGGGTTTTTGCCAGCTCGTGCATATCGACGTAATGGGTCTCCATCAGGTCTTTCCAGCCGGCAATATCCGGGTGGCGATTAGGGCCGCGCAAGGGCTTGCCGGCCAGCACTTCGGGGTGCTCGGCGGGCATGTGGAAACCCATGTCGAAGGTTTCCTTGAGGTCGCTGGGTTTGCTCGGGTCGAGTTGCTCGGTGGCAATCGCGCCATAGCCCCGGTGATGCGCGCTCTGAGTAATATCGATGGCGAGCTTTTCGGTGTCGGGACGGGCGAAGAAATCTTTGGCGGTATCCAGCAGCGAGCTCATGCGCTCACGGCTGATTGGATGACCGGTGATGTAGAAAAATCCCCATTCACGACACGCCGCATCAATGGCGTTGGCGACAGCCAGGGAAGCATCCGGGTCGTTGCCGTACAACGGGGCGATATCAATAACGGGCAGTTTATCAATGCTCATGCAATTCTCACGTTCAGTTGCAGATACACCTTGGCCCGGCACCCGGAGTTAACCGGATGCCGGGCCAGTGCATCTTTTACTTAGGCTGCTATTTAGGCAGCTCAGCTTTAACATTTTCTACGTAGTAGTTCATCGACGCCAGTTCGGCGTTGGTCGCCACTACACCGTCAGCCAGTTTGACTGCACCGCTCTGATCCTTGATCGGGCCGGTGAACGGATGAAATTCACCCGACTTGATGCTGGCGATTATCTTCTCGGCTTCAGCTTTTACGTCAGCCGGCACGATGTCGCTGATCGGCAGTTGAATGGTGTCGTCATCCAGGCCGCCCCAGTAATCCTGAGACTTCCAGGTGCCGGCCATAACCGCTTCGCTGGCCTTGATGTAATGCGGGCCCCAGTTGTTGACGATCGAGGTGAGTACCGCTTTCAGGCCGAAGTGGGCCATGTCCGAGGCGTAACCAACTGCGTAAACACCTCGACGTTCTGCGGTCTGGATCGGCGCCGGGCTGTCAGTGTGCTGGAAGATAACATCCGCACCCTGATCGATCAGCGCGTTGGCCGCGTCAGACTCTTTGCCCGGATCGAACCAGGAGTTGACCCAGACCACTTTGATCTCGGTGCCCGGGTTGTACTTGTCGAGCGCCAGCTGGATCGAGTTGATGTCGCGGATCACTTCTGGAATCGGGAAAGAGGCCACATAACCGACAACCTTGGATTTGGTCATCTTGGCTGCCAGATAACCACCGACATAACGGCCTTCATACGAGCGCGACAGGTAAGTGCCGAGGTTTTTCGCTTGCTTGTAACCGGTGGCGTGCTCGAAGGTTACCTTCGGGAACTGTTTGGCCACTTTCACGGTTGGGTTCATGTAGCCAAAAGAGGTCGAGAAAATCAGGTCATAACCGCCTTTTGCCATGTTACGGATAACACGTTCGGCATCAGCACCTTCCGGTACGTTTTCAACGAAGCTGGTTTCGACTTTATCGCCCAGTTTCTCCGCGAGTGCCTTGCGGCCTTGCTCGTGTTGATAAGTCCAGCCGTGGTCGCCGATAGGCCCGATATAGACGAAGCCGACTTTGAGCGGGTCAGCGGCGGAGGCGCTCATGGCGGCGCTGAAACCAAGGGCGGCGACGAGGGTGCGCAGCAAGGGTCCTTTGCTCTTCTTGTGCATAGCGGGTGTTGCTCCGTAAATGTTGGGTGATGGCGTGATTATGCTTGTTATACGTTGACCGTAAGTCAACTGCAAAAAACTGACCAACTAGACAATTACCCCGTGTAATTACTTCGCAAACCTGTAACCGCGCGTAAAGGCAGGCTGTGAGTGAGCCTTGCGACTTTAAAAATACCCTGCACAGCGTTGCTGCTTCGCTTAAACAACAAACCCCGCGCAGGCGGGGTTCGTTGATGGTGCGGCTGATCAGCTGGCTGCTGATGCAGTGCCTCTTTATGGTGCGGCGGCTCTTTAGCCGGCGATCAGTTCCTTGGCGGCCTGACGGTGATCGGCGATCAACTGGGCGACATCGAGGCCTTCGATCTGGCCGTCGATTACGCGCCACTGGCCGCCGATCATCATGCGGTCGGCACGGTCCGAGCCACACAGAAGCATGGCGCTGATCGGGTCGTGACTGCCGGAGAAACGCAGCTCGTCGAGCTTGAAGAAGGCCAGATCCGCCTGCTTGCCGACGGCGATCTCGCCAATGTCGCTGCGTCCTATGAGTTTGGCTGAACCCTTGGTTGCCCAACCCAATGCGCGTTCCGGGGTGATGGCTTCGGCACCGAAGCGCAGGCGCTGAATGTAAAGGGCCTGACGCGCTTCCAGAATCATGTTCGAGGCATCGTTGGACGCCGAGCCGTCAACGCCCAGACCAATCGGTGCGCCAGCCGCTTCCAGGTCGACAGTCGGGCAGATCCCCGAAGCCAGGCGCATGTTCGAACTTGGGCAATGGCAAATGCCGGTGCCAGCCTGACCGAGACGGGCGATTTCATCAGGGTTGAAGTGAATGCCATGTGCCAGCCAGGTACGCGAACTGAGCCAGCCGACACTGTCGAGGTAGTCGACCGTGCGCAGGCCGAAGCGCTGCAGGCAGAACTCTTCTTCATCCAGCGTTTCAGCCAAATGGGTGTGCAGGCGCACGTCCATTTGCTCGGCCAGTTGCGCGCTCTCGCGCATGATTTCCTGCGTTACCGAGAACGGCGAACAAGGGGCTAGAGCGATCTGCACCTGCGCGCCATCACCCCGCTCGTGGTACTCCTTGATCAAGCGCTGGCTGTCTTCAAGAATCACCTGGCCTTGCTGCACGGTCTGTTGCGGCGGCAGGCCACCGTCGGCTTCGCCAAGGCTCATCGAGCCTCGGGTAAGCATTGCCCGCATACCCAGCTCGCGAACCACATCGACCTGAATGTCGATGGCATTTTCCAGGCCGCCGGGGAACAGATAGTGATGGTCGGCTGCGGTGCTGCAACCTGAAAGAAGCAACTCGGCCAAGGCCACTTTACTGGCCAGTGCCAGCTTTTCCGGGGTCAGGCGTGCCCAGACCGGATAGAGGGTTTTCAACCATGGAAACAACGGCTGATTGACCACCGGGCCCCAGGCGCGGGTCAGGGTCTGATAGAAGTGATGGTGGGTGTTGATAAGCCCCGGCAGCACAACGTGCTCGCGGGCATCAAAGACCTGAGTGCAAGGGCGCGAAGGCTCCTGACCGGCTTTGAGAATTTCCGTGATGATGCCGTGCTCGACAACGATACCGCCCGATGCATCAACATCGTTGGCAGTGAAAATATCGAGAGGGTTTTTGATCCAGATATGAGTGGTCGGCATGTGCAGGCCTCTGAGTGGGATTTCAGGTAAGCCAGCTCAGTGTTAACCCTGTCTGCTGATCCAGGTGCGTCAGACAAAATCTGACCGGCGCTAAAGATACCCGCCGTCGCGCGTCAGTTCAACCGGACCTGACGCGCGACGGCGGTATTCAGAAGCTTTTTGCAGGCTGCGTCTGCTGCAATTTACCAGGTCAGAGTCTGGCCTTTGTAATTAACGAAGTGATGGCCGCCCTTGCCGCTGAACTGCTCTATCTGGGTAACCAGACCGGCACAACTGGTGGCTACATCAATATCGGCATTCGGCCCGCCCATCGCGGTTCTGACCCAGCCCGGATGCAACGACAATACCGTTGGTCGATTGCCTTCAAGGCTGCAGACAAAGGTGTTGGTCAGTGAGTTGAGTGCGGCCTTGCTGGCTTTGTACAGCGCCATCTCGTTGCCTTCGGGCATGGTCACACTGCCGAGAATCGAGCTCATGAACGCCAGCACGCCGGTGTCAGGGCGCAATTGTGAGACGAGTTTTTCGGCGAGGCGAATCGGCGCAACTACGTTGGTCATGAACAGCTGGCCCAGTTCAGCCTGAGTCGCCTGGCTTGCGCTCTGGTGTTCAGGCCCGAGAATTCCGGCGTTGACGAAAATCAGGTCAAACACCTGGCCGTCGAGCTGGTTGACCAGTGCCTGAACTGAGGCGCTGTCGTCGATGTCGAGGGTTTCAATCTTGACCCCGTCGATAGCGCGCAGCTCGTCGCAGCGTTGCGGGTTGCGAACCGTGGCGCTGATGTTCCAGCCGAGGCTATGCAGTCGCTCGACCAGACCAAGCCCAAGCCCGCGGGAGGCGCCGATGATAAGGGCGGTTTTGACAGTTTGCATAGGTCGCTCCAAGTTGATCCGGAGCGACTATGTTGCGCGGTTACAGGCCGAATATGCAAACGGCTTGTAACGCGCCAAACAAACTTGCGTATGGCTGTTTATCTGCATGGCTTGGGCGGGTGACTGACACCACGCCCAACCGCTCAACTCAGTGATTCAGATGTGCCAAACGTGGCGGTCTGAAATCGCCACGGCTGCAAATCAATGCCCCGACTGCCAGGGCTTGCCGAGTGAAACCGGAGCAAACAGGCGAGTCTTGATCGCGTCACGCGAGAGCAGCACCAACACCACGATGGTCGCCACATACGGCAGCATCGCCAGCAGGTTGCTCGATACTGAAATACCGATGCCCTGAGCAACCAGATGAACAATGCTGGCCAGGCCAAACAGGTAGGCACCGAGCAGCACACGGAACACCCGCCAGCTGGCAAACACCACCAACGCCAGAGCAATCCAGCCACGCCCGGCGGTCATGTTTTCTGCCCACATCGGCGTGTATGCCAGCGACAGGTAACCGCCGGCCAAACCGGCCATCGCGCCACCGAACATGACTGCCAGCGTGCGCACACGCAATACCGGCAAGCCCATGGCGCTGGCGGCGTCGGGGTTTTCTCCGACAGCCTGAATGATCAGGCCGATACGGGTTTTCAGCATCACCCACGCCACCAGCGCAAACAGCGCAAACGACAGATACACCAGCAGATCCTGCGCAAACAGCATGCGCCCGATGAGCGGGATATCGCTGAGATACGGTAGCGCAATCGGCTCAAAACCAGTGAGTGGTTTGCCCACCCAGGCCGCCCCGGCGAATGTTGAGAGGCCTACGCCGAAGATGGTTAATGCAAGGCCTGTGGCGACCTGATTGGCGTTGAAGCCCAGCGCCACAATTGCGAACAGCAGTGAGAGCAACATGCCCGCCGCAATCGCCAGCAACACGCCGAGCCACAGGCTGCCGGTGCTAAAGGCAACGATAAAGCCGATCACCGCGCCGAACAGCATCATGCCTTCCTGGCCCAGATTGAGCACGCCGCTCTTCTCGCACACCAGTTCACCGAGTGCGACCAGAAGCAGAGGCGTGCCCGTGCGCACCATGGCGTAGAAAATGTTAGTCAGCAGATCAATATCCATGCGCTTGAACCTTGCAAATACGGGCCAGAGAGAGAAGAAGATTCATACCGCCGCCTCGTTGCTAACCGGCGCTGATGAGCGTTTGAACAGACCGGCCTTGAGCCGTGGGCGATACATGATCAGCACGTCGCAGGCGAGCAGGAAGAACAGCATCATGCCTTGAAACAGCTGAGTGATTGCCTGCGGCAGGTTCATGTTCATCTGTGCGTTTTCCCCGCCCAGATACAGCAGCGCCATGAGCAAGCTGGAGAACACAATGCCAATTGGATTCAGGCGGCCGAGGAAGGCCACGGTGATTGCTGCGTAGCCATAACCGGGGGAAACCTGCGGCACCAACTGGCCGATTGGGCCAGCCACTTCACCCACCCCGGCAAGCCCGGCCAGGCCGCCACTGACCAGCAGTGCGAACCAGACCAGACGCTTCTCGCGAAAGCCAACAAAACCCGCCGCGCGGCGGTCCAGCCCGAGCACTTTTACCTGAAAGCCGAGAAAGCTCTTGTGCAGCAATACCCACACCGCCACCAACGCCAGCAAGGCGAAGTACAAACCGGCATGCACCCGGCCATCTTCGCTGAGTACCGGCAGGCGGCTGGCATCGCCGAACATGGCGGACTCGGGGAAGTTGTAACCCGCCGGGTCTTTCAGCGCACCGTGGACGAAGAACAGCAACAGGTTCAGCGCGATGTAGTTGAGCATGATGCTGGTGAGGATTTCATTGGCGTTGAATTGTGTACGCAGCCAGGCGGTTAAACCGCCCCACGCCGCGCCCGCAACAATCCCGCTGATGATGACCAGCGCCAGTGCCCATTGGCTTTCCCAGTCGATGATATTGATCGCCACCGCGCTGCCGGCAAGTGCGCCGATCAGCAGTTGGCCTTCTGCGCCGATGTTCCAGATGCGCGCTTGGTACGCCACCGCCAGGCCCAGTGCACAGAGCAGAATCGGCAGGGCTTTGACCAGCAGTTCGGAAACGCCGTACCAGTCGCTGAGCGGTGCGATTAACAAGGTGTGCAGGGTTTCCAGCGGGTCGTGGCCGAGTGCCAGAAACAGCAGCGAACCGCTGATGAGCGTGAGTACGGCTGCCAGCACCGGTGATAACCAGAGCATCGCGCGCGATTGCTGGCCGCGGGGTTCGAGGGATAACAACATAAAAACTCCGTCAGCTCAGCGGGGCAGGGTTAGCTGCGGCCTGATCAATAGGGGAAGGATTGGCGCCGAATTCACCGGCCATCCAGCGGCCCACTTCAACTTGGCAGGTGCTTGGGGTATCGGTCAGTGCGCTGAGTTTGCCGCTGCTCAATGCGCCGATGCGGTCGCAGATCTGGAACAGTTCGTCGAGGTCTTCGGAGATCACCAGAATCGCCGCGCCAGCATCGCGCAGGGCGATCAGGGCGCGGTGAATCGCGGCGGCTGCGCCCACATCAACACCCCAGGTCGGGTGTGCGGCGACCAGCAATTTGGGCTTTTGCATGATCTCGCGGCCGAGAATGAATTTTTGCAGGTTGCCGCCGGACAAACTCCCGGCTGGGGTTTCTGCGTCCGGCGTCTTGACCGCGAAGCGGCGGATGATTTCTTCGGCGAAGGCGACAACCTTGTCGCGCTTGATCAGGCCATTGCTCACCAGCCCTTGCTGAAAAGCAGTGAGCAGAGCGTTGTCGCTCAGGCTCATGTCGGGCACCGCGCCATGCCCCAAACGCTCGGCCGGTACAAAGGCCAGCCCGAGTTTGCGCCGGGCATCGGGGCGCAGGTTGGCAACTGGCGCACCGGCAAAGCGAATGCTCGCGGCATCGCGCTTGTGCAGCAACTGTTCGCCGCTGAGCATGGCCAGCAGTTCGTCCTGACCATTGCCGGCCACCCCGGCGATCCCCACAATTTCACCGCTGCGCACTTCAAGGCTGATGGTGCGCAGCGAGGTACCAAACGGGTCGGCGTTTTCCCAGCTAAGATCGTTCACCTGCAGAAAATGTTCGCCGCCCTGAACCTTGGCGTAGGTACTTTCAAGGCCTTCTGCATCGCCCACCATCAGCCGCGCCAGTTCCAGATCGCTGCAGTCACGGGGCACGCAGTGGCCAGACACCTTGCCGCCGCGTAATACCGTGGCGCCGTGGCAAAGCGCGCGCACTTCACCGAGCTTGTGGCTGATAAACAAGATGCTGCAACCCTCGGCAGCGAGCCGGCGCAGGGTAGCGAACAACTCGTCGGCCTCTTGCGGAGTGAGCACCGAAGTCGGCTCATCAAGAATCAGTAGTTCGATGTCCTGCATCAGACATCGTACGATCTCGACGCGCTGGCGTTCGCCAATCGACAAGCTGTGAACCAGACGCTCCGGTTCAAGCGCCATGCCGTAGCGCTGCGAAACCTCGCGAATACGACCTTCAAGCTGCTTTGGCGTACCCGCGGCGCGGCCCATGGCCAGCGCAATGTTCTCGGCCACTGTCAGGGTTTCAAACAGCGAGAAGTGTTGGAACACCATGCCGATCCCGAGGCTGCGCGCCATTGCCGGGTCGCGCATCTTCACCGGCTTGCCGCGCCAGACAATTTCACCGCTGTCGGGCTGGGTAACGCCGTAGATGATTTTCATCAGGGTGCTTTTACCAGCGCCGTTTTCACCCAGCAGGGCGTGGATTTCGCCCGGCTGAATGTTCAGATCAATGCGATCGTTGGCCAGACAGCCGGGGTAGCGCTTGCTGATGCCGCGCATCTGCAGGCGCAAAGATTCGGGGGAAACGGACATGGGCAGTGACTCTAAATGACAACGTGCGCTTTATAAGCAAAAACTTGGCCAGTAAGTCAGAAACCTGCACCGGCGCGGTTAAATTTTCGACTGCCTGCCTGGTGATGTCAATTTGGCACCGATTTGGTGCGCTCATAGGCCAGTGTGGTGCGCTTGCATGACGGGTTGGTCTTTGGACAATGTTTCACGCGTTAGTCAGGCAGTACCGCGCCCTGCGATATGCCATGGCCGGTTTGCAGGTCGTAGTCGAATTCTTGTTGTCTGTAGTGCTCAAGAATGCCTTGCGCCTGTTCATTGGCCACCCGCTGCAAAGTGCTGCAATCGACTTGTTCGGGCAGCGTTTGCAGGCGCTCGTCGATGGCGTTGGCGGCGGCCTGAGCGATGGCGTAATGGCCCATTTCATGCCGTTTCAGCGCGCGCAGATACTGGTCAAATTGAGCATGTATCTGGCTGTTGCCGCCTCGCAGGTCGGGCAGGGTCATTTGTGCGTTCAGGCGGGTCAAGGGATGGCGTATCTGGCAGCGGCCGTTGCCTCGCTGATACCAAAAGAAACGCCAGTTGATGTCCCAGCGGGTATATCCGATGAAGCGCTGCCCGCCATACGTAATCGGCGTAGCGCTACGCAGCACGGCGCCCAGCGTTGGCTGGCTCGTGCCCCAGGCAATGTAGGGTGTTTGCTCAAGTTGCTGCTGTACCTCTGCGCGCAGGGGCAGGGTGAAAGCGAGCAACAGCAGCAGGCAGGGTTTCATTGGCGTTGCAGAACCGCGCGACCTTGGCTCATATCCGCCAGCAGTATAGCCAGTTCATCGACGCGGGCATCGGCCACGGCCAGTTGCAGGGTGGCGCCTTCGGCATCGAATGTTTCGCTTTCCAGTACGAAGTCCGGGTCATCCTGCAAGCGGGATTTGAACAGCGCCAGTTCGCTGAAGTGACAATGGCAACTGCACTGCGTGCGCTTGACCAGCTCCTTGCGCTCGGCGGCCTGCAGGCATTTGTTCGCGCTGCCGCCGTAGGCGCGGGCGAGGCCGCCAGTACCCAGCTGGATGCCGCCGTACCAGCGAATCACCAGCACTGCGACCTGATCGCAATCCTGGCCTTCAATTGCGCTGAGAATGGGCCGGCCTGCGGTTCCGCCGGGCTCGCCGTCGTCACTGAAACGATATTGCTGGCCGACCTTCCAGGCCCAGCAGTTGTGCGAGGCGTTGGCATCGCTGTGCTGGCTGATAAACGCTTGCGCCTGTTCGGCGCTGGTGACGGGGGCGGCGTAGGCAACGAAGCGGCTTTTACGGATTTCCTCGCTGTACTCGCAAGGCTGGAGCAGGGTGAAAGGCATTGGCGTTGAGTGTCACTCGGCAGTTGGCTTGAGGCCGCAGCCCTTGAGAATAATGGTGATCAGGTTTTGCGTGGCGCTGTCGAAGTCCTGCTTGGTGAGCTTGCTGCGACCGGTTACGCGGCACACCTGCGAGGCGAAGTCCGCGTAGTGTTGCGTGCTGCTCCAGAGCAAAAATATCAGGTGAACCGGATCCACCGGGTCCATTTTGCCAGCGGCTATCCACGCCTCGAATACCTGCGCACGGCCTTTGAACCAGACCAGATAGTCCTGATCGAAGTATTGCGAGAGGTACTCGCCGCCGCTGATCACTTCCATCGCAAAAATCCGCGAGGCCTTCGGATATCGCCTTGAGAATTCCATTTTGGCGCGAATGTAGCGGCTCAGAGCCAGTGCCGGATCATCATCAACCGTGAGGCTGTTGAAGGTGCTGTCCCAGAGTTCGAGGATATTACTGAGCACGGCCAGATACAGGCCGAGCTTGTTGTTGAAGTAGTAATGCAGGTTGGCTTTTGGCAGGCCGACATTCTGCGCGATGGTATTCATGCTGGTGCCTTTGAAACCATGGCGCGCGAATTCTTCTTCGGCCGCAAGAATAATGGCTTCCTCATTTTTCTGACGAATACGGCCTGCGGGTTTGCCCGGGGTATTCGTTCTGTGCGCTGGAACTTCAAAGGTCATGACGGCTTCGCTTTTGTCTGGCAACGAGTGCAGAGATACCCCAGTGCCGCGGGCGTGACAAGCTCTGCAGTCAGAAAAAAATGACCAGCCGAACTTGCCGGTTAAAAACGCACTTTACTGGTGCGTGTTGCGATGGCGACGCACGCTTTTGTCGCTTGGTGCGCAGCGCAAAGGCTTGGTTTTGAGCGCCTGGGACAGATTGTGCCCAGCTTGGACTAGCAGCAAGCGACGCTGGCGGATTGCCAACCGAGCGCTGCCCGATCGGCTGGAGCTGTCGCCAACTCGTCTGCCGGTGCCCGATCCTTAAACGCTGTTTTCATCACTGCGCGGTTTGATTTGCTCGCGCTGGCCGCCCAAGTACCAACCGAGTGCGGCCCAAATGGCAGCGCAGACTGCACCTGCTATTGCTGCAACCCACACGCCGTTACTCAGGCTGTCGATCAGGGTCTTGGCCCAGGCGCTGGCCGCATCGCCGGCGCGGTAAACCACTGTGTCGATGAAGTTTTTGGCCTTGTACTTGGTTTGCGCATCGAGCGGTGCAAAGAGCATTTCACGGCCCGGCCGCACGCAGGCGTATTCACCGACTCTGCGCACAATCATCAGGGCGGCAAGCATGGCGAAAGTAGGCGCCAGAGCCAGACCGATAAAGCCCAGACACACCAGCAAAGGTACGCCGGCGAGCAGCGCGCGAATGCCGAAGCGCTGTGCGATGCGCCCGGTGATGAACAGCTGCGCGATCAGTGATAACGCCTGCACGGTGAAGTCGATCAAGCCAAACACCCGCACTTGCTGCTCGCGGGTGGGGAATGTTTCGGCGACCAGTCGCGCCTGCTCGATGTACAAAAACGTACTGGCTGTCGCCAAAAGAATCACAAATACGCTGATCGCCAACAGATACGGCGAGCGGGCGACCAGGCTGAAACCGCTGAAAGGATTGCCGAGAACCGGGCGTTTCGGGCTTTCATCGCTCACAGCGCCGGGGCGACCGGCGCCGCCCTGGCTGCGCCAGCTCATCAGGTAGCGCTTGGCCAATAGTGCGGTGGCCAGCAAGGTTGCGGCGCAGAGCATCAAGCCACTCTCGCCGAGCCAGCCGATCAGCAACGCGCCTAATGCCGGGCCGAGTAAACCGCCGCAACTGGCACCGGCGGCGATAAAGGCAAACAGCCGCTTGGCTTGCTGGCTGTCGAACACATCGCTCATCAGGCTCCACGCCACGGAGACCACGAACAGGTTGTAGACCGACAGCCACACATAAAAGCTGCGGGCCAGCCACACATCGTGTTGCAGCTGGCTGAACAAGCTGGCGAAGATCAGCAGATTGCTGATGAAAAATGCGTAGACCCAGTCGATGTAACGCTCACGCGGCACGTTCGAGTTGAGCCAGGCGAATAGTGGCACGGCGATCAGCATCAGCACGAATGTGGCGCTGAACAGCCACTGCAAGTTATCCACACCGCCGACGATGCCCATGGTTTCGCGGATTGGGCGGAGCATGAAATAGCCGCAGAACAGGCAGAGAAACAGGCTGAACCCGCACAAGGCCGCCACCAGCTCATTGGCCTCGGCGTTAATTGCCTTGGCCAGTCGCGGCGCCGCGTTAATCATCTATGCGGCCTGCAAATCAGGAAAACGCCTGAATAATTCGCTGGCGGTTGCGCTCATCTGGCAGTCGGCCCATACCGGCCTTGATGTTGTCGGCCATGTAACGCGGCGTTGATGTGGCTGGTATCACCACGGTTGCGGCAGGGTTGGAAAGAATGAACTTGAGCAACAGTTGCGCCCATGAAGTGGCATCGACTTCAATCGCCCATTCCGGTAACGGCTGGCCTTTGATCCGCCCTAGCAATTCACCGCGCATGAACGGCCGGTTGATCAGTGTGGCGATGCCGTTATCGGCGCAATACGGCAGCAGGCGCTCCTCGGCATTGCGCTCACCCAGTGAGTAGTTGAACTGAACGAAGTCGAGCTTCTCGCGCGCCAGCACCGCAAGCAAATCGTCGTGAGCCGAGTCCAGATAATGGGTTACGCCGATATAGCGCACCAGCCCTTGCTCCTTGAGTTCGCGCATCAGCTTGAATTGGGTGTTGGTGTCGCGCAAGTTATGCACTTGAAGCAAGTCGATGGTTTGGCGGTGGAGCACCTTCTGGCTGTGCTGGAACTGGGCAAGCCCTTGGTCACGGCCAGTGGCGGAAATCTTGGTCGCCAGAAACGCCTTGCCGTGCGTGCCGGTTCGCTTGAGCAAAGAACCCGTGGCCGCCTCGGAATTGCCGTAACTGGGGGCGGTATCAATCAGCTTGGCGCCGCCGTTGATGAATGTACGCATCACGCCGTCGAGCTCTTTGAGGCTGGCATCGTCCAGGCCGACATCGAATGTGCGCGAAGTACCAAGGCCAATGACCGGCAGCTTTTCACCGGAGGAGGGGATTTCACGTTTCAGCAGTTGGCTCAGGTCGTCGGCAAATACGGCGTTGCTCAACAGCGGGTTGCAGACCGCGAGCCCGAGCAGGGTAGCGCTGTTCTGGATAAATCGACGACGACTGGACATGGCGCCTCCTTGGCGATGAAAACGTGCGAGGGTCAGGGTTAAACAATAACCCCTCGAGCATAGACCCGCGCATCCCGCTGCGCCGATCTAACGGCTTGGTTGTTACGGGTTGTTACCAAGCACTGTTCTGCGCTTTTTATCGGCTTGATACGGAGTGGCTCAGCTCAGGTTGCTGGTTTCGTCGAGCACTTCAAGAAAGCTTTCGAGTACCAGGTGCGGACGCCGGCCTTTGCGGGTTACCGCCGCCAGATTGAGTTCATAGAAGCGCGAGTCGGCCTTGAGCGCGCGCAACCGGCCTTGTTGCACCCATGGCGCTGCGTAATGGTCGGGCAGGTAGCCGATATAGCGTCCGGTCAGAATCAGGAAGGCCATGCCCTCGCGATCCGAGGCGCTGGCGGTGCAATTGAGTTGTTGGTAATGGCCCTGAATGTCCGGCGGCAAACGGAAGGTCGGGGCAATGGCGTCTTGCGCATTCAGGCGCTCGTCGTCGAGTTTGGTGTCGTCCACGTAAAACAGCGGATGGCCGACCGCGCAATACAGCAGGGAACGTTCGTCATACAGCGGCTGATATTCAAGGCCGGACAACGAACTGGCCTGCGGCACCACGCCAATATGCAGGCGACCGTCGAGTACACCCTGTTCGACCTCGCTGGGCGGCGTCATACGAATGTGTATGCGCACATCCGGGCCGCGCTCCTTGAGGCGGGCGAGGGCGTGGGTAATGCGCATGTGCGGTACCGTTACCAGGTTATCGGTGAGGCCGATATTCAATTCGCCGCGCAGGTTTTGGTGCAGGCCGTTGACCTCGGTACGAAAACTCTCGAGTGCGGCCAATAGTTGCTCGGTCGAGCGGAAAACTTCGCGGCCCTCTTCGGTCAGTGCAAACCCGGCGCGCCCGCGTTGGCACAGGCGAAATCCGAGGCGTTGTTCGAGGTCACTCATCTGTTGGCTGATCGCCGAACGACCGATGCCCAGCACACTTTCTGCGGCAGAAAAGCCGCCGCAATCAACCACGCTGCGGAACAGTTTCAGCAGGCGGATATCAAAATCACTGACTTGGGCCAACGGTTCGGGGCGGCGTGTGCTCATTGTTTAGTATGCGCTTAACTAAAGATAAGAAGAGTTTGGTTTTACTGACTTTATCCGCGTGGCACCTTTACTGGCAAGAGTCCTTCAACAAGAACATTGTCTTCCTCGCGAGGCTGCACCATGAATATGCCCCAGACTGCTACGCCATCAATCGCCAGCCAGCTCAAGCTGGACGCTCACTGGATGCCGTTCTCTGCTAACCGCAACTTCCACCGTGACCCGCGTTTTATCGTGTCTGCCGAAGGCAGCTGGTTGAAGGATGATCAGGGTCGCAAGATCTACGACAGCCTTTCGGGTTTGTGGACTTGTGGTGCGGGTCACTCGCGCAAGGAAATTCAGGAAGCGGTGGCCAAGCAGTTGGGCACCCTCGATTACTCGCCGGGCTTTCAGTATGGCCATCCGCTGTCGTTCCAGCTTGCCGAACAACTGGCTGAGCTGACGCCGGAAGGTCTGGACCATGTGTTTTTCACCAGCTCGGGTTCCGAGTGCGCCGATACGGCCGTGAAAATGGCCAAGGCTTACTGGCGCCTGAAAGGCCAGCCAGCCAAGACCAAATTCATCGGCCGCGCACGTGGCTATCACGGTGTGAACATTGCCGGTACCAGCCTCGGCGGGATCAACGGCAACCGTAAAATGTACGGCCAGTTCATGGACGTCGATCATCTGCCGCACACCCTGCAAGCCGGCATGGCTTACACCAAGGGCATGGCTGAGACGGGTGGCGTTGAGCTGGCCAACGAATTGCTCAAGCTGATTGAACTGCACGATGCGTCGAACATCGCGGCGGTCATCGTTGAGCCGATGTCCGGCTCGGCCGGTGTCATCGTGCCGCCGGTTGGCTACCTGCAGCGCCTGCGCGAAATCTGCACCCAGCACAACATTCTGCTGATTTTCGACGAAGTCATTACCGCTTTCGGCCGCATGGGCAAGTGGACTGGTGCTGAGTACTTCGGTGTCACGCCGGACATCATGAACACCGCCAAGCAGATCACCAACGGCGCGGTGCCTTTGGGCGCGGTGATTGCCTCGAAAGAGATTTACCAGACCTTCATGAACCAGCCATCGCCAGAGCACATGGTCGAGTTCAGCCACGGTTACACCTACTCGGCGCACCCGGTTGCCTGTGCCGCGGGTCTGGCTTCGCTGGAACTGCTCAAGCGTGAAAACCTGGTGCAGCAAGCTGCCGAGATCGAGCCGCACTTCGCCAATGCGTTGCATGGCCTGAAAGGTAGCAAGCACATCATCGACATCCGTAACTGCGGTCTGGCCGGTGCAATCCAGCTGGCCCCGCGTGATGGCGATGCAGTGATTCGTCCGTTCGAGGCGGGCATGGCGCTGTGGAAAGCCGGTTTCTATGTACGCTTTGGTGGCGATACCCTGCAGTTTGGGCCAACCTTCAATGCCAAGGCCGAAGACCTTGATCGCGTATTCGACGCGGTCGGCCAAGCCCTGCAGAGCATCGACTAATGGCTGGCCGGGCTCAGGCCGTGGCCACGGTGCAGGTCGATAACGAGCAGGTTATCGTTACTGAATGGCGTTTTGCTCCGGGCACTGAGACCGGGCTGCACTGCCACGGTTACGACTATGTCGTGGTGCCCATGACCGCGGGCACCTTGTTGCTGGAAACACCCGAGGGCGACAAGTACGCGACCCTGGTTGCCGGGCAGGCTTATTTTCGCAGCGCGGGCGTTAAGCACAATGTGGTCAACGCCAGTGAGCATGAAGTGGTGTTTGTCGAAACCGAGATCAAAACCGCTCGCTGAATCAGAAGGTGACAGGCCAGAGGCTTGTCGCCGTTTAGCAGAAAATTCGGATGGCCTGGCACCACTGCCGCCATCGCACAGACAATTAAATGGAGAGTCTCATGGGCACTATCAATCACTTGATCCATGGCGAGTCAGTCGCTGGAACCGGTCGCAGCGCCGACGTGTTCAACCCGTCGACTGGCGACGCTATCCACAAGGTTGCATTGGCGGACACCGCCACCGTGCAGCAGGCTATCGACTCGGCCAAAACTGCATTCCCGGCCTGGCGCAATACCCCGGCGGCCAAGCGCGCGCAAATCATGTTCCGCTTCAAGCAACTGCTCGAGCAGCACGAAGCTGAAATCTCCAAGCTGATCAGCGAAGAGCACGGCAAAACCCTCGAAGACGCCGCCGGTGAGCTGAAGCGCGGTATCGAGAACGTCGAGTTTGCTTGTGCAGCACCTGAAATTCTCAAGGGTGAATACAGCCGCAACGTCGGCCCGAACATCGACGCCTGGAGCGACTTCCAGCCGGTGGGCGTGGTTGCCGGTATTACCCCGTTCAACTTCCCGGCGATGGTGCCGCTGTGGATGTATCCGCTGGCCATCGTCTGCGGTAACTGCTTCATCCTCAAGCCTTCAGAGCGTGACCCAAGCTCGACGCTGTACATCGCGCAACTGCTTCAGGAAGCCGGTTTGCCGAAAGGCGTACTCAACGTTGTGCACGGCGACAAGGAAGCCGTGGATGCGTTGATCGAAGCGCCGGAAGTCAAAGCCCTGAGCTTTGTCGGCTCAACCCCGATTGCCGAGTACATCTACGCCGAAGGCACCAAGCGCGGCAAGCGCGTACAAGCATTGGGCGGCGCTAAAAACCACGCGGTGCTGATGCCAGATGCCGACCTTGATAACGCGGTCAGCGCGTTGATGGGCGCCGCTTATGGTTCGTGCGGCGAGCGCTGCATGGCCATCTCGGTTGCTGTGTGCGTGGGTGATCAGATTGCCGATGCGATGATCGAAAAGCTCAAGCCGCAGATCAAAGCACTGAAAATCGGCGCAGGCACTTCCTGCGGTCTGGACATGGGTCCACTGGTGACGGGCGCGCACCGTGACAAGGTTCAAGGCTATGTGGATGCTGGCGTTGCTGCTGGCGCAGAACTGGTTGTCGATGGCCGTGGCCTGAGCGTTGCCGGTAACGAAAAAGGCTTCTTCCTCGGTGGCTGCCTGTTCGACCGCGTAACCCCGGAAATGAGCATTTACAAAGAAGAAATCTTTGGCCCGGTACTCTGTGTCGTGCGCGTCAACAGCCTCGAAGAGGCCATGCAACTGATCAACGATCACGAGTACGGCAACGGCACCTGCATCTTCACCCGCGATGGTGAATCTGCACGCCTGTTCTGCGACGAGATCGAAGTCGGCATGGTCGGCGTCAACGTACCGCTGCCAGTACCAGTTGCCTACCACAGCTTCGGCGGCTGGAAGCGCTCGCTGTTCGGCGACCTGCATGCATACGGCCCGGACGGTGTGCGTTTCTACACCCGTCGCAAAGCCATCACTCAGCGCTGGCCACAGCGCGCGACTCACGAGGCGGCATCGTTTGCTTTCCCAAGCAACGGCTAACGCTTAACTCGCTTCGCGAAAACCAAAAAGCCCAGTCCGATGACTGGGCTTTTTGCATTGGGGAATTGCATCGAATTGACCGCTCGATTGCATTTGGACTGAGCAATCATGTGCTTAGGACTTGAGCAGAATGGGTCGTGTCTATGGCTGGCAGCAGCCGGCTAAAACTGCCTGTCGTGATCGGCTGAAATCGACACTTTGCAGTAGTTGGCGGGCATATTTGAACTAGCAAAAAAGAGATTTGAAGGCGGTCACCGTAATAGAGCTGATTCAGATGGCCTAACTCATGTCGAATCAAGTGCTCCCACCTTGGTCGTGTGGTGGTGCCTCGAAGTCTAATAAACCGGACGAAGACTCTGCCAACTGCGCCAGCTTGAAACGCAGCGTGTCGGTAAAATCAAGGGTCATTTGCGATTTCGCTCTTTGTCCTGGATACAGAACGTTGAAAACGAAACTAATCCTCGGCTCGAACCGTTTTACCACCAAGCCTTGCGGCGCAAAGTGTAGGGCTGTCAGTGGGTCAACGAGGGTGACGCCGCTGCCTGCCAGTACGAGTGAGCACGCCACGTAGCATAGTTGCGTGTCCACAATTAGCTGACGGTTTACCTCTGCGCGATTGAACACCTCATCGATCTTGTAGCGCACGCTTTGTTCAGTGCCTAGTGAAATGAAGGGCTCGTCTCGCAAGTCCTCGGGTGTGATCACCGACTTATCAGCAAGCCGGTGACCGACAGGCAGTGCGCAGACCATGCGGCAGTCGGCCAGCAGTTGTACCTCAAGGGCGGGGTCGGAGACGTTAGTAGCGACTATGCCGACATCGTAATGCTGGGTAGCGATCCAGTCGGCGACCTGCTGCGAACTGCGGACCTGCAGGGTCACTGAAACGCCGCGGTGATCGCTGATGAAGTTCTGGACCACATTAGGCAGGAAGCCTATGGACACAGCTGGCATGGCTGCGATCCTCAAGGAGCCGCGATGATAGCCGCGCAGCTCATCGGCGGTTCTGGCCAACTTCTCGATACCTACGAAGGATTTTTCCACTTCTTCGAACAGAATCAAAGCCTCTGGCGTTGGCGTTAGACGTTTCTTGTGACGTTCGAACAGCCTGAGTTGAACGGCATCCTCGAAGTCCGCCAGCAGTCGGCTCACGGCCGGTTGAGATACGCAAAGAATCTCTGCTGCGCCGGTAATAGTGCCGGCGATCATCACCGCACGGAAGGCCTCGGCCTGCCGATGACTTAATTTCGCCACATACCCTCCAAACGACTTTGGGGCCTTAAAGCACGATTGATGTGAAGCAAGATCATAATATTTTGTTATCTAGTACAAATAATAAACGATTTGATGTTATCAAGTTGGCCAAGCAAAATCTGCATCACAAACGTCCAACAAGAGAGAAAAAATGGAGACGTTCTTCCGGTATGCGCTGGCATTGCTAATCAGCACTGTTGCAGGCTTCCAATTCGTGCAGGTAATCACCCGATACGTCTTTGAAACTCCAATCATGGGGCTAGAAGAGGTATCGATCATCCCAATCATGTGGCTGTACATCCTCGGCAGTGTTAACGCGTCGCGGGAAGACACACAGATACGTGCCAACGTGCTGGAGATTTTTCTCGACACCGAAAAGGCGCGACGCCTTCTGATGGTCATCTCTGAATCCCTCAGTATCATTATTTCCGCTTGGCTGACCTGGTGGGCTTGGGATTACTTCCGCTACGCATTTAGGGTATGGAAGGAAACCCCCACCCTCTACTTACCAACGTTCATTTATGAATGTTCGCTGTTTCTCGGCCTGCTGCTGATGACGTTATACGTCTGCATGCACCTCTATAAAAACCTTCGCGTGCTGTTCAACGGCGGCGCCGCACTGAACGCGCCAATAAGCCATGACTACCCAGAAACGACCGAAGTTGCTGAGTTCCAGGTGCTGACCGAAAAACAAGAAGGAAAGCGCCATGATTGAAGTCGCGCTGCTCGGTTTTGCCCTGCTGATTATTCTGCTCAGCCTTGGGGTGCCGCTACCTTACTGCTTCGGCGCTGGGCTGATGATCATGGTGCTCGTCGGTGATGCCACCATGAAAGGTATGATGCTTTGGGGCTTTAACCAACTGACCAATCCGGTGCTACTGGCTATCCCTCTGTTTGTGTTTGCCGGGACCATCATGAGTGTCAGTGGCATTGCGGCCAGTCTGCTGAAGTTCGTCAATATATTTGTTGGCCGGATCCGCGGTGGTCTCGGTGTGGTGGCGACTGTCAGTTGCGCAATTATCGGTGCGATCTCCGGCAGTGGCCTCACTGGCATTGCAGCCATTGGACCGCTGTTGATCCCCGAAATGGAGCGTAAAGGCTACCCACGGGCCTATGCCACAGCCTTGATCGCCAACTCCTCGATTCTCGGTTTATTGATCCCGCCGAGCGTAACCATGATCGTCTACGGCTGGGTCACAGAAACCTCAATCCTGGCTAGCTTCCTCGCCACCTTGGGCCCTGGCCTGCTGATTATGTTCAACATTGCCGTGGTCAACCTAGTGATGTCGCGTAAGTTCAAGCTGGTGCTCGATGAATCCATGTCCATGCCCGACTTTTTCAAGGAAGGCATGTCGCGCACAGTGAATGCCCTGCCAGCATTGATCATGCCGGTGATCATCCTAGGCGGGATATATGGTGGGATTATGACCCCTACGGAGGCGGCCGCCGTCGCGGTTATCTACGCCTTACCTGTCGGTTTCATGATCTACAAGGGACTGACCTGGCGCGCGTTTATTGAGTCAGGCAAGGAGTCGGCCACTGCCGTTGGCTCCATCATGATCATGATCCTGTTCAGCTTAATGCTCAGCCAGATCTACGTCATGGAAGAGATTCCGCAAGCGTTGGTGGCCGCTATTTTCGAAATCACGTCTGACAAAACTACGCTGCTGATTTTGGTGACGTTGTTCCTGTTCTTGATCGGCATGGTAGTGAATGACATCACCGCCATTATCCTGACCGCGCCATTGCTTTTGCCACTGATGATCGCTCTGGACGTCAGTCCGATCCAATTCGCCGCGATTGTTGGGGTGAACACTGCGATGGGAGGCGTTACGCCCCCTTACGCCAGCATCCTCTATTTGGGCGCTCGTATTGGCAAAGTGAAATTCACTGATGTCGTTAAACCCGCCATGTTGATTTTACTATTCGGTTACTTACCGGTTGTAGTTCTAGTCGCTGCATGGCCCGACCTTTCCGAATATATCCCTAGGCTGTTTGGTTACTGATTTCCCTATTCAGGCCTTCGAACAACAACAAGGAAACTTAAAGTGAACCTAGCACTCGTAAAAAAATCCGCCCTCGCGCTGGCTCTTACGCTCGCGACTACCGGCTTGATTCAGGCCGAAACTTTGAAGCTTTCTCATGTCCGCCCTCAGGGCACTGTCATTGATAATGAAGTCAAATGGTTCGCCGAAAATGTCCAGAAAGCGACCGACAACAAGATTAAAGTCAAGATATACGCCGCCAATGCTCTAGGTGATTACACCGTGGTGCAAGAGCGTGTGGGCCTCGGCGCTATCGACATGGCGGTTCAACCGCCAGCCTCCGGCGCAGACAAACGCTTCCAGATTATTTACATGCCCTACATGGTAAAAAACTGGCAAGAGGCACGGGAGGTGTTCGGTCCGGGCACGCCACTGCGTGAAACTGTTGCCGAGCTGTATAAAGAACAAGGCATCAAGGTGATGGGCGCTTGGCCGGTATATTTCGGCGGAATCGCGCTGAACCGCGAAGTGCAGGGTGCTGGCGATCCGAATGCCATTAAGGGCATCAAGCTGCGCGTGCCACCCATCAAAACCTTCCAACTGTTGGCGAATCAGGTGGGCTACATTGCTTCGCCACTGCCGTTCTCTGAGGCTTTTACCGCCGTGCAAACGGGTGTGGTTGATGGGGTGATGGGCTCGGGTGCCGAGGGTTATTACTCCTCCTTCCGTGATGTGACTAAGTACTACGTACCATCAAATACCCATTTCGAAGTGTGGTATTTGCTGCTCAATCAGGAGCGTTATGACGACCTCGATCCAGCGCAACAAGCGGCGCTAGATAAGGTTGCTCTGGAGTTTGAAAACCGTCGTTGGCTGACCGCCCAAGCTGACCAGGCCGCCAACGAGCAACTGCTAGCTGAAGCAGGTGCCACCATTGTCGACGTGTCCGAGGCGGAGCTCGAAGCTACGGTGAGGAAAGTCCGTACCAATGTATGGCCTGAAATCATCGATGACATCGGCAAAGAGTGGGCCGAGAAGGTGCTCAAGGCAGCATTGAAGGACTGAGCCTGGCTGAGCAAGGCCCCCGAAATATAAACGTCCGGGACGGCCTTGCCGCTTTCATCCAGCAGGTCCTATGCCTGCAACCTCAATATTTTAAAAGGAGTAGGCCATGTCGGTTCGCTTACGGGCAGACTGTCGCGAAACGGATGTCACCGTGATCGGCGGCGGACTCGTTGGCCTGGCCATTGCGCTAGGCCTTATCCGCAATGGCTTGAAGGTCACCGTGCTGGATGAGGGCGACATCGCCCTGCGCGCTTCTCGGGGAAACTTCGGCCTGGTATGGGTGCAGGGCAAGGGCGATACCTGTCCCGAATACGCCCAGTTGTCACGTTTGTCGGCGCGTTTGTGGGGAGACTTTGCCCAAGAGCTTGAGTCCTTCACCGGCATCGATGTTCAACTTTCCCAGCAAGGCGGGCTGCTGATTTGCCTGGACGACGCCGAACTGGAACAACGCCAGCGCATGCTTTGTGCTATGCGCGAGCAGGCTGGCGGCGATTACCCGTTCAAGGTGCTTGACCATGCACAACTCAAAGCTCTTGTGCCCGCGATCGGCCCCCATGTTGCCGGCGCTACATTGGGGCTGGAGGACGGTCATTTGAATCCGTTACTGCTATTGCGGGCCTTGGCCGAGGCTTTTATCGCCCGGGGCGGTAAGTTGCTCAGCAATGCCTCCATCGGCGAGATCCGTCAGCAGGACGGTGGCTTTAGCGTAGTGGCCGGGCATGACCGCTGGAACTCTGCAAAGGTGGTGCTGGCTGCCGGTCTCGGCAATAAGGTACTGGCCCCCCAACTGGGGCTGTCGGCCCCGGTCCAGCCCAACCGCGGACAGATTTTGATCACCGAACGCATACAGCCGTTTCTCCATTATCCCACCGGTCATGTGCGCCAGACAGGGGACGGCACCATGCAGCTGGGCGACTCCAAGGAAGACGTCGGCTTCAACAGCGGCACCACTACCGAGGTGATGGCACAGATTGCTCATCGGGCAACGCGGATGTTTCCGCTGCTGGAAAACGTACGCATGGTTCGCGCCTGGGGCGCATTGCGGGTGATGACCCCGGATGGGTATCCAATATATGAAGAGTCGCGTGTCTGCCCCGGGGCATTTCTAGTGACCTGCCATAGCGGTGTCACCCTTGGTGCCGCTCATTCAGGACCGATCGCCGACTGGATAGCAGGCAAACCTGAAGCCTTTTCTTTGGAGGTGTTCCGTGCAGCACGATTTGATGTTTAAACGCTTGGCAAATGAAGACGGTGGCACGGTGCTGGTAGAGATCGATGGCGCGACATTCAATGCCCGAGCGGGAGATACAGTGGCCGCAGCAGTGCTGGCCGCGGGCATGATTCCTTCACGCACAACTCCGCTGTCCGGCAGCTCGCGCGCCCCATACTGCATGATGGGTGTGTGCTTCGAGTGCCTAGTGGAGGTCGATGGCGTCCCCAATGTGCAGGGCTGCATGACGCTGGTGGCTGAGGGTATGAAAATCCTTCCGCAGACCGGCGCCAGATACCTCTCGATGGCAGAGCAGGAGATGTACTCGTGAGCGAGCGAATATATGACTTGGTCGTAGTCGGCGCCGGACCCGCCGGGATGGCCGCCGCGACTACGGCCTGTCAGCATGGCCTAGATGTCGCCTTGCTTGACGAACAAGCCGCCCCGGGTGGGCAGATCTACCGCAGCGTAGGCAAGCCTGCTCCGGCCGACACCCGAGTGCTGGGCCCCGATTACTATTACGGGCGCAAACTGGTGGATGCGCTGCAGCATACACAGATCGATTACTTTAGTTCGACCACGGTCTGGGACATCAGCTCGGAGCGCGTACTCAGTGTGTCCATCGGCGGACATAGTCGCACCTTACGTGCGGCGAAAATCTTGCTGGCCACCGGCGCACAGGAACGGCCGGTTCCCTTCCCTGGCTGGACACTGCCCGGTGTGATGAGCTGTGGCGCCGCGCAGATTCTGTTGAAGAGCAGCGCCCTGACCCCGCCAGGCCCGCTTGTATTGGCAGGCAGTGGTCCGTTGTTGTTGTTGATTGCCTGGCAGCTGCATAAGGCCGGAGTGTCGATCAGCGCAGTGCTCGATACCACGCCGTCATCCAACTACTTCAAAGCATTGCGCCATGGGCTCGGCGCGCTACGGGGGTGGCGTATGCTGTTCAAGGGCCTCGGCTATCTGGTTTCGCTGCGCAAGGCTGGTATCAACATGCTCAGTGGGGTGACGAAGCTGAGCGCCGACGCTGACAGCAGCGGCCGCGTGGCGCAAGTGCACTTTCAGCAGCGAGGCCATAGCCGCGTTATCAACTGCAAGTCACTTCTGGTGCATCAGGGCGTGGTACCAAATGTGCAATTGACCCGTGCCATGGATGCTCGGCATTTATGGCACGAACAACAGCAATGCTGGCATCCGCAGACCGATTCCTGGGGCGAAACCTCGATCGGCGGTGTCTTCGTCGCTGGCGACTCCGCCGGGATAGGAGGCGCACTGGCTGCAGAGCACTTCGGGCGTCTGACGGCCTGGCAAGTTGCCTGCCAGCAGGGGCGCCTTGGCAGCGCTGAACGGGACATGCTGGCACGGCCGGTGCATCAGACCCTGAATAGGTTGATGGTTATCCGGCCGTTTCTAGATGTGCTTTACCAACCGGCTGTCGAGTTCCTGCTGCCGGTCGATGAAACCATCGTATGTCGTTGCGAGGAGGTCAGTGCCGGCGATATCCGCCGTTTTGTGGGGCTTGGCTGTAGCGGTCCAAATCAGACCAAGGCGTTTAGTCGTGCCGGAATGGGCCCCTGTCAGGGCCGCATGTGCGGTCTCACCGTGGCGCAGATCATCGCCGCCGAGCGCAATGTCGCCATCGACCAAGTAGGTTATTACACGATCCGCGCGCCGATAAAACCTCTTTGCCTGGGTGAACTGGCTTCTCTGGTGAGCCACGGGGACAAGCAGTAGCGTGTCATTTCAACATGAAAAACCAATAGGACAAGTGATGAGCATTAGCCGATACGAAACAGCCGCGCGGATGAGCCGAGTCGTGGTGCATAACCAGACCGCTTATTTATGCGGCCAGGTCGCTGAAGATCGTAGCAGCGGCATTCAGGAGCAAACCCGCACCATGCTGGCCAAGGTCGATGCGCTGCTGGCGTCGGTCGGCAGCAATCGTGAGCAGCTGCTGTCAGCCACCATCTACCTGAAAGATATGAGCCTGTTCGCCGAGATGAACAGTGTATGGGACAGCTGGGTTCCAGCAGGCTTCGCCCCTGCGCGTGCCTGCGTAGAGGCTAAAATGGCCAGCCCGGAGTTGCTGGTAGAAATCTCGGTGATTGCAGCCGTACCGCAGTAGTTAAATTCTCTGCGCGCAGGGTCATATTCACTTTCTGGCCTGCTCAACTTTCAGAGTACGACAGTGGCGGACACAGTATGATGCATGGCTTACCTGTGTAAGGAGAGGCTGAGTTACTAGTCCGGCTCTGCTTTCGTGACCAATTTCGAGTGACCGGTTTTTGCCGGTTACTGCCTGTCTCGACCGGTCAAAACCGACCATTCTCTGCCGGTCAGGATTACGAAGTGTGCCGGTCAAGTCCGATGTAACCGGTGGTCAAGCCGACTGAAAATAACGGGTCAGGCCGAACACAATCGGGTGTTCAAATTGAGTGCAGTTTCGCATGCCTGTTGCAGTACCGTTTTGACCACTCACACCTGCTGTATACCCACTATCTCGCTGCTTTTCTGTTGCGTACATAAAGTGCTTCGCCGCCGGTGGAGCTGACGGCCTTTGTTTGCAACTCGAAGCGCTGCGGGTTGGCTCTGATCAGGTCGCTGAGCTTTTTGAAACCATAGAGGCGAGCATCAAACGCCGGGCGTAGTTTGGTGATGTTTGAGCCGAGTGCGCCCAGTTGCACCCAGCCGTCTTCGTCATCAATGTCATCGATAACCTTGCCAATAAACTCGACTGGGGCTTTCTGATTTTTGCGTTGCGACGGCTGTTTGGCGGGTTCCGGGTGGGCGTCATCAGCCGAGTCCGGGGTTTGTTTGTCATGCTCTTTTGCGTCGGCGCGCAGTATCTCGGTGTAGATGAACTTGTCGCAGGCGGACACAAAAGGTGAGGGCGTTTTCTCTTCACCGAAGCCATAAACAGTCAGGCCTTCTTCGCGCAGGCGTGCTGCCAGCCGGGTGAAATCACTGTCGCTGGAGACCAGGCAAAAGCCGTCAAAACGGCGGGTGTAGAGCAGGTCCATCGCATCGATGATCAGCGAGCTGTCCGTCGCGTTTTTGCCTTTGGTGTAGGCGAATTGCTGGATGGGCTGGATCGAGTGATCAAGCAGGACTTTCTTCCAACTGCCGAGATTGGGCAGCGTCCAGTCGCCGTAGATGCGCTTGACGCTGGCAATGCCGTATTTTGCAATCTCTTCAAACAGACCCTCAACAATCGCAGCCGGCGCATTATCGGCGTCGATGAGTACGGCAAGATGAGTTTGCTGGGCGGACTGTGGGGTTTTGTTGGCCATCGTTCTTCCCTGATTGGTTTGTATTCAAGGTAATTTGAAATTCGCTGTTTGGCTATGAACGATTTTGATCTGCGGGTTGCGCGCAGACGTTCAGGTAAATCCAGCGGGCCCCACAGCGCCGAGCTGCAATGTTAGAGTGCAGTCCGGATGCGCCCACGGATGGTAGCGCCGGTTTTCTCAATGCTCACTAAGGATGGTTAGCTTATGTCTCGTACCCACACGCTTTTACGGACCGCTCAGGTCCTGCTGGTTGGCGCGTTCCTGTTTTGTAGCCAGGTGCAGGCTGCAACGCCCGCCATTGGCGGCTACAGCCCTGTTTCATATTTCACTAAGAACAAGGCGGAGCTTGGTAGTGAAAAGTTTCAGGCCGAGTACAAAGACCAAACCTATTACCTGACATCCCCTGAGCAGGTTGCGTTGTTCAATGGCAATCCGGCGCACTATGTTCCGCACTACGGCGCCTTTTGTGCATTCAGCCTGACTGAGGGCAAAAAGATGGCTATCGACCCGACCAACTTCAAGGTGGTCGGCAGCATGCTGCTGTTGTTTCACAAGAGTGCAGAGCTGGATGGTCGCAGCAAGTGGAACCAGTCTGGCGACCAACAAGCGCTGCTGAAAAAGGCCGATGCCGGATTCAAATTGCTTGAGTTCTAGAGCTCGCGCGTGAGTGTCACTGGCTTTGTTTCATGGCATCGTTGAGGCGCAGGTTGCTGGCCTGATTGGCTTGCTCAACCTGCTCTTTAAGTTGTTTCATCTGCTGCTGCGCCTGCTCGGCCTGTTTGGCCTGCAGGCTGGCGGTGGCTGCAGTTTCGCCGAGACCACAAGCGCTGAGGCCGAGCAGGCAAGTAATTGCAAATAAGAATGTGGCAATGCGCATGATCAACTCTGATGTTCAAGGTCAGGTTCTGGCTCAACTTCAATCGAGTTGGGTTGAGGCAATCTTATTTGCTGTCTCCAGCGCTCAACTATAGCGTCCAGTTCGCCAGTGTCTCTCAGCTTTTCCAGCGCGGCATTGAACTGCTTGGCACGGTGCAAATCATTTTTGCCAAAGGCAACATAACGCGGCATTTTCACCAGAGGAGTGGGCAGCATCCGTACGTGTTCGCTGCCATGTTGCTGGCGTGCCAGGTACTGTAACTGCAAGCTATCGCCAACAATCAGTTCGATCCGTTTAGCTAACAGCATTGAGACCAACTGGCCGGGTTGCTGGGCCGTTTCGTCACGCTTGAGCGCGGCGTTGTCGAATGCAGTTTCGTAGGCGTAGCCCAGCACCTGGCCAATCACGTAGGGCGCCAAATCCGCGAGGCTCTGCCAGTCTTCAAGGGCGAAATCACGGCGGCTCATGAAGCGTGTCGAGCCCTCACGAATAGGCCCAATCAGCTGGTATTGACGCTGGCGCTCGGCCGTTCCGGCAAACACGAATGCCATCTCTGCCTCGCCGGTCTCCAGCATCTTTTTAGCCCGCTGCCACGGGTACAATCGCAGATGGTATTCAATACCGGCCTCATCCAGCACGGCACGGACTAAATCGACATCCAGACCTTGCGGTTCACTGTCAGTCGCGGTGGTGTAGCTGTAGGGCGCGAACTGTTCGCTACCAACCACCCGCCAAGTCTCGGCGAGAGTCGAGGTGCTTAAACCCACAAGCAAACTGAACAACATCACGCGCATTGGCTCTGTCTCGGATCATTGGCTGATTCAACAACCATAGCATGCACTGAAAACGGCTGGCCGACAGGGCGCGAACTGAGCTTAAAGATACTCTTGCGCTGAAGCCGCTCGCCCGATTGCAGGGCGAGCGTGGCGGGGGAGGATTAAACTTTGCGGACAAACTCGGACTTGAGTTTCATGGCGCCAATGCCATCGATCTTGCAGTCGATATCATGGTCGCCATCACACAGGCGGATGCCTTTGACCTTGGTGCCAACCTTCACCACCAGCGATGAGCCTTTGACCTTGAGGTCCTTGATGACCGTGACGGTATCGCCGTCCTCAAGGGTGTTGCCGACCGAGTCTTTGATTACCTTGGCGTCGACTGCGGCCGCTTCATCACTGCCGTCCGCTGCCCACTCATGGGCACATTCCGGGCACATCAGCATCAAGCCATCCTGATAGGTGTATTCGGAATTACATTTTGGGCAGGCTGGCAAAGTGCTCACGGTGAGTCCTCAAAGGCGGGCTAAAGACCTGCATTATATAGGGATTTAGCTGTCGCCGGGGCACATGCAAAAAGCCCCGCATTGAGCGGGGCTTGGTTGGCTTAACGATGGTGGCCGCCATGGCCGTGACCATGACCGCCGCCGTGGTGGTAGCCGCCTCCGTAATAGCGATAGCGCGGCGCTACGATTACGCGCGTCTGGCGGTAGTACACCGGTGCTGGCTGATAGTAAACCGGTGGCGGCGGTGCGTAGTAAACCGGTTGAGGCGGGTAATACACCGGCTGCGGTGCGGGCTGCACATACACCGGCGCCGGCTGATAACGGCTGTTAGCAACAATTGCTCCACCAATTACTGCACCAACCACCGCACCGGCAATCACGCCATCATTATGGCCGTGGGCTGAGGCCTGGCCTGCAACGGCCAAGCTGAGTATGCCGGCCAAGAGTAAGGGAAGTCGGCCAATCATAAGGAGTACTCCTGCAAAAATTGCGGCTAATACCGCACAACAATATTGAACGCCTAAACTCGGTAATTATCCGTAAGTTCGTGTAAAGCTTGTGTAAAGCTATTAGGCCGATTTGCTCTGTAAAACATCCTTACTATGTATATTGAGCAATTTGACAACCCTGTACTCTCTCTTAAAGTGAGCTGTGTTAGGTTGCTGATTGAAGCTCAAACAGCCGTTCTGAAGCGCTTTCAGCTACTCTGTGAATAGTCATGCCGAGCGCTTTATAGCGTTGCGACAGCGTGGCTGATCCATCGGCTTGCCAGCCGCGACCGATGGCCTTGCAAGAAGCCGGATGTGCCACTGCGCAGCAGGAAGCTGGGCGGTGTGGCCTATTGTTGTAGGCTTTGTAGTTATTGGGTTGTTTCGTACAGGGATGTACCGCATATGCAGTCAAACCCAGAATCCAGGCAAGATGATCCGTACGACACCGTGTTCATCCGCCGCTCGTTTCGTTCGCTGGTGCGCTGGGGAATTGTAATTCTCAGTGTGATCAATCTGCTTCACCTTTCCCTGTTCCTGTCTTACGGCAGCCGTTGGTGGGCCTTCAGCGCGCTGCTCATTCTGGTTCAGGCACCGCTTTATCTGCTGGTCATCAATCGTCGCTCTTTCCCGGTATTTATCGGCGGTTTGGCGTTGCTGATATTGGCCTTCGGCATACAGTTGAGCGTGTATTGCACTCAATTTGGCGCCCGTGCGGGCTTTCACTATCTGCTTTTTGCGATGACCCCTCTGGTCGCCTTCAGTGGCCGAATTCGCATCTGGCACAAGGTTGTGCTGTGCGTGTTACTGATGCTGCAAATGTTGGCGCTGGAGCAGCGTACGGCTCCAGACCCGGATATTTCAGCGCAGGCTCTCGAGTGTCTGCGGCTGCTGAATCTTGCCACTGCGTTTAGTGTGATTTCGCTGTTTGTGATGCGCCACTTTATGGTTGTGGCGGGTATGAACTCCAAGCTGGAACACATGGCCGCTTATGATCCGTTAACCGGCATGATCAACCGCAGGCGCATGGCTGAAGTGGCCGCGGATGAGTTGGATCACAGTTTTGAGAAGCATTCGGCGCTGTCGATGATTCTGGCGGATATCGATCATTTCAAATTGATCAATGACCGTTACGGTCACCAGTTCGGCGATCAGGCCTTATTGCATGTCAGCCAGACGATTATGCAGATCGCTCGCGACGGCGACAGTTGCTGTCGGTGGGGTGGCGAAGAGTTTCTGATCATGCTGCCGGTTACCGACCTTCAGGGAGCCCGGCAGTTGGCCGAGCGAATACGCGTTGAAGTGTCGCGCAATGCCCTGTGCCTGAATGGCCATGATGTTGGCCTGACGCTGACCCTTGGTGTGGTCGAACTTCAGCCTCATGAAGGCTTGGACAGCGCAATCGCCCGCGCTGACGAGGCGCTTTATGCCGGCAAGAATAATGGTCGAAATCAGGTGATGCTCGGCCAGCCTGCGGCTCAGTAAGCAGTTGTGGGCGCCGGCAGATCGAGTGTGCCTGTGTCGCTGAAACGCACTGTGCCGAACAGCCCGCCCGCGAGCTTGCCGCTTAATTTGTACGGCAATCCCTGCTCGGGCTTGAAGCCGGTAGCGCCCATGGCCTGGCGCATTGCCGAGAATGCAGAAATGGTCACTGGAACGCTGATCACCGCTTCGCCAAAACCTGGCACTTGCCCACTTTGGTTGCTTACACCGCTGGCCAGCGGCTGATTGTTCACTTCAAGATCAATGGCTATACCGTTGTAGTCGATCACCGAATCGTTGGGGTTCTGGACGCGCAATTTGACCGCGAAACGTACCTCAAGGCCTTGGCCTTGCAGAGGTTCGACGCCCACCAGATTAATCTTCAGCGGGTCGCGCATGCCCAGCGTGCTGCACGCCGCAAGGCTGAGTAGCAGAGCGGTGAACAGGGCGCGTTGCAGCAATGTAATGGCGCGTACCATGGGCAGAATTCCTTGCAGTAATGAGCCTTGAGTCTAGCGGGCGCGGCTGTTGTATGCGCGTTAATCAGGCAAGCCGGCCCTACGCTGCGCGTTGTTTGGCCGAGAGTACCAGCGCAATGCCGCCGAGCACGGCCACCGAGCTTATTAACAGGCGAAGGCTCAGTGCTTCTCCCAGTACCAGGCTGCCTGCCAGCGCCGCCAAGATCGGCACGCTGAGTTGTACGGTGGCAGCCTGAATGGATTTGAGCCCGTTCAGGGCGGTGTACCAGATGGCGTAACCCACGCCTGAGGTCAGCGCGCCGGAAAGCGCCGCATAGAACAGACCGCTGGCGTCCCATTGGGTTCGGCTGATGAGGATCAGGCTGAGCAGCAGGGCCAGCGGCACGGCGCGAATAAAATTACCGGCTGTTGCGGCCAGCGGGTCGGCAACTTTGCGCCCCAACAAGGAATACGCGCCCCAGGCAACACCGGCCAATAACATCAGCAGCGCACCACCGAGTGCGGGTGCCTTGGCGCCTGGCAAGAGCAGTATGAGCAAGCCGGCCAGCGCCAGAATCAGGCCGCAGCTGGTGAGCTTGTTGAAACGTTCACCGCTGTAAAAACCGTAAACAATCATGCTGACCTGCACTGCACCAAACAGCAGCAGCGCCCCGACGCCGGTGTCGAGACTGATATAGGCAAACGAGAACGCGGCCGCATAGATGAACAGCGAAACAGCGCCTGCCCAGCTTCCGGCAGCGGTTTTGCCACTGCTGCGCCATTGCAGCAACAGCCATAAAGTCAGCGCACCGCAGAGCAGGCGCACACTGGTGAAGGTGGCAGCGTCGATGGTTGTGGCTTTTAACGCCAGGCGACAGAGCAGCGAGTTACCGGCAAATGCAAGCATCGCCAGTGCGGTCAGCAGGAAGGTACGCGCAGTCATGGGCAGCTCTCGATATAAACGGTGCACAGATGAGGGCACCATCTAAACACAAACGAGGGGCTGCAAGGATGCCTCGAAAGTCGGGTGAGGCTAGATCGTTTGGGTGGTCTTTGAAAGCCACGGGCCAACCTGCACTCAAGGCAGCGTTGGCCTGTGGCCGGACTTACTTAGAAGTGCGCTTTTACGATGAAGTTGGTCGCGCTTTGGTTGGTGCCGTCAAGGATTTCACTGCCTACGAAACCGTCGTTGTCGATACCGTACTTGTCTTTCCAGTAGTCGTACTCGATACCCACGTACAGCTGCTTCTCGCCCCAGCTGAGCGCTTTACCCATGTCGTATTTGATCTGTGGGTTGAAGTGCAGGTTGGCGTGGTAGGAGTCGTCGTTGTCCACAACCCAGTCCATGAAACCGTCGAACAGGATGTCGGAGTTGCCAACCGGAATGGTGTAGCTCCAGACCGGCGTAATCTGCCAGACGTTATCACCATCGCGCTTGCCGTCAGTGGTGCGCAAATAAGTGTTCAACTGGAAGTAATCGAAACCCGGGATCGCCAGATCAACGGCTGGACCGATCAGGTAAGACTCAGTGTCGTCTTCGCCGAACTCGTACGTCATCGCAAGTAGGACGTCTGTTACCGGACCAAACTGGATCTTGCTGTTGAACAGTTTGCCCATCGACAGGCGAGGAGAAAGTTCGCCGTAGAAAGTCTTCGAGTCGCCCGCACCGTTTTCACCGTCATTGTAAGTAATGCCGTCTACGAAGAAGAACAGGTCGCCCACGCTCCAACCACTGGCATGCTCAAACGTCAGCGTTTGCTGAGTGTCCGGGTCTACTTTGAAGTTTTCGCCGTACAGATAGGTGAGGCTGTTGTTTTGCCATTGCAGTAAGTCGCCCGCAACTGCTGCCTGGCCGCCCGCCAGAAGCCCGCCGGCCAACATCATGGTGGAGAGTGTACGCATCATTCGGTGTTGCTCCTGGTGTGCAGAATTATCGTTGTTAAACCTGTCTATTGGGTCAGGCTGCTGGGTCTAAAGCAAAATTAGCGCCAGATAAGCTAATTTTATATCGCCAGCCAAACAAACTGTTGTTGTTAAAAGGAAAAATAATTGCGCAGGGTTTTATATACGTCCAGATTTGGCGGGTGGAGGGCGTTGATTCTGACTGAAAGGACAGCTTTGCCTCGAATTGGGGCATATAGGTAGCGAACTGGGGCACAAAATGCGGCATTTCGAAGCACTGCCGCTCAATGCGTTGGCCAAGGCCTTGCGCGAACCGGTATGGATCACGCAAGGCCAGGCTTGATACACAACCGTTTAAGGTTGCTCAGGGTTGAAGGTTTTCGCCATGTGGGCCCAGCAGTCGTCGTAATTGCCTTGCAGTTGCGGCGCTTCCAGCGCGAAGCGGGTGGGCCGCAAAACACTGCAGGTTTCGAACATGAAAGCCATGGTGTTATCCAGCTTGTGCGGCTTCAAGTCTGCCGCAATGGCTTGCGTTGTGGTGGTGTTGTCCGGGCCGTGGGCACTCATGCAATTGTGCAGCGATACACCACCGGCGCTGAAACCCTCGGCTTTGGCGTCGTAGCTGCCCTGGATCAACCCCATCATCTCGTTCATCAGATTGCGGTGGAACCACGGTGGCCGGAACGTATTTTCGGCGACCATCCAGCGTGGCGGGAAAATCACAAAGTCCATATTGGCCTGCCCGGTTGTTACGCCGGGAGAGGTGAGTACGGTGAAAATTGACGGGTCCGGGTGATCGAAACTCACAGTGCCGATGGTGTTGAAGCGGCGCAGGTCATATTTGTACGGCACGTTATTACCGTGCCAGGCCACTACGTCGAGTGGCGAGTGATCCAGTTCGGTTGCCCACAGTTCGCCGAGAAACTTTTGCACCAACTGCGTGGGTTGGTCGATGTTTTCAAAGTGCGCGACCGGCGTCAGGAAGTCCCGTGGATTGGCCAGGCCGTTACTGCCAATCGGGCCTAAATCAGGCAGGCGCAGGGCGCACCCGTGGTTTTCACACAGGTAGCCGCGAGCAGTGGCGTCGAGCAGTTCGACACGGAACTTCATCCCGCGTGGGATTACCGCGATCTCCAGCGGCTCCACCTGCACAACGCCCAGCTCCGTGACCAAGCGCAAACGGCCTTGCTGCGGCACGAATAACCACTCGCCGTCTGCGTTCATCAACACTCGTTGCATCGAGCAGTTGGCGCCGTACAGGTAAACGCTGACGCCGCTGGCTTTATCGGCCGCCTCGGTTGCGGCCATAAGCTGCAAACCTGCGATGAAGTCAGTGGGTTCGTCCGGCAGCTCAAACGGATTCCAGCGCAGCCGATTCGGCGTGACAGGCCCTAGCTGGCTGTTTGGCAGCTGTTGTTCAAGCCGCTTGAATGCCGGGTGATTGGCCGACGGCTTGATGCGATACATCCAAGTGCGCCGCGCTTCTGTCCGGGGCACCGTGAATGCGGTGCCAGAAAGCAGTTCGCTGTACAGACCGTATGGCACTTTTTGCGGCGAATTCTGGCCAACAGGCAGTGCGCCGGGAAGTGCTTCACTGCTGAACTCGTTGGCAAAGCCTGAGAGATATTGAAGAGTGGTCATTTTGAGTATTTTTTTGTAATTGAATTACGAATATCGTAATGGCATGCCAAAAAGTGGTCAACCGGCAAATTAAATGGCCTGTTTTTGGGGGCTTTTTAAGTCAGGCGTTGGACGTTATGTTCGCTTGATGTGCCACTTTTGAGTTTGTTTTCGGCGAATATAGCCGAGCTTTTATAACCAATTAATTAGTGCCTAATTGTGCTTGCCAATTTGCCAATGAATTGTTCCTGTTCTGTTCTGACGTAATACATGTGACGACTTTCAATCATCTGAAATGCAGTTGGCAGCCAGTTCACTTGGCAGCATTTCACCCCGTCGCTAACACTTTCGAACAAGTGGCTTAGATGTAGATTCGCCTGTAGCAACGCTTGGTGGCCGTCTCGAACTGCTGATGCAGGAGGGGCAGGCGATTTCGCTGGGGAAAATCTGCTGTGTGCTTTGCGTAAGTGTTCATACGGTCTGTTGCGGCGGCAACGGGCGGCGCTTTAGGAGCAGATGTATCAATGGATAGTGCGCACATGCTTTCACTCAGGCATCGCAGAACTGCTTTAGCCGTCTTATTGCTCAGCACTGCTATTGGTGGCTGCAGCGTCAAACCCGAATCATTGAGTGAGCAAGAGCACCAACAGCGCGCTGATGACCTGTTGAAGCGTGTCGCCGCCCAGCAAGAGCCTGTAACCGCCCCCATCGACCTTTATTCGGCTATGGCCCGTGCCATCAAGTACAACCTCGATTACCGGGTGGAAATGATGGAGCACGCGGTGCGTGTGCGGGAACTGGATCTGAGCCGCTACGACATGTTGCCCCGGCTGGTCGGCACCCTCGATTACAACGGCCGCAGCAACGACTCCGGTGGCAGTAGCCGGTCCTTGTTAACGGGCCAGCAGTCCCTCGAACCGTCTACCTCCAGTGACCGTGAAGTGCTGGCCAGTGACTTGGCGCTGAGCTGGGATGTGCTTGATTTTGGCTTGTCGTACGTCCGCGCACAGCAAGCCGGTGACGCAGTCATGCTTGCCGAAGAGCGCAAGCGCAAAGTCATCCAGCGGATTGTCGAAGATGTGCGCACAGCTTTTTGGCGTGCAGCCTGTGCCGAGCGCATGTTGGGCAAGACCCTGGAACTTGAACGCACCACCGAAGCGGCCTTGAAGCAAGCAGAGGAGCAGGAGTCCAGCGGGCTGACCCGACCGTTGGTGGCTTTGAGTTATGAGCGCGAACTGCTGACGATCAGTCGCGATGTGCAGTCGCTGGCGCGCGAGCTGGGTGTGGCCAAGCAGCAATTGGCAGGCCTGATGAATCTCGAGCCGGGTCAGGATTACAGCATTAAATTCCCGGCTGAGCCAAAAGAGTGGAAGAGCATTGATCAGCCGTACAGCCAAATGCTGCGGCTGGCGGTTGAGAACCGTCCTGAGCTGCGTGAAGTGGCCTATCAGATGCGCAGCAATGAGCGTGAAACCACCGCCACTTTGCTGCGTGCATTGCCTAATCTGAAGTTGTTCGTTGGCGCTAACGTCAATGACAACAGTTATCTGTACAACAGCAGTTGGACCGGCTGGGGCGCTCAGGCCAGTTGGAACCTGCTCAACGTATTCCGTTACGGTGCAGACCGGGATCGTATCGATGCCCAGGCGCAGTTGCTTGATGAGCGTGCGCTGGCCTTGACCATGGCCGTGGCCACGCAGTTATCCGTCAGCCAGGCGCGGTATGAATTACGCAAGCGTGAGCTCAATACCGCAGAGCGCTATTTGCGCGTGCAACGCAAAATCGAGGCGCAGATTGATGCCGGTTATCGCGCTGAAAGTGTCAGCCAGCAAACCTTGATCCGCGAGCAAATGAACTCGGTCGTGGCTGAGGTGCGCATGGATATGGCGTTGGCCGACCTGCAAAATGCGTACGCCAATGTCTATGCCTCCATCGGCATCGACCCGATAGACCCGACCATGAGCAGTGCCGATTCGGTGGATGTGCTCGCAGGCAAGTTACGCAGACTATGGGCCGGGCGGGGCGATGCCCTGGCCCAAGTGGAGGCCTTGTGAAACGTCGGCTGTGGCCGCTGGTGCTGCTCACTACAGTGGCCAGCTTTGTGTTGCCTCGCGTGTGGGCAGAGGGCGACTTGAATGTGGCGCGCGGCGTGCTCAAAGCAGAGCAGGAAGCTGTGCTCTCGAGCCCCATTTCGGCGCGCATTACTGACATGCCATTGCGCGAGGGTGACCGCTTTGCCAAAGGCGCATTGCTGGTCAGTTTCGATTGCGGACGGCTAACGGCTGAGCTGTCAGCCGCGCGGGCGGGCGCAGCAGCCGAAGCGCGTAATTCGGATGTACAGGATGAGTTGCTGCGCATGGGCGCCACCGGCCGCGCCGATGCCGACATCGCCAAATTCAAGGGGCAAGAGCGTTCAGCGCAGGCGCGGGCCATTGAGCAGAGCATGCTCGGCTGTAAAGTGCTGGCGCCATTCTCCGGGCGCGTGGTTGAGACGTTGGCGCGCACCAGTGAAACCCCGCCAGCCAATGAGCCGTTGATTCACATTGTCAGCGATGGCCCGCTGGAGTTGCACATGGTGGTGCCTTCGCGCTGGTTGCGCTGGCTCAAGAATGGCTCAACGGTGGCCTTCACCGTTGATGAAACCGGCGACACCCTTAATGCCAAGGTCAGCCGCGTGTCGGCGGCAGTCGACCCGGTCAGCCAAACCATCAAAGTCATCAGCACCGTGGCTGATGTTCCCGCGCAAGTGCTGCCTGGCATGAGCGGCCAGTCCAGCATGAATGCATTGACGGCCGTGACCCCAGAATCAGAATCAAGCCCATGAATCCCTCGGACGAGCAACGTGCCACCGGCACCGACGCCACCACAGGTGGTGCGGCGTCGCGCAAGCTCGTCGATGCCAACGAGTTCCTGGCCTCACGGGCGCGCGCAGCCGAGGCGCAAAGTGCCAGCCCGACAGCCACCTCGGTCAATGCGGCGCACCTGATCCGCATAGAAGGTGAATTGCGCAGCTGTTTGCAACGCGACGCACTCTGGCAGCACTTGGTTAATGAAAGCGCGGTGCTCATTCCCTTCGGCGAATCGCTGGTGCTCGAATCCAGAGCTTCGTTGCGCGGCAAGTCGACGTCGGCGTGGCGGGTGCTGGCGATCAGTGGTCTGGCCGAGGTGCAGCGTGATGCGCCGATGGTGCTTTGGTATCAGCGTTTGGTTGAGAAACTCACGCAGAGCAGCGACGGTGGCTTGCAGCCAGAATCATTTGAGTTGCCGCAGTACGCGGATGAGCATGATCCCTGCACTGAGCAGGCTGCTTTGCGTCATTTGTTGTGGCTGCCGTTGCACGACGGCGGTACAGCGCTGGGTGTGGGCTGGTTGTTGGCTGCCGATCACACGTGGGAGGAGCAGCACATTACCCTGGCCAGCCGCTTGGCGCAGGCCTATGCCCATGGCGCGCTGGCCATTGCCGGGCGCGCGCAGCCGTTACCGGCATGGCGACGGCACAAATCGCGCACGGCAGCTTTTGCCGGATTGGCGTTTCTGCTAGCTCTGGTGTTGGCGCTGGTCAAAGTCCCGCTGATGACTCTGGCGCCAGTAGAGGTTGTAGCACGCGCGCCGTTTGTAGTGGCTGCGCCCGTGGCTGGGGTGGTCGAGCGAATTGTGGTTCAGCCCGGCACTGCGGTGAATATCGGCAACCCGCTGGTGCAGTTGGTCGACACGGCGCTGCGCAGCGACTTTGAAGTGGCCGAGCAAAAGCTGCAGGTGGCGCGGGCCAAGATGCTTCGCTATCAGCAGGCGTCAATTGGCGACTCCAGTGCCAAGCGTGAGTTGGCGGTGGCGCAAACCGAGGCGCAGGTGGCGCGGGCCGAGCGCGATTTTGCCAAGGCCATGCTGGATAAATCGGTGATTACCGCGCAGCAGGCTGGCGTGGCTTTGTACGGTGATCCGCGCGATTGGGTGGGGCGGCCGGTGGCTGTTGGCGAGGCGATCATGCAGGTCGCCAACCCGCAGCAAGTGGAGTTCAAACTTCAGGTTGCAGTCGCCGATGCGGTCAATTTGCGCGACGCAGCGCGGGTTAAAGTGTTCCTCGACGCCGCGCCCCTGCAACCGATTGAAGCGCAAGTGGTGCGGGCCGCATACAAAGCCGAAACCGATCCCGCCGGTGTTGCCAGCTTTGCCGTAAGCGCTCGCGCAGCTGATGCGGCAGACAATATTTCGCGGCTGGGTTTGCGCGGCACGGCGCGAGTCTATGGCGAGCAGGTTTCGCTGTTTTATTACCTGTTCCGTCGGCCGATCGTCGCCCTGCGCCAATGGTCGGGGATCTAGCGATGAGCGAGCGCCCTGATCCGGACGAGCAGCAACTGCCGCCGCTGCGTCAGGACTTGCGGCTGATCCAAGGCAGCGCCAGTGGCGCCGCACAAGCTGGCTACTGGAAGATCCACGACCCGCTGGCGCAGCGTTTTTATGAGGTCGAGCAGCTTTACGTAGACATTCTGGCGCACTGGTCTGCTGGCACCGTAGGCCGATTGCGGCAGCGTCTTAAACAGCAACTGGGGCGCGAAGTCAGTGCCAGGCTGATTGGCGACGTTATCGGTTTTCTGCAAAAACATGAATTGGTTCAGGCGGTGCCGGGTGCCACCTACGCCCGTGTGCGTCAGGCCAAGGCGGCGCGGGAACGCTCGCTGCTGAGCAAAGCCTTGCACGGCTATCTGTTTCTCAAGGTGCCGCTGGTGCAGCCAGACCGCTTCCTGCGGCGCACGCTGCCGTGTGTTGAGTTCATGTTCAGCCGCCGTTTCTGGTGGTGCGTCGCGGCGTTGGCGCTGCTGAGTCTGTATCTGGTGTCGCAACAATGGGAGCGGTTTTTAAGCACCTTGCCAGATTTGTTCAGTGTGGCCGGAGTGGCGACGTTTGGCATTAGTCTGGCGCTGGTCAAAGCCTTGCACGAGCTTGGGCATGGCTATACCGCCGCGCGAATGGGCGCGTATGTATCGAGCATGGGCGTCGCGCTGATTGTGATGTTTCCGGTGCTGTACACCGACACCACCGATGCCTGGCGTTTGGCCTCACGGCGTCAGCGGGTGCTGATTGACGCGGCAGGCATGGCCGTCGAATTACTGATTGCGGTTATCGCCACCTTGTTTTGGGTGTTCCTGCCTGACGGCGCACTGCGCCATGTGGCGTTTGTGCTGGCAACAACCGGTTGGGTATTGAGCCTGGCGATTAACCTCAATCCGCTGATGCGCTTCGACGGTTATTACCTGTTCAGCGACTTGATCGGCGTGCCCAACCTGCAAGAGCGCTCGTTTGCCATGGGCCGTTGGTGGTTGCGTGAAGTGTTGTTTGGCTATGGCGATGAGCAACCTGAATTTGCCAGCCCGAGAAAGCGCTACGGGCTCATCGTGTTTGCGTTTGCAACCTGGCTGTATCGCTTCTTCCTGTTCCTCGGCATTGCCTTGCTGGTGTACCACTTCTTCTTCAAGGTGCTGGGCATTTTCATGTTCGCGGTTGAACTCGGCTGGTTCATCGTTCTACCTATCTGGCGGGAGTTGAAAGTCTGGTTTTCACGGCGTCAGGAAGCCACAGCGCGCGGGCGCACCAGTGTGTTGCTCGGGGCGTTGTTGCTGCTCGCTTTTCTGTTGCCCTGGCCGTATATGGTGCGCATTCCGGCCGTACTCACCGCGGCGCAGCAAGTGCCTGCATTTGCCCCGCGCCCCGCGCGCATCGAGCAGGTGCTGGTTGCTGCCGGGCAAACGGTGAGGGCGCAGCAAGTGATCTTGCAGTTGTCGGCGCCGGAGCTTGAACAGCAACTGGAGAACGCTCGCAAACGCGAACAACTACTGGTCTCGCGCCTCGACCGCGGGGTGTCGGATTCGCGGGATTTGTCGGAGAGTTTGGTGCTTGGCCGCGAGTTGCGTCTGGAGCGTGACCGGATTCTGGGTTTTGAGCGCGAACGGGCGCGATTAGTGGTGCGTGCGCCAATTGATGGCGTGGTGATGGAGCTGACGCCCGAGCTTCATGCCGGGCGCTGGGTCGATGCCACCACACAGTTGGTGCTTATTGCCCAGCCGCAGCAGTTGGAAGTGCGCGGCTATCTCGACAGCGAAGATCTGGCCCGTGTGCAGGTGGGTGAGCAGGGCCAGTTCATTGATGAGCAATTTCGCGATCCGCCGTTGGCTGTTCAGGTCAAGCGCATTGCCGCTGCTGCGTCCGACACGCTGGACAACTGGCTGCTGGCCTCAACCCATGGCGGCACCGTGGCGGCGCGCGCGGACCGCAATGCACCGCGTTCCGAATACGCGGTGTTCGAAGTGGCGGCGCAGGTCAGCCAGTTGCCGGCCACGGCACCGCTGACTGAAGTGCGTGGCGAGATTCAGTTGCGTGGCGATTGGCAGAGCCTGGCGCTGCGCATGTTCAGCCGTGTCATGCGGGTATTGATACGCGAGAGCGCGGCGTAATGCCGACACCGCCGTGCAATGGCGGGACACCGAACATTCAGGGATAACAGCATGTTCAAAGGCACTCGTAACTCAGCATCAGACAGCGCCGCGCCGAGCCGTAAATCGGCAATCGCGGCATCCTTGCAAATGCGTGCGCTGGAGCCGCGTGTGTTGCTCGATGCTGCCGCCGTAACGGTCGCCACCACTGTCAGTGAGCAGTCTGCACCTGCCGCCGCCGAGCCTGCCCAAGATGCCAATCATGAGTTGATGGCCGCGCTGGAGGCCAATCCTGCTGTCAGTATTCCGGGCCCGACCGAACAGCGCAGTACCACGCACCCGGCTGATCCCGCGGCGCACGCCAGCAGTGAGCCGCAGCCCGTTACCGATACGCAGGCCGAGGTCGCATCGGCTCAGTCGGGCGCCGACTCGGGCATTCAGGTTTATTTTGTCGACAGCGCTGTTGCCGACTCACAGGCACTGATTGAGTCGTTTGGCCCGGACGCCGAAGTGCACGTGTTGCAGGCTGGCCAAGACGGTGTTGAACAGATCGCTCAAACGCTGGCCGGGCGCAGCGATATAAGTGCGATCCATGTGTTCAGCCACAGTACGGCGGGGCAGTTGCAATTGGGCAGTGCCAGCTTGAATGCCGCGAGCATGCAGGCTGAATACAGCGATGAGCTGGCCAGCATCGGCCTGAGTCTGAGCGCAGAGGGCGATATTTTACTCTATGGCTGCGACTTTGCCGCCGGCCCGGCTGGCGAGCAGTCTGTCGCGCTGCTGGCGGCACTGACTGGCGCGGATGTCGCCGCTTCGATTGATGACACCGGGGCCGCGCGGTGGGGTGGTGACTGGCAGCTTGAATACGCCACCGGCAGCATCGAAGCCCTCGCGATCAGCGCGGTCGACTGGGACCATTTGCTGGCGCCGCCTGAGCTTGATCTGAATGGCGCCGGCGCTGGGGTCGATGTTACCGCCAGCAACACCGAGGGCAGTTTTGTGCTGATTGCCCCGGTCGCTACCTTGACCGATGTCGACGGCGGGTTGATGTCCAGTGCCACGTTCAGCATCACCAATGGCCAGGCCGGCGATGTGCTGTTTTTCAGCGGCGCGATCAACGATGGCCTGAGTTTTCACTACGATGCCGCCAGCTTCACCATGACCCTGACCGGGGACCAAAGCGTTGCGGCGTATCAGACTGCAATTCAGTCCCTGGCGTTTATTTCCAACTCGCAAACGCCCGCAACCCTTGACCGGCTGATCAGCGTTGCCGTTACCGATGACACGGGTGCGACCTCAGCGGCGCGTACCGCCACCGTCACCGTAACGGCGGTAAACGATGTGCCGGTGATCGACTTAAACTCGGACACGGTGAGCACCGAGCTGATCACCAACGGCACGCTTGATAGCAATATTGCCGGCTGGAATCGGGGTGGCAATGCCGGCGCCTACGATGCCACGCGTCAGCGCTATAACTTCCGCGAAAATAACGTCACCGGTTTCCTGGAGCAGACCGGGATCAGTGGCTGGAGTGTCGGTGACAGCCCCTCGGGGGCGGCGACGCTGACGCTGGATTTAAGCTGGAACAACTCGGGCGGTGTACCGGGCGATACATCGGTACCGGCAACGCTGGAAATCTCCATTGGTGGCGTGGTCTATGCGCGCGCGATTACGGCAGTTAACAATGGCTCGGTCGCCACCATCGAATACCTTAACGGCGCCACCGGTTCACCGGCGACCCTCGACGCACTGGTTAACAATGCCGTGCGTATCCAGTTGCCCGGCACGGTTGCCGACACCGGCACGCTGCGGTTCTTTTTCTCGGCAACGGGTGGCAGCGCCGATGATTTTCAGGTCGATAACATCAGCGTGCTGTCGCGGGCCAACTCCTATTCCGCGACCTTTACCGAGAATGGCAGCCCGGTCGCGGTAACGGCTCCCACGGCCAGCATCGTCGACGCCGACAGCGCCGATCTCAGCGCGGCGACCATTGTGTTGACCAATGCTCAAGCTGGTGATGCGCTGAATCTTGGCACGTTGCCGGCGGGCATCACTGCAACCGTCGATACCTCCATTGCCGGGCAAATTGTCATCAATCTCAGCGGCATTGCCAGCACGGCCGACTATGCAACAGCGCTGCGCGGTATCACCTTTGCCAACAGCAGCGATGCACCCAGCACGGTCAGTCGCACCATCGAGTTCAGCGTAAACGATGGCAGCGTCAACTCGGCAGTCGTCACCAGCACCATCGCGGTGGTGGCTGTAAACGATGCGCCGGTCAATACCTTGCCTGCCAGTTATTCAGTGACCGATGGCAGCAGTTTGCTGCTGACCGGTTTGTCGGTTGCAGATCTCGATGCAGGTGATGCCAACAGCTTTAACGTTCGCCTGACTGTTACCGGTGGCACGCTCAGCGTGACCAGCGGGGGTGGCGTCAGTCTGGCGGGGAATAACAGTGCTTCGGTGCTGCTTACCGGCACATTGGCCAGTATCAATGCCAAGCTGGCTGGCGGGGTGACCTTCAATGCGCCGACCGTTTTCGAAGGCCCGGTGCAGCTGACCATGCTCAGCAATGATGCAGCAAATACCGGCACTGACGGTGAGTTAACAGACAGCGACACGTTGCTGATCCTGATCAATGACCCGCCGGAAGTTGACCTTAACTCGGGCAACACGCCGACCGAGCAGATCAGCAATGGTAATTTGCAGTCGGGCCGGAACAATAACTTCAACGGCTGGCAAACTCAGGGCGCGATTTCAGAAACCAGCGGTGGCGGTCAGAGTCGCGGCATACGCTTCGACGGTGATGCAACGCTTACCCAAGGCGCGATCAATGGTTGGAGTTCGGGCGACGCGCCCAGCGGTGCAGCGGTGTTGTCTCTCGACTTGGCGTGGGCAGATAACGGGGGCGAGGCGGTCATCTTTGATGTGTCCGTGGGCGGTGTGGTTTACGCACGGCTGACCACCGTTCCGGGTGGCGTGGGTACGTTGCAATATCTCAATGGTGCTACGGGTTCGCCGGACACTCTGGCGCCGGGCGTGTCTGGCACGTGGGGCGTGGCAACCATACAGATCAATCTCCCGGGCGATGTGGCAGCCAAGGGCGATCTGGTCCTGAGCATGACGCCCACAGGAGCCAGCGTAACGACTGTAAGGGTGGATAACATCAGCCTGCTGTCGACCAGTTCGGCAGTGGCCAACGACGCTACCGCCGGCGTCGATTTCAGCACCGTTTACACCGAGAATGGTCCTGCCGTTTCGATTGCCGATACGGACAGCACGGTGCGCGATCTCAGTGATCAGAACATCGAGTCGGCGCGTATTGTGCTGACCAACGCGCAAGCGGGTGATGCGCTCAATGTCGGCGCATTGCCAGCGGGTATCAGCGCGGTGGTTGATACGTCGGTGTCCGGCGTCATCACGATTACCCTCAGCGGCACAGCCAGCAAGGCGGATTACAACGCGGCGATTCAGGGTATTACCTTCTCTGCGGCCGGGGATGATCCCCTCACGGTCAACCGGACCGTGCAAGTGAGCATCAACGACGGAGATCTGGACTCCGCCATCGCCACGACCACCATCAGTGTGGCGCCCACCAACGATGCGCCGGTGCTGGCCGATACGCCATTGGTCATCACTCAGGTGGAAGATGCCGGGCCACCTTCCGGTGCTGCGGGCACGCTGGTATCCAGCCTGGTTGGCGGCATCACAGATGTCGACAGCGGCGCGGTCCAAGGCATTGCGATCACCGGGGCGGATACCAGCAATGGCACGTGGTGGTATTCCAACAACAGTTCCAACTGGTTTGCCTTGGGCTCGGTGTCGGATGCCAGCGCGCGCTTGTTGCTGAGCAACACCACGGCGCGGGTGTACTTCCGGCCGAACACGGACTTTAACGGCGACATTACCGCCGGTTTAACCTTCCGCGCCTGGGACACCACCAGTGGCTCTGCAGGCGGCGTTGCCGACACCAGCATCAATGGCGGCAGCAGCGCCTTTTCAACCGCGACCGATGTTGTGCAGGTCACGGTTACGCCGGTTAATGATGCGCCGCTGCTTGATACCGCGCCGGTGCTTACGCTCACGGTCAATGAAGATTCACTTGCACCCGTTGGACCGGTGGGCGCGTTGCTGTCGAGTTTCACCGGCGGCATCAGTGACATCGACACCGGTGCGGTAAAAGGCATCGCGGTCACCGCCAGCGTCGAGACCAATGGCACCTGGTATTACAGCACCAACAACGGCTCGACCTGGGCGCAGATAGGGACTGTGGGTAATAACAGCGCATTGCTGTTGGCCGACAACGGCCAGACGCGACTGTTCTTTGTACCCAAGACCGACTTCACCGGTAATGCCGGCAACTCCGCCCTGAGTTTCCGCGCCTGGGATCAGACCAGCGGCGTCGCGGGCAGTAAGGTGTCGATCTCGCCTAACGGTGGCACCACCGCGTTTTCTACCACCGTGGAAACCATCGCGGTGACGGTCAATCCAGTCAACGATGCGCCGGTGCTTAATCCGGCTGCCAACCTGACGATGCCGACCCTCAATGAGGACCTTAATCAGAATCAGCCAACGCCTGCGCCAAGTGGAGCAATGGGGCAGACCATCGCCGGGTTGATGAGCGGTGTGTCGGACATCGACAACAACAACTCAAATGGGCTGGCCATTATTGGCACTAACTCAAGTAACGGCACCTGGTATTACAGCCTCAATAACGGCGCCAGTTGGCAGGTAGTCGGTGCGGTTTCCGAGGCCAGTGCGCTGTTGATACAAGCGGGGGCTGGCGCCTCATCTGGGCGGGTGTTTTTCCGGCCTAATGCCGACTTCAACGGCAGCGTGTTGGATGGCCTCACCGTGCGGGCCTGGGATCTGAGCAGCGGCGTGGCGGGCGATAAAGCAGACACGCGCAACAACGGCGGAACCACGGCCTTCTCCATTGCCACCGACACGGTGGCGATCACCGTTAATCCGATTGCCGATATTGTTGCCAACACCGCGACCACCGCTGAAGACACGCCGGTGGTGATTGCGGTGCTGGCGAACGACACATTCGAAGACCCGACGCGTTTTATCAGTGCGGTAGACGGTCAGGCCATCAGCGCGGGCGGTGCGGCGGTGGCCGTGACCAACGGCAGTGTCGTGCTCAACGCTGACCAGACTCTCACATTTACCCCCGCAGCCGATTTCAACGGCACGGTGGACTTCAGTTACACCGTCACCTCAGGTGGTGGTGTAACTGAAACCGCTAACGTGCGGGTGACCATTTCGCCCGTGGCAGATGCGCCGAGTATCGACTTGGATACTGGTGCGGCGGGCACCGGATCGCTGGTCAATCACCGTGAATTACCGGTGCAGCTCGGCGAAGCCATATCGGTGACGGACCCGGAAGGAAACAATCTGGTTTCGATGACCGTGACGTTATCCAATCCCACCACGGCAGACACGCTGGCGCTTTATGGGTTGGTGCCGTCTGGTATTTCCGTCACCTATAACCCGACCACCGGCGTGCTGTCGCTCACCGGCAACAGTTCGTTGGCCAATTATCAACAGGCACTCAGGCAGATCTGGTTCTCAACCACCTCCAGCGATACAGCAGACCGCACCATCACGGTGTCTGCGGTATCGGCGACAGCGCCGACGGCATCCAACGTGGCCACCGCGGTGATTCGCATGGTCGACACCGATGGCGATGGCGTCGCCGATGTTGCCGATATTGATGACGACAACGACGGCATTCTCGACATCGTCGAGTCGCCGCAACTGAGCGCATTTGGCCCCGGCATGAACTACATCGGCCCCTCATTCTGGGACAGCAATACCGCCGTAATTGTGGGTGGTTCAGTTGGTACTGGCACGCTTGGTGAGGTGTTTGACGGCGTCAATGACACCCCGGTGTTCCGCGCTGATCCGGCCAATGGCATCAATTTTCCCGGTTACACCGTACTCACCACGCCAGTTGAGTTGGGCGTGGCGGCCCCGGCAGGGGCGGGCGGCATTACCGTAGACGGGTTTTACCTGGCCAACGACATTGGCGTTGTGGGCGACGGTTTAAAAACCATCGATGTGAAAATCTTCGATATCGATGGTGCGTTGCTGGCGACTGAAACGCTGGTGGATCTGGATAACAGCGACTCCATCGGTTACCGCGTGTACACCTTCACCTCGGGGTTGACGTACAGCAACGTGGGCGGCTTCAGCGTTGTGGTGCGCGAGGTTTATACCAGTGGCCCGCAGGCCAATCCGAACTTCCAGATTCGTGAACTCGGCCTGACCAACAGCAAGCCCTCAGTCAATTACGTTCCCGACGCCAACGGCAATACCAATGGCGACTACGATGATGACGGTTACCTCAACAGCCTGAATCTGGACAGCGACAAGGATGGCATCACCGACAACGTCGAGGCGCAAACTACCGCCGGTTATATCGCCCCTTCCGGACAGGGCACAGCGATGGTCGATATCGACCGTGACGGCCTCGATGACAACTACGATGCCGACACCACTAATCCAAACGCTGCTGCCAGTGTGGGGCTGACGCCGGTTAATACCGACGCGGGCACCGCCGTGCCGGATGACATTCCCGATTATCTGGATGACGACAGCGATAACGATGGCATCGCGGACATTGTTGAGCGCGGTGATGGCGCGCCTACGTCGCTCACCGACCTGACTGATACCGACGGCGATGGCCTGCTGGATATCTTTGAGGGCTCAGACGTTAACGATGGCTACAACGTTAACGACTTCAACCTCAATGGCACTAGTTTCAACTTCGCGGACAGCGACAGGGACACCGCCGCCAATGGCGCAGGTGCCGTGCCGTTGGTGGCGGATTTTGATTATCGCGACAACCAGAGCACGCCGATTATCGACCTTAACTCGGCCGCCTCGGTTGATGATCCGTCCCGGGATAATGCGGTGGGTTATCTCGCCGCTTCGCCCTCCATTGCCGTCGCCAGCAGCAGCGCCGATGCCAGCGATCTGGGTGACAACGACCTGACTCAATTGACTATCAGCCTGGCCGGCGTGGTGGATGGCAATAACGAGATCATCAGCGTGGCAGGTGTCGACTTCGCGCTGGGCACCGACAGCAGCCAGCAGGTCACGATTGGCGGCAGTACCTTTGATGTCAGCTACAGCCTGGCGCTGGGATTTGTGATCAGCGGCAACGGCGGGGCTATCATGCCGCAGGCCAGTGTCGATGCGCTGGTGCGCAGCATTCGCTATCGCAATACCCTGACCGCTGCCACCGATGGCGTGCGCGCACTGAGCTTTATCCTCACTGATAACACTGGCGCCAGTTCGGCAGTCGCCGTTGCACGCGTTACCGTGACCCCGAGCAATACCCCGCCGGTGGCGGTTGACGACAGTGCGACGGTGGTTGAAGACACGCCGCTGAGCGGCAATGTTCTCGGCAACGACACCGACGCGGATGGTGATACGCTCAGCGTGGTCAGTTTCGTTATCGCCGGAGATTCCACGGTTTATAACGCCGGTGACAGCGCGGTGATTGCCAATGTCGGCAGCCTGACCCTGAACGCCAATGGCGCGTATACCTTTACCCCGGCCGCGGACTACAACGGGCCGGTGCCGGTGGCGACTTACACCATCACCGACGGCAATGCCAGGGCCAGCGCAGACCTGATTCTCGGCCCGGTTTCCCCGGTCAATGATGCGCCACTGGCGGTCGATGACAACTACAGCATGAGTGAAGACGCCAGCGCTCTGGTGCTGGATTTGTTGGCGAACGACACCGATGTCGATGGCGACAGCCTGAGTCTGGTGTCGATAAATGGTGTCGCGCTGACCGGCGCGGACCAGATCATCGCGGTGCCCAATGGCACGGTTAACATTGTGGCGGGAGTGATCAGCTTTACCCCGGATGCCAACTTCAATGGCTCGCTGAGTTTTGCCTACGAAATGACCGATGGCAGCGGCCTAATCGCCACGGCCAACGTCAACATTGTGGTGACTCCGGTGAATGATGCGCCGTTGGCCACGAATGATGTCTACAGCATGGCTGAAGATGGCGCGCCGCTGGCGCTCGATTTGTTGGCCAACGACACCGATATTGACGGCGACAGTTTGAGTATCGTCTCGATCAATGGCGTGTCGCTCAGCGGTGGCGCACAAAGCATTGCCGTGCCCAACGGCACGGTTAACGTGGCCGCCGATGGCAGCCTGAGTTTTGTGCCGAGCGCAGATTACAACGGCCCCGTGAATTTCGATTACGTGATGCAAGACCCCAGCGGGGCGACAGCCAGCGGTACGGTCAGCATCACGGTTACGCCGGTGGCGGATATCGTCGCCGATAGTTTGTCTACCAACGAAGACACACCGCTCAATTTCAACGTGCTCACCGGAGCGGGCGGGGCCAGCGCCGACACCTTCGAAAACACCGGCGCGCAGGTCACCTCCATCACCCAGCCGGCCAATGGCGTGGTTACGTTCAGCGCTAACGGCGACATGACATTCACCCCGGCTGCCAACTTCAACGGCAGCACCACGTTCACCTACACCGTCACCTCGGGCGGCGTGACGGAAACCACCACGGTCACCATCATTGTTACCCCGGTCAACGATGCGCCAACCGTCACCCAGCCTGCCGCCTACGCAACGGTTGAAGATGTGCCGGTTATCCTTAACGCTATTGTGCTCAGCGACGTTGATGCCGGCAGTAGCACTATAACGCTGACCCTCAGCGTGCCGGCCACTGGCGGCACGTTACTGGCGGTGGCGGGCGGTGGCGTTAGCGTTAGCGGTTCCGGTACTCGCACGCTGGTGCTGAGCGGCTCTCTGGCGGACCTTAACGCGTATCTGGCAAGCGCTGCGGCACCGAGTTTTGTGCCGGTGGCCGACTACAACGGCAGCACCACGCTGACCCTCAATGTTTCAGATGGCACGCTGAATACGACCAGCAGCGCGAGCATCGCCATCAGTGCTGTCGCCGACATTGTGGCGGATACGCTGAGCACCAATGAAGACACGCCGATCACCTTCAACGTGCTCACGGGCGTGGGCGGCGGCAATGCCGATAGCTTTGAAAACGCGGCTGCACAGGTGGTTGCGATCACTCAGCCGCCGGCCGGACAGGGCTCGGTCACATTCAATGCCAATGGCCAGATGACCTACACCCCGGCGGCGAACTTCAATGGCGTCACCAGTTTCAGTTACACCGTCAGGTCGGGCGGCGTAACTGAAACCACCACGGTGACCGTTAACGTGATCGCACAGCCGGACGAAGTGGTCATCAGTGGCTTGGGCGATGGCGCCGTAAACGGTACCGATGGCAGCGTATTTGAGCGTGCAATACCGGGCGGCACGGCGCCGGATGGAGCGGCCAGTTCACTCAGTGGCGCCTTCAATATGGGGCCTGCGGATAATCTGGTGAGCTTCACGCTGGGCGCTTCGGGGCCGTTCACGCTTGCCCAATTGCAAGCCTCAAACAGCACGCCAATCAACGTTAACGGCGCTTACGGCTCATTGCAGATTAACGGTTATGACAGCACCACAGGCGAGGTCAGCTACACCTACACCTTGCTGGTGGCGGCGGACCACAGTGGCGGTGCGGTGACAGACAGCTTTGTGCTTGGCATCACCGATCTGGACGGAGACACCCAGGCCAATGCGGGCTCGCTGGCAGTGGCGATCATTGACGATGCACCGATCGCCCGTGCCGACACCGACGACGTTCTGAATATTGCCGGCCAGCCCAGCAGTATCGCCGATGGCAACGTGTTCACTGGTGTTGGCGGTATTGATCCGGATATAAGCGACGGTGTGGCCGACCTGACTGGTGCTGACGGCCCCGGCTCGACGCAACTCAGTGGCGTGGTGGCGGGTACCGGTACGCCGGTTCCCGGCAATCTCGGTACAGCCGTAGCGGGAACATACGGCAGCCTGACCCTCAACGCCGACGGCAGTTACACCTACACGCCCGATTACGCCAATGCCACAGTGGCCGCCCTGGTCGCCGGGCAATCGGTCAGTGATGTATTCAGCTATTCAATCACCGATGGTGACGGCAATACGGCGACCACCACGTTAACCCTCAATATCGTTGGCACGCCGACTTTGCTGGGTACGGATGGCGGCAGCGTACTGGAGTCCGACCTGTCGTTTGGCAGCAATCCCGCAGGTGTCGGCGAGGTGTTCAGCGGCAGCTTTATCATCGCCAGTGGGCAATTCGCACTGGAAACTCTGGTTGTTGATGGCAACGCATTCAGCGTCAGTGATCTCAACGGTTTCAACACCAGCGAGTCCAGCCCGATTGCGACCACCCACGGCCAGTTAGTGATCACCGGCTACGACGCCGCCACGGGCACCGTCAGTTATCGTTTTACCTTGCTCGCAGCCGCCAATCACAGCGCCGGCCCTGTCAGTGACAGTCTGGTATTGAGCGTGGTCGACATCGTTGGTAACAGTTCGGCCAGCAATCCGAAACTGTTGAGCATTGAGATCGTCGACGATGTGCCGGTGCTGAGCAATGATGCCGCGAGCATCACTGAAAATGCGGCGAATGCCAGTGTCAGCGGTTCGGTGGTCACTAATGATGCGCTTGGCGCCGATCTTCCGGCCCCGGTGACTGGCGTGGTGGTGGGCGGCAGCGCGGCGCCGAGTGTTGTGGGCGAGGCGCTGACCGGCAGTTATGGCCAGCTGACGCTGAACAGCGACGGCAGTTACAGCTATGTACTGGATAACGCCAATGCCAGCGTCAATGCCCTGCAAGCGGGGCAAAGTCTGGTGGACCTGTTCACTTATCAGATTACCGATCACGATGGCGACGTCAGCTCGGCGCAGCTGCGCATCACCATCAACGGCGCCAACGATACGCCCGTTGCCGTCGATGACAACTACATCATGGCCGAGGATGGCCAGGCATTGGCACTTGATCTGACGGGCAATGACAGCGATGTCGACGGCGATGTGCTGCGCGTCCAGTCCATTAACGGTGTGATGTTGCTCGGGGGCGCGCAGGCGATCAGCGTGCCCAATGGCGTGGTTAACGTGGCCGCCGATGGCAGCCTGAGCTTCACCCCGACAGCCGACTTCAACGGCGCCGTCAGCTTTGCCTACGTGATGCAAGACCCGAGCGGCGCGACCTCCAGCGCCACGGTGAACATTACAGTGACGCCGGTGGTGGATGTCGTCGCCGATACACTGACCACCAATGAAGACACCGCGATCAGTTTCAATGTGCTCAACGGAACTGGTGGCGCTGATGCGGACAACTTTGAAAATACCGGCGCGCAGGTCACGGCGATTACCCAGCCACCGTTGGGCGAAGGCACGGTGACGTTCACCGCCAACGGCGACATGGTTTATACACCGGCAGCCAACTTTAACGGCGTCACCAGTTTCACCTACACCGTCACCTCGGGCGGCGTGACGGAAACCACCACGGTCACGATCAACGTCACTGCGGTGCCTGACGAAATTACCGTCAGCGGCCTGGGCGATGGCGCAGTCGCTGGCACCGATGGCACGGTGCTCGAAAGTGGTTTGGCTGACGGCACCGCGCCGGGCATCGGAAGCAACCTGAGCGGCAGTTTCAACCTCGGCCCGGCGTCTAACCTGCAGAGCTTTACTCTGGGCAACTCAGACCCGCTGACGCTGGCGCAATTGCAGGCCAGCGCCACGACGCCAATCAGCATTGCCGGCAGCAACGGCACGCTGGTAATAATGGGTTACGACAACACAGCGGGCGTTGTCACTTATACCTACACCCTCACCCGCGCCGCCGATCACAGTGCGGGAGCGGTGAACGACAGCTTTGTTCTCAGCGTCACCAACATCGATGGCGATGTGACCAGCAATGCGGGCACGCTGGCGTTGGCAATTGTGGATGATGCGCCAATCGCCCGGCCCGATACGGATGATGTACTGAATATTCCAAACCAGCCGAGCAGCGTGGCTGACGGTAATGTGTTCAGCGGCGTTGGCGGCACAGACCCCGACACCAGCGACGGCGTTGCCGACATGACCGGCGCCGACAGCGTGGCGGCCGGTGCCGTGGTCAGTGGTGTGATTGCCGGAACCGGAACGCCGGACGCGGCCAATCTCGACAGTGCGCTTGCCGGTGCTTACGGCAGCCTCACCCTCAATGCAGACGGCAGCTACACCTACACCCCCGATTACAATGATCCGGTTGTCGCAGCGCTTACCGGCGGGCAGTCGCTGACAGACACCTTCACTTATCAGATCATCGACAGCGACGGCAGCAGTGCCGTCACCACGCTGACCCTGAACATTTATGGCACACCAACACTGGTCGGCACCGACGGCGGTACTGTGCTGGAGTCCGATCTGGCCAGCGGCAGTAACGCTGCGGGCAGTGCTGAAATCTACAATGGCAGCTTCGAGGTGGTGCCTTCGCCGGGCTTTTTCGTGGCATCGCTGACTGTCGGCGGCACCACCTTCAGCCGTGCTCAACTCTTGGCTTTCAGCGACACCAATCCGTCAGCTGCCATTACCACCGCACATGGCCAACTGCTACTGACCGGCGCTGACAGCGTCACTGGTATTGTGAACTATCGCTTCACTCTGCTGACGGCCGCCGATCACAGCGGTGGCCGCGTATTTGACCAACTGGCCTTGAGCCTGACCGACAGCGCCGGTAACGACACCTCGGCGTATCCAAATCAACTCATTATCGAGATCGTCGACGACGCGCCCATCGCCGCCAATGATGCGATCAGCATCAGTGAAGATGCTGCGCCCAATACCATTAATGGCAGCGTGACCGGCAACGACCAACTCGGTGCCGACACCAGCGCCAATCCGGTCACCGGCGTCAGGGCGGGCGGTACCGCGGGCACCGGCAATGTCGCCAGCGCAGCCACTGGCAGTTACGGCGCACTCACCCTCAACGCCGATGGCAGCTACAGCTACGTGTTGGATAACAGCAATGCCAGCGTTGATGCATTGCAGGCCGGCGAATCGCTGGTTGATCTGTTTACCTATCAAGTTACCGATGCCGACGGTGATATCAGCAGCGCGCAATTGCGCATCACCATCAACGGCAGTAACGATGCCCCGGTGGCGGTTGATGATGCATACATCACCGCCGAAGATACGCCGCTGGCATTGGACCTGCTGGCCAACGACAGCGACGTTGAAGGCGATAGCCTGAGCGTGCAGTCGATTAATGGCGTGACGCTGACCGGCGCTGCGCAGAGCATTACGGTCACAAACGGCACCGTGAATGTGGCGGCAGATGGCAGCCTGAGCTTTACCCCCGCCGCCAACTTCAATGGCGTGGTGAACTTCGACTACAGCGTCAGCGATGGCAACGGCGGTGTGGCGACGGCCACGGTCACCATTAACGTGACGCCGTTGAACGACGCACCGGTGGCTGTTGATGATGTTTACACCACCGCCGAAGACACGGCGCTGGCACTCGACCTGCTGCTTAACGACAGCGATGTTGACGGCGACGCCCTGAGCATCAAGTCGATCAATGGCATCGAGTTGACCGGCGTCGCACAGAGCATTGCGGTCACAGGTGGCACCGTTAGCGTGGCGGCCGATGGCAGCCTGAGCTTTATCCCGACGCCGAACTTCAATGGCGCTGTGAGTTTTGCCTATGAGGTGCAAGACAGCCAGGGCGGAGTTGCCAGCGCCAATGTCAGCATCACCGTCACCCCGGTCAATGATCCGCCAGTGGCGGTGAATGATGTTTACAGCACGGCAGAAGACAGCCCGATTGCGCTCAATCTGACCGCCAATGACAGCGATCTGGATGGCGATGCGCTGAGTGTCAGGTCAATCAATGGCGTGTTGCTCAGCGGCGGTGTGCAGCGTATTGCCGTGACTAACGGCAGCGTTGATGTAGCCGCCGATGGCAGTCTGAGTTTCACCCCGACGGGCGACTACAACGGCGCGGTCAGTTTCACCTATGTGCTGCAGGACGCAAGCGGTGCCACGGCCAACGCCAGCGTCAGCATCAGCGTCTCGCCGGTGGTGGACATTGTCGCCGACACGCTGACCACCAATGAAGACACGCCGATTAGCTTCAATGTGCTCACCGGCGCGGGCGGGGCCAGCGCCGACAGCTTTGAAAATCCTGCGGCGCAGGTAACCGCGATCACCCAGCCGCCAGCGGGGCAGGGCAGTGTCAGTTTCACTGCCAATGGCGACATGACCTACACGCCGCCCGCCAACTTCAACGGCGTCACCAGTTTTACCTACACCGTGACCTCGGGCGGCGTGACTGAAACCACCACCGTCACCCTCAATGTCACCTCGGTGCCTGATGATATTACCGTCAGCGGGCTGGGCGACGGCGCGGCCAACGGCACCGATGGCGCCGTGCTGGAAAGCGCTCTGGCCAATGGCACGGCGCCGAGTGCGGCGGGTGTGGTGCTCAATGGCAGTTTCAACATGGGCCCGGCGGCGAACCTGCTCAGCTTCAGTCTGGGCGGTTCCGGGCCAATAACCCTGGTCCAGTTGCAGGCCTCGACAGCAACGCCAATCACCGTGCTCGGCAGTTACGGCGAGCTGGTAATCAATGGCTATAACAGCAGCACTGGCGAGGTGAGTTATGCCTACACCCTGACCGCCGTGGCTGATCACAGTGCGGGCTCGGTGAATGACAGTTTCATCATCGGCGTGACCGACCGCGATGGCGATGTGACAGCCAACGCGGGCACGCTGGCGGTGGAGGTGGTCGATGATGCGCCAATAGCCCGGCCAGATATTGATGACGTGCTCAATACTGCCGGGCAACCGAGTAGTGTGGCCAATGGCAACGTGGTTACCGGCATTGGCGGTGCAGACCCCGACATTACCGACGGTGTCGCTGACAGCATTGGCGCAGACGGCGAGTCGGCGGGCGGTGCGGTAACCGCGCTGGCCAGGACCGGCGATGCGCTGGCAGCGGGCAACGTCGGCCTGGCGTTGGCGGGTAATTACGGCAGCCTGACGTTGAACAGCGACGGCAGTTACAGCTACACGCCGGATTTCGCCAATCTCGATGTGGTGGCGCTGCGAGTGGGTGAATCACTGAGCGACAGTTTCACTTATCAAATCACCGATGCCGATGGCGACAGCGTAACCACCACCCTGACTTTGAATATTTACGGCACGCCAACCCTGGTCGGCACCGACGGCGGCTCTGTGCTTGAATCGGGGCTGGCAACGGGCAGCAATCCGGCAGCGGGTGGTGCTGAATTTGCCGGCAGTTTCATTATCGCCAGCGGCCAATTCCCGGTAGAAAGTCTCACGGTCGACGGCACCACCTTTACCGTGACGCAACTCGCGGGATTCAGCGACGCGGCTCCATCACCTGCAATTGCCACCACGCATGGCGAACTGGTGATCAGCGGTTACGACAGTGCCACCGGCACGGTAAGTTATCGCTTCACCCTGACCTCGGCGGCCGATCACAGTGCGGCGGCCGTGACCGACAGTTTAGTTCTGAGCGTGACGGATTCGGCGGGTAACAGCTCGGCAGCGAACCCTAAATTGCTGTCGATCAATATTGTCGACGACCAGCCGCTGGCGACAGCAGACGCGGCGGCCATCAGCGAAGATGCGGCGCCGGATACGGTTTCAGGTTCGGTGCTCGATAACGACACCGTTGGCGCCGACACCACGCAAACGCCAGTGACGGCCGTCGGGGTTGGCGGCACGCTGGCAGCGCTCAATGTCGGCACCGCAGTGACAGGCAGTTATGGTCAACTGACGTTGAATGCCGATGGCAGCTACGCCTATGTGCTGGACAACGCCAGCCCCAGTGTCGACAGCCTCAAGGCCGGTGAAGTACGGGTGGATTTGTTCACGTATCAAATAACTGACAGCGACGGTGATGTCAGTACCGCACAACTGCGCATCACCATTACCGGCACCAACGATGCACCGGTCGCGGTCGATGACAGCTACACCACCGCTGAAGACACCGCAGTGGCGCTCGACCTGCTGGCCAACGACAGCGACGCCGATGGCGAAACCCTGAGCATCAAGTCGATCAATAACGTTGCGCTGACGCCGGGTGTGGCGCAGAGCATTGTGCTGCCCGGCAATACCGGCACGGTACAGATTGCCGCCGATGGCACGATGAGCTTTATTCCGGCTGCGAACTACAACGGGCCGGTGAGTTTTGTCTACGAGGCGCAGGACCCCAACGGCGCAATCGCCAGTGCCACGGTCACCATCAATGTGACGCCGGTGAATGATCCTCCGGTGGCGGTGAACGACACTTACAGCACGGCCGAAGACACCAGCGTCGTCCTGACTCCATTGCTCAATGACAGTGATGTCGATGGCGATGTGCTCAGCGTGCAATCAATCAATGGCGTGACGCTCACGCCCGGCACGGCGCAAACCATTGTGGTCGATAACGGCACGGTCACGGTGGCCGCCGACGGCAGCCTGAGTTTCACCCCGAATGCGAATTATCACGGGCCGGTGAGTTTCGGCTATGTACTGCAGGATGCGGCCGGGTTAACTGCAAACGCGACGATTTACATCGATGTGACGCCGGTGAATGATTTGCCGGTGGCAGTCAACGACACCTACACCACGGTCGAGGACACCCCGGTTGCGCTGACGCCGCTGCTCAATGACAGCGATGTCGACGGCGATGCGCTGAGCCTGCAGTCGATCAACGGCGTAGCCCTGACGCCCGGAACAGCGCAGAGCATTGCGGTATCCGGCGGCACAGTGAATGTCGCCGCTGATGGCAGGCTGAGCTTCACTCCGGACCCCGATCGCACCGCCGCGGTGAGCTTTGCCTACACGGCAACCGACGGGCAAGGCGGCGTGGCAAACGCGACCATTACCATCAATATTACCCCGGTCAATGATCCGCCGGTGGCAGTGAACGACAGTTACACCACCGCTGAAGACACAGCAGTGGCGCTCGATTTACTGGCCAATGATTCGGATGTCGACAACCTCGCCAGCGAACTGAGCATCAAGTCGATTAACGGCGTCGCCCTCACGCCAGGTGTCGCGCAAAGCATTGTTCTGCCCGGCAACACCGGCACCGTCAATGTGGCCGCCGATGGCTCGCTGAGCTTCGTGCCGGTGGCCAACTACAACGGCAGCGTCAGTTTTGCCTACGTCGTGCAAGACCCGGCTGGGGCAACTGCAACAGCGACGGTGACAATCATCGTGACGCCGGTGAATGATCTGCCGGTGGCGGTCAACGATACCTACAGCATGGCTGAGGATGGCCCGGCGCTGGCGCTGGATCTTTTGGCCAACGACAGCGACGTTGACCCGGATACGCTGCAAGTGCAGTCGATTAATGGCGTAGCCCTTACGCCAGGTGTGGCGCAGAGCATCGCCGTCAGCAATGGCACGGTGAATGTCGCGGCAGATGGTGCGTTGAGCTTTGTGCCCACGGCCGATTACAACGGGCCGGTGAGTTTTGCCTATGAGCTTAGCGACGGCAATGGCGGCACTGCCAGCGCCACCGTGAGCATTACGGTTACGCCAGTGGCAGACAGCGTTGCCGACGTGATCACCACCAATGAAGACACGCCAATCAGCTTCAATGTACTCACGGGCGCGGGCGGTGCCAGCGCCGACAGTTTCGAGAATCCTGGCGCGCAGGTGACTGCGATCACCCAGCCGCCAGCCGGGCAGGGCAGCGTCAGCTTTAGCGCCAACGGCGACATGATCTATACGCCGCCCGCCAACTTCAACGGCGTCACCAATTTCAGTTACACGGTCACGTCCGGCGGCGTAACCGAAACCACCACGGTGACCATTAACGTGACTGCCGTGCCGGACGATGTCACGGTGAGCGGTCTGGGTGATGGTGCGGCGGCCGGCACCGATGGCGCAGTCAAGGAAAGTGCGCTGGCCACGGGCACCGCACCCGATGCCAGCGGGCGCATTCTTGACGGTACTTTCAGTATGGGGCCAGGTGCGAACCTGAGCAGTTTCAGCCTGGGCGGATCCGGCGATATCACGCTGGCGCAATTGCAGGCCTCGGCCACCACGCCGATTACCATTACCGGCAGCAACGGCACCCTGCAAATCAATGGCTACGACAGCGCCAGTGGCGAAGTGCAGTACCGCTACACCTTGCTCAGCACTGCCGCCCACACGGTTGCGCTGGTAACGGACAGCTTCATCCTGAGCCTGACCGACATTGACGGTGATTTCATCTTCAATGCGGGCACGCTGGCTGTACAGATTATTGATGATGCGCCGTTGGCCAGGGCGGATGTTGATGACGTTATCAATATCGACTCCCAGCCCAGCAGCATCGCCTCGGGTAACGTCTTCACCGGTGTTGGCGGAGTCGATCCCGACGCCACCGACGGGGTGGCCGATGTGATTGGCGCCGATGGCTTGGGCGCTGGCAATGCGATTGCCGGCGTTGGTCTGGCGGCCAACAGCCTCAGCGCCGGCAATCTTGGTGCGCCGCTGGCCGGCAGCTATGGCGAGTTGGTCCTCAATGCCGACGGCAGTTACACCTACACGCCTTTCTACACCAACCCGGCAGTGGCGACGCTTACCGCCGGGCAGTCTTTGAGCGACACGTTCACCTATCAGATTGTTGATGCGGACGGCAGTTCGGCGGTAACCACACTGACCGTGTCAATTTACGGCACGCCAACGCTGATCGGCACCGACGGCGGCAGCGTTCTTGAATCTGATCTGGCGACGGGTAGCAATGCGTCGGGAGTGGGCGAGGTGTATGCCGGCAGTTTCTTTGTCGCCAGCCCGCAATCGCCGCTGGCCAGCCTGACGCTGACAGGCAGTAACGGCACAGTGACCTACAGCGCTGCCGAACTGGACGGCTTCAACACCACTGCCTCCGCGCCAATCGACACGGCGCATGGCCAGTTGATCCTGACCGGCTACGATGCGGTGAGCGGTGAAGTGAGTTACAGCTTCACCCTGCTTAGCGCTGCCGATCACAGCGCGGGTGAGGTGTTCGACAGCATTGCGCTGAGCATGATCGACAGCGTCAATAACGACACCTCGGCATTTCCCAAGTTTCTCAGGATCGAGATCGTCGACGATGCGCCGCAGGCGCAGGACGATCAGCAAAGCATCACCGAAGACGCCGCGCCGGGCAGTGTCAGCGGCTCGCTGATCAGCAACGACATCCTTGGTGCAGACACCACTGCAACACCGGTCACGCTGGTAACGGTGGGCGGTAATGCCAGTTTTGTTCCGGTAACGGCGTTGGCGGGCACTTATGGCAACCTGACCCTGAGCGCGGATGGCAGTTACACCTACGTGCTGGATAACAGCAATCCGGTGGTTGATGCATTGCAGGCAGGCGAGAGCCGGGTCGATGTATTCACCTATCAAATCACCGACAGCGACGGCAACGTCAGCAGCGCGCAACTGCGCATTATCATCAGCGGTGCCAATGACGGGCCGGTGGCGGTGGATGACAACTACACCACGCCTGAAGACACCACGATTGCGCTGGATCTGCTGGCCAACGACACCGATGTGGACAACCCGCAAACCAGCCTGACGCTGCAATCAATCAACGGCGTTGTGCTGACGCCGGGCGTGGCGCAAAGCATCGCCATCAGCGACGGCACGACGACTATCGGCAGCGTTAATGTTGCGGCCGACGGCAGCCTGAGTTTCACCCCGGTGGCCAATTACAACGGGCCGGTGAGTTTCGGTTATGTCGTTACCGACGGCGTCGCCACCGCGAGTGCAACGGTGGCCATTATTGTCACGCCGGTTAACGACCCGCCCGTGGCCGTCAACGATGCCTACATCACCAACGAAGATGTGCCCATCGCGCTCACGCCACTGGATAACGACAGTGATCCCGATGGCCAGGTCCTGACGATTCAGTCAATCAACGGCGTAACGCTTACCCCCGGTGTGGCGCAAAGCATTGCCGTGAGTAACGCCGGGCTGAGTGGCGTGATTAACGTGAGCGCCAGCGGCGCGCTAAGTTTTGTGCCCGCCGCCAACGCACACGGCACACTCAACGTGGCTTACGTGATCAGTGATGGCGCGGCCACCGCAACCGCCACGATCAATATTATTGTTAATCCTGTTGTCGACTTGCCCGTCGCCAACAACGATGGCTACAGCACCGCAGAAAATACCCCAGTGACTCTCACGCCGTTGCTCAATGATGTGGATATAGACGGCGGCGTGCTGAGCATTCAGTCAATCAACGGCGTGGTGCTAACGCCAGGCAGTGCGCAAGTTATTCAGCTGACCAGCGCGGCGGGCGTAGTGACCGGCGCGATTAACATCGCCGCCGACGGCAGTCTGAGTTTTATGCCCGCGCCGCAGTTCAACGGCCCGCTGAGTTTCAGCTATGTGATCAGCAATGGCGTGGACACGGCCACCGCGACGATAAGCATTAATGTCACGCCGGTGAATGATCTGCCGGTTGCGCAGGACGATCCGTACACCACGCAGGAAGACACGCCGCTGGTGATTACGCCGCTGCTCAATGACATGGACATTGACGGCGATACGCTGCGGGTGCAGTCGATTAACGGTGTGGCGCTCACGCCCGGTGTGGCGCAGAGCATTGCGGTGCCCAACGGCAGCGTGAGCGTGGCTGCCAACGGCGCTCTGACGTTCATCCCCGCGCCTGATTTCAATGGCGTGACTCGATTCGCTTACGTGGTCAGTGATGACCAAGGCGGCATGGCCGCGGCGGTTATTTCGATTACGGTTGTGGCGGTTAACGATCCGCCGGTTGCCGTGGCCGATGGCCCGATTACAGCCACTGCCAACACGCCGACAACCGGCAATGTGCTGAGCAACGACCGCGACCCGGATGGCGACCCGCTGCGGGTCAGCAGTTTTGCCGTCGATACCAACGGCGATGGCATCGCCGAGCGTTTTAACGTGCCGGATAATGGCGCGACCAGCACGCAACTGACCAGCGCCGATGGCACGTTGATTGGCACCCTGACTCTGGGCGCCGATGGCAGCTTTGTGTTGATTCCGGGGCCAGACTACAACGGCCCTGTGCCTGTGGTCAGTTATACGATTACCGATGGACAGGCCTTCAGCACGAGCACGCTGAGTTTCACTGATCTGCTCAATCAGGACATCGTCCACCTTGAACCGCAAGCGCCGGGATCCAGCTATACTCCCGGGCGGCAGTCACCGGATCGTTCGGATTCACCGGCGTGGTTGAACCCGCCCGCAATTGAGGAGCTGGGGATCGATCAGCTCAATGATCTCAATGGCATTACTACGTTGTCGGGCGATGGTGCTGTGCTGGCAGCGGCCAATGGCGTGTCGTCATTGTTTGGCATCGACGAGCGCAGTCGTGGCAACAACGGTGATCTGGGCCTGTTCGGACACTTGCAGCAGAGCAGCGTGATCCACGGCCGTGATGGCTATGATGCGGCGGCAGAGTCGGCCGCATCCGTGACCTCGCACGACGGCAAAGCCACGGTGCAGATGCACACCCACGGGCCTCGCGCATGGTTGGATGTGATCAACAAACTGGACGCTGAGCAGCAGCGAATTGTGCGCGCCCGTTTCAGTGCTGCCGATGGCGGGGCCTTGCCGGTGTGGGCGCGGGGCGATGGGCTAGGCCATTTGTCGATGGACCGGCCTGCAAACGTGGATGGGATAGCGCTGCAATTGCGCATTGAACGGGAAAGAGGTGTTGTTGATCGTTACATCCTGGACATCAACTTCAATGCGTTCGAGGTGCAAATGCGCCCCATCAGCGGTGCATCCGGGCGCAATGGCGCGGCAGTGGAGGGCGTAGAGGCGCGGCCGTTGGCCTCACTGCCTTTCGCCGAACAACTGACGCAAGCCAGTCGCGGCGAGTCGGCGGCCGATGCGGCTCTTATGCGAGCCCTGCGTTAGCAAGGCGGTTCAGGCGTTGGCGATATTCAGCGCGACGCCGCCGAGCCCGTCGAAGCTGGCGCAGATGCGGTCGCCCGGTTGCGCCTCATACAATCCGGTCCAGGTGCCGGTGGTGATGACGTCGCCTGCGCGCAGCCCAGCCGGATATTGCTCGGCGACGTGATTGCACAACCACGGCAACAGACACAGCGGATCACCCAGCGGGTGACGCGAGTCCTTCAGTGCAAATGGCGCACCATTCACCTGTAATTGCACGCCACGCTGCGCGTAGTCGTCTTGCCAGCCTCCCGCAGTCGCATTGCCAAGAATCAGCCAGCGATTCATCTGCTGGTCTGCCAGCCGAAACGTGGCTGGCAATTTTTGCCAGGCTTGCGCGCGCACATCGCAGACTTCAATGGCGACAATGACCTCGGCAACCGCCGCCTTTATTTGCGCGGCATCGGCGCTTGCCGGCAAGTCGCGGGCCAAACGAATGGCCAGCTCCACTTCGATGCCAAACAACGTGTGGCGTGTGCTCAGTGGCAACTGTGCAGGGCTTTCGGGCAAGCCGTGAACAACCACCGCATCGGCAATCGGCGCGGCGGTAGGCAGTGATTCCTTACTGGCCGCGCCAATTTTCCAGGCGCGCGGGCGGCCTTGCGCAAACCATTGCAACGCCTCGCCCACCTGATGCTGAACACGATACGCGGCCTGATTATCGGCCGGCGCCAGACGGGTAGCCGCTTCCTCGCTGAGCGGCGTGCCCGAACGCCACGCCTCGATCAATGCGTCGTGCAATTGTGATGTGTCGGTCATGAGTTGTCCTTGCGGGTTTTCGGGTGCGCGGGTGTGGGTAAGTCGCACGGCAGGAACTGGCCCTTGCCAGCCTGTCCTGTGAACTCGCCGTCACGCCAGACGATCTCGCCGCGCAGCAGGGTAATCGCAGGCCAGGCGCTCACGGCTATGCCTTCATAAGGTGTGTAGTCGACGGCGTGGTGCAGATCGGTATTTTTGATCGTGCGCTCGAGGCCGGTGTCCCAGATCACCAGATCGGCGTCGGCGCCCACGGCGATAGAACCTTTGCGTGGATAAAGCCCGTAGGTTTTCGCCGGGTTGGTGGCCGTTAACGCGACAAACTGGCTCATCTCCAGCGGGCCATTGAGAACGCCGTGCGAGAACAGCAACGGCAGGCGCGTTTCGACGCCGGGAATGCCGTTGGGAATCTTGTCGAAACTGGCGTCTGCGCCGGCCGCTTTCTTGCCGTCCGGGCCATCAAAACAGAAGGGCGCATGGTCCGATGAGAACACCTGAAACAGCCCTGACTCAAGGCCATCCCAAATGACTTGCTGGTTGGCTTTATCGCGCGGCGGCGGGCTGCAAATGCATTTCGCGCCGTGGTTGTGTTCATCGTCTTCAAGGCCGAGATCTTCGGCGGTGAGGAACAGGTATTGCGGGCAGGTTTCGGCATAAATGCGCAGGCCCTGACCTTGCGCCCAGCGGATCTGCTCGACCGCTTCACGCCCCGAGACGTGAACAATCAAAATCGGCACATCGACCAGCTCAGACAGGGCGATAGCGCGGTGCGTCGCTTCCCGTTCAACCAGCATCGGCCGCGATTGCGCGTGGTAGCGGGGTGCGGTTTTACCCTGCTTGAGCAGGCGCTCGGTGAGCCACGAAATACAGTCGGTGTTCTCGGCGTGGATCATCACCATCGCCCCTTCGGCGCGGGCAACGGCGAGCACATCGATGATCTGCCGGTCGTTGAGCTTGAGATCATCGTAGGTCATGTAAATCTTGAACGAACTGTAGCCTTCGCGGATCAGCGCGGGCAGTTCAACGTCCAGCACATTGTCGGTCGGGTCCGCGACAATCAGGTGGAATGCATAGTCAACGCTGGCCTTACCCTCGGCGCGCAGGTGATAGTCCTCAACCGCTGCACGCAAACTTTGGCCTTTCTGCTGGCAGGCGAATGGGATCACCGTGGTGGTGCCGCCGCACGCTGCCGAGCGGGTGCCAGTGAGAAAGTCATCGGCCATGCGCGAGCCGTCATTGGTCGGCTGGTCGAAATGGACATGCGCGTCGATACCGCCGGGCAACACCCAGCGTCCGGCCGCATCAATTTCTTCTGCGCCGCCAGCAAGGTCGAGCCCAAGCGCGGCAATGCGCCCCTGAATAATGCCGATGTCGGCATTGAAGGTGTCGGCCGCCGTAGCGCAACGGGCGTTGCGGATGACCAGATCAAATGCAGCCATGTTATTTGGCCTCCGCAAAGAAACGGCCCCAGCCGTTGATGGTTGTGGTGTCGACACCGCACATGCGCAGCATTTTCCAGACGACAGTGGCGGTGGTATCGATTACTGCGATGCCCAATTCGGTTTCCCATTCCTTAACCAGTGGTGTGGCTTGCAGATTGGTGCAGTAGGTGAGAATTGCAGCAGGGTTGGTCTTGGCCATATCCATGACCTGGCGGGTCAGGGTTTGTGCATCCACTTCGGCAAAGTCGAAATTCACACTGATATTCAGGTGCGACTCGCCCTTGCAGACAAAGCCTGCGCTTGTGTAGTTGCTGATGATGCGTTGCTGCACATCGGCGGTGTAGGGCGAGACCAGCGCGAAGTCTTCGCGGCCCGTGCACTGGAGGATCTCATTCAGCGCCAGCACCGAGGTGGTGGCAGGAATACCGGTGGCTTCGGTGATGCGGCGGCACAGATTACGGTCGTGCTCAAACCCAAGCCAACCTGCGGCAGTGCCGCTCCAGCCGATCACATCGACGTGCGCATCGGCGAGTAACTTGGCTGCGGCGAGAATCTTGCTGTCATCGAACTGGCCGAGTGCCTGCTCGGCCAGCGATATTTCAGTCACCGTGAACCGTGAGAAGTGCGCCGTAACGCCTGGCACTTGGGCAACCATTGCGGAGGTGATGGGTTCCAGTGCGGTGTTGGAGGAGGGCGTCAGCACGCCGAGCCGAATACGTTTAGTCATTAATGAAGATCCGTTTATCTGCAGCCCAGCGCATGAGCCTGTTGGTTTGAATATATGTGCATCCATAATAAAAAACAAAATTGGATGCAATCTTGTAGTTTATCTAAGCAATATGCCTGCCAATAACTGCTCGGCAAGGTCAAGGCTGGAGGCGCGCTGGGGATTGAACGGTATGTCTTTCCTGTAGAAGTTGCCTCCGGGCCGGGCAACTTCTACAGGGCAGGTGTACGGGCTGGGCAGCTGGTGAATGGCTTAGCCGAACATCTGGTCCCAGTCGATATCGGGCTTGCTGTGGCCACCCAGATTGAGTTCCTTCTCGACATGGTTGAGATGATGGAGCATCAGCTCAATGGCTTTATCGCTGTCTTTGGCGGTAATTGCTTCGACGATCTTGCTGTGCTCGTCTTCGGGGCAGGCCGGGGTTTGCGGCGAGTCGTACAGGGCAATGATCAAGCAGGTAAGCGGACACAGTTCAGCCATCATCTTGCTGATGAAACTGTTGCCGGATACCTCGGCGAGAAGCATGTGAAACTCACCGGAAAGCTTGATGATTGCTCGCCGGTCCTGACGTGCGCGGGCCTCGGCTTCGAGCTTCAAATGCTGGTTGAGGCGGTCAATTTCAGCCTTGCCAGCTCGTTCAACGGTGTTGCGAATAACCTCGGGCTCGAGCAGGCGGCGCACGGCAAACAGGTCGAGCGCTTCCTGTACGGTTGGGCTTGCCACAAAGGCGCCGCGGTTGGGCGTCAGGCGTACCAGGCCATCTTTGGCAAGCCGGGTTAACGCCTGGCGAATCTTGGTGCGGCTGACCCCGAACGCGCTGGCCAGTTTCTCCTCCGCAAGCTTGATGCCGGGAGGTAGCCGGTGCTCCATGATCGCGTTGACGATGCGGTCGGCAATTTCATTAATGCCCGGCTTGTTGGTTGATTCCACGATTCAGCCTCAATCAATTGTACAAAAATATTGTACCCAATAATTCTGAACAATGAGCAGTACCCCTGTCGCTGTCAAGTGACACAACAAACTGCACTCATGCGGTGCCTCCTTCAGCGTCGCGCACCCTCGCGGTGCCAGTCTCATGCCCGGTAAGTGATCACTTCAGGCGAGCAGCGAGCAGCCTTTCCCGCTACGCAGGGGTATACAGCTGATTGGCACAGTACCTGCAAAAGTGATTTCAAGAATGTACGCAATACATTTGAAAGTTATGTACTCACTTGCAGTTCGCTGACCCACAAAACAGCCAATCGTCCAGGAGTTTGCCCTTTATGAGAATCACCCCCCTCGTTGCCAGCTTGATCGCGACCCTTGCAATCGGCTCCGCTCAGGCGGATGAAGCGATCAAATGGAAGGCAATCGGCCAGCCGTTGGCAACCGGCCTGATCCAGAAGAACATCGAGCAGCCGTTCTTTGAGAACTTTGCTGAAAATACCGGGTTGCCGGTCACGGTGGACTACAAACCAATCGACACCACCGGGATCAAGGACACCGAGCAATTGCGTGTACTTAAGTCCGGCCTGTTCGATCTGGTTTCGATCCGCGCCTCGCAAAACTCGCGCGATGAACCGGCCTTGCTGGGCCTTGATCTGGTTGGCCTGAACCCAGACTACGAGACTGGTCGCAAGGTTGCGGATGCCTATTTCGATACCCTCGATCAGCGCCTGCAGAAGCAGTTTCGCGTCAAGCTGCTGGGTGTCTGGCCTTTCGGTCCGCAAATTCTCTTTTGCAAGTCGCCGGTTGCAAGCTTTGCCGACGTTAAGGGTTTGAAGGTGCGCGTATCGGATCAGAACCTTGCGCAGTTCGTTGAGTCCATCGGCGGGATTCCGGTGCCAATGAGCTTTGCTGAAACGCATCAGTCCCTTTCGCTCGGCGTGGTTGATTGCGCGATCACCGGCCCAAGCTCGGCCAACTCGGCAGGCTGGACAGAAATTGCCACTAGGCAGATTCCCCTCGGCGTGCAGATGGGCCTGAACGGCTACGGCATTTCCCTCAAGTCCTGGAACAAACTCGACGCCGGGCAGCAAGCCAAGTTGCAGACAGCCTTCGACACCCTCAACAGCAAAATCTGGGCGTACTCCGAAGAGCTTTATAAGGATGCTCTGAATTGCAACGTTGGCGCGGAACCGTGCACCACTGGCAAGAAATACAAGCTGATCAGCGTTGAACCCAGTGATGCCGATCGCCAGTTGCTCAAGGGCGCATTGCAGTCTATTTCGCTGCCGAACTGGGCCGCCGTATGCGACAAGGTCAACCCACAGTGTTCGGCTGACTGGAAAGCCAAGGTCGGTCCGGTTGTTGGCCTGAAGTAACCCAAACCATTCAGCGGAGGGCGATCATCATGTCGCGTATCGAAAACACGCTTGCAGCGATATTTGGCGGCATCTTTATCGCCCTGTCCGGCTGGATCAGCATCGAAGTGCTGGCGCGAAAGCTCCTTGGCGTCTCGTTGCAAGGCGCCAATGAGTTGGGCGGATATGCCTTGGCAGTTGGGGCTACGCTGGCCTTCACGCTGGCTTTGTTCGGGCGTAATCACATTCGTGTGGATGTGTTCTATGAGCGCTTGTCGGCGGGTTGGCAGGCGGCGCTGAACTGGTTTTCCAGTGTGCTGATGGCCAGTTTTGCAGGCCTGTTGGGTTTCCTAAGTTGGGGCGTGGTGCGCGACACGCTGGACTATCAAAGCACCGCACAAACGCCATGGGCAACGCCGCTGATTTATCCACAGAGCTTGTGGTTTGCCGGACAGGTGATTTTCATGCTGGTAGCGTTCGGCATGGCGGTTCGGGCGACGTACTTGCTGGTAAACCGCCGCATTCATGCGCTGAACCATGGCTTCAATCCACGCGGGGCCAAAGATGAACTGGCCGAAGAACTGGGCAACATCGAACAACGCAGCCAGGTGAAGCCGGTATGAGTGTCGTATTTGTACTGATCGCCTTTGTGGCGATGATTCTGCTGATGCTGGCAGGTCTGCCGATTGCTGTGGTGATGGCGGTTGTTGGCATTATTGGAGGTGTGCTGGCGTATGGCATACCGTTTCTCGATTCGATTTCTCCGGTGGTGTGGGGCGTGCAGAACGATAATCTGCTGACCTCGATTCCGCTGTTCGTTCTGCTCGGTGAAATTCTGCTGCGCGCCGGTATTGCCGACCGCATGTATTTGGCGTTGTCGGCGTGGATGGGGCGTTTGCCCGGAGGCTTGCTGCATTCCAATATCGCCACTTGCGCGTTGTTCGCCGCCACTTCGGGATCGTCAGTGGCCACTGCTGCAACAGTCGGTACTGTGGCGTTACCATCTTTGCAGGCGCGCGGTTATGCGGTGGCGCCGTCGCTGGGCACATTGGCGGCGGGCGGCACGCTGGGCATCCTGATACCGCCGAGCGTCAACCTGATCATTTATGGCTCGCTGACCAATACCTCGATTGGCCAGTTGTTCATGGGCGGTATCGTTCCAGGTTTGCTGTTAAGCGGTTTGTTCATGTTGTTTATTGCGCTTACCCATTGCGGCGCTGAAAAAGCGGCGATGCGTGAAGCAAACGTGCCATTGGCGCTCAAGTTGCGTGCCTCGGTGCACCTGATTGCGCCTGTGGTGATTTTCGGCGTGGTCATGGGCAGCATCTATACCGGCCTTGCGACCACGACTGAATCGGCGGCGCTAGGTGTGATGGTAGCGCTGGGATTTGCAGCATCTGCGCGGGCGCTGAACTGGCCGACCCTGCGCACCTGCTTTATTCAGACGGCACGGGTGTCCGGAATGATTCTGCTGATCATCACGTCGGCCTTCATCCTTAACCTGACCATCAGCTTGACGGGCGTTGCTGAGGACATGTCGGCGTGGGTCAATTCGCTGGGCCTCAGCGCCACGGCGTTCCTGTTGGTGCTGGTGGTGTTCTATCTGGTGCTGGGCATGTTCATGGACGTTTTGTCGATGCAGGTGGCGACGATTCCGATCACCTTCCCGATGGCCATCGCGCTGGGCATTGATCCGGTCTGGTTCGGAATCTTCGTGGTGCTGATGTGTGAACTCGGTCTGATCACGCCGCCGGTGGGCATGAACCTGTTTGTGGTGCACGGTATTCGCCCGGACAAAGGCAACATGACGGATGTGATCCGTGGAGCGCTGCCGTACGCCGCGATCATGATGGTGTTCTCGCTGCTGCTTATAGCCATGCCGGATATCGTCACCTGGCTGCCGGGGAAGGCTGCATGAGCAAGCTATGGCAACTGGGCGCAGTCGAGTTGGGGCAAGGTTTTCGACAGGGCTTGTGGTCGCCGGTTGCGGCGCTCGAGTCGGTGCTTGAGCGTGTCGCCGAGGTCAACTCGCAAATCAATGCGCTTATCGCACTGGCCCCTGATGCACATGCCGCCGCGCTGGCCAGTCAGGCGCGCTATGCCGCAGGTTGCCCGTTGAGCGAACTTGATGGCATCCCGATGACTATCAAGGACAATCTGTTGATGGCAGGTGTGCCCGCTACATGGGGATGCCCGGCGTTGGCAGATAATTTTGCAGCTGATGAATTGCCTGTGGCGCGCTTGCGGGCCATGGGCGCGGTGCTGGTGGGAAAAACCAATGTGCCGGAGTTTACCCTTGAGGGTTACACCGGCAACGCCTTGTTTGGCACCACGCGCAATCCTTGGGATATCCAGCTTACGCCCGGCGGTTCCAGTGGCGGTGCGGTGGCGGCTGTGGCGGCGGGTATTGCGCCGTTGGCGTTGTGTACCGATGGCGGCGGCTCAATCCGTCGGCCTTGCGCGCACACCGGGCTGGTCGGTTTAAAGCCTTCAATCGGCGCGATTGCCCGGGGCGCAGGATTTCCCGGCTTGCTCTTGGACTTTGAAGTAGTCGGGCCGGTGGGGCGCAGCGTTGCCGACGTGCAGTTGATGTTCAGCTTGCTGTCTGGCGCTGATACCCGCGATCGCCGTTCATTGGCGCGGGTGCAAGCCAGGCGTCAATTGCAGCGTGTGCTCTATGTACAAACTCTCGATGGCGCGCCGGTAGATCCGCAGGTCCGCTGCGCTACGGCCGAAGCTGCCGGCTTGCTTGAGCAGTTGGGCTGTACGGTTGTAACAGCCGAGCTGCCGATTGATCTGAGTGCATTGAATCGGGCTTGGCCTGAGATTGGTCAGATCGGTCTGGCTCATCTGTTTGCCAGTTATCCACAATGGTGCACTGGTGCGTCTGCCAAATATCAACAACTCGCCGACGCCGGGGAGCGCCTGCCGGCGAGCCGTTTATGGGCCATTATCGAGCAAGTCGAGGCGCTACGAGTCGCAGTTGACCGAATGTTTGCAAACTATGACGTACTGTTGATGCCTACGGCAGCCGCCTTGCCGTGGCCCGCCGAACAGGCTTATCCCGAGACCATTGATGGCCAGCCAGTCGGTCCGCGTGGCCATGCGATCTTCACTGGCTGGGTGAATGCTGCAGGTGTCCCGGCGATCAGCCTGCCGATTGCAGAGTCCCGCGAAGGGCTGCCGATAGGCATTCAATTAGTCGCGCCCATGGGCACCGATAGCGATTTACTAGCGCTGGCTGCGCGCATCGAACGGGCGATGCCTTGGCACTCTCGGTTTAATAAGTTGTGGCAGGCAAGTAGCTGAATGTTTGGCTGCTGTCGGTTACCAACAGGTATTAAGCTCCCCTTACAGGCGCAGGCCAATCACACCAATTAAACCTCGGGCTGCTCAGCTTACAAACGGCGCAATGAAAGCCTTTGACCTGGGGCGCGACTAAACCGTCAGCCATAAAAAAGACGCCCGCGGGCGTCTTTTTCAATCTGCGATTACAGCGAATAGCGGCTCTAGCTGGCCTCGGCGCGCTGCATCAAGGTGCGTTGGCGCCATTCCATGAAGGTTTTCAGCAGCAGTGTCAGCAATGCCATCATCGCCAGTAATGCGGCGGCGGTAAACGCCGCGGCCGGTTTGTAGTCGTTGTTGAGTTGGTCAACCAGCAGCGGCAGGGTCAGCGTCTGGTTGATGATGGTGCCGGACACGACTGACACCGCGCCGAACTCGCCCACCGCCCGTGCGTTGGTTACCACTACGCCATAGAGCAATGCCCACTTGATTTTCGGCAGGGTGATATTGCGGAAAATCTGCCAGCCGTTTGCGCCAAGGCACATGGCGGCGGTCTCTTCATCCTGGCCCTGAGCCTGCATCACCGGTATCAGAATACGCGCGACATAGGGCGCGGTAACGAATACCGTGACCATGACAATGCCCGGCCAGGCAAACATCAACTGGATGTCTTGATCGTAGAGCCAGCGGCCCAGCGAGGATTCGATACCGTACACCACCAGATAGCAAAGGCCGGCCACCACGGGCGACACCGCGTAGGGAATGTCGATCACAGTGGTCAGCAGCTTGCGGCCGCGGAAGTCGTAATGGGTTACGCACCAAGCGAGCAAGATGCCGAACACCAGATTGATTGGCACCGTCATGGCCGCGACCAGCAGCGTCAGGCCAATGGCGTGGATCATGTAATCTTCGTTGAGGTTGCCCCACAACAGGGCCAGACCGCCGGAAAACGCCTTGCTGAAAATCAGCGCCAGCGGGATTAGCAGAATAAGCGTGACGAGGCTCAAGCCAAGGCCGATCAAGAGCCACTGGTGCCAGTGTTGAGGTTTTTTCATTTGCCTTGCCGTTGCCATTTGAAGATTCGACCCTGCAGCACTTGCAGGCTGAACAGCAGTACCAGAGAGGCCAGCAGAATCACCGAGGCAATTGCTGCTGCCGCCGGATAGTTGAATTCCTGCAAGCGCACGAAAATCATCAGCGAGGACACTTCCGTCTTGAACGGAATGTTGCCAGCCAGCATGATCACCGCGCCAAATTCACCCAGGCTGCGAATGAATGACTGCGATGCGCCGGTCATCAACGCCGGTAATAGCGTTGGCAATACGACGTGGAAAAAAGTCTGCACGCGATTAGCGCCCAAGGTCCGGGCGGCCTCTTCGTATTCGTGTCCCATGTCTTGCAGCACTGGCTGCACGGTGCGCACCACGAAGGGCAGGCTGGTGAAAACCATTGCGATCAGAATGCCGGGATAGGCGTAGGCCAGTTTGATGCCCATCGGTTCAAGCCACATGCCCAGCCAGCCACTGGGGGCGAGCAGGGTGGCCAGGGTTAAACCTGCAACCGAGGTGGGCAGCGCGAATGGCAGGTCGATGAAAGCATCGACCAGGCGGCGGCCAGGGAAGTCATAGCGGGTGATGATCCAGGCCAGCAACATGCCGATCAATACGGTGGCTATCGTGGCGTAGAACGCGCCGCTTACCGTCACCTTGTAGCTCTGCACCACGCGCGGATCACTGATGGCCTGCCAGTATTGCGCCCAGCTCATGTCGCTGACATAAAGCAGCAGTGCCGACAGAGGGAACAGGATCACCAGAGAAATATAAAACGTGCTGAAACCAAAGCTCAGGCCAAAGCCTGGCAGTACGGGTTTCTGCACAAAAAAGCGGGGAGTTGTAAGCACGCAAATGTCCCTGAATGCACAAGCCGCCATCATGGACGGCGGCCTGCTGTATTGCTCAAATCAAAGCGGTCTTAGCGACCTTCAGCCAGCAATTGGTCGAGGACACCGTTGGCATCGAAGTGCTTGGCGGTGATGTCGTCCCAGCTGCCGAGTACTTCTGTCGGGTTGATCAGGCGCACTTGCGGGAACTGGTCGGCGGTGGCCTTCACGACTTCCGGGTTGTGTACACGGTAGTTGTAGGTGGTCAGCAGTTGCTGGATGTCTTTGCTGTACTGGAAGTCCAGGTACGCTTTGGCAACATCACGGGTGCCTTTCGAGTCGACAACCTTATCGACGATTGCAACCGGGAACTCGGCGAGAACGCTGACTGGCGGTACAACGATTTCGTATTCACCGGACTTGAATTCTTCACCGTTGGCAATGTTCACCACTTCCGATTCGAAAGTCAGCAGTACATCACCCTGGCCGTTCTGGGCAAAAGCGATGGTTGCGGCGCGACCGCCAGTTGGGAAGTTTTGTACGTTGTGCAGGATCTTGCCGACGAAGCTTTTGATTTTGGCTTCATCACCGGCGAACTTCTCGTTTGCATACAACCATGCGCCCAGGTAGCTATAGCGCGCGTTGCCCGAAGTTTTCGGGTTTGGGAACACCAGCTTCACATCGCTACGGGCCAGGTCGTCCCAGTTCTTGATGTTCTTTGGGTTGCCCTTGCGCACCAAAAATGCGGTGGTGCTGTAGTAAGGCGAGCTGTTGTTCGGGAATTGCTGTGCCCAGTCTTTACGTACCAGACCGCGTTTGGCGAGGATGTCGACGTCGGTTACTTGGTTGAAAGTAACGGTATCAACCTTTTTGCCCTGAATGATGTCTTGTGCCTGGCGCGAAGAACCGGCGAAAGACTGGTCGATCTTCAGCTCTTTACCAGTTTCGGCTTTCCACTTGGCGAGGAACTTAGGATTGATCTCGGCAAACAGTTCACGTGCGATGTCGTATGAAGCGTTGAGGATCGGCTTGTCGTCAGCCAGTGCAGATACGCTGCTCAACAGGCTGGTAGAGATAAGGCTGGCCAGAAGCAATTTCTTTAGCATGATGAAGACGTTCCTCGTCACTGAGCCCTGTATTTAAGGCTCCATTTAATTTTTCTGGCACATCGGCCAACTTATGGGCGGTGATACTGCCTAAGTTTTTTATTCTTAAAAAGTAATTTTTTGAGCTATGTATATAACGATATTGAATTTTTAGGTGCGTTAACTTCGGTGTAGCGCCAAGGCAGCTTAATTGCTGCTCTACGGGCTCTGATCAGTCAGCTAGCTCGGCAACTGTTGGCCCGGTGTTTCGCTTGAGCCAGCATTATCCAAAGCCAAGAGTAAGGTCGCCGGCAGAGCGTAGATGGCGCGGCATCTTGATTTATATGCTTAAAACGAATATCAATGTTACTAAATGATATTTTTATGAATATAGGGCCGGCCCTATGATTCGCTCAACTTTTTAAAAGGTTGCGTGTGTGCTGGATTTGTCAGGGTCTGAAGACCTCTGTGCAGTCGTTATACGTCACCTGACCCGATACACTTACACCGCCTTATCAGCCTCCTTCCTTGGGCGCTGTTTCCCTGCTGTCATTATCGCTGCGGGATATGTACGAATTAACCGCCCGCGCCAGAAGGCTGAGGACGCAAGAACATGTCGATTGAAATCACCAACGTCAGTAAGAATTTTAATGCGTTCAAGGCGCTGAACGAGATCAACCTGAATATCAAAAGTGGCGAGCTAGTTGCGCTGCTGGGGCCATCCGGTTGCGGTAAAACGACGCTGCTGCGCATTATCGCCGGTCTGGAAACACCCGATAGCGGCTCTATTCAGTTCCACGGTGAAGATGTTTCCGAGCACGACGTGCGCGACCGTAATGTCGGGTTTGTATTCCAGCATTACGCCTTGTTCCGCCACATGACTGTATTCGACAACGTCGCATTCGGCTTGCGCATGAAGCCTAAGCGCGAGCGCCCGAGCGAGACTGTCATCAAGCAAAAAGTGCATGAGCTGCTGGGTTTGGTGCAACTGGATTGGCTGTCGGATCGCTACCCGGAGCAGCTTTCTGGTGGGCAACGCCAACGGATCGCTTTGGCCCGTGCGCTCGCTGTTGAGCCCAAGGTGTTGCTGCTGGACGAACCCTTTGGCGCGCTGGATGCCAAGGTGCGTAAAGAGTTGCGCCGCTGGCTGGCGCGCTTGCATGAAGAGGTTCATCTGACATCGGTGTTCGTTACACACGATCAGGAAGAGGCGATGGAAGTTGCCGATCGGATCGTGGTTATGAATAAAGGTGTGATCGAGCAGATCGGCACACCGGCCGAGGTTTATGAAAAGCCTGCCAGCGACTTCGTTTACCACTTCCTCGGGGATGCGAACCGCCTGTATGTGGGTGAAGATCACCACGTGCTGTTCCGCCCGCATGAAGTGCATCTTTCGCGTAATGCCGAAACGGATCATCAGGCCGCTGAAGTGCGTGATATTCGCCCGCTCGGTGCAATCACCCGGGTGACCCTGAAGGTGGCCGGGCAAAGCGAATTGATTGAGGCCGAGGTTGCTAAAGATCACCTGAGCCTGGCCAATCTTAATCGTGGCGAGACCCTGTACTTCAAACCCAAGGCCGGGCAGCCGCAGGCTAATCAGTGATTACTTAGCAGCACCCATGCCCAGTGGTTGCTGCAACTTGGGTGGTTAAGCGTAAGCTTTTCCACCCACGGCAAACACGCTGGGTGCCGAGACTTGATCGGCATACCCCCAGCGGCACTATCCGCTACATCGTCAATATGCCCGTCTCCAAACCGTAGGCCGCGAAGCCTGCGCCTACCACCACCAGCACAAATACAGCCGTTTCTATCGGTGTGAACAATGCAGCGCGTTGTTCGCGCTTGGCTATCGCAAATAGCACCACTCCTGGTGCGTAGAGAAGTGCCGACAACAGCAAGTATTTGACGCCGCCTGCATAGAGCAGCCAGACCGCGTAGATCAATGCGATCGAGCTGATGCACAGGTCTTTGATCCGCTCCTTTGATTTGGCTTTGTAGGTTTCGCCGCGCCAGCTCAACAGAAACGCATAAGCGGCTGACCACAGGTAAGGGACCAGAATCATTGATGAGGCGAGGTAAATCAGGCTGGTGTAAGTGCCCGCCGAAAACAGGGTGATCAGCAGGAACAGCTGGATCATTACATTGGTCATCCACAATGCATTGATCGGGACTTGATTGGCGTTTTGCTTTTTCAGAAACGCCGGCATGGTGTTGTCCTGCGCGGTAGCAAACAGGATCTCGGCGCACAGCAGCGCCCAGGAGAGCAGGGCGCCGAGCAAGGAAACGATCAGCCCGAGACTGATCAGAAGCGCGCCCCAGGGCCCAACGATATGTTCAAGTACCGAGGCCAGAGATGGGTTCTGTAATCCGGCCAGTTCTGGCTGAGTCATCACGCCCAGCGACAGCACGTTGACCAATACCAGCAGCGCCAACACGCCGAGGAAGCCGATTACCGTAGCGCGGCCCACGTCCGAGCGTTTTTGTGCGCGTGCCGAATAAACACTGGCACCTTCGATGCCGATAAATACGAACACGGTCACCAGCATCATGTTGCGCACCTGGTTCATCACGCTGCCGAAGTCCGGGTTTTCATAGCCCCAGATATCACGCGTGAAGATATCCATACTGAAGGCTATGGCGGCAATAACGATGAAGATCAGCAAAGGCACTACTTTGGCGATTGTCGTGACCAGATTGATGAATGCTGCTTCCTTGATCCCGCGCGACACCAGAAAGTGCACGGCCCAAAGCAGAGCAGATGAGGCTGCAATGGCGATGGGTGTATTGCCTTCACCAAACACTGGAAAGAAGTAACCCAGCGTGCTGAATAGCAGTACAAAGTAGCCGACGTTACCCAGCCAGGCGCTTATCCAGTAGCCCCAGGCCGATGAAAAGCCCATGTAGTCACCGAAGCCCGCCTTGGCATAGGCATACACCCCGGAGTTGAGTTCAGGTTTGCGATTAGCCAGCACCTGAAACACAAATGCCAGGTTGAGCATGCCGACAGCTGTGATGGTCCAGCCGATCATGATGGCGCCGGCATCTGCCCGTTCGGCCATGTTCTGCGGTAAAGAGAAAATACCCCCACCAATCATCGACCCCACAACCAAAGCGATCAAGGCGCCAATCCGTAGTCTCTGTGCAGGCTCAGGCATGCTGCTTCCTTTCTCCGTAGTTGATGCTCAAACATCCAGCGAAACACCTTGGCGATGCGGTTAAGCCATTGTGAAAAGCTCAAACCGAGACCGCATACGTCGCTGCAAATTTTTCTCAAGCATAGCTTAAGCGGCGGTGGATCAAGGTTGCTTTAGTCCCCCTCGGTCATCGCTCAGATCGTTCAGTGCAAACGGAAACAGGCTGTGCGTGGGACTAAAGAGGCGCTGGCCAGACACGTAGCGTTAATGAGATCGATTGAATCCGAAATTGTCCGATGCGAACAGCGAAGTACAGCGGTAATCGGGTCTTGCCGGGTGCCTCCCCGGAAAAACAGGGCAGCGTGCATTCAAGGGTGAACCAATTGTTGTGCCCTGCGCGGTTTCAAGTTTACAGGGAATGATTGATACATACCTGCAGTTGACCAGTAAGTGACTGTAAAGCAACGGCTTGTTTGTTATTCAGAGTTGTCGCCCTGCTTGATTGATTTGTATTCATCAAGGTGAGCAACTTTTTGCTCACTGTTGTTAATTGTATTGGGCTAAGTACTGCGGTGTTTTTGCTGGGGATGTGGATGTTGTTGGCTGAATATGCGCGTTCATTGAGCAAGAACTTGCATAAGCGCTGCCAAGCTTGGAGAGGGTTTAGAATTAGTGGCGGGTTGCTTTGTTGGGCGTATACGTGGTTATAGTGGTTGCGCTTATTTACTTGATAGGTTTGCCGGGGTGTAAGTTGTTGTAGGGATTTTCTTTAGGTGCTTGTCACAAAACAAAACTGGTGTAAGTTTATATAGATTTTTAAGTTTCGTTCGTATGGATACGTCTGGCGCGAACTCTGAATGATTGTGGATGCAATTAAGCCGGAAGAACTGAGTGATGAGTAATACCCGCAAGCTTTCCAGTTATTATATTCGCCTCGCGAAAACGCCAATCTCTGAATATGAATTCAGCGGTGAAGACGTACGCTTTACCAGCGAATATGAGGCCCTGGAGCGCGAACTTGGTAAAGCCAATAGTATCCATGGCAATGGTCATGTTGACTGGCTCAAGGTGTTGGATGGAAGCGAGTTGTTGTTACGTGAACAGTCCAAGGATTTGCGTGCAGCTGTCTGGCTGACATGGGCGTTGCACCAACGTGAGGCTTTACCCGGATTGTTGGCTGGGTTGGGCATGTTGCGGCATCTCTGTGAGCACCATTGGCAAACCTTGTATCCGCTGAAAATGCGCACTCGCTCTGCGACTTTCAACTGGTTGGTGCCACGCATGGAAGGCGTCTTGAGTGAGACCGTGCCGGTTAAGGAGCAGCTGCCTCTGTTCCGTCAGTTCGTGCTGCACCTCGAAGCGCTTGATCTGCTACTGACCAACCATCTGCAGGATGAAGCGCCGCTGCTGCTGCCGATTTGCCGGCGTCTTTCGGGCATGGTTGAGCGCGCCGCCAACGATCAATTGGAGCCGACTTCGATTAGTGGTGTAGTCACTCAAGTGAAGCAGGCCGCCAGTCAGTTTTTGAGCCCTAACGCTGAGATCGATAACGAGAAAGATGCACATAAGTCGCTGCGTAATCTGCAGGAAGGCGCACGGCCACTGTGCGCGTGGTGGCTGCGCCAGAAAGCCACGGATGTCCGGGCGCTGAAACTCAATAGAACCCTGCTTTGGCTGAATATTGATAGCTTGCCGGAATGCAACGCCGAGCAGATTACTGCGCTGCGTGGGTTGCCTGCTGATAAACAAAAAAACTATCAGGAACGTCTTGAGCAAAAGCAGTATGCCGATCTGCTTGTTGAACTTGAAGCGAGTATCGCGCGTTCACCGTTCTGGTTTGATGGTCAGCGCATGGTGTGGGAATGCCTTGAAGGCCTGAATGCTCAGCTGGCAATGCGTGAAATTGAAATCCACTTTGCGCTGCTGCAACAGCGCCTGCCGAGTCTCATTGAGCTGCGCTTCCATGATGGCGAGCCGTTTGCTGATGAGCAAACTCGTGCCTGGATAAGTGCGCAGGTCAATCATCATCTGCAAGCCCCCAAGACCCAGGATCCGCAGCACACTGCTTATGTTGAAGAGCCTTGGGACATTGCGCTCGCCGATGCCTTGCCGGTATTGCGTGATGAAGGCTTGAAAGCCGCCGTGAGGCTGCTCAATCAAGGCCTGCAAAGTGCGCAGGGTGGCCGCGCAATTTTTTTCTGGCAGCTGAGTCTGGCTCGGCTGTGTTTCTCGGCGAAAAAGTATGACTTGGTAAAAGTTCAGCTGGAAACTTTGGATCAGCAATTGTTGGCGTCAGGTTTAAATGCCTGGGAGCCAAACTTGGCGCTGGAAATTCTCCATTTGTTATACCGCTGCTGTGAACTGATGCCGCAGAGCAATGTTGTTCGTGAATGTAAAGATGATGTTTATCGCAGACTTTGCCACCTCGATTTAGACGTGATACTCGAATAGACCCAAGGGTTAAACTCAGGAGATTTACCATGGCCAAAGAAGGCTCAATAGCACCCAAAGAACGGATTAATGTCACGTTTAAACCGGCGACTGGAAATGCTCAGGAAGATGTAGAACTGCCTTTGAAATTGTTGGTGCTGGGTGACTTTATCCAGCGCGAAGATGAGCGCAAGGTAGAAGATCGCAAGCCAGTTGGTATTGATAAAGACTCATTTGATGAAGTGCTGGCCAAGCAGGAGTTGAGCTTGACTCTTGGTGTACCCAATCAGTTGGATGAGAACGCCGAAGAGTTGGCGGTGAGTATCGATATCAACTCAATGAAAGATTTCAACCCGGCAAATCTGGTTGAGCAAATTCCCGAGCTGAAAAAGTTGATGGAGTTACGCGACGCACTTGTGGCTTTGAAAGGGCCGTTGGGCAATACACCGGCTTTTCGCAAGTCGATTGAAGGGGTGTTGAGTGACGATGAGTCGCGCGGGCGGGTTTTGGGTGAGCTGGGCATTAATCCGGCAGTCACTAAGGACGCTTAAATCAATTTCAGCAGGGATCGGAATTATGAGCAATCACGCGGCAAAGACGTCGACTGACGCAAAAACTGAATACAGCATACTCGACACTATAATCGCCGAAACCCGGCTCAATCCTGATGATGAAGCCTATGCAATCGCCAAGCGCGGTGTTTCAGCTTTCATCGAGGAATTGTTGAAGCCGCAGAACAGCGGTGAGCCGGTCAAGAAAGCCATGGTTGATCGGATGATCGCCGAGATTGATGAAAAGCTCAGTCGGCAGATGGATGAAATCATCCACCACAGCGACTTCCAGGCGCTGGAGTCGGCGTGGCGTGGCTTGCAGTTGCTCGTGGACCGCACCAATTTCCGCGAGAACATCAAAATCGAAATGCTCAACGTCTCCAAGGACGATTTGCTGGATGACTTTGAGGACTCCCCGGAAGTCGTCCAGTCGGGCCTTTACAAGCACGTATACACCGCTGAATACGGCCAGTTTGGTGGTAATCCGGTGGGCGCAATCATCGCCAACTATTTCATGTCGCCGAGCGCACCCGACGTCAAGCTGATGCAGTACGTGTCCAATGTCTCGTGCATGGCTCATGCGCCTTTCGTTGCCGCAGCAGGGCCGAAGTTTTTTGGCCTGGAAAGCTTTACCGGTCTGCCGGATTTGAAAGATCTTAAGGATCACTTCGAAGGCCCTCAGTTTGCCAAGTGGCAGAGCTTTCGTGATCAGGAAGATTCACGCTATGTGGGTTTGACCGTGCCGCGCTTTCTTCTGCGCAACCCGTACGACCCTGAAGAGAATCCGGTCAAAACCTTCGTCTATCAAGAGAACGTCGCCAATAGTCATGAGCATTACCTGTGGGGTAATACCGCTTATGCATTTGCGACCAAGCTCACTGACAGTTTTGCCAAGTTTCGCTGGTGCCCGAACATTATCGGCCCGCAAAGCGGTGGCGCGGTTGAAGATTTGCCGCTGCATCATTTTGAGAGTATGGGCGAAATCGAAACCAAGATTCCAACCGAGGTATTGGTTTCGGACCGGCGCGAATATGAAATGGCTGACGAAGGCTTCATTTCACTGACCATGCGTAAAGGCAGCGATAACGCGGCTTTCTTCTCGGCCAACTCGGTTCAGCGGCCGAAGTTCTTTGGCAATAGCAGCGAAGATAAAGCTGCCGAGTTGAATTACAAGCTGGGTACGCAACTGCCCTACATGATGATCGTCAATCGACTCGCGCATTACCTGAAAGTGCTGCAGCGCGAGCAACTGGGCGCCTGGAAGGAACGAACGGATCTTGAGCTTGAATTGAACAAGTGGATTCGCCAGTACGTTGCCGATCAAGAAAATCCGAGTGCGGAAGTCCGTGGCCGTCGCCCTTTGCGCGCCGCGCAAATTGTTGTGAGCGATGTTGAAGGCGAGCCTGGCTGGTATCGGGTCAATCTGAACGTGCGGCCGCACTTCAAATACATGGGCGCAGACTTCACCCTGTCGCTGGTTGGCAAGCTGGATAAAGAGTAGGTCGGAGGCTGAGCATGCCTGCTTACGGGAGCCTATTCGAACGCCTTAGCGGTGAGCTGGATAAGCGCAATGGCTCAAGCCTTGAGTCCTGCGCGATGGCCTCGGTTGCAGCGCATCTGGGCAAAATGCTCAGCACCCGTGCGGGGAGCGTGCAGACACTTCCCGACTACGGCTTACCCGATCTCAATGATATGCGCCTCAGCCTGCACGACTCACTCAAACAGGCGCGGCGCGAAATCGAACGTTTCATCGAGGCTTACGAGCCGCGCTTGAGCAATGTGCATGTAGTTGCTTTACCCGGCGGTAATGACCGACTCAAGTTGGCGTTCAATATCGAGGGCAATCTGGCTGTCGAGGGCTTCAAACGACACGTCAGTTTTTCTGCGACGCTCGATGGTAGCGGGCAGGTCAATGTTAATAAATGAGGGTACTCACATGGCTGGTCAACCTGCAGCACGCGTTGGTGACGCAACCGATTGTCCGCATAGCGGGCATGGCAATAATCCAATCGCAACCGGCTCGCCGGATGTGCTCATCGAGGGCGCTAGCGCCGCGCGTGAGGGCGACACCAGTGCTTGCGGTGGCGCCCTGGCGGAACAGCTCTCGGGCACGGTTTTCATCAATGGCAAAGCAGCCGCTACCGTGGGTTCGGTCGGCAGCCACGGCAATGTTGTCATCAGTGGCGCAGGAACCGTGATTATCGGTTAGTCCCGGAACACTGCCCGTTTATTTGCAGCTTTTTGGGATGCCGTTTGAGCTGCCGAAACAAGGACGTTTTGGCGGCTGAACCTCGCGGATACCCGCGAGATTCAGCGCCGCCATTTCTCTATCAAGGATTGATTAGTGCTTTTTACCCATGCCGCCACAGCACCCTACGCAGCAAGCAGTTCAGTGCCGATTCGGGTGAGTACAGAGCACTGCGCACCTGCTCAGACAGGTTGGCGCTGAGATGTCGTTCAATAATTACTACCAGAGTGAGCTAACGGCATTACGTCAGTTGGGGCGCCGCTTTGCCGAGCGCAGCCCGGCGTTGGCGCCGTTTCTGCTGCAGGCAGGGCGCGACCCCGATGTCGAGCGTTTGCTGGAAGGATTTGCTTTTCTAACCGGGCGCTTGCGGCAAAAGCTTGATGACGAACTCCCTGAGCTCAGTCATTCGCTGATGCACTTGCTGTGGCCCAATTACATGCGTCCGCTGCCGGCATTCAGCATCTTGCAGTTTGAGCCATTAACTGAATCTGGCCCTGCACATAAAGTACAACGTGACACGCCCGTTGAAAGTGTTCCGGTTGATGGGGTCACGTGTCATTTTCGCACCTGTTATCCCACAGAAATCTTGCCGCTCGAGTTACAGGCATTGAGCTACTCGATGCAGGGCGATGGCGCGCTACTCAACCTGCGTTTGGCAATGACCAGCGAGGGGCATCTGGGCAATCTGGATCTGAGTCGCTTGCGCCTGCATTTTACCGGTGAGCGGTATATCAGCCAGACCTTGTATCTAGGCTTGCTGCGCCACCTCAACGCGATTGAATTGGTGCCGCTCGACAGCGAGAACAAGCCGTTTGTAAGCAATGGCGACAAGAGCATTTCCTTTGGATTATCGCCAGACCGCGTGCAGCCTGTCGGCTTCGCGGAGGAAGAGGCACTTATCCCATATCCGTTAAACAGCTTTCGCGGATACCGCTACTTGCAGGAGTACTTTGCCTTTCAGGACAAATTTCTGTTTGTCGATTTGACCGGGCTGGATCGGCTGAATGCCTTGCCTGAGGAAATTCTCAAGCAGACGCGCGGCTTCGAGATTCGCTTCAATCTGGCCAAGGGTAATCTTCAGCGAGCCCGCCCAACGCTGGACAACATAGCGCTGAACTGCACGCCCATAGTCAATCTATTCAAGCACGATGCGTCGCCCATTCGTTTTGATGGCAAGCAGGATGAGTACCTGGTGGTGCCGGCCAAGTACAACCTTGAGCACTGCGGGGTGTTCTCGATAGACGCCGTGCTGGGTTGGCGGCCTGGTGGCTTGGGGTATCGCGATTATGTGCCATTCGAGTCATTCGAGCATGACCCAAGCTTTGATGTGCCGCAGGCGCTGGCGCATTACAGCATTCGCCAGCGCGCTTCGCTGCACCATGACGGGCTCGATACGCACTTGAGCTTCAGCATGAGTGAAGAGGAAATCAATGAAACCCTGTCTATCGAGTTGACTTGCACCAATCAGAACCTGCCCCGAAAGCTGAAGCTGGGTGATATATGCATACCCAGCGATGGCACGCCCGAGTTTCTCAAGTTCAAGAATATAACGGCCGCAACCTCCAGCTTTGCACCGCCGCTGAATCAGGACTTTCTGTGGAAGCTGATCAGCAATATGTCGCTCAACTATTTGTCGTTGGCGAATGTCGATGCGCTCAAGGTCATTCTCGAAACCTACGACTTGCCGAGTTTTTATGATCAGCATGCGCAACGGGTCAGCAAACGATTACTCGGCGGCTTGAAGTCGATCAAGCATACCCACGTCGACCGACTGCATCAGGGATTGCCCATACGTGGCTTGTGCAGCGTGTTGTCGATGGACTCGCAAGGATACATCTGCGAAGGCGACCTGTTCGTCTTCGCCTCGGTACTCAATGAGTTTTTTGCGCTGTACGCCAGCCTCAACTCATATCACGAATTGCGCGTAGAGAGCACACAGGGAGAAGTGTACACATGGATGCCACGCATGGGGTTACAGCCCCTGCTTTAAGCGGGCTTAGCCAGGTAATACGCGAATACTCACTGTTTCAGGCTGTGCAGCGTGTGCTGTATCGCCTGCGTGAAGCTCACCCATTCATGAGTGAGGAGGAGCTCTACGATCAGTTGGAGTTTCAGGCCAATCCTAGCCTCGGGTTTCCGGGAAGCGATGTGGATCGGGTGGAATTCTTTCAGGAGGAAGGGCTGCTGCGGTGTCGTTTGCGCTTCAACTTGATTGGCTTGTTTGGCGCCAGCTCGCCGATTCCGGCTTTCTATGGCGAACAAGCGCTTGGCGACAGCCCGGAAGGTAACCCGACACGCGAGTTTCTCGACCTGTTCAATCACCGGCTTCAGCGTTTGCTCCTGCCTATCTGGCGCAAGTATCGCTATCGCTCGAGTTTTCGCACGGGGGCGAATGATCCGTTCTCCGAGCAGTTGTTCGCCTTGGTTGGTCTGGCCGGACAAGACATACGCAACGCGCAAGAACTCAACTGGAAGCGCTTGCTGCCGTATTTGGGCCTGCTGAGTTTACGGGCTCATTCCGCCGCGTTGATCGAGGCAGTGCTGCGTTACTACTTCAAACATGCCGACATGAATATCGAGCAATGCGTGGTGCGGATTGTCGATATCCAACCCAGGCAACAGAACAGCCTGGGCACCGCCAATTACACCCTGGCCCATGATTTGGTACTGGGCGAACGCGTACGCGATTGCAGTGGCAAGTTTCGCATTCACATTCGGCGCTTGAGCTGGGTGCAGTTTCACCATTTTTTACCCATTGGCACCGGCTACCAACCGCTTTGCGCGCTGGTGCGTTTTACCTTGCGTGATCCACTCGATTACGACATTCGCTTAGTACTTATCCCCGAAGAAATTCGCGAACTGCGTATTGGTCAGGAAAGTGCCTGCCTGCTGGGTTGGACCAGTTGGCTAGGCTGCGAGCGCGCTGATGGTGTTGTCACCCTCGGCAGCAAAACTCATTAAGGACTGATGAAGATGATTAACGTCGACCTGCAACAGCTCATTCAGGCACTCGAAATAGAGGCCCGACGTGATCTTGAAAGTGCCGCTGAGCGTTGTATTTCGCGTGGCGGCAACAAGGTGTTGATTGAGGATTTGTTGCTCGCGTTGCTTGAGCATCGTGATGGTTTGCTGGTGCGCTCGCTGCAGGACGCAGAGATTACGCCGGATGCTTTGCAGGCGGTTTTGCAGCTTAAAACCGAACAATGCGCCTCGAATAATCCGGTCTTTGCGCCGGAGTTGGTGCAGTGGATGCAGGATGCGTTGCTGGTTGCGTCTCTGGAATTGGGACAGAGCCAGATTGATCAGCGCGCCTTGATTCTAGCCCTGATAGGCAACCCGTTACGGTATGCCGGTAGCCGTTATCAGCCGATCATCGCCAAGTTGAACGCACAACGTATCCGCGATTTTTCTTTGCAAAACGAGGCCGGCAAAGCACCGCCAGCAGCTGCTCACGGCGGCGAGTCACAACTGCAGCGCTTTACCCACAATCTCACCCAGCAAGCCCGCGACGGCAAGCTTGATCCGGTGTTGTGCCGCGACGCTGCGATTCGCCAGATGATCGATATTCTTGCCCGTCGGCGCAAGAATAACCCGATTGTGGTGGGCGAGGCCGGTGTCGGCAAAACCGCAATTGTTGAAGGGCTTGCTTCACGCATAGCTGCCGGTGAAGTTCCGGAGGTTCTCAAGGGCGTTGAGCTGCTGGCGTTGGACATGGGCCTGTTGCAGGCCGGTGCGAGTGTTAAGGGTGAGTTCGAGCGCCGCCTGAAAGGCCTGATCGACGAAGTTAAATCTTCACCCAAGCCAATCGTTCTGTTCATTGACGAGGCGCATACCATCATCGGGGCTGGGGGCGATGCTGGAGGCTCGGACGCTGCCAATCTGCTTAAGCCAGCATTGGCACGCGGTGAGTTGCGCACCATTGCCGCGACAACCTGGGCTGAGTACAAGAAATACTTTGAGAAAGACCCTGCCTTGTCGCGCCGCTTCCAGCCAGTCCAGCTGCATGAGCCAACGGTGGAAGAGGCCGTAACGATTCTGCGCGGATTGGCGCAGGTCTATGAACAAAGCCATGGCATCTATCTTCGTGACGATGCGGTCGTCGCCGCCGCTGAGTTGTCGGCGCGCTATCTGGCGGGTCGCCTGCTTCCGGACAAAGCTGTAGATGTACTGGATACGGCGTGCGCAAGGGTGCGCATCAGCCTCGCCGCCGCGCCCGATGCATTGGAGCGTGTGCGCGCAGAGCTGGCTCAGGGCAACCGACAGCTTCAGGCGTTGCAGCGCGATGCTGAGTCCGGTTTGCCGGTTGATCAAGAGTGCCTGGCGCTGCTGCAAGCGCGGCTTGTTGAAGCTGAACTTGAGCAGCAGAGCCTGCATGAGCGCTGGTGCAAGCAGCGTGATATGGCGGAACGTTTGCTTGAGCTTCGCCAGTTACTCGCGGCTGCACGTGTCGAAGCTGAAAACGCAGGTGAGGCGTTTGAAGACAGCAATACCGATGCCGATATTTTAGCGTACGAAGCCGAATTGAGCTGGGTGCATCAGAGCTTGTGCGAAGCGCAGCAGGCCGAGCGGTTGGTCAGTTTTGAGGTATGCCCACGGCTGGTTGCCGAAGTTATCAGCGCATGGACCGGTGTGCCCCTCGCCCAACTGGCGCGTGAACATAACGCCCGAATCGCCAGCTTTGCGACTGATCTTCGCTTGCGCATTCTCGGTCAGGAGCAGGCCATTGAGGCGCTCGATCGCTCAATGCGGGCTAACGCGGCTGGCTTGAGTAAGCAGGATGCGCCAGTGGGCGTGTTCCTGCTGGTTGGCCCCAGTGGGGTTGGCAAAACCGAAACCGCGTTGGCCTTGGCTGAATTGCTGTACGGCGGCGACCGCTTTATCACCACGATCAACATGTCCGAGTTTCAGGAAAAACATACCGTTTCGCGGCTGATCGGCGCGCCACCTGGCTATGTGGGTTACGGCGAAGGCGGCATGCTGACCGAGGCCGTTCGGCAAAAACCTTATTCGGTGATATTGCTCGACGAAGTCGAGAAGGCCGATCCCGATGTACTCAATCTGTTCTATCAGATTTTTGATAAAGGCGTCGCCAACGACGGGGAAGGTCGCGAGATCAATTTTTGCAATTGCCTGATCCTGATGACATCCAATCTTGCCAGCGAGCAAATAAGCGCCTTGTGCAAATTGGATGCAAAACCCAGCGTTGAGCAGCTGCAAGAGGCCATACAGCCGACCCTTAGCCAGCACTTCAAACCTGCGCTGTTGGCGCGCATGAAAGTGGTGCCTTATTTCCCGGTGGATGAGCAGATTTTGCGTGAGTTGGTTGAACTCAAGTTGCAACGCTTGCAAGTACGACTGGCTAAGCGACAGTTGCAGCTCAGTTACTGCCCGCAACTGGTCGCGCTTTTGTCTGAGCGCTGCAAGCAGAGCGACAGCGGCGCACGCTTTATCGATCATTTGCTCGACCTGCATCTGCTGCCGCTGATCGCAGACCGGTTGCTCGACGCCATGGCAACGGGGGAGTCGATTAGTCGGGTTCATGCAACGCTCGCCAATGGACAAATTGCGTGTGAATTCGCATGAGGCGCGTCTGATGTTTTCCCCAGTAGCGCAACCGGTGCAGTTTGCCGAGAGCTTTGTCAGGCAAATTGCAGGCTTGCACGTCGCCGCAGATGTCGGCGAACTGCAACTGAAGCTGGCGCGGGCCATGACTGCGCTTACAGAGTGTGAGTTGAGCCAGGTTTATCAGCTGGATGCGGCTCACACCCGGTTGAATCTGAGCGTGCAATGCCTCGCAGGTGACGTTCAGAGAACTCTCGATGCGGCGGTTCCGAGTGATTACCGGGATGAGCAGTTGCTGCAGTTTTCGCTGAGCCAGAACCGTCCGGTGTGTCTGCAGCAAGTGGATTCGGGCCTGCACTCAATCGAGTTTTTGCCGGCGTTCAAGCAACGCTGGTCATCGCTGTTGTGTGTGCCCTTGGCTAAACGCACTGGCACGGTGAATGGTTTGCTGTTGTTGGCCAGTACGCGGATTCGGGACTTGAGCGGCTATACCTCAGCGCTTTTTGAGTTGGGCCAGTTTTTTGCTGAACAGGCCTGGCTGTTGCAGCGCTCCCGCCCGTTGAATGATGGCCTGACGGGCACAACTGATACCCGATCAACTGGCAACCTGTTCGGGCTGATCGGCGAAAGCCCTGCTATCGGTGAAACACGCCGTCTTATCGCCAAGGTGATTTCCAGCCCTTACACGGTTTTGTTAACGGGCGAGACGGGTACGGGTAAAGACGTCGTTGCCAGAGCGATTCATGAGCAGGGGCCGCGCAAGACACATGCGTTTGTCGTGCAGAACTGTGCAGCGGTGCCCGAGAACTTGCTTGAAAGTGAATTGTTCGGTTATCGCAAGGGCGCGTTTACCGGCGCCGACCGTGATCGTCGCGGGCTGTTCGATGCCGCAGAGGGCGGCACCTTGCTGCTTGATGAGATTGGGGACATGCCAATGTCCTTGCAGGCCAAGTTGTTGCGCGTGTTGCAGGAAGGTGAGATTCGCCCGTTAGGCGCGAACAGTACCCATAAGATCAATGTGCGGATCATCGCGGCCACGCATCGCAACCTTCCAGAATCCGTAGCGGCAGGCAGTTTCAGAGAGGATCTGTATTACCGGTTGATGCAATTTCCCATCGAGTTACCACCGCTCAGGCAACGACAGGGCGATGTTCGGATTCTGGCTCAGCACTTTGCAGAAAAGGCCTGCATATTTCTGCAGCGTGATTCCCTCAAATGGGCACCCGAAACCTTTGAGTATCTGGCTGGGTGCAGGTTTCCGGGCAATGTTCGAGAACTTAAAGGCGCTGTCGAACGTGCCGTGCTGATGTGCGATCAGGGGGTGTTGCTGCCCGCGCATTTCAGTCTTTTACAGGCGCATTCAGTCGAGCAAACCCATTGCGGGTTACGCCAGAAACTCGATCAGGTTGAGCGAGATTTGCTGATCGAATGCTTGCGCAAAAACCGCGGCAATCAAACCCAGGCTGCCCGCGAACTGGCGCTGCCTCGGCGAACCCTGATTTATCGGCTGTCGCGCCTCAACATCCATTACAACGCGAGTCATGGCTAACCCACGCTTATCGGGGGCTGACATGTACGGGCACTACAACGCCATTGCTGGGCATTTTGGGAGGGAACAGATGTTGGACCGGAACTGGCTAATTGCCGCGTTTTTAGTAAGTGCACTGCTGACCGTTGGAGGCTGTAGTGGCAACTTCAAATACAACGATGATGAATATCGACCCTTAGGTGAGCCTGCGACCCTAAATCGCGAACAATAATCGCAAGGAGCGCGAGCTTATGCAGTTGGTGTTAGAAATAGTAGAGGCGCATGAATGCGCACCAGACCAGTTGCTTCACAAGACGTTCGAGTACGCGGGGGGCTTGATCGGGCGTGGTGATGATTGCGAGTGGGTGATTACCGACCCGACCCGGCACTTGTCCAATCAGCATGCGCTGATCAGCTATCGCAACGATGGTTATTACATCACCGATATCAGCAGTAACGGCACACAATTGATTGAGAGTGGTGCGCTGTTGCCTAAAGGGGTGGCACAACGCATAGAGAGCGGCAGTTCTTATCGGCTCGGCCGGTTGATTATCCGGGCGAGTTTGATTGAGCGTCTGGCGCCCTATACCCGCGAGATTGGCCAGCCTTTGCCCGCTGGCAGCATCATTCCTGATGATGTCAATTTTGACCTTGATCCGCTGGTGGCGCTGGATCAGCAAGAAGACGCCTACGCGCCATTCGATGAACTGCTGGCGCTCAAGGCCGCTGCAACAGATGACCATCAGCGCGCCGATTATGCGCGGGTCGATAAAGAACATCTGGTTTTGCCTGAGCTGATTGCTCCCAAGGTATTTAAGCCGCTACCCGACGAGCCTGTGGTTGCGCCTCTTAATCAAGCGTTCTGGCAGCGTTTTAGCGAGGCACTGGGCGTTGATATGTCCGGAATGGAAAACGCGGATCGGGAGGCGATGGCGGTCAACAGTGCGCGCCTGTTCAGGCAGAGCATGCTTAATCTGCAGCAGTCCTTGTACACGCGCCGGGAATTGAAAAACCAGCTGCGTTTGAGCCACAGCGTGGTACACAAAGCGGCCAAGAATCCACTCAAGTATGCCACTGATACCGATGAGGCTGTCGGCGTGTTACTGAGCCCGCCCAAGGCCGGTGCCGTCACCGCAGACCAGGCGATATACCAGGCATTTCGCGATCTGCAAGCGCATCAGGTGGCCATGCTGAGCGCCAGTCGTGCAGCCCTGCAGAGCGCGCTTGAACACTTTTCTCCGCAGCAACTCACCTTGCGTTTTGAGCGCGACGGCAACAAGCCGTTGTTCGCCAAGGCGGGCCGTCGCTGGCGCGCATACGAACGTTATCACCAGGCACTGCAACAAGATGATGAGTGGACTGAGCGGCTGCTGGCCCGCGATTTTGCGCAGGCCTACGAAGAACAATGCCAATTGATAGCAACGCTCAACAAAGAAGATCAAGGATGATTGATATGCAGCGGATATACATTGTCAGTGGTTTGCTCATCAGTTTGTTGGTATCGGGCTGCTCGGTGCTCTCGCCCTACTCAAAGCTAACCAAGCTGGACCTGAAACTGACTGCCAGCGAACGGCTTAATCCTGACCTCAATGGCCGGCCCTCGCCAATTGTCGTGCGTTTGTTTGAGTTGAAGAACCCGGTCTCATTCGAGAACGCAGACTTTTTCAGCCTGTATGAGTCCGCCAAGAAAACCCTGGCGCCTGATCTGGTCGCAAACGAAGAAATGGAGCTGCGCCCAGGTCAGGTTGTTAACTTGAAACTGAGCGTCCACACAGAGAGCCGTTACGTCGGCGTGTTGGCTGCATACCGGGATTTATCCGATGCGCAGTGGCGCTATGTGATCAAGGTTACCCCTGACGGGCAAACGCAGACTGCCCTGACGCTTGACCAACAAGGAATCACTAACGCTAACGAAAGTGCCAACAATATGGATGCCCAGCCATGAATGATCACAAAGTAATCTGGCGTGAAGGCATGCTTTTGAGGCCTCAGCACTTTCAGCACAACGATCGTTACTACGATAACCAGATGAAGATGCGCACCCAACTGCTGGGTAGCTATTCATGGGGTTTTCTGAGCATCGAGATAGATGTGCAATTTCTCAATATGGGCAAAATTGTCATCAGTAAGGCCGCTGGCGTATTACCAGACGGCAGCCTGTTTGATTTGGGTGGAAATAGCGAACCACTAACGCTTGAAGTCCCACCGAACACCGGGGTTTGCGATGTTTATCTGGCGCTGCCTTTGGTGACTGGCAATCATGTCGAGTCACGAACCGCGGCGCAGACTGATGTATTTGCGCGTTATATTGCCTATGAGCTGGATGTGGTTGATTCCAACGCTGGGGATGACGTCAGTTCCCAGGTGAGTTGCGCCCGTCCTGATTTTCGTTTGCTGCTCGGCGAGGCGCAGAGCGAGCAAAGCAGCGTAAAACTTAAAATCTGTGAAATCCTCAATTCCGGACCTGATGGCATCGTCAGCCTGAATGCGGATTTTATTCCGACCTTCATCCATGCCCACGGGTCGAGCTATCTGCTGTCTTGCCTGAAAGAAGTGATCAGCATGCTGGCGCATCGGGGTGATACCATTGCCGAGCGAATTCGCTCCAACGGCAAGGTGGGTGGCGCAGAGGTCGGCGACTTCATGATGCTGCAACTGATCAACCGTACCGAGTTGCTTCTGCGCCACTACCTCAGCATCAAGCAAATTACCCCGGAAGAGCTTTATCGCGTATTGCTGGTAATGCTCGGTGATCTCTCGACGTTTTCCAGCGAAAGCAAGCGGCCCAGGCTGGACAACAGCTACCTGCATACCGATCAGGGCGCCTGTTTCCGCAAACTGATGGAAACCATACGCCAAGTGCTGTCGATGGTACTTGAGCAGCATGCGCTGGAGCTGGTGCTGCAAGCGCGTCAGTACGGGGTATTGGTCTCGCAACTGAATGATCGCTCACTGCTCGAGACCGGCTCATTTGTGCTGGCGGCGAGTGCCAACTGCGACTCTGAAGAGTTGCGCCATCGGTTACCGGCGCACCTCAAGGTGGGCTCGGTCGAGAGCATTCGGCAGCTGGTAAACCTGCACCTCCCAGGCATCAAAGTGACGCCGCTTCCCGTCGCGCCACGACAGATTCCGTTCCACTCAAAAAAGACCTACTTCATTCTTGATCTGACCCCGGAAGACCTGGACCAGTTAGAGCGCTCAGGCGGCTTTGCTTTCCATGTCAGTGGTGAGTTTGACGAGTTGGAAATGAAGTTTTGGGCCATAAGGAATTAATCAAAATGACCAGGGATATGGGCAATCCGCAAGACGATAAAACGGTGCTCCTGGACCGCCCAGGCTACGAGCGTGGGCAAGACCCACTCACCGATTTTGATACGGTTCCAAAGTTTGAGCAGCTGGAAGAACGAATGATCTATGCCGCAAGGCTGGGGCCGGCAGACTCGTTCAATGTCAGTCTTAATCCATTGGTCGCAGCGGCTTCTACTGTGCTTTCAGATGTGGTGCGGCTAAAGCGCGACAGTACCCCGCAAGACATGCTTGAACTCAATCAACGGCTGTCTTCAAACCTCAAACTATTCGAAGCACGGGCTTTGCGCGATGGCAGTGAGAGCAGCCAGGTAATGGCGGCTCGCTACATACTTTGCACGGTCGTGGATGAGGCTGTGGTGACCACATCCTGGGGGGTTGAAAGTGAGTGGGCGCGTATGAGTTTGCTGAGTACTTTTCACCACGAAACCTTCGGCGGTGAAAAGTTCTTTCAACTGCTTGAGCGTCTTTCGGCAAACCCAGTCAAGCATTTGCCAATGCTGGAGTTGATGTACCTCTGCCTGGCTCTTGGGTTCGAGGGCAAATACCGGGTTATTCCGCGCGGCATGCTCGACCTTGAGGCAATCCGCGACAGCCTTTATCGCCAGATAGGCCAGTTGCGCGGCGATGTACCTCGCCAGCTTTCTCCGCAATGGCAGGGCCTTAACGATAAGGGGCGCGGCTTGGTTCGAATCGTTCCGTGGTGGCTCGTAGTGGCATTCACCGGGGCGTGCTTGTTAGTGATGTATTCCGGCTTCGCCTGGGTCTTGAGCGAACACCGTGAGTCGGTACTGCAACCGTATCAGCCGCCCGACGCGGTCAACGTCGAGTAAAAGCCGAATTACAGGGATGTGTAATGAAAAACTACTTTAAAAAAATAGCCGCCTTCCTGTGTAAGTCATGGGTTTGGACACTGATTTTGGTGGTGTTGGCGGCGATCTTCATTTGGTTCGTGGGGCCTTTATTTTCCTTCGCCGATTACAGCATCTGGGAAAGTACAGATGCACGATTACTGACCATCTGCGGACTGTTTCTGCTGTGGGGGCTGTTGGTCGTATTTCTCAGCTGGCGCAGCAGTGTGCGCATAAAGAAAGTCGAGGACAGTGAGGAAGGGCAGGAGCGTTTACGCCGTGAGGAGGAGACTGAGAGCCAACAGAAAGAAATCAGTCGCCGCTTTAAAGACGCGCTCTATACGCTCAAAAGTACCAGCCTCTACAGGAAGCGCAGCGAGCGCTGGCGCTCCGAGTTGCCTTGGTATGTGTTGATTGGTCCGCAGGGCAGCGGCAAAACCAGTTTGCTGGACTTCTCCGGGCTGGATTTTCCACTGAACAAGATCGAGCGCAAGTTAACCCGTGACACCAAAGGCACACTCAATTGCGACTGGTTCTTTGCTGAACATGGTGTACTGATTGATACCGCTGGCCGATTTCTGACCCAGCCGGATAAACCGACGGATAGCAGCGCCTGGGACACCTTGCTGATGCTGCTGCGTAAGCACAGGCGGAGCAGGCCGCTCAATGGTGTGCTGGTCAATATTCCGATTGATCTGCTGGCCAAGGGCGGCGAGCAGGCGTTGGAGCGGCTGGGTATACAAGTTCGTGCGCGTCTGCAGGAGATCCATCAGCGCCTGCACATTGATGTGCCGGTGTATCTGGTGCTGAGCAAGGCCGACCAACTGCTTGGGTTCAATGAGTTCTTCGATCAGCTGTCTCGCGAAGAGAGCGAACAGGTGTTGGGCGCGACCTTTCGCAAGGATCAGAATGGCACTGACGTAACCATCTTGCGTCAGGAACTCGAAAAGCTCTTACAGCGCCTCAACAGCCAGGTAATTTTGCGCATGCATCAGGAGCGCGACACCGCTCGACGGGGTCGCGTGCTTGATTTTCCGCATCAGCTTGCCGAAATCAGTGAGCGTTTGTGCCTGTTTGTTGACATGGCGTTTACCGGTAATCGCTACCAGCGCAAAACCTTATTGCGCGGTTTCTATCTGACCAGCGCGCCGTACCTGACCGAAACCCTTGATTCTAATGTGGCGGGAATTGGCTCCAATCTCGGGATTGCCAGCAGTGTGCTGCCGACCCTGCATCAGGGCCGCTCTCGCTTCATTCATAATTTGCTCAGCCAGGTAATATTCCCAGAGGCCGTGCTTGCTGGCCTCGACAAGAATGAAAAGCGCCGGATCAATTGGGGGCAGCGCGCAATCTATCTGGGCGCGGCAGCTGCGCTATCGGTGTTCGGCATTGCCTGGGCGACGAGCTTTTCGGCCAACTTTGAGCGTCTGGATGAGGTCAAGAGCATCGCTCAGACCCTCGAAAAGCAGGACCAAATATTATCGCCTGCAGATGGTGTGCGTGCGGCGTTAAAACCGCTCAACAGCAGCTATAACGCCACACAAGTGTTCCCGCCGGATGGTGATGTTGCGCTGCATGAGCGCACGGGGCTGTATCAGGGCGACGCGAGTAATCCGGTGCTGGAGACCGCGTACGAAAACGAGTTGCAACGCGTTCTGTTGCCGCGCATCGCCCGCCTGTTTGAAACGCAAATACACACGCACATGAATGATCGCCAGCAACTGCTGGAAAACCTGCGTGGCTATTTGATGCTCAGTGATACCAAGCGTCGTGACCCGGAGCTGTTGAAACAACAGATCACCAGTCGCTGGTCTGCACTCTATCGCGGCGATGCACAAACCCAGCAGCAACTGAGCGCGCACCTTGATCGTCTGCTTGAGCTGCCGTATAGCTATGCAACGGATAAACCCCTTATTGCGCAGGCAAGGCAAGTGTTGCTCAGCGAGTCGTTTGCCAGTGTGGTTTACAGCATATTGCGCGATGAAGCGGGGAGCTTGCCTGAGTATCGGCTGGGCCAGCATATGGGATCGCAAAGCGGCGTGTTCTCGGGTACGGATTACCTTATCCCCGGCTTCTACACCCAGCAGGGATATAAGCAGTACTTCATCTCCCGGGGCGTCAGCATGGTCAGTGAGATCCTGCGCGATAACTGGGTGCTGGGTAAAAATACCGACATCAGCGGCATGGATTTACGCCAGTTGATGGTTGAGCTTGAGCAGTTGTATTTCAGCGATTATGCCGACTACTGGAGTGAAGCCGTCGGGCGTGTGGAGCTTCACGAAATCACCAATGCGCAGCAAGGCGCTAATCAGCTGGCGAGTCTGACATCCGCCAATTCGCCTCTGTTACTGCTGCTCACGGAGGTGCGCACCAATACCCGCTTCCCGACGCTGCTTGAGTCGGCCGAGGATTTGCCCGAAGCGCCTGATTCTGGTGTGGCGGGTGCTGTGGCGGATGCGGCCAAGGCGGCTAAGTCCAAAGTGGATATCAGTAAGAGTTTGCCGGATGCGGCGAAGAAACTCCTGCAACGCCGCTTTGATCCGTTGCATCAACTACTGACTGATGAAGGCAGCCCCACAGCCGATCTTACCCCCGCACTGCAAGCGGTTAACGATCTGCAATTGCAGATGGCCAACCGGGCGCGCGCGGGGCAGTCTGGACAGGCTTCGTTCGAGTACGCGAAGAGTCGTATTAGCGGTGAGCAGGATGCATTGGGCAATCTGCTCACCGCTTCTGTGCGTCTGCCACAGCCCGTCGGCGGCTGGTTTGCAGGCATCGCGAACCAGACTTGGGGCCTCGCATTGGCGGACGCCTACAGCTACCTCAATCAGCGTTATCAAAGTGAGCTGTACAGCTTTTACAGCAAGGCAATCGCCCGACGTTACCCGTTCTCCGCGGGCAGCCACAGTGATGTGTCGATCAATGACTTCAACATGTTCTTCAAGGATCAGGGCATTGCCCAGCAGTTCTTCGACAACTACATGCGGCCCTTTGTAACCGGCAGTTCGGGCCATTACCGCTTACGCAGCATTGCTGGGCACAGCTTGCCGATGACCGGGGCTTTCCTGAAGCAAATGAGCAACGTGCGTACCATTCGCCAGAGCTTCTTTGCCGAGAATCCTGATCAGGCAGTGGTCAAGTTTGAGCTTGAACCCTACAACCTTGATCCGAGCGTGAGTCGCGCCGAGTTCACCTTTGGCGAGCAGCGCATGGAGTATCGTCACGGCCCGATTGTGACGCAGTCGTTTGTCTGGCCGACAGATGCAGACAATGGCCAGACCAGCCTGGTGCTTGAGCGCCTGGTCGGACGCGCTGTCGGGGTCAAGAAAGACACCGGGCCGTGGTCACTGTTCCGCTTTCTCGACATGATGCAGACCGAGCCGCTGCGCGGGCGCGATGTACTGTTGGTCAAGGCGCGGGTAGACGATGTACATGCCAGCTATCTGCTATCCAGCCAACGCACGCCGAATCCGTTCGATCTGCGTGTGTTGCGCCGGTTTCAGTTGCCGAGCCATCTGTAATGACCGCCGAAGCACCATGGCGCAGTGCGGCAAGGACCGATGCAGGCAAGGTACGCTCGCGTAACGAGGATGCCTTGCTTGAAAACTCGGCGCAGGGCTTGTGGGCTGTTGCCGACGGAATGGGCGGGCACCGGGCCGGGGATGTTGCCAGTCAGTTGATTGTCAGCAGCCTGGCCGATCTGGTGTTTGATGGCAGCTTTGTCAGGCACTTGCGCGATATACGCCAGTGCCTGCATTGGCTCAACCGCAGGCTGGGGCAGGAGCTCACCGTCACCGCAGACCGCAAGAGCAGCATCATGGGCAGCACAGTGGTGACGTTATTGATCGAGGGTAATCATGGCGCCTGCGTCTGGGCCGGAGATAGCCGCTGCTATATGTTGCGCGAACAGCGGTTGTATCAACTCACCCGAGATCACTCGCTGTATGAGGAGTTGATATTCGAGCAGCAAATGAGCGCCGAGCAAGCCCAGCAGCATCCATCCTCGCATGCGCTGACCCGGGCAATCGGTGCCAGCGTGCAGCTCAATCTTGAAGTGCTCGAGTTTGAAGTCTGCCCGGGTGATGTATTTCTGCTTTGCAGCGATGGCCTGTATCAATATCTCGACGCTAACGCTCTGAGTCGTGCGCTCAACATGGACAGCCCCGAAGCTGCCATTGATCGACTGTTCGCCAACGTCCTGCAAAGTGCAGCGCGCGACAACATCAGCGCTGTGGTGGTGCGCCAATGAACGATGAGCAGTCGCTGACGTTTGCCGGTGGCGAGGTGCCGGTCACGTTAGCTGGCGCGGCGGATGCGCCGCGTGACTTGACCTATTTCGGTTTTGTTCCGGCGCACGATCAAGTCCAGCCATCTCAAGCTCAAACCGTTAAAGAGATCCCGCGCGTATTGGCCGGGCGCTACCGCATCGAACGCTTGCTGGGCGTGGGCGGGATGAATTTGGTCTATAAAGCCCGCGACTTGTTGCATGAGCAATACGGCGACCCTGATCCATCTGTCGCCATCAAAATTCTCGGTGAAGAGATTGCCGAGTGCGCAGATGCCAGTGCCTTGCTCTTCAGTGAATTTGCGTTTACCCGTCATCTGCAGCATCCCAACATTGCACGCGTCTACAGCTTCAACATGGAGCCTGAGTGCCAACGTGGGTTTATCACTCAGGAGTTGATGTCGGGCCTGACCCTGGACAAGCTGCTTTGCGAGCGCCCTGATGGATTGCCGTGGTCGGAGTTGCGGGATATCGCGCTGGAACTGCTCGATGCTCTGGCCTACGCGCATGCGCACGGGGTGCTGCACGGCGATATCAAACCGAGCAACGTGATGCTCGATAACTACAGGGTGAAGTTATTCGACTTCGGCTTGGGGCAGTCGTTTGGCGGCGTCCTGCCAGGCTTGGCCCGGCTCAGCCGCGAGCGTTTCAACGCCTGGACGCCTAGCTATGCCGCGCCCGAGCTTTTCGATGGCTTCGGTCTGTCGACGGGTAGCGATATGTTTGCCGTTGCCTGCGTACTCTTCGAGCTGGCCTGCGGCAAGCATCCTTACTTGAGAGTCTCATCTGATCTGGCCAGAGACCTGAACCTCGGGCGCACATTGCGTCGCCCCAGAAAATTACCCCGCCGCTGCTGGCCCGCATTAAAGCGCGCGCTAAGGCTAAACCCTAACTGCCGAACCAGCAATGCACTGCATTTGTATGACGCATTCAATGCCGTACCCGTGAGAGGTGTTTCTGCATCTTTTGGCTAATGCCATGGACGTAACAGTACAAGGGACAGGGAGTCCGCCATGTTCAACCCCAGCAACGAAACCCATTTCAGCGTGCAGATACAAGGCTTGCAGCACGACTTTCAGGTGCTGGGCTTTACTGGCACCGAAGCGATCAGTACGCCGTATCAATTCTCGATAGAGCTGGTCAGTGAAACCCCGGACTTCGATCTTGGGCAACTGTTGCACCGTCAGGTTTTCCTCGCGTTCGATCCGGCCGGTAACGGTATTCACGGCCAGGTTTATCAGGTCTCCCAAGGCGATTCGGGCAAGCGTTTGCACCGTTACGCGATGGTGCTGGTGCCGCACGTGGCGTACTTGCAGCACAGCAGCGATCAGCGGATTTTCCAGAACCTGACGGTCGAGCAAATCATCAGTCAGGTGCTTGAAGCGCACGGCATTCTGGGCACTGCCTATCGCTTCGATCTTGGTCCAACCGTGTATCCCAAGCGCGTGTATTGCGTGCAATACGACGAGACCGATCTGCACTTTATCCAGCGCCTGTGTGAAGAAGAGGGCATTCACTACCACTTCGAACACAGCCCGGACGGGCACCTGATGGTGTTTGCCGATGACCAGACCTTCTTCCGCAAACTCGAAAAGCCCACCCCGTATCAACAAGACAGCGGCATGGTTGCCGATGAGCCGGTGATCAAAAGCTTCGCCTTGCGCATGGAGGCGCGTACCCAGCGCACAACAAGGCGCGACTATAACTTCGAGAAACCTCGCCTGTTGCTTGAAGCCGATGAAAGTCCACTGAATAACGGCGCCGAACCCGATCTTGAGGATTACGCCTATCCAGCCGGCGTCTATGACCGAGACCGCTGCCGACATTTAAGTCAACGCGCCCTTGAGCGCCATCGCGCGGACTATGCGTTGGTCGAAGGGCGCGGCGATGATCCGCAGTTGTGCAGCGGCTACTTCCTGCGCCTTAGCGATCACCCGCGCAGCGAATGGAACGATTTGTGGCTGCTGACCAGCCTCGTGCACGAAGGCAAACAGCCGCAAGTGCTCGAAGAACACATCACCAGCGATACCACCGCAAACGCTGAAGACTTCCATCAGGGCTACCGCAACCGCTTCACTGCCACGCCATGGGATGTGTTCTTTCGCCCCTCGCGCATTCACATGAAGCCCAAAGTGCTGGGCAACCAGACGGCGGTGGTCACCGGGCCGGCGGGTGAAGAGATTCATTGCGACGAATACGGCCGGGTCAAAGTGCAGTTTCACTGGGACCGACTCGGCCAGGGCAATGACAAAAGCAGCTGCTGGCTGCGCCTGTCATCAACCTGGGCCGGTAAACGCTACGGCTCTGTTGTTATCCCGCGCATCGGCATGGAAGTGCTGGTGAGTTTTTTTGAGGGCGACCCCGATCAGCCCATCATCAGCGGTTGCCTGTATCACAAACGCCACAACACGGCCTATGTGCTGCCCGCCAATAAAACCCGCAGCAGCTTCAAAACCCTCAGCTCACCCGGCGGCGGAGGCTTTAACGAGTTACGCATTGAAGACAAAAAAGGCGAAGAGCAAATATTCATTCACGCGGCCCGCGACTGGGACCAGCACATCAAGCACGACCAGAACATCACAGTCGGCAACGAGCGCCACGATGCCGTTACCGCCAACAGCTACAGCGAGTTCAAGGCGCAAGAGCAAATCACCATCGACCTGGCGCGCAAAGTCGAGGCCAAGGCCAGCGACCACCTAAGCGTCAGCCAAACCCAGCACATCAAAGCTGGAACCGCGTTACTCACCCGCGCGGGCCGAGAAGTTCATCTGTACGCCGGTGACAAAGTCGTCGCCGAAGCCGCCATCGAACTCACCGCCAAAGCTGGCGGCAGCTTCCTCAAACTCGACCCGAGCGGCATCAGCATGGTTGGCCCGACTATTCGCATCAATGCCGGAGGCAAACCAGGGAAGGGCTCTGGGATTTATGTGCTGGGGGCTGAGATACCGGGTTTGGCGGATGTGGTAGCCGCAGGCGCGATACTCAACTCGCGAAAAGCAAATGCGCTGCAAGCAGTACCTGCACCGGTTAAAGCCTTGATTGAAGAAGAGGAAGAGGAAGAAGAACTTGAACAAAGGAACATCACCCTACGCGTAGGCGTGTTCTTCGATGGCACCGGTAACAATCGTTCGAACAGCGAGCAAGCCGCAAACTGCCGTGCCCAAGACGTGAACTTGACGGACATGGGAGAGGATATTCAAGCATTTTGTGAAGAGCATGGTTTCGATAGTAAAGGCAATCCGCCAGATGATAGTTATGGTAATGATGTAAGCAATATAGCTAGGTTGTATAAGCTGTATCCTGATGATGTTTCTAACTTTATTAGTGGGAAAGACATAGCATATTTGAGCGTTTACATAGAAGGCATTGGGACGAGTAGTGGGGAGGATGATTCGATATATGCACAAGGAACTGGTCAGGGAGAGCAGGGAGTGTTGGCGCGAGTTGAGCAAGCCCCTGAAGAGATTCTTAGAGGTGTCAGGCAAATTTCTGAATTAAATTCCGATATAAAGATTAATAAAATTATTTTCGACTTGTTTGGGTTTAGTCGCGGAGCTGCTGCTGCGCGACATTTTGCCAATGAGATAGCAAAGGGTCACCATAGTGTGCTTTCTAAAGGCATTCCTTCAGAGATGGCCGTGTTTTCTAGAACTTTCGATTGGGGTGAGAAGGCTAATGTGTCAATTAACTATATTGGTTTGTTTGACACTGTTGCCGCGATTGTGGATCCGTTGGCTGGGGATTTTAGCGGGCATAATAAAATTAATACAGGTGTGAATCTTTATCTTGCGCCAAGAATAGCGTCTAGAATCGTACAGTTAGTTGCCAAAGACGAGTATCGCTATAACTTCTCGCTTAACAGTGCTGGAGCGGCAGATATAGTGTTGCCAGGTGCGCATTCCGACTTAGGAGGAGGATATCTTCCTAACGCTACTGAACGTGTACTGCTGTCTAAGCCACAGCGTAGTTTAGTCAGTCAGCACACACCTATAACAGCAGCGCCTAGCTACCTTTATGCCCAGGAAACCATGGTAGAACTAGAAGATAGATTTCGCCCTTACAAACTTCCTTTGCAAGTGCATGCTTGGGAAGTACAAGCTGAACGATTCGCTAAAGGTGACCGTTTCAAGGGGCGCTATGTATACGCCGCACCGAGTAGCGAGCGTCATGTCAGTAGCGACTTGGCTTTGGTTTACTTTCGAATTATGCGTGAGTTGGCAGTGCAGAATAGAGTCCCATTCAATGAGGTTGATCAAGGCGATCCGACCCTAGTGCTACCAACTGAACTAGAAGCTATTTCAGGAAAGCTCACAGCGTATGCGTTGGGGCAAGCGACTGTATCTAACTTGACTAGTGAGGAAATAGCACTGCTTTATCAGCGTTACATCCACATGTCCGCTAATTGGAATGCAGCTAAAGGGTGGAATAATAGTAGTTTAGATGTGGTGTTCATAAATAGACCGGCAGATAATTACAAAAGAGTGGTGTACAAAAATGAATAGATTTTTTAGGCTTCATAAGCAGTGCTTAGCGTTGTTGATGGCGCTGCTTTTGAGTAGTTGTAATGTGTTAGGCAAGCAATCTATGCCCTACGATGCGTGGCGGTTAGGGTTCTTTGCGCCTGATTATATGGAAGTATGGATCGAGACAGCTGAAGTGGTCGATATTAATGAGCATGTTTTTCGCGGAGCTGGCGGTGGTATTGCTTCAATCATATATCCGAGGCCATTAGCCAAAACGATCCCAGACAGTTTCAATGGAAAACCAAAGGGTTGGCCTGAAAACCCTGGGTGGGGAAAAGGTAAGTATGTAAGGAATGCTGATTTGCCTAAAAAAATCTATGTTCGCTGGCAGTCTATGGTAGAACCACAAACTTATGAGGCTTACATCGAGATCCCAGAATCAACTCGGGAGATGATGCGTAACAGTGTAGAGGTGTTCTGCCGTGCTGATGGCAAAGTAATAACAGATTACCGTGAGGCAATTGTAATTGGCCTTGCTCCAGGTGGCATTGCAAAAACTTGGGTCACCGGTCCATGTCTTAAACCTATTGAAGTATCACGCACGCAAGCCACAGTTGATCCGCGTGGCCCTTACGAAGGTAAGTCCAATGGCCACTACAGGCCGCTTACTGATATATCCAAGGCGTACGTCGAGAAATTTGGCATACCGTACGAGTCATGGTAGTTGGGCGTGGTTATATACGCTGCAAGTGTGAAATTTTCTATTGTCGATTAGCTTTGCTTTTATTGCTTATGATGTTGAGTAGTTGCGCCGCTTTGGGTAATCAGAAAATGCCTTACGATGCTTGGCGGTTAGGATTCATTGCGCCGGATTACATGGAAGTTTGGATCGAGACTGCACAGGTGGTTGATGTAGAAAACTATGTGTTTCTAGGTGTTGGAGGCGGTGTTGCCGCTATGAACTATCCAGATGCATTTGGTAGCGATGTTCCTAAGCTTTTTGAAGGTGACCCAACTGGTTGGCCAAAGCATCCTAGTTGGGGAGCCGGAAAGTATGTGAGAGGTTCTGATTTGCCTAAAAAAATCTATGTTCGTTGGCAGTCTATGGTAGAACCACAAACTTATGAGGCTTACATCGAGATTCCAGAATCAACTCGGGAGATGATGCGTAACAGTGTAGAGGTGTTCTGCCGTGCTGATGGTAAAGTAATAACAGATTACCGTGAGGCAATTGTAATTGGCCTTGCTCCCGGGGGTATTGCAAAAACTTGGGTCACCGGCCCATGCCTTAAACCTATCGAAGTCTCACGCACGCAAGCCACAGTCGATCCGCGCGGCCCTTACGAAGGTAAGTCCAATGGCCATTACAGGCCACTTACTGACATATCCAAGGCGTACGTCGAGAAATTTGGCATACCGTACGAGTCATGGTAGTTGGGCGGGCTTATCGGCACAGCAAGTGTGCGCTTTTCAATTGTCGATTAGCTTTGCTTTCTTTGCTGCTCATGTTGAACGGCTGTGCAGCAATCGATAGACAATCAATGCCTTATGATGCATGGCGTTTAGGGTTCTTTGCTCCGGACTATATGGAGGTATGGGTTGAGACAGCTGAAGTGGTCGATATCAACGAGTATATATATCGCGGAGCAGGTGGCGGTATTGTTTCAGTTCTTTACCCGAGGCCCTTAGACAAGAGAATACCCCTTGAGTTTAAAGGTGATCCTAAAGGTTGGCCTGAAAGACCAGGCTGGGGGGCGGAAAGTATGTGAGAGGTTCTGATTTGCCTAAAAAAATCTATGTTCGCTGGCAGTCGATGGCAGAGCCTCAAACATACGAAGCTTATATCAGTATCCCAGAGTCAGCGCGAGAGTTGATGCGTAATAGTGAAAAGGTATTCTGCCGTGCTGATGGCAAAGTAATAACAGATTACCGTGAGGCAATTGTAATTGGCCTTGCTCCAGGTGGCATTGCAATAACTTGGGTCACCGGTCCATGCCTTAAACCTATTGAAGTATCACGTACTCAAGCCACAGTTGATCCGCGCGGTCCTTACGAAGGTAAGTCCAATGGTCATTACAGGCCGCTCACTGATATATCCAAGGCGTACGTCGAGAAATTTGGCATACCGTACGAGTCATGGTAGTTGGGCGGGCTTTCATGCACAGCAAGTGGGAACTTTTCAATTGTCGATCAGTTTTGCTTTCTTTGCTCCTGGTGTTGAGTGGCTGTGGAGTATTAGATAGACAATCAATGCCATACGATGAATGGCGTGTAGGGTTCTTCGCGCCGGACTATATGGAGGTGTGGATTGAGACTGCTGATGTGGTCGATGTTAACAATCTTGTGTTTCGACGAAGTGGTAGTGGTAGTGTCGGGCTCCGATATCCAAGGGCATTCAATAATGGGGTTCCTCAGGTGTTTAAAGGTAATCCTAAAGGATGGCCTGAAAGGCCTGGGTGGGGGGCAGGTAAGTATGTAGCCGGTGCGGCTTTGCCAGGACTGATCTATGTTCGTTGGCAATCTATGGTGGAGCCGCAAACTTACGAAGCTTATATAAAAATCCCAGCATCAACTCGGGAGATAATGCGTAAAGGCGAAAAAATTTATTGCGCACCCTATGGGAAGTGGATCACGGATTATCGGAAAGCAATTGTAATTGGCCTTGCTCCAGGTGGCATTGCAAAAACTTGGGTCACTGGTCCATGCCTTGAATCTATTGAAGTCTCACGTACACAAGCCACTGTTGATCCGCGCGGCCCTTACGAGGGCAAGTCCAATGGTCATTACAGGCCGCTTACTGACATATCCAAGGCGTACGTCGAGAAATTTGGCATACCGTACGAGTCTTGGTAGCTGGCATCTGCTGTAAATAGGTGTGCTGTTCAACCCTGTGCCAAAGCAATCGGCTTGGTACCTGAAAAAACTGCCCGCTGTACCTTCGAGGTGCAGCGGGCTTTTATTTAAGCCTCTTCTTCCGGCTTTGCCGGCTGTTGGTACCACTTCTCTTTGGGTACCCACTTCTCTTGTGCGGGGTCGCCGAGGTAGTGCGGCGACATGATCTGTACGCCGTACTCGTTAAATACGTCCTGTATGTTGGCGTGCAGCGCGCTCAGCAGCTCTGCGCGTGGGCGTGGCTGGCTGGGCATTGCATGGGCGACCAGACGATATTCCGGGTAGAAGTCTGACAAAGCTGTTTGAAACACCACCGCGCCCGGTACGCTGGATATGCCGGGTGTGCGCGAGGCAGCTTCCAGAAGCATCGCTTCGACCTGGCGCCAAGGGGTGTCGTAGCCGATGGTGACGACGGTATCGACGATGTAGCCTTTGCCGTCTACGGCGCGTGAGTAGTTCTTGGTTACGCCGCCGGTAATCATTGAGTTGGGGATGGTCAGTACTTCACCCAGGCCGGTGCGGATGCGGGTGGTGAACATGCCCATTTCGCTGACGGTGCCTTCGTGATCACCAAAGCGCACATATTCGCCTACGCGGAAGGTGTGCGAATACGTCAGGATCAAACCGGCTGCTGCTTGTCCGACAACGCTGGATGCGCCGAGTGAGATCATCAAACCGACCAGTACCGACAATCCTTTGAATGCCTCTGTACCAGCGCCGGGCAAATACGGGTAGGCCATCGCCAGGGCAAATAACCAGACTGCCAGCGAGGTGAGTTTGGTTGTCGGTGACAGGGTCTCGAAGTTCAGCCAGGTGAAGCTACGCCCAGCAGTTGCCATGCGGGTGAGCAGGCGTTTGGTGAAGTGAGTTGTCGCCCGGGCGAGCATGAAGATGCAAAGCGCAATCCCCAAACCGGGTATGGCGCCGATAACGCCGTGCACAATATAGCCGGCGATATCCAGCAAGTAGGCATTAAGGCTTTCGCCCCACGGGCGCGTGTAGGGAAAGCAGGACAGCACGAAGCTGATCCACTGGTATGTCAGCAGCAATATCAACAGCCAGCGTAAAGCCCAGAATATCCGCGAGATCAGCGGATACAGTTGGCGCGTATCAATCAACTGGGTCTGGCCAACCTTGAGCGACATGTTATGGCGCTGCAGCAATTTAGGCAGTTGATCCAGCAGTTTGTTGCGCAGCAGCGCGATACCGTTGAGCAGCAGGATGTAGATCACCGTGGCGGCAGCCGAATACCCCACAGCCTTGAACATGAAGTTCAAATCGCGGCTTTCCTGCGTTTCGCTGATTACCCGCTCCAGTTTGGCGGCGGCCGCTTTGGCTGTTTCCTGAGTCGACAACGGTGTGACGGGGTCAACGTCGCCCGGTGTGACAAAGAATGCCCGGTTGGAGCCCATCAGGATGACGTAGCTTTTTTGGACTTGGTCGATGCTCACAGGCAGGTCGGTGTACTCGTCGAGTGCCTCATTGATCGCCGCCACTGCGCGGCGTTGCCGTAGCTGCGGCGTTTCACCGAGTAGTTCGGCGCGGAAGGTGAAGATGGTGCGGTTGGCTATTTTTAAATCGGCGGGTTCAGCATTGGGGTTGATGGTCCCTGATGTGTTGTTTGTCGGCGTTTCATCCTGCGCCCAACTAACCGAAAGTGTCATTACACTGAGACAGGCAAACAGCAAAACCTGAAGCAGATTACGCATGTGAGGCTCCTTACACATCGAAGATCAGGTATTGACCATAAAGTGACTATAGACGTCCGCCATTGAGGGCACTGAGCAGTCCTGTGCGCACAATGCCAGCCGGCGAATCAGCTTGGCATAACTGTATAGCCCAGCATTTGGCTTTTTATGCGTATTGCTGGCCAATTTTTGCCTGTGTCAGGGTCTTTCGCGCTGTTTGAGGCTGTAAATCGTCGCGTAATGATAGTTTGCATTGAGTGCAGGGCCGCTGCTGGGTATAATGACGCGCTTCCAATTTTCCCGTCTGGGAGCCCCCGCCATGCTGCGTATCAGTCAAGAAGCTCTTACCTTCGACGACGTTTTACTTATTCCAGGTTACTCAGAAGTTCTGCCGAAGGATGTGAGCCTCAAGACTCACCTGACCCGTGGAATTGAACTGAATATCCCGTTGTTGTCCGCTGCGATGGACACCGTTACTGAAGCCCGTCTGGCAATTGCCATGGCTCAGGAAGGTGGCATCGGCATCATCCACAAGAACATGACCATCGAGCAGCAAGCTGCCGAAGTGCGCAAGGTCAAGAAGTTCGAGTCGGGTGTGGTCAAAGACCCTATTACCATCGAAGCCAACGCTACTGTGCGTGATCTGCTTGAGCTAACCCGCCAGAACAACATCTCCGGCGTTCCGGTGCTGTCTGACGGCGATCTGGTTGGCATCGTGACTTCCCGCGACGTGCGTTTTGAAACACGCATGGACGCTAAAGTCCACGAAGTGATGACGCCGAAAGAGCGTCTGGTCACTGTTAAAGAAGGCGCTGCTAAAGAAGCGGCCCGCGAGTTGCTGCACAAGCACCGCCTCGAAAAAGTCCTGATTGTCGATGACGCGTTCAAGCTCAAAGGCATGATGACGGTAAAAGACATTGAAAAAGCCAAGGCTTACCCGCTTGCCAGCAAAGATGACCAAGGTCGTCTGCGTGTTGGCGCGGCTGTTGGTACTGGCGCTGAAACCGCTGACCGCGTAACCGCGTTGGCTGCTGCCGGCGTTGACGTGATCATCGTTGATACCGCGCACGGTCACTCCAAAGGTGTGATCGACCGCGTGCGTTGGGTCAAGGAAAGCTTCCCTGATATCCAGGTGATCGGCGGCAACATCGCCACCGGCGCTGCTGCTCTGGCGTTGGTTGAGGCGGGTGCTGACGGCGTTAAGGTCGGTATCGGTCCGGGTTCGATCTGCACCACGCGTATCGTTGCAGGTGTTGGTGTGCCGCAGATTTCTGCCGTTGCCAACGTTGCCGCTGCACTTGAAGGCACAGGCGTGCCATTGATTGCAGACGGTGGCATTCGTTTCTCCGGCGACCTGTCCAAGGCGCTGGTTGCGGGCGCATCCTGCGTGATGATCGGCTCGATGCTGGCTGGTACTGAAGAGGCGCCAGGTGAAGTCGAGTTGTTCCAGGGCCGTTCTTACAAAGCCTACCGCGGCATGGGTTCGCTGGGTGCAATGGGTCAGGCGCAAGGTTCGTCCGACCGTTACTTCCAGGACTCATCCGCAGGTGCCGAGAAATTGGTGCCGGAAGGTATTGAAGGCCGTGTGCCGTACAAGGGCGCTATGGCGGCTATCGTTCATCAGTTGATGGGCGGCCTGCGTGCTTCGATGGGCTACACCGGATGCGCAACGGTTGATGAGATGCGCACCAAGCCTGAGTTCGTTCGCATTACTGGCGCCGGTATGGCTGAGTCGCACGTTCACGATGTGCAGATCACCAAAGAAGCACCGAACTACCGCGTCGGTTAAAAAATCACTTTGCTGCTCGCATGCGCAGGGCGGGTAAGGCGGGGTAAAGCGAGAGGGCGTTGTTTGCTGAGGCAAATATGCCGTTCGCGCTTTACCTCCTTGCCGTATTCGCCAGTGCAGAAGCAGCAAGGTTATTTTTGAAAAGTTTATGAAGTACGGGGCTGAGTTAATCGGCCCTTTGTCATTTGTGCATTCCGCTACGAGAGACGGCTATGGCTCACCCTGATATTCACGCCCATCGCATCCTGATTCTGGATTTCGGCTCCCAGTACACCCAGCTGATCGCACGTCGCGTACGTGAAATCGGGGTTTACTGCGAATTGCACCCGTTCGACATGAGCGATGAAGACATCCGCGCTTTCGCTCCGCGCGGCATCATTCTCGCCGGTGGCCCCGAGTCTGTTCATCAAGAAGGCAGCCCGCGTGCACCGCAGGCTGTTTTCGATCTGGGCGTTCCGGTCTTCGGTATCTGCTACGGCATGCAAACCATGGCCGAGCAACTGGGCGGTAAAGTGCTCGGTTCCGACGTCCGCGAATTCGGCTATGCCCGCGTAGACGTTGTCGGTAAGGCGCGCCTGCTGGACGGCATCGAAGATCATATCGATGACGACGGCGTATTCGGTCTGGACGTGTGGATGAGCCACGGTGACAAAGTCACCAGCATGCCGGAAGGCTTCCACGTTCTGGCCAGCACCCCGAGCTGCCCGATTGCCGCCATGAGCGACGACTCGCGTGGCTACTACGGCGTGCAATTCCACCCGGAAGTGACCCACACCAAGCAAGGCGGCCGCATTCTGTCGCGCTTCGTGCTGGAAATCGCCGGTTGTGAAGCCCTGTGGACCCCGTCGAACATCGTTGAAGATGCCATCGCCACGGTTCGTGCTCAGGTGGGTGATGCCAACGTATTGCTTGGCCTTTCGGGCGGTGTTGACTCCTCCGTGGTTGCCGCGCTGTTGCACAAGGCAATTGGCGACCAGCTGACTTGCGTGTTTGTCGATAACGGTTTGCTGCGCCTGCACGAAGGCGAGCAAGTGATGGCCATGTTCGCCGAGAACATGGGCGTCAAGGTGATCCGTGCCAACGCTGAAAAGCAGTTCCTGGATAACCTGGCTGGCGAAGCCGATCCGGAGAAAAAGCGCAAAATCATTGGTCGCACCTTCATCGATGTGTTCGATGCCGAAGCGTCCAAGCTGGAAAACATCAAGTTCCTCGCGCAGGGCACCATTTACCCGGACGTGATTGAGTCTGCTGGCGCTAAAACCGGCAAGGCACACGTTATCAAGTCGCACCACAACGTCGGTGGCCTGCCAGAGGAAATGAACCTCAAACTGGTCGAGCCGCTGCGTGAACTGTTCAAGGACGAAGTGCGTCGCATCGGTCTTGAGCTGGGTCTGCCGTACGACATGGTTTACCGTCACCCATTCCCGGGCCCGGGTCTGGGCGTGCGGATTCTCGGTGAAGTGAAGAAGGAATACGCCGACCTGCTGCGTCGCGCCGACCACATCTTCATCGAAGAACTGCGCAACTTCGACTGGTACCACAAGACCAGTCAGGCGTTCGTGGTGTTCCAGCCGGTCAAGTCGGTTGGCGTCGTCGGTGACGGTCGTCGTTATGCATGGGTTGTTGCACTGCGCGCTGTTGAAACCATCGACTTCATGACCGCTCGCTGGGCGCATCTGCCATACGAGCTGCTGGAGAAGGTCAGCAACCGCATCATCAACGAGATCGAAGGCATCTCCCGCGTCACTTACGACGTGTCGAGCAAGCCACCGGCAACGATTGAGTGGGAATAACATCCGGCTAGTGCGCTAGCCTGACGTTACCCGAGCCCGCGCATGACAGCCTAGCAGCTGCTCATTCGCGGGTTTTTTATTGCCTGCACAGTCCGGCGTTTGGCCCGCGCCGGCTGTACGCTCTTAACTCTCAGTGGCTGAGAGAGCTGCGTGGTTGCTGCACTTCAGCGGTGCGACACAGTGGCGCTGATGGCGGGCGTTGTTGTGGTCGTTAACCCGGATCGTTGCGTGTTAAAATATTCTCATTCCGCTATTCACAGAGTTATCAGCTGAGAGGCTGATGCCGCAGCCTTTATGACATTGGCCGTTTCCCGCAGAGGAGACGCTGGTAACCGTCGCCTGATGGGCTCATGAATGTTGGCTAAAGGAGTCCATTTACATGTCGTTCACGCGTAGACAAATTCTCGCCGGGCTGACTGGCTTAACCGTCGTTGGCCTGGGTGCCGGTGGCGCACGTTACTGGCTGGGCCGCCCGTTTGATCGCAAGACCCACGATTACGAGTTGATCGCCGCGCCCTTTGACATGGAGCTGGTTCCCGGCCATAAAACCCCGGTGTGGGGCTTTGGCCCGCAGGCGCCGGGCACCGAGATTCGTTGCCGTCAGGGCGATCTGTTGCGTGTGCGCTTTATCAACAAGCTGCCGGAACAAACCACGATTCATTGGCACGGCATGCGCATCCCGCTGGAAATGGACGGCGTGCCTTATGTATCGCAATTGCCGGTATTGCCAGGTGAGTATTTCGACTATCAGTTCGTCCCGCCCGATGCCGGTAGCTACTGGTATCACCCACATCTGGCCAGTTCCAAACAGCTGGGACGCGGATTGGTCGGGCCGCTGATCATTGATGAGCGTGAGCCGACCGGCTTTGCGCATGAGCGCACACTGAGCCTGAAGACCTGGAATGTTGATGAAGAGGGCGCATTCACCCCGTTCAGTATTCCCCGTGAAGCGGCGCGCGCCGGCACACGGGGCCGGCTGTCGACAATCAATGGTGTGCCGCGTCCGGTGATCGAGTTACCTGCCGGGCAGGTGGTTCGCCTGCGCCTGATTAACGTCGACAGCACCATGACCTACCGTATAAATCTGCCCGGCGCCGAGTCGCGTATTTACGCGCTCGACGGTAATCCGATCGAGCCGCGTGATCTGGGCAAGGAATACTGGTTGGGCGCGGGAATGCGGCTCGATCTGGCGCTCAAGGTTCCGGCAGAGGGCACCGAGTTGTCACTGCGTAACGGGCCGTTGCGTTTGGCGACAATCAAGAGTGTTGCCAGCACTGATGCGCCAGCAGAGTGGCCGCCAGCATTGCCGGCCAATCCTGTGGCCGAGCCCGATCTGGCCAAGGCTGAAACTATCAAGTTCAACTTCGAATGGGCCGCTGCATTAGCAGACCCGAATCAGGCGGGGCCAGCTCAGTATTGGCAGATCAACGGCCAGGCCTGGGATATCAATGACAAGACCTGTGCGGATCGGCCAATCGCCACGTTAAAGCTGGGCAATCACTACATTTTCGAGCTGCGCAATATGGCGCAGTACCTGCACCCGGTGCATTTGCACGGCATGAGTTTCAAGGTGATCAGCTCCGACCGCAAGAAAATCATCCCGTACTTCACCGATACCTACCTGCTCGGCAAGAACGAAACGGCGCGCATTGCCTTTGTCGCCGATAATCCTGGGGTGTGGATGTTCCACTGCCATGTGATTGATCACATGGAAACAGGCCTTATGGCGGCGATAAAGGTAGCCTGATGCGTCCGGTTAAAATCATTGATCGCACTCGCGATGCCCACTTCATGCGTGAAGCGCTGGCGCTGGCCAGCCAAGGCGCTGCGGTCGGTGAAGTGCCGGTCGGCGCGGTGCTGGTTCAGGATGGCGAGATTGTCGGGCGTGGCTTCAATTGCCCGATTACCACCCATGATCCCAGCGCCCATGCCGAGATGGTGGCGATTCGTGATGCGGCTTTGCGGCTGACTAACTACCGCCTGCCGGGTAGCACCTTATACGTGACGCTTGAGCCGTGCAGCATGTGTGCAGGGCTGATTGTTCATTCGCGCATTGAGCGGGTTGTATATGGTGCAACCGAGCCCAAAGCCGGTGTGGCCATCAGCCGTGGCGAGTTCTTTAATCAGACGTTTCTCAATCATCGCGTGATGATTGAGGGCGGCGTGCTGGCAGATGAGTGCGGCGCGGTGCTCACCGAATTTTTTCGTGCGCGGCGGGCCAGCAAAGGCCAGTAATAAGCCTTCGAGTTCGTAGTCGAGTGGTTTTGGGCTGCGTGCTTAGAGCGGCGAGGTTTCTTTCTTCAGGTTGTTCTTGTCGATGCCGGGCACGTGGATATTGCTGTCGACGACCTGGCTGTCTTCCAGCTGTGGCTGAGTTACCCAGGTGAGAATGTCGTAGTAGCGACGGATGTTGCGCACAAAGTGCACCGGCTCACCGCCGCGGGCATAGCCATAGCGGGTTTTACTGAACCACTTCTTTTGCGACAACCGCGGCAGAATCTTCTGCACATCGAGCCATTTGTTCGGGTCGAGGCCTTCAGCTTGGGTCAGCTTGCGCGCATCTTCAAGGTGCCCGCCGCCGACGTTGTAAGCCGCCAGCGCAAACCATGTGCGATCCGGCTCTTTAATGCTGTCTGGCAGGCCTGCCTTAACCTTGACGATGTATTTGGCGCCGCCCTGAATACTCTGCTTGGGGTCGAGTCGGTTGGACACGCCCATTGCCTGCGCCGTGCGCAAGGTCAGCATCATCAGCCCGCGAACACCGGTTTTCGAGGTGGCCGTGGGCTGCCAGAGTGATTCCTGATAACCCATTGCCGCGAGCAGGCGCCAGTCCAGCGAGTGATTCTTGCCGGCATCGCGGAAGAACTGCTCGTAACGTGGCAGGCGATTTTGCAGGTGTTGGGCAAAGGTGTAGGCGCCAACGTAGCCAAGTACATCGACGTGTCCGTAGTAGCGGTCTTTCAGGCGTTTGAGGCTACCGTTTTCGTTGGCGCGCTGGAGAAAGGCGTTCATCTCATCGAGCAGGCTGTGGTCTTCACCGCCGGGTACGGCCCAGCTCAAGCCCAGTTCGTCACCAAGGTCGAAGGCCACGCGAACATTGGGAAAGTAAACCTGGTTCATCGACAGCTCATTGGAATCGACCAGAGTCAGGTCGATCTGGCCTTCATCGACCATGCGCAGCAAGTCGACCACTTCCACATCGGAAGACTCTTCGTAGGCGAGTGTGGGGTACTGGACTTTGAGCATGGCCAGCTGGTTGGCGTGGCTGCTGCCTTTAAGCACCATGATTTTCTTGCCGATCAAATCTTCGGGGCGAGTAGGGCGGCGATTACCATGGCGGTAGATAACTTGCGGGGTGACCTGCAAATAAGGCTTGGAGAATTGAAACTCGCTTTTGCGGTCAGCGCTGGAGGTCAGGCCAGCCGCCGCCAAAGAGGGGCCGTCCGGTGCCTTTAGTCGGGAAAACAGTTCGTCGAGGTTGTCGGCGGTCTGAATTTCCAGCTTGACCTTGAGGTCAGCCGCAAAGCGTTTGACCAGTTCGTACTCGAAGCCGGTTTCGCCGTTGCGGTCCTGGAAGTAGGTGGCCGGGCTGTTGCGGGTGATCACGCGCAGGACTCCCTCCGTCTGCACACGCTCTAGTGCGCTCGGAGGTTTTTGTTCCTCGGCGCAACCACTGAGCTGCAGAAGGATACCGATCACTGCCACCCAGAAGGTGCAGTGCTTGCGGATCACAGATTGGGCAAACATCCATGCAGTATACGCAAAGCTTGCACCTCGCCATATCTCGACAGCGTTCTGCTTCTCTGCTAACAGAGGTAGTTATCGTTTCGGAGCAGTCAACGGGTGCCGTTATCGGCGCTTTACGCTAGAATGCACGGCCTCAAAGTACACCCCCTTCCCAGAGGCTGTCTCCGATGTTGATCTTGCGCGGCGCTCCCGCCCTTTCTGCTTTCCGCCACGGTAAATTGCTTGAGCTTTTAACCAGCAAAGTACCCGCTGTTACTGGGCTGTACGCCGAGTTTGCGCATTTTGCCGATGTTACCGGTGTGCTCACCGCTGACGAAGAGCAAGTGCTCGCTCGCCTGCTTAAATACGGCCCTAGCGTGCCGGTTCAGGAGCCCTCTGGGCGGCTTTTCCTCAGCGTGCCACGTTTTGGTACGATTTCACCCTGGTCGAGCAAGGCCAGTGACATTGCCCACAACTGTGGTTTGGCCAAGATTCAGCGCCTTGAGCGCGGTATTGCCTACTACGTGAGTGGCGAGCTGGATGCAGCTCAGGCGCAGGTTGTAGAGAGCTTGCTGCACGACCGCATGACTCAGTTGGTGCTGGACAACCTGCAAGACGCCGCCGCGCTGTTCAGCCACGCGTCGCCAAAACCACTGACGGTGGTAGACATTCTGACCGGCGGTCGTGCTGCGCTTGAGCAGGCCAACGTCGAGTTGGGTCTGGCGCTCGCGGAAGACGAGATCGATTACCTGGTGACCAGCTTCACAGGTCTTGGTCGCAATCCGCACGACATCGAACTGATGATGTTCGCACAGGCCAACTCCGAGCATTGCCGTCACAAAATCTTCAACGCCAGTTGGGATATCGACGGTCAGGCTCAGGAAAAATCCCTGTTCGGCATGATCAAGAACACCTATCAGATGCACAACGAAGGTGTGTTGTCGGCTTATAAAGACAACGCCGCCGTTATCGTTGGCAGCACGGCAGGGCGCTTCTTCCCGAACCCAGAGACCCGTCAGTACGCCGCTGTTAATGAGCCGGTGCACATCCTGATGAAGGTTGAAACGCACAACCACCCAACCGCGATTGCCCCGTTCCCGGGCGCATCGACCGGTTCTGGCGGTGAGATTCGCGACGAAGGCGCAACCGGTCGCGGTGCCAAGCCGAAAGCCGGCCTGACAGGTTTCACCGTATCCAACCTGCAAATTCCGGGTTTCGAGCAGCCGTGGGAAGTGCCTTACGGCAAGCCCGAGCGCATCGTGACTGCGCTGGATATCATGATTGAAGGCCCGTTGGGCGGCGCTGCATTTAACAACGAATTTGGTCGCCCGGCGCTGACCGGTTACTTCCGTACCTTCGAGCAGCAGATCAGCACCCCGCACGGCGATGAAGTGCGCGGCTACCACAAGCCGATCATGCTCGCGGGCGGCATGGGCAACATCCGTGAAGATCACGTGCAGAAAGCCGAAATCACTGTCGGCTCCAAGCTGATCGTGTTGGGCGGCCCGGCCATGCTTATCGGTCTGGGCGGTGGTGCAGCCTCGTCGATGGCCACCGGCACAAGTTCTGCCGACCTCGACTTCGCCTCCGTACAGCGTGAAAACCCTGAAATGGAGCGTCGTTGCCAGGAAGTTATCGACCGCTGCTGGCAGTTGGGCGACAACAACCCAATCAGCTTCATTCACGACGTTGGCGCGGGCGGTCTGTCTAACGCATTCCCAGAGCTGGTGAACGATGCCGGCCGTGGCGGTCGTTTCGACCTGCGCGCTGTGCCTAACGATGAGCCGGGCATGGCCCCGCTGGAAATCTGGTGCAACGAGTCGCAAGAGCGTTATGTACTGGCCGTTGATGCCAAGGATTTCGAGCGTTTCAAAGCTATTTGTGAGCGTGAGCGTTGCCCGTTTGCGGTCGTCGGTGAGGCCACCGAAGAGCAGCACCTGACCGTTGCCGACTCGCACTTCGACAACAACGCCGTCGACATGCCGCTTAACGTACTTCTTGGCAAGGCGCCGCGCATGCACCGCGAAGCCACCCGTGAAGCCGAATTGGGCGATGATTTCGATCCGGCCAAGGTTGAGCTGAGCGAAGCCATCAGCCGTGTGCTGCGTCATCCGGCTGTTGCCAGCAAGAACTTCCTGATCACCATTGGCGACCGCACTATTACCGGTCTGGTTGCACGCGACCAGATGGTCGGGCCGTGGCAGGTTCCGGTGGCTGACTGCGCCGTAACTGCTACCAGCTTCGACGCCTACACCGGTGAAGCCATGGCCATGGGCGAGCGTACGCCGCTGGCACTGCTGGATGCGCCGGCATCGGGCCGTATGGCTATTGGTGAAACCCTGACCAACATGGCTTGCGCGAAGATCGGCAAGATCTCCGACATCAAGCTCTCGGCTAACTGGATGGCCGCTGCCGGTCATCCGGGTGAAGATGCGCGCCTGTACGACACCGTCAAAGCGGTGGGTATGGAACTGTGTCCTGAGCTGGGCATTACCATTCCAGTGGGCAAAGACTCGATGTCGATGAAGACCCGCTGGCAGGATGACGGCGCTGAGAAGAGCGTGACGTCGCCAATGTCGCTGATTGTCACAGGCTTCGCACCGGTCACTGATATTCGCCAGACCCTGACGCCTGAGCTGCGCATGGATCGCGGTGAAACCGATCTGATCCTGATCGATCTGGGCCGTGGCCAGAACCGTATGGGCGCCTCTATTCTGGCGCAGGTATACGGCAAGATGGGCAAGCAGGCGCCAGACGTTGATGATGCTGAAGACCTCAAGGCATTCTTTGCGGTCATGCAGGGTCTCAATCGCGACAACTTGCTGTTGTCTTATCACGACCGCTCCGACGGCGGCCTGTTGGCCACTGTGCTGGAAATGGCCTTTGCTGGCCATTGCGGCCTGAACCTGCAACTCGATGCGCTCGCGCAAAACCTTGATGAAGTAGCCGGCGTGCTGTTCAACGAGGAGCTGGGTGCGGTGATTCAGGTTCACCAGGACGTTACCGCTGAAGTCCTCTCGCAGTTCAGTGCAGCGGGCCTCGCGGATTGCGTCTCGGTGATCGGCCAGCCGGTAAACAACGGTGAAGTGCTGATCAGCTATCACGGCGAGAAGGTATTCACTGGCGAGCGCCGCATGTTGCAGCGCGAGTGGTCGTCTACCAGCTACCAGATCCAGCGTCTGCGTGATAACGCCGAATGCGCCGATCAGGAATTCGACGCGCTGCTCGAAGAAGACAATCCAGGCCTGAGCGCCAAGCTTGGCTTTGATGTGAACGAAAACATCAGCGCGCCTTACATCAAGAAAGGCCTGCGCCCGCAAATCGCAGTGCTGCGCGAGCAGGGTGTAAACGGTCAGGTCGAAATGGCCGCTGCATTTGACCGCGCCGGCTTCAATGCGATTGACGTGCACATGAGCGATATCCTCAGCGGCCGCGTCAGCCTTGAGCAGTTCAAGGGCATGGTTGCCTGCGGCGGCTTCTCTTACGGTGACGTATTGGGCGCCGGTGAAGGCTGGGCTAAATCGATCCTGTTCAACAGCCGTGCGCGTGACCAGTTCAGCGCCTTCTTTGATCGTAAAGACAGCTTCTCGCTGGGCGTGTGCAACGGTTGCCAGATGTTGTCCAACCTGCACGAACTGATTCCGGGCAGTGAATTCTGGCCGCACTTCGTGCGTAACCGCTCCGAGCAGTTCGAAGCGCGCGTTGCCATGGTTCAGGTTCAGGAGTCGGCTTCGATCTTCCTGCAGGGCATGGCCGGTTCGCGCATGCCAATCGCCATCGCTCACGGTGAAGGTCATGCCGAGTTCGAAAGCGAAGAAGCACTGCTGGAAGCGGATCTGTCCGGTTGCGTGGCCATGCGTTTCGTCGACAACCACGGCAAGGTCACCGAAAACTATCCGGCCAACCCGAACGGTTCGCCACGCGGTATTACCGGTCTGACCAGCCGCGACGGCCGCGTCACGATCATGATGCCGCACCCGGAGCGTGTGTTCCGCGCCGTGCAGAACTCGTGGGCCCCGGATGAGTGGAATGAAGACGGTGCCTGGCTGCGCATGTTCCGTAATGCCCGTGTCTGGGCGGATTGATCATGCGGGTGCGGGCTCATGGCTGATGAGCCCGCATTGATTCTGCCAGAGGTTCGTCGGGTTAGCCCCGGCGAACCTTTGTTGCTTTGCCGTTGCGAGCATTCGCTGCAACGTCCCGATTGTCCCTCTGGCTGCGCTCGTGGCCTCACTGTAAATCCTGCGCGTGAACAGCTCCTGCTGTTGTGCCGTTGTGGGCGCTCGAAACGATTGCCGTTCTGTGATGGCAGCCATGTGCCGCCGGTAAGCTCGATGGCCGAGCGGTGGCAGCGGTTTATTCGCAGAAATTGAGAGGCAGTCGAGCTTGCAGGGCTGAACAAGCGGCTGCGAATCGGGTCTCATCTTGAGCCAGTACGGAGATTGCTGTCGTAGCTGAGCATGCAGACGTTGGAGAATTCGCATGTACAAATTGTGCTTCTATGTGCCCGAGAACCATCTTGAACCCGTCAAACAGGCGGTGTTCAACGCCGGTGGCGGACGTGTCGGCAACTACCAGCACTGTGCCTGGCAGGTGTTCGGGCAGGGGCAGTTTCAGCCATTGCCTGGCAGCCAGCCATTCATAGGCACGGCGGGTGCGCTGGAGCGGGTGGATGAGTGGAAGGTCGAGCTGGTCGTGGCCGATGAGTCCATTCATCAGGTCGTGGCGGCGCTCAAGGCCGCGCATCCGTATGAGACGCCTGCTTTTGATGTGTGGCGGCTGTCTGACATGCAGTTTTGAGGCATAAAAAAATGGCGCTCCCGGCGCCATTTTTGTTTGCAGCGATAGCGGCTTAAGGCCGGATCTCAATCAGCGTGCCGTCTTTCACCAGCGACCAGACTTCGCGCATGTCCGGGTTGGTCATGGCGATACAGCCGTTGGTCCAGTCCAGCGTATTGAAGAACCACTCCGGGTATTCGGCGTCGAGCGGGGTGCCGTGAATCATGATCATTCCGCCCGGCTTGGTGCCCTTGTTGCGCGCAGTGGCCATGTCCCGTGCGTTGGGATAGGAGATGTGCATCGACAAGTTGAAGTTATCGCTGGTCTTGCGCCAATCCACCCAGTAAATACCTTCCGGCGTGCGCTGGTCGCCTTCGCGTTCCTTGTGCCCGGTCGGCACTTTGCCCAAGGATATACGGTAAGACTTGAATGGCTTGCCATGGCTGATGAGCTGTAGCTTGCGCTCGGATTTGACCACCAGAATCTTGTCGACCCGGGGTGCAGGAGAAGCTTGCGGGGGCTGCGGGTTGGCGTTAGCCAGAACGCTGAGCGATAGACACAGTAGGGCGAACAACCAACGCATCAGAGCATAATCCCGCAGATCAAAAGGCTTTTTTGTAATGCGCACGCAGCGCATCAAGGGGTTCGTTACGCACCGGATAGGCATCATGCCGACGGTCCGCAAAGTAACATTCTAAGGTACGGCCAACCGTCGGGAAAGCCAGCTCTGACCAAGGGATCTCATGTTCATGAAAAAGCTGCACTTCCAGGCTCTCGATTCCGGCTGCAAAATCGAGGTCGGCGAGCTGCGCGCGAAAGAACATATATACCTGATTTATATGCGGCAGGTCATACACCGTATACAGCTCCAGACCGCTAACGCGCGCGCAGGCTTCCTCATTGGTCTCGCGGGCAGCGGCTTCCTCCAGTGTTTCACCGTTCTCCATAAAGCCTGCTGGCAGCGTCCAATAGCCTACACGCGGCTCGATGGCCCGGCGGCAGAGTAGAACCTGTTCACCCCAGATCGGCACACACCCCGCCACGATGCGCGGGTTCTCATAATGAATGGTTGCGCAATGGCTGCAAACATACCGCAGGCGGTTGTCGCCTTCGGGAATACGCTGAGTTACGGGTGCGCCACAGAGGCTGCAAAACTTCATGCTGGAATCTCCTGCCAAGCCTCTATCTTGGCGCGATATCAGGTGCGTCGGCAAGCTATGCGGTTGCGGCATTTTCAACCATCAGTGCCGGTGATCCGCTTGCCGGGGCTTGGGCGTCGGGATATTTCATGCAATCATCGCGGCAGAAGAAAAAGTCGAGATTCAACATGCAGGACGATTTACTGCAACGTGTACGCGATTACCGCCCACGCACGATGGTGGCGGATCAGGGGTTTCCCGAAGCGGCAGTTCTGGTGCCGATCACCCGTAGTGATGACCCCGAAGTGGTGCTGACTTTACGCGCCAGCGGCTTGTCGACGCATGGCGGCGAAGTCGCCTTCCCGGGTGGCCGTCGTGACCCGGAAGACCGCGACCTCATCGACACCGCCTTGCGCGAGGCCGAAGAAGAAATTGGCCTGCCGCCAGGGCTGGTCGAAGTTATTGGCCCGCTGAGTACACTGGTTTCCCGTCACGGTATTCAAGTCACCCCGTATGTGGCGGTGGTGCCGGACTTTGTCGAATATGTGGCCAATGACGACGAAATCGCTGCCGTATTCTCGGTGCCGCTGGCGTTCTTCCGTGACGACCCGCGTGAAGTGACGCATCGCATCGATTATCTCGGCCAGAGTTGGTACGTGCCGAGCTACCGTTTTGGCGAATTCAAAATATGGGGGCTCACCGCAATCATGGTGGTCGAGCTGGTCAATCTGATCTTCGACGCTGGCATCGACATGCAGCGCCCACCCGAGCACTTTATCAAGCTCAGTTGAGCATTGAGGGACCCTTATGAAATACCGTTTAGGTACTGCCAGTGTTGATGCCCACCCGGAGAGTTGGGTGGCGCCGAATGCAACGCTGGTGGGCAAGGTCAAACTTGAGCCCGGCGCCAGCGTCTGGTTCAACACTGTTCTGCGCGGCGATAACGAGCTGATTCATATCGGTGAAAACAGCAATGTTCAGGATGGCACCGTGATCCACACCGACATGGGCTTTCCGCTGACGCTGGGTAAAGGCGTCACTATCGGCCACAAAGTCATGCTGCACGGCTGCACGGTAGACGATTACAGCCTGATCGGCATCAACGCCGTGGTGCTAAATGGCGCTAAAATCGGCAAATACTGCATCATCGGCGCCAATAGCCTGATACCCGAAGGCAAGGTGATTCCCGACGGCTCGCTGGTAATGGGATCGCCCGGCAAAGTGGTGCGTGAGCTGACCGACGCGCAGAAGAAAATGCTTGAAGCCAGCGCGGCCCATTACGTGCACAACGCCCAGCGTTATGCCAAGGAGCTTGCTGAGCAAGACGATTGATGAACATTGAGAAACCGGTTAAATCGCCTTGCGTGCACATCTGTGCGCTCGACGATGACGATGTGTGTACCGGCTGCCAGCGCAGCATGAGTGAAATCGTGCGCTGGAGCCGTATGGAGAACGAAGAGCGTCGCCAAGTGCTGGTGTTGTGTGACCAGCGTGCCCGCGAAAAAGGCCTGATGCTCTGATTGCTGCTTTGAGCGGCTCGTTTGCGCGGGCCTTGCGGCGTCTGTAAATCGCGTCTATTGCCCAGCCTTTAACGGTTGTCTTACCTATTTGCCTGTACTGAATAGCCCAAGGATTATTTATGCCCCGTATCGGAACCCCTTTGTCGCCCAGCGCGACGCGTGTATTGCTCTGCGGCTCGGGTGAGCTGGGTAAAGAGGTGGTTATCGAGTTGCAGCGTCTGGGCGTTGAAGTGATTGCGGTGGATCGCTACGCAAACGCGCCGGCGATGCAGGTTGCGCACCGCAGTCATGTGGTGAACATGCTCGATGGCGATGCGCTGCGCGCGATCATTGAACAGGAAAAGCCGCATTACATCGTTCCGGAAATCGAAGCGATTGCCACGGCGACACTGGCCGAGCTGGAAACCGAAGGCTACACGGTCATTCCGAGTGCGCGCGCTGCGCAGCTGACGATGAACCGCGAAGGCATTCGTCGTCTGGCGGCTGAAGAGTTGGGCCTGCCAACCTCGCCGTATCAGTTTGCCGATTCCTTCGAGGCCTTTGAGGCAGCCGTCGCGGCAATTGGCTTCCCGTGTGTGGTCAAGCCAATCATGAGCTCGTCAGGTAAAGGCCAGTCGGTGCTCAAGAGCGCTGCCGATGTGCAAGCCGCCTGGGATTATGCGCAGGCCGGTGGGCGTGCTGGCAAAGGTCGGGTTATCGTTGAAGGCTTTATCGACTTTGACTATGAAATCGCTCTGCTGACTGTTCGCCACGTTGGCGGCACCACGTTCTGTGCGCCTGTCGGTCACCGTCAGGAGAAAGGCGATTATCAGGAGTCCTGGCAGCCACAGGCGATGAGCCCGAAGGCGCAGGCTGAAGCCGAGCGCATTGCGCTGGCAGTGACCGAGGCATTGGGCGGTCGCGGCCTGTTCGGCGTTGAGCTGTTCGTTAAGGGTGATCAGGTGTGGTTCTGTGAAATCTCGCCGCGCCCGCATGACACCGGCATGGTCACGCTGATCTCGCAGGATTTGTCTGAGTTTGCCCTGCACGCGCGGGCGATCCTCGGTCTGCCAATTCCGCACATTCGCCAGCTTGGGCCTTCGGCTTCGGCAGTTTTGCTGGTTGAGGGTGAGTCGCAAGAGGTGAGCTTTGGCAACCTTGCGGCGGCTCTTGCTGAGCCCGATACCGCCTTGCGCTTGTTTGGTAAGCCACAAGTCAGCGGCCAACGTCGCATGGGCGTGGCGCTCGCCCGCGACGAGTCGCTGCAAGCTGCTCGGGCTAAAGCTACGCGCGCTGCGCAGGCGATTAACGTCGAACTATGAGCGCGGCGTTAGCATCGGCGTGGTGGTTGCTGGTGCTGGCGTTATCGCCGGTGGTGCTGCCAATGGCAGTGCTGACCCGGCGCAAGGCCTTGCGCCTGATGCCGGCTGCAGGCGAGCAGGCCGGCGTGGCGGGCGCTGCATTGGCTGGCGAACCACTGCGTTTACTGGTGCTGGGTGAGTCGACGGCGGTCGGCGTGGGTGTTAGCTGCATGCAGTTGGCACTGGCCGGGCAGTTGGCGGGGGCGATGAGCCAGCGCTTCAGTCGGCCCGTTGCGTGGCAAGTGTGCGGCGAAAACGGCATAACCGCAGCAAAGCTGCATCAGCGATATGTTTCGCAGCGAATGTTGTCGCAGGGAGCCCTGCCGCAGCGGGTGACGACGCCAGCAGCAGGGCCGCATGATCTGGTGGTCGTGCTGCTGGGCGTTAACGACACCACGCATTTAAGCAGCTTGAAGCGCTGGCAGGCCTCGCTACAGCAGATTGTTCATAGCCTGCAGCACCATGCACAAACCACGGCCGATCGCGTCGTGTTCAGCGGTGTGCCGCCTTTGCAGCACTTCACTGCATTGCCCTGGCTGTTCCGGCGCTTACTGGGGTTGCGCGCCGCCATGCTGGATCGCGCCATGCGTGAGGCCGCTACGGCGACTGGCGCGCAGTATCTGGCGTTGGATATGGATTTTGCTGCACATCTGATGGCGGTGGATGGTTACCACCCATCAGCAGCAGGCTATCGCCTCTGGGCGGATAACCTGCTGCTGGGTATCAGGCTTCAGCCTCAGGGCTCTCAGGCGTAGCTTCGGCAAGCCAGACCTTAACGCTTTTCACCCGGTTCTCGGACGATTGCAGAATTTCCAAGCGGTATTGGCCAATTTTAAGGCATACCGAGCAGTCCGGAATGCTTTCCAGTGCTTCGGTAATCAGGCCGTTAAGGGTTTTTGGCCCTTCGCAAGGCAAGCCCCAGCCCAACGCCTTGTTGACCTCGCGGATGTACGCCGAGCCATCGATAACGTGGGTGCCGTCGTCTTGCGGATGGATGTCCGGGCTGCGCAGAATATTCTGGTTGCTGAAGTCACCGACAATCTCTTCGAGAATGTCTTCAAGGGTGACTACGCCAAGCACGTCGCCATACTCGTCAACCACAACGCCCATACGGTGTTTCTGCTTCTGGAAGTTGATTAGCTGGGTCGACAGCGGGGTGCTTTCCGGAACGAAATACGGCTCGGTGCAGGCGCTCAACAGCGCCTCTTTGGTCAGCTCGTTGCTGGTAAGCAGGCGCGCAATCTGGCGGATGTGCACCACGCCTTCAATCTGGTTGATGTCGTTGCGAAATACCGGCAAGCGCGTGTGCGTGGTGTTGGTGAGCTGCTGGATGAGCAGCTCAAGGTCGTCATCAAGGTTGATGCCGGTGACCTCGTTACGCGGGATCATGATGTCGTTAACCGTCACGCGCTCAAGGTCGAGAATACCCAGCAGCATGTTCTGGCGGTTCTTCGGCAGTTCATGCCCGGACTCGCGCACCACGCTGCGCAATTCTTCAGTCGTAAGGCTGTCGGTGCCCTGGTTGGCCGGATCTACGCCAAACAGTCGCAGCAGGTGGTTGCTGACCCAGCTCAGGGCAATTACCAGCGGGTAAAAAATCTTCAGCAAAATGGTCAGCGGCATGCTGAATGGGTAAGCGACGCGCTCCGGATGCAGGGCGGCGAGGGTTTTCGGGGTGATTTCGCCGAAGATCAGCAGTGCCAGCGTCAGGCCGATGGTGGCGATGGCAATGCCTGCTTCGCCATACAACTTGATAGCCAGCACCGTGGCAATCGATGAGGCCAGAATGTTGACGAAGTTGTTACCAATGAGGATGGTGCCGAGCAGGTGGTCGGGACGGTTGAGCAGGGCAGTTACGCGCTTGGCGCCACGGTGGCCCTCTTTGGCCCGATGCCTCAGACGATAGCGGTTGAGGCTGAGAATGCCGGTTTCAGAACTTGAAAAGAAAGCCGAGCACGCCAGCAAGAAGATGAGGATGCCAAGCAAAAAGCCGGGAGGCAGATCGTTCACTGTAGTGGCCTAGATATGCAGGATGAATTCGCGAACCAGTTTGCTGCCGAAATACGCCAGCATCAGCAGGCAGAAGCCTGCGAGCGTCCAGCGTATAGCTTTGTGGCCGCGCCAGCCAAGCTGATGGCGGCCCCACAACAGCACAGCGAACACCACCCAGGCGAAGCAAGACAGTATGGTCTTGTGTACCAGGTGCTGGGCAAACAGATTGTCGATGAACAGTGCGCCAGAGATCAGGGCCAGCGATAGCATGCCCATGCCTGCCCAGAGAAAGCCGAACAGCAGGCTTTCCATGGTTTGCAGCGGCGGGAAGTTCTTGATCAGACCTGTCGGGTGTTTGTGTTTCAGTTGGTGGTCTTGCATGAGCACCAACAGCGACTGGAACACGGCAATGGTGAGCATGCCGTAAGCCAGAATCGACAGCAGGATATGCGCGATGATGCCCGGCTCTTCATCAATTGGCTGGATAGTGCCGCTGGGCATGAACTGCGCAAACAGCACGGTTACGCACCCCAGCGGGTACAAAAACAGCAGAAGATTTTCCACCGGAATGCGCGAGCAGGCCAAAAGCGTGATGGCGATCACAGCAAAGGCGATCAGGCTGCCGGCATTGAACAGGTCGAGCGCAAGGCCCGCCGGGTGATGCATTTGTATATAGAGACTGCCGCCGTGGAAGCACAAGGCGATGACGCCGAGCATTTTCAGCAGGCGTGTGTTGGGGCGCTTGCCCTGTTTCAGGCTCAGGCCTTGGTAGGCGGCGGCGCCTGCATACAAGCAGATAGCAACGAGGCTAGGTAGCAGAGGGTGCATAATTCCTGTTAGGACAATCCCTAAAGGCGCTGAGTGTGGCACACAAAGGATCGTTCACGAAAGACCACTGGCGGTGTCAGTGTTGCAGACAGTTGGTTATAATCGCCGGCTAGTTGCAAGCCCAGCCTCGGTTCAGCGGAACCTGAAAGGAACGAGCATGTTCGAAAATTTAACTGACCGCCTCTCGCTAACGCTGCGAAATGTCACTGGCAAAGCCAAGCTGACAGAAGACAATATCAAGGACACCCTGCGTGAAGTGCGCATGGCGTTGCTCGAAGCCGACGTTGCGTTGCCGGTGGTTAAAGACTTCGTCAATCGCATTCGTGATCGCGCGGTCGGCACCGAAGTATCGAAAAGTCTGACCCCGGGTCAGGCGTTCGTGAAGATCGTTCAGGCTGAGCTTGAGTCGATCATGGGGGCCGCCAACGAAGATCTGGCCCTTAATGTCACGCCGCCGGCCGTCGTCTTGATGGCGGGTCTGCAGGGTGCGGGTAAAACTACCACTGTCGGCAAGCTGGCGAAGTTTCTTAAAGAACGTAAGAAGAAATCGGTGCTGGTGGTTTCTGCGGACGTTTATCGTCCTGCTGCGATCAAGCAGCTTGAGACCCTGGCCGGTGAAGTGGGCGTTACCTTCTTCCCGTCGGACATCAGCCAGAAGCCGGTGGCTATTGCGCAGGCGGCGATTGCCGAAGCCAAGCTCAAGTACATCGACGTAGTGCTGGTCGATACCGCGGGTCGTCTGGCCATTGATGCCGAGATGATGGCGGAAATCCAGGCCCTGCATCAGGCAGTGAAGCCAGCTGAAACACTGTTCGTGGTCGACGCCATGACCGGCCAGGACGCCGCTGCTACGGCCAAGGCCTTCGCTGATGCGCTGCCGCTGACCGGTGTTGTGCTGACCAAAGTCGACGGTGATGCGCGTGGTGGTGCGGCGTTGTCCGTGCGCCATGTGACCGGCAAGCCAATCAAGTTTATTGGTATGGGCGAGAAATCCGACGCCCTTGAGCCATTCCACCCGGATCGTATTGCCTCGCGCATTCTGGGTATGGGTGACGTACTCAGCCTGATCGAACAGGCCGAGCAGACAATCGACCGTGAAAAGGCCGACAAGCTCACCAAGAAACTGAAGAAGGGCAAGGGCTTCGACCTCGAAGACTTCCGTGATCAGCTGCAACAGATGAAGAACATGGGCGGCCTTGGCGGCCTGATGGATAAACTGCCGCAAATGGGCGGCATGAATCCGGCGCAGATGGGCAATGCCCAGGGCGCTGCTGAAAAGCAATTCAAACAAATGGAGGCGATCATCAACTCGATGACGCCGGGCGAGCGCCGTGACCCTGAAATTATCAGTGGTTCGCGCAAACGCCGCATCGCCATGGGTTCCGGAACTCAGGTTCAAGACATCGGCCGGCTGATCAAACAGCACAAGCAGATGCAGAAAATGATGAAGAAATTCACCGCTAAAGGCGGCATGGCGAAAATGATGCGTGGTATGGGTGGAATGTTGCCGGGTGGCGGCGGGATGCCCAAGCTGTAATTCAGTCTCTTGGTTCAGGCCTGCAGCCCGCTAAAATGGGCTGTTTAGCCAAATAAACCAGAAGGTTTGAATAGCCTGTCAGGCATGACAGGCCAGTACCCCGACCGGCGGGGGCAAAAAGTTATTTGCAAAAATCCGGATAATCCTTAGAATATGCGGCCTTTCGGGCCTAGTGCCCTATGCTTGCATTTCTTTTTTGCAGCACCGACTACAGGAACGAAGTTTAATGGTAACCATCCGTCTAGCCCGTGGCGGCTCTAAAAAGCGCCCATTTTACCACCTCACCGTGACCAACAGCCGCAATGCGCGCGACGGTCGTTTCGTTGAGCGTGTTGGTTTCTTCAACCCGGTTGCTTCGGGTAACGAAATCAAGCTGTCTGTTAACCAAGAGCGTGTTACTTACTGGCTGAGCCAGGGTGCACAGCCGTCTGAGCGCGTTGCTCAGCTGCTGAAGGTAAATGCTCAGGCTGCAGCCTAAGTATTTATGAGCACGACGCCAGCTACCGCCGAGGACCTCGTTGTACTCGGTAAGATCGTTTCGGTACATGGCGTGAAAGGCGACGTGAAGGTTTATTCCTTTACCGACCCGATCAGTAATGTGCTTGATTACCGCCGTTGGACGCTTAGGCGTGACAACGAGGTAAAGCAGGTTGAAGTGGCCAGTGGACGCTTGCAAGGCAAGGTCCTGGTAGCGAAGTTGAAGGGTCTCGATGATCGTGAAGTGGCGCGTACTTACGCCGGCTTCGAGATCTGCGTAGCCCGCAGCGAACTGCCAGAACTGAGCGATGACGAGTTTTACTGGTATCAGTTGGAAGGTCTTAAGGTTATCGATCAGGCAGGGCAATTGCTCGGCAAGGTTGATCATCTGTTCGAGACCGGCGCCAACGATGTGATAGTGGTCAAGCCTTGTACAGGCAGCCTGGATGATCGTGAACGCTTGCTGCCCTATACAGAGCAGTGCGTGTTGTCGGTAGATCTGAGTGCTGGCGAGATGCAAGTTGACTGGGATGCGGACTTCTAAGCGACATGCCTAGCCTGCGCGTTGAAGTCATTACGCTGTTCCCGGAAATGTTTGCTGCTATCAGCGAATATGGCATTACCAGCCGTGCGGTGAAACAACAGCTCTTGCAGCTCAATTGTTGGAATCCGCGGAGCTACACCACAGATCGTCATCACACTGTTGATGACCGACCTTTTGGTGGAGGTCCTGGCATGGTGATGAAGATCAAGCCGCTTGAGGATGCTTTGCTCGATGCCAAGCAAGCCGCAGGTGAAAAAGCGAAGGTGATTTACCTTTCGCCGCAGGGTCGTCAGCTGACTCAGTCAGCAGTACGCGAACTGGCAAACGAAGAGGCTTTGATCCTCATCGCAGGTCGCTACGAAGGCATCGATGAGCGCTTTATTGAGGCGCATGTTGATGAAGAATGGTCGATTGGGGATTACGTCCTGTCTGGCGGTGAGCTGCCGGCCATGGTTCTGATCGATGCGGTAACGCGCCTTTTGCCTGGTGCATTAGGTCATGCAGGTTCGGCCGAGGAAGACTCCTTTACGGATGGTCTACTCGACTGCCCGCACTACACCCGCCCGGAGGTGTATGCGGATAAGCGTGTTCCTGAGGTACTGCTTAGCGGTAACCACGAGCACATCCGGCGCTGGCGTTTGCAGCAGTCCCTTGGTAGGACTCACGAACGACGCGTCGATCTTCTGGATAGCCGCTCGCTTTCTGGGGAAGAGAAAAAGCTGCTGGAGGAATACATCCGCCAGCGGGACGATAGTTAATGTATCGATGACAAGCCAGACCGCTTGTCTTAGGAGCGCAGCATGACCAACAAAATTATTCTTCAGCTCGAAGCTGAACAGATGACCAAAGAGATCCCTACCTTTGCACCGGGCGACACCGTAGTCGTTCAGGTTAAAGTTAAGGAAGGCGATCGTCAGCGTCTGCAGGCTTTCGAAGGCGTCGTAATCGCCAAGCGTAACCGTGGCGTGAACAGTGCTTTCACTGTTCGTAAAATCTCCAACGGTGTAGGCGTTGAGCGTACCTTCCAGACTTACAGCCCGCTGGTAGACAGCCTGGCTGTTAAGCGTCGCGGTGACGTGCGTAAAGCCAAGCTTTACTACCTCCGTGACCTGTCTGGTAAAGCAGCTCGCATCAAGGAAAAACTGTCGTAAGACATTTTTCTCTGAAAAAAGGCAGCCCTCGGGCTGCCTTTTTCGTTTCTGTAATCCTGATTTTACTCAGCGTAACTGCCCGTCTTTTCTGCGCATCAGGGCGGTGCTCAAGTATCTGCCACTGGCACGCATCAGCCGGCTCAGTGGCTTTCCCCGATTCATAATAGGTTGCATTGCATGACCCCTCGCGAGCAAGAAATCCAACGCCGCACAGAGCTGTCCACCACCCGCGTCGCCAAGGCGGTATTTCCGCCCACCACCAATCACCACAACACCTTGTTCGGCGGTACGGCGCTGGCGTGGATGGATGAGGTTTCGTTCATTGCGGCCACGCGGTTTTGTCGCCTGCCGCTGGTGACCGTTTCATCCGATCGCATCGACTTCAAACATGCGATTGCGGCAGGTTCGATTCTTGAGCTGGTCGGGCGGGTGATTCATGTCGGCAACACCAGCCTCAAGGTCGAGGTTGAAGTGTTTGTCGAGAGCATGAGCTGTGACAGTCGCGAGCGCGCGATTCATGGCGTATTCAGCTTCGTTGCCATTGATGACGAGAAGACGCCGATCCCGGTATTGCCGGACTTTCCTGCTAGCTGAGTGAATCCTGACGCAGGCCCGACAGAGCCTGCGTCAGTAACCCTCACACTCGCTTTATTTGCCTGAAGCTACCGCGGCGGGGGCGGCCTCGGCTGGCTCTTCTTCAATCAACGCGATCAGGCTCCAGTCCGGGCCGGGCGCGAAGTCCAACGGCTGGGTGGCCACGTGGATCCAGCCTTTCGGGTCGCGGGCCAGAATAACCACGGCCTTGTCGCCATAAAGCTTCTGGTACTCACTCCAGCCGAATGCTTCGGTGAGCGTGGTCGTGCGGATTTCGGCGCCCTTGCTCAGGCGACTGGCGAACTGCGGGAAGCTCAGCGGCTCGCTGCCGAGGCACCGGCCACGCACACCATCGCTGCTGCGATGCTTATCGCTGCGACGGCTTTCATTGCCGCTTGGCAGAGTGAAGCGACGCTTGGCCGGGAAGTCATGGCGATAGTGCATACAGGCCAGCGCGTTGAGTTCGCTCGACGGCGACAGTGCCAGCATGTGACCGAGACCGACCAGATCCAGGTGCGCTTCGGCGTGCTGTGAAGTCGGGTTGCCGAAGTAGGTGGGCAGGTTATCCATGCGCGCTGCTCGGGTGTTTTCCCAGCTGGAGTCGGTCAGCAACACGCGGGTGTCGAGCTTGGTCAGGGCCTTGCCGATGGCGCGGGCGACCGGGTTGGCGCCGACAATCAGGAAGCCGCTCGGCGCCGGCTCTGCCACCTTGAGCAGTTGTGCCAGCGGGCGTGCCGTGGCGCTCTGCAGAACTACGGTGCCGATAATCACCAGAAAGGTCAGCGGAACCAGAAGCACGGCCTGCTCGTAGCCGTACTCTTGCAAGCGCAGGGCGAAGATTGCCGAAACCGCCGCAGCGACAATCCCGCGTGGCGCAATCCATGCCAGCAGGCTGCGCTCGCGCCAGTTAAGGCTGGAGCCAAGCGTGCAGACGAACACGCTCAATGGGCGTGCAACGAGCTGGATAATGGCCAGCAGAACGAGGGTTACCGGGCCCAGGGCGATCAGCGCATTGAGGTCCAGACGCGCTGCCAGAATGATAAACAGGCCGGAGATCAGCAGAACGCTGAGGTTCTCCTTGAAGTGCAATATCTGTTTAACGTCGACGCCGCGCATGTTGGCCAGCCACATGCCCATCACTGTGACCGCCAGCAGACCGGATTCATGCACCAGGGTGTTGGAACCGATGAAAATCCCCAGCACCGCAGCCAATGACGCCAGGTTTTGCAGGTATTCAGGCAGCCAGTGGCGTTTCAACACCTGACCGAACAGCCAGCCGCCAACCGCACCGAGCAGCGCGCCTGTGCCGATGACCATGGCAAAGGTGATCATGCTGGCGCCAAACGGGCTGCCGCCATCCTGGCTGACGATAAAGCTGAACACCACAACGGCGAGTAACGCGCCAATCGGGTCGATCACAATGCCTTCCCAGCGCAGAATGTTGGCAATCGAGGCTTTCGGGCGTACCACGCGCAGCATCGGCACAATCACCGTCGGCCCCGTTACCAGCGTCAGGGTGCCGAACAGCAGCGCCAGCTCCCAGCTGAAATCGAGCAGGTAATGCGTGGCACAGGCAATCACCGCCCAGGTAATCATTGCGCCCCATGTCACCAGACGGTGGACCACGGTGCCGATCTCTTTCCATTCGGATAGATGCAGGGTCAGGCTGCCTTCGAACAGAATCAGCGCGACGGCCAGTGACACCATTGGGAACAGCAGTGGTCCAAACAATGCTTCGGGGTCGAGCAGGCCGAGTAACGGGCCGGCCAGAAGCCCGCTGAGCAACAGAAATAGAATCGCCGGCAAGCGCAACCGCCAAGCCAGCCACTGACTTGCCAGCGCTGCTGCACCAATGCCGCCGATTGCGAACATAATCTTTGTTTCGTCCATCATGACTCCTTGTCGCTGGTGATGCTGCTTGCGCTGTGGAAGACTGTTGCAGCCACTTCGCAAATGCCGGTGGCTTCTTTAGGTCGCAACATTAAAGCAGTATTCAATGGCAACGCTAGAACATCCGCACATAGAACGATTCCTCGAAGCACTCTGGTTTGAAAAAGGCCTGAGTGAGCACACACGCGATGCCTATCGCAGTGATCTTGAGCATTTCCATGCGTGGCTGAATACGCGTGATCTCGACCTGATCAGTGTGGGTCGTGAAGCGTTACTTGACCACTTGGCCTGGCGATTAAATGAAGGTTACAAGGCGCGCTCAACTGCGCGCTTCCTCTCCGGCGCGCGCGGCTTCTATCGCTATCTGGTGCGCGAAGGGGTGATAGAGCTCGACCCAACCCTGCAGGTCGATATGCCTCAGTTAGGCCGGCCGCTGCCTAAATCGCTGTCCGAGGCGGATGTTGAGGCCTTGCTCGCCGCGCCTGAGCTGGATGACCCGATTGGCCTGCGTGATCGCGCCATGCTCGAAGTGCTTTACGCGTGCGGGCTGCGGGTGAGCGAGCTGATTGGTCTAACCCTGGAGCAAGTCAATCTGCGCCAGGGCGTGTTGCGTGTATTCGGCAAGGGCAGCAAAGAGCGGTTAGTGCCGCTGGGTGAGGAGGCGATTGCCTGGATAGAGCGCTACAGCAAAGAGGCGCGGCCCTTTTTGCTTGATGGCAAACCGAGCAACGTGTTGTTCCCCAGTTTGCGCGGCGAACAGATGACGCGCCAGACCTTCTGGCACCGCATTAAGCATCAGGCCAAGGTCGCCGGGATTGCCAAGTCACTGTCGCCGCACACCTTGCGTCACGCCTTCGCCACGCACCTGCTCAACCACGGCGCAGATTTGCGGGTGGTGCAGATGCTGCTCGGCCACAGTGATTTATCCACCACGCAAATTTATACCCACATCGCCAGAGCGCGGCTGCAGGAGCTGCACGGCAAACATCACCCGCGCGGCTAGGGAAGTTCTCTGCGATTGGCTGATAAAACTGCAGGACAATGCTGCAGTTTTGCCGATTAACGCACCACTCGTGCAGAGGATGGCGCCAGAAGTGCGTCTCACAGTCGGCCTTTTCGGCCCGTTATGGTAGTCTCAACGACCCTAAAGATTGCGCTGCTCGACAGGAGTACCCATGCGCGTAACCCGAATTATTGCTGCCGCTGCCACCGCTGTTCTGGCTCTCATGAGCACTGTCACTCATGCCGATGATGCCGAGCAGGCTATCCGCAAGTCACTGGAGGCAATCCAGCTTGGTGTGCCGGTCGAAAGCGTTGCTGCCAGCCCGTTAAAAGGCTTGTATGAGGTCCATTTGCAGGGCGGTCGCGTGCTGTATGCCAGCCCCGATGGCCAGTTTCTGATGCAGGGCAATCTGTTTCAGATGACGCCTGGCGCCCCGGTCAACCTGACCGAGAAAGCCGAGCGTACCGGCATCGCCAAAACCATCAATGGCATTCCAACTGCCGAAATGGTCGTTTACCCGGCCGTGGGCGAAGCCAAGACTCACATCACTGTATTTACCGATACCACGTGCCCGTATTGCCACAAGCTGCATGGTGAAGTGGCCGAGTTGAACAAGCGCGGCGTCGAAGTGCGTTATCTGGCGTTCCCGCGTCAAGGGCCAGGCTCTGCTGGCGACAAGCAGTTGCAGGCCGTGTGGTGTTCTTCCGATCGCACCAAGGCGATGGACGCCATGGTTGAAGGCCAGAATATCTCTGCACCCAAGTGCAGCAACCCGGTCAGCAAGCAGTACATGCTTGGCCAGTCGGTGGGCGTAAACGGTACGCCGGCAATCGTTCTGGAAGACGGCCAGTTGATTCCCGGCTATCAGCCGGCAGCACAAGTGGCTGAATTGGCCCTCAACGCCAAGTAATATGCAGCAGGGCGCTGATCAGCTTGGCGCCCATGTAGATTGACTAATAAGCAGCCGCTTCGTAATGTGCGGCTCTATTTTCTGCGGCCGGCTTATCAGTCGGCCGTTTTATGCAGTACTGATGGGAGTTCAGTGTGAAACCGGTCAAAGTAGGCATCTGTGGATTAGGTACTGTCGGTGGCGGTACATTTAACGTGCTCAAGCGTAACGCCGAAGAAATTGCGCGGCGCGCTGGGCGTGGTATTGAAGTGGCGCAGATTGCGCAGCGTTCAGCCAACCCACAATGCGATACAACCGGCACTGCGATTACCAACGATGTATTCGAGGTTGCCAACAACCCTGAAATCGAGATCGTCATCGAGTTGATTGGTGGCAGCACCATCGCCCGCGATCTGGTGCTCAAGGCCATCGAGAACGGCAAACACGTGGTCACTGCCAACAAGGCGCTGATTGCCGTGTACGGTAACGAGATCTTCGCCAAAGCGCGCGAGAAGGGCGTAATCGTCGCATTCGAAGCTGCTGTTGCTGGCGGCATCCCGGTGATCAAAGCCATCCGCGAAGGCCTTGCTGCCAACCGTATCAACTGGCTGGCGGGCATCATCAATGGCACCGGCAACTTCATTCTCAGCGAAATGCGCGAGAAGGGCCGTACCTTCGAAGACGTGCTCGCAGAGGCGCAGGCGCTGGGTTATGCCGAAGCAGACCCGACCTTCGACGTTGAAGGCATCGACGCGGCGCACAAGCTGACCATTCTGGCGTCCATCGCCTTTGGTGTGCCGCTGCAGTTTGACAAGGCCTACACCGAGGGCATCACCAAGCTGACCTCGGCTGACGTCAACTACGCTGACGCGCTGGGTTATCGCATCAAGCATCTGGGTGTGGCTCGCCGCACTGACGCGGGCATTGAATTGCGCGTTCACCCGACGCTGATCCCGGCTGACCGCCTGATCGCCAACGTCAACGGCGTAATGAACGCCGTGATGGTCAACGGTGATGCCGTTGGTTCAACCCTGTACTACGGCGCAGGCGCCGGTATGGAGCCAACCGCATCGTCTGTGGTGGCGGATTTGGTCGACGTGGTGCGTGCTTTGACTACCGACCCAACCAATCATGTGCCGCATCTGGCCTTCCAGCCGGACGCGTTGTCTGATCACCCGATTCTGCCGATCAATGCCTGCGAGAGCGCTTACTACCTGCGCATTCAGGCTAAAGACCGTCCGGGCGTTTTGGCTCAGGTGGCCAGTATTCTGTCGGCTCGCGGAATCAATATCGAATCGATCATGCAAAAAGAAGTCGAAGAACATGACGGCCTGGTGCCAATGATTCTGGTGACTCATCGCGTAGTCGAGTCGCACATTGACGACGCCATCAGCGCGCTTGAAGCGCTGGATGATGTGGTCGGCAATGTCGTGCGCATCCGCGTCGAACAGTTGAATTAATCAGCTGGGCGGTTTTGCCGCCCACGCTCAAGCCAAAGGTTTGTAGAAATGCGTTATATCAGTACTCGCGGCCAGGCCCCGGCCCTGAATTTCGAAGATGTGCTGCTGGCAGGTCTCGCCAGCGACGGCGGCCTGTACGTGCCAGAGAACCTGCCACGTTTCACCCAGGAAGAAATCGCTTCCTGGGCTGGCCTGCCGTATCACGAACTGGCTTTCCGCGTGATGCGCCCGTTCGTAACCGGCAGCATTCCGGATGCCGACTTCAAGAAAATCCTTGAAGAAACCTACGGCGTATTTGCCCACAATGCGGTCGCGCCATTGCGTCAGCTGAACAGCAACGAGTGGGTGCTCGAACTGTTCCACGGCCCGACCCTGGCGTTTAAAGACTTCGCGCTGCAGCTGCTCGGTCGCCTGCTCGATTACGTGCTTGAGAAGCGCGGCGAGCGCGTGGTGATCATGGGCGCAACCTCCGGCGATACCGGTTCGGCTGCGATTGAAGGCTGCCGCCGTTGCGAAAACGTCGACATCTTCATCCTGCACCCGCACAACCGCGTCTCGGAAGTTCAGCGTCGCCAGATGACCACCATCATGGGCGAGAACATCCACAACATCGCCGTTGAGGGTAACTTCGACGATTGCCAGGAGATGATCAAGGACAGCTTTGCTGACCAGAGCTTCCTCAAGGGCACGCGACTGGTTGCCGTGAACTCGATCAACTGGGCGCGGATCATGGCCCAGATCGTTTACTACTTCCACGCCTCCCTGCAGCTTGGCGGCCCGGCGCGCTCGGTCGCGTTCTCGGTGCCAACCGGCAACTTCGGTGACATCTTCGCGGGTTACCTCGCACGTAACATGGGCCTGCCGATCAGCCAGTTGATCGTTGCGACCAACCGTAACGACATCCTGCACCGCTTCATGAGCGGCAATCAGTACGTCAAAGAGACGCTGCACCCGACCTTGTCGCCGTCGATGGACATCATGGTGTCGTCGAACTTCGAACGCTTGCTGTTCGACCTGCACGGTCGCAACGGCGCGTCGATTGCCGAGTTGATGGCCAACTTCAAGCAGGGCGGTGGTTTCAGCATCGAAGATGATCGCTGGACCGAAGCCCGCAAGCTGTTCGATTCGCTGGCTGTGGATGATCAGGCAACCTGCGAAACCATCACCGAAGTGTTCAACGAGTGCGGCGAATTGCTCGACCCGCACACCGCAATCGGCGTGCGCGCCGCCCGTGAATGCCGTCGCAGTCTGGCTGTGCCGATGGTGGTTCTGGGCACGGCGCATCCGGTCAAGTTCCCGGATGCCGTTGAGAAGGCAGGTGTCGGCGAGTCGCCTACATTGCCGGCGCATCTCGCCGACTTGTTCGAGCGCGATGAGCGTTGCACCGTGCTGGCCAACGACCTGAAAGCCGTGCAGGGCTTCGTTGCCGCACATGGCAATCGCGGTAAGCCACTGTAAGAGCGCTGCATGTAAAAAAGGCCAGTCCCGAAGGGAGCTGGCCTTTTTTTATGGTTGCAGTTTTTAAGGTGTGATCAGAAGTTAACCTTCAACCCAACAGTAGCTGCCGAGTCGCGGTAGTCATCCTCACCGATCTGCTGGGTCATCTTGCCCCAGACTTCGACGTTCTTGCCTACCTTGCCGCTGAGGCCCAGGCTCATTTCGCCGATGTTGCGTGCGCCGTCCTGGCTTACAGTGACCCCGTCGAGGCTGCTGCCAAACTCATTGCTGTTATGCAGCCAGTTCACTTCCACAAACGGCTCGAGCCCTTGCTTGATCTTGCTGCGCATGGAGGCGCGCGCACCAAGGCGAGTCTGCACGTTCTTGTCCTGTGCATCGCGCACTCGGGTGCCGTTATGCTCGGTGTGGTTGTCGGCTGTCACGCCCATATAGATCAACTGCGCCTGGGGCTGTACGAAGTAGTCATGCTGCTCGCCTTCCAATTTGAAGGTGTAGCCAGACTCGATCGATGCAGTCAGACCGCTGGAGTCGTAATGCTCCGCCTGCAAACCGTCGCCCTTAACGCGGTTATCAAACCAGCCATATTGTGCCCATGTGTCCACATATGCGCCGGTTTGCTCATTTGCGTTAGCAAACCAGGTTGCATAACCGCCCACGCTGTAACCACTGACCTCACCTTTGGATGAGTAGCCGGTGATTTTGGAGTGCGACTCGCTCTCGCTGGTGCCGTAGCCTGCCATCAAACCAGCTTCCCATTTGTCGGTGCCGTTGAAGCTGCCGCCAAACAGATCAGCGCCCAACTGCACCACTGTGTGGTCGTTGTGGGTGCGCAATTGCTCGCTGCTGTCGTTGAAATGACCGTGGCCATCTTCAGTGCGCAGCCACAATTTGCTGCGTTTGTGCTCGCCTGTTGTTGGATCCACATAAGTGCTGGAGCCGATGCGGTCATGCATGTCCATGGCAAACAGGGTATTGGCTGCTGCCAGGTTGGCGCTGTAGCTTGCACCTTCCGGCCGCAGGATCATCTCCGGCTGAGCGGGTGGTGTGCTCGGTTCTGTGATTACCGGAGGGACCGTTGGCGTTAACGGTGTGCCCGGTTCTGGGGTGGATGGAGGTACAGTCGGGGTTAGCGGTGCAATCGGGTCGGCTACCTGGCTGCTCAAATACCAGTTGTTGGCGTTGCCGCCCTGCCCACGTACCAAGCTGTAATCATAGGCACCGGCGGCAATCCGGCCTTGCTGGACAAACTCGCCGTTCGACTGGCCGCCGACATCAATCAGCTCAATGCCATTAAGAGTCGAGGCACCAGTGCCACCTGCATTGGTGACAGCCACGTTAGTGGTGCCAGCGGTGTCGCCTTGTACGACAAGCTTGTCGGTCTGAGAGTTGTCGTCATCCAGCACAGTGTTGAAGTGCAGCAAACCATTGTTGCCGGTGTAGTTGCCATTGATGGTCAGTGTCGAGCCGGGCTGTGTTGAGTCAAAACTCATGGTGCCGCTGTTATTGACGCTGCCATTGATGGTTGAGCTGCCATTGGTTTGCAGGGTGGCGGCTTGCTGGATATCCACAGGCGAGCCGGTGGCCAACAAGGTGGCGTTGTTCAAAACGGTTGTGCCGTTTTGCAGCGTTACCGAGTCGAACCCGCCTTGGGTTTGCTCGCCGCTCAGCGTCCATGTGGCGCTGTCGGTTTTCAACAGGTTTTCAAAACCAATGATGCCGTTGGCATTGCCGGTGTCGCCGACAGTGCTCAAGTCCAGCGCGGAATCGGTATTGCCCGCCAATTGCAGAACATCATTGGTGCCATTACCAGCTTGGGCTTGGCCTGAAAGAGCCCAGTTATCGCTGAGCATCAAGGTGGACGCGCCGCTCACGCCGGTCATGTCGACGGCGACACCGCTGTCGCCTGAGATCAGACCATGCGCATCCACCACAACATCACCGCCAGAGTTGGCCTTAATGCCAACATCGCCTCCGGTGACATCACCTTGCGTACGGATGTAAGAATCTGCAGTGCCTTGATTATCGGCGTAGATGGTCCACTCAGGATTTGCGTTGGAGGAGGTGCCGGACGTGACATCACCCATCGCTTCAATGGTGATACCGCCTTCGCTTCCTTGATCTGTGGATGTGGCAGAGATACCGAGTGCATCGCCAGCTGTAACGTTGCCACCTAGTTGCACGTTTACTGAACCATTTGAAGTGGCTCTAATGCCATGGCGTCCGGCGTTGATATCGCCGCCAACTGAAACGTTGACGTCGCCATGAGCAGAGGAGTCCTTGTTGTTTGAGACTGCGTAGACCCCATCTGTCTTGGCATTAATATCACCGTCAATGTGTGCGGTCACGTCGCCGCCACGATCCGCATACAGGGTAAAACCGCGGCCATCAGTCGTGGTTACATCGCCGCCGACTGTTGCATGAATATCGCCTGAGCCGTTGTCCTGAAATGCATAGATACCGCCATGTGTGAAATCGTTAGCGGTCACATTGCCATCAACTGCAATGTTGATGGCTTCGCTGCTACCAGTGCTCGTAACGGCTACGCCGCCGCCATCGGTTGCGGTTACATCGCCGCCTACATGCACGCTTTGGCTGCCAGCGCCTGAATGCGCATAGAGCATGACACCATCATCCGTGTGAGACGTCACGTCGCCCTGAACGTTAACCGAAGTGCTGCCGGTGTTATTGGCGACGCCCACGCCAGCAGTCGCAAGTGAGGTCACTCCAGAGGTCACATCACCGTTAATGTCGATGTTCACATCCTTGCCGCCTGTGACATAGACGCCGCCAGCTTGACCGCTGACATTGCCGTCAGCCTTTATATCGACGTTACCTTCGTCGGCAGTGGCTAAAATACCGCGACTACTGTTTGAGTTGGTATTCATCGCGTCAATATCTTCGGCGGCGTAGATATTGATATTGCCGTTGGCCGTGGTGCTGGCTGAAATTGCGTTGTAACCCTTGCTGGATACAGACTTGTAAACATTCAGCGTAATGTCCCCGCCGCCTTGGGCGTCTGCATACAGGCTGCCGCTGGTTCCTGTGTCACCCTGCGCGCCGATGTTCATGATGACATTCCCAGTGCCTTCATTTCGGCCGCCTACCGCAGTGCCCGTACCATTTTGGGTAATGGTGCCAGTGCCCTGAGTGATAACCAGATCGCCTGTGCTGCCGGGCGTGACTACGCCCAAGATGGCCGCTTCCGGGGTGTCCACATTCAGGCCGAAGTCATCTTCCATCATAAGATCCAAGCTGCCGCTTTCGCTTATATGGATAAAGCTGTCGGTGGTTGGATCGGCTGCGCCACTGCATGTCCAACTGCCGGCGCTGGAAGTCGTGCATGAGCCTGCAACAGCAACTTGGCTGACTCCGCTCACAGCCAACGCAATAGCGACGGCGATTAACTTGAGATTTGCGGCGGGTTTAGACACAACCGAGGGGCGTAAAATATTCATAGCGGTGTGACCTCCATGTAGATGGTCAAGGGTTCCGGTCTCAATGAGCAGCACGACGCTCCATGCGGATGCTGTATCGAGCGGAATGCAGGCTGCAGCGCAGAGGCGGAGCCTCAAGCTGTAACTCGATTCGGTGGAGGGGCGTGGTGATGACCAGCCGGTGGTCGCTTCAAGAGCGCGACGGTATTGCGCGGTTGCGCAGCGGGCGGTTCGACCTCAGAGGAGTCGGAAGCAGCCGGGTGACAGGAGGGTGATTGATTTCAAGCGTGTGTTGCGATTCTGGTTGTTCACTTCTGCCTCTATGAGTTGATGGATTGTTGTGTGTCGTCGTAACTCTCGCTACTTGATCGACATCGACGCTGCCTGCCTTATTGCTGCTGATTGTTCGCACGAATCAATCGAACCGATATGGCAATTAAATGGCGTCAATAAAAACACGTGCGCACTGTGTATCATTTTGGGAGATGGGCTGTTGATCTGAGTCAATACAGCTGCGGGTGATGATGTGCAGACCAGATTAAATGCTGGCGTTCTCAATGCTTTTACGGGCACCTGAAACGTTTTCCGACATTTCTTCGCGCCAAAGCGTGGATCGTGGGGTGAATAGAAAACAGCGTGCGGCGTCTTTTCACTACGCGTTGCGCACCGCGTGACGGATACGTTGCGCTGCATTTTTTGATGCTGTGAGTAAGCCGAAGCAGCCCATGACGGCACTCGTTGGGCGTTTATCAACCTAAAACCGGTAGGGTGTGCGGGTGAAACCTTGTTAGGGTGTGGCAAAGACAGTCGATAACTGAAGGACATTGCCATGGCGTTGCGCAACCAGGTTCAGCTCATCTGCTACCCCGATCGTCTGGGAAATAATCTCGGCGACCTGTATCAAGTGATCGACAAACACCTGAGTGACGCGATTGGTGGCGTGCATATCTTGCCGCTGTATCCGTCGAATGCGGATAACGGCTTCTCGCCGCTGACCCACACCGAGGTTGATCCGAGCTTTGGCACTTGGGCCGACGTTGAGCGCATAAGTTCGCGCTTTGACCTGTGCCTCGACGTGACCATCAACCATATCTCTGATGAGTCCGTCGAGTTTCAGGACTTCCTGAAAAATGGCCAGGCCTCTGCCTACGCCGACCTTTTTGTGCAGGTCGATCGACTCGGTGAGATCAGCCATGATGATCTGTCGCTGATCCACATCCGCAAAGAGAAGGAGCCGTTTCGCGATGTCGAGTTTGCCAATGGCGAGCGCGGTCGGGTCTGGTGCACCTTCACCGAGCAGCAGATTGATCTCGATTACACCTCGGCGCACACCTATCAGTTGATGGAGGGATACATCGCCTTTTTGGTGGCGCGAGGGGTCAAGTTGTTCCGCCTCGATGCATTCGGCTACACCACCAAACGCATCGGCAGTAATTGCTTTCTGGTCGAACCAGAGGTCTATCGGATTCTTGAGTGGTTCCGCGACACCACGCAGAAATATGGCGCTGAAACCCTGCCCGAAGTGCACGATCACTTCAGTTATCAGCATGCTATTTCACGCCGTGGCATGCGCCCGTATGCGTTTGCATTGCCGCCGCTGGTGCTGCATTGCCTGTTGATGGCGGACAGCCGGTATCTGAAAAACTGGTTGCGCATGTGCCCGCGCAATCAAATCACCTTGCTTGATACCCATGACGGCATCTGCATTCCAGATGTCGAAGGCGTGCTGCCGGACGATCAGATCAAAGCCTTGATCGACGATGTTTCGCAGCGCAGCGCCGATCCGATCATGCGCCGCTCGGCGGTGAGCGTGCACAGTGTCGGCGCTATCTATCAGCTCACCTGCACCTTCTATGAGGCGCTGCTGTGTGACGATGATGCCTACATCATCGCCCGCGCCATCCAGTTCTTCACGCCCGGCATTCCGCAGGTCTATTACGTCGGGCTGTTGGCCGGGCGTAACGATTACGAACTGATGGAGCGAACCAGCGAGGCGCGGGATATCAATCGCGAGTTTTTCAGCCTTGATGAAGTCGACAGCGCCATGTGCAAACCCGTGGTGCAGCGATTGCTGGCGCTGATGCGCTTTCGCAGCGATTACCCGGCGTTTCAGGGACGTTTCGAACTCAACTCGTCACGCGACAGCTTTGTGGTGATGGGCTGGCGTCACGGCGAATACTATTGCCGCCTGAGCGTGGATTTGATCAACAAAACCGCGCGCATTGATTACCGTGATGTCGACGGCTGTTGTGAGCTGGAAATGCACTGCTGATTAGCCATGCAGAGGGCGCGCGTCCTTTGTAACAGGTTCTAAAGCGTGCCCAGCAGCTGTTTGCTGCAAGCCTGCTGATTGACCTTGCCTACATACGGATTGCCCCAGCCCATCACGCAGCCCACCAGTTGGTTGCGCTGGCGCTCCCATGGCTCCACCGGGTACGCCTTGTTCCAGGCGTTGAACAGTTTGCGATTCTGGCTCGACAGCCGCAGCTTGTAGCGATCGCTCATGTACAGGTAAGTGCGCGCGACCATGCCGCGTACCTTCTGGCGTGGCATCGCTTTGCGGGCCTTGAAGTCGACCACCACCGGGCAGGCGCCGTACTGGCTGGGCTTTTGTGGCAGCCAGCCGTAGGTGAAGTTGCTGCGGTCGCCGTTGACCTCGCCAATTGCCGGTACCAGATTGTGAAGATCGGCTTCGGCAAGGCGATAGACATCGTCATTTTTCGAGCAGTTCTTGCGGCCGCCTTTTTGCCAGCACTGACGCTGGTGGCCAATTTCCCACGCCGCGACAATGTGTTCCCACTCGATTCGCTGGGCGCGCTTGGCATTCTTGCGCGGTTTGTAGCCGCAGCTTTTCAGGTCGACGCGATTGCCCGTGAATTTACAGCCGCAGTAAAACTCCACCGATTGGCGCGCATAAAGCTTCCAGCCGATTTTCTTGGCTTCACTGAATGTGCGTGGCGGATTGGCGTAAGCAAAGGAGAAAAAGGTGATGCAAAACAACGCGATGGCAGCGCGAACAAGCATGTGGCTGGGTCCAAAAGCGTTGCATCATACCAACCCTGACCCAGATGCCAATGCTGGCAATTAGGCTTCGCTGCCAGTAAGGGCATCGGCTGGGCCAGGGTGTGATCGCTGGCGCAGTTACAGCACACCGTTGGCTTTCAGTTCGGCAATTGCGCTGGCGTCGTAACCCAGTGCGCCAAGTACCGCCTCATTGTGTTCGCCCAACTCTGGCCCCACCCATTCGGCGCTGCCCGGCGTGTCGGATAGCTTGGGTACGATGCCAGGCATCTTGAAGTCTTTGCCGTCGGGCAATTTGGCGCTGAGGAACATCTCGCGAGCAAGAAATTGCGGGTCGGCAAACATGTCCTGCGCCGAAAAGATCCGGCTCGCCGGTACATCGGCAGCATTCAGGGCGGCCATCACCTCGTCGAGGGAGTGCGCCGCGACCCAGCGATCAATGACTCCGTAGATTTCATCACGGCGAGCATCGCGACCATCGTTGTTGGCAAGTGTCGCGTCCTCGGCCAGATCCTGCCGACCAATCGCCTGCATGAAGCGCTTGAAGATGGCATCACCGTTGGCGCCGATCTGCACGTGTTTGCCATCGCTGCTGGTGTGGATGGAGGAGGGCGTGATGCCCGGCATGATGTTGCCGGTGCGCTCGCGGATGAAGCCGAACACATCGAACTCCGGCACCATGCTTTCCATCATCGCGAATATTGCCTCATACAACGCCACATCGACCACCTGGCCCTCGCCGCCATTGACTTCGCGGTGACGCAGGGCCATCAGTGCGCCGATTACGCCCCACAGTGCGGCAATCGAATCGCCAATCGAGATGCCGGTGCGCACCGGCGGGCGATCTTCAAAACCGGTGATATAGCGCAGCCCGCCCATGGATTCACCGACCGCGCCAAAACCCGGCTGATCCTTCATCGGCCCGGTCTGGCCGAAACCAGAAAGCCGCACCATCACCAGTTTCGGGTTGAGCGCATGGAGTACATCCCAGCCCAGCCCGAGTTTTTCCAGCACGCCGGGGCGGAAGTTCTCAATCAGAATGTCAGCCTCGCTCAGCAGCTTTTTCAGCACCTCGCGGCCTTGCTCGTGTTTGAGGTTGAGGGTGATCGACTGCTTGTTGCGCGCCTGCACAAACCACCACAGCGAAGTGCCTTCATAAAGCTTGCGCCATTTACGCAGTGGATCACCGCCATCCGGCGATTCGACCTTGATCACCTGCGCGCCAAACTCGGCGCAAATACGTGAAGCAAACGGGCCCGCGATCAGCGTGCCCAGTTCGATAACTTTCAGCCCCGCAAGGGGTTTGGTTGGCAGGTTCATGGTTTCCACCCATCAGACGATGGACGTGACTCTAACGTGCGCAAGCTGCATCGGGTAGACTTGCCGCCTATTTGATCAATCAAGAAGCCTGCACATGGCCCTGCCATCCACACCCTACAAAATTGACATGAACATCACGGACATGGACCGCAGCGTTTACGAAAGCCTGCGTTTCACTGTCGCCAAGCATCCCTCCGAGACCGAGGAGCGCCTTGCCGCCCGCCTGATTGCCTATGCCTTGTTCTATCACGAGCAACTGAGCTTTGGCCGTGGCTTGTCTGATGTTGATGAGCCGGCGTTGTGGGAAAAGAGCCTGGACGACCGTGTGCTGCACTGGATTGAAGTCGGCCAGCCAGACAGCGAACGCATGACCTGGTGCTCGCGTCGTACAGAGCGTTTCAGCCTGATCGCCTACGGTAATTTGCGCGTTTGGCAAACCAAATGCCTCGACCCGGTTCGCAGCTTGAAAAACATCAATGTGGTGGCCCTCGATCAGGAGGCGCTGGCCAACCTGGCGTTGGATATGCCGCGCGCCTTGAGCTGGAGTGTGATGATCAGCGACGGCGAAATGTTCATCACCGACGAGCGCGGCCAGCATGAAATCCCGCTGGAATGGCTGATCGGCGAACGCGGCTAACGGGTTTGTTGTGAACAATAAAAAGGCTTGGCGAGGAAATCCCGCCAAGCCTTTTTAGTTTGCGCGCTGCGTATTCAAGACATCCAGAATTTCACGAACGAATCGAACGACAGCACCACACCTACGCAGGTCGCGATGACCGCGAGGATGCCAAAGGCCAGCATCCAGTTCGGGTGCTTGTAGTCTGTGCCGACAATGCTCGGCTTCTTTGCCGCAATCAGAATGCAGCCCAGTGCCAGAGGCAGAACCAGTGCGTTGAGTGTGCCGGCGACGACCAGTACCTTGACCGGTTGGCCGACCAGGCTATAGATCAGCGTCGAGCAGGCGATAAAGCCGATTACCATGCGCTGGCTGTGACGCTTGATGCCTGCATGCCATGAGTACATGAAGCTGACCGTGGTGTAAGCCGCGCCAATGACCGAAGTGACGGACGCTGCGAGCAGGACCACGCCAAATACCTTGTAGCCGATGGTGCCCATCGAGTGCGAGAACACCGAGGCTGCCGGGTTGCCCGGGTCGAGTATCAGGCCCTGGCTGACGACACCGAGGGCGGCGAGGAACAAACAAACCCGTACTGCGCCGGTGGTGGCAATACCGATCACGGCGGCGCGGGTAACGGCGCCGACATTCTCAACGCCGGTGATACCTGCATCGACCAGACGGTGGCCGCCAGAGAACGAGATATAACCCCCCACGGTGCCTCCAACCAGTGTGACGATGGGCAGCAGCAGAAGCAGCGGATCATCCGGATTGATGCTCTGCGACAAGGCTTCCATGATCGGTGGATTGGACTGCAGCATGGCGTAGCCGATCATGCAGAGCATCACCAATCCCAGCACCTGCATGACTTTGTCCATCACGCTGCTGGCGTTGCGCAGCATGAAAATGCCAATGATGCCGACCGCTGCAATCAGCGAGCCGATGACTGGCGGCACGCCGAACAACACATTCATCGCCAGCCCTGCGCCGCCAATGTTGCCGATGTTGAAGGCAATGCCGCCGAGCACAATAAAGCCGGAAACCAAATGCCCGACGCCGGGCAAGACCTTGTTGGCGACATCCTGGCCGCGCAGATTGGAGACGCTGAGCACCCGCCAGATATTCAGCTGAGCACCGATGTCGATCAGCAGCGAAACCAGAATCGCGAAGGCGAAACTGGCCATGTATTTGGCGGTGAACAACGAGGTTTGGGTGAGAAACGCCGGGCCAATCGAGGATGTGGCCATGATGAATATCGCCCCGCGCATGACGCTGCGCTGTTGCTCGGGAGCGGTGCTGAGAGTGCTTGCCGTGGATTGCATGAATACCTTCTTTTTTTTGGAGTTTGGCAGGGCGTTTTTTAGCTTAGGAATTTCGAATTGTTTTGTTGGTTCAGGGCCGGTGGCTCAAAACACGCCGAGCTGTTCGTTGCGCAGATCGCAGATCAGCATGTGGCCTGGCGCGTGAGTAATCGCCAGTTCGGGCTTACTGTGCATCGCCACCGCTTGCGGGGTCACACCGCAGGCCCAGAACACCGGTACTTCGCCTTCGCGGATATGCGAAGCACAACCAAAGTCCGGCTTATTGATGTCGGTGATGCCCAGTGCTGCGGGGTCGCCGATGTGCACGGGGGCGCCATGCACGCCGGGGAAACGCGAGGTGACTTGTGTGGCGCGTACCACCTTGTCGGCGGGCATCGGCCGCATGCTCACAACCATCGGCCCGCTGAACTGCCCGGCTGGGCGGCACTGGCGATTGCTGATGTACATGGGCACGTTGTGGTTATCTTCGATGTGGCGCACGGGCACGTCATTGGCCAGCAACGCGCTTTCGAAACTGAAACTGCAGCCGATCAGAAACGCCACCATGTCGTCCTGCCAGTGAGCGCTGATATCGCTCACTTCCTCGCATAACTCGCCGTGGCGATAGAGGCGGTAGAGCGGCAGATCGCTGCGAATATCTGCACCAGGCGCCGCGTATTGGCTGATAGCCGAGCCCACATCGGTGACATCGAGCAGCGGGCACGCTTGTGGATTACGTTGGCAGAACAGCAGAAAGTCATAGGCTTGCGCCTGTTTGACGATCAGCAGGTTAGCCTGAGCAAATCCTGCGGCCAGCCCGGCTGTTGGACCGTTGAACTGCCCCGCGCGAATCAGCTGGCGCAGTTGTTCGGGGCTTTGCGTGTTGAGTGGCTGCATGTGGCTAAATACTCTGCGTGTGTGCGGTCAGGTCCATTGCGCCAACAACAGGCGGTGCTGGCGCTGCGCCTCTGCCAATGCCATGGGCCGAAATTGCAACTCGGTGCCCGGCAGGCATTGCGCGAGATGCGCCACGGCTGCAGGAGTCAGTGCACCGAGGCGCGGGTAGCCGCCAATGGTTTGCCGGTCGTTGAGCAGCACAATCGGCTGGCCATCGCTTGGCACCTGAATGGCGCCCAGTGGCACACCTTCCGAGACCATTTGCTGGCGCTCGCAGCGCAGCGCTGGCCCGAGCAAACGTACGCCCATGCGATCCGCACGTTGGTCAACTGTCCAGGTGCTGTTGAAGGCATCGAACAGGCTCTGGCCGCTGAAATCGGCAATCTGCGCGCCAAGAATTACCGGCAGGTTGCTGTTCTCCGGGCGTTGCGGAATCTGGCTGGCGTCGAGATCGCGCGGGCTTGGGGCCTGTGTGGCGTTCCAGTTCAGTCGGTCGGCATTGCTAAGTGGTTGGCCGTCACCGTGCAGGCCGCCGAGTTGATCACGGCGCACGCTGGAACAACTGCCGAGTACCAGCGGTGCACTGAACCCACCGGGTGCGGCCAGATAGGCGCGCACACCTTGCAGCGGATTATTGAAGCGCAGACGCTGGCCGCGCCGTACGTTGAAACTGCGCCACGGCTTGATGTTTTGCTCATCGAGTTGCGCGCCAAGATCCGCACCGCAAAGGGCCAGACACGCATCGCGCTCAACCAGCAGTTCGAGGCTGCCGAGGGTAATCTCGATCACGGCGGCGTTGAGCGAATTACCCAGCAGCCAGTTGGCCCAGTTCTGGGCAATCCAGTCGGCGCCGCCGCCTTGTGTCACGCCCAGATGGCGAACACCGACGCGGCCGCTGTCGTGCAGATTAGCGAGGGCGCCACTGCGTTCAATCAACAGGCTCATGGCTTCACCTCAAATGGTGTGTCGTCGCCACCCAAACGCACGAACTCGGCCCGGTCTACCGCGACAAAACGCACGCGGTCGCCTGGCTGCAAAAGGCTGTAGCCATTCAGTTCACGGTCAAACAGGCGCGTGGGACTGCGCCCGATCAGGTTCCAGCCGCCCGGCGATTGCAGCGGATAGATCGCTGTTTGGCGATCCGCAATACCCAGGCTTCCGGCGGGCACTTGCTGGCGGGGTGTGCTCAGGCGCGGGCTGGCAATGATCTCGTCAACCAGCCCCATAAAGGCAAAGCCGGGCGCGAAACCCAGCGCGAATACCTGATACACATGCTGGCTGTGGCAGTCGATGACGCCGGCAACGCCGAGGCCGCTGCGGCTGCCGATGGCTGCCAGTTCAGGGCCGACGCTGGTGTCGTACCACACCGGAATTTGCTGTTCGCGCCCTGCAGTTGCCGCCTGCGGGGACAAGTCAGTGAGGGCTTGTTTGATCAACCCGCGGGCTTGTTGGTCATCCAGTTGCGTCAGATCGTATTGCACGAGCAGGGTGGTGTAGGAGGGCACCAGTTCCAACAGCTTGTCGGCGAATACGTCGCGCAGGCGCTCGGCGGCCGCCAGCAGCCAGGGCATGTTGGACTCTTCGATCTGATCAAACAAGCGCAGCATCAAGGTGTCGATAGCCACCACTTCTATGGCTAACTTCATGCCTTTGCAGTTCCCTGCAGTGCGCTCAGGGCGGCGCGAATCTGTCGCACGGCGGCGACGGAACCGGCGTTGTCGCCATGCACGCACAAGGTGTCGGCGCGCAGGGTCAAGCTGCTGCCATCGCTGGCGGTCAGCGCCGTGCCGGTGGCCAGATCGGTGGCCTGCTTGATAATGGTTGCGGCGTCGTGATGCACCGAGCCGGGCTGGGCGCGCGATACCAGCATGCCGGCGGCGTCATATGCGCGGTCGGCAAATACTTCAAACCACAGGCTGATACCGATTTTATCGGCCAGCGCCTGGCTGGCACTGTTGTCACGGGTCGACATCAGCATCAGCGGCAGTTCGGGGTTATAGCGGGCGACGGCCTGCATGACCGCGCGCAGTGATTGCGGGTTGCGCATCATGTCGTTGTACATCGCACCATGCGGTTTGACGTAACCGACCTGCGTGCCTTCGGCGCGGCACATGCCTTCAAGCGCGCCGATTTGGTAGAGCAGCATGTTTTCGATTTCTGTGGGTGAGCAGGCCATTGAGCGGCGGCCGAAACCGACCAGATCGGGGTAAGCCGGGTGAGCGCCAATGAGCACGTCGTGTTCAACCGCCAGCGCAACCGTGCGGCGCATGATGCTGGGGTCGGAGGCGTGAAAGCCGCAAGCAATGTTGGCGCAGTCGATGAAGGGCATCACCTCAGCATCCAGGCCCATTTGCCATGCACCAAAGCTCTCACCAATGTCGCAATTGAGTCGCACGCTCATCATCTAAATCCTGTGTTTATTATTGATGTCCATCAAGTGGACAGGACTTTATGTGACAAAACGATGATAAATTATCAATAAAACGTCAATGTATTTTTCTTGCCATTCATCCGAACGGTGAACTCGCAGGCCAAATGCTTTGTTGTATGCTTGCCTGCCGCGCCTATTCAACTCTTGAGCCCAGCGCTGCGGAGTGGCGATAAATTCGTGAATAAACTGCGTATTTCGGCGATCTAACCAGCAACGACGGACTTCAGATGACTGACGGCAAGGCCTCTCGTAATTCGCGCACTTCAATTGTGGCTTCCAGCCACCTTGCGGAGCAGTCGCAGGAACTCTCGCAAATGGAGTTCGGCCTGATCATTGCGGGCAATGCGTTCATGCGCTGGATGGAGCGCTGCATGAAAGCCTCCGGTGGCATCGAGATGAACGCGCTCGACGTAATGGTTTTGCACAGTCTGACCAGTCGCGGCCGGGCCAAGCGCCAGGCCGATATCTGCCTGCTGCTGAATATCGAAGACACTCACACCGTGACCTACGCGCTGAAAAAACTCAGCAAGCTAGGGCTGGTCGGCGGAGAAAAGCAGGGCAAAGAGATGTTCTATCAGACCACTGAAAAAGGTCATGAACTCTGCTCCGTGTACACCGAGATCCGTCAGGAGTGCCTGATCGTACCCTTCGAAAACCTCAATATCGACCCCGAGGAGATTCATCGCCTCGCGGGCATGCTGCGCGCCTTGTCCGGCCTTTATGACCAAGCCGCCCGCGCCGCCACCTCTTTGTAAAAGCTGCGCGGTTTAACCTGCTGCAGCTCATCTGGAATTTGATTTATGCGTATTGAACCTCGTCCATTGCCACAGATTCTGCCGAATCTGGGCGCTCTGCCGCCGTTACTGACTCGCTTGTATGCCGCCCGTGGGGTGCAATCGGTCGAAGAGTTGGACAAGGGGCTGGCGCGGCTGATTCCGTATCAACAATTGAAGGGCATGGATGCAGCCGTCGAGTTGCTGGTGAGCGCTTTGCAGCAGCGCGAGCGGATTTTGATCGTCGGTGATTTTGACGCCGATGGCGCAACAGCCAGCACCGTCGGTGTGCTCGGTTTACGCCTGCTAGGCGCAGCGCATGTTGAATATCTGGTGCCCAACCGATTCGAGTTCGGCTACGGCCTGACCCCGGAAATTGTCGCGGTGGCCTTGAGCTCTCAGCCACAGTTGTTAATGACGGTGGATAACGGCATTTCCAGCGTTGAAGGCGTTGCAGCAGCCAAGGCCGCCGGCCTGAAAGTGTTGGTGACTGATCACCACCTGCCCGGCCCGGAACTGCCAGCGGCGGATGCCATCGTTAACCCCAACCAGCCGGATTGCAGTTTCCCGAGCAAAGCGCTGGCGGGCGTCGGGGTGATGTTTTACGTGCTGCTGGCGCTGCGCGCGCGGCTGCGTGAAATTGGCTGGTTTGCCCAGCAGGGGCTGGCCGAGCCGAACCTTGCCGAGTTGCTGGATTTGGTCGCGCTCGGCAGCGTGGCGGACGTGGTGCCGCTGGATGCCAACAACCGGATTCTGGTTCATCAAGGTTTGGCGCGGATTCGCGCTGGCCGTGCACGACCGGGTCTGCGCGCAATTTTAGAGGTGGCCGGGCGTCACCATGGGCGCATCACCTCAACCGATCTGGGCTTTATTCTCGGCCCGCGTCTGAATGCGGCGGGACGTCTGGATGATATGAGTCTGGGCATTGAATGCCTGCTCTGCGACGACGAAGCGCTGGCCCGAGACATGGCGGTTGAACTCGACCAGCTCAATCAGGATCGCAAAGCTATTGAGCAGGGCATGCAGCGTGAAGCGCTGGCGCAGCTCAAGGATTTGCCAGTCGCCGATATGCCGTTTGGTCTGTGCTTGTTCGAGGCCGATTGGCATCAGGGCGTGATCGGCATTCTTGCCTCGCGCCTGAAAGAGCGTTACCACCGCCCAACCATCGCCTTTGCCGATGCCGGTGACGGCGTGCTTAAAGGTTCGGCGCGTTCGGTGCCGGGCTTTCATATTCGCGATGCGCTGGACGCCGTCGCCGCCAAGCATCCGGGGCTAATCAGCAAATTTGGTGGGCACGCGATGGCGGCGGGTTTGTCACTGCCATCCATCAACTTCCCGGCCTTTGCCGAGGCGTTCGATCAGGAAGTGCGCCGCCAGATGGTCGAGGATGATCTGACTGGCCGACTGCTTTCCGATGGCACCTTGTCGATCGAGGAATACAACCTGGAACTGGCGCGTGCATTGCGTAACGCCGGGCCGTGGGGCCAGCATTTCCCCGAGCCGTTATTTCACGGCATTTTCCAGGTCGTCCAACAGCGTCTGGTGGGTGAACGACACCTGAAAATGGTTTTGAAAACCGAATGCGGCGGCCAAACCTTGGATGCCATCGCATTCAATATCGACCGCGAGCAATGGCCCAATCCAACGGTGCGCTGGGTCGAGTTGGCCTACAAACTCGACGTCAACGAATACAAAGGTAACGAGACCGTGCAGCTGATGGTGGCGCATTTTTCGGCGCGTTAACGGTTCGAGTCATGCCGCGTTCAGCCTTCAGAGTTGTGTTTTGAATTAGAGGGTTTGGGCGCGGGGCGCCGTGACGGATTGCGCCTTGGCGCTATCCATCCTCCGTGTTTGAGGGGTTGTAGGAAATTTCCGAAATATCTGGATGCACTCTGACGCGTGGTTTGCGCAACTGCGGCGGGTAAATTGGGGTCTGTTAAGGATCGCAATCAATCCTCTGGAGATGACCATGAATACCCGTAGTTTGCTCGACCAACTGCTCAAGTCTGGTCAGGATATGTTGCAGCAACCCTCGCGCAATTCCTCCAACAGCAATGCCAATAGCGCCAATGCCCAAAGCAGCGGTGGCGGCATCAGCGATTTGCTCGGCAGCGTAATGGGCGGCAAAGGCGGCGGCTCAAGCAACCTCGGCAGCCTGCTTTCCGGTGCCAGCGGTGGTGCGTTAGCTGCGGGTGCAATGGGCTTGTTAATGGGCAGCAAGAAAGCCCGCAAAATCGGCGGCAAGGCCCTGACGTACGGCGGCCTTGCGGCGTTGGGCGTGGTGGCGTACAAGGCTTACGGCAACTGGCAAGCGCAGCAAGCCGGCAGTGTTCAGCAAGAGCCGCAAACACTCGACCGCCTGCCTGCTCCGCAGGTTGAACAACACAGTCAGGCAATACTCAGGGCATTGGTAGCGGCGGCCAAAGCTGATGGCCACGTTGATGCGCGTGAGCGTCAATTGATTGAAGGCGAACTGGGCAAGCTGGTGCAGGATGCCGAGTTGCAACACTGGCTTGAAGCCGAACTGAACAAACCGCTAGATCCCGCCGAAGTCGCACGCGCCGCAACCACCCCGGAGATGGCCGCAGAAATGTACATCGCCAGCGTGTTGATGGTGGATGAAGAACACTTCATGGAGCGCGCTTACCTGCAGGAACTGGCCAAGCAACTCAAGCTCGATCCGGCGCTGCAAACCGAGCTTGAGAAACAGGTGCGCGTTGAGTTGGGCGCTCAGTAAGCGACGCTTTGACGTTTATCCGGTGAGCGATTGGTTGTTGGTTTGAATCAAGTGCCAGCGTGTTTACCCGTGAGATTGTTATGACGGATTAACCTTCGGTTTATCCATCCTCCGTCGGGTATATAGGTTTTAACGGGGCGAAGTGCAGCGTACATACGTACGCAGCACTTCGCCCCGCTTCACAACAAGCTCTTTGCTCTTCGCCCCCGCCTCACAACACCCGCTCTCGCTTCTTCGCTCGCTCTTCGCCCCCAGCTTTACGCTTTTCGCCCTCCACACCCGTTCATTTGAGTGCGGCTCGGGCAGGCTGGCGTAGGCGTGGAATGGGGAGAAGCGGCGGAGCGTACATAAGTACGTGAGCACTTCGAGCCGTTTCACAACACCCGCCAGTCAAGCGAGCCACGCTCAAATCAATGTTTGAACATGATGTGGCGCACCGCTGTGTAATCCTCGAGCCCGTACATGGACATGTCCTTGCCGTAACCCGATAGCTTCTGCCCGCCGTGCGGCATTTCGCTCACCAGCATGAAGTGCGTATTTACCCAGGTGCAGCCATATTGCAAACGTGCAGCCAGGCGGTGTGCGCGCCCGACATCTTGAGTCCACACCGAAGAAGCCAGGCCGTAATCGGAGTCGTTGGCCCACTCCAGCGCTTGGGCTTCGTCTTCAAACTCTGTGACTGAGACCACAGGCCCAAACACTTCGCGCTGGACGATTTCGTCGTCCTGGCGTGCGCCGGCGAGTACCGTCGGCTCAAAGAAGAAACCATCGCCCGCAACCTTTTTACCGCCCGTCACCACGCTGATATGCGGCTGAGCTGCTGCGCGCTGAACAAAACCATCAACGCGATCACGATGCTCGGCAGTAATCAGCGGGCCAAGCTCGGTTTCCGGGTCATCTTGCAGGCCATACTTGATGCTGCTCACGGCCTCGCCGAGGGCTTTGACGAATTTCTGGTAAATACCTTTCTGTGCATAGATTCGGCAGGCGGCGGTGCAGTCTTGTCCGGCGTTATAGAAGCCGAAACTGCGGATGCCCTCAACGGCGGCGTCGATGTCGGCGTCGTCGAAAATCAGCACCGGCGCCTTGCCGCCCAACTCCATGTGCATGCGCTTAACGGTGTCGGCGGTGCTGGAGATAATGTTCGAGCCCGTGGCCACCGAACCTGTGAGCGAGACCATGCGTACTTTGCTGTGCGTAGTCAGCGGCTGGCCCACGGAAGGGCCGCGGCCGAAGACGATGTTGACCACGCCGGCGGGGAAGATTTCAGCCAGCAATTCGCCCAGTTTCAGGGCGGTCAGTGGTGTTTGCTCGGAAGGCTTGAGCACCACGGTATTGCCCGCGGCGAGTGCCGGAGCGATTTTCCACGCGACCATCATCAGCGGGTAGTTCCACGGCGCAATCGAAGCCACCACGCCAATCGGGTCGCGGCGGATCATCGAGGTGTGCCCCGGCAGGTATTCGCCCGCTGCCGAGCCATTAAGGCAGCGACTGGCACCGGCGAAGAAGCGGAATACGTCGGCAATGGCCGGGATTTCATCGCCCAGCGCGGCCGCGTATGGCTTGCCGCAGTTGTCGGATTCGAGCTTGGCGAAGGTTTCCGCCTGCGCTTCGATGGCATCAGCCAGGCGTAGCAACAACAGGGAGCGATCTTTTGGCGCGGTTTGCGACCAGCTTTCAAACGCCGCATCGGCGGCTTGAACGGCGGCATCGACCTGCTCGCTGCTGGCCTCGTTGATGTGCAGCAGTGCCGTTCCAAGAGACGGGTTGAGCACTGGCTGGCTGGTGCCTTCGCCGTTAACGAGTTGGCCGTTGATGAGCATTTTGCTTTGCATCTGTGCAATCCTCTTGTCGGAATTTATTAGCTGCGTGTCACGCGCACGCAGTGGTTTGAATCAGTTATTTGCCGCCGCTACCCGCGACGCTTTCGCTGCTCTTGGTCAGGTAATACGCACCCAGAATCGGCACCATAGTCACCAGCATCACCATCATGGCGACGACGTTGGTCACCGGCACATCGCGTGGGCGGCTCAGTTGGTTGAGCAGCCACAGCGGCAGTGTCCGTTCGTGGCCGGCGGTAAAGGTGGTGACGATAATTTCATCGAACGACAGGGCAAACGCGAGCATGCCGCCGGCCAGCAGTGCCGAGCTGAGGTTGGGCAGAATGATGTAGCGGAAGGTCTGCCAGCCATCTGCACCGAGGTCCATGCTGGCTTCGATCAGGCTGTGCGAGGTGCGACGAAAGCGGGCGATGACGTTGTTGTAGACGATCACCACACAGAACGTTGCGTGGCCGATCACGATGGTCATAACTCCCGGCTCGATACCGAAGCGCTTGAAGGCTGCCAGCAAGGCCAGGCCGGTAATAATGCCGGGCAGGGCGATTGGCAGAATCAGCAGCATCGAAATGCTCTCTTTGCCGAAGAAGTCGCGCCGATACAGCGCCGCTGCCGCCAGTGTGCCGAGCACCATGGCGATCAGCGTGGCGATGCTGGCGATTTGCAGCGACAGCTTGATCGACTCAAGTACATCCTCCCGCGCAAACGCCACGCTGAACCAATCCAGAGTGAAGCCTTGCGGCGGAAAACTGAAGGCCGCGTCTTCGGTGTTGAAGGCGTACAAAAAGATGATGAAGATCGGGAAGTGCAGGAATACCAGCCCGCCCCATGCGGCGATCTTCAGGCCCAGCGAAGCTTTTTCAGAGTGCATCGAAGGCCCCCAGACGTTTGACGACAGACAAATAAATGGCGATTAACACAATCGGCACCAGGGTGAAGGCGGCGGCCATCGGCATATTGCCGATCGCGCCTTGCTGGGCGTAGACCATGCTGCCGATGAAGTAGCCGGGCGGGCCGATCAGTTGCGGCACGATGAAGTCGCCCAGGGTCAGTGAGAAAGTGAAGATCGAACCCGCCGCAATGCCCGGAATCGACAGCGGCAAGATCACCTGCACAAACGTCTGCCAGGGCCGTGCACCGAGGTCGCTGGAGGCTTGCAGCAAGGAAGGCGGCAAGCGTTCCAGTGCAGCCTGAATCGGCAAAATCATGAACGGCAGCCAGATGTAGATAAACACGAAGAAGCGGCCCAGATGCGATGTCGACAACGTGCTGCCGCCCACGCCGGGAATGCCCAGAATGAATTGCAGCAGCGGAGTCAGGCCCATGTGCTCAACGAACCACTGCGCCACGCCGCCTTTGGCCAGAAGCAAGGTCCAGGCGTAGGCCTTGACGATGTAACTGGCCCACATTGGCATCATCACCGCGATGTAGAAAAACGCCTTGGTTTTGCCGGTGGTGTAGCGCGCCATGTAATAGGCAATCGGGAATGCGATGAGAGCGCTGCCAATCGAAACGGCAATGGCCATGCTCACCGTGCGCACGATGATGTCGAAGTTGGCCGGCTGGAACAGCGCCGTGAAGTTGGCCGTGGTCAGTTCCGGCAGCACCGTCATGCTGAAGTCGTCGAAGGTGTAAACGCCTTGCCAGAGCAGGTTGAGCAACGAGCCCAAGTAAATTGCGCCGAACCACACCAGCGGCGGAATCAGCAGCATCGACAGATACAGGTTGGGCTTGCGGTAGAGCAGGCTCGACAGACGATTCATCACGCCTTGGCGTTGCTCGGTTACCGCGATCGGAGTTGAAATTTGCATGTCAACGAGCCTCTGTTGCGGCGTTGTCATGCAGCGTGACCATCGCTTCCCGTGGCCAGCGCGCAGTCACTTGCTGGCCCAGTGTAAGCGCCTGTGCCTGAGTTCCCCACTGCGAGTTGGCCTGGCTGATGCTGAGGTTCTCGCCGTTATCGAGCTTCAGTTCGAATCGCGTGGCCGCGCCCTGATACTGAATATCGTGGAGTACGCCGCTGAGTTCGACGTGCTCGCTGGAGGCGGCGCCTTCGGCAAATTGAATATGTTCCGGGCGAATCGAGAACGGCTGCGCGCTGCCAGTCAGGCGCTGGGCGATTTCACCGCGCAGCACATTCGAGGTGCCGACGAACTCGGCCACAAACGGTGTGGCCGGCTTCATGTAAAGATTGCGCGGGGTGTCGACCTGCTCGATCCGGCCTTTGTTGAACACCGCCACTCGGTCCGACATCGACAGGGCTTCGGTCTGGTCGTGGGTGACGAAGATGAAGGTAATACCCAGTTGGCGCTGAAGCTTCTTCAGTTCGCCCTGCATTTGTTCACGCAGCTTCAAATCGAGTGCGCCGAGTGGCTCATCGAGGAGCAGCACGCGCGGGCGGTTGACCAGCGCGCGGGCCAATGCCACACGCTGGCGCTGGCCACCCGAAAGCTGCGCCGGTTTACGATCGCCATAACCGGCGAGGGCGACCATGCCCAGTGCCTCTTCGGCACGGTTGAGGCGTTCGGACCTGCCCACGCCCTTAACCTTCAAACCGTAGGCCACGTTGTCGCGCACGTTCATGTGCGGGAACAGGGCGTAGTCCTGGAACACGGTATTAACGTCACGCTGGTACGGCGCGAGACCAACGGCCTCGACCCCGTGAATTCGAATTGAGCCGGCGCTCGGGTGTTCAAATCCGGCGATCAGGCGCAAACAGGTGGTTTTGCCAGAGCCGGAAGGGCCCAGCATGGAAAAGAATTCTCCGTCCTGGATGTCGATGGACACCCGGTCTACGGCTCTTACGTCGCCGAATACGCGGGACACATCGGTGAATTGCACTGCAAGGGTCATGTCAAAAAACTCCAGGAGAAAAATAATCCATCCACGCCATCGTTCAGGCTTGCCGACACAGAACGTCGGCGCCGATGGATCTAAAGCTGTCTAGCTACGCAAAAAAATTACCCAGTGGGCGTGTGGTTTGCCCCAGTTCAGTCAACTCAAAAACAGCACTGAGCGATCGGTTCATGGCGCAGCACGACGCCACGCTAACCACCCGCCAGGCGAGCGTTGTGCGTTCACACAACGCCGCCCACGGATCGCGCAATCAGCGCGAGGTGAGAGTTACCGGCCGCCCATGATGGCGATGTAGTCCTGAGTCCAGCGGCTGTAGGGCACGTACTTGCCGCCTTCGGACTGTGGGGTTTTCCAGAAGGCAATCTTGTCGAAGTTGTCGAAACCGTTGGTTTTGCAGCCCTCGGCGCCGAGCAGTTCGTTGCCTTCACACGCCGCCGGAACGGCAGGCAGCGAGCCAAACCAGGCCGCGACGTCGCCCTGAACCTTGTTGTCCAGCGACCAGTTCATCCACTGATAGGCGCACGATGGATGCTTGGCATCGGCGTGCAGCATGGTGGTGTCGGCCCAGCCGGTGGCGCCTTCAGCCGGTACGGTCGAGGCAATCGGCTGCTTTTCAAGTTGCAGCGCGTTGACCTGATACGGCCAGGAACCGGACGCCATCACGCCTTCGTTTTTGAAGTCGCTCATTTGCACGGTTGCGTCATGCCAGTAGCGGTGGATCAGTTCGTGTTGCTGGCGCAGCAAATCAAGCACGGCGGCGTACTGTTTCTCGTCGAGCAGGTACGGGTCTTTGATGCCCAATTCCGGTTGCGCGGTTTTCAGGTACAGCGCGGCGTCGGCGATGTAGATCGGGCCGTCATAAGCTTGCACGCGGCCTTTGTTGCTCTTGCCGTCGGGCAGGGTGGTTTCCTTGAACACGACGCTCCAGCTGGTCGGCGCTTGCTTGAACAGCTCGGCGTTGTACATCAGAACGTTCGGACCCCACTGATACGGGGTGCCGTAATGCGTGCCGTTAACGGTGTGCCACGGTGCATCTTGCAGACGCTTGTCGACGTTCTTCCAGTTGGCGATCAATGCGGTGTTGATCGGCTGTACGCGCTTGCCCGCGACCAAACGCAAGGAGGCGTCACCCGATGCCGTGACCAGATCGTAGCCGCCCTTGGCCATAAGGCTGACCATTTCATCCGAGGTGGCGGCGGTTTTAACATTGACCATGCAACCGGTCTGCTTCTCGAAGCCGGTAACCCAGTCATAGCCTTTGTCGGTTTCGCCACGCTCGATATAGCCAGGCCAGGCGATGATATCCAGTTGGCCTTCGCCTTTGCCGATCGACTGCAGCGCTTCTGCAGCGTTGACGCTACCGGCGGCCAGCAGCGCAGTTGAGAGTGCGCTGAGGAGCAGAGTTTTTTTCACGATCATCGGGGTTCCCTCTTTTCTATTGTTAGGTCGGGGCAGTTAAACGTCGTGCAACAGGTGCCCTTATGGGCGACTTCATCAATTGTTATGTCTGTTCAATCCAGGGCGTTGCCGTGGCGCGCCATGATGTGGCGTACCACGCTGTAGTCCTGCAGAGAGTCACTTGATAAATCCTTGCCGTAACCGGAGCGCTTCATGCCGCCGTGGGGCATTTCGCTGGCGAGCATGAAGTGGCTGTTGATCCAGGTGCAGCCGTATTGCAGGCGCGCGGCCACCTGCATGGCCTTGTCCAGATTCTGTGTCCACACCGAAGAGGCAAGGCCGTATTCGGAGTCGTTTGCCCAGTCCACCGCCTGCTCAAGCTGGTCAAAGCGGGTCACCGTGACGACTGGCCCGAACACTTCGCGCTGGACGATTTCATCGTTCTGCCGACAGCCCGCCAGCAAGGTTGGCTGGTAATAGAAACCGGGGCCGGAGTGCACGGCTGCGCCTGTGACGCGCTCGATGTGCGGCTGGCCGAGCGCGCGCTCTACAAAGCTGGCCACGCGGTCGCGTTGGCGCGCGCTGATCAGCGGGCCGAGTTCGTTGTCTTCATCACGTTTGCGGGCAAAGCGCAGGCTGCTGACCGCGTCACCCAGTTCAGCGACCAGGCGATCATGAATACCGGCTTGTGCGTAGATGCGGCAGGCAGCTGTGCAGTCCTGCCCGGCGTTGTAATAGCCGTAGCTGCGCACGCCTTCGATTACGGCTTGCAGATCGGCGTCGTTGCAGACAATCACCGGCGCTTTGCCGCCCAGTTCAAGATGAGTGCGTTTGAGCGTCTTGGCAGCGGTCTGGAGGATTTTCTGCCCGGTAACGATGTCGCCGGTGAGCGAGACCATGCGCACTTTGGCATGGCCAACCAAGTGGCTGCCAACGCCTTCGCCGCCGCCACAGACAATATTCAGCACGCCTGCTGGCAGAACTGTGTTGAGCATCGGCGCCAGCGCCAGAATCGACAGCGGGGTGTGTTCGGACGGTTTGAAAACCAGGGTGTTGCCTGCGGCCAATGCCGGAGCGATTTTCCACGCGGCCATCATCAGCGGGTAATTCCATGGCGCAATCGAGGCGATCACGCCAATCGGATCACGGCGCACCATGCTGGTGTAGCCGGGAATATATTCACCAGACAACTGACCACTTTGGCAGCGCACTGCGCCGGCAAAGAAACGGAAGACATCCACTGCCGCACTCAGGTCATCCTGACGAGCCAGATGCAGGGGCTTGCCACAGTTGAGGGCTTCGAGGCGGGCGAGCGAATCGGCGTTGCGCTCGATTACATCGGCAATTGCCAGCAAGCAAACCGAGCGCTGTTGCGGTGTGGTGCGCGACCAACTTGAGCAGGCTTCATGAGCCGCGACGATAGCGGCTTCAACCTGTTCGGCAGAGGCTTCGTGAACATGCGCGAGGGTTTCGCCGGTTGCCGGATTGAGCACGGTTTCCGGCGCGCCGCTGCCAAGCACCAGTTCACCGTTGATCAGCAGGTGATGGCTTAGCGGAGTCAGGGTGGCGGAGCTTGCCATAGTTTCTGTGCTCTATTGTTTGCGCGGATAGCGCAGTTCTTATAGTGCGATAGAGACTAGATGGCCTGATCGGTGCCTACAATTTCTTAATACTGAAGGTGGTGTTCGATTAAATAGATGGCTTGCGCCCGGTTGGCAGCTCGCGGGCTACGGTCAGAAACGGGTCAACCAGCGCGGGGCGCGCCGTGCCGCGGCGCCAGGCCAGGCCCACATCGAGGGTCTGGGTCAGGTCGACCACCGAGCGCGCCTCGATAATGTCGCCCTCCAGCGACCATGGGCGATACGTCATGTCTGGCTGGATGGATATGCCAAGGCCGGCAGCCACCAGACTTCGCACCGCTTCGGTCGAGCCGGTGCGCAGGGTGATGTTGGGTTGCAGGCCGGCACCACTCCAGATGCGCTGGGCGTTGAGGCCCATTTCATCGACATTCATCTGAATTAACGGCTCGCTAACGATGTCGGCCAGGCTGATGCTGTCGAGTTCCAGCAAAGCGTGCTGCGGTGGCAACCATAAGCGCAGTGGCGAGTGAGTGAGTACTTCTGTTTGCAGGGCGTGGCGGTCTTCGAGGTTGGACAAAATCAGCACGCCGACGTCGATCTCGCCGCTGACCAGCAGGTGCTCAATATAAGGACGCTCATCTTCAAGTACGCGGATCTCAACGTTGGGGTAGGCGCGTTGAAAGCGGGTGAGCAGGTCGGCCAGGTAGTAACCGGCAACCAGGCTGGTTACGCCGATTGTCAGGCTGCCGGCAACGGTGTCGGTGCTTTGTTGCAGGCTGCGCTTGGCATTATCCACAGTGGCCAGAATCAAGTGCGCCTGCCTCAGAAACTGATGGCCTTGATGGGTCAGTGACATGCCTTTGGCGTGTCGGTTGAACAGGCTCACGCCGATTTCTTCTTCCAGTTGCTGAATCGCCAGAGTCAGGGTCGATTGCGAAATAAACACAGCCTGAGCGGCGGCGGAGATCGAGCCGGTTTCGGCGACGGCGATGAAGTGGCGAATCTGGCGCAGGGTCATCATGGTGTTTTAGGGCTGCTTTTGGCTGCGGTTTAAGCTGAATTTACAATAATGTAGCGCTACTTTCGATTATTTAGATAGGTCGATGGCTGTTTTATACCTTGATGTGGCAACTGCTTAAGCCGTTCGAGCCGGCGTGATCCCGCCGTTTGGCGGACGCCATCGCGTGAATCCGGGCTTGGGCTATCTTCAATAGCCTGAATCGGCTGGATCTGCCGAAGGAGGCATCAATGAACACCAGTGATTTACTTGAGCAGTTACTCAAGTCCGGGCTCTCTGGGCAGGGCGGTGGCGGTCGCCAAAGCACCTCAGGTATGGGCGGTCTTGGCGGCGCGCTGGGTGGGGCGTTGGGCGGTTTATTGGGTGGCGGCGGCCAGAACTCTGGAGCATCCGGCGGCATGGGTGGTTTAGGCGGGCTGCTGGGCGGTTTGCTCGGCGGTGGGCAGTCCTCCGCAGCGCCAACTCAAGCCGGTGGCCGGCAACAGGGCTCAGGCGGCGGGATTAACTACAGTGGCCTGGCAACGCTGGGCATGCTGGCGTTTCAAGCCTACAGCGCCTGGCAACGTAATCAGGATTCCGGCGCGCAGACGGCTACCCGCAATGCGTTCGTTAATGCGCCGCAATCCGAAGAATTGCTGGCCGGACCTTCGGCTGGCCCTGAACTTGAGGAACGCAGCAATGCGGTGTTGCGGGCGCTGATTGCCGCCTCCAAGGCAGACGGGCGAATTGATGAGCAGGAGAAGAAGCTGATTTACGCCGAGATTCACAAGCTCGCGGATGACCCCGGCCTGCAGGCGTGGCTGGATGCTGAGGTGCGTCGCCCGCTGAATCCGGCAGACGTTGCGATTGCGGCGAAAACCCCGGAAATGGCCGCGGAGATGTACTTGGCCAGCGCCTTGCTGGTGGGGCGTCAGGAGGGTGGCGAGCGGGTTTATCTGGATCAGTTGGCGCAGCACCTGGGGATAGAACCCGGCTTGCAGGCGCATCTTGAGGAGCAGATCAACGCTTGATACCCAGACCAATATTCAGCCGGTTGCCAGTGTGTGCGACAGGCTGAATGTTGGCTTATGTCTGCAACCTATGGCGTATGTCGTTCCTTCTGCGCGCGCGTTAGTCTGCGGGTCATCACTCCCATGATCCGACCGCGAGGCGCACATGCAACCACTTCTTGATCGTTATGATTACCTGATTGTCGGCGCCGGCCCTGCGGGTTGTTTGCTGGCTAACAGGCTGTCGGCCGATCCGGCTGTTCGGGTGTTGCTGATCGAAGCGGGTGGGCGGGATAACTACCCGTGGATTCATATCCCTGTCGGATATCTGTATTGCATCGGTAATCCGCGTACCGACTGGTGTTTTGAAACGGCCAGTGAGCCGGGCCTAAATGGCCGTTCGCTGAAGTATCCGCGAGGGCGGGTGCTTGGCGGCAGCAGCTCAATCAACGGCATGATCTACATGCGCGGGCAATCGGCGGATTACGACGGTTGGGCCGCGCAGGGTAATCCGGGCTGGGCCTGGAACGATGTATTGCCGTTGTTCAAACGCTGTGAGAACCACTTTGCCGGTGACAGTGATATGCACGGCGGCAAGGGCGAGTGGAAGGTTTCTGAGCAGCGCCTGACCTGGCAGATTCTTGAAGCGTTTCGCGAGGGCGCCGCGCAGTACGGTATTCCCAGCGTTGCTGATTTCAACACCGGCGATAACTTTGGTTGCAGCTATTTTCAGGTTAATCAGTCGGGCGGCGTGCGCTGGAATGCGGCCAAGGCTTTTCTGCGTGACATTAAACAGCGGCCTAATCTGCAGGTAATAACCGACACGCTGGTTGACCGGGTCGAGCTCAAGGATGACCGGGCCGAAGGATTGCGGCTGATTTATCAGGGCCAGCCAGTGACTGTGCGCGCCAACCGTGAAGTCATTCTGTGTGCAGGCGCTATCGGCACCCCGGCATTGCTGCAACGCTCGGGCATTGGTCCGCGGCCATTGCTGGAAAAACTCGGCATCGGCGTGCGCCATGAATTGCCCGGGGTTGGCGCCAATCTGCAGGACCATCTGCAATTGCGGCTTATCTACAAGGTCAGCGGGGTTAAAACCCTTAATCAGATCGCCGCCAGCCTGTGGGGCAAAATGGGCATGGGCCTTGAATATATGCTTAAGCGCAGCGGGCCTTTGTCGATGGCGCCCAGCCAGCTCGGCGCATTTGCCCGCTCCAGCCCGGAACACGCCACGGCAAACTTGCAGTATCACGTACAGCCGCTTTCGCTGGAGCGTTTTGGCGATCCGCTGCATGAGTTTCCCGCATTCACCGCCTCGGTCTGCAACCTGCGCCCGCACAGCCGTGGGCAGGTGCAGATCAATTCGATTAATCCGGCTGCTGCGCCGCTTATTGCGCCCAACTACCTCAGTGACGAGCGCGACTTGCAGGTGGCTGCCGATGCGATACGGTTGACCCGAAAAATTGTCGCATCGCCGGCCTTGGCAGCTTATGAGCCGCGTGAATACAAACCGGGCCCTGCGTATCAGTCTCAAGCTGATTTGCAGCGCGCGGCCGGCGAAATCGGCACGACCATTTTCCACCCTGTAGGCACCTGCAAGATGGGCAACGATGCCGCCGCAGTGGTGGATGCGCAGTTGCGTGTGCACGGTATTCGCGGCCTGCGCATCGCCGATGCGTCAATCATGCCGACGATCATCTCAGGCAACACCTGCTCGCCGGTGGTGATGATTGCCGAGAAGGCCTCTGAACTAATTCTTCAGCAGCAGGCGAGTGCGGCCGATAACAAGGTGCATGCGCCAGACTTACTCCACGTTTAAACCGAGGGGCGGCTGATAAGTTTGCAGCGATTGCAGTTAGTCGCTTGCCCGGCAGCGGGCGAGCCTCTAGAGTCGCGTGCATAGCCTTGTGCGCTAAAACTGTAGGCATGCCTGCAAACTTGGAATCGGGGAATACTGTGAAGAACTGGTCTGTTCAGCTGCGCATCATCGCAAGCTTTGCTGTTGTGATCACCATCTTGCTGCTCATGGCGGCAGTTGCCTACAACCGCCTGGTAGTCGTGGAAAGAGGCGCGCAGTTGGTGCGTGATAACGCCGTTCCTGGCCTGTATCAGATATCGCGCATACGCAGTTCTTGGGTCGACCACATGCTGCTGACCCGCAAGGAATTGTTGGTTGCCTCGCAGAACAATGGCGTGGCCGAGTCGCAGTTATTGGATCAGGACGAGGCGCAGTTCAGCAAAACCGAGCAAGCGCTGGAACAAGACCTGAGCATCTACAAAACCACGATCACCGAGGCGCATGAGCGCACGCTGATCGCCGAATTCGAACAGCTGCGCAAACAGTATCTGGGCTTGCACGAGCAGATGCTGGCGTTGCATAAGCAAGGTCGCAGTGCCGATGCCTTTGCCCTGAGTACCGGCCAGATGCTCGCAGACTGGCAGCAGGGCCGTGAGGTGTTGAACAAGCTGGTTGAAGTTAACCGCGATGTTGCGATTACCTCGGTGGCGGATATCCACGAGTCCGTGACCGAGCTGGAGCTGAGCATGATGCTCGCCGTTTTGCTCGCGGTTGCGTTGGCGGCGGTCAGTGGCTTCCTGTTGTTACGGGCGATTACCCAGCCAATCGCGCAGGTGGTCAATACGCTCAAGATCATGGGCGGTGGTGATTTGTCGGTGCGCATGGATTTGCAGCGTAAAGACGAATTCAACGCCATCGAAGAAGGCTTCAACAACATGAGCGAAGCCCTCAAAGGGCTGGTGACTCAGGCTCAGCGCTCGGCCGTGCAGATGACCACCTCGGTGACCGAAATTGCCGCGACCTCCAAGCAGCAGCAAGCCACGGTGACAGAGACTGCCGCCACGACCACGGAAATCGGCGCGACTTCGCGGGAGATTACCGCGACCTCCCGTGATCTGGTGCGCACCATGAGTGAAGTATCCAGCACCGCCGAACACACCTCGGTGTTGGCCGGCTCCGGCCAGTTGGGCCTGACGCGCATGGAAGACACCATGCATCAGGTCATGGGTGCGGCGGATCTGGTAAACGCCAAGCTGGCGATACTCAACGAGAAGGCGGGCAATATCACGCAAGTGGTTACCACTATCGTCAAGTTTGCCGATCAGACCAACTTGCTGTCGCTCAACGCCGCGATTGAGGCGGAAAAGGCCGGTGAATATGGCCGTGGTTTTGCGGTGGTCGCCACCGAAGTGCGACGTTTGGCCGACCAGACCGCCGTTGCCACCTACGATATCGAGCAGATGGTGCGCGAGATTCAGTCCGCGGTATCGGCCGGTGTCATGGGCATGGACAAATTCTCCGAAGAGGTCAGACGAGGAATCTCTGAGGTCGCGCAGGTTGGCGAGCAACTCTCGCAGATCATTCAGCAGGTTCAGGCGCTGGCGCCGCGTGTGCAAATGGTCAACGAAGGCATGCAGGCGCAAGCCACCGGCGCGGATCAAATCAATCAGGCACTGGCCCAGTTGGGCGAGGCCAGCGGCCAGACAGTCGAGTCATTGCGCCAGACCAGTTCGGCGATTGATGAGTTGAATCAGGTCGCCAACAGCTTGCGTACCGGCGTTAGCCGTTTCCGGGTATAAACCTGTGAACCGCAGCAGCGCCCGTTCTGCAGCGCAGCAGCGTGATGCGCTGTACCTGCTGTTTCGCATGGGTGACGACCGCTACGCACTGGCCGCGAAGGATATTGTCGCCATTCTGCCGTTGCCGCCGCTCAAGCAGGTCGCCGAGGCGCCGCACTGGGTGGCCGGATTGTTCAGCTATCGCGGGCAAGTTTTGCCGGTGCTCGATCTGTCTGCCCGGGCTTTCGCACGCCCCGCCGAATTGCGCACCAGTACGCGGCTGGTGCTGGTGCACTACCGCCAGCAGCAAGACGCTGATGAGCCATTACTGACGGTGGGGCTGATTCTCGAACGGGTCAGTGAAACCCGGCGTATTAACGATGCCGCGTTCAGTGCTAGCCCGATGGCCGGGCAGCCTGAGTATCTCGGTGCGGTTCAGCCAGCGGCTGATGGCGTGCTGCAAAAAATCACGGTCGAGCAATTGCTCGACGCAGATTTACGCGCGTTTTTGCTGGGCGAGAACGCAGCGCAGGTGCGCAGCGATGCTTGAGCAATTTCAGCAGTGGCTGCATCAGCGCATTGGCATGGATATCGAATCCGTCGGCCACAGCGCTCTGGATCGGGCGATCAAGCAGCGGCAACGTGCAGCGGGTGCCGCCGATTGCGCGGCATACTGGCAATTGCTGCAAGGCTCCAGCCGCGAGCAGCAGGCTTTGATTGAAGCGATTGTGGTGCCGGAGACCTGGTTTTTCCGTTACCCCGAATCCTTCTCCGTGCTCGGGCGTCTGGCTCAGGAACGGCTCGCCAGCCTTGCCGGCAGTCGCCCGCTGCGCATCATCAGCTTGCCGTGTTCGACCGGCGAGGAACCCTATTCAATTGTGATGGCGTTGCTCGATGCTGGTATCGACAAGGCCCGCTTCAGTGTCGATGCGTTTGATATCAGCGAGCGCGTCGTGCAGCACGCCAAAGCCGGGGTATACGGACGCAATGCGTTTCGTGGCGATTACCTGACGTTTCAACGGCGCTATTTCAGCGCACGCGGCGACGCCTTTGAGTTGAATGCGGAGGTGCGCGACAAGGTCAATTTCAGTTGCGCGAATCTGTTGGCCGCTCCGGTGCTGGCGACGCAGCCGCGCTATGACATGGTTTTTTGCCGCAACCTGCTGATTTATTTTGACCGGCCAACTCAGGAGCAGGCGCTCAAAGTACTCAATGGTTTGCTGGATGAAAACGGCTCGCTGTTTACCGGGCCAGCAGAAGCCGGGCTGATGAGCAGCAATGGTTTGCGCGCACTCGGGGTGCCGCTGAGTTTCGTGTTCCAGCGTGACCAGCGTCCGGCGAGGCCCGCACTGAACTATCGCCCGCCGGTGATTCCAGTCCCGGTTGCCCCGCCGATTTCTCGCCAGCCTATTGCGCGACCAGCCGTCAGCAAAAAAACGGCCCTGAACAAGATTGAACCGGCCAAGTCGCCGAGCCCAGCTGCGAATCAGAGCGATGCTGCGGCGCTTGAACTGAAAAATATCGAGCAGCTCGCCAACAGCGGCCGCAGTGATGAGGCTCGCGCCGCCTGCGAACGTTTGCTGGCAGAGCGTGGTGGCTCGGCCGGGGTTTTCTACTGGCTGGGCTTGCTCAGCGACGGCGCTGGCCAGGCCGATGCTGCGCAGAATTATTACCGTAAGGTTTTGTACATCGACCCGCATCACCGTGAGGCGTTGGCCCAACTGGCACTGTTGCTCGCGGCCAAGGGCGATCTGGCCGGTGCCCGGCGATTGCAAGAGCGCGCCAGTCGTGGAGTGAAGCAAGATGGATGAGGGCGTTGGCGTGGGTGAAATGCCGGTGATTGACGACTGCTGGAAGCGCATTGGCGTATACGGTGACAAGAGTTGTGAGCGCTTGGCCAAACATGTGCATTGCCGCAACTGCGAGGTTTATGCTGAAGCGGCGGTGGTGTTGCTGGATCGCTACGGCGCGCTGCATCAGTACGAAGACGAACCGGCTCAGGCTGACACCGATGACATTGGCGAGACGCGTTCGACCCTGATTTTCCGGCTTGGCGATGAATGGCTGGGGCTGGCGACCCGCAGTCTGGTCGCGGTTGTTGCGCAAACCCCGATTCATTCGCTGCCGCATCAGCGCACACGCAGTCTGCTGGGCGTGACCAACGTCAATGGCGCGCTGGTCGCCTGTTTGTCGCTCAGCGAATTGCTCGGGCTGGAGGCTGCCAGCAGCGTTTCCAGCGAGCGCCGGGTAGTGCCGCGAATGCTGATTTTGCAAGGCGCGGACGGCGTATTGGTCAGCCCGGTGGATGAGGTTGAAGGTATTCATCCCTTGCCGCTCGCGGCCATCGTGCCGGCCAATCGCGCTGCCGGGCAAACAGCAGGGCAGTTTGCTCAGGGAGTCACGCAGTGGCGCGAGCGCAGTATTACCCTGCTGGATGAGCAATTGCTCCAGCACGCGATGGTCAGGAGCCTGCAATGACCCCGGATCAGATGAGGGACGCATCCCTGCTGGAGTTGTTCAAGCTCGAGGCTGAAGCGCAAACCCAGCTCTTGGGCGCAGGCCTTTTGGTGCTGGAGCGTGAGCCGCAACATGCCGGGCAACTCGAAGCCTGCATGCGCGCCGCCCACTCACTCAAGGGCGCGGCGCGGATTGTCGGGCTTGATCCCGGCGTCAAGATCGCCCACGCCATGGAAGACATTTTCGTCGCCGCGCAGGAGGGGCTGTTAACGCTCGCTTCCGAGCATATTGATGGCTTGCTGCAAGGCGCCGATATGCTCATGCAGATAGCCACGCCAGTCAGCGAGGCGGCGGCCGAGCAGCAAGCACAGGCGGTCAGCGCGCTGGTCGCACGTTTACAAACCTTGTTTGTGCAGGGCTCGCCGGGCTTGGCCATGCCGACGCAGCCAGCCGCCGCGACGGATTCCGAGCCGCCAAGCGTTGAGCCTAAAAGCGAACGTGATGCGCTGGATTTCACTGCGCACACGCCAGCACAAGCCAAGACCGCAGAAAGCCTGCCAGCGTCTGCTCCAGTGCAATCGACCCTTGCCGAGGCAACCGGCGAGGCGCCTGCAGAGGGCGCCGAAACGGGCCGTGGCCGCGTGCTGCGGGTGTCTTCGGCGCGGCTGGATCATCTGCTGGATATGTCGGGTAAGTCGCTGGTCGAGTTCCAGCAGACTACAGCGCTGAGCCAGTCATTGATGCGCCTCAAACGCACACAGGCGGCCGCCAGCAAAACTCTGGACAACCTGCGCGAAAGCACCCAGCAGAGCGACCTCGATCCTGCCGCGCTGGCGTTGCTGGGCGAGGTGCGCAAGTTGCTCGGTGACAGCCAGCAGATGCTTGCCGAGCACATGGAAGCCTTCGATGACTTCGCCTGGCAGGGCAGCCGGCGCACCCAGCAGCTCTATGACGCCGCGCTGGAATCGCGCATGCGGCCCTTTGCCGACGTGCTCAAAGGGCAGGCGCGGATGGTGCGTGATCTGGGCCGCTCGCTCGGTAAGCAAGTGCGCCTGGATATCGAAGGCGAGTCGACACAGGTCGACCGCGATGTGTTGGAGCGCTTGGAAGCGCCACTGACACACTTGCTGCGTAATGCCGTGGATCACGGAATTGAAGACCCGCAAGTGCGCATCAATCAGGGCAAGCCTGCCGAGGGCCGGCTATTGCTGCGTGCCCGTCATCACGCTGGCATGCTCGCTCTGGAGCTGCACGATGACGGCGCGGGCGTTGACTTGCAGCGGCTGCGCACGGCGATTGTGGCGCGCAAGCTGGCGCCGCAGGATGCCGTGGAGCGCATGAGCGAAGATGAGCTGCTGGCCTTCCTGTTCCTGCCCGGTTTCAGCATGCGCGAAAGCGTTACCGAAGTATCGGGGCGTGGCGTCGGGTTGGATGCGGTGATGCATGAGGTGCGCCAGTTGCGCGGCGGGGTGCGCATGCAGCAGGTGGTCGGGGGCGGTAGTCGGTTCTTCATTGAAGTGCCGTTAACCCTTTCTGTGGTGCGCAGCTTGGTGGTTGAAATCGGCGGCGAAGCCTATGCCATTGCGTTGGCGCATATCGAGCGGATGATTCGCTTGCAGCCCGAGGACATTGTGCAGCTCGAAGGGCGTCAGCACTTCTGGTATGAAAACCGCCATGTCAGCCTGGTTTCTGCCAGTCAGCTGTTGCAGAAGACTGATAAACGCGGCGAGCAAACGGATATTGCCGTGGTAATTCTCAGCGACCGCGAACAGGTTTACGGCTTGGCGGTAGAGCGTTTCATTGGCGAGCGCACGCTGGTGGTGATGCCGCTTGACCGGCGCTTGGGCAAGGTCCGCGATGTGTCTGCCGGTGCCTTGCTGGATGACGGCACACCGGTGCTGATTCTCGACGTAGAAGACCTGTGCAGCTCAATTGGCAAGCTCCTCGGTAGCGGCAGTTTGCAGCGGGTTGACCGCCGCGAACGGCAAGCCGGAGCAGCCGCGCGCAAGCGTGTACTGGTGGTCGATGACTCACTGACAGTACGTGAGCTGGAGCGCAAATTATTGCTGGCGCGCGGCTATGATGTAGCGGTAGCCGTAGACGGTATGGATGGCTGGAATGCGCTGCGCGCCGAGTCGTTTGACCTGCTGATTACCGATATCGACATGCCGCGCATGGACGGTATCGAGCTGGTCGGGCTGGTTCGCCGCGACAGTCGCCTGCAGTCTCTGCCGGTCATGGTGGTGTCTTACAAAGACCGCGCCGAAGATCGCCAGCGCGGTCTGGATGCCGGAGCAGACTATTATCTGGCTAAGGCCAGCTTCCACGACGAAGCACTGCTGGATGCTGTGCAGCTACTGATTGGGGATGCGTCGCAATGAAGATAGGGATCGTCAATGACATGCCGCTTGCCGTCGAGGCGCTGCGGCGGGCGCTTGCGCACGAGCCAAGGCATCAGGTGGTGTGGGTCGCGCACGATGGCCGCGAGGCGCTGCAATGCTGCCTGGAAAATACCCCCGACGTGGTGCTGATGGACCTGCTGATGCCGGTCATGAACGGTGTCGAGGCGACGCGGCTGATCATGGCGCAAGCGCCGTGCGCGATTCTGATTGTCACCGCCGATATTCAGCGCAATATGGGCCTGGTGTTTGAGGCCATGGGCCACGGCGCGCTGGACGTGGTGGATACGCCGAGTCTGGGCGGCCCGCAAGGGCTGGATTCCAGTACGTTGCTGCGCAAGTTGCACAACATAAGCTGGGTGATTGGCCAACCGGATAAAAAAGCCGCGACTATTCAGGCTAAGCCCCGCGCGACTGAAAACAACAAGCGTCTGGTCGCCATTGGCGCCTCGGCGGGCGGCCCGGCCTCGTTGCTGGAAGTGTTGAAGCAATTGCCGGTTACGTTTAATGCAGCCATTGTGCTGGTGCAGCATGTCGACGCCGAGTTCGCGGCGGGCATGGCCCATTGGCTGAGCAGTGAGTCGCAAATGCCGGTGCGGTTGGTGTGTGACGGCGAGTCGCCGAAACACGGTGAAGTTCTGCTGGCGGGCACCAATAATCATCTGTGTTTGCAGGCGGGTGGTCGGCTGGTTTATGCCGAAGAACCGCTCGGGCAGATATACCGGCCGTCGATTGATGTCTTTTTTGATAGCCTTGCACAGCATTGGCGCGACGATGCGGTTGGCGTATTGCTTACTGGCATGGGCCGCGATGGCGCGCAAGGGCTGAAACACATGCGTGAGCGCGGGTTTCTCACCCTCGCTCAGGACCAAAAGAGCTGTGCGGTTTACGGCATGCCCAAGGCGGCTGCCGCGATTGATGCAGCCGATGAAATTTTGCCGTTGGTCGATATCGCCCCGCGGTTGATGCGCGCGTTTGGCTAAACCATCCATCGTCTGTTTCGATGGCATTTAAATGAGTGATTTGAAGGGCGAAGTATGCGATCTGCAGTCTCGGTAAACCAAGCCGTGATGGTGCTGCTGGTGGATGATCAGGCCATGATCGGGGAGGCCGTGCGCCGCGCGTTGGTCAGCGAGCCCGGTATCGATTTTCATTTCTGCTCAGACCCGCATGAGGCCGTGGCCGTTGCGCTGCAGATACAACCGACGGTGATTCTGCAGGATCTGGTGATGCCCGGCGTCGATGGCTTGAGCCTGCTGCCGGCCTATCGCGCGGAGCCCAATCTGCGCGACGTGCCGATTATTGTGCTGTCGACCAAGGAAGACCCGCAGATCAAGTGCGCCGCGTTCAGCGCCGGCGCCAATGACTATCTGGTGAAGTTGCCGGATGTAATCGAGTTGGTCGCGCGCATTCGTTATCACTCGCGCTCCTTTCTCGCGCTGCAGCAGCGCGACGAGGCGTTTCGGGCATTGCGCGAAAGCCAGCAGCAGTTGCTCGAAGCCAATCTGGTGCTGCAACGCATGATGAAGTCGGACGGCCTTACCGGCTTGGCCAATCGCCGTCACTTCGACGAATACCTGGACATTGAGTGGAAGCGCGCCATGCGCGAGAGCAGCCAGTTGTCGCTGGTGATGATCGATGTCGACTATTTCAAGAAATATAACGACCATTTCGGCCATGTTGCCGGCGACGAAGTGCTGCGCATGCTCGGCAAGGCCATGGACGCTGCCTGTAGCCGGGCCAGTGATTTGGCCGCGCGTTATGGCGGCGAAGAGTTCGTCATGGTGCTGCCCGGCACTTCGAGCGGCGGTGCGCGGTTGCAGGCCGAGAAGCTGCGACGTGCGGTTGAGGAGCTGAATATCGCCCACAACATGCCTGCAGAAGGCTCGCACGTAACCATCAGTATTGGCGTTGCGACCATGGTCCCGCAGCAAGGGCAAGATCCGGTTGGGCTGGTCGAGAAGGCCGATCAGGGGCTTTATCAAGCCAAGGCGGGCGGTCGCAATCAGGTTGGCATCGCCGATTAAGGCTTGTGCATTCACGGGCTGTCGGTGAGTTGACAGAGCAGGTATAATGTTCGGCTTTTCGAACGTTTTACCTGCGAGTGCTGCCAGCCATGGAAATCAACCCGATCCTTAATAGCATCAAGGACCTGTCCGAGCGCACCCAGACTATTCGGGGGTATCTTTGACTACGATCAAAAGCATGATCGTCTAGTTGAAGTTAACCGAGAGCTCGAAGACCCGAACGTCTGGAATGATCCCGAATACGCCCAGAATCTGGGGCGTGAACGCGCCTCACTGGCCCTGATTGTCGAAACCCTGGATGACCTTAACGGCAGCCTGGCAGATTCCCGTGATCTGCTAGAAATGGCCGCCGAAGAGGACGATCAGTCGGCTGTCGACGATGTGGCCGCTGAAGTCGAGCGCCTGCGCGGCATTCTTGAACAGCTCGAATTCCGCCGCATGTTCAGCGGCGAGATGGACGCCAACAACGCCTACCTGGATATTCAGGCAGGTTCCGGCGGTACCGAAGCTCAGGACTGGGCCAACATGCTCCTGCGCATGTACTTGCGCTGGGCAGACAAACGCGGCTTCGACGCGACCATCATGGAGCTGTCGGCCGGTGAAGTTGCCGGTATCAAAGGCGCTACCGTGCACATTAAGGGCGAGTACGCGTTTGGCTGGCTGCGCACCGAAATCGGTGTTCACCGTCTGGTTCGCAAGAGTCCGTTCGACTCGGGCAACCGTCGCCACACCTCGTTCACTGCGGTGTTTGTCTCGCCAGAAATCGATGACAACATCGAAATCGAGATCAACCCGGCAGACCTGCGCATCGACACCTATCGCTCCTCGGGCGCGGGTGGTCAGCACGTAAACACCACCGACTCGGCCGTGCGTATTACCCACGTCCCGACCAATACCGTGGTGAGCTGCCAGAACGAACGCTCGCAGCATGCGAACAAAGATACCGCGATGAAAATGTTGCGGGCCAAGCTGTACGAGCAGGAAGTGCAGAAACGCAACGCAGCCTCACAAGTGCTGGAAGACTCCAAGTCCGACATCGGCTGGGGCCACCAGATTCGCTCTTACGTACTCGACCAGTCGCGGATCAAGGATTTGCGCACCAACATCGAGAACAGTAACTGCGATGCGGTGCTTGATGGCGACCTCGATGAGTTCATCGAAGCCAGTCTGAAACAGGGCTTGTAAGGCGACATAGGCGAAGTTGGCTGGTTATCCCGGCTAACTTCGCTGTTTGGCGCTGAATTCCGGCGCTGAATAACCACGCAATGTAGGTTGGGCTAAGCTGTGCTAGGTCCAACGAGCGGCGCTGCATTTGCGTAGGAGACCGGCCGGCTGGCCGGATGTTGAGCATCGCTGCGCTCAGCAAGAACCTACGAATACAGGAATAGACGAAAACCATGAGCGACCAACACATCGACACGAATGAACTGCAACAGGAAGAGAACAAGCTGATTGCCCAGCGCAAGGAAAAACTTGCCGCCGCGCGTCAGCAGGGTAATGCCTTCCCGAACGATTTCCGCCGTGACAGCTACTGCGCGGACTTGCAGAAACAGTACGTCGATAAGACCAAGGAAGAGCTGGCCGAAGCCGCTATTCCGGTCAAGGTTGCCGGTCGCATCATGCTTAACCGTGGTGCCTTCATGGTGCTGCAGGACATGACCGGGCGCATTCAGGTTTACGTCAACCGTAAAACCCTGCCGGAAGAAACCCTGGCAGCGGTTAAAACCTGGGATCTGGGCGACATCATTGCCGCTGAAGGCACGCTGGCACGCTCCGGCAAAGGTGATCTGTACGTTGAAATGAGCAATGTGCGCCTGCTGACCAAGTCGCTGCGCCCGCTGCCAGACAAACACCACGGCCTGACCGACACCGAGCAGCGCTATCGTCAGCGCTACGTCGACCTGATCGTCAACGAAGAAGTGCGTCAGGATTTCCGCGTGCGTTCGCAGGTGATCGCGCACATTCGCAAGTTCCTCGCCGAGCGTGACTTCCTCGAAGTTGAAACGCCCATGCTGCAAACCATCCCGGGCGGCGCGGCGGCGACCCCGTTCGAGACTTTCCATAACGCGCTGGACATGCCGATGTACCTGCGTATTGCGCCTGAGCTTTATCTCAAGCGCCTGGTTGTTGGTGGCTTCGAGCGCGTGTTCGAGATCAACCGCAACTTCCGTAACGAAGGTGTTTCGACGCGTCACAACCCAGAATTCACCATGCTTGAGTTCTATCAGGCGTACGCCGACTACGAAGACAACATGGACCTCACCGAAGAGCTGTTCCGTGAGTTGGCGCAGTTGGTGCTGGGCACCACCGATGTGCCGTATCAGGGCAAGGTTTTCCACTTTGGCGAGCCGTTTGCGCGGATGTCGGTATTCGACTCGATCCTCAAGTACACCGACGTCACTGCCGAGCAGTTGCAGGACATCGACGTGGCCCGTGAAATCGCCAAGAAGGCCGGTGCCAAGGTGCTCGGTTTTGAAGGGCTGGGCAAATTGCAGGTGATGATTTTCGAAGAACTGGTCGAGCACAAGCTGGAGCAACCGCACTTCATTACTCAGTACCCGTTCGAAGTGTCGCCGCTGGCGCGCCGTAACGATCAGGACCCAAGCGTCACTGACCGCTTCGAGCTGTTCATTGGTGGCCGCGAAATCGCCAACGCCTATTCCGAGCTTAACGATGCAGAAGATCAGGCTGAGCGCTTCATGGCGCAGGTCGCGGATAAGGATGCCGGCGACGACGAAGCCATGCACTACGATGCCGATTTCGTCCGTGCGCTCGAATATGGCATGCCGCCAACTGCGGGCGAGGGCATTGGTATCGACCGTCTGGTGATGCTGTTGACTGACGCGCCGTCGATCCGTGACGTGATTCTGTTCCCGCACATGCGCCCGGAAAGCTAAGCAGCCTCAGGCAGTCTTCTGCCTGACTCGCTTATTCGAATTAGCAATTAAAGCTAAAAACAAAAAACCGCCAGCGCTGGCGGTTTTTTGTTTTTAGCGGTTACAGTTGGCTTGCCCGATAAAAACAAGAATATGTACTGATGCTTCATTTTAAGGAGATCTGCTGTGATCCCTACACTCAACACGCCCAAAGCCAAAACGGTTGCCGATACGCTGCAGTACCAGGGTCGCAAGGCCAGCCGTGCTGGCAGTGAATTGCGCCGCCAGGCGATTCTTGATGCGACCATGCGCCTTATTGTCCGTGAAGGCGTGCGTGCGGTGCGCCATCGGGCTGTCGCCGCCGAAGCGCAGGTGCCGCTATCGGCCACCACCTATTATTTCGATGATATCGACGACCTGATCAACGACACCTTCACCCAGTTTGTCGAGCAAAGCGCGGCCAACCTTGAAGCCTATTGGTCGCAGACTGAAACCCGGCTTTTTGCCAGCTTGAAAGCCCGTGGTGAATGCCCGAATGAGCGTCAGGTGCTGGCTGACGAGCTGGCGCAGATCGCCCTCGATTACGTGGTGATGCAACTGACCACGCGTCGCGATCAGCTGATTGCCGGGCAGGCGTTCTATCACGCCGCCTTGTTCAATCCCGGTTTGCATGAGCTATGGCGCGCGCATCGCAAAATGGTACTGTTTGGCGTGAGCAAATTCTTTGAGGCTCTGGGCTCGGATCAGCCCTTTGAAGACTCAAGGTTGCTGATGCCGGTCATTCTGCAAATGGAATATCAGGGCCTGATCGACGGCGTTGAAGTCCTGGACAAGTCAGCAATGCTGGCCATTCTCAAGCGCCACATGTACCTGGTGTTGAAGCTGGCCTGAACCGTTTAATCCGCGCCCGTGGATTTTTTTGCTGGTTTTTGTGCGGGTAACCGCTCTTCGCGACCGTTTATCGGCTATTTTGTAACTGCATGCTTTGACAGTGGTGGTTGCTATCCAGTGCAACAGGCTCATGTCAGGGTAATCAGCTGCACCGTGCGTATTGCTTTGCCAACTCGTTTTCAGAAGGAGAGCTGAATGAAGGCCTGGCGTGTGATGGTCGCGTTATCATTCATATTGTTGAGTGGCTGCCTGGTAACGTTCAAAGATCCGATTCCGGCCAACGAGGCTGCCCCGATTCCATTGCTGGGCGACTGGGCGCGCAAGGATGAATGGGGCGAGATGCAGTATCTCGAAATCAGCCGCGCCGGCTCCAATACCTACAAGGCGCGAACCTACGAGAACAGCCCGGACAATCTGGAGAGCATGCAGGAATTTGGTTTTACCGTGGCCCATCACGGTAAGCGCTGGTATCTGTCCACCGGTTTGCCGAAACGTCTGGGGGCAAACTTTGCGATTGGCGGCTTCGAGCTGACCAATGATAGCGAGCTGGTATTGTATGCTCTGGATGTCGAGCGCATGCTGCAAGAGCTTGACGATGGCCTGTGGCAAGGTGAACGGGTCGACATGCCAATCGGCGAAGGGTTGTTGATCACCTCGCCAATGGAAAAAGTATTCGCCTACCTGAACGATCCGGCCAACTCTGATGTGTTTGTCGAGGTCGGCCGTTATCAGCGTACCAGCGAGTGATTGTGTGGGTGTGAGGTCGTGAGAGAGCAATGAACAGTCATGTAGGTTTGGACGATTACCAATTAGTCGTCCGCGCACTGTCCGACCGGATTGTAGAGGCGCAAACCCCGATCCGCGTGCTGGATGCGGTGAAGTGGGACGAGAACGTACGCAACGAGTTCCTCAAACACAAAGGCAAGGCGCTGCCGCAGGTTGATCGTGATTATTACGTCAATCGCCCGCTGGCCTTTGATACCGCCGCGAAGAAACTCGAATTTCAAAACATCGAACGCGATGTCACCCGCCAACTGGGGCAGTTCAACCCGGTTGGCCAGATCATGCGCCGCATGTGCCGTGAATACCGCATGGTTATTCGCATGCTCGAAGCGCGCGGCACCGAAGACTTCGGTCTTATCTCGCAGGAACTCTACGGCGCGGCCTCGGATGCCTTCCATGCGGGCGATCCGACCCTGGCTGATCTCGGCGTAATGTTCTCGGGCTTTCTGAATAACATCGATAAACGCGGTGACCTCAAGGACGAGGCGAAAGATCTGGACGCTAAAACAGCGGTCGATCTGCTCCAGCATCGCCTGAACAAGGTGTTCGGCGAGCATGAAGACACGATTCGCGTGTTCGAGTCCGACGGCATTCTCGCCGACGCAGCCGCAGGCGCCGACTACATCAAGATCCGCACCGATGCCATGTTCAACGAGCGCGATGTGCGTGCGCTTGAGGTGCACGAAGGGCTGGTGCATGTGGCAACGACCCTGAATGGTCAGAATCAGCCGATCTGTACCTTTCTGGCCAAAGGTCCACCTTCTTCGACGGTTACGCAGGAAGGCCTGGCGATTCTGATGGAAGTCATCACTTTCGCCTCGTATCCGACCCGCTTGCGCAAACTGACCAACCGCACTCGCGCCATTCACATGGCCGAGGAGGGCGCTGATTTCCTTCAGGTATTCGACTTCTACCGTGAGCAGGGATTCAGCATGGAAGAGAGCTACAGCAATGCCAACCGGGCATTCCGTGGCTCTACGCCGACTGGCCTGCCGTTCACCAAGGACCTTTCGTACCTGAAAGGCTTCATCATGATCTACAACTACATCCAGCTCGCTGTGCGCAAAGGCAAGCTGGAGCAGATTCCGCTGCTGTTCTGCGGCAAGACCACCCTCGAAGATATGCGCACGTTGCGCCAGTTGGTCGATGAAGGACTGGTGGTGCCGCCCAAGTATCTGCCGCCGCAGTTCAGCGACTTGAACTCGCTGTCGGCGTGGATGTGCTTCTCAAACTTCCTCAATCACCTGAGCCTGGAAAGAATCGAGGCTGATTACGCCAACATCCTCTGAGGCGGATGGCGGATGGCGGATGGCGGGCTGCTGCGCTGGATGCCACTGCGCCGGAGTGCCTGTTTAAAATGCTCATTTACTCATCGTAAACAGCGCTTTTGAACAAGTACGCCGGCGGGTCTGCGCGCGTTGCATCCTTGGCGGGTGATTTATATCAATCGTAACCATTTAAAGTGTGAACTTTGGGGCCGCGCGGGCTTCAATATTTACCCTTGCTTTGGAAGCCTGGAGTTTTAATATGGATATTATCAATGTATAGCGGTGAGAAATTTAACAGCATTACCCATTTGGTCGGTGCTGTTTTTGCTTTGGTGGGGCTGGGCGCGCTGATTGCTGTTGGCGTTATGCTGAAAGATTTAAAGCTAACCCTTAGTTATGCAGTTTTTGGTTTTGCTCTGGTTGTTCTGTATGTGTGTTCCACGCTGTATCACAGCTTCTACCTGCCGACACTCAAACGCATTTTTCGCAAGCTCGATCACGTGGCGATCTACCTGCTGATCGCAGGGACCTACACACCGTTCATGCTGGTTTCGCTGGAGCACAGTCATGGGCTGGAGCTGCTGATCTTTGTCTGGTCGATGGCGGTGGTCGGGATCTGTATTGATGTATTCAAGAAGAATCGGGTCGAGATTCTGCAAATAAGTATTTATTTGATAATGGGCTGGACTTGCGCGCTGGAATTAACCGCATTGAAGCAGGCGTTGCACGCAGTGGGTTTTTATTGGTTAGTGGCGGGTGGACTATTTTATACCGTCGGTATTATTTTTTATGTGTTGGATGAAGTTATAAGTCTCCGGCACAGTCATGGTATTTGGCACCTGTTTGTATTGTTAGGCTCGATGTCACACTTCATTTCCATTATTGGTTATGTTCGATAGTATTGCCTGACCCGCACGGTCTGTGACCCAGTCAATCCGGTGCCTGCACACAAGGACGCTCTATGGACAGCCATCAACTCGAATACGAAATCATCGGCAGCTCGGCGCAGTGCGTCGAGATCATTCTGGATCCGGGTGAAACGGTGATTGCCGAGGCCGGGATGATGAACTACATGACCGAAGATGTGCGTTTCGAGACCCGAATGGGGGATGGTTCCGCGACGGGTGTGCTGGGCAAGTTGTGGAGCGCCGGCAAACGCATGGTCACCGGCGAATCGCTGTTCATGACGCACTTCTCCAATGACGGCAAGACGCAAGCACGGGTGGCGTTTGCAGCCCCCTATCCAGGCACTGTGGTGCCGATTTCGTTGGCGGATGTTGGCGGCACGTTGCATTGCCAGAAGGATGCGTTTCTGTGTGCAGCCCGTGGCACCTCGATTGGCATCAGTTTCAGCAAGCGCCTTGGCGCCGGATTCTTTGGCGGTGAGGGCTTCATCCTGCAAAAACTCGAAGGCGACGGCCTGGTGTTTGTGCATGCGGGCGGCGCTGTCATCCGTAAAGAGTTGAACAATCAGACGCTGCGTCTCGATACCGGTTGTTTGGTGGCGTTCAGTGAGGGCATTGATTACAACATCAAACTGGCGGGCGGCCTGAAAAGCATGCTGTTCGGCGGCGAGGGCATCTGGCTGGCTACGCTCAAGGGCACTGGCACCGTCTGGATTCAAAGCCTGCCATTCTCCCGGCTCGCCGAGCGCGTTTACGAGGCCACCTACAAGGCCCGCGAGGAAGTGCGCACAGGTGGCAAATAATGCGCCTCGTCTGGCTGCTGGCGCTGTTGCTGCTGCAAGGCTGCAGCGAGTTGCTGTTCTATCCCGATAAGCATCTGGCCTACACACCGACTGCTGCCAAACTTGAATACCGTGATGTCAGCCTTGTGGCCGCCGACGGTACGCGCTTGAGCGCATGGTGGCTGCCGGCCAAGGCGGGAACCGATGTGAAAGGTACGGTGCTGTACCTTCACGGCAATGGCGGCAATATGGCGGCGCATCTGGGCGGGCCATTCTGGTTGCCGGAACAGGGTTGCCAAGTGCTGATGCTGGATTATCGCGGCTTTGGTAACTCCGCCGGTACGCCGTCCTTACCGGCGGTGTACGAAGATATCGACGCGGCATTTACATGGCTCGATCAAGCCCCGGAAGTTTCTGGCAAGCCGCTGTTTCTGCTCGGGCAGAGTTTGGGTGGCGCGATGGCCGTGCATTATCTGGCCGAGCAACCGCAGCAGCGTAAAAAACTCAAGGCGCTGGTACTCGATGGCGTGCCGGCCAGTTATCGTGATGTCGCTCAATTCGCGCTGGGTAATGCATGGCTAACATGGCCGTTGCAGGTGCCATTGAGTTGGTTTGTGCCCGATGGCGACAGCGCCATCAAGGCCATGCCGCAGCTGACTGGCGTGCCGTTACTGATCTTCCACAGCATTGATGATCCGGTTGTGCCTCTTTCCAACGGCGTCAGTTTGTATCAAGCTGCGCCGCCACCACGGGTGTTCCAGCCAACCCGTGGCAATCATGTGCAAACATTTGCCGACCCGACATGGCGCCAGGTGATGCTGCTGTTTATGAGCGATCCGCGCGGATTCACCGGCCTGCGCCGTTTGGCTGAAGTTCCTGACCCCGAGAGCCCACAATGAGTGAACGTGACCCAATCCCGCTGATTCTCACTGCCATTGGTAGCGTCTGCGCGACCATCGCAATTCTTTCTTACTACGGCTATGTGCACTTCGCCAAAGAGCAGGACGCGCTGCTGCTGTCCGAATTCACCATGCTCAAGACAGTGCCGGGCGAGGACTACAAAATCTCGCTCAAACCCGCCAGTCAGGTGGCTCAATGCATCGATGGCGTGCTGGTGCTGTTTGATACCGAGCAGAAAGGCCTCTCTGGCGTGTTGGTCGACTCACGCAAGCAAGCCGTGCACTGCATTGGCCAGGAAACCCCAACCAAGGTAATGCCTTAAAGGCCGCCGTTCAGCCACACCCGCCGTATGGAGGGGTGGCTGAAGGCTGTAAATGCCAGTGCTTGGCGTTTTCGAGCTATGTGCAGGGGTTTGCGTGGCGGCGCCAGAAACTGAGGTGTTGGGGCGATATCCTGAGGTGTTGGTCGAATTGCGAATTATCGATTGTTTTATGTTGATGTGTTTTGGCTATAAATTTCGCACGGCAGTGAAACGTCCCGAGTTTTCTAGAGGAAATTGACTGACTGCATACTGTAGACATCAGCCTGCAGTGTCTGGCCGCAAACGGCCAGTAGCAGGCATTGGCACGATCTCCGACGCAACCCGTTGCAGGAAAGGGCACAGCCAGGAAGTGGCCATTCGCCATAAATCTGGATAATCTCTGCATCAACAGCCGAATGGATTCAAGGAGTTGAGCGTGGGTTTGCAAAAGCGTATCGGGGATTTGGTCGCCAGCGTAAGCGCGGGCATGTTTGAGCGTGAAGAGATCATCGCGGTATCTCTGCTTGGAGCACTCTGCGGACAGAATACCTTTCTGTACGGGCCGCCCGGAACGGCCAAGAGTTTGATTTCTCGCCGTATAGCCTGCGCCTTTGAGCAGCCGACCTATTTCGAGTACCTGATGAACCGCTTCAGCACGCCTGAAGAGGTGTTTGGCCCTGTGTCCATCAAGGCGCTAAAAGAAGATCACTACATTCGCAAAACAGATAATTACCTGCCCAAGGCCGAGTTCGCATTCCTCGATGAAATCTGGAAATCCAGCCCCGCTATTTTGAATACTTTGCTGACGTTGATTAACGAGCATGTGTTCCGTAACGGTGAAGCCATTGAGAAAGCCCCACTTAAGGCCCTGATTGCTGCGTCCAACGAAACGCCAGATGCCAATCAAGGCTTGGAAGCCTTGTACGACCGCTTTATTGTGAGGCTGATGGTGGGGCCCATTCGTGAAGCCCAGCACTTCGATCAACTACTTAATAGCAAGCCGACCGAAGCCAATATCGATATCACCTCGGTTCTACGGGTGAAGTCTAACGAATGGGTGGAATGGATGGCGCAATCGCATCAGGTCAAGCTGTCTGCTGAGACGCTAACCATCATTCATTTGATCCGCGAACAGCTGGAGCAGCAATACGAGACGCTCAAGGTTTATGTCTCCGACCGACGCTGGCAGCGTGCCGCGATGCTCATGAAGGCAGCAGCCTTCTTTAATGACCGCAAGGAAACCAACCATAGTGACGCCTTGCTGCTGCAGCACTGCCTTTGGACGCATGAAGAAAATCGTCAGGCTGTCTGGGATATTGTTGCGGAAGCGGTAAGGGCCTGCGGATTTGATAGTGGTATAGATTTGGCAGCACTTGATAAAGAGAAAGATGCACTTGATATAGAAATAAAAAATGAGCTTTATTACTCGACAGATGTTTATGCAACAAAAAACATTGGAGGAAAGGAATATTTTGTTGGGGAGATAGAGTTTGTATCTAGTATTCATCGTGATGGAGCTAGAGAGGAAGTTCGTACATTTCTGATAGGCAAAAAAATGTACAAAGAAAAAAAAGAGTTCCACCCTATCGACGAACAAGGTAATGAAATTTCAGATATGACTTGCGGGTTTGATGGGCAAGGGTCATGCCTTGTTAGTCTGAATAGCAGGTACAGTCGAAATGAATATAAAAAAATGCAATTCACTCCAAAAATAATTTTTCATAAGGGGCAAGAAAAAGAAGGCGTTAATAAGCGCTTAAGATTATCGTTAACTAAATCTGTAACAGGTATTCGTCAAAGATTACTCAGTACACTCGAAAAAGTTGAGGGGAAAGCCCAGAGCTATAATTCAACTCTTGTATCCCCCTTCGTACCTAGCGATAAATCTGGCCTAGCAATTACTGGCATTTCTGAGCAAATTGATGGGTTACAACTTAGGATTAAGGACTGTGAGCGACTGGAAGAGCTATGCCGTCGCTAGACCTCATAGACGTCGAAGCCAAGATAGCTCTCACCTCATTGCGACAGTCATATGCAACCCTGCTGGATAGCTCTGATTCGGTTGCAGGGCATGTTGCAGAGAGAATACGGCTGTGGCAATTGGCCTCGGCTGCAGAGCTGAAAGCTGAGTTTCCCTTTGCGCTCTATGAGCAGCAGCTCTCGAATTGGAAAATCCGGATCCAGTCTCCCTCTGTTTCAAATGCAGAACTGGCAACAGCTGTTGCGAACTATGTTGCGCTGTGCTGTGCAGCCAAACTGCCAGACAATCAATCTTTTTGGCGGCGTGAACTGGCAGCGGCGACGGCTCCTGAAACGGTTAGGAAAAGACGTCAGACCGATAGCACTGTGAGTGCTCGTCTTTTGCGAGATGAATGGCAAAAGGCACTGGATAAGGCGCGGCCAGAGTGGGAACTTGAGCGCATATCCATGTTGCGCCGGCAGTTCATGGAGGAGCTCGAAGCATTTTTGAAGTTGCTTAAACAGCTTCACCAGCAGTTGGAAATGTTGGGGTTGGACCCTGGTATATTCCTTGACCTCTCCAAAGGTAATTTGTCTGCACAAGAGATCGAGCGCTTTAAGCGTTGGGCCACATACTTGGCCAATGATTCGGGTGTTCGGTCGCTATGTGATTTGTTAGGCAAGTTACGCCAGTTGGAGTTATCCGAGCGTATCGAGCGAGCTCAGGTGCGCTATACGCAAGACATCGAGTTACCGGATATCAATTCTCGCGAAGAGATCATCGGCATTCGTTTGGGGCGTGATATTGAGCATGTGCTGCCCAGTGAACTGGCGCTAATGGCTGACCCCGAAACGTCCATTCTTTTCGACCTCAAGTATGTCGAGTCACGCCTGATGTGTTTTGACATGCAGGGCATTCAGCGCGTGCAACAACATCACCAGAAGGAAGAGCTGCGTAGCGTTGAAGAGGCGGCTAAGCAGGGGCCAATGGTGATCTGTGTCGACACCAGCGGCTCTATGAACGGCATGCCAGAGACTGTTGCCAAAGCAGTGGCGCTCTTCATTGCAGGCAAAGCCAGGCAGCAGAAGCGAGCATGCTATTTGATTAACTTTTCCACCGGCATCGAGACGCTGGATCTTGGCGACGACTTTGGCATGGAGGCATTGATCAAGTTTCTGGGCATGTCCTTTCACGGCGGCACGGATGCTATCCCGGCATTGGATCATGCGTTAGGTGTGATGCAGAACGAGACCTATGAACGTGCTGATCTACTGATGATTTCAGACTTCATCATGGCCAGCTTGCCGGGGCAGCTATTCCAGCAAATTAAGCAGCAGCGTACTCGTGGTAACCGCTTCTATTCCCTGGTTGTGGGCGATTGCTTTATGACCCAGCGTTTAACCAGCCTTTTTGATCATGAATGGGTCTATGACCCACACAGCAGCAAGATTCATGAGCTGATTGGTTTTGAGCAAAAGATATCTATTAGTGCCAAGAATGGGTGATTCCTAGCCCCGCTTAATGGCTGCTCCCAGCCGATCTCATCCAGCCGAAAGCATGCCTCGTGGCCAAGTCAAACTGCAATTGATTAGTCACTGACTTTTCATATGCATCTCGTGAGAAATCGCTTGCTCGGCTTCCACGAATAAAGGGGTTTTGCCGGCGTCGGCATAAATCTCTTCGCCTTCTTCGATCCTGATGACCTCTTGGCCTTTTACGTAGGGCATAGCCTGTTCTGCTTCTTTAATGGCCGAGCGGATCAGGTCTTCGGTGATGGTGGCTTCGTCCAGTCCATAAGCTTTGGCGAATGCTTTGATTTTGACCAGATCATGCTTGTCCATAGTGAGGGTGAATTCAACCCGCTCACTGGCTTCCTGCGACTTGGATTCCCAGTTGTTCAACATGTCTCTGAAAGTGTTCATATGAAATCTCCTGCTTGGCTGAGTTTGTTCTTAAACGGTGTGGCTGCCTTTCAGGATCACGGCTGTTGGGTGATCGCAAGGCTGTGTGTCATGCAGCTTTCAGGAGATATTCATTTTTTCCTAACGCTTGCCCGTCTTTGTCATGGAGCGGATCGCCCATCGCGTCAGTAGCAACGACATGGCTGCCTTCGGCGTTATGTTCCCAATGGCGTATTGGTTCGCGAATTTTCATTCAGCTCAATCCTTAGCCTATTCGTGGTAGGCGTGTGTGATTACGCGGGTGTTAACGTTCTTTTGGAGTCGTCATCTGCAAGATTAGTTCTAACGCGGCAGATATGCCGACAGCTGTCGCACTCTTGTAAGAACGCGCCGCGCTGTGCACTCTTGGCATACATGGATTTGCAGGAGGTTCTGGCATGGCTGAGATCGACGTACGACTGCGCGAAGATGTTCATCAACTCGGTGAGTTGCTTGGCGATACCATTCGCGACCAGCGTGGCGATGCATTTCTGGAGAAGATCGAGCGTATTCGCAAAGGTGCCAAGGCCGCCCGTCAAGGCTCTGCCAAAGGTGCTCAGCAGCTCAGCGAAACCCTCGACAGCCTGAATGACGATGAACTCTTGCCAGTCGCCCGCGCCTTCAACCAGTTCCTCAATCTGGCCAACATTGCTGAGCAATACCATTGCATCCGCCGGCGCAGCGCCGATGAGCCAGAACAACTGGCCGATTGCGTGCTGCCTGAACTCCTCCAGCGCCTGCTGGCCTGCGGGCATCAAAGCGCCGAACTGGCAGAACAGATAGCCTCGCTCGATATTGAGCTGGTGCTGACGGCGCATCCGACCGAGGTTGCACGCCGCACGCTTATCCAAAAATACGATGCAATCGCCGCGCAGTTAGCCGCGCAGGATCACGATGACCTGCTGCCCGAGGAGCGCGAGCAAGTGCAGCAGCGTTTGCAGCGGTTGATTTCAGAGGCCTGGCACACCGAAGAGATTCGCCGGGTGCGGCCCACGCCGATTGATGAGGCCAAATGGGGCTTTGCGGTTATCGAGCACTCGCTGTGGCAGGCGGTGCCGCAATTCTTGCGAAAAACCGATCAGCAATTGCTGGCTGCCACCGGAAAACGCTTACCTATCGAGGCGGCGCCAATCCGGTTTGCTTCATGGATGGGCGGTGACCGCGACGGCAACCCCAATGTAACCGCCCCCGTAACCCGTGAAGTCTTGCTGCTGGCGCGCTGGATGGCAGCAGATCTTTACCTGCGTGATGTTGATGAACTGGCGTCCGAGCTTTCTATGCAGCAGGCCAGCGATGAGTTGTGCTCGGTGGTCGGCAAAACGGCCGAGCCGTATCGTGCGCAGCTGAAACTGCTGCGTGACCGCCTGCGTGAAACACGCAACTGGGCGCACGCTTCACTCACCCGTGAAGTGCCTGCGCCGCTTGCTGTGCTGCAGGACAACGAGCAACTGATGGCGCCGCTGGCGCTGTGCTATCGGTCGCTGCATGAGTGCGGCATGGGCGTGATCGCCGACGGGCCGCTGCTCGATTGTCTGCGTCGGGTGGCCACCTTTGGCTTGTTTCTGGTGCGCCTCGATGTTCGCCAGGACTCCAGCCGGCACACCGCCGCACTGACTGAAATCACCGAATATCTGGGGCTGGGCCGTTACGCTGACTGGGATGAGCCGGCGCGATTGAAGTTCCTGCAAACCGAACTGGACAGCCGTCGGCCACTGTTACCGGCGCATTTCAAACCAGAAGCCGATACCGCCGAGGTGCTGGCAACCTGCCGAGAAGTCGCCGCTGCGCCCGAGGCCTCATTGGGCTCTTATGTGATTTCGATGGCGGGCGCAGGCTCGGATGTTCTGGCGGTGCAACTGTTGCTTAAAGAAGCCGGATTGCAGCGGCCGATCCGGGTAGTGCCGCTGTTTGAAACGCTGGCAGATCTGAATAACGCCGGCGCGGTGATCGATCAATTGCTCGGTCTGGAAAGTTACCGCGCACGGCTCAGCGGGCCGCAGGAAGTGATGATCGGTTATTCCGACTCCTCCAAGGATGCCGGCACAACTGCAGCCGCCTGGGCGCAGTACCGTGCGCAGGAAAGTCTGGTGCAGGTGTGTGCAGCGCATCAGATTGAATTGCTGCTGTTCCATGGCCGTGGTGGCACGGTTGGGCGGGGCGGCGGTCCGGCGCATGCGGCGATTCTTTCGCAGCCGCCGGGTTCGGTGAATGGGCGTTTCCGTACTACTGAGCAGGGCGAGATGATTCGCTTCAAGTTTGGCCTGCCGAGAATTGCCGAGCAGAACCTCAACCTTTATCTGTCGGCGGTGCTTGAAGCCACCTTACTGCCTCCGCCTGCTCCCGAGCAGCAATGGCGGGAAATGATGGACCGCTTGTCGGCAGATGGTGTCGAGGGTTACCGGGGCGTGGTGCGCAGCCATCCGCAATTTGTCGAGTATTTCCGCCAGGCCACGCCAGAACAGGAATTGGGGCGTTTGCCGCTCGGCAGTCGCCCGGCCAAGCGTCGGGCGGGCGGCATTGAGAGTTTGCGGGCGATTCCGTGGATATTTGCCTGGACTCAGACACGGCTTATGTTACCGGCCTGGCTGGGTTGGGATCATGCGCTGGGCAAGGCGATTGAGCGCGGCGAAGGCGATTTGCTCCGGCACATGCGTGAGCACTGGCCGTTCTTCCGGACGCGCATCGACATGCTCGAAATGGTCCTCAGTAAAGCGGACGCCGACATCGCAAAACTCTATGACGAGCGGCTGGTGAGTGCGGATTTACGACCGCTGGGCGATCATTTGCGCGACCTATTGTCGCAGGCGTGCGCGGCTGTTTTGGAGCTGACTGGCCAGTCCCGGCTGCTGGGTCACTCGCCGGTGACCCTGGCCTCGATCAGTGTGCGCAATACCTATCTCGATCCGCTGCATTTGCTTCAGGCCGAGCTTTTGGCACGCTCGAGAATGCGCGAAAGTACCGCAGATAGCCCTCTGGAACAGGCTTTGCTGGTGAGCGTTGCCGGTATCGCAGCGGGTTTGCGCAACACTGGATAAGGCTCGTTTATCGACGTGTGATAGCGCAGGCTCGGGCCTTTTCGGGCCTGCGACATTAGACCACGTGTGACTTTTGTGCCATTGAGGTTCCTGCTACTTTCGATGGCTTGTGCGCTGGGTGTGCGCTGTGTATCTTGATCGGCCTTTGGCAATTTGGCACCCCTGTGTCCAACAGCCGAAACCTATTATTGAGATTGGCCCCATGAGGCGAGTCCGACGATTACTACTTAATGTTTGAGGAGCACATCGATGCGCGTGATTCTGCTAGGGGCGCCCGGTGCCGGTAAAGGTACCCAGGCCGGCTTCATTACCAAGAAGTTCGGCATTCCACAAATCTCCACCGGTGACATGCTTCGTGCAGCGGTCAAAGCCGGCAGCCCGCTTGGCCTCAAGGTCAAGGGTGTGATGGATAGCGGCGGTCTGGTATCTGACGAAATCATCATTGATCTGATCCGTGAGCGCCTGACTCAGCCGGATTGCGCCGGTGGTTTCTTGTTTGACGGCTTCCCGCGCACCATTCCTCAGGCAGAAGCCCTGAAGAACGCAGGCGTGGTCATCGACGCCGTTATCGAAATCGCAGTAGACGACGAAGAAATCGTCGGCCGTATTGCCGGTCGTCGCGTTCACCCGGCCTCGGGCCGCGTTTACCACACCGAACACAATCCGCCGAAAGTCGCCGGTAAAGACGATGAAACCGGTGAAGAGCTGATTCAGCGTGAAGACGACAAGGAAGAGACCGTGCGTCATCGCCTGTCGGTTTACCATTCGCAGACTCAACCGCTGGTCGCCTTCTATCAGGCACTTTCGGCTGCTGAAGGCACGCCAAAGTACACCGCCGTTCAAGGCGTTGGCTCGGTCGACGAGATCACTGCCAAGGTGTTGGCAGCACTTAGCTAAGACCGCACAGGTAAGCGCCTTTGCGGCTTACCTGAGGTATTAGCGAGCAACTGGCTGCATGCCCTGTTTGCTCAACCTACGGCCCGCTTGCGGGCCGTAGTCGTTTTAGCGGCGCAACTGCAGGTATAATGCGCCCCCGCCTGAATTCACTGGCTCCGATTTTCTGGATTGTGCAATGACCACCTTGTTGGCCCTGGATACCGCGACTGAAGCTTGTTCGGTTGCCTTGCTGCATAACGGCAAGGTGACCAGTCATTACGAGGTGATTCCACGCCTGCATGCGCAGCGCCTGCTGCCGATGATCAAGAACCTGCTGGCGGAGGCGGGTGTTGAATTGTCTCAGCTCGACGCCATCGCTTTTGGTCGTGGGCCTGGCGCGTTTACCGGAATTCGGATTGCCATCGGTGTAGTTCAGGGGCTGGGTTTTGCGCTGGATCGCCCGGTACTGCCGGTTTCCAATCTGGCTGCGCTGGCTCAGCGGGTCTATCGCGAGCAGGGCGTAAGCCAAGTAGCGGCGGCGATTGATGCGCGCATGGATGAAGTCTACTGGGGCTGCTACAGCCTCGAAGAAGGCGAGATGCGCTTGCAGGAAAATGAGCGCGTTTGCGCGCCTGAGTCTGCCAGTTTGCCAGCCGGAGCGAGTGGCGACTGGTACGGTGCAGGCACCGGATGGGGCACGTTTGCCGAGCGTATTGATGTCACGCTAAAGGCGTGCGAACCCGCCATGCTGCCGCACGCTGAAGACGTTCTGGCGCTGGCCGGTTTTGCCTGGGCGCGTGGCGAGGCACTGCCGGCGGATCAGGCGTTGCCGGTGTACTTGCGTGATCAGGTCGCCACGCCGAAGGCTGAACGCCAGTAGTTTGTGATGCCCGGCACCTGACCATTGTTGCCAAGGTGCCGGGCTCAGGTTAAATTGCAGTTCAAATTAGCGTTCTGATTATTTTTTGAGCAGTATTAGATGCGTATAGACGCCCCTTCATTGCCGGTTTCACTGGATCGCAGCCCGCGACAGGGAACGGCTTCGTCTGCGTATCGGCAAATCCAGCAAGACACCCAGCAAACCGCGCAGCGTCCGGATGCTGTCATCAGCCCTGCGCCGGGCTCGTCCACATCGGGTTTGCAGGTCTATTCCGCAACCACTGCCTCATCGACCACCGATAGCCTGTACGGCCGGCTTGCCGCCACGCAGCCTGATCAGGACTACCAACCGCGCCTGAACAACCGCGCCGCTCAGGCCATCGCCAGTTACAGCAGCACCGCCGCCTTTGTCGCCGACTCCGATGGCCCGCAGGTCGTAGGTCTCGATCTGTTCGCCTGAGCGGCTGATGCGCACGGGCGTTGCAGCAACTGACCGTCTGCCGGGTTATCAATGATTCCTTATTATTTGGGTTGCCCGTCGTGGAGTGAGAACGCCTGGCGCGGCCTGGTGTATCCCGATGAGGCCCGCAGCACTGACTTTCTTGGCCATTACTGCCAGCTGTTCAATACCGTCGAAGGCAACACCACCTTCTATGCGCGGCCCTCGCAGGCGACGATTGCGCGCTGGGCTGAGACCATGCCTGACTCATTCCGTTTTTGCGCCAAATTGCCTGGCGATATCAGCCACTCCGGTGACTTGCGTCTGCAGTTTGAAGCGGTTGATCAGTTCCGCCAATTGCTGGCGCCATTAGGTCCGAGAGTGACCCCGTACTGGCTGCAATTGCCTGCCAGTTTCGAGCCACGTCGGTTACCCGAGCTAGCCAGCTTTATCGATCATTGGGGGGAAGGGGCGTTAGCCGTCGAGGTGCGCCATCCGCACTTTTTCGCCAAAGGCGAGGAGGAGAAAGCACTTAACCGATTGTTGCTGGACAGAGGCGTTGAGCGCATTTGTCTGGACTCGCGCGCGCTGTTCAGTTGTACCTCCGCAGATGCCTCGGTTGTGCATGCGCAGGATAAAAAGCCGCGGCTGCCCATTCGCCCCGCTGCGTTCAGCCAGTCGCCACAGGTACGCTTTATTGGCCATCCGCAATTACTGGCGAATGATCCATTTATCGAACCCTGGCTGGATAAAGTGGCGCAGTGGATCGAAGCCGGTCTCACCCCGCACGTGTACCTGCACACCTCGGATAATCGCCTGGCGCCGCTGTTGGCCCGGCGCTTTCACGAACAACTGATGACGCGCTTGCCGGGCCTGCCGGCATTGCCTGCAATCGACATTGCGCCGCCCGCCGAGCAACTCGGTTTGCTGTGAGCCGTGCAGCGCGGGTGGCGCTGCACGGCGGGCTGGGGCTACTTGCGTTGCATCAGCCGGTAAGCCGCGGGCAGCACAAACAGCGACAGCAGCGGCGCGGTGATCATGCCGCCCACCATCGGCGCGGCGATACGGCTCATCACCTCACTGCCGGTGCCACTGCCGAGCAGAATGGGCAGCAAACCGGCAATAATCACCGCCACGGTCATCGCCTTGGGCCTTACGCGCTGAACGGCGCCTTCACGGATTGCATCAAGCAAGGCTGCTGGCGAGTTTTGCCCGAGCGCCAACCGCTGTTGCCAGGCGTTTTTCAGGTACAGCAGCATGATCACCCCGAACTCGGCCGCGACGCCGGCCAGGGCGATAAAACCGACCCCGGTGGCGACCGACAAGTTGTAATCCAGCCAGTAGAGAAACCAGATGCCGCCGGTTAAGGCAAAGGGCAGGGTCGACATGATCAGCAGCGCTTCGCTGAACCGCTGAAAGGTCAGATACAGCAGCACGAAAATGATCAGCAAGGTCGCCGGAACTACCAGTTTCAGGCGCGCATTGGCGCGCTCAAGAAACTCAAATTGCCCGGCGTAACTCAAGCTCATGCCCGGCTGTAGCGTTACTTGCTGATCGATTGCTTCGCGCAAGTCGCTGACCACCGAAGCCAGATCGCGCTCGCGCACATCAATGTAAACCCAGCCCGAGGGGCGGGCGTTTTCACTTTTGAGCATCGGCGGTCCATCGCTGACGCTTATGCTGGCGACCATGCCCAAGGTAATCTGGCTGCCGTTCGCGGTGATGATCGGCAGTTCGCGCAGGCGACTCAGCGAGTCACGCCACTCTTTCGGGTAACGCACGCTGATCGGGAAGCGCGCCAAGCCTTCTACGGTTTCACCGATGTTCTGCCCACCAATCGCACCGGCGACAATCGCCTGGACCTCGGCGATATTCAGGCCGTATTGCGCGGCGGCTTTGCGCTTGATATCGACATCAATGTAGCGCCCGCCCGTCAGCCGTTCGGCCAGTGCTGAACTGACGCCATCAACCTGCTTCGCGACCTTTTCAACGGCTTGGGTAATGGCGTCGATCTGCGCCAGATTTTGCCCCGCAACCTTGACTCCAATCGGGCTTTTGATGCCGGTGGCAAGCATGTCGATGCGGTTGCGGATGGGCGCGATCCAGATGTTGCTCAAGCCCGGCACTTGCACCACGCGGTCAAGCTCCTCGATCAACTTGGCGGGCGTCATGCCTTCGCGCCACTGCGCTTGTGGCTTGAACTGAATAGTGGTTTCGAACATCTCCAGCGGCGCCGGATCGGTGGCGGACTCGGCGCGTCCGGCCTTGCCAAACACACTGGCAACCTCAGGCACCGTTTTAATCAGGCGATCGGTCTGCTGCAGCAACTGCCCGGCCTTTTGCGCGGATAAACCCGGCAGCGCGGACGGCATGTACAAAAGATCACCTTCGTCGAGGGGCGGTAAAAACTCGCCGCCCAAATGCGCCAACGGCCAGGCTGCACTGAAGAACAGCAGGCCTGCAGCCACCATCGTGGTTTTGGGTTTGCGCAGAACCGCGTCGAGCAGCGGCTGGTAAATCGCGATCAGGCCGCGGTTGAGCGGATTTTGCTTCTCGCTGGGAATACGCCCGCGAATCCAGTAGCCCATCAACACCGGTACCAGCGTCACCGATAAACCTGCGGCGGCTGCCATGGCGTAAGTCTTGGTAAACGCCAGCGGACCGAACAAACGGCCTTCCTGCGCCTGCAAGGTGAACACCGGAATGAACGACAGGGTAATGATCATCAAGCTGAAAAACAGCGCAGGGCCGACCTCTACAGCGGCGTCGGTGATGACTCGCCAATGCGCAGTGCCTTCGAGGGTTTTGCCCGGATTTTGCTCATGCCAGGCTTCGATCTTCTTGTGCGCATTCTCGATCATCACCACCGCGGCATCGACCATTGCGCCGATGGCAATGGCGATGCCGCCCAGCGACATGATGTTGGCGTTGACGCCTTGCTGGTGCATCACGGCAAAGGCGATCAGCACGCCAACCGGCAGCGAGACGATGGCGACCATGGCGGAACGCAGATGCCAGAGAAACAGCCCGCAGACCAACGCAACCACCACGAACTCTTCAAGTAACTTGAAGCTGAGATTGCTCACCGCGCGGTCAATCAACTGACTGCGGTCGTAAGTGCTGACGATCTCGACGCCTTCCGGCAGGCTGCTCTTGAGTTCCTCCAGTTTGGCCTTCACCGCGGCAATAGTGGAGCGGGCGTTTTTGCCGCTGCGCAAAATCACCACGCCGCCCACCACTTCGCCTTCGCCATCGAGTTCGCCAATGCCCCGGCGCATTTCCGGGCCCAGTTGAATGTGTGCCACATCACCGAGCGTCACCGGGACTCCGCGAGCACTGAGTTTCAGGGGGATGGCGCGAAAGTCATCGAGGGTTTTCAGGTAGCCCGAAGCGCGCACCATGAACTCGGTCTCGGCCAGCGTCATGACCGCGCCGCCGGTTTCCTGATTGGCCTCGCCAATTGCCGCGGTGATCTGCGCCTGGGTTATCCCCAGGCTGGCCATTTTCACCGGATCAAGTACCACTTGGTATTGCTTGACCATGCCGCCGATAGTCGCAACTTCAGCGACGTTGGCGATGGTTTTCAGCTCGAATTTGAGAAACCAGTCCTGCAATGCCCGCAGTTGCGCAAGGTCGTGTTTGCCGCTGCGGTCAACCAGCGCGTACTGGTAGATCCAGCCAACGCCGGTAGCGTCTGGGCCCAGGCTGGGCTTGGCTTCGGCAGGCAAGCGGCTTTGTACCTGGCTCAGGTATTCGAGCACGCGCGAGCGCGCCCAGTACAGGTCGGTGCCGTCTTCAAACAGCACATACACGTAGCTGTCACCGAAGAACGAGTAGCCGCGAACGGTCTTGGCGCCGGGCACTGAAAGCATGGTTGTGGCGAGCGGATATGTGACCTGATTTTCGACAATCTGCGGCGCCTGTCCAAGGTAGGGCGTGCGGATAATCACCTGTACATCGGAGAGATCGGGCAGGGCATCAATTGCGGTATTCTGCACCGCCCACGTTCCCCATGCCGTGATGAACAAGGTCGCGAGCAATACCAGAAACCGGTTGTGAACCGACCAGCGAATCAACGCAGCAATCATGGCTGAGCCTCCATTGTCTGCAGTTGCTCAACGATTAGCCCCGCGTCCGCTTCGCTGACCGCAAAACGTACGTGCTCGCCGACCTCAATACCGTCGGCAAGCTCTGCTTTGGCGAGCTTGAAACTCATGGTCATGCCCGGCATGCCGAGTGTTTCGAACGGTCCGTGGGCGACAGTGATAGCGTTGGCACTGACCTCGATGACTTCACCCTGCGAGGCATGCAGGGGTTTTGCAGTTGTTGCATTTTCGGTTGCCGCGCTGTCGCTCAGCCGACGTATCTCGACCCCTTGCAAGCTGGCTTCGGAGTCGAGCAGGAACTGCCCTGAAACCACGACGTTTTGCCCCGCCTGCAGGCCAGCGAGAATTTCGCTGCGGTCCCCGGCTTCGAGCCCTGTGCGTACTTCCACGCCCTGATAAGCACCTTCACCGACAGCCAGCATGACCAGTGTCCGTTGGCCTGTGCGAATCAGTGCCTCGGTGGGTATCCACAATGTCTCGCGACCGGCTCCGGTATTTATCCGAACCTGCGCCGTGAGGCCCGGCCTTAAGCGTCCTTGTGCATTATCAAGCTCTGCGCGAACCCGCAGCGTGCGGCTGTCGGTGTCTGTTTCCGGCAATATGGCTTTGACCTTGCCGCTGAACACTTCACCTGGAAATGCACTCAGGCGCGCCTCCAGTGACTGGCCAGGTTGCACGCGCGTTGCATTGCCCTGCGCGATGTCTATGTCCAGCCATACCGTGCCCAAACCGCTGATGCTGGCCAAATCTTGGCCGGCATTGAGGCGCATGCCACGGCGCACATCCAGGCTTTTGATTACGCCGTTAATCGGGCTGGTCAATGTCCATACGGTCTGGGTCCTGCCGCTGCGCTCAACCGCTGCAATCAGCGCGGCTGGCATACCGATCAGGCGCATGCGCTGGCGAGCGGCTGCCAATAGTTGGCGATTGCCACTGCTGCGCAGCGCCAGAAACTCTTCTTGCGCGCGCACCCATTCGGGAATCAGCAGGTCGGCTATCGGCTCACCCGCGCGGATCAGATCATCTTCTGCCAGCGGATACACCTTCTCGATGAAGGCCTGTTCGGGGGCCTGCAATACGGCGCGGTCGCGGTCACTGATGTTCAGGTTGGCGGTGGCGCCCAGTGTCGAATCGAGCGTGTCGCGAACCACTGGCGCCAAGCGTATGCCAAGGTTCTGGGCCACGGCGGAGTCAATTCTCACGGCAGCGCCCGAGGCTTCTTGCTGGGCGTAGCGCGGCACCAGGGCCATGTCCATAAACGGTGACGGGCCGGGTTTATCGAACTTCTGCTGCGGATACATGGGGTCGTACCAGTACAGGACCTTTTTGTCGGCCGCAGCGGGTTGCATCGCCGACATGTCGGCGGCGTGCTCGCCGGTACTCAGTGCCAGCCAATAACCCCCGGCGGCGCCGAGGCCGATCAGAATTGCCGCGCCGAGCAGCGTGTAGGTGCGATGAGTGTTCATTGGCTGATCTCTGTGTAGGCGTAATGCAGGTTGGCGCTGACGAGTGAGCGCTGTTGTTGCAGGTCGATATCCCTGAGGCGGGCTTCAATCAGTTCACGGCGGGCGCTGATCAGATTGGCGAGTTGATTCTTGCCGGCGCGGTAGTCGGCAAGGCTCAGTTGCACCTTGTCGATAGCCAGCGGGATCAACTGTGACTGGCTGCGCTCCACGGCGCGGGCGAGCCGGTGATATTGCGCCTGCAGATCATCGAGTTGCTGGCGGTGCTGGCGAAGTTTGGCTTCGCGTTGAGCGTCCAGACGATTGCGCGCGGAGTGGCTGGCGGCAATTTTCGGGTCTTGGCGCGAGCCTGCGAACACCGGCAAGTCGATGCTGAATTGCACGCTGACCATGTCACCGAAATCCGCGCCGCGCTTTTGATACGCCACCTGCCAGGCCCAGTCCGGCTGCTTTTCGGCAACGGCGGCGCTGATTGCAGCGTCGGCCTGACGGCCCATCGGCTCATACACCGCAAGCTCGGGATGCTGCTCCAGTGCATGACTGAATTGCGCGGGGGCGGGCTGCCATTGCGGCAACTTGCCGGTGAGCGGTTGGCGGGCGTCTTCGCCGATCCAGCGGCGCAATGCGGCACGTTGCTGGCTGCGTTCCTGCTCAAGGCTGTCCTGCTGTTCTGCCAATAACAGGGCTTCCTGGCGGGGCGCGACGCTGTCGGCAGACTGGCCCTGACCCCCGGCGATGCTGGCGCGAATGGCGGCAGCGAACAGCTTGTTTTCGCTGTAGAGCTGTTTGAATAATTGCAGTTTTTGCTCAGTCGCCCGCGCAGAAATCCATGCCAGCGCTGTTTGCAGGCGCACATTCAGCCGCTCGATCTGGCGTTGGGCCTGCGCCGTTTCGATTGTGGCCTGAGCCATGGCCACCCGCGCCTGACGTTTGTCGCTGCTGGTGACTTCCTGAGAGATGCCGACCATTTGCATAGTCATCGGCTCGGCGTTCAACTCGCCACGATTGTCGCCGCTGATGGGAAAGTTATTCAGGCCCAGCAAGAGTTTCGGGTCGGGCAATTGGTCGGCCGGCTTGGCCATGCTGCGTGCCAATTCAACATCGGCAGTCTGGGCGTTAAGGGAAGGCGCTTGTGCTTCGGCAATACGCAAGGCTTCATCCAGCGTCAGGGCGCTGCTGATGTTCGGGATGAACCCGCCAAGCACGAGGCTGCAGACGAGTGCGCAGGCACTGCGTCGTGGATGACTACGGTGAACATTCATCGTACTGATTCCAGTCATATTGATGATCTGGCGTGCGCAACGGCGCGCCAGCTCGCTCAGGCGCAAGGCGTGAGCGATGTGATCAAGTCAGAACAGGAATCAGGCCCGGGGCGGGCGCCAGACACCGGACGGGGTCTTGGCAGGGATGAAGCTTTGATAGGTCGAGAGGGTGCGCTGCGCAGAGAACGCCAGCGGCGTAGTCAGTCCGGGCAGGGGCAACACGATATTGGCGCTGCTGCAGTCCTGGCCGTCTTTGCAGGGCGTTTTACTGGTCTGGTGATCTGCCGCGTCGTTGCAGCAATCCATCGCATCCATCATGTGCTGGGCATACATGGCGTTCTGCTCGCTCGCCTGCATCGGGCAGGGCATATGCGTCTCGGCTTGAGCCATGCCATTGAAGGCAAGGGTCAGGCCAATGAGCAAACGCAGGCACAGGCGAGTGAGGGCAGTCATGTTCCTACTTTAACGTCTCAGGCTGATTTATAGCCATAGTGTTTTGCGATCAGATGATCGATTGACAGCTTGCCCGGCCCCTTGGCCGCCAGCATCAGCAATATTGCCGCCCATGTGCCATGAACCGGGTAGGCATCGGGGTATACGAATAACTGAATCACCAGCGTCATGGCCAGCAGTGCCAGCGCAGAAAAACGGGTGGCCAGGCCCAATAAAAGCAGCGCCGGGAACAGGTGCTCGGCGAACGCTGCCAGCGTGGCGGCAAACTCCGGGGAAAGCAGCGGCACTTTGTATTCTTCTGTGAACAAGGGAATTGCCGAACCGGACAACTGCGGCACGCCCAATTCGAAATCGCCAGAGACAATGTCGATGACAAAACCTTGAACCTTGGTCTGGCCCGATTTCCAGAACACTGCTGCAATCGAGAAGCGCGCAATAAAAGCGATCAGGCTGTAGGGAATCCGCTTGCAGCAGTCGACCGCTTTTGCGATCAGTCTTACCGGTGCCGAGGCGTTGGCGAGTGTTGGGGAGTCAGACATGGTTGTTTCCTAATGAGGCGCCCGGATAGGCATAACCCACGATCACGGCGGTGTTGATCAGGTGAGCGAGTGGTGGGCTTAGATTGAATTCGGCGACCACGTCCATAGCGAGTTCGGCCGCCTTGGCAAACGGCTGGCCCTGTTGCAGTGCGCTGATAAACGCCGCGTCGGCCGGTTGAATGGCCATGACTTCGACGCTTAAACGGTTGCGCAAGATCAGCGCTGTTTCGGCGCATTGGCTATCAACCCCGGCGAGGTCATGCGTGCCTTGATGCGCTGCCCAGATCGAGACATGGGCGAAACGTGAGTGGACTATCTGCACGGACGGGTGCAGGGCGAAAGTCATGTTGGCCAAGTGTTCGGGCTGGCCGATTACCTCGGCGATCGCAACTGGCGTCAGAGCTGTAATATCGGCGCTGTGATAAGCCCGGACTCTGGCGAACTCAAGGCGGGCGACATCCGCCAGATACGGCACGCTGGCGGCCGGTGCAAAGCCTTGAATGAAGTCGGCAAAGGTTTCACCGTATTCGACCAGAAGCCGGCTGGTGGGTGGGCTGTGTTGAATGTAGCGGTGCGCCAGCAACTCGAAAAAGTCTGCACCTACCAGCTCAGCGACCACCGGAAAAGTGTCGGCCAGCGCGTCGATCAACGAGCGGGTGACGTTGTTGCGATAGATCGCAAAGCGTTGCGCAGGATCGGAGCCATTCCAGCTGCGTAAGCCATCCGGGCACGGCTGCTCTGGGTTGAACAGGGCCTGGCTGAAGGTGGTCTGGTTGCTCACCGGCAGGCCTGCTTGCGTGCGGCGGCTGCATGCTGCAGATGTTGCTCGGCGTTATCCGCCTCGGCCAGTAAGTGCTGCAGCGCCGGCACATCGTTGTCGCGCTCGATCAGGGTCGGAACCGGCCCGAGGCGCTGCAGAACATCGGCGAACAGCGCCCACACGGCGTCGTCAACGGCAGAACCGTGGGCGTCGATCAGCAGGCGGCTGCCGAGGCTGTCGAGGTCTTCACTGAAGCCTGCCAAATGAATCTCGCGGACCGCGTGCAGCGGCAGCGCGTCGATGTACTGTTGTGCGTCCCAGTTATGATTGGTCGCCGAGACGTACACATTGTTCACATCCAGCAGCAGGCCGCAGCCGGTGCGCTGGATGATCGCACTGATAAACTGCGGCTCAGTCAGGCTGGAGTCAGCGAACTCGACGTAAGTCGATGGATTCTCCAGCAGTATCTGTCGCTTCAGCAGCGACTGCACTTGATCGACATGCGCACACACCCTATCCAGGGTGGCGGCGTCGTAAGCAACTGGCAGCAGGTCGTTGAAATAGTTTTGCCCATGGCTTGACCAGGCCAGATGCTCGGAAAACGACTCCGGCTGGTAGCGTTCCAGCAATATTTGCAGGCGCTGTAAATGTGCCGTGTCGAGTGGCTCTTCACCGCCAATCGACAGGCCGACGCCATGAATAGAGAGCGGATAATGCTGGCGAATCTGTTGCAGGAAGTGGTGAAACGGACCCCCGGCAACCATGTAATTCTCTGCATGGACCTCGAAGAAACCGAGCTCCGGAAGCGTCTCGATAATTTCGGCCACATGCTGGCTTTTCAGGCCGATGCCCGCCCGGTTGGGCAGGCCCCGGACTTTCGCGGGGGCGCGCAGGCTGACGTCGGTTAAATGAGCATTAGGCATACAGTTCGCTCCCCCGCGATTTATCAGGCTTTTTCTTTGTATTCCTGCAGCTGACCAAAGCCGGTTGGCGATGAGGCAGACGGGGTCTTTTCACAGGTGCCGGCCGGGACATATTTCCAGGCATTGCCCTGCAAATCGGTTTTTGCAGTGCCTGCGCATGTGGTGCCAGCGCCTGCTGCGCAATCGTTTTTACCTTTCATGGAAATACCGAAGCATTTCTCGTTGTCGGCCGCATGGGCGGTGGTAACAGTGGCAGTCGAGATCGCAACGGCTGCGCCAAGCGCAAGGGCCAAGCTGGCAGCGGATACAGCGCGGGTGCTTTTGTTAGTCATCTGTATATCTCCAAGGCTTCAAAGATTGAGCGGATCTGTTGCTGGCTCAGACCGGCGATTAATCACCTGATGAGGGCCAGTTATAAGCGAGATGATGATTTCGCTCGCTTGAGACTAAAGAGCCGTCAGCGGTGTTTTTGTTACAGCGGGCAAATAAACAATTTCAGCGGCGCTTGGATAACGCGCGAAGTGCCCGGCTCTGGCAAAATAGCCGGCATTGAAGGTCTCAGCGCAGAATGCTGCGCAGACGAATAATTGATGAGTGGTTTATGAGCGATAACGTGCAAGCAGCCGTGGTGCGGATGGAAGCGCTGGTGCCGGAGCTGGATGATGCAGCGCTGCAATGGGCGTCACGCTTGGGCCTAGCATTGCACGGCGATGCCGATTTTGCCTTGCAACTCGGTCCCGCTGGCCTGCAGCTGAGCGAGCTGGGTGACAAGGCGCCGGGGCCGGTCAAGGTCGACTTTGTTGAAGGCGCTGTGGCGCACCGGCGCTTGTTTGGCGGTGGCAGCGGGCAGATGATCGCCAAGGCCGTCGGCATTCAGCAAGGCATACGCCCGGTGGTGCTGGACGCTACCGCAGGGCTTGGGCGCGACAGCTTTGTGCTGGCAAGTCTGGGCTGCAACGTGAGCATGATCGAGCGTCAGCCGCTGATTGCCGCCTTGCTGGAAGACGGGCTGGCGCGGGCACGGCTGGATCTTGATGTCGCGCCGATCTGCGCGCGCATGCGCTTGCTGCAAGGCAATGCAATCGAGTTGATGAGCGCGTGGCAGGGCGATGCGCCGCAGGTGATTTATCTCGACCCGATGTTCCCGCATCGCGACAAGAGCGCGTTGGTGAAAAAGGAAATGCGCCTGTTCCGGCCATTGGTCGGCGACGACCAGGACGCTCCGGCGCTGCTGGCGGCCGCGATGGCGCTGGCGACTCACCGCGTGGTGGTTAAACGCCCGCGTAAGGCACCGATAATCGAGGGGTTCAAACCCGGTTATGCGTTGGAAGGTAAATCCAGCCGTTACGATATCTATCCGCTGAAGAAGCTTCAGTAACCCTGCCGGTCAGTTGCGCCCGGCAGATTACGGCTGATAGGCGCGGATGAACATTTTCACGCAATCGCTGACGTGCAGTTCCGCTTCCTGCGGGCTGTGCGCCGCGCGGCAACCGATCAGCAATGCAAAATTGCTGGTGCCCTTGAGCAGGCAGAAGAACTGATCCGCCGCCAGTTGCGGTGTTTCCACCTTGAGTGTGCCGCTGCTGTTGGCCTGGGTCAGCAGGCGCGTCATCTTGTCGATCAGCGTTTGCGGGCCTGCCTGGAAAAACATCTCCGGCAGTTTAGATTCCTGCGTGCTCAGGCTGACCATCACCCGGTGCAGTTCGATGGACTCGCGGCTGTTGATCAGCGTGTGGAACGCTCTGCCGATATTCATCAGAACCTTCTCTATCGAGACGTCTGTCGTCAGTTCAAAGAGGCCTTCCGGTAATTGCGAGGTGCACTTGGCGGCCACGGCGGCCGAGAACAGTGTCTCTTTATCGGTGAAGTGGTTATACACCGTAAGCTTTGAAACACCTGCTTCGGCGGCAATCGCATCCATGCTGCTGCCGTCATAGCCATTGCTCAGAAACAGCGATTGCGCCGCATCCAGAATGGCTTGGCGCTTGGCTTGATCCTTGGGACGGCCCGGGCCGTTGGTCTGCAATATTTTGTCGGTCATTGGCTGATTATAATACTGGACTGCCGAGTTTAGTATTTTTACTATACCGCTCAGTATAAATATTCTAAACCTTCTTCAAAGGTCTGCTGTCATGCTGCGTCCTATTGTGAACCTAACCTTGCCATTGGCGCTGGTTGCATTGCTTGCCGCTTGCGGTAAGGAACCGACCTCGGAGCCGGTTATTCGCGCTGCGATGGTGACGCAGCCGCAATCTGCCATCGAGTTGCAGGAGGCTTACCCGGGGGAGGTTCGCGCGCGCTTCGAGCCTGAACTGGCTTTTCGCATCGCCGGCAAGGTCAGCAAGCGGCTGGTCGATTCCGGGCAGCGGGTGAAAAAGAATCAGGCGCTGGCCGAACTCGATCCGGATGACATGCGCCTCAAGCTCGATGCCATGCGGGCTCAGCTCGCGGCAGCCGAAGCCAACCTGCAGTTGGTGAAGACCGAACGGGATCGCTACAAGACTTTGCTCGGTCGCCAACTGGTCAGTCGCTCGCAATACGACAACACCGAAAACCTCTACCGTGCAGGTCTGGCCAGGCTTAATCAGGCCAAGGCCGAATATAAGGTGGCCAGTAATCAGGCTGACTACGCAGTGCTGCGCGCCCCGCAGGATGGGGTTATCGCTGAGCGGATGATCGATGTTGGCCAAGTGGTTTCGCCGGGGCAAACGGTGTTGAGTCTGGCCGCCGATGGCGACCGTGAAGTGCAGATCGACCTGCCTGAACACATGGTTTCCAAACTTGAAATCGGCCAGAAGGTCGCCGTGGAACTGTGGTCGCAGCCGGGTAAACGCTACATCGGCTATATCCGCGAGATTTCACCCTCAGCCGACGCGCAGTCGCGCACCTACGCGGCGCGAGTGGCCTTCAACACCGACACCACGCGCGTCGCCTTGGGTTTGAGCGCACGGGTATTCATTCTCGAGAAAGATCAGGACGCGCTGGCAATTCCGCTTTCGGCGTTGACCGCAGAAGGGCAGCAACCCTATGTCTGGTGGCTTGATCCGGCAACTTCGACATTGCACAAACGGCCTGTGCGCGTGGGCCCGTACGGCGAGCGTCTGGTGCCTGTGCTAGAGGGCTTGAGTGCCGATGACTGGTTTGTTCTGGCCGGTGTCGAGATGCTTCACGAAGGCGAGAAAGTGCGCCCGGTGGACCGTGATAACCGCACCGTCGAGCTGACTGGTCAGGAGCCGCAGTAATGGGCTTCAATCTATCGGCTTGGGCGCTGAAAAACCGCCAGATCGTGCTCTATTTCATGCTGTTGCTGGCCGTTGTCGGCACACTCTCCTACACCAAGCTGGGGCAGAGTGAAGATCCGCCCTTCACCTTCAAAGCAATGGTGGTGCGTACCGATTGGCCCGGCGCTAGTGCCGAGGAGGTGGCCGAGCAGGTGACCGACCGCATTGAAAAGAAATTGATGGAGACCGGTGAGTACGAAAAACTCATCTCATTTTCGCGGCCGGGCCAGTCTCAGGTCACCTTCATTGCCAACGATGCGATGGGGCCCAAGGACGTTAACGAGCTCTGGTATCAGATTCGCAAGAAGGTCGGCGATATCCAGCATACGTTGCCGGAAGGCGTGCAAGGGCCTTTCTTCAACGATGAATTCGGCACCACATTCGGCAACTTGTATGCACTGACCGGCAAGGGCTTTGATTACGCCGTACTCAAAGATTATGCCGAGCGTGTGCAGCTGCAACTGCAAAGCGTTAAAGACGTCGGCAAGGTCGAGTTGATCGGGCTGCAGGACGAGCGCATTTGGGTGCAGGTGTCCAACACCAAACTGGCAACGCTGGGCGTGCCGTTGCAGGCTGTGCAGCAGGCGCTGCAAGACCAGAACGGGATTGTCAGCTCAGGTTTTTTCGAGACCGCCACCGACCGCGTGCAAGTCAGGGTTTCCGGGCGCTTTACCACGCCCGAGCAGATTCGCAACTTCCCCATCCGGGTGGCCGGGCGCACCTTCCGGCTGGGCGATATTGCCGAGGTTAAGCGCGGCTTCAATGAGCCCGCGGCGCCGCGCATGCGCTTCATGGGTGAAGATGCCATTGGCCTGGCCGTGGCGATGAAGGACGGCGGCGATATTCTGCAACTCGGGGAATCGCTTGAAACAACCTTTGCCAAGCTGCAGAGCGATTTGCCCGCCGGCATGCAGCTGAGCAAGGTGTCCGATCAACCCGCTGCGGTTAAAGCCGGGGTCAACGAGTTCGTTAAAGTGTTGGCCGAGGCGGTGGTGATCGTCTTGCTGGTGAGCTTCTTCTCGCTTGGGCTGCGCACAGGTTTAGTGGTCGCCTTGTCGATCCCGCTGGTGCTGGCCATGACCTTTGCGGCGATGTATCTCTTCGGTATCGGCTTGCACAAGATTTCCCTCGGCGCACTTGTGCTGGCGCTGGGCTTGATGGTGGATGACGCCATTATTGCCGTCGAAATGATGGCGATCAAAATGGAGCAGGGCTATGACCGCCTCAAGGCCGCCAGCTTCGCCTGGACTAGCACTGCATTTCCGATGTTGACCGGCACCTTGATTACCGCCGCCGGTTTCTTGCCGATTGCCACTGCTCAGTCCGGTACCGGTGAGTACACCCGTTCGATCTTTCAGGTTGTGACCATCGCCTTGTTGGTTTCCTGGTTTGCTGCCGTGGTGTTTGTGCCGTATCTGGGCGATCGCTTGCTGCCGGACTTGGCTAAATTGCATGCGGCCAAGCACGGCGGCAGCGCAGGCGGACATGACCCGTATTCAACGGCGTTTTATCAGCGCGTTCGGCGTGTGGTGGGCTGGTGTGTCGAGCGCCGTAAAACAGTGATTGTCTCGACGCTGGTGCTGTTTATCGGCTCGGTGTTTTTATTCAAGCTGGTGCCGCAGCAGTTTTTCCCGGCATCTGGTCGTCTTGAGCTGATGGTCGATCTGAAACTGGCCGAAGGTGCTTCACTTGAAGCCTCTGAGGCGCAGGCGAAACGCCTTGAAGCCATGCTCAAGGATCATCCGGGCATTGATAACTATGTGGGCTACATTGGCTCAGGATCGCCGCGCTTCTACTTGCCGCTTGATCAGCAACTGCCGATGACCAGCTTCGCTCAGTTCGTGGTGTTGGCCAAGGATCTGGAGCAGCGTGAGGAGTTGCGCAAATGGTTGATCGATCTGATGGCGACCGAATTCACCACCATGCGCACCCGTGTTTCGCGTCTTGAGAACGGCCCGCCGGTGGGTTATCCGATCCAGTTTAGGGTGTCTGGTGAGCACATAGACGAGGTTCGCGCATTTGCCCGCGAAGTGCAGCGCAAGGTGCGTGAGAACCCTTACGTGACCAACGTTCACCTCGACTGGCAGGAGCCAAGCAAAGTGGTGCGCCTGAATATAGATCAGGAGCGCGCACGGGCATTGGGTGTGAGCACGCGCGAAGTGTCCAACTTCTTGCAAAGTACTCTGGTCGGCACGCCGGTCAGCCAGTACCGCGAGAACAATGAACTGATTGCGCTGGTGATTCGCGGGGCCAAGGAAGACCGTGAAAAACTCAGCATGTTGTCGAGTTTGTCGGTGCCAACAGGTAACGGGCGCAGTGTTGCGTTGGCGCAAATCGCCTCGCTGGAATACGGTTTTGAAGAAGGCATTATCTGGCGCCGTAAGCGCTTGCCAACGGTCACGGTGCGGGCTGATGTTTATGGGCCGGAACAGCCTTCGGCATTGGTGCAGCAGATTCTGCCAACGCTGGAGCCGATTCGTGCGCGTCTGCCTGGTGGTTATCACCTTGAGGTGGGCGGCACCGTTGAAGATTCCGGGCGCGGGCAGCGCTCAGTAAACGCCGGCATCCCGCTGTTTGTAGTGGTGGTGCTGACCTTGCTGATGTTGCAGTTGAAGAGTTTCTCGCGCACCGCGATGGTATTTCTCACGGCGCCTTTGGGGTTGATTGGGGTCACCTTGTTCCTGCTGATCTTCAATCAGCCATTTGGCTTTGTTGCCATGCTGGGCACCATCGCCTTGTCCGGGATGATCATGCGTAACTCGGTAATTCTGGTGGACCAGATCGAGCAGGACATCCTTGCCGGTCAGGATCGCTGGAATGCGGTGATCGATGCCACCGTGCGTCGTTTCAGGCCGATTGTGCTCACGGCGCTGGCCGCTGTTCTGGCGATGATCCCGCTGTCGCGCAGTGTGTTTTACGGGCCAATGGCAGTGGCAATCATGGGTGGCTTGATCGTCGCGACCGCGTTGACACTGCTGTTCCTGCCAGCGTTGTACGCCGCCTGGTTCCGGGTGAAACCGAGTGAAGCGCACACCGATTGAGCACGCTTGGGCAGGCAATAGGGCAGCGCATCTGCTCCATTGCCTGTCGGTCGTCCGGCCTGTGGGCTAGGCTAGGTCGAGAGCTGCAGCGCTGTCGGTTTGCTCCGGCATGACAATCCATTCACATTTGCTGCGGCATAATCGACACCTACACCTTATCGGGGGATCGTTATGCAAGTCGCACGCTGCTTTCGCTTTGCACTAATCGCCTTGGGCATCGGCAGTGTTTTTCCGGCACTGGCGGGCGAGGCCCAAAGTAAAACCTTCGGCTGGATCGAGGAAGCGATAATCGAACCGGAGGCCATCACCGTTAAGGCCAAGCTCGACACCGGGGCCAAGACGTCATCGATGGACGCCAAGGAACTGGAAACCTTCAAGAAAGATGGCGAGGACTGGGTGCGGTTCATGGTCGAGTTGAAAGACGCCAACACTGGTGAAGTCAGCAACTCGCCCGTCGAGCGGCGGGTGGTTCGCAGGATCAAGGTGCGTGGTGCAGGCGGGCAGGAAAGCCGCCCGGTGGTGATGATGAAAATCTGCATCGGCAACGAAGTCTACGATGAGCAGTTCTCGCTGAAGAACCGTGGAAAAATGAATTATCCGGTGCTCATTGGTCGTCGCACGCTTGAGCATTTAGGCGCGGTCGATGTTTCCCAGACATTCACCACCAAGCCCAAGTGCAAGCTCTGATCCGTCCGGCAGCCTTGTCCTTTCGCCTGGCCTGATGCACTAAATTCAGGACAACTCAGGCGCTAATACCGGCTTGATTGTTTCTTGACGCTATTTTCACCAACGCTTGCCTACTGTGCGCGCACTGACACCTTGAACCGCTCAAGCCCGGCTTATACAGCCGGGCCGCATACCGGGTGCAGTTCCGCCAACCGTCTCGCGAGCGCCCCTCTATGAATAAACTCCCGCAAATCACCCTGGCTTTCTGGGTGATGAAGATTTGTGCGACCACTCTCGGCGAAACCGCCGGTGATTTGTTGTCGATGACCCTCAATATCGGCTACGCAATGAGTTCGCTGTTACTCATCAGCGTGTTTCTGCTGACCCTGTTGGGGCAACTCTATTCACGTCGCTACCACCCTGCGCTGTACTGGGTGGTCATTCTGGCAACCAGTACTGCCGGCACCACCATGTCGGACTTTATGGATCGTACGCTCGGGCTCGGTTACGCCACCGGTTCGGCGCTGCTGATCGGCATCTTGCTGCTGACCTTTGCCGTGTGGAAATACAGTGAAAAGTCGCTCAACGTTGAGCACATCACCACCCGCAAAGGTGAGTTGTTCTATTGGGTCGCCATCTTGTTTTCGAACACACTGGGCACCGCCCTCGGTGATTATCTGGCCGATGATTCGGGGCTGGGTTTTGCCGGTGGCGCGCTGCTGATCGGCAGCCTGATCGCCGCGGTTGTGGTACTGCGTTTCGTCACCAGGATTTCGCCGGTGGTGCTGTTCTGGATTGCTTTCGTGCTGACCCGTCCGTTTGGCGCAACGCTTGGCGATTTCCTGACCAAGACACACGAGCAGGGCGGCATGGGCTTCGGCACTATCGGCTCGTCAGCTATTCTCGGCGCGATCCTGCTGCTGATGATCGTAGGAGCCAGCATTGCCCAGCGCCGGGCCCCGGCCACACTGGTCGCCAACCCCAGCGCATGACTCAGATTACAGTGGCACCTGATGCCAGGTGTCACTGCAAAGTGACCAACGATTTTTTCACATCGGGCTGACATTCCACTAACAGCGTGCTCCGTAAGCTGGCTTCATTCTAGGCTCAGCTGCAGGACTCGAAGTGACCAAGCCCACTACTGACAACACCGCTAACTCATCCTCTTTCGCTTGGAAAATCAGCTTAAGCCGACCCATGCAGATTTTGTTGGTTTCGGTGTGGTTGCTGGTTTTCAGCAATACCACATTCTGGACCACTGTCTGGCAAGGCATCGGCGGCTGGGATAACGGCAGCCCGCTGTTTTTGCTGAGCCTGCCAGTACTGGCTCTGCTGTGGACATTTGGCCTGCTCACGCTGCTGGCGTGGGGTCGGATGACCAAGTGGGTGCTGGGCCTGTTCCTGATCGTTTCGGCTTCGGCCAGCTACTTCATGAACAGCTTCGGGATTGTGATTGATTACGACATGCTGACTAACGTGGTGCAGACAGACACCCGTGAGGCGCTCGAATTGCTCAGCCCGCGCATGTTCATCTGGATCGCGTTGTTAGGCGTTCTGCCTGCGTTTCTGCTCACCCGCATTGAAACCCGCAAGTTCAGCTGGAAGCGCGAGCTGAGCATGAAGCTGGTCAGTGTGGTGGTTGCCCTGGCCGGTATCGGCGGCATCGCCATGAGCGAGTATCAGTCCTACGCCTCGTTGTTTCGCAACCACCGCGAAATTCGCCTGCAACTGACGCCGTCAAACGTGGTGTCTGCGGTCAATGGTTATGTGCGTCGTGAACTGAAAACCCCGACCCAACTTGAAGTGATTGGCGCCGATGCTCACCGGCAGATGCGCGTGGGTAATGCCGTCAAACCACGCCTGACCATTGTGGTGGTCGGTGAAACGGCGCGCGCCGAGAACTTTGCGCTCAATGGCTACAAGCGCGACACCAATCCTGAGCTTTCAAAGCAGGACATCATCAACTTCACCAACGCCAGCTCGTGCGGTACGGCCACTGCGGTATCGGTGCCGTGCATGTTCCAGCAAGCCGGTCGTGATGATTACAAGCCGTCGATGGCAACGTCCCGCGAAGGCTTGCTGGATGTGTTGAAACACGCTGGGGTCAACGTGCTCTGGCGTGACAATAACTCCGGTTGCAAAGGTGCTTGTGATCGCGTGGCGAGCGTTGATGTGTCGAATCTGGGGCTTGCTGATATCTGCGAGGCAGGCGGCGAGTGCCACGACGAAGCATTGCTCAGCGGCCTGCAGGATTATCTGGACACGCTCAAGGACGACACTGTGGTGGTGCTGCACATGAAAGGCAGTCACGGCCCATCGTATTCCAAGCGTTACCCGCAAGCGTTTGAGCACTTTACACCGGTGTGTCAGAGCAGCGAGCTGGATCAGTGTTCAACTGAAAGCATCGTCAATGCTTACGACAACTCACTGCGTTACACCGATCATGTCCTGGCGCAGACCATTAAATTACTCAAGGCCAATCAAACGCGCTTCGACACCGCCATGCTGTATATGTCCGACCACGGCGAGTCGCTCGGCGAGAATGGCATTTACTTGCACGGCCTGCCTTACGCCATGGCGCCGCAGCAGCAAACGCATATCCCGATGATTCTGTGGATGTCCCAAGGCATGGAGGAAACCGCCAACCTGCAGCCAGGTTGCTTGCAGAGCGTTAAGGATAAGGCCTGGTCGCAGGATAACTTGTTCGATTCGGTGTTGGGCTTGATGGCCATTCAAACCAGCGTGTATGACCCGGCCCGCGATATGTTCCATCAGTGTCAGGCGCCGCAGCAGGCTTCAACCATCAGCGGTGCGCAGGAGAAGGGCGTTAACTGATACGGCCAATTTGCACCAGTAAGCCCCGGATTATTCCGGGGCTTTTGCATTCTGGGCCAACTATTGCTCGGCAGGTTGATCCTGATTGCCGTCCATCGTCACCTGGCGGATTGAGAGCCTGAACTCGGCAGGCAACACCCGCTTGGCCGCGCCCTCAACCAGCGAGTCGAGTGCCGGGTGATGGCTCAGCTTGCCGGCCTGATCACGGCGCAACACGCCCTGGTCGAGCAGGGTCTGGATGAAGTGACGGAACAGGCTCTTGTCGAAGAATTCCGGCGCATTGAGGCCGTGCAGGATCGACAGACGCTGAGCCATGACCGTACACAGGTCTTCCAGTTCTTCGGCGCTGATGGTGTTTTGCCCGGCGTTGATCAACAAGGCGGTGGCCATGTAGAAGCGCTGCAGGGTTTGCGCCACTGTGCGCGAGAGTAAAGTCAGCAACACGAACTGCCGCGAGCTTGGCGCCGGGCGGGTGTAGGCGTCGTTTTCCTGTTTAAGCAGGCCTTGCGAAACGAACGCCGCCAGCCACTGATCAATCACCGCGTCGAGTTCGTCGAGGCTCCAGCGGATAAACAGCTCGCTCTGCAAATACGGATAAAGCGCACGGGTGTAGCGCAATATCTGTTCACGGCTGTTGCGCGCACTGCTTTGGAAGAAGCTGGCGAGCAGCGCCGGAATCGCAAATATATGCAGCACGTTGTTGCGGTAGTACGTCATCAGGACTGCATTTTTCTCGTCCAGATAGACAATCTTGCCCAGACGATCATCCTGCTGTGCGAGCAGGTCCATACGCGCGACGTACTCGATCAGCGCCGCGCCATCGCCTTCCGGCAAGGTGGCATGCGGTGAGTAGGGCACTTCCCGGAGCAGGGCAAGATACAGATCCAAGACCCGCACCAGCGAGCGCTCATCCAGCGCCAGCTTGCTGGTGGACAGCAACGCCAATGCCACCAGATTCACCGGATTGACCGCAGCAGCTTCATTGAGGTGCTGGGCAACCCGCTGGCCGAGTCGGTTGGTTGTGGCGTTGAGCCATTCGGGGCGATAGGCCGGCGCTAAATTCTGCTGGCGCCAATCGGGTTGTTCGGCATCGAGAAATTCCGCCAGTTTGATCGGCTCGCCAAAGTTGACCCACACCTGGCCAAAGCGCTGCTTGAGCGCGCCGATGACTTTGAAGATATCGAATATCGACTCCTTCTTCTTGCTCGCGCCGCGCAACTCACCGAGATAGGTGCGGCCTTCAAGCACGCGTTCGTAGCCGATGTAAACGGGCACGAAAACCACCGGCATGCGGTTGTTGCGCAAGTAGCTGCGTACGGTAATCGCCAGCATGCCGGTCTTTGGCTGGAGCATGCGGCCGGTGCGTGAACGGCCGCCCTCGACAAAGTACTCAACCGGGAAGCCCTTGGTGAACAGGGTATGCAGGTATTCATTGAATACTGCGGTGTACAGCGGATTGCCCTTAAAGGTGCGGCGCATGAAAAACGCGCCGCCACGGCGCAGCAGGCTACCTACCACCGGCATGTTGAGGTTGATGCCCGCGGCAATGTGCGGCGGCGTCAGGCCATTGCGGAACAGCAGGTAAGACAGCAGCAGATAATCAATATGGCTGCGGTGGCAGGGCACGTAGATCACCTCGTGGCCTTGCGCGACGTCCTGCACGCCCTCGATGTGATTAACCTTGATGCCGTCGTAGATCTTGTTCCAGAACCAGCTCAGCACCAGTTCGAGGAAGCGGATCACCGTATAGGTGTAATCCGAGGCAATTTCGTTGCCGTAACGCAGGGCCTGCGCTTCGGCTTTTTCCAGGCTGATGTTGTCGTGGCTGGCAGCGTCACTGATGGCCTGACGAACCTGCGCCGAGTGCACGAGCCCCTTGACCAGATGACGACGGTGCGAGACATCCGGGCCGATAACCGCAGCTTTCTGATTACGGAAGTGCACGCGCAGTATGCGCTGAACCATGCGCAGGGTGCGTTCATGGCCCTTGTTCTGGGCGACCAGATCGCGCAACTGGATCGGCGCGGCGAACTGTACGCGGGTTTTGCGTCCCAGAATCAGAATGCTGAACAGGCGCTTGATGCGCCCGGTTACGGCCCAGCTATCGGCAAACAGTAGCTTCCAAGGGCTGGTTTCGCGGTCGGGCGACTGGCCCCAGAACACGCTGACCGGGATGATTTGTGCGCTCAGCAGTGCATCGCTGCTTAGCGCGCTGACGAGGCGATCGAGCGTCGGCGAGATTCCGCGTTTATCCTGCCGACCAAACCAGCCAGGCGCCGGGGTCAGGTAGAAAAAAGCGTTGGGCTCATCCAGCAAGCCCAGAGATACCGGCAGTACCGGGCGCGGCAATCCGGCCTTGGTACATTCAGTGTCGACCACCGCGAGGTCGGTCATCGAGGGCGATTGCAGTACGTAAAATACCGGCGTGCCGCGGTCGAGTTTGAGCGACAAGGATGACTGATTGATGGTTTCCGAGCGTACCCAGAGGTACAGCAGGCGGCGCAGTGTGCCGAAAACAAGACGGTGTAGCGGTGAGCGGGTCATACGGAGTCTGCTGGTGATTTCAATCGAGCGAATGCTCGGGGGCGCTAGTGTGACGCATCGCCCGCAGCGGGGCAAAATCTTCTCATTACCAGAGCGTTCAGCACCGGCGTCTGCTCCCGGCTTTTACTGGCCATGGACGTAAAACATCAGATAACCAGTTGAATTAGCACTTTTCAGCGAAATTCGTTGAATTATACTGAGTCTGGATTGCAGGCCGTGGCGCGCGTGCCGGTAAAGCACCAGGTGCGATTGGCGAGCTTTCAACTTACCTTTGAGACAATAAAAAACTGCAGTTGGAGAGTATGGTAATGGCTGAGCGCGAACTGGGAACCGTCAAGTGGTTCAACGATTCCAAGGGTTATGGCTTTATTCAGCGTGAGAGTGGTGCTGATGTGTTCGTCCACTATCGGGCGATTCGCGGCGAAGGCCACCGCTCGCTGGTCGAAGGCCAGCAGGTTGAATTCGCGGTAACCGAAGGCCAGAAGGGCTTGCAGGCGGATGATGTAGCGCCGCGATAAGCCAATTGGCATAAAAAAACCCGTCATCGACGGGTTTTTTTATGCGCGGCTCACATGTAATTACTGAGTGCGCCAGGTGATTTCTTCGACGCCATCGGCGCTGATGCGCATCCAGCGGTCGGCCTGCTCGACACTTTCTTCTTCAACCCAAGTGCCAGGCGCGCAGCGCACTTCTACGTTGAGAGCGGCAAAGGCTGCTTGTGCACACGCCAGATCATCTTCCCAAGGGGTGTCCGCGCTTTCGAGATACAGGCTGTGCCATTTACCGACTGCTTTTGGCAGCCAGGTCACCGCGACATCACCCGCCTTGCACTTGAAGGTCTGGCCCTTTTGCTGCCAACCGGAGCACGGGCCAATGGCCGTGGTCAGCCAGTTGCTGATGTCGTTATGGTCGGCGTCTTTCAGGTAAATCTCGATATCGGGTTGGCGCATGATGGTAAATACCTTTGGACTGTCTGGCATTGAATGGATTGGGCCGGTTGAACTCTAGTCGAGCACAATCCAGTCATAACGAATCGACACTTTAACCTGCAGCGGCTCGGCAATCACGGCCTCGCGGCGCTCGGCACTGGCGCGCCAGCCATGCGGGGTCATTGCCAGCAAGTTGGCGCGGTCAGCACTGTGTTGCAATTGCAGCTCGAACTCCAGCACTTCGCTGTGCGCCAGGCGCATACCTTGCGGAATCAGTTCCAGATGCTTCTGGTCATCGTAGTCGCGGACCTCGTCGTAGAGTTTTTCGCGCAACTGCATCAGGTGTTCACGCGTTGGCCCCATGCGCAGCAAACCGCCGCCGGGCGAGAGCAGGCGCTTGGCTTCCTGCCAGTCGAGCGGGCTGAAAACGCTGGCGAGCAACTGGCACGATGCATCGGCTAAAGGCACCCGCGCCATGCTCGCCACCAGCCACTCAACCGCGGGCGCACGGCGGCATGCACGCTTTACAGCCTCGCGCGAGATATCCAGCGCGTAGCCTTGTGCTTGTGGCAATTGTTCGGCTATCTGTGCGGTGTAATAACCTTCACCGCAGCCAATATCCAGCCACTGCTGCGGCGCATAACTGGCGGCCAGTTCGGCCAGACGCTTGGCCAGCGGGGCATAGTGACCGGCTTCCAGAAAGTCGCGGCGTGCGGCAACCATCGCGGCATTATCGCCCGGGTCGCGACTGTTCTTGTGCTGCACGGGCAACAGATTCAGATAGCCCTGACGCGCCCGGTCGAAGCGGTGGTTGGCCAGGCAGGCGACGCCGTTATCCACAGCGCTGAGCGCGCCGTGGCAAATCGGGCAAATGAGGCTTGAACGGCTCTGGCTCATGTCAGCAGATTGACCAGCGTCTGGTAGTAGATTTCGGTCAGCAGGTCGAGGTCGCTGGCGAGTACGCGCTCGTTGACCTGATGAATTGTTGCGTTGACCGGCCCGAGTTCAACCACCTGAGCGCCCATGGTGGCAATGAAACGCCCATCGGACGTGCCGCCGCTGGTGCTGGCGCGGGTTTCCTGACCGGTTACGCTGCGTACGCTATCGCTCACGGCATCCAGCAAAGCGCCTGGCTCGGTGAGAAACGGCAGGCCGGAAAGTGCCCACTCAAGGTGATAGTCGAGTTCGTGCTTGTCGAGGATCTCGCGCACGCGCTGCTGCAGGCCTTCAACGGTCGACTCGGTGGAGAAGCGGAAGTTGAAGATGGTGCGCAGCTCGCCCGGAATAACGTTGGTCGCGCCGGTGCCAGAGTTGACATTGGAGATCTGGAAACTGGTCGGCGGGAAGAAGTCGTTGCCGTCATCCCAATGTTCGGCAGCCAGTTCAGCCAGCGCCGGAGCTGCCAGATGGATCGGGTTCTTGGCCAGATGCGGGTAAGCCACGTGGCCTTGTACGCCGTTCACCGTGAGGGTGCAACCGAGCGAGCCACGACGGCCATTTTTGACCACGTCGCCGACTTTGGAGGTGCTCGAGGGTTCACCCACAATGCACCAGTCCATGCGCTCGCCACGGTCCATCAGACGTTCGACCACGGCCTTGGTGCCATGATGCGCCGGGCCTTCTTCGTCGCTGGTAATCAGGAAGGCGATGCCGCCTTTGTGCTGCGGATGATCGGCAATAAAGCGCTCGACCGCGACAATCATCGAGGCCAGGCTGCCTTTCATGTCCGCGGCGCCACGGCCGCAAAGCATGCCTTGCTCGTCGATCAGAGCATCGAACGGCTGGTGCTGCCACGCCTGCACCGGGCCTGTCGGTACCACGTCGGTGTGGCCGGCGAAGCACAACACCGGGCCGGTTTTCGAGTGACCGTGAGTGGCCCAGAAGTTATCGACTTCCTCGATGCGCATCGGCTCTACGTTGAAGCCAATGTCGGCCAGGCGGCGCATCATCAACTCTTGGCAGCCTTCATCGACCGGCGTCACGGAAGGGCGACGAATCAGATCGCAGGCAAGTTCGAGGGTCGGGGTCAGGGTGGTCATTACGACTCCAGGGCAACGGTCAGCAGAAAGGCCGACATCTTAAAGCAAAACGGCGGCCATTGGCCGCCGAAACTGCTGATCTGCATGCACCTTGAGCTGCAAGCAGGTTATTCAGGCTTAAGCCGGGGCGGTCTCGGGCGCCTCGTCTTCCTTGGGTTTGGGCAAGGAAGACAGCATCGCCATGATCAGTGCCGCCAGATACGGCAGTGACTGCACCAACAATGTGGTGATCCAGAACTTCACGTCTGCGCTCGGCAGCCCCTGAACCAGCGCAATACCTGCCGCTGCGCCCCACAGCAGGAGCATCAGGAAAACCTCTTCACGGGCCTCGGCCAACGCCACCATAAAGCCATGGCTGCTGCGCATCTTCGGTGTCCGGAAGAACGGAATGCTGGTGGTGAACGCCCCGTACAGCACGGCTTTGGCAATGGTGTGGGACAACGCCAGACCGGCTACGGCGGCGCAGAAGGCATCCTTCAGGTTGACCCCGACATTACGCTGGTAGAGGAACAGGATCTTGCCGATCTTGAACACAAACAACGCCAGTGGCGGGATTGCGAAAATCAACAGTGGCGGGTCAACCCGTTGCGGCACGATGATCATCGCCGCCGACCAGAGCAGGGCACCGGCGGTGAAGAAGATGTTCAGGCCATCGGCAATCCACGGCAACCAGCCTGCAATAAAGTGATAACGCTGCCCGCGCTTGAGCGTCGAGTCGCGGCCAAACAAGCTCTTGGCGTGGCCTTTCATGATCTGGATGGCGCCATACGACCAACGGAAGCGCTGCTTCTTGTAGTCGATAAAGGTGTCGGGCATCAGGCCCTTGCCATAACTGTCGTAGGCATACGCGGCTTGATAGCCCTTCTCGAACACGCGCAGACCCAGCTCGGCGTCTTCGCAGATGGTCCAGTCGGCCCACTGCAGTTCATCCATCACCTTGCGCCGGATCATGGTCATGGTGCCGTGCTGAATGATGGCGTTGCGGTCGTTGCGCGTGACCATGCCGATATGGAAAAAGCCTTTGTATTCGGCGTAGCAAAGCTTCTTGAAGGTGCTTTCAGTGCCGTCGCGGTAATCCTGCGGCGACTGCACCACGGCAATGCTCGGGTCGGCAAAGTGCGGCACCATGTGCTTGAGCCAGTTCGGGTCTACGCAGTAGTCCGAGTCAATAACCGCTACCACTTCAGCATCTGGCGCGGTGTGCGGCAGGATGTAGTTGAGTGCGCCGCCCTTGAAGCCTGCAAGTGGTGCGACGTGGAAGAACCTGAAACGCGGGCCCAGTTGTTCGCAGTACGCCTGCACCGGTTCCCACACCGCCGGGTCCTTGGTGTTGTTGTCGATCAGCAACACTTCAAAGTCCGGATAATCGAGGCGTGCGAGGGCGTCGAGGGTCTGTTTGACCATCTCCGGCGGCTCGTTGTAACACGGCACATGAATCGACACTTTGGGACGGTAATCAGACTCGCCCACAATCGGCCTGAAAGGGCGCCGGCGCACGCGCGTCCAAACGGCCTCGGCCAGTTCATGGGCCTCGGTGAGCAACACGATAAATACGCCGAGCGCGCCGACGCCCAGCAGCAGGCCGACCGTCAGGCTGAACCAGGTGCTGTATTGCTGGCTGTAGTCGTAGCCGATCCACACCAGCGCCGAACCGCCGGCAAAGGCGACAAAGGTCAGGAAGGTCCGGCCATTCTGGCGCAGGGCGCTGCCGTCGATCAGCAGCAGGGCGAGCGACAGCAAGGCCATGACCACAGAACCAATCGCCAGCAGACGCCACTGGGGAATCGCCACGACCGGCCCGGTCAGGTTGAACTTGGGATTTCGATCAAGGTTGTACACGCCCCAATAGGCGCCCACTGAACCTTCATCGCTGATTTTCCACGGCTGGTCGAACGCCTCGATCACAAAGTAGCTGTAGCCCTTGGCATTCAGTGTATTGACCAGGGTGCGCAGATAAATGGCCTGATCCGCCTGGCTGGCATCGGCGCCGCCACGCATGCGGCCGTTACTCGGCCAGCCCACTTCGGAAAGCAGCAGCGGCTTTTTCGGGAACAGGTTTTTCAGGTCTCGGGCACGCTCAAGCACGAACTCGGTCGAGTCCTTCATGGGAATAAATTCCCAGTAAGGCAGCACGTGCGCGGCGATCAGGTCGGAGTGCTGGCCAAGCTCCGGGTACTTCTCCCAGATGTGCCACTGCTCGGAGGTGGTCACCGGTACTTTGACTTTGCTGCGCACGTAATCGAGGTATTCGATGAGCTTGTCGGCGGTGATTTCCTCACGGAACAAGGCCTCGTTGCCCACCACAACCCGCACGACGCTGCGCGATGTGTTTGCCAGCTCGATCGCACGGGCGATCTCGCGGGCATTGCGCACCTCATCATTGCTGATCCAGATGCCCAGGGTGACGCGCAGACCAAACTCTTCGGCCAGTCGTGGGATGTCAGCTAACGTACCATCGACCGAATAGGTGCGGATGTTATCGGTGTGCTTGGAGAGCAGCTCAAGGTCGGAGCGGATCTCTTCATCGTTCGGGTAGGTATTGTTCTGCGGATCTTGCCCCTGGCGAAATGGCGAGAAGGAGAATCCGGATATCTGTTCGGGCCAGTCCGGTGCCGTAACAGGGCGGTTATACAGCGCCCAGATACCGGAAAACAGAGCGGCAATTGCCAGTACAACAACCAGGTTGAGACCAAATTTGCGCGATGGCATGGTGTTTTCAAATTCCGCAGAAAGTAGCAGAAGGGAGCAGGGAGAATCCGGCGAACGCCGGTTGGCGCGCATCCTACTCTCACCCAGGCAGGCTGTATAGCCTGCGTATGCACTGCTCCCCAAGGCAATATTTAACGATGAAGGTTAGAGCGTCGCGTTTGCAATGAGTTCGAAATTTCCTACACCTAACTTCCTGCCCTTAATAAGCGGCGGCGCGTTTCGCGGCTGGCTGATTACGGCTTATCTACCAGCGGGCTTGGGGGTTTGCGTTGAGCTTTCTATAATGCTCGCCTGCATTCAATAGCCGCCTTCAGGGGACAGTAATGACGTTCGACCCACAACGCTTCGGCGGTATCGCCAGACTCTATGGCCAGCAAGGTGCTGAGCGTCTATTGGCGGCGCATGTGGCCGTGGTCGGGATTGGCGGCGTTGGCTCGTGGGCGGCCGAAGCTTTGGCGCGCTCGGGCGTGGGCGAGATTTCGTTGTTCGACCTCGATGACGTGTGCATCACCAACACCAATCGGCAAATTCACGCAATGGACGGCGCTGTCGGCAAGTCCAAGGTCGAGGTGATGGCCGAGCGGGTAAGGGCGATCAATCCGGCGTGCAAGGTGCATGCGGTCACTGATTTCGTCACCCGTGAAACCATGGCCGAGTACATCACCGAAGACATGGATGCGGTCATTGACTGCATCGACAGTGTTAACGCCAAGGCGGCGCTGATTTCGTGGTGCAAGCGGCGCAAGATTCAAATCGTCACCACGGGCGGTGCGGGCGGCCAGATTGATCCGACGCAGATTCGCGTGGGCGATCTGAACAAGACGTTCAACGACCCGCTGGCATCCAAAGTACGCTCAACATTGCGCCGTGATTACAGCTTCTCGCGCACTCAGGGGCGTAATTACAGCGTGCCGTGCGTGTTCTCTACCGAGCAATTACGCTACCCGCTACCCAATGGTTCGATGTGCCTGAGCAAGAGTTTTGTCGGCGACGCCGTGGCCCTTGACTGTGCGGGCGGGCTTGGCGCGGCGATGATGGTGACGGCGACCTTCGGCATGGTCGCCGTGAGTAAGACCGTGGAGAAATTGGTGGAGGGCGTGCGCCGGCCATCTGAGCGGGTTAAGCCGAGCTGACCGCCAACTTCTGCATGCGCTGCAGCACGGCGTTGAGGCCGTTGCTGCGCGAGGGTGACAATTGCCGTGACAGGCCGAGCTGATTAAACCAGTCGATCAGGTCGAGTTGCGCCAGTTCACCGGCAGACAAGCCATTCACCCGAACCAGTAACACGCTGAGCAGTCCGCGCAGCAGGCGGGCGTCGCTGCTGGCGTTGAACTGCCAACTATCACCCTGTTGTTGCGCAACCAGCCAAACCTGACTTTCACAGCCATGCACGCGATTCTCTTCACAGAGTTGCGCGTCACTCAGCGGTTCGAGCCGCGCGCCCCATTGCATCAGCAGTCGCGCGCGTTGCTCCCAGCTACCGGCCGCTTGAAACGCGCTAAGCGCTTCGGCCGCAGGGGCGGGCAAGTCCGGCAGGCTCATTGCAGCAACTCCAGGGCCTGATCAAAGGCATTGAAGAAGCGCATCAAGTCGTTGCCGTTGTTGTACAAACCCAGCGACACACGGATCGCACCCGTCTGGCCGAGGCTTTTCAGCAGCGGCATGGCGCAATGATGACCAACGCGTACCGCAATGCCTTGCTCGGTGAGCAGGTGGGCGAGGTCGGCGTTGTGCACGCCATCAACCACAAAACTAACCAGCGCGACCTCGGGCTGGCCGAGAATTTTCACCTGCGGATACTGACTGAAGCCGGCAAGCAGCGCCTTATGCAGCGCCGCTTCATGCGCGGCGATGGCCGTTGGATTCTGCCCGCTCAGATAATCCAGCGCGGCGCCAAGGCCAATCACGCTGCTGATCGGTGGCGTGCCAGCCTCGAAGCCCAGCGGCGCCGGATTGAATTCCGCCGACTCAAAGGTTGCGCTGCGCACCATCTCGCCGCCGAACTGCCAATGGCGCAACTGCTTTAGAGCCTGCGCCTCGCCATAAATGACGCCGACGCCGTCCGGGCCGTAGAGTTTGTGGCTGGAGAAAACATAAAAGTCGCAGCCCAGCTGCTGCACATCGTGGCGGCCATGCACCACGCCCTGCGCGCCATCGACCACGGTGATTGCGCCGTGTGCTTTGCCGAGTTCGAGTAGCCGGGCCAAGGGCTGCCAGCCACCCAGCACGTTGGAAAGCTGGGTCACGGCTAACAGGCGGGTGCGCGGCCCTACTACTTCAGCGGCCTGTTGCAGGTCAATCTGGCCGTCGTCTGCCAGTGGCAGAACGCGCAGGGTCAGTTGCTTGCGCAGCGCCAGTTGTTGCCACGGCAGCAGATTGGCGTGGTGTTCGGCTGCGCTGATGACGATCTCATCGCCCGCCTGGAACACATCCGCAAGGCCATAGGCCAGCAGATTGAAGGCTTCAGTTGCGCCATGAGTAAAAATGATTTGCGCCGGGTCCGGCGCATTCAACCACTGGCTGACTTTTTCCCGCGTGCCCTCAAACGCCCGCGTCGCACGTTCGCCCGGCACATGCTGGGCACGATGGACATTCGCCGCGCCATGCAGGTAATAGCCGGTGATTGCGTCGATTACGCTCTGCGGTTTTTGCGCGGTGGCCGCGCTGTCGAGGTAGGTCTGGTGCTCGGTTTCAAGCGCCAGAATCCCGGGGAAGTCGGCTCGCCAGGGGGAGTGCAAAGACATGTGGGTATCCAGACATTGGAGTCGCTTAAAGACGAGCTTATACAGCGCTTCGTGTTTAAGCGACTCCCCGTAAGTCGCGCAGCCGCGTTTAGTTGTGCGCGTGCAGCGACTCGTTCAGCTCGATTGCGGACTTGTGCGTCTTGCACTCGACCGCGCCGCTCAGCGAGTTGCGACGGAACAACAGGTCGGGTTGGCCAGCCAGGTCGCGACCCTTGACCACTTTAACCAGGTTGCCTTCGCCGTCGAGCAGGTTGATCTTGGTGCCGGCGGTCACGTACAGGCCCGCTTCAACGGTATTGCGATCGCCCAGAGGGATGCCGATGCCGGCGTTCGCGCCGATCAGGCAGCCTTCGCCGACCGAGATCACGATGTTGCCGCCGCCAGACAAAGTGCCCATGGTCGAGCAGCCGCCGCCAAGGTCGGAACCTTTACCCACGAATACGCCAGCCGATACACGGCCTTCGATCATGCCCGGGCCTGCGGTGCCGGCGTTGAAGTTGACGAAACCTTCGTGCATGACGGTGGTGCCTTCGCCAATGTAGGCGCCCAGACGGATGCGCGAGCTGTCGGCGATGCGCACACCTTTCGGCACGATGTAGTCGGTCATTTTCGGGAACTTGTCGACCGAGAACACTTCCAGCAGCTCGCCGCGCAGACGCGCTTCGAGTTGACGCTCAGCCAGCTCGGCCAGATCGATTGCGCCCTGGCTGGTCCATGCCACGTTTGGCAGCAGCGGGAAGATGCCGCTGAGGTTGACGCCGTGCGGCTGCACCAGACGGTGCGACAGCAGGTGCAGCTTGAGGTAGGCCTCAGGTGTGCTGGTTGGCGATGAGTCTTCGGCCAGGAAGGTCGCGACCAGCGGGTTGTTGCTCTCTGCCAGGCGGGTCAGCAGGGCGCTTTGTGCCTCGTCTACGCTTTTCAGGGCTTCAGCCAGTTGCGCCGCTTGCTGGTTAGTGAACGCAATGGCCTGATTGCCGCCATCGTAGCCGAGCTTTTCGGCGGCCTTGGCAACCAGTTCTTCGCTCGGGTTGAGCAGTGGCTGTGCATAGAAGACTTCGAGCCAGTTGCTCTGACGATTTTGCGTACCGACCCCGAAGGCCAGGCTGAATAGTGCGTTGCTCATGTTTATCTTCCTTACAGCGAATTCAATGTGTGGCGCGTGGGGTTATTCAGTCGGCGTCATGCCTGTGCATGACACCTGGCCTTATGCCATTTCTGCGGCGTAAAGCTCGGGTTTGAAACCCACCAGCGTTTTAGTGCCCAAATCCAACACTGGGCGTTTGATCATCGAAGGTTGGGCCATCATCAATTCGATGGCCTTGCTCTGGTCGAGGTCGCTTTTCTGCGCATCGTCCAGTTTGCGAAAAGTCGTGCCGGCACGGTTGAGGATTTTTTCCCAGCCATGTTCATCACACCACTTTTGCAGGTTTTCGCGGTCGATACCGACGGCTTTGTAATCGTGAAACTGGTAGCTGACCTGATGCTCGTCGAGCCAGGTCCGGGCTTTCTTCATGGTGTCACAGGCTTTGATGCCAAACAGCGTGTTAGTCATACAGACAGACCCTTAACAAAAGTGCGAATCCGTTCGGCGGCTTCAATGCACTCCGCCAGTGGAGCAACCAGCGCCATACGAATGCGGTAGGCGCCTGGATTATTACCCTCAACCTGACGCGACAAATAAGAACCTGGCACTACGGTCACGTGTTGCTGTGCGAACAGGTCACGGGTGAAGGTTTCATCATCCACCGGGGTTTTCGCCCACAGGTAAAAACCACCGTCCGGGCGCTTTACATCGAGCACATCCTTGAGAATTTCAAGTACGGCGTCGAATTTTTCCCGGTACAGGTCGCGATTGGCCAGCACGTGCGCCTCATCTTCCCATGCCGCAATGCTCGCGCGTTGGGTTTGCACCGGCATCGCGCAGCCGTGATAGGTACGGTACAGCAGGAAAGATTTCAAAATGTCGGCGTCACCGGCGACAAAGCCAGAACGCAGGCCCGGCAGGTTGGAGCGCTTGGACAGGCTGTGAAAGACCACGCAGCGCTTGAAGTCATTACGGCCCAATTCGGCGCAGGCGGTCAACAGACCTGCGGGTGGGTTGCTCTCATCAAAATACAACTCGCTGTAGCACTCGTCGCTGGCAATCACAAAGTCATGCTCATCGGCCAGCGCGATCAACTGCTTGAGTACCGGCAGCGGGATCAGCGCGCCCGTCGGGTTGCCGGGCGAGCAGAGGAACAAGACCTGGCAACGCTGCCAGGTCTCGGCGCTGACTTTGGAGAAATCAGGGTTGAAACCATGGTCTTCAAGGCACGGCAGGTAATGCGGCTGGGCGCCGGCCAGCAGGGCGGCGCCTTCGTAGATTTGGTAGAACGGGTTGGGGCTGATTACCAGGCCCGGGAGCGCGTCGGGGCCTTGCGCACGCTTGACCACGGTTTGGGTAAATGCGAACAACGCCTCGCGGGTGCCGTTGACCGGCAGCACGTGGCGCGCCGGATCGAGGGTGCCGGCGGTAAGGTTGAAGCGACGCGTGGCCCAATTGGCGATGGCTTCGCGCAGTGCCGGAATGCCCAGCGTAGTCGGGTACACCGCCAGTTGGTCGAGGTTGCTGCTCAGGGCCTCGGCGACAAACGCCGGGCTGCGGTGCTTGGGCTCGCCAATGGACAGCGCAATCGACGCTTTGTCGGCATTCGGCTGAACACTGCCAAGCAGGGCGCGGAGCTTTTCAAACGGGTAGGGTTGCAGCTGGTTTAACGCGTCGTTCATGTGGGCTTCCTGAAACTTAAACACTGGCTGCGCGGGCCAACGATTTCTTGCGAATAAAAGTTAAATAGAGATCCGGTTGGGTTCGCTCATATGACCACTGGCTTCGGACAGCTGCGAGATTATCGTCTCTTGCAGGCGCATGCATAAGTCCGGGTCAGAGAGCGGCATATTGTTGGCGTCGGTGACGAAGAACACGTCTTCTACCCGCTCGCCAAGGGTGGCAATTTTGGCGTTCTGCAACGACAGGTCGAAGTCGAGGAATATCCCGCCAATCCTGGCCAGCAGGCCCGGCCGATCCGGCGCCGTCAGTTCGAGTATGGTCACCGGGCGCTGTGCATCGTTATGGATGGTCACGCGCGGGGCAAAGTCGAAGTGCTTGAGCTGACGCGGTACGCGACGCTGAATGATATTCGGGTATTCGTCGGGGTTGATCAGTGCGTCGATCAGGCCCTGACGGATCTGCTTGATACGTGCCGGATTGTCGCCAATCGAGCTGCCATCGCCTTCAAGGACGATATAGGTGTCGAGGGTGAACTGGCTGGTCGAGGTCAGAATCCGCGCGTCATGAATATTCAGGTTGAGCTGGGCCATGGCCGCTACGGTTACCGCGAAGAAGTCGTGCTGATCCTGCGCGTAGATGAATATCTGCGTGCCGCCTTCGAACTCGCGCTGGGTGGTTTCCTTGATCAACACCAGCGGATTGCTGTCGTTACCGTGCTGGATGATCGCTTCGGTGTGCCAGGCCACGTCATTGGCGGTGTGGCGCAGGAAGTAGTCATCGCCCAATTGCGACCACAGATGCTCCGCCTCATCAGAGTCGGTGCCGGTGCGTACCAGAATGTCCAGGGCTGCCGTTTGCGTCAGGCGGATCTGCTCTTCGCGCTCCAGACGGTTCTCAAGGCCACGGCGCAGTGCGCGCTTGGTCTCGGTATACAGCTGGCGCAACAGGCTCGCGCGCCAGGAGTTCCAGAGCGTCGGGTTGGTCGCGTTGATGTCGGCGATGGTCAGCACATACAGGTAGTCGAGATGGGTTTCATCGCCGACATGCAGGGCAAAGTCGTGGATTACCTGCGGATCAGAAAGGTCTTTGCGCTGGGCAGTGGTCGACATCACCAAATGGCTCTGCACCAGCCATGTCACCAGTTTCGAGTCCCACGTCGGCAGTTGGTGGCGCTGGCAAAATGCTTCTGCATCGACAGCGCCCAGCTCTGAGTGATCGCCGCCACGGCCCTTGCCGATATCGTGATAAAGCCCGGCGATGTAGATCAGCTCGGGTTTTGGCAGTTTGTCGATCAGCTTGCTTGCCAGCGGGAATTTCTCGGCAAGCTCGGGCCACTTGAATTTGCGCAGGTGCTTGATCAGATTGAGCGTGTGCGCATCGACCGTGAAAATATGGAACAGGTCGTGTTGCATTTGTCCGACAATCAGGCCGAACTCGGGTAAGTAACGGCCAAGAATGCCGTAGCGGTTCATGCGGCGCAGGTTGCGATGGATGCCGGAACTGCTTTTGAACAGCTCGATAAACAGGCTGGTGTTGCGAATGTCGTTGCGAAACTCATCGTCGATCAGGTGTTGATGATCGCGCAGCAAACGGATGGTATCGGCTTTGACGCCCTTGATATCCGGGTGCTGGGCCATCAGCACGAAGATTTCCATGATCGCGAAAGGCGTGCGTTTGAAGACGTTGGGGTGGGTGACCTCGATATAACCGTCGCGCAACTGGAAGCGGCTATTGATCGGTGTCGCCGGGCCCGATTCGCCTGCCCGCAGGATTTGCTCTTCGAAGTGCTGCTTGATCAGGTCGCTGAGTTCAGCGATGCCCATGACCACGCGGTAGTACTTCTGCATGAACTGCTCAATGCCGCGCTTGCTTTCATTCGTCGTATAACCGAGCAGCTCAGCAATTTGCGTCTGGTGATCAAACAACAGTCGATCTTCGGCGCGGCCTGCCAGCATGTGCAGGGCGTAGCGCACCTTCCACAAAAACTCCTGGCTGGACGCGAGCATGTTGTATTCGGTTTTCAGGAGGAAGTCCTGATCGACCATGGATTGCAGATTGAGCGTGCCGAAGTGCCGGCGGGCAACCCAGAGAATGTTCTGGATATCGCGCAAGCCGCCCGGCGAGCCTTTGACGTTAGGCTCAAGGTTGTATTCGGTGTCGTTGTACTTGGCGTGGCGCGCGCGTTGCTCTTTGCGCTTGGCCAGAAAGAATTCGTTGCTCGGCCACATCTGCTCGGTATTGGTCACCTGTTGCATGCGCTGGCGCAAGCGTTCTGGGCCGGCAATGGTGCGGCTTTCCATCAGGTTGGTGATGACGGTCAGGTCGGCGCGGGCTTCGCTGGCGCATTCATCCACTGAGCGCACGCTCTGGCCCACTTCCAGGCCAATGTCCCAGAGCAGGGTGAGGAAGCGCTCGATCGGGTCGCGGAAGGTTTCGTGGTCGGCGCAATCGAGCAGAATCAGCAGGTCGATGTCGGAGTGCGGGTGCAGTTCGCCCCGGCCGTAGCCGCCAACAGCGAGCAGGGCGATATCGGCATCTTCGCTCCACTCCAGCCGACCCCAGGCCTCAAGCAGGATCTGATCAATGAACCAGGCGCGGTCCTCGATCAGTCGGCGAATCTCGCGGCCCGCCATGAAGCGGGCGTCGAGAACTTCGTTGGCACGGCGGATGACTTTCTTGAAGGCTGCAATCGGGCTGGATTTCAATGCCAGTTCGGCTTTGAACTGGCCGCGATCAAACAGTTCGGGATCTACCTGCGGCATACTGCATCCTTCATGGTTACGGCCGTGCTGGCGGATTAGGCTGACGTGCGTGGCAGGGTGTCATCGCTGCGCAGGGTGAAAATCTCGTAGCCATCGGCGGTCACCAGAATGGTGTGTTCCCACTGGGCCGAGAGCTTGCGGTCCTTGGTGATTGCCGTCCAGCCATCACCCAGCAGGCGCGTTTCGGCGCGGCCCTGATTGATCATCGGCTCGATGGTGAAGGTCATGCCTTCCTTCAGTTCCATGCCAGTGCCAGCGCGACCGTAATGCAGAACCTGCGGCTCTTCATGGAACACCGCGCCAATGCCGTGGCCGCAGTATTCGCGGACTACGCTGAAACCGTTTTTCTCGGCGTGCTTCTGAATCACTTCGCCAATATCGCCCAGGCGGGTGCCCGGCTTGACGATTTCGATACCTTTATACATGCACTCTTGGGTGACCTGCGCCAGGCGCTCGGCCCACTCGGCAACCTTGCCCACCATGAACATCTTGCTGGTGTCGCCGTGATAGCCGTCCTTGATCACCGTGATGTCGATGTTCAGCACGTCGCCTTCTTTAAGCGGCTTCTCGTTGGGAATGCCGTGGCAGACAACGTGGTTGATCGAGGTGCAGATCGACTTGGGGAAGCCGCGATAGTTGAGCGGGGCAGGGATGGCCTGCTGCACGTTCACTATATAGTCATGACAAATGCGGTCGAGTTCTTCAGTGGTGACGCCCGGCTTGACGTGCTCACCAATCATCTCGAGCACTTCGGCGGCCAGACGGCCAGCGATGCGCATTTTTTCGATTTCCTCGGGCGTTTTGATGGTCACGGTCATGTGGGCTCTCGCGGTCAAGCTGAAAAAAGAGGTCTATGGTAACAGTTCTAGTCGCCAAGCTATAAGCCGTAAACACGCGGCGGCGAACCCTCCTGCCTGCTGCGGCATAGTTGGCGGGTTGTGTTGCTGCCGTTAAACAGGGCTGGGCGGTCCGGTGTATTGGCGGTGTCGGCGTATTTGCCACCCACCTTAGGTCGGGCAATGGGTTGATCTGATTGCTGATAGGTGTAGCTTAGATCGGGTTGTTGTGGTATAAAACGCGCCGCTTTACGGGCTGTCTGTCTGTAGAGCACTAACCCACACACGTATCGACACGATTTCCTGGGTGCCTTTTGCCACGTGCAAGGGTTGGAGATTGGGATACGTGGAGGCCTAACCCGACTTATTAAGGAACGACAATGTCCCAAGTCAATATGCGCGATATGCTGAAGGCCGGTGTGCACTTCGGCCACCAGACCCGTTACTGGAACCCGAAAATGGGCAAGTTCATTTTCGGCTCGCGTAACAAGATTCACATCATCAACCTTGAAAAAACCCTGCCAATGTTCAACGACGCGCTGTCGTTCGTTGAGAAGCTGGCTGCTGGTAAGAACAAGATTCTGTTCGTTGGTACCAAGCGTTCTGCTGGCAAGATCGTTCGCGAAGAAGCTGCTCGTTGCAACTCTCCGTTCGTCGATCACCGCTGGTTGGGCGGCATGCTCACCAACTACAAAACCATCCGTGCTTCGATCAAGCGCCTGCGTGATCTGGAAACCCAGTCGCAAGACGGTACCTTCACCAAGCTGACCAAGAAAGAAGCCCTGATGCGCAGCCGTGATCTGGAAAAACTGGATCGCAGCCTGGGTGGTATCAAGGACATGGGCGGTCTGCCAGACGCCATGTTCGTAATCGACGTTGATCACGAGCGCATTGCTATCACCGAAGCCAACAAGCTGGGTATCCCGGTTATCGGCATCGTTGATACCAACAGCAGCCCTGAAGGTGTTGACTACATCATCCCAGGTAACGACGACGCAATCCGCGCTATCCAGCTGTACATGGGCGCATTTGCTGACGCAGTTATCCGTGGCCGCAGCAACGCTAACGGTGGCACTGAGGAATTCGTCGCAGAAGCCCCGGCAGCTGAAGCCGCTCAAGGCTAAGCAGTAACCGCCTGCGTTACTCGCTGCGCGAAAAGGGGGCTTGGCCCCCTTTTTGCCACTTATAGAATTGATTGCCCTGTGAAGGGGTGAACTGGTTGAAGACCTACCAAGAGGATTTTCAAAATGGCAGAGATTACTGCAGCCCTGGTTAAAGAACTGCGTGAGCGTACTGGCCAAGGCATGATGGACTGCAAAAAAGCCCTGACTGCTGCTGGTGGCGACATTGAAAAAGCCATCGACGACATGCGCGCAGCAGGTTCGATCAAGGCCGCCAAGAAAGCCGGTAACATCGCAGCTGAAGGCTCTATCGCCGTTAAAGTTGCTGATGACAACAAGCGTGCTCTGATCATCGAAGTTAACGCTCAGACCGACTTCCTGGCTCTGCAAGACGACTTCAAAGGCTTCGTTGCTAACAGCATCGACAAGGCTTTCGCTGAGAACATCACTGACGTTGCTCAGTTGATCGCAGCTCAGGAAGCCGAGCGTGAAGCACTGGTTGTTAAAGTAGGCGAGAACGTCAACATCCGTCGTCTGGCGACTGTTGAAGCTGACGTTGTAGGTTCTTACCTGCACGGTCACCGCATCGGTGTTCTGGTTGCACTGAAAGGCGGCGACGCTGAACTGGCTAAAGACGTTGCCATGCACGTTGCTGCCAGCAACCCGCAGTTCCTCAACCCTTCTGAAGTCTCTGAAGAAGCCATCGCCAAGGAAAAAGAAATCTTCCTGGCGCTGAACGAAGAGAAGATCAAGGGCAAGCCTGCTGAAATCGTTGAGAAAATGACTGCTGGCCGTATCACCAAGTTCCTCGCTGAAGCGAGCTTGGTTGAACAGGCTTTTGTTAAAGACGACAGCGTTAAAGTTGGCGAGCTGGTCAAGAAAGCCGGTGCTGAAATCATCTCCTTCGTACGTTACGAAGTAGGTGAAGGCATCGACAAAGGCGAAACTGACTTCGCCGCTGAAGTAGCTGCTCAATTGGCTGCCAGCAAGCAGTAATTAGCCCCCAAGGCTATTGCTAAAAAGAGGCTGCCCGCTTATGCGCGCGGCCTCTTTGTCAAAATAGGGTGACCGATTGACGCTTTAAGCGTGGGGTCTTTGCATGGCAAAGTTCATCCGCACTGGCAGTGTTGTAGGTAATCCTTGCAGTAACCGGTAAGCTGTTCGGCCGGACGCTAGAATAAACACCTGGATCACGAGCGCTGTTGTTTGTTTGCACGCTCGCAGCATTTTTGTGTCGGGCGCTGTCGAAGTGCTCGAAAGTTGCGAATCATGTCGGTTCGCCAAGAATTTTTAACGCCGCAGGAGAGACTGGTAATGGCTCAGCAGGTGAGTGGTCGTCAACCGCGCTATAAGCGCATTCTGCTCAAGCTTAGCGGCGAGGCGCTGATGGGTTCCGAAGACTTCGGGATCGATCCTAAAGTGCTCGATCGTATGGCCTTGGAAGTAGGCCAGCTGGTAGGTATCGGTGTTCAAGTGGGTCTGGTCATTGGTGGCGGTAACTTGTTCCGTGGTGCGGCTCTGAGCGCATCCGGAATGGACCGTGTGACCGGCGACCACATGGGCATGCTGGCAACTGTAATGAACGCATTGGCCATGCGTGACGCGCTGGAGCGTTCAAACATTCCGGCCATCGTCATGTCGGCCATCTCGATGGTAGGTGTGACCGACCATTATGATCGTCGTAAGGCCATGCGTCATCTGAAAACCGGTGAGGTGGTGATTTTCGCCGCTGGCACTGGTAATCCGTTTTTTACCACCGACTCTGCTGCCTGCCTGCGCGCCATCGAGATCGATGCGGACGTAGTGCTCAAGGCAACCAAGGTGGATGGTGTGTACACCGCTGATCCGTTCAAGGACCCGCACGCCGAGAAATTTGATCACCTGACCTATGACGAGGTTCTGGATCGCAAGCTTGGCGTTATGGATCTGACGGCAATCTGCCTGTGCCGCGACCATAATATGCCGCTTCGTGTGTTTAATATGAATAAGCCTGGCGCTTTGCTCAATGTTGTAGTCGGCGGCGCAGAAGGCACTTTAATTGAGGAAGGTGAACAACAATGATCAACGAGATCAAGCAAGACGCTCAAGTGCGTATGGCCAAGACTCTTGAGTCGCTGGCTGGCGCCTTTGCCAAAATTCGTACCGGCCGCGCACACCCGAGCATCCTCGATAGCGTGATGGTGTCTTACTACGGCACCGACACCCCGCTGCGCCAGGTTGCCAACGTGATGGCAGAAGACTCGCGCACACTGGCATTGACCGTGTTCGACCGGAGCATGATCCAGGCTGTTGAAAAAGCCATTATGACCTCGGATCTGGGCCTGAACCCGTCCACTGCCGGCACCACCATTCGTGTGCCAATGCCTGCCCTGACCGAAGAAACGCGTAAGGGTTACACCAAGCAGGCGCGCGCTGAAGCCGAGAACGCCCGTGTTGCTGTGCGCAACATTCGTCGCGACGCGCTGGCGCAGTTGAAGGATCTGGTCAAGGAAAAGGAAATCAGCGAAGACGACGAGCGTCGCGCCGCTGATGAAATCCAGAAACTGACAGACAAATTTGTCGCCGAAGCCGATAAGGCCTTGGAAGGCAAGGAAGCGGATCTGATGGCCGTCTGACGGCCAGGATGGCGTTATGGAGAAGAGTAAAAACGGCCTCGCCGAAGTAGTGCCGCGCCATGTTGCAATCATCATGGACGGCAATAACCGCTGGGCGAAAAAGCGTTTCATGCCTGGTGTGGCGGGACATAAAGCCGGCGTTGATGCCGTTCGTGCGGTGATCGAGGTCTGCGCAGAGGCCGGGGTTGAGGTGCTGACCCTGTTTGCCTTCTCCAGCGAGAACTGGCAGCGTCCGGCTGAAGAAGTCGGCGCGCTCATGGAGTTGTTCCTGGCAGCGCTGCGGCGTGAAACCAAGAAACTCAATGAGAACGGTATCAGTTTGCGGATTATCGGCGATCGCGCTCGCTTTCATCCGGATCTGCAAACCGCCATGCGTGACGCTGAAGCACAAACGGCTGGCAATAAGCGCTTTGTGCTGCAGATTGCCGCAAATTATGGTGGTCAGTGGGATATCGCTCAGGCGGCGCAGCGTCTTGCCCGTGAAGTGCAGGGCGGCCACTTGCAGCCTGCCGACATAACCCCGCAGTTGCTGCAAAGCTGCTTGGCGACGGGCGACCTGCCGTTACCGGATCTGTGCATCCGTACCGGTGGCGAGCATCGCATTAGCAACTTCCTGTTGTGGCAGTTGGCTTACAGCGAACTGTATTTTTCCGACCTGTTCTGGCCGGATTTCAAGCATGACGCCATGCGCAAAGCACTCGCTGACTTTTCCAAACGCCAGCGGCGGTTTGGTCGCACCAGTGAGCAAATCGAAGCCGAGGCGAAAGCTTAATGCTTAAACAACGAATCATCACCGCGCTCATCCTGTTGCCGATAGCGCTGGGTGGCTTCTTCCTGCTTGAGGGAGGCGCTTTTGCCCTGTTTATCGGGGCCGTTGTGACGCTGGGTGGTTGGGAGTGGGCGCGTCTGGCCGGCTTTCCTGCGCAGTGGCAGCGTGTGCTGTTTGCAGCGCTTGTTGCCGTATTGTTGCTCGGGCTTTACCACGCGCCGATTCTGGCGACGCCGGTGTTGCTGCTGGGTGTGTTGTGGTGGTGCGTGGCGACAGCTTTGGTATTGAAGTTCCCGCAGTCTGCTGTGTATTGGGCGCCTGCCTGGCGGCGGATTGCCATTGGTTTGCTGATCTTGCTGCCGGCCTGGCAGGGCTTGGTCCTGTTCAAGCAATGGCCGCAAGCCAATTGGCTGATTCTCGCCGTGATGGTGCTGGTCTGGGCGGCCGATATCGGTGCTTATTTCTCCGGCAAGGCCTTTGGCAAGCGCAAACTGGCCCCCGCAGTGAGTCCCGGCAAGAGCTGGGAAGGCATGATTGGCGGCATGTGTACGTGCCTGCTGATTACGCTGGTCACCGGTATCGTTCAGGGCTGGTCCGCCGGAAATACAGTTCTGGCGCTGCTGGGTGCTGCCATCGTTGTGGCAGTCTCGGTCGTCGGCGACCTGACCGAGAGCATGTTCAAGCGTGAGTCCGGCATCAAGGACAGCAGCAATCTGCTGCCTGGCCACGGCGGCGTGCTTGATCGCATCGACAGCCTGACGGCTGCGATACCGGTCTTTGCGCTGCTGCTGTTGCTGTCTGGCTGGGCAACTCTGTGAGTCACGTTCAGCAAATTACCGTGCTCGGGGCGACGGGCTCGATTGGCTTGAGCACGCTTGATGTCATCGCGCGTCATCCCGAGCGTTACGCTGTTTTTGCCCTGAGTGGGTTCAGTCGTCTGGCAGAACTGGAGGCCTTGTGTCTCAAGCATCGCCCACGGTTTGCGGTGGTGCGTGACGAGCAGGCGGCTGAGCTGTTGAGCGGCGGTCTGCAATCCGCAGGCTTGAGCACCGAAGTATTGATCGGTGAAAGCGGTTTGTGCACGGTGGCCAGTCACCCGCAGGTTGATACGGTGATGGCGGCAATCGTCGGTGCGGCGGGGCTCAAGCCAACGCTGGCGGCGGTTGAGGCGAGCAAGAAGGTGCTGCTGGCCAACAAGGAAGCGCTGGTGATGTCGGGCGATCTGTTTATGCAGGCCGTCAAACACAGTGGCGCGGTGCTGTTGCCTATCGACAGCGAACACAACGCGATTTTCCAATGTCTGCCGAACAATTATGCCAATGGCCTTGAGTCGGTGGGTGTGCGCCGTATTCTGCTGACCGCCTCTGGCGGGCCATTCCGTGAAACACCGCTTGAACAACTGGCTCATGTAACGCCTGAGCAGGCGTGTGCCCATCCGAACTGGTCAATGGGGCGCAAGATATCGGTCGATTCGGCGAGCATGATGAACAAAGGCCTGGAGTTGATCGAGGCCTGCTGGTTGTTCAATACGCGCCCGGCCAAGGTCGAGGTGGTGATTCATCCACAGAGCGTGATTCATTCGCTGGTCGACTACGTAGACGGCTCGGTGCTGGCGCAGATGGGTAATCCGGATATGCGCACGCCAATCGCCCATGCGCTGGCGTGGCCGGAGCGAATCGACTCCGGTGTGCCGCCTCTGGACCTGTTTGCGGTCGCGCGGCTGGATTTTCAGGCGCCGGATGAGGTGCGTTTCCCGTGCTTGCGCCTGGCGCGTGAAGCGGCGGATGCTGGCGGTACTTCACCGGCCATGCTCAACGCGGCGAATGAAGTGGCGGTTGAGGCATTTCTTCAGCGGCGCATTCGTTTTAACGAAATCCCGAGTATCATCGAAGATGTTCTGAGCACGCAGCCTGGTGTTGCTGTCGAAGGGCTTGCTACCGTGCTGGAGGCTGATCGCGTTGCGCGCAGCCTGGCTGAGCAATGGCTTACACGTCGTGGATAAACCACGCGGAGAAGAGTGATGAGTGCGCTGTACATGATTGTTGGCACCCTGATTGCACTCGGGGTGTTGGTTACTTTCCATGAGTTCGGTCACTTCTGGATCGCCCGCAAGTGCGGGATCAAGGTTCTGCGTTTTTCGGTCGGCTTCGGCACGCCATTGCTGCGCTGGCACGATCGCCACGGCACCGAGTTCGTGGTGGCGGCAATTCCGTTAGGTGGCTACGTCAAAATGCTCGATGAGCGTGAAGGCGATGTGCCGCTGGACCAGCTCGAACACGCCTTCAATCGCAAAACCGTTGGGCAGCGCATCGCCGTGGTTGCGGCGGGGCCGATTGCCAACTTTCTGCTCGCCATCGGGTTCTTCTGGGTGGTTGCCATGTTGGGCAGCCAGCAGGTCAAGCCGATTATCGGCAGTGTCGAGGTCTCGAGTCTGGCCGCTGAGGCCGGGTTTGCCGCTGGGCAGGAAATTGTTTCGATCGACGGCGAGCCTACCAATGGCTGGTCGGCGGTCAATTTGCAGCTGGTTCGCCGTCTGGGTGAGACCGGCAATCTGGATATTACCGTGCGCGAGCCGGGCTCAAGCGTTGAAAGCCCGCGTCAGGTGGCGTTGAACAAGTGGCTGCAAGGCGTTGGTGAGCCTGATCCGATTGCTGCGCTGGGCATCACGCCTTGGCGTCCGCAGATTCCGCCGGTTCTCGATCAGCTCGACCCACAAGGGCCAGCAGGCGCTGCCGGCTTACAACTGGGTGATCGGCTGGTGGCGCTGGATCAGCAGCCGCTGGACGACTGGCAGCAGCTGGTTGATCGCGTGCGCGGCCTGCCGGGCAAGTCTGTGGTGTTCACCGTTGAACGAGACGGTGCTCAGCGTGACGTGCCAGTGACGCTGGCCACGCGCGGTGAGCCGGATGCGCCTACAGGGTATCTGGGCGCTGGGGTTAAAGGCGTTGATTGGCCGAGCGACATGTTACGCGAAGTCAGCCATGGCCCGATTGCCGCAATCGGCGAGAGTTTTAAGCGCACGTGGACCATGAGTCTGTTGACTCTCGACTCCCTGAAGAAAATGCTCTTCGGCGAGCTCTCGGTAAAAAACTTGAGTGGGCCGATAACCATTGCTAAAGTGGCGGGCGCTTCGGCTGAGTCGGGCTTGGGGGATTTTCTTAACTTCCTCGCCTATCTGAGCATAAGCTTGGGGGTACTCAATTTGTTGCCTATTCCGGTATTAGACGGAGGGCATTTGCTTTTTTACCTGGTCGAGTGGGTGCGTGGTCGCCCATTGTCTGAGCGGGTTCAAGGTTGGGGGATGCAAATTGGCATAAGTCTGGTGGTTGGGGTGATGTTACTGGCCCTGGTTAACGATTTGAGCCGTTTGTAATCGCTACTGAATTACAAATCTGTCGCCAAGAGCGGCAGATTTTTTATCGTCAGTTGGAATAAGAAAGGACTTCATGAAACGTCTGCTGCTGCCTGCGGTGCTTTCCGCATTGATGATCGCCGAAGTTCACGCCGAGTCCTTCACCATCTCCGATATCCGCGTAAACGGTCTACAGCGTGTGTCTGCGGGGAGCGTGTTTGGCGCCTTGCCGCTTAACGTCGGTGAAGCTGCTGATGACCGCGCTCTGGTCGATGCAACGCGTGATCTGTTCAAAACTGGATTCTTTCAGGATATCCAGCTCGGACGTGACGGTGATGTGCTGGTAATTACAGTCGTCGAACGACCTTCGATTTCGAACATTGAAATTGAAGGCAACAAGGCGATTACCAGTGAAGACTTGCTCAAGGGCCTGAACCAGTCCGGCCTGGCTGAAGGTGAAATCTTCCAGCGTGCAACCCTTGAAGGCGTGCGTAACGAGCTTCAACGCCAGTACGTTGCCCAGGGCCGTTACTCGGCTGAAATCGAGACCGAGGTGATCCCGCAGCCACGTAACCGTGTGGCGCTGAAGATCAACATCAACGAAGGCTCGGTTGCTGCGATCCAGCACATCAACGTAGTCGGTAACACGGTGTTCCCTGACGACGATCTGATTGATCTGTTCGAGTTGAAAACCACCAACTTGCTGTCGTTCTTCAAGAACGATGACAAGTACGCCCGTGAAAAGCTTTCCGGTGACCTTGAGCGCCTGCGCTCGTATTACCTCGATCGCGGTTATATCAACATGGATATCGCCTCGACTCAGGTTTCGATCACCCCAGATAAAAAGCATGTTTACATCACGGTGAACATCGACGAAGGCAGCAAGTACAAAGTCAGCGACGTTCGCCTCAGTGGTGACCTCAAGGTACCTGAGGAAGAAGTTCGTAAGCTGTTGCTGGTCAAGGAAGGGCAGGTGTTCTCACGTAAAGTGATGACCAGCACCTCCGAGCTGATCACCCGTCGTCTGGGTAACGAGGGTTATACCTTCGCCAACGTCAACGGTATTCCGCAGCCTAACGATGAAGACAAGACGGTTTCGATCGTATTTGCTGTCGATCCGGGCAAGCGCGCTTACGTTAACCGCATCAACTTCCGTGGCAACACCAAGACGGAAGACGAAGTACTGCGCCGTGAAATGCGTCAGTTGGAAGGCGGCTGGGCTTCGACCTACCTGATCGACCAGTCGAAGACACGCCTTGAGCGTCTGGGCTTCTTCAAGGAAGTAAACGTCGAAACGCCGCAAGTGCCGGGCACTGATGACCAGATCGACGTGAACTACAGCGTTGAAGAGCAGCCGTCCGGTTCGATCACTGCCAGCGTCGGCTTCGCCCAGAACGCCGGTCTGATCCTCGGTGGTTCGATCAGCCAGAACAACTTCCTCGGTACCGGTAACAAGGTCAGCATCGGCTTGACCCGCAGTGATTATCAGAGCCGCTACAACTTTGGCTTTGTGAATCCCTACTGGACGCCGGATGGTGTGAGCCTGGGTTATAACCTGTTCTATCGCTCGACTGACTACGATGAGCTTGATACCGACGTATCCAGCTATGCGGTAGACAGCTACGGTGCGGGCATGAGCATCGGTTATCCGATCAGCGAAACCTCGCGTCTGACCTACGGCTTGACTGTGCAGCAGGATGACATCAACACCGGTGTTTACACCGTTGATGAAATCTACGACTTCCTGAACAAGGAAGGTGACAGCTACCTGAACTGGAAAGCGTCTTTCGGCTGGTCCGAATCGACTCTCAACCGTGGCGTGCTGGCGACCCGTGGTCACTCGCAGAGCTTCGTGGTTGAAACAACATTGCCAGGCAGTGATCTATCGTTCTACAAGGTCGATTACCGCGGGCAGATTTTTGCACCGATCAATGATGACTACACCATGCGTTTCCACACCCAGTTGGGTTATGGCGACAGCTTCGGTGATACCTCGGAACTGCCGTTCTACGAGCATTACTACGCCGGTGGTTTCAACTCGGTACGTGGTTTCGAAGACAGCAGCCTGGGCCCGCGCAGTACGCCAAGTGTGGTGCGCAACGATCAGGGTGAAATCATCTACGGTGTGCCGGATGCCAATGGTCGCTACACTGACCCGGATCAGGACCCACTGCCGTTCGGTGGTAACGTGTTGATTCAGGGTGGTGCCGAGTTGCTGTTCCCGCTGCCGTTCGTCAAAGACCAGCGTTCACTGCGGACCTCGCTGTTCTGGGATGTGGGTAATGTCTACGACACCAACTGCACCGATAGCCAGAAGCAGTTGAGCGACAGCTGCGATATCGACTTGGGCAGCATGGCGAGCTCGGTGGGTGTTGGCCTGACCTGGATCACTGCTCTGGGGCCGTTGAGCTTCAGCTTGGCTGCACCGATCAAGAAGCCGGACAATGCAGACACGCAGGTGTTCCAATTCTCGCTTGGTCAGACGTTCTAAGCGTTTGAACTTAATCAATCACAAGTTTTGCAGGGGTGCATCGTGCGTAAGTTGACTCAAGTTATTCTGTTAAGTGCTGCTTTGATGGCGACTGCCACTCCGGCAATGGCTGAAATGAAAATTGCTGTGCTGAACTATCAAATGGCCTTGCTCGAATCCGATGCTGCCAAGCGTTACGCAGTGGATGCCGAGAAGAAGTTCGGCCCGCAGTTGAGCAAGTTGAAGTCGCTGGAAAGCAGCGCCAAGTCGATTCAGGATCGTCTGGTCAAAGGCGGCGACAAGATGCAGACCGCTGAGCGTGAGCGTCTTGAGCTTGATTTCAAGCAAAAGGCCCGTGACTTCCAGTTCCAGTCCAAGGAACTCAACGAAGCCAAAGCAGCTGCCGACCGCGACATGCTGAAGAAGCTGAAGCCGAACCTGGACAAGGCCGTTGAAGAAGTCATCAAGAAAGGTAACTACGATCTGGTTCTGGAGCGTGGCGCCGTGGTTGAGGTTAAGCCTCAGTACGACATCACCCGCCAGGTTATCGAGCGTATGAACCAACTGCGTTGATCTGATGACGGCTAAAGAATTTACACTCGGCCAACTGGCCACTCGGCTCGGAGCCACCCTCAAGGGTGACTCCGAGTTGTTGATTACTGGCCTTGCAACTTTGCAGGACGCCGGCGCCGGGCAATTGAGCTTCTTGGCAAATGCCCAGTACCGTAAATATCTGGCTAATACCCAGGCGGCTGCGGTGTTGCTCACAGAAGCGGATGCCGAGGGTTTCCCCGGTAACGCGCTGATTGTGGCCAATCCGTATCTGGCTTACGCCGAGCTGTCGCATGCCTTTGATCGCAAGCCGCAAGGCGTGGTCGGGGTGCATCCGAGCGCGTTGGTGGCAGCAGATGCCAGCATTGATCCGACGGCCAGTATTGGCGCTTATGCTGTGATCGAGAGCGGGGCGCAGATTGCGGCCGGTGTCACCATTAGCGCGCATTGCTTTGTCGGTGCGCGTTCGGTGATCGGTGAAGGTGGCTGGTTGGCGCCGCGCGTTACCCTGTATCACGACGTGCGTATCGGCCGGAATGTGGTTATTCAGTCAGGCGCAGTGATCGGCGGTGAGGGCTTCGGCTTCGCCAACGAGAAGGGCGTGTGGCAGAAAATAGCGCAGATTGGCGGTGTGCTTATCGGCGATAATGTCGAAATTGGCGCCAATACCACGGTCGATCGCGGCGCGCTGTCCGACACGGTGTTGGGCAATGGTGTGAAGCTGGATAACCAGATCATGATCGCACACAACGTACAGGTCGGTGACAACACCGCAATGGCCGGTTGTGTCGGTATTTCTGGCAGCACCAAGATCGGCAAGAACTGTATGATTGCCGGCGGCGTGGGCATGGTCGGTCATATTGAGGTTTGTGACGGTGTGTTTGTCACGGGCATGACCATGGTAACGCGCTCGATTACAGAACCGGGCTCATATTCTTCAGGTACGGCAATGCAGCCGGCGAACGAGTGGCGCAAAAGTGCAGCGCGGATTCGCCAGTTGGATGATATGGCCAAACGCTTGCAGCAGCTGGAAAAACAGCTCGCCGCAGTGACCTCGAACGGAAAAGCCTCATCTGATGCGTGAGCACGGAAAAACCGTGCTCCTCTTTTTTTATTACAGGCTTCTCTGGAAATGATGGACATCAACGAAATTCGTGAATACTTGCCGCACCGTTACCCGTTTCTCCTGGTTGACCGGGTGGCGGAGCTGGACGTTGAAGGCAAATGTATTCGTGCCTATAAGAATGTCAGCATTAATGAGCCTTTTTTCAACGGCCATTTTCCTGAGCACCCGATTATGCCGGGCGTCCTGATTATTGAAGCCATGGCTCAGGCAGCGGGTATCCTGGGTTTCAAAATGATGGACATCAAGCCATCAGACGGCACGCTATACTATTTTGTTGGCTCGGATAAACTGCGTTTTCGCCAGCCGGTTGTGCCGGGCGACCAGTTAATTCTCGAAGCCAAGTTCCTCAGCTCCAAGCGCAGCATCTGGAAGTTTGAGTGCAAGGCAACCGTAGACGGCAAGGAAGTCTGTTCAGCTGAAATTATTTGTGCGGAACGCAAATTATGAGTTTGATTGACCCTCGCGCCATAATCGATCCTGCTGCCAAGTTGGCTGACGACGTTGTGGTCGGGCCTTGGTGCATTATTGGGGCTGATGTGGAAATTGGTGAGGGTACCGTGCTCGGGCCTAATGTCATCATTAAAGGCCCGACCCGAATTGGTAAACACAACCGTGTTTACCAGTTCTGCTCACTTGGTGAAGACACCCCGGACCGCAAGTACAAGGGCGAACCCACGCGCCTGGTGATTGGCGATCACAACATCATCCGTGAAGGCGTGACCATGCACCGTGGCACGATTCAGGACCGTGACGAAACCACCGTCGGTGATCACAACCTGATCATGGCTTATGCCCACATCGGCCATGACAGCGTAATCGGTAACCACTGCATTCTGGTTAACAACGTCGCGCTGGCAGGCCACGTGCACATTGGTGATTGGGCGATTCTGTCCGGCTACACCCTGGTTCATCAGTTCTGCCACATTGGCGCGCACAGCTTTGCGGGCATGGGTACGGCGATCGGTAAAGACGTTCCGGCGTATGTCACCGTTTCCGGCAACCCGGCCGAAGCTCGCACTATGAACTTTGAGGGCATGCGCCGTCGTGGTTTCAGCGCCGAAGCCATTCAGGCGCTGCGCCGTGCCTACAAAATTGTCTACCGTCAGGGCCTGACCATCGAAGACGCTTTGCTTGAACTGGCTGAGTTGGCCGATGAGTTCAGCGAAGTGGCGGTATTCCGCGACTCGATCCAGTCTTCCCAACGCGGCATCACCCGCTAATTTATGTCGGCTGTATTGCGCGTCGCCCTGGTGGCTGGCGAAGCTTCGGGCGATATTCTCGGCGCGGGTCTGATGCAGGCGCTCAAGCTGCGCCATCCGCAGGTCGAGTTTATCGGGGTTGGTGGGCCGCGGATGCAGGCTCAAGGCCTCGAGCCGATTTTTCCGATGGAACGCTTGTCGGTGATGGGCTTGGTCGAGGTCCTCGGCCGCCTGCCGGAGCTGCTCTCGCGTCGCCGCGACCTGACCAAAACCCTGATTGCCGCTAAACCGGATGTGTTTATCGGCATCGATGCGCCCGATTTCAACCTTGGCCTTGAATTGAAGCTGCGCCAGGCCGGGATCAAGACCGTGCATTACGTCAGCCCGTCGGTTTGGGCGTGGCGGCAAAAGCGCGTGCTGAAGATTCGTGACGCCTGCGACCTGATGCTCACGCTGTTCCCGTTCGAGGCGCAGTTCTACGATGAACATCAGGTGCCGGTGCGCTTTGTCGGCCATCCGCTGGCGGACGAAATCCCGCTGCAAGCGGATCGCCATGGCGCCCGTGAAGCGCTGGGTCTGGCTCACGATGCTCCGGTAATTGCACTTATGCCGGGCAGTCGCGGTGGTGAAGTAGGGCGCTTGGGCGCTTTGTTCCTGGATGCGGCTGAACGTTTGCGCGCGCTGCGTCCCGGTATTCAGTTTGTGCTGCCGTGTGCGAGCCGTGAACGTCGCGAGCAACTTGAAGCCATGCTCGCCGATCGCGATCTGGCCCTGACGTTGCTCGATGGCCGTTCGCATGAAGCGTTGGCGGCCTGCGATGCAGTGCTGATTGCATCCGGCACCGCAACCCTCGAGGCGCTGCTGTACAAGCGGCCGATGGTGGTTGCCTACCGCGTTGCTCCGCTGACCTACAGCATCCTCAAACGTCTGGTTAAGAGCCCGTATATTTCGCTGCCAAACCTGTTGGCCAAGCGCCTGCTGGTGCCTGAAATGATTCAGGACGCAGCGACTGCCGAGGCGCTGGCGCAAACGGTTTCGCCGCTGCTTGATGGCGGCGAGGTGCAAACCGAGGGCTTCGATCAGATCCATCGTTCACTGCGCTGCGATGCCTCCAAGCAGGCGGCTGATGCAGTACTTGAGCTGGTAGGTCGCGCCTGATGCAGATGGGATTGGATTTTGCTCAGGTCGAAGAACTTGTCGCTGGGGTGGACGAAGTGGGTCGTGGCCCGCTGTGCGGCGCAGTCGTGACCGCTGCGGTGATTCTTGATCCGGCGCGGCCGATTCTGGGGCTCAACGACTCAAAAAAGCTCACAGAAGCGCGCCGCGAAATGCTCTTTGACGAGATTCGGGAGAAGGCGCTGTCCTGGTGTATTGCCAGAGCTGAGGTTGAAGAGATCGACCAGCTGAATATTCTTCACGCCACAATGCTGGCCATGCAGCGAGCTGTAGAAGGGCTCAGCGTCACCCCTAAACTTGCGTTGATTGACGGCAATCGTTGTCCGAAATTGAACGTTCCCAGTGCATCTGTGGTCAAGGGTGATAGCTCGGTGGCGGCGATTGCCGCTGCATCGATTTTGGCGAAAGTGAGTCGTGACCGGGAAATGCTTGCGCTTGATGCGCAATATCCGGGTTACGGCATTGCCAAACACAAGGGCTACCCGACACCGGTTCATCTTGAGGCGCTGCGGCGTCTGGGGCCAACGCCCATCCACAGGCGCTCGTTTGCGCCGGTCAGAAACCTGCTAGACAGCTAATTCGCGGCCATTGTCGCCTGACTGCAATTATGGGTCGCTCATTCGCAGGCAAGCGAGCGACCAATATTTCAAAGTCCCAGCCCTTTCGCGCTGTCTACACTGGTAGTCAGCATCATTTTCAGGTTGCACCTTGAGTGCGATGCACATTCGTTTCCGGCCGGTAATTCAGGGTCGAGCGTAAATGCCGCGGTAGGCGGTCGGAGGATTTCCATGCAAGAAGTGGCCACGCAGGTTGTCGACCTGTTGAACGGGTTGATCTGGGGGAAGGTACTCATCTGGTTGCTGGTTGGTTCCGGTTTGTACTTCACCGTTCGCTTGGGCGCGGTACAGTTTCGTCACTTCGGGCACATCTTCACGGTGCTGCGCGGCAGCCGTAACAGTGACAGTTCGGGTATTTCATCGTTTCAGGCGCTGTGTACTTCACTGGCGGCGCGCGTCGGTACGGGCAACATTGCCGGTGTCGCCGTGGCGATCACGCTCGGTGGGCCGGGTGCGATTTTCTGGATGTGGATGATTGCTCTGGTCGGCATGGCCACAGGTTTTGTTGAGGCCACGCTGGCTCAGTTGTTCAAGAGCCGCGACGAGCAAGGCCAGTTTCGCGGCGGTCCGGCGTATTACATGGAGCGTGGCCTCAATGCACGCTGGATGGGCATTCTGTTCTCGATCTTCCTGATCATTGCCTTCGGTTTCGTGTTCAATTCCGTGCAAGCCAACACCATCAGCGGCGCGATGATTGGCGCGTTCAATATCGACTGGGGCAAGTTCGCCCTGATGGGCAGCGTAATCCCAGTGGCATCAGCGGTGATCGGTCTGGGCTTGGTGGTGCTGACCGCATTGATTATCTTCGGTGGCCTGCGCTCCATTGCGCGCTTCTCCGAGCTGGCCGTGCCGGTTATGGCAGCGGCCTATCTGCTGGTGGCGCTGGTTATCATCGTGATCAATTTCAGCGAGTTGCCGGCAGTGTTCTCGTTGATCTTCAAGAGTGCCTTTGGTTTGCATGAAGCAGCGGCTGGTGGCATTGGTGCGGCGATCATGAACGGCTTCAAGCGCGGCTTGTTCTCCAACGAGGCGGGCATGGGTTCTGCGCCCAATGCTGCTGCATCGGCGACGCCTTACCCGCCGCATCCGGTCTCGCAGGGCTATGTGCAAATGGCTGGCGTGTTTATCGATACGCTGCTGATCTGCACCGCCTCGGCCGCGATCATTTTGCTGGCCAAGGTGCCAGCCGGCAGCGCGGAAGGTATTGCGCTGGTGCAGCAAGCGCTGAGCAGCCAGTTGGGTGGTTGGGCTAAGTATTTCTTGGCGGTGGTGATTCTGTTCTTCGCCTTCACCTCAATTGTTGCCAACTACTTCTATGCCGAGAACTGTCTGGTATTCCTGGAGCATAATCACCAGTCGGGTCTGTTGATTTTCCGCTTGGCAGTGTTGGCGATGGTGATGTTTGGTGCGTTGGCATCGTTGCCCTTCGTCTGGAATCTTGCGGACGTGTCGATGGGGTTGATGGCGATTACCAACCTGATTGCCGTGATACTGCTCTCCAATCTGGCGTTCAAGCTGGCGCGTGACTACAACGCACAGCGCAAGGCGGGCAAGGTGCCGACCTTCGATGCCAGCGAGTACCCGGAAGTGCAGAAAAAACTTTCACCCGGCGTTTGGGATGATCGCTAATTAGCGATAGTTTGCACCGCAAAGCTGATGTTTGATCCAAGGCTCGGTACAATCCGGGCCTTGTCGTTTTTGTGTTTTGAATAGGGCTGCCATGACTGTTCCATTTGTCCATCTGCGTGTGCACAGCGAATACTCCCTGGTTGACGGTCTGGTCCGGGTCAAGCCGTTGATCAAGGCCGTCGCCGGCGCGGGTATGCCGGCGGTGGCAGTCACCGATCAGAGCAACATGTGCTCGCTGGTCAAGTTCTATAAAGCCTCGATGGGCGCTGGTATCAAACCCATCTGCGGTGCTGATATCTGGCTGGCCAGTGCCGATGAAGATGGCGCGCTGACGCGCATGACCTTGCTGGTGATGAACGGCAAGGGTTATCGCAACCTGACCGAGCTGGTCTCGCGCGGCTGGAGTGAAGGCCAAAGCAATGATTTGGTGATTATCCAGCGCGATTGGGTCAAAGCGGCTGCCGAAGGGCTTATTGCGTTGTCCGGCGCCCGTGAAGGTGAAGTCGGGCGCGCCCTGCTGGCCGGTGATCCGGTGCTTGCCGAGCAGCGTTTGCGCGAATGGCAGGCGGTGTTCCCCGATCGCTTCTATGTCGAGTTGCACCGTACTAATCGCGTCAACGACGAAGAATACCTGCACATGGCCGTTGAACTGGCGGACCGGGTTGGCGCGCCACTGGTGGCTACCAACGATGTTCGCTTCATTAATCAGGATGACTACGAAGCGCACGAAACCCGAGTGTGCATTGGTGAAGGCCGCTCGCTGGACGACCCGCGCCGCCTGCGCAACTACTCCGATCAGCAGTACCTGAAAACCCCGGAAGAGATGGCCGAGCTGTTCAGTGATCTGCCGGAGGCGCTGGAAAATACCGTCGAAATTGCCAAGCGTTGCAATATCGATGTGCAGTTGGGCACCTACTTCCTGCCTAACTTCCCGATTCCAGACGGCATGACCATGGATGAGTACTTTCGCAAAGTCTCGTTCGACGGACTCGACGAGCGTCTGGAGGTATTGCTGCCCAAGGACACGCCGGATTACGAGGCGAAGAAGCAGGTGTATGTCGACCGCCTCAACTTCGAGCTCGACATCATCATTCAGATGGGTTTCCCCGGCTACTTCCTGATCGTTATGGACTTCATCAAGTGGGCCAAGAACAACGGCGTGCCGGTAGGACCAGGCCGTGGATCGGGTGCGGGCTCGCTGGTGGCGTATGTGCAGAAGATCACCGACCTTGATCCGCTGGCCTATGACCTGCTGTTCGAACGCTTCCTCAATCCCGAGCGGGTGTCCATGCCCGACTTCGACGTCGACTTCTGTATGGACGGGCGCGACCGGGTTATTGATTACGTGGCGGAAAAGTACGGCCGCAACGCTGTAAGCCAGATCATCACCTTCGGCACCATGGCCGCCAAGGCGGTGGTGCGTGACGTGGCGCGGGCGCAGGGCAAGTCTTACGGTTTGGCGGATCGCTTGTCGAAGATGATTCCGTTCGAAGTCGGTATGACGCTGGCCAAGGCGTTCGAGATGGAAGAGCCGCTGCGCGACTTCCTCAAGACTGACGAAGAAGCGGCTGAAATCTGGGAGATGTCGCTCAAGCTCGAAGGTATCTGCCGCGGCACCGGTAAGCACGCCGGTGGTGTGGTTATCGCGCCGACCAAGCTCACCGACTTCTCGCCGATTGCCTGTGATGAAGAGGGCAACGGTCTGGTCACTCAGTTCGACAAGGATGACGTGGAATCGGCGGGTCTGGTGAAGTTCGACTTCCTCGGTCTGCGTACCCTGACGATCATCAAGTGGGCGATGGAAACCATCAACCGCGAGCAAGCCAAGCAGGGCTTGCCGGACCTGAATATCGACTTCATCCCGCTGGACGACAAAGCCACGTTCGCGATGTTGCAAAAAGCTGAAACCACCGCGGTGTTCCAGCTTGAATCGCGCGGCATGAAGGAACTGATCAAAAAGCTCAAGCCCGACTGCCTCGAAGACATGATCGCACTCGTGGCCCTGTTCCGTCCGGGCCCGTTGCAGTCCGGCATGGTGGACGACTTCATCAACCGTAAGCACGGTCGTGAGCCGATCTCCTATCCGCATCAGGATTACCAGTACGAAGGCCTGCAGCCGGTTTTGGCGCCGACTTACGGGATCATTCTGTATCAGGAACAGGTGATGCAGATTGCCCAGGTCATGGCGGGCTACACCCTTGGTGGCGCCGACATGCTGCGCCGCGCCATGGGTAAGAAAAAGCCTGAAGAAATGGCCAAGCAGCGCGGCGGTTTCATTGAAGGCTGCGCCAGTAACGGTATTGATGCGGACCTTGCGGGCAACATCTTCGATCTGGTGGAGAAGTTCGCGGGTTACGGCTTCAACAAATCGCACTCGGCCGCCTATGGTCTGCTTTCGTATCAAACTGCCTGGCTCAAGGCGCATCACTCGGCGGCCTTCATGGCGGCGGTGTTGTCGGCGGATATGCACAACACCGACAAGGTCGTCACGCTGATCGAAGAATGTCGTAGCATGAAGCTGCGTCTCGATGCGCCCGATGTGAACACCTCTGAGTACAAGTTCACGGTTAATGATGAAGGCTGGATTGTTTACGGTCTGGGCGCGATCAAGGGCGTGGGCGAGGGGCCGGTAGAGGCGATTGTCGAGTCGCGTAAAGACGGCCCGTTCAAGGATCTGTTCGACTTCTGCTCACGGGTCGACCTCAAGCGAATCAACAAACGCACCCTCGATGCATTGGTGCGCAGCGGCGCGCTGGATCGTCTCGGGCCGCACTTCCATGAAGAGATCAAAGAGTATCGCGCCAATATCGACCGTAACCGCGCCGTATTGCTGGCCGCGACCGAAGAGGCTGTGCAGGCCGCCGAGCAAACGGCGCGCAGCCATGACAGCGGACACATGGACTTGTTTGGTGGCGTCTTTGCCGACGAAACCGCCGATGTTTATGCCAAGCACCTGAAAGCGCGGGAACTGACGCTTAAAGAACGTCTCAAAGGTGAGAAGGAAACCTTGGGGTTGTACCTCACCGGGCACCCGATCGACGAGTACGAAGGCGAGGTTCGCCGTTTTGCCCGTCAGCGCATTGTTGATCTGAAACCGTCACGTGAGTCGCAAACGGTTGCCGGCTTGATTGTTAACCTGCGGGTTATGAAGAACAAGAAGGGCGACAAAATGGGCTTTATCACCCTGGACGACCGTTCCGGGCGCATTGAGGCCTCTTTGTTTGCCGAGGCCTTCGCCAGTAATCAGGCGTTGCTGCAGAGCGATGCGCTGGTAGTGGTCGAGGGTGAGGTGAGTAACGACGACTTCTCGGGCGGTATGCGTTTGCGTGCCAAGCGCGTGATGAGTCTGGAGGAGGCACGTACCGGACTGGCCGAAAGTTTGCGTTTGCGTATTGCCAGCACAGCGCTGAAGGCGGACAAACTGAACTGGCTGGCGCAATTGTGTGAACGCCACCGGGGCGCTTGCCCGATCACGCTGGACTACGCTGGCACGGATGCACGGGCGCTGCTTGAGTTTGGCGAAAAGTGGCGGATTGATCCGGCAGACAGCCTGATTCAGGCATTGCGTGACCAGTTCGGCCGAGACAACGTCTTCCTTCAATACCGCTAAGGATTATGTAGCACTGAAAAGGACGCGTGCCGCGCAGTTACAAGGTTAGAGGGCTCATTGAGGCGCAGTTTTTGGTAAAAATCAGCGCTTTCAGAGTCTTACAAATGCCGCAGTACTGAGCCGCGCTCTTTTTCGATCCTTAACTTTTGAGGCCTAGGCCTTATGTAAGGGTGGCGGCACTTGACGTCTACAGCGTGCGCATTGATCCTTCAGGGTTGTTGCGCCAAGACTCAGGTGTCGACCTGGATGAGCCCAATCCTATAAGGTAGGGCATAAACGGATACCGCTCCCCGGCCACTTGGCCGTCGACGCAAGACGGATGACTATGAACCCGAATTTTCTTGATTTCGAACAGCCAATCGCTGACCTGCAAGCCAAGATCGAAGAGCTTCGCCTGGTCGGTAACGACAATTCACTGAACATCAGTGATGAAATCGCGCGGCTCCAGGACAAAAGCAACGCGTTGACTGAAAGCATTTTCGGCAACCTGACCAGCTGGCAGATCGCCAAGCTGGCGCGGCACCCACGTCGTCCCTACACCCTCGATTATCTGGGCCATATCTTCACCGAGTTCGACGAGTTGCACGGTGATCGTCACTTCTCCGACGATGCTGCCATTGTCGGCGGTGTTGCCCGTCTGGATGATCAGCCGGTAATGGTCATCGGTCATCAGAAGGGCCGCGAGGTTCGCGAGAAAGTACGTCGTAACTTCGGCATGCCGCGTCCGGAAGGCTATCGCAAGGCGTGCCGCCTGATGGAAATGGCCGAGCGCTTCAAGATGCCAATCGTGACCTTCATCGACACCCCAGGTGCTTATCCGGGTATCGACGCGGAAGAGCGCGGTCAGAGCGAGGCAATTGCCTGGAACCTGCGTGTTATGGCGCGCCTGAAAACCCCGATTATCGCTACCGTTATTGGTGAAGGTGGTTCGGGCGGCGCATTGGCTATCGGCGTTTGCGACCAGCTGAACATGCTGCAGTACTCGACCTATGCGGTTATCTCGCCGGAAGGTTGCGCCTCGATCCTGTGGAAAACCGCAGACAAGGCGCCAGATGCGGCTGAAGCAATGGGCATTACGGCGGATCGCCTGAAAGGTTTGGGTATCGTTGATAAAGTCATTGCCGAGCCATTGGGTGGTGCCCATTGCGACCCGGCAGCGGCTGCCGAGTCTGTTCGCCAAACATTGGCAGCGCAGCTTAAAGACCTGAAGAAACTCGATACCGACGCGCTGCTTGCCCGTCGTTACGAGCGTCTCATGAGCTACGGCGTGGCGTGATGACCCTGTGCGCCAGGGTGCTGGAAAATCTGGCTCCCTGGCGTGACGCACCTGCGTGGCGCGTCGGCTTTTCGGGCGGATTGGATTCAACCGTCCTGTTACATGTATTAGCCAGCCTTGCGCAACGTGAGGCAATCCCGGCACTTTCCGCTATTTATATCGATCACGGCTTGCAAGCTGTCGCGCAAGACTGGCCAGCGCATTGCCAGCAGTTTTGCGCGCGTTTGGCTGTGCCGTTGCATGTTCAGCGCGTGCACGTTGATGACGGACCAAGCCTTGAGCGCGCAGCGCGTGAGGCGCGGTATCGGGCGTTCGATCAGCAGTTGGCAGAAGGGGAGGCGTTGCTGCTTGCCCAGCACCGTGATGATCAGGCCGAAACCCTGATGTTTCGATTGCTCCGTGGCGCCGGCGTGCGCGGGCTCGCGGCAATGGCTGTTAGTCGGCCGTTGGGCGCTGGCGTATTGCTGCGTCCATTGCTGAATGTCGCGCAAGCTGAGCTGCGTGAATACGCCCTGGCGCATCGACTGAGCTGGATCGAAGACCCGTCCAACGCCGATCAACAATACTCGCGTAACTATCTGCGCCATAGCGTGCTGCCGGCATTGCATGCGCGCTGGCCGCAAGCGCTGGGCAATATCGCCCGCGCTGCCGAGCATTTGGGCGAGGCTTCGCAGTTGCTCGATGAGTTGGCAATTGAGGATTTACAGCGCGCTGAATCCTTTGAAACCGCGGCATGGAGCGCAGTGCCGAGCTTGTCGCTGCCGGTATTACGCAGCCTGAGTGAGCCGCGTCAGCGTAATGCTCTGCGCTATTGGTTGCGCGAGCGCACGACGATGCCAGATACGGCGCATTGGGCGAGTTGGATTACCTTGCGTGATGCAGCCCCGGATGCATCGCCAGTCTGGCGTTTGGCTGGCGGTGAAATTCATCGTGCCGACGAGCGGCTATGGTGGCTCAGTGGTGACTGGCTGAGAAAACCTCAGGCGCTTTCCCAGCCCATTATCTCCGGTCAATGGCTGGCGCTGCCCGGTAATGGTCGGGTGCGCGTTGAAGGGATGTTGCCGGACGGGGCGTTTTACATCGGCTACCGTCAGGGGGGCGAGGTGCTGGAGCTGCCTGAGCGTGGCCGTCGCGATTTGAAACGATTATTAAATGAGCATCGGGTGCCGGTTTTTATCCGCACTCGTCTACCCTTGTTGATGTGTCAGGGGCGCGTTTGTGCGGTGGCAAATGTGGAAAATCTCGATGGTTGTTCAAGCAAGCTGTGGCGTCTGGTCTGGCAATTACCGACCAGCGAACTAGGTTTGAGCTGATAAGCCATTTCCGGTAGACTACGCTCCCGTCTTATTAGCGCTTTTGTTGATTCCGTTTCTTTTGAAGAATTGGTCTCGGCAGCGCGTTCAGTTATGGCTGTTTTATAACTGCTGGCTTCGGCCTTTCCTTCGCTTTCCCCGGCGGCGCTGACCGCCTAAACGCAGACTTCTAGGGTTTTACATGACGCGCTACATATTCGTCACGGGTGGTGTTGTTTCTTCTTTGGGGAAGGGCATTGCTTCGGCTTCACTGGCGGCTATCCTGGAGGCGCGGGGCCTGAAGGTCACGATGCTGAAGCTGGATCCCTACATCAACGTCGACCCGGGCACCATGAGTCCGTTCCAGCACGGTGAAGTGTTCGTCACTCAGGACGGCGCTGAAACTGACCTCGATCTTGGCCATTACGAGCGGTTTATCCGCACCACAATGACCCAGAACAACAACTTCACCACCGGCCGCGTCTACGAAGACGTGCTGCGCAAAGAGCGCCGTGGTGATTATCTGGGCGCGACCATTCAGGTCATCCCGCACATCACCGACGAAATCAAGCGCCGTATCATCAAGGGTGCTGGTGACGCGGATGTGGCGATGGTTGAAATCGGCGGCACGGTTGGCGACATCGAATCGCAGCCGTTCCTTGAAGCAATTCGTCAGCTGCGTGTTGAGGTTGGCGCCAAGCGCGCAATGCTCATGCACCTCACGCTGGTGCCGTACATTGCTACCGCGGGCGAAACCAAGACCAAGCCAACCCAGCACTCGGTAAAAGAGCTGCGTTCGATCGGCTTGCAGCCTGATGTGCTGGTTTGCCGTTCTGATCATCCGGTTGATGTTTCGTCGCGCCGCAAGATCGCCTCGTTCACCAACGTTGAAGAACGCGCGGTTATCTCGCTCGAAGACGTCGATACCATCTACAAGATTCCTTCGGTACTGCATGCGCAGGGCCTTGATGACTTCGTCGTCGAGCGCTTTGGCCTTGAGTGCGGCAGCGCCGACCTTTCCGAGTGGGACCGCGTGGTTGACGCCAAGCTGAACCCGGAAAAAGAAGTCAATATCGCCATGGTCGGTAAGTACATGGAACTGCTGGACGCCTACAAGTCGCTGATTGAAGCGATGAGCCATGCCGGCATCCAGAACCGTACCAAGGTCAACCTGCGTTACATCGACTCCGAAGACATCGAGAACAGCGGCACCTCGCTGCTCGACGGTGTAGACGCGATTCTGGTGCCTGGCGGCTTTGGTCTGCGCGGCGTCGAAGGCAAGATTCAAACGGTGCAATACGCCCGCGAGAACAAGATCCCGTATCTGGGTATCTGCCTCGGTATGCAGGTTGCCGTTATCGAGTTCGCCCGTAACGTACTGGGCTGGACCGATGCCAACTCCACCGAATTTGACATGGCCAGCAAGCACCCGGTCGTCGGTCTGATCACCGAATGGCAAGACGCCGACGGCAGCACCGAGCAGCGCACCGAGTCGTCTGATCTCGGCGGCACCATGCGTCTCGGCGCTCAGGACTGCCAGCTGATGGCCGGTAGCAAGGTACATGACTGCTACGGCAAGGATGTAATCGTAGAGCGTCATCGTCACCGTTATGAAGTGAACAACAACCTGCTGCCAAGCCTGACGGATGCGGGTCTTAACGTAACCGGTCGTTCGGGCGACGGTGCATTGGTTGAAGTGGTTGAAGCGCCGGATCATCCGTGGTTCGTAGCTTGCCAGTTCCACCCTGAGTTCACCTCGACACCGCGTGACGGGCATCCGCTGTTCAGTGGCTTCGTTAACGCTGCATTGGCGCAAAAATCCAGGAAGGCTTAAGCCCATGGCGCAAAAGATTATCCGCGTAGGTGACATTGAAATTGCCAACGACAAGCCGTTCGTGCTGTTCGGTGGCATCAACGTCATCGAGTCGCGTGATCTGGCGATGCAGGCCTGCGAAGAATATGTACGGGTGACCGAGAAGCTCGGCATCCCGTATGTGTTCAAGGCCAGTTTCGACAAGGCGAATCGTTCATCTGTCAGCTCTTTCCGCGGCCCCGGCCTCGAAGAGGGCATGAAGGTCTTTGAGGAAATCAAAAAGACCTTCGGCGTGCCGGTGATTACCGATGTGCACGAGCCGCATCAGGCGCAAGCCGTGGCAGATGTCTGCGATATCATTCAGTTGCCGGCTTTCTTGTCGCGGCAGACTGATCTGGTTGTGGCCATGGCCAAAACCGGCGCCGTGATCAATATCAAGAAGGCTCAGTTCCTTGCGCCGCAAGAGATGGGTCACATCCTCAACAAGTGCGTTGAGGCGGGTAATGATCAGTTGATCCTGTGCGAGCGCGGCTCGTCATTCGGCTACAACAATCTGGTCGTTGATATGCTCGGCTTCGGCATCATGAAGCAGTTCGAGTACCCGGTATTTTTCGATGTAACCCACGCCTTGCAAATGCCCGGTGGCCGTTCCGACTCTGCCGGCGGTCGCCGCGCACAGGTCACGGATCTTGCCAAAGCCGGCATGAGCCAAGGGCTGGCCGGCTTGTTCCTGGAAGCCCATCCAGATCCTGATAATGCCAAGTGCGACGGCCCATGTGCGCTGCGCTTGAACAAGCTTGAAGCCTTCCTCACCCAACTCAAGCAGTTGGATGACCTGGTAAAGAGTTTTCCGCCGATTGAGACTGCCTAAAAGCGCAGATATCCGGTAAAGTGCCGTCGGGAATTACCTGACCAATTGGTCAGGTAATGGGCGTCTGTCAGAACAATGACAACAGGCGTGAAGCCCGCTGGTGCAGTTCTCGTTAACTTTTGGAGTGCTAAACGTAATGGCAAAGATCGTCGACATCAAAGGCCGTGAAGTCCTTGATTCCCGTGGTAACCCGACTGTAGAAGCCGATGTGATCCTGGAAAACGGCATCATTGGCAGCGCCTGCGCGCCATCCGGTGCTTCTACCGGTTCGCGTGAAGCGCTGGAATTGCGCGATGGCGACAAGAGCCGTTATCTGGGCAAAGGCGTCCTCAAGGCCGTTGCCAACATCAATGGCCCGATCCGTGATCTGTTGCTGGGTAAAGATGCTCTCGACCAGCAGGCACTCGACCGCGCCATGATCGAACTCGATGGCACTGAGAACAAGGCGACCCTGGGCGCTAACGCCATTCTGGCGGTCTCGCTGGCTGCTGCCAAAGCCGCTGCTCAAGCCAAAGGCGTGCCGCTGTATGCACACATTGCCGACCTGAACGGTACTCCGGGCGTTTACTCGATGCCTGTGCCGATGATGAACATCATCAACGGCGGCGAGCATGCCGATAACAACGTCGACATCCAGGAATTCATGGTTCAGCCGGTTGGCGCCAAGAACTTCGCCGATGCACTGCGCATGGGCGCCGAAATTTTCCATCACCTCAAAGCCGTTCTCAAGGCGCGTGGCCTGAGCACCTCTGTGGGTGACGAAGGTGGCTTCGCACCTAACCTGGCGTCGAACGAAGACGCGCTCGCGGCTATCGCTGAAGCTGTTGCCAACGCTGGCTACACACTGGGTGATGACGTGACTCTGGCGCTGGACTGCGCTTCGAGCGAGTTCTTCAAAGACGGCAAATATGACCTGGCTGGCGAAGGCAAAGTATTCGACGCTGCTGGTTTTGCTGACTATCTGGCCGGTTTGTCCGAGCGTTATCCGATCATCTCGATCGAAGACGGCATGGATGAGTCCGACTGGGCTGGCTGGAAAGTGCTGACCGACAAAATCGGCAGCAAGGTTCAGTTGGTCGGTGACGACCTGTTCGTAACCAACACCAAAATCCTCAAGGAAGGCATTGATAAGGGCATCGGTAACTCGATCCTGATCAAGTTCAACCAGATCGGTTCGCTGACCGAAACGCTGGAAGCCATCCAGATGGCCAAGGCTGCTGGCTATACCGCGGTGATTTCACACCGCAGCGGCGAAACCGAAGATTCGACCATCGCCGACCTCGCTGTAGGGACCGCGGCTGGCCAGATCAAAACCGGTTCGCTGTGCCGTTCAGACCGCGTATCCAAGTACAACCAGTTGCTGCGTATCGAAGAGCAGCTCGGCGGTAAAGTTGCATATCGCGGCCGCGGTGAGTTCCGCGCCTAAGTAGAAGCGTGGTAAAAAGGGGGCGGCGCAAGTCGCCCTTTTTTTCGTATGGATACTCGGTTCACTATGCGTAGTCCTTATTGGTTGTTTTTAGTCCTCATCCTTCTCTTGGGCGGTTTGCAGTATCGCCTGTGGGTTGGTGATGGCAGTCTTGCGCAAGTTACTGACCTCAAGCATCAGATTTCTGATCAGGAAGGTGAGAATGAACGTTTGCTTGAGCGCAACCGGATTCTCGAGGCAGAAGTGCGCGAGTTGAAAAAGGGCATGGAAACCGTAGAAGAACGTGCCCGGCATGAATTGGGCATGGTCAAAGAAGGCGAAACCCTTTACCAGTTGGCCGAATGATTAACGCTGAACTGCCCGGTTTTTGGGCGATAATTCCTGCTGCGGGCGTTGGCAGTCGTATGCAAGCCGACCGTCCCAAGCAATATTTGCCACTCGCTGGCAAAACCATCCTTGAGCACACCCTGGCCTGTTTTCTCGATCACCCGCTATTGCGTGGTCTGGTCGTCAGCCTTGCCGGTGATGATCCTTACTGGCCGTTACTGGCGTGCGCCAATGATTCGCGGATCGAGCGCGCTGAAGGCGGGCGTGAACGTGCCGACTCGGTGCTCAACGGCCTGTTGCGCTTAACTGAGTTGGGCGCGCAGGAAGATGACTGGGTTCTGGTGCACGACGCCGCGAGGCCGAATCTCTCTCGCACTGATCTCGATACCTTGCTTGAAACCCTTGCGGACGACCCGGTTGGCGGTTTGCTTGCGGTGCCTGCGCGCGACACCCTGAAGCGTGCCGGCGCAGATGGCCGGGTGTGCGAGACGATTGACCGCTCAGTGGTCTGGCAGGCATTTACCCCGCAGATGTTCCGCCTGGGCTTTCTGCATCGGGTGCTGGCGGATGCGCTGGTGGCCGATGTTAATGTTACTGACGAGTCGAGCGCCGTTGAGTGGGCCGGTTTTGCGCCGCGTCTGGTCGAGGGGCGGGCGGACAATATCAAAGTCACGCGCCCGGAAGATCTGCACAGCCTGGCGCGTAACTGGCGTAAGTCCTAAACCGTCTGGTATTCCTCGCGCTGGCTCAAACCTTGTTTGAGAAAGTCGACCAGTTGCCGCACCTTCGGCGATAAATGCCGTTGCTGCGGGTAGAGCGCCCACACCGCTGTATTGGGTGGGCGATGGTTGTCCAGCAGTGACACCAGCGCACCGCTGCGCAGATGCTCCAGCACGTAGTAGTCCGGCAATTGGCACAAACCAATGCCGCGCAAACACGCATCCAGCACCGCCTGCCCGCTGTTGCAGCGCCAGTTGCCATGAACGCGCAGCGACGTCTCATTGCCCTGCGAGGCAAAACTCCAGATATCCGCGCTGCCAATCAGGCAATTGTGCTGGTTGATCTCAGAGATACTGTGCGGGCGGCCGTAATGCTGCAAATACTCGGGCGCGGCGCATAAATACATCTGCCGGGGTGCCAGTTTCGAGGCGACCAAACTTGAGTCCTGCAAGCGGCCAAGGCGGATTGCCAGATCCATGCCTTCGTGGAGCAAGTCGACGGTGTGGTTGCTGAGCTGAATTTCGACGCTGAGCTGGGGATGGCGCATCATGAATTCGGTTACCAGTGGCGCGATAAAGCGCTCGCCGTAGGCCACCGCGCAGGTCAGGCGTAATAACCCTTTCGGCTCGCTGCTCAGATCACCTACTGCGCGCAGCGCTTCTTCGCGTGCGTCCTGCAGGCGTTGGCAGTGCTGCAGAAAGGTCTGTCCGGCCTCGGTCAGTGCAACGCGGCGCGTGCTGCGATAGAACAGTCGGGTTTGCAGGCGTTCCTCCAGTCGCGCCACTTGCCGGCTGACCTGGGACGACGACATGCTCAGGCGCTGAGCCGCGGCGCTGAACTGGCCACATTGGGCGACGGCAACAAACTCATCGAGACCTTCCCAGCGACTCATCATCGGTTCCTTGGTTAATTATCCCTGAATAGCAATAATGTTTTGCTTATTGGGTGATTATTGCAGGATCGCTAATAATCTACACTTTGGCCCACTGTGTAAATCTGCCGGAGAGCCACCATGATCAAGTCACGCGCCGCTGTTGCGTTTGCGCCTAACCAGCCGCTGGAAATTGTTGAAGTTGATGTTGCGCCACCAAAAGCCGGTGAGGTGCTGGTACGCATCGTTGCCACCGGTGTTTGCCACACCGACGCCTACACCCTTTCTGGTGAAGACTCCGAAGGTGTGTTCCCGGCGATTCTCGGCCACGAAGGCGGCGGCATTGTCGAGGCGGTCGGTGAGGGCGTTACCTCGCTAGCCGTGGGCGATCACGTTATTCCGCTGTATACCGCTGAATGCCGCGCCTGCAAATTCTGCAAATCGGGCAAGACCAACCTGTGCAGTTCGGTACGTGCGACTCAGGGCAAAGGCCTGATGCCGGACGGCACCACGCGCTTCTCCTACAAAGGCGAGCCGATTTATCACTACATGGGCTGCTCGACATTCTCCGAGTACACCGTGTTGCCAGAAGTCTCTCTGGCAAAAATTCCGAAAGAAGCGCCGCTGGAAAAAGTCTGCCTGCTGGGCTGCGGTGTGACCACCGGCATCGGCGCTGTGCTCAATACCGCCAAGGTTGAAGAGGGCGCTACCGTGGCCATCTTCGGTCTCGGCGGCATTGGTCTGGCGGCAATCATCGGCGCGAAAATGGCCAAGGCCTCGCGCATCATTGCCATCGACATCAACCCGGCCAAGTTCGATGTGGCGCGTGAGTTGGGTGCAACCGACTTCGTTAACCCGAAGGATCACGACAAGCCGATTCAGGATGTCATCATCGAAATGACCGATGGCGGCGTTGATTACAGCTTCGAGTGCGTTGGCAATGTGCAGCTGATGCGCGCGGCGCTGGAATGCGCTCACAAAGGTTGGGGCGAGTCGGTGATCATCGGGGTTGCTGGCGCTGGTCAGGAAATCAGCACGCGTCCGTTCCAGTTGGTGACTGGTCGCGTCTGGCGTGGGTCTGCATTCGGTGGCGTCAAAGGCCGTACCGAGTTGCCGGGTTATGTGGAAAAAGCGCAAAGCGGCGAGATCCCGCTGGATACCTTCATCACCCACAACATGGGCCTAGAAGATATCAACAAGGCGTTCGACCTGATGCACGAAGGCAAAAGCATTCGCACGGTCATTAACTTCTAAATCGCACTCAGGGCAGCCTCAGGAATTTCCGGGGTTGCCCGTTGCGGTTGCCGATGAATCTTTAGCATGACTGCGGAGTTGCTCATGGCTTTGGAAAATCTGTCCTGCCAGAAAAGCGCTGGCGGCTGGCACAAGCGTTATCGTCATCACTCAAGCACGCTGAACTGCGACATGGTGTTTGCGGTTTATCTGCCGCCTCAGGCCGAGCAGGGCGCAAAACTGCCCGTGCTGTACTGGTTGTCTGGCCTGACCTGCACTGACGAAAACTTTATGCAAAAGGCCGGCGCACACCGCCTGGCTGCTGAACTCGGTTTGATTATCGTGGCGCCGGATACCAGCCCGCGCGGCGAAGGTGTCGCTGACGATGCCAATGGCGCGTATGACTTCGGTCTGGGTGCCGGTTTTTACCTGAACGCCACGCAAGAGCCGTGGGCGCGTCATTACCGCATGCACGATTATGTGGTGGAAGAGTTGCCGGCGTTGATAGAGGCGAATTTTCCGGTGAGCGACAAGCGCGGAATCAGCGGCCACTCAATGGGCGGCCATGGTGCGTTGGTGTGTGCGTTGCGCAATCCGGGGCGTTATCAGTCGCTCTCGGCATTTTCGCCCATCGTTAATCCGATGAACTGCCCGTGGGGCGAAAAAGCATTTAGTCACTATTTGGGTGAAGACCGTTCGCGCTGGCGTGAATGGGATGCCTGCGCACTGATCGGCGAAGCGCGCGAGAAATTGCCGATTCTGATTGATCAGGGCGACCGGGACGACTTTCTCGTCAATCAGCTCAAGCCCGAAGCCTTGCAGGCTGCAGCGCAAGCGGCAGAGCATCCGCTGACGCTGCGCATGCAGCCGGGTTATGACCACAGCTACTACTTTATCGCCAGCTTTATTGATGACCATCTGCGTCATCACAGCGCGGTATTGAACGGCTGAAACAGCAGCTTTTTGCGCTTTTGCGCATTACCTCGCGACAACGGTGCACCAGTTACTGCTTGGCTCCATGTAGAATCAGGGCCTGATAGTTTAGGGTCCAGTTATAAATGAGCAGTTCGATGCGTATTGGTCACGGTTACGACGTTCACCGTTTTTGCGAGGGCGACTTTGTCACCTTGGGTGGCGTGCAGATCCCGCACAAGTTTGGTCTGCTGGCTCACTCCGATGGCGATGTGTTGCTGCATGCCCTGGCTGATGCTTTGCTCGGCGCCGCTGCGCTGGGCGACATCGGCAAGCATTTCCCCGACACCGACCCCACCTTCAAAGGCGCTGATAGCCGCGTATTGCTGCGTCATGTGCTGGGCCTGATAAAGGCCAAGGGCTGGGTTGTGGGCAATGTCGATGCAACGATTGTCGCGCAGGCACCGAAGATGGCGACGCACATCGACAGCATGCGCGCGCTGATTGCGGCCGACCTTGAGGTCGAGCTGGATCAGGTTAACGTCAAGGCGACTACCACCGAGAAACTTGGCTTTACCGGCCGCGAAGAAGGCATTGCGGTGCACGCTGTCGCCCTGTTGGTCAAACCATGAACGAATTGCAACTGCTCGGCCCCCGCGCCTGCGGCGATGCCTGCGGGCAAGCGGTATTAAAAGCCAGCGCTGAAGATTTTCAGGTTGATGAAGTCCTTGATATCCCGTTGTCGGGGCAGGGCGAGCACCTGTGGTTATGGGTCGAGAAGCGTGGCCTGAATACCGAGGAAACTGCGCGTCGGCTGGGCAAGGCGGCCAGGGTTTCGCAGCGCAACATCAGCTATGCCGGTCTCAAGGATCGTCAGGCCCTGACCCGTCAGTGGTTTAGCCTGCATCTGCCGGGCAAGGACAATCCTGATCTGGCCAGCGCTGAAGATGACAGCCTGCGCATCCTCAAACAGGTCCGCCACTCGCGCAAACTCCAGCGTGGTGCGCATTCGGCCAATGGCTTCACCCTGCGCCTGACCGGCCTTGACGCAGATATAGAGCAGCTCGATGCGCGCTTGCAGCAGATCAAGCAGCAGGGTGTGCCCAACTATTTTGGCTTGCAGCGCTTTGGCCATGAAGGCGGCAACCTGTTCGACGCCCGTCAGTTTGCCAAACGCGGTGATTTGCCCGGCCAGCGTAATGTGCGTTCGCGTATTTTGTCCGCCGGACGCAGTTATTTGTTCAATCAGGTGCTGGCAGCGCGTGTTGCTCAGGGCACCTGGAATACCGCGCAGGTCGGCGACTTGCTGGCGTTCACCGACAGTCGCAGCTTTTTCCCGGCAGGCGAGGAGCAGTGCTCTGATCCGCGCCTGGCCATTCTCGATGTGCATCCTACCGGTCCGCTGTGCGGCGCAGGTGAAACAACCACGGCCGGCGAGACCCTGAAGCTTGAGGAAAATATTTTTTCTGGCGAGCAATTGCTTGTGGATTGGCTGGTTGCGGCGGGTATGAGTCATGAACGACGCATTCTTCGACTGCCCATCGGCGGTTTGACGTGGCATTATCCCGAGCCTGATATTTTGCAACTGGAATTCGTCCTGCCGGCGGGATGCTTTGCCACCGTTGTGGTGCGTGAGCTTGTCGATTTGCTGCCTGCAGGGCCGACGGAAACCCCATGCGTATTCTGATTTCAAATGATGACGGTGTAGCCGCCCCGGGCTTGGCTGCGCTGCACGCGGCGTTGGCTGACTATGCCGAGTGCACGGTAATTGCGCCCGATCAGGACAAAAGCGGCGCCAGTAGTTCACTGACGCTGGACAGGCCTCTGCACCCGCAAACGCTGGCCAACGGCTACATCAGCGTTAACGGTACGCCTACCGATTGCGTGCATCTGGGCCTCAACGGTCTGTTGCCGCAGGGTATTGATCTGGTCGCATCAGGCATCAATCTGGGCGCCAATCTGGGCGACGACGTGCTGTATTCCGGTACGGTGGCAGCGGCCCTTGAAGGCCGGTTTCTGCAGAAGCCGGCCTTTGCATTCTCGCTATTGTCCCGTCAGGCCGAGAACCTGCCGACCGCCGCCTATTTTGCCCGTCAGCTGATTGAGGCGCATGAGCAGCTCGAACTGCCGCCGCGCACAGTGCTCAATGTCAACGTGCCGAATTTGCCGCTCGATCATATTCGCGGTATTCAGTTGACCCGTCTGGGTCATCGCGCACGTGCCGCCGCACCGATTAAGGACGTCAATCCACGGGGCAAGGAAGGTTACTGGATTGCAGTGGCCGGCGATGTCGAAGACGGTGGCCCCGGTACAGACTTTCATGCGGTAATGAACGGCTACGTGTCGATTACACCCTTACAGCTTGATCGCACCTTTCAGGAAGGCTTTAGCAGCCTGCAGACCTGGCTGGAGCGTTTAAATTGATAATTCGAGAGCGAGATGAAATGAATCGCCACGGCATCGGTATGACTTCCCAGCGCACACGTGAGCGCTTGATCCAACGGTTGTATGAAGAAGGCTTGTCCAACGCACAAGTGCTTGAAGTAATCCGCCGCACGCCACGTCATCTGTTTGTTGATGAGGCGCTGGCGCATCGCGCCTACGAAGACACCTCGTTGCCGATCGGCCATAACCAGACCATCTCCCAGCCTTACATGGTGGCGCGCATGAGCGAGTTGTTGCTCGCTGCCGGGCCGCTCGACAAAGTGCTCGAGATCGGCACCGGCTCAGGTTATCAAACTGCGATTCTTTCCCAGCTGGTTGAGCGGGTGTTTACGGTTGAGCGTATTCAGGGCCTGCAAGACCGCGCCAAAGAGCGTCTGGTTGAACTGAATCTGCGTAACGTGGTCTTTCGCTGGGGTGATGGCTGGGAAGGCTGGCCGGCGCTCGCGCCTTACAACGGCATTATTGTCACAGCCGCTGCGGCCGATGTACCGCAAGCTCTGCTCGACCAATTGGCGCCGGGCGGGCGCTTGGTGATTCCCGTGGGGACGGGTGATGTGCAGCAGTTGATGCTGATTGTCCGCGAAGAAGATGGTTTCTCGCGCCACGTTCTCGATGCCGTGCGTTTTGTACCTTTGCTTAATGGCCCCTTGGCCTGATTTTTCACGTAGATCGAATTTATGAAAAAGCACCTATTGTTGTATGCGAAAGGCATTGCTATGGGGGCTGCGGATGTTGTGCCGGGCGTATCCGGCGGCACAATTGCGTTTATCAGCGGTATCTATGAAGAACTGCTGCGCTCAATTTCCAGTTTGCCGGGCGCTTTTACGTTATTTCTGCGCGGCCGTATTGCCGAGGCGTGGCAAGCCGCCAATCTGACATTTCTGTTGATTCTGCTCGCCGGTATTCTTACCAGCGTAGTGACCCTGGCGCGCGCGATTACCTACTTGCTCGACACCCACCCGATTCCGGTGTGGTCATTCTTTTTTGGTCTGGTGCTGGTTTCATCGCATCTGGTCGCTCGTTCAATTCAGCGCTGGAGCCCGGGCCGCTGGCTGAGTTTCGCGGTGGGCGCAGCATTCGCCTACTGGATTACGGTGGCGTCCCCGGTGCAGTGGGGCACAGACTCGCTGAATATCTTTTTCGCGGGTGCGATTGCTATCTGTGCAATGATTCTGCCTGGAATCTCGGGTAGCTTTATCCTGCTTCTGCTAGGGTTGTATCCATTCATTATCGGTGCGGTCAAAAGCCTCGACTTGGGCGTTCTCGGGCTGTTCGCCTGTGGCTGTGCGCTGGGTCTGGTCAGTTTTGCCGGGCTGCTGCGGTGGATGCTGGCGCGTTGGCACGATCTGGTTCTGGCGTTTCTCACCGGCCTTATGCTCGGCTCGCTGAACAAGCTGTGGCCGTGGAAAGAAACCCTGACCTGGCGGCTTAATAGCCATGGCGAACAGGTTCCGTTGTTGCAAAGCAATCTGTCGCCCAGCCAGTTTGCCACTGTCAGCGGGAACGACCCGCAGCTGCTGATGGCCATTGTGTTGGCCCTTAGCGGTGTAATACTGGTGATTGGCATCGAGTGGCTTGCCAAACGTAACCAGAAGCTTTTGGATTGAGTTGCCTCAATCTGCCACAGTTATTCTCAGCGGTTCCTAGCAAGTCGCCAGTAAGGGAGAGACGGGTGAGTTTTACAGCCATTCAATCGCGTATCAGCACCAGCACACTGTTTTACCTGTTGAGTGGCGTGGTCTTCACCTTGCTACTGTCTGGCTGTGCCAGCAGCTCGGGCGGCGCACAAGTTGTCGACCGTAATGGTCGCGCGGTCAGTGCGGCGCCGGCGCGTCCTAAAACCACCAGTGGCCAATACCGCGTGCGCCGTGGCGATACACTGTATTCGATCGCGTTTCGTTTTGGCTGGGATTGGAAAGCCCTCGCGGCGCGTAACCACATCGTTGCGCCATATACCATCCGGGTTGGCCAGATCATCCGGTTTGACGGCAACTACGGCACGTCCAAGTCGAGTTCGGTCACTGTGACCAATGTCAGCAAGCCTCGTCCGACCACCACAACTCAGCCACGGCCGGTTGCCAAACCTGCGCCGGTGGTAACAACGCCGGCAACGACTAAAGTCGAAAGCGTCTCGAAAAGCGCCTCTGGCTGGGCGTGGCCGGCGCAAGGCACTGTAATCGGGCGATTCTCCTCAAACGGCAGTTTGAATAAAGGCATTGATATCGCCGGCAATTTGGGAGAGCCTATTTTAGCTGCGTCTGATGGATCCGTGGTGTACGCCGGGAGTGGTTTACGGGGCTACGGCGAGTTGGTGATCATCAAACACAGCGATACCTACGTAAGTGCTTACGGCCACAACCGTAAGCTGTTGGTACGGGAAGGACAGCGTGTCAAAGCAGGGCAGAGAATTGCTGAAATGGGTTCAACGGGCACAGACCGCGTGAAGCTACATTTTGAAATCCGCCGTCAAGGTAAACCTGTTGATCCTTTGCAGTTCCTTCCAAAGCGTTGATTCACTGTTGGCCCGTTCCTTCAAGTAGGAAGGACGGGCTCAAGTGTCGCCAAGGAATAGGGTGCGCTTGAGCTTGCTGTCGAACTCAGCAAGGGACAGAAACAATGGCTCTCAATAAGAAAGAAGTGCCGGAGTTTGACGTCAGTGACGAGGTGTTGCTCATGGAGCCCGCCATCGTTCTTGACGAAGGGGTTAATAATAAGGCTGAAAAGCCAGCTGCCCGGACGAAGGCAAAGACTTCCACGAGCAAGCAGCACAAGTACATCGACTACACACGGGCGCTAGACGCCACTCAGCTGTACCTCAACGAAATCGGCTTTTCGCCGTTACTGACTCCAGAAGAAGAAGTCCACTACGCTCGCTTGGCTCAGAAGGGGGATCCGGCTGGGCGCAAACGGATGATCGAAAGCAACCTGCGTCTGGTGGTTAAAATTGCCCGACGTTACGTCAACCGTGGCCTTTCGCTCCTTGATCTGATCGAGGAAGGCAACTTGGGCTTGATCCGCGCCGTCGAAAAATTCGACCCTGAGCGCGGCTTCCGATTCTCAACTTACGCTACGTGGTGGATTCGTCAGACAATTGAGCGCGCGATCATGAATCAGACGCGCACTATTCGTCTGCCCATTCATGTGGTCAAAGAACTCAATGTCTACCTGCGAGCTGCTCGTGAGCTGACGCAAAAGCTCGACCACGAGCCCTCGGCCGAAGAAATTGCCAACCTGCTGGAGAAGACGGTGGCAGAAGTCAAACGCATGCTAGGCCTTAATGAGCGGGTCTCTTCGGTCGACGTATCATTCGGTGCGGACTCAGACAAGACTTTGCTCGACACCTTAACCGATGACCGACCTACCGACCCCTGTGAGCTGCTGCAGGATGATGATCTCTCGCAGAGCATCGATCAGTGGCTGTCTGACCTGACGGATAAACAACGTGAAGTTGTAGTACGTCGTTTCGGTTTGCGCGGTCATGAGAGTTGTACCCTGGAAGAGGTCGGCCGTGAAATCGGTTTGACCCGTGAACGTGTACGGCAAATTCAGGTTGAGGCGCTCAAGCGTTTGCGCGAAATCCTCGAGAAAAATGGCCTGTCGAGCGACTCGTTATTCCAGTGAAATAAGCTATTCAGCAAACAACCGGCTCAGGCCGGTTTTTTGTGGGCGCAGGTTTGTAAGTGATTGCTTACACGCTCTGTAAGTGAATGTAGGAACTTTCGGAGGCAATAAGCTTTCAAATCATGTGGATTAGATGTAACCATATGATTTATAAGGATTTTATATTTTGTGCTGAATGTTTTCAGGCCATTTTGGGCAAAGTAGCCCCTTGTGGGAGGCTCAGAAAACTCTATTATTAGAACTGTGTCGAGGGATAGACACACGTCGCAAAGGACTGTGGCGAGGACAATCGCAGGATGCGATTTCATCAGGATGATGAAGGATTGAAAGGGAGTAGGGACTAAAGAGTGGGCGGGTAAAACCGCCCCTTTTTTTTGCCTGAAATAAAGTCAGGCAAAACGCTGTATAAAGCACCTGGATCGCAGGTGACGGCATGCAGCGATGCGTATAGCAGTGAACGAATGGCTCGCTGAACGGTTATCAGCGAGCCATACAGACGACAGAGGCCTTGTGGCTCTTACGACTAGCGTTCCAGGTACTGGAGTTTGTCTTTCACGCCATCCCACTCTTCGGCGTCTTCCAGTGCTTCTTTCTTCTCGGTGATGTTCGGCCAGATCTCGGCCAAGTCAGCATTGAGCTCAGTATATTCCTGCATATCATCAGGTACTTCGTCTTCTGAGAAGATCGCTTGGGCCGGGCATTCTGGTTCACACAGGGCGCAGTCAATGCACTCGTCCGGGTGGATGACCAGGAAGTTCGGGCCTTCGTAGAAGCAGTCCACCGGACAGACTTCCACACAGTCGGTGTATTTGCACTTGATGCAGTTGTCGGTGACGACGAAGGTCATTTCTAATTCTCTCCTCAGGCTACGGCTGGGGGCTGCCCTCATAAACAGCCCCTGAGCTGGTAAAACTCTCCAAATCACCAGGCTTTGTGTTTGGCATTTTCCAGCGCGCAGGATTCTAACAGCTTGTTTGGGCTCGCGTTAGAGCCGTGTCTTCAATGCATATAACAGTTCTAGCGCTTTTCGCGGAGTTAGATCATCCGGATTGATCTTATTCAATTCCTCCAGCACCGGGTGCGGCAGGCTTGCGAACATGTCGCTTTGCATGGGCGCCGGGGCTTCGCCTGGCCCTACACGTGGCGCTTCATGCGGCAAACTCGTGGCTTCCAGCCGTGCCAGATGCTGGCGGGCGCGCAAAATAACCTCACCGGGCACACCGGCGAGTTGGGCCACTGCTAAACCATAGCTCTGACTGGCCGGGCCCGGCAGCACGTGGTGTAAAAAAACAATCCGTTCATTGTGCTCGGTCGCGCTCAGGTGCACGTTGGCGACAATCGGCTCGCTTTCCGGCAGAACCGTCAGCTCGAAGTAGTGGGTGGCAAACAGCGTATAAGCGCGCAGTTTGGCCAACTGCTCGGCCGCTGACCACGCCAGCGACAAGCCGTCGAAGGTGCTGGTGCCACGACCCACTTCGTCCATCAGCACCAGGCTGCGTTCGCTGGCGTTGTGCAGAATGTTCGCGGTTTCGCTCATCTCGACCATGAATGTCGAACGCCCTCCAGCGAGGTCATCGCTGGAACCAATTCGCGTGAATATGCGGTCAACCAACGACAGTTCGCAGCTTTTAGCCGGAACAAAGCTGCCGATGTGCGCGAGCAGAACAATCAGCGCCGTCTGGCGCATATAGGTCGATTTACCGCCCATGTTCGGGCCGGTAATCACCAGCATCCGTGTGGCATCGTCAAGGTTCAGGTCGTTGGCCACGAACGGCGTACTCAGCACCTGCTCAACCACCGGATGACGACCTTGCTCGATGCGCATGCACGGCTCGTCGACAAAACGCGGGCAATTGAGATCGAGGTTGAGCGCGCGCTCCGCCAGGTTGCTCAGAACGTCCAACTCTGCCAGCGCGCTGGCACTGTCTTGCAGAGGGGCGAGATGGCTGATCAGGTGTTCGAGCAGTTCTTCATAAAGCTGTTTCTCGCGTGCCAGCGCACGGCTTTTCGCCGACAGGGCTTTATCTTCGAACTCTTTGAGTTCCGGGGTGATGAAGCGCTCTGCACCTTTGAGGGTTTGCCGGCGGATGTAATCGGCAGGCGCTTGTTCGGCCTGCTTGCTTGGCAGCTCGATAAAGTAGCCGTGTACGCGGTTGTAGCCGACCTTGAGGTTGGCCAACCCGGTGCGCTGCTTTTCGCGGGTTTCCAGGTCCATCAGGTACTGGCCGGCGTTCTCGCTGAGCGATTGCAACTCATCCAGCTCGGCGTCATAGCCGGTCTTGAGTACGCCGCCGTCGCGGATTACTGCAGGAGGACTGTCAATAATCGCCCGCGCCAGCAGTTCCGCCAGCTCCGGGTAGGTGCTTACAGTCGTCGCCAGAGCGCTCAGATGCGCTGAATCGAGCTGGCCCATGGCCTGTTGCAAATCGGGCAACGCGGCCAAGGCATCACGCAGGCGGGCGAGGTCGCGGGGGCGTGCATTGCGCAAACCAATGCGCGCGAGAATCCGCTCCAGGTCGCCAATTTCCTTGAGCTGCGGTTGCAATGTCTCGAAGCGGTAGCGATCGAGCAGGCACGTGATCGACTCCTGTCGCGCTTCAAGCACACTGCGATCGCGCAGCGGCCGGTTCAGCCAGCGGCCCAGTAACCGACTGCCCATTGCAGTCTGGCAGCGGTCTACAACCGATTGCAGGGTATTTTCACGGCCACCGGCCAGGTTGATGTCCAGCTCAAGGTTACGGCGGCTGGCACCGTCAAGAATAACTGTGTCGTCCAGGCGCTCATGGCGCAGGCTGCGCAAGTGCGGCAGAGCGGTACGCTGGGTTTCCTTGGCGTAGTTAAGCAGGCAACCTGCGGCGCCGATTGCCAGTGTCAGTTTCTCGCAGCCAAAGCCCTTGAGATCTTGAGTGCCGAATTGCTGGCACAGGCTTTTCAGTGCCGTGTCGCGCTCAAAATCCCACGGCGCGCGGCGCTTGGCGCCACGGCGTTTCTCGGCGGGCAGATCCTTTGGCCAGTCGTCCGGGATCAGCAACTCAACCGGATTAAGGCGCTCGATCTCGGCCAGCAGGTTTTCCCAGCCCTTGATCTCAAGCACGCTGAAACGACCACTGGTGATGTCCAGTACCGACAAACCAAACAGGCGCTCATCTCCCAGTACGGCGGCCAACAAGTTATCGCGACGCTCATCCAGCAGCGCTTCATCACTCACCGTGCCCGGCGTAATGATGCGCACGACCTGGCGCTCGACCGGGCCTTTGCTGGTGGCCGGATCCCCGACCTGCTCGCAGATAACCACCGACTCGCCCAACTTGACCAGCTTGGCCAGATAACCTTCGGCGGCGTGGTAGGGAATCCCGCACATGGGAATAGCCTGCCCGGCACTCTGGCCGCGCGCGGTGAGGGTGATGTCGAGCAGCTTGGCGGCTTTTTTCGCGTCTTCGTAGAAAATCTCGTAGAAGTCGCCCATGCGATAAAACATTAATTGCTCGGGATGCTGATTCTTCAGCTTCCAGTACTGCTGCATCATCGGCGTATGGGCGGATAAATCTTTGGTGGCCATATTCATTGGGTACTTAGCGCAAGTCTTGAAAATTCGTGGGGCGGCAGGGCATCTGGCTTGGCGGTGGAATCACGCCGAGGCTTATAGAGGTGGAATCACCGCTCGGGCGGCCATAAAAATGGCCTCGCGCAAGCTGTAATTTGCCCATGCGCATTGCAATGGGCGCAAGGTTACCACGGGGCAGGCAGGGCTCGCAGGCCAGCAATGCATGGATTGATGCAGGGCATCGGATTGCAGCTCTGGCTGGGGATTGGCGCAGTGGATTGTGGTGCTGCTCGCGGAGCGTGGTCACTCGCTTATTGCGTCGGGCTGCTGCATTCAGCGGCCTTTGGCGAGCCAAGCGCAGGCAGGTTCCGCACGCTCGCGGGCACTGATCTCTGCGCCAGTATGTGGCTAGCAAGCGCCTGCGCCCATTCGTAAATATGTCGCCCCAGCCGCGCAAAAAACTATAACCAGCGCCTTGCAGTTTTTTCCTCGCCAGCGACTACAAAAATCATAATTTCGCAAATCCCTGCCTCCGAACACAATGCGGCCAACACCTTACGAATTGCCGTAAACCAAGAACAACAAATTTCAGAGTCAGAGGAGGCAGCCATGACCGACCTGAACCAAACCGCCTTGCAGAAGTGCGCAGACATGACACTCGATCAAATGGAAATAGACACGCTTATTGTTGGCGCTGGTCAGGCTGGTGTGGCCATGAGTGAGCACCTGAGCAAACTCGGTGTGCCGCATCTGGTGCTGGAGCGTAATCGCATCGCCGAGGGCTGGCGCACAGGGCGTTGGGATTCGCTGGTGGCCAATGGGCCGGCGTGGCACGACCGCTTTCCGGGCATGGAATTCGATGACCTGTCGCCAGACGCCTTCGCCTCCAAAGACCGCGTAGCGGCCTATTTCGAAGCCTACGCCAATAAATTCAAAGCGCCGATCCGCACTGGCGTAGAAGTTAAGCGCGTGGTTCGCAACAGTGATCGGCCAGGGTTTACCGTCGAAACATCGCAAGGCGTAATCAAGGCCAACCGCGTGGTGTCGGCAACCGGCCCGTTCCAGCGTCCGGTGATCCCGCCGATTGCGCCTAAAGATGAGACGCTGATGCAGATTCACTCGGCGCATTACCGCAACCCGCAGCAGTTGCCTGAAGGTGCTGTGCTGGTGGTCGGCGCTGGCTCTTCGGGCGTGCAGATCGCCGATGAACTGCGCCGTGCCGGCAAGCAGGTTTATCTCTCGGTTGGCGCCCATGACCGTCCGCCACGGGCTTACCGCAACCGCGATTTCTGCTGGTGGTTGGGTGTTCTGGGCGAGTGGGATGCCGAAGCGGCGCAACCCGGCAAGGAACACGTAACCATTGCCGTGAGTGGCGCGCGTGGCGGCCATACTGTTGATTTCCGCCGCTTGGCCAGCGAAGGCATTACGTTGGTAGGCCTGACCAAGGCGTTCAGCGATGGCAAGGTCAGCTTCCAGCAGGACCTCGCCGACAACCTCGCTCGCGGTGATGAAAACTACCTGTCGCTGCTCGATGCGGCGGACGCCTATATCGCCCGCAATGGTCTCGACTTGCCCGAAGAGCCGGAGGCGCGCCGCGTGTTCCCGGATTCCGAATGCATCACTAATCCGCTGCGTGAGTTGGATCTGGCTGAGGCCGGTGTGACTTCGGTGATCTGGGCGACCGGATACTCGGTCGATTTCAGCTGGCTGCAAGTGAATGCCTTCGACGCCAACGGCAAACCGCAGCATCAGCGCGGCGTGTCCAGCGAACCCGGTGTCTACTTTGTTGGCCTGCCTTGGCTTTCACGGCGTGGCTCCACCTTTATCTGGGGCGTTTGGCACGATGCCAAGCACATTGCCGATCACATCGCCACGCAACGTAAATACGCCGAATACCGCGATGCTTCGCAACGCGCTGCGGATGAGCACGCGCCGGTTGAAAAACTTAGTCTCATGGGAGTTAGCTGATGCCTACACATACGCGCATTCGGATGTTCAACACGAAAGAAACCTACCCCAACCAGAATCTCGACAATGATCTGTGTCAGGCCGTGCGTGCCGGCAATACGGTGTATGTACGTGGCCAGGTCGGTACCGATTTTGAAGGTCGTCTGGTCGGTTTGGGTGATGCGCAGGCGCAAACGGCGCAGGCGATGAAGAACGTCAAGCAACTGCTCGAAGAATCAGGCAGCGACCTCAGCCACATCGTTAAGACCACCACGTACCTGATCGACCCGCGTTATCGCGAGCCGGTGTATCAGGAAGTCGGCAAGTGGCTCAAGGGCGTGTTCCCGATCTCCACCGGCCTGGTTGTGAGCGCACTCGGTCAGCCGCAGTGGTTGATGGAAATCGACGTCATTGCCGTCATCCCGGACGACTGGCAAGCGAACGCTTGATAAGGAGCACTTCATGACATTTTCCATCGTAGGGCACTGCGCAGAAACCGGTCAGCTGGGGATCGCCATCAGCTCATCCAGCATCGCCGTGGGCGCACGCTGCCCGTGGTTGCGCGCCGGCGTGGGTGCTGTAGCGACGCAGAACATCACCCTGCCATCGCTCGGCCCGCAGGTGCTGGATCTGCTTGATGCAGGGCATTCGCCAGACGCCGCGCTGGACAAAGCGCTGGGCAGTAATGGCTGGAGCCAATATCGCCAGGTCGGGGTTGTTGACAGTCAGGGACGTACTGCTCTGTACACCGGCTCCGAGGCGTTGGGCACGCACAATGCAGTTGCCGGCCAGCACTGTGTGGCGGCCGGCAATTTGCTCGCCGCGCCAGAGGTCATCAGCGCTATGGTGACGGCATTCGAGCAGGCCGAAGGCAGTTTGCCTGAGCGTTTGCTGGCTGCCATGCACGCAGCGGTAGCGGCTGGCGGTGAAGCAGGGCCGGTGCATTCGGCGGCGATGTCTGTTGTTGGCGAGTTTACCTGGCCGATTGTGGATCTGCGCGTGGACTGGGCAGATGCTGACCCGATCGGCCAACTAGATCGGTTGTGGCAGGCCTATCGCCCGCAAATGCAGGACTACCTGACCCGCGCACTCGACCCGACTGCCGCGCCGAGCTACGGCGTACCCGGCGATCAATAATCCGCGCGACGCCGTGCTGCGCAATATTGCCAGCCCGGCGTTTGCCTCAGCGTAAGCTCAAGGAGTTGATTTGATGCTCTGCAGCCGTGATTTACTGGCCAGGCTGATTTCGTTCAATACGGTCAGCCGGGAGTCCAATCTCGCCCTTATCGAGTTCATCCAAGACTACCTGCAAGGTTTGGGCGTTTCGTGTGAGCTGGACTTCAATGCCGAGCGAAGCAAAGCCAATCTGTTTGCCACAATTGGCCCGGCTGATCGCGGCGGCGTGGTGCTTTCCGGTCATACCGATGTGGTGCCGGTGGCGGGGCAGGCGTGGACGGTTGAGCCGTTCAAGCTGACCGAGCGCGACGGCAAGCTATATGGCCGTGGCGCTGCCGACATGAAGGGCTATATCGCCTCGGTGCTGGCAGCAGTGCCGCGTTTTCTGGCGCAGCCGCTGCGCATGCCGGTGCATTTGGCGTTCTCGTATGACGAGGAAGTCGGTTGTCTGGGCGTGCGTTCGCTATTGGCGACACTGGAGCAGCGCCCGCATAAGCCTGTGGCCTGCATTATCGGTGAGCCAACCGAGCTGAAACCGGTGCTCGGGCATAAGGGCAAGCTGGCCATGCGTTGCCATGTGCAGGGCGCTGCGTGTCATTCGGCTTACGCCCCGCAAGGCGTCAACGCAATCGAATATGCTGCAAAGCTGATCGGCAAACTCGGTGATATTGGCGAGCAGTTGGCGCAGCCAGCCTTGCACGACACGCGTTTTGATCCGCCTTACTCAACCGTGCAAACCGGCGTGATCGCCGGGGGCAGGGCGCTGAATATCGTGCCGGCGGAGTGCCAGTTCGACTTCGAAATCCGTGCCTTGCCCGACTTCGATGCGCAGCAGGTGGTCGATCAACTGGCTGATTACGCCGAAGGCCAGTTGTTGCCGAAGATGCGCGCGCGCCACAACGACACCTCGATTGCTTTTGAGCCGCTGTCCGCTTATCCCGGGTTAGCTACCGAGCCGCACAGCGAAGTGGCGCAGTTGCTGGCGCTGATCAGCCAATGTCGCGATTTTGGCACGGTGGCGTTTGGTACCGAGGGCGGTCTGTTCAATCAGGCTGGAATTCCCACGGTGGTCTGCGGGCCGGGCAGCATGGACCAAGGCCATAAACCCGATGAGTTCATAACTCAGGATCAACTCGATGGCTGCGACGCAATGCTCGCGCGCCTCGCTCACTGGCTGCAAACCGATGCCTAGATGAATCCGTATGGCTGGCGCCGATAGCGGATGCGCGGCCGTTAACTGACACAACCTCTCTACAACCCAATTTTGAACCCCTGGCTGAGCGTTCAGGCGCCCGGCTGCGTTACCCATTGGCAAAGATCCTTACAACAACAAAAGAGGACAACAGAATGTCGCAAGATATAAGCGTGCCGCTGCCCACTGCCACTACCGGAACACAGGCCAAGGTAGCGCGAAAATCCCTCGGTCTGGGCGCCTTGCTCGCCGTCGCCATCGGCCTGGTGGTGTCGCAAGGTGTAATGGTGATCATGCTGCAAGGCGTTGGTATCGCCGGGCTGGGCTTTATCGTGCCGCTGACGCTCGCCTATCTGCTGGCGCTGAGTTACGCCTTTTCATTCTCGGAGCTGGCGTTGATGATCCCGCGGGCCGGGAGCTTGAGTACCTATACCGAAGTTGCCATTGGCCAATTCCCGGCAATGCTGGCGACGTTCTCGGGCTATATCGTGGTGGCCATGTTTGCCTTGTCCGCCGAGTTACTGCTGCTCGACCTTATTGTCGAGAAGGTCTATCCGCATGCCTTACCCTCGATGAGTGTGGCGTTTGGGGTGCTGGCTATATTCACCATTCTCAATCTGTTCAACATCGATATTTTCGCCCGTCTGCAGTCGGTGCTGGCGTTGGTGATGGTAGTGGTTTTGCTGGTGCTCGGCTTCAGCGCTGTTAGCAGTGAAAGCGCTGCGCCGCTGAGCAGCTTGCAGATGGACGGTTGGAATCCGCTGGGCCTTGGCGTGGTCGCGCTTACCGCGTTGGCGATCTGGGGTTTTGTCGGCGTCGAGTTCGTCTGCCCGCTGGTAGAAGAGTCGCGTCGTCCGGAGCGCAATATTCCGCGCTCGATGATCCTTGGCCTCAGCGTCATCTTCATCACCATTAGCCTGTATTGCCTGGGCGCGCTGTTGATGGTGCCGCAGGAAGAACTCGCCAGTAACGGCTTGCCGCATTACTTGTTCGCCACCGCGGTATTTGGCAAAACCGGTCAGGTGCTGCTGGTGACGGCTGCCGTGACTGCCACCTGCAGCACGCTCAATACTTCGCTGGCGGCAATTCCGCGGATGCTCAGCGGCATGGCGCAGAATGGTCAGGCCTTCCCGTGCTTCAAACGGGTCAGCAAGCGCACTGGCGCCCCTTGGGTGTCGGTTTTGTTCATTGCGGCGATTACCGGCTTACCGGTGCTGTTGATGGGCGTTGATTCGATCAACCTGCTGCTGATCGCCGCTGCGCTGGCCTGGCTGTTGGCCTACATCATTGTGCACGTCGATGTGATGGTGTTGCGCCATCGCTACCCGCAGATGAAGCGCCCATTCCGCACACCGTTCTACCCATTGCCGCAGCTGTTCGGTATCGGCGGCATGCTCTTCGCCATGTGGCACGCATCGCCAGCACCGGAACTGACCGCCCAGATATTCAGCAGCGCCGGTGTGGTGCTCGGGCTGGTGGCGGTAATCGCTGTGGTTTGGATCAAGCTGGTGATGCGTAAACCCCTGTTCACGCCAGAGCCGATCGAGAGCGTATTGAAGGCGCAAGACTAACCTCGCGTTACAGCGGCAAATGAGCGGGAGAGCATCTTCACCGGTGCTCTCCCGCAGTCGTTCAGGTTGCCAGCTGATTGGCAAACTGGCCCACTGCACTCACCACCTTTTGCGCGCCATCCTGAATCTCGACGATAACCGCGCCGGCTTGTGCGGAGAGTTCCAAGCCTTGTTGGGTTTGGCGTTTGCCGTGCTCGATCACCTGCACGGCCTCTTCGGCGAGTTTCTGGTTTTTCAGCACTACGCTGACGATTTCTTCGGTCGCGGCGCTGGTGCGTGAGGCCAATTGTCGTACCTCGTCGGCTACCACCGCGAACCCGCGACCTTGCTCACCAGCACGGGCGGCTTCGATGGCGGCGTTGAGGGCGAGCAGGTTGGTTTGATCGGCGATGCTGCTGATGCTTTTGATGATTGTGCCGATCACTTGCGACTGCTTGTCGAGCGCCGCAATGCCTTCGACTGCCGCTTCCATCTGCACGGCCAGTTGGCGCATGACCTCGACCGTTTCCTGCACCACTGAACTGCCGCGCTTAGCGGTGGCGTCGGTTTGCTGCGAGGTGCTGTAGGCAATCTCGGCGGCTTCGGCGACGGCATTTTCGCGGTCTACCTGATCGGTGATTACGGTGGCGAATTTGACCACTTTGTAGAGGCGGTCATGGGCATCGTAAATCGGGTTGTAAGAGGCTTCGAGCCAAACGACCCGGCCGTGGCTGTCGACGCGCTTGAAGCGGTCGGCGATGAATTCACCACGGCGCAGTTTGTCCCAGAAGTGTTGATACTCAACAGAACTGTGTTCTTCGTGCTCGCAGAACTGGCGGTGATGCTTGCCTTTGATTTGCTCAAGCGTATAGCCCATCGACTGCAGGAAACGGTCGTTGGCAGTGAGTACTTCGCCATTGAGATTGAACTCGATAACGGCCGTCGAGCGCTGTAGCGCTTCAATCAGGTTTTCGTGTTCGCGCGAGGTTTCAATCGTGCGTGTAAGGTCGCTGGCATACACCGAGCAATGCAGAATATTGCCCTGGCTGTCGTGAACGGGCTGAACAATCGCACGTAACCACGCCTCTTCGCCGTCGCCGCGAACAATCTGCAAAGCGCCCGCCCAGTGCGCGCCCTCGCGGATGGCATTTTTCATGCGCACGAAATGTTCGGTGCTCTGCGCATGGGTTGGCACAAGTTCTGTCAGCAGGCGGCCGGTAAGCTTGTCGCCGTGGTGGGCCATCTCTTCCTGAAAATTACGGTTGATCTGAACAATTCGGCCTTGCGCGTCGAGTGTGAGCGCGAGCATTTCCTGATCAAGGCTTTCACGCACCTGTTCGAGTGACGATAGCTTCTCGGTTAGCACCTCGATTTGCTGTTTGTAGTGCTTATTGAACATCTTGATCACCGTCGCAAGGCAGAAGTGTTGGGCAGAACGATTGATGAGCACTGAAGTTGTGGCGCTACTGAGATGAAGTTTCGCGGGCGTGCTCATAAACGCAGTGCTGGCAATGACTCTTAAGTCATCGCTTCATACCCTCTATATCTACAGTTTTTCCGACAACTTTAAGTTAAAAGTCCACTTTCACAGCGCTAAGGCCCGCGCCCGCTCTGGTTCGCAGCCTCATTGAGGGTGCGTCGCGCAGATCAAACTAGGAATATGAATGGCTTTTTGGCATTATTGCGACTGCTTATTATTTGCGTTTGTCGAAAATTCCTATGCGTGCATGTAGCTCCCACATTCTGGCGATCGAGGACGATCCGGTGCTAGCGGCTCATCTTGAGCAGCACCTGCAGAGTCGCGGTTTCTCGGTAACCTTGCAGCGCGACGGCCTGTCGGGCTTAGCCCACGGCAAAGCCGAGACGTTCGATCTGGTGTTGCTGGATGTACTGTTGCCGGGGCTGGACGGCCTTAATGTGTTGGCGCAATTGCGCGACCACAGCAGCGTACCGGTCATCCTGATGTCGGCGCTGGGTGCCGAGCAGGACCGAATTGCCGGCTTCACTCAGGGTGCTGATGACTATCTGCCCAAGCCCTTCACCATGGCCGAACTTGAGGTGCGCATCGCCGCGATCATGCGCCGTGTTGCGTTTGAGCGCGGCTTCGTTGCGGCCAATCAGAATATCTCGGCGTTCGCGCTCGACGCAGAGCGCAATGATGTTTGCCATGAAGGCAATTGGGCGCAGCTGACCCAGACGGAATTTCGCATTCTGGAGTTGCTGGTGCAGCATCAGGGAGAGGTACTGAGCAAGGCGCTGTTGTATCAGCAGATTCTGCACCGGGCATACTCGCGGCACGACCGCGTGCTGGATATGCACATCAGTCATGTACGCCGCAAACTGTCGGCTATTGGTTACGCGGGTGGGCGCATCGAGACGGTTTGGGGCAGAGGATATGCCTTCCAGTCCGGCGATGACTAAGCATGGCCCGCACCTATCCATTGTTCTGGCGCTTGGCTGCATTGCAGTTGGGCGTGTGCATTTTGATCGCCTGGGGCGCCTGGTATTGGGCCGGTAAGGTCGAACAGAGTCGCTCGTTTCTGGAGCCGATAGCCAAGCGCCAGATGCACGCCTATGCCCGCCAGGCTGAGCGGGCCTGGCTGCAAGGTGGCTCGGACGGTGTCGAACACTGGCTGAAGCGGATGGCCAAACGCGAGCCGGGTGTTTGGCTGGTGGTGGTGGACAATAAATGGCGCAGCTTGACCCGCCATAAGTTGGATGCTGAAGACTACGTTCGCTTGCGCCGTGTGCGCGGCTTGGATAATCCGATGAGCAAGCGCGCCCGTGGCCAGCTGTATATCGGCATGCCCTTTGTGCACGCGCCGCAGCAGGGCCAGTTGGTGATGCAGTTGCCGCAGCGGTTTTTGCCCGAAGGGTTTAACTGGTCGACCCAGATTCTTCTGCATGGTGTGGCGCCAGGTGTTTTGGCGTTGCTGCTGTGCCTGTTTATTTACCGCTTGTTGATTTCCCCGCTTGGGCATCTGCGTGATCAAGCCAATGCGCTGCGTGGCGACCAATTGGCCACACGGGTTAGCCCGCGTGTCAGCCAGCGTCGGGATGAGTTGGGTGATCTGGGGCGCGCGTTTGACCACATGGCCGAGCGCCTGCAAAAGACCATTGCTTTTCAGCGTCAGCTGCTGCGCGACGTGTCCCATGAGTTGCGCACGCCGTTGTCACGTTTGCGGGTCGCCAGCGAATCGCAGACCGAGCTGGAAGCCTTGCGCCAGCGCGTGGATCGCGAAGTGCAGTCGATGCAGCAACTGGTTGACGCAACGCTGGAATTGGCCTGGCTGGACACCGAGCAGCCGCGGCTCGCACTTGAGCCAATCGACATTGGCGCGTTGTGGAGTGTGCTGTGTGAAGACGCCTGCTTCGAAAGCGGCTGGCAACCAGAGCAGTTGCGTTGCGACCTGCCGGATGGCTGTCGTGTGCTGGGCCATCTGAACAGCCTGGCGCAGGCGCTGGAAAATATTCTGCGCAATGCGATTCGACATTCACCGGCTGGCGGTATCGTGACGCTCAGCGGTAAACGGGAGGCGGATACCTGGCTGCTGCAAATTGAGGATCAGGGCGGCGGCGTCGCTGAGTCGGAACTTGAGAACATCTTCCGACCCTTCACCCGGCTCAGTGCCGCGCGCCCTGGCGGTGAGGGATACGGGCTCGGATTGGCCATCGCTAAAGGGGCGTTGAAGCTGCAGGACGCTTCAATTTGGGCGGAAAATACCGGGCAGGGGCTGCGGCTGTGTGTGCGTTTGCAAACTGTATAGTTTGTAAATGATCTTTATTCTCAAGTGAGAATATATATCATCACTGCCGCTGGCGCAGAGAGGAGCCGCCATCAGGCTCTCTTGATGCGCTAAAAACGCATTCAAGGAGAGAGTTGATGCAGCCCCGATTTACTTTCAACCACCTGACCCTGGCATTCCTCGCTATCAGTGCACCGCAGGTATCGTTCGGCGCAGAGGCCGACACCAATACCGTGCAGCTGCAAGATACATATGTGCTCGGGACTGCAGAGGAAGAACTCAAGCAGGCGCCGGGCGTATCGATTATCACGGCTGAAGACATCAAAAAGCAGCCGCCGGTCAATGACCTCTCCGACATCATCCGCAAGATGCCAGGCGTCAACCTGACCGGCAACAGCGCCACCGGCCAGTACGGCAACAACCGCCAGATCGACCTGCGCGGCATGGGCCCTGAAAACACCCTGATCCTGATTGATGGCAAGCCTGTGAGTTCACGCAACTCGGTGCGCATGGGCCGCAGCGGTGAGCGCAATACCCGCGGCGATACCAACTGGGTTCCGGCGCAGGCAGTCGAGCGTATTGAGGTTTTGCGCGGCCCGGCGGCAGCACGTTACGGCTCGGGCGCGGCCGGTGGTGTGATCAATATCATCACCAAAGCCCCAACGCATGAGCACAGTGGCTCGGTCACAGCCTATGCCAACCTGCCCGAAGACGATGCAGAAGGCACCACCAAGCGCATCAACTTCAACATGGCCGGCCCGCTGGTCGAGGCGTTGTCGTACCGGGTTTACGGTAACTTCAACAAGACCGATGCCGACGACTTGTCGCTCAACGGCGAGTTTGCAGCTTCGCCGACCGCCACACCGCCAGCAGGGCGTGAAGGGGTGCGCAACAAGGATATCGACGGCCTGCTGCGCTGGGATCTCGATCCGCAGCAAACCCTCGAACTGGAAGGCGGTTACAGCCGCCAGGGCAATATCTACGCCGGCGACCGGGCTGTCAGTACCAATGGCACAGACCTGCTGAACGAGTTGGCGGGCGATGGCAAGGAAACCAACATCATGTACCGCCAGTCCGCCTCGCTGACCCACCGCGGCGACTGGGATTTCGGCACCTCGCAAGTGGTTGCCTCGTATGAGAACACCCGCAATCGCCGCCTCAATGAGGGCTTGGCCGGTGGCCCGGAAGGCAGTATTACCACTGCTGATGACATGTCGACGTCCGAGCTTAAAGCGTATCGATTGGCCGGCGAGGTGAATTTGCCTCTGGAAGTCTGGGCGAGCCAGGTGCTGACACTCGGCACCGAACTGACCCGTGACGAGTTGAATGATCCCTACTCAATGACCCAAAGCACTGGCAATGGCGGCGATGTGCCGGGTGCTGAAACGGGCACCCGTTCGGGCAAGTCGGATGCGGACAACTATGCCGTGTTTGCCGAAGACAACATCGAGTTGACGGAACGCTGGATTCTCACGCCGGGGCTGCGTTTCGATCATCACAGTCAGTTCGGCAGCAATTGGAGCCCGAGCCTGAACACATCGTACAAAATCACCGATACCTTTACCGTAAAAGGCGGGGCGGCACGGGCGTTCAAAGCGCCAAACCTGTACCAGTCCAATCCCAACTATCTCTATTACACCCGCGGCAATGGCTGCCCGGTGGACTACCCGAGCCTGGGCAGCGGTTGTTATGTGCAGGGCAGCGATAACCTCGACGCCGAAACCAGCCTTAACAAAGAGATTGGTGTGGTTTTCGATGATGCAGGCTGGAACGCCGGCATCACCTACTTCCATAACGACTACAAGAACAAGATCACGGCAGGTCTTGATCCGGTCGCCACGACCACCAGCAATGGCCGCGTGTTCCAGTGGGAAAACGCACCCAAGGCTGTTGTTGCAGGCTGGGAAGGTAATCTGAATATCCCGTTGCTCGGTGATGAGGGCGACGTCCTCAGCTGGAACAACAACTTCACCTACATGATCGAGAACAACAACAAGGAAACCAATGAACCCTTGTCGGTTATTCCCGAGTACACCATTAACTCGATGCTCGACTGGACCGTTTCGGAGCGTCTGGACCTGTCTCTGAACATGAGCCATTACGGCAAGCAGGAACCCCGCAACCTCACCTCCAGAGGTGATGCGGCTACGGGTGATGAGCTGCGCACACGCGGCAGTTACAGCATCTTTGGCCTCACCGGCAACTTCCAGCTGGATGACACCTGGAGCTTCGCGACCGGTATCAACAACCTGTTCGACAAGCGCCTGTACCGCGAAGCCAACTCCGGCGGGGAAGGGGCCAACACTTACAACGAACCGGGTCGTTCCTACTTTGCCTCGGTGACCGCCAACTTCTGATACCCCGGCTCCTTTGCCCGTTTAGCGACGGGACTTCGCTCCATCAGGTTCGCCCTGATGGAGCACTTTGGTTTCGGCCTTCAACTAATACCAGCACCTGTACACGTTCGAGGATTGCCAATTGAGCGGGACACAAAAACTCGCCGAGCGCAGGCGGAGGGATACGCGATGAAAGCGTTGTTAATGCTGTTTATGGCGATGCTGGCTGGGCCAGTTCTGGCCAAGCCCGACCTCAGCCAAACCATGGGGGATACCTTGGCGCGAAGTGGCTCCGAGAGTTACAGCTTCGAGCGATTTGATCTGGCTGCAGCCGACAACCAGCGCCATTACCGGGTTTATCTGGCGGTGCCAAAACAGCCAGCACCGGCGCAAGGCTATCCGGTGATGTACATGCTCGACGGCAATGCTGCGCTGGCGTCGTTGCAGGAGTCGTGGCTGGCCGAGGCTGAGAATCCACCGTTACTGGTAATGATTGGCTACGACACCGAGCTGCGCATTGAACCGCTGGCGCGAACCTTCGATTACACCCCGTCACCCCTTACCGGCGAGCCTTTTGCCGATGAATCGTCGCAGGGCCGAATGGCCGGCGGCGCCAGCCAGTTTCTTGAACTTATCGAAACCCGGATCAAACCACAGGTTAATGCCAGGCACCGGGTCGACCGGCAGCAGCAAACACTCTGGGGGCATTCATACGGCGGCGTTTTTGTTCTCAACTGCCTGTTTGTACGCCCGGATGCATTCCAGCGATACGTGGCGGTCAGCCCGTCGTTGTGGTGGCAATCGGGCTTGCTTTTACAGGTCGAAAAGCAGCTGCCGCTCAAGGCGCGTGCTCGCGTCATGATCTTGCAGGGCGAGCAAGAAGGGCGCGCTGAAAAGGGCCGGGAAATGCCTGCCGCACGGGCGCAGGCCATGCGCGCAGTCGGCACTGATGCGCTGGCAAAAATGGTCGCCCGGCTCGCGGCTTATCCGCACATTGAGGTTGATTACCAAACGCTGAAGGGGCTTGGGCATGGCCCGATGTTCGCAGCGTCGATTCCATTAGCGATGCAGTTCGCGACTGAACAAGGTGCTCCATGAAACCCTCCCGCTCATTTAGCTGGGCCACTGTGTCGCGCATCATCGCGGCGCTGTTTGGCGGCTACCTCTACACCTACGCCTTTACTGCGGCCATTGCGCAGATGCTGCCACTTGAGCCGCGCGATGCACTGGTGGTCGCGACGTTGCCAGCCTTTGTGATTTATCCACTGACGATCCTCTGGGCTTTAGCGTGCCCGCGCCCGCGAATGGTCTGGGCCAGTGCCGGGCTTGCTTTGCCCTTATTGCTCATCGGGTTCTGGCCGCAGTTTTTGAGGGCCGTGGCATGAAACCATCATCCCTCACGCAGTCCATGTCCTGGCTGCATACATGGGGCGGGCTGATCTTCGGCTGGCTGTTGTTCGCGATTTTCCTGACCGGCACCCTGGCTGTCTTTGATAAGGAAATTGACGTCTGGATGCAGCCCGAGGCCCCGGTCAGTCACGTCGATCAAGCTCAGGCTGCCGAGCATGCAATCAGCTATCTGCAGCGGCATCACGGAGCCGAGAGCGCCTGGGATATCAGCCTGCCGACCGCTCGCTCACCGCTACTCAGCGTGTCTACCGGCGAGCGGCGGCGCAATGCTCCTCGTCAGTATCTCGACCCTAATACCGGCGAGCCGATTGATATTCGCGAGACTGCCGGCGGCCGGTTCTTCTTCCTGTTCCACTTTACTCTGCATATGCCGCGCAACATTGGTATCTGGTTGGTCGGCCTGGCCGCTGTCGGCATGCTGGTGGCGCTGTTCAGCAGCCTGATTATCCATAAAAAATTCTTCAAGGAATTCTTCACCTTTCGGCCCAACAAAGGCCAACGCTCGTGGCTTGATGCGCACAATGCAACCGGCGTGCTGGTGCTGCCGTTTCACCTGATGATTACCTACACCGGCTTGGTGATCTTCTCGTTGATCTATATGCCGGCAGCGGTTGATGCCTTGTTCGATGGCGATCGCGAGGCCGCATTTGGCCGTGGTCAGCCGGCCAAGACCGAGCAGCAGGCGGCTCAGGGAGCACGCAATGGGCGCAGTCAAAGTGAGGGTCGTGGCGAAGGATCTGGCGAACTGGTTGCGCTGACCCCGTTGCAACCGCTGTTGCTGCAAGCGGAGCAGGCTCTGGGTGAGGTGCGCAGTGTGTCCATCAGCCATCCGGGGCGCAGTGATGCACGCATTGAGATGCGCCCGGTGTTGGGCAATCGGATCGAGCTGTCGAAAGGTCTGTCCATGACCTTTGCTGGCGTCAGCGGTGAAGTGTTGAAAATGCCGGAGCAAAGCCGCTGGGCACAACTGACCCAGCGCGTATTGTCGGGCTTGCACTTCGCCCAGTTCGGCGGCTACCCGATGCGCTGGCTGTACTTTTTTTGCGGCATGGCCAGTTGCGCGATGATTGCCACCGGGCTTGTGCTGTTCACGGTAAAACGCCGGCGTCGGCCCGAGGCGGAAGGGCCAATCGCGGCGCGGCTGTACCATCTTGCCGAACGCTTGAATATCAGCGTGATTGCCGGCTTGAGCATTGCCTGTGTGGCGTATCTCTGGGGCAACCGTTTGTTGCCAGCCGAGCTGAGTCAGCGCGGTGATTGGGAAGTGCGGGTGTTCTTTGCCTGCTGGGCACTGAGCCTGCTGCATGCCTATTGCCGTGAACGTACGCAAGCCTGGCGCGAGCAATTGGTCTGTGCGGCCGTTTTGTGTGTATGCATGCCATTGCTCAGCCTGGCGACAATGACTCAGCCGTGGGCCGAGCCAATTCGTGCCTACCTTGAATTATCCACAGTGGCGTGCGGCGCCTTGTTCGCCTTCGCGGCTTGGCGCATTGGCCAGAAGAAGCCTGCGCCGACACCGCGGCGTCAGTCGCGTAACGTTTCTCAGGAATTACTGAATGCTGATTGAGTTTTTTGCCGGTCTGTTGCTGGTGTATGCCGGCATGGTCGCGTTGTGCTTGGGCCTCAAACGCCACTTCAAAAGTATCTGGCAGCGTGAGCCGAGCGCAATCTGGTGTCGCACGTTTCGTGTGTGCGGCTGGCTGCTGCTGGCACTGGGTTTCGCGGCCTGTATCGCCAGCTGGGGCTGGGCCCAAGGCCCGGTTGGCTGGATGGGGCAGGTGAGTTTGGCAGGCTTGGCGCTGGTGTTGTTGATGCCATATCGCCCGCGCTTGGCGACGCTATTGCCGCTGCTGGGCTTACCGTTTTTGCTCTCGGCCTGGCTGTTGGCTTAATGCCCGCGTTTTCGGCCGGTATTAATCGTATGGCCGAAAAAAGCCCCACCGTTACCGGGCGGGGCTTGCAGGGTTTTCTCGTGAGGCGTGGCGATCAGCTGTTTGGCTGCCAGCCGCCACCGAGGGTTTTGTAGATGGCAACGATACCGCTATATAACTCGACTTCGGCTTGCGCCTGAGAGTCTTCCGCTGCCAGCCGTTCGCGCTCTGCATCGAGCAATACCAGGAAATCCACCGTGCCTTCGCGATAACGCACGCCAGCTTGTTCGGCTGCGGCGCGGCTGGCTTCGGATTGGCGAATTAATGCGAGCAGGCGCTGCTGGCGTTTGGCGTAGTCGCTAAAGGCGTTTTCCGATTCCTCCAGTGCCAGTAATACCTGTTGCTCGTACTGCGCCAATGCACCTTGCGCTTGGGCATTGGCGCTGCGAATCCTGGCCCGGACGCTGCCCAGATCAAACGCTGCCCAACTGATGGTCGGCGATACCGCCCAGGCACGTGCTGCCGATGCACCGATTTGCGAGCCACGGCCTGCGGTGAAACCAAGGAAACCGCTGAGGCTGACCCGTGGGAACAAGTCTGCGGTGGCAACGCCAACATTGGCGGTTGCCGCTGCAAGGCTCTGCTCGGCTGAGCGAATATCCGGCCGGCGGCGCAGCAGTTCGGCCGGGTCGCCAATGGGCAATGCCTTGGCGATTGCCGGGATTGGCTGCGGCGTCAGATCAATACTCATCTGGTCGGCGCGCTGGCCGAGCAGGGTGGCGATGCGGTTTCGCGCACGCACCTGCTCGGCCTGTAGTTGCGGCACGCTGGCCTCAACCGCTGCCAGCCGTGCATCGGCGCGCAGCACATCGAGTTCACTGCCCACACCCGCGTCGCGCAGCAGTTCGGTGATGCCGCGTGACTCTTGCTGGTTCTTCAGGTTTTCGCGGGCGATATGCTCGCGTAACTGGGCCCCGCGCAAGCTGCCATACGCATCGACCAGTTCTGCGATCAGGCTCACCTGCAACTGATAGTAATCCGCTTCGGCGACTTCTATCTGTGCATCGCTGGCTTCCAGTTGGCGCTGGATACGACCGAACAGGTCCAGCTCCCAGACCATGTCCAGACCAAGGTCGTAGCGCTCGGTCTTCACTCTGTCTTCGCTGATGTCGGGTTGTTGCGCCTTGCCAATGTCGCTGCTGGCACGGCTGGTAATGGTCGGCAGGCGGTCATTGGCCACGTCATCGCGAATTGCCCTCGCGGCTTGCAGACGGGAGAAGGCCACGCGTAGTTCACGGTTGCTTTGCAACGACTGCGCAACCAACTTGTTCAGCGTCGGGTCTTCAAACTGTTGCCACCACAGCGTTTCAAAGCGCTTCTGGTCATATCGACCCGCCGCTATCTGGGAGAGCTGCGCCGGGCTGTTTTCCGGCTGCTTGAAGTCCGGGCCGACGGCACAGGCCGAGACTGCCAGCGCGAGCAGTGCGGGGGCGAATAATTTCAGTTTCATGCCTGCACCTCCTGCAAACGCAACGCGCGCCTGGCTTCGCGTTTTTCGACAAAGCCGCGCAGCAATACATAGAACACGGGCGTGAGCAGCAGACCGAAGAAGGTCACACCGAGCATGCCGCTGAACACCGCGACACCCATTGCATGGCGCATTTCGGCACCGGCACCGGAGCTGATTACCAGTGGTACAACGCCCATGATGAAGGCAAAGCTGGTCATCAGAATCGGCCGCAGACGCAGGCGGCAGGCTTCGAGTACCGCGCTGACTCGGTCCATGCCTTCTTCCTGTTTCTCCTTGGCGAACTCAACAATCAGAATCGCGTTCTTACAGGCCAGACCGACCAATACGATTAGCCCGATCTGGGTGAAGATGTTGTTGTCGCCACCCGCCAGAATCACCCCGGTAATGGCCGAAAGCAGGGTCATCGGTACAATCAGGATCACCGCCAGTGGCAGGCTCCAGCTTTCGTACTGAGCGGCCAGCACAAGAAACGCCAGCAACACACAGAGTGGGAAAACAAACAGCGCCGTATTGCCCGCCAAGATCTGCTGATAGGTCAGCTCGGTCCATTCGTAGCTCATGCCGTTTGGCAGTTGCTCAGCCAGCAAACGCTCCATCGCTGCCTGCGCTTGCCCCGAGCTATAGCCGGGTGCTGCGCCGCCGTTGATTTCAGCGGTAATGAAGCCGTTGTAATGCATGACCCGATCCGGCCCTGCGCTGTCACTGACCTTGATAAAGGTCGAGAGCGGCACCATTTCGCCACGGTTGTTGCGCACCTTCAGCTGACCGATCTGGTCGGCATCGACACGAAACTTCTGATCTGCCTGCACGTTAACCTGATAGGTGCGGCCAAAACGGTTGAAGTCATTGGCGTACAGCGAGCCCAGATACACCTGCATGGTGTCGAAGATATCGCTGATCGCCACGCCGTGGGTCTTGGCCTTGTCGCGGTCGATATCGGCATCGATCTGCGGCACATTCACCTGATAACTGGTGAACAGACCTGCCAGCTCCGGGTAGTCGTGGCTCTTGGCAATAACGTTCTGAACCTGCTTGTACAGCTCGTCATAACCGAGGCCGCCACGGTCTTGCACCTGCACGCGGAAACCGCCAATCGTACCCAAGCCCTGTACCGGCGGCGGTGGGAAAATCGCAATGTAGGCATCCTGAATATCGGCAAACTTGGCGTTAAGGTCGGCAGCAATCGCGCTGGCCGAGAGGCTCGGGTCTTTGCGTTCATCGAATGGTTTCAGCGGGGTGAACACAATTCCGCTGTTCGGGCTGTTGGTAAAACCGTTGATCGACAGACCCGGGAACGCCACGGTGTTCTCGACACCGGGATGCTCACTGGCAATTTGCGACATGCGTTTGATCACATCTTCGGTGCGATCAAGGCTGGCCGCATCCGGCAGTTGGGCAAAGGCGACCAGGTATTGCTTATCCTGCGGCGGAACGAAGCCGGTGGGCGTGGTGGCGAAACCGAAATAGGTCAGAATCATCAAGCCGCCGTAGGTCAGCATGGCAATGCTGCTACTGCGCAGTACACGGGTCACAGTGCCTACGTAACCATGGCTGGCGCGCTCGAACATACGGTTGAACGGGGTGAACAACCAGCCGCCAAAGACCCGCTCAAGCCCGCGCGAAAAGCGGTCTTTGGGCGCATCGTGGCTTTTCAGCAGAACCGCTGCCAGCGCGGGTGAGAGCGTCAGCGAGTTGAATGCCGAAATCACCGTCGAGATGGCAATGGTCAAGGCAAACTGTTGATAGAACTGGCCAGTTAAGCCGGAGATAAACGCCGTGGGCACGAACACCGCGCAGAGCACTAATGCCGTGGCGACAATTGGCCCGGTGACTTCCTTCATTGCCTGCTTGGTGGCTTCGACCGGGGATTTGCCCAGGCCAATATTGCGCTCGACGTTTTCCACCACGACGATGGCGTCATCCACCACGATACCGATCGCCAGTACCAGGCCAAATAGTGAAAGCGCGTTGAGTGAGAACCCCATTAAATGCATGACCGCGAACGTACCGATCAACGACACCGGCACAGCAGCCAGCGGAATGATCGAGGCGCGCCAGGTTTGCAGGAACAGAATGACTACCAATACCACCAGCACCAGTGCTTCCAGCAAGGTGTGCACCACGGCTTCAATGGAGCCGCGAACGAAGATGGTCGGGTCGTAAACGATCTCGTAGTCGACGCCCTGCGGGAAGCTCTTTTTCAGCTCTGCCATACGTTCGCGCACCGAATCGGAGATTTCGATGGCGTTGGAGCCGGGGCGCTGGAACACCGGAATCGCGACAGCAGGCTTGTTGTTCAGCAACGAGCGCAAAGCGTATTTGCTGGAGCCAAGTTCTACCCGGGCGATGTCCTTGAGGCGGGTGATCTCACCGTTTTCGCCGGCGCGAATAATGATGTTCTCAAACTCTTCCTCAGAGACCAGCCGGCCCTGTGTGTTGATAGACAACTGAAAACTGTTGTCGCTCGAGGTTGGCGGCGCACCCAATGAGCCGGCGGCAACCTGACGGTTCTGCTCGCGTATCGCGTTGACCACATCGGTCGCCGTGAGGTTGCGCGAGGCCACCTTGTTCGGGTCGAGCCACACACGAAGCGAATAGTTGCCCAGACCAAACAGCTGTACATCACCGACACCGTCGAGGCGCGCCAGCTCGTCTTTGACGTTTAGCGCGGCGTAGTTCGACAGGTACAGCATGTCGTAACGGTTATCCGGCGATGTCAGGTGCACCACCATGGTCAGGTCGGGCGAGGCTTTATCGACCGTCACACCCAAGCGCTGCACCTCGGTTGGCAAGGTTGGCATGGTTCGCGTTACGCGGTTTTGCACCTGAACCTGGGCGTTGTCGAGATCGGTGCCGAGGGCGAATGTCACGGTTAGCGTCAGCGCGCCATCCGAGGTGGCCTGTGACGACATATAAAGCATGCCTTCAACGCCAACAATCGCCTGTTCCAGCGGTGAGGCGACAGTTTCGCCGATTACTTTGGGGTTGGCGCCGGGGAAGCTGGTGCGCACCACAACCGTTGGCGGCACGACTTCCGGGTATTCGCTGATCGGCAGTTGAAACAGGGATATTGCGCCGGCTATCAAGATCAGCAGCGACAGAACCGCTGCGAAAATGGGCCGTTTGATAAAGAACTGAGAAAAATTCATGGGTCTCTACTCTTAACCGCGGGGTGCTGCGTTGGGTTGAGCAGGGCGCTCGGCGATGCCTTCGGCCGTGTTGACGGTCGAGTCCACTTGCTGACGAATACGGGCAAGGCTGGCCAGTGTTTCTTCATCGGCCATGGCGACTTTCTGCGGGTCTACCGTTGAGCCGGGCATGGCATGCTGCAAGCCGTTGACGACAATCTTGTCGCCTTTGGCCAGACCGCTGCGCACAACGCGCAGGCCTTCGACCTTGGGGCCCAATTCGATGGCGCGGTAATTCACGGTGTTGTCATCCGCGAGCACCAGCACGAACTTCTTGCCCAGATCGGTGCCGACGGCCTCGTCCTGAATCAGCATCGCCGAATAGGTATTGCTGCCCACCAGCTTCAGGCGTGCGTACAGGCCCGGTGTGTATTCGCCTTGGCTGTTGTCGAATACGGCGCGACCGCGAATGGTGCCGGTTTGCGGATTGACCTGGTTATCCAGAAAGTCCAGTTTGCCGAGGTGTGGGAAGTCGCTTTCATTGGACAGGCCCAGATACACCGGGCTGGCGTCGCGTGTGTTCTTACCGGCCTTTTGCGCCAGATCCACGTACTTGAGGAACGTCTGCTCGTCGGCATCGAAATAGGCGTAAACCTTGTCGGTTGAGACCACCGAGGTGAGCAGCGACTCGCTGGCCGTCACCAGATTGCCAGCGGTGATTTCCGCGCGGCTTACGCGCCCGTCAATCGGTGAAATAACGCGGGTAAAACTCAGGTTGAGACGCGCGTTATCCAGTTCGGCCTGAATACCGGCAACATTGGCCTGTGCTTCCTGGGCGCTGCTGGTTCTGGCGTCTGCCAGTTCGGCGGAAATTGCATTGCTCTTGCGCAAACGCTCGCCGCGCTGTGCTTCGCTGCGCGTACGGGCATACGCAGAGCGAGCCTGATTGAGCTGGGCTTCGAGGCGTTTGACCTCTGCATTGAAGGGGCGTGGATCGATTTGAAAGAGCAGGTCGCCTTTCTTTACCAGGCTGCCTTCGGCGAAAGCGACCTTGTCGATAAAGCCGGAAACACGCGGGCGAATTTCGACCGACTCAGGCGCTTCAAGGCGGCCGGTGAACTCATCCCATTCGTTGATTGGTTGTTCGATAACTTCAGCAACGCTGACTTTAGCGGCGTGCTGCTGTTGTGAGGTTTGTTCGGTTTTTCCGCATGCACTGAGTACGACTGCTGCAAGCACTGCAAGTGGAAGATGCCAGATCTTGGTGTTTGGCTGTTCCATGATGATCCCCGCCCGTGGGTTTATTGAATGGGCGGATTTTGCGGCGGGCTGCGGTCTTGAACGAATCGAACGGCGCGAAACTTACTATCGTTGAAAATGATTATGAGATACCCAATATTGTCACCGACCAATAGTAGGGCGAAGGCGTAATAGTTTATTAAGTTGCGCACCTTGATGGTGCGCTTTACAGGCTGTCCGGGTCGCCAACAAACATCTGAATTCGCGAGCGCAGCCAGCGTTCGGCCGGATCGTTGTCTTGTGCACCGCGCCAGGCCATGTGTAATTCGAATGTTTTACTCTCAAACGGCAGCGGTTCCGTGCGCAGGCCTCCAGCCGCCGTGAGTGCCGCTGCGGTGTAATCCGGTACGCTGGCGACAATGTCGGTGCCACTTAGCAGCGGGCCAAGCGCATTGAACTGCGGCACCGCCAGAACAACCCGGCGTTTGCGGTCGAGTTTTGCCAGTTCTTCATCAATAAAGCCGCTGAGGTCGCCTGCAAATGAAACCAGTGCGTGTGGCCGCGCGCAGTAGTCGTCGAGCGACAACGGCCCCGGCACACTGTCGGCGCGCAGCAGTTTAGGCAGGCTGCGGCGCACCACTTTGCGCTTGGCGTTGGCGGGCAGGTCTTCTGTGTAGCAAACCCCCACCGATATTTCGCCGGATGACAGCATGCCGGGCATTAACAGGTAGTTGGTGCGCCGTACGACCAGTACCACGCCCGGCGCTTCGGCGCGCAAACGTTTGATCAGCGGTGGTAGCAGGCCGAACTCCACGTCATCCGACAGGCCGATGCGAAACACCGCCGTGCTGGTGGTTGGGTCGAATTCAGACGCGCGGCTAACAGCCGTGGAAATGTAGTCGAGCGCGGGAGATAGCAGGCTGAAAATTTCCTGCGCACGCGGAGTGGGTTCCATGCTTCTGCCGGTGCGCACAAACAGCGGATCGTCGAACAGGCCGCGCAGGCGTGACAGCGATGCGCTGATCGCCGGCTGGCCGAGAAACAGTTTCTCGGCTGCGCGGGTAACGCTGCGCTCATGCATCAACGTTTCGAACACGATCAGAAGATTCAGGTCTACTCGGCGGAGATCGTTACGGTTCATCCGGCATCCATTCAGGCATTGTCTGTGCAGATTATTGCGCACTTCTGGCCATTGCGGCGCATTTCGCTTTAGCAATATAGCCGCGCAAGCGGTTAATATTGGACAGGGGTAACATCATCGCCAAGCATGATCAGTATTACTACAGGCAGATGGTGTTACTGACAAAGGCCCTATAAAGTTTGAGTCTAAAGGGGTCAACCGAAGAGGTTTTTGATGTCCCGTATCATCCGTTTCCATCAGTTTGGCGAGGCAGACGTCCTCAAAATCGAAGAGCGCTCGCGCCCTGCGCCTGCCGCTGGCGAAGTGTTGATCGGCGTCGAATCAATCGGAGTCAGCTGGCACGACGTACTGTGGCGGCAGAATCTGGCGCCAACAGCCGCACAATTGCCAGCGGGTTTGGGCTTCGAAGTCGCGGGCGTGATTCTGGCCGTCGGCGAGGGTGTAGATGATCTGGCTGTTGGCGATAAGGTCGCCAGCTTCCCGGCGCACAGCCCCAATGACTATCCGGCGTATGCGGACGAAGTGGTGTTGCCGCGTGGTTCTGTGACGCGCTACGCCGACAACCTGACTGCCGAACAGGCCAGTGTGCACTTTCTGCCATCAATGGTCGGCTGGTTTGGTCTGGTCGAGTTGGCGCGCATCAAGGCGGGTGAAACCGTATTGGTGACGGCTGCCAACAAGTGCTGGGGGCCGTACGTCGTACAAATGGCCAAAGCACTGGGCGGGCAAGTGATCGCCGCGATTGACGATGCTGAAGACCGCGATTTTGTCCGCGAGCTTGGCGCTGATCATGTAATTGTCACCGAAGAGCAGGATCTGGTGACCCGTATCAACAAGCTGACCGACAACCGTGGCGTCAATATCGTCATGGATGCCTTGGGTGGGCCGACCATGTGCCTGCTTGGCGATGCTTTGGCGCCGTGCGGGCGTCTGGTGTTGTACGGGTTGCAGGGCGGTAATGAAACACCATTCCCGGCCTGTGCAGCGTTCCAGAAGAACATTCAGTTCTTTGTTCACTGCATCGGTAACTTTACCGGTAAAAAGGAGTTGGGCATCGAGCAGGATAAAGCGGCGGTGGCCAAAGCCTTGCAAGGCATCAATCAGCTGACGGCGGACGGCTTGCTGAAACCGCTGATTGATAAAAGCTTTGCATTCAACAAGGTTGGCGCCGCGCATCAGTACATGAGCACTTGCCCGAGCCGTGGCCGTGTGGTGCTTAACGTCTGAAGCCTGGTGCTGGATTAAAAACGCCCTGACATGTTCAGGGCGTTTTTGTATGTGCATGAAAAGCTGGCGGGTTTACTTCAAACCGTTGGGCTCGATAGCGTCACTGTCGAACAGGGTTTCGAGTTCGGCGCGGGCCTCTCTGGCGGTTTGCATCAGCGCAGCCTTGTCGCCGTGCACCTTCTGCTGGGCGGCCAGCACTTCTTCATCATGACGCTGGAAGCGGCGCACCCGTGAGCTGGCTTGCTCTTCGCTGAGGCCCAGGCCGATTAGCGTCAGGCGGCTCATTTCGAGGCTGGAGAAGAAGGTTTCGCGGACCACTTGCGCCTTAAGGTCGATCAGGCGATGGACGTTATACCGGTTGCGCGCACGGGCAATGACTTTGACATGCGGGTAAAGGGTACGGACCAGCTCGACCACCTTGAAATTGGTGTCGGGATCATCACTGGCTACCACCATAAACTCAGCTTTGCCGACCTGAGCGGCGCGGAGGATTTCCGGGCGCAGCGGGTCGCCATAAAAGATTGGCATATTACCGATGCTACGTTGCAGCTCGATACTGGCGATTTCGGTGTCCAGTGCGACAAAGGGCACACGCTGGGCGCGCAATATACGCGCGACAATCTGGCCCATCCGGCCCATACCGGCAATGACCACACGTGGCTCGTCACTGTCCATGTTGCGGTATTCATCCGGCACCTCGGGCTCGCTCACTGGCTGCGGCTTGCTCAAGCGGCTGGTCAGCAGCATCAGCAGCGGTGCCATTGCCATCGACAGCGTAATGGCGAGTATCAGCAGGCTGTGTACGTTCGGGGCAAACATACCGTTGTCGTTGGCGATCTGGAACACCACGAAAGCGAATTCACCGCCACTTGCCAGCACAATGCCCAAACGCAAGGCGCCCTGACGATCCAGATCACCGGCCAGACGGCCGACCGCATAGAGCACCGGCAGCTTTAACAGCACCAACAGCGCCGTGAGCCCCAGTACCATCAGCGGATTGGAGAGCAGCAAGCCGAGGTCTGCGGTCATGCCCACGCTGATAAAGAACAGGCCAAGCAGCAGCCCCTTGAACGGCTCAATTTGCGATTCGAGTTCATGGCGGTATTCCGAGTCCGCCAGCAGCAAGCCTGCAAGGAAAGCTCCGAGTGCCATCGACACGCCTGCCAGTTCCATCAGCCAGGCCGTGCCGATTACCACCAGCAACGCGGTGGCGGTGGAGACTTCCTGCAAATTGGTCTTGGCGACGATGCGAAACACTGGCCGCAACAGATACCGCCCGCCAACGACCACTACGCCGATACTGCCGAGCACTTTCAGCACCTGGCCGGTATCGCTGGCGTGCATGCTCATGTCGCTGGTGCCGCTGAGGATGGGAACCAGCGCAATCAGCGGGATTGCGGCGATGTCCTGAAACAGCAGAATGGCGAAGGCCAGACGGCCGTGGGGTTTGTTCAGCTCCTTGCGCTCGGCGAGCATTTGCAAGCCCAGGGCGGTGGATGAAAGCGCCAGCCCCAGGCCAAGAACCACCGCGGTGTTCAGTGACTGGCCAAAGGCATACATGGCCACCAGCGCAATCAGTAATCCGGTGAGCAGCACCTGCGCCATGCCGACGCCAAACACCGCTTTGCGCATCAGCCAGAGACGCCGGGGAGAGAGTTCGAGGCCGATGATGAACAGCAATAACACCACGCCCAACTCGGAGATATGGCCGACGCTTTGCGGGTCGCTGACCAAACCGAGTACCGAAGGGCCAATGACCACGCCCGCCAGCAAATAGCCCAAAACCGCGCCCAGTTGCAGGCGTTTGGCTAATGGCACTGCAACCACGGCGGCAACTAAAAACACCACAATGATTTGCAGTACGCTTGATCCTTCATGCATGGCAATTTCCTTGGTTTTGGTGTTGCCTAAACGCCCATATGGCCGGGCTAACTAGGCACGTGTAAGGCCGATATTGCTAGCGCTGGGGCGCAGATGAGTCGCCGTGGGCACCACGCTGCGCTCTCGGCAGGTTTTGGCAGCCGAGCAGGTTTTGAGGTGTGCATAGGCGTTGCCTAGTTTAACGGCTGCTTGCGATTTGCGCTGAGCCTGGACGGTTGCCGCGCAGTTGTTAGCGTTTTTCTAACCCCAAGATCAGGCGCATGTTGGCGCACATGACCGTGCGGATTAAACGATTATCCGGGAACAGGGGCTGTGCTGCCGGGCGAGGCGCGTTATAGCGTTGAGTCAGGTGTGAGCAGTCGCTCCAATTGGGTGCGTTCCCAAACGCTGAGAAACTCGAGCGGATCAGTGCCGCGGCGCTGCCAACTTTCAAGTGAAGCGTGGCGCCCATCGGCGGCTGTGCAGTGCTGGCAGTGGGCGAGATGCCCGGCATCGACCAGCAACTTCAACTGCCAGCTATCGATCTCGACGGTAGCGAGTTGCTGGCTTGAGTCGCTCTGCGGTTCGCGCTTAATCAGACGCCAATCGCGGCTACCAATCGCGGCGTCTTTAAGCAGCTGATAAACCTCGCGGGCATTTATCGGCATGGGATTATTCACAGCAGTCTTCCTGAACGATTTACTCGGCTAAGCTTGTGATTTCATGATGCCTGCAAGGTTTTTTCAGGCTGTTTTTCTGCATGATAGCGGCGCGCTGTTCATTAGACTCTTTAATCTTGGACCCGTGGTCAGGAGCATCAGCATGCAAGCAAAACGTAAAGGCGCACGCGCATTGTTATTGGCGACGATGCTGGTGTCATCCATCGTTCAGGCCAGCGAGGCGTTGACCATTGATGTACACCGCGACGCCAACTGCGGTTGCTGTAAAAAATGGATCGAACACCTTGAGTCCAACGGTATCACCGTGGTCGATCACATCGAGCCAGACATGAGCGCCGTCAAACAACAACTTGGCGTACCGCCGCGCCTGTCGGCCTGCCACACCGGCGTTATCAACGGCAAGTTTGTAGAAGGCCATGTGCCGGCGCAACAGGTCATCGATTTGGCCAAACGCACCGATCTTGTTGGCATCGCGGTTCCGGGCATGCCGGCAGGATCACCGGGCATGGAGATGGGCGACGTACAGCAGGCTTATCAGGTCATTGGCCTGAGGAAGGACGGGGCAGAGCAGGTCGTTGCCGATTATCCCGCGCGTTGATTGCCGGTCTTAGCTTGGATGAGCTTTGTTGCTCGACACTTCTTCGACACCCTCAAATCCCAGAAACGAAAAAGCCCTGCGAGAGCAGGGCTTTAGCTTGAAAAATCTGGAGCGGGCGAAGGGAATCGAACCCTCGTTATCAGCTTGGGAAGCTGGAGTAATGCCATTATACGACGCCCGCTTTTTGCGGGAGTCTTTGTACCAGAACTCGGCCGCGAAAAGAAGCCCGCACCTCGAGTAAATATGATTTACCGGATGCGGGGTGCTCGTTTTGGCATGGGTTATACAGCCATTGCGGCGTGCTGCACGTCCATTTGCGGGTAGTGCAGGCGCTCGACGGGGCGGGTGCTTTGCAGGAATCCGAATATGGCATCACGGGTTTGCTCGCAAGCGCTCTTGTGTTCCATGTCGAGGAAGTGCCCGGCATTTTCAATGGTCGCGAAGCGGCAGTCCGGCAGGTATTCACCAAACAAGCGTGCGTCTTGCGCGGTGGTGTATTCGTCATTCTCGCCATTGATGAACAGCAGCGGGATGTCGATACGGGCCAGGTAAGGCATCTGGCAATTGGACTCCATGCGCATCACTTGTTTGATGTGCGCGTGCATTTGCCGGTATTCGTGTTCATGCAGGCTGCTGACGTGGCGATAGTTGTAGCGCTTGAACAGCGACGGCAGAAATTTGCCGATGGTGCTGTTGACCAACTCGCCGATGTTTTCGCGGTCTGCCGCTTCGAGGAAAGTCAGGCCACGGTTCATGTAGTCGAGCATGGGCTCGTTGAGAACGGGCGAGAACGAGCTGATCACCGCTTGCTCAATGCGTGCAGGGCGTTTGGCCAGTGCCAGCAAAGCCGCAACGCTGCCCCACGAGAACGACATCAGGAAGTTGGCCTTAAAGTGCTCAATCAGTTCGAGCAGGATGTTGGCTTCATCATCCTTGCTGATCAGGTGGTCGTAGTCGTTGTGCTGGCGCGAGCGGCCGGCGTAGGGGAGGTCGAACAGCACGACGTTGAATTGTGGTTGCAGGGTTTTTACCGTTTGCGCGAATGAGGCCGTGGTAGCCATAGACCCATTGACCAGGATGATGGTCTTGCGGGCTAGGGGGCTGGCATAAAACTCCGTGTGGACTTTGTAGATCCCATTTACGTCGACGACAGCGATGGCTGGCTTCATGTCGTTTCCTCCTGGCGCAATTTAGGCAAGGTCTACGGCAAGGCCGATAAACCGGGCAAAGTAGGACAGTTAGGAAAGCGCCTGGACATGACAAACGAATGTCAGGCTGATGATTTTATAATTATTTATTTTTCAATCGGTTAGGGTCGAAAAAGAGCAATCGCTCCACGCCTGTAATATGGCTGGAGTGACGTCTTGAACCGGGCAGGAACCACATTTAGCGCAGAGCGCTAGCAACCAAGAGAACGCTTAGATGGTCTTCGTGACTGGTAAGTCACATCGAGACCTTATGATTCGATTTAAGCAGCCCGACCGTTATGGCGCAAGCGCTAATTTAGCTGCGATGTTGCCGTTTATCGGTGGGTGAGCAGCTAGCCCTGAATCTCCGGTTCGGCAAAGCTTGCAACCTCAGCAGCGGACAACTGACGATACTGCCCGGGTGCCAGATTGGGATCGAGTTCGAGGCTGCCAATGTGCGTGCGATGCAGGCCGATGACCTTGTTCTGGAAGTGGCCGAACATGCGCTTGACCTGATGATAGCGGCCTTCATGCAGGCTTAGCCGGGCGCGACGCGGGGCGAGTATTTCCAGCTTGGCTGGGAGCGTGGTGAGGTCCTCGAACGCGAAGTACAGGCCGCGGGCAAAGGTCTCGATGTATTCAGGCGCAATGTCGTTTTCGGTTTCAACCAGGTAGACCTTAGCCTTGCGGCTGCCCGGGTTGGTGACGTGCCGCGACCACTGTCCATCGTTGGTAATCAACAACAGGCCACTGGTGTTGAGGTCGAGTCGTCCGGCAAGGTGCAACTCATCCTTCGCCGGTTCATCTAGCAGGTCGATCACCGTGCGATGCGCTTCATGATACGTAGCGCTGACAACGCCAACTGGCTTGTGCAGCATGAAGTAACGTGCAGGTTTGCCTGCTTGCACGAGCACATCATCCAGTTCTACGCGGTTGAATATTCTCACCTCAAAGCGTCCGTCGCGGCAGCAGTTGCCATCTACACGCACGCGACCACCGGCGATCATTTGGCGAACGGTCTGGCGATTTAAATGCGCAAGATTGCTGAGGATTCGGTCGAGACGCATGGCTAGCGCTTTGGCTCGGACACAGCCGGTTCAGGCTCTTTCGGCAAGGCCATGGCGCAGCGTGGGCAAATGCAGCTGCGGTCGATGCCGGCAGGAATCTGCTCGAGAATGCGCGGGTCGATCTTCTTCGCAAAACACCAGCATGACTCTACAGCGACGGTGGATCCCGCTTGCGCGCATTGGTTGAGTTGGCCGCACAGCGGGCAGATGTTTTGGGCGTTGGTCATGGCTGTAATGTCTGGCGTTCGGTTGCCGGTATTGCAGCAGTATAAAGCGGTTCGGGATTTACCTGGGTGACTCTCTGCAGCGATGAGCTTGATCGAGTTATGCACTGGCAGAAGCATTGCTAACGGAAATTGGCTTTCCGACGGTGTGGATGTGGGGGGCGGGCGCACAGGGCACCTTTGCCCGGCGTGAGAGTCAATATGTTATCGCCAGCCTTCGCTGGTCTGTTGTGCGTCGAGGCGCTTATGTCTTACAAATCCATGCTTATTGCGTTGTTGGGATTGTCTATGAGTGGCTGCGCCATTTACGACCAGGGCTATTACTACGACGACGCCTATTATTCTGAGCGCTATTACTCGGGCCCCGGTTATCCGGTCTATGTGCAGCCGCGCGGCTATTACTACAACGATTACCGTTACTACAGGTACCCGAACCATCCGCGCCCTCCGCATCACGGTGGTCACTACAACGGTGGTTCACATCACGGCTCGCATCATGATGGTGGCCATCATCAAGGCGGAAACCATCAGGGCGGTGATCACCAAGGCGGTAATCATCAGGGTGGCAATCACCAAGGTGGCAATCATCAGGGGCATCAGCAGGGTGGTCGCGACAAAGGCAAGCGTGAGTATCGGCAGAGCCGTCAACAGCAACAGCCGTCGCGCTCGGCCAGTCAGGGCTCGCGCCAGCGTATGCAGCAACAGTTGATCCAGTCCAATGGCAGCGCCAATCGGGCGCGCAGCAGGCGCTGATTGGGCTGGCGGGCTTCGCAGCTTGTCAGAGTTCTGGTGGCGATTTAAATTGCTTAAAAACAATAAGGAATCGCCATGCATTTACTGTCTTTCTGTAAAGGCGCACTTGCCATGTTCTGGTTAGTGGCGCTGCTCAACGTGCTGTATCCCTTTGCCGAGCCTTTGGGGCGCTGGTGTAACTGGCTGGCGTTGATTTTGCTGCTGGCGCATCTGGCCGAGGTGGCGCTGTTTCATAAACAGATCATGGCTCGCCCGAAGCCGTGGCTCGGGCGTATTCAGGTTTTGCTGTTTGGCGTGCTGCACATTCAGTCGCAATCCAAACTCAAGCCGCTCTAGTCCAACGGTTCGACGTCGCTCATCAGCATCAGGCTGCGGGCGACTGCCACAGCGATAAACATAACCCCGACTACAGCCTCCGCGCCCGCAAGCAAACGGGCGGCGGGGGCGAGTGCCTGTATGTCGCCGTAACCCACTGTGGTTAGCGTGACCAGGCTGTAGTAGACGAAATCGTGGAGTTGCAGCGGGCCATGTGCGCTGGCGAAGGCATTGCTAAATACCCCGTTGATGACATGAAAGGCCGCCGCGAATGCGAGGGCCAGCGCCAGATACAGGGCGAGTAAACCGTAGAGAAGTTCGCTGGTAACCGGGCGTTCGTGAATCACCCGGTTGAACAGGGCGTAAACCACCAGCAGGAAAAAGGCGATCAGGCCGAAGCCGTCACTCAGTGGGGCGGGCAGGTCGATTAGTTTCTCCAGAAGCACCAGACCCATGTTGGCGATGCCCAGCATGACCGCAATGCTGAGCATCACGCCTTTGTGGCGCAGGGTGTTCATGGACGCGACGATCAAAAATGCCAGCGCGGTCCATTGCAGCCAGAGGGGCGGGTGCGGCCAGCCAAAGACGATGGTCAACAGTACGCAACTGGCAAACAACAAACGAAAGCGATAGCGCAGCAAGTAAGCGGAGGTCACGGCCAATTCCCTGGGCAAAAACTCCAGTTTGGCAGCCATGACTTGCCGCTGTCGATCCTGCAGAACGTCGCAAGCGCTGACGCCCGCCTTTGGTTTTAGAACAGTCGGATTAAAGATCAGCCAGCGGGTGAGGGCCGTCCCAGGCGGGTGCAAAGTGCGCCTCCACGATGTCCGTGGAAATAGCTGATACATCTTTCCAGTGCCAGTTGGGCGACTGGTCCTTGTCGATCAGCCGGGCGCGAACGCCTTCGGCAAACTCCGGGTATTTGCAGCAGTTGAGGCTCATGGCGTACTCCATGCGGAACACGTCGGCAATCGACATCGAACGCCCCCGTTCGATTTGCTGCCATACCAAATGCGCAGTCAGCGGGCAGCCAGCCGTGAGTGTTTTCGCCGCCTTTGCCAGCAGCGGGTCGCTGTCATCCTGCAGGGTGCTTAATGCCTGCCATGCGGCGGGCAAGTCAGCTTGATCGAGCACGGCGTCTATCCGGGCGCGGCGTGGTAACCATTGGGCTTGCGGTTGTTCACTCTGCGCTTGGTTTTCCAGCGACTTGAGCAAACTGTTGAGTTGCGCGGGGGCTTGTTCCTGCCAGTTGATCTGCACCAGTCCTTCGAGCAATTCGCTTTGCTGGCTTTCCAGCAGGCAGCGGTCCGCAAGGCCCAGATCGAGCGCGTCGCGGGCATTGATCCCGCTGGCGGTCATACCGAGGAATAGCCCCAATTTGCCCGGTAACCGCGACAAGAACCAGCTGCCACCGACATCCGGGTACAGGCCGATGTTTATCTCTGGCATGCCGAGGCGACTCGATGGCGTGACGATACGAATGGCTGCACCTTGCATCAGGCCCATACCGCCGCCCAGCACATGGCCGTGAGCCCAGCAAATAAAAGGTTTCGGGTAAGTATGAATGCGGTGGTCGAGGCGGTATTCGTCAGCGAAAAAACGCCGCGCCAGGGGCGGAACTTCACCGGGATGTTCCAGGCAGTTTTTAACCAGTTGCACGACATCGCCGCCGGCGCAGAACGCTTTAGGTCCGTTCCCGCGCAGCACCACACAGGCAATTTGCGGATCATCCGCCCAGGCCTTGAGTTGCGCATCCAGCGCCTCGATCATCGGCAGGCTCAGCGCGTTTAGGCTCTTCTCGGCGTCCAGGCTGGCGATGCCAATTTGAAAACCATGCAGGCTCGGGCGTTGTTCGAAGGTTACGTTCATAAGTCTCTCGTTCAACGGAGAACCGTTGCGCAGCGCCCATAGCGTTCGGGCTGCTGCGCGTTGGCTGATCCGGTCTTGATTAAATTATCGGTGATCCGTGCGGGCGTTGACGGCTTAGCGATTACGCCATTTGGGCTCGCGTTTCTCCAGGAATGCATTGACCCCTTCGCGGGTGTCGTCGGCATCGAACAGGCTGACAAAACGCTCGCGCTCCGCCGGCAACCAGCTATTGGGTGCACGGTCACGCGCGCCTTGAATCAGCGGTTTAATGGTGCGCACAGCCACCGGACTTTGTCGGGCCACTTTGGCCGCCAGCAGCAGCGCGTGGCCGCGAGCCTCGCCTGTGTCGACTACTTGTTCGACCAAGCCGATGCGTAGCGCGGTATCGGCATCCAGACGCTCACCGCAAAGAATCATGCGCTTGGCCCAGCCTTCGCCGACCAGCCAGGACAACGCCTGGGTACCGCCAGCACAAGGCAGCAGGCCCACTGCGGCTTCAGGAAGCGCCATTACCGCCTGCCGCTCGGCAATGCGAATATCGCAGGCCAGCGCACACTCAAGTCCGCCGCCCATGGCGAAACCGTTGATGGCGGCAATCGAAACCCCGCGGAAGTCGCGCAGAGCCTCGAAGGCTTCACCAAAACGGCTGGCCATCTCACGGGCTCTGGCGCGGTCGCCGTCGGCAAACAGATTGAGGTCGGCTCCGGCCGAGAAGAACTTGCCACCTTGCCCGGTGATCACCAGCGCATACACGTCATCGTCGCGATTGAGGTGTTCAATGATTTGTTTCAGGCCGATCAGCGAATCATGATCCCAGGTGTTGGCAGGCGGATGATTGATGGTGATCAGGGCCGTGTGGCCGTGTTTCTCTACAGTGAGTTTGTGGGTCAGGTCGAAAACCCCAGGGTTGTAAGGTTCTACTGCAGTCGTCATATGCATCCTCACTTTTGCGTGTTAGCCGCGCCAGCCATTGACGGCTTAGCGCAGCCTTCCTTGATCCGACGGGGAGCGGGGCCGATCATCCGGCAGCCAAACTCAACCCGGTCGCGGCAGCGCCATGCGCTGGCGATTCAACCTATAAGATAACCCCAGAGTCGTTGCAGTTGCAGTCCGGTATGGCAATTGGCTGCAAGCAAGTGGCGCAGGCCCCTAGATACGGGCGATGGTGGCCAGACCGGTGGCGACTATTTTCTCCTGGCCATTGTGCAGCGCGAACACATCGGCACGGGTGACCACTTGGCGTTGGCCGGCCTTGATGACATCACTGCGGCAGATGAGTGTTTCACCGATGGCCGGCGCGAGGAAGTTGACCTTGTACTCACTGGTGACGACATCGCCGACCACCGACGCCGCTGCCCATGCGCAGGCGCTGTCGATCATGAAACCGACAACCGCGCCGTGGGCAAAGCCGTGGTGCTGAGTCAGCTCCGGACGGATGGCCACTTGCATCTCGATCTGGCCGGGGGCGAAGTGAGTCAGGTTGAAGCCGATGAGTTGCGCGAACGGTGAAATCTGCAGGGCTTGCTCAAGTTGTTCGCGGGTCAGCGAGGTTGGCGAATTCATGGCGATGACTCCGGTTGGTGTCGTTCGAGTGTTCGCCCAGCTTGGTTGTCCGGCAACTACTATGGCGCCAGTTGATAGTCGCTCATCAGTTGCTGCCTTGACTTGCCGCGGCCGCTTCACTAGCGTGCCTGCTCTGTTTAGCGCCCCGAGATACCTGCATGACTGATAACGACCGCATTTCCCTTGAAGCTGGCTGGAAGGCCGCGCTGCGTGAAGAATTCGCCAAGCCTTATATGCAGCAATTGAGCGAGTTTTTGCGGGCAGAGAAGGCGGCAGGCAAAGAGATTTATCCGCCACGCGAGCTGATCTTCAGTGCGCTGAACAGCACACCGCTGGCGTCGGTTAAAGTGGTGATCATCGGTCAGGACCCGTATCACGGGCCGGGTCAGGCACACGGCATGTGCTTCTCGGTGCAGCCGGGTGTTGCCGTGCCGCCGTCCTTGTTGAATATCTACAAGGAGCTCAAGCGCGACCTCAATATCGACCTTGCCACGCATGGCTACTTGCAGCATTGGGCCGAGCAAGGCGTGTTGCTGCTAAACACTTCGCTGACGGTGGAGCGCGGCATTGCCGGCTCGCATGCGAAAAAGGGCTGGCAGCACTTCACCGATAAAATCATCAGTGTGGTCAGCGAACAACCGACTCCGGTGGTGTTTCTACTCTGGGGCGCGCATGCACAGAGCAAGGAAAGCCTGATTGATCCCACCCGCCACCTGGTCCTGAAGTCCGTTCATCCGTCGCCGCTCTCGGCGTACCGCGGCTTTATTGGTAACGGCCATTTCAGCCGCACCAATAAAGAACTGATCAGCCTGGGGCGCGAGCCCATCGACTGGAAATTACCCAGCGCGGTCTAGCTGACGGTTCTGGCGCATACAAGCTGCGCCAACTCGTGTCGTAAATCGCGCAGACGCTCGGTAAAACGCTGCTTCTGTTGTGCGTCGGCACTGAGCAGCACATCGCTGATCAACTCGGCGAATGCCTGTTGCGCCTCAGGATACGCTTTGCGGTATTCGGCATCGTAGAAGTCTTCGGGGGCTTGCAGCAGGTGCGTTATGCGCGGGGCAAACTCTGCGGTATGACGCATCGCCAGGCTCTGCTCCATTTGTGCCTGCCAGAGCAAGCGGTTATTCATCCACAAGCTGTTTTGCTCGCCCAGCGCTGCGGACCAGCGATTAACGCGCTGTAGCTGGGTTTCATTGACCGAGCCGAGCCATGTTTCCAGCCGGTCTGCCATGCGCTCGGCACGCTCTTCTATCTGCACGGCCAGGCTTGGATCGACGAACTTCTTCCGGTAATCGTTATTTTTCTCCGTAAGTTCTTCGGAGAGATGCGCTACTTGTTCGTCAGTCAGCGTTTTTAGCAGGTCGACAGAGGTTGGTGTGATCTGCTTGCCGACCCGCTTAATCGCATCACCGACCATGACAAATTGCGCGGTGAGCTTGCGCGGGCTCGGGTTGGGTTCATTGACCAAACTCTGCGTGTGCTGCAACCAGTCGAGATAGCGCGGTATCTCAGTGCTGCAGTGCCAGTTGAGATTGTCCTCAATGCGTGGCTCCAGCCATTGCTGCTGGTGCGCGTTGAGATCAAGCAGGCCATTGAGGCGCCAACTGATCAGCCAGTCCAGTTTGCCGTAGGTAAAACCCACAGCGCTGCATCCGCCCAGCACAATACTGAAGGCGGTGATTATGAGCATGCTCTTGAGGTTTAACAGGCGTAGCGGCTTCATCCATTTTGCCTCGACGTGTTTGAGTACAGAGCATAAGACAGATAAAGCAGGCAGTGGGCTAGCTGGAAATATTGATTAACCATATTTCTGCCCAACCGCCTTTCAGACCGGCTCGTAAGCGCTCCAGCCCACTTCGTTGCACACAATAAGTAACGGCCTACATTCAGCAAGGCATTAGTTCGGTTGCAGGTTTGTTCAGGCTGCTGCGGGAGGGTTATTAAACTGCAGGTGCGTTTCTGTTGTAGAAACGCACCTGCATATCGGTCAGGCACTATTTAACCTGCTACAGGTCAATCAACTACTGGACGCCGAGCGCTTTTGCCAAACCCGGAACAGCGGTTCGGCCAGGAACATCACCAGAAACAAGCGCAACACTTGCAGGGCGGTGACCAGGGCGACCGACAGTTGCAGCGCTTCGGCGGTGAGGCAGAGTTCGGTAATGCCTCCCGGCATCATACCCAGCATCAGCGAGACTGAGTCCTGCCCGGCAATCCAGCCCAAGCCTGTGGCAAGCCCGGCGGCGGTGAGCATCGCCAGCACGGTGAAGAGGATAATGCGGGCGAGAAACGCCGGGGCGCTGCGAAAGAACGCGCGGTCGAAGTGACAACCCAATGCGCAGCCGATCAGCCATTGGCCAACCTGACCAAGACCTTGTGGCAAGCCGATGTGCAAGTCGAAGCTGACGCTGGCGACAGCGCACACGGTTAGCGGGCCGAGCATCCAGGGATTGGGCTGCTTCAGCTTGCCCCACACCCAAGCCAGTGCCGCTCCTGCGGGTAGCAGGATGGCCAGCCAGAAAGCGTCTGCCGGTGCAGGTGGCGGGCGCGGTGTATCCGGCAAGCTCCAGGTAAACAGGGCGGGAACGATCAGCACGACCATTAGCAGGCGCAGGCTATGTGCCGCCGCCACGCGGGCGATTTCGGCGTTATGACGCTGCGCCAGATTAACCATTTCGCTGGCACCGCCCGGCATGCTGGCAAAGAAGGCGGTGGCGCGATCTACGCCGCTGCGCATCAGTACCGCGATGCCGATCAGGCTGAGGAGCAGGGTGCCGATTGCACCGGCGAGGATGATGGGGAAGTGAGCCAGCAGTTGGCTCATGACTTCACTGGTGAAGTGCAGGCCGATGGCGCTGGCGACAATCCATTGGCCGGTTTTACGGCCGCCCGGTACTTCGCGAATGTGCCAGCCGCTGCAGCGCACCAAGATCACCGCCAGTAGCGGGCCAATAATCCACGGCAAAGGCCAGCCGATGAGGCTGGCCAGATACCCGCCGATCAGACCGATCAGCGGGGTTGCCCACCAGAAACGCCAGTGGTTATCAGGCATTGGCCATTTGGGCCTTGTTGCGCGCGCGCCACCAGCGGATGCCCGGCAGCGCCAGCATCAGTACCACCAGTGCCCACAACGCCAGTGTGATCGGGCTCGACCACAGAATGTTGAGGTCGCCTGCAGAGATCGACAGTGCGCGGCGCAAGTTGTCTTCCATCAACTCGCCCAGCACGAAGCCGAGAATCACCGCCGAGAGGGGGAAGTCGAGCTTGCGCAGGATGTAGCCGAACACGCCGAGCACGATCATCAGTACCAGATCGAATGTGGTGCTGTGAACCGCGTACACGCCGACCATGCTGATTACGGTGATGGCCGGAACCAGAACCCAGTTGGGTACGCTGAGCATGCGCGAGAACAGGCCAACCAGCGGAATGTTCATCACCAGCAAAATCACGTTACCGATGAACAGCGAGGCGATCAGACCCCAGACCACATCCGGCTGCTGTTCGAACAGCAACGGGCCGGGCGTGATGTTGTAGAGGGTGAGGGCGCCGATCATTACCGCCGTGGTGCCCGAACCCGGTACGCCGAGTGTCAGCATCGGAATCAGCGAGCCGCACGCCGAAGCGTTGTTAGCGGCTTCTGGAGCTGCCAAACCACGCAGGTCACCTTCACCGAACTTGCCCTTCGGGCCGGCCATGCGCTTTTCGGTCATGTAGGTCATGGCGCTGGCAATGGTCGCGCCGGCACCTGGCAATGTACCGATGACAAAGCCTGCAACCGAGCTGCGAATCATGGTCCAGAAGGTTTCGCAGAACTCTTTGAAGTTGAACAGCAAACGGCCGCTGGCCTTCACCGCTTTTTGGCCGCTGTGGGTTTTTTCCAGCATTAGCAGCACTTCACTGACGCTGAAGAAACCGATAACCACGATGACGAACTGAATCCCGTCGGACAGGCTGACGCTGCCAAATGTGAAGCGATAAACCCCGGTGGTCGAGTCGACACCGACGGTGGCAAGTGCCAAGCCAATCAGTGCGGCCATCAGGGTTTTAACCGGCTTGTCGCCGACCATTCCGCCGAGGCAGGCGATGGCAAAAATCATCAGCACAAAGTATTCGGCCGGGCCAAAGGCTACAGCCCACTTGGCCAGGATCGGCGCGAACAGCACCACACCGCAGGTGGCGATAATGCTGCCGACGAACGAGCTGACAGCCGACAGCGACAGGGCGATACCGGCCTTGCCCTGACGCGCCAGAGGATAGCCGTCCAGAGTGGTCATTACAGCAGCAGCGTCGCCTGGCACGTTGAGCAGAATGGCGGAAATACGGCCGCCGTATTCACAGCCCAGATACACCGCCGCCAGCAAGATCAGCGCCGTTTCTGGCGGCAGACCCAGGGCGAAAGCCAGTGGCAGCAACAGCGCCACGCCATTGATCGGGCCAAGGCCGGGCAGTAAGCCAACAACGGTGCCGACAAACGCACCAAACAGGGCAACCAGCAGGTTGACGGGACGCGTGGCAACGTCGAAGCCCTGCATCAAATAATTCAGCGTATCCATATCAGCTCTCCACGAACGCTTCTAAGACGCCGAGCGGCAAAGGCACGTCCAGCAGATAATCAAACAGCACGAACAACAGCACGCCCATCAGCACGGCGCTGATGATGCAAGGCACGAGTCGGCCAGTGAACAGCAGGCCCAGCACAAATACTGCGAGTGCCGTGCTCAAAATGAAGCCCAGTGGTTCGAACGTTACGGCGTAGGCCAGCAACGCCACGACACACAGCACTGAGCGTTTAACGGTCGGTATGTGCAGCTGCTGCTCCATCAATCCCGGTTTGAATATCAACCAGAGCGAGCCGGCTCCCATCAACGCAAGCAGTAACAGGGGATAGGCGCGCGGGCCGACCGGGTCATAGGCGAAGGGAGCTTCAAAGCCCCACGCAACGAATGCGAGCCAGACACACAGCAGCAGCCAGATCGCGGAGAACAGGCGAACATACATGGCAGATTTCTCTTGAAAACAAAGGTGGACGTGAATGCGTCCGGTGCCGTCGTTTGGTAGTTGGGCGACACCGGACGGAGTGACTTACTGGATCAGGCCAAACTCACCCGCCAGAGTCTTGTACTCGTTGACCTGCTTCATGACGAAGGCATTCAACTCGTCGCCGGTCATCGACAGTGGCAGCAAGTCGCGCTGTTCACGCAGCTTGGCGAAGTCTTCGCTTGCGAGCATGGTGTCGAACTGCTGCTTCCACCAGTGGTACTGCTCATCCGAGACTTTCGGGCCCACGTAGAAGCCACGGATAACCGGCCAGGTGATGTCGAAGCCTTGCTCTTTGGCCGTCGGGATATCAGCCAGTTTGCCTGGCAGACGCTCGTCCGAGAGTACCGCGAGAATGCGGATTTTCTTAGCGGCAATTTGCGGCGTGACTTCACCCAAGCCGCTGCTGGTCACTTGCACGTGGCCACCGAGCATGGCGGTTACGGTTTCGCCGCCGCCTTCAAATGCTACGTAACGCAGGTTTTTCGGGTCGATGCCGGCTGCACGGGCGATCAGTGCAGTTTGCATCCAGTCCTGACCGCCGATGGTGGCGCCCGCACCGAAGACAATGCTCGACGGGTCTTTTTTAAGTGCTTCGATCAGGTCACTGAGTGAGTGGTACGGCGAGTCTTCACGCACGGTGATAGCGCCGTAGTCGGTGCCTACCGCTGCCAGCCAGCGCACGGCGTGTTCGTCGTAGCGGCCGAATTTACCTTGGGCCAGGTTCAGCAAAGAGCCGCTGGAGAACGCGACGATGGTGCCCGGATCATCTGCGCGCTGCGCCACGACAGCGTTATACGCCACGGCGCCCACGCCGCCTGGCATGTAGGTCACGCGCATTGGTTTTTTCAGCAGGCCGCCATCTTTCAGGCCGCTTTGCGCCAGTTTGCAGGTCAGGTCGAAACCGCCGCCCGGCTTGGCCGGAGCGATACATTCAGGGCGCTTGGGGTCAGCCGCGAGCAGTTGACCCGCGAATGCCAGGCAAGCTGTTGCCAGGGCGATACGAGTGAAAGCAGATTTCATAATTGAATCCTCACAGGTTTTTTATTGTGCTTACCAGATGGCTAATGAATAGCCGATCACGATGCGGTTTTCGTCGGCATTGCGGGCAAAATCAGAACGGAACGAGGCATTACGCAGGCGTACGTAAAGGTCTTTCATCGGACCACTCTGGACCACATATTTCAGTTCGATATCGCGCTCCCACTCATCGCCAGTTTCGGTTGAGCCGGTGATCTGCGCATCGCTGCCGCTGATGTAGCGGGTCAGGAAGCTCAAGCCGGGTACACCAACCTTGCTGAAGTCATAATCGTAGCGTGCTTGCCATGAGCGCTCATCGGCGTTGGCGAAGTCATTAATCTGCACGAAGTTGACCAAAAACGGGTCGGAGCCGTCGACATAGGCAAAGCCGGTGTCGCCATACATGCGCTGATAAGCGAGGCTGACCTTGTGGCCGCTCAGGGCGTAGCTGAACAGGCCATTGAGCGCCTGGTTATCGACATTGCCGGCGTTGGCTGAGCCTTGATCGTTGCTCACAGAAAGGCGCATGTCGGCGGCAAACACACCGGCGCCCAGCGGCTGGCTGGCGGCAAGGCCAAAGAAGTGCTGGCTGTAGATGTCCTGCAGTTTGGCGTAGTGATAGCGGCCAGTGATGCGATCGGTAAATTTATAGTCGGCACCGGCCAGGTCGATGTGATCGGCTGTGGCGGCGCTGGCGAAACGGCGATTCTTGTTATTGATCGCCAGGTCTTCGTTGTCGCTGGAGTCGCGCTGCTTGGTTTCCTCTATGCGGCCACCGAGCAGGGTCAGGTTGCTGATTTCCTTCGAGGTCAGCAAACCGCCTTCAAAGGTTTGCGGCAGGATGCGACTGTCGTTGCTTTTAAGCGTTGGCAGTTCCGGCATCAGCGTGCCGATTTTCAGCTCGCTGGCGGAGATTTTCATTTTGCCGGTGATGCCCAGATGTGAATATTCATCGGCGGCGCGGCCGTCATCGTGGGTTGGCAGCAAGCCGGTACCAGTGCGGTCCGGGCTGGAGTCGAGTTTGATACCCAGCAAGCCCAAGGCATCAACGCCAAAGCCTACGGTGCCTTCGGTGTAGCCGGATTGAATATCGAAGATGAAGCCTTGTGCCCATTCCTCACGCTTGTTCTGGCCAGTGCCTTCACGGAAATCGCGGTTGAGGTAGATGTTGTTGGCTGTCAGGGTTCCCGAGCTGTCTTTGATGAACTCGGCATGAGCGGCAGGTGACAGAAGTGCTGCGCTAACAGCTAGGCTAAGCAGGTGTGCAGGCAAATTCGCCTGACGAGATGCTGAGGGCATCGTGTGGTCTCCATTGTTGTTTTTGTAACGGCCGCACGCCACTGTGCGGTCGTTTTAGTCAGTGGATCGAGCCACTTACAGCGATGCTAAAAGCCCAAGCTTTCACCAACCTTTCATTGCAGAAATATTTATGCGGATACGTTTCGGTGCAATCTGCGATTTACTGCAAGGCGCTGCGCGCTAAACTGCGCGGCTAATATTCAGGGCATAGGCCTTGGCCAGAGTCGGAGGTTCGAGTGCGAATTCTGTTGGTGGAAGACCATCTACAACTCGCTGAAAGCATCGCCCAAGCGCTTAAGGGCGCGGGCTGGAGCGTGGATGTTTTGCACGATGGAGTTGCCGCCGATCTGGCGCTGAGTACCGAGGAATACGCCTTGGCGATTCTTGATGTAGGGCTGCCGCGCCTTGATGGTTTCGAGGTGTTGGCGCGCCTTCGGGATCGCGCCAACACCACACCGGTACTGATGCTGACTGCCCGCAGCGAGGTCAAGGACCGCGTGCATGGTTTGAATCTGGGCGCCGATGACTACCTGGCCAAACCCTTTGAACTGACCGAACTTGAAGCGCGGGTTAAAGCCCTGCTGCGCCGCTCCGTGCTGGGCGGCGAGAAACAGCAGCGTTGCGGCGAGTTGGTTTACGAACTGGCAACCCGGCGCTTCATCTTGCAAGGCAATGCGCTCACATTGACTTCACGCGAGCAGGCCGTGCTCGAAGCCATGATTGCGCGGCCGGGGAGGGTGATGAGCAAGGAGCAGTTGGCTTCGCACGTGTTTGGGCTGGACGAAGAGGCCAGCGCCGACGCCATCGAGATTTATGTGCATCGGCTGCGCAAGAAACTGGAAAATCGCGGGGTGCGAATCGTCACCTTCCGTGGCCTCGGCTACTTGCTGGAGGAGGTGAGTGAATAGTCGCGGCAGCCTGCGCGGGCGGTTATTGACCCGGCTGGCCCTGTTGCTGGCGATTGTTGTACTGGTGAGCAGTTTCAGCGCCTATTTCAGTGCGCGGCGCGCCGCCGATACGGCTTACGACCGCACTTTGCTGGCCTCGGCGCGGGCGATTGCGGCAGGTCTTTACACTAAAGAAGGCCGGCTGCTTTCGAATGTGCCGTATGTAGCGCTCGACACCTTTGCCTATGACAGCGCGGGGCGCATTTACTATCAAGTGATCGACCTCGACGGCAGCCTGGTCTCGGGTTACGAAGACTTGCCCGCCGCCCCCAAAGGCACCAAACGGACCGATGATTATCCGGCGTTGGCGCATTTTTACGATGCGCAATATCGCGGTCAGGGCGTGCGCGTGGTGAGCTTGTGGCAGCCGGTGAGTGAGCCGCAGGTTAATGGTATTGCGGAAATTCGCGTGGCTGAGACTCAGGGCGCGCGCGAACGCATGGCGCGTGATTTGTTGCTCGGCACACTCTTACGCATCGGGCTGATGTCGTTGATTGCGCTCGGGCTGGTCTGGCTGGCCGTGAGTGCAACCTTGCGCCCGCTTAACAGCCTGCGCCAGGCGGTTGCTGCGCGGGCCAGTGATGATTTGAAACCGTTGCCCGATACCGAGCTGCCGCTGGAGTTGAAACCTTTGGTGGGAGCGATCAATCAGTTCAATGATCGCCTGCGCGGTTTGTTCGAGCGTCAGTCGCAGTTTATTGCCGATGCCTCGCATGAGTTACGCACGCCGCTGGCGGCGCTTAAAGCGCGGGTCGAGTTGGGCCTGCGTGCGCAAGACCCTGAAACCTGGCGCTCGACATTGGCGCAGGCTGCGCAGAGCGCCGAAAAACTCACCCATCTGGCTAATCAGTTACTGTCACTGGCGCGGATCGAAAGTGGCGCGCGTGCGCTGACCGAAGGCGGTGCCCTGCGCCTCGACCTCAGTCAGTTAGCGCGTGAGCTGGGCATGGCGCTGGCGCCGCTTGCCCATGCCCGCGGCGTGGCGTTGGCGCTGGAGGCCGACGCGCCGGTGTGGCTGCGCGGTGAGCCGACTTTGCTTAACGAGTTGCTGAGCAATCTGGTAGATAACGCCATTGCCCACTCGCCGCCTGGCAGCACGGTTATCTTGCGGGTCAAGCCCGATGGCGTGCTTGAGGTCGAGGATGATGGCCCGGGAATTCCCGAAGCCGAGCGCGAGCAGGTGTTCAAGCGCTTTTATCGCAGCCGTAACGAAGGCTTGGGCGCCGGTTTGGGCTTGGCTATTGTCGGCGAGATATGTTCAGCGCATCAGGCGCGAATCAGCCTGCAGCAGGTCGTGCCGCACGGCTTGTTAGTGCGCGTTGAGTTTAGTCAGCTGGCGTCAGAGCACGGGCCATGATGCAGCTTCGCGTCATGGCCCGTTTATCCGATATTACTGAAGCATGCTCATGGCAGCTTCCATCGATGCGCTGAGGTCTTCGTCATCCTGCATGTCCACTTGCGGGTCCAGCCCGAGCTTGTGGAATGAGCTGATGTCTGACCAGTCCATTTGGGCAAATGGATGATCGGTGCCGATGTAGCTTTGCAGCATGGCGACCTGCACGATGTCGGTGTAGTCGGTTTTCGCGCTGTTGCGTGAGAAGTTGAGTAACTGACCTGGCACAGTGGCGATTTGTTCGGGGAATTGCCAGGCGCGCAAAATCTTCTCGCCCAACACCGGGTGAATCGCATTGATTACGGCGTCCAGCGTTTGCGGGTCGGCCAGCAGTTCTTCGTGTTCTTCTGCGAAGGTCAGAATCGGCAGAATACCAATTTGATGGACCAGACCCGCCAGAGTCGCCTGATCCGGCATCAGGCGCGTGTAATGACGGCACAGAACGTGGCTGATACCGGCAATTTCAGTGCTTTTGTTCCAGACTTCGCGCATTTTCTGGTCGATGATGTCGGTGGTGGCCTGAAACATCTGCTCCATTGCCAAGCCTGTCGCCAGATTGCAGGTGTAGTTGATGCCCAAACGTGAGACGGCCATTTGCAGGTCGGTGATGACCCCGGCGGCGCGCAGCAGCGGGCTATTCACCACCTTGATCAAACGTGCGCTGATGGCCGCGTCGTTAGCCAGCACCTTGGCGATGTCAGCCGCACCAACATCCGGATCTTCAGCCGCTTCGCGCACGCGCAGCGCAACTTCGGGCAGTGTCGGCAGGGTCAGCGCATCATTGTCGATGGCTTGAATCAGTTGCGCTTGGACTTTTTCTGCGAGGGTACTGCTCATGACGATTCTCTATAGGGCTTCAGCCAGCCGCAGTGTAATTAATTCTGCCAAATTCAAACATTTAGATGGCTGGTTTTGTGAGCCAGTGATCAGCAATGGCTTTTTCTAGCGCTGGATTTCCAGGTCCGAATTCAGCGTGTAAGGCAGATCAAGCAGTGTCAGCGCCTCGCCGTCCGGTGCGCCAAGCAAGATGCGGCCATCGCTGATGGCGTCTTCCTGTACCACGGCGAGCAATTCGATGGCTGTCTCGCTGCGTGCCGCCATGACCACTTCGCCCACGGCCGAAGTTCGTTCAGGAGAGAACAGTGCCGTTGCAGGTTCTGGTAGTTCACTCGCCTCAACACTCAGGCGATACATGCGGCGTTTGAGTTTGCCCAGATACTGCATGCGCGCCACGATTTCTTGGCCGGTGTAGCAGCCCTTTTTGAAGCTGACGCCGCCGACGGCCTGCAAGTTGATCATCTGTGGGATAAACAGCTCGAACGCCGGCCCAAAGACCTGGCCGATACCGGCGCGAATCTGCCCCAGTAGCCAGTCATTAACGGGGGCTTCAGGCAGTTGAGCGCTCAGGCGCAGCTTTATTTCGTCGGCTTCGCTTGCCGGAACCCAGAGCTCGACACGTTCATTGCCCAGGTGCACGGCCATTAAGTTGTGCGCGCTGCTCACGCTGCCCGGCGTCGGGTTTAGCTCAAAGCCCAGCGCGAGCAGGGCGCCGTCACCTTTATACAGACCAAAACGGGTCCATTCGGCGCTTTCGTCGAGCAGCTTCGACTTGGAGAAGACGGCGTATTTCTTAAGGTCCGCCAGTTGCTTTTCGAGCAATTCACTGGCCATCGCCAGCAGATAGCCATCGTCTACCGCCAGCACGCGAAAGCTTGAGAGCATGCGCCCTTTGGGGTTGCATCGCGCGCCAAGGCTGGAAACCGTCGGGTTTAAGTAATTGAGGTTGCAGGTGATCTGGCCCTGCAGGAATTTATTGGCATCGGCGCCGCGAACGGACATGACGCCTTCGTGGCTGAGGGTGCAAAAAAACGCGGTATCGGCCATGGGAAACTGCTTATCACTGAATGAAAAGAGAGGGCGTAATGATAGTGCGCCTATAGGGTAATTGTCAGTGCGGATGTCGATCGCGGCACTGCTAAATTCTGCTCGTCGTCTGCGCGGGTCAACAGCGGGCCATTTCGCCGTTATACTGGCCGGCTTAATCAATGTCTGCTTTATCAAGGATTCATCAGATGGTCGACTCGACTGAACTCAATCGCCTGTTTTGGCACAGCCGTCGCGGCATGCTGGAACTGGATGTACTGCTGGTGCCTTTCGTCAAAGAGGTTTACCCCTCGCTGGATGCGGACGATCAGGCGCGTTATCGCAGGCTGCTTGAGTGCGAAGATCAGGATATGTTTGGCTGGTTCATGCAGCGCGGCGAATCCGATGATCCGGATATTCAGCGCATGGTGCGGATGATTCTGGACCGTGTCCAACCGAAGTAATCGCTTCGAATGCCACTGGCAGCCTTCGCGGCGTTTGCTGGTGGCGTACCTGACTTTGCTGCTGGTGACGGTCGTGGTCCTGTTAAGGCTCGACCTTGCGCTCTGGTTGCGACTCACGGGCTGCGGGTTGTGCTTAGCGCATGCGCTGTGGACGCTGCCGCGCTCGATACTGCTTAGCTCGGAACATGCCGTGAGTCGTTTGCGCGCTGACTCCGATGGCTGGTATCTGCACTCGCGGGCCGCTGGCTGGCAGCCAATCGAGTTGCGTCGTGATTGCCTGGCGCTGCCTTATTGCGTGATTTTGCGTTATCGGTTGCCGGGCCGCTGGTGGGTCAGCGGCCTGTGCATTGTTCACGACTCCCTTTCGTTTACCGATCATCGGCGTTTGCGCGTGCGCCTGAAGTTCAGTTGGCACCCAAGCGCGGCTGCAGGATAGTGTCCTTGGCCTCGGCGAGCTGCTCCGGATAGTCCAGTGTGTAGTGCAGGCCGCGAGATTCCTTGCGCTGCATGGCCGAGATAATCATCAGCTCAGCCACTTGCGCCAGGTTACGTAACTCAATCAAATCCCGGCTGACCCGATAATTACTGTAGAACTCGTCGATTTCGTCGAGTAGCAGGCGTACGCGGTGTTGCGCGCGCTGCAGGCGCTTGTTGGTGCGCACAATGCCCACGTAGTCCCACATGAATCGGCGCAGCTCGTCCCAGTTGTGGGCGATGATGACGTCTTCATCCGAGTCAGTTACCTGGCTGGCATCCCATGTTGGCAAGCGGCCGGGCATGCTGATCTGTTCGAGTTGCGCGGTGATGTCTGCTGCCGCCGAGCGTGCATAGACGAAGCACTCAAGCAGCGAGTTACTGGCCATGCGGTTGGCACCATGCAGGCCGGTAAAGCTGGTTTCGCCAATGGCGTACAGGCCCGGCACATCGGTATGACCGTGCTGATCAACCACGACCCCGCCGCAGGTGTAGTGCGCAGCCGGTACCACAGGAATCGGCTCGCGGGTTATGTCGATGCCGAACTCAAGGCAACGCTCATAAACGGTCGGGAAGTGACTTTTGATGAAGTTGGCGTCTTTATGGCTGATGTCGAGATAAACGCAATCAACCCCAAGGCGCTTCATTTCGTGGTCGATGGCGCGAGCGACGATATCGCGCGGCGCCAGTTCTGCGCGGGCGTCGAAGCGTTGCATGAAGCGATCGCCATTGGGCAGGCGCAGTAACGCGCCTTCGCCACGCAGCGCTTCAGTGACCAGAAAACTCTTCGCCTTTGGGTGATAAAGGCAAGTTGGGTGGAACTGGTTGAACTCCAGATTGCCGACCCGACAGCCCGCGCGCCAGGCCATGGCAATGCCATCGCCACAGGCGCCGTCCGGATTGCTGGTGTAAAGATAAACTTTGGCCGCGCCGCCGGTCGCCAAAATCACGAAGCGGGCGGCGTAGGTGTCGACTTCACCGGTGTTGCGGTTCAGCACATAAGCGCCGAGGCAGCGCTGACCGGACTGTCCAAGCTTGCGTTCGGTTATCAGATCAACGGCAACGCGCTGTTCGAGTAATTCAATATTGTGCCGCGCTCTGGCTTGATCCAGCAGCGCCTTGAATATAGCCGCCCCGGTTGCATCAGCAGCATGAATGATGCGCCGGTGACTGTGGCCGCCTTCTCGGGTCAGGTGAAACTCGAAGCCGCCGTCTTCGCGAGCGGTTTCATCGTCCCGGGTAAACGGCACGCCTTGTTCGATCAGCCACTGAATGGCCTCGCGGCTGTGCTCGACCGTGAAGCGCACGGCGTCTTCGCGGCACAGTCCGGCGCCTGAGTTGAGCGTGTCCTCGACGTGAGATTCCACCGTGTCGGTGTCATCGAGCACTGCTGCTACACCGCCTTGCGCCCAAAAAGTTGAGCCGTTGGCGAGGTTGCCCTTGCTCAATACGCCTATTCTCAGGTGCTCTGGCAGTGTCAGTGCAAGGGTCAGGCCCGCAGCACCGCTGCCTATTACTAGTACATCGTGTTGATAATGCTGGCTCATTAGCTGAATCCGCGTGAATCCTGCCCCTAGTATATAGAGGGGTGGGGCGGCACAATAGCAGGCTTATGACTGGCTATGGTGTTTGGGAACTTTCTTAGCAGATTGTGTTCCATAACTAGTCACCCGAAGAGGGACAATGTCTGTGAAACGTGATCGTCTATCAAACATGCTGCTGGTTTGATGCGGTTCTACAGATGATTAAAGACTTAATTGCACAGCAAGGGCTACGGGTTGCTGTGTTGTTCCGTGCAAAATTCAAAATTGTTTTGCAGGAAGCTTGGTTGGAGGGGAGAACTTTTGCGCAATGTTCGAGTCTATTTTTGCAGGTCGGTTATTTGGCTAGCGCAAGGCTCCTCAAAAGTTAACGAGGAGTGTTCATGCTAACCCAGGAAGAGGATCAGCAGCTGGTCGAGCGCGTGCAGCGTGGCGATAAGCGAGCTTTTGATCTGTTGGTGCTGAAGTATCAGCACAAGATTCTCGGGTTGATCGTGCGTTTTGTGCACGACACCCATGAAGCACAGGATGTGGCCCAGGAAGCTTTTGTTAAGGCCTACCGGGCTTTAGGTAATTTCAGGGGTGAAAGCGCGTTCTACACATGGTTGTATCGAATCGCGATCAACACCGCAAAAAATCACCTGGTGTCACGCGGTAGAAGGCCGCCGGACAGTGATGTAAGTGCTGAAGATGCCGAGTTCTACGATGGCGATCACGCCCTCAAGGATATCGAGTCGCCAGAGCGTTCATTACTGCGCGACGAAATTGAAAACACCGTGCACAAGTGCATTCAGCAATTACCAGAAGATTTACGCACCGCCCTAACATTGCGTGAATTTGATGGTCTCAGTTATGAAGACATTGCCAGCGTCATGCAGTGTCCGGTGGGAACGGTGCGCTCACGGATATTCCGGGCGCGTGAAGCAATTGACAAGATCCTGCAGCCGTTGCTGCAGGATAGCTAAGGAGTCTTGGAGAAGGGTGCGAGTATCAAGCTACAAAGCGCAAAAGTTCGAGCCGTACAGCTTACAGGTCGTAAGTGTGCAGATTGAGCTGCTTTCAAGTCTTGTCATACCCGCGCAGTGCTTTTCAAAGACCCCACAAGACAGCGGCGACAGCCAAGAGAGGAACCGTCATGAGTCGTGAAGCCCTGCAGGAATCGCTGTCCGCGGTGATGGATAACGAAGCGGATGAAATGGAGCTTAGACGCGTACTGGGTGCAAGCGGCGATGCTGATTTGCGAGCTACCTGGTCGCGTTATCAGATTGCGCGTGCAGCCATGCACAAGGAGTTCATTGAACCGCGTCTGAATCTGGATATTGCCTCAGCAGTTTCTGCTGCTCTGGCGGATGAACCGCAGCCGGTTGTCGTTTCCGACAAAGTGGTCAAAGGCCCTTGGCGCACGGTCGGTCGAATCGCCGTGGCAGCATCGGTCACCGCAGCCGTTCTGGTAGGTGTACGTATGTACAACCAGAATGATGCGCTGAGCACTCAGTTGGCGCAGCAGAGCAACCAGCCTTCGCTGGTGATGCCACAGTCGCACGGCCCGGCAATGCTGGCAGGCTTCAACCTGTCGAGTGATGATCCGGCCAGTGTCGAGATTGACCCGAGCAAAGTTCAGCAAGGCTGGCACGAACAGCGTCTGCCTTCCTACTTGCGTCAGCATGCTCAGCAAGCCGCTATGAGCGTGACCGAAAGTGCGTTGCCTTATGCACGCGCAGCAAGTCTGGAAAGCCGTTAAGGAGGCGCATGCGCTTTATTCCTGTTGCTGTCCTATTGTTGGGCAGCTTTACTGTTCTGCCTGCCTTTGCTGCAGATGCAAAGGCTTGGCTGGATCGTTTGGCAAGTGCTGAACACACGCAAAGCTACCGTGGTCGCTTCGTTTACGAGCGTAACGGTAGCTTTTCTACGCATAGCATCTGGCATCAGGTGGCGGCGGAGGGTGCTGTTCAAGAGCGCTTGTTGCAGCTCGACGGCGACGCTCAGGAAGTCGTCCGCAGTAATGGCGTCACTCGCTGCGCCAGTGGCGAGTTGGCAGACCCGGTGGTTGCAGGTCAGGCGTGGTCCGAGCGTGGGCTGAATCCAGAACAGCTGGCTAAATCCTACGAGCTGCGGCTAATGGGTGAATCCCGCATGGCGGGGCGCAGTGCAGTCATTCTTGGCCTTGCACCGCGCGATCAGCACCGTTTCGGGGTTGAGTTGCATCTTGATAGCGAAACGGCGATCCCGTTGAAGTCCCTGTTGGTCAATGACCGCGGGCAAATGCTCGAACGCTTCCAGTTCACTGATTTCACCACCGATGCCGCTGCTGTCACTGCAGGCCTTGCGCCGAGTGACAACTGCAAGCCTGTCGACGCGCTTGAAAGCGATAAAGTCGTCACGCAGTCCTGGCATTCGGATTGGCTTCCTACAGGTTTCAACCTCACCAGCGTTACGCGCCGGCGCAGTCCTGTATCCGATGATACGGTCGAATGCCTGGTGTATGACGACGGACTGGCACGCTTCTCGGTCTTTCTTGAGGCCTTGCATGGTGCGACGGTCGAAGATGCCCGCAGCCAGCTTGGGCCAACCGTTGCGGTGTCGCGCAAGCTGGTCACCAGCGATGGCGGCATGATGGTCACCGTGGTCGGTGAAATACCCCTCGGTACAGCAGAGCGGGTCGCCTTGTCGGTGCGTCCCGGCGCGGAGAAAGCTGTTCAATGATTGAAGAGACGGGGCGGGTGATTGCAGTTGAATCCGGCGCTGTCTGGGTTGAAACACTGCGAAAAAGTACCTGCTCCAGTTGCTCTGCCCAAGCCGGTTGCGGCCAGGGTTTGATGGACAAGCTTGGTGTCGACAGCCGCCGCGGTTTGGTGCGCGCGCTAAGCGATCTGCAGTTGAATGTTGGAGACTCGGTAGTAATCGGGGTACGCGAAGACTTACTTGTTCGCGGCTCGCTACTGGTTTACCTGATCCCATTATTAGGATTGTTTGCGGCCGCGCTGTTGGCTGATGCAATGTCCTTGAGTGAATCGCTGGTCATTCTTTCGGGTCTATTCGGGTTGGTGGCATCCTGGTTTGGGGTGCGCTGGCGCAGTAGGCGTGTGTCTGATGATCCTGCGTTGCAGCCCGTAGTATTGCGTGCCTTGTTGGTAGGTGCTGCGGGGGTTTAAGCCGTGTCTTTAGTATTTCTGGATGGGAGAGTTGTATGTCGATGCCTAGCCTGAAGCTATGTTGGTCTGCACTGTTGTCAGTGCTGCTCCTGGGGCAAGCGGTTACCGCGCATGCGGAACTGCCTGACTTCACCGAGCTGGTCAAGGAAGCTTCGCCCGCTGTGGTCAATATCAGTACCCGACAAAAAATACCGGACAATGTCGCCGCCAACTCGGGTGGCATGTCTGTGCCGGATCTGGAAGGGCTGCCGCCCATGTTCCGCGAGTTCTTTGAGCGCAGCATTCCGCGTCAACCGAGTGCGCCTAAAGGTCATCAGCGTGAGGCTCAGTCGCTTGGCTCCGGTTTCATCATTTCCTCCGATGGCTACATCATGACCAACAATCACGTGATCGCGGATGCCGACGAAGTTGTCGTGCGCCTGTCTGATCGCAGTGAGTTGGAAGCCAAGGTGGTGGGCGCCGATCCGCGTAGCGACGTAGCGCTGCTCAAGGTCGATGCCAAAGACCTGCCGACAGTACGTCTGGGCAAGTCGGAAGACTTGCAGGTGGGTGAGTGGGTGTTGGCCATCGGTTCGCCATTTGGCTTCGATCACTCGGTAACTGCCGGTATCGTCAGCGCCAAGGGCCGCAGCCTGCCAAATGAGAGCTATGTGCCGTTCATTCAGACCGACGTGGCGATCAACCCGGGTAACTCCGGCGGCCCGTTGTTCAACCTGCAGGGCGAGGTTGTGGGTATCAACTCACAGATTTTCACCCGTTCCGGCGGTTTCATGGGCCTATCTTTCGCCATTCCGATGAGTGTTGCGATGGATGTGGCTGACCAGTTGAAGAACAGCGGCAAGGTCAGTCGAGGCTGGCTTGGCGTGGTGATTCAGGAGGTCAATAAGGATCTGGCTGAATCGTTTGGTCTGGAGAAGCCAGCGGGCGCTCTGGTCGCGCAAATTCTTGACGACGGCCCGGCTGCCAAAGGCGGTCTGCAAGTCGGCGATGTGATTCTCTCGCTCAATGGCAAGCCGATTGATATGTCGGCAGACCTGCCGCATCTGGTTGGCGCGCTGAAGCCTGGCGAAAAAGCTGAGATGGATGTGGTGCGCGAAGGCGATCACAAGAAGCTGACGCTGACCATTGGTTCGCTCCCGGAAGATTCTGAAGCGCTGGCGAGTGCCACTGGCCAGTCTGCCGAAAGCCACAGCAATCGCCTTGGGGTGAAAGTGGTCGAGCTGAGCGCAGAGCAGAAGAAAGGCCTGGATCTCAAAGGTGGCGTTGTCATCAGCGAAGTCCTTGACGGTCCGGCAGCTTTGATTGGTCTGCGTCCGGGTGATGTGATTACACACCTGAACAATGAGCCGATTCTGAAAGCCTCGACTTTCGAGAAGGTCGCCAAGGCGCTGCCAAAAGATCGTTCGGTATCGATGCGAGTGCTGCGTAAAGGCCGCGCAAGCTTCATTACCTTCAAGCTTTCCGAGTAATTTCGGCAGCAAGAAAAGGGGCGATTTGATCGCCCCTTTTTTGTGCCTGCTGTCTGCACCGCTATAACTGAAGGTGGCTGCAATGCGCTTTGATGACCGCAGAGCGCTTTATTGGCCTGAGTATCGGCCTGCCGCCCTGCGCCCGAGCTACGATTGAGGGACCTTAGATCACAGCTTGTGGCGCTATTGATGACTTGGCGGGGCAAAATCGAGTACACTCCGCGGCTATTTTCGGCGGGCAGTCGCCTGCGAACTTTTTTGAGTGTTGTCTTGTGAGTGACCTGAGCCACATACGTAATTTCAGCATTATTGCCCATATTGACCACGGCAAGTCCACGCTCGCCGACCGCTTCATTCAAATGTGCGGCGGGTTGACTGAGCGTGAAATGGAGGCCCAGGTACTGGACTCCATGGATCTGGAGCGTGAGCGTGGGATCACCATCAAGGCGCACAGCGTTACCTTGTATTACACCGCGCGTGATGGCAAAACCTATCAGTTGAACTTCATTGATACGCCAGGCCACGTTGACTTCACCTACGAAGTCAGCCGTTCGCTGGCGGCCTGTGAAGGTGCATTGCTGGTGGTTGACGCCGGTCAGGGCGTCGAAGCGCAGTCGGTAGCCAACTGCTACACGGCGATTGAGCAGGGCCTTGAGGTCATGCCGGTGCTGAACAAGATGGACCTGCCGCAGGCTGAGCCTGAGCGGGTTAAAGAAGAGATCGAACACATCATCGGTATCGATGCCACCGACGCTGTGGCCTGTAGTGCCAAGAGCGGCATGGGCGTTGACGAGGTGCTTGAGCGTCTGGTGGCGACCATTCCGGCGCCGACCGGTGACATCGACGCGCCGTTGCAGGCGCTGATCATCGACTCCTGGTTTGATAACTACCTGGGCGTAGTGTCCCTGGTGCGTGTGCGTCACGGCCGCATCAAGAAGGGCGACAAGGTCCTGGTTAAATCGACCGGCAAGATGCACCAGGTCGATAGCGTGGGCGTGTTCAATCCTAAGCACACGGCCACCGCTGACCTTAAAGCCGGTGAAGTGGGCTTTATCATCGCCGGCATCAAAGACATTCACGGCGCGCCAGTGGGCGACACCCTGACCCTGTCGACCACGCCGGACGTAGACATGCTGCCAGGTTTCCAGCGCGTTAAACCTCAGGTTTACGCTGGCCTGTTCCCGGTGAGTTCGGACGACTTCGAAGACTTCCGTGAAGCCCTGCAAAAGCTGACATTGAACGATGCCGCCCTGCAATACGAGCCGGAAAGCTCGGATGCACTGGGTTTTGGCTTCCGCATCGGCTTCCTCGGCATGCTCCACATGGAGATCATTCAGGAGCGTCTGGAGCGTGAATACGATCTCGACCTGATCACCACAGCGCCAACCGTAGTGTTTGAGGTTGTGCTGAAGACCGGTGAGACGATTTACGTTGATAACCCATCCAAATTGCCGGACATCTCGACCATCGAAGACATGCGCGAACCCATCGTGCGTGCCAACATTCTGGTGCCGCAAGAACACCTGGGTAACGTCATTACCCTGTGTATCGAAAAGCGCGGTGTGCAGCGTGACATGCAATACCTGAGCAGTCAGGTGCAGGTCTCTTATGACTTGCCGATGAACGAAGTGGTACTCGACTTCTTCGACCGCTTGAAGTCCGTAAGCCGTGGTTATGCCTCGCTGGATTACAGTTTCGATCGCTTCCAGTCGGCCAATCTGGTCAAGCTGGATGTGCTGATCAACGGTGAGAAGGTTGATGCTCTGGCATTGATCGTTCACCGCGACAAGGCTCACTACAAGGGCCGTCAGTTGACCGAAAAAATGAAGGAACTGATCCCGCGTCAGATGTTCGACGTCGCGATTCAGGCTGCGATTGGGGGGCAGATTGTTGCTCGCACCACGGTCAAGGCACTCAGGAAGAACGTACTGGCCAAGTGCTACGGTGGTGACGTTAGCCGTAAGCGCAAGCTGCTTGAAAAGCAGAAGGCCGGTAAGAAAAGGATGAAGCAGGTGGGCAACGTGGAGATTCCACAAGAAGCCTTCCTTGCAGTTCTCAAGGTGGATAGTTAGGGCCTATGTCGATCAATTTCCCGCTTGTGCTTGTACTGGCCGTCGCTGTTTGCGGCGTGCTGGCGCTGTTCGATTTATTGGTGTTGGCCCCGCGTCGCCGCGCGGCCATCAGCCACTATCATGGTCAGGTCAGCGAGCCTGATGAAGCGGTAATTGAGCGACTCAACAAAGAGCCGATGCTGGTGGAGTACGGTAAGTCGTTCTTCCCGGTGTTGGCGATTGTGCTGGTCTTGCGCTCGTTTCTGGTGGAACCGTTCCAGATTCCATCGGGCTCGATGCGTCCGACCCTTGAGGTTGGCGACTTCATTCTGGTCAACAAGTTTGCCTACGGCATCCGCCTGCCGGTGATCGACACCAAGATTATCCAGATTGATGACCCGCAGCGCGGCGATGTCATGGTGTTCCGTTACCCGAGCGACCCTTCTATCAACTACATCAAGCGTGTAGTCGGTGTGCCGGGCGACGTGGTGCGGTACACGCCAGACAAGCATTTGTTTGTTAACGGCAAGCCAGTTGCTCAGGAATTGCTCGGTGAAGAGGCCGGCAGCCTGGGAAGCGTTATGCTTTATGACGAGAAGCTGGGTGAGGTTGAACACCTGATCCGCAAGGAAATGAAGCGTTATCACGCCGTTCCGGGCGGTGAGTGGACGGTGCCTGCCGGCCATTACTTCATGATGGGCGATAACCGTGACAACTCCAATGACAGCCGTTACTGGAACGATCCGAATATCCCCAAGCCCTTGCTGGGCATGGTGCCTGACCAGAATATCGTCGGTAAGGCATTTGCGGTCTGGATGAGCTGGCCTGACCCGAAGTCGAAAAATCTGCCGAATTTCAGCCGTGTCGGCCTTATTCATTAATTTGAATAATTGTGGCGCTGTTCAAGTCAGCGCCGCTAGCTATATATAGTCTTGTGTTTAGCCATTCTGGCTTTCTAAAAACTCTAAGATTTGGGGACTAAAATGACATACACCCGTTCACAGAAAGGGATGTCGATTATTGGTTGGCTCTTCGTTCTGGCGCTGGTGGCTTTTTTCGCCAGTACTGCGTTCAAGATGCTGCCGCACTACATGGACTACATGTCCCTGGAAAAGATCATTACCTCGGTTGAAACCGAGAAAGGTCGCGAAATCACCACGGTGGGTGATTTTTACAGTTATGTGAACAGTGGCATGACCGTAAACAGCATTCGCGACGTTAAGCTGGAAGACATACTAAAAGTGAAAATCGAGAACAACGAATTTCACGCTCATCTGAAATACGAGAAGCGTGAACCACTGATCGAGAACCTCGATCTGGTGGCTAATTTTGACAAAGAATTCCGTGTGCGTATGCCGTGACTGCTTCGTTAGCCCGCCTCGAGCGCCAGCTCGGTTATCAGTTCAAAGACCAGGACCTTATGGTTCTGGCATTGACCCATCGTAGTTTCGCTGGGCGCAATAACGAACGCCTTGAATTCCTCGGTGATGCAATCCTTAACTTTGTCGCCGGGGAAGCGTTGTTCGAGCGCTTTCCGCAGGCGCGTGAAGGCCAGCTGTCACGCCTGCGCGCGCGTCTGGTTAAAGGCGAGACCCTGGCCGTACTGGCGCGTGGTTTCGACCTTGGCGAGTATTTGCGACTAGGCTCAGGTGAGTTGAAGAGTGGCGGTTTTCGCCGCGAGTCGATTCTGGCCGATGCGCTGGAAGGCCTGATTGGTGCCATTTACCTTGATGCCGGCATGGAAGTCGCCCGCGACCGCGTGCTGGCATGGCTGGCCAATGAGTTCGAAAGCCTGACGTTGGTCGATACCAACAAAGATCCGAAAACGCGGCTGCAAGAGTTTCTGCAATCGCGCGCCTGTGAATTGCCACGCTATGAAGTCGTGGATATTCAGGGCGAGCCGCATTGCCGGACATTCATTGTTGAATGTCAGGTGACTTTATTGAATGAAAAAACCCTCGGACAAGGCGCCAGTCGGCGTATTGCCGAGCAGGTTGCAGCTGCCGCTGCATTGATCGCCTTGGGCGTGGAGAACGGCCATGACTGATTCACCTGTATTGCGTTGCGGCTATGTCGCCATCGTTGGCCGGCCGAATGTGGGTAAATCGACATTGCTCAACCACATCCTCGGGCAGAAGCTGGCGATCACCTCGCGCAAGCCGCAAACCACTCGTCACAACATGCTCGGGATTAAAACCGAGGGTGAGGTGCAGGCGATTTACGTCGACACGCCGGGCCTGCACAAGAACAACGAGAAAGCGCTTAACCGCTACATGAACAAGAATGCGTCTTCGGCACTGAAAGATGTCGATGTGGTTATTTTTGTAGTCGATCGCACCCGTTGGACCGATGAAGACCAGATGGTTCTCGAGCGCATTCAGTATGTTGAAGGCCCGGTGATTCTGGCCATCAACAAAACCGATCGCCTCGAAGACAAAGCCGAGCTGATGCCGCACCTTGAGTGGCTGGCCGAGCAGTTGCCGAATGCTGAAATCGTGCCGATCTCGGCGCAGCATGGGCACAACCTCGAAACGCTGGAAAAACTGGTTGGCGAGCGTTTGCCGGAAGGCGTGCATTTCTTCCCGGAAGACCAGATTACCGACCGCTCCAGCCGTTTCTTCGCCGCTGAGCTGGTGCGTGAAAAAATCATGCGTCAGCTGGGTGCTGAGTTGCCTTATCAGATAACCGTCGAGATTGAAGAGTTCAAGAAGGAAGGGCGCATTCTGCATATCCATGCGCTGATTCTGGTTGAGCGCGACGGGCAGAAGAAAATCATCATCGGCGACAAGGGTGAGCGCATCAAGCGTGTGGGTCAGGAAGCGCGCAAGGACATGGAAGTGCTGTTTGACTCCAAGGTCATGCTCAACCTGTGGGTCAAGGTTAAAGGCGGCTGGTCCGACGATGAGCGAGCACTGCGCTCGCTCGGCTATGACGATATTTAACACCCCAGACGCGCGGCACGACTGCCTGCAATGGCGGGCGATGTTTCACGCCGCGCAACCCGCGCCTGACCGAGTAATCGCGTCGGGCGCAGGCGACCCCATTCTCTCTTGAGTCTGCATCTGCCATGCTTGCGCTCAGCCAACCCGCTTTCGTGCTTCACAGCCGCGCCTATCGCGAAAGCAGTGCGCTGGTTGATTTCCTCACTCCACAAGGTCGCTTGCGCGCGGTATTGCGCGGCGCCAGAGGCAAGGCCGGCACGCTGGCCAGACCCTTCGTAGCGCTGGATGCCGAATTCCGCGGGCGCAGCGAACTGAAAAATGTCTCGCGCCTTGAAGCCACCGGTTTTCCCATGTTGATCGCCGGGCAGGCTTTGTTCAGTGGGCTGTACCTCAATGAACTGCTTATTCGCCTGTTACCCGCCGAAGACCCGCATCCGTTGCTCTTCGATCACTACGCCATGACCTTGCAGGCGCTCGCCGAAGGGCGGGCTATTGAACCCTTGCTGCGCTCATTTGAATGGCGTTTGCTGGGTGAGCTGGGCTATGGTTTTGCCCTTGATAGTGATGTGCAAGGCGAGCCGATTGCCCCAGAAGGCCTGTATCGCCTGCAAACTGAAGAGGGGATGGTGCCTGTCGGGCAGTTTCAGCCCGGCGTATTTCAGGGCAAAGAATTATTGGCCATGGCCGAAGCCGACTGGTCGGCTGTCGGCGCGCTCGCGGCGGCAAAACGCCTCATGCGCCAGGCGCTGGCCCCTCATTTAGGCGGCAAACCGTTGGTGAGCCGTGAATTGTTTATGACGCTCAAGGAGCCTGTTCGTGACTGATGCCAATCGTGTATTGCTTGGGGTAAATATTGACCATGTGGCGACGCTGCGCCAGGCGCGCGGTACACGTTACCCCGATCCGGTAAAGGCAGCGCTGGACGCCGAAGAGGCGGGCGCTGATGGTATTACCGTGCACCTGCGTGAAGATCGCCGGCATATTCAGGAGCGCGATGTGCGCGTGCTCAAGGACGTGCTGCAAACGCGCATGAACTTCGAAATGGGTGTGACCGAGGAAATGCTTGCGTTCGCCGAGAGCATTTGCCCGGCGCACGTATGCCTGGTGCCGGAAACACGTCAGGAGCTCACCACCGAAGGCGGGCTTGATGTGGCGGGGCAAGAGGAGCGGATTCGCGCGGCGGTTGAGCGCTTGAGCAAGATTGGCTGTGAGGTGTCGCTGTTCATTGATCCGGACACCGCCCAGATCGAAGCGTCCAAGCGTGTCGGTGCACCTGCTATCGAGCTGCACACAGGGCGTTACGCCGATGCCCATATCCCGCAAGAGACTGCGCACGAGCTTGAGCGTATTCGCCAGGGTGTGGCTTGTGGTCTGGCCAATGGGCTTATCGTTAACGCCGGTCACGGGCTGCATTATCACAACGTCGAGCCTGTAGCGGCGATTGCCGGCATCAATGAGCTCAATATCGGCCATGCGCTGGTTGCCCACGCCTTGTTCGTTGGCTTCAAGCAGGCAGTCGTGGAAATGAAGCAGTTGATCACCGCCGCAGCGGATCGTGGTTAACCGCTAAGCGTGACGTTGAAGTGCTGAAAAGGCTGGAGAATGCTCCGGCCTTTTTGCTTTTGCGCCGTTAGAAAGGTGCAGGGCACTCGAAACGCATCCGCTCACCTGTTTGCGGGTGAGTCAGGCTGAGCATGCAGGCGTGCAAGCAGAGGCGCGGATAGGCGTGTAACGCTTGCTCATGCGCATACAGGCCGTCACCCAGCAGCGGGTGACCGATAGAGAGCATGTGCACGCGCAATTGGTGTGAGCGGCCGGTAATCGGCGTCAGCTCTACACGGCAATAGTCGCCACAGCGCTCGATAATCCGCCAGAAGGTCTGCGCGTGTTTACCTTGCTCAAAGTCGACCACGTGACGCGGCTTGGTTGGCGGATCGTAGCGCAGCGGCAAGTCAATCGAGCCGCTGTCCTGTTCGGGTTGGCCCCAGCACAGCGCCATGTAGGCTTTTTCAGTCTCACGATCATGGAATTGGCGCGACAGCTCGCGGTGGCTGTCCGGGTCGCGTGCGAGCACGATAATTCCCGAGGTTTCCCAGTCCAGTCGATGCACGATACGTGCTTCGGGGAAGCCGTTTTCTTGCAAGCGAGTCACCAGGCAGTCCTTGTTGTCCTCCGCGCGACCGGGCACCGAGAGCAGCAGGGTGGGCTTGTTGATCACCAGCAGGGCGGCGTCTTGGTGGAGTATTTCGATCTGGCTGAGAGGCATTAGCGATTCTTGCGTTAGCGGTTTGTTGCGGGGTGAAAATGAAACGGCGGCCAACAGGGCCGCCATTTTCATAACTGTCGATCGTGTTGTTACCGGTTGGCGAGAGCTCAGAGCTTGCGCGAACCCCGGCGATTAACGATCGGGCAGGGTGATGTTCAATTCCAGAATCGAACAGCTGCCCTGATTCTCCAGGGCAACCTGCACTTGGTCAGATTCGATATTGACGTACTTGCGAATCACGTCGACCAATTCTTGCTGCAAGGCCGGCAGATAGTCCGGCTTGCTGCGTTGGCCGCGCTCGTGGGCGACGATAATTTGCAGGCGTTCTTTCGCGATCGAAGCAGTGGAGCCTTTCTTGCGCTCACGAAAGAAGTCAAAAATATTCATTCACGACCTCCAAACAGACGTTGTAAGAATCCTTTCTTCTGTACATCAAGGAAACGATGCGCCACTTCTTTGCCCAGCAGGCGGTCAACTGCGTCGCTGTAGGCCTGGCCCGCATCGCTCTGGTCGTCGAGAATCACCGGAACACCCTGGTTGGATGCTTTCAGTACAGCTTGTGACTCCGGAATGACGCCGATGAGGCGTATCGCGAGAATTTCTTCTACGTCGTCAACACCGAGCATTTCACCTTTGGTGACGCGCTCTGGGTTGTAACGGGTGAGCAGCAAGTGCTCCTTGATCGGGTCTCCGCCTTCTTCGGCGCGGCGTGATTTGCTCGCAAGCAAGCCCAGCATGCGGTCGGAGTCACGTACCGACGAGACTTCAGGGTTGGTCACGACAATCGCCTCGTCAGCGAAGTACATGGCCAGGTGAGCGCCTTTCTCGATACCGGCTGGCGAGTCGCAAACCACGTACTCAAAGTTTTCGGACAGCTCTTTCATGACCTTTTCAACGCCTTCCACGGTCAGCGCGTCTTTGTCACGGGTCTGGCTTGCGGCCAGTACGAAGAGGTTTTCCAGGCGTTTGTCTTTGATCAGGGCCTGGGTCAGTGTGGCTTCGCCGTTAACAACGTTGACGAAGTCATACACTACGCGGCGCTCGCAACCCATGATCAGGTCAAGGTTACGCAAGCCGACGTCGAAGTCGACGATGACTGTTTTGTGCCCGCGCAGAGCGAGGCCGGTACCGATGGCAGCGCTGGTGGTGGTTTTACCTACGCCACCTTTGCCGGAAGTGACTACGAGGATCTTGGCCAAGGTGTTTCACCCCAAAATATAAGATTAAAGCGGGATCTTTCGGCCGATTGAGGCTTCCTGATGCCCTTATTGTGTCCAGAATTTGCGGCAGTATCCGTTAAAGACGAGTGATGTTCAACAGCTCACCCGACAGGCAGACATGAACCGCATCGCCCCACAGTGGATCGCGTCTCAAGTCTTCTGCAACCTTGTAATGGCCGGCGATGGAAAGCATTTCCGCGCCCAGCTGTTTACAGAAAATTCGTGCTTTCAAATTACCTTTTACGCCAGCCAGTGCTCGGCCACGCATAGGCCCATAGACATGGATGTTGCCGTCGGCGAGAAGTTCCGCGCCCGAACTGACAGCCGCCAATACGATCAAGTCACCGCCTTGTGCATAAACCTGCTGGCCGCCGCGCACGGGGCTGGTGATGATTTTGGTCGGTTTATGTTCGGGCTCTGCCGGGGCTGGCGGCTTTTCAGGTTTCTTCTCGGTCTGACCTGCGGTCGGATCGATAACGCGTTCGCGTGCGCCAGAAGGAGGCAATACCGGCAAGTCGAGGGCGTTGGCGGAATCTATGTGCGCCTCATTGCTGGCGCGAACCGCCAATGTGCGCAGGCCGTGTTTGCGGCATACGGCCATCAGGGCGGCCAGATCCAGCTCTTCTTCGCTTTCGGGCAATTTGTCGAGTGCCAGAATAAGCGGGGTGTTGCTGAAAAAATTCGGGGCTTGGGCTACTTTTTCGGCCAGTTGCTGATCGAGTTGCTCAATCGAATACTGCGCCAACTCCATTACGGTGATGGCCAGCATACTGCCTTTGAGTTGGAATACAGGGGTTTGGTCGAGGAGGTCGGCTTGACTCATGGTGTGCCTGGGGCGCCTTTTCGGTTGGGCTTGCGGACAAACAGACCTGCTTACCGCTGAAATTTCTAAACTGTGATTATTTCACTGTGGCTCTTATAGCGAGAACTACGTTGGCCCGCAAGCGGCTACCCGTTTTTGCCGCCTGCTCAGGGCGCCAAAGACTTGAAATTGCTGGCCATGTCCTGGTTCAAATGGCTGACGTACGCTGCATTGGTCAGGTGAATGCTGACCTTTTGTGCATTGTGTTTCTGCCGCGCGATACCTGTTGCTGAGGGGCAGGGTTTTTCGTCGCTCACGGCATAGACCGCAGGCCGGCAAAAAAGTCCTATAGAATGTCGCACTTGATGCTCTGATCGGAAGTGTTCATGGAACGTCCTGTTTTTAGTCGCGCTTTTCTGCACCCCAAATATTGGCCGTTATGGCTGGGATTGGGCCTGCTCTGGCTGATTGTGCAATTGCCTTATCGGGCCCTGCTCGGGTTGGGGAGTGCGCTGGGTGCAGTGATGCGGGTATTCGCCCGTGAGCGCCGTGAGATCGTTGCGCGCAATCTGGAGCTTTGTTTCCCCGAGAAAAGTGCAGCAGAGCGTGAGCAATTGTTGCGCGATAACTTTGCGTCGACCGGTATCGCGTTTTTCGAGATGGCCATGAGCTGGTGGTGGCCACAGTCGCGTCTGGCCAAGCTGGCGCACATCGAAGGGTTGCAGCACTTGCAGCAGGCTCAGGCTGAGGGGCAGGGCGTAATCCTCATGGCCCTGCATTTCACCACACTTGAGATAGGCGCTGCCCTGCTGGGGCAGGTGCATACAATCGACGGCATGTACCGCGAGCATGACAACCCGTTGTTCGACTATATCCAGCGCCGCGGCCGTGAGCGGCACAATATGGATGCGACTGCGATCGAGCGTGAAGATGTTCGTGCCATGCTCAAGGTCCTGCGCGCGGGTCGGGCCATTTGGTATGCGCCGGATCAGGACTATGGTCGCAAGCAGAGTGTGTTCGTGCCGTTGTTTGGTATTCAGGCGGCAACTGTTACGGCGACGACCAAGTTTGCCCGTCTGGGACGTGCCCGCGTGTTGCCGTTCACTCAGCAACGCCTGCCGGACGGTGGTGGCTATCGCCTGGTTATTCATCCGCCGCTCGAGGGTTTCCCGGCCGACAGCGAAGAGGCAGATTGCCTGTTGATCAATCAATGGGTCGAAACGGCAATCAAGGAGTGTCCGCAGCAGTATCTGTGGGCGCATCGGCGCTTCAAGACCCGCCCCGAGGGTGAGGCGCGGCTTTACCCCAAGCGCAAGAGGAAATAGCGCACGCCGGCAAGGCGCTTTTCTATACTGCCTCTAACAAGCTAAGGATTATTCATGAGCCCAGCACCCCAAACCCATGAACCGATTACCGGGTTGATTCTGTCAGGGGGTGGTGCGCGAGCGGCTTATCAAGTGGGCGTACTGGCGGCAATTGCCGATTTGCTGCCAGATCCCGAGCACAATCCCTTTCCCGTTATTGTCGGCACCTCTGCCGGTGCAATCAATGCGGTGAGTCTGGCGTGTGGTGCCTTGCACTTTGGCCAGGCGGTGCAGCGTCTTACTCAGGTCTGGCAGGGGTTTTCAACTGATCAGGTTTACCGCAGTGATTGGCCCGGGGTGATTCGTCAGGCCAGTCGTTTCTTGGGTCACAGCTTGCTTGGTCTCGGCTCTCAAGTGCCGGTCGCCTTGCTCGACAGCGCGCCATTGGCAGAGTTGATCAAGGAAAGGCTCGATTTCAGCGGCATCTCGGCTGCGGTTCGGCAGCGCAAATTGCGCGCGGTGGCGGTATCAGCATTTGGTTATGACACAGGGCAAGCGGTCACCTTCTATCAGGGTCGCGCTGCCATCGAGCCTTGGTTTCGTCATCGTCGCGTGGGTATACCGACACGGTTGGCGTGCGAGCATCTGATGGCGAGTGCTTCGATCCCGCTGCTGTTTCCGCCGGTTAAAATTCAGCGTGAATACTTTGGTGATGGCGCCGTGCGTCAAAGTGCACCGATCAGCCCGGCGCTGCATCTCGGTGCCAGTCGCGTGTTGGTGGTGGGCGTGAGTGGCAACCTGCAGGACGAAACAACCGGCCCTAACGAGTTTCGCCCGCACAATGCCAAGCAACCAAGCTTGGCGCAGATTGGCGGGCACATGCTTAACAGCACGTTCATCGACAGCCTTGAGAGTGATATCGAATTGCTTGAGCGGCTCAATCAGATGGCCCGCCTGGTGCCAGCCGATCAGCAGGTTGGTCATGTCATCAAGCCAGTTGAAGTGCTGGTCATTGCCCCCAGCCAGCCGCTCGACGTAATCGCAGCTCGCCATCGCCGCGAACTGCCGGCGGCTTTGCGCCTGTTCTTGCGCGGGCCGGGCGCTACGCATGCAAGCGGCGCAGGTGTACTCAGTTATCTGCTGTTCGAGGCAAGCTATTGCAGCGAGCTGATCGAGCTCGGCTATAAGGATGCAATGGCGCAAAAGGCCAAACTTTGCAGTTTTCTGAATATCCAGCCGGCCACGGTTGCCGGTGAAGTGTCGATACCGGCATAAGTCTCAATCTTGCCCGGGGCTTTAAGCAGGCTTGCGAGCAGGTATGACTTGCTGGTCATTAATTCAATAATTTATCCCTGCGCTATTGGCTGCGTTTAAACTGCGCCTTCATGACGCTTTCTGTCGCATTTGCATAAGCGCCGTTTTCACTCGGGTTGGCGCTATAAGAAGTTGTCGCATAGCGGCAATGCCAGCCGGTGTTCAGTCCCTACAATCGTTAAATCGCCTGTCACCCTGTTTGGGTGTTCCTCGTTAGGAGAGTTCAGATGTCAGTTCAGCACGACCCGGTTCAACGCGCCGACTTCGATCAGTTCATGGTCCCCAACTATTCGCCAGCCGCTTTCATTCCGGTGCGTGGCGAAGGTTCGCGCGTGTGGGATCAAACCGGTCGAGAACTGCTCGACTTCGCTGGCGGCATCGCGGTTAACGTACTTGGCCACGCGCATCCGGTGTTGGTGAAGGCGCTGACTGAGCAAGCCAATGCGCTGTGGCATGTGTCTAACGTCTTCACCAACGAGCCGGCGCTGCGTCTGGCTAAAAAGCTGACTGACGCTACCTTCGCTGAGCGAGTGTTCTTCTGTAACTCCGGTGCGGAAGCCAACGAGGCGGCCTTCAAATTGGCGCGTCGGGTTGCGTTCGATAAGTTCGGCGAGGAGAAGTGCGAAATCATTGCGGCGGTCAACAGCTTCCACGGCCGTACCCTGTTTACCGTAAGCGTGGGTGGCCAGCCGAAGTATTCAGATGGTTTCGGCCCGAAAATCCAAGGCATCAGCCACGTTCCGTACAACGACCTTGAGGCACTTAAGGCCGCAGTCAGCGACAAGACCTGCGCCGTAGTGCTTGAGCCAATTCAAGGCGAAGGCGGCGTACTGCCGGCCGATCTGGCTTACCTGCAAGGCGCCCGCGAGCTTTGCGACAAGCACAATGCGTTGCTGGTGTTCGATGAAGTGCAGAGCGGCATGGGCCGCAGCGGCTCGCTGTTCACTTATCAGCACTACGGCGTAACCCCGGACATCCTCTCCAGCGCCAAGAGCCTGGGCGGTGGTTTCCCAATCGGTGCGATGCTCACCACCACCGAACTGGCCAAGCATCTGGCCGTCGGTACTCACGGTACTACCTACGGCGGCAACCCGCTGGCGTGCGCGGTGGCCGAGGCGGTCGTCGACACCATCAACACCCCTGAGGTGCTGGAAGGCGTCAAAACCAAGCATCAGCAATTCAAGACCGCGCTGGAGAAGATTGGCCAGCAATATGCAGTGTTCAGTGAAGTGCGTGGCTTGGGCTTGCTGATTGGCTGTGTGCTGACCGATGCCTGGAAAGGCAAGGCCAAAGTCATTCTCGATGCCGCCGCCCAGGAAGGGTTGATGGTGCTGCAGGCTGGCCCCGACGTGGTGCGTTTTGCACCGAGCCTGGTGGTGACTGAAGCCGAGATCAATGAAGGTCTGGCACGGTTCGAGCGTGCTGTCGCCAAGGTTACTCAGGCTTAACTGAGTACAGGCCCGGCACAGGAAGTGCCGGGTTCCTCGCACGGGATGGCTTATTTCGTTTATCCGCAGCACTGCTGCGGTTTCCTTGAGCGCTCAATGCAAGTGCTCAGGGCTTTTCTTGAGAAAGGAGTGGCACCATGCTGGTGATGCGCCCCGCGCAAATGGCTGATCTCGCTGAAGTCCAGCGTCTGGCCGCGGATAGCCCGGTTGGTGTGACTTCACTGCCGGATGACAGTGAACGCCTGAGCGACAAGATCGCCGCCTCGGAAACCTCATTTGCCGCCGAAGTCAGCTTCAATGGCGAAGAGAGCTACTTCTTCGTGCTCGAAGATACCGCAACCGGCAAGCTGGTTGGCTGCTCGGGAATTGTTGCGTCTACCGGTTACTCGGAGCCGTTTTACAGTTTTCGCAACGAGACCTTTGTGCATCACTCGCGAGAGCTGAAGATCCACAACAAGATTCATGTCCTGTCGTTGTGCCATGACCTGACCGGCAACAGCTTGCTCACCAGTTTTTATGTCGAGCGGCCGCTGGTCAACACTCCCGCCGGTGAACTCAATTCGCGAGCGCGCCTGCTGTTTGTGGCCGCACATCCTGAGCGTTTTGCCGACGCCGTGGTGGTCGAAATTGTCGGCCACAGCGACGAGGCGGGCGACTCGCCGTTCTGGGATGCTGTGGGGCGCAACTTCTTTGATATGAACTACGCCGAAGCTGAGCGTTTGTGTGGCCTGAAGAGCCGCACGTTCCTCGCCGAGTTGATGCCGCATTACCCGATTTACGTGCCGCTGTTGCCAGACTATGCCCAGGAAGCCATGGGGCAGGTGCATCCGCGTGCGCAGGTGACATTCGATATCCTGATGCGTGAGGGTTTCGAGACCGATCACTACATCGATATTTTTGACGGCGGCCCAACTTTGCATGCGCGTACGTCGGGCATTCGCTCTATCGCCGACAGCCGCGTTGTGCCCGTGCATATCGGCGCCAAAGCGACGGGCGGCCGACAGTATCTGGTCGCCAACGGCCAGCTCCAGGACTTCCGCGCGCTGGTCACCGAGCTGGACTGGGTGCCAGGCAATCCTGTCGAGCTTGATCTTGAAACCGCCGAAGCCCTGGGCGTCGGCGAAGGCGCCAGCGTGCGTCTGGTTGCGGTTTAACCATTAGCGGTGAGCGTGTAATAGCGGGCGACTGCGCGCATTGCACTTAGCAGCCTCAGGCGCTTGAACGCTTGCAGCTATCTGGAGGATTTATGATCGTTCGTCCCGTACGCAGCGCCGATTTACCGGCCCTGATTGACCTGGCACGTAGCACGGGTGCCGGCCTGACCACTTTGCCGGCCAATGAAGAGCGCCTCGCGCACCGGGTCGGCTGGGCTGAGAAAACCTTTGCCGGCACGGCCGAGCGCGCTGATGCCGATTACCTGTTCGTGCTCGAAGACGACGACGGCGGCGTGGTTGGCATTTCGGCGATTGCCGGTGCTGTCGGCTTGCGTGAGCCTTGGTACAACTATCGCCTTGGGCTGACGGTCAGCGCCTCGCAAGAGTTGAATATTCATCGTCAGGTGCCAACCCTGTTTCTGGCGAATGACCTGACCGGCAACTCGGAGCTGTGCTCGTTGTTCTTGCGCAGTGACAAGCGCAGCGGCCTCAACGGGCGGATGCTGTCGAAAGCGCGCTTCCTGTTTATCGCTGAATTCCCCGAGTTGTTTGGTGACAAGGTCATAGCGGAAATGCGCGGCGTCTCGGATGAGCAAGGCCAGTCGCCGTTCTGGGAATGTCTGGGCCGCCACTTCTTCAAAATGGAATTCAGCCAGGCCGATTATCTGACCGGGGTCGGCAATAAGGCGTTCATCGCCGAGTTGATGCCCAAGTTTCCGCTGTACACCTGCTTCCTTTCTGAAGGTGCGCGCAACACCATCGGCCGTGTGCACCCGGACACTGAGCCAGCGTTGGCGATGCTCAAAGGTGAGGGTTTCAGCTATCAGGGCTACGTCGATATTTTCGATGCTGGCCCGGCAATTGAAGCCGAGACGCAGAAAATCCGTGCCGTGCGCGACAGCGAAACCCTGGTGCTGGCCATCGGTACGCCTGGCGATGATGCACCGCCGTTCGTGATTCATAACCGCAAGCGTGAAGATTGCCGGATTACTGCCGCTCCGGCACGCGTAGCCGCTGGCACGCTGGTGGTGGATGCGTTAACCGCCAAGCGCCTGCAAATGTCGGCGGGCGATCTGGTTCGCGCGGTGCGCTTGTCTGCACGCGGTTAATTGATTGAATTCTGCATCCGGCCTGGCCGGGTGCCAAATTGCTGGGAGTGGTAAAACAAAATGAGCACTCATTTCATTGCAGGAAACTGGCTGGCAGGAGAGGGCGACGCATTCGAGTCGCTCAACCCAGTCACTCAGGACGTTCTTTGGCAGGGCCGTGGTGCCACGGCCGCTCAGGTCGACAGCGCGGTAGCAGCTGCGCGTGCAGCGTTGCCGGGCTGGGCTGCACAGTCACTCGATCAGCGTATTGCGCTGCTTGAGCGATTTGCCGTAAGCCTCAAGGAACATGCAGATGAGCTGGCTCGTACCATTGGCCAGGAAACCGGTAAGCCGCTTTGGGAGTCGGCTACCGAGGCCACCAGCATGGTTAATAAAATCGCCATTTCGGTGCAGAGCTACCGCGAGCGCACGGGCGAGAAGAGTGGCCCGCTGGCAGACGCTACCGCTGTTCTGCGGCACAAACCGCACGGTGTGGTTGCGGTGTTCGGGCCGTATAACTTCCCGGGCCATTTGCCCAACGGGCACATTGTTCCTGCGCTGTTGGCGGGCAACACCGTGGTGTTCAAACCAAGCGAACTGACTCCTAAAGTGGCCGAGTTGACGGTCAAGTGCTGGATTGCTGCCGGTCTGCCAACCGGCGTCTTGAATCTGGTCCAGGGCGCACGTGAGACGGGCGTGGCGCTGGCCTCGAATCGTGATATCGACGGCTTGTTCTTCACCGGCTCAAGCCGCACCGGCAACTTGCTGCACAGCCAGTTTGCCGGTCGTCCCGACAAGATTCTTGCCCTGGAAATGGGCGGCAACAACCCGTTGGTGGTTGATCAGGTCAATGATGTCGAAGCGGCGGTGTACACCATCATTCAGTCGGCGTTTATTTCTGCGGGTCAGCGTTGCACCTGTGCGCGTCGCCTGCTGGTGCCGGCTGGCGAATGGGGTGACAGCTTGCTGGCGCGTCTGGTTACTGTGGCCGCCAACATCAAAGTGGGTGCCTACGACGCTCAGCCTGCACCATTCATGGGCTCGGTGATTTCGCTGGCGGCAGCGCAGCAGTTGATTGATGCGCAGCAAGAGTTGTTGGGCAAAGGCGCGGTTTCCCTGCTCGAAATGCGCCAGCCAGAGGCCGGTGCAGCTTTGCTCACGCCGGGCATTATTGATGTGACGGCGGTGGCGGATCGCCCGGACGAAGAATTCTTCGGCCCGTTGCTGCAAGTGATTCGCTACGCTGATTTTGATCAGGCCATCGCCGAGGCCAATAACACCCAGTACGGCTTGGCCGCTGGCCTGTTGTCGGATTCCAAGGGCCGCTACGAGCAGTTCTGGCTGCACAGTCGTGCCGGTATCGTTAACTGGAACAAGCAGCTCACTGGCGCTGCCAGCAGTGCACCATTCGGTGGTGTGGGCGCCTCCGGTAATCATCGAGCCAGCGCCTATTACGCGGCCGACTATTGCGCCTATCCGGTTGCCTCGCTTGAGAGCGAGAGCCTGAGCCTACCCGCCACGCTGACGCCAGGAGTAAGCCTGTGAGCAATGCTTTTGAAGTGAACTTCGACGGGCTGGTCGGGCCGACGCACAACTACGGCGGTTTGTCCTACGGCAACGTCGCCTCGCAGAGCAACAGCAACGTCGCCTCCAGCCCTAAAGAAGCCGCCAAGCAAGGCCTGGCGAAAATGAAGGCGCTGATGGAAATGGGCTTCAAACAGGGCGTGCTGGCGCCGCAAGAACGCCCTGATGTGAATGCCTTGCGCAGCCTGGGTTTTGCCGGCACCGATGCGCAGGTCATCGCCAAGGCCGCCAAAGAGGCCATGCCGCTGTTGGTGGCAAGCTGCTCGGCGTCGAGCATGTGGACGGCAAACGCCTGCACAGTGAGCCCGAGTGCCGACACTGCCGATGGCCGTGTGCATTTCACCGCTGCCAACCTCAACTGCAAATTCCACCGCTCAATCGAACACCCGACCACCAGCCGGGTACTGGGCGCCATGTTTGCAGATTCCCAGCACTTTGCTCACCACGCGGCGCTTCCCGCTGTGGGGCAGTTTGGTGATGAAGGTGCGGCTAACCACACGCGGTTTTGCAAAGAATATGGCGCGGCCGGTGTCGAGTTCTTTGTCTACGGTCGCAGTGCCTTCGACAGCCGTTTGCCAGCGCCGCAGAATTACCCGGCGCGGCAGACGCTGGAAGCCTCACAAGCCATCGCCCGCTTGCACGGTCTGAGCGAGAGCGGTGTGGTTTACGCCCAGCAAACGCCGGCTGTGATTGATCAGGGTGTGTTCCACAACGACGTGATTGCCGTCGGCAACGGTGAAGTGCTGTTCCATCATCAGGATGCCTTCCTCAATAGCGATGCGGTCATGGCTGAGCTGCGCGAAAAACTGGCGCGTGTCGGCGCTGAATTCCACTCCGTGTGTGTGCCGCGTGATGCGGTGGGTGTGGATGATGCGGTGAAGTCTTACCTGTTCAACAGCCAGCTGCTCAGCCGCGGTGATGGCAGCATGCTGCTGATTGTGCCGGAGGAGTGCCGCAACAACAGCAATGTATGGAACTACCTGCAGCAGCTGACGAGCAGCAACGGCCCGATTCGTGATGTGAAGGTTTTTGACCTCAAGCAAAGCATGCAGAACGGTGGCGGCCCGGCGTGCCTGCGGCTGCGTGTTGCGCTCAAGGAAAACGAGTTGGCGGCAGTCAATCAGGGTGTGATTATGACCCCGGCTTTGTATGACACGCTGACCGTTTGGGTCGATAAACACTACCGTGACCGTTTGACCGAAAACGATCTGGCAGACCCGAATTTACTGATTGAGTGCCGGACGGCATTGGATGAACTGACGCAGATCCTTAAACTAGGCTCGGTTTATCCTTTCCAATTGCCCTGAATAGAGAGTTCCTACAATGTCTGACGCCCTGCAACTTATCCTCGAAGACACCGACGGCACCCAGCTGGAAACTTCCTGCACCCGTTTTGCCGTTATGTGGCAGGGCAAGGAAGTGTGGATTCAGCAAGTGGGCAACAACCAGCTGATGATCGGTGTCGATGTCGCGGAAGGCGATACCGAGTACGCCAATCTGGTACTGCGCCCGTTGGCGACCAATCTGGTCAGCCTTGAGCTGGAAATCGAGCCGGCCGATGTTGATGAAGACGGTGTTGCCGGTCACGTGCATGGCCCGGATTGCAACCACGACTGATTGCGTGAGGCCTCTGCAGCGCTAATGCGGCGGTGCTTTTGCGCCGTTTTAAGCTGTCAGAGGCCACTGTCACAGTCATAGCGTTTTCAATGTAAAGGTGCACGACCGCGGCACCTGGATGGCAATAATGGAGTCGTTATGCTTGCACTTGGACAACTGCTTGAACTGACCCTGGCTGGACGTGAGCCAGCGGCGAAAATTCAACTGACGCCCGAGGGCACGCGTTTACGTTGGCTGGCAGAAGGCGCGCTGGAAATCACCCCGCCAGAGGCGCGCGATACAGGCCTCGACTTACTGTTGTCTGCCGGTATTCACGGCAACGAAACCGCACCGATCGAGCTGCTTGATCGTCTACTGCGGTCAATTGCCAATAATCAGCTGCAACCGCGTGTGCGTATCTTGCTGTTGCTGGGTAATCCAGCGGCGATGCGCCATGGCGAGCGTTATATCGAGCAAGACATCAACCGCCTGTTCAATGGCCGTCATGAATACAGCGAAGGCTACGAAGCATTGCGTGCCGGCGAACTCGAGCGTCTGGCGGCTAGTTTCTTCAGCTCGCCCGAGCGCCAGCATCTGCATTACGACCTGCACACCGCAATCCGCGCCTCCAAGATTGAGCAGTTCGCGCTCTATCCATGGGCCGAAGGGCGTCTGCATTCGCGTCGGGAGCTGGCGCGTCTGAATGCGGCGGGTATGGAGGCGGCGCTGCTGCAAAGCAAAAGCTCGATCACCTTCAGTGCCTACACCTACTCGGCGTTGGGCGCCGAAGCCTTCACGCTGGAGTTGGGCAAGGCGCGGCCGTTCGGGCAAAACGAGATGGTTAATCTCGACCTGCTCGAGGCGCGTTTGCAGCACATCATCGAAGCCACTGAGCCCGATGAAGATGAGCAGGGGCTTGATGGCCTGCAGCTGTTTGCGGTGGCGCGTGAGGTGATCAAGCAGAGCGATGAGTTCCAGCTGCACCTGCCGGCCGATATCGAGAACTTTACTGAGCTTGACGTCGGTTATCTGTTAGCTGAGGATCGCGGAGGCGTTCGCTGGACCATTGAGGAGCCGGGCGCTCGCATTATCTTCCCCAATCCTAAAGTCAAAAATGGCCAACGCGCTGGCATATTGATTGTGCCGAGCGATAACGCCCAGCTTGCTTGAACACGCATTGTTCAGCCAAGCGGGCAGTGCTCCGCCTGGCTCGCCGTAATATCCACTTAAGGCCCGAACCATGACTGTTATTGATTTGCGCAGCGATACCGTAACCCAGCCGACTGCCGGTATGCGTGATGCAATGATGGCGGCGCCGTTGGGCGATGACGTGTATGGCGAAGACCCGACCGTCAACCTGCTTGAGGCCACTCTGGCCGGTCAGCTCGGTTTCGCTGCCGGATTGTTCGTGCCAACCGGCACCATGAGTAACCTGCTTGGGCTGATGGCGCATTGCGAGCGCGGCGATGAATACATCGTTGGCCAGCAGGCGCACACTTACAAATACGAAGGCGGCGGTGCCGCTGTGCTCGGTTCAATCCAGCCTCAGCCATTGGAGATGGAAGCCGATGGCAGTATTGATCTGGCCCGCGTTTGCGCTGCGATAAAACAGGATGACTTCCACTTCGCCCGCAGCCGGTTGCTGGCGCTGGAAAACACCATGCAGGGCAAGGTATTGCCGCTGGCTTATCTGGCCTCGGCGCATGAGTTCTGTGGCTTGCATGGTTTGGCGCTGCACCTGGACGGGGCGCGTTTGTTTAATGCCTCGGTCAAACTGGGCGTGGCCCCGCGTGCGATTACCGGGCATTTCGATTCAGTCTCGGTGTGCTTGTCCAAGGGGCTGGGTGCGCCGGTCGGCTCGGTGTTGTGTGGCAGTGAGCCGTTTATTGGCAAAGCGCGGCGGTTGCGCAAGATGGTCGGCGGCGGCATGCGTCAGGCCGGTGTTTTGGCGGCTGCCGGGTTGTACGCGCTGGAGCATCAGGTTGCGCGTTTGAGCGAGGATCATGCCAATGCTCAAGCGCTGGCCGATGGGCTGATTGAGCTGGGCTACAGCGTTGAGCCGGTGCAAACCAATATGGTTTATGTTGATGTCGGTGACCAGGCCGCCGCGCTCAAGGCCCATTGCGCCGAGCAGGGCATTATTTTGTCGGCTGCTGCGCGGTTGCGCATGGTCACCCATCTTGATGTTAGCTGCGACGCAATTACGCGGGTAATCGAGGCGTTTGCAAGCTTTCGGTCGGCTTAATATTCTTCAGTTAAGGCTTTTTGCCCTGCGCTGGCAGGGTAAAAAAGCCCAGTCGGCTACTTTCTCACGCGGTTGTCTTATGGATGTGCGTGGGTAATAGTCAAGAACTATCGCGCAAATACACTAGCCGCGACTGTCAGGGCCTATATAATGCGGCCCTTTGCCGGACATATTACCCGTCAGATATGCGCCTTTTGCGCCAATAAATGCCTGAAATGACCTGTTAAGACGTCATTCATATTTTTTGTCAGCCTGGCTGAGTGTCATACGGGGTTTTAAGAAGCCAGCGTAATCGCCTATTTCCGTGGATGACCTATGAAAAGCGCAGAAATCCGTGAAGCCTTCCTCCGCTTCTTCGAAGAGAAGGGGCACACCCGCGTAGCCTCCAGTTCCCTGATTCCGGCTAACGACCCAACGTTATTGTTCACCAACGCCGGTATGAACCAGTTCAAGGACTGCTTCCTGGGCCTGGAAAAGCGCGCCTACACGCGCGCCACTACCAGCCAGAAGTGTGTGCGTGCCGGTGGCAAGCACAATGACCTGGAGAACGTTGGCTACACCGCGCGTCATCATACTTTCTTCGAAATGCTGGGTAACTTCAGCTTTGGCGACTACTTCAAGCGCGACGCCATTACCTTTGCCTGGGAGTTCCTGACGTCCGAGCAGTGGCTGAACCTGCCGAAAGAGAAACTCTGGGTAACGGTTTACGCCAGCGACGACGAAGCCTATGACATCTGGACCAAAGAAGTCGGTGTACCAACCGAGCGCATGATCCGTATTGGCGATAATAAAGGCGCGCCATACGCCTCGGATAACTTCTGGGCGATGGGCGATACCGGCCCTTGCGGTCCGTGCACTGAAATCTTCTTCGATCACGGCGAGCACATCTGGGGCGGTCCTCCGGGTTCACCCGAAGAAGACGGCGACCGTTACATCGAGATCTGGAACAACGTATTCATGCAGTTCAACCGCACCGCCGATGGCGTGATGCACGCGTTGCCTGCGCCAAGCGTTGATACCGGCATGGGCCTTGAGCGCATCAGTGCGGTGTTGCAGCACGTCAATTCGAACTACGAAATTGACCTGTTCCAGCGCTTGCTCGACGCCTCAGCCAAAGCCATCGGCTGCCAGAACGAAGGTCAGGCTTCACTGAAAGTTGTGGCTGACCACATTCGTTCGTGCGGCTTCCTGATCGCCGACGGCGTGACGCCATCGAATGAAGGCCGTGGCTATGTGCTGCGCCGTATTATTCGTCGCGCTTGCCGTCACGGTAACAAGCTGGGTGCCAAGGGCAGCTTCTTCTATCAGATCGTGGCCGCGCTGGTTGCCGAGATGGGCGATGCGTTCACCGAACTCAAGCAACAGCAAGCACATATCGAACGTGTACTAAAAACCGAAGAAGAGCAGTTCGCCAAGACTCTGGAACAGGGCCTGAAGATTCTTGAGCAGGACCTTGCCGAACTCAAAGGCACCGTAGTGCCAGGCGATGTTGTGTTTAAGCTGTATGACACCTTTGGTTTCCCGGTTGACCTGACGGGCGATATCGCCCGTGAACGCGACCTGACCATCGATGAAGAAGGCTTTGAGCGTGAAATGCAGGCTCAGCGCGAGCGTGCTCGTTCCGCCAGCGCCTTCGGCATGGACTACAACAGCGTCGTCAAGGTCGACAGCGACACGCGTTTCCTCGGTTACAGCGCCACCAATGGCAGCGGCACGATCATCGCGTTGTTCAAGGATGGCGCAGCAGTTTCCAGCCTGGCAGAAGGCGAGGAGGGCGTAGTCGTCCTCGATCAGACGCCGTTCTACGCTGAATCCGGTGGTCAGGTGGGTGACAGCGGTTTCCTTGAAGGGCCAGGCGTTCGCTTCGATGTGCGCGACACCACCAAGGCAGGCGGTGCCTTCTTGCATCACGGTATCGTTACCAAGGGCAGCCTGGCGGTTGATACCTCGGTTAACGCAGAAGTCTCTGCAGAGGTGCGTAAAGCCACCGCGCTGAATCACTCGGCGACTCACTTGCTGCACGCGGCATTGCGTGAAGTGATTGGCGAGCATGTGCAGCAGAAGGGCTCATTGGTTGATAGTCAGCGTCTGCGTTTCGACTTCAGCCACTTTGAAGCGATCAAGCCAGATCAACTGCGCGCATTGGAAGATCGCGTTAATCAGCAGATTCGCCTGAACAGCGAAGTCGAAACCCTCGAAACCGACATCGAAACGGCCAAGGCCAAGGGCGCAATGGCGCTGTTTGGTGAGAAATACGGTGATCAGGTTCGCGTGCTGACCATGGGCGACGGTTTCTCTGTTGAGCTGTGTGGCGGTACTCACGTTTCACGAACCGGTGACATCGGCGTGTTTAAGATCACCAGCGAAGCGGGTGTGGCCGCCGGTGTGCGCCGTATCGAAGCGGTAACCGGTGCTCAGGCGCTGGCTTACCTGAACGGTGCCGAAGAGCAGCTCAAAGAAGCCGCGCAGTTGGTAAAAGGCAGCCGCGACAACCTGCTCGACAAGCTGACGGCTGTGCTGGAACGCAATCGCCAGCTGGAAAAAGACCTTGAGCAGCTCAAGGCTAAAGCGGCGAGTGCAGCCGGTAATGACCTTGCCGCTTCGGCGCAGGAAATTAACGGCGTTAAGGTTCTCAGTGCGCGTATCGACGGTGCGGACGGCAAAGCGCTGCTGGCGTTGGTCGACCAACTGAAGAACAAGCTGGGCAGTGCGGTTATCCTGCTCGGCGGCGTTTTGGATGACAAAGTTGTTCTGGTTGCCGGTGTAACGGCAGATCTGACCGCTCGCTTCAAGGCTGGCGATCTGATGAAGCAGGCTGCTGCGGCAGTCGGTGGCAAGGGCGGTGGTCGTCCTGATATGGCGCAAGGCGGCGGTGTTGACGCGGCGGCGCTGGATCAGGCACTGCTGCTGGCGCAGGCTTTCGTCGAGAAGGCTTGAAGAAACACAAGGTGAGCCCACTGCGCGCAGTGGGCCAGAAGCAGTCATTTTGGTTGCATGATTAATGGGCGCCCTTCACGGGCTTAGGCGGCTTTGAAATGGCTTTGATCGTACAAAAATTTGGCGGCACATCCGTCGGCACTGTCGAACGTATCGAGCAGGTGGCGGAGAAAATCAAAAAGTTTCGCGAGGGCGGTGATGACATCGTCGTGGTGGTTTCCGCCATGAGCGGTGAGACCAATCGCCTGATTGATCTGGCCAAACAGATTGGTGACCAGCCCGTACCGCGTGAGTTGGACGTGCTGGTCTCGACCGGTGAGCAGGTGACGATTGCCTTGCTTGCCATGGCGCTGATGAAGCGTAATGTGCCAGCGGTTTCGTACACCGGTAATCAAGTACGGATTCTCACCGATAGCGCGCACAATAAAGCGCGTATCTTGCAGATTGATGACCACAAGCTGCGCACCGATCTCAAGGCCGGTCGCGTCGTGGTTGTTGCAGGTTTCCAGGGTGTCGACGAGAACGGCAACATCACCACGTTGGGCCGTGGCGGTTCCGATACCACAGGCGTTGCGCTGGCCGCTGCGCTGAAGGCTGATGAGTGCCAGATCTACACTGACGTAGATGGCGTCTACACCACCGACCCGCGTGTGGTTCCGCAAGCTCAGCGTCTGGAGAAGATCACGTTCGAGGAAATGCTCGAAATGGCCAGCCTGGGCTCCAAGGTTTTGCAAATTCGCTCGGTGGAGTTCGCCGGCAAGTACAACGTACCGCTGCGCGTCCTGCACAGCTTTAAGGAGGGGCCAGGTACCCTCATTACTATTGATGAAGAGGAATCCATGGAACAGCCGATCATCTCCGGCATCGCTTTCAACCGCGACGAAGCCAAGCTGACAATCCGTGGTGTGCCGGATATTCCGGGTGTGGCCTTCAAGATTCTTGGCCCGATCAGCTCGGCCAATGTTGAAGTGGACATGATCGTGCAGAACGTTGCGCACGATAACACCACCGATTTCACCTTCACCGTGCACCGCAATGATTATCAGAATGCGCTGCAGGTACTGGAAAATACCGCACGTGAACTGGGCGCTCGTGAAGTGTCCGGTGATACCAAAATCGCCAAAGTGTCGATTGTGGGTGTGGGCATGCGTTCACATGCAGGTGTTGCAAGTCAGATGTTCGAGGCGCTGGCCAAGGAGAACATCAACATTCAGATGATTTCGACTTCCGAGATTAAGGTTTCGGTGGTGATTGAAGAGAAATATCTGGAACTTGCCGTGCGTGCATTGCACACCGCCTTCGAGCTGGATGCTCCAGCCACGAAGAGCGAGTAAAGCTGTAACCGGAAGGCGCTAATTAAAACGAGCGCCTTCTGTCTTTTTTTGCCTGGGGTGGACGGCGCTATCTTTCCGGCTACTCTGGTCAATACTTAGGTGATGGGTTGACTTGTAATTGGGTTGGCTCGGCATCATTTTAATTTTGCAGACTGTTTGTACTGAATTTAATCCGTGAGGTGAATGGAATGTTGATTCTGACTCGTCGGGTCGGAGAGACCCTAATGGTGGGTGATGAAGTCACCGTCACTGTGCTTGGCGTTAAGGGAAATCAGGTGCGCATAGGGGTTAACGCCCCGAAAGAAGTGGCTGTGCACCGCGAAGAGATCTACCAGCGCATACAGAAAGAAAAGGACGACGAACCAAGCCACTAATTTAATTGAAATTTTGGCTTTGCAAACGGGGGGAAACATGGGTATCATGCGCCCCGTGTTGCGGAGAGGTGGCCGAGTGGCCGAAGGCGCTCCCCTGCTAAGGGAGTACATCTCAAAAGGGTGTCGGGGGTTCGAATCCCCCCTTCTCCGCCATTATTAAGCTGTATAGGGTGGGTCAGGATTTTTTCAGTAAGTTGTTGAATTACTTGAAAAAATTGCTTGTAAAAAGTTTTACGATCCCTATAATGCGCACCGATTGTTGCACTCATAGCTCAGCTGGATAGAGTACTCGGCTACGAACCGAGCGGTCGGAGGTTCGAATCCTCCTGAGTGCACCATATTTAGAACGATCTGCTAAGGCGGGCGTTCTGATTCAACCAGAGGTGATCTGGTCTACCAAGCGCCATTTGCACTCATAGCTCAGCTGGATAGAGTACTCGGCTACGAACCGAGCGGTCGGAGGTTCGAATCCTCCTGAGTGCACCATATAGCAACACCGAAAAGACCCGCAGAGATGCGGGTTTTTTTTCGTCCCCAGTTTTTCATTCCGATTATTTTTCGCTGCAGCCGTTCTGGTCAAAGCTGACCTGACGTTTGTTGCCGCGCCTGTCGCTGTAGTAATAGCGAGTGCGGCCGTTGACTCGGCTAATCCGCTCCGGTGAGCCCAGGGCTCGCTCTACGTCCTGTAATGACATGCCAGCCGGGATGAGTTGCTTGATGCGCGCATTACGCCGCTGGCGATCGCTGAGAAGGTTGCCGCAGCCGTCGTCGCGCTCACCGACCACCACAATCTCAGTGCTCTGGCGGGATGATTCAGGCTTGGGCAGTGCTTTTGGCTGGACTTCTGCCGGCGCCGCTATTGAGTTGACGACACGGCTGCGATCATCGAGCAATTGCCCTTGATGCTGGGCGGGGCAGCCGTGCCCGGTGAAGCTGAGCTGACCCTGATTATCTTCGCAGCGATACAGGCGGGCCGCCCACGGCGTGCCTGTGACCAGCACTAACAGGATGGCGGTGACGATGCTTGGATAAAGCATATCGGTGTCCTCCGTGACAGGAGGCTAAGCTTAGTCAGGTATTTTGGCGGGTGGCGTGCCTTGTGCTGAGTTGCCCGCGTCGTAACAGAATATCTACAGAAATAATTCAGGATTGCGATGCAAGCGCTTGTTCTTGCCGTGTTTTTGTAACGCGCAATCCTGCTAGGTGATGTTATTATTCGCAGTATCAGCCCCGTCGGGGCTTGTGGACAGCACCATGGACTTACCCAGTAGTTACTCTGCAACTCGATTGTGCAATCAAGAATTGACTGATTGACCCTCCTTGGCGTGCGCCGTCACTGGGGGTGGAGCGCGCCATGACTGAAGTAGAAGCCAAAAAGCCGCAAGAAAGCCTGCAGGATCGCCTGGCGCAGGTGGTCGAGCTATTGCAGCGGCACAAAGTAGTTGAAGACCTGACGCAGCGTCAGGAAGGCCAGCACAGCGATCTGGTCGAGAATCTGGTGCACCGCCAGAACCTTGCCGAGCTGCAACGCAAGCTCGAAGACCTGCACAGCGCAGACGTCGCCTACATCCTTGAAGCCCTGCCGCTTGAAGACCGTCTGGCCGTCTGGCAGCTGGTCAAGGCCGAGCGCGACGGCGACATTCTTCTCGAAGTATCCGATTCGGTCCGCGAAACCCTGATCGCGGACATGGACGACCACGAAATTCTCGCGGCCGCCAAAGACCTCGACGCCGATGAACTGGCTGACCTTGCGGCTGAGTTGCCGCGCGATGTCGTTCATGAGCTGATGGAAACCCTCGATGCACAACAGCGCGAGCGTGTTCGCTCGGCGTTGTCCTACGAGGAAGATCAGGTCGGTGCATTGATGGACTTCGAGATGGTGACGATTCGTGAGGACGTCACCCTCGAAGTGGTCTTGCGCTATCTGCGCCGCCTGAAAGAGCTGCCGGGGCACACCGACAAACTCTTCGTGGTCGATTACGACGGGGTACTCAAGGGCGTCCTGCCGATCAAGCGTTTGCTGGTGAATGATCCAGAGCGTCTGGTGGTGGATGTAATGGCCACCGACCCGGTGAGTTTCCATCCCGACGAGGAAGCGCTGGAAGCCGCTCAGGCGTTTGAGCGTTACGACTTGATCTCGACCCCGGTGGTCGATAAGAACGGCAAGCTGATCGGCCGTCTGACCATCGACGAGATGGTTGACCTGATCCGTGAAGAAAGCGAAGCCGAAGTGCTCAACATGGCCGGTCTGCGCGAAGAAGAAGACATCTTCGCCTCGGTCTGGCGCTCACTGCGCAACCGTTGGGCCTGGCTTGCGATCAACCTGATTACGGCCTTCCTCGCGTCGCGGGTAATTGGCCTGTTCGAAGGTTCCATCGAAAAACTCGTGGCGCTGGCGGCCTTGATGCCAATCGTTGCGGGCATCGGCGGCAACTCCGGTAACCAGACCATTACCATGATCGTGCGGGCGATGGCGCTGGACCAATTGAGTACCGGCAACACTTCACGGCTGATCCGCAAAGAGCTCGCTGTTTCGCTGATTAACGGCGTTATTTGGGGCGGCGTGATCGGCATTGTGGCGTGGGTGCTGTATGACAGTTGGTCGCTGGGGCTGGTGATGACGGCAGCAATGACCCTCAATCTGCTGCTGGCCGCGCTGATGGGGGTTTTGATTCCCATGACATTAGTGCGCATGGGCCGCGATCCGGCCATGGGCGCCAGTGTGATGATCACCGCGGTGACCGACAGCGGCGGTTTCTTTATCTTTTTGGGCCTGGCCACGCTCTTTCTCATGTAAGTGCACCAGCACCTCTCGGGCCGCAAGGCCCGGCCCAAGGTTTGCCTGGAGTCATCGTTTAGGGATAACCTTTCCCGGCTTTTGGCTCCATTCGGGCGTATAAGGCTATAAAAAATGCGACCTGGAAGTCCCTAAACAATAAATAAAGGAGTCATGATGACCCCAAGCCAACTCCTCTCCGAAGGCGTTGAACTCATGCTTTATGGCATGGGTTCGGTGTTTGTTTTCCTGACCCTGTTAATCCTCTCTATACATCTGATGGCGCGCCTGCTCGGGCGAATAGCGCCGCCAGCTGCCGTTGCTGCTGTCACACCCGCCAAACCTGCTGTTCAGGCCGAGCAAGGGCCGGAACCGGATGTTCTCGCTGCCATTCAGGCTGCCATTTCTCAACATCGCGCCCGCCGCGACTGACCCAGCCTGACGGAGTTTGTGTATGACTGCTGTGAAGAATCCGCTCGGTATCACCGACGTTGTGCTGCGTGACGCTCATCAATCGATTCTGGCCACCCGGGTGCGCCTTGAAGACATGCTGCCCATCGCGCCAAAGCTCGATCAGGTCGGTTTTTGGTCGGTTGAGTCCTGGGGTGGCGCGACCTTCGACGCCTGCATTCGCTACCTGGGTGAAGATCCTTGGGAGCGCATTCGCGAACTGAAGAAAGCCATGCCCAATACTCGCCAGCAGATGTTGCTGCGCGGGCAGAACCTGTTGGGTTATCGCCATTACGCCGATGACGTGGTGAACAAATTCGTTGAACGCGCCGCCATCAATGGCGTTGATGTGTTCCGGGTTTTCGACGCCATGAACGACCCGCGTAATCTGGCGACTGCACTGAAAGCGGTCAAGCAGCAGGGCAAGCATGCCCAAGGCACTATTTCCTACACCACAAGCCCGGTTCATACCCTGGACATGTGGGTGGATCTGGCCAAGCAGATCGAAGACATGGGCGCCGATTCGGTGGCCATCAAGGACATGGCCGGGATTCTCAATCCCTACACCGCGTTCGAGTTGGTGACGCGGCTCAAGGCGACGCTGTCGATCCCGATTCATATGCAGTGCCACGCCACGGCAGGCCTGTCTACCGCCGCGATTCTCAAAGCGGTTGAGGCTGGAATCGACAACGTCGACACCGCCATCTCGTCACTGTCGATGACCTACGGTCATTCGCCGACCGAATCGGTGGTGGCCATTTTTAAAGACAGCGAGCGCGACACCGGTCTTGATCTGTTGCTGCTCGAAGAAATTGCAGCATATTTTCGCGAAGTGCGGAAAAAGTACGCCAAGTTTGAGGGCAATCTTAAAGGCGTCGATTCACGCATTCTGGTCGCCCAAGTGCCAGGCGGCATGTTGACCAACATGGAAAGCCAGCTGAAAGAGCAGGGCGCCCAAGACAAGTTCGACGAAGTGCTGGCGGAAATTCCGCGAGTCCGCGAAGACCTCGGCTTTATTCCACTGGTGACACCGACCTCGCAGATTGTCGGCACTCAGGCCGTTATCAATATCCTCACGGGCGAGCGCTACAAGTCGATCACCAAAGAGACCGCCGGCATCCTCAAAGGGGAGTACGGCGCGGCGCCTGCGCCGTTCAACGCCGCATTGCAGGCGCGGGTGCTTGATGGCAACGAGGCGATTACCTGTCGTCCGGCTGACCTGCTCAGCGACGAGATGGACAAGCTCACCGCCGAATTGCGCGGCATTGCCGCCGAGAAGGGCATTCGACTGGCCGCCGATGAAATCGACGACGTACTCACTTATGCCTTGTTCCCGCAAATTGGCCTGAAGTTTCTCGAGAATCGCGGCAACTCAGCCGCGTTCGAGCCGGCGCCAAATGCCAAGTCGTTGCCTGCACTCGAGGCCGGCAAGCCCGAGGTTTACACCGTCGAGGTCAGTGGCAAGTCTTACGTTGTGCAGGTGAACGAGGGCGGCGACATCAGCGGTATCAAGTCGCTCAACAGCGGCGCTGCGGATGCGGTTCCGGTAAGCGCCCCGGTTGGCGCTGGCGAGCCGCAAGTTGCCCCGCTGGCGGGCAACATCTTCAAGGTTCTGATCAAACCGGGCCAAGTGGTAGCAGAGGGTGAGCTGGTGATCATTCTTGAAGCCATGAAGATGGAAACCGAAATTCGTGCGTTCAAGGCAGGCACCATCGGTGCCGTCAATATCAAGGTAGGTGACTCTGTGGCGGTGGGCGACAGCCTGCTGACCATCGGCTGAGGGGCGGATTATGGAGAAGCTCCTCAAACTGTGGCAAAGCACCGGCCTGTATCATCTGGAGCCGGGACAGGCGCTGATGATCGCGATCTGTCTGGGTCTGATTTATCTGGCTATTCGCAAGGGTTTTGAGCCGCTGCTACTGATCCCGATTGGTTTTGGTGGTCTGCTCGCCAACATTCCGGTTGCCGGCATGGCCGAAGGCAACGGCATTTTGCATCTGTTCTACGAAATTGGTCTGCCCACCAGCGTATTCCCGCTGCTGATCTTTATGGGCGTGGGCGCCATGACTGATTTTGGGCCGATGCTGGCAAACCCGAAAACCCTGATCCTTGGCGCTGCTGCGCAATTCGGTATTTTCGCGACGCTGATCGGCGCGCTGGCGATCACCGCAATGGGCATTCCGGGAATGGAGTTCACCCTGCGCGAGGCGGCATCGATTGCCATCATCGGCGGGGCGGACGGGCCGACGTCGATCTTTGTAACCTCCAAGCTCGCGCCAGATCTGCTGGGGCCGATTGCCGTGGCGGCTTACTCGTATATGGCATTGGTGCCATTGATTCAGCCGCCGATCATGCGTGCGCTGACCACCAAGGCTGAGCGCGCCATTGTTATGAAGCAGCTGCGCCCTGTTAGCCAGGTCGAGAAAATCGTCTTCCCGTTGGTGCTGTGCCTGCTGGTCGGCATGTTGCTGCCGGATGCAGCGCCGCTGGTAGGCATGTTCGCCTTCGGTAACCTGCTGCGCGAAGCCGGTGTGGTCGAGCGCCTGGCTGATACGTCACGCAATGCGCTGATCAACGTGGTGACTATTTGTCTGGGCCTTACCGTGGGTTCGAAGCTTTCCGCCGAAGCATTCCTGCAACTGAAAACTCTGGGAATCCTGCTGCTGGGCATGGTCGCGTTCTGCGGTGGTACAGCGGCTGGCGTATTGATGGCCAAGGTGATGAACATGTTCAGCGCCAACAAAATCAACCCGCTAATCGGTTCGGCTGGCGTCTCGGCGGTGCCAATGGCGGCGCGTGTTTCGAACAGGGTCGGGCTTGAAGCCAATCCGCAAAACTTCCTGCTGATGCATGCGATGGGGCCGAATGTGGCTGGTGTTATCGGCTCGGCGGTTGCGGCGGGCGTGTTGCTCAACTTTGTTGGCTAAGGCGATTGCCTGAACAGAGAGGTATTTTCTTCTCCCATAAAAAAACCGGCCAACTGGCCGGTTTTTTTATGGGTAAACCTCAAGCCTCTTCGGCTGTCATTTCGGCGTCGTGGGCAATCAGGGCGACCAGCGCATTTTGCTGGCGGCGTGTCAGCTGGCGGAATTGCTGCAGAAGCTCGCGCTCATGCAGAGACAGTTCCGGGCTGTCCAGACGCAGACTCGAATCATCACTCAGAGCGCCTTCCTGGAGCATGCTCTGCTCAAGACGAGCAATGATTTCTGAATTCATGCTGCGATGATGATTGCGTGCTACATCAGCGATACGTTCACGCATGCCATCGGGCAAGCGTACGACAAACTTGTCAGCCGTTCGGCTGGAATAGATAGCCTGTTTCATAGGGCGCATACATTAAACCGGTTAGTTCAGGGGAGCGATACTGGCATGCAACTTGATTCTCACATGCTGTGACAACCTTATTCATCAACCGTTCAGCCGAAGCGTTTAACTGCGGCATTATGACCTGAATACCATCCTTGATTAGAAGCCAGTAAAACCAGCGCGATTCTCGTCGGTATTGGCACGTTTGGCCATAGACCCAATGGGTTAATGCGAGTGGTCCTACACAAAACTATGAAAATTCCGCTCGCAATTCGGCGGTTCATCCCGTTGCTGCGCATGCGCTTAAAGGGACAACAGCTCGTAAGCCTTATCACCTAAGCATAATCAATCGTCACTGAAGTGTCATGACTCATTAACTGACCTGACACAGTCTTCGCCTAGCTTGGTCTACACCAGATGGCGAAGCGCAGGTGGCTTTGCCTTACTCAAAGATGAGGCTAAGCCATGAGCGCGGCAATTCAAGTAGACAGTTTAAACAAGACCTTTGGCCGCAAACAGGCACTGCACGGCCTCTCTTTAGCGGTTAAGCCAGGCGAAATGGTCGCCTTGATCGGTGCTTCAGGTTCCGGCAAGTCAACCTTGCTGCGCCATGTTGCCGGGCTGGCCCGATGCGACAAGTCGGTAACCGGCAATATTCAGGTGCTTGGCCGGCCGATGCAGGATTGCGGGCGCCTGAGCGATGAAGTCCGTCACTTGCGTGCCGACATTGGCTACATCTTCCAGCAATTCAATCTGGTTGGCCGCCTGAGCGTGCTGCACAACGTATTGCTCGGTTGTCTGGGGCGTATGCCGCGCTGGCGCGGTTCGCTGGGCATGTTCAACAGCGAAGAACGCCAGCGTGCGCAAGAGTCGCTGGAGCGTGTCGGCCTGGGTGATCTGGCGGAGCAGCGGGCATCGACTTTGTCGGGTGGCCAACAGCAACGCGTGGCGATTGCCCGCGCCCTGTGTCAGCGCGCCGAGGTGATTCTGGCTGATGAGCCGATTGCATCACTCGACCCCGAGTCCGCACGCAAGGTCATGGAAATTCTCGCCGACATCAATTCGCGCGACGGCAAGACCGTTGTCGTGACGTTGCATCAAGTCGATTACGCCGCTCGCTACTGCAAGCGAGCAGTGGCGCTCAAGGCCGGGCGTATTCATTTCGACGGCTCTACCGAGCAACTCAATCCCGACTTTCTCAATGACCTTTACGGCGCCGAACTCGATACCAGCCTGTTGCTGCCCGGTATCGAGGCGCGTGCCAAGCAATACCAGCAGCCGTTGGCACTGGTTAAAGCATAAACCCAACAAAACCAACGCAACCCTTATCAAGCAACAGGAGTGTGCTCCATGTTCAATCGTCTTGGTCGTGTTCTGGCGGCATCTGCATTAATCACCGGCTCCATTATGGGCACCGCGCAGGCGGCTCAGGAGTCACTGACGTTCGGCATCATTTCTACCGAGTCTTCGCAGAATCTGCGCACCTTATGGGACCCGTTTCTGGCGGACATGAGCAAGCAGACCGGCATGAAAATCAACGCCTTCTTCGCCCCGGACTATGCCGGTGTGATTCAGGGTATGCGCTTCGACAAGGTTGATGTGGCGTGGTACGGCAACAAGGCGGCAATGGAAGCTGTGGACCGTGCCGGCGGTGAAATCTTCGCCCAGACCACCGCCCTCAGCGGTGCGCAGGGTTATTACAGCCTGATGGTTGCTAACAAGGACAGTTCGATCAACAACGTCGACGACATGCTGAAAAACGCCAAGCAACTGACCTTCGCCAACGGTGACCCAAACAGCACCTCGGGTTTCCTGGTACCTGGCTATTACGTGTTCGCCAAGAACAAGGTCGACGCCAACACGATCTTCAAGCGCACCATGAATGGCAGCCACGAAGTCAACGCCTTGTCGGTGGCTAACAAGCAGGTCGATGTCGGTACCTTCAACAGTGAAGGCATGGAGCGTCTGGAGATCACTGCGCCGGAGAAAGCCGCGCAACTGAAGGTGATCTGGACATCGCCGCTGATCCCGGCCGACCCGATGGTTTGGCGCAAAAATCTGGATGGCGAAACCAAGGCCAAATTGCAGAAGTTCTTTATGTCCTACGGCGCCAAACCGGCCGAGAAGCAAGTTCTGGCCGCGCTGCAATGGGGCCAGTTCCGCGCCTCGACTAACGACCAACTGCTGCCGATCCGCCAGCTTGAGTTGTTCAAGCAACGCTCCGAAATCGCCAACAACAGCAACCTGTCTGCTGCCGACAAGCAGGCCAAGCTGGACGCCATCGATGCCGAACTGGCAACCCTGGAAAAGCGCATGGCTGAGCTTGAAAGCAAGAACCTCAAGCAAGCCAGCTAATCAGCCCCGTGTTAATGCGCTGCCATCAGGCCGGTCTCGAGCGACTGGGCCGGTCTGATGAGTCACCTGTTGCACTTCAAGAGATGTACCTATGACAACACTCAACCCGGCTGTTAACGCTCAGGCTACAGCCAAGCAATCCTGGCTCAAGTTGTTCATGTGGGGCGGCGTTATTGCGTTGCTGGCGTGGTCCTGGCAGGGCGCAGAAATGAACCCGCTCGGGCTGATTCGTGACAGCGGCAACATGGCCACCTTTGCCAGTGACTTCTTTCCGCCAGACTTCAGTAACTGGCGCCTTTATTTGAAAGAAATGGTCGTAACCGTACAGATCGCTATTTGGGGTACGGCGATGGCCATCGTCTGCGCGATACCGCTGGGCATCCTGTGTTCCGAAAACATCGTCCCGTGGTGGGTTTATCAGCCGGTGCGCCGGGTGATGGATGCGTTCCGTTCGATCAACGAGATGGTCTTCGCCATGCTCTTTGTTGTGGCCGTGGGTTTAGGCCCGTTTGCCGGGGTGCTGGCGCTGTTTATCGGCACGGTAGGCGTTCTTGCCAAGCTCTTTGCAGAAGCGGTCGAGGCGATTGATCCGGGGCCGATCGAAGGTGTTCGGGCAACCGGTGCCAGCGCGCTGCAAGAAGTAATTTTCGGGGTGATCCCGCAAGTATTGCCGCTGTGGATCTCCTATTCGCTGTACCGCTTCGAATCCAACGTGCGCTCGGCAACTGTGGTCGGCATGGTCGGCGCGGGGGGCATCGGGGTGATTCTGTGGGAGTCGATTCGCGGCTTTCAGTTTCAACAAACCTGCGCACTTCTGATCGTCATCATCGTGGTTGTCAGCGTCATCGACATCCTTTCCCAGCGCTTGCGCAAATTGTTCATCTGACCTGAGCGAGACGCCTTGATGCGTCCTTTTTTTGCCATGAACTTGTCTAGACAAATTGAGCCGTTATACCGCGAGTTGGCCAGTGTGCTGCGCGAAGAACTGCAACAGTTTTGCCCGGGTGATCTGTTGCCCAGCGAAGTTCAATTGGCCGCGCGTTTTTCAGTCAACCGGCACACGTTGCGCCGCGCGGTGGATGAACTGGTGCTTGAAGGCCTGGTTCTGCGCCGTCAGGGCAAAGGCACCCAGGTTTTGGCCAGACCGCTGGTGTATCCGTTGCAGGCAAACAATGCGTTCAGCGATTCGCTGTCGGCACTCGGCCTGCGCGTAGAGGCGGTGTTGCTGGAGCGCAAAAAGCGCAAGGCCACGGGCGATGAAAGCCAGCGCCTGCAATTACCCGAGGGCGCCATGCTTATCGAGTTGACGACCTTGCGCTTGCTCGACGAGCAGCCGGTCAGCCTGATTCGCCATCGCTTTTGTGCAAGCCACGCGCCAGCACTCGAGCGCTACAACGGCGGCTCATTGCGTGAGTATTTGCTTGAGCAATCACTCGGGCTCAACCGCACGTACAGCCTGATTGGCGCCCGCCTGCCGAGCCGTGAAGAGGCCGCGCAATTACTCATGCCGCTGCATGCACCACTGCTCAGCGTGCTCACTCTTTCCTGCGATACGGCCGGGCGACCGGTGGAGCTTGCGTTGTCCACTAGCCGCGCCGATCGCTTTCAGTATCAAGTTGCCCCCTGATGGAGACATTCACCATGCACAGCGACCCCAATGTCGCCAAGCGACAGCACTGGATGGGCGTTCTGGCCCGTGCCGCGCAACAGTTGCAACCCTATGCAGATGCTTTGAAAGACGCGCAATACAGCCACATTCGCCACCCGGAAATCGGCATGACGCTGGTGCGCGGGCGCATCGGTGGCACCGGCGAGGCTTTCAATTTAGGCGAGATGAGCGTCACCCGTTGTGTGGTTCGTCTTGAAGATGGGCGCGTCGGTTTCAGCTATGTCAGCGGCCGCGACAAGCAACACGCGGAGTTGGCCGCGTTGGCCGACGCGCATTTGCAAGGCAGTCAGCAGCAACAATGGTTGCGCGAGTTGATCGAACCGCTGGCGGCGCAACAGCAGGCTGGCAAGGCGGCACAGGCTGCCGAAACCGCAACCACCCAGGTGGAGTTCTTCACCCTGGTTCGAGGAGAAGATTGATGGCCCAGGCTCACAGCTCAGAATGGTTGCAGGCAGCCTTTAGTGATCCGGTGCTCGATGCACAGCTGAGTTTCAGAACAGCGCTCAAGGCCCTGGCCGAGCCAGGTCTGGTACAGATCATGGATCGCGCACTGGAACTCGACAGTTTGCAGCCGGCGACATATGCCCTGTGCCTGTCCTTTTTGGATGGCGATACACCTTTATGGCTGGCACCGCGTTTTGATACACCGATGATCCGCGCCAATTTGGCCTTCCATTGCGGCTGCCCGATTGTTGCCGAACGCGAGATGGCACTGTTCGGTTTGCTCGATGAAAGCGAGTTGCTCGACCTCAGTGATTTCGACAACGGCAGCGAGCGTTATCCCGATCAGTCCTGCACGTTGCTGGTGCAGTTGTCCTCTCTGGATAACGGCCCCCAACTGCGCTGGCGCGGCCCTGGCATCAAGGATGTGCAGGCGGTCGAATTGCCGGTTCCTGCCGGGTTTTGGGCACAACGCAAAGCGCGCAGCAACTTCCCGCGCGGTCTTGATGTGTTCTTTGCCGCAGGCGAACACGTGATGGGTTTGCCACGCAGTACCCACGTTCTGCACAACAACCACGAGGAGGCTGCCTGATGTACGTTGCCGTTAAAGGAGGCGAGCGCGCTATCGACAACGCCCATGCGTTGTTGGCCAAGAAGCGCCGTGGCGCTACCGACATTCCCGAGCTGACCGTCGATCAGGTGCGCGAGCAAATGCCGTTTGCCGTCTCACGGGTGATGAGCGAAGGCTCGCTTTACGACCCGCAATTGGCCGCGCTGGCGATCAAGCAGGCGGCGGGCGATCTGATGGAAGCAATATTCCTCTTGCGCGCCTATCGCACCACGTTGCCGCGCTTTGCCTCCAGCATGCCGATCGACACCAGTGCCATGCAGTTGTCGCGGCGCATCTCGGCCACCTTCAAGGATTTGCCGGGTGGCCAGTTGTTGGGCCCGACTTATGACTACACGCACCGCTTGCTCGACTTTGCTTTGCTCGCAGAAGGCGAGCAGCCTGGCCCCGAAATTGACCCGCAAGCCGCCATTGAGAAATGCCCGCGGGTGCTCGACTTTCTGGTGGATGAAGGGCTGATGAGCCACGACGGCGACAGTTCGGCAGCGGTGCCGGACATCACCCGCGAGCCGCTGGAATTTCCGGCCAATCGTGCTCAGCGCTTGCAGGCATTGGCGCGGGGTGATGAAGGTTTTTTGCTGGCGCTGAGTTATTCGACGCAGCGCGGCTATGGTCGCAATCACCCGTTCGCCGGCGAAATACGCATCGGCGAACTTGAGGTGTGGATCGAACCCGAGGAGCTGGATTTTGCCGTGCCGTTGGGCGACATCGAAGTGACCGAGTGCGAGATGGTCAATCAGTTTATCGGCGGCAAAGGCATCGAGGCCCAATTCACCCGTGGCTACGGTCTGGCGTTTGGCTACGCCGAGCGCAAGGCGATGGGCATGGCGCTGGTGGATCGCGCATTACGCGCAGACGAGTTCGGCGAGGAGGTACAAGGCCCGGCGCAGCAAGAAGAGTTTGTGCTGGCGCATTGCGACAACGTCGAGGCGGCCGGTTTTGTCTCGCACTTGAAGCTGCCGCACTACGTCGACTTCCAATCCGAACTCGAGCTGATCCGCAAATTACGCGCTCAGCCAGGCTCTCAGCAGGAGCAAACGCCATGACCTCATTGCACAACGCACAACAGCAAGCCGACAGTGGCTACAACTTTGCCTATCTCGATGAGCAGAGCAAACGCATGATCCGCCGTGGCCTGTTGAAGGCGGTGGCGATTCCTGGTTATCAGGTGCCATTTGCCGGCCGTGAGATGCCTTTGCCGTATGGCTGGGGCACAGGCGGCATGCAGCTAACTGCGGCGATTCTGGGCCGCGACGATGTGCTTAAAGTTATCGATCAAGGCGCGGATGACACCACCAATGCGGTGTCGATCCGCCGCTTCTTCGGGCGCACCGCAGGCGTTGCAACTACTTTGCGTACGCCGGAAGCCACGGTGATTCAAACCCGTCACCGCATCCCGGAAACGCCGCTCAGCGCCGATCAGATCATGGTCTATCAGGTGCCGATTCCTGAGCCTTTGCGCTTTATCGAGCCGTCTGAAAGCGAGACGCGCACCATGCACGCGTTGGGTGATTACGGGGTTATGCACGTCAAGCTGTATGAAGACATCGCTACCTTCGGCCACATCGCCACAAGTTACGCCTATCCCGTCACGGTGGATGACAACTATGTGATGGATCCGTCGCCGATCCCCAAATTCGACAACCCAAAGCTGCACATGAGCCCCGCGCTGATGCTGTTCGGTGCCGGGCGTGAAAAGCGTTTGTACGCCGTGCCGCCTTACACACGGGTCGAGAGTCTGGACTTTGAGGATCATCCGTTCGAGGTGCAGAGCTGGGAACACAACTGCGCGATTTGCGGCAGCGCTGATTCTTATCTGGACGAGCTGATTGTCGATGATGCCGGCAGCAAACAGTTTGTCTGTTCCGACACCGACTATTGCCTGCAACGCCGTGACCAGCAGCAATCCGGGGAGGGCGCGCAATGACCGCCGCCGTACGTGTAAATCGTGAGCTGGCAGCGCTCGAGCCGCTGTTCTCCGTCAACAATGTGAGCAAGTTGTATGGCCCCGAAAAGGGCTGTCAGCAGGTGTCGTTCGACCTGTATCCGGGTGAGGTGCTGGGTATTGTCGGCGAATCCGGCTCGGGCAAGTCGACGCTATTGAGCCTGTTGGCCGGGCGTTGCCTGCCTGATGAAGGGCAGATCAGCTATTTGCGTGAAGATGGTCAACTGCTCGATCTGTATGCCAGCAGCGAAGCGCAGCGGCGCACGTTACTGCGCACCGAGTGGGGCTTTGTCGAGCAGAACCCACGCGATGGATTGCGCATGGGGGTATCGGCCGGCGCCAATATTGGCGAGCGTTTGATGGCGCAAGGCGTACGCAATTACGGCGAGCTGCGCGGTGCGGGTATCAGCTGGCTGAAGCAGGTGGAAATCGATCCGCAGCGGATCGATGACCTGCCGCGCACCTTCTCTGGCGGCATGCAGCAGCGCCTGCAAATAGCACGCAATCTGGTCTCCAGCCCGCGACTGATTTTCATGGATGAACCCACCGGTGGCCTTGATGTGTCGGTGCAGGCGCGCTTGCTCGATCTGCTGCGTGGGCTGGTGCGCGAGCTGGGCCTGGCCGTGGTTATCGTCACCCACGATCTGGCAGTGGCGCGTTTGCTCGCAGATCGGTTGCTGGTGATGCGCAGCTCGCGCGTGGTCGAAAGCGGGCTGACCGATCAGATTCTTGATGATCCGCAGCACCCGTATACCCAGTTGCTGGTCTCCTCGGTGCTGCAACCATGAGTCTCGCAGCGCCAATGCCCGGAATATCACGGCCCAGGACAGATGCCATGAATAACCTGATTGAAGTCACCGAACTGAGCAAGACGTTCACCCTGCACCAACAACACGGCATCGTGCTCAAGGTGCTGCGCAACCTCAGTTTTACCGTGGAAGCTGGCGAGTGCCTGGTGCTGATGGGCAACTCCGGAGCTGGTAAGTCGACGCTGCTGCGCACGCTTTATGGCAACTATCTGGCCGCTGGCGGCAGCATTCGCGTGCGTCATCAGCAGCAGTGGGTCGAGTTGGTCGGCGGTGCGCCGTTGCAGGTGCTGGATGTGCGCCGGCAAACACTTGGCTATGTCAGCCAGTTCTTACGCGTAATCCCGCGTGTCGCCACGCTCGATGTGGTGATGGAGCCCGCACTGGCGCGGGGCTGGAGCAAGGACGCGGCCAAGGCGCGTGCCAGTGAATTGCTCACCCGCCTGAATATTCCGCAAACCCTCTGGCAACTCGCGCCCGGGACTTTTTCCGGCGGCGAGCAGCAGCGGGTCAACATCGCGCGCGGCTTCATGGTCGATTGGCCGGTGATGCTGCTGGATGAGCCCACCGCATCGCTCGATGAGCGCAATCAGCGGGTGGTACTCGAGCTGATCAATGAGGCCAAGGCCGCAGGCAGCGCATTGATTGCCATCTTCCATGACCGTCACGCACGTGAAGCCGTTGCTGACCGTTATCTCGACATGCAGGCGCCATGCACCGCCGATCAGGAGTTTGTTTATGCCGGTTGAAACGATACTCAGCAATGCCCGCGTAGTGACCGCCAATGAGGTCTTCGATGGCAGCGTGGTGTTGCGCGATGGCAAGGTATTCGATGTGCAGCCGGGTGTAAGCAAGGTGCCGGGCGCTGAAGATATGCAGGGCAGCTATCTGTTGCCGGGGCTGGTCGAGTTGCACACCGATAACCTCGAAAAACACATGAGCCCGCGGCCGGGCGTTGACTGGCCGTCGGCCTCGGCAGTGCTCAGCCATGACGCGCAAATCATCGCCGCCGGAATCACCACGGTATTCGATGCCTTGTCGATCGGCGACATCAATCCGCGTGGCAAACGCATGCAGCAACTGCCGCAAATGCTCGCGGCGATTACGCAGGCACAAAGCCAGGGCAATACCCGAGCCGAGCATCGCCTGCACCTGCGCTGCGAGGTTTGTCACCCGGACGTGCTCAGCGTCTTCCGCGATCTGGTCGAAGACCCGCTGGTGCAGCTCGTCTCGGTCATGGATCACTCGCCGGGGCAGCGCCAGTTTGCCAAGGAAGCCAAGTACCGCGAGTACTACATGGGCAAGTACCACCTTTCTGTCGCCGAGATGGACGCGTTCATTGAGGAGCAAATTGCCAACTCCAAGCAGTACAGCGACCGTCATCGTCAGCAGATTGTGCAGGAGTGTCATTTGCGCGGACTGTCGATCGCCAGCCACGATGATGCAACGCTTGCGCACGTGCAGGAATCTGCGAGTCTGGGCATGGCCATTGCCGAGTTCCCGACCACGCTGGAGGCGGCCAAGGCCAGCCATTCGCTCGGCTTGAGTGTGCTGATGGGCGCACCGAATATCGTTCGCGGCGGTTCGCACTCGGGTAACATAGCCGCGGCAGAATTAGCCCGCTTAGGTGTTCTTGATATCCTTTCGAGTGACTACTATCCGGCCAGTTTGCTGCAAGCGGCGCTGCAACTTGCAGACCTCGACAACGACTATGATTTAGCCAAGGCGATTGCCACGGTCAGCCTCAATCCGGCCCGCGCTGCCGGGCTGGATGATCGCGGTGAAATTCGTACAGGCTTGCGCGCTGATCTGGTTCAGGCGCGTCTGCACGACAAGCAAGTGGTGGTGCAACAAGTGTGGCGTCAGGCCAAAAGGGTGTATTGATGAGCGCCAGATTGATCTATCTGATAGGCCCCTCCGGTTCAGGCAAGGACAGCCTGCTCAATGCAGCACGCGCGCAGTTGACTGCGCGCGGCTGCAAGATCGCCCGGCGGGTGATTACCCGTTCGGCTGAGGCGGTAGGGGAAGATGCAGTCGCCGTTACGCTGGCAGAATTCGAGCGCATGGAGGCGGGCGGCGAGTTCGCCATGAGCTGGCGCGCCAACGGGCTGGCTTATGGCATTCCCAGGCAGATTGACGACTGGCTGATGCAAGGTCACGACGTGTTGGTAAATGGCTCGCGGGCATACTTGCCCGAAGCCTTACAGCGCTATCCAAAGCTGCTGGCGGTTTTACTGACGGTCGAAATGGACGTGCTGCGCCAGCGGTTGCTGGAGCGTGGGCGTGAGCCACTGGCAGAGATCGAGGCGCGTCTCGCACGAAATGCGCAGTTCGAGAGTGACATGCTAAAGCAGCACGCCAATCTGCAACTGTTGAATAACTCCAGCCATTTTGAGCAAACCGTCGAGCAACTGCTGGCGCTGGTGCAGCGCGCGCCCGCATGCGCCTGACCCTGCTTGGCACCGGTGATGCGCGACAATTGCCGGTATACAACTGTGCATGTGCCGCATGTAGCAGCGCACGTTCAGACCCCGCGTTACGGCGCGGCCCATGTTGCGCGCTGCTGGAGGTGGATGATCAGCGCTGGCTGATCGACAGCGGTCTGACGGACCTGGCCGAGCGGTTTGCGCCGCATACACTCAGCGGTATTTTGCAGACCCATTATCACGCCGATCATGCACAGGGTTTGCTGCAGTTGCGCTGGGGGCAAGGGCTGATAATTCCCGTGCATGGCCCGGCCGATCCCGAAGGTTTGGCCGACTTGTACAAACACCCGGGAATCCTCGATTTCTCGCAGCCGTTCAGCGCGTTCGAAGCGCGAACATTTGGTTGTTTGCGGGTAACCGCTTTGCCGCTGCAGCATTCGAAGATGACTTTTGGTTATTTGTTTGAAGCGCAAGGCCAGCGGATTGCTTATTTAACCGATACGGTTGGTTTGCCGGTAGCTACAGCTGAGTATTTACGTGGCGGGGAGTTGTTGGATTGGCTGGTGCTGGATTGTTCGTTGCCGCCGCAAACGCATGAGCCGCGTAACCATAATGACCTGACGCGGGCGTTGGCTATTGTTGAGGATTTACGGCCGAAGCAAACGGTTCTGACGCATGTTGGGCATACGTTTGATAGTTGGTTGCTGGGGAATGCGCAGGGCTTGCCGGAGGGGGTGGTTGTGGCCAGAGATGGGCTGGTTGTTGGGAGGTGAGGTGGGGTTGGTTTTTTTGAGGTGCTGAGTAAGCGGTGTAGAGCCGGCGTAGGTTTGAGACTGTTTAAGGCGCTGTTCGTGATTCATTGTTATTGGGTGGGTTGAACGCTGGCGCTAAGCCTGGTTTTTTGGGCGCTCTCTGGTCACCTTTTCGCCCTTACGGCGAGTCACTTTTGCCAAGCGAAGCAAAAGTAACCCAAAATTCTATGCCCCTCCATTGGGCCTCGCTGTGCTCGGCTTCCCGCATTCCATCATTGCTCCGTGGGCACGCCGCGATGGGCCGTCCTTGGCCCAGCGCGACTCTCGCAGCATCCATGCTGCTCAACCCACTGCACAACGATAGCATTTGGCCTGCTGGCAAGGGGCGCTGGCGGTGTTTGGAATATCGCATTACAGGCCGCAACCGCTGCTTTGCTTCAACTCCTGCACAGCACATTCCGCCCAAACAACTCGGTCATCTGGCCCGTCAGGAGGCTGAGTGGAGGTGGTGTGGAGTTGGGCATTTGGCAAGGACGCCAAATGAGCCATCAAGGGACAGGGACGTCCCTTGGTGGCGACCAACGGAGCGGCGCCGGAACGAGGGTAGTTTTGCGCAGCAAAACCCGTATGCCGGGTGCGTTTTCTCTTTGGTTACTCTTCTCTTTGCGCAAACAAAGAGAAAGTCACTCGCCGTAAAGGCGAAAAGGTGACCAGAGAACACCAACCATTCCGGATTAGCGCCAGCGTTCAAACGCAATAAAGCAGACCTCGAACGAATGGAGGATGGATAGCGGCGCGAAGCAACGCAATCCGTCGGGCGATTTCGCAGGCGCCGATGTCGTCGAGTGAATCAGTTAGACCGCCATGTCGGAAGCCGCAATGCGGATTCCAACCTCCGGCAGCCAACCATTCGAAAATTCGGCGCACATCTCAAACGTACGGAGGATGGATAGCGGCGCGCAGCAACGCAATCCGTCGAGCGATTTCGCAGGCGCCGATGCACCCGAGTGAACCCGTCAAATCGCCATGTCGGAAGCCGCAAGCGGATTCCAACCTCCAGCAGCCAACCATTCGAAAACTCGGCGCACATCTCGAACGTACGGAGGATGGATAGCGGCGCGAAGCAACGCAATCCGTCGGGCGATTGCGCGGGCGCCGATGCAGCCGGGTGAATCAGTTGGACCGACATGTCGCCCCGTCGACGATTCAGCGCATGGCCGCTTAATCCAACGGCAATTCCGTCGTGCGTTTGACCTCACTCATCGCAATATTCGAATGCGCTTCCTGCACGTGTGGGCGTTGCAATAAATGATCCCGCAAAAACCGCTCATAACTGTCGATGTCTTTGGCGATTACCTTCAGCAGATAATCCGAACTTCCCGCCATCGTGTGGCATTCCAATACCTCGGGATACCCGACAATCGCCTTCTCGAATTCGTCCAGATTACTGCGCCCATGCGCCGACAATTTGATGTCCACAAACACCGTGATGCTAAAACCGAGCAGCTTGTGATTGAGCAGCGCTACCTTGCGCTCAATCAGGCCTTCTTCCTGCATTCGGTTTATCCGTCGCCAGCAAGGCGATTGCGATAATTCGACCCGCTCGGCGATCTCGGCAGCGGACAAATCCGCGTTGTGTTGCAGCAGGCGCAAAATCTTGCGATCGATGCTGCTCAATTTTTCCTGCATGAATAGCCCTGAATATTTGTTTTTATTGGAAGGTTCATGCGCAGTATTAGCGTTTTGCCCTCAAAAAAGAAATAAAAAATCAGTACCGAGCAGTCATATTGTTGCCATGAGCCACCTGCAGTGATCCTGCGGGTGAGTAATCGGGAATACCTAGCCGTATTGCCCACAGGTCGCCTAAAAAAATAAAAGGAGCGCCCGCATGTCTCTGGCCGAGATCCGCCTGGATGACAAATACCGTCTTGCAACGGGTCATCTGTACCTCACCGGCACCCAAGCGCTAACCCGCTTGCCCATGCTGCAAAAGCAGCGTGACACTGGCAACGGTTTAAACACCGCCTGCTTTATTTCCGGTTACCGCGGCTCGCCGCTGGGTAATCTGGACAAGAGTTTGTGGGAGGCCAAAAGCTTCCTTGAGTCCAACGCTATTCACTTCCAACCCGGTGTTAACGAAGAGTTGGCCGCCACCGCCGTGTGGGGCAGTCAGCAGACTTCGCTGTTTCCGGGCGCGCGTTACGACGGCGTGTTTGCCTTGTGGTACGGCAAAGGACCGGGCGTGGACCGTTGCGGCGATGTGTTCAAGCACGGCAACTCGGCCGGTGTTTCGCCCAAAGGCGGTGTGCTGTTGCTGGCGGGGGATGACCACGGCTGCAAGTCTTCGAGTATCGCCAACCAGAGCGAGCATGCGTTTATTGCCGCTTCGATTCCGGTACTCAATCCGGCAAACGTTCAGGAAATTCTCGACTATGGCATCATCGGCTGGGAGCTTTCGCGCTACAGCGGTTGCTGGGTGGCGCTAAAAACTATCGCCGAGAACGTCGACTCTTCGGCTGTGGTCGACGTTGACCCGCTGCGCATCAATATCAAGGTGCCTGAAGATTTTGAGCTGCCGGATGACGGTGTGCATATCCGCTGGCCAGATCCGCCGCTGGTGCAGGAAAAGCGCCTGAATACCTTCAAGATCTACGCGGCTCGCGCCTTTGCCCGCGCCAACAATCTCAACCCGCTGATGCTCGACTCGCCGAACCCGCGGCTAGGCATTATCACCACCGGCAAGTCTTATCTGGACGTGCGTCAGGCGCTGGAAGACCTCGGGCTGGACGATGAGCTGTGCGCCAAGGTTGGCCTGCGAGTGCTGAAGATCGGCATGAGCTGGCCGCTGGAGCCGGTTTCGGTGCATGAATTTGCCGAGGGGTTGGACGAGATTTTGGTGGTCGAAGAGAAGCGCAGCATCATCGAAGACCAACTCACGGGCCAACTCTACAACTGGCCGGTGGGCAAACGCCCGCGGGTCGTCGGTGAGTTTGATGAACAAGGACGTTCGCTGCTGCCTAACCTCAGTGAACTCACGCCTGCGATGATCGCCCGGGTGATCGCCAAGCGTCTTCAGCCGATCTACAGCAGCGCGCAGATTCAGTCGCGTCTGGAGTTCCTGGCGGCCAAGGAAGCTGCTCTGGCAGCGCCCAAGCACACGACTGTGCGCACACCACATTTCTGCTCGGGTTGCCCGCATAACACCTCGACCAATCTGCCAGAAGGCAGCCGTGCGCAAGGCGGCATTGGTTGTCACTACATGACCCAATGGATGGACCGTAATACCGACACCTTCACCCAGATGGGCGGTGAGGGCGCGACCTGGATCGGCCAGGCGGCATTTACCGACACCCCGCATATTTTCCAGAACCTTGGCGATGGCACCTATTTCCATTCGGGCCATCTGGCCGTTCGTGCGGCGGTGGCTGCCGGGGTCAATATCACCTACAAGATTCTCTACAACGACGCCGTGGCCATGACCGGCGGGCAGCCGATAGATGGCGAGCTGCGCGTTGATCAACTCAGCCAGCAAGTGTTTTTCGAGGGCGTTAAGCGCATTGCGCTGGTTACCGATGAGCCGGAGAAGTATCCGGACCGCAGTACCTTCGCGCCGATTGTTAGTTTCCACCATCGCCGTGATCTGGATGCGGTGCAGCGTGAATTGCGCGAGTTCAAAGGCGTGTCGGTGCTTATCTACGATCAGACCTGCGCCACTGAGAAGCGTCGCCGGCGCAAGCGCGGCAAGCTGGTCGATCCGGCTAAACGTGCGGTTATCAATTCGGCAGTGTGCGAAGGCTGTGGCGATTGCAGTGTTAAGTCTAACTGCCTGTCGATCCTGCCGCTGGAAACGGAGCTGGGACGCAAGCGTGAGATTGACCAGAACAGTTGCAACAAGGACTTCAGCTGCGTTGAAGGCTTTTGCCCAAGCTTTGTCACCGTGCACGGCGGCGCTTTGCGCAAGCCTGAGGCTGTAGGTGTTAATGCGCTGTTTATTGCGCTGCCGGAGCCCAAGCAACCAAGCCTGGAGCGGCCGTGGAATATTCTTTTGCCGGGCGTTGGCGGCAGCGGTGTCACTACAGTTGGCGCGCTGCTGGGTATGGCGGCGCACATTGAAGGCAAAGGCTGCAGCGTGCTCGACCAGGCCGGTCTGGCGCAGAAATTTGGTCCGGTAATCACCCACATCCGGGTGGCGGCCAAACAGGATGATATTTACGCTGTGCGCATTGCCGCCGGTGAAGCTGACCTGCTGCTGGGCTGTGATCTGGTGGTGGCAGCGAGCGAGGAGTCGCTGGCCAAGCTCAATGATCAGATTGCCTTTGCGGTGGTCAACAGTTTCGAGGCGGCCACAGCAGAGTTTACCCGTAACCCAGATGCGCAGGTGCCAGGCGCCGCTATGCGAGAGGCATTAGTGGAAGCCGTTGGCGCAAAGAAAACCTGGTTCGTTGATGCGACGCGTCTGGCCACTCGCTTGTTGGGCGACAGCATTGCAACCAACCTGTTCATGCTCGGTTATGCCTACCAGAAAGGCTTTGTGCCGGTTTCAGCCGAGGCCATCAACAAGGCCATCGAGTTGAATAACGTCGCTGTGCAACTCAACCAGCAAGCGTTTCTTTGGGGCCGCCGCGCCGCACACGATTTGGCGGCGGTCGAGAAGTTGGCGCGTCCGGCTATTGCTGACGAGCCGATGGCCAAAACCCTCGATGAAATCATTGCCTATCGGGTCGAGCAACTGCGTCTGTACCAGAGCGCCAGTTATGCGCGGCGCTATCAGAAATTGGTCGAACGCGTGCGCAAGGCCGATGTCAGTGAAGATCAGCTGTTGAGCAAGGCCGTGGCGCGTTATTACTTCAAGGTGCTCGCCTACAAGGATGAATACGAGGTGGCCCGGCTGTATAGCGACGGTAAATTCGTCAAGCAACTGCAAGCGCAGTTCGAGGGCGATTTGCGACTTGAATTTCACTTGGCACCGTCATGGTTGGCCAAGCGTGATCCGCTCAGCGGCCAGCCACGCAAGCGTCAATTCGGCCCGTGGATGCTTAAGGCGTTTGCAGTTTTGGCCAAGTTCAAATTCTTGCGCGCGACTCCGTTCGATCCTTTCGGCTACAGCGCCGAGCGCCGGGTGGAGCAGCAGTTGATTGCTGAGTACGAGCAAAGCATCGATGGATTGCTCAAAGTGCTCACGCCCGCCAATTACCGCACGGCCGTGGCAATTGCCGAGTTGCCTGAGTCTATCCGCGGCTATGGCCACGTTAAAGAGCAGGCATTGCTCAAGGCTCGTGAGCATGGCAAGCAGTTGCAGCAACGCCTGAGCAGTGCCGAGATTCCTGCCGTTCAGGTCTTCGAACCCGCCGCTTGAGTGATGCATGAGGGCTGCCAGCGCAGCCTTCACGCTTTCTAATCAGCCTTCAATTTTTAACTTTATTGATTTATCGAGGTACACCATGTCGGTGTTTACACACGTTGATTTCGACCAGCATCAGCACGTCGTCTACGGTCACGACAAAGCCAGCGGCCTGAAAGCCATCATTGCCATCCACAACACCAATCTTGGCCCCGCGCTTGGCGGCTGCCGGATGTGGCCGTATGCCGATGAAGAAGCAGCATTGCGTGATGTGTTGCGTTTGTCGCGCGGCATGACTTACAAGTCGGCGATGGCCAACCTGCCGCTGGGTGGCGGCAAAGCCGTAATCATCGGTGATCCGCACACGGGCAAAAGCACCGCGCTGTTTCAGGCGATGGGCGACTTTGTCGAGAGCCTCGGCGGTCGCTATATCACCGCTGCCGACTCGGGCACTGGCGTTGCCGAAATGCAGATAATGGCCGAGCGTACCCGCCATGTGGCCGGCGCCAATGCGCGTGAAGCGATCGGTGGCGGCCAGCGCAGCGGCGATCCGTCACCAGCAACGGCTTACGGGGTATTCTGCGGGATCAAGGTGGCTGTGCAGCAACGTCTGCAACGTGAAGATCTGCGCGGGCTCAAGGTGGCGATTCAGGGCGTCGGGCAGGTGGGCTTTACGCTGGCCAGGCACCTTAAAGAGGCTGGTGCCGAACTGTGGGTGACCGACATCGTCGAGGCCAATATGCGCCGCGCCGTTAATGAGCTGGGCGCGATTGCGGTCAGCGCTACAGATATCTACGGCCTTGATGTCGATGTGTTCGCACCGTGTGCGATGGGCGGAATCATCAACCGTCAGGTGCTTGAGGTGTTACGCGCGCCTATCATCGCCGGCGCGGCCAACAACCAGTTGGCCGATGCCTCCGTCGCAGAGGAGTTGCAGCTCAATAACGTGCTTTACGCGCCGGATTACGTGATTAACGCAGGCGGTATTATCGATATTTACTACGAGCGCAGTGGCGGTACTACTGAGCAATTAAAAGCGCATCTGGACGGTATCGGCGACACACTTAAGCAGGTCTTTGTGCAGGCGCAGCAGCAGGGCAGAACCACCACTGCTGTGGCTGATGCCATCGCCGTGCAAAGATTCAGCGTTCGCTAAACGAGCCGCTGCAACTTTAAACAGGCTCCAGCGCCAGACTAACGCCGTGCAACTGATAACCCAGCGTTTGATAAAAGCGCTGGGCATCGGCACGGTTGTTCCGGCTGGAAAGCGCCAGTTTGTAACAGCCCCAGTTACGCGCGCGTTCAGCGGCTTTGTGTACCAAAGCCTGACCCACTCCCAAGCCGCGCATATTGGCATCGACCACGACATCTTCAAGGATCGCCGAGCGGGCGAAGTTGTGCGCCAGATGCTCGATTAAATGCACGGTGCAGGTGCCCAATAGTTTGCCTTCGCGTTCGGCGACCAGCACTACACGGCCCTGATTTGGCTCGTTGAGGCGCATCGCCAGAATGACGGGGTCTGGCCTTGGCTCATCATCCCCCAACTGTTGGAGCAGTGAGGCGAGCGCATGGGCGTCGGTCGCGCAGGCAGCACGCACGCTGAAGTTGGCGAAGGGCGAGTCGGGGACAAGCTGTGCAATTGGCTGCGACATGCTGATTTCCTCCAGTGAGTGTTCTCAGTATGGCAATTGTGTTGTGGCAGTGGCATGACAAAACGGTCGATCATGGTTAAGATGCCGGCCGTTGTTTGCAATACCTCGTCTCCTTAGTTCAATGGATAGAATAAACCCCTCCTAAGGGTTAGATACTGGTTCGACTCCAGTAGGGGACGCCATCTTTCAGGTGCATTGCTGCACGCTAATTGCAGCAATCACTGCCCGGCGCATCTCTGCGCATCGTGATTATCATTTCCACAGCTCAGTATTCTGCGAAGCCTTTACGGGCCTCGCAGGGATGTATTGCTGTGGGTTAGCGTGTGGAGCTGCTGTAGCGGCGAACGCCGGATTCCGAGAGGTCGGCGTGGGCGGCGATGCTGCCCGGCGCGGGGAAGGCGACCAGATGATCGGCTGCTACGCGGATGCCCACGTTTTCACCGGGCTGGTGATCGGCATGGCTGGGGAAGATGGCTTCTAGCTGGCTGCCGGTATTCATTTGCAGGCGGTACAGGGTGGCCGCGCCGAGGAAGGTCTTGCCGATAATGCGTGCCTGCAGCTGGCTGTCGGGGGCGTAGACAATATCGTCAGGGCGCAGCAATACATCGACTGCGCTGCCCAATGGCCAGATATAGGCGCGGTTGCCGCCAATCACGCCCAATTCGGTTTGCACCGTGTCCGGGGTGAGCAACTGGCCGCGAATGAAGTAGCCCTGGCCGATAAAACTCGCCACAAACGGCGTGTGCGGCTCGTGGTAAAGGTTGTAGGGCGTATCCCATTGTTCGAGTTTGCCGTTGTTGAACACGCCAACGTGATCGCTAACCGCAAAGGCTTCTTCCTGATCATGGGTGACCAGAATGGCGCTAGTGCCGCGTGCCTTGAGGATCTCGCGAACTTCCTGGCTGAGGCGGCGGCGCAGTTCGCCATCGAGGTTAGAGAACGGCTCGTCCAACAACAGCAGGCTTGGGTCCGGTGCCAAGGCACGGGCCAGTGATACACGCTGTTGCTGGCCGCCAGACAACTCATGTGGATAGCGCTTGCTCAGGTGCGCAAGGTTGACCAGTTCGAGTAGCTCTTCGGTTCTGCGCGCACAGTCGGCGAGTTTGCGAATGCCGAATGCGACGTTCTCGGCGACGCTCAGGTGCGGGAACAGCGCGTAATCCTGAAACACCATGCCAATCCGGCGTTTTTCCGGGGCGAGGGTGAAACCCGGGCTGGAGATAACATCGCCAGCCAGCTGGATTTCGCCTGTATGAACTGGCTCAAAGCCTGCGATTGCGCGCAGGGTTGTGGTCTTGCCGCAGCCGGATGGGCCGAGCAAACAACCGATGTCACCGGCATTGAGGTGCAGGTTGAGGTCTTGTACAACCTTGTGCTCGTGATAACCACAGCTCAGGTTGTGCAGGTTGAGCAGCAATGACTGGCTCATGCGTGGTGGTACGCCGGCTCTACGAGAAACTCCAGCAGCGCTTTTTGTGCGTGCAGGCGGTTCTCGGCCTGGTCCCACGCCACGGAGCGCGGATCGTCGAGCAGGTCTTCGCTGATTTCCTCGCCACGGTGTGCCGGCAAGCAGTGCATGAACAGCACATCTTCGGCGGCCGCGTCGAGCAGCTCACGGGTCACTTGGTAAGGCTTGAAGCGCGCCATACGCTGCTCGGCTTCTTCTTCCTGCCCCATCGAGGCCCAGACGTCGGTGCTGACCAGATCCGCGCCGCGAACGGCTTCCATCGGGTCCTGAGTGACCAATACGCGATCGCCGTATTTGGCCAGCAACTCAGCGCTGGGCTCGTAGCCTTGCGGGCAGGCAACGCGCAGCTGGAAGTCGAATTGCTCGGCGGCCTCGATGTAGGAGTTGCACATATTGTTGCCGTCGCCGATCCAGGCCACGGTTTTGCCGGCAATGCTGCCGCGATGTTCAAAAAAGGTCTGCATGTCGGCCAGCAACTGGCACGGATGCAGGTCATCCGACAGGCCGTTGATTACCGGTACGCGCGAGTTGGCAGCAAACTCGGTGAGGGTGCTGTGGGCGAAGGTGCGGATCATCACCACGTCGAGCATGCGCGACATCACAATCGCCGCGTCGCCGATTGGCTCGCCACGGCCGAGTTGCGTATCGCGCGGCGAAAGGAAGATCGCCTGGCCGCCGAGCTGGATCATGCCGGCTTCGAACGAGACGCGGGTGCGGGTCGAGGCTTTCTCGAAAATCATGCCCAGTACGCGGTTTTTCAAAGGCTCGAACAAGACGCCGCGATTGCGCAAGTCCTTCAGCTCCATGCCTCGGCGGATCAGGCTCACCAGTTCGGTTGGTGTGCAATCCATCATCGAGAGAAAGTGTCTTGCGCTCATAACTCACATACCTTTTTGCAACAGGGTGCAGGCTCATTGGGCCGGTGGTAATCCGGGAATAGCAGAGCCAGCAGCAGAAGGCCGCAGCGTGCGACGAAACGGGGAAAGGCGAAATCTTATAAGGAAATGGCGATCCGGCGCAAATTGTCGGCTTAAACCCTGCAATAAAGCGTGTTATAGCCCGCCGTTGGGCTGTTTTTGCCGGGCTTATAACCGCTGCAATCGGCTGGCCTGATAGAGGTCGATTCATGAGACGAACGCTGCTGGCGGCGAGGCCCTGCGCGCGGCATAGTTATTGTAGTCGGTACTGAAACTGCCAGAATAAAAACCAGAGGCTTGGCCATGACCCATACCCAGCATCACCGTGCGTGCCATCTGTGCGAAGCGATATGCGGATTAACCATCGAAACTGCGCCCGCCGAAGACGGCTCCGAGCGCATTGTCTCAATCAAGGGTGATGCGCAGGACACCTTCAGTCGCGGCCATATCTGCCCAAAAGCAGTGGCCCTGCAGGATATCCAGAATGACCCTGATCGCTTGCACCGTCCCATGCGCCGCGTTGGCAGCGAGTGGCAGGCAATTGAATGGGATGAGGCGTTCACCCTGGTTGCTGAGCGCTTAAGCGAGATTCAGATGCGCCACGGCAAAAATGCCGTGGGCATTTATCAGGGCAATCCGAGCGTGCATAACTACGGGTTGATGACCCACAGCAACTATTTCCTCGGCCAGTTGAAAACCCGCAATCGGTTTTCGGCGACCTCGGTCGATCAACTGCCGCATCATCTCACCAGTTATCTGATGTACGGACACGGGCTGTTAATTCCGATTCCGGACATCGACAACACAGACTTCATGCTGATTTTGGGTGGCAACCCGCTGGCGTCGAACGGCAGCATCATGACCGTGCCGGACGTGGAGAAACGCCTCAAGGCGATCAAGGCGCGTGGCGGCAAGTTTGTTGTAGTGGACCCGCGTCGCAGCGAAACCGCAGCAATTGCCGACCAGCATGTCTTCGTCCGTCCCGGGCAGGATGCTGCCTTGCTGTTTGGCCTGCTGAACACCCTGTTCAGTGAAAACCTGACCCGTCAAAGCCACCTGCAAATTGCCGGCATCGAGCAGGTGAAGACGGCGATTGCAGACTTCACCGCTGAAGCCATGAGCGTTCGTTGCGGCGTACCCGCGCAAACAATCCGCCAGTTGGCGCGCGACTTTGCCAGCGCTGAAAAGGCGGTGTGTTACGGGCGCATGGGCGTATCGACGCAGGCATTCGGCACGTTGTGTCAGTGGCTGGTGCAACTGATCAATATGGTCACCGGCAATCTTGACTCGGTGGGTGGCGCGTTGTGCACCGAGCCGGCTGTCGATCTGGTTGCGGCCACTTCCGGCGGGCACTTCAACGTCTGGCAGAGCCGCGTGTCCGGCTTGCCCGAGTACGGCGGCGAATTACCCGTGGCGGCGCTGGCAGAAGAGATGCTTACCGAAGGCGAAGGGCAGATTCGGGCGATGATCACTGTGGCCGGTAATCCGGTGTTGTCGACGCCTAACGGTCGGCAGATGGAACAGGCGCTAGACGGTCTGGAGTTTATGCTCAGCATCGATTTCTACATCAACGAAACCACGCGCTACGCCGACCTGATTCTGCCGCCAACTGGGCCGCTGGAGCATGATCATTACGACACCACCTTTAATATGTTCGCGGTGCGTAACGTCACCCGCTTCAACCAGTCAGTATTGGCTAAACCGGCGGGCGCGTTGCACGACTGGGAAATATTCGTCGGCTTGGCCAAGGCTTTCGCCGAGAAGACCGACGCTCAGTTAAAGCCAACCATGGCGCCTTCGCAAATGATTGATATGGGGTTGCGGGCAGGGGCTTATGGCGACCGTTCCGCGCATAAACTATCGCTGCAAACCCTGGCCGATCATCCGCATGGGCTCGATCTGGGGCCGCTAAAGCCGAATCTGGCGGGGCGCTTGAAAACCGCCGATAAACGCATCAATGCCGCGCCAGAGGTGATTCTTGCCGACCTGCAACGTTTCGCCGCAGAGCCGGTACCGGCCGAGAACCAACTGTTGCTGATTGGCCGGCGCCATGTGCGCAGCAATAACTCCTGGATGCATAACTATCACCGTTTGGTGAAGGGCAAGCCACGTCACCAGCTATTGATGAACAGCGCAGACATGGCGGCGCGGGGATTGACTGATAAACAGCGCGTGCGAGTGCGTTCGCGCATCGGACAAATTGAGGTCGAGGTGGTCGCCAGTGAAGACATGATGCCGGGTGTTATCAGCCTGCCGCATGGCTGGGGACACGCGCGGCCCGGTGTGCAATTGGCCACTGCGACGGAGCAGCCGGGCGCCAGCGCCAATGACCTGACAGATGAGCGTCAGTTGGATAAGCTTTCAGGTAACGCGGCATTGAACGGTGTGCCGGTCGAGGTGGTGGCGGCCTGAGGGTGGCTGCCGTGGCGTTTTCAAAGCCGAGCATGGCGCTCGGTTTTTCGTTACAATGCAGCCACCGTGTCGACGTATGAGTCGAAAAGTTAAGACCTGAGGTGCCCAATGGATATCATCGAAACTATCAAAGAGCAGATCGCTAACAACACTGTTCTGCTTTACATGAAAGGCTCGCCGAATGCCCCGCAGTGCGGCTTCTCGTCGAAGGCTTCGCAGGTTGTGATGGCGTGCGGCGAGAAATTCGCTTACGTCGATATTCTGCAAAACCCGGAAATCCGCGCCAACCTGCCAAAGTACGCCAACTGGCCAACCTTCCCGCAACTGTGGGTTGGCGGTGAGCTGGTTGGCGGTAGCGATATCCTTGCCGAGATGTTTGATAAGGGCGAGCTGCAGACCCTGATCAAAGACGCCGTGCAAAAAGCTGAAGCCTAAGTTTGCCTCAGCAAGCTGAGTAACAAGTTACTCAGACAAAAACGGGAGCCAATGGCTCCCGTTTTTTATTGCCGCGAATTCCAGCCCCGCCCGAAAACAGAACCCTGTACCAGGAGGATGGATAGCGACGCGCAGCAACGCAATCCGTCGGGCGATTGTGCAGGCGCAAATGCCCCCGAGTGAATCCGGCAAATCGTCATGACGCAAACCGCGACGCGGATTCCATCCCCCGCCGAAAACCCAACACCCGGAGGATGGATAGCGTGCGCAGCAACGCAATCCGTCGAGCGATTGTGCGGGCGCAAATGCCGCTGAGTGAATCCGATAAATTGCTATGTCGGAAGCCGTGACGCGGATTCCATCCACCGTCGAAAACCCAACACCCGGAGGATGGATAGCGGCGCGCAGCAACGCAATCCGTCAGGCGATTGTGCTGGCGCAGATGCCGCCGAGTGAATCCGATAAATTGCAATGACGGAAGCCGCGTTGCGGATTCCATCCTCCGTCGAAAACTCAACACCCGGAGGATGGATAGCGGCGCGTAGCAACGCAATCCGTCGAGCGATTGTGCAGGCGCAGATGCCCCTGAGTGAATCCGATAAATTGTCATGTCGGAAGCCCCGATGCGGACTCCAATCCCGTCGAATCAACCCAACACGGAGGATGGATAGCGTGCGCAGCAACGCAATCCGTCGGGCGATTGCACGGGCGCAGATGGCCCCGAGTGAATCCGATAAATTGCAATGACGGAAGCCGCGTTGCGGATTCCATCCTCCGCCGAATCAACCCAGGAGGATGGATAGCGGCGCGCAGCAACGCAATCCGTCAAGCGATTGTGCAGGCGCAGATGCCGCCGAGTGAATCCGGCAAATCGTCATGACGCAAACCGCGATGCGGATTCCATCCCCCGTTGAAAACCCAGCACCCGGAGGATGGATAGCGTGCGCAGCAACGCAATCCGTCGGGCGATTGCACAGGAGCAGATACAACCGAATCAATCCGCGCATTCAACACATTCAGCCCAAACAAAAACAGGAGCCATTGGCTCCTGTTTCAACGTTGCTGACGATTTACTCGTCCATCTGCGACTGCAGGTAATTCTGCAAGCCCACTGCCTTGATCAGGCTCAGCTGAGTTTCCAGCCAGTCGATGTGCTCTTCTTCTGAGCAAAGAATATCTTCGAGCAATTCGCGGCTGGCGAAGTCACCAATGCTCTCGCAGTAGGCGATAGCATCTTTCAGGTCGCCATGGGCTTTGTGTTCGATCTTCAGGTCACACTCGAGCATTTCCTGAGTGTTTTCACCGATGAGAATCTTGCCCAGGTCTTGCAGGTTCGGCAGGCCTTCGAGAAACAGAATGCGCTTGATCAGCTTGTCTGCATGCTTCATCTCGTCGATGGATTCATGGTACTCGTGCTCACCAAGCTTCTTCAGACCCCAATCCTCGTACATGCGCGCATGCAGAAAGTACTGGTTGATCGCGACCAACTCGTTACCGAGGATCTTGTTCAGATGCTGGATGACTTTCTTGTCGCCTTTCATGTCCGGGCCTGCTGAGTGTCGGGGGAATTTGACTATCGATTTTGGCCCTGACTCTGCTAGCTGTCAAACCTAAGTATCTGAAAGTAAAGTGAAAATTAATCGCAATACGAATACTTTACTTCTGCATTAAAGCGCTAAGTATCTGAATTTCAGGCATAAAAAAACCGGATATGGCATCCGGTCTTTTTCACTGCATTCAATCAGGCGCTAATAAAATTTGCCGGAAAGGCCAAAGCGCTCTGGCTGCTGTGCATTTCACTCAGTGTTTCGCGAACGACTTTCTTGGCAAGGCATGCACATTTGCCGCACTGGCTGGCAACACCGGTGGCTTCACGGACATCACGGTAGCTGCAGCAGCCATCATAAATGGCTTCGCGGATCTTGCCGTCGGTGACACCTTCGCAGAGACAAACATACATAAGAAAGACTCGCTGCTAAGCAGTAGTAAGTGACCAAGATACTAATGCTAATGAGAATGCTTGTCAAAGACCGAATGCGAACGTTCTCATTTATAGAGCAAAACTCGATTAACGGTCGTGCGCTTATTACCTATTGCTTCGTCGCGGCTAGGGCATCGCACACCAAGCGGCACAAAAAGCGGTGGGCGAGGCCTAAAATCGAGGTGTATCATATTTCGTTCAAGTGACGCGGGCCGTGTCATTGTGCTGTCTTGCGATCATGCAAATTTAACGGCTCGCCGTTCACCTAATCATCCAAGGAGATATCGAATGAGCGTACTCGTAGGTAAGAAAGCCCCGGATTTCAACGTTGCAGCGGTACTGGGCAATGGCGAAATCGTTGAAGATTTCAGCCTGTCTACTGCGATCAAAGGCAAATATGGCCTGGTGTTTTTCTATCCTCTGGATTTCACCTTCGTATGCCCGTCCGAGCTGATCGCTCTGGATCACCGCATTCCTGAATTCAAAGCGCGCAACGTTGAAGTTGTTGGTGTGTCCATCGACTCCCACTTCACCCACAACGCATGGCGCAACACCCCAGTCGACAAGGGCGGCATCGGTCAGGTTTCTTACACCCTGGCAGCCGACATCAACCACGAAATCTGCAAGGCCTACGACGTTGAGTCCGAAGGCGGCGTTGCTTTCCGTGGCGCTTTCCTGATCGACCTGAACGGCGTTGTTCGCTCGCAGATTGTTAACGACCTGCCGCTGGGCCGTAACATGGACGAGCTGCTGCGTTTGGTTGACGCGCTGCAGTTCACCGAAGAGCACGGCGAAGTTTGCCCGGCTAACTGGAAGAAAGGTGACAAGGGCATGACTGCATCGCCAGAAGGCGTTGCTGCGTATCTGTCTGAGAACGCTTCCAACCTGTAAGCGCTTCGACGCTGTGAGTACGCACGGGTAACAATCCGTTGCCTTTGCTACTGCAATAAAAAACCGGCCTTGTGCCGGTTTTTTATTGCGTGAATGTTTTGTTGGAACAGCAGGGTATTGGTCAAGATCACGCGCAAAGCCAGCGCGATAAATTTTATAAAGCATTTGCGATGACAACACCCTTAAGGCTGGATCGGATGCCAATGTAAGCCCGTTGGTCGGTAATTCGCAGTGTTGTGCGCCCGGAAAATGCGTACAAATTAAGTTGTTGGGCTAGCCTCAGGTTGCAGTCGTTATGCCGATGTCATTTTGAACATGCGCTAAATCGCGGTCTGCATGGAGCAAACGCACTATGGATACCGACACAAGGAACCCCTGTGTAAGCCGTTTTATGTTGTTGCGCCAAGGCCCTAGTTGTCTAGTCGAATCAATTACTTTCATCGTGGTTACAGCACTGCCCGTTGCCGCGTTCGCTGTCGATGAATGTGGCGCGGATGGCGCAGGTCAAAGCACAATCAGTTGCAGTGCGGGTTCGTATGTGTCGGGGATTAATTACCAGGTCGCGGATGGCCTGACACTTATTCTGGATGATGCTGGCATCATCGTGGGTGAGGGCGGTGTATCCCTCGAGGCTGATGCCACCTCAACCGGTAATCTCAGCATTGAAGCGCGCAATTTTGCACCGTTTGTCACCACCGTAGATGGCACAGGCCTCGTTGCCATCAAACGGGGAACGGGTGATGTGTCGGTCACGGTGACGGGGGGCAGTGTCGCGATTACAGGTCCGACGCAATCACAGGCTCATGCCGTGTTCGCCCGAAATTTGGGCCAGGGCAATGCATCGGTGGAAGTAGCTGGCGGCACATTAACCACGGAAGGCAACAGTTCATTCGGCGCCTATGCACGGACAGATAATGCCAATGCAGGGTTAGCCTCAGCCCTGATGAGCGGTGGCTCAATTGAGACCACAGGAAGCAGCGCCTCGAGTGGTGTTGTCGCAGAAGCAGCGGGCACTGGGGGCGGTGCGGTCGCAACCATGACCGGTGGCTCAATTTTGGTACGAGGAAACAGTGCCAGTGGCCTCGAAACAATCGTAGGCAACGGACAAAGTATCGCGGATGCGATTACCACTTTTTCGGGCGGTAAAATTGAAGCGCAGGGCAATTCGAACGGTGTGTCTGCACGTAACTCCGGTACGGGCTCAGCAACTATTCATATTACCGGTGGCCAGATATCCGCGACTGAAGGCAATGTTGTCAGACTCGCAATGATTAATACCAATACCGTGGGTACTGGCAACGTCGTGATTGATGACGGTGAGTTGATTGGGGAAAGGGGTGGCGTTTTGTCGGTCAAGTCAGGGCCTGGTGACGTTGCTATCACCCTTAATGGAGGTTCGATCCGGACTACATTCGCGGGTAATGCTCCCGGTATTTTCACTCGTTCCGACCGGCAAGCTGGCGGAAATGATGGCAGTCTGATCATCAATATCAATGGCGGCACCATCGATACGGTGGGCAGCTCGGCTTTTGGCGCAGAAGCGCTGGCCGGCAGCAGAACCTCGACTTTTATCAATATGAGAGGAGGAGCCGTCACGACTGAAGGACGCGGTGCGACTGGACTTTTGGCGACCCACGGTAGCCAGACCGATGTGACCGGTTCTGCAAACATTTTGATGAGCGGCGGAAGCGTTACAACCAAGGACAGGGGGGCAGATGCGATTCTCGCCAGTCACGGTGGAACCGGCACAGTAGGCGCGGCCACTGCAATAATCACTGACGGTGTTATTAGCACCGCGGGCTTGGGCTCCAATGGTGTGTCTACCTTAATTACTTCCGCTTCCAACGGCAGCACAGCCGAGTCGCGTATAGAAGGTGGCACTGTGCAGACTACCGGGCAAAGGGCTGCGGGCGCTCGGGCACTCAACCGAGGCGCGGGAGCGGCAATTTCGGGTTTGTATGGCGGTACGCTGACCACCGCGGACAGCACCGGGCACGGTGTAATAGCAACATCGGAGGGGACGGGTGCTGCAACCGCTAATCTCGCTGGCGGTACTGCAACCACTCAAGGAAGCTCCGCGTATGGCGTGGCCGCAGAAGTCAGTAATGCAGCCTCCAGCGCTGCCGCAACTGTAAATGCAACCGGTGGCACCTTAAATACCTCGGGGGCGCTCGCACATGGTTTGTTTGCTACCAACGCGGGCTCTGGAAATGCGGTTGTCAGTAACCAAACCACAATCACTACCAGCGGAGGCAACGCTGATGCACTGCGGGCTGAGGTGACGGGTACTGGGCGCTATTCGGTGTCCGCAACCGGAGGCCTGGCAACGGGTGGCAGTGCTGGCGGGGCGGGTATTCGTGGTGTCGGGGCGGCGGGCGGTAACATCGATGTCGCTCAAGCAGCTGTCATAGACGGTTCTGCAGGTGCAGCCGGTATCGTCGCTGAGGGCGGCGCGGCCACCATCACCACATCGGGCACTATCCGTAATGGCATTACCACGGCCGCTGGAGCTGATGTTCTTAACTGGAATGCGGGAGCTATCGACTCGACTATAAACATGGGTGATGGCTCAGACACCGCATTGGTTACTGCAGCAGCCGACATGTCGGGCCTGCTGGTGGCCAACGGTGGCGATGATCTCGGCATTGCCGATGGCGCTGAAGATGAGCTGAAATTTCTAGCTGGCACGCGCGTAGTCGACGGTAGCTTGCTGACCAACTGGGAGCGGGTCCGTCTGGTAAGTGGTACCGATCTGGCGCTTTCAGGCACGCTGGCAACCGGTACCGGCGCGGGCCTTGGTGCAGACGGTTTGGGCTTTTGGATCGAGGATGGTTCGACGCTGCGCTTGGCCTCCACACTGGCCACGGTGATGGGCGACGTCACCAATTTAGGCACCATCGACCTGCAGAACAGTTCAGCCAACAACGTGTTGACCGTGACCAACAATTACCGCGCCGGCTCAGATTTGTTGATTGATACCGTGCTCGGCAATGACAACTCGGCCACCGATAAGTTGGTAGTCAATGGCAGCACTGCCGGCAATACCACGCTAACCGTCAACAACCTCGGCGGGCGAGGCGCGCTAACCACCAACGGTATTCAAGTGGTGCAGGTTGATGGCGCATCGAACGGCGGTTTTCTGTTGAAGGGAGATTTCGTTACCCCGGACAATCAACAGGCCGTTGTGGGCGGCGCTTACGCATATACCCTGCATAAAAATAGCCCGGCCGATCCGGCAGACGGAGACTGGTATCTGACTTCGCAGCGGCGTCCCGCGACGCCGATAACGCCTACGTTACCGCCTGCGCCCGTTGACCCAAATAATCCAACAGCTCCCGGCACCCCGACTGACCCAGGTTCGCCGACCAGTCCAGTTACCCCGCCGGCGCCGTCGGAGCCTGCACCCGTTGAGAACCTCGGGCCGCGTTACAGCCCTGGCGTGCCCTTGTATGAGCAGTACGCTCAGGCGCTTTTGGGGTTGGCAACATTGCCCACCATGCAGCAGCGAATTGGTAACCGTTATTGGCCGGTGGCGATTAATCAAAGTGAACTGGCTGTTAATACTGAAGGCCTTGAGGCAGAAGAGCCGAGCATTGAAGACGGAGCCAGTTGGATTCGCGTAGAAGGCAGTCATCGGCGCGATCACTACAACGTGTCCACCGCTAAGGCCAACACCGAAAGCCATAACTGGATGGCGCAAGCGGGCATCGATGCTCTGCTGAAAGAGCGTGATGATGGCAGCAAGTTATTCGGCGGTCTGACCGCTCACTACGGCGGCTCGCGTACTGACGTCGATGCTTTGGATGGCGATGGCAACATTAATATTCGCGGCTATGGCGCCGGATTAACGCTGACCTGGTTAAAAGAGAACGGTTTCTATGTCGACGGGCAGGCGGCCGTCACCTGGTTCGATTCTGACCTGGACTCGGATACCGCCGAGCGAACATTAACCAGTGATAACGATGGCAAAGGTTACGCGGTGTCGATTGAGAGCGGTAAGAAATACGTGGTCGACAACGAAACAACCCTGACTCCGCAGGCGCAATTGATTTACTCGCAGGTGGACTTCGACAGCTTTGACGACACCTTCGGCGCTGAGGTGTCGATGGATGATGCCGATAGCTTGGAAGCCCGCGTGGGCATCTCGGTCGATCGCAATGCCGCCTGGAAGGACGATGCCGATAAACTCCGTCGCAGCCATGTGTACGGCATTACCAACTTGTACTACGAGTTCTTGGACGGCACCCAAGTCGATGTTGCTGATGTCAAATTCAACAACCGGGCAGCGCGCATGCGGGCGGATGTAGGTGTGGGCGGCAGCTACAACTGGAACGATGACAAGTTGTCGTTGTATGGCGAGGTCTCGGTAGACACCAGCTTGAATAACTTCGGCGACAGCACCGGCGTTAATGGCACGGTGGGTTTACGCGTGAAGTTCTAAGGTATGGCCAAAAAAAACCGGCGCGAAGCCGGTTTTTTTATGTTCTTATTTATTCCGTCTTATTCCGTTAGGCCAGACAAATAGAGGCTTTCAGGCTAATATAGCGTCCTGATAATTCCAACCACTACCGGCTGAATCCAAAAAAATGTGTGGGGCTGGGTGAGGGTTTGATCAACAAGCGGGGCGAGTAATGGCACTGAATCCGAAAGAAGTTGAGCACCTACTTACACCAGGTAGACATCTCGATGGGGGTGGGTTGTATCTGGTTATTAGCACAACAGGTAGCAAATCATGGTTACTGCGTTATCAACTCAACGGTAAGCGCCGTGATATGGGTTTGGGGCCGTACCCTGCTGCGTCACTCAAAACTGCGCGATTAGCCGCTACAGATGCGCGAGCGTTGATACTTAAAGGTCTTGATCCTCTGGATGAGCGAAAAGCTCAGCAGCAGCGTCAGAAAGACCAGCAGGCCGTAGATAAAGCTAAGTCCATTACTTTCAAGACGGTACTGCTGGAGTACCATTTGGCGCACTGCCAAGGCCTCAGCGTCAGGTGGCGAAGTGGCTGGCTATCCAAGATGGAGCGCTATGCTTTACCTGTAATAGGCGAGCTCTCACCTAACCAAGTCGATACGGAGCATGTGCTGAGAGTCCTTCAGCCCATCTGGAACTCTAAGCCACGGACTGCTAATGAAGTACGCGCCCAGATTGAGTGCGTTTTAGATGCGGCTAAGGCACGTAATTTGCGAACAGGTGAAAACCCAGCCCGTTGGCGTGGTCACCTAGACAACCTATTGAGCAGGGCAGACAAAAGACGGGCGACTCAACGAACTAATCATCCCGCAATGCCGTGGCGTGATCTGCCTGCATTTATGCTGCGCTTGGCGAGCATGGGAGGCCGCGATCAGGCGGCGCTGCAACTGATAATCTTGACAGCAGCACGCGCTGGCATGGTTCGCTTTGCCACTTGGGATGAGTTCGACCTAGAAGCCGCTACCTGGCACCTGCCAGCGGAACGCATGAAAACTCGTCAGCCTTTCACCGTCCCTTTACCTGACCAAGCTGTTGAATTATTGCGATCTATACCTCGTACAGTGGGCAACTCCTATCTGTTTCCAGGCCAGGGCAGTAAGTCGAAAGTTATCCACGTTGGTGCAACCTTCAATCTATTGCGATCTATGGGGCATAGCGACATTACAACCCACGGCTTTCGTGCCACCTTTCGCACCTGGGCAAGTGAATGTACCCACTACCCGCGAGAGGTTTGTGAGATGTCACTCGCCCATGATGAACGAGGTCAAACTGAAGCCGCATACAGTCGCAGCGACTTACTGGAGAAGCGTCGTGTGCTTATGCAGGCTTGGGCTGACTACGCCACCTCTGCACCGGTTAATAATGTGGTTCATGGCGCATTTGGGAGGCTATGAGCTTGAGCAGAAAATATACTGGCGACCTGGCGAAGCCTTATCAGCCAGAAAGATTGGGCCCTTTGGCTTCTGACGAATTAAAGGAGTCGTGGCGCCGGAAAGTCTTTGCCGAAAAAAAACAACGGATGGGATTACTGTTTGACTTGTATGGATTTGAGGTCGGAGATTGGGAGGGCCTGGCATGGGGCTTAGCAACAGATCACGTACCTGGAATGAAGTTAGGTGAGAGGTCTGGCAGACAAAAAAAATGGGACGATTACACAAGAGCCATGCTTGTATTGTGTGTTGAAGAAACCGGCCTCTCGGTCACTAACGCAGCCGCATTTCTTGCGGAGCAGGAGCCTTGGAAAAGCTTTCTAGGGCCTTCTAGTGGGGCCAGTCGATTGCGTGATGAGTATCACCGTCAGTCTGATCACAAAGTGCAAGCCTTAGTGCGCGATGCGTGTGATGCGCAAGGAGTCACCCCAGTCGAGTTTGCGCGTAAATACTTAGCGCCATAATTACGCACACGACCACTACAATTCCGAGCAATAGTATTGGTGTTCATGGCGTTCCAACAATATGGAGCGCTCTTATTCGTGAGGAGCGAACATGAACACTGCAACAATCGATACTTCCCCCATCAGGATTCTGCGCCGACCTGAAGTCGAAAAGCGTATTGGGCTTGGTCGCTCAACAATCTATCTGCATATGCAACAAGGTACTTTCCCGAAGCCAATTCGCTTGGGTTCCGGTGGTGCCGCTGCGGTCGGATGGCTGGAGCATGAAATTGACGCTTGGTTACACGAGCAGGTAAGCAAAAGCAGAGTTAGTAGCACCCGCGCATGAAAAAGCCGGACGTGAGGGCGTCCGGCTGTGCCTGTCATTGATCAAAGCAGTGATGGCACGCTGATTGTCTCACCCTGTCTGGCCTTCGACAATATTGAGGGCAATTTATATGAGCATCAAAGATAAGATGCAGGCTCAGTGCGGCCTGATTAATGGCGAACCTTTACAGGACGGCAAGATTCACCGATTCCACGCTTACGGCGACCGGCCAGGTCACGATAGTGGCTTCTACTTGTACTTTCCGGACGGAGCAGCTTGCTGGTTTTCAAAGCATCTTCACAGCGCTGGATTTTGTCATGGTTCAGACCCCCGTAACGGGAGGGGCTGAGTTATGGCTCGTTCACGCAACATAAAGCCTGGATTCTTCAAAAACGAGATGCTGGCCGAACTCCCGGCCTTTGACCGATTACTTTTCGCTGGTTTGTGGTGCCTAGCCGACCGGGAGGGGCGTATCGAGAATCGTCCAAAGCGGATCAAAATGGAGCTTTTCCCTTGTGATGACTACCAAGTAGATCAGGGGCTTGCGGCGCTGGAGCAGGCGGGATTTATCGAGCGATATTCAGTTGCGGGCTGGTCGGTGATTGAGGTGTTGAACTTCGCAAAACATCAGAGGCCACACGGCACTGAAAAGGACGGGACGCTACCAGACAAGCACGGGGAGTTAACAGTTCATGAACGTAAGAAAAATGGTTGCGTAACTGGAGACAAACACAAAACCCACGTTCAACCACCGTTAGATAACGCCCTGATACCTGATACCTGATACCTGATACCTGATACCTGATACCTGATACCTGATTCAGCCCTCGCCCCCGCTCTTGCTCTTGATCTACCAAGACGATTGAAAATCGTTGACTTTGATCTTGGCCCGAGTGGGGCCCCGCTTGCGGGGTCGAGGGCTTGCACTTTTTCACGGGCTCAGCCGATGGGCAAGTGCATCTGGTCGGTGTCGATGGTGGGTTGGACTTCGGTTAGCTACCTGTTTCCTGGCCAGGGTGGTGGTGTGCTAGGCAAGGTAAAGGGACGGCGGCTGGGGGCGATCATTCGCAAGCGAGGTGTTCGATGGGCATGACTGAGTATGTGGAGTTCAGCGATACGGTCATCAGAGAAGCGGCGGTGGATGACTTTGTGCGTGACCTGCGAGACCGGCGCTATCCTGGATTACGGTTGCGCTTCCGAGGGGATCGACGGTACGCCAGTTGGGATCTGCGTCAGGACGGCAAATGGAGGAAGGTCGGTAACTGGCCGCAAATAGAGTGGAAGGCGATGCATTCGGCGTTGCCGGGGTATGAGCTAGCGTTAGGACTGGAAGGTAAGACTGTGCGTCTGATGGGTGAGTTTGTCACGGTGGGCGATCTGCTGACTTGGCATTTGGAGCGTCAACTGAACAACGCGGAACTCTCTAAGCTGCGCAAGGCGGTCTGTCGGTCGATGTTCAGGAGGTGGCTTCTCCCGCACCTAGGCATGTTGCCGCTTGCGGAAGTGAACCGGGCGACCGTGGACCGGCTGTTGATTCAGCCGATGCAGGCGAAGTTGAAGCCGGCAAGCGTCTGTAATTGCTACCGGATGTTATTGGCGGCGATCCATGCTGCGCGTCGACTGGAACTGCTGACACGCAATCCACTGGAGGGCGTGATGTTTCCCGACTTCGGGTTGAGACCGATCAGACCTAAGGAAGCGAGGTTACTGCCCAAAGATGCCGGTGCGGTGGCCAGCCTGCTGGCGGAGCGTTTCGCGTCCGCGCCGCGTGATTGCATGCTGGCGCTGCTGATGTTGTTGCACGGGACGCGGGTTGGTGAGACGCGGCGAGCGCGCTGGGTGGATTTTGATCTTGACGCCGGTTGGTTGGTGATCCCGGCTGATCTGACCAAGACGCGGACGCAGCATGAGATACCGTTGACGCCCGGGGTGGTGGCGCTTGTGAGGCGGTATCGGGAGACGCGGGGGGAGAAACGAAGTGTTTACCTGTTTCCTGGGGGCGGTGGCCGACCACTTTCGGCACAAGGGGCCGCGCAGGCTATACAGATGCTGAGTGGTGGGGCGTGGTCGAGTCACGACCTTCGCAAGTTGGCGCGTGCTGGGTGGGCTGAGCAAGGGGTAGATTATTTGGTGGGTGAGCTGTTGCTTAACCATGCGCCGCCTGGACTGGCGTCGACATATATCCAGACGGATCTGGCCCAGAAGAAGCGGGAGGCGTTGGAGGGGTGGCACGGGGCAGGGAATGGACGATCACAAGGGTTGGATCTGTCATCGCGGTTTGAGTGGTTTATTCGATTCGATTAAATGGGCACTAGGCGCTGAGGGGCGTTCTATATGGGCGCGCTGCGGGTGGCCGGATTGCGCTCATAAAGTGGTGCTTTTAGGGGCGTATTCTTGGGGTGTTTGGGAAGTAGATTAATCGCGGCGTTGGCCACTGGGTAAAGGTGCTGGGCAGCGCTATGAAGTGCGGGGTAGAAGGGGCGGTGGCGTGTTGAGGAGTTGTAGCAGTGAAGGGGATGCATTCTCCAGGGTGACTAATTCTGGCTTCAGCGGTACAGCGCTCTGCGGCGGGGCTCTCAAGCCTTCGCCGCGATGGCTTGCATGGAGGTAAATATTGTCCACCCGGGCCGGCTGCCGCGTCTGCAATTTTTGCAGTTGTCATAACTGCAAGGAAATCAATGGGCTGCGGTGGAAATAAGGGTAGAAATCCTGGTGAGTCAGGCGTGCAGATTTTCGGCGTGAGCTCTGATCTGGGCTGATAGCACCTGCTGGTCGGGTTGTCGCCTCTTTCGCCGCTGGTCTGTCCGACCTAGGTTAAGTATTGGGGCGGCGATTGGTGGCAGGTAGAATCCGAGACGTTTCAGGTGGTTGACATCCCAGCCACGCTATCGGAGCAGCGCATTCAAATGGCTAAACCCTCTATTTCTCAGCACTTCGTCAACCTAGGCGCACCATTGCGTAATGTCGTCAACTCGTGGGGAGCAGTCCGCGAAAGCGATGGGGCGGTGTTCCTGCGCGTGTGGCGAGACCGGCGCCGGCAGATCGACGTGCGTTGGTTCCGGCAACTGCTACACAAGGCTAGCGAGTTGAAAGTTGGATACGTGGAGCGCATAGAACATATCGACCTGATACGCGCCGGGGCGCCTGCATACATGGTGATAGTCACCGCGGCGGATCCAGAAGCCAGTCCCCGCAAAATTGGCTCGTATACTCCTGATCGGTTAGTGCCGATTGGCGAGCTGGTGGAGATCGATGGCGAGGTGTGGGGGGAGTGCCTGCCTCCCGTCGCTACCCGCCATTGAATATGCTGGGAATCGAAGGCAGGCGAGATTCCCGCGGTGTAGGACGTATCAAAACAATCGGAGGCGGCGCGGCGGACTGCGCCTTTCACAAATGAGAACACTACTGATGCTAACGACACTGGCGCTGCTGAGTGGCTGCGCAAGTGTGCTGAATTCTGACTTTGTTCGCTGGGCGTCGGCTCCGCGCGCTTATTACCAGAGCCAGAGCTATCAACAAGCCCCAGTGCTGGCGCCGAACGGGCAGTCGGTCTATCAACAAGCCCCAGGACTGACGCCGAACGGTCAGCCTGTTTATGACGTCAGCCAATGCATCGGCGCTGTGGTAAATGGCGTCTGCCATGGATCGACTATGGGCGCACCAGTTGCTCGTTGCTATGGATCCATGCTCAATGGCCAGTGCATCGGGCCGCAGTTCTGACTAACCCCACGCGCCCTAATTATGTGGGGCTGGGCGTGGGGTTGGATAGAAATTAAATTAGAGGTCCGCTTATCACGTGGTATATAGGTTATAGAAAACCGGCGCAAAGCCGGTTTTTTTATGCACGCGTAAGAGCCTCAGACTAGTCGTCGAAGTCCATCCAACCGCCCATTTCTTTCCAGCGATTGACGATGCCGCAAAACAGCTCGGCAGTTTTTTCGGTGTCGTAGCGCGCTGAGTGCGCCTCGCGACCGTCAAACTCGATTGCTGCTGCCTGACAAGCTTTGGCCAATACGGTTTGGCCATACGCCAGACCGGCCAGTGTGGCAGTGTCGAAGCTTGAGAACGGATGGAACGGGTTGCGTTTGATACCGGTACGCGCGACGGCCGCGTTGAGAAAGCCCAAGTCGAAGCTGCTGTTGTGCCCTACCAGAATGGCGCGTTTGCAGCCGTTGGCTTTCAGCGACTTGCGCAGGCCACGGAAGATCTCGGTGAGCGCGTGCTCTTCAGTCACTGCCATGCGCAGCGGATGATCGAGCTTGATGCCGGTGAACTCCAGCGCCGCCTGTTCGATATTGGCGCCTTCGAACGGTTCAATCCGGAAAAAGTGGGTGTGATCCGGATAGAGAAAGCCTTGTTCGTCCATTGCAACGGTGGTCGCCGCAATCTCCAACAAGGCGTCGGTGGCGCTATTGAAGCCACCGGTCTCAACATCCACCACTACCGGCAGGTAACCACGAAAGCGTGCCGCCATCGGGTGACGCGGGCCGCTTGGGCCGGTGTCTTCCTGTTCGTCGTCGTACTGATCTTCACTCACTCGGTTGCCTCCAGCAGGCGCCAGTTAAGGGTTTCGCCCGCTCGCAGGGGAATTACGCTGTTGTCGCCCAGCGGCAAGGTGGCAGGGGCTTGCCAAGGCTCGCGAACCAGGGTGATGGTGTCGGTGTTACGCGGTAAACCGTAGAAGTCCGGGCCATTCTGGCTGGCGAATGCTTCAAGTTTGTGTAGGGCGTTGCGCTGCTCGAATGCCTCGGCATACAACTCGATTGCAGCATAGGCGGTGTAGCAGCCTGCGCAACCACAAGAGGTTTCCTTGGCTTGCTGGGTGTGCGGCGCAGAATCCGTGCCGAGGAAGAATTTGGTGCTGTCGCTCGTGGCCGCGTCCAGCAGGGCTTCCTGGTGTACGTTGCGCTTGAGAATCGGCAGGCAATAGAAGTGCGGACGAATCCCGCCAACCAGCATGTGGTTGCGGTTATACAGCAGGTGGTGAGCGGTGATGGTCGCGCCAACGTTGGCCGGAGCGGCTTTGACGAACTCGACTGCATCGCGTGTGGTGATGTGCTCGAACACCACTTTAAGTGTCGGGAAGCGCTCGACAACGCGGCTCAGGTGCTCATCAATAAAGACTTTTTCGCGGTCGAAGACATCGATCTCACCACGCGTCACTTCACCGTGAACCAGAAGCGGCAGGCCAACCTCGGCCATGGCTTCGAGCGTCGGGAAAATCTTGTCGACGCTGGTCACGCCAGAGTCCGAGTTAGTCGTGGCACCAGCCGGATACAGCTTGGCCGCATGGATAAAACCACTGGCCTTGGCCGCGCGCACATCGGCAGGGCTGGTCAGGTCGGTGAGGTACAGCACCATCAGCGGCTCGAAGCGGCTACCGGCCGGACGTGCAGCCAGAATGCGCTGACGGTAGGCGTCGGCTTGCTCGGTGTTGCGCACCGGCGGCACCAGGTTTGGCATGATGATGGCGCGGGCAAACGTACGCGCGGCATCAGCCACCGTGTGGTTCAACACAGCGCCATCGCGCAGGTGAATATGCCAGTCGTCAGGACGCAGCAGAGTAAGGCGGTCAGTCATGGAGGTATCCAGGCGGGTATAACATGGCACGAATGCTACCGGAAAAGCCTATGCAGGGCACGCAGGGCGGGCGACTAAAGCCGACATGGATCAGTATTTAGTACATTTCAGAGCCATCTGAGCGTCTATGTTCATGGCTTTATCGGCTAACGAGGCCAAAGTTGCCAGCGTTTGCGGTTTAAAGTTTTGCGTTGCAGGGCCGACAGTACAGGCAACTTTGTCTGTCATTGTGGAACTTAACGTGCCTCGGTCGCGACTTGCTCTCTGCTGTTTATTACTCAACCTGCCACTCGTCGCGAGTGCCTGGGGCGTGAGTTTTCAAACGCGCCTGGAAAAGGCCGAGTGGACAGTCAGTGGTGATCAGTTCGAGTGTCGCCTGAGCCAGCCGGTGACTGGTTTCGGCAGTGGCGAGTTTGTGCGCCGGGCGGGTGAGCGCGCGGTGTTTCGCTTGCATTCGGCGCAAAATAGCCTGAGCGCTGGCTCGGCCACCCTGATTGCCGCCGCCGCGCCCTGGCAGCCCGGTCGTGGCGATATTAATCTGGGGGCGGTGCGAGCGACTGGCGGGGCTACGCCATTCAATGCATCGTTCAATCAGAGTGGGCGACTGCTCGCAGGTTTGCTCGAAGGGCGGAGCCCGCTGGTGCGCTACAGCGCGCGCGGTGGTGAGTCGCTTGAAGTGCGTTTGCTGCCGGTGCGCTTCAGCCAGGCCTACGATAAATATCTGGACTGCGCGGCCAAGTTGCTGCCGGAAAACTTTGATCAGCTCAAGCAGAGCCGCATCGGTTTTCCCGGCGGTGGCGTGGATTTGGATCCCGCAGGCCAGGCCAGATTGGATGCACTGCTGGCCTACCTCAAGGCCGATCCGAGCATTAATCATCTGCTGATTGAGGGCCATGCCGACAACAGTGGTTCGCGCCTGACCAATCGCGATCTCTCAAGACGCCGCGCAGAGGCGGTGGTCAACTATCTCAAGGCGCATGGCGTAGCAGACGATCAACTGACCATGCGCTTTCACGGTGAACGTTATCCGCTGGTGCCGAACACCAATAATGCCAATCGGGCGAAAAACCGCCGGGTGGCGATCCAGCTTGAGCGCCTGCCGCAAACCCCGGATAAACCTGCTGAAAGTAGCGAAACCAAAGCATTGGCCACCGCTTCCTGAGCTGTGACGGATGGTCGCTCCGATGAAAGGTATTGTCGCTTGTTGATCAGAAGCTGTCGCGCCACTGTAAATTCACGCTAAGGGCCAGTAGAATAGGCGGTTTTCCGTACAACCCCGTGGAGTTGATGGCATGGCCGATGTAAACAAGGTGGTTCTGGCTTATTCTGGTGGCCTGGACACTTCAGTAATTCTCAAGTGGCTGCAAGATACGTATAACTGCGAAGTGGTGACTTTCACTGCAGATCTTGGCCAGGGAGAAGAAGTCGAGCCTGCCCGTGCTAAAGCCCAGGCCATGGGCGTCAAAGAGATTTATATCGACGATCTGCGCGAAGAATTTGTGCGCGATTTCGTGTTCCCAATGTTCCGTGCTAACACCGTTTACGAAGGCGAATACCTGCTGGGTACTTCGATCGCGCGTCCGCTGATTGCCAAGCGTCTGATCGAAATTGCCAACGAGACGGGTGCCGATGCGATCTCCCACGGCGCAACCGGTAAAGGCAACGATCAGGTGCGTTTTGAGCTGGGCGCTTATGCACTCAAGCCAGGCGTTAAAGTGATTGCACCATGGCGTGAGTGGGACTTGATGTCCCGCGAAAAACTGATGGATTACGCTGAAAAGCATGCCATCCCAATCGAGCGTCACGGCAAGAAAAAATCGCCGTACTCGATGGACGCTAACCTGCTGCACATCTCCTATGAAGGCGGCGTGCTGGAAGACACCTGGACCGAGCACGAAGAAGACATGTGGCGTTGGACCGTCTCCCCGGAGAACGCGCCTGACACCCCACAGTATCTGGAACTGACCTACCGCAAAGGCGATATCGTCGCCATCGACGGTAAAGAAATGACCCCGGCAACTGTGCTGGCTGAACTGAACCGCATTGGTGGTGAGCACGGTATCGGCCGTCTCGACATCGTTGAGAACCGTTTCGTCGGCATGAAGTCGCGTGGCTGCTACGAGACCCCGGGCGGCACCATCATGCTCAAGGGCCACCGCGCCATTGAGTCGATCACCCTGGACCGTGAAGTCGCTCACCTCAAAGACGAGTTGATGCCTAAGTACGCCAGCCTGATCTATAACGGTTTCTGGTGGAGCCCAGAGCGCACCATGCTGCAGCAGATGATTGATGCTTCGCAGGCTAACGTTAATGGCGTGGTCCGCATGAAGCTGTACAAAGGCAATGTGGTGATTGTTGGCCGTAAGTCTGACGAGTCGCTGTTTGATGCCAACATCGCGACCTTCGAAGAAGATGGCGGTGCATACAACCAGCAGGACGCAGCAGGTTTCATCAAGCTCAACGCACTGCGCATGCGCATTGCAGCGAACAAGGGCCGCAAGCTGATCTAATTTATTAGTCGCTTGTCCCTTTGGCCCCGCACGGCTCTGATCGTGCGGGGTTTTTTATTGCCTTCAATCCGTTATTTTCGCTGCATGCATTGCCTGTATTGGCACCAATAATCGGCTCGACTGGCCAAGGCGAAGGTTGCCAGCCACACTCAAAACTCGGACAGGTTTGCTGCGAGCGCCAAATCTCCGGTATTTCTATGCACTCAGAAAAGGAAGCGAAAATGCGTAAGGTATTACTGTTAGCAAGTTTGAGTCTGGTTTGCTTAAGCGCTCAGGCGGGCGTGATTGACCCGGATTGCACGGCAGAGAAAGCCGCAAAAAGCGCTGCCATGAAGGCAACCGTTGGAGTGGGCGGGCGCTGTGACGCGAAAGAGGCCGCCGCAGACTCCATGGGTCTGGATGACAAGAAAGACGCAGTTGATGATGCCAAGGACAATATCGGCGACGCCAAACACGACGCAGGTCGTAAAGCGCTGAAAAAAGCCATCAACTAAACCGCTGCATATCGCCCGGCAGTGTCTCTCCAAAAGCTGCCGGGCGATGACTGCTGCAGGCTGAGCTGTAGCCGTTAATCGGCAGGTTGATGTGGGCTCAACGTGGCAAGGTTCGGCTAATCGCGCAGATCCACTACTGTGCAAGTTTCTAACTGCGTGCAGTCATTTGCAGCTGAGATACACATCCCAAAGCACCTATGACTGAGCCGGATTGCTATGGCAATTTTTCGTATGCTGTTGAGCAACAACTTGCGCGCTTTTCACCGGTTTCGGGCGTGATAGCTGCCTGTAAATTATCAGTTCAATCGTAAGCATCTGATTAGAATAATATTTTTATTGCACGGCATATTTCTTGTTACTGAAGTGGGCAACGTCAGCCAATTTAACGGGCGACGTTCACTTTTTTATTAGTTCAAGGAATGTACTAATGCCTACTCCCGCGTATCTCTCCATCGAAGGCACCAAGCAAGGTTTGATTACTGCTGGCACCTTCACTCAGGACTCTGTTGGCAACATCTATCAAGAAGGCCACGAAGACCAGGTTCTGGTTGAGGCCTTTGAGCATCAGGTGATTATCCCGCGTGACCCGCAATCCGGTCAGCCGACGGGCCAACGGGTGCACAAGCCGCTGATGATTACCAAAGTGTTCGATAAGTCTTCACCGTTGCTGTTCAGTGCACTCACCTCGGGCGAGAAGCTCAACAAGTGCCGCCTTGAGTGGTACCGCACCTCGGCAGCCGGCACTCAGGAGCACTACTTCACCATTGAACTGGAAGACGCCATCCTGGTGGATATCCAGTCACGCATGCCAAATTGTCAGGACCCGGGCCTGTCGCATTTCACCCACCTTGAAGATGTTTATTTCACCTACCGCAAAATCATCTGGACCCACGAAGTCTCTGGCACTTCGGGCTCGGACGATTGGCGCACGCCTGTCGCCGCCTAGGCGCTAAGTAATTAGGCGTTTTCGGAAAAGTCTTACGCCTCATCTGGCCCGCGTTCAGCAATGAACGCACTAGGCTGGATGGGGCTTTTCCGCTGTGGATTACCGCGTATCAGATAAGGAACATGGAATGTTCGCGCCAGCCAATCAGGCCTCATTCACCTTGGCCATCGAAGGGCTAGATCACGACTTCAAAGTCCTGGGGTTCACCGGCCGCGAAGCGCTCAATCAGCCGTATTCTTTCGATGTTGAGCTGGTCAGTGAGCAGCCTAGTCTTGAGCTTGAGAGCCTGCTGCACAAGCCTGCGTTCCTGCAGATGTCACCCGGCGGCAGTGGTATTCACGGCCTGTTGTACCGTGTGGCGCAGGGCGATGCGGGTAAACGGTTAACCCGTTATGAAATTACCCTGCGCCCACACCTGGCCTATCTCGAACACAGTGTTAACCAGCGCATTTTCCAACACTTAACGGTTGAGCAAATTATCGTACAGGTGCTCGAGGCCCACGGCATCTTGAGTACGGCCTACCAGTTTCAGCTTGGTGGAACATATCCGCCGCGTGAATATTGCGTGCAGTACGATGAAACAGATCTGCATTTCATCCAGCGTTTGTGTGAAGAGGAGGGGATTCACTACCACTTTCAGCACAGCGCGCAGGGTCACATTCTGGCCTTTGGCGACGATCAAGTCGGTTTCCCCACGCTAGCGCCCATCGCCTATCAGCAAGACGCAGGCATGGTTGCAGACAACCCGGTGATCAAGCGTTTCAGCTTGCGTCAGGAAACTCGCTCCTCACGCGTTACCCGCCGCGATTATGACTTTGAAAAGCCCAGCCTCACGCTTGAAGGTGCCGCGCAATCCCAAGTATTACCCGACCTTGAGGATTACGATTATCCCGGTCGCTTTACTAAGCAGGCGCGCGGCAACCTGCTGGCCAGTCGTGCCCTTGAGCGCCACCGCAGTGACTATGCAGTAGCTCATGGGCGCAGTGATCAGCCGAGTTTGCTCAGTGGCCATTTCATCACATTGAGCAATCATCCCAATGCCCAATGGAATGATTTGTGGCTGATTAATGAGGTGCGCCACGAAGGCAAGCAGCCGCAAGTACTCGAAGAATCGGTCACCAGCGACACGGGCGATAGCCCAGATGATTTTGACCACGGCTATCGCAATACCTTCACGGCTACGCCGTGGGCGGTGATTCATCGGCCGCCGCTAATTCATCAAAAGCCGCGCATTCTCGGCAGCCAAAGTGCCGTGGTTACCGGCCCCGAAGGGGAAGAGATTCACTGCGACGAATACGGCCGGGTCAAAGTGGTTTTTCATTGGGATCGCGCCGGCATCGTTACTGATAAAAGCAGTTGCTGGCTGCGCGTTTCATCCAGTTGGTCGGGGGCTAAATACGGCGGCATTGTCATTCCGCGAATCGGCATGGAGGTGTTGGTTAGTTTCCTGGAAGGCGATCCGGATCAGCCACTGATAAGCGGTTGCCTGTACCACAAGGAAAACAGCGTGCCCTATCCGCTGCCCGCCAACAAAACCGTGAGCACTTTCAAAACGCTTAGCTCGCCGGGTGGGGCTGGCTTTAACGAGTTGCGCATCGAAGACAAAACCGGCCAAGAGCAGATTTTCATACATGCCGAGCGCAACTGGGATCAAGCGATTGAGCACAACCAGAAAATCACCGTGCACAACGAGCGCCACGACACCGTCACCGCCAACAGTTACAGCGCATTCAAAGCCGAAGAACACCGCACCACTCATGCGGACCGCAAGGTTGAGGTGCGCGCCAATGACCACCTGACTGTCGCCAATAACCAGCACGTAAAAATCGACAACTCGCAGTTCGTCGATGCCGGCCAAGAGATCCACTTGTCCAGCGGCCAGAAAATAGTGCTTGAGGCCGGCAGCGAGCTAACGCTCAAAGTTGGCGGCAGCTTCATCAAGATAGACCCCAGCGGCCTCACGCTGGTCAGTCCCGATGTGTATCTCAATAGCGGCGGTAGTCCTGGTATTGGCTCCGGCGCTGCACCGCTATTGCCGGGGCTGGCTTTACCGGCGGATACCGATGTGCCTGGCGAAGTACTAATTGCAGCACAGAAAGAAACAATGCTGAAAAAGCAATCGATTTGCGCAGCCTGCGAAGCGGCTGAGCAGGAGGCAACCCATGGCGCGAGTTGAAATGCCCGGTCTGAGCAGCGACTTGCCGTGGCAACTATCGACGTACCTGTTGATTGATGGGGTGAGCGTTGAGCAGCTGTTGCAGTGCATCTATCTATGGTACGAGAACCCTGACTTTGAATTGCTCTACCGTACAACCGCGCTGGAGCCACTGGCGGATATCTCGCCGTGCCTTATTCGTTTGTCTGGCCCTGATGATCCGGGGCTTCGCCAATTTCTGAGCAATGCTCAGCAAGAGTGGGGCTATCTGATTTTTTCAGACGCCTCGCAAGCCGAGCTAATGGCGCATTTGCGGGCGCTGTTGCACGTTAAAGTCAACGGCCAACCTGCGTACCTGCGCGTCGCTGACCCCGCCACCATCGACGCCTTGCTGACGCTCGAAAGTAGCAGCCATCTTTTAGGCCCGATCGTCACCATGGTCACGCCTGATCGCATCAGCAATCAGTGGCGTATTCACACCCGATTGCAACGCCATGTAACCCTAAAAATACCAACGCCATACACGCTTACTGATGAGCAAGTTAACGCCTTAGGAGCAGTCAGTTTTCGCCAGAGTGTGATCGAACTTAACAGTTATCTGCTGCAAAGCTTTCCCGGCTATGCCGAACATCTAGAGCTGGATCAACGCTGGCAGCATATCCATACCCTTGCCACCCAGGCATACGCTCAGGGGTTCTGCAGTGCGCTCGACATCACCCAGTACGCCAGAATCCATGCGTTGCTGGGTGAAAATGCGCTGCAGGAGCATCACGATATTGCCGCGCTGGTGCTTGAATCCTCCAGTAGAACCCCTTCCCAGCGTATTGAGTTTGCCGCTCAGATCGCCCAGTTGCGGGCCCAGAAATTATTGCCCATCCCGGAACAACTTTCCCAAGGAGTTGTTCGATGAGCAGCCCAAGCCTCGCTGATAAAAGTACCCGTGACGTCAAAAGTCCCATCAGCTTATGCCCCGCACGGCAGCCCGATGTTTTTATCGTGCCCGCACGTTACGCTTTGTCCGAGCAGCCAGCACAACACAGTTGCTTCAGCCCGGCAACCAAGACCGCAAGCCATCCAATGGCATTGCGTCGTTTACGGGTCGGTTACTTGTACCTTTGGCATGCTCAAGGCCCGTTAAAACGCTATGCCGTTGCCGCCGATGGACGCTTGCAACTGCAAGGTCTGGACGCACCACACAGCGAGCTGGCAAGCGGCAGCGATGCAGGCATTAGCCTTAAGAAAGATAAGGACGCTTGGCTGCTCTATACCGAGAGACCCATCGGCGCCGAGCAGTATCAGCAGCTGGAAGATCCGCAGCAGCGCTCAACGCACATGCGCAAAATTGCCTTGCCACGCGTGGCGCGCGAGCTTGAAACCGAACATTGCCCGCCACTTACCCAGGCCGAGAAACTGCTTGCAGAGCTGATGCCCGAAGTTCGCGAGCAAGCGATGGCGCAGGATCAGCAGAAAAATGCTGCCGCCCATAAAGCAGGGATTGATCAACTCAGCAAACAGATGATGGACAACCCATCGTACGAAACCATCAAACCTTATACCGACGCCATGCTATGGCAAGCGCAGTTGGATGAAGCATCTGCCCAATACCCCGACGCCAGCGAACACCCCATCGGTGAATGGAGTGTCGTGCCGTGGGATGTCGCCGGTACTGATGCGTGGCTGCAGCAGGCCAAAAGCCAAGCGGCAGATTTATGGCCAGTGTTTGCAGCGGTCGATGACGATCTAGGCGTGCTGCGCGACTTGAACTTTGAACAAGTCAGCGTAAACCTCGCGGAAGAAGAATGGGACCATAACAACGCTCTCAAAGGCATGGTCGCAGGCTTCATCAACAGCTTGATCAACGAAGATGGCGCAGAACTCAGCAATCAATTCAATTACATATACCGCGAGCGTGATCTAGAACTGACGCCTGAGCAGGGTGAAACCTTATTGCAACAGCGGCACAAGCTTGAAGCCTTGATGGACGAGGAGACTCAAGTTAATCGCGATATGCGCCGCGCGCTTGGCCACAGCGCTGCGGACGCGCGTCTTGCTGAGATAAAGCAAGAACAAGAAATAGTGATGGCCCCGGTTCGAGCATTTATTCCAGCTGACCTGCAAAATCAGGTGCAGCTGGTAATCATGAACTACGTGACAACCAAAGCGACTAACATGACCGACGCCAGAAGCGGCGCGCAAGTCAGTGAGCGGGTTGATCTGGTCGGTATGCAAAAATGGATCAGCCAAACTGCGGAGCCGCACCAACAGCGGTTAGTCGATCGACGTAGCGTGTTACTCGCCGATACTGAAGCCTATCTCGACCGCCACGGGCCAACCCTGTGGTATGCCGACTTCGACAGCGAAGAGCATTGCACGTGGCTCAGCGAGCTGTCGCTCAATACCTTAAGTGAGTTATGCAGCACTGGGCCCGGCACACAGCTGGCCATGAATTTATTGCGCGCCCCTTCAGTCAATCAGCCATTGAGCATGCTCAGCTCAGGTTTTAGCCCCTCACTCATGGATCTCGCTGACCGGGCGGTGAATGTTCAAGCGGCGCTGGAAAGTCCCACACAGGAGGCCGTTGGCAAATTACTCAGCAGCCTGGTTGCTGCTGGAAAGCTGACCTGGCTGAGCGGCCTTGGTGGCCCCAACGGCACTGACTGGAGCCAAGCCGTATCGCGACTATCCGCAGCATTCACTGCGCTACAAGCCGAAAACCTCACAGGGGCAGGCTCTTCATCAAACCTGATTCAGCGCTTTCCACCATCCCTGCGCGGCATGTTGCTGATACTGCGCTTAGGCTCAGACACTGTTTTTAAAGCGGGCTCACTGGGCTTTCACTTAAGCGGAAGTACCGGACAAAAGCTGTGGGACTGGAGCCAGTATGCGGGCAAGCAACTGCAAAAGGGCTTAACGCCCGTAGCCAATCAAATTAAAAGCCTGAATAAGTTTGGAGGCTTGTTACCGTTGGCGGCTTTGTTGCTGCACGTGAGTAATGTGGCGTCGATTAATAAACGAGATCAGGGACGTGAGAATGATGATGTACGTGGACTTGAGCATGCGGCAGAAAACTTTAAAGTCGGGGCGGCATTATCAGCAGTAATAGGCTCAGCATGGGAGGCTACGGGACAGGTTGAAATAAGTAAATTTGGCATGAAAGCTCCAATTATTACCTTATTTGGTTTCACTACAGGTGTATTAGCGACATTTGCCAGTATTACGGAATTGGCCACATTATCAGCAGAAATGTATAAAGAAGGCGCTTACTGGACAGATGATCACTGGGCTCGTTTAAGCCACGACAGCGCAGTGATGGCCCTGATGACGGCACAAACAGGACTCGGCGGTTATGCAACCTATATGGTTCTCATCGGTGAGTGGCTAACTAAAGATGCCATAGCATGGTTCACCCTTCGCCTTTCCCCTGTAGGGTGGCTGCTCCTCATCGTTGAAGGCTTATATTTAGCTTGGAACTATTTTAAGGACAGCGAACTGCAATTATTCCTTGAGCAATGCTGCTGGGGCAATCAGCGGCGCTGGGGAAACAGTCCTGAGCAGCAAAGTGCAGAGTTACAAACCCTAGTGAATCTGCTTTTCAAGCCTAAAGTGATTGCCGACGGTCATATAACCAGCCGTCAACTGGGGGGAGGCGGCAATAGCATTGTGCTTGGCAGCGAAACCGACGACCTGCAAATACTGTTACCCGGTGCAGAACCTGAACGCACCCAGCTCTATCTGTGTTTGGTTGCAGTCAATGATCGCGGCTCGGCAACTGACTGTACCCTGCAATGGCTGGAAAAGCTCAACAGTGAGTGGATGCCATACCACAATGGCATGGGCCTAAGCCTAAGTGGCAAATTGCCTGAGTGCCTGAATACTCGCTATTGGCAGGTTCAAGTGCTCTACCATAGCCCACTGGCACTACAAACCGGCGCACTCTCAACAGAACCCGAAAAACTGGTAATAGGTGGAGGTATGGGCATGCGCTACATCATTAATGGCAGCGCAGTCACCGAGCACAAGACCAATGATGGCCCTTTAGTTATCGACCGTTTTAAAAGCCAACTCGTCAACCCTGAAAAGCTTAGACCCAAGGATGCTTCATGACCGAGCAGGCCGGCGATATAAAGCAAGGTTTTCTGTGGAAGCAAGAGCATCTTGCGCCTTTACCCATCCCCACAGGCCAGCCTGCCAGCGATTTGATGAATATCATTTGGCGCAAGAATCAGGTGTTCTTAGATATTGGAAGTTTCGCAATGGGGGCTGGATGGCTTACTTTGCACATGGGTTCAGTGCTCGTTTTATCGATTTGTACTTGGATGGCTTTAACAGGGAAGATTTGGCTGAGTCTCATATGTTTGGCCTTTATGGGCGGTGGTCTGATGGGCACCCTCTGGTACTTTTTCATCAAACAATGGCGCAAGCCACTTATTCCGCCCATTCGCTTTAACCGGCAACGCAGGGAAGTTTGTATTACCAAATCCGATGGCAGTTATTGGTTTGTGCCGTGGGAAAAAGTGCATGCCATCGCACCCAGTGTAACTAACTTGAACACCGGCGGTGCTAGCCAGCACGGTAGCTTGCTCTTATGGTTTCCGCTTGAAGGTTTAGAGCATGAAGCTTATGGGCCAGATGTAGAGGGCTGGGTATTGATGGTTAATCCCGGCGGCGGGATTTCATCGATGGCGCAATGGGAGTGTATACGCAGCTTTATGGAAGTAGGGCCGGACGTTGTACCGCAGGCGCTTGAAAACATTTGCGGTCTTAGTCTTTGGCAAATTTTCTGCCGCGAATTTGAAGTCTCTCGCCAGAAAATAGGCCTGTTCCTAACGGTGGTTTGGGAGGTTGGTTGCATGTTTCCAGTGTTCAACCCTATGGGTGCATACTGGATAACTCAGAAAAAACTCAAGCACATCCCCGATCTAACCGCCCCTGAAGTTATCGAATGGTCCAAACCGCTACCCCCTGAACAATGGGGCAAGCGCTCCCTTGAGTTGGAGCAGGCCATCCTTCAGCGCGAGGCTGAACTAGCGTCGCTTGCTTAGTCGGGAAGGCTGCCTCGATTAGACGCTCCAGATACCGAAGCTTAATGATGATCCTCCGCTTCTATTGGCGGTGCACTTGCCGGCAGTATTCACAACAGGCTTGTGAGGGTGGTCAGCTTAGCCGTGTGGGCTCACAATATGTACAGTGCCAAAGGCCACAAACCGATGTGGCCTTTGGTCTTTACCTGCAATTTTTCTATGGAATCCTGATCATGCGCCTGTTGCATACCATGCTGCGCGTTGGCGATATGGACAAGTCCATCGCTTTTTATACAGAAGTGTTGGGCATGACCCTGTTGCGTCGCAAAGATTATCCCGACGGTAAATTCACTCTGGCATTTGTCGGCTACGGCGATGAAGCGCACAACTCGGTGATCGAGCTGACCCAAAACTGGGGCGTAGAGAGCTACGAGTTGGGCAATGGTTACGGCCACATCGCGCTCGAAGTCGAAGACGTATACAAGGCCTGCGAAGACATTCGCGCGCGGGGCGGCAAGATCACCCGCGAGCCGGGCCCGATGATGCACGGCAACAGCATTCTGGCGTTTGTCGAAGATCCGGACGGCTACAAGATCGAGTTGTTGTCACCTTCGCGCAACGACTGAGCTGACTAAGGTTGCAAAGCGCCCCGTTTGTGCGGTTCTATCAGGTTTTGCGCAAACGGCGCGTTGAATTTACTGCCCACGTCTAGAGGTGCCTTTATGCATAACTCAGTTTCTGCGGTCGATCCGGAAGGGTTACTCGAATATTCCGTGGTCTATACCGACCGCTCGCTCAATCACATGTCGCAAGCATTTCAGCAAGTCATGCGCGACATCTCGCAAACCCTCAAGCAGGTGTATAACGCCGAAGCGGTTGCGGTTGTGCCGGGCAGTGGTACCTACGGCATGGAAGCGGTTGCCCGCCAGTTTGCCGGTGACAAGAAATGCCTGATCGTGCGTAACGGCTGGTTCAGTTTCCGCTGGACGCAGATTCTCGACATGGGCCGCATTCCCAGCGAGACCACGGTGCTCAAGGCCCGCCCGCAATCTGCCGACAAGCAAGCGCCTTATGCGCCGCCACCGATTGATGAGGTGGTCGCCGCCATCCATGCCAACAAGCCTGATGTGGTGTTTGCGCCGCACGTTGAGACCTCTTCCGGGATTATCTTGCCGGATGCTTACATGCGTGCGATTGCCGAGGCTGTGCACGCGGTCGGTGGCCTGTTTGTGCTCGACTGCATTGCCTCCGGAACGCTGTGGGTCGACATGCAGGACATTGGTGTCGATCTGTTGATCAGCGCGCCGCAAAAGGGCTGGAGCGCATCGCCTTGCTGCGCCCTGGTAATGTTCAGTGGCGAAGCGCTGTCGCGGATTGCTGACACTGAAAGCAGCAGCTTCGCCTGCGACCTGAAAAAATGGCTGCAGATCATGCAGGCCTATGAGCAGGGCGGCCACGCTTATCATGCGACCATGCCGAGCGACTCGCTGGTGCGTTTTCGCGATGTGATGCGCGAAGCTGAAAACTACGGTTTCGCTGCGCTTCGTGCCAACCAGCAGGAGTTGGGTGACCGGGTTCGTGCCTTACTGGCCAGCAAAGGTATCAACAGTGTTGCCGCGCAAGGCTATGAAGCGCCTGGCGTGGTGGTGTGCTACACCGATGATGCCGATATCAAGACCGGTAAAAAGTTTGCAGCACAAGGCCTGCAAATTGCGGCGGGCGTGCCGTTGCAGTGTGATGAGGGCGCTGATTTCCAGACCTTCCGGATCGGTTTGTTCGGGCTCGATAAGCTCTACAACATCGACCGTACGATCGACACGCTGGCGCAGGCGCTGGATCAGGTTCTGGCGGGGTAAATTTGCTGTAAAAAACAGTCTCTCCCGGGTTTCAACAACCCGGGAGTCGCGGTTGGTACAGCCACAATCGTTGCCATGCGCTGTTCTGGCGTTGGCAGCCGTTGTGTAATTCTAAGTGTTGCGGCGCCTTTGGTTGGCGCGGTACTGCTTGGTAAATCGGTGACGCAAAGCGGTTTACAGGTCGAAGTCGTACTCTGCCAACTGCTTGTTCAAACGGCGCTCATCAAGAAAATTATCAATGATGCGACGCTTGGTCAGGTTGGTTTTTGCCACCTCGATCGGTGCTTCCGTGTCGTCGCTGTCTTCAGAGACAAAGTCGTCGTCGAGCTCAAGGTCTTCTTTATCAGTGCTCATATGTTTCACTCCCGGCTACACAGGCCATTTGCGCACCTTATAGCGGTAAAACATGAGCGGGTAAAAAAGATTTTTTCAATCGGATAAGACAAAAACTCAGGGAAAAATCAATCGTCCGAAGTTTTCTGCTTGAACTCGCACAGATCTTCGATCCGGCAACTGCCACAGCGCGGCTTTCTAGCCAGGCAAACGTAGCGGCCGTGCAGGATCATCCAGTGGTGGGCATCCAGCAAAAATTCCTTGGGGACGAACTTCAACAGCTTCTTTTCGACCTCAAGCACGTTCTTGCCGGGGGCTACGCCGGTGCGATTGGCGAAGCGGAAAATGTGCGTATCGACCGCCATGGTCAATTGCCGAAACGCGGTATTGAGCACCACGTTGGCGGTCTTGCGGCCAACACCGGGCAGGGCTTCGAGTGCTTCGCGCGTTTCGGGTACCTGGCTGCCGTGCAGCTCTACCAGCATGCGACAGGTTTCGATAACGTTTTTGGCCTTGCTCGGGTACAAGCCGATGGTTTTGATGTAGCTGCACAGGCCGTCATATCCGAGCGCATAAATGGCTTCCGGGGTATTGGCAACCGGGAACAGCTTGGCAGTAGCTTTGTTGACGCCGACATCGGTGGCTTGCGCCGACAGAATCACCGCAATCAGCAGTTCGAATGGCGTGCTGTACGCCAGCTCGGTTTTCGGCTCGGGCAGGTCTTCGCGTAACCGGCGGAATATCTCATAACGTTTGGCGGCGTTCACTCGACAACTCCGGTCACCCGTACGCGTCGGCTTTGTGCCGCAACCGCGGGCTCGCGGGCTTTGGCGCGCTCGGCCAGCGACTCATCAATACGGTTCTTCAGCGCTATCAGCAGGCCCAAAACAATAAATGCGCCCGGCGGCAGAATGGCCAGCAAGAAGCCTTTGTAATCACTAAATACGGTAACTTGCCAGTTGGCTGCAGGGGGGCCGAATAACAACTGCATGTTGGCAAACAGCGCGCCGGTGCCAAATAGCTCGCGCAGGGCTCCAATCACGACCAGCACCGCACCAAAACCCAAGCCCATCATCAAGCCGTCGTAGGCCGCGCGGGCGGGATCGTTCTTGGCCGCAAAGGCATCGGCGCGGCCAAGGATCACGCAGTTGGTGGTGATCAGCGGGATGAAAATGCCGAGAATCTGATACAGCTCATAGGTGTAAGCCTGCATGAGCAGCTCAATGCAGGTGGTGAGCGCGGCGATAATCATGACGAACGCCGGCAAGCGCACTGCCGTGTTGACTACGCCACGAACCAGCGACACCGCGGTGTTGGAGCAGATCAGCACCAATGCGCTGGCCAGTGCCAGGCCCAAGGCGTTTACCGTCGAGTTACTGGTGCCCAGCAGCGGACAAAGCCCCAGCAGCTGCACCAACCCCGGGTTGTTCTTCCACAGGCCGTTGATGGTTATTTCGCGGTAGCTGACGCTCATCAGTTAGCCCCCGATTCAGATGATTTGGCGGCGAACAGTTCGCTTTTGTGCGCATCCACATATTGCAGCGCCTTGTGCACTGCTTTTACCACGGCGCGTGGGGTGATGGTCGCCCCGGCAAACTGATCGAACTGGCCCCGGTCCTTTTTCACCGCCCAGCCATCGGCGTCCGGATTGCTCAGCGACTTGCCGTCAAAAGCACGAATCCACTGGCTCTTGGCCAGATCGATCTTGTCGCCCAGCCCCGGTGTTTCCTTGTGGCTCAGCGCGCGTACACCTGCCAAAGAGCCGCTGGCCTGTACGCCAACCAGCAGGTGAATCGCGCCGCCGTAACCGTCGGGCGCAGTGACCTTGAGAATCACGGCTGTCGGCTGGGTGCCCTTGAGTGCGATGTAGGCATCTTGCGCGGTTTTGTTGCCGAGCAGTTCAGGATCGAACACGCTGATGCTGTTATCGAGCAGGTGATTATCGTAACTGCCAGCCGGCAGGATCTCGCTGAGTGCGCGTGCCTGCGCATCGCGCTCGGCGGCGGCAATCCGGTCACGGGTACCGAGTTGGGTGAGGGCGACAACGCCAACGGTCACGATCGCGAACAAGCCCAGTACCAGGCTGTTCTTGAGCATCGAGCGGCTGATTTCAGGGAGTGCCATGCTTATTCGCCCAGCTTGAAGCCACGCGTCGGCTTGCGATGGCCGTACGTGCGTGGTCGTGTGTAGTAATCGATAGTGGGTGCCGCCAGGTTCATTAACAGCACACCGAAGGCGATGCCGTCAGGATAACCGCCCCAGGCGCGGATCACGTAAACCAGAATGCCCACACCTGCGCCGAATATCAGGCGGCCGAGGTTGCTGGTGGCGCCAGATACCGGATCGGTGACGATAAAGAATGCACCGAGCATGGTCGCGCCGCTGAGCAAGTGAAACAGCGGCGAGCCGTGTGAGTCAGAGCCGCTGCCATTCCAGAAGATCAGGCTCATGATGGCCAGCGCCGCGAGCATTCCTACGGGCGCGTGCCAAGTAAAAAGGCGCTTGCGCAGGAGGTACAGGCCGCCCAGCAAAAAGCCGAGGTTAACCACTTCGCTGCCCGCACCGCCGATATAGCCAAACGCCGGATTCTGTGTCCACAGCTCATCGATGGTCAGGCTTTTATTGATCTTCAGCGTATCCAGCGCGGTGGCTTGCACCCAGCCATCTGGCAGGTTGGCAAAGCCGAAGATGTGCTGCAACGCACTCAGCGGCCCGGTCATGTGCGGTGCTGGCCAGGTGGTCATCTCTACCGGGAACGACACCAGCACCACAACATAACCAATCATCGCCGGGTTGAATGGGTTCTGACCAAGGCCGCCGTAAAGTTGCTTGCCCAATACAATCGCAAAGCCCACCGCAACCAGTGTCAGCCACCAGGGCGAGTAGGGCGGCAATGCCAGTGCCAGCAATACGGCCGTGACCACGGCGCTGTAATCCTTGAGGAAGAACCCCAGCGGACGCTTGCGCAGCGCCAGTATCAACGCCTCAAAGCCGATGGCGCATAGACACGCCCAGAGCAGATTGATCAGCGTGCCAAAGCCATACAGCCAGGTCAGGGCTAGAATGCCCGGCACGGTGGCCAGCAGCACTTGCAGCATCACCTGCTGAGTACGGTTGTTGCCTTTGGCATGCGGCGATGTAATACGTGGCAGGGCCATCGTTGCTCCAGTTGCTCTACGTCGGGGTTGCCACTGCACCTATTAGCGGTGCAGCGGGCCCTTGAGTGTCAAGGCTATAGCGTCGGGCGCTATTGGCATCTCTCGTTAGGCGTTGCTGTGTTCTGCAAGCTTTTGTTCTGCATCGGCTAGCCGCGCGCGGGCGGATTCAAGCGCCTCAGCAGCGCTATTGTCATCGCGTTCCAGCTTGCGCAAATCCGCACGGGCAAAAGCCACTTCGGTCTTCAGTGCACGGGTCGTTTCATCAATCGGCCGCTTGACCTTGCGCTCCAGCACCGGTGCTGGCTTGTTTGAGTTTTCCTCTGCCGCATGCAACTGTTGCTCAGCTTGCTTGACTGCCTCGCGTAACGGCATCAGCAGCTCTTCACTAGCCTCGGCTTTCTCGGCCTTTTTCAGCTCGGCACGTTTCATCGCTAGCTCGATTTTGGCTTTCTTCAGGCCGCCATCATCAACCGGCTTGGCCGCTACAGGCGCCGCTTCTTCAGATACTTGCAAGCTGGCGAGCTGTTGCTCGGCGGTGGCCAGTTGGCTGCGCAGTTCTTCCAGCTCGGCTTGCTGCTCGGCATCTGGCGCTTCTACTTTCTCCAGCTTGCGCACTTGCGCGCGGAGCATGGCGGCGTCGATCTTGGCCTTTTTCAGCGCTGCGTCATCCACCGGTTTGGCCGCAGCAGGCGCCGCCGCTTCAGATGGCTGCAGGCTGGTGAGTTGTTGCTCGGCGGCAGCCAGTTGGCTGCGCAGTTTTTCCAGCTCGGCCTGCTGCTCGGCGTCTGGCGTTTCGACTTTCTCCAGCTTGCGCACTTGAGCGCGGAGCATGGCGGCGTCGATCTTGGCCTTTTTCAGCGCCGCGTCATCGACTGGCTTGGCCGCAGCAGGCGCCGCCGATTCAGTTGGCTGCAGGCTGGCGACTTGCTGCTCGGCGTCTGCTAGTTGGCTGCGCAGTTTTTCCAGCTCGGCTTGCTGCTCGGCATCTGGAGCTTCGAGTTTCTCCAGCTTACGCACTTGTGCGCGGAGCATGGCGGCGTCGATCTTGGACTTTTTCAGCGCTGCGTCATCGACTGGCTTGGTCGCTGCGGGTGCAGCGCTGGCCATGGCTTCGTCCAGTGCTTTTTGCGCGGCTTCGGCGGTAAGCGTAAGTGCACTGACCTGCGCTTGCAGTTCCGCTGTGTCGTGGGCTTCCAGCTGCTTCTGCGCCTTTTTCAGGGCGACATTGGCCATGCTGGCTTCGATTTTGAGCTTCTTCTGCACATCGCTGAGCCCGGCGGACTTGCCGGCAGGCGCGGCGTCACTCGCTGGAGTGCTGGTGCTGGCTTCAGCCTGTGCGGCCTTGGCTTTGGCGGCGCGCTCTGAGCGTGCCTTGCGTTCGGCTTCTTTCTGTTCTTCAGCGCGACGCAGACGCTCCTGGCGCAGCTCGAAGCGCTGTTTGGACTGTTCGGCCTTGAGCTGCTTTTGCTCAAGCTCGCGAATCTCACCTTTGGCGGCGCGGTAATACTGCACCAGCGGAATGCTCGACGGGCACACGTAAGCACATGCACCACACTCGATGCAGTCGAACAAGTTATGCGCCCGCAGTTGTTCGTGCTCCTGGCCGATCGCGAAAAAATGCAGTTGCTGCGGCAGCAAGCTGGCCGGGCAGACTTCGGCGCAATCACCGCAACGGATGCAGGGCATGGCTTTGGGCGGTGCTGGCAACTCGGCTGATGTCGAGGCCAGCAAGCAGTTGGTGGTCTTGATGATCGGTACATCAATGTTGGGCAGGGTGAAGCCCATCATCGGCCCGCCCATGATCAGGCGGTTGAGTTTGGTTTGATCCAGCCCGGCAAATTCGAGCAGTTCGCGCACGGGCGTGCCGAGCAGCACTTCAACGTTCATCGGCCTTGCCAGTGCTTCGCCGGTGAGGGTGGTGATGCGCGAGATCAGCGGTTTGCCCAGTACAACTGCATCATGCACGGCGACGGCCGTACCGACGTTCTGACACAGAATGCCGATGTCGGCAGGCAGGCCGCCGCTCGGAACTTCAACGCCGGTGAGAATCTGGATGAGCTGCTTTTCACCGCCAGAGGGGTATTTGGTCGGGAATACGCAAACCTGAAACGGGCGATCGCCCAAGGCCGCTTTTACGGCAGCAATGGCTTCTGGCTTGTTGTCTTCAATGCCAATCAACACCTGCTCGGGCTGAATCAGCTGCGCGAGAATTTCGATACCGCTGAGCATCGCCTCGGCGCGCTCACGCATCAGTACATCATCGGCGGTGATGTACGGCTCGCATTCGGTGCCGTTAATCACCAGCGTATGAATCTTCTGCGTCGGCCGTGAGGTCAGCTTTACTGCACTGGGAAAGCCTGCGCCGCCCAAGCCGCTGATACCGGCCTCGCGAATAATCCCTAGCAACTCGGTAGTTTCCAGTTGCGCATAATCCGGATGCGGCGTCAGCGCGGCCCAGGCGTCATTGCCATCGCTGTCGATAACAATCGCCATCGCGTCCATGCCCGAGACGTGCGGGTACGGTTGCGGGCCGATGAAGCTGACGGTGCCGGAAGTGGGGGCGTGTACCGGTGCACTGACAAAACCATTGGCCTTGGCAATCAACTGGCCCTTGAGCACGTTGTCGCCGACAGCAACAACCGGCTCGGCAGGCGCACCAATGTGCTGGTTGAGTGGCAGCACCAGACGCTTGGCCAGCGGCGCTGTCTGGATCGGCGTGCGGTTGGAGAGTTCTTTGCGCTCGGGAGGATGGATGCCGCCCGGAATGTCCCAGATTTTCAGGCTGCTCATGCGGCTTTGCCCCGGTCGCTGTCATCGCGATCACTGGCGATCAACTGGCCCGGTGCCAGCGGCTGTTCCCATTTCCAGGTTTGCACGGTGCGGCCTACTTCAATCATATCGATACAATCCACCGGGCACGGTTCGACGCAGAGGTCGCAACCGGTGCACTCGCTGACAATTACCGTGTGCATCTGCTTGGCGGCCCCGACGATGGCGTCAACCGGGCAGGCCTGAATGCACTTGGTGCAGCCGATGCATTCGGCTTCGCGAATGAAGGCAACCATTTGCGGCTTTTCGCCTTCAACGGCGTCCAGCGGCTCGGGCTCGACGTCGAGCAAGTCGGCCAGCGCCTGAATCGTGGCTTCACCACCCGGCGGGCACTTGTTGATCTTGTCGCCGCCGGCAATGGCTTCGGCGTAGGGCTTGCAGCCCGGATAACCGCACTGGCCGCATTGAGTTTGCGGGAGCAGGGCGTTGACCTGTTCGGCAATCGGGTCGCCTTCGACCTTAAAACGCACGGCCGCGTAGCCGAGAATCGCGCCGCAGATCAGGCACAGGCCGAGCAGCGCCAGAATTGCACTGATGACCAGACTCATAGCTTGATCAAACCGGTAAAGCCCATGAATGCCAGCGACATCAGGCCGGCGGTGACCATGCCTATCGCGGCGCCCTGGAACGACTTGGGTACATCGGCAATCGCGATACGCTCGCGCATGGCGGCGAACAGTACCAGCACCAAAGAGAAGCCCAGCCCCGCGCCAAAGCCGTTGGCGGTGGCGGTGATAAAGGTGAACTCACTCTTGTTGGCGTTGAGCAGGGCCACGCCAAGGACGATGCAATTGGTGGTGATCAGTGGCAGGAAAATCCCCAGTACCCGATAGAGCAGCGGGCTGGTCTTGTTCACCACCATTTCGGTGAACTGCACCACGACGGCGATCACCAGAATGAAGCTAATGGTGCGCAGGAACTCGATATCGAGTGGCTTGAGCACGTATTGCTGGACAAGGTAGCTGCACATCGCCGCGAGTGTCAGCACGAACGTGGTGGCCAGTGACAGGCCGATAGCGGTCTCGATTTTCTTGGACACGCCCATGAAGGGGCACAGGCCAAGAAACTGCACCAACACGAAGTTGTTTACCAGGATGGCGCTAACCAGAATCAGAGCGAGTTCGGTCATTGCAGGTACCGTTTGGACGGGCAAAGGCCGTATAAAAAGGGCGCGTATTATCGTTAAGCTGGCACTTGCAGACAAGTCAGCATTGTCTGGCGTGTTATCCGCCCATAAGCCTAGCACCGCTGGTGGCGGCTGCTGAGGGGCTGGCTGGCGTTACCCGGGGTTGCCGGGTAACGCCGATTGCAAGTGGTTTACTTGACGCGTTGGCCAGGCTTGGCGCCGTTGTCCGGGCTCAGCAGGTAAATTTCTTCACCGCCAGGGCCGGCTGCCAGCACCATGCCTTCGGACACGCCGAACTTCATCTTGCGCGCCGCCAGGTTGGCCACGTACAGGGTCAGGCGGCCTTCGAGCTTGCTTGGGTCCGGGTAGGCGCTCTTGATGCCGGAAAACACGTTGCGCTTGGCATCGCCGATATCCAGAGTCAGGCGCAGCAGTTTGTCGGCACCTTCTACAAATTCGCACTTCTCGATCAAGGCAACGCGCAGGTCGACGGCAGCGAAGGCATCAAAGGCGATTTCCGCCGCGATGGGCTCTTTGCTCAGTTCGCCATTGCCGGTAGCAGCAGGCTGGTTGCCAGCTTCAGCGGCGGCGAGGTCTTCTTTCGAGGCTTCGATCATGGCTTCAATTTTCGCAGGTTCAATTCGGGTCAGCAGTGCGCTGAACGGATTCAGTTGGTGAGCGCCCAGCAACGTCTGATGGTCGTCCCAGGTCAGCGGTGCGACATTGAGGAACGCCTCGGCGTCGCTGGCCAACTTCGGCAGAACCGGCTTGAGGAAGATCACCAACTGGCGGAACAGGTTGATCGCCAGCGAGCAGATGGCTTGTACTTCTTCCTGCTTGCCTTCTTGCTTGTTCAGCGACCACGGCGCTTTGTCGGCGATCCAGGCGTTGGCGCGATCGGCCAGGCCCATGATCTCGCGCATGGCGCGGGCAAAGTCACGGTTCTCGTAGGCTTCGGCAATGCTTGGCGCGGCTGCCTGGAAAGCATCGGTCAGCTCTGGCGCGGCGTTGCCGGTCGCCATCAAGCCGTTGTTACCCTTGTGAATGAAACCTGCACAGCGGCTGGCGATATTGACGACCTTGCCGACCAGATCCGAGTTGACCTTTTGTACGAAGTCTTCGAGGTTCAGGTCGAGGTCATCCACGCCACGGCCCAGTTTGGCTGCGTAGTAGTAACGCAGGTATTCCGGGTTCAGGTGATCCAGGTAGGTGCGCGCCTTGATGAAGGTGCCGCGAGACTTCGACATTTTCTGGCCATTTACAGTCAGATAGCCGTGTACGTTGACCGCAGTCGGCTTGCGGAAACCCGCGCCTTCGAGCATGGCTGGCCAGAACAGGGCGTGGAAGTTGACGATGTCCTTGCCGATGAAGTGATACAGCTCGGCAGTCGAGTCTTTGCACCAGAATTCCTGGAAGTCCAGCTCTGGGCGGCGCGAGCAGAGATTCTTGAAGCTGGCCATGTAGCCGATTGGGGCGTCCAGCCATACGTAGAAGTATTTGCCCGGCTCGCCCGGGATTTCGAAACCGAAATACGGCGCGTCACGGCTGATGTCCCACTCGTGCAGGCCAGAGTCCAGCCACTCGGCAATCTTGTTGGCCACAGCATCCTGCAGCGCGCCGCCGCGGGTCCACTGCTTGAGCATGGCGGTGAATTCAGGCAGCTTGAAGAAGAAGTGCTTGGAGTCCTTGAGCACCGGCACGGCGCCGGAGATGGCTGAGCGCGGGTTTTTCAGCTCGGTCGGCTCATAAGTGGCACCGCACTTTTCGCAGTTGTCGCCGTACTGGTCTTCGGCCGCACACTTGGGGCAGGTGCCTTTGATGAACCGGTCCGCCAGAAACATGCCCTTCTCAGGATCGAAGTACTGGGTAACCGAGCGGGTGGCGATATGGCCGCGTTCGGCGAGCGTCTGGTAAATACCGGCAGACAGCTCGCGGTTCTCTTCCGAATGTGTCGAGTGGAAGTTGTCGAAGTCGACCAGGAACTCGGCAAAGTCGGCGGTGTGTTCAGCCTTGACGTTGTCGATCAACTGCTCGGCAGTGATGCCTTCCTTTTCGGCGCGCAGCATGATGGCCGAGCCGTGAGCGTCATCCGCGCAAACATAGATGCACTGATTGCCGCGCAGTTTCTGGAAGCGTACCCACATGTCGGTCTGGATGTACTCGAGCATGTGGCCAAGGTGGATTGAACCATTGGCGTAGGGCAGGGCACTGGTAACGAGAATCTTGCGGGCTTCAGACATAGAATTCGCTGCACTGGTAAAACAAAGGAGGTCGGTAACTATATAGCGCCGGACGATTTTTTTCATCCTGCGCAGGATTTTGCGCAGTAAAAGTCTGGTTCTGGCGCAACAGTGGCTTTGCGGTAAGATGACTGCTTGCGTTACTTGACCTCAGTTTGGGAGTTTTCATGTCTGTCACCCGTGAAGTGGTTGAAGCCACCCTTCGTCAGTACACCGATCCACACTTGAATCAGGATCCGGTCACTTCCGGGTGTCTGCGCGAAGTGGATGTACAAGGTGCCAAGGTGTCTGTACGCCTTGAGTTGCCGTATTCCGCCGGCCTGTTCAAAAGCGGCTGGGCGCAAATGCTGGAAATGGCCCTGAGCAATCTCGATGGCGTTGATAGCGCGGTGGTGACAGTCGATTGCGTGGTGCAGGCGCATAAAGCGCAGGCCCAGGTGCCCGCGCTGGAAAACGTCAAGAATGTGATTGCTGTGGCGTCGGGCAAAGGCGGTGTGGGTAAATCCACTACCGCGGCCAACCTTGCACTGGCGCTGGCTCGCGAAGGTGCGCGTGTCGGTATTCTCGATGCGGATATCTACGGGCCCAGCCAGGGCATTATGTTCGGTATTGCTGAAGGCACGCGGCCACTGGTCAAGGATCAGAAGTGGTTTGTACCGATCAAGGCGCATGGCGTTGAGGTTATGTCGATGGCATTTCTCACCGACGAGAATACGCCTGTGGTCTGGCGTGGGCCGATGGTCTCCGGTGCCTTGCTGCAACTGATTACCCAAACCGCCTGGGATAACCTTGATTACCTGATCGTCGATATGCCGCCAGGCACCGGCGATATTCAGCTGACGCTGGCGCAGAAAGTACCGGTTGCCGGTGCAGTAATCGTAACCACGCCGCAAGATTTGGCGTTGCTGGATGCCAAGAAGGGCGTCGAGATGTTCCGTAAGGTCAATATTCCAGTGCTGGGTGTGGTCGAGAATATGGCCGTGCACATCTGCTCGAATTGCGGCCATGCCGAGCACCTGTTCGGTGAAGGCGGCGGTGAGAAGCTGGCGGCGCAGTTTGACGTTGATCTGTTGGCCTCAATGCCGTTGTCGATGGCCATCCGCATGCAGTCCGATGGCGGCAAGCCAACCACCATTGCCGATCCTGAAAGCCAGATCGCAATGATCTATCAGGAAACCGCAAGAAAGGTTGGCGCGCGCATCGCTCAGGGCGACGCAAACGCCCAGGCCATGCCGACCATCTCCGTCAGCGACGACTGATAGCAATCAACCCGCCGCGTGCAACACGGAGGATGGATAGCGGCGCTACGCGCCGCAATCCGTCGGGCGATTGGTGAATCGCCGCATGATTTGGATCGCATTGATCAACCGGCCACCAGCGGTATCTGCAAAGCGCAGCCGTGTACATCCCACAAACCGCCATGACGGTTTACCCTTCGGGTTAACCGTCCTCCGTCGGGACGTGAACCCGTTCGTGCCGTGCGCAATACGGAGGATGGATAGCGTCGCTTGGCGCCGCAATCCGTCAGGCGATTGGTGGATCGCCGCATGATTTGGATCGTATTGATTAATCGGCCACCTGCCGAACCTGTAACGCGCGACGGTGTACACCCCACAATCCGCCATGACGGTTTACCCTTCGGGTTAACCATCCTCCACGGGACGCGAACCTATTTGTGCCGTGCGCAACACGGAGGATGGATAGCGGCGCTTGCGCCGCAATCCGTCGGGCGATTGGTGAAGCGCCGCATGATGCGAGTCGAGTTTATTGACCGGCCAACTGCGGTATCTGCAAAGCGCGACGGTGTACACCCCACAAACCGCCATGACGGTTTACCCTTTGGGTTAACCATCCTCCGTCGGGACGCGAACCTATTCGTGCCGTACTAAACATGGAGGATGGATAGCGGCGCTTGGCGCCGCAATCCGTCAGGCGATTGGTGGATCGCCGCATGATTAGGATTTCTGCAGGCATAAAAAAACCCCGCCGAAGCGGGGTTTTTTATAGGGAGGACAAGTTAGATAACTTGTACTTCCTCAGCTTGCATGCCTTTCTGACCACGGGTGGCCACGAAAGTCACTTGCTGGCCTTCTTTCAGGCTCTTGAAGCCATCGCTCTGGATAGCTTTGAAGTGTACGAACAGGTCATCACCAGATTGTGGAGTGATGAAGCCGTAGCCTTTCTCATCGTTGAACCACTTAACGGTGCCAGTTTGACGATTAGACATGTGAAATCTCCTAACAAAAGTAATTACAGCCCTGGAAAAAACCAGGCCGGGACTGAGTGCAACGAGTACTAGGAGTCGGACGATGTTTGGATCGAAATCTAGGCATCAAGTAGCGATTCGCGGTGACACATGCAGCACAGTGGAAGCACCATACCCCTTTTTTGCGCTAAGAGCGAATGCTCTGTGCACCTTTCTGTTATTTATTGACTGATGGCGCGAAATAACCGGCCAATGACGACACTCGTCAACAGACTTTGAACCTCAAGGCAAGCACCGGTAAGATGCGCGCATTGTTCATTCATAACCTCATTCAGGACATCAGCCATGAGCATCAAATCGGATAAGTGGATTCGCCGCATGGCCCAGGAAAACGGCATGATAGAGCCGTTTGTCGAGCGCCAGGTACGGACTGAAGGCAGCGAGCGGCTGATCTCCTACGGCGTTTCGAGCTACGGCTACGACGTGCGTTGCGCAGATGAATTCAAAGTTTTTACCAACATCAACTCGGCAACGGTCGACCCAAAAAACTTTGATGAAAAAAGTTTTGTTGACGTTAAAAGTGATGTTTGCATCATCCCGCCAAACTCGTTTGCACTGGCGCGCACGGTTGAGTACTTCCGCATTCCGCGCAACGTACTGACTATCTGCCTGGGCAAAAGCACTTACGCGCGTTGTGGGATTATCGTCAACGTCACCCCGCTGGAACCTGAGTGGGAAGGTCACGTGACGCTGGAGTTCTCCAACACCACGACGTTGCCGGCGAAGATTTACGCCAACGAAGGCGTGGCGCAGATGTTGTTCCTTGAGTCTGACGAGGCCTGCGAAGTCTCTTATAAAGACCGTGGCGGCAAGTATCAGGGCCAGCAGGGAGTGACCCTGCCAAAAGCCTGATCCCGCGCTGCAATGCAAAAAGCCGAGCATTTGCTCGGCTTTTTTGTGCGCGCAGTTTACGGACTTCTAGAACCAACCTTGTCGTGAGCGCAGCCGTTTTCGAGTCGATAGGCTCGTTGCGGATTAAACCAGCTATCGCGTGACGGGTTTCGCTTGGCTCTACCCATCCTCAGTGTTGGGATGAGTAGAAAGCGAGTTCTTCAGCGACTCAGAGCGCCTTATAAAGGGAAGTTGGCCCTGCCCAGAGACTGTTTGATGATGTCCATGACGGCGGCGGTCATCACCGAGGTCGATACACCAAACATCAGGATACCGTTGGAGGCTTCCAGCGGGCCGAGCAGGCGCCATTGTTCGGACATGACGATATCGCCGTAGCCCAACGTCGCGAAATTCACCCCGGAGTGGTACAGCGCGGTGGTGAAGTCACTGAATTCGCCGAGCCAGATAAATACCTGCGCCCAGATGGCCATCTGCACGAAGTTGCCGACCAGCATCAGGATCATGATCAGTGACAGCAACACGATATTGTTAACGAATGGCCTTTCGAGATCGATAATTTTTTTGCGATGGGTGATGTAGGCACGCAAACACAAGGCAACGAATATCGCCTGGAATATCAGGCAGATCAGCATCACGGGGATACCAACAAGTAGGTTCATTAGCATTTCGGGTTATCCGGAAAGTTGGTTTTTCAGGCGATGCATGCGGCGGCTGTCAATCACGTAGATGGCGGCGCAGGCATACAGCGTAACGGCGGTAAACAGGCCCATGCGGACGGCGAACGCGGTGTAAACATCCTTGCCGGTAGCGCTGTCCTGCACAGATTGGCCAAGCAGGATGATCATGGTGCTGGCGGTGTTGAGCCAGAAACTCGGTGACAGGGTGTTCTGCACCAGGCGGTATAGGCGACGGGCCAGGAGCAGGATGAAGAACAGCGTGAGAATAAAAAACATCCAGATGTGCGGCAGGATGCTCAGCAGCGTCCAGAACCCGATAGCCAGCAGCCCGCCTAGCAGGGTCGAGCCGATTATCTCGCGACCGGCATTGCGTGAACTGGTAATGCACACCTGCTGGCCCAAGTTGACTGACTTCATGATCAGCGGCATGTAGCTGGCCGGATCAATCAGGGCCATTAGAAACGATGGCATCACCACCAGGGCGGCGCGCAAGGCAATCCACTTAGCTTCATCGGGCGTCGATTTCGCCGGGGGAGCGGGGGCTGGCAGGCCTTTCGGCTCGGGGAACAGCCAGTGGCTGATCATCACCATAATGGTTGTGACCAGAACGCTCTTTATTAGCCCTTCGATGACCATCAGCGCCAATGCGAATGAGGTGGCGCCTGCGGCAGCGATCATCGTCAGACCGATCACCACGAAGGTCGACAGCAGGTTGTTGCCGCCGCGCAAGGCGTAGTGAAAACAGCCAAACAGGCTGAGGGCGATAACCAGCACACCGCTTAAGGGGTAATACTGCAGCAGCGGCGTCACCAGCAAGCCGCTGCTGGTCGTAAGTGCCACCACAACAGCCAGCGCGATACCGCCCTTAAGCGGCAGTGGCTGGTTGCGCATGACCAGCAGAAACAGGGTTAACATGGGCGCCAGAAACGGCAGTGGCAGGGCCAGCGAAAAGCTCACGGCCAGCGACAGCGCTGTACCGACTGCGACGCGTAAAGCGCTCCGCGGACGTGGATCGACAGTTGTGCTGTTCATCAGTAAGCGTAGGAGAGCCAGCTCATGAAACGCAGGAATGCGTGCCCGAGCAGGTTCAGCGGGTTGCCTTCCATTGGAAAGGCCATGACTTCCGCCTGACCGCCAACGCGCAAGCCTTCATAGTTGTCCAGCTGGCCTTCATCTATTCCGACAATTACCGGGAAACGCTGGGCGGCGCGAAGCCAGTCGCGGCTATTCTGCACTGTCGGCAAGGCGCCTGGCGGAGTGCTCTGGCTGACGCTGACGCCGTAACCGATGCTGCGCACTGTGCCGCTCAATACGTGCCCGGGCATGGAGTCGAGCACAATGGAGACGGGCGTGCCGGTTCGCATATGGCCGAGGTTGTTCTCGGTCATGTCTGCGCTGATCCATACGTCATTCAGGGCGATCAGGGTCATTTGCGCGGCGCCGGCGGCGGCAAACTGGCCGACATCGATGCGCAGGTCTGTGATCAAGCCTGCCGAGTTGGCGTGCACTTCGGTCTTGCTCAGGTCGAGACGGGCTTTTTCGACCGCGCTGGCGGCGCTGCGCAGTTTGGCGTTGTCATCGCCGCTGCCGCCTTCCTGCTCGCGAGCGCGCTGGACTTCGGCACGTGCGGCGGCAACCTGACTGGTCGATTGCTCAAGCGTTGCGCGGGAGATTTCCAGGCGGCGCAGAGAGATGGTTCCGGCGTCTTCGCGGTACAAACGCTCCAAGCGGTCGCGGTCTTGCCGGGCCTTGAGTTCATTGGCCTGCGCGGCGCGCAACGAAGCCAGTGCCGAATCGATGCCGGCAGTGCTCGCGCCGACTTGAGTACGTACGTTGGCTTGATCGGCAAGGGCTCGGTCCAAGGCGATCTGGTAGGGCTGCGGGTCGATTTTGAACAGCAACTGGCCTTTCTCGACCGTCTGGTTGTTGCGGATGGCCACTTGCGTAACACGTCCGGCAACTTCTGGCGCTACGGCAACGATATAAGCCTGCACCCGGGCTTGCTGGGTGTATGGCGTGAATCGATCGGCGAGCAAATACCAGATCAGGCTGACAATGATCAGCACGCCGACAATCAGTACGCCTTTACGGCTCGGATCTGGCGCCTTGGCGGCTGCAGGCTCGGTGGCGGGTTGCTCCGCGCGCTGTTGAGATTCAGTCATTGGCTTGGGCCTTATTGGAGGTGGGGCTGCTTTCATCCAGCAGATCGCCCCAGTCGGTGCGTTGCGACATTTGTTCGCGGGTGGCGTCATCTATCAGCGGTTGCTGGTTCTGCCAGCCGCCGCCGAGCGACTTGTACAGGCTGATCAGATTGCTCACAGCGGCGCTGCGGCTGAGCAGATAGCTGTCTTGCTGACTGGCCAGCGCCCGTTGTGCGTCGAGAACACGCTGGAAGTCGGAATAACCCTCGCGGTATTGCGCGGTGGCAAGCTCCAGTGAGCGTTCGGCAGCGGCGGCGGCGTCATGCAGAATGCGTTCGCGCTCGAGCGATTTGATCAGGCCGGTTGCGGCATCGTCGGCCTCGCGAGCGGCTTGGCGCACGCTGTCGCGGTAGGCCACGATCAACTGCTGCAGGCGGGCGTCCTGCACACGCACGTTATTGCGCAGCAGGCCTTGGTCAAAAATATTCCAGCTCAAGCTGGGACCGGCGCCCAGTGTCAGGCTGTCGGAGGCCGCGCTCAGCGAGCTTGCCGACCAGCCAATAGTGCCGAGCAGGGTCAGCGAGGGATACAGGTCGGTTTCGGCAACGCCAACCAGCGCCGACTGCGCAGCAACCTGCCACTGTGCGGCGCGAATATCCGGGCGACGCAGAAGCAGGTTAGCTGGCACTTCATTGATTGCGGCGCTATCGACCAGTGGAATCAAACCGGTCTGTTCGGCCAGTTCAGGCAAATCACTGGGCGGCCGACCAATCAGTACGGCCAGTGCATTGCGCGTGCTGGCAACCTGCGCTTCGAAGTCGGGGATGCTGCTCAAGGTTCCCAGATATTGGCTCTTGGCTTGTTGCAGGTCCAGCTCGGCGCTGTTGCCGCTTTTGAACAAGCGCTCCGTGATTTCATAGCTGCGCTTTTGCCGTTCGGCGTTGTCCCGGGCAATCCGCAGGCGAGCCTCGGCGGTGCGCAGGGCAAAGTAATTGGTGGCCACCTGCGCGCGGAGCAATACCAGTAAGTCCTGATAATTGGCCTGGGCGGCAAAATAGGCGGCGTTGGATGACTCGATGGCGCGGCTGTAGCGACCCCAGAAGTCCAGCTCCCAGCCAACATCGACACCGGCGCTGTATTGGGCGAAGTGACTGTCTTGCGGGTTGCTGCCACCAGACTGATTGCGGTCTATGTAGAACGCATCGGCACTGGCGATTCGGGCTTGCGGCAGGCGACCCGCCTGAGCGATGCCCAGGCGCGCGCGTGATTCAAGAATGCTCAGGCCGGCAATGCGCAGGCTGGAGTTGTGCGCATCGGCCTCGCTGATAAGGCGGTCGAGCAACGGGTCGTCAAACGCCGACCACCATTGCACATTGGCGGCCTGCGGCTGATGGTCGGTGACCGCGCTGATCGACTGACTGCTCCAGCCATCGACCCAGGGCTCGGTAGGCGATGTGAAATCAGGGCCAAGCTGGACACAGCCCGAGAGTACACAGCCATACAGCAGCGGCAGGGTAAATCGGGTGGGTCCAGTGAGCGCTGACTTGATGCGCTTACTGCGCATCCTGCTTAACGCTTTCGGCTTCAACAATCGTCGGCGTAGTCTGGCCAGCATCAATCCACTGCCAGAACAACTTGTAGCCGACGGCCAGCACAACCGGGCCAATGAACAGGCCGATGATGCCGCCTGCAAGCATGCCGCCCAATGCGCCGATCAGAATCACCGGCATCGGTACATCGACACCCCGGCCAAGCAACATTGGCTTGAGGATGTTATCCAGCAAGCCGCCGATAAAGGTGTAAATGGCGAAGATGATAGTGGCCAGCGAGGTGCCTTCAGTGAAGAACACAAAGGCGATTACCGGAATGGTCAGCAGAGGGACCGGCAACTGCATGATGCCCAGCAACAACACAACCATGGCCAGCAAGCCCGCGCCCGGAATACCCATCACCACGAAGCCTATGCCAATCACCACCATCTGAATGAAGGCAATACCAATCACGCCTTGCGCCACGGCACGAATGGTGGCGGTGCACAGGGTGATAAAGCTATGACTACGGTCTGGGCCGATAATACGGTCGGCAATGCGCACAGCGCTTCTGTGGCCGCTTTCGCCATAAGCCATCATGATGCCGGCAATGATCAGCGAACCGATGAAGACCAGAAAACCTGCGCCCACGCCGGCCAGCTTACTCAGTAAACCCAGAGTAAAACCTTTCAGGTGAGGGGCGAGGCTTTGCAGCACGCTGGTCAGATCCGACGCTGCATTGGCCCAGAAGCTATACAGCGATTTACCAATCAGCGGCCATTCTTCAACCGAGGCGGGCGGTGCGGGAATATGCACAGTGCCACTCTTCACCGTCTCGATGGCGGCTTGCACAGACTCGGTGAGTGATGTGCCAAGGAAGTACACCGGAACCAGCAGCACGGCAATTGCCAACACCACAAGCAAGGATGCGGCGCGACCATCGTGATTGCCCAAGCGCGCCTTGATCATGCCCTGCAGCGGATACAGAGTTACGCCCAGAATCAGCGCCCAGAGCATCATGCCCAGAAACGGATGGAAAACCTGGTAGCAGCCGTACACCAAAATGGCGATAAGCGCAGCACGGATAAATGTATCCAGTAAGTTTCGCGAGAATTGCAGGTCTGGTGGCGGAGTGAGCGACATATGAGTTCCTTTCTAAGTGGCTGAGCAGGGGCCATACAACGTGAGATGAGCGCGTCTTTAAAGTAGACGATGAGAACAGTGTAGCCGTTGGTCAGAAATCCAGTGGCCCTCTGAGACTATTTAAATGAGTTGCCAGATTTTTCGATAACAGGCAGATGCGTCCCGCCGGGCGAGAATAAGCCTATAAAAGATAGGGGATATTTCTGGCTGCCCATAGAGCCCGGCGCCTCATTGAAAGTTCAAATTATTGATCAATCAAAGGTGCTGCCCATTGTCGCAGGGTTTGTCGACTCAATGGGCGGAGGCCGGATTTAATTATGTGCAGGCGCGTGCAGGCGCGTGCAGGCGTTGAATGGCCGCGAGCAGGGGGCTGGAGGGCTGCCTGGGTAAATTCGGGGCAAAAGAAAGGGCGCTATAAAGCGCCCTAAACGATGATCTATGGAGTAAGTCCACTATCTCTGAGTGGCTAACTCCATAAAAGGTTCACAGTCGGCCACTCAAAAGCCGACGAACGGTCATTAGCGGCTCGGTGTCAGCATCAAACGTTTACTGCCGTAGACCTTGTCGACGTTCTGCGATTTGAAAGGGAAGCTCACATATCCGCCTTTGAGCCAGGCATCAATGCCGTCTGCATAGTGATCGCTTGCCGGGTTCCCGGACTGGCCGGAACTGTTGAGACCAATGAACGGCTCGTCGCGACCGAAGTCGACAATGATGCGCATGGCCGGAATCAGCCAGGTATCAAAATCCTGTCCCCAGTGGTACGCCGATACGTTCAGGGTGGTGTGGTCGCCACCGGCCGGATAAGGGCCGCGGTCCAGATAACTCTTGATCGAGTTGATATTGGCGCGCTGGCTGGCGCTCATGTTCGGCGCCATTTTGCTGGCATCGCTTAGCCACTGGTATTGGTGCAGTTTGCCCCATTGCCAGTTGCTGCGATTACTGCCCAGTGCGCTTTCCAGCGAGGTAACAGACGCGGCGAGGCTGCGCGCCAGAATCTGTGGCTTGGTCTCTTTTTGCGCGGTGCTGATGTCATCCCAGAACGGGCTGTCATCGCGGCCGAGCAGGTGATCCGCCTGCGCCGAGTAGGAACTGTTGGCGGTCTCGACCAGCGCCGTCCAGGCCGGGCTGTTCAAGGGGCCGAGTTGATCGAGGAATATCTGCTTGGCACTTTCTTGCAGGAAACTCTCGTAAAGCGCTGCATCAGCGGAGGTGGCAGTCAGATTGCCATCGAACGCCATCAACCTTTTCAGTGCCTCCTCGGCTTTACTGCGCTCAGCCGTTGGTAATGCAGATATCGCACCTTGCAGTGACTCTGCCATGCCGGGGGCGGTGAACATGGCCTGCAATTTAGCGACGAAGTTGGACTTCTGGTCGTATTGCATGCGGATCATGCTTTGCGTGTCGTGCTTGCCGCTCGCCGCCATTTCAGCCATGCGCTCGGCACGCTCCGGGTAATACCAGGAGTTGGACAGCTGCATGCCGTAACCGCGTGGCACTGTGCGCTGGTTGGCGGTGCCCAGCCAGCCCTGCGGCGGATCCTGATCATATGGATGCAGCATCGGTTCGGCGAAACCGTCCCACTCATATTGGCTGTTCCAGCCCGGCGAGGGAATCAGGCCCTGGCCTGCAAGGCGGTTGGGGAAGCGACCGGTGACTTGCCAGCCAATGTGTTGGGAGTCGGCAAACACCATGTTCAACGGGGTGGCGCGAATTTCTCGGGCAGCCTCGAAGGCTTGATCGACGTTCTGCGCCCGCGACAAGTCGAAGAAGGCATCAAGGCTCTTGTCCGCTTCGAACTGGGTGGTTTTCAGCGCCAAGCCATAACCCGACTGAACCTGCAGGGGTTGCAGCGGATTTTTCCGCTCGCCCAGAACCGAGTTCAACAGTACGCCGTGGCGGGTCTCGTAAATGGTTTCACGAATCGGCCGCTCACCCTTGATAAAGAAGGTTTCCTTGCGCTCCTGCGCTTGCACCCATTTACCGTCCGCAAGGTAGGACAAACCGCTGCCCTGGCGTTTTATCTGTTCGAGGAACAGATCCTGATTGTCGCCCATGACCATGGTCATGCCCCAGCCGAGCGAGCCATTGAAGCCGGCGACGACCGTTGGGATACCGGCGATGGAAACGCCGGCGACCTTGTATTTTGGCGCGTTGATCTGCACAAAATTCCAGGCCGAGGGCAGGGCGATAGGTAAGTGGGTGTCGTTGGCCAGCAAGCTTTTGCCGCTGCGGCTGTTCTGCGGCGCAATCGCCCAGTTGTTGGAGGCTGCGACGCTGAGCATGTGCTGTTGGGCAAATTGCCCAGCGGCATTCTCAACCGCAGCCAACCCGGCAATTTGGCCATTGAGCTTGAGGCCTTTGAGTTTCTCGGCCTCGGCAAACGGCAGCGGCTCGTCCGGATAGGTTGGCAGCAGCCAGGCGAGCTGATCGCTGCCGACTTTCTGCGCCATGATCAGCGCGGCGACTTCTTCCTGTAGATTCACCGCCAGGCCGAAGTTCATCAGGCTGAAAATCAGCGCAGAGTCTTCCGGTTTCCAATAAGCCGGACGGTAGCCAGACTCGGCCAGATCCATCGGCAACTTGTCGCGGTAGCGGTACAGGTAGGCGTTCACACCCCGGGCGTAAACCTCAAAGAACTTCTTAAGGCGTGGCGAGGCTTCTTTATAAAGCGTGTCGGCACTTTTGCGCAGATTCACAGCACGCATCAAACGGTCTGTTTCCAATGCGTCGGGGCCGACCATTTCTGCCAGCCGACCTTCCGCCATCAAGCGCATGCCGACCATTTGGCTGAGGCGGTCGCTGGCGTGTATGTAACCCATCGTGAACAGCGCGTCGTGGAAGGTGTTGGTCTCGATGAGGGGCATGCCCAACGCGTTACGCCTGACCACTGCATTTTGCGCCAGCCCTTTGATGGCAAAGGTGCCGTGGTCTGGCGCAACACTGTCGCCGTAGCGACTGTCGAGAAACGATTGGCAACCGCTGAGGGTGATGGCGCCGATAAGAGTGGCGCCAAGGCCAAAACCAGTGGTGGGACGAAACACGCGCGATTGCATGCAACGGACTCCTTGCAGAACGCAGGATAATAAGTTTATTGGGAGCAAAGCCTAGCAGTGATGCCGGGCAGACGATGCAAAGACTGGACCGCGCGGTGGGCGTTTGAGTTCAGTCCTCAGGCCTTTAGCTATGTAGCGTTCGGCGGATGCGTAAGGTAGTGAGCGGCGAGGCGCCTGACAAGCGTTGTTGCAGATTGTCAGACGCTGTTCTCACGCGGCGCTTAAACCCTCGTCCAGCAACCAGCGTGCAGCCGTGCGGGCTGCTGCCTTGTGTTGCAGTTCAAGGGCGGAGAAATCCTTCTCATGCTGACGCCGTTGTTCTTTGCTCAGGGCTTTCCAGCCAGCATGTGTCGGCACATGCTCGGTGGCGGCAAACAGCGTCTGGAACACCTGACACCGCGCATCATTGCTGAGACCGAGATCATAGTTGTCGAGCAGCACCTTGATGCGGATCGCACCCTCAATCAGCGGCAATTGCTCATCGAGCAGGCTGCTGGCAAGCACACGCAAATCATCCCTGAGGCGAATGTGCTGGGCGTCATTTGCTGCTTCTTGCTGCTTCTGGCGCAGCCAGACCCGGCGCCACAAGTGCAGGGCGTAAGCCGCCAGCGCCAGAACAACAGCAGTTCCGGCGAGCAGCAACAACAGGTTGGTTGTACTCATGCGCGGATCAGGCGCCGTGGCACTTTTTGAACTTCTTCTGGCTGCCGCATGGGCAAGGGTCGTTGCGGCCGACATCTTTCAGCGCGTTGCGCACAGGTTCCTGATGAGCGTGGCCGCAGTTCGGGCCGTGCACATGGCCGTGATCATGATCGTGGTGATCGTGATCATGGTTGCAGTCTGGGTCGTGGACGTGAGGTTGTTGGGTCATGCAAAACTACTCCGGGATGAAATCTCCGGGAATTATCTCGCCATCTCGCGACAGATGCACGCTGCGGCCGAATAATAAACCGGTTTTTACTTCACCCGAGAAACTGTACTTGATTGCCTCGTCCGGGCTTTCGAGCATTTTCACGATCTGCCGCACGTGGCGCCACAGGTTGGTGCGCACCGGAACCTTGAAGGTTTGCGTGCCATTGGCAGGAACCGTGAACCAGACATCAGATTCGCCTTCCGCCAGCTTTATATCGTTGAGGAACACCGAATAATCGAGGCCGCGCACTGGCAAGCTGACATCGTTGGGGTTATTGATACTGAAGCGCAGGACAAACTGCTGTTCGAGCAATTTGGCTTTGACTACGTCAACCTTGACCAGGCGAATCTCCGGGTCTTTAAAGTTGCCGGTCATCCATGTGGAACAGCCGCCCAAGCCTGCGAGCAAGCCAAACAGGGCGAGTAGGCTGAAGATTCTTATAGTTTTGGCCTGAAATGACATTTCATACTCCGTAAGACGCCCCAGTGTAACAAGCAACTGCTCGGCTGCAAGATGTTGTGAGGTTAAAAAAACTTACGTCATACTGAAGTATGACAAGGACAGGAGTGTGACGATGCTGCGTTTTGAGATTGCTTTTGCCGGGCAACTGGTACCGGGCGCGGACCCTGTGAAGGTAAAGGCCAACCTGGCCAAGCTGTTTCAGGCCGATGAACAGCGGATTGCCTTGTTGTTTTCCGGGCGACGCATCGTGATCAAAACCGGTCTCGACGCCGCGACGGCAGAAAAATACCGCGCCACCATCGAACGCGCTGGCGCGGTTGTCGAAGTGGCCGAAGTCGCTGCAACAGAACAAGGTGCTGCTGTACGAAGTGCGGCAGGCGTACCTGTGGCAGGCAACCCTGCGGCAGGCACACCTGCGCCAGAGTCCCCTGGTTCAGAACCCCCAGCAGAAGCCGCTCCGCAAACCGCCCAAATCGCATCCGCTGCCGACACACCGCAAACAACTGCCGCGTCCGGCAAACGACTATTACCGCGTGACGAGTACATGGCGGCTTTCAGTGAAGTAGACGCGCCGGACTTCGACATCGCTCCAGTGGGCGCTGATCTGCTGGAAGAGAAAACCGAAGTGGCTGAGCTTCCGTTGGACTTGTCCGAGTTCAGCCTGGCTCCGGTTGGCAGCGACATGGGTCAGCAGAAAGCCCCGCCAGCGGCTCCGGCGCCTGATACGTCGCACATCAAGTTGCAGCCTTAAAGTACCCACAGCAGCGCCGTTAGCTGCTGTATGGCGCGCACTCAAATGAAGGGTGCGCAGCACTTCTTGAATTTTTGCCCACTGCTGCAGGGACACGGGTCGTTGCGACCGGCCTTGAGTTCAATAGTCGGGTCGATGAAATACCATTTTTCGCCAACCTGAACGAACGCTGAGCGTTCGCGGTGGCTGTGTTCGCCCGTGTTGTCATGCCAGCGCACATTGAACGTGACGAACGCATGTTCAGGTTGCCCGCCCAGCACCTCGTTCGACTCAACCTCCAGACCCAGCCACGTGCTGCTCAAGCTCCAGTCGCTGATGGACTGGCGATCAAGCTGCGCCTGCTGGGCGGGCAGGGTGGTCGCGATTAAATAGTCAATTTGTCCCAATACATAAGCACTGTAGCGCGATCGCATGAGCAGCAATGCGCTGGGCGCTGCGGTGCCTGAGTGAAAGTGGCCGCAACATTCATTCAGTGAACTGCCGCTTCCGCATGGGCAGGCTGGGCTTGCGTTCATAGGCTTACCACCAGTACTTGCCGAAATTTTCAGGATTAGCCCAAAACTTGTGGGCCACTGGCGGCAGACCAAGCGTAGCGGGCTTCATAGGGTATCTCAAGTGTTTCTGGTGACAGCATGGTTACACGACTGGTGACACTTGGCGAGACCCTCGGATGGTCATTGGGCCATTCTGCGAGCGGTGAATTGACACTGAAGAGGGCGCACGGGGGAACCTGAAAGGGAATGATTGATTAGATGGTCATTCCCAAATTTTTTATATTTTCTCATCTGGACCTATGTGACCAAAGGCATAAGACCAAATGGACAGCCACACAGACCAGATAGGCAGCCTGTAGGGTGTCCATTGGGTTCTCTCTTTCAGTTACTTCTTTCGACGCGCAACAGCTTGCTTGCGGGATCTCTCAGCGATGGCCGTATTGATTTCTTGAGCTTTCCCTTGGAGCCACGCAAGGCCCTTGGCGGTGACACGGTAGCCATCTTCATTGCCGTAGCTCAGTGAGCAAGACTTGAAGAATCCCCCAGTGAATGCCCGTGATGCTGGCTTGAGGATTTTTCGATATTCGGTAGGGTGCTCCTGAGAGACGAAGTGTGCGGTGTGGACCAGATATTGTTTTGCCAATTGCGGCTTGGTCACTCCGGCCAACTTGCAGGCTTGCCCCCATGGAATCCCGTTACCAGTTAAGCGAGAGTCGATCAGGTCAGCTTTTGGGACTGCCTTGGCGAGCTGAATGTCTGCCTCAGCAGTTGCCAGAAGGGCCATGCGGGCGTTCAAGATAGAGTCGTTACGCATAGTGACGAAAGCGCGTACGACCATCAGATAGAAGTCCGTGGAGACCCACATTGCATAGGCAATTGCTCCCGACTCCGTGGCAAGGGTTCCGCTGCCGTCCAAGCTCCGCAAATTTCCGGAGGTTCGCAGCTCTGTGGAAACCGCGTTACGCCATTCAGATGGTCGCTTAGCTTCGACAAGGCTCAAAGCCTGATGGATCTCATTGAGGCTCCAAAGGCCTTCAGTGTTTGGTTTGAAGGTATGGCCGTTGATTTCGATAGGCAGAAGGGTGTCAGTGTTGTTGATCAGGTACATTGTCTTGTTCCTCTTGTTTGCTCCCTCAAGTTCGCTCCCACGGCCCAGCGCAGAGACCCGACAAAGGTTCTGGACGATGGCATGAAGAAGCAAACAGGAAGACTCTACGGTTGATCGGTTGATTGCCCAGCGACGGGCAGGGGGCAGATGGTCTTTGGGATTTCCATAGGCCCCAGCCGGACCCTCATCGTGTCGGTCTTAAGGGGCTCTCATGGTTGTGCGATCAGGTCAGCTTGATATTGGTGATCATCGGGAAGGCTACTGTCTCGGTCTGAAGACCATCGGCGGTCAGCTTCACCTTAACTTTGCCATTAGCAACGATGTCCACGAGGGCCATGATCTCGATGTCCCAGCATTGGTAGGCACCGTTGCGGGTCGCTTGGACCTTCCACACGTCACCGTTACGACCTTCTCGGTAGCTCAAACTGGTGAACATCTTTGGCAGCAGGAATAGACCTTGGTCAGCTCCGCTGTATGGCTGCACTGATGCACCAATGAGGCTCTCGATGCCATCTACGCCAGCTCGCTGAGCAGCACGCTCCAGAACGGCTACCAGTGACACAGGGAGCAAAATCACGAAGTCCCCTAAGGAGGTTCCTACGGTCTGGTTGATGTGAGTCGTCAGGATGTCGATTAGATCCTCAGCGACCTCAGCAGGTTTACCCGTTGGCTTGGTCTCAGCGATGCTCTCGGTGCTTGGAGCAGCCGAAAGGATTGCAGCAATCTTGCCAGCAGCAAGGTGTTCAATGTCCCGTAGCAGTTTATCGCCGGTCTGGATCAATGAGCCCTCGGTGAAGCCTGCCATCATGTTGTGATCAAGGATGGTAAAGCGGTGGCTGATGACGAGTGCAGCATCGGTTGGTTCCGTGAAAATCACAGAACCGGCAAGAACGTCACCTTTATCAATGGTTTGATTGTCCCAGTTCTTACGAGGATCGAAGGAAATAGAGCGGTCTGCCAGCGTGATGATTTGTTGACCTGTGGCCTCAGAGCCAGCAGGACGGAACTCACAAGGAGTTCGCTCGATAGCTGCTTGACGCCATTCGTCACCGTTTAAGTAATCGTCGAGGCCTTCAGTCAGGGCTTCAACGTAAACGGATACATCAGTTGCAGCTTCGTTGTCTGCGCGGATGTCAGAAGTATTGAAGCGGATAGACCCATTCTGATCATCGAAGGCGGTCGAGTAGTGCGTTGTAGGTTTCACATATTTATTAGGCTGCATGGAACTGTTCTCCTGAAAATTGTTGATTGAGGTAGTGGCTTGGTTTTACCAGCCGGAATTACGGGAAGCTGCTCGGACCTGTTCACCGTGCTCTCGAATAGCAGCCGCTCGGGCTTCTCTTTGGGCCTTCAGCTCGGCCAGCTCACGGGGCGTGGCAACTCGGCAGCGCTCGGCATGTGCTTGAGCTTCAGCTTGTCTGCGTAACCGCTCAGCCGCTTTCTCTGCTTGATCTTGGCGAAACTCTCGGGCGACATCAGGAATCGCTGAAAGCGATAAGCCTGCCTCAGAGAAAATCTTTACGATCTCAAATTGCTTTGCTTTGGCGGTTTGGCATTGAGCTACCAGCATTGGCAGCAGAATGTTCTCTGCATACTCACGGCTGAGCTTCTGACCTGAGATGGTCACTTCATTTTTCAGGGGGGTGGTGATTTCTACATTCATGGGATTGGATCTCCTATTAGGTGACCCTTTGATCGACCTTGCGCCATAGACACGCGCACGACCAGACGGCCAAGGAGTAAGCCTCGTGGGCATCTTCAAGGCCGATCAAAGGGTTCTGGGTTTGGGTTTGTTTATTGCTGATGCTGGTCAGGATATGGCTGTACCTGAAGCATCTTTTAGTTGGATCTACAGCGGGGACTGGCGGGCAACCGTGGCGAACGGCTGGATAGTTGGAGCTGAGCAGACAGCTATCTTGATGGGCTGTTGCTCTCTGCTTCTATAGTGAGGGGTTTTACGACACCCTGGCTCGACGGCTAAGCCTTGAGCGAGATCAGCTCATGTCCTGACATTGGAATCTTGAGGGGATTCGTTGAGACTGCCTGCAAGCAAACTCCTTTTTCAACCAGCATAGACACACGGTCTGCAATGTTGGATGAGCAATTCAATGCAACCTCTGCAAGCATGTGTTCCTTCATAATCGAGACCACTCCGTTAGAGTACGTACGCCAAGGTGCTTTACGATTGCTGAGTATTCCCCTGAGAGTTATCAGTTGATGTCTGACTGATTTCGGAAAGGTCGTCGATAGAAACTCAAGATCCTCTTGGGTGATCTGGGAGTTAGCTGGGTATGACAATGTGGTGTTCATCGTTTCTGGTTTGCCTCCTGAGAGTTGCTCATTTAGATGACTCATAGGGAGGGGTGATTAATATCACTACCCCTCTACCTCTATGAGCGGGTCGGTTAGTCTTTCTACTGGTCGATGAGATTCATCTCTTAGATGGTCTTTGGGTTTTATAAGTATGCGGCATTTAATCAAGCTGCCGCTGCTCCCAGCGTTCTCATGTCGTGGTGCAGCTTATTGAGAACCTCAGCGCTCGGTGTATCCAGCTCATCCGTCCACTCAGAAAAGCCACTCGGAATCACGTAGCCGTATTGCATTATGTCTGCAAGGTGCTTCGGGCGAGCCTTGAGCAAATAGGGCATGGCAACTTCGATAGCTTTGACATAGCGCTGAGCTTGCCTGAGACCAAAACCAAAACGATCCATCACGCTTTGCGCGCTGACCTCTTCCACATCCGACAGTATTTCGCTGAGTCGTCGAACGGATAACGGCTTAGATGAACCACCGGAACCTATTGGCCGGTCATGCCAGTCGAGCCTTGCGATGCCCTCAAGGATGTCCTGAGCGAAATACGGGTATCGTCCATAACCGGTTGCGGGACCAATGTGACCATAGAATGAATTGGTGATTGCTTTCGCTGGCCTTCCTCGACCGCGTTTCGGAACGGGTAACGGTTGCTCACCGAAGTAGGAAGAAGCGTCGCAGGGGCCTGTGAAGCCGCTGAACTGGATGGGCTTAGCTTGTGCGGGAATTGTGGGCATGTGTCGTACTCCTCAATGAACTGCTGCGGGAGTGCAGCAATAGTGAGGGTTTTTAACGACATGGAACTTCAGCCAGTAATTACGGGCTATTCACGGACTAACAAGCGGAGCTGGTCGATGAGGTTCTGAGCGATGGGGTTGCTCGACTCCTCAGCGTTGTACATACCAGTCTTGCGGATGGTCGGTAAGACCTCCTCAGTGACCCAGCGGCGAAAGGGTTCAGACCGAGGCGAGTTACCTCGGAGAAGCATCTGATAAACGTCAGTCTCGGGCATCACCCAAGTATCACGCCACCGTGGGTAAGGCAGGATCTCAATGCACTGCGCTTCTGTTAAAAGGGAAGAATCTTCCCCATTAACCAACTCGCGGATTTGCAGCCCGACCTTATGAGATGCCCGATTGGCTGCTCTAATGAATGCCTTAGCGGTGCCGCGCCCATCCTTCACGCCTGCCGCATTAGCCACCTGAGTTGCCACAAACAGCAGGTCATGCTCAGGGTGCCCCACAAGGACATCCAGCTCGATGCCCATGAGGGATAGTGGCAATATGATATTCTCGCCATTCCACTAACAAATGAGCTTCACGCCTAAGCGAACACCTATGCATTACACCATTTTGGTTCTTTGGTTCTTACTTGCCCAGTTTCTTCTTGGATTTGTCGCCGCGATGGTCACTGCAAATATGGGAGGAACTGCTATTTACTGGCGCCGAAAGGTTTTGCGTCTTCTCTGGGGGGCGACTGGCTATCTTTTGATTGGCGCTGTCGCTCTTGATGCATACCTTTATTTCCAACATTAGAAATTATTATGTGTTGTCCCTATCACTTTATGGTGGGGACTTTTCGCCGCGAGTTCTCTATTGAACGCTTAAGCCACTAACCCAAACGCCTTCTTCAAGGCTTCATTCAAAACGCTCACAGCCACTCGCCCAGACCCACCATACAGGTCATATGTAATATTTCCTGAGCTATGCCCAGTGATGCCTTGAGCGATGATGTCCGGTGTGGCAGCAGCTTTGAGAAGCCCAGCCAGTGAGTGGCGCAAGGAGTGGAATGACTGGTTACCACCAGCTTTCAGGCCGAGGGGTTCTCTAAGAGCCTCATTGAGTGGCTTGTTGAAGTAATGTTCCTTGGCTTTGAACAACCTGCCTTCATTCGCTGCGACCCACTCAAGGAAGACCTCAAGGGAAAACCCGTAGGCCCCATCGACCAGAGGAACCTGTCTTACTGAGAAGTTGTTCTTCAAGGTCTTGCCACCGTTCTCATCTTTGTTGATGTCTATCACGGTGATGCCTTCCACTTGCTTTATGTCTTCTTTGTTTAGCTGGTAGATCTCACCTATACGAGCCCCTGTGAGAACCCCGAGGGATAGCGCCCAGCGCTTCCAGTCATCCACAGGAAGGTTATTCGCATGATCCATGATGGTGACTACTTGATCCCGTGAGAGTGGCTTGCGGGTGCTCTCAGCGCCTCTCTCGATCTTCAGGCCCTTGTCGTATGAATGCTGAATGTGACCATTATTCTTGGCCCAGTCCATCACAGTAGATAGTTGAGCCAGCAGCTTGTTAATGGTCAATGGCTTGCGACCTTCCACTACTTTTGCCTTGAGAGCGACCATGTCAGCACGGGTGTGCGTCCTCATGTCGAGGTCTCCGATCAGCTTGAATAAGGTACTGCAATTGGATTGAACCGCTTTCAGGGTGGAGTCAGTGACATTGCCTTTACGCTCAGCCAAAAAGAGTTCTGAGAGGGTCTTGAAGGTCAGTGGCTCGCCAACGGGCAATACAGATAAGGGCTGATTGAGGGCTACAGGCGTGCTACAGGATTGGCCCTCAAGTTCCTCAATGATTTCTACCAGAGCCTTTGGGTCTCCATGCAGGCGATCTTGGGCAGCACCTATGATCCTTCTGCCAATTGCTAATGCCTTGTGCTGATCGACACTCAAGTTCGCCTTGGCGGAAGCCTCAGCGAGCGACACTGCGAGATCCCCGTAGATCATGTCGTAGGCTGACAATGAACCGTCATCAGCATGGGATTGACTCAGCGTATCCTTGGCGACATCTAAAAGGCGCTCCTTGAGATCCGTCCACGTTGCCTCTGGTTGATCGAGGTGAAACACAGCCAGAGCCTTGAGGATGTCTTTCGAGAGTGTCATTGCAGTGGGCCTATCGGTGGTGCGGAGTGAAATGGTAGCGCTACGAATTGAACAGCCGCGAGGGCGAACCCTAAGGTAGTAGATCCCTGAGCGGCGATAGTGCCAGACAGTCAGTCTTTGGTGGTTCTGGTGACAGTGCTGGTTACAGGCTGGTGACACTTGGCCCTGCTCGGGTATGGTGGTAATAGCGTTCATAGTGAGGTAAGCCCTTGATATTCATGGGATTACCACCAGTACTTTCCGAAATTTTCAGGATTAGCCCAAAACTTGGCATTGAGCCAGTCCGGTACCTGTTTGTAGTCGAGTAAGTCGTAGGTAAACAGGGTCAGCGTTTGCGAGTCGCGTTGAAATTGCTCGCTGGCCTGCATTGCCAGCGAAAACATGTCGGTCTCTTGCCATTCGCTTGCATCAAGGTCGACCAGCACCGCCATTCGACTGGCATTGAGGTTGCGAATACCGCCCAACAGCTCTAAGCCCTGGCGTTTACTCAGGTGTTCGAGGCAATCGACGACCAGGGCCAGATCAAAGCGCTGTCCGGCAATGTCGCTTGGCAATGGCACGGTTTGGGTGTGGCAAATCTGGCAGTCAGGATGAGCTTCGCTGAAAGCAGTAACTGCTGGTAGCTCGCTGGCACCGATCAGAAGCAGGCGTTTCGGGCTGTAGCGCTCTAATAGCGCGGCGATCGCCTGTAACGGCGAGCGCGATGATGGGCTCAGTGTCATGCAAAAACCTCGAAGTTATTGGCAAAGACTACCCCGAGGGCGACTTTTGTCCTATAGCTGAATGTTATGCACATCTGTGTAAATCCGATCTTGTGGAATTTAGAGCTGGCGTCTTTAATCCATATATCGGTTTTTGGCCGATTAATAACAGGAGACTTTGTCTATGAGCATCACAAGGAAAGCAGTACCCCTGATTTTGGCCTCAACATTGCTGACAGGCTGCGCAGGGATTCAAAAATCAGATTGGCCAACTTGCGCCATTGTCGGTGGTATCGGCGGTGCAGGTTTGGGTGCGATTGAAAGCTCTGCATGGGCTGGTGGCGGCGCCGCAGTGGGTGCTGGTCTGGCTGCAGCGTATTGCTGGGTGCATGGCGCGGTTCCTCCAGAGCCGATGGTTGAAGAAGTTGTTGTCGTAGAAGAAGAACCAGCTGCAGAACCTGTACGCGTTGAATTGGACGTTAAGTTCGATTTCGACAAGGCTCAGGTTAAAGAAGAAAGCTATGGCGACATCAAGAACCTGGCTGACTTCATGACTCAGTTCCCACAAACCTCTACCGTTGTAGAAGGTCACACTGACTCGGTGGGTACCGATGCTTACAACCAGAAACTGTCTGAGCGCCGCGCAAGTGCCGTTCGTGACGTGCTGGTTCAACAGTATGGCGTGGGCGCAACCCGTGTTGATTCGGTGGGTTACGGTGAAAGCCGTCCAGTTGCGGATAACGCGACTGCCGAAGGCCGCGCAATCAACCGTCGTGTAGAAGCTGCAGTGGAAGCTCAGCCTTAAGCGATGTTAGACAGGTTCTTGGCAGTTTATGCACTGCCAAGGGCCGTTTGTAGACTGCGAGTCTCAGAAAAAATGTCTGCATGATGTCTGCCGCAGACTTGCTCACAGGTACTCGGCGTAAGTCGGGTACCTGTGGGATTCCTTGCGAGTGGTTGCACATCGTACGGGCGCAGGCTCGATCACAATCGAATCCAGCTATTTTAATGCACCGCCAATTGGCGGTTTTTTGTGTGGGCGTAGAAATGTTGTTCGTTTCACGCTGCAACTGACGATGACAGCCTGTTTGATATGTGACGTGATTGGCAAATTTGCCAATTAGTCATAATTCAATCTCTAGGCGAATTATCTGGCTGCTCGCGTCGGTGTGGGAGGCTTTCCCCGGCAGTGCGAAAGCGGTTAATGTGCGGGCAAATAACTAGCGGTGGGGGCATCAATGAAAGTGCTTATGGGGCTTGGAAAGCTCCTGACTGTGGCCTTTTGGGCAGTTGTTGCAGGTAATTGGCTGCAGCCGGTTGCGCAACCTTTTGCCGATTTGCTCAATTTCGCCGGTGGCTTTGTACTGCTCCTGCACATCCTGGAGTTGCGCTGGTTCAGCGCACGCATCAAGAACACTGCCGCGCCCTTTTCTGCACGGTTGCAGGTTCTTTTGTTCGGTGTTTTTCATGCACTGACGCTCCCTCCCGCACCAGTGCCTGCGGCTGCGCCCGCCGCTGAGGCAGCAACGCCAGTTCCCGTTGAGCCTGAAGTGCAAGCCGTGGCAGACACCGCAGACTCTCAGCATACAGAGGCTGAGCCGCAGCAATTGGCGTTGTCGATTGAACCTGAGTTGGAGCCCAAACATGCGTAGCGCACTGTTTTTACTGGCGCTGGCCAGCCCGCTGGCATCGGCGCAGGCGCTGATTCATGTCGCCGCTAATTCGATGCTGCAATTGGCGCCCAGTGCTCAGGTGCTGGAGATCGAGCGGCTGCATATTGGCGAGCACGCCACCTTGATGGTGCCGGCGAGCGTGACCGAGGTGCGTGTCAGCGAACTGCTGCTTGAGCCCGAGGGGCGCATTGCGATTGCTGCCAGCCAGCAGCCGTTCTTTCTGCATGTACTGCAGGGCGAAATCGCCACGGGCGCGCAAATCACCGCTCGCGGTGCGCCTGGCACAGAGTTAAAACCGGCGATTGCCGGGCGTACGCTAACCGTGCGGCTTGAGCGTGTCGTGACGCAATCTTTGCTGATTGATGCGCGTGGTGGCACCGGCTCTCCCGGCTTTAATGGCCTGCATGGTGCCAATGGGAAACCGGGCGGTTGTCTCTGGGGGCAGTCGTTGAGCGGCGCTGATGGTGGTGATGGCAGTGATGGCCAAACCGGCGCGGCGGGCGGCAAGGTTCGTATCGAAGTGCCGCAGGATTTCCCTGCCGAGCATATCCTCACCCGCCTTGAAGGCGGTTCTGGCGGCAGAGCCGGCGAAGCTGGGCAGGGCGGCGCCAAGGCGATGGATGAGGGATGCTGGATTTACAGTGCGCAAGGTGCCAAGGGTGGCCAAGCGGGCCGCTCCGGGCAAGCTGGCTTGCCGGGCCCGGATGGCTCGATGGATCTGGTACGCTTCTGATCAGTTGACCGGCAAGTGCTGCGCTTGCCGGTCCGGCCTTAAAAGCTTGGGCGAATAGCGGCGATGCTGACGACCAGCAGGCCCAGAATCAGATTGATACCCACAACCTTGCGAATCCGCGCCAGCGCGGCGCCGGCTTCGCTCCAGTTCTGTTCGGCAATCGTCTTACGCAGTTCTGGTAGTTGCAGCAGCTGAATGCGCAGGAACAGCGCCAGCATGGCAATGAACAAACCCATCATGATTTGCACGTATTGCGGCGCAGTATCAAAGCCCGCGAAACGCATATGCAGCATGCCCATGCCGCCAATCGGTAAAATCAGCACCGCCGCCCAGACCCAGAGAAAGAACCGGCGAAATACTTCCTGCCACAACTGCAGGCGTTCCGGCGCTGCCAACACCCCGGCAGCAGCGGGGCGCAGAATCATCCAGGCGAAAAACATACCGCCCACCCAGACCATCGCGGCCAGCACATGTAATGCATAGAGCGCTGAATAAGCGGTCATTTGTAGCTCCTGTGTACAGCTCAAGTTGCAAAAAAAAACTACTGTTGGGCGGCTCGATTTGCACGCAGCCCAGCACTGGATCAATTAGCGCGCTATGATAGCGGCCGTTTACCGACACTGAAAATTTATCCAGCCTTTTGCGCTCAGATCATCATGCTTAGTACCGAACTCAAAACCCAAATTCAGGGCGCCTATAGCCGTTTCCTTGAGGCTAAGTCGTTGAAGCCTCGTTACGGCCAGCGTTTGATGATTGCCGAAATAGCCAAAGTGCTAGGCACCATCAAGACCGATGACGAAGGCAAGCGCAGCAGCGACGCGGCAGTTGTGGCGGTAGAGGCGGGCACGGGTACGGGTAAAACCGTGGCTTATTGTCTGGCGGCCATTCCCACTGCAAAGGCGGCGGGCAAGCGGCTGGTTATTGCCACCGCAACGGTGGCGCTGCAAGAGCAGATCGTGCACAAAGATTTGCCGGATCTGATGCGTAACAGCGGGCTCAATTTCTCTTTCGCCCTGGCCAAGGGCCGTGGCCGTTATCTGTGTTTGTCGAAACTCGATTTGCTGTTGCAGGAAGGCGATGCGCAAAGTGCGACCGCGCAGTTGTTCGAGGAAGAAGGCTTCAAGATTGATGTGGATGAGCAAAGCCAGAAGCTCTTCACGTCGATGATCGAGAAGCTTGCGGGCAACAAGTGGGACGGTGATCGCGACAGCTGGCCGCAAGAGCTGGCTGATAATGACTGGGCGCGACTGACCACCGATCACAGCCAGTGCACCAACCGTCATTGCCCGAACTTCCAGCAGTGTGCCTTCTACAAGGCGCGTGAAGGCATGGGCAAGGTTGACGTGATTGTCACCAACCACGACATGGTTCTCGCGGACCTCGCGTTGGGCGGTGGTGCGGTGCTGCCTGATCCGCGTGAAACCCTTTATGTGTTCGACGAAGGCCATCATTTGCCAGACAAGGCAATCGGTCACTTCGCCCACTTCACCCGTTTGCGCTCAACCGCTGACTGGCTGGAACAGAGTGCCAAGAACCTCACCAAGTTGCTGGCCCAGCACCCTTTGCCGGGTGATCTGGGTCGCTTGATTGAGCAAGTGCCAGAGCTGGCGCGCGAGATCAAAACCCAGCAGCAGTTCATGTTTAACGCCTGTGAGCAGGTCGCAGACTTCAAGCCGGGTGAAGACATGGAAGGCCGCGAGCGGCCGCGCCATCGGTTTGTCGGCGGCATGGTTCCCGAGCATCTGGTTGAGCTGGGAGTTGAGCTGAAGAAAGGCTTCTCCAAGCTGACCGAGTTGTACACCGGCGTTACCGAGCACCTTAAAGAGGCTATGGACGGTGAGGCCAAGATTGGCATTGCCAGCCATCAGGCCGAAGAGTGGTATCCGTTGTTTGGCAGTTTGCTCGCCCGCGCTCAGGGCAATTGGGAGTTGTGGCTGGCATTTACCGCCGATGATCCCGAAGACAGCCCGCCCATGGCGCGTTGGCTGACGCTGGCTGAAAGTGGCGCCTTGTTCGATATCGAGGTCAATGCCAGCCCGATTCTGGCTGCCGAAACCTTGCGTCGCAGTTTGTGGAACGTTGCATATGGCGCGTTGGTGACCTCTGCCACGCTGACCGCGCTGGGTACATTTGATCGCTATCGTATGCGTGCCGGTCTGCCCAAGGTGGCAGTCACCGCAGTTGTACCCAGCCCGTTCCATCACAGTGATGCTGGTGTGCTCAAAGTACCGGATCTCAAGGCTGATCCGCGCGATGCCACTGCGCACACTGCCGCGATTATCCGTGATCTGCCTTCTTTGGTGGAAGGTTCGCGCGGCACGCTGGTGCTGTTCTCGTCGCGTAAGCAGATGCAGGACGTATTCGACGGGCTGGAGCGGGACTGGCGCAAGCGCGTGTTCATTCAGGGTAACTTGTCCAAACAAGAGACCCTCAACAAGCACAAAGCGCGTGTTGATAGCGGTGAAGACAGTGTGCTGTTCGGCCTGGCAAGTTTCGCTGAAGGCGTCGACTTGCCGGGGGCATATTGTGAGCACGTGGTCATCGCAAAAATTCCATTTGCGGTGCCCGATGATCCGGTGGAAGCAGCGCTGGCGGAGTGGATCGAGGCGCGCGGTGGTAATCCATTCATGGAAATTGCCGTACCAGATGCCTCATTACGTCTGGTTCAGGCCTGCGGCCGCCTGCTGCGTACAGAACAGGATCGTGGCACCATCACGTTATTGGATCGGCGCGTTGTTACTCAGCGCTACGGCAAGGCCATTCTCAATGCGCTGCCGCCATTTCGCCGTGAAATAAGTTAAGTAATCCTCTCCATTCGGTTGTCCATTTGCTTGGCCTGGTGTCTTGGGCAGGTCACTCTGAGGGCGGTAAAAATGCGTTTGATGTTGTTAGTGGTTACCTGGTTGTGTTCGGCGTCGGCGATTGCCGCTCTGGATGGGCAGCAGCCGTTGTATAGCTTCATTAGCCCAACCGATGCGTTGCGAGTGGAAAGCGCCGGGGCCAACTTTGCCCAGTCTCAGGCTGAAGAAGCTGCCGGTGGAGAGATTCTGCGGCGGGTGGTCTTCGCCCCTGAAAAGCAACCGAGTCTGCACCTGCAACCCGCCAGCGGTCACTGGGACTGGTCAAAGGCTTCCAGCCTGACGCTGCGCGTGCAGAATGCAATGGATTGGGCGCTGACCCTCAACGTGCGCATTGAAAGCGCCGATGGCAAGGTGCTCGTTACCCGTATTGCGTTGCCTGCAGGGCCTGCGCAAACCTTGGTGGTGCCATTGCATGCGGATTCACCGCGCGCACATGGCATGCGGGCTGCGCCGCCGATGCCGTGGAAGTACGCGGGACAATCGGTGCTGTTGGCGACTCAAGTTGAGGGTGAACTCGACTCAAGCCAGATCAATAAAGTTACCCTGTTTATGGATCAGCCAGACTCGCCGCAGAGCATCATGCTTGGGCGTGCTGGTCTGATGACAGACGACAAGGTTGAGCAAGCGGCCTACACCGCCATAGTCGATGAGTTTGGCCAATACACGCGCGCCGATTGGCCGGGCAAGATCAAAAAGGCTGAAGAGTTGCAGGCTGCCGCCGCCAAGGAGCAGGAGCAACTCAAGCAATGGCTGGGTGAGCCGCATACGGTGGATCAGTTTGGCGGCCTGCTTAACGGGCCGGAGCTGACGTCATCCGGGTATTTTCACACCGAGAAAAAAGCGGGTCGCTGGTATCTGGTCACTCCGGAAGGGCATGCATTCTTCTCCTTGGGGGTTAACGCTGTGACCCCGGACCAGAGCCAGACCTACATCGAAAATCGCGAGCAGATGTTTGCAAAACTGCCTGAACAGGGTGAACCCTTAAACCGCTATTACGGCACCGCTGATTCGCGATCCGATACCGGCGCCAATAAAGGCCGTGCCTTTGCACAAGGGCGTTGGTTCGACTTCTATCAGGCTAACCTTGAGCGCACTTACGCCACGGCAGAATGCCAGAAGGCGAAGCCGGCAGAGCAAGCTGCGCAGCCGCCAGCAACGACACCGGCCTGCCCGCAAGGCCCGGATGATAAACGCTGGGCGGCTCACACACTTGATCGTCTCAAGGGCTGGGGCTTCAACACGGTTGGCAACTGGAGCCATACAGCGTTGGGCGCTGCGCAAAGAATGGCCTACACCGTACCGCTTTCTATCAGCGGCGATTACCAGACCATCAGCACCGGTGACGATTGGTGGGGCGGCATGCCGGACCCGTTCGATCCGCGTTTTGCCATGGCCACCGAGCGCGCTGTCGCAATTGCCGCCCGTGACCATCGCAATGATCCCTGGGTCTTGGGCTATTTCGCCGATAACGAACTGGCCTGGGCGCATTCGGTCGCTGGCCCCAAAGGGCGGTACGCGCTGGCTTATAACACCCTGCGGGCGACCACCGATGTACCGGCCAAGCGCGCATTCCTCAAGCAACTGCGCGATAAGTACCGCAATCAGCAAGGCCTTTCCAAAGCCTGGGGCATCGAGTTACCGGCCTGGGAGTTGATGGAAGACCCGGGTTTCGAAGCACCCTTGCCGAGTGAACAGTTCCCGGCCATTGAAGCCGACCTGCAAAACTTCCAGAAGCTGTTTGCCGAGACGTACTTCAAGACAATCGCCGACTCTTTGAAGTGGCACGCGCCGAATCACATGTTGCTGGGCGGACGATTTGCTATCAGCACGCCGGAGGCCGTTGCGGCCTGCGCCAAATACTGCGACGTGCTCAGCTTCAATATTTACGCGCCTGAACCGCAGCAGGGTTACGACTTCAAGGCACTTGCGGCGCTCGACAAGCCGGTGATGATCACCGAGTTCCACTTTGGCTCGAATGACCGCGGGCCCTTCTGGGCCGGGGTCAACAGTGTCTATAAAGAGCAGGAACGGGCGCCGGCCTACGCACACTTTATGCAGCGCGCCTTTGCCGAGCCGGTAATTGTTGGTGCGCATTGGTTCCAATACCTGGATCAGCCAGTGACCGGGCGCTTGCTTGACGGTGAAAACGGCCATTTGGGATTGGTGGCGATCACCGACCGTCCCTTTACAGGCTTTGTTGACGCCGTGCGCAAAACCAACTGGCAGCTATACAAACAGCTGGAAACGCCGGACGCCCGGTCTGCGGATGACCAATAATCCTGTAGGCTGTTTCCAATTGGGTCAAAGTCAGGCAAACGATTTAAGGACGTCGCATGCAAATTCAGGGTTATTTCGATCTCAAATTTGAAGCATTGAAAGATGCTTTCGCGGAACTGTTCGACAACACGCAGGAACGCGGCGGCGCCCTGTGTGTGCAGATCGAAGGTGAAACGGTTATCGATATCTGGGCTGGCGTCGCTGATAAAGACGGCCAGCAGGCCTGGCATTCAGACACCATTGCCAATCTGTTTTCCTGCACCAAAACCTTTACCGCTGTAACGGCCCTGCAGTTGGTTGCGGAAGGCAAATTGCAACTTGATGCCCCCGTTGCGCGTTACTGGCCGGAATTTGCAGCCGCCGGCAAGGAGCACATCACCTTGCGCCACCTGCTCAGTCATCAGGCGGGTTTGCCAGCCCTGCGCGAGATGTTGCCCGCTGAAGCCCTCTATGACTGGAGCGCGATGACCAGCGCATTGGCAGCCGAGCAGCCGTGGTGGCCATTGGGGCATGGCCATGGTTATGCCCCCATTACTTATGGCTGGCTTGTGGGCGAATTAATCCGTCGTGTTGATGGGCGCGGGCCTGGTGAGTCGATAGTTGCGAGAATCAGCCAACCGCTCGGTCTCGACTTTCATGTCGGTCTGGCTGACAGCGAGTTTGACCGGGTCGCCACCATCACCCGTGGCAAAGGCAATATGGGCGATGCCGCCGCGCAACGCCTGTTAAAGGTGATGATGACCGAGCCTAATGCATTAACCACGCGGGCATTTGCAAATCCACCCTCAATCATGACCAGTACCAACAAGCCCGAATGGCGACGCATGCAACAACCTGCGGCGAATGGGCATGGCAACGCGCGAAGTTTGGCCGGTTTTTACAGTGGATTACTTGATGGCAGTTTGCTTGAATCTGAAATGCTTGCTGAACTGACCCGTGAGCACGCGGTAGGTGAGGATAAGACCCTGCTGACTTCAACGCGTTTCGGGTTGGGCTGCATGCTGGATCAACCGGCTGTAGCAAATGCCACGTATGGTATGGGGGCTTCAGCGTTTGGACACCCCGGTGCAGGCGGCTCCATAGGCTTTGCAGACCCACAAAGTGGGGTTGCTTTTGGTTTTGTTGTAAATAATCTAGGGCCGTTCGTCTTAATGGACCCACGAGCGCAAAAACTTGCTGCAGTGTTAGCTGAATGTCTGGCGTGACCTCAGCTAAACTGCGCGCTAACGTGAACCTGTCGTCTGTTAGCGCTTACTACCGATAACAAACTTACTGCTTTAGGTGTGGATACCAATGATTATCAAAAAGTTTATTCCTGTTGCACTGTCTTTGCTGGTGACTGGCTGTGCCGGGATGAAGATGCCGGATTTGTCTTCAATGTTTACCCCCGCGCCTGAAAAGCCAACCATGCCGACCCCTAAAGTGGCTAAAGCCTGGCTGGATGATTACGAACCGAAAGTGCGTGAAGCGGTTAAAGGCAGTAAGTTTGAAGTAGAGCGCCAGGGCGCTGTGTTGGTGGTAACGGCTCCGGTCGACAGCTCTTTCAACCCAGATCGCCCAAGCATGCTGATGCCATCATCCTTGGGTCCAATCACCCGGGTCGCCAAGTTGCTCGAAACCGATCCTGATATGGCTGTACTGGTGCTGGGTCACGCTGACAGCACCGGTAAGCTGGAGTTGAACCGCACCCTGAGCCAGGAACGTGCGCGTGCCTTCACCTCGATTTTCCGCATGAGCGGCCTGCGCAGTGACCGCCTGATGGTTAAAGGCATGGGCCCGGACATGCCACGCGCAGCCAACGACAGTGTGGCTGGTCGTGCGTTGAATCGTCGCGTCGAGATGGTTTTGACTGCCAAGGAAACCATGGCGGCACTGGTTGCCAAATACAATCAGCCGATCACGCCGGAAAACGTTCAGGTTGTGGCTAAAACCACGCCTACCACGCCAGCTAAGCCCTGAATGTATTGAGCAATGCACTGCAAACGGCAGTGCATTGCGACAGATCATGCCAGCGTAGCGGCGCTCGGGTAAGCTAGGCCTTCTTCTTTTTGGAGGCTCTGGCAATGACCCATACGCTGGCGGATATGCGCCGTGACTATACCCGCGATGGTTTGAGCGAAGAAAACGCTCCACTTGAACCACTCAGCTTGTTCGAGCAGTGGTTTGCGGATGCGCTGAAAACTGAACAACCCCCCGTAGAACCCAACGCAATGACCCTTGCCACAGTTGATGCGCAAGGTCGTCCGCATTGCCGTGTCTTGCTGCTTAAAGGGCTGGATGCCAGCGGCTTTACCTTCTTCACCAACTACGAAAGTGCCAAAGGTGAGCAACTCGCTGCGCGGCCGTATGCTGCCATGACATTTTTCTGGCCGGCACTGGAGCGCCAAGTGCGCATAGAAGGGCAGATCGAGCGCGTCAGCCCGGTCGATTCCGATGCCTATTTTCAGGTGCGGCCAATGGGCAGTCGTCTTGGCGCCTGGGCTTCACCACAAAGTCGGGTCATCAAGGACCGCGCCGAACTTGAGTCACTGCTGGAAAATATTCAGCTGCAATTTGCCGACAAGGCCCCGCATTGTCCGCCGCACTGGGGTGGCTATCGCCTGCTGCCCGAGCGGATCGAGTTCTGGCAGGGGCGCGCCAGTCGCTTGCATGACCGGCTCAACTATCGTCTGCAAGATGGCCAATGGGCGCGTGAGCGACTGGCGCCCTGAATGCCCATCGCCACGCTGTCGCGCTGTTAGTCAGTCACCGTAATCAGGATATTCCATGCTCGAACTTGATTTGCCTTTGGCGCAGCACATTGTTGATCGCGCCATGGCGATCGTGCCTTACAACATCAATGTGATGGACGCCCAAGGCATGATCATCGGCAGTGGTGATCCGCAGCGGCTGCATACGCGTCACGAGGGTGCGCAGTTGGTGTTGGCCAACCGGCGGATGGTTGAAGTTGATGAACAGGCCGCAGCCTGTTTGCGCGGCGTCAGGCCGGGCGTCAACGTACCGCTGGTGCAGGGCGATCAGCTAATTGGCGTGCTGGGCATTACCGGAGAGCCAGCTATCGTCCGGCCCTATGCCGAGCTGCTGCGCATGGCCGCAGAAATGCTGGTTGAGCAGCGCCAGTTGCATGCCGAGCGGGATTGGCAGCGCCATCAGCTGGAGGCGTGGTTGCGCCACTTGTTTGACCCGCAAGTAAGCTTGGCCAGCCTGCAGGTTGAGGCTGATCGGCTGCAACTGAGCTTGCACTGGCCAAGCCAGGTCTGCGTGCTTGAGCTCAACGCCACGCATCAGGTTGCAGCGGGGCAGGCGCGAATTCTCACGGCGTTACGCAGCATCAGTGATTGCCTGTGCGCGCCGTTGTCCGCAACCGAGGTCCTTTGGTGCCGGCCGTACAGTGCCCGACGCGATGACCGTGCGTGGTTGGCGCAGGCCGATGAGCGCGAGTGGGGCGTTGCGCGCCTGCTGGTCAGTGATCCGGTAAGCAATCTGGATGAGTTGCGTCAGGCAAGCCAGGCGCTGCAGGCGCTAAAGGCTTTCAGCGCTGAACAATTGCCCAGCCAGCGCTTGTTGGAGTTGTCTGAACACCGATTGGCCACACTGCTGCACTCGCAGCGCAACAGTTGGTTGCTCAAAGGCTGGCTACAGCCGCTGCAGCAATTACAGGCGCAGGATCGCACAGGTGTTTTGATGACTACGCTGAGTGTGTGGTGCCGCCATGATGGCCAGGCGCAGGTGTGCGCGCAGGCGCTGGGGATTCATCGCAATACCTTGCGTTACCGCCTTGAGCGGATCGCGGAGTTGAGTGGAATCGAGCTTGCTCGTTTCGATCAACGGCTACAGTTATCGTTGGGGTTGGGGCTACTGACACCGCAAGGCTGATTACGGGCGTGTGCGTCTGCACAGTTTCGCCCGGGGTCGATAGCGTGCCGATAGTGCCTGCGCACAGGGCGTCGTGTGGCGTGTCTGGGCGACAATGCTGCGCTTGAGTGGCAACCCCATAACAACAACGAGGAGACTTGCATGGTACTGGTTCTAATTCTGGTGGCATTGATTGCATTTATCGTGCTCTCGACAACCCGCCTCAAACTGCACCCTTTTCTGGCGTTATTGGCGGCGGCGTTCCTCGCAGGTTTTGCCTATCAGGTGCCGGCAGTTGAAATCGTCAAAACCATCACCGCAGGTTTTGGCGGGATTCTCGGCTACATCGGTATCGTCATTGTGCTGGGCACCATCATTGGTGTGATTCTGGAGCGCAGCGGCGCGGCTATTACCATGGCTGAAACGGTGATTCGCATCCTCGGTGAGCGCTTCCCCACACTGACCATGAGCATCATCGGTTATCTGGTGTCTATCCCGGTGTTCTGTGACTCCGGTTATGTGATTCTCAACTCGCTGAAAAATGCCCTGGCCGCGCGGATGAAAATATCCGTGGTCGCCATGAGTGTGGCGCTTGCGACCGGTTTGTATGCGACCCACACCTTTGTACCGCCAACGCCGGGGCCGATTGCCGCTGCCGGTAATCTGGGCCTTGAGTCGTCCCTCGGATTAGTCATTGCTGTTGGCTTGTTCGTGGCGATGGTGACGGCGCTCGCTGGCATGCTCTGGGCTAATCGTTTTCTCAAGTGCTCCGACGATGATCTTCTCGAAGAAGCGCCAAGCGAACTGCTGGCAGACGATATCGACTTTGATCAGCTCAAAGCCAGTTACGGCACGCTGCCAACTGCCTGGCAGGCGTTTGCGCCGATCTTTCTACCGATTGTGCTGATCTGCCTGGGCTCGGTTGCGGCATTTCCAAGCAAGCCCGTGGGCGAGGGCGGTTTATTCACGCTGCTCAACTTCCTCGGCCAGCCGGTTGTTGCCTTGCTGGTTGGTTTGGCACTGGCCTGCACCCTGCTCAAGGGCGAGGGCAAGCGTCAGCAGTTCCACGATCAGGTAGCGGAAGGCCTCAAGGCGGCTGCGCCGATTCTGTTGATTACCGGCGCCGGTGGTGCGTTTGGCGCCATGCTGAAAATCACCCCGCTGGGCAGCTATCTGGGCGAAAGCCTGTCGGCGCTGGGCATTGGCTTGTTTATGCCGTTCCTCGTGGCGGCCGCTTTGAAAACTGCGCAGGGCTCCTCAACCGTCGCGCTGGTTACGACCTCGGCAATGGTGGCCCCGCTGTTGGGTAATCTGGGGCTGGACAGCGAAATGGGCCGCGTACTCACCGTCATGGCAATCGGCGCGGGTGCAATGACCGTGTCGCACGCCAACGACAGCTTCTTCTGGGTCGTGAGCCAGTTCAGTCGCATGAAGGTTTCAACCGCTTACCGCGCGCAGACCATGGCGACTTTGGTGCAAGGTGTCGTCGGCATGCTGACCGTCTGGCTGCTCAGCTTCGTGCTGCTCTGATCCTGCCAACTTATGGCGCCTGCGTGGCGCCATTTGCACGTGAGAGGTTTTATGAAGATTGTGATTGCACCGGACTCATTCAAGGAAAGTCTGAGCGCGCTGGAAGTAGCCGAGGCAATTGCCAAAGGCTGGGCGTCGGTTTATCCGGATGCTGAAATTTGCCTGTTGCCAATGGCTGATGGCGGCGAAGGTACGGTTGATGCCTTGTTGGCAGCAACAGGCGGCGAGCGCCGCGAGTGTCAGGTTCGCGGCCCGCTTGGCGCGCCGGTTCAGGCGCATTGGGGTTGGCTTGCTGGTAACACGGCGGTTATTGAAATGGCCGCAGCCAGTGGCCTGCATTGGGTGCCGAGTGGCCAGCGTGATGCGACGGTCACCAGCAGTTACGGTACCGGTGAGTTGATTCGCGAAGCACTGGACGGTGGCGCCAAGCGCATCATTCTTGGTTTGGGCGGTAGCGCAACCAACGACGGCGGCGCTGGTTTGCTGCAAGCGTTGGGCATGCGCCTGCTCGATCGCAATGGGGCTGAGTTGGCTGCCGGTGGCGCAGCGCTCGCCCAGTTGTATCAGATTGACATGGCTGGCCTCGATTCGCGTTTGCTCGGTGTGCAGGTCGACGTTGCCGCCGATGTGGATAATCCACTGTGCGGTCCGCGCGGCGCTTCCGCCGTATTTGGCCCGCAGAAAGGTGCGAGCCCGGAGCAAGTTGCCAGCTTGGACGCGGCATTGCAATCCATGGCAAATGTGGTGGCGGCAACCTTGGGCGAAGACTTCAGTCAGGTGCCAGGCGTAGGGGCGGCCGGTGGGCTTGGTTTTGCCGCCAAGTCGTTCCTGCGGGCAGGCTTCAGGCCGGGTATCGAATTAGTCGCCGAGTTGTCGGGTTTGGCTGAGGCTGTTCAGGGCGCTGATCTGGTGATTACCGGAGAAGGGCGCCTGGATGCGCAGAGCCTGCATGGCAAAACCCCGGTGGGCGTTGCACGCGTGGCGCAGGCGGCGGGTGTGCCGGTGATTGCGCTGGCCGGAAGCCTTGGCGAGGGTTATCAGCGGATGTATCCGGTGGGTATCGACGCTGCATTCAGTCTGGCCCCCGGGCCGATTACGCTGGAGCAGGCCTGCGCCCAGGCGGCTTCTGAGTTAACTGCCCGGGCAGCCGATGTTGCCCGCGTATGGCGCATGGCCCAGTCGGCTCGTTAACCGATAGGCGCGCTGGCGTTTATGTGGCGTTGCGTGACATTTTGCTCGCTGGCGCGTTCTAATAGTAGAAACCCACGGGAGTTATACCTATGCGCAATTTCAGTTTAATCATCGCTTCATTCGCTGCCGTGGCCTTAACGCTCGGCGGCTGCGCCTCGAGCCTGACCGGCGACACGTATTCGCGTGACGAAGCGCGGGCAGTGCAAACCGTTCGGCTGGGCACGATCGAGTCGTTACGTCCGGTGAAGATTGAAGGCACCAAGACGCCAATCGGCTCCGGTGCCGGTGCTATCGCTGGCGGTGTTGCAGCCAGCAGCATTGGCCACGGTACCGGCAGCGCAGTGGCTGCGGTGATCGGTGCAGTGGCGGGCGGCCTGTTGGGCGCGGCGGCAGAAGAGGGCTTGACCCGTACGCAGGGTGTGGAAATCACCGTGCGTGAAGACGATGGCAGTATGCGTGCTTATGTGCAGGAAGTTGAAGAGAACGAAATCTTCCGCGTCGGCGAACGCGTCCGAATCATGAGCGTTAACGGCAACAGCCGCGTTACGCATTAAGCAACCTGAAGCCGGATCAATCTTGAGCAAGCGCTGAGATCGTACGTCGTAGAAGATTGGCTGGGCGAAGTTGCCATCTGCAACTTTTGCCCAGTTGCTCATGCGCGCGTTAGCTTTTTCAGTGGCTGCTTCGGTGATCCGGCTTTTTCATGCGTGCTGTTTGGTTGTGGCCGGCAGGTCAGAAATTGACGTAAATGCCGCAGCAGTTAAATTTAAGCGGCTGTTCGGGGTATAGTGCCGCGCACCATATCGGCTGGTAATGTGCAGGCCCTATATTCAAGTGTGAATTGGCCCAAGGTGTGGGCCAATAGCTTTTAGTAATAATTCTATTCATGACGCGGTGCTCATAGCCGCGAATAATCTATAAATTATTGTGCTGTAGCAAAGGTTTAGCTCTGTGCGTTAAGTGCAGACAGTCTTGTTCGAACTGCAACGGATGGCTCAACAGTTTTTAGCTGACGCTATCAGTGTGGAGTTTTTTGAAGTCTATTGGCCCGGCGAATTTTTTGTGCCGGGTGTGTTTAAGGGGTTTCGTCTATGGCGCTCGCGCTGATAATCGCCTTGCCGTTTCTTGGGGTGATCCTGCCGCTACTTGCAGAACGACTGGGGCGTTCTGCATGCGCAGTTGCCACGGCAATCGCGCCGCTGATCGCGCTGGTCATGTTGCTCTCCGAGCAGTCGCGGGTGTTCTCAGGCGAAATTCTGCGAGCCAAGGTTCAGTGGCTGCCGGAGTTGGGGCTTAATCTCAGCCTGCGCCTTGACGGCCTTGGCTTCCTGTTCGCCTTGCTGATTCTCGGCATTGGCTTGCTGGTTATTCTCTACGCGCGCTATTACCTGGCGAAAAAAGAGCCGATGGGGCGCTTCTTCGCCTTTCTGCTGCTGTTCATGGGCGCCATGCTTGGTGTGGTGCTGTCGGAAAACCTGCTGTTGATGATGGTGTTCTGGGAGCTCACCAGCCTTTCATCATTCTTGCTCATCAGTTACTGGAACAACCGCTCGGATGCCCGTCGTGGCGCACGCATGGCGTTGACCATCACCGGTGGTGGCGGCCTGGCGTTGCTTGCAGGCGTGCTCCTGCTTGGGCATATCGCCGGCAGTTTCGAGTTGTCTCAAGTGCTGGCTGCCGGCTACGCGATTCGCGCGCATGAACTGTATCCGGTGGCGCTGATCCTGATTTTACTTGGGGTGTTCACCAAGTCCGCGCAGTTCCCGTTCCACTTCTGGTTACCGCATGCCATGGCCGCGCCGACGCCGGTGTCGGCGTATCTGCACTCGGCCACTATGGTCAAGGCCGGTGTATTCCTGCTGGCGCGGCTGTATCCGGTGCTGGCGGGCACCGACTGGTGGTTCTACATCGTCACGTTTACCGGCCTCACCACCATGTTGGTGGGCGCATGCATGGCGCTTTTCCAGCATGACCTGAAGGGATTGCTGGCGTATTCGACCATCAGCCATCTGGGCCTGATTACCATGCTGTTCGGCCTCGATACGCGCCTTGGCGCGGTCGCCGGCATATTCCATATCATCAACCACGCGACCTTCAAGGCGTCGTTGTTCATGGCGGCCGGCATCATCGACCATGAAACCGGCAGCCGCGACATGCGCCGGATTAACGGCATGTGGAAGTACATGCCGCACACCGCGATGCTGGCGATGGTGGCCGCGCTGGCGATGGCCGGGGTGCCGTTGCTCAATGGCTTCCTGAGCAAAGAGATGTTCTTCAGCCAAACCCTCAACCAGCACAAACTAGGCAGTTTCGATTGGGCGGTGCCGGCGCTGGCGACCTTGGCGGCAGTGTTCTCGGTGGCTTATTCGCTGCGGTTTATTCACGACGTGTTCTTCAACGGCGAGCCAATCAACCTGCCCAAGTATCCGCCGCACGAACCGCCGCGCTACATGAAAGTGCCGGTCGAGATTCTGGTGTTCCTGTGTCTGCTGGTGGGCATTGCGCCGGCATACACCGTGGCGCCGCTACTGGCTGCTGCCGCTTCGGCCTCGCTTGGCGGTGAGTTACCGGAATACAGCCTGGCCATCTGGCATGGTTTGAACCTGCCATTGATGATGAGCTTCGTCGCCTTGCTGTTCGGTATTCTGGTGTACACCTTCCGGCAGCCGCTGTTTCGCTGGTATGCAGGCTTACCCAGCATGGATGCCAAGGATGTATTTGAAGATTGCATGAGAGGCTTCGTAGGCTTTTGCCGGGGCATTACTGGCGGTCTCGAAAACGGCTCATTGCAACGCTACATTTCGCTATTGCTGGCCAGCGGCATGATTGTGCTGGTGATCGGTCTGGGCAGTTTGCCGACGCTGCAGGGGCCGGTTGCGCTCAGCCCGATTGACGGCATTACCGCACTCGGACTGGGCATCATGGCGCTGGCGGCACTGGTGACCGTGGTCTTCCATCGCCAACGCCTGGTTTCGTTGCTGATGCTCAGCGTGGTCGGCTTGATGGTGGCCTTGGCCTTCGCACGCTATTCGGCGCCCGATCTGGCCCTGACCCAGCTTTCAGTCGAAGTCGTGACAGTGGTCTTGCTGATGCTGGCGCTGTTCTTCCTGCCAGCCGTGACCCGCGTCGAGTCGAGCAGTATCCGCGGCCTGCGTGACTTTGTGCTGGCCATTGGCGGCGGTGTAACCGTTGCCATGCTCGCCTTTGCGGTACTCACGCGGCCGTATGACAGCATCGCTGGTTTCTTCCTCGCCAACAGTATGTCCGGTGGCGGCGGCAGCAACGTGGTCAACGTGATTCTGGTCGACTTCCGTGGCTTCGATACGCTGGGCGAAATCAGCGTTCTGGCGATTGCCGGTGTCGGCATCTACGCCATGCTTGATGGCCTCAAACTGATCCAGCCGATTGCCGATGCCGATGGCCGCAATTGGGCACGTGATCGGCATCCGCTGATTCTGGCGACATTGTCGCGGGTCCTGTTGCCGATGGCGCTGCTGATCTCGGTATTCATCTTCCTGCGCGGGCACAATTTGCCGGGCGGCGGCTTCATCGCAGGCCTGGTAACTTCGGTTGCACTGATTTTGCAGTACGTCGCCAGCGGCGTGCAGTGGACCCAGTCGCGCCTGCCGCTCAACTATCACCGCATGGCGGGCGCCGGCGTATTGCTGGCTGGCCTGACCGGTCTGGGCAGTTGGGTGTTTGGCAAACCATTTTTGACCACAGCATTCGGCCACTTCCACATCCCGTTGGTGGGTGATGTGGAGTTGGCGACTGCCATGCTGTTTGATCTTGGCGTCTACCTGACCGTAGTCGGGGCCACCCTGTTGATACTCGCTAACCTGGGCAAGCTGACTCAGGACAAGCCTGGAAAAGAGGTACTTTGATGGAAGCCATATTTGCCAGTGCACTGGGCATCCTCACCAGCAGCGGTATTTACCTGCTCCTGCGCGGCCGCACATTCCCCGTTGTCATGGGCTTAACCCTGATCTCCTACGCGGTGAACCTGTTTCTGTTTGCCATGGGACGCCTGCAAACAGGCGTGACCACCGTCATCAGCGAAGGCGCCGAGTATGCCGACCCCTTGCCGCAAGCGTTGGTGCTGACGGCCATTGTGATTGGTTTCGCCATGACCGCGTTCGTCGTGGTGCTGGCACTTCGCAGCGTCGGTGAGACGGAATCCGACCATGTAGACGGCCAGGAGCCTGGCAAATGAATCATGCGGTAATTGTGCCTATTCTGCTGCCGATGTTTGCTGGCAGCCTGTTGTTGTTCGGTGCGCGTCTGAGTATGCCGGTTAAACGAATGATCTCGTTTGCCGTAGTGAGTGTGCTGGTGGTGCTGAGTTTCTGGTTGTTGGCCGAAGCCAACAGCGGCGACCTGACCGTTTACTCGCTGGGCAACTGGCCGGCGCCGTTCGGCATCATTCTGATGCTCGATCGGCTGAGCGCGCTGATGCTGGTGGTCACGGCGGTGCTGAGCTTCTTTGCCATGTTTTATGCCATGCGCGGCGATGATGAGCGCGGGCGTAACTTTCATGCGTTGTTCCAGTTTCAGTTGATGGGCATCAACGGCGCATTCCTCACCGGCGACCTGTTCAACCTGTTCGTGTTCTTCGAGATTCTGCTGATCGCCTCCTACTCGCTGCTGCTGCACGGCGGTGGGTCCGAGCGGGTCAAGTCGGGTCTGCACTATGTCGTACTTAACCTGGTGGGTTCCTCGTTCTTCCTCATCGCCGTGGGCGTGCTGTACGGCATTACCGGCACCCTGAACATGGCCGACATGGCGCTGCGTGTAGCAGAAGCCGGGCCGCAAGAAGCGCCGTTGCTTGGCGCGGCTGGCATGCTGTTGCTGGTGGTGTTTGGCTTGAAAGCGGCGTTCCTGCCGCTGTATTTCTGGTTGCCGCATGCGTACGCTGCAGCCAGTGCGCCGGTGGCCGCGCTATTTGCGGTCATGACCAAGGTGGGTCTGTATTCGATTTTGCGCGTCTATACGCTGATCTTCGGCGATGACGCAGGCCCGCTCGCCAACATGGCGCAGGACTGGCTCTGGCCATTGGCATTGCTGACCATCGGCCTCGGCGCAATTGGCGCACTGGCAGCGCGTAATCTGCACCGATTGATCGCCTATCTGGTTGTCGTCTCGGTCGGCACCTTGCTCGCCGGCATTGCGCTCGGCACCCCTGACTCGCTGACCGCTGCGCTTTATTACCTGGTTCACAGCACCTGGATTTCGGCAGGCTTGTTCCTGTTGGCCGACTTGATTTCGCGTCAGCGTGGGGTGAAAACCACCGAGTTGATTCAGGGCGCAGAGCTGCAAAATCCGTATCTGCTTGGCAGCCTGTTTTTTATCGGTGCGATCAGCATCGCCGGCTTGCCGCCGTTCTCAGGCTTCCTTGGCAAGATACTGTTGCTGCGCTCGGTCGATCCCGATCTGCAGGGGTTGTTCCTGTGGCCGACGGTGCTCATTGGCGGGCTGATGACCATGATCGCCCTCAGCCGCGCGGGCAGTATGCTGTTTTGGCGGGTTGGGGTTAGCCAACTCGACAGCGCCGAGTTGGATTATGGTCGCCTGTTTGCCTGCGCGTGCCTGTTGCTGCTCAGTCCCGTACTGGTTGCTGTTGCTGCGCCGCTGCTTGATTACATTCGTGCAACGGTTGCTCAACTGCACAACCTGCCGCTCTATTACCAGTTGGTTCAGCCAGGAGGTGGCGCATGAAGGCGCGGCGATTCCTCCCGCATCCACTCCTCAGCCTGTGCTTGATGGGCGTATGGATGCTGTTGATGAATGACATGACCTTCGGCCATTTGCTGCTTGGGGCCATATTGGGCTGGTTGATTCCGTTGGTGACTCAGGTTTTCTGGATTACCCCGCCGCGGATCTATCGGCCGTTCCGCCTGTTCCGGTTTTTCTTCTTGGTGCTCGGCGACATCGTTGTCGCCAACCTGCAAGTGGCCAAATTGATTCTGGGGCCGACCTCGAAACTGCGTCCGGCATTTGTCGAGATTCCCATGCTGCTTGAAGACGAGTTGGCCCTGACCATGCTCGCCAGCATCATCTCGCTGACGCCTGGCACTGTGTCCGCCGATCTCAGCGACGACCGTAAAACCTTGTTGGTGCACACGCTCGATGTGGCAGACGATGAGCAGTTGATTGCTGAAATTAAAAGTCGCTATGAAGCGCCGCTGTTGGAGGTGTTCACATGCTCGACTACGTAATTGCGCTGTGCCTGCTGATGCTCGGTATCGCCCTGATACTGACGTTGGCACGGCTAATCAAAGGGCCGGATTTGCCAGACCGGATTCTCGCGTTGGACACGCTCTACATCAATTCGATTGCCTTGTTGGTGTTGTTTGGCGTTTGGCTGGGTAGCGATCTTTATTTTGAAGCTGCACTGCTGATTGCCGTTATGGGCTTCATCGGCACCGTGGCCGTGGCTAAATACTTGCTGCGCGGCGACATCATTGAATAGGGAGTTGTGCGTATGAGTACCTGGATGGAAATTTTGGTCGCGATCTTCCTGCTGCTCGGTAGCGCATTTAGCTTGGTCGGCGCTATCGGGCTTTACCGCCTGCCTGACTTTTTCATGCGTTTGCACGGCCCTACCAAAGCCACAACCCTTGGCGTGGGCGGAATGGTCATCGCATCGATGATCTACTTTGCCGGTCAAGAACAAGGCATCAGCTTGCATGAACTGCTGATTACCCTGTTTCTGTTTATCACCGCGCCCGTCAGCGCGCACATGCTGGCCAAGGCTGCTATGCAGCAAAAGCTGTCCATCAGCGAGCAGACCCGCGGTAAGCCCTGGGAACAGTGAGTTTGTGGCCGGAGGTTGGAATCCGCATCGCGGCTTCCGACATGACGGTCTGACTGATTCACTCGACGGCATCGGCGCCTGTGAAATGGCCCGACGGATTGCGTTGCTGCGCGCCGCTATCCATCCTCCGGTCTTTCATTCATGCCTCATTGAATGTTTGCCTGCGGAGGTTGGAATCCGCTTGCGGCTTCCGACATGGCGATCTGACTGATTCACCCGGGGGCATCGGCGCCTCCGCAATCGCCCGACGGATTGCGTTGCTGCGCGCCGCTATCCGTCCTCCGGTCTTTTATTCATGCCTCATTGTGTGTTTGTCGCCGGAGGTTGGAATCCGCATCGCGGCTTCCGACATGGCGATCTAACTGATTCACCCGGCGGTATCGGCGCCTCCGTAATCGCCCGACGGATTGCGTCGCTTCGCGCCGCTATCCATCCTCCGGGCTTTTATTCATGCCTCATTGTGTGTTTGTCGCTGGAGGTTGGAATCCGCATCGCGGCTTCCGACATGGCGGTCTGACTGATTCACTCGACGGCATCGGCGCCTCCGCAATCGCCCGACGGATTGCGTTGCTGCGCCGCTATCCATCCTCCGGTCTTTTATTCTTGTGCATCGCTCTTGCGCACAGTTCCTGTGCGTGACTGTACCTGTGCAGCCTCCATTCGCTCTATTACACTGGCGTATTTTGCTGGGGTCAGACATGGGTGCGCAGGGTAGAGGGGTGGCAGTATTCTGCCTGTTGGTCGCGATGGCCTTGTGGGGCAGCTCGTTTATCGCCCTCAAGTTGGCCTTTGCCGAGCTTCCGACAATGTGGGTCATCTTTGCGCGGATGCTGCTCGGTAGTTTGATCTTTCTGCTCGCCTGGCGCTGGCGTGGGCGCATCGAATACCGTCAGGGCGACTGGAAATACCTGCTAGGTCTGGCTGCCTGCGAACCCTGCTTGTACTTCATTTTCGAGGCACTGGCGCTGCAGAACACCAGCGCGTCGCAAGCCGGCATGATCACCGCCTTGTTGCCTTTGCTGGTTGCCGTAGGCGCCTACGCCTTTCTGCGTGAGCGCATTACGCGAACAACGCTGGCTGGCTTCATTGTTGCGGTAGTGGGTGCCGTGTGGCTGAGCTTGGCGGGCAGTGCTGATGAGCATGCCAGCAATCCGCTGCTGGGAAACTTCTACGAATTTCTGGCGATGGTCTGCGCAATGGGTTACACCTTGCTGCTCAAGCACCTTAGCGGCCGTTATTCGGCATTCATCCTTACGGCCATGCAAGCCTTTATCGGCGCGCTGTTTTTCCTGCCGCTGGCGGTGGCGCAGGCTCCTTTTCCCGAGCAAGTATCCGCCCAGGGCATCGGTGCGCTGTTGTATCTGGGGATTATTGTCACCGTTGGCGCCTATGGCCTCTACAACTTTGGGGTGAGCCGGTTGCCTGCGAGTCAGGCGTCCGGGTTCATCAATCTGATTCCGGTATTCACCCTCATATTTGCCATGCTGCTCCTTGGCGAGAGCCTTAACGTGACGCAAACGTGTGCTGCCGTGCTGGTATTCGCGGGTGTTGCGCTGAGCCAGTGGCGTAGCACACCGCCGGTTCCCGCTGGCGTTCTGGACTGAGGAACTAAAGATGGATTGCAGAGAGTGGGCCCGCGAGGCCATCCGTATTATCGAAGCGGATTTTCAGCGCAGCGCCGATACCCATTTGATTCCTCTGGCGATGGCGGGGCTGCCCGGAATCGAACTGTACTTCAAGGACGAGTCCAGCCATCCCACTGGCAGCCTTAAGCATCGTCTGGCCCGCTCGCTGTTTCTGTATGCACTGTGTAACGGCTGGCTCAAGCCGGATGCGCCGGTGATTGAGGCGTCGAGTGGCTCAACCGCGGTATCGGAAGCGTACTTCGCACGGCTCTTGGGCTTGCCGTTTATTGCGGTCATGCCAGCCAGCACGTCCAAAGCCAAGATCGATCAGATCAGCTTCTATGGCGGCCAATGCCATCTGGTCGATGACCCGATGCAGATCTACAGTGAGTCCGAGCGACTGGCCCGTGAAACCGGTGGCCATTTCATGGATCAGTTCACCTACGCCGAGCGCGCGACGGACTGGCGGGCCAACAACAACATCGCCGAGTCGATATTCCAACAGCTACGGTTTGAGCGCCATCCCGAGCCGACGTGGCTGGTTTCCAGCCCCGGCACTGGCGGTACGCTGGCAACGCTGGGCCGGTATGTACGCTACCGACAGCACTGCACCCGGGTATTTTGTGCCGACGCCGAGCGCTCGGTGTTCTTTGATGCGTATCGCACCGCAGACAGCAGCCTGACGCTGGATTGTGGTTCGCGAATTGAAGGCATTGGCCGCCCGCGCGTTGAGGCCTCGTTTTTACCCTCGGTGATCGATGCGATGGGTAAAGTGCCAGATGCCTGGTCGCTGGCGGCCATGCATTATCTGGCGCAGCGCCTTGGGCGTCGGGTGGGTGGTTCGAGCGGAACCAATTTGATCGGCTCGTTGATCGTCGCCGAACGGATGGTTGCCAGCGGTCAGTCGGGTTCGATCGTGGCCATTTTATGTGACGGCGGCGAGCGTTATGCCAGCACGTATTACGACGACGCGTGGCTTAAAGCTCAGGGGTTTGAGTTGGAGCCGTTGATTGATCAGATAGCTGCCTGCGCAGAACGCGGTGAGCCGTTGCCAGCGTTTGCGACAGTTGGGTTGTGATTTTATATTTTGCCGGAGGTTGGAATCCGCATCGCGGCTTCCGACATGGCGATTCGATGGGTTCACTCGGCGGCATCGGTGCCTGTGAAATTGCTCGACGGATTGCGTTGCTGCGCGCCGCTATCCATCCTCCGCTTGTTTGGCCTTTGGTTGCTTCTCGGTTTTTTGAACGCTGGCGCTAAGCTGGGATTGTTGGTGTTCTTTGATCAACTTTTCGCCCTTACGGCGAGTGACTTTCTCTTTGTTTGCGCAAAGAGAAGAGTAACCAAAGAGAAAGCGCACCCGGCATGCGGGTTTTGCTGCGAAAAACTTCCCTCGCTCCGGTGCTGTTCCGTTGGTCGCCATCAAGGGACGTCCCTGTCCCTTGATGGCTCATTTGGCGTCCATGCCAAATGCCCAACTCCACACCACCTCCACTCAGCCTCCTGACGGGCCAGATGACCGAGTTGCGTGGGCGGAATGTGCTGTGCAGGGGTTGAAGCAAAGCTTCATCTGCTCACTTGCATGTCTGCAGTTCATTTACGCGATAGTCCAGACACCGCCAACGCCCCTTGCCAGCAGGCCAAATGTAATCGTTGTGGAGTGGGTTGAGCAGCATGGATGCTGCGAGAGTCGCGCTGGGCCAAGGACGGCCCATCGCGGCGTGCCCACGGAGCAACGATGGAATGCGGGAAGCCGAGCGCAGCGAGGCCCAATGGAGGGGCATAGAATTTTGGGTTACTTTTGCTTCGCTTGGCAAAAGTGACTCGCCGTAAAGGCGAAAAGGTGACCGGAGAACACCCAAAAATCAGGCTTAGCGTCAGCGTTAGACAACCGATTCAACGCAAGACCCGACCGAATGGAGGATGGATAGCGGCGCGAAGCAACGCAATCCGTCAGGCGATTACGAAGGCGCCGATGCAGCCGAGTGAATCAGTTAGACCGCCATGTCGGAAGCCGCGATGCGGATTCCAACCTCCGGCAGCCCTCCATTCGAAAATTCGGCGCACATCTCGAACCAACGGAGGATGGATAGCGGCGCGCAGCAACGCAATCCGTCGTGCGATCGCACAGGCGCCGACGCTGCCGAGTGAATCAAACAGACCGCCACGTCGGAAGCCGCGGTGCGGATTCCAACCTCCGGCAGCCGACCATTCGAAAATTCAGCGCATATCTCGAACCAACGGAGGATGGATAGCGGCGCGAAGCAACGCAATCCGTCGAACAATTACGCAGGCGCCGATGCCGCCGAGTGAACCCGTTAGACCGTCATGTCGCAAGCCACGATGCGGATTCCAACCCCCGGCATAAGATCAGGCCATCGCTGATTAACTATGGCCTGCAATCAGCTCAGACCAGCTCGCCCCACATGTCGTATTCGTCGGCGTCGACGATGACTACGCGGACTTTGTCGCCGGGCTTCACGTCTGTGGTGTTGAGGAATACGCTGCCGTCGATTTCCGGGGCATCGGCGTAGCAGCGAGCTACGGCGCCCTGATCATCAACCTCGTCGATCAACACTTCCATTTCCTTGCCAACTTTCAGCTGCAGGCGCGCCGCGCTGATCGCTTGCTGATGCGCCATGAAGCGGTCCCAGCGATCCTGCATGACGTCGGCAGGTACGTGGTTGTCGAGCAGGTTGGCGGAAGCGCCTTCAACCGGCGAGTACTGGAAGCAGCCGACGCGATCCAGCTGAGCTTCGGTCAGCCAGTCGAGCAGGTACTGGAAGTCCTCTTCGGTTTCGCCCGGGAAGCCGACGATGAAGGTCGAACGAATAGTCAGCTCAGGGCAGATTTCACGCCATTTCTTGATGCGCGCCAGCGTCTTGTCTTCAAACGCCGGACGCTTCATGGCTTTGAGCACTTTCGGGCTGGCGTGCTGGAACGGGATATCCAGGTACGGCAGGATCTTACCGGCGGCCATCAGCGGAATCAGCTCGTCCACGTGCGGGTACGGGTACACGTAATGCAGGCGCACCCAGACGCCCATGCTCGACAGCGCTTCGCACATCTCGGTCATGCGGGTTTTCACCGGCTGGCCGTTCCAGAAGTCGGTCTTGTACTTAACGTCAACGCCGTAGGCGCTGGTGTCTTGCGAGATTACCAGCAGCTCTTTAACGCCAGCTTTAACCAGGCGCTCGGCCTCGCTCAGCACTTCACCCACCGGGCGGCTGACCAGCCTGCCGCGCATGGATGGAATGATGCAGAAGCTGCACGTGTGGTTACAGCCTTCGGATATTTTCAGGTAGGCGTAATGGCGCGGCGTCAGCTTGATGCCCTGTGGCGGCACCAGGTCGATTAACGGATTGTGATCCTGGCGCGGTGGTACGACTTCATGCACGGCATTAACGACTTGCTCGTACTGCTGCGGGCCTGTGACAGACAGCACGCTTGGGTGCACGTCACGGATCGAGCCTTCTTCGACGCCCATGCAGCCGGTGACGATTACTTTGCCGTTTTCGGCGATGGCTTCGCCGATCACTTCAAGCGACTCGGCCTTGGCGCTGTCGATGAAGCCGCAGGTGTTTACCACCACGACGTCGGCGTCTTCGTAAGTCGGCACGACTTCGTAACCTTCCATGCGCAACTGGGTCAGGATACGTTCGGAGTCCACCAGTGCCTTTGGGCAACCCAGTGAAACGAATCCGACTTTAGGAGCGGTGGTGGACATGCGGCGAACCTCTGGCTACGAGCGGCGGACACAGAGAGCGTCCGTTGATCAAAAAGTGCGCAATTTTAGCGGCGAAGCGCGCGTAAGAGAAGGGCTATGTGTCGAGTTTTTTGCTGATGCAAGCGCTTCAGGGCGGGTATTCAGGCGTTAAATTGCCTGTTGCTCGCTTAACTGACACATTTTTGCGGTATTGCGCATAACCCCCTGGGGTTATTGGTCTTGCTGGCAAATCGCCCTAGTCTCGCTAAAACCTCCAAATAACCATAAATCAGAGGTCATCCCTCATGGCAGGATTGGCAGACAGTGGCGTACAAACGCCAGAACTTCCCTCACGCGGATATCTCGGCTGGGCGTTGCTCATCGTTACCGTACTTATAACGCTGTGGCTTGGCCCGCTCGACAAAGGTGAGGCGGCGCATGCCGGCTGGCTGAGCTTGCTGCCAACCTTTATGGTGCTGGTGCTGGCGTTGACCATGCGCCGCACGCTAGAGGCGTTGGTTGGTGGCTGCCTGTTCGGGTATCTGATGCTCGGCGGCACGGACTTTATGGTGCAGTTCGCGGACACTGGCCTCAAGGTCATGGGTAATCCGACCATTGGCTGGATCATTCTGGTCTGCGGCTTTCTCGGCAGCCTGATCGCGCTGCTGGGTTTGTCGGGCGCCACGCAAGCGTTCAGCAATTGGCTGGGTGATCGCGTCAAAGGTCGTCGCATGACCTTGCTCAGTGCCTGGGGCCTGGGTTTGGTGATCTTCATTGACGACTACCTCAACGCCTTGGCCGTAAGCGCCTCGATGCGCAAGCTGTGCGACCGCTTCAAAATCTCCCGGCCCATGCTGGCTTATGTGGTCGACTCAACTGCCGCGCCGATGTGTGTGTTGGTGCCGCTCTCAACCTGGGCGATCTACAGTGCCGGTCTGCTTGAAGGCAACGGTGTTGCGGAAAAAGGGCAGGGGCTGGCCTTGTACATGGAGGCGGTGCCTTACATGTTCTACGCCTGGATTGCCTTGTTGATGGTGCCTTTGGTTGCCATCGGCCTGATCCCGGCGTTGGGTCCGATGCGTACCGCCGAGCGCCTGACCGCCGAAGGCAAAGCGGTTATTGAAGATTCCGATCTTGATATTCCCGCCTCACAGGCCACGCCGCTTCTGATCAACTTCTTCCTGCCTCTGGCCTCGTTGATTGGCTTCACCCTGTTTTTCGATGTCGATGCGCTCAAGGGCACGGTATGCGCATTGCTGCTGACTATTCTGCTTTACGCAGCGCAGCGCCTTGCCACCCATGAGCAGCTGTTCGACGCGGTGCAAAAGGGTTTTCAGAGCATGTTGATGCCGCTCGGCATCGTGGTGTCTTCGTTCGTGTTGCAGGACATCAATGAGCAACTGGGCCTGACAGACTTCGTTATTCAGGGGCTGGAGCCGCTGATGACGGGTAACTGGCTGCCCGCCGTAGCGTTCCTGACCCTGAGCCTGATCACGTTCACCACCGGCTCGTTCTGGGGCACGTTCGCTGTTGCGTTCCCGATCATTCTGCCGCTGGCCGGTGCGCTGGATGCCAGCATGCCGTTGACCATTGGCGCGATCGTATCGGCAGGCGCCTTTGGCAGCCACGCCTGTTTCTATGGCGATGCTACGGTGCTGTCGGCCAAGGGCAGTGGCTGTACCGCGCTGCAGCATGCACTGACACAACTGCCTTATGTGCTGATTGCCGCCGGGCTTAGCACTGTTCTATTTATCGTGATGGCTTAAGGAGCGGCTTATGCGACGCACAGCGTTTTTCAGCAAGGAAATCTGTTTCTGGCACGATCCGGGTCCTTGCGGTCCGTTCGACAAACCGGGTGGTTTTATCCAGCCATTGGCAGCAGCCGAGCATCCTGAAACCAAGCGGCGGATTCGCAACCTGCTCGAAGTCAGCGGTTTGCTTGAGCAGTTGCAGCAACCGCGCAGCACTCCGGCGCGGATTGAAGATCTGGCGCGCTTTCACACTCAGCGCTATCTCGACTGGCTGCAAGCCGAGAGCAAGAAGAACTTCGGCGATGCCGGCGATTGCGCGCCGTTCCGTCAGGATGCCTTTGAGATTGCCAGCCACTCTGCTGGGCTGGCGATTGATGCCATGCGCCATGTCTTGAAAGGCGAGGCGGATAACGCCTACGCCCTGACACGTCCGCCAAGCCATCACGCCGAACGTGATCGTGGCCGTGGTTTCTGCTTGCTCGGCAATATTCCGGTGGCAATCGAAACCGTGCGTGCTGAAGGTCTGGTCAAGCGGGTAGCCGTTGTCGATTGGGATGTGCATCACGGCAACGGCACCGAGCAGGCGTTTTACGACAACGCCGAGGTGCTGACGATTTCCCTGCATCACGAGCACAACTATCCGGTGGACAGTGGTGATGCCTGTGATCGCGGCGAGGGTGATGGCTTTGGCTATAACCTGAATATTCCATTGCCGCCTGGCTGTGGTGGTGGTGCATACCGCGCCGCATTCGAGAAGCTGGTGTTGCCGGCGCTGGAGCGTTTCCAGCCGGACATGATCGTGGTGGCGTGTGGCTTCGATGCAGCTGCATTCGATCCGCTGGGCACCATGTTGCTGACCAGCCTTGAATACGCGTGGATGACCGGTCAGTTGATCGAGGCTGCCGAGCGTCTATGCGCAGGCCGGCTGGTCATGACTCACGAAGGTGGTTATTCGGAAGGCTATGTACCGTTTTGCGCGCAGGCGGTTTTGGAGACGTTGTCCGGAATCAAAACAGCAGTCGTCGACCCGGCCGCCGAAGACGTCAGTCGCTGGGGTGGGCAAAATGTGCAACCGCATCAGCTGGCATTGATTGAATCCTTGCAAGGTCATCTGGACGATATCTCGGCTGGCTGACATGCTTAGCAGATGACTAATTCATCTGACCTAAGCCCATTCACGCCTCTGGTTGCCGCCGTGCGCCAGGGGCGTGTCTTTGAGGTGCTGCCAAGCGTGATGGCAGAGGCTTTTGCCAATTGCAGCTTTGCGCTGTTCCTGTTCCGCCCCGATCGGGCACCCATCTGCCTGGTGGATAATCTGGGTGAAGAGAACCGCAAGGCGGTCATCGACCCTTATATCGACGGCATGTACTTGCTGGACCCGCTCTATCACCACGCCATTCGCTTTCCGCAAGACGGTCTGGTTACGCTGGATCAGTTGATGCCGGAAGGCTTTCGCCATTCCGATTACTACCGCCACTATTACGCGAGCATCGCCCTGCAAGACGAGCTGATGCTGTGCTACAGCATGGAATCGGTGGTGCTGGTGTTATCACTGGGCTTTTACGGTTGTCGCAGCCCGCGTGGCCTGAAACAGCAGCTAAGCCATGTGCAACCGTTGCTCGGCGCATTCATCAAGGAGGCAGCGGGCAATCTGGTGTTGGCCGATGTATCGGAAAGTGTGCCTGAGTTGCTAGGGGAGCTGGAGGGGCAGGAGGCGTTGAGCCCCCGTGAGCAGCAGGTGGCGCAACTGATCTTGCGCGGCTTTGCCGGGAAGGCGATTGCGCGGCAGCTGAATATCAGCCCGGAGACGGTGAAGATTCACCGGCGGCATCTGTACCGCAAACTCGGCGTGGCTTCCCAGGCCGAGTTGTTCGGGCGCTTTCTTAAAAGTCGCGGCTTTGCACCTTTATGAGCTTTTGCGTTCTGGCAGCATGCGCGTCAGGGTGTTGTCGCGGCTGACATAGTGGTGGAACAGGCCGGCGAGCGCGTGCAGGCCAATCAGCCAGTAGCCGGTGGTGCCGGCCAACTCGTGCCAGTATTTGATCTCTTTGGCGAGGTCCGGATTTTTACCCACCAATGGCGGCAGTTCCATGCCGAAAAACGGGATGGGTTTGCCTGCTGCGCTCAAGATCAACCAGCCCGCAAACGGCGCGCCGAGCATCAGTGCATACAATGCCAGATGCATAAGCTTTGCCGGTATGGCTTGCCACTGTGGAATCGCCGGTTGAATTTTTGGTGTTGGCGCAATAATTCGCGCCAGAATACGCAGCCAGACCAAGGCAAACACTGAAAGCCCAAGCATGAAATGCCACTCTTTGAGCAGGTCACGCGTCTCGCTGCCTTTGGGGAAATTACCCTTCAGCTCAATGCACGCATACACCGCCGCAATCAGTACCAGCATTAGCCAGTGCAAACTTATCGAGAGGCTTCCGTAGCGATTTTCAGTGTTTTTCCAGGTCATGATCTCGACTCAAACAGGTTAGTGAAGTTCTTATGATAATGGCTCAAGCTTAAGGATTGCTGAAATGGCCATCCACTCAAATAGTAATTGGTTTTACTTGAGCGGCTATGATCCATATCACGACTCGGCTTGCGCGCCTGTCGCACAGTAGACGATAACTAAAAGGGTGCGACGCTTCTAAGGAGCAAGAACAATCATGCAGATTCTGGATAAGCGTAAAGCACTGGCAATTGCGCCGCTACTGCGCCTGGCGTTTCGTGGTTTCTTCCTGCTGGGCAGTGTGTTTGCGGTCATTGCGGTGCCGCTGTGGATCGCTGCATTCAAAGGCACTTTTTTGCATTGGCAGCCCGTGGGGGGCTGGCTTGCGTGGCATCAACACGAAATGCTGTTTGGTTTTACCAGTGCCATCATCGCCGGTTTTCTGCTCACGGCCGTGCAAACATGGACCGGCCAGCCGAGCCTGAGTGGCAAGCCGCTTTTATTGCTGATCATGGTCTGGCTGCTGGCGCGATTAAGCTGGTTTCTAGCGATGCCAGCTCCGCTGTTGTTGGTGCTGAACCTGCTGTTTTTGCTACTGGTCACGGTGAATATGGCTCGCCTGTTATGGGCGGTCCGGCAGGTGCGCAATTATCCGATAGTGCTGATTCTTTCATTACTCATGCTGGCTGAAGCGCTCAACCTCAGCGGTGTAATCCTGCAGAGTCCGGAGTTGCAGCGCCGTGGCGTACTGGCGGCTGCCTGGTTGGTGGCTGCATTGATTACCCTGATCGGCGGGCGGGTCATACCGTTCTTCACCCAAAAGGGCCTCGGCCGGAAAGAGCCATTGTCGCCCTGGCCCTGGCTGGATTGGTTTTTGCTGATTGGCATGCTGCTGATTGCGCTACTTGAAGCTGGCGGAGTTGGCCTGCAGGCGCACGGCTGGATTGGCCAATTGTTCTTGCTGTTGGCGCTGGCGCATTTAATCCGGCTGGTGCGTTGGTTCGATGCGGGCGTGTTCAAGGTCGCTTTGCTGTGGTCTCTGCATCTCGCTTATGGCTGGCTGATTGTGGCCTGCGCGGGAATGGCCCTGTGGCATTTCAACGTATTGTCCAGCCCAAGCCCTGCGTTGCATGCATTGACGGTCGGCTGCATCGGCGGCTTGATTCTGGCCATGTTGTCGCGTGTTTCGCTGGGCCATACCGGACGCCCGTTGGTGCTGCCGAAGTGCTTCTGGCTGGCATTTGTATGCCTCAACCTTGGCGCTGTTGCGCGAGTGTTTGGGGTCGGAGGTTGGTACATGCCGGCGCTTGGTGTTGGCGCACTGTTTTGGTCGCTGGCCTTTGCTCAGTATGTCTGGTGTTACGGCCCGATGTTGTGCAAAGGGCGCGCTGACGGCCATCCGGGCTAAGGAGTCGCCGTGAGTTATTTACTGATCAAGATTATTCATTTGTGCGCTGCCGCTTTTTTTATTGGCGGGGTGTTTTTTGAGGTGATGATTCTTAGCCGCGCCAGCAGTCAATTACCGGCTGAGGCGCGTGCGCAGTTGAGCACGGCGCTGGGCGCCCGGGCGCGAAAGGTGATGCATTGGGTGGTGTTGGCTTTGTACGGCGCAGGGCTTGCACTGGCGTGGAATTATCGGGCGGTGTTGGCCCATCCGTTCGCCAGCAGCTTCAGCTTTTTACTGAGCCTGAAAATACTCTTCGCCCTGAGTATTCTGGGCCACTTTATCGTGGTGGTGTGGCTGATGCGCACCGGACGAAGCACCCCAAAACGCTCGCGGATCATTCACCTGAGCGTACTCACGCAAATGATCTGCATTGTGGTCTTGGCCAAGAGCATGATGTTCGCCTGGTAAGGCCGTTTATTTGAGGTGCTCCAGGGCCCAGACAGCCGCCTCAACCCGCGAGCGCAGGCCAAGCTTATGCAACAGGTTCTTTACATGAACCTTCACCGTGCCCTCGGTAATCCCCAGCTTGTTGCCGAGCATTTTATTGCTTAGTCCTTTGGCGATCATGCGCAGAACTTGCTGCTCGCGATCCGTCAGGCTTGGCGTGGCGTCAGCATTGGCAGGGCGCAGCGCGCTGGCCAGTGTCTGCGTCAGGGCAGGGCTAATGACCAGATGGCCTTTGAGAGCCTCACGCAGTTGTTCGATCAATTGCTCGGGCTCCATGTCCTTGAGCAAGAAACCGTCGGCCTCATAACGCATCGCATCGCTGACATCCTCCTGTGCGTCGGACACAGTAAACATCAGCACTTTTGCCTGGCACTGATCAAGGCGCAACTGCTTCAGCGTTTCGATGCCGTTGAGATTAGGCATGTTGTTATCAAGCAAAATAAGGTCAGGTTTGAGCTGCTCGGCGAGCGCTAACGCCTCAAGACCATCGCTGGCTTCGCCGATAACGCTGAGGTCATCTTCCAGCTCGATAAGTTGGCGCAAACCGCGGCGCATCATCGGGTGGTCATCGACCAGTAACAGGGTAAAAGGCTTCTGGCTCATGTGCGGCTCGTGTCGGCTAGGTCACTGAAAAACATCGCTTTGAACTCCATCTCGATTCGTGTGCCAGTGGGTTGCCTGCGGCTGATCTGCAAGGTTCCACCGATGCTGCGGGCGCGCTCACGCATGATGCTGATGCCATGATGCTGGCGTGTATCAAAATCGTGGTTGATGCTGCAACCATCGTCCTCGATCAGCAGCCTGACAGACTCGCCCAACTGACTGATAGTCACCCATGCATGGTCGGCAGCTGCATGGCGTGCGCAGTTTGAAAGCGCTTCGCGAACGATCTGCAGCAGGTGAATCTGCTCACTGGCGCAGAGGCTGAAACTCAGGTTCTGTTGATCGAGAATCACCTGCATGCTGCCGCGCTGGGCAAACTCATCGACAGTTTGCTGCAAGGCATCCTGCAATCCACCCTGGATTTGCAAGCGGAAGGTGGTGAGCAGTTCGCGCAGCTGCCGGTAGGCACTATTGAGGCCATCGCGTAGCTCATCGTTGACCTCAGCCAATTGCTCGGTCGACTCTCCACGGCGAATCAGCGTACTCATTCGACTGACCTGTAGCTTCATATAAGAAAGCGCCTGCGCCAGCGAATCATGCAGCTCCCGGGCAATGGTGGTGCGCTCAGCCAGCAGCAGTAAACGGTTCTCTTGCTCGCGCTGTTGCTCAAGCGACAGCGACGTGCCGATGAGGTTAGCCAAAGCGCCGATCAACTCACTTTCCCAATCGCGTAACGGGTGTCCGTCGCTGAATATTGCGCGCAATTCGCCCAGGCTGTTGCCTTGCGAGGTGATGGCAAAGGTTTTGACGGAAGGGTGTTGATGGCGCTCGCAATTGGCGCAGCTGTTGTCTAGGCAGATTTCGCGCTGACGATCACCGTGCAGCACGATGAGTTGCGAACGTCCCGCGCCGGAGCTGCCATTCAGGCACAGAGTCAGGTGCAGGTGTGGCAGGCGTTGCTGAAAACCATTCACCAGATTGTCGAGTTGCTCGGCGCTGGCGGGCGAGCTGGCAATGCTGCGGCTGCTTTGATAGAGCATTTGCAGTGCGGAGTTGCTCTGCTCAAGGTCTCGGGTTTTCTCGCTGATGCGGCTTTCAAGGGTTAAGTGGGATTGTTTGATCGCTTCGGCCATGGCGTTGAAACTTCGCGCCATCTGGCCCAACTCATCGTCTGAACGATAGGCAATGCGGGCGTCCAAGTCGCCCGCACTGAAACGCCTGGCCGTGTCTACAAGTTGCTTGAGCGGATGAATCACCAGGCTTTGCAGTTGGTACAAACCGACCATCAAGATTAATACGGTAATGATCAGCGCTGTGCCCTGAATCCCTTGCTGCCAGTTTTGCCGGTTTTCACTTTGCTGCTGCAGTTGCGATACAAACTGTTCAAGCGCTTCAACGAATACCCGGGATTCTTGCACGAATGTTGCGCCGTCGCCTTGTTGCACCGCCGGCAGCATGACGCTTTGCCATTGCCTGTGAATCGCCTGATATGCCGTGCTGATAGCTGAGTGCTGCTGCCCGCCAACCACGCGCAGCAGCTCTGGGCTTTCAAGGCGCTGCTGCATATCGGCAGCCAGTTCACTTAACGCGCTATCGGGCGCCTGTGCCTCGATTTGCCAGTTGAGGCGATACGTGGCCATGCGCAGGGAACCTGCAACGTTAATCGCCGCTGCGTCGTTTTCACTGTTATTGGCAATCACCACCGCACTCAAGGCGCTGCACAGCGCAAGCGCCGAAATAATCACCACAGCCAGGCCCGCTTTGGCTGGTAAAGAGCTTCTGAACCAAGGGGCCATGAGGTCTACCTCTTAATAGTCGGTGGCGGGGGAAACAGCCCGCAAGTGCTGTTGTGTTTATTTAACCTTATGAATTAGCTCATATTTTTAAATTATTTGGACTACCTCTTTAGAAGTACATGCCAATACCGTGGCCTTTTTCAGAAGATGGCCTATTGATATGGATCATCAGTGTAGCCACTGCGTTATTTAGTCTGCAGGCATTGTCACTTATGCAGATAAGCCGATGCCAAGCTTCAAGACCCAGCAAAACCTAGTTCTCGGCATGAGCACCTTCGCGTTCACCATGTGTTTCATGGTGTGGATGATGTTCGCGGTGTTGGGTGTGCCCGTCAAAGAAATGCTCCACCTGAGCGAAACCCAGTTCGGTTTGCTGGCTTCGACCCCCGTACTGACCGGCTCCTTGTCGCGTTTACCCCTTGGTTTACTGGCTGATCGTTTTGGCGGTCGGGTGGTGTTCTTTGTGCTGATGCTGGTGTGTGTTTTACCCATTTATATGGTCGGTCACGCCACTGAGTATTGGCAGTTTTTGCTCTTGGGTTTGTTTGTGGGCCTCGCTGGCGGTTCGTTTTCCGTGGGAATTGCCTATGTCGCCAAATGGTTCGAACCGTCCCGACAAGGTTTCGCTATGGGTATTTTCGGCGCCGGTAACGCGGGCGCAGCCCTGACCAAGTTTCTAGCCCCGGCGATCATTGCCGCTGCCAGCTGGCAAATGGTGCCGAAGGTCTATTCCGCCATCATGTTCATCACCGCCTTGCTGTTCTGGTTTCTCAGCTATGACAACAAGGCCCATCACGCGCCAGCCAGCGTGCCGCTACGCGAGCAGCTGCGCACTCTGAAAGACCCGCGTGTGTGGCGCTACTGCCAGTATTACTCAATTGTTTTCGGCGGCTATGTGGCGCTGGCCTTATGGATGACCGAGTTTTATGTCAACGAATACGGCTTCAGCCTGCAACGGGCGGCCTTGTTCGCGGCTTGTTTCTCGCTGCCGGGCGGAATCCTGCGCGCAGTTGGCGGCTGGATGTCGGATAAGTGGGGCGCGCACAGCGTTACCTGGTGGGTGTTGTGGGTCAGTTGGGTGTGCCTGTTTGTGCTCTCGTACCCGCCAACCGACCTCACCGTTGCGACCGTCGATGGCACTGTCAGTTTTCACATCGGCCTCAGCGCGTGGCTGTTCACGCTGCTGATGTTTGTCCTTGGTATTGCCTTCGCATTCGGCAAGGCGTCGGTCTTCAAATACATCGCCAACGACTACCCCACTGAGATGGGCGCTGTCAGCGGAATCGTCGGTTTAGCCGGCGGTCTGGGCGGTTTCATTTTGCCAATCATGTTTGGCGCGCTGGTTGATCTCACCGGCGTGCGCTCCTCGTGTTTCATGCTCATGTACGGCGTGGTCTGGGTCTCGTTGATCTGGATGTATCTGAGCGAAGTGCGCCGGGCACCTGTCATGGGGCGCGATCAAAGCGACGCAGCCAATCAACGGATTTGATAGTTAAGGTTCAGGAGACTCGCAATGAGTACACCCAATAACACCCCAACACCGAAGCCCGCGCCGAGCAAAGTGGGGCCTGTGATTGATGACTGGCGTCCAGAGGACCCAGAGTTTTGGGAGCGCATTGGTAAGCGTGTGGCCACGCGTAATCTGTGGATCTCGATTCCCGCGCTATTGCTGGCGTTTGCCGTCTGGATGGTGTGGAGCACGGTGATCGTGCGGCTCAATGCCATCGGCTTCAACTTTGGCACTGACCAGCTGTTCTGGCTGACAGCTTTGCCGGCGCTCTCTGGTGCCACCTTGCGGGTGTTCTACTCGTTTATGGTGCCGGTGTTTGGCGGGCGTCGCTGGACCGCGATCAGCACCGCCTCGCTGTTGCTTCCGGCCATCTGGATGGGCATTGCGGTACAGAACCCGGATACGCCCTACAGCGTGTTTGTGTTGATCGCGCTGCTGTGTGGTTTTGGTGGCGGCAACTTCGCCTCGTCGATGTCCAATATCAGCTTCTTTTACCCTAAAGCGCAGCAGGGCACCGCGCTGGGCTTGAACGCCGGTCTGGGTAACCTGGGTGTGTCGGTGATGCAATTCACCGTGCCGCTGGTAATCGGCGTCAGCTTGTTTGGCGGCATTGCCGGTGCTCCGCAAGAGTTAAAAGATGGCACTCAACTGTGGCTGCAAAACGCCGGTTATGTGTGGGTCCCGCTGATTGCGTTGCTGGCGATTGCCGCGTGGTTCGGCATGAACGACCTGACCAGCGCCAAGGCGTCATTCAGCGAACAGGCGGTGATTTTCAAGCGTAAGGATAACTGGCTGATGTGCTGGTTATACCTCGCCACATTCGGCTCGTTTATCGGCTTTGCCGCGGCATTTCCGATGCTGATCAAAACCTCATTTCCAGACGTCGACGCCCTTAAATTCGCCTTTCTCGGGCCGTTTGTAGGCGCGGCTGTGCGTCCTCTGGGCGGCTGGGTGGCTGATCGCCTTGGCGGCGCTCGCGTCACCTTGTGGAATTTCGTGGTGATGATCGGCTCGATTTTCGGCGTCCTGCATTTCCTGCCTCAGGGCGACAACCCTGGGAGTTTCTACGGCTTTCTGAGCATGTTCATGCTGCTGTTCATCACCACCGGCATTGGCAATGGCTCAACCTTTCGCATGATTCCGGTGATCTTCCGCACGCTGCATCAACGCTGGAGTGCGGGTAAGGATCAGGAGGCGCAAGCACAGGCCAAGCAACAGGCGGGTATGGAGTCTGCTGCTGTGGTCGGTTTCACCTCGGCGATTGGTGCGTTCGGCGGCTTCTTCATCCCCATCGCTTTCGCCACTGCAATGGCGGATGCCGGCGGCCCGGAAGTGGCCATGTACATCTTCATTACTTACTACCTGAGTTGCATTGGCGTGACTTGGTGGTGGTACGCACGTAAAGGCGCAGAGACGCCTTGTTAATACCTAACCGTTAGTCATGCGGGCGTTAGGTAAGAGCTGGCGCCAAACCTGAGAGGATTGATAAATGAGCCATATACTCGATCAGCTGCGCTTTTTTAAACGCAAGCAGGGTGAGTTCGCCAATGGACACGGCGAAACGCGCAAGGAGTCCCGGGACTGGGAAAACGTTTATCGCGCCCGTTGGCAGTACGACAAAATCGTACGCTCAACGCACGGGGTTAACTGCACCGGTTCTTGTTCTTGGAAGATTTACGTCAAGAATGGATTGATCACCTGGGAAACCCAGCAGACCGATTATCCGCGTACGCGCAATGACTTGCCTAACCACGAGCCACGTGGTTGCCCGCGAGGCGCCAGTTACAGCTGGTACATCTACAGCGCCAACCGCCTAAAGTATCCGAAGGTGCGCAAGCCGCTGCTCAAACTCTGGCGCGAAGCCCGCGCAACGATGGCGCCGGTTGAGGCGTGGCAGAGCATTGTTGAAGATCCGGTCAAAGCTGAGAGCTACAAAAGCAAGCGCGGCATGGGCGGTTTCATCCGTTCGCATTGGGATGAAGTCAATGAAATCATCGCCGCTGCCAACGTATACACCACCAAGCAATATGGCCCGGATCGCGTGGTTGGCTTCTCGCCCATTCCGGCCATGTCGATGGTCAGCTACGCCGCAGGCGCACGCTATCTGTCGATGATCGGCGGTGTGTGCCTGAGCTTCTACGACTGGTACTGCGATTTGCCACCGGCCTCACCGCAGGTGTGGGGTGAGCAAACCGACGTGCCGGAGTCGGCTGACTGGTACAACTCCAACTACATCATTGCCTGGGGCTCTAATGTGCCGCAGACACGTACACCCGATGCGCACTTCTTTACCGAGGTTCGTTACAAAGGCACCAAGACCGTGGCAATTACGCCGGACTATGCCGAAGTCGCCAAGCTGACCGATCAGTGGTTAAACCCGAAGCAGGGCACGGATGCGGCACTGGCGCAGTCGTTTGCGCACGTGATCTTCAAAGAATTCCACCTGGAAAAGCCCAGCGCTTATTTCACCGATTATGCCAAACGCTACACCGACTTGCCGGTGCTGGTACTGCTGGAATCACGTGATGAAGGCTACAGCGCCGGACGCTTCCTGCGCGCCTCTGATCTGGCCGATAACCTCGGTCAGGAGAATAACCCCGAGTGGAAAACCATCGCCATTGATGCCAGTGGCGAGCTGGTTTCACCGCAAGGCTCGATTGGTTATCGCTGGGGTGAGAAGGGCAAATGGAACATTGAAGCGCGTGAGGGTGGCGCCGGTCGTGAGGTCGATCTCACGCTCAGCCTGATAGACAGCGGTGAGTCCAGTGACGTCGCGTTTCCGTATTTCGGCGGCCAGACCCACGACTACTTTCAGCATGTTCAAGGCGAAGCGATCCAGCTACGTCGCGTGCCAACTCGCAGCATCACCCTCGCCGATGGCAGCACAGCTAAAGTGGCCAGCGTGTTTGACTTGATGGCCGCTAATCTGGGCATCGACCGCGGGATCGGCGGCAGCAATGTGGCCAGCAGTTATGACGACGCCACAGTGCCGGGCACCCCGGCTTGGCAAGAACAGATTACTGGTGTCAGCCGCGAGAAAGCGATTCAGATTGCCCGCGAATTTGCGGATAACGCCGACAAGACCAAAGGTCGCTCCATGATCATCGTCGGTGCGGCGATGAACCACTGGTATCACATGGACATGAACTACCGCGGGCTGATCAATATGCTCATGCTCTGCGGCTGTGTGGGCCAGACTGGTGGCGGCTGGGCGCACTATGTCGGGCAGGAAAAACTGCGGCCGCAATGTGGCTGGTTGCCGTTGGCATTTGGGCTGGACTGGAGCCGTCCGCCGCGTCAAATGAACGGCACCAGTTTCTTCTACAACCACAGTTCGCAGTGGCGCCATGAGAAGCTCAACATGCACGACGTGCTCTCGCCAATGGCCGACAAGTCGAAGTTCCCCGAGCATGCGCTCGACTACAACATTCAGGCCGAGCGCGGCGGCTGGTTGCCAAGCGCGCCGCAGCTTAACCGCAATCCGTTGCAGATCACCCGTGATGCGGCGGCTGCGGGGTTGTCGCCGGTCGATTACGTCACTCAGTCGCTGAAAGATGGCAGCCTGCGCTTTGCCTGTGAGCAGCCGGATAATCCCGATAACTTCCCGCGCAATATGTTCATTTGGCGCTCTAACTTGCTGGGTTCTTCCGGTAAGGGCCATGAGTACATGCTCAAGTATTTCTTGGGTACCAAAAACGGTGTGATGAACGAAGACATCGGCAAAACCGGCGGCGCTATTCCCAAAGAAGTCGAGTGGGTTGAAGAGGGCGCAATCGGCAAGATCGATTTGGTCACGACTCTCGATTTCCGCATGTCATCCACTTGTGTTTACTCAGACATCGTTCTGCCAACGGCCACCTGGTACGAGAAGGACGACATGAACACGTCCGACATGCACCCGTTCATTCACCCGCTCTCCGCGGCGATTGATCCGGCCTGGGAGTCGCGTTCCGACTGGGAAATATACAAAGGCATCGCCAAGCATTTCTCGAAAATGGCCGAGGGCCATTTGGGTGTCGAGCAGGATCTGGTCACCGTGCCGCTGCTTCACGATACCCCGGGAGAGTTGGCTCAGCCGTATGGTGGCACCGATTGGAAAACCGCCGGTGAAGATCCGGTGCCGGGCAAGAACTGCCCGAACATGATGGTGGTTGAGCGCGACTACCCGAATATCTACAAGCAATTCACCTCGCTCGGCCCGTTACTCGACAAGTTGGGTAATGGCGGTAAAGGCATTAACTGGAACACCCAGCATGAGGTCGATTTCCTCGGCAGCCTCAATCACAAGGTCACCGATGAAGGCGTCAGCAAAGGTCGCCCGCAGATTCAAACGGCGATTGATGCAGCCGAAGTCATCCTCTCGCTGGCGCCAGAAACCAATGGCCATGTGGCCGTTAAGGCGTGGGCTGCGCTGTCGGAGTTCACCGGTCTCGATCACACCCATTTGGCCAAGCCGAAGGCGCACGAAGCGATCCGCTTCCGCGATATTCAAGCGCAGCCGCGCAAGATTATTTCCAGCCCGACGTGGTCGGGGCTGGAAGACGAGAACGTCAGCTACAACGCCGGCTACACCAACGTTCACGAGTTTATTCCGTGGCGCACGATTACCGGGCGTCAGCAGTTCTATCAGGACCATCCGTGGATGGAAGCTTTCGGCGAGCAGATGATGAGTTATCGGCCGCCAGTCAACACCCGCACGATTGAAGTGGTGAAGGATCAGCGGCCCAACGGCAACAAAGAAATTGTTCTCAACTGGATCACGCCGCACCAGAAATGGGGCATTCACAGCACCTATACCGATAACTTGCTGATGCTCACGCTGAGCCGTGGCGGACCGATTATCTGGCTGTCTGAGAACGATGCGAAAAGCGCCGGGATTGAAGACAACGATTGGGTCGAATGCTTTAACGCCAACGGCGCCTTGACCGCGCGTGCAGTGGTCAGCCAGCGGGTTAAAGACGGCATGGTGATGATGTACCACGCCCAGGAACGGATCGTGAATCTGCCCGGCGCGGAAACCACTAAAACCCGTGGCGGCCACCATAACTCGGTCACCCGTGTGGTGCTCAAACCGACCCACATGATTGGCGGTTATGCGCAGCAATCGTACGGCTTTAACTATTACGGCACGGTGGGCTGTAACCGCGACGAATTCGTCGTGGTGCGCAAGATGCACAAGGTTGACTGGCTCGATGGCACCGATGTTGGCGGTTTGGGTGACGACGCTTTGCCACAACCACTGCCACAGAATATTTGAGGGAAGTTGCCATGAAGATTCGCTCACAAGTTGGCATGGTCCTGAACCTGGACAAATGCATCGGTTGCCACACCTGTTCGGTGACCTGTAAGAACGTTTGGACCAGCCGTGAAGGGATGGAATACGCCTGGTTCAATAACGTCGAAACCAAGCCCGGCATTGGTTACCCCAAAGAGTGGGAGAACCAGGACAAGTGGAAAGGCGGCTGGATTCGAAACGCCGATGGTTCGATCAATCCAAAAATTGGCGGTAAGTTTCGGGTGTTGGCGAACATTTTTGCCAACCCTGATTTGCCGGTGATTGATGATTACTACGAGCCATTCGACTTTGACTATCAGCACCTGCACACCGCGCCGTTAGGTCAACATCAGCCGATTGCCCGGCCACGCTCGTTGATCAGCGGCAAGCGTATGGAAAAGATCGAGTGGGGGCCAAACTGGGAAGAAATTCTCGGCACCGAGTTCGCCAAGCGCCGCAAGGACCGCAACTTCGACAGTATTCAGGCGGATATCTATGGCGAGTATGAAAATACTTTCATGATGTACCTGCCGCGCCTGTGCGAGCACTGCCTGAATCCGGCCTGCGCGGCTTCGTGCCCGAGTGGTGCGATCTACAAGCGTGAAGAAGACGGCATCGTCCTGATCGATCAGGAAAAATGCCGTGGCTGGCGCATGTGCATCAGCGGTTGTCCTTACAAGAAGATTTACTACAACTGGAAAAGCGGCAAATCCGAGAAGTGCATCTTCTGTTATCCGCGTATCGAAGCGGGTATGCCCACCGTGTGCTCGGAAACCTGCGTCGGGCGTATTCGTTATCTCGGCGTGCTCTTGTATGACGCCGACCGTATCGCCGAAGTGGCGAGTACGGCCAGTGAGCAGGACCTGTATCAGAAGCAGTTGGAGATTTTTCTCGACCCGAACGATCCGGCTGTGATCAAGCAGGCGCTGGCCGATGGTGTACCGATGTCCGTGATCGAAGCGGCGCAGCAGTCGCCGGTGTACAAGCTGGCTGTCGACTGGCAGTTGGCGCTGCCGCTGCACCCGGAATATCGCACCTTGCCGATGGTCTGGTATGTGCCGCCACTGTCACCGATCCAGAACGCCGCACAAGCCGGTCACATCAGCATGGATGGTGTACTGCCGGACGTCGATAGTCTGCGGATTCCGCTGCGTTATCTGGCCAATCTGCTGACTGCCGGTGACGAAAAACCGGTGAAGCTGGCGCTCAAGCGTTTGCTGGCCATGCGCGCCTATAAGCGTGCGCAGCAAGTAGACGGTGTGCGCGATCTGAAAGTGTTGGAAGACGTGGGCCTGACGGAGTTGCAGGTCGAAGACATGTACCGCTATCTGGCTATCGCCAATTACGAGGATCGCTACGTGATTCCGAGTGCTCACCGCGAAGAGGCCATGAGCGACGCATTCGCTGAGCGCTCGGGTTGTGGTTTCAGCTTCGGCAGTGGCTGTAATGGCAGTTCGGATACCAACATGTTTGGCGCTAAAAAGGCCACCCAGCGCGACATTCTGAAAACCGTGCAGATCTGGGAGGATTGAGCATGCAAATTCTCAAAGTGATTTCCCTGCTGCTGGACTATCCAACCGAGCAACTGGTCGAGGCGCGCGCTGAGTTGAGCGCCGCTATTAACGCCTCGCGTGAGATCAGCCCGCAGCAACGTGCGGCGGTGCAGGTGTTACTGGAAAACATCACCGGCGGTGACCTGATGGACAGCCAGGAGCATTACAGCGCGCTGTTTGGTCGGGGTCGTTCGCTGTCTCTTTTGTTGTTTGAACATGTGCATGGCGAGTCGCGTGACCGCGGCCAGGCCATGGTCGACATGATGGCGCAGTACGAGGCCGACGGGTTTGATATCGGGGTCAAGGAGTTGCCCGATTACATCCCGCTGTATCTCGAATATCTGTCGACCCGTGAAGACCTGAAAGCCCGCGAAGGGCTGGCTGATGTCGCGCATTTACTGGCATTGCTGGCCGCGCGTCTTGATGAGCGCGAGAGCAGCTACGCCAGTTGCATGCGCGCACTGTTGCAGATTGCAGGTGCAGAGCCGAGCGTTGCAGTTGCCGAGGTGCGTGAACAGGTTGCCGCAGAAGTACGCGATGACTCGCTCGAAGCACTGGACAAGGTCTGGGAGGAGGAGGCTGTCGACTTCCTTCAGGCCGAGCAACAAGACCGTTGCCCAAGCCAGACCACCGCGCCCGGCAAAGCTCGCGAAGAGCTGCCGGTGCCCATGCATTGGGTCGATTTCAATACGGACGATAAGCGCGAGCCACAGTTTCGGGAGGTGCAGGATGTCTAACACAAACTTGCTGTTATTCGGGGTCTATCCCTACGTTGCGCTGGCTATTTGCCTGATTGGCAGTTGGGCGCGGTTTGACCTTTCGCAGTACACCTGGAAGACCGGTTCAAGCCAAATGCTCAGTAACAAAGGCATGCGCATGGCCAGCAACATGTTCCATGTCGGGGTTCTGTTTGTCCTGCTCGGGCACTTTGTCGGGCTGCTGACACCGCCTGCGCTGTATCACCATGTGATCAGCACTGAAAACAAGCAACTGCTGGCAATGGTCTCGGGTGGCATATTCGGTGTGATCTGCCTGGTCGGTTTGCTCATGCTGATCCATCGCCGTCTCACCGATCCCCGCGTGCGCGCCTCGTCGAGCTTCTCGGATGTGATGATTTTGCTGGTGTTGCTGGTGCAGTTGCTGCTCGGTCTCGGCACTATCTTTGCCTCGACCGCTCACCTCGATGGCTCGGTGATGATTCTGCTGGGTAACTGGGCGCAAGCTTTGGTGACATTGCAACCCATGGTGGCGGCGGAAAATATTGCCGGCGTCGGCTTGGTCTACAAGCTGCACGTATTCCTCGGCATGACCTTGTTCGTACTGTTCCCCTTTACCCGTTTGGTGCACATGGTCAGCGCGCCAATCTGGTACTTGGGTCGTCGTTATCAAATCGTTCGCCAGAAAGGCTGAGGAGTGGCTGATGAGTATTCAACAACCTCACAATGGACATAGCGGCTCGTGCAACGGCAGCAACGCTGCGGTTGCCCAAGGGGCCGGGGTCCAGACATTTGTTCCGGCAGCAGTTAAGTCCAGCGCTGCGCCGGTAGAGTTGATCGCCAGCAGCGAGCAGGAATGGCCGCGGATCAAGGTCAACGGCATTGTTATCGAGCAAGAGCAGATCGCGTTGGAGCTGCAATACCACGCCGCTCCCACGCGCAATGAGGCGGTGTTCTTGGCAAGCCAGGCGCTGGTGATTCGAGAGTTGCTCCGCCAGCGCGTCAATGCGCTCAACCTTAAGGTAATGCGGCAAGGGGCGGAGAGCGAAGAGGAGGCGCAAATCAGCGCGCTGATCGAACGGGAGATTGAATTGCCGCGTGCCGATGAAGCGGCATGCCAGCAGTACTTCGATAAAAACCGTAAGCGTTATTCCAGTGCGCCCCTGATAGCAGCGCGGCATATATTGCTCGCGGCCGACCCGGAAGATGCGATGGCATGCAGCAAGGCGCGTGAGCAGGCGGATGCCTTGATTGTGCAACTGCAAAGCGATAAAAAACGCTTCGCTGAACTGGCATTGGCTCATTCCGATTGTCCGTCAAAGCAACAAGGCGGCGCGCTGGGCCAGATCAGTAAAGGCCAGACCGTGCCTGAGTTTGAGCGGCAACTGTTTCGTTTGCCGCTGGGCTTGGCCGCGCAGCCAATCGAGAGCCGCTATGGTTACCACGTGGTCTGGATCGATCAACGAATCGAAGGTGAATTGCTGCCCTATACTGCAGTTGTCGGCTCGATTCGCACCGAGCTTGATCAGCGTGTTTGGCAGGTGGCGCTGGTGCAGTACATCAAGGGTTTGATTGGGCAGGCAGACATACAAGGTATTTTGCTTGAAGGAGCGGATTCTCCTCTGGTGCAATAACCTTCAAGTCGGCGACATGGATGTTGCCTTGTTCAGCGAAATAACAGACCCTCAGGGCGTGTGCGCATGAGTCATTAACAGGAGTCACAGATGCACGGTTCGATGCAGGATGGATTTGGTCGGCATATCGACTACTTGCGAATGTCGGTGACTGATCGCTGTGATTTTCGCTGTGTCTATTGCATGGCGGAAGAGATGACGTTTCTGCCGCGTGAGCAAATCCTTTCTCTGGAAGAACTTTATCGTCTGGCCGCATTGTTTGTCGGGCAAGGCGTTAAGAAGATCCGCCTGACCGGTGGCGAGCCTCTGGTACGCCGGGGCATCGTCGGCCTTTGCGAGCAAATCGCAGCACTGCCAGGTTTGCGCGAACTGGTGATGACCACCAATGGTTCGCAGTTGGTCAAACTGGCGAAGCCTTTGGCAGACGCGGGGGTCAAGCGACTGAATATCAGCCTGGATAGTTTGCAGGCCGATAAATTTCACGCGATCACCCGCACTGGCGATCTTCAGCAGGTGCTCGATGGCATTGAGGCTGCGCGCCAAGCCGGCTTTGAGCGAATCAAGCTGAACACTGTGGCCATGGCCGGACGCAATGAAGATGAAGTACTCGACTTGGTTGAGTTTGCCCTGGCCCGTGACCTTGATATCACCTTTATCGAGGAAATGCCGCTGGGCGATGTCGGGCGCTCGCGCGGCGAGAGCTTTTTTGCCAGTGATCAAGTGCGTGACCTGATTGCCGAGCGCTACTCGATTATCGACAGCGCTGAGCAAAGTGGCGGCCCTGCACGTTACATTCGCCTTGAAGGTTTTGCGCAAAGCCGCATTGGCTTTATCTCACCGCACTCGCATAACTTCTGCGCCACCTGCAACCGCGTGCGCCTGACCGTAGAAGGGCGGTTGCTTCTGTGTTTGGGGCATGAGAACTCGGTTGATCTGCGCGCTCTGCTGCGCCGTTATCCCGAGAACGATCAGCCGTTGCTCGACGCGGTGGGGGCGGGCCTGCAGCGCAAGCCTGAGCGCCATGAGTTCACCCATGACAACGACATTCAGGTGGTGCGCTTCATGAATGCCACAGGTGGCTAAGGCGTAATCGGCTGTTTTGCAAAGGTCGCCGTGTGCGGCCTTTTTGCTGGGCGAAAAACACAGGCGCAGCTCTTTTGTCGATGTTCTGCTTCGGGCGCGCTGCGTTTTAGTTGCCAGCTAAAGCGAAAACGCAGCCGACAAACACGCACGAATAAAATAGCCCACACAGCAAAAGGCCCCGGCAGTTTTCACTGTCGAGGCCTCATGCATGAATCTGGTTGCGGGAGCCGGATTTGAACCGACGACCTTCGGGTTATGAGCCCGACGAGCTACCAGACTGCTCCATCCCGCGGCCGCCATTCTATGCTTCTGAGTGTGTGTGTCAACCGTGAGGGCGGAAAAAACTGTTTTATCTTCAATTATTTAGCGCACAGGTCAGGCGTTAAGCGATGTATTTGCGCTTGCTGAGCGGTGCTGGGGATATATTTCCAGACGACGCCGGAGTGCATTTCGCGTACTGGCACGTAGCAAATAGGTGACATGCCCCGAGTGCTACAGGAGAGCTGCAGTTTGGAAAAGTGAACCGCATGGCGGCAACTGAAATGCGCCGCACAGCATAAGGCCCCGGCAGTTTTCACTGTCGAGGCCTTATGCATGAATCTGGTTGCGGGAGCCGGATTTGAACCGACGACCTTCGGGTTATGAGCCCGACGAGCTACCAGACTGCTCCATCCCGCGGCCGCCATTCTAGCGTCTTTAACCCGGCTGTCAACTTTTATATGGGAATGCCCCTATTTATCAGGCAGAAGGCCTGCGTTTGAGTGGGGTTGGCTGGGTAAGGATTCAGTGCAGGTGCCAGCGCCAGTGCGCAGCCCGCTAGAAAGAGAAGCGTGAGAGCTAGGTTTATCGATGTGCGCTTGAAGCAGGGGGGAGGCTCTGTTTTGTGTAAATCGCAGATAGCAAAAGGCCCCGGCAGTTTTCACTGTCGAGGCCTTTTGCATGAATCTGGTTGCGGGAGCCGGATTTGAACCGACGACCTTCGGGTTATGAGCCCGACGAGCTACCAGACTGCTCCATCCCGCGGTCGCCATTCTATGCTTCTGAGGCCTGCTGTCAACCGCTAACGTTGGAAAAACTATTTTATCTTCAATCGCTTAGCGTCAATATGGATTGCTCCGAATGGCTTGGACCCCTGCCAGCGCGGGGTTTCGCTGCAGTTTGTAAGTCATAAAACGGTCATCCGGGAGAGGCTAAGATTAAAGGTCGTGCTGGCTAAGGCGAATGTCTGCTTGCCCTGCTGTTGCAGTCAAGTAAATCGCCAGTGCGTGACGCTTGGGCCGGTATCGGGTAAAACGGCGTTGGCTTTTAAAGGAGAGAATATTGATGCAAGCAAAATGTAAAGGGTGTGGCGCCAAAGTAGGGCGCGGGCAGACGCATTGTCCCGCTTGCGGAGTCGAGTTGCCCGCGCCGAGCAAATTATTGCCCATGGCGGCCTTTTTCCTGATTGTGATCCTGGTTATCCGCGCTTATATGGATAAACCCGAGAGCGATACTCAAGCGCCTGCTGCTGCAACACCGGCCACACAAGCTCAGTAACTCCCTCTTGCCGCTGGAACGGTTTAAGAAATCTCGACCTGATAGCGAAAGGTGTCGGCCGCTCCACGCGAGATGCGGTACTCCAGTGGGCTGCGGTCATAGCTCAGGGCAATCCGTTCTATCACCACCACTGGCGCATTGTCGGCGATGCCGAGTAGCGCCGCTGCGCTGCTGTTTGCCGGCTCGACGCTGAGGGTTTCCTGCGCCGAGGCAATCATTTGCCCGCATTCCTGCTCGTAAAACGGATAAAGCAGGTTGCCGAATGCCGCAAGATCCAGCTCAAGCAACTTGCCGAAACGCGAAGCGGGTAACCAGATGTCCTCGCTGAACACTGCGCGCGAATCCAGTGTGCGGGTGCGTTGCAGGTACACAACCGATTCCTCTGCCTCAAGTTGCAGGGCCTTGCGCACCTGTTCGGTGGGCGTTAGCAGCTGCCGCGCCAGAATCTGGCTGTCGGGAATCTGTTTTTCGCCCTGACTATTTACCTGGCGGAAAAACCGCAGCAGTGAAGAGGTGAAGTCTGGGCGCCGGACAAAGGTGCCGCGGCCCTGACTGCGTTGCAGCAGTCCATCGGCAACCAGAGTGTCGACCGCTTTTCTGATGGTGCCAATAGCCACCCCGTAACTCTTGGTCAGTTCTTGCTCGGTTGGAATCGGTTCGCCCGGACGCCATTCACCGGCTGCAATCTTGGCCAGCATTTCATCTCGAAGCTGCTGATACAGCGGCAAGCGTTGGTCTGAGCTAAAGCTTGAAGGAGGCATATAGAGGTCCAGACAATCAATTTTTCATACTTTAGCACCGACCGATGGCGGGGTGCATTGGTTGACAGACTGTAGCTCTGAATATATGGTCATCTAAACATATATATGAATTCGTGACTGTATAAAAGGTGTGCTCTGAGCAGTGCACTTACCAATAAATCAGCCAGAGTGTTGCTATATGATCACCTCACACCTGCCGCCCCTGATCGGGATTGATACCCACGCGCATATTTTCAGTCGCGACCTGCCGCTCACCGAAGGGCGCCGTTACAGCCCCGACTATGATGCGTGGATTGAGGATTATCTGCGCCAGCTAGACTCCGTTGGGTTGTCTCACGGGGTGCTGGTGCAGCCCAGTTTTCTCGGGACTGACAACAGTTTTCTGTGTGCGGCGCTGCGCAAGTATCCGCAGCGTTTGCGCGCGATTGCGGTGGTTGAACCGAGCATCAGTGAGGTGCAGTTGGACGCGATGCAGGCGTGCGGTGTGGTCGGTATAAGGCTGAATCTGTTGGGCAAACCGCTCGCCGATTACAGCAGTGCGCTGTGGCAGGATTTTTTTGCGCGACTGGCACGGCGCCAGTGGCAGGTGGAAATTCAGCGGCCGATGGTCGATCTTGCGCCTATTTTGCCGGCAATTCTGGCCAGCGGCGTCACGGTGGTGATTGACCATTTCGGCCTGCCCGAAGGGCAAATCGACCCCGAACTGCCAGCGCATCAAGCATTCTTGCGACTGCTGGCAAGCAGCCCGCAGCTGTATATCAAACTCTCTGCGGCCTACCGCTGCAAAGCCTCGCGTGCGCAGGCGCAGCAGTCGGTCAGCGTATTGCGTTCGACTTGTGGCGGTGTTGACCGCTTCCTCTGGGGAAGCGACTGGCCACATACCCGCCATGAACATGAAACCGATTATGTCGCGCAGTTTGCCGAGATCACTGCATTGCTGCCCGATCCTGCTGAGCGCCGCCAGGTGTTGCTGGAAAACCCGGCACAGCTATTTAAATTTCAGCAACAAGCTGACGCAACAGAACAATAAAAGGCGACTAGAACAATGATGAGTTTGTTGGTGATTGCGGCGATCGTGATTTCGATAGCCCTGGGCTACAAGACCAAAATCAATATTGGTTTGTTTGCCATTGCATTTGCGTACTTGATCGGCTGCTTCGCGATGGGCCTGAGCCCTTCCGATGTGATCATGATGTGGCCACTTAAGATGTTCTTTATCATCTTTTCGGTCTGCCTTTTCTACAGCTTTGCCATCGTCAACGGCACGTTGGAAAAGCTAGCTGAGCATCTGCTCTACAGTTGCCGGCGGTTCCCGCACCTGCTGCCTTACGCAGTATTCATTACCTCGGCGTTGATCGCTGCATTGGGCGCTGGTTACTACACGGTGCTGGCCTTTATGGCGCCAATCACCTTGTTACTGTGCGAGCGCACCCGCATGAGCTTGATTCTCGGGGCGATGGCGGTGAACTACGGGGCGCTGGGCGGTGCCAACTTTGTATCGAGCCAGAGCGGGATTATTTTCCGCACCCTGATGGTCAACTCGGGTATTCCAGAAAATACCGCCTTCATTAACAGTTTCGGCATCTTTGCCAGCACCGTGGCCATTCCATTGCTGGTGATTACCGGCTTTATGTTGTTTACCGGCCATAAGAAGTCAATGCAAAGCTCCACGTACACCATTACCCCGCCAACCCCGCTGAACAGAGAGCAAAGAGTCACGCTGCAACTCACGTTGCTGATGATGGCGCTGGTGCTTCTGGCGCCAATCGCCCACATTGTTTTTCCAGACAATCAAACAGTCACCTTCATCAACTCGAAGATGGACATCGGCTTGATTGCCAGTGTGTTCTCGGTCATCGCCTTGCTGCTGAAACTGGGCGATGAGCGCAAAGCGATGGCGGCTGTGCCGTGGTCGACACTGGTGATGATTTGTGGCGTCGGCATGCTCATCGCCATTGCGATCAAGGCGGGCACAATTGATCTGCTGGCCTCCTGGATTGGTACCTCGATTCCGCCGGTGTTGGTGCCAGTCGCCTTTGGTGTGGTGGCAGCCTTGATGTCGCTGTTTGCCAGCACGCTGGGGGTGGTAACCCCGGCGCTGTTCCCGATTGTGCCGCCGATTGCAGCATCTCTGGGGATTGATCCTTTGTTGATCTTTATCTGCATTGTGGTCGGCGCGCAGGCAACCTCTATCTCGCCATTCTCATCCGGTGGCAGCTTGCTGCTGGGCTCGTGCCCGACCGAAAAAAGCCGTGCCGAGTTCTTTCCGAAGCTGCTGTTCCGCGCTGCGCCCTTGGGTTTTGTCGCGGCCTTGGTGTTCAACCTGGTGCTGAGTTTTGTGCTCTGAGCAAGGTTGAGAGAGGCGCAAATACGTGCATCTGCGCGATTGAATTTGCGCGTGCGCAGTACCGGTGAGCGACTGAGCGGGTGATAATGCCCGCTCGAATTAACGCTGATTAACTAAGGTGCGCTGCAGGTGCTATTCACAATCAAGGAAATCGACCCGCTGGTTTACCGCCAGCAGACCCGGCGCAGCACCTGGAGCATTGCGCTGCTGTTTGTGCTGCTTGCCCTGACATTCTCAACCCTTTCCGTGCAGCTGTTCGGCCAGCCGGGAGGCGACAACTTCTATTGGAATCTGGGCGGGGTCATTGTTGCTTTGCTGCTGACTATCGCGCTGGTGCGCCAGGTGTTCTGGTCGCAGCCGTGGATGGCGTCGGCGGTCTATGGCTGGCAGCTCAAGCGTAGCCTGCTGCGCATTACCAATGTCATGCACGACGTGAAAGCCGGCGTTGCGGCGGGCGATCCGCTGAGTTTCAAGCTGCTGCGTTTCTATCATTTGGGCGTCAGCCAGATGCACCGTCTGGACGGTAACTCCAGCGATCATGTGCAGATGCTCGCTGAAATCGATCAGCATAAAACTGCGATGCAGGCGTTGAACCTGCCGATTGATCAAACCCAATTCGACAGCCAATGGCTCGAGTCGCTGGCCAAGCACGCCTGATCGACACACCGCGTGGCAGAGCCAAATCAGCCTTGATGGTTTTCCGCCACGGCGGCGCAAGCTCGGGGTTTGGCCAGCCCATGCGCACGCTCAGGGTCGTCATTCAAGGTCTCATGGCGCTTGAGAGTTGGTATTATCAGCTGCTGTAAAGACTGGTGCATTTGCGCCTTGCCGGTCATACAGGCCGTAGACACGGCTTGGTTGGCATCTATCGGCGTGCATATTCTTGGGTGGCTGGACTAATTGGTCGCGAAGCAACGAAAAATCATCCATATCGACTGCGACTGTTTCTACGCCGCGGTGGAGATGCGTGATGATCCAAACCTGGCGAGCAAACCGCTGGCTGTCGGCGGCGCAGCAGACCGGCGCGGAGTCATTGCGACCTGCAATTATGAGGCGCGGGCCTATGGTGTGCGCTCGGCAATGGCCACCGGGCATGCACTGAAGCTGTGTCCGGACTTGTATATCGTCAAGCCGCGCTTCGATGTTTATAAAGCGGTATCGCGGGAGATCCATGCAATCTTTCGTGATTACACCGACATTATCGAGCCGTTGTCCCTCGATGAAGCATTTCTCGATGTCACCGACTGCGAGCTTTTTTCCGGCAGTGCAACGCGCATCGCCGCGGACATTCGCCGGCGCGTTTCGCAGACCTTGCACATCACCGTTTCGGCGGGCGTTGCGCCGAACAAGTTTCTCGCCAAGATCGCCAGCGACTGGCGCAAGCCTGATGGTTTGTTTGTGATAACACCGCCCGAGGTGGATGCCTTCGTCGCTGAGTTAGCGGTGAGCAAACTGCACGGTGTGGGCAAGGTTACTGCTGAGAAACTCGCTCGGCAGGGCATTTCGACCTGTGCCGATTTACGTACCTGGGACAAGCTTGGCCTGGTGCGCGAGTTCGGCAGTTTTGGTGAGCGGCTCTGGGGGTTGGCGCGCGGGATTGATGATCGCCCTGTGCAAACCGACAGCCGCCGCCAGTCTGTGAGCGTCGAGAATACCTACCTGCAAGACCTGCCAGACTTAAAGGCATGCTTGGAGCAATTGCCGGAGTTGTTGGCCGAACTGGAAAAACGCATGGCGCGTTTGGATGCCAGCTATCGACCGGATAAACCGTTTGTGAAGGTCAAATTCCATGACTTCACCCAGACCACGCTGGAGCAGGCGGGGGCGCAGCGATCACTGGATAGCTATCAGCTGTTGTTGAGTGGCGCCTATGCGCGTGGCAATAAGCCGGTGCGATTGCTCGGCGTGGGTGTGCGGCTGCAGGATTTGCGCGGCCGGCATGAGCAACTGGAATTGTTTGAGCGCTAGCGCGTGAGGCAAAACCTGCGCCCGGCTGCAATCAGAGCCGGCGCGCAGATTCTGGTGGATCAGTCGTTAACCGGCCACAGGCGAATAGGCTTGCCTTGGGCGGGCCACAAACGCAGCTGGTCGTTCTCGGAGAAGTCCCAGCGCTGCACCTCAGCCAGTGCCTTGAGGAAGCGAGTTTCTTGCTCCATCAATGCAGGCGGGCACATTTTTCGGGTACTGCCGGCTTGAACGAAGTTGATGGCTTCGCCATTGCGGTTATAACCCGAGAACCAGTGGTTGCAGCCGGCGCTGCCGTAAGCACGGCCGTCGGCGCCGAGGGTAATGGTCAGGTGGCTGTTGTCGATCAGCGGACGTTCGCCGATCCATTCAACTTGATAGGTCTTGTCGGTTTCCAGAGTCACGGGCATGGCTGAGCATCCAATGAGGCTGACACTGAGTAGACTTGTAGCTATGAGTGCTTTCATCGTCATTCCTTCTGACATTTCGGGCAAAGGTGTTTGGCGTCGCGACGCAGCCAACCCAGCTCGCTAATCCGGGCTTCGGCAGCGCCTGCTTCGGCTTGTTTGCCAAGCGCGGTATCCACGGCAAATTCAAAGTCTAGCTGTTTGCCACAGCTGTCGCAGGTGACCTGCCAGTTATGGATCGCCAGTTCCTTGAAGGCCGGGCCTTTGGCGACGGCGACCCATTGGCCGGGCGGGGTGATCAGGTGACGGACTTTCTCGACCGTCAGGCGCATGCTCAGATCACGGCTGCCTTTGAGGGTGACTTGCAAAGTGTCGCCGTTGTGAATCGAGCCTCCGTTGCCGGTCACTTGATAACGACCAGCAGCGAGTGCTTTGCATTCAATCAGGGTGTGCTCAGGGTTGAGCAGGTTGTAGCGAAAATCGTGTTCGGCCATGGTTCCTCCAGCTGGACGCAAATGCTATCACGCGCAGGGCTCAACCTGATTGATTGGTGTGCCTTTGGCCCAGGCCTCGATGTTGTCGAGCGTGGTTTGGGCAATGCCCGACAACGCCTCACGGGTCAGAAAAGCCTGATGCGCGGTCAAAATCACATTGGGGAAGGTCAGCAGGCGCGCCAGCACGTCATCCTGCAAGGGCCGATCCGAATAGTCCTCGAAGAACACATCGGCCTCTTCTTCGTACACATCCAGACCGAGATAACCGAGCTGGCCGCTTTTCAGGGCGCTGATCACGGCGACGGTGTCGATCAGCGCGCCGCGGCCGGTGTTGATCAGCATGGCGCCGGTTTTCATCTGCGCCAGACGTTCGGCATTGATCAGGTGATGCGTGCCTTCGGTGAGCGGGCAGTGCAGGCTCATGATGTCGCTGCTGCTGATCAGTATTTCCAGAGTCACCTGGCGGGCGCCCAGTTCACTCAAGCCGCGGACCGGATAAGGGTCGTAGAGCAGAACCGAGCAGCCAAAGCCGCGCATGATCCGGGCAAGTGACAGGCCGATCTTGCCGCAGCCGATTATCCCGACAGTTTTGCCGTGCAGGTCAAAGCCGGTGAGGCCATGCAGCGAGAAGTCGCCCTCGCGGGTGCGGTTGAATGCGCGGTGAGTGCGCCGGTTGAGCGTCATGATTAACGCGACCGCATGTTCGGCAACCGCATAGGGCGAGTAGGCGGGCACACGCACGACTGGCATGCCGAGCTGGCTGGCCGCGTGCAGGTCGACATGGTTGAAACCCGCCGAACGCAAGGCAATCAGGCGTGTACCGCCAGCGGCCAGACGTTCCAGAACCGGCGCACTGAGGTCATCATTGATAAATGCGCAGACCACGTCGTAGCCCTCAGCCAGCGCAGCTGTTTCGGCCGAAAGGCGCGCTTCCTGCATTTGCACGTGCCAGGCAGCCGGCATTTCGGCGCTGGCAAAGCTTTCGGTGTCATAGGGCTTGCAGCTAAACAAAATGATGCGCATCTCAGCTCCTTGGTTTCAGATCCGCGCTACTGCTGCACCGCCGAGACTTCCCTGGCCAGTGTTTCTATGGCCGCCTCGAGTGCGTCCAGTGCGCTGTCGACCTCGGGATTTTCCTGTTTGAGAAAGGTTTCGCTGCGCTGACAGGCCGCGCGCAATTGCGGCACGCCGCAGTACCGCGTGGCGCCGTGCAGGCGATGTACACGCTCAAGCAGCTCATTGCGGTCGGCATCCTTGCGCGCTTGGCGAATCGCCTGTTTGTCAGCTGGCAGCCCCGCGATCAGCATGCTCAACATGTCGGCAGCCAAGTCCGCTTTGCCCGCAGCCAGGCGCAGACCTTCCTCGTTGTCGAGCACTTTGGCGCTGGCAATTGAGACCACAGGTTCCGGCGACGGTTCTGTTGCATATTGGCGCAGGCCCAAACCGGTCCACTTGAGCACCACTTGCGCCAGTTGGCGCTCGCTCACCGGTTTGGTCAGGTAGTCGTCCATGCCGCATTGCAGCAGGGCGCGCTTCTCGTTGGACATCGCATGTGCGGTGAGTGCCACTATCGGCAGCGGCTGGCGCTGATGATCCTGTTCCCACTGGCGAATCTGTTCGGTGGTTTGGCGACCATCCAGTCCGGGCATTTGCACGTCCATGAGGATCAGGTCGTAGACGTTCTGCTTGGTCAGTTTGATCGCATCAAAGCCATTGCCGGCCGTGGCAACGTTGGCGCCCATGTCACTCAGCAGGGTTTTTACCAGCAACAAGTTGGCCGGGTTGTCATCGACGCAAAGCACCAACGGGGCGCGGCTTGGCGCCAGTGTTGGTTGTTCGCTGATGGGCTGGCGCGGGCTGATCAGTTCGATCATTGCGCGTTGCAGCTTGCGCGTGCAGGCCGGCTTTGCCTGCAACTGGGTTTGCGTGGACTGCAGAATTTGATGGTAGATCGCAAGCTCGGTGGTCGGACAAAGCACGATGCTGTTGCAGGACAACTGCTCGAGCGCGCGGATGCATTTATCCAGTTGCTCGGGCGGCAGTTCCAGCGTGCTGGCGCCAATCACGGCCAGTCCAATGGGCTCCGCGCTGTGTTGCGAGCTGGCGACGGCGTCCAGCAGCAGGTCTGGCGTGGCATAGGCTTCGGCGACCAGCGCGCAATCTTCGAGCTGATGTTGCAGGGCCTGACGCGCCAGCTCGCGGCTTTCCATCATGGCCACGCGACGACCTTGCAGCAGCGGTCGGGGCAGGTCTTCGATGTCGTTGCGGGCTTTGGGCAGGTTGATGCTGATCCAGAACTCGGAGCCTTGCCCCGGCGTGCTGTCGACGCCAATTTCGCCGCCCATCTGCTCGATCAGGCGTTTCGAGATCACCAGTCCCAGGCCGCTGCCGCCAGCTTGGCGGGACATCGAGTTGTCCGCCTGACTGAATGCTTGGAACAGTGCGCGCAGGTCTTCTTCGCTGAGGCCGATGCCGGTGTCTTGCACGCTGATCCGCAGTTGCGCCCGGTCCTGGGTTTCGTCTTCGAGCATGGCCCGAATCACGATGCTGCCTTCACGGGTGAACTTGATTGCATTGCTGACCAGATTGATCAGCACCTGCTTGAGGCGAAGCGGGTCGCCGACAACCGACATTGGCGCGTCGCGATACACCAGGCTCAGCAGTTCGAGCTGCTTCTCGTGCGCTGTGGGCGCCAGAATAGTCAGGGTTTCCTGCAGCAGGTCGCGCAGGTTGAACGGCATGTTTTCCAGCACCAGTTTGCCGGCTTCGATTTTCGAGAAGTCGAGAATCTCGTTAATGATGCTCAGCAAGCTGTCGGCGGACTTTTCGATGGTGCCAAGGTAATCGTATTGGCGTGGGGTCAGCTCACTTTTCAGCAGCAGGTTGGTGAAGCCCAGAATGCCATTCAGGGGCGTGCGAATTTCATGGCTCATGTTGGCCAGAAATTCGGATTTGATGCGGCTGGCCTCCAGTGCTTCCTTGCGCGCGAAATCCAGTTCGATGTTCTGGATTTCGATGGTTTCGAGGTTCTGGCGCACATCTTCCGTGGCCTGGTCGATGCTGTGCTGCATTTCCTCCTGAGCATTTTGCAGGGCCTCGGCCATGCGGTTGATGCCCGACGCCAGCTCATCCAGTTCGTGACTGCCGAGCAACGGCAAGCGCGTGTCGAGCTTGCCTTCTTTAAGCTGGGCAACCCGTTGCTTGATCAGCAACAGCGGCTCGTTAATCGTGCGGCTCATGCGGAACGCCAACATGGCGGTTACCAGCAAACCGGCCAGGGTCAGCAGCAGGGTGGTGAGCAGGCTGCGGTAACCGGCAATCAGCGTGCTGTGGCGTGACATTTCCAGCTCGACCCAACCGAGCTGGTCGTGTTTGCGCTCGGCATTGTTATCGCCACTCAGGCTCATATGGAAGTCGAACACCGGGTACATGATGCGCGTGGTGTCTTCCAGGTTGACCTCACCCAGAATCGCTTCGCCCGCGAACGGGGAAGGGCCGAGCATATTCGGTCCGGCATGTGCCAGCGGTGAGCGGTCCATGCCTTGAAAGCTGATGGAGCGCACATCGGGTTGGTCAAGGCCGTGATTGGCGACGCGCTGGAGCAGGGCCCGGTCAGTACTTTTCAGTGCTGGCGCTGCCAGTGTGGCCAGCTGCTCGCTGATCATCTGGCCGCGCTGCTGCAGTTGCTCCTGCAAGCTGGACAGCTGCAACCAGGTGAAATACCCGCCCAGAACCAACGCCAACAGGCTGGTTGGTAGCAGGGTGAGCATGAGGACGCGGCCTTTAATGCCGAGGTCGTTGAACACGCTAACGTTCCTTGAAATGAGTGGTGGCGTACTGGTGGCCGCCAGAGCGTGATTAAACCACTTTCTTGCTTGATGACCCTATACAGCGTGGCCAAAAGCGTATTCGGGTGTTTCATGGCGCGCGGTATTAACGCGCGATCTGCCGGTTAATCGTCCGCAAATCTGGCTGAAATGCAGGGCAGGGCTTTAGTCGATTATCGGCTGGCGCTGTTTGCCGGTATTATAGGCGCCCCTGTTGTTGCCCGGACTCGATTGACGCCATGACTTTGCAGTTTCCGACTATCGCCGATTGTATCGGTGAGACCCCGCTGGTGCGCTTGCAGCGCTTGCCAGGGGAAACCTCCAATACGTTGCTGGTCAAGCTTGAAGGCAATAACCCGGCGGGCTCGGTAAAAGACCGTCCGGCGCTTTCAATGATTACCCGAGCCGAATTGCGCGGCGATATTCAGCCGGGCGATACGCTGATCGAGGCAACCTCCGGTAACACCGGTATTGCGCTGGCGATGGCGGCGGCGATCAAGGGTTATAAGATGATCCTGATCATGCCGGACAACTCGACAGCCGAGCGCAAGGCGGCCATGACGGCCTATGGCGCCGAGCTGATTCTGGTATCGCGCGAAGACGGTATGGAAGGTGCGCGGGATCTGGCTGAAAGCCTGCAGCGCGGCGGCCGTGGCAAGGTGCTCGACCAGTTCGGGAACACCGATAACCCACAAGCGCATTACACCGGCACCGGCCCGGAAATCTGGCGGCAAACCCAAGGGCAGGTGACGCATTTCATCAGCTCGATGGGCACCACCGGCACGATCATGGGGGTTTCGCATTACCTCAAAGAGCAAAACCCCAACGTGCAGATTATTGGCTTGCAGCCGCAGGAAGGCTCCGCCATTCCGGGCATCCGCCGCTGGCCGGAAGAATACCTGCCGAAGATTTTCCAGTCTGAGCGGGTTGATCAAATTGTCGACATGACCCAGCTCGAAGCCGAGAACGTCATGCGCCGCCTGGCCCGTGAAGAAGGGATTTTCTGTGGCGTCTCGTCCGGTGGCGCCGTAGCCGCGATGCTGGAGTTGTCGAAGCAGGTAGAAAACGCGGTGATGGTGGCGATTATCTGTGACCGTGGCGACCGTTATCTTTCGACGGGCGTGTACGACACGCCGCACGCCTGATGGCCAAGAAAACCTCGGGCCTGCGTTTCCAGCCCAGCGGCGGCACGCGAGCGCCACAAGTCCCTGTGGGCAAAAAGCAGAAGCTGGCGGTTGAGCGGTTGGCCAACGATGGCCGTGGCATTGCTTTTATCGAAGGCCGTACCTGGTTTGTTTCCGGCGCGTTGCCTGGCGAACAGGTAGAGGCGCGGGTTGTCGGCGCGCGCAGTCAGGTTGTCGAGGCGCGTACCGAGCGTGTGTTGCAGGCCAGTGCCGAGCGCCGCGACGAGCCGTGTCAGTACGCTAAAACCTGCGGCGGTTGCAGCGTGCAGCACATGAGCCACGCCGATCAGTTGGCGCTCAAACAGCGCCTGTTGGCCGAGCAATTCAGTCGCCTGGCTGAAGGCCTCGCGCCTCAAGCGTGGGCCGAGCCGTTGTCTGGCGCCGAGTTTGGCTATCGCCGGCGCTGCCGGATTGCCGTGCGCATGGACAGCAAAAGTCGTCAGTTAAGTGTGGGTTTTCGCGCGGCTTCCAGTCAGGAGATCATTTCGATAGATGACTGTCCGGTACTGGTACAGCCCTTGCAGCCTATTTTGCGTGCGTTGCCCGAGACGCTGTCGGCCCTTGAAAAGCCGCAGTCGATTGGTCATGTCGAGTTATTCAGTGGCACCGCCTGCGCGGTTCTGGTGCGCCACACTCAGGCGTTAAGCGAGGCCGACACGGCGCAGCTGCAAGATTTTTGCGCCGCTCACGATGCTCAGCTCTGGTTGCAGGGCGCGGGTGATCCGGCGCCGTTAAATCCCGAGCACCAATTGGCGTTTGCATTGTCCGAGTGGAATGTCGAACTCGCCTATCGGCCAGGTGACTTTGTTCAGGTCAACGAACAGGTGAATCAGGCGATGGTCGCTCAGGCATTAGCCTGGCTCGCGCCTAAAGCCGGTGAGCGGGTGCTGGATCTGTACTGCGGTCTGGGTAACTTTGCCCTACCGTTGGCGCGCTTCGCCGATCAGGTTGTTGCGGTTGAAGGCGTTGAAGGCATGGTTGAGCGGGCTCGCGAGAATGCCCGCAGCAATCAACTGGAAAACGTTGAGGTGCATTGCGCGGATTTGTCCGAGCCATTGGCGGCGGCTGATTGGGCCACCGGTGGTTTTGCTGCCGTGCTGCTTGATCCGCCGCGTGACGGCGCGTATCAGGTGGTCAAGCAGATGGCGAGTCTGGGTGCGCAACGAGTGGTTTATGTGTCGTGCAACCCGACCACGCTGGCCCGCGACAGCCTTGAGTTGCAAGCGCAGGGCTATCGACTGGAGCGTGCCGGCATTCTCGACATGTTCCCGCAAACGGCGCATGTCGAGGCGATGGCGTTATTTGTAAAGGGTTAAGCGCTGTTGTGGATTGAGCAGCGATTAAACCCGGTAAGTGCGGTAAATACAGTTATAAGTTGTGGCCGTTTTGTGATTGCGCTGGCCTTGCAAGGGCCTATATTGATTGATCACAGCTTATGACGTTCACGGACGTGAAGGATCCGTCTGACGTGGTTTAACCACCGGCCCGTAGAAGGCTGGGTATGACTCGGTGTAACAGATGTACACCGTAGGGAAGGTAAGTGACATGGTTCAAGTGAGAGCGCATCAGCCGATCAACGAAGACGGCAGCATCAACCTTGAGGCCTGGCTGGATCACGTGCTGAGCGTTGATCCGGCACTTGACCGCAATGCTTTGCGTGAGGCCTGCGTGTTTGCCCGCGAAGCTGAACAGCAAGCCAACGCTGCGCAGAATCTCTGGGCAGAAGGCGCGTCGAGTTTCCGCGTGGGGCTGGAGATTGCCGAAATTCTCGCCGACCTGCGCCTAGATCAGGACTCCCTGGTCGCTGCACTCATCTACCGGGGTGTTCGCGAGGGCACTTTCAGCCTGGCCGATGTGCATCAGCGTTTCGGGCCGGTGGTTTCCAAACTGATCGACGGCGTGCTGCGCATGGCCTCCATCAGCGCCAGTATGAACCCGCGTGATTCATTGGTTCTGGGCTCGCAGGCTCAGGTCGAGAACCTGCGCAAAATGCTCATCGCAATGGTCGATGATGTGCGCGTGGCACTGATCAAACTGGCCGAACGCACCTGCGCCATTCGCGCCGTCAAGCAAGCTGACGACGAGAAGCGCCAGCGTGTTGCCCGTGAAGTGTTCGACATCTATGCGCCGCTCGCGCACCGCCTCGGCATCGGCCATATCAAGTGGGAACTGGAGGACTTGTCGTTCCGCTACCTCGAGCCGGAACAGTACAAGCAGATCGCAACTCTGCTGCATGAGCGCCGTCTGGACCGCGAGCATTACATTAACGAGGTCATGAGTCAGCTGCGCTCGGAGTTGACCGATACCGGCATCGAGGCCGATATCAGCGGGCGCGCCAAGCATATCTATTCCATTTGGCGGAAGATGCAGCGCAAAGGCCTGCAGTTCAGTCAGATATACGATGTCCGTGCAGTTCGCGTGTTGGTGCCCGCCGTGCGCGATTGCTACACCGCGCTGGGTATCGTGCACACCTTGTGGCGGCACATTCCCAAGGAATTTGACGACTACATCGCCAACCCCAAAGAGAACGGTTACCGCTCGTTGCACACCGCCGTGCTTGGCCCGGAAGGCAAGGTGCTGGAGGTACAGATTCGTACCCACGCCATGCACGAAGAGGCGGAGCTGGGTGTTTGTGCGCACTGGCGTTACAAGGGCACCGACGTCAACTCGAGCTCCAACCATTACGAAGAGAAAATCTCCTGGCTGCGTCAGGTGCTCGAGTGGCATGAAGAACTGGGTGATATCGGCGGGTTGGCCGAGCAGTTGCGCGTGGATATCGAGCCTGACCGGGTGTATGTATTCACCCCGGATGGTCACGCAATCGATCTGCCCAAAGGCGCCACGCCGCTGGACTTCGCTTATCGGGTGCACACCGAGATTGGCCATAACTGCCGGGGCGCGAAGATCAATGGGCGCATTGTGCCGCTCACTTACAGCCTGCAAACCGGCGAGCAAGTCGAAATCATCACCAGCAAGCATGGCACGCCAAGCCGTGACTGGTTGAACTCCAACCTCGGCTACGTGACCACGTCACGGGCGCGGGCGAAGATCGTTCACTGGTTCAAGATGCAGGACCGCGACCAGAACGTGGCGGCGGGTAAAGCCATGCTTGAGCGTGAGTTGGGCCGGCTGGGCTTGCCATCTGTCGACTTTGAGAAGTTGGCTGAGAAGGCCAATCTGAAAACCGCCGAAGACCTGTTCGCATCACTCGGGGCAGGTGATGTGCGCGTGGTGCATGTCATGCACCTTGCCCAGCAGATGGTCGAGCCGGAGCGCAGCGAGCAACTGGAGCTGATTCCACGTAAAGCGCTGGGCTTCAAGCCTGGCAAACGCGGCGATATTCAGATTCAGGGCGTGGGCAATCTGCTCACACAGATGGCGGGATGCTGTCAGCCATTGCCGGGCGATCCGATTGTGGGCTACATCACCCAGGGGCGTGGCGTCAGTATTCACCGTCAGGACTGTGCCTCGGTGCTGCAACTGGCGGGGCGCGAGCCGGAGCGGATCATTCAGGTGACATGGGGCCCGGTGCCGGTACAAACCTATCCGGTGGATGTGGTTATCAAGGCATACGACCGCTCGGGGTTGCTGCGTGACGTCACGCAGATTCTGCTCAACGAGAAGCTCAATGTGTTGGCGGTTAATACCCAGTCCAACAAAAACGACAACACCGCGACCATGTCGATTACCGTCGAGATTCCGGGGTTGGATGCTTTGGGTCGCTTGCTTGGGCGTATCTCGCAGTTGCCGAATATCATTGAGGCACGACGCCTGCGCTCGGTCTCATAACTTCGACTGAACTGTTGGACCGAACTGTCGGGACGGAGCGCTTGGGCAATCCGTTCCGGCAACGCTTTTAGCGGTGTTGCTCAATCAGCTTTTGCGGCGATTGGGGTAGCCATCGGTTATCAGTCGCTGGCCCATCACTGCCGCGCAACCGGGGTGGAGCAGAATCGATTTTTGCTGGTGATGATTGGCGAATCCGTTGTAGTAAACGGCGCTGTTGGTCAGCTTGCCGCCACACTCGAAACACACTTCTTGTTCCTGCATGCGCTCGAGCGGCAATTGCTCTTCGGAAAACTGTGCGACAAATGTCATGGTGTTCACCTTGAGTGGGGACACTTCATTTATTAAGTTATTTTGGCGTATATGCAAGCCAGACCGTTATCGTGAGGCCATTCAAGGTAATCACTAAGGGCTAAAAGCAGATTCATGCAGACGTAAAAAAGGCGCCGGGTAGGGCGCCTTTTTAATGTGGCTAACAGCACGCCTGGGTAATGGCGAGGAGCCTGGGTACTGCTTAGCTGATGCGGTTAGCGCCAGTGCGGTCGAAACCGTCTTCGGCTACGCGGTTAGCACCGGTACGGTCGAAACCGTCTTCGGCTACGCGGTTAGCGCCAGTGCGGTCGAAACCGTCTTCAGCGACGCGGTTAACGCCAGTGCGGTCAAAACCGTCTTCAGCGACGCGGTTGACGCCAGTGCGGTCGAAACCATCTTCAGCTACGCGGTTGGCGCCGGTGCGGTCAAAGCCGTCTTCAGCGACACGATTAGCGCCAGTGCGGTCAAAACCGTCTTCAGCGACGCGGTTGGCGCCGGTACGGTCGAAACCGTCTTCCGCAACGCGATTGACGGCAGTGCGGTCAAAACCATCTTCGGCAATACGGTTAATGCTGGTGCGGTCGAATCCGTCTTCGGCAACACGGTTGACGCCAACATGGTCTGCGCCGTCAGCCGCGATGCTGATGGTGGCGGAGTCCACTGTTGGGGTAGTCAGTGGCAAGGCAAAAGCGCTGGTGGTAAGGGTGGCCAGGATCACGCTAGCTAGGATTTGCTTTTTCATTGTGTTGCTCCTCGTGGGGGCGATGTAAGTTGATGGGTTTAGTTTCACTTAAAAGAATTTGATCAAGAAGACACGAGTGAGCATGGTAATTATCAATGTTTTTAATAGTTGGTTATGGCCGCTCTAGCGCGGCCTTCTATGGATTTTTTGAGGCGTTTTTTTAAGCGCTTGTGGGATTTTTAAGATAGGTTTTAAATATCGAATTAATTGATGAAATTGATCTCGCAGCGCACACAGCCCGCAAAAGTACGGTGTATGTGCTTGATATCTTGAACAGCTGGTGCGTATTTTGTACGCGCAGTCTCTAAACCCCCGTTTTTCGCGCAAATAAGGATAAGAAAACATGAGCACCGCTAGCCGCCCTGCACTGGAAGAACTACTTCGCGGCGTTGATGAAATTGAATGCGTAACCCCTGACCTCAATGGTGTTCCGCGCGGGAAGGTGATGACCGCCGATGGCTTTCTCGAAGGCCGTCGTTTGCAATTGGCACGCGGCGTATTGCTGCAGTGCATGATGGGTGGATACCCCGAAGCCAAGTTTTATGGCAGCGATGACAGCGATCTGGCCCTCAATGCAGTGGCCGGGCAGGTTCATCGCCTGCCTTGGAGTGACACGCCGCGTGCCTTCGCCATCTGTGATGCGGATGAGTTTGATGGCAACAGCTCAGGCCTTTCGACTCGTGGACTGCTGAAGAAAATAGTGGCGCGTTATGCCGCGCACGGCTGGCAGCCCGTGGTCGCCACCGAGCTTGAGTTTTTCATCTTTGCCGCCAACCCGGATCCGCAAAAACCGTTTCAGCCGCCGGTTGGTCTTGATGGCCGCCGTGAAGATGGCGGCAGCGCGTTCAGCGTCAGCTCGAACAGTGGCCTGCGACCGTTCTTCAGCGAAGTGTATAAATGCATGGAGGCGGTAGGCCTGCCGCGTGACACCTTTATGCATGAGATGGGTGTTAGTCAGTTTGAGATCAACCTGCTGCACGGTGATCCGCTCCTGCTCGCCGACCAGACGTTCCTGTTCAAGCACCTGCTTAAAGAGGTTGCCCTCAAGCACGGCCTGACCGTGGTGTGCATGGCCAAGCCGTTGGCCAACACACCGGGCAGCTCGATGCACATTCATCAGAGCGTGGTCGAGCAGGGCACCGGCAAGAATATCTTTACCGCTGCTAATGGTGAGGCTACACCGGCGTTCTATCACTTTATTGGCGGCCAGCAGGCTGCGATGGCCGATTTCACCTTGCTGTTTGCGCCTCACGTGAACTCCTATCAGCGCCTGTTCCACCCCTATGCATCGCCCAACAATGCGTGCTGGTCGGAAGACAACCGCGCGGCAGGCTTGCGTATTCCGGCAAGTTCGCCGGTTGCGCGACGGGTCGAGAACCGTCTGGCCGGTGCTGACGCCAACCCGTATCTGGCGCTGGCTGCCAGCTTGGCGGCAGGGCTGCATGGTCTTGAGCGCGAGTTGCAGCCGACGCCGCCGATTCAGGGCGACTTCGATGTGCCGCGCGAAATGAAGCTGCCGAACAATATGCAGTCGGCTATTGAGCGCCTGCAGAATAGTCAGTTGGCTGTCGAAACTTTTGGTGCCGAGTTTGTCGAAGGCTACATCGCCACCAAAAACATGGAGCTGACCAGCTTCTTTGAAGAGATCACGCCTTGGGAGCGCCGCGTACTGGCGGCTCATGCCTGATTAGCGTCATTGGTTCAGTCACCTGACCGCTTCAAAAAAGCCAGTTGCACACTCTGCAACTGGCTTTTTTCATGATGAATCCCTGTTGTGAGGTGATTTTTCAGATTTATACGGCGTTTGAACCGCTAATTCGTTAGGCTGCGCGCTTTCACGTAACCTCGCATCCTTACGCTGCGTCTATCCTCATATCGCCTGCACATGCGTGCCCATCTCTGTGTTTGAGCCCTGTTGCTCGCGCAGCTGCTACTTAGGAGTTTTTCAGCGGCCATGACCCTGATTTTGAAGTCGTTTAGTTCATTGTATTTCGCCAGTCTGTTGATGCTCTTCGGCTCGGGCTTGCTAAGTACGTATTTGGGCTTGCGCCTTGCAGAAACAGCCGATGGCTTTTGGGTGGGTGCCTTGATGGCGGCCAACTATCTGGGGCTGGTGGTGGGCGGCAAACTTGGCCATCACCTGATTGCCCGGGTCGGGCATATCCGCGCCTATGTTGCCTGCGCGGGCGTGGTGACAGCAGCTGTATTGGTGCACGGCCTGACGGATTCCCTGCCGATATGGATCGCCCTGCGTTTGCTGGTGGGTGTGTGCATGATGTGCCAGTACATGGTGGTCGAGAGCTGGCTCAATGAGCAGGCCGATACCCAGCAGCGTGGCCAAGTGTTCGCCTGTTACATGGGCGCCTCCTATATGGGGCTTATTTTTGGTCAGTTGGTGCTGGTCGTGCACCCCGGTTTGGGCACTGATCTCTTAATGATCATCGCTCTGTGTTTTGCCCTATGTCTGGTGCCGGTCGCTCTCACGCAAAAACTCCACCCGGCCGCGCTGCATCCGGCGCCTATCGAGATGCGCTTCTTCCTTAAGCGTTTGCCGCTGTCTTTGCTGACGATTGCGGTTGCCGGTTTGATGATTGGCTCGTTCTATGGTCTCGCACCTTTATACGGTGCGCGCTATGGCCTCACGACCGAGCAAATCGGTATGTTCATGGGCTGCTGTATTTTTGCCGGGCTTATCGTTCAGTGGCCGCTGGGTTGGCTTTCGGACCGGATTGACCGGGTTAAATTGATTCGTACTTGCTCGGGGCTTTTGGCTATCGCCGCGCTGCCGTTGGCGATTTTTGCGCAGCTACCTATTTGGGGCCTGTTTGCCGCCGGCTTTGCCGTGAGCATGCTGCTGTTCTGTCTTTATCCGTTGGCTGTGGCGTTTGCCAACGACCACGTCGAGAACGAGCGTCGGGTTTCGCTCACCGTAATGCTGCTGGTGACATTCGGCCTGGGAGCAGCGATTGGCCCGCTGCTGGTCGGCGTACTGATGCGCTTTTACGGCCCCAATATGCTTTACGCATTCTTTGTCGGCTGTGGCCTGCTGTTGTTCTGGCGGGTTAAGTGCAAGAACGTCACTAACGATCATCAGGTACAGGAAGCGCCGCTGCACCACATTGCCATGCCCGATGCCATCTCCAGTTCGCCGTTGGTTGCCGCGCTCGACCCGCGTATCGACGAGCACTTCGTGCAGGAGCAAATGTGCGATGAGCCTGAAGATATTTGCGCACAGCGCGAAGCAGATGAAGCCGCTGCGGCGATCTTCGAAGCCGAGGCTGCTGCGGCCGCCGAGGTGGTTATCGGCGCGGCAACCGATGTCGGTAACGTGCATTTGGCCAGCGTGGATCTGGCCGTTGTAGAGCCTGAGGTGAGCGAGGTCTGGGCGGCTGGCACCACCCAGATAGACAGCGCCAGTATTCAGGATCTCTACACCGACATTCCCCTTGGCGAGACCGATGAACAGCAAGCTGACGCTTCCTCTGAGCCAGAAGAGCCCGGCTCGGCAGAACCGCAAGTGAGCATTCCAGCGGCAGGCACGCCTCTCGCCGGTACGCTGTCGCAGGGTGAGGCGATTGACGGCGCCAACTCGGCTGGAACCGAGAACGATGCGCCCGCCAACCCTGATAAGCGGGATTAATAATGGCTGAGCTGCTCAGTATCGTGATTCCTGCGCGTAATGAGCGAGAGGCGTTGCCCCTGCTGCTGAGCGACCTGGCGCCGTTGCGCAGCGCTGGTGCCGAGATCATCGTGGTTGATGGCGGCAGCACCGATGGCACCCCTGAGCGGGTCGCGCCACTGGTTGATAAATTGCTGCAAAGTGCGCCCGGCCGCGCCCGGCAGATGAATGCCGGTGCGGCGGCAGCCAGCGGCGAGTACCTCTGGTTTGTTCACGCCGATACGCGTGTGAGTGCAGCGGCATTGCAACGTTTGCTTGATACCCTGCTCAAGCGTCCGCTTTGGGGGCGTTTTGATGTGCGGCTCTCCAGTGGCGGGCCGTCTTTGCGCCTGATAGGAACGATGATTAATCTGCGCTCGCGGCTGACCGGTGTCGCCAGTGGTGATCAGGCGATATTCATCAAGCGCGAGGTGTTTGCGCAACATGCTGGTTTTGCCGATATTGCCCTGATGGAAGACATCGAACTGAGCCGCCGCATGAAGCGCCTGCAGCGCCCAGTCTGCTTGCGTCCGGCCTTGCTGACCTCAAGCCGGCGTTGGGAGACCAATGGAGTTTGGCGCACTGTATGGCTAATGTGGAGGCTGCGTTTGGCCTATTACTGCGGCGCTAATCCCGATCAGTTAGCCCGCGACTATCAGCGAGGTTCTCGCTCATGAGTTTGTCGATTTCGCTGCACATGCTCGCACGCTCGCCCATTCCCGGGCGCGTAAAGACCCGGTTGATCCCGGCGTTGGGGCCTGAGGGTTCGTGCGACTTGCAGCGCCTGATGCTGGAACGGGCGATGCGCCTGCCGGCAGAGGGGTTCAGTGACCGTTTTATCTGGCTGGACGACGGCCCGGATGAAAGCGTTCAGGCGCTTGCCGATAAGCATGGCTGGACGCTGGTGGAGCAGCCAGCCGGTGATCTTGGCGAGCGTATGCGAACCATTGCAGCCTTGGGGCTCGCCGGGAGCGACGCGGTCATGCTGATCGGTAACGACTGCCCCGCGCTGGATGGCGAATACCTGCAACAAGCCTGTTCAGCGCTGAGCAAGAATCCTGCGGTGATTGGCCCGGCCGAAGATGGCGGTTATGTGCTGCTCGGCTTGCGCCAGCTCGATCCGCTGCTGTTCAGTGATATGCCTTGGGGAACAGAGAAGGTTTTGCGCAAAACCTGCCAGCGTTTGCGCCAGCTCGGTTGGGCGCATCATCTGCTGGACCCGTTATGGGATGTCGATCGCCCGGAAGACTTGCCACGTTTGGCAAGTCTGGGGATTCGCATCGAGGTGTGAGTCAGCTCAGAGGAAGCTTTCGCTTTCGAAGCGGCGTGCCTCGCGCTGGAGTTGGTAGACGAAACGCTCGATATTGCGCTGAATCAATCCTTCCATCCGGTAGAAGCGGGCGCCCACGATGGTCGTATCAAGTTTTTCGTCATAGCTGATATGGCGCAGTTCCACCGCCGTGGTGATCGCGCCAAACGGCAGTTTGGCGGTGAACTTTTCATACACCTGGCCGGATTGCAGTGACTCGCTGACATCGCCCTTGATCTTCAGCTTGCAGCCCGTCGCCGAGATATCCTGAAGCCCCCCATTGAGGGCTTTACGCAGTTTGTTTCCCGCCAGTTCAATCTCGACTACGTCCGATTGCTTGAGTGGTGCGCGATAGGCACTGCGGCGCTGGTAGTAGCTGATTTCCAGCGGCAAAGGGGCGATGTAGCAGCGTGAGCTTCCCTTATCGGTGATTTGGGTTGCGCGGTTACATTCCCAGGCGATGCGCACGCCATCATGAAACGCCTGAACCGCATATTGCTCGCCGTTTTTAAGGAAGCGCTCGCCATCGTTGGGCACCAGTTCGTCCAGGACCAGGCGTCCGTTGTCACTGTCCACCTCCACAATGAAACTCTGGAAGCGCTGGTTGCGACCATTGAAGCTGAGTACCAACGGCTGATTGCTGTCTTGCAGGAGGCGCAAGTTGGCGACGATCTCTGCATGAGCTTTCAGCAGCTTCGGTGGCTGCGGGCCGTCTGCATCTTGGAAAGGGCTGGACACGCTAGATAATTCTCCATGACATGCCGTGGTCGGACGCAGCGAGTGCATCAGGTCGGCGGCGTCTTATTATTTAAGCTTGGCTCAGTGGTCGTTGCTGCCCGGTGCGAGAGGTGCCACCGGTGCTGTCGTAGAGCGTTGGGGCGCTGTCGTTGCCGCGCAGGATGCCGAGCATTGATCGGGTCGATGCCTGGCTAGTGCGGATCAAACGGCCGTTGCGAAGATTGCCAGCTTGGCAGCGTTCGAGCAACAGGGACAGGGCTTCGCTTTGTGTCAGCAAGTCAGTACCGACGCCACTGTTGGCGGCGACGCTTTGCAGGCCGGCGCGATCTGCCGTCAGGCCCAGTTCCAGTAACAGTTGGCTACGGGCTTTGGCATTCTGGTCGAGCAGCGCGAGCAGCGGCGTTTTCGCGCTCAGAAGGCTGTCGAGTTGTTTCAGGTCACGCTCGCCAAGGGCCGTGAACTCGCGGTCGATCAATTCGGCAAGTTGCTCGGTAGTGATTATGTCGGCGTTAATCAACTGCAACAGTTTGGTGTCGTGCATCACAGGCTCTAGGTAGTTGCAGTCGGTCGCGCAGGCAGTAACTGCCTGTGTCTCCGGCTGTCAGGCGTCCAACACACCAGGGCCGCCCGTGGGCTAGCGCTGGGATTCTAGGTTCAGCAGTTTGCTGGCAACTCGCTGATTGTCTATTTGGTAGCTGCCGTCGGCAATGGCTTGCTTGAGTTTGGCTACACGCTCGCTGTCGACAACCGGCGTTGATTTCAGGTCTTCCGTGGCTTTTTGCATGTGCTGGGCTTCACTGCTGAGCTTGACGGACTCGCCGCCTGCAGCCTTGCCGGTTTCGGCAGCGCTGGTGGCCGGGTCTTTAATCGTATCAGTGCCAGATTTGGCTGCGCCGGTACGGCCGGTATTACCCGGAGTAGGTGCGTTGATTGGGCGATTTAAGTCGATGACCATAGTTCGAAACCTCAGGCAGTGAATGGACGCTTACACAGTATCTCGGTCTCATTCGCGAAAACTTTAGCCTTTTTGATAAAAATCTCATTGGCAAGGCGAAGCCGGTATTTCGGGTGATGCCTGTCGCGCAGTTTAATCCAGCAAGCGCTTAATCGACAGCCTGCACCTCGATTAAACCAGACGCGCGCCACTTACATGTTGACCTCAACCTGTCCCGGCCCGGTAACGCGAGCCTTGACCACCCGACTCGAGCGCACATTACGCACGCTGATCTGGCGGCCGACTGCGCCATCAGACAACGCCTCTCCGGGCATTCTTACCTGAATGCCACCCGAGCTGGCGGTGATGGTGACTTGATCGCCGCGCCGGACCGCTTCTGCCAGTTCGATTGTGGCCGGTGTGAGCACTTGGTCCGGGCGCAGGGTGCGCGTCAGTTTTTTGCCGAGCGCCTGATTGAGCGAGGTCAGATAGCCTTGATTGAGGCTGCCGATGTCGCGTTCGGCCAGTGCAATATCTGCCGAACTTAATACCGCTCGTCGCTTAAGTGGGCGCTGGGCGATCACTACGTCGCGATACAGATGTACCTCGCCCGGTACAAACACCGTCCAACGGGCTGTGCTGTCACAGCGCACGCGCATGGTGACACGGCCCACTGGCTCGCTGGGGCTTTCGAGGGTGACAGTCAAATCATTGTCGCAGGTCGGCAGGCGCAAACGCGGGTCTATGCGCTTGATCTCGATCTCGTGACGGCCGCTGATAGAGCTGCGTTGTAAATAGTCGCTCACGGACAGCTCAAGAAACTCGCGGGTCGCGCCGATAAGCTGGTCAGACAAGGTTGTTGCCTGTGCTGAAAGGCTCAGCGCGCCAATTAATGCGCCTGTGAGGTAGCGGCCTTGAAGTGATCGGCGCCAGTATGTCGTCGTTTTTGCATTCATGCGAAGTCAAAAGCAAGCCCCGTGCCGTCTGCACGACTGAGCGCAATGTTGGTTACTCAGGCAAAGGAGTTTGGGTATGGTCGGTATCATGGATTCAGTCAACCAGCGCACGCAGCTGGTCGGCCAGAATCGCCTGGAGCTGTTGCTGTTTCGCCTTAATGGCAAGCAGATCTACGGGATTAACGTGTTCAAGGTGAAAGAGGTGCTGCAGTGCCCGAAACTCACCTGCATGCCGCGCTCGAACCCTGTGGTGCGTGGCGTTGCGAATATTCGTGGCGGCACGATTCCGATTATTGACCTGTCGATGGCAACCGGCAAACGTGCGCTGGCAGACCTTGAAAGCAGCTTTGTGATTATCACCGAATACAACACCAAGGTTCAGGGGTTTCTGGTCGGTGCGGTGGAACGCATCGTCAACATGAACTGGGAAGCGATTCATCCACCACCCAAGGGAACCGGCCGCGACCATTACCTGACGGCAGTGACGCAGCTGGAGAATAATCTGGTCGAGATCATTGACGTCGAAAAGGTGCTGGCTGAAGTGTCGCCGACATCCGAGGTCATCTCGGTCGGGGTTGTCGATCAGCAGACCCAGGACCTTGCGGTGAACAAGCATGTGTTGATCGTCGATGACTCATCGGTGGCGCGCAAGCAGGTTATGCGTTGTCTGCAGACTGTGGGTGTTGAGGTCACGGCCCTGAATGATGGACGTCAGGCGCTGGATTATCTGCGCGGCATGCTCGATCAAGGCCGTTCGCCCAGCGATGAGCTGTTGATGCTGATATCCGACATCGAAATGCCGGAAATGGATGGCTACACCCTGACCGCGGCTATTCGTGAGGACAGCCGTTTGGCCGGCTTGCACATTCTGCTGCACACCTCGTTGTCTGGTGTCTTCAACCAGGCAATGGTCAAGAAGGTTGGCGCGGATGATTTCCTGGCCAAGTTCCGCCCCGATGATCTGGCGATGCGAGTCGTCGAGCGCATCAATGGTGCCGTCGAGCCCGCGTAAGCTGGCTCGAGCATCCGGCGGCAGTACGCTGCCGGATATTGGTCATTTGTTATACAACTCATGTAAAGTCGCCAAGACTTTCATATTAAGCAGGGCTGACGATTGTCTTCAGGTAATTTGGATTTTGATCAGTTCCGGGCTTTTCTGGAAAAGGCTTGCGGCATTCTGTTGGGTGCCAACAAGCAGTATCTGGTGTCCAGCCGGCTGAACAAGTTGATGGCCCAGCACGGCATCACAACGCTCGGTGAGTTGGTTCAGCGCATGCAGAGCGCTCCGCGCAGTGGTTTGCGCGAGCAGGTTGTGGATGCCATGACCACTAACGAAACGTTGTGGTTTCGCGATACGTATCCCTTTGAAGTGCTGAAGAAACGTCTGTTGCCCGAGATGATCAAGACGTTCCCCGGGCAGCGCTTGCGCATCTGGTCGGCCGCCTGTTCGTCGGGGCAGGAGCCTTATTCGCTGTCGATGAGCATCGATGAGTTCGAGAAGAGCAATATCGGTCAGTTGCGCGGAGGCGTGCAGATTGTCGCGACCGACCTGTCGCCGTCGATGCTGGCAAACTGCAAAACCGGCGAGTACGACAGCCTGGCCATCGGCCGTGGCTTGTCGCCAGACCGGCTCAATCGCTATTTCGATGTGAAGGCGCCCGGTCGCTGGCAGGTCAAGCCGGCAATCAAAAGCCGCGTCGAGTTTCGCCCGTTAAACCTGCTCGACAGCTACGCCGGGTTGGGCAAGTTCGACATCGTGTTTTGCCGCAACGTGCTGATCTACTTCTCGGCCGAGGTTAAGCGCGACATCCTCACCCGCATGCACGCCACATTGAAACCGGGCGGTTATCTGGTGTTGGGCGCATCGGAGGCGCTTAACGGCCTGCCGGAATTGTTCCAGATGGTGCAGTGCAGCCCGGGCATCATTTACAAGGTTAAGTGATTCGCCCGTTCCACACGGTGCTTTGCTGATGTTTGATAAGTGACGGATTAACCGCGGGTTAATCCGTCATTTTTGTATTCGGGATATGCCAGGGTTTTACTTGGTGCGAGACCTGTGATGCCCCCTTCGCGTGAACCATGTATTGCCGCCAATATCGCCCGACGGATTGCCCCGCAGGGGCTATCCATCCTCCGTTGTGTGGCGAGCCATGCGCCAGCATAAGTCTTGCGCCCCACCCACGGCGGACCACGACGGACCACGACGGAGGATGGATAAGCCGCAGGCTAATCCGTCATGGCGACCTATGGGCTGCAGCTGGATATTGCTGGAGGCAGGGCGCATGGCCGAAATGCGGGCATACGCCGTGATACCCCTTCGCGTGAATCATGCGTTGACGCCAATATCGCCTGACGGATTGCCCCGTTGGGGCTATCCATCCTCCGGTTGTGCGGTGATCGCTGCGCCAGCGTAAATCTTGCGCCCCACCAACGGCGGACCACGACGGAGGATGGATAAGCCGCAGGCTAATCCGTCATGGCGACCTATGGGCTGCAGCTGGATATTGCTGGAGGCAGGGCGCATGGCCGAAATGCGGGCATACGCCGTGATACCCCTTCGCGTGAATCATGCGTTGACGCCAATATCGCCTGACGGATTGCCCCGTTGGGGCTATCCATCCTCCGGTTGTGCGGTGATCGCTGCGCCAGCGTAAATCTTGCGCCCCACCAACGGCGGACCACGACGGAGGATGGATAAGCCGCAGGCTAATCCGTCATGGCGATCTATGGGGTGCGGCTGGATTTTTGCTTGATGCGGGGTGGTGGTAGGTATTGCGGGTTGTGCGCCGTGATGCCTCCTTCGCGTGAACCATGCATTGAGGCCGATATCGCCTGACGGATTGCCCCGCAGGGGCTATCCATCCTCCGGTTTGGGTTGGTTGGTTTCGATTGGGTTTGGATTGGTTTTGACTCGATGGGATGGGCGGCAAGGTTGTTGAATGTGCTTGCCGCATGCGGAAAAGCCTTGCCGCTTTGCCTCTTTATTCGCTGCTTTAAATGTCCAAGATGCTGATTTATATGGGTTTTTGATACTGGCACAGGGTTTGCTATATGACTTGCACAGATCAACTGGCAAGGCTAACGGCAAAGGTTCCTGAGTATGAGCATCAGCTTCGAAAGCGCTCTCGGCATCCACGAAAAAGCACTGGGCTTCCGCGCTCAGCGTGCAGAAGTGCTGGCCAACAATATGGCTAACGCTGACACGCCTAACTACAAGGCGCGGGATCTCGACTTTGCCTCGGTTCTCGCCGAGCAGGCGGGCGCCAACAAGAACGCCATGAGCGGCCTCAACGTGACCAACAGCCGGCACATTGCCGCCGACACGGTGTCGTTCAGCACTGAGAGCCTCAAGTACCGCACACCGCTTAGCCCTTCGCTGGATCAGAACACCGTCGATGAGCAGCTTGAGCAATCCAACTACGCGCAGAACGCGGTGGATTTCCAGGCCAGCTTTACCTTGCTCAACAGTAAATTCAAAGGGCTCGTCAGCGCCCTGCGCGGCGAATAAAGGAGCCTGATGCCATGTCACTAGCAAGCGTATTCAATATTGCCGGTACCGGTATGAGTGCTCAGAGCACGCGCCTCAATACCATTTCGAGCAACATCGCCAACGCCGAAACCGTGTCCTCAAGCCTGGATCAGACCTATCGCGCTCGCCATCCGGTGTTTGCCACCGTGCTCGGCCAGCAGGCGGCAGGCGGTGACCGTGGCTCGCTGTTCGCCGAGCAGGATGAAGCCGGTCGTGGTGTGCAGGTGCTGGGCATTGTCGAAGATCAAAGCACCTTGATGCCGCGTTACGAGCCGAACCATCCGGCGGCGGATAAAGACGGCTACGTCTACTACCCGAACGTCAATGTGGTTGAAGAAATGGCCGACATGATCTCCGCCAGCCGGGCTTTTCAGACCAACGCCGAAATGATGAATACCGCCAAACAAATGTTGCAGAAGGTCCTGACCCTGGGTCAGTGAGCCATCCGTGAGGGAAGTCCATGAGCATTGATAGCACAAGTGGTGTTAGCGCTTCGGTGCTTGACCAGTACTCGGTCAAGCAGCAATCCGGCAGCGGCGAGGAGTTGGGCAAGGACCAGTTCCTTAACCTTCTGGTGGCGCAACTGAATAACCAGAACCCGCTGGAGCCGCAAGGTAACGGCGAGTTCATCGCCCAGCTGGCGCAGTTCAGCCAGGTAGAAGGGATTCAGCAACTTAACGGCAGCGTCGATTCGCTGGTTTCCGGCTACCAGTCTTCGCAGGCGTTGCAGGCCTCGTCTCTGGTGGGGCGCAAGGTGATTGTGCCGACCGACAGCGCGGTGGTCGATACCAGCCAGAGCTTCAAGGCCAGCCTGTTGTTGCCGGTCAGCAGCAGTAACGTGTTCGTCAACATCACCGACTCTACCGGGGCGGCGGTGGGCCGGATCAACATGGGGGCACAGGAGGCTGGCAATGTCAGCTTCATTTGGGATGGCAAGGACAGCGACGGCAATTTGATGCCGCCCGGCAAATACAAGTTCGAGGCGCAGGCAAGTTACCCAGACGGTAACCAGGGGCTCTACACGATGCTGCCGGCGAACGTCGACAGCGTCACCTTGGGTGGCAGCGAATTGATGCTCAACCTCGCGGGGCTGGGCAGCGTTGCGCTGTCTTCAGTGCAGGTCATTGGTGAGTAATCCAGGTATTTAATCGCCGGTTTTGCCGGCAAAGGAGTATTGCATGGCGTTTAATATTGGTCTCAGCGGCCTGCGCGCGGCAACCAGTGACCTCAATATCACGGGCAACAACATCGCCAACGCCGGCACCGCAGGCTTCAAGCAGTCGCGGGCCGAGTTTGCCGATGTGTATGCCTCATCGGTTTTGGGTACGGGCAAGAATGCCACCGGCAGCGGCGTGCTGCTGAGCAACGTTGCGCAGCTGTTTAATCAGGGCAACATCAATTACACCCAGAATGCGCTGGACCTTGCCATTAACGGCAACGGTTTCTTTCAGGTCAGTAATAACGGTGCGCTGAGCTACACCCGTGCCGGCTATTTCGGTACCGATACCAATGGCTTTATTGTCGATAACACCGGCAACAACTTGCAGGGCTACACCGTTGATGCCAACGGCGTTCTGCAGCCGGGTGTAGTCGGTAACCTGCAGGTGCAGACGGCCAGTCAGGCGCCGAAGCCGACCAGTGAGGTCGGCCAGGTTTTCAACCTCAACTCGACCAGCACCACGCCGACCAACTCACCGTTCAACCCGGCCGACCCGACGACTTATAACTCGTCGACCTCGACCAATATTTACGACTCACAGGGCAACGCCCACGTGATGACGCAGTACTTCACCAAGGGTACTTCCAACCAGTGGACCATGTCGGTGTTGGTGGATGGCCAACGTCCAGACTTGGACGCAGCAAACCCGGGCGTGCCGTACTCGTTTGATGTGTCTTTCGATGCCGCAGGTAATCTGGTCAGTGCGGTGCCAGTCGATACGCTGGTTGGCCCAGCGCCCGGCACACCGGTGGCAACACCGGCCTCGGTCACCACCACCACTCCAGGCGTGCTGGACTTTGGTCCGGGCAGCTGGACGCCGGCTGTTGAGCAGCCTGCCGGTTCCGGCACATTTGTAGCCAATGGTTCGACCGCTGCGGCGACTGGGTTCAAGTTCGACATGCGCGGCTCAACTCAGTTCTCCAGTTCGTTCGCGGTCAACAGCGTCAGCCAGAACGGCTACACCACGGGCGAGCTGGCTGGCTTGCAGATTGATGAAACCGGGCAGATATTCGCGCGCTACACCAACGGGCAATCGAAGGTGCAAGGGCAGGTGGTGCTGGCCAACTTTGCGAACGTGCAAGGGCTGTCTCCAATCGGCAAGACGCAGTGGGTGCAGTCGTCCGAGTCGGGTGAGCCGGTGCGTAACCCGCCGGGCAGCGGCACGCTGGGTTCGTTGCAGGCCGGCGCGCTGGAAGACTCCAACGTCGAGCTGTCTGATCAGTTGGTTAACCTGATCGTTGCGCAGCGTAACTATCAGGCCAATGCCAAAACCATCGAAACCGAAAGTGCAGTCACCCAGACCATCATCAACCTGCGTTGATAGTCCCGGCTCTCGTCCGGCTTGGTTCACCTGAGCCGGGCGGCGCCGGCTTGGCAAAGCGCGTTGCCGGTAGCGGCAAACGATCGCCGATAATCATTTTAAAAGACGCCTGTTGGCTAATGCCAGTCAGTTAAGCTGACTGGCATTTTTATTTCTGGTCGGATACTTGGACGGCTTGGGTTTGACCGCTCGCGGATAACTGCGATCCTCACGGCGATGAGGTAGGACGTAGTGCATGGCCGAGGCCTGTAGTTCGGCCAGGTAGCGAGGGATGTTGCCTGGATGATTCAAAGAGACCCCGTTCAAGAAGCCCAGAATCGCCCAGGTGCAAGCGGTAAAACTCATTTCGCAGGGGTAGATGCCAGGGCAGTGGCGACTCATTTCCAACATTTGATAACGCAGCAGGTTGTACCCCAGTAGTACGCCCCACAGTTCTTGTTCAATCATCTCCGGCGTTTTACTACGCAGTGTGTAGTGCCCCGCGAGCATGCCTTGCTTCATTTCTCGATAGCCCAGCTCGATTTCCCAACGCTGGCTGTACAGATCCACGATTTCGTCTGGAGGGAAGCGCAGAGGATCGATCATTGAGGTCAGTACCTGCCGCACTTTGCCCTTGATGGTCTTGCTTAATAACCGAGCCTGTAGCGTGTCTGGCAGGTCGGGCCATTGTTTACGCGCCTGCGGCGAGGTCTTTAGCGAGACGATGGCATCGTGGCGCCCTAACTTACGCAGCACCTCGTATTGAGCATCCTTGCGCAGCGGCAGTAACCAATGGCGCTGAGTGCCTGTCTGTTGCCAGCGATAAAGTAACCCCAGTGAATAGAAGCCACGGTCGAACAAGGTCAGCGAGTGATCGGGTGTACTGTCGATCAGTTGTTCGGCCAGTTTCATCTCGTTGCTGTGGTAGCCGGCAAAAGCACTATTCACCAGCATGTGGCTGGTCAGCTCCATCTGGCAGACCATGCGAACCTGGGGATAGCCGGTATCGCCATGCTGATTACTGGCGCTGCCATAGTGCTTGCGGTTGTCGTCCGTATCCGGCGTGCGCCAGACCACGCCATCGACACTGAGCAGGCGCAAACCGGCCCAAGTGGGGTGATTGGCGCTGGCATGCCAGCGTTGTTGAGTCAGGGAAAAGACTTCTCGCACCGCAGCGCTGCCCAAACGCTGGCGACCTTGCACGATTGCACTGGGTGCTACCAATGGCTTCTGCCCAGGCAGCATGATGCCCATACGGCTCGCGGCATCCCAGGCCGACATCCGGCGAAACAACGCCATGGCGATCACGCACCAGATCATGGCTTCAAGAGGGAGACGTCGCTTACGCAGGGTCGCCACTCCCGCCGTTTCCAGTGCGGTGCTAACTAGGTCTGGATCAAGCAGCGCCCCCAGCTCGTCAAGGGAGTGGGTGGCAGAAGCCGCTTCGTGAGTCAGTGCCAAGGCGCGGGAAAGTCGCATAAAAAATCCGATGCTCAAAACAAGCATCGGATTTTCGTTTCAGCACGCAGAAGGTCAAGCTGTAGCGCTTAACTGACTGGCATTAGCCTGTTGGCGTCTTTTTTTTGTTTATAAAATCGTTGTAAATCAGTGGCTTATTGTTTTTATTCGAGGATTGGCACAGCCTTTGCTGTATTGCTTGTATAGAGCAGCAGGCGGCAAGCCTATCTCGGAGAAGAACATGGACAAGATGCTGTACGTCTCCATGACTGGAGCCCAAAACAACACCCTCGCACAACGTGCCCACGCCAACAATTTGGCGAACATCTCGACCAGTGGCTTTCGCCGCGATTTCGAGCAGGCGCGTTCGATGCCGATGTTTGGCGACACTTTTCCATCCCGTGTTTTTGCCATGACCGAGCGGCCAGGCACCGACTTTACCCCCGGCTCGTTGCAGGAAACCGGTCGCGATCTGGATGTGGCCGTGGGCGGTGACGGCTGGTTGGCGGTGCAGGCGCCGGACGGCAGCGAAGCGTATGTGCGCACCGCCAGCCTGAACGTCGATGCGCTGGGCGTATTGCGCACCGGCAACGGTTTGCCGGTGATGGGCAATGCCGGACCGATTGCCGTGCCGCCTGAGCAAAAAGTCGAGATCGGCCAAGACGGCACTATCAGCATCCGTGCCTTGGGCGAGGGGCCGAGTGTGCTGGCTGAAGTCGACCGCCTGAAGCTGGTTAACCCGGATCTCAAGCAAATGGAGAAGGGCACTGACGGCATGATCCATTACAAAGGCGCGCAGCCGCTGCTGGCGGATGGCGCTGTCAGCGTGACGTCGGGCTTCCTTGAGTCCAGCAACGTCAACGCGGTGGAAGAGATGACCGCCATCCTGTCTCTGTCCCGTCAATTCGAACTGCAAGTGAAGATGATGCGCACCGCCGAAGACAATGCTTCGTCGATGGCGCGGGTTTTGCAACTTAGCTAATCAACAGTACATAGCGCCGTGAAAACGTCGCTAGAGGAGATTCGATATGCTTCCGGCTTTGTGGGTCAGCAAGACAGGTTTGTCTGCACAGGACATGAACCTGACCACCATTTCCAACAACCTGGCCAACGTTTCGACCACAGGCTTCAAGCGTGATCGCGCCGAGTTCGAGGACTTGCTGTACCAGATCCGCCGGCAACCTGGCGGTCAGTCCAGCCAGGACAGCCAACTTCCTTCCGGCCTCCAGCTGGGCACTGGTGTGCGCATTGTCGGCACCCAGAAAAACTTTACCGCAGGCAGCCTGCAAACCACCGATCAGCCGCTGGATCTGGCGGTTAACGGTCGCGGTTTCTTTCAGGTATTGCAGCCCGATGGCACGGTGTCTTACACCCGTGACGGCACCTTTCACCTGGACTCGGATGGCCAGATCGTTACCTCCAACGGTTTTGCGCTTGAGCCGGCGATTGTTCTGCCGAACAACGTCAGCACCTTCACCGTGGGTGAAGACGGCACGGTTTCGATTACCACGCCAGACAGCCCGCAGCAGCAGGTCGTGGGCAACTTGCAGATTGCCGACTTCATCAACCCGGCCGGTTTGCAGGCAATGGGCAACAACCTGTTCCTGGAAACCTCTTCAAGTGGTGCGCCGCAGGTGGGGACTCCGGGCTTGAACGGCTTGGGCACCACATTGCAGAACACCCTGGAAAACTCCAACGTCAGCGTGGTTGAGGAGTTGGTGAACATGATCACCACTCAGCGTGCCTACGAGATGAACTCGAAAGTGATTTCCACCGCAGACCAGATGCTGAGCTTTGTTTCCCAGAACCTTTAATGCTGATTGGCTTCGCCAGACACACTGATTGAGCGCGCCGCGAGGATGCAGTAATGAACCGGTTAAATTTGATATTCGCAGCGTTAAGCGCGGTCGCCCTGAGTGGTTGTATTTCGCCACCGCCCAAGGCTAACGACCCGTATTACGCGCCGGTTTTGCCGCGCACGCCACTGCCGGCGGCGCAGAACAATGGCTCGATCTATCAGTCAGGTTTCGAGAACAATCTGTACGGTGACCGCAAGGCTTATCGCGTGGGCGACATCATTACCATCACGCTCAACGAGAAAACCCAGGCCAGCAAAAATGCCGGCTCGCAGATCAAAAAAGACAGCAGCACCAAGCTTGGCCTGACCTCATTGTTTGGCGGCACCGTCAGCGGCTCCAATCCGTTCTCGGATAACAGCCTGACCTTGGGCGCCGAATACGGCGGCAACCGCGCGACCAAAGGTGACAGTCAAGCGGACCAGAGCAACAGCTTGAGCGGCTCGATCACCGTTACCGTCGCCGAAGTGCTGCCTAACGGGATTCTCTCTGTGCGCGGCGAAAAGTGGCTGACGCTCAATACCGGCGATGAGCTGGTACGCATTGCCGGCTTGGTGCGCTCGGACGACGTGGCCACCGATAACACCATTTCCTCGACCCGGGTTGCCGATGCGCGCATCACATATTCGGGTACCGGCGCCTTCGCCGATGCCAGCCAACCCGGTTGGCTTGATCAGTTTTTCATAAGCCCGCTGTGGCCATTTTGAGGTTGCCGATGAATACCTTGTCGAAATGGTTGCTCGGCGTTTTGGCCCTGTCGCTGGCTGCAATGGCGCAAGCTGAACGGCTCAAGGACATCGCCACTATTCAGGGCGTGCGCACTAACCAGTTGATCGGCTACGGGTTGGTTGTGGGCCTGAATGGCACGGGCGATCAGACCACCCAGACACCATTCACGGTGCAGACCTTCAACAATATGTTGGCCCAGTTCGGCATCAAGGTGCCGGCCGGTGGCAACGTGCAGTTGAAGAACGTCGCGGCGGTTTCCATTCATGCCGACCTGCCTGCATTCGCCAAGCCGGGGCAGACGATCGACATCACTGTGTCTTCGATTGGTAACTCGAAAAGCTTGCGCGGCGGTAGCCTGTTGATGGCGCCGCTTAAAGGTATTGATGGCAATGTTTACGCCATCGCGCAGGGCAATCTGGTGGTCGGCGGCTTTGACGCCGAAGGTGGCGACGGCTCGAAAATTACCGTGAACGTGCCGTCTGCCGGGCGTATTCCGGGCGGCGCTACGGTCGAGCGGACTGTGCCGAGCGGTTTTGATCAGGGCAACACGCTGACACTCAACCTCAATCGCCCGGACTTCACCACCGCCAAGCATATTGTCGACCAGATCAACGATCTGCTCGGGCCAGGTGTGGCACAGGCAATTGATGGCGGCTCGGTGCGGGTCAGTGCGCCGCTGGATACCAGCCAGCGCGTCGACTATTTGTCGGTGTTGGAAAATATCGAGGTCAAGCCGGGTCAGGCCGTGGCCAAGGTCATCATCAACTCGCGTACCGGCACCATTGTCATTGGCCAGAATGTGCGCGTGCAGCCAGCGGCAGTCACGCATGGCAGCTTGACCGTAACCATTACCGAAGACCCGATTGTCAGCCAGCCGAATGCCTTGTCCGGTGGCCAGACGGCCGTTGTTCCGCGCTCGCGAGTCGATGCCACGCAAGAGACCAAACCGATGTTCAAGTTTGGCCCTGGCACCACGCTGGATGAAATTGTACGTGCGGTTAATCAGGTGGGCGCAGCGCCATCCGACCTGATGGCCATTCTTGAAGCGTTGAAGCAGGCCGGTGCGTTGCAAGCCGACCTGATCGTGATTTAAGCAGGTTAGGCTCATGGAATCTCGACTGCAGGCCGGACTCCTCGGCGCCAGCACCGCTGGCCCGGACACTGGCGCGTTCACTGATCTCAATCGCCTGAACAACCTCAAGGTTGGTGGCGACAGTCAGGCCAATATCGAGAAAGTGGCCAAAGAGTTCGAGTCGCTGTTTCTCAATGAAATGCTCAAGGCCATGCGTGCCGCCAACGCAGGCTTTGGTGAAGGCAACTTCATGAACAGCAGCGAAAGCAAAACCTATCAGGATATGTACGACCAGCAGCTCTCGGTGAGCCTGTCGAACAACCAGAATGGCATCGGTTTGGCCGAGGTACTGGCGCGGCAGATGGCTGGAATGAAGAGTGGCAGCGATCGCCCCAATCCATTTGCCAAAGCGGTCACCGAGGTCACTGATGCAGCGGCTGTTACCGGTACGGCTGCTGTTAGCGGCGCTCAGGTAGTGGCCACGACATCGAGCAAAACTGACGCCTCTCGTGATGATTCGGCGCTGCTAAACCGCCGTCGCCTGTCGTTGCCGAGCAAGTTGAGTGATCGCCTGATGGCCGGCATCACGCCGAGCGCAGACAGCGTTGGTCAGCCATTGGCCAAGCAGGATTGGGTGGCTGCCAGTGCTTACGCAGCGCCGCCAGATAAAGGCCTGAGCATTAACGGTCAGGAGCCTGAAAGCGCTGCCTCGAAGAAATCTGTGTTCTCGTCACCGGCCGACTTCATCGCGACCATGATGCCGATGGCGGAAAAAGCGGCTGCCAAGATTGGCGTCGAAGCGCGTTATCTGGTGGCTCAGGCGGCGCTTGAAACCGGTTGGGGCAAGTCAATCATCCGTCAGCAAGATGGCTCGACCAGTCACAATCTGTTCGGCATCAAGAGCCACAACAGTTGGGGCGGTGATTCGGCCAAGGTCATGACCACCGAATATGAAAACGGGGTGGCGGTCAAAGAGCCCGCATCGTTCCGCGCCTATGACTCGTTTGCCCAGAGCTTCGACGATTACGTGAGCTTTTTGCAGAACAATGGTCGCTACGAAGGGGCGTTGAACTCGACGGCCAACCCCGAGCGTTTCGTGCAAAAACTGCAACAGGCCGGTTATGCCACCGACCCGAACTACGCCCGTAAGGTGTCGCAGATCGCGCGCAAGATGGCGACCTATCAAACCATTGCCGCCGCGGGCAATCTTTCAACGCAGGGATGAGTTAAGCCATGGCTGACCTACTGAATATTGGCCTGTCCGGGCTGTCCTCGAACAAGACTTCGCTGGCGGTCACCGGGCACAATATTACCAACGTAAACACGCCAGGTTTCACCCGTCAGAGCACGGTGCAGGGCGCCCGCACGCCGCAATACACCGGCGCCGGTTTCATCGGTTCGGGTACGACCTTGACCGACGTGCGCCGCAGCTACAGTGAGTTTCTGACCAATCAGGTGCGCAGCAGCACCTCGCTGAGCAGCGATGTGGAAGCCTATAAAGCTCAGATCGAACAGCTCGATTCGTTGCTGGCAGGCTCCACAACCGGTATCTCGCCGGCCATCCAGAATTTCTTTTCGGCGCTGCAAACAGCGGCCGAAGATCCGTCGAATATTCCCGCTCGGCAATTGGTGCTGTCTCAGGCCGAAGGCTTGGCGCGGCGCTTCAATACCGTGAGCGACCGGATCACCGAGCAGAACAGCTTCATCAATACCCAGATGAGTGCGGTGACCGATCAGATCAACCGTTTGTCTGGCTCGATCGCCAGCCTCAACGATGCGATTGCCAAATCAGCCGCCAACGGCCAGCAGCCCAACGATTTGCTTGATGCGCGTGAGGAAGCCGTGCGTCAGTTGGCAACCTATGTTGGCGTTACCACCGTGCCGCAAGACGACAACACGGTGAATATATTTATCGGCACCGGCCAGCCGCTGGTTGTCGGCAGCAGCGCCAACCGTCTTGAAGCGACCGCTGGCAAGGAAGACCCGAGTCGCTTCGAGATTGAGTTTGTCAGCGGCACCTCTCGCCAGGGCGTGACCAGTTTGATCAGCGGCGGTGAACTGGGCGGGTTGGTGCGCTACCGCTCGGAAACGCTCGACCCGACGCTGAACTCGCTCGGGCGCCTGGCGCTGTCGATCAGCGACCAGATCAATTCGCAGTTGGGCCAGGGTGTCGACCTCAAAGGGCAGGCCGGGTCGTCGCTGTTTGGCGATTACAACACGGCCGATCTGGCAGCCTTGAGGGTAAAAAGTGCGTCGGGCAATACCGGTACGGCGTCGCCCGCGTTGTACATCGGCGACACCGAGTCGCTGACCACCAGCGATTATCGGCTGGAGTTCGATGGCACCAATTACACCGCGCGGCGTATCAGTGACGGCGCCAAGATCGATGTGCAGGTTACGGCTTTGCCGGCGCCGAGCACTGAGGTCAGCCTGACGTTCACCGACAGCGCCGGTCGCGATCAAGGCTTCAATGTACAAATTGATCCGTCTGGCGTGCAGAAGGGTGACGTGTTCCAGTTGCAGCCAACGCGTCGCGCTGCCGGTACGATCGAAGTCACATTGGATCAGCCCGACCAACTGGCGTTCGCCGCGCCGATCCGCTCGATTAACGGCTCGCTTGATGCCAACGGCAACATCATCGGTGATAACCGCGGCACGGGCGTTATGTCCCAGCCGACGTTGGTGTCCAACGGCAGCGCGCTGGATATCGCTGCGTTGCAAGGCTTCAGCAAAGAGTTGAGCTACGACGCAACAACCGGCTTCACGGTTGCCGCGCCAGACACGCTTACGCTCAAGGGTGGCGGCAGTTTCGTGCCGGGGCAGGTGAATACCTACACCCTGACCTCGGGCGGCCAGACCATTGAGTTCACTATCAGCGGCAAGCCAGAGCAGGGCGACACATTTACTCTGGCATTCAATGCCACCGGCGTGTCGGATAACCGCAACGCGCTGCAACTGGTCGATCTGCAAAACAAACAGGTGATCGGGGTTGACCCGACCGTAACCGGAATTGCCACCGGCTCCAGTTTCACCGACAGCTACGGCGACACAGTGGAGCGGGTCGGCACGCTCACCGCGCAGGCGCGTCAGGACAGCGAGGCAACCACCGCGATTCTCAAGCAGGCCACCGATAACCGCGATTCGCTGTCGGCGGTCAACCTTGATGAAGAGGCGGCCAACCTGATCAAGTTCGAGCAGTACTACAACGCCTCTGCGCAGGTGATTCAAGTTGCGCGCTCGTTGTTCGATACCCTGATTGGCACGTTCCGCTAATTACCCAAAACTGCTTAAGGAGGCCCTATGCGTATTTCCACAATTCAGGCGTTTAACAACGGGGTCTCCGGGCTGCAGCGTAATTACGCCGACGCCACTCGCACGCAAGAGCAGATCAGTACCGGTAACCGAATTCTGACCCCCGCCGATGATCCGGTGGCATCGGTGCGCCTGCTGCAACTTGAGCAGCAGCAGAATGTGCTGGGCCAGTACAGCAGCAACCTGACGGCGGCCAACAGCAGCCTGACGCAGGAAGAGGTCACCCTGAACTCGGTCAACACGATCATGCAGCGCGTGCGGGAACTGGCCGTGCAGGCCGGTAACGGCGCATTGAGCCAGGCTGACCGGCAGTCTATTTCTGCTGAACTGGGCCAGCGTGAGGATGAACTGCTGGGCTTGATGAATACGCGCAACGCCCGTGGTGAATACCTGTTTGCCGGTTTTCAGGGCAAAAGCCAGCCGTTCGTGCGCAATCCGGATGGCAGCTACAGCTATACCGGCGATGAAGGCCAGCGCACGCTGCAGATTTCTGCCTCACTGAATGTGCCGATCAGCGATAACGGTCTGGCGATCTTCCAGAGTGCCGTCAACGCCGGTCGCCTGTCGCTTACCGACAACTCAACACCGGCGGCGCCTGCCTCGACCGTCAGCGGTATGCTGATTGAGGATGAGGTCGCGTTTGCCAATTTCCCAACGGCCGGTATTCAGTTGGATTTTGATCCGAGCGACCCGACCAAGTACTCCATCACCAATCTCGATACCGGTGAGGTGACAAATGGTGTGTTGGAAGAGGGCAAGGATACGCAGGTCAAATATGCCGGTACGTCGCTGTTCGTTAATGGCACACCGCCTGGCGGTGCAAGTTTTGTAGTAACCGGTCCGGATGCCAATCCGGCGAGCCCGCCGCCGAACAAGGTGGGTATTCTCAACACCATCGCTGATTTGCGTAAGTCGCTGGAGTCCGCGCCGGACTCGGATGCCGGCAACCGCCAGACCCGTGATGCAGTGGCACTGGCGATTACCAATCTCGACAACGGCATGACCACCATCGACCTCACACGAGGCAAGATCGGTGCGCGTCTGAACACTATTGAAACTACCCAAACCGACAATGACGACGTCTCGCTGGTCAACAAGTCGGTGCAGGCAGACCTGCGTGAGCTGGATTACGCCGAGGCGCTGTCACGCTTGTCGTTTCAGTCGATCATTCTCGAAGCAGCGCAGCAGAGCTACGTGAAAATCAGTGGCCTGAACCTGTTCAACAAGCTCTGAACCCTCGATTGATCTTTTCAGCCTGCGCCTGCTCAGGCATGCTCTGCTGCTGATTTGTTGGCAACAGAGCATGCAATGCACGACTACCAATGGCTCCACGAATACTGCCTGAACCGCTTTGGCTCAAGCCGGGCGCTGGAAGCGCGTCTGCCGCAGCCGCAGAGCGAGCAGTACCTGCGTGAGCTGAGTGATGACCGTTATCTGTCGACCATGAGCCTGCGGATTTTCCGCGCCGGGCTCAAACACAGCCTTGTGGACGCCAAATGGCCTGCTTTCGAGCAGGTGTTCTTCGGCTTCGATCCCGAAAAAGTGGTGTTGATGGGGGCGGAGCGGCTGGAAAACCTGATGCAGGATACGCGCATCATCCGCCATCTCGGCAAGCTCAAGAGCGTGCCGCGCAATGCCCAGTTCATTCTCGATGAGCGCCAGCGTCGTGGCAGTTTTGGCGCGCTGATTGCTGACTGGCCGAGCAGCGACATTGTCGGACTGTGGAAATACCTGGCCAAGCAGGGCACGCAATTGGGCGGCTTATCGGCGCCGCGTTTTCTGCGTATGGTCGGTAAAGACACCTTTGTGCCGACGGATGACATGGTAGCAGCGCTCAAGGCGCAGAAAGTCGTGGATAAAGCGCCCACCAGCCTTAAAGAGCTGGCAGCGGTGCAGGCACTTTTCAACGGTTGGCAGGAGCAAAGCGGGCGGCCGCTGTGCCAGTTGTCCGTCATGCTCGCGCACACGGTTAATCACTGAGTCTGGAGCGTCCGTGCAATCGTCTGTTGAGCAAGTTGTCAGCGCCATCAGGGCGGCGAAACGGATTCTGGTCATCACCGGGGCTGGCTTGTCGGCTGATTCCGGCTTGCCGACGTATCGCGGCCTTGGCGGGCTCTATAACGGTAAAACGGCCGAAGGGCTGGCTATCGAGACGGCATTGTCCGGGCCGATGCTCAGGCGTGATCCGGCGTTGTGCTGGAAATATCTGGCTGAGCTGGCGCGCGCCTGTATGCAGGCCGAGCCCAATGCCGGGCACTATGCGTTGGCGAAATTGCAGCAGTTGAAGCCCGAATGCTGGGTGCTGACCCAGAATATTGACGGTTATCACCGGGCGGCGGGCAGTCCTGACGAGCGATTGATCGAAATACACGGCGAAATAGCGCCGCTGTTCTGTCAGGCCTGTGGTGAGGTCGATGCGCAACTGGCCGAGCATCTGCAAAGGCCGTTACCGCCGTTGTGCCAACACTGTGGTGGGATTTTGCGCCCGCCAGTGGTGCTGTTCGAGGAAATGCTGCCAGCGCGCGCTTTAGCGCAATTGCAGGGGCAAATGATGCAGGGTTTTGACCTGGTAATGAGTGTCGGCACCACGGCAAGCTTCGGCTATATTACCGAGCCAATCCTGCGTACGCGCTTCGACGGAGGCTTCACCGTAGAGGTTAATCCGACCGTAACCGCGCTTAGCGAAACCGTCGATGTTCACCTGCAAGGAAAAGCCTTAGATGTTCTGCCGGCACTGGTAAGTCACATTTAGTTCAATAGAATTTGCAAATGGGCGCTATAGAAGGCATAGTTTCGCGAATATCTGAATTTTGACACGTACGCGCCCTATGCTAAAACGCCTATCGCCCCTCGTGCCGATTGCACTCACTGTCCTCCTGGCTGCTTGTGCAAGCCAGGCGCCTCAGCAACCGCCAATGACGGAGGCAGTCAAAGCCCCGACGGTTGCAATTGACTTGGACTCGCTGCCAGAGCCGGAAAACGTTCCATCATTCAGTGATGAAACAGCCTACAAACTGCCTGAACTGGCAGACAGCATTCTCTCTCACGGTCGTTCACTTCTGGGTACTCGTTACCGCTGGGGTGGTAGCTCGGTGCAAACCGGCTTCGACTGCAGTGGCTTTATCGGTTATCTGTTTGAAGAAGAGGCGGGCCTGCAGTTGCCGCGTTCGACGCGTGAAATGATTCAAGTAGATGCCCCTGTCGTTAAGCGCAGTGAGCTTGAACCGGGCGATGTGGTGTTTTTCAGCACCAATGGCCGGGGCCGTGTCAGCCACGCTGGTATTTACTTGGGGGATGATCAATTCATCCACTCCGCAAGCCGACGCAACGGTGTGCGGATCGACAGCCTGAAGGACAGTTATTGGAAGCGAAATTATCTTGAAGCCAAACGAGTTCTGGCAATGGCTTCCACAGAACAGTCCTCCGTTCGGTAGTGTTTTTCAAAGGCGCTTAGGCGCCTTTTTTCATTTGTGTTTGGCCGCTTTTATCTTTCAACAAGGTGCGGTCTTAGGTGGTGAGCCGCGATCACATTAAATTTTTGCAGCGTCGTCGTTGGTATGCTGCCAGATTCAGGTTGTTAAGTTTATGCGTCACTTTTTAATAAAATCATTCTTGTTGTTCTCTTTGACCGTGAGCACCGCATTCCAGGCTCATGCAGCCCCGGCAGCCCGAGCGGTCAAGGTTGAGTTGCCCAAGGCCGATGCCATTGTTGATCGCGCCCGTGAGTTGTTAGGGATTCCGTATCGCTGGGGCGGCACCAGTGTTCATCGCGGTTTCGATTGCAGCGGCCTGATCGTGTATCTGTTTGGCAGCGAGGCGAACATTCACTTGCCGCGCACGACTCAGCAAATGCTGCACTCGACCAAAGCGCCAACTGTCGCGCGCTCCAGCCTGCGGGCAGGGGATGTGGTGTTCTTCAACCACAACGGCAGCGGTCGGGTCAGCCACATGGGGCTGTATATCGGCGGCGGGCGCTTCATTCATGCTCCGCGTACCGGCAAGACAATCCGGATTTCCAAGCTGGACAGCGCGTATTGGAGCCGCCATTACATTGGTGCCAAGCGCTTTCTCGGCGGAGCCAGTGCGGCCTCTCGTGTAGCCAGCAGCAAGGCCGATCGTGGCAATCGCGACCAGCCTGTACTAGCCTCTCGGTCACGTGTGTCGCATCGCTCTTAGCTCGACTCAGTAATTTTGCAAGGCTCAGGATCGAACTCGCATGGTAGCAACGACCCGTAACGCCCTATTACTTGTTCTCGCTTTGCTGGCCGGTTGCGCCAGCCAGGCGCCGGCTCCCCAACCGGTACAGCCTATAGTCAGCCACAGTTTCAACGGCAATGCAGATGATGTGCTGATGCGCGCCATCGGCCTGGTCGGCACGCCTTATGTTTACGGTGGCAACACCCCGCAAGGCGGTTTTGATTGCAGCGGCCTTATCGGCTTCGTCTACCGCGATGCTGCGGGTATCCAATTGCCGCGCACCACCTCGCAACTGATCAATCTGCGTGGTCCGAGTGTTTCGCGCAATGCCCTGCAAAGTGGCGATCTGGTGTTCTTCGCGACCGCTGGCGGCAACAAGGTCAGCCATGCCGGTATTTATGTCGGCGAAGGGCGCTTTGTACATGCGCCATCAAGTGGTGGTACCGTGCGTCTTGATAGCCTGAGCAATGTTTACTGGCAGCGCGCCTACCTCAACGCCAAGCGCGTGTTCACTGCGGATATTGCTCACAACCCTTGATAGAACGGGTTTTGCGATATGACCAATCGGACCTTGAATCTCGACGATTCACTTTATAACTACCTGCTCGATGTCTCCCTGCGCGAGACGCCGCTGTTAAAGCGTCTGCGCGACGAGACCGCGCAAATGCCCACTGCGCGCTGGCAAATCGCGCCCGAGCAAGGTCAGTTCATGGCGTTGCTGGTGCAGCTCACCGGCGCCAAGCGCATCGTCGAAGTCGGCACGTTCACCGGTTACAGCGCATTGTGCATGGCGCAGGCAATGCCGGCTGACGGGCAGATGATTTGCTGCGATCTGGCTGCGGACTACAACCGCATCGCCGAGCGTTATTGGCAGGAGGCGGGAGTCGATTCGCGCATCGAACAGCGCCTGGCTCCGGCCTTGGAGACGCTGGCGCAACTGGCCGATGACACATTTGATCTGGTTTTTGTCGATGCCGACAAAGCCAATTACCCGGCGTATCTCGAACACGGCCTGCGGCTTCTGCGCCAAGGCGGATTGTTGCTGTTCGATAACACCCTGTGGAGCGGCCGGGTGCTTGAGATGGATGCTGAGAGCGCCGATACGCGGGCGATCCAGATGCTCAACAGCGCACTTAAACTCGATACGCGAATTGATCTGTCGTTGCTGCCGATTGGCGACGGCCTGACGCTGTGCCGCAAGCGCTGAGCAAACCTGCGTCCGATCATGCCCGAACCGATTCGTCTGCCCCCGCAACCCGATGCCTGCGAATTGTGCCAGCGGGCGGCGGCATTGACGCGCCATCATCTGATCCCCAAAGCCCTGCATGACAAAGCGTATGTGCAAAAACGCTTCAGCAAGCAACAGTGTATCAGCGCCACGCTCTGGGTCTGCCGGGCCTGCCATAACCAGATCCACAGGTTGTTCAGCGAGAAGCAACTGGCGCTGACCTATCACAGCCGCGAGGCGCTGTTAACGGATGAGCGCTTGCGAACCTTCGTCGAGTGGTTAGCAACCAAACCCGCCGGTTTCATGCCGCGGCATTAATCGTAGCAATTGACCTTCTGGCATCAAGCCACTACTCTGCGCGCCTTGCTTCAGGTGCCCCGACATTTAGTCAGGGGTGAAACAGGGAAGTCGGTGCGCCAGATATCGATCTGACAATTCCGACGCTGCCCCCGCAACGGTAGACGAGTCAAGCCAACGCTTTTTCAACCACTGTGCTCAGCATGGGAAGGTGCGTTCGCTGGTGTGCTGATCTTCAGCAGACAACTCGTAAGCCCGGAGACCGGCCTGTCGCAGTTCACGGCATAGCGGAGGGCTTTGTCTGGCGTACGTGCGGCCCTGTGTTGTTGCGCGTGCGCGTCTGTTCTCCGTATGTCTCCCTAAGCCTATGTCGCACGGGTGAGAGCGACGGAGCATACCTAGAAATGAGTAAGTCCCTTTTCACGCCAGCAGTTGCCTTGCTGTGCGCCGCTGTAACTCAGGTTCACGCTACCGACAGCAGCGAACTCGAACCCTTGGTCATCACTGCCACGCGCACCCCGCAAACGGCCGAGCAAAATCTGGCGGCGGTCACGGTGTTTGATCGCAAGAAAATCGAACAAAGCCAGGTCAGCTCGGTGCCCGAGTTGCTCAAGCGCGTGCCCGGCGTCAACTTGGTCAACAATGGTGGCCCCGGCAAAAGCACTTCGTTGTTCATGCGCGGCACCGAGTCTGACCACGTTCTGGTCATGATCGACGGCGTAAAAGTCGGCTCAGCCACTTCGGGCGGAGCGGCGTTGCAAGACCTGCCGATTGAGCTGATTGATCGCATTGAAGTTGTTCGCGGGCCACGCTCAAGCCTTTATGGTTCCGAGGCGATTGGCGGGGTTATCCAGATTTTTACCCGCAAAGGCACCGACGGTAGCCCCAAACCGTTTTTCTCGGCGGGTATCGGCACACATGACACCTATACCGGCAGCGCCGGGGTAGCGGGCGGCACCGATAAGGGCTGGTACAACCTGAGCATGAGCAGCTCGGACACCGACGGCATCAACGTCAAGTCGGTCGGCACCAGCGGCTATGAAAGTGATGACGACGGCTATCGCAATCTCGCCGGTTCGTTGAGCGGTGGTTACCGTTTCGACAACGGGCTGGAGTTGGACGCGAACATTCTGCAGGCCAAGTCGCACAACGATTACGACTCGGTGAACCGTTCACGGACCTCGGGCTTCAATGCCAATGCCGACGGCGAAACCCGGGTGCTTGGTACGCGGGCGCGGTTTTCACCACTGGAACCCTGGCAGGTCACCTTGCAAGCCGGGCGCAGCGAAGACAAATCCGACGCCTATCAGGACGCCGCGTTCTACTCGCGTTTCGACACCCGTCGCGACAGCCTGAGCTGGCAGAACGACTTTGCCGTCGCCGCTGGTCAGACCCTGACCGTTGGCGTCGATTATCAGCTTGATGAGGTCAATGGCAGCACCGCTTATGCCGAAGACTCGCGCGATAACAACGGCGTGTTCGTGCAATACCTGGGCAATGTGGGCCGCCACGACTGGCAACTGTCGCTGCGCCAGGACGATAACCAGCAGTTTGGCCGCCACGACACCGGCAACATTGCGTACGGCTACGCACTGACCGACTGGCTGCGCAGCACTGTCAGCTTCGGCACGGCGTTTAAGGCACCGACCTTCAATGAACTGTACTACCCCAACTACGGCAACCCTGACCTCGATGCGGAAACCTCCGAAAGCCTGGAGTTCGGTCTGGTCGGGGAGCACAGCTGGGGCCAGTGGCAAGTTAATGCGTTCCGCACGCGCATTGATGACCTGATTGCCTACGACTCCTCGATTCAAGGCCCGGCAAACGTTGCCGAGGCGACGATTCGCGGCGTCGAGCTGGTACTTGCCAGCCAGTGGATGGGCGTTGACTGGAATGCCAACTACACGTTGATGGACCCGGAAGACAGCTCTGGCGGTGCCAATGACGGCAACGAACTCGCACGCCGGGCCAAGCAACTGTTCAACCTGGATCTGGATCGTCGTTTTGGCGACTTCAGTGTGGGCGCCAGCGTGCACGCGGAAGGCCAGCGTTATGACGATCTGGCCAACACCACCGAGCTATCCGGTTACGCCAATGTCGACCTGCGCGGCGAGTATCGCCTCACGGAAGAATGGCGCCTGCAAAGTCGTATCGCCAATCTGTTTGATGCCGATTACGAGACGGCTGACGGCTATAACCAGCCGGGCCAGGCGGTGTATTTCACCGTGCGTTACCAAGCCCTGTAACCCTGTGCAAACGGCTGCGCTGCCGTTAAGGCGCGCAACCGTTTTGCTGCCAAGCGATTCAAGGAGTTAACGATGAACCTGAGCACACGCAATCAATTGCTGATCGGCCTGGCGCTGGCGGTGTTAATGGCAATTACCCGGGGCCATCATTTTGCGACCGTGAATTTGCCCAGCGCCTCGTGGGCCGTGTTTTTTCTGGCAGGCGTTCTGCTCAAGCCTCGCTGGGTTTTTCCGGCGTTGTTTATTGAGGCGTCCTTGCTCGACTTTGCGGCAATTGAGTGGGCTGGCGTCAGCGACTGGTGCATGTCCCCGGCTTACTGGATGCTGGTTCCAGCCTATGCCTCGCTGTGGTTTGGCGGGCGCATATACGCGCGCATGCATCAGGATAAATTTTCCAGCCTGCTGCTGTTGGCCGTTACGGTGATTATCAGTGCATCAGTCTGCTACCTGTTCTCGGGCGGCGGGTTTCTGTTTTTCTCCGGCCGCTATGCAGATCCGACTTTGAGCATGTTGTTGGAGCGTTTCAGCGTTTACTTGCCGCGTTATCTGGGCACGCTGGCCTGGTACATCGGCGTTGCGGCGCTGTTGTTTGTGTTGATCGGGCAGGGCAGCCACTTCAAGCAAAAGAGTGAGGTGAAGTCATGAGTGAATCTGCAGAACGCGACGCCCGGCACAAGGCGCGAATGGAACGAAAAAAAGCCCTGATTGATGAGCGCATTGCTCAGGCGCAGGACGAATATGGCTTGTTGCTGGTACATACCGGCAACGGCAAAGGCAAAAGCAGTTCGGCATTCGGCATGGTTGCCCGTGCGCTGGGTCACGGGATCAAGGTCGGTATCGTGCAGTTCATCAAGGGCTCGGCGACCACTGGCGAAGAGGCGTTCTTCCGGCGCTTTCCGCAAGAGGTCCGCTACCACGTGATGGGCGGTGGCTTTACCTGGGAAACCCAGGATCGCCAGCGTGATATCAGCATGGCCAAGGCAGCCTGGGCAATTGCTGTAGAGCTAATGAGCGACCCTGAGATTGGCTTGGTGGTGCTTGATGAGCTGAATATCGCGCTCAAGTACGGGTATCTGGAATTGAGCGAAGTGCTTGCCGACATCGAAGCCCGGCCGATGCTGCAGCACGTTGTCGTGACCGGACGCGGCGCACCGCCGGCAATGATCGAAGCGGCCGATACCGTGACTGAAATGGGCTTGATCAAACACGCCTACAAAAACGGCGTGAAGGCCCAGCCCGGAGTCGAATACTAGGCGGCTTGGCGGCGAGCCGAGGGCCTTGAGCACTCTACGTCAGCGCTATAACTGGAGAAGGTGACAAGCTATGAGTATTCGCAAGTGTCCGGCTCTGTTGGTCGCAGCGCCAGCCTCGGGGCAGGGCAAGACGACCGTCACTGCTGCGCTGGCGCGGTTATACAGCCGTGCCGGCAAGCGCGTGCGGGTGTTCAAATGCGGGCCTGACTTTCTCGATCCGATGATTCTGGCGCGTGCCTCTGGCCAGCCGGTCTATCAGTTGGACCTGTGGATGGTCGGCGAGGCGGAAAGCCGTCGCCTGCTGTGGGAGGCTGCGGGGGAAGCTGATCTGATTTTGATCGAAGGCGTCATGGGCCTGTTCGATGGCAACCCTTCGGCCGCGGATTTGGCGCGACATTTCGGCGTGCCGGTGATGGCGGTGATTGATGCCTCGGCCATGGCGCAAACCTTCGCCGCGCTGGCACATGGTCTGGCGACGTATCAGGCAGACTTGCCGTTCTCCGGGGTTCTGGCCAATCGTCTGGGCAGTGCCCGTCACGGCGAGATTTTGCGCGACGCTCTGCCAACATCAATTCGCTGGTACGGCGGCTTGCCGCGCAGTGCCGGCTTTGAGTTGCCGAGTCGGCATCTGGGCCTGGTTCAGGCCGATGAGCTGAATGATCTCGATGCCCGACTCGACGCTGCCGCCGATGCCCTGCAAGCCAGTGCGTCAGTCGAGTTGCCGCCCGCGGTCAGCTTTGCGGCGCCCACACCGAGGGATATTCAGCCGCTGTTGGCCGGGGTCAGAATTGGCGTGGCCCGAGACAGTTCGTTCGCCTTTATTTATCAGGCCAATCTCGATCTGTTGCAGGCGATGGGCGCCGAGTTGTGCCTGTTCTCGCCGGTCACTGATCAGCATCTGCCCGAGGTCGACAGTCTGTATTTGCCAGGCGGTTATCCCGAGTTGCATTTGCCGCAACTGGCCGCCAATCAGTCAATGGCGCAAGCCATTAAAAGCCATCATGCGGCCGGCAAGCCAATTCTCGCCGAGTGCGGTGGCATGCTTTATTTACTTGAAAGGCTGACCGACAAGGACGGTCATGGCGCGGCCATGCTCGGGATTCTCCAAGGACAGGCGACCTTACAAAAGCGCCTGACGGCTTTGGCGTTGCAATCGGTCGAACTGCCGGAAGGTGTATTGCGCGGCCACACCTTTCACCACTCCAGCATGCACACTGCACTGCAACCGCTGGCCTTGGGTGAATGCCCGAACTACAAACGCACGGCAGAACCGGTGTATCGCGAGGGCCGCCTGTGCGCCTCGTATATCCACTTCTATATGCCGTCCAATCCTGCGGCTGCTGCCGCTTTATTGCGGCCATGACGGTGAGTTGAAGGGAGCCAACATGAGCGATCAACACTTCACCGAGCAAGAGCGCGACGCGGTCTATCGGGTGATTGCCGAGCGGCGTGACATGCGCCACTTTGTCGGCGGCGAAGTGCCCCCGGCAATTCTGGCGAATCTGCTGGAGGCGGCTCATCAGGCGCCGAGTGTTGGGTTGATGCAGCCGTGGCGGTTTATCCGCATTACCGACCGCGCGTTGCGGGGGAAGATTCAGGCGCTGGTTGAGGAGGAAAGGCTGCGTACCGCGCAGGCGTTAGGGGAGCGCAGCGATGATTTTATGCGCCTCAAGGTGGAGGGAATTGCCGACTGCGCCGAAGTTTTGGTTGTCGCATTGATGGATGGACGTGAAACTCACGTGTTTGGCCGCAGGACATTGCCGGAAATGGATCTGGCATCCATGTCGTGCGCCATTCAAAATCTATGGCTGGCAGCGCGTGCCGAGAATCTTGGCATGGGTTGGGTCTCACTGTTTGAGCCACAGGCAATGGCGCAATTGCTAGGCATGCCGACTGGCAGCAAACCCCTTGGGGTTCTGTGTCTGGGGCCGGTTGCCGAGTTCTACAGTAAGCCAATGCTGGTCCAGGAAAGTTGGGCAAAGACCCGGCCGCTGAGTGAGCTACTGTTCAACAATCAATGGGGAAAACACCAGTAATGAACGCCTTGTCTGCGTCAAATAGTCGGGCGCGATGCCCATGAGCCTGTTCCTTGCGAGCGCAGCAGGTGTCGCGCTGGATGCAGTTTTCGGTGAGCCAAAGGGCTGGCATCCGCTGGTCGCTTTCGGCCAGATGGCGGAGCGTATCGAGCAGCGCTTCAATCAGTCGGGTGGCGGTTGGCGCAGCCATGGCGTGAGCGCGTGGTGCATCGCTGTGCTGCCGATTACGCTGGTGGTCGGCCTGCTTGCGCAGGTCCCGGCGTTTGGCTGGTGCGTGGAGATTTTCGCTTTGTATTTTGCCCTTGGCCTGAAAAGCCTGGGCGAGCACGCGCATGCAGTGGTTAAAGCATTGCGCCTGGGCGATCTGCCGCTGGCGCGTGAGCGTGTCGGTTATATGGTCAGCCGTAATACCCGTGAGCTGGACGCGACCGGGGTGGCCCGTGCAGGTACTGAGTCTGTACTTGAAAACGGCAGTGACGCGGTGTTTGCCAGTTTATTCTGGTTTTTAGTTGCGGGCGCTCCCGGCGTGGTGTTGTACCGGCTGAGCAATACCCTCGATGCCATGTGGGGTTATCGCACCGAGCGCTTCGAGCGTTTCGGCTGGGCCGCGGCCAAGATAGATGACTTGCTCAACTATATTCCCGCGCGTCTGGTAGCCCTGACTTATGCGCTGTGCGGGCGCACGCGGCAGGCGCTGCACTGCTGGCGAACCCAGGCGCCACTGTGGGACAGCCCCAATGCCGGGCCGGTAATGGCTGCTGGTGCGGGAGCGCTGAATGTCACCTTGGGCGGGCCTGCTTATTATCACGGCGAGTTGCATGAGCGGCCCGAGTTGGGCGACGGCCCGCAGCCGCGGGCACGCGATATCGAACGGGCAATGAATCGCGTCTGGGCCGGGGTGCTGTTGTGGTTGCTTATCGTACTTGGCGTCGAGCTGACCCTTGCTTGAGCATGGCGGCCGGCTGCGCGAAGCTGCGCAGAAGTACAACATAGCGCTTTCGCTGTGGCTGGACTTGTCGACCGGTATTGCCCCGTATACGCCTGAACTGGCGCCGGTAAGCACTGATGCATGGCGTCGTTTACCCGAGCTGGATGACGGCCTTGAGGCGGCGGCTTGCGCGTTTTACAGCGCGCCGCAACTATTGCCGGTGGCCGGCTCACAAGCGGCAATTCAAGCGCTGCCACGCTTGCGTAAGAACCAGCAGGTGGCGATTGTCTCGCCTGCGTACGCCGAGCACGCCGCCGCCTGGCTGCGTGAAGGCCATCAGGTTAACGAAATCGAAGCATCGGCAATCGACGCTTATGTCGGGCAAGTCGATGTGCTGGTGCTGATCAATCCGGGCAACCCGACCGGAACCTTCTATTCACCGCAGCAGTTGTTGGGCTGGCATCGACAGCTTGCCGGGCGGGGCGGATGGCTGGTGGTCGATGAGGCGTTTATCGACTGCACCCCCGAGCTGAGTTTGGCGCCGCAAACAGCCAAGCCCGGCTTGATCGTGCTGCGTTCGCTGGGCAAGTTCTTTGGCTTGGCCGGTGCGCGTTTGGGCTTTGTGTTGGCCGAGCCCAAAGTGCTGGCGGCGCTCGATGCGTTACTCGGACCCTGGACCATCAGCGGGCCCACGCGACAAATTGCCAGCAGCGTGTTAGCCGACAGACCTGCTCAGCACCTGCAACGTCAGCGGCTGTTGATCGACAGCGCCCGTTTGCAGCAACTGCTAACGGTTAACGGCCTCGAGCCAAGCGGCGGCTGCGCATTGTTTCAGCGGGTCGAGTTGGCCAATGCCGCACAGTTGCATGGGTTTCTGGCCGAGCGCGGCGTGCTGGTGCGGCTCTTCAATACACCTCCAGGCATACGTTTTGGCTTGCCTGCCGATGAACCCGGCTGGCAGCGGCTGGCACGCGGCTTAAGCGACTTTCAGCAGAGATATAAATGACCCAAACAGCTCATACCCTGATGGTGCAGGGCACAACCTCCGACGCTGGCAAGAGCACGCTGGTAACGGCGTTATGTCGCTGGCTGGTGCGCGATGGCGTTAGCGTCGTGCCGTTCAAACCGCAAAACATGGCGTTGAACAGTGCGGTGACTGCCGACGGTGGCGAGATTGGCCGTGCGCAGGCTGTACAGGCACAGGCCGCGAAGCTGGCCACGCACACCGACATGAATCCGATTCTGCTCAAGCCCAATAGTGATGTTGGCGCGCAGGTGATTATCCATGGGCGGGCGCTGAGCAACATGGATGCGGTGGCCTATCACGACTACAAGAAGGTCGCGATGAATGCCGTGCTCGAGTCTCACCAACGCCTCAGCGCGGCTTATCAGGTGGTCATGGTGGAGGGCGCCGGTTCGCCTGCCGAAATTAATTTACGCGCCGGTGATATCGCCAACATGGGCTTTGCCGAGGCTGTGGATTGCCCGGTCATCATCATTGCAGACATCGACAAGGGCGGCGTATTTGCGCATCTGGTGGGCACGCTAGAGCTGCTTTCACCCAGCGAGCAGGCGCGGGTAAAGGGTTTTGTGATCAATCGCTTTCGCGGCGACATTGCCTTGCTGCAGCCCGGCCTCGACTGGTTGGAGGCGCGCACCGGCAAGCCGGTGTTGGGCGTGCTGCCGTACCTGATGGATTTCCATCTTGAAGCCGAAGACGCAATCGACCAACGTCAAAGCGTCAAAACCTGCGAGCAACTCAAGGTGGTTGTGCCGGTGCTGCCGCGCATCAGCAACCACACCGATTTCGACCCGCTGCGCCTGCATTCGCAAGTCGAGTTGGTATTTGTCGGCCCCGGTCAGGCCATTCCGCCGGCAGATCTGATTATTTTGCCGGGCTCGAAAAGCGTGCGTGCCGACCTGCAGTTCTTGCGCGAGCAGGGCTGGGATCAAGCGCTCAGCAAGCATCTGCGTTATGGCGGAAAAGTCATCGGCATTTGTGGTGGCATGCAGATGCTTGGTCAGTCGATTGATGACCCCGATGCCATCGAAGGCCCGGCTGGCAGTAGTCAGGGTTTGGGCTTGCTTGAAATCGACACGGTGCTGCGCGAGCACAAGCAACTGCGCAATGTGCAGGGCCGCCTGTGCCTCGAAAGTGCCGCTGTCAGCGGTTATGAAATTCATGCGGGAGTGACCACGGGCGCCGGGCTTTTGCAACCCGCCGTGAACCTGGATGACGGCCGCACCGATGGCGCCATCAGCGCCGATAGTCACGTGCTGGGCACCTATCTTCACGGCTTGTTCGAGTCCACTGCTGCTACCACGGCACTGCTCGGTTGGGCTGGTTTGCGTGAGGTCGAGGCGGTTGATTACCACGCTCTGCGCGAGCGCGATATCGAGCGGCTGGCGGACATGGTCGTCGAACACTTGGATACTGCAAAACTGCGCGCACTTTGCGGCCTGCCTGCAGCGAGTGCTGTCCATGGTTGATTTGATTCTCGGCGGCGCCCGTTCCGGTAAGAGCAAACTGGCTGAAAAGCTGGCATCTGAGAGCGGGCTGCAGGTGACTTATATCGCCACCAGCGAGGCGCTGGATGGCGAGATGAGCGAGCGTATTCGACACCACCGCGAACGTCGCCCTGGTCATTGGCAATTATGTGAGGAGCCGCTGGAACTGGCCCGTGTGCTGCGTGAAAACGCCAATGAGCAGCGTTGCCTGCTGGTCGATTGCCTGACGTTGTGGCTGAGTAATTTGTTGCTGCTTGATGATCCGCAGCGTCTGGCAGGCGAGCGTGATGCGCTGCTGGCGACGCTGGCCGATTTGCCCGGGCGGATTATTTTGGTGAGTAACGAGACCGGTCTGGGCGTGGTACCGATGGGCCAACTCAGCCGGCGTTTTGTGGATGAAGCCGGCTGGTTGCATCAGGCACTGGCCGACCGCAGCGAACGTGTGGTGTTTTGTGTGGCAGGTTTACCGATGGTTTTAAAAGGGCAGTTATGAGTAGTCAGGCGTGGTGGCAACAACCAGCGAAAGCAATTGATCAGGCCGCGCGTGCACAGGCTCAAGCCCGCCAGCAGGTGCTGACCAAACCCAGCGGCTCGCTCGGCCAGTTGGAGCAACTGGCAATTGAACTCGCCGGTATGCAGGGCCGTGAGCTGCCGCAGGTCGATGCGGTTTCGATCTGTGTATTTGCCGGTGATCACGGTATCGCCGCCGAGGGCGTATCGGCTTACCCGCAAGCCGTTACCGGCCAGATGCTGGCAAACTTTGTTAATGGCGGTGCGGCGATCAGCGTGCTGGCGCGCAGCCTTGGCGCGCACATGCAGGTGATTGATCTGGGCACCGCTACAGCATTGCCTGAACTGGCGGGCGTGAAGCATCTGACGTTGGGCAAGGGCACGGCCAATTTTGCCCACACCCGTGCCATGAACATGGAGCAGTGCAGCGCGGCATTGGCTGCTGGAAGTGACGCCGCACTGCAAGCGGATGCACTGAATTGCCAGCTATTTATCGGCGGCGAAATGGGCATCGCCAATACCACCTCGGCCACGGCGCTGGCCTGCGCGTTACTGGATTGCCCCGTGGCAGATTTGACCGGCCCGGGCACTGGGCTGGATCACGCTGGCGTGCTGCACAAGATTGCGGTGATCGAAGCTGCGCTGGCGCTGCATCGCCCGCAGTTGGACGATCCGTTAGCGATTTTGCAGTGCTTGGGCGGGTTTGAGATTGCAGCGTTAGTTGGGGCGTATCTGGCCGCCGCACAAGCCGGAATCACTGTGCTGGTCGATGGCTTTATTTGCAGCGTTGCCGCCTTGCTTGCCGTGCGTCTCAATCCATCGTGCCGGGCGTGGTTACTGTTTGCTCATCAAGGTGCAGAGCCCGGCCATGCCCGGGTATTGCAAGCACTTGAAGCCGCGCCTTTGCTGCAATTGGGGCTGCGACTGGGCGAGGGCAGTGGTGCGGCACTGGCCACGCCACTGCTGCAAATGGCCTGTAATCTCCATGGCGAAATGGCCACCTTTGATCAGGCCGCTGTGGCGAATCGCAGCTGATGAATCTGCTGATCGACTTGCTGCGCCACGGTGAAACCGAATGCGGTGGCGGGCTGCGCGGCAGCATTGATGATGCACTCACAGCGCTGGGCTGGGAGCAGATGCACGCCACTGCCAGCCAACTGCCGCGTTGGGATCGACTGGTCAGTTCGCCCTTGCAGCGCTGTCGTTTATTCGCCGAAGCGCTGGCGCAAAGCAGCGGTGCGCCCTTGAGTATTGAGGCAGATTTACAAGAACTGCATTTTGGCGAATGGGAAGGGCGCAGCCCTGCCGATTTGATGCTTACCCATGAGCAGCAACTCGGGCAGTTCTGGGCCGATCCCTATGCCTATACACCGCCAGGCGGTGAGCCCGTTGCCGAGTTCGCCGCGCGCGTGTTCGGCGCTCTGGATCGCCTGCAAGCACGCTTTGACGGGGAACGCGTTTTGCTTGTGACGCATGGCGGGGTGATACGCCTGCTCTCTGCGTTCGCCCGTGGCTTGCCGCGTGAGCAGTTGCTGCAAGTGGTGGTTGGTCATGGCGAATGTGTGCACCTGCAACGCAACACGGAGGGCCACTTGTGTCTGGTCTGAGCTTGCCTCTGCTGATCGCCGTGCAGTTTCTCACGCGCCTGCCGGTACGTTTACAAGCGATGCCGAGTGATCAGCAACTGGGCCGTTCACTGCTTTGGTATCCGCTGGTTGGGTTGCTCATCGGCGCCTTGCTGGTGCTCCTGCAATGGTGTCTGTCGGGTAGCCACAGTTTGCTTCAGGCCGCTCTGTTATTGGCGGTGTGGGTGGCAATCAGCGGCGCCTTGCATCTCGATGGGCTGGCCGATTGCGCTGATGCCTGGGTTGGCGGGCAGGGCGATCGCGAGCGAACCCTGAGCATCATGAAAGACCCGCGCAGCGGTCCGGTAGCCGTCGCTGTGCTGGTGGTGGTGCTGCTGCTCAAGTTCGCTGCATTGGTGGCGCTGATTGAGGCGGGGCATGGCATGTGGTTACTGCTTGCACCCTGGATTGCCCGCTGCGCCATGCCATTGTTGTTCATGACCACGCCGTATGTTCGAGCCAACGGCTTGGGCGCGGCGCTGGCGGCGAATTTGCCGGGTGCGATGATGACGCGGGTGTTGCTGCTCAACGCCGCTGTGCTGGTGCTGCTGTTTGGCGCTGCGGGTGGGGTTGGGCTGCTGGTCGCTGGTTTTGTCTTACTGGTACTGCGGCGTGCAATGATCCGGCGAATTGCAGGAATGACGGGTGATACCGCTGGCGCTGTGCTTGAATTGATAGAATGTGGGGTATTAGTCGCCTTGGCCATTTAGCTGCTGAGTGCATCCCCCAATAGTCCACAATAATAATTCAGAGCACTCGCTTGATGCGGTTACCGCTAGCCTTCCTGTTGGGTATCGTTTTGAGTTGCCAGCCCTTGCAGGCGCAGCCGCAACCACAGTCGCTGAACTGGGCAATTGTGCCGATGCCCGGCATCTTCAATGTTGAAGGGGGCCAGCCGGTATCCGGTGCTTTGTACGAAGCCACCCAGCTTATCGATGCGCAAATGCCCGAAGTACAGGTGCGTTATCAGGTGATGTCTTTGCTGCGCATGCGCCAAAGCCTGCGCAAACAATTGCAGTTGTGCAGCAATGGCCTGCTGCAAACCCCGGCACGCGATAAGCAGGGCTATTTCATTCCGTATCTGTTATCCACACCGATGCATCTGTTGGTGCGTCAGCCAACCCTGAATCAACTGCTTTTGGAGAACGGCGAGGTAAGCCTCGACTGGCTGTTTGCCAACCCTTATCTGCGTGGCGCTATTGCCACTGCCCGCCAATACCCGGATGACATCAGCGCGCAATTGATCAAAGCGCGTGACAGCGGAACCCTGCAAGAAATGACCGGCAGCCTGTCCGGCGAAAACCTGTTGCTGATGGTCAGCTACCACCGGCTCGATTATGCCTTCGACTACCCGATGGCCTACAGCGAAGTGGCCAGCAACTACACGCTCAGTGACCCGTTGATCAGTGTGCCGCTGAAAGAGAGCAAGGAATTACTGCCTGTTGGGGTTTACTGCCCGCGTACCCCGTGGGGGCTGGAGATGGCTAAACGGATTGATCAAGCCGTTCGCGAGGCCACCCGCAACAATCAAGCCTTCATGGCGCTGCACCAACGTTGGTTGCCCGCCGAGGTGTACACGCGCTTCACGCCCCAACTCCTGCGCTTCTATGAAGGGCGTTCAGCCACTGCATTGAGCTTTGAGTAGTTCAGCTCGTCGTACCTTTCTGCGTTTTGCCGCGCCTTGTTTGCGCTTTCTTGACGACTAATCAACGAATCTTTCACACCGGCACGGTCATATTGCGCGCATTCACTTAATAGGAATGCTAATCATGAAGTTTAAACGTCTCATTAACTCGGCAGTCATCACCACCTGCGCCTTGTTGAGTGTCGCTGCATCCAGCGCCTTCGCGCAGGACAGCGCGTACGAACTGACGGTAAAGAATCACCAGTTTTCACCCGCTCCGCTGACTATCCCGGCAGACACCAAAGTCAAGATCACCCTGACCAATCAGGACACGACCACGGCCGAATTCATCAGCGATGACTTCAAGGGCGGCAAGTTGGTCAAAGGCGGCAAGACCGTGAGCTTCTTCATCGGCCCACTCAAGGCTGGTACTTACAGCTTTTATGACGAGTACCACGAAGCGGCGTCGAAGACGCAATTGATCGTCCAGTAAGCGGTGCCTGACCCATGCTCTCTACCGCGTTGATCGTGTTTCGTGAAATTGTTGAAGCTGCACTGGTTGTCTCAATCGTGTTGGCGGCCACACGCGGCGTTGCCGGGCGCGGCCGTTGGGTCGGCGGCGGTGTGCTTGCCGGGATTGGCGGCGCCGGGTTACTGGCGTTGTTTGCCGATGCGCTCAGTGAGCTGGCCAGCGGCATGGGCCAGGAAGTGTTCAATGCCCTGGTGATGCTGATCGCGGTGGTCATGCTTGGCTGGCACAGCATCTGGATGGGCCAGCATGGCCGGGAAATGTCTGCCCAGTTGAATCAGATGGGGCAGGCGGTTGTCACCGGCAATAAATCTCTCGCCGCCATGGCAATTGTGGTGGCGCTGGCGATATTGCGTGAAGGCTCGGAAACCGTGCTGTTCTTGTATGGCATCGCGGTGAGCGAGCCGGGGCAGGCCTTGCCAATGATGGCGGGCGGGCTGCTGGGTATCACCGCCGGGATTGCAGTTGGCGTGGCGATCTACTTCGGACTGATGCGCATGGCCATGCGCCATTTGTTCAAGGTAACCAATGCCCTTGTAATCCTGATGGCAGCCGGTATGGCCAGCCAGTGTGCCGGATTTCTGGTCGCGGCAGACTGGTTGCCAGCCCTTGGCGACACGCTGTGGGACACCTCTGCGCTGCTGAGCGAGCACAGCATCACTGGTAAGTTGCTGCACACCCTGATCGGCTACACCGCGCAGCCTTCAGGCGTGCAGGTGCTGGCCTATCTCGCCTGCCTGGTCGTGATTCTGGGGCTGGGTTGGTTGACTGCCCGGCCAAAAGCCGTACAGCCGCAAATGAGCCACTAAGAACGCCTGCAACCGTTGGCCGGGTGCTGGCGGTTGCGCTCATTCTTGCTGGTTGGAGAGGTGCAGAGCCAGGTTGCCAACCAGCAATCGTTCACATTCTCAGCACATAAAATTCACCTGAGGGCGAATAGATTGGCTGTGTATCAACTGCACGATGGGCGTTGGCGTTTTGCCGGAGGCCATCGTTTGACGCAGTTGGATCAACCCACTTTTTGACTGTCGTGAGCCCATCATGAGCCCTGCAAACGCGTCCGCTAACAGCCTGCTGAACAAAGTCCCTGCGGTCACCCTGATCTTCTGGATCATCAAGATCTTGTCGACCACCGTGGGTGAAACAGGTGCGGATTACCTGATCTTCAAACTGCATTTCGGCCTGCCGCTGACCTCTGTACTGATGAGTGCGGTGCTGGTTTTGGCCATCGCCATTCAGCTGCGCGCAGACCGTTACGTGCCCTGGAAATATTGGCTGGCGGTGGTACTGGTGAGTATCGTCGGCACGCTTATTTGTGACAGTTTAGTGGATACCTACGGCGTATCTCTGGTCACCACCACGGTGCTGTTCAGCGTGGCATTGCTGGTCACCTTTAGTTGCTGGTACGCCAGCGAAAAAAGTCTGTCGATTCTGAGCATTTACCGGGGCCGGCGCGAGTATTTCTATTGGTTGGCGATTCTGGTGACGTTCGCGCTTGGCACCGCAGCTGGTGACTTGTTGGGTGAGGAAATGGGCCTTGGTTATGCCGTGTCGGCGCTGTTATTTGCGGCGGCTATCGGCGTGGTTGCGATTGCCCACTACCTGTTCGGCCTTAACTCGGTTGCGACATTCTGGATTGCCTACATCCTGACTCGCCCGTTTGGTGCATCCTGCGGCGACTGGCTGTCTCACTCGGTCGCCAAAGGTGGGCTGGGTCTGGGTACGGTGGGCACCAGCGAGATATTTCTGGTGGTCATCATCGCTCTGGTTGGTTACCTGAGTTGGCAGCAGCGTGCCGCTCAGCGCCTGGAGTCAGTCCGCTAAGTTCACGCTCAGCAGGCTCTGTTTATCGGCCTGGTGCTCTATTATGTTTAGAAGGGCTTCGCCATGTGCGGGGCTATTAATGGCAGGAGCGTGGGCGATGAAAACACAGGCATGGCTGGTCGTAGCAACTTTGGCCGTTGGCGTAAGCTCGATGAGTTATGCCGATAGCTGCCCGCAACTGTTGCAGGGCGAACTGCCGCGTTTGCGCAGTAAAGACACCATCGACCTGTGCAAGACCTTCGGCGGTAAGCCGCTGGTGGTGGTCAATACGGCCAGCTTCTGCGGTTATACCCCGCAGTTCAAAGGGCTTGAGGCGTTGCAACAGCGCTATGCCGAGCAAGGCCTTAAAGTGCTGGGCGTGCCCTCGGATGACTTCAAACAGGAGTCTGCTGATGCGAAGGAAACCGCCAAGGTGTGCTTTGTGAATTACGGTGTGACATTCGATATGACCCAGCCGCAGCAGGTCACGGGCGAGCATGCAGTCGCCTTGTTCAGGGGGCTTGCCGAGCAGAGTCAGGCGCCGCGCTGGAACTTCACCAAGTATGTGGTCGACCGTAAGGGCAAGGTTGTGGCGAGCTTTCCCAGCAGTATCAAGCCGGATGATCCGCAGTTGATTGCTGCGGTCGAGAAGGCGATTGCCAGTGCGCAGGAGTAGGCAAAACGGTTAACTCTGGCGGCACGATTATTGTGCTTGTTCTGACCGCCAAAGTGGCTGGCTAACCGTTTCGATTAGAAGCGGTAAGTAACCTGAGCGCCCAGCGCGTGTGCGCTGTTACGGTACGTGGCGCTGTACGAGCCTTTAGTAGCGCTTACGCGATCGATGTGTACATCTTCTTCGTTGAGGTAGGAGTACGCGACGTCAACTGTGATGTCGTCGTTCGGGCTCCAGCCTGCGCCGATGCTGTAAATCGTGCGGTCGCCAGTTGGGATGCGCGGGGACAGGTCGGTGTTGTTGGTCGGTGCCTGATCCAATGCGATACCGGTGCGCAATACCCACTGCTTGTTCAACTGGTATTCAGCGCCTGCAGCAACTGCCCAGGTGTCATGCCAGTTTTCTTCTTCGGTGATTGTGGTCAAAGCACCGCCGTAGGCGCCGCCCACTTGATCGTTCTCAACCACCAGCTTGTCGAAGCGGCTCCAGCGAGTCCAGGTCGCGCCTGCGTGTACGGTCCAGCCGTTGTTCAACTGATGAGTGAGGGAGAAGTCGACCGCTTCAGGCGTAGTCACATCGAGAGATGCGCCGTAACGACCTGCTGAGGTGCCCACTGCACCAACACCGCTGACAGTGGTGTGACCTTCGAGGCTGTACTCAACCTTCGAGTGGTAGGTAACGCCAAGACGGGTCGACGGGGTGATTTCGTACATCAGGCCGAAGTTGTAACCGTAGCCGACGTCATCGCCCTTGATATCAACTTCGCCATCTGGAGCGCCTGCCGGTGCAAGGTTTGGCACCTCTGACGTCAGTTCACCTTCGATACGGTTGATCGTCGGACCAAAACCGATCGACAGCTGATCGTTGAAGCGATAGCTGACAGTTGGCTGAATGGTGATGACGTTCACTTCGCTCTTGTCGCCGTAGTAGCGACCGGCAAAGCCGTTTTCATAGTCAGTCGCCAGGCCGAACGGGACATATACGCCCAGACCGAATGCCCAGTTTTCGTCGATCGGCTTAACGTAGTAGCCCATCGGAATGGCTACGGTCGGAACCATGTCGCCATCGTTGCTGCCGCCAGGACGGCCGCTTGCATTGGTGATATCGGCCTTGGCAAAAATAACAGCGGCGCCTGCGGTAACCTGCTCGCGCTCGATCAGCGCCATACCAGCCGGGTTGCCATAAACAGTGCTGGCATCGCTTGCGCTGGAAGCACGGCCGGCGTTGGACATACCCAACGAACTGATGCTTTGTTCGTTGATGGCGAAACCGCTGGCCAGGCTGTAGCTCGAGACAGCTGAAATGGCGAGTGCGAGAGTGCTTTTTAGGATTTTATTGCTCACGGATGACTCCAGATGGAAGCAGGGGCGGCAAAACTACCAGCCTTTAGCGGTGCTTGCCAAGATTTAGACGTGTTCTGTTTTGTAGCAATCCTCGGGAATAATAGAGGCAAAGTGCCGTCATCTACGAAAATGTGAACACTTGTTCTCTGATCTTTGCAGTGGTTCACGCGGCGGATAACGGCGTTTGCACATTGCCCACGCAACGTTGCCAGGCATCCATAAAGTCGCGTTGCCTGCCGTGCGGGTGAAATACCTCGCGCCAAATTCGTGCAAGGCCCAGCAAGTCGGCCGCATCGGGTAAGTCGTTGCGCTTGACCTCAATCATCATCCAGGCAATGGCCGTGGCGTAGCGCAGGTTGACCGTGAGCTCGATATGCGGCGAGGCAAGAAAGGCATGCTGGCTGGCAAGGCCGCGAATCTGGCTGGCCAGATCGGGATCATGGGCCAGATGGCGGTCCCACAACTCTTGATGGCTGCGCTCGGCAATGCGATACAAGCCGTGGCCGTGGCGGCAGTCGAGTGCGGTTCCCAGCCCCGACTGACAAGCCGCCGCCCCTAACAGCAGGGCTTCGGCGGCGGCACAATGGCGGCCAAGATAGATCAGGGTTGGCCGGATTACGTGCTGACAGAGTTCACTCGCTGCAATACCCATATCAACCTCGAGAAAATGGACCGGTGGAGCAGGGCGCGTGGCAGCTTTTGATTCTTTTACTATTGCCCCACCGGGAGTGGGGTTAGCCACTCATTCTCAAGTGTAGTGCGACCTTTGTGCTGTAAAGGACTGTTTTTAAATTGTTTTCAGCTTTCGGTTATTGCCTATATAGCGCATCGTGCTTAGCACGACGGGTAAAGTCGGCATGTCTATATGCCAGCACAAGCGCCTGTAAGCCCTTTAATCACCCACTGCCACGGGACGCTCTGGTTGGGTGATCCACTCGCTCCAGGAGCCGGCGTAGAGCGGCGCAAGCGGGTAGCCAGCCAGGCACAGGGCGAACAAGTTGTGGCATGCCGTTACACCGGAACCGCAATAGGCAACCAGATCACTGGCGGGCCGACTGCCGAGCAATGTCGCGAAACGCTCTTGCAATTGCGCCGGCGTCAGAAAACGGCCTTGTGCATCGAGGTTTTCGGTGAAGGTCGCGCACTGCGCACCAGGGATATGCCCGGCAACCGGATCGAGCGGTTCGACTTCACCACGAAAGCGCGGCAGGGCGCGGGCGTCCAACAGCGTCAATTGGGTGTCTTGCAGGCGATGCTGCAACTGCGCTGCGCTGATCAGCAGTTGGTTATCCGGGCGGGCAATAAAATTGCCAGGCTCGACGCGTTTCACTTCAGCAGTCAGCCCCAAGCCTGCCTCACGCCAGGCGCGTAAACCGCCGTCGAGTAATGCCACGCCGCTGCGTTTGCCCAGCCACGCCAACAACCACCAGGCGCGTGCTGCAAATGCACCTGGGCCATCGTCGTACAGCACAATCTGCGAGTCGTCATCCACGCCCCAGGCTTGCAGCTTTGCGCTCAGTGTTGCCGGGTCTGGCAGCGGATGGCGACCGGTAACGCCCTTGCTGACCGGTCCGGACAGATCCTGCTCCAGATCGGCAAATTGGGCCGTGGCAATATGCCCCTGCTGAAAACTGGCAAGACCATAGGCAGAGTCTTCCAGGGCGAAGCGGCAATCGATGACAACTATTTTGCGGTTTTTATCATCAAGCAACTGCTCAAGTTCAGCTGCGCTGATCAACTGGGCGATAGCCATGCGGGCAATTCTCCGGCTGGATTGTTCGGGGCGTGGGCGGGTTCTACTCTCTATAAAGCAAACTACCCGTTGTCTATGTGGTCAAAGTTAACGGGTTGTGCTTGCTCTGCAAACCTTAAAACTACACAGCCCGTTATTCAGTCTTAGCGCCGCCGAGCCGTTTGCTCAGGCGTCCATGGATAAGGAGACACAGTCATGCTGACCCTCACGCACGTAGAGAACAGCAATATCCTCGAATTCACCCTGGATGGCGATTTCAGCCGCGCCGATTTCGATCAGGTCGCCCAGCAGATGGAGGCGCTGATTGATCAGTACGGCACGATCAAGCTGATCGAGATTGTGCGCAGTATTGGTTCGATCGAACCGTCGGCGCTTTGGGAGGACTTCAAGTTCGCGCCCAAACACCTCAAGCATTTCTCTCAGGTGGCGGTGGTCGCAGACCAGAAGTGGATTGGCTGGCTGAGTAAAATGGTCAAGCCAATGATTCCGGGAGAGGTTCGCCATTTTGAGCTGAGCCAGTTGCAGCAGGCCCGCGACTGGATTCACGGGGTCGAGCCGGTCACCGTCTGATATTCATCAGCTAACCTGTGCAGCGCTGGCGACGCTGCTGTATGGTGCGCGCTTCGGGTCGATCCCACTGTTATAAGAGCCTGCCATGAAGCGTTTTGTGCTGCTGGATACCGCTGAAATCCCTGGCACGCAAGGTGCGCTGTGCCTGTTTGAATACGGCGATGACTTTGTCATCAAAATTGCCGGTGGCGATGGCGGCCAATTGATGAACACGCGCATGCATGGCTCTGAAGACGCGCTGGCCGCCATCCCCTGCAAGAAAATTGCCTCCCGCGCCAATGCCCGCGTACTGATCGGCGGGCTGGGCATGGGGTTCACACTGGCTTCGGCGCTGGCGCATTTGCGTGCAGATGCCGAAGTGGCTGTGGCCGAGTTGGTGCCGGGTGTGGTTGGGTGGAATCGCGGGCCACTGGGCGCCAAGTCCTCCTACCCGCTGAGTGATCCGCGCACCCGGCTGATTCAGGGCGATGTCGCCGAAGTGCTGAAAAGCCAGAACGCTGCATACGACGCAATCATGCTCGATGTGGATAACGGCCCGGAAGGTCTGACGCAGAAATCCAACAGTTGGCTGTACTCGGCCGCCGGTCTGCATCAGTGCCACCGTGCATTGCGCGCGGGAGGCATGTTGGCAGTGTGGTCTTCATCGGCGGATCGCAAGTTTACTGAAATGGTCAGCCGTGCCGGTTTCAGTGTCGAGCCGGTGCAGGTTTATGCGCACGGTAATCGAGGCACACGGCACACCATCTGGATCGCCCAGAAACGCGCGTAGCCTTCAAGCTAATCATTACATTAAACAGTGTGTGAGCGCGCAGGGCGTTTTCGAGGCAGGGTTTGGCCAGACGAGGAACAGGTTCGGCTGATTATGCTGGGCGCCCGAGGGCTAAATGCGGGATGCAGATGTGAAGCGAGCGCCGCGCCTTCGGTTACGAAGACGAGGCGCTCGGGCTTCTGCGCCGACCTGATGAGTTAGCGCCTGGCAGCAAAGTGCCTTCAGGAAACTCCCGTTCAGCTTTGCAGCTTTGCGGGAGATTGCGTGTGCAGATTGTGTCCGCACACGCTGTGTTGCGCGGTTTAGCCGATGGTCATCAGGCTGGCGTTGCCGCCTGCTGCTGCGGTGTTGACGCTCAACGAGTGCTCGACCAGCAGACGCTCCATCGGAATGTCGGTCTCGCCTTTGTTGAGGCCGTTAACTCCAATGATTGCACCCGGACGCTGGGCTGCTTGCAGGCAGACTTCGCGCAGCTGGTCGGAGTCACCGTGGTGGATAATCGAGTCGAACGCGTTATCGCAGGTGGTCCAGTCGGTGATCAGCTGAATGCGTTGCTGCACCTCTTTCGGCAACTTGGCGTGCAGTTCGCTGTGGTTTTCCGGCCACAGAGCAATGCTGCCCACAGCCAGTACCGCCGCCAGTTGCAACAGCAGGTCTTGCTCGTCATCGGCCAGGCACAGCACGTGCTCGCGGGCGATCAGGCTATACGAGTTACGCTCGCCAGTCGGGCCAGGCAGTAGTTGGCTGATACCGCTTTGCGCCAGTGCTGCAAGTTTCTCGGCCTGGATTGCCAGCTCAGGACGCTCCTTGGCAGCCCATTCGCACAGCGCAGCAAAGGCCTTGCTCTGGGTGGCCGGCAGTTGCGCTGGCGTTGCGTCTGGGGCATCGCTGCGCAGTTGCTGCACCACTGCATCTTGTGGGCGCTGCGACAGCAGGCGATACAGATACAGCGGGCCGCCCGCTTTCGGGCCGGTGCCAGACAGGCCTTCGCCACCGAACGGCTGCACGCCAACCACGGCGCCAACAATGTTGCGGTTAACGTACATGTTGCCGACCTTGGCGGTGCTGACAACCTGGCTGATGGTCTCGTCGATGCGCGTGTGCACGCCCAGCGTCAGGCCATAACCGCTGGCGTTGATCTGGTCGAGCAGAGCAGGCAGTTCGTTGCGCTGGTAACGCACGACGTGCAGTACCGGGCCGAAAATTTCACGCTCAAGCTCGGCGAAGCTTTCGAGTTCGATCAGGGTCGGGGTAACAAAAGTACCGCGCTGCATCACATCGCCGGCCACGCGAGCCAACTGGAATACTTTGCGGCCTTTGTCACGCATGCCCTGAATGTGACGCTCGATGTTGCCCTTGGCTTCGGCATCAATCACCGGACCAATGTCAGTGTTAAGGTGCTCAGGATTGCCCATGGTGTATTCCGCCATGGCGCCTTTGAGCATTTCCAGCACGCGATCAGCCACGTCATCCTGTACACACAGAACGCGCATCGCCGAGCAGCGCTGACCGGCGCTGTCGAATGCTGATGTAACAACGTCGACGACTACCTGTTCGGTGAGCGCCGAGGAGTCGACGATCATTGCGTTCTGCCCGCCAGTTTCTGCGATCAGTGGAATCGCCCGGCCATGAGCGTCCAGGCGGCCGGCGAGGTTGCGCGCAATAATTCGTGCAACTTCGGTGGAGCCGGTGAACATCACGCCGCGAACACGTTCGTCGGCAATCAATGCCGCGCCAACAGTCTCCCCCTGGCCCGGCAGCAGTTGGACTGCACCTTCCGGTACGCCGGCTTCACGCAGAATGCGCACCGCCTGTGCGGCGATCAGCGGGGTTTGTTCGGCTGGCTTGGCGAGCACGGTATTACCGGCAGCCAATGCCGCCGCCACCTGTCCGCTGAAAATTGCCAGCGGGAAGTTCCACGGGCTGATGCACACCACCGGGCCTAGTGGGCGGTGGCTGTCGTTGGCGAAGAAATCACGCGCTTGCACCGCGTAGTAACGCAGGAAGTCGACGGCTTCGCGAACTTCGGCAATCGCGTTGTTGAAGGTCTTGCCGGACTCGCGCACCAGCAGGCCCATCAGTTGTTGCATTTCTGCTTCCATCTGATCGGCTGCGCGTTCAAGCACGGCAGCGCGCTCGGCAGGCTGGGTCGATTGCCAGATCTGGCCGCTCGAAACGGCGCACAGCACGGCGTTGTGTGCATCCTCAACACTGGCTTCAATGACCTGACCGACGATGTCGCGGTGTTCGGCCGGGTTCTTGATCGCTTGCGCGGCGCTGGCAGTCGAGGCTTCACAACCCAGCATCGGCTGCGCGATATAGGCGTTGTTGGTGCTGCTCAGCAGCGCCGAAGACAACGAGGCGAGACGGTGTTCGTTGGCCATGTCCAGACCGCTGGAGTTGGCGCGTTTGTCTCCGTACAGATCACGCGGCAGCGGGATGCGCGGGTGCGGCAAGCCGAGGCCGCCTTCGTGTGCAGCCATCTGCTCGATCTGGGTGACCGGGTCCAGTACCAGTTCTTTGAGCGAGATGCTCTGGTCGGCAATGCGGTTGACGAACGAGGTGTTGGCGCCGTTTTCCAGCAGGCGACGCACCAGATATGCCAGCAGCGTTTCATGGCTGCCAACCGGTGCATAAATACGGCACGGACGGTTCAGTTTGCCGTCGCTGATCTTGCCGACAACCTGCTCGTAAAGTGGCTCACCCATGCCGTGCAGGCACTGGAATTCATACTGGCCGGGGTAGTAGTTCTGGCCGGCCAGATGATAGATCGCCGAAAGGCTGTGGGCGTTGTGTGTCGCGAATTGCGGGTAGATGGCTTCCGGCACCGCGAGCAGTTTGCGCGCGCAGGCAATGTAGGAAACATCGGTGTAAGGCTTGCGGGTGTAAACCGGATAACCTTCGAGGCCATTGACCTGCGCCAGCTTGATCTCGCTGTCCCAGTAAGCGCCTTTAACCAGACGAATCATCAGGCGATGACGGCTGCGTTTGGCCAGATCAATCAGGTAGTCGATAACGAACGGGCAGCGCTTCTGGTAGGCCTGAATCACAAAGCCGATACCGTTCCAGCCACTCAGCGACGGCTCGAAGCACAGGCGCTCGAGCAGATCGAGCGACAGCTCCAGACGATCTGCTTCTTCGGCGTCGATGTTGATGCCGATGTCGTACTGCTTGGCCAGTTGAGTCAGGCTCAGCAGTGTCGGGTACAACTCGTCCATCACGCGCTCGTATTGCGCGCGGCTGTAACGCGGGTGAATCGCCGACAGCTTGATCGAGATGCCCGGGCCTTCGTAAATGCCGCGACCGTGCGAGGCTTTGCCGATGGCGTGAATCGCTTGCTCGTAAGAGGCCAGATAACGCTTGGCGTCTTCTTCGGTCAGCGCGGCTTCACCGAGCATGTCGTAGGAATAACGGAAACCCTTGTCTTCGAGCTTGGTTGCATTGGCCAGTGCTTCGGCAATGGTTTCGCCGGTGACGAACTGCTCGCCCATCAGGCGCATCGCCATGTCCACGCCTTTGCGGATCACCGGCTCGCCGCTCTTGCCGATCAGGCGATTGAGGGTCGAGCTCATGCCGGCTTCGTTGTGTGTCGACACCAGTTTGCCAGTGATCAACAGGCCCCACGAAGCGGCGTTGACGAACATCGACGGGCTCTGGCCGAGGTGAGTGCTCCAGTTACCGTTGCTGATCTTGTCGCGAATCAGGGCGTCACGAGTGCCTTTGTCCGGGATGCGCAACAGCGCCTCGGCCAGACACATCAGGGCTACACCTTCCTGCGACGACAACGAGAATTCTTGCAGCAGGCCTTGAACCAGGCCCTGACGGCCGCCAGCGCTCTTCTGGTTGCGCAGTTTTTCAGCGATTTTCAGCGCCAGCTTCTGTGAGCCATCGGCCATTTCTTTGGACAGGCGAGCCTGTTCCAGCAATACCGGCACCACTTCTTCTTCAGGGCGGCGGTAGGCGGCGGTGATTGAGGCGCGCAGAACTGATTGCGGCAGGATGTGTTCGGCAAATTCGAGGAAGCACTGCAGGCTTTGTTCGCTCAGCAACTCCGGGGACTCATCACCCAGTGCGGCGGCGCTGACAGCTGACATCTCGGTCGGCGAAAGGCCGTTTTCGAGCTGCTCCAGATAGTTGAAGATCGCCTGCTTGATCAGCCAGTGAGGAGTGCGGTCGATGGCGTGCGCGGCCTGCTTGAGGCGGTCGCGGGTTGCATCGTCTAGTTTAACGCCAAGTGTTGTAGTGGCCATCTGGAGTCCTATTGTGTTTATGCGCTGCAAAGCAGGCGCGAGAATAAACCCAGTGGTTACAAAGGTGCAACTAGGTGCAACCCAAAAGATGGCTGCCTTTTGTCGGGTTGTACCTTCTGTTTTGCGGGTACTACCTTTGCGTTCTACCCAGGCAGAATGCGGCACTTCTTAAGATCTGTTCCTTTGCTCGGTTGTGCGGCTGCAGCGTCTGCGGGCCAGCGCCGGGAGCAAAAGTGCCGGGGACAGAGGATTAAGCGTAGTCGCGATTGCTGCTCGGGCCCTGCATCTGCAGGTGATACCGGCGGTGCGACTGATGAGCGGTAATGCGTGCGTGAGAAGCTTGCCGAATGGCAAGTGAGGCGTGTTGCTTGAGTAAAACTGCCCGCCACACAGGGCGTGCGACGGGCTGGGTGGCGTGGCTTAGCGGATCTTCAGTTTGCCGATGCGGTCGTTCTCCAGGCTGCCTAAATACAGATAGTCGCCCACTGGTTTTACCGAGGTGATCATGCGCAAGTGGCTGCCGCTGGTGTCGTGCAGGCTCTGAATAATCTGGCCTTGCTCGTCAATCGCAATCGCCAGCCCGTAAGGCGTCGCTTTCGGCCACATGGCGCGCGGCAACTTGGCGATCTGTGCTTTGAGCCAGGGGTGCTGATGCAGAAAATCGGCGTCGGATTTGCGCGGGGAGGGCAGCGCCACCCAGAACGTTCCGGCGCGATCGCCCTCAAGGTTGTCCGGCAGCCCCGGCAGGTTGTCGATGAACACCTCGTGCTCTCCGGCCTTGTCGCCCTTGAGCCAATAGCGGGTGATGCGGTAACGATACGTCTCGTTTACCAGTACGAAGTCTTCTTTGGCCGACAGGGCCACGCCGTTGGCAAAATACAGGTCTTTGAGCAGCACCTGGGTTTTGCCGGAGCTTGGCGTGTAGCTCAGCAGGCGGCCCCACGGGCGGGCTTCCAGCAGGTCGAGCAAGTAATCGGGTTGCTCAAATCGTGAGCTGGCGTCACTGAAGTAAATCGTCCCGTCGCTGGCAATGTCGAGGTCGTCGGTAAAGGCGAATGGCAGGCCTTCGGCTTCGGTGGTGAGCACTTTGATCGCGCCCTGCGGATCAATCGATAACAGGCCTTTATAGGCGTCAGCGACGATCAGGTTGCCCTGTGCATCGAAGTCCATGCCCAATGGCCGGCCTTGGGTGTCGGCGAATAGCTCAACCTTGTCATTGCTGTCGATGCGCACAATCGTGCCGTCTGCCTGGCCTGCATAAACGCGGCCCTGAGCATCTACTGCTGTGTCTTCCGGGCCATGCAGTTTGCCTTTGCCGACGAGTTCGGCCTTCATCAGCGTGTCATTCGGTTCCAGCACGCCGGTGAGTGTCGGTGCGGTCGGTGCATCCCAGGCCAGCGGATCAATCGGGCTTGGCGTGATGACGAGAAATATCGCACCGGCGGCAATCAGCAGAAGCAGCAGGCCGAGCACTTTTTTCATTGTTGTTATTCCTTGTGGTGAAGACAGAGGTCCGCTCGCAGGTTACACAATCCATGCGCGGCTGTGATAACCATTGCTAGGTGTGCTGCGCCAGTATTCAGGGCGTATAGGTCAGTTGCCGATGAGCGCGCGGCGTTGCCGGCGGTGAATTGCCTATGCTGTCGAATAGCCCGTAGCCATTTTCAGGCTTGAGTCGTTTGCGGGCGCTGGCGACTGATTTTGCAGGCTTGTGGCCGCATTGCCGCAGTTGCTGCCCCGCGGAGGGCGCGGGCATATATACTGCGTCGCATTCTTTATGGGGAGAGCCGTGTGGCGATTGATATTCAGTGGATTCTGGACGATGCAAGTCTGGCGCAACATTGCGCGCACTGGCAGGGCTTGCCTTTTGTGGCGTTGGACACCGAGTTTATGCGGGTCGATACCTTTTACCCGATTGCCGGCCTCATCCAGGTTAGCGAGGGTAAGGACGCTTATCTGATTGATCCGCTGCAGATCACTGATTGGTCGCCGTTTGCCGCACTGCTGGAAAATCCGGCAGTGACCAAGGTTTTGCATGCGTGCAGCGAAGACCTTGAGGTTTTCATGCGTCTCACCGGCAGCGTCCCCGTACCCTTGTTCGACACCCAGATTGCTGCCGGTTACCTGAATATCGGTTTCTCGATGGGTTATTCGCGTCTGGTGCAGACGCTGCTGGACATCGAATTGCCTAAAGGCGAGACCCGCTCCGACTGGCTGCGCAGGCCGCTGTCTGACACCCAGATCAGCTACGCCGCAGAAGATGTGGTGCATCTGGCGCATGTTTACAAAGAGCTGCAATCGCGCCTGCCGGCCGACAAGGCCGAGTGGGTGCTGGAAGATGGCGCCGAGATGGTGGCTAATCTGAGCCGCGAAGTCGCGCCCGACGAGCTTTATAAAGACGCCAAACTGGCCTGGAAACTCAATCGCCAGCAACTCGCCGTGCTGCGCGAGCTCTGTGCATGGCGCGAGCATGAGGCGCGTGCGCGTAACCTGCCGCGCAATCGTATTTTGCGTGAGCATTCTTTATGGCCGTTGGCCCGCACGCAGCCGGATAATCTGGTCACGTTGGCGCGTATCGAAGAGATGCACCCGAAAACCGTGCGTCAGGACGGCGAATTCCTTCTCAATCTGATTCGCGAAGCGGGCTCGACACCCGAGCCGAGTTGGCCCGAGGCACTGCCAGAACCCTTGCCGATTGAAGCGTCGGGCATTCTCAAGAAGCTGCGCGTGGTGGGTCAGCGCGAAGCTGAGCGGCTGAACATTGCCCCCGAACTGATGCTGCGCAAGAAAATTCTCGAAGCCTTGCTCAAGTCCGGCTACCCCAACGGTCCGTATCAATTGCCCGATTCGCTCCGTGGCTGGCGCCGCGAGTTAATGGGCCAGGCATTGCTCGATTGCCTCGATAAAATCAGCAACAACTCCGCTGGAGAAACGGCGTGAAACGCATCTGTTCGATCTACAAAAGCTCGCGTAAAAACGAGATGTACCTTTATGTGCTGAAAAGCGATGAGCTCAAGCGCGTGCCTGAAACCCTGATGGCCGCTTTTGGTACGCCGACGCTAGCCTTCAGCATGGTCCTTACGCCCGAGCGTGCGCTGGCCCGTGAAGACATCAACGAGGTGCTGGCCAATCTCGACAAGCAGGGTTATCACCTGCAAATGCCGCCACCGGAAGACGACTACATCGAGCACCTGCCCGAAGAACTGCTGCGTCGCAACGATCCGGTATAACCCATGCGCCTGCTGATTGCCGAAGCCGAACATACGCGCTACGCCGAGCTGCTGGCGCCTGCCACCGGGCACATCGAGGTGCGCGCCGAGGCGGATGTAAACGCGCTGCTGGCATTGGCCGACGGTTGTGATATTTGGCTCGGGCAGCCCGATTTACTCGCCGCGCTGTTGCGTGGCGGGCACAAGCCGCAATGGCTGCAATCTACCTGGGCCGGCATCACGCCGCTGCTGGCGGCAGATCTGCCCAAGGATTACCAGCTAAGCCGTGCGGTCGGCATCTTTGGTCAGGTCATGGCCGAATATGTGCTGGCGCATATGCTTGCGCACGAGCGCAGCCTGTTTGCCCGGCGTGCGGCGCAAGCTGAACAGCGCTGGGATAACCGCCTGCCACGCAGTCTTGCCGGGCTCAAGGTGTTAATTGTGGGCTGTGGCGATATCGGTCAGGCGGTTGCAGAGTTTCTGCAACCGTTTGCCGTCGAGTTGACCGGCATTGCCAGTCAGGCTCGCCAGCAAGCGCCATTTTCCAAAGTGTTGGCAATGGGCGCCCTGGCGGCGCAATTAGCCAGCGCCGACTATGTCGTCAACCTGCTGCCCGACACGCCCGCAACACAGAATATCTACGACGCAAAGGCATTCGCTGCGATGCAGGCGAGTGCGGTCTTTATCAATGCGGGGCGCGGCGTGGCGGTCGTCGATGCGGATCTGGTCAGTGCCTTGCAACAACAGCAAATTGCGTCGGCGGTGATTGATGTTTGTCGTCAGGAACCCTTGCCGGCGGGGCATATGTTTTGGGGCGCGCCCAATCTGTTGCTCACCGGCCACAGCTCGGCACCGACTCAGCCAGCGCTGATGGCGCAGTTGTTCATCGACAACCTGCAGCGTTTCAATAACGGCGAGCGGCTTCACGGCGCTGTGGATTTCGCGCGCGGTTACTAGGTTTTCAGGTGCTGCCAGGCGTAAACGGAGCTTTTCGGCTCAGGCGCTATACTTTTATTGCGCATAGCGGGTTTCGCCATCTTGGCCGCATCGAGGTGGCACGCTAGACTGCCGACCCATTCTCAGTACTCGCGTCGTTAACACCATGGCAGCTAAAGTCGAACCCTTCTGGAAACGCAAAACGCTTGATCAGCTCGATCAGCAGGAGTGGGAATCGCTGTGCGATGGTTGCGGCCTGTGCTGCCTGCAAAAGCTTGAAGATGAAGACGATGGCAGTGTTTTTTACACGCGCATCGCCTGCAAACTGCTCGATCTCAAGACCTGCCGCTGTACCGACTATGCTAACCGGACCCAATTCGTGCCGGATTGCATTCAGCTAACCCCCGCTCAGGCCGACCAGTTTCAGTGGTTGCCGCCGACCTGTGGTTACCGTCTGGTCAGCGAAGGCAAGGATCTGCCGCTTTGGCATCATCTGGTCTGCGGTGATCCTGAGGCTGTGCACATCGAGCGTATCTCCCAGTCCGGGCGCATGCTGAGCGAGCAAAGCGTGCCCGAGGATGACTGGGAGGATCACCTGATATTTCGCGCGGGTTGATACCGGCGCATTTCTCGCTGTTTAAATGCTTTGCGGCGCCCGCACGTTGCAACTGTGCGGGGCGCTGCAGGTCTACCTATATCTGATCAGTCTGTTCTGGAGCTGCTTGCAATGTCGATTCGTCGTACTCTGTTGTCTGTTGCACTGCTGGGCATCAGCGCGCCACTTTGGGCCGCTAAAAAAGTTGATCTCGATTACAACGTAAGTTTCTTGCCGGAGACCGATCAGGCCGAAGTCAGCATGACGTTCGAGGACGGCGAGCCGATCAACAGCCTGTCGTTCAATCTCGGTAAAAACGGTGCCTACAGCGACTTTACAGCTGCCGATGGCGAGTGGACTCAGGAAAGCCCCGAGCGCGGGATCTGGAAGCCGGGCAAGGGCAAGTCGAGGCTGACCTACCGGGTAAAGATCAGCCACGAGCGTGACAACAAGCGCTTCGATGCCCGTATGACGCCGGACTGGGCGCTGTTTCGCGGCGACAATCTGGTGCCAAGCGCGGCAATGAGCATTCATGACAAGACCGAACTGGTAGCGCGCCTGCAGTTTGATCTGCCCAAGGGCTGGCCTGCGGTCGAAACTGGCTGGCCGCGCATCGGCAAGAACAAATTCCGCATTGATAACCCACTGCGTAAATTCGACCGCCCGACGGGCTGGATGCTGGCCGGTAAAATCGGCTCGCGCCGCGCGCAGTTGGGCCTGACCGATGTAACCGTGGCAGCGCCAAAAGACGAAGGCATGCATCGCATGGACGTGCTGACGTTGCTGACGTTCATCTGGCCGGAAATGCAGTCGGTATTCCCCCGTGACCCCGCCAAGTTGCTAATCGTAGGGGCGGGTGATCCGATGTGGCGCGGTGGCCTGTCGGCGTCCAACTCGTACTTCATGCACGCCGACCGTCCGCTGGTCAGCGAGAACGGCACCAGTTCATTGGTGCATGAGTTGGTGCATGTATTCAGCCGCATCAACGACGCCGACAAGAGCGACTGGATCAGCGAAGGCCTGGCCGAGTATTACGCCATCGAGTTGATGCGCCGTGCCGGCGGCATGAGCGAAGATCGCTACCAGATCGTGCGCAAGAAGCTGATTGACTGGAGCCGTCCGGTGAAAAGCCTGCGCACCGAAAACTCGACCGGCCCGGTAACCGCGCGGGCGGTGTTGCTGTTCCAGGAGCTGGACCGCGAAATCCGCAAAGCCACCAAGGACGCCAATGGCCGCTCGCTTGATGACGTCGCACGCGGCCTGATGCGACTGGACAAGGTCACCACCAAAGACCTGATTGATATCAGCGAGAGCGTAATGGGCAAGCCGTCAGACGTGCTGGACACCAAGCTGCTCAAATAACCGTTGATGACGGGACAAAGGCTGCCGCGAGACGGCCTTTTTTTGTGGATTTGTGTTGGGGGTTGGAATCCGCTTGCGGCTTCCGACATGGTTATTCCGGCGGGTTCACTCGAGGGCATTTGCGCCTGTGAAATCGCCCGACGGATTGCGTTGCTGCGCGCCGCTATCCATCCTCCGCACGTTTGAGATGTGCGTCTAATTTTCGAATGGGGGTCTGCCGGAGGTTGGAATCCGCGTCGCGGCTTCCGACATGGCGATTCGTCGGGTTCACTCGGCTGCATCGGCGCCTGTGAAATTGCCCGACGGATTGCGTTGCTGCGCGCCGCTATCCATCCTCCATTTGTTCGGGTCTTGCGTTGAATCGGTTGTCTAACGCTGGCGCTAAGCCTGATTTTTGGGTGTTCTCTGGTCACCTTTTCGCCCTTACGGCGAGTTACTTTTGGCAGTCGCCTGCTACGCGCGTCCCATAAGTAACCCAAAAGTCTATGCCCCTCCATTGGGCCTCGCTGCGCTCGGCTTCCCGCATTCCATCGTTGCTCCGTGGGCACGCCGCGATGGGCCGTCCTTGGCCCAGCGCGACTCTCGCAGCATCCATGCTGCTCGACCCACTGCACAACGATTGCATTTGGCCTGCTGGAAAGGGGCGTTGGCGGTGTCTGAAATATCGCATTAGAGGCTGTAAACACAGCTTTGCTTCAACCCCTGCACAGCGCATTCGGCACAAACAACTCGGTCGCCCGGTCCCGTCAGAAGGCTGAGTGGAGGCGGTGTGGAGTTGGGCATTTGGCAAGGACGCCAAATGAGCCATCAAGGGACAGGGACGTCCCTTGGTGGCGACCAACGGAGCGGCGCCGGAACGAGGGAAGTTTTGCTCAGCAAAACCCGTATGCCGGGTGCGCTTTCTCTTTGGTTACTCTTCTCTTTGCGCAAACAAAGAGAAAGTCACTCGCCGTAAAGGCGAAAAGCTGACGAAAGAAATACAACAATCCCAGCTTAGCGCCAGCGTTCAAAAAACCGAGAAGCCCCCAAAGGCAAAACACCCGGAGGATGAATAGCGGCGCGCAGCAACGCAATCCGTCGGGCGATCGCACAGGCGCCGATGCAGCCGAGTGAATCAGATAGATCGTCATGTCGGAAGCCGCGACGCGGATTCCAACCTCCGGTAGCCCACCATTCGAAAATTCGGCGCATATCTCGAACGAATGGAGGATGGATAGCGGCGCGAAGCAACGCAATCCGTCGAGCGATTTCGCGGGCGCCGACGCTGCCGAGTGAATCAGATAGATCGTCATGTCGGAAGCCGCGACGCGGATTCCAACCTCCGCCCATCGAAAATTCGGCGCGCATCTCAAACACCCGGAGGATGGATAGCGGCGCGAAGCAACGCAATCCGTCATGCAATTTCGCATGCGCCGATGCCGCCGAGTGAATCAGATAGACCGCCATGTCGGAAGCCGCGGTGCGGATTCCAACCTCCGGCCCCCCACCATTCGAAAATTAGGCGCACAGTGAACCCGTTAGACCGCCATGTCGGAAGCCGCCAAGCGAACCCATCCGGCCGCCAGACCGCCTATCAAACCCCCATCCAATCCTCAGTAATAAAGCGGCCCCGACTTGGTATTCAACCCTTTAGCCATCCGGTCATACAGCACCACATTCACCGTCGCCGCGAGGTTCATGCAGCCCTCGGTCGGGATGTAGATAACATCCTCACACCAATCACGAATCTCCTGATTCAGCGAACCATCTTCTGGCCCGAAGATATAAATCGCCCGATCCGGGTGGGTGTAGGTCGGCAGTGCCTGCGCGCCTTCGACCAGTTCAACAGCCACCGGCGTGCAGCCTAAAGGGACGATCTTCTTCAGGTCATCAATGCCGATCAGCGGGATGTCGAGATGGACGCGTTTGGTGTCAGTGATAAAACTCTGCGCGCGGTCATAGCGCACGCCGGTATAAAACACGCTGCTGACGCCATAGCAGCCAGCTGCACGCATCACCGCGCCGACATTTTCTGGCGACTTGGGGTTGTACAGGCCGATGCAGCTGAATCGTTTGTTTGCCACCGAAAGTGCCCTTTGAATGCAAAGGGCGCAATTATACGGCCTGACAACGCTTTGGGCTTACTCTTTGCTTTTCAGCAATGCAGCCAGGTCGGCAAAGGCTTTGTGGGTCACTTTCGGGCCGGAGCTGCCTGCGGTGGTTTCACTGAAGTATTGCTGGTCGGTATAGCGCGAGTGCTCGTTGTCATGGCAGAACAGGCACAACAGTTCCCAGTTGGAGCCGTCTTGCGGGTTGTTGTCATGGTTGTGGTCGCGGTGATGAACGGTCAGCTCGCTCAGGCGCTTGCCGGAGAACTCCCGGGCACAGCGCCCGCACACGTGCGGATACATCTTCAGGGCCTTGTCGCGGTAACCGGCTTCGCGGCTGCGCTGGGCGTCGGCGAGGATGCGGTCTAGCTTGGCGGTGGGGTTGTCGGTGCTCATTAGTCTGTCCGTGGCGGTGCGTATATGGGCTTAGTTTAGTCCGCCCTTGGCGCCGGGAGAACAACTGTATTGCGGCTTTTTAGCGGCTTGGGCCTAAACTGCAATGTACCTGTCAATTTTGGCTTAAGCCTTGGGAGTACTGCCGTGAAAGCCCTAGCCTCGATGTTGTGCACCTTTGCGTTATTGGGGGCGAGTGCAGGTGTTGTTGCGCAGACTTATCCAATGCCTTCGGTCTCCGGCGGCAGTGGCGGCGCCGGTACGGCCAACCCGAAACCCTATACACCGGTCACGCCACGCGGCATGCCTTCGACTGCGCCGAACAATCCCCCGCTGATCAGCCCGTCGCTAACCGATAAGCCAGCAGCGCAGACGCCACTGCGCCGGCCTGTCGACAGCCTGGCGCCGCCGGATAAAGACCTGCAATTGCTTGAGCAGCAGCGCCAGCGCAACAGTGAGAAGGCTAAAGACCCAGCACCTTGAGGATGAACGCGTATTCCAGCGCGACATCTTTCAACGCCTGATACCGGCCGCTCATGCCGCCATGCCCGGCATCCAGATCGGTTTTCAGCAGCAACAGGTTATCCTCGGTCTTGCGCACACGCAGGCGTGCGACCCACTTGGCGGCCTCCCAATATTGCACCCGACTGTCGTTGTAGCCGGCGACCACCAGCATGGCGGGGTAGGGCTGGGCGCTGACGTTTTCATATGGCGCGTAGCTTTTGATGCGCGCGTATACCTCGGGCTGATTCGGGTCGCCCCATTCGTCGTACTCGGTAACCGTGAGCGGCAGCTCCGGGTTGAGCATGGTGTTGAGCACATCGACAAAAGGCACTTCGGCAATGGCTGCCGCAAACAATTCAGGTCGCTGATTCAGCACGGCGCCCATCAACAAGCCGCCGGCGCTGCCGCCACTGATAACCAGCTGCTGGCTGCTGGTGTAGCCCTCGGCAATCAGGTGCTCGGCGCAAGCGATAAAGTCACTGAAGCTGTTTTGTTTGTGTTCCAGCTTGCCTGCCCGATACCACGCTTCGCCCAATTCGCCGCCGCCGCGCACGTGGGCGATGGCGAAGACGAAACCTCGATCAAGCAGGCTCAGACGTGCGTGCGAGAACCACGGATCGAGGCATTCACCGTAAGCGCCATAGCCGTATAGATACAACGGTGCAGGCTGGCCGAGAACTTCGCGTTTGGCGACCAGGCTGATGGGCACTTGAGTGCCGTCGGCAGCGGTGGCCCTGATGCGCTGGCTGACATAGGCATCGGCATCGAATGGGCCTTCGACGGGCGTCTCTTTGAGCACCTGCTGTGCGCCGTTTGTCAGCGTCAGTTGGCGGATTTGTGCCGGGCGATTGAGTGCCTCGTAGCGCAGGCGAATGGTGCTGCTGGCAAACTCCAGCGTGTCCTGCACATAAAGGTTATACGCCGCATCTGGCAGCTGGATACGGTACTCGGGCAATTCCTGCGGATGCACTTCGACTACCGGCAGCCCGGCTTCACGCAGGCTCAGAACAAACGCCGCGTGGTTAAGGCTTACGCCTTCCAGCATGACTTGCGGGTTGTGCTCGATGACTGTTTGCCAGTGCTGGCGCTGAGGCGAGTGTTCGGCGGCGGTGTAAAGGGCGAAGTTGATGCCGCTCTGGTTGCTGCGGATAAACCAGCACCATTGGCCGTTGAGCTGGCCATGATCCACCTCGTATTCGTGGTCTTCCTCGCGCGGGGCCACGCAGTTGAATGGCTGCTCAGGTGTTTGCGCGTCGAGCGTCCAGACTTCGGTGGTGGTTTTGCTGCCGAGCATCAGCAATAACTGGCGCTCGGAACTGCTGCGGTAGCAACTGACAAAGAAGCGCCCATCCGGCTCGTCGATTACCAAGTCGCTGCCAGTCTCGCCGAGTCTGTGGCGGTGTAGCTGGTGCGGGCGGTGGGTTTCATCAAGGGTGGCGAAGAACAGGGTCTGGCTGTCATTGGCCCACGTCATGCTTCCATCGCATTGTTCGAACGGCAGCTCGAGGGTGTCGCCGCTGTCGAGTTGCTTGACCCGCAGCTGATAAGTTTCCTCGCCACTGGTGTCGAGGCTGTACGCGAGGCGCTGATGATCCGGGCTGATGCTGAACGCGCCCAGCGACAAAAAGCCGCCGTCGGCTAACTCATTAGGGTCCAGCAGCAGTTGTTCCGAGGCACTGTCGACTTGCAGTGAGTCGTCGGCCGGGCGCTTGCAGCGGTAATGGCGCGGGTATTCATCGCCTGCAGTGGTGCGTTGATAGTAGAGATACGGACCCCAAGGCGAGGGCAGCGATAAATCGGTTTCGCGGATACGTCCCTTAATCTCTTCGAACAGGTTGTCGCGCAACTCGCGCTGCTCCGCCAACTGGGCTTCAAGGTAGGCGTTCTCTGCCTTGAGATAGTCAAGTACTTCGGGGCTGTCGCGGTTCTCCAGCCAGCTGTAAGGATCAGCCCCTTGATTGGATTTTGCGATGGGTGCGGGCAGCATAGTACGGCTCCAGATTCAGGGTTGATCAACAGCAGGCGCGCCGGATCGATTAAAAGTCGCTATCATAAGCCGCTATTAGTGACCCTCGCCATGTCAGGAAACCGCAGCATTATGATTGAGAACGACAACCTGCTCGCCTGGGCCGCCTACGCAATTGCTGCGCTGGGCTGCCTGTTGGTCTGGCTGCGCATGACTGGCTGGATGTGGCGTTATGTGCGCGAACCATTGCGTGTGGTGATGGCGGTGCTGTTGCTCAGCCCGACTATTGTTGATCCGGCCCGTGAGTTGTTTGCACCTGCTATCGCGGTTATCGCGCTGGATATGCTGTTCAATGTGGGCAACAACGCCTGGCGTGCGGTGGCGGACCTCGCGCTCTACGGCATGATTGCACTCGCGGTTTACCTGGTTTTCGTTGCTGTGCGCTGGCCCATCGAGCGCTGGTGGCGCAACCGGCAGCAGCCTGCCAATCCGGTCGAAGAGGCTGATGAAGACGCCCCCACACTGCGTGAAATCATGGCTGAAGGACGACCGCAGGCCGCGAATACTGGCGGGCGCATCGAGCCGCGTCTCTAAGTCGCAGCCGGCAACTGGCCGGCTGCATCCTTTTGGCGGCTTGGCCGCTGGTCTGTAGGTTGTATCTACTTTTATGCTTTGATTAGCGCTCGGTTTTTATCCGCCGAAGTGTTTGTCACGCCACGACTTTGTGATGCCTGGCGCAAGGAAATTAGCCATGTGTGAGCTTTTGGGCATGAGTGCCAATGTACCCACCGATATCGTCTTCAGCTTTACCGGGCTGATGCAGCGTGGCGGTTGCACCGGACCGCACCGCGATGGCTGGGGCATCGGTTTTTATGAGGGGCGCGGCCTGCGCCTTTTTCAAGACCCGCGTGCGAGCAGTGAGTCCGAGGTGGCGCAGTTGGTTCAGCGCTATCCGATCAAGAGTGAAGTGGTAATCGGACATATCCGTCAGGCCAATGTCGGCAAGGTGTGCCTGGCCAATACGCATCCGTTTGTGCGTGAAATGTGGGGGCGCAACTGGTGCTTTGCGCACAATGGTCAGCTCGCTAATTTCAATCCTGAACCCTCGTTTTATTGCCCGGTGGGAGACACCGACAGTGAAGCGGCGTTCTGTGACCTGTTAAATCGTCTACGCTCGCAATGTACGGGGCCCACTAGCCTTGAAACACTGTTGCCGGTGCTGGTTGAGGCCTGTGTGGAATATCGTCGTCTAGGTGTGTTCAACTGTCTGCTCAGCGATGGCGATGTGCTGTTCAGCTTCTGCTCGACCAAGCTTGCGCACATAACGCGGCGGGCGCCATTTGGTCCTGCACACTTGCGTGATGCGGACTTGCAGGTGGATTTTCAGGCGGAAACCACGCCGGATGATGTGGTCACCGTGCTGGCAACCGAGGCCTTGACCGATAACGAACGTTGGCAGGTTTATCAGCCAGGTGAATGGCGACTGTGGCGCGGCGGTGAGTGTATTGCTCAGGGGCTGAGCGCCTAGAACGACAGGCCCATTGTGGGTAAAGACGCTCGTGGATAACAGGACAGGGGGACGTGCATGTTGATGAGCTATCTGCGCTTGGCATTATTCGCTCTGGGGTTGTTGGTTGGGGTGCAGATCCCGGGTTTTATGGCGGACTACAGTAAGCGTGTCGATGCGCACCTGACCGAATCCACGCAAAGTATTCAGGGTTTTCGCGCCACTGCCAGCCGGTTTTTCGGCGGCGATCTGAACAAGCTCATCGCTTACTACCGCGAGAGTAAAGACCCGGTTATGCGCAATGATGCGCAAAGCGTCAGTACGCTGGTCTCGCGCGCCGGCCTGCTAGAGGCCGAGGCCAAGGCCATGCAGGGTCCGTGGTACGCCCAAGCCTGGCACTTGCTGACACGCGCCGATCCGGCGCTGCTCAATGAAACCTACGCGGCATATCGTTATCAGGTGCTTCTGGCCCCCGAAGCTATTGCCTGGGGCATTGCTTGCGCCCTGTTGCTGGCTTGGCTGATAGAGGGCCTGTTGCGCGCCATTGGCTGGCTGTTCGGCTTTCGCGGAGACAGTCGCATGCGTCAGCGTCACTGGTAAAAGTGACGCCTCTGTCTCGCCTGACAGCCGCTATGCGCTGCGGCTGTCAGCGCCTGCCGAGAATGATCAGCATCACCCCGCCCAACGTGATGACGCAAGCGAGCATGGCCAGTGCGCTGAGTTGCTCGCCCAGCAGCAGATAGCCAAGCAACAGCGCCACTACCGGATTGATGAAGGCAAAGGTCGATACCAGGCTCGGGCGTACTTCGCGCAGCAGCCAGAAGTAGGCAGGATAAACGCCCAGGCTGACCGGCAGCACCAGATACGCCATCCACAACCATGACTGTTGGCTCAACCCGGCCAAATCGAGGTGTTGCCAGTCGCCATGCAGCACGCCAAACAAGCCTAGCAGCACCGCACCCACCAGCATTTGCAGGCTCAAGCCGAGCCAGCTGGAGCGAAACGCCGGTCTTTTGCGCAACATCCACACGCCGCATGCCCAGATCAGCGTGGCGCTGACGACAACCAGACCGGCAAACAACTGCGGCCCCGATGCGCTGGTCTCAAGACCATTGCTCATCAGCAACACAATGCCGGTGCACGCAATGGCCAACCCGAACAGTACCCAGACTGGCGGGCGCTCTCCGAGTACCCATTCCAGCGCCACACTCCAAAGCGGCAAGGTGGTGTAGAGCATCGCCACCATGCCGGTCGGCAAGAACTGGTTGGCGTAAATCAATGCGCCCTGACCGACTGCAATCAGCGCCAGACCGCCGATGAAGACCCCGCCGAGATCGCTGCGTTGCAGCTGCAATTGGCCGCTGAGAACGACCCAGATAAACGCCAGGCTGCCTGCCAGCGTAAAACGCAGGCAACCCAACACGAATGGCGGCAGTTCTTTGAGCAGGAAATGATTGGCCAGGTAGGTTGTACCCCAGCCCAGATAAATGACGGCGAACGCGCCGATCAGCAGCAGGCTGCGCGCGCGGGGAGTTGCAGTGGGCATGATTGACCTAAAACAAGCGCGCGCCCAAGTGGGCGCGCTGGTTAAAAGTAGCTCCGGGCCTGCGCCGTCAGTGGGCGGCGGCTGCCGTTGAATTGGTGGCGGCTTTGGGCAGGCTTTTGGTCAGCAGCACCGCGGTCATGCTGACGCACAGGGCAATACCAATCCAATGGAAGGCGTCATTGTAGGCCATTATCGCGGCTTGCTGGTGGGTGATCTGGCTGATCTGCGCCAAGGCGGCCTGTTCGCTGCCCAGCTTGCTGGTGAGCATCGCAATGCGCTCGGCCACTTGCGGGTTGGTCGGCACCAGTGCTTCACGCAAGTAGTCGAAATAGACTTTCGCGCGGCTGTCGAGCAGCGTGGCGAGCAGGGCAATGCCGATTGCACCACCGAGGTTGCGCAGAATGTTGAACAGACTTGAGGCCGAGCCGGCATCTTCGGCGCGAATATAGGCGGTGGCAATCAGCGATACCGTGACCATCACCATCGGTTGGCCAAGGGCGCGGACCAGTTGGATGTGGTTGAACTGCTCGCCGGCGAAATCCGGATTGAGTGTGCCGGAAAAAAAGCTCGCCGCGCCGAACAGGCCAAAGCCCAGAGCGCAGAGGATTTTCGGGGTGATGAACTTCATCAGTTTGGGAATTAGCGGAATCAGGAACAGCTGGGGAATACCCATCCACATGATCACTTCGCCAATTTGCAGCGCGTTGTAGTTCTGTATCTGCGCCAGATACAGCGGCAAAACGTAGATCGAGCCATACAGGCCCATACCGAGGCCGACGCTGGAGATGCTGGTGAGGCCAAAATTGCGCTCACCGAGCACACGCAGGTTGATCAGCGGGTTGGGCTTGGAGAACTGCAAAATTACAAACGCGATCAGGCTGATGCTGGCGGTAGCGCCCAAACCTGCAATCAAGCTGGATTCCAGCCAGTCTTTGCGGTGACCTTCTTCAAGGAATACCTGCAAACAACCGAGCCCGATGGCCATGGTGACGATGCCGGCATAATCGGTGCTTTTCAGCAGTTCCCAATGCGGCGCTTTCTTTTCCAGGCCGTACATCAAGCCTGCAATCATCAACAGGCCAGGCGGCACGTTGATGTAGAAGATGTATTCCCAGCCGAAGTTCTCGGTCAGCCAGCCGCCGAGTGTCGGCCCGATGGAGGGCGCAAAGGTCGCGGTCATGGCAAACAGCGCCATGCCTTTGGCGCGGTGATGTTCCGGTAGTTTGATCAGGGTCATGGTGAAGGCGAGCGGGATCAGCGCGCCGCCGGTAAACCCCTGCATGGCGCGGAACACGATCATGCTTTCGAGGTTCCACGCCATCGAGCAAAGCAGGGACGAGAACAGGAAGCCGATTGACACCCAGATGGCCAGACGCCGCGCCGAGAGCAATTGCATCAGCCAGGCCGTGAGCGGGATCATGATGATCTCGGCCACCAGATACGAGGTGGAAATCCACGAGCCTTCTTCCAGCGTGGCTGCCAGTGCGCCCTGAATGTCTTTGAGCGAGGAGTTGGTAATCTGAATGTCCAGCACCGCCATAAACGCGCCGAGCATCACACTCATTACCGCAATCCAGTCACGCCTGCTCGGCTCGCCGGTAGGGCGAACCAGCTGATCACCCGCCATGTTGCACGTCTGCCTTGATGTCTACTTTGACTTCAACGGACATGCCGGGGCGGATTTTGCCTTGCAGCGGATTGTGTGCAGCGAACGTCAGCTTTACCGGAATGCGCTGCACAACCTTGGTGAAGTTACCGGTGGCGTTGTCTGGCGGTAACAGGCTGAACTGAGCGCCGGAAGCGGCAAACAGGCTTTGTACCGTGGCTTCGATCGGCGTATCGGGGAAACTGTCGAACACCAGTTCGGCCTGCTGGCCAACCTGCATGTGACCAATCTGGGTTTCCTTGAAGTTGGCCTGCACCCAGATGTCGAGATCCGGGACGATCGACAGCAGATAGCCGCCCACTTGAGTGTATTGGCCGTTGCGCGCTGCCCGCTGGCCGATAAAGCCGCTGATGGGGGCGTAGATCTTAGTGCGTTTGAGGTCGAGTTCGGCTTTTGCGATGTCGGCGCGGGCGCTGGAGATTTGTGCGTTGAGGCTCTTGATCTCGGCTTGCAGGGTATTCACCTGCTGGCGCTGGGCTTGCAGGTCTGCCTGGGCCTTGGTGACTTGTGAGCTGGCAATGCGCTGGTCGGCGTCGAGTGTGGTGACCCGTTCCTCAGAAACATAACCAGGCTTGCGCAAGGTTTTGGCGCGGGACAAGTCGACTTTGGCGCGGCTCAGCGAGGCTTGCGTCGAGGCCACCTCGGCAGCGCTGGCAGCGATCATGCTCGACTGCTGGCTGAGTGTGCTCTGGGTTTGCGCCAATTGTGCTTCGCGGGTTGCAAGGGCGGCGCGGGCGCGGGTGAGGGCAAGTTCGAAATCGCTGGAATCAAGCTCGGCCAGTAGTTGGCCTTTTTCGACGTGCTGATTGTCTTTTACCAGTACTTGATCAATGCGTGCGTTGAGCTGGCTGGAGACGCGGGTGATTTCACCTTGTACATATGCGTTGTCAGTTGACTCGACGTATCGACCAATCAGCAACCAGTGAGCCAGAAGCGCCGCAGCTATCAGGGCAACCAACAATACAAACAGGGATAAGCGACGTTTTAGCTGGGCAGGCATGAACAAACTCAAGTTATAGGTATTAGTTCTTAGAATCTAACAGTGTTCCTTAAGAAGCTGTAGCGGGTAGAATTCAGAAACTTTGTTGCTTATGGGGAACAATAATGGGGCTCGATGATGCTCTGATCTTCACGCGCGTTGTGGAGTGCCACAGTTTTACCCTGGCCGCGAAAGGGTTGGGCATGCAGAAGTCGACAGTCAGTCGGCGTCTGGCGTTGCTAGAGGACCGGTTGGGCGTGCGTCTGCTCAACCGGACCACGCGTAAATTGCGTCTCACCGAGGTGGGCCAAGCTTATTACGACCGTTGCCGGCAGATCATGTTTGATTTCGCTGAGGCTGAGCAGGCGGTCATGCAGTTGCAGCGCGAGCCTTCCGGTTTGCTGCGCATTTCATCGCCGATAGAGTTCGGACAACTGTTTCTGGCGCATGCGATTGGTGCATTCATGCGCCAGTACCCGCAGATCACCGCCGAAGTGGAGTTGACTGCGCGTTATGTCGATCCGGTCGAGGAGGGCGTCGATATCGCCTTGCTGGTCGGTCAGCCGCAAGACTCGACCCTGATTGCCCGCAAGCTGCTGGAAACGCCGAGAAGCCTGTGCGCCAGTCCCGAATATTTGGCCATTCATGGTGTGCCGCAAACGGTGAGTGATTTGGCGTCGCACCGGGCCATCGTGCTCGGTCATGACTCACCGCGCTACTGGCCGCTGCTGGGGCAAAGCATTGCCTGCCACAGCGTGATGACCTGCAACAACATCACCTTCGCCCGCGAGGCCGTGCTTGCCGGTGCCGGGATTGCCGGTTTACCGGACATGATCTGCGCGCAGGCAGTCGCCGAAGGGCGCCTGGTTGAGGTGTTGCCGGAAGCGGAATTGCCCGTGGGTGAGTTGTATGCGGTGTATCCGTCGCGGCGTTTTCAGGCGATGAAGGTCAAAGCCTTTCTCGACTTTCTGATCAATGCGCTGCAAGCGCTTGATGGCTTTGAACTGGAGCCCAAGCCCCCCGGCCTGTTAATATCCAAGCCTTGATTCAGGTTGTTGAGTCCCTGTGCGCGGCTGGCTTGCCGCGCAACGGTTAAGCGCTGCGCTGCTGGCTGTTTCTGGCTGAGCAGGGCGCGCCTCTGTGATTCAACCCATTGCACCTTCTTGCGTTTATCCCTCGAGAGCCGCCATGACCACCGTTCGTACCCGTATTGCGCCATCCCCCACCGGCGATCCGCACGTAGGCACTGCCTATATCGCGTTGTTCAACTTGTGTTTCGCCCGCCAGCATGGCGGCGAATTCATCCTGCGTATCGAAGACACCGATCAGGTGCGTTCAACTCGCGAATCCGAACAGCAGATCTTCGATGCGTTGCGTTGGCTGGGTATTGAGTGGAGCGAAGGCCCGGATGTCGGTGGCCCGCATGGCCCGTATCGGCAGAGCGAGCGTGGGCATATCTACAAGCAATACACCCAGCAGTTGATCGACCAGGGCCACGCATTCAATTGTTTTTGCAGTGCCGAGCGTTTGGACAAGGTCCGTGCTGAACAGATGGAAGCCAAGCAGACGCCACGTTATGACGGCCACTGCATGCACATCTCCAATGCCGAAGCGCAGGCGCGCATCGAAGCCGGTGAGCCACATGTTGTGCGCATGAAAGTGCCGACTGAAGGCGTGTGCGTGGTGCCTGACATGCTCCGTGGCGAAGTCGAGATTCCGTGGGACCGCATGGACATGCAGGTGCTGATGAAGACCGACGGCCTGCCAACCTACTTCCTCGCCAACGTGGTTGACGACCATCTGATGGGCATCACGCACGTGTTGCGGGGTGAGGAATGGCTGCCATCGGCGCCCAAGCTGATTCTGCTTTATGAATACTTTGGCTGGGAAAAGCCGCAGCTGTGCTACATGCCGCTGCTGCGTAACCCGGACAAGAGCAAGCTCTCGAAGCGCAAGAACCCGACCTCGATCACCTTCTACGAGCGCATGGGCTACCTGCCAGAAGCGATGCTCAATTACCTCGGCCGCATGGGCTGGTCGATGCCGGATGAGCGCGAGAAATTCTCGCTGGACGAGATGATCGCCAACTTCGACATTCAGCGGGTTTCGCTGGGCGGGCCAATCTTCGATCTGGAGAAGCTGTCCTGGCTCAATGGCCAGTGGATGCGTGAGCTGAGTGTCGAGGACTTTGCGGCAGGCGCGCAGAAGTGGGCCTTCAACTCCGATTACATGATGCAGATTGCCCCGCACGTTCAGGGCCGCGTCGAGACGTTCAGCCAGATTGCGCCGCTGGCAGGTTTCTTCTTCTCGGGCGGGCTTAATCTGGATGCCAAGCTGTTCGAGCACAAGAAACTCTCAAACGATCAGGTGCGTCAGCTTATGCAGTTGATTCTGTGGAAGCTCGAAGCGCTGCGTCAGTGGCAAAAGGACAACATTACGGGCTGCATTCAGGCGGTGGTCGAATCGCTTGAGTTGAAGCTGCGCGATGCCATGCCGCTGATGTTTGCCGCCGTTACCGGCCAGAGCAGCTCGGTTTCTGTACTCGACGCCATGGAAATTCTCGGCCCGGATTTGACTCGCTTCCGCCTGCGTCAGGCAATCGAGTTGCTGGGCGGAGTGTCGAAAAAAGAAAACAAAGAGTGGGAAAAGCTTCTGAGCAACATTGCCTGACAAGGCATGCGGCGCGGAAGGTTTATCGCTGAAACTGCTAAAAGCGGGTAAGTGGTTGTTCTGTCAGCATAAAGAATCTTCAAAAGGTCTAAAATTTTGTTGACAGTAGGCGGGGGCGCACTTAATATGCGCCCCGTCCTTGAGATGGGGCTATAGCTCAGCTGGGAGAGCGCTTGCATGGCATGCAAGAGGTCGACGGTTCGATCCCGTCTAGCTCCACCAATCTCTTTAAAGCCGTAAGGCTTGCCACGATCGGTTCATTGAACGGGTCGAGTTTGAAGGTTTTGTCCCCTTCGTCTAGTGGCCTAGGACACCGCCCTTTCACGGCGGTAACAGGGGTTCGAGTCCCCTAGGGGACGCCATTTTAAAACGCAGTGCCGCAAGGTGTTGTGAGCCGAGAGGCGATAAATCTGGGGGTATAGCTCAGCTGGGAGAGCGCTTGCATGGCATGCAAGAGGTCAACGGTTCGATCCCGTTTATCTCCACCAATTTTTTAGCGGTTCAATTCATTTGATTTGCTAACTGCCACGAGTCAGCGATTAGCTGGCTTGGTTTCGAAGGTTTTGTCCCCTTCGTCTAGTGGCCTAGGACACCGCCCTTTCACGGCGGTAACAGGGGTTCGAGTCCCCTAGGGGACGCCAATTTTTACCCGCTGTGCGGGTTTTTTAAAGGGTCATTCTTAACGGAATGGCCCTTTTGTTTGTCTGCTGTTTTTATCCCCGTACATATCGCAGTTGTGCTGGTACAAGGGCTCTGGCAGTGTTGCGCGTAGGTGCAGGCACATGCCTGTGAAGCTATCGTGTCCATGCAGCGCTCATGCGTAGAGGCCTCTTTGTGGGCCGCAGCGCTGGGCGTGAAGGGCGAGAAGGGAGGCAGGGATGAATTGGGATCTTGATAATCCGTTCGTGATCGATATTGCGGTAACCGCCGATGATATCGACGGTCTGGGGCACGCCAACAACGCGGTGTATATCACGTGGATGGAGCGTTGCGCGTGGCGCCATACGCAGTATCTGGGGCTGGATCTGGTTGAGTACCAGCGCTTGAACCGGGCAATGGCGGTGGTGCGGCACGAGATCGATTACCTGGCCAGTGCCTATGAGAATCAGCAGCTGCAGGTCGCGACGTGGATTGTGGAGTCTGACCAGCGTTTGAAGATGGACCGTCAGTTCCAGATCGTGCGCCCCGAAGACGGCATGACCCTGCTGCGCGGCAAGACCACTTTTGTCTGCATCGAGTTGTCGAGCGGTAAGCCCAAGCGCATGCCGCGCGAGTTTATCGAGGGTTACGGCAAGGCACTGCGCCAGCCTTATCCTCTGGAGTTGTAAGCGCGCGTTTACTGCGTTTCTGGCGCGATGAAGATCGAGTCGTTGGTGACCTTGATCTGGAAGTAGCGCGTTTCTCCCGGCGCAATGATCAGCGACTGGCTGTTGCGCAGATTGAGATTGCCGCAGTAGCCGGCAGGTGAGGTCATCATCAGGATGTTTTGCTCGCCGGCTTCAATGTTCAGCGTCACCGATTCGCCGATGCCCAGTTCGGCGCCGTGCAAACCGCCGACCAGAATGGCTACGTCGCAGGCTGTGGGCGCATTTCGGTCGCGACTGAATACGACGTGCGCAGCTTTGTTGGGCATGGGTTTCAGGCCAGGTTGCTCGAATATTTGGGCGCCGTCAGCCGTGCTGACCATCAGGGTGAGCAGGCATACAGGCAGCAGCGATAAACGCATAAATATCCTCCGGGATCAGCGTCGGGTTAGTGTGCAGCATTCGCTTCGATAAGTCCGTGGAATTGATCCGCAGAGTTGTCATTTAACGCAATACGCCCCTGCTGCGCAGTGCAAGGCGCGACAGGTTCTTGAGAGTACAGTTATGCAAATCGCTTTGGCGCCCATGGAGGGGTTGGTTGACGATATTCTGCGCGATGTGCTGACGCGCGTCGGGGGTATCGACTGGTGTGTGACTGAATTCATTCGTGTCACGGAGCGCCTGTTGCCGGAGGCGACCTTCTACAAGCTCGCCTCAGAATTGCACAACGGCTCGCGCACTGCAGCGGGTACTCAGTTGCGGGTGCAATTGTTGGGCTCCGATCCCAAATGCCTGGCTGATAACGCCGCGCTGGCTTGCGAGTTGGGTGCTCCGGTGATCGACCTGAACTTCGGCTGCCCAGCCAAGACTGTCAATAAATCCCGTGGCGGTGCGGTGCTGCTGAAAGAGCCGGAGCTGCTTTACGAGATCTTGTGCGAGGTGCGTAAAACCGTGCCTGCGAATATTCCGGTCACCGCCAAGATGCGCCTTGGTTTCGAGCACAAGGATGGCGCTATGGACTGCGCGCGTGCCCTCGCCGAGGGTGGCGCCGAACAGCTCGTTGTTCACGCCCGCACCAAGGTCGAAGGCTACAAACCTCCGGCGCATTGGGAATGGGTGGCGCGCGTGCAGGATGTCGTGAGCGTGGCGGTGTTTGCCAATGGCGAAGTCTGGAATCTTGAAGACTGGCAGCGCTGCCGTGAGATCAGTGGTGTTGATAACATCATGCTGGGTCGCGGGCTCGTTGCGCGTCCGGATTTGGCCCGGCAGATTTCTCAGGTGCGCGCGGGCCTGCCTGTCACCGAAATGAGCTGGGCCGAGTTCATGCCGTTACTCACCGATTTCTGGGTGCAGGCGCGCTACAAGATGACCCAGCGCTCGGCGCCGGGGCGACTCAAGCAATGGCTGGCGTTGCTGACCAAAACCTATCCCGAAGCTGTCGAGCTGTTCAACGTGTTGCGCCGCGAGACGGACTGCGAGCGCATCGATCAGTTGTTCGCGGTACAGCTCGACCGCGAACGCTTCCTGCACGCGCAGCATGCCCTGCAAGTCCAGGCGCAATGTGCATAGAGCCTTGAGTCGTCACGTTTTCGGCGATTTCTAGCGCCCGCCGGCTACGTCGAGTAACGCCCCGCTGGTGTAGGACGCCGCATCGCTGGCCAGCCACAAAATTGCCTCGGCGATTTCTTCGGGTTGGCCGCCGCGCTGCATCGGGATGCTCTTGCTGACTCGCTCAACGCGTCCCGGCTCGCCGCCGCTGGCATGAATCTCGGTGTCGATCACGCCGGGGCGAACAGCATTGACCCGAATGCCGTCAGCGGCCAGTTCTTTGGCCAGGCCCACGGTCATGCTGTCAATCGCGCCCTTGGCGGCGGCATAGTCGATGTATTCCTCTGGTGCGCCAAGTTTGGCGGCGATTGACGACAGGTTGATGATCGCGCCGCCATTACCGCCACGGCGTTTCGACATGCGTTGGATGGCTTGGCGTGCGCAGTAAAAACTGCCGTAAACATTGGCGGCAAACACCCGCTGCAGGCGCGCGCCGTCGATCGCTTCGAGGCGGCTTTGCGATTCCAGCATGCCCGCGTTGTTGACCAGTACATCCAGCCGCGAGAACTGCTGATCGAACTGTACGAACAGCTCCGCAACTTGGTTCTCGTCACTGATATCAGCCTGGATGGCAAATGCTTCGCCGCCGTCTGCGCGGATCTCAGCAACCAGTTGTGTTGCTGCGTCCTGCTGTTGCCGGAAGTTGATGCACACGGCGTAACCCCGCGCGGCGGCGAGCCTTGCAGTGGCGGCGCCAATGCCGCGACTGGCCCCGGTAATCAACATGACTTTGCTGTGCATGAAGCCTCCTTGTGCGGTTAAGTGAGCAAACAGTCTAGGTAAAAAATTTTACAACCGACTCTTGAAAATGATTTTGCCGTCCACATTTTTATTCCTGAGAGATGCCGAAGTCGGGTCTCGTCAGCTTGCACCAAAGCCACTTTCTAGTGGGTGCAAGCGGTTAATTGAACACCCTCGCTGAATATCAGGAGAAACACATGAGTACTGCATTTTCCATGACCCCGCTGCTGCGTCAGTCCGTTGGCTTTGACCGCTTCAATGATTTGTTTGAGTCGGCCATGCGCAATGAAGGCGGGAGCAGCTACCCACCGTACAACGTTGAAAAGCACGGTGAAGATCAATACCGAATTGTGGTTGCCGCAGCCGGTTTTCAAGATGAAGACCTTGAGTTGCAGGTAGAGCGCAGCGTGCTGACTGTAACCGGTGGCAAGCGTGAAGCACCAACCGAAAGTGTCAGCTACCTGTATCAGGGCATTGCCCAACGGGCTTTCAAGTTGTCGTTCCGTCTCGCGGACCACATTGAAGTGCGCTCGGCGAGCCTGATCAACGGCTTGCTTAATATTGACCTGGTACGTGTTGTGCCAGAAGAAGCCAAGCCCAAGCGCATCGCCATCAACAGTGCGACTCAAGCGCTGAACAGCTAAGCGTCTGAGGCACTCAGCCAAAGCAGCGCCCCCGCATTGTCGGGGGCGTTTTCGTGAGAGGCGTTTGCTTAGTGAATCAGCGGGTTTTGCGCGTCGCGTAACAGCTGGCGGAATGCGTCGAGTGGCAGTGGCTTGCTGAACAGGTAACCTTGATACAGGTTGCAGTTCTGCTTGAGCAGGAAGTCAAGCTGCTCCTGTTCTTCAACGCCTTCGGCAATCAGGGTCAGCTCCAGGCTGTGAGCCATGGCAATAATGGCGCGAATAATTTCTGCATCGTTCGGGTCGCTGGTCGAATCCTGAATGAACGACTTGTCGATTTTGATCACGTCAACCGGCAGCTTTTTGAGGTAGGTCAGCGAGCTGTAGCCGGTGCCGAAGTCATCCATTGCGAAGCTGATGCCCAGCTTCTTGAGCTTATTCATCTTGGCGATCGCGTCTTCGATATTCTGAATCACAATCCCTTCGGTAATCTCCAGCTTGAGCATCGGCAAGCTGCTTTGGCGCAGGCAGTTCTCGACACGCTGGACGAAGTCTTTCTGGCGGAATTGGCGGGGGCTGATGTTTACGCAGAGGCTGAAGTTCTCGGGCGCGATCAGGCCTTCATCGATCAACGCCACGCAGCTGGCGCAGGCCTCGTTGAGAACCCAGCTGCCCACTTCGAGAATCAACCCGCTTTCTTCGAGAATGTGAATGAACCGGGCAGGGGACTGAGCGCCCAGTACCGGATGATTCCAGCGTAGCAATGCTTCCGCGCCAATGATCTGGTTGGTTAGTGCGTCCACCTGCGGCTGGAAGTACAGCTCGAACTCGGAGCGCTGCAAGGCCAGACGCAAGTCGCTTTCAAGGCGCAGGCGTTCGCTGGCAACTTCCTGCATGGAGGCGTCGAACATTTGCACGGTGTCACGCCCCAGGTCTTTGGCGCGATAGAGGGCAATGTCGGCACGCTTGAGCAGATCGGCCGGGGTCTGGCCATGATCCGGAATCAGCGCCATGCCGATGCTGGGTGTGACCTGCAGCCGGTGCCCGTCAATCAGCATCGGTTCGGCCAGCAGAGAGCGGAAACCATCGGCCAGACGATAAACCAGCTCGGTTACGCGGCTCATATCGCCTTCCAGGCCAGACAACAAAATCACGAACTCATCACCACCGAGTCGCGCTACTGTGTCTTCCATGCGCACGCTGGCTTCAAGGCGCGCAGTGGCCATTTTCAGCACGCTGTCGCCAACCGGATGGCCGAGAGAGTCGTTGATGTGCTTGAAATGATCAAGGTCGAGAAACAGCAGGGCGCCCCGCAAGTCATGGCGTTTGAGCAGGGCAATTTGCTGGCTCAGGCGATCCATCAGCAAGGCGCGGTTGGGTAAGTTGGTCAGCGAGTCGTGGTAAGCCAGATGCTGGACCTGAGCCTGCGCTTCCTTGAGCTCGGAAAGGTCGCGCACCGTCATCAGCAGGCAAGGCACATTGTTCAGCTCGATAGTCTGAACCGAGATGTCGACCGGAATGATGTTGCCGTCACGATGGCGGCAGCGCATTTCCATGTGCACAGTGCTGCGCGCGTTCTGGATTCTGTCGAGCACGCGTTGACGCTCTGCCTGACTTTCCCAGATATTAATATCGTTGGCGGTTAGGCCAATAATATCTTCACTGCGATGGCCGGTCAGGCGGTGGAAGCCCTCGTTTACTTCGATGTAGCGACCGGTCGCACGCTCGGTAATGGTGATGGCGTCCGGGCTTGAGTGGAATGCTTTGGCAAACTTGTCCTGGCTGGCCTCAAGCGCTGCTTCTGCGGCCTGTTGATCGGTAATGTCGCGGAATGTGGTGGTGATGCATTCATGTTGGTCGACGGTGATCAGTCGGCTCGACAGAATGCAGGTCAACTCTTTGCCTGAACGGGTGATGAACTGAACGACTTCGTTGTTCAGCTCATGGTCGCGCATGAATCGCTCATGCAGTTCAATGCGTTGATCAGGGCTGCGCCAGATTTTCAGGTCGGTACTTTTGCTACCAATCAGCTCGGCCTGACTCCAGCCAAAGGTCCTGCAAAAACTGGGGTTGACCTCAATCATGGTGCCATCTTCCGCCCGCGATACGCAGATCGGCTCCGGGCTTGCCTGGAACAGTGCGGAGTATTTCTCCTCTGATGCAGCGAGCGTCTGCTCGCGCAACGTGCGCTCGGTAACATCCATTACCACGCCGGTCAGGCGCAGCGGATTGCCAGCGGCGTCGCGGCTGAGTTGGGCGATGCATTCCAGATAACGCGTGGAGCTGTCGGGCAGTTGCGAGCGGTAGGTCAGTTGATAGGTCGGCTGATCGCTCGCCAGCAACGCGCGATAGTCCTGGTACATGCGTTGTTGGTCTTGGGCATGGACGTGCGAGAAGAATGTGCTGAACGGACCCTGGTATTCCTCTGCCGGGAGGCCGTGCAGCATCGCGGCGCGTTGTGAGCCAAACAGGGTTTTATTCGGAATATGCCAGTCCCAGGTCCCAAGGTTGGCCGAGTCCAGCGCCAGGTCAAGACGCGCCTGGCTGTCTTTGAGGGCGCGTTCCTGGCTTTTTTGCCGGCTGATATCGCGAATGGTCAATATCAGGCAGTCGTGATTGTTCAGCTCGATTTCATCGCCGAACAACAGCTTGGTGCTCGGCTTGCCTTGTTTGTCGCATAGCTCGACCTCGAACTCTTGCAGGCTGTTCGCCTCAAGTGCTTCGATCATTCTCATGCGGTCTTGTGGGTGCTGCCAGACGCCGAGTTGGCTGGCTGTTTTGCCGATGGCATTGGCGTTGCTCCAGCCGAACTGGCGCTCGAAACTCGGGTTCACCTGAATCAGTTTGCCGCTGTATTTCTCGCTGATAACCACCGCGTCCGGGCTGTACTGAAACGCCTTGGCGAACTTCTCCTCACTGAAACGCAGCGCTTGTTCGGTGCGCTTTTTTTCGCAGGTGTCAGTGAAGGTGCAAAGCACGTAGTCGACCTGATCAATCTCGATCAGTTGAACACTGAGAATGCCATCAGTCAGGCTGCCATCGCGGCGGCGCAGGGTGACATTCTTGCTCAGCGGCTCGAGGGTGGACTCAAGTGCGGTGCGCAGCGTGTCGCGGTCATTGGGTTCGGTCCAGATATTCGCGTCAAAAGTGGACTTGCCGCATATCTCCGGGCTCGACCAGCCAAAGCTGTTTTCAAAGTGCTGGTTGACCGCGGTAATGATCGAGTCAGCTTTGCGCACCAGTGCGACTGAGTCCGGGCTCAGCTGAAACAGGCTGTCAAAACTTCTCGAGGATTCAGCCAGTGCATGCGCCTGTTCCTGCTGACAGGTGATGTCACGCACAACGCCGTAAAGCGCGATTTGATCCTCGTCGCGTTTCAGGCTGGCGTTGATCTCCAGCCAGTGCAGGCTGCCATCGGGCCACATGATCCGGTGGCGCATGGTCTGCTCGCTGAGATTACCCCGGCAGATATCAGTAAACAGGGCTCTGATTTGTTTGTGGTCCGCCTGCGGCACCAGGCTGAAGTAGTCGATTCGTTTGCGTGGTTGCTTGTCGGTGTCAATCCCGAAGATCGCCTGTGAGGCGCGCGAACCGGTGATCCGGCCGCTGTTTACGTGCCAGTGCCACGCACCCATGCGTGCGCCATTCAGCGCCTTGAGCAGGTGCGGAAATTGTTCCCAGGTACTCTCGAACTCGCCGTCATCCAGTGGCTCAAGGAAGGGGTCCGGGTATTCGATATCGGGGCGGTTGCTCATAGACCGCCTTTCACAGGGGAGTTGTGCTGCCCAGTTTGCCGAAGGAAGAGAGGGTGTTTGGGCATATGCACCAATTTATTGTTCACAGATTTTAGCAACGTTAGCTGTTCGCTGAATGATTATGCAACACCGTCCCGCTGGGCATCGAGAAGATTCATGAAAGCCTGCGCCGCGTTGGAACGGGTGCGCTCGGTGTGCAGGATGTAGCCTAGTTTTCGGGTTAACTGGATACCCGGCAGCGGTAAGCGTGTCACCTGATCATCTAGCATCGTGCGCGGCAGTACGCTCCAGGCCAACCCAATAGAAACCATCATTTTGATTGTCTCCAGGTAATTGGTGCTCATGGCGATGTTTGGGGTCAGGCCCTCAGCTTCAAACAGGCGCCGGACAATGTGATGAGTGAAGGTATTTTCGCCCGGAAATACCGCCGGAATATCTGCTATATCGGCAAGAGTGATCGCGGGTTTAGCGGCAAGTGGATGTTCGGGCGCTGCGACGAAATCGAGAGGGTCGTCCCAGACCGGAACAGCCTGCACGGGCGCCTGCGTTTCCGGGGCCAGAGTGATGACCGCCACTTCTGCGCGGCCGTGCAGAATTTCCTCGTATGCGACCTCGGAGTCGAGAAACTGAATATCCAGCGCGACTTTCGGGTGGCTGCGGGTAAAAGCCCTTAATAGAGGCGGCAAGCGGTGCAAACCGATGTGGTGACTGGTGGCGAGAGTCAGGCGACCGCTGATCTCGCCGCTCAGGTTGGTCAGGGCGCGGCGCGTGTCTTCCAGTACGTTGAGTATCTGGTAGGCGCGTGGCAGCAGGGCCCGGCCGGCCTCGGTCAGGCTCACCTCACGGCCCAGGCGATCAAACAAGCGCACCTTGAGTTGCTGCTCCAGGCTGGCAATGCGCTTGCTCACGGCGGGCTGGGTTAAATGCAGGCGCTCGGCAGCCTCGGAGAAGCTGCCCGATTCGGCAATGGCGATAAAGGCATTAAGCGCGGCCAGGTCCATTCAGGTATTCCTGCTAGTAATCCAATCGATGAAAAATATGAATTTGAGTAATTTAAACCAACCCCATAAAATTGGCCACATAAGCTAAAGGGATACTCCTGAAGCACAGAAATATGCTGATGAGGAACACGCTGATGGCCGGCAAAACGCTTTACGACAAACTCTGGGAAATGCACGAGGTAAAACGCCGTGACGATGGTTCGTCGCTGATCTACATCGACCGCCATATCCTTCACGAAGTGACCTCTCCGCAGGCCTTCGAGGGTTTGCGTCTGGCTGGCCGCAAGCCGTGGCGCATCGATGCCAACATCGCCACGCCGGACCACAACGTGCCAACCACCAAGGCCGAGCGTCAGGGCGGTCTTGAGGCGATTGCCGACGAAGTGTCGCGCATTCAGGTGCAAACACTGGATGAGAACTGTGACGATTTCGGGATTCTTGAATTCAAGATGAACGACATTCGCCAGGGCATCGTTCACGTTGTAGGCCCGGAGCAGGGCGCGACCCTGCCAGGCATGACTGTGGTTTGTGGTGACTCGCACACTTCGACTCACGGTGCCTTCGGCGCATTGGCGCACGGTATCGGTACCTCGGAAGTCGAGCACGTGCTGGCCACACAGTGTTTAGTCGCGAAAAAAATGAAGAACATGCAGGTGCGCGTTGAAGGCAAATTGCCGTTCGGCGTTACCGCTAAAGACATCGTGTTGGCCGTGATCGGCAAAATCGGCACCGCGGGTGGCAATGGTCACGCCTTGGAATTTGCCGGCAGCGCTATCCGCGACTTGTCGCTGGAAGGCCGCATGACCATCTGCAACATGTCGATCGAGGCGGGTGCCCGCGTCGGTATGGTGGCGGTCGACGACAAGACCATCGAGTACGTTCAGGGTCGTCCATTCGCGCCACAGGGCGCGCAGTGGGAGCAGGCCGTGGCGCAGTGGCGCGATCTGGTCTCCGACGCCGACGCTCACTTCGACACCGTGGTTGAGTTGCGCGCCGAAGACATCAAGCCGCAAGTCAGCTGGGGCACTTCGCCGGAAATGGTCTTGGCTGTTGATCAGAATGTGCCGGACCCGGCAGTTGAAGCTGATCTGGTCAAGCGTGACTCGATCACCCGTGCGCTGAAGTACATGGGTTTGACCGCCAATCAGGCGATTACCGATATCCAGCTTGATCGCGTGTTCATCGGTTCATGCACCAACTCGCGCATTGAAGATTTGCGCGCCGCCGCTGAAGTGGCCAAGGGCCGCAAGGTTGCCGCCACCATCAAGCAGGCGATGGTGGTGCCAGGTTCGGGTCTGGTCAAACAGCAGGCCGAGCAGGAAGGTCTGGACAAGATTTTCATCGAGGCAGGCTTTGAATGGCGTGAGCCGGGCTGCTCGATGTGTCTGGCGATGAACCCGGACAAACTCGGCAGCGGCGAGCATTGCGCATCGACCTCCAACCGTAACTTTGAAGGCCGTCAGGGCGCCGGTGGACGCACCCATCTGGTGAGCCCGGCGATGGCTGCAGCGGCGGCCGTGACCGGTCGTTTTGTTGATGTTCGTGAATTGATTCAGGCCTGAGGAGACCGACATGAGAGCTTTTACCCAACACACCGGTCTTGTCGCGCCGTTGGATCGTGCCAACGTGGATACCGATCAGATCATTCCCAAGCAGTTCTTGAAGTCGATCAAGCGGACTGGCTTCGGCCCGAACCTGTTCGATGAGTGGCGCTATCTGGATGTCGGGCAGCCGAACCAGGACAGCTCGCAGCGTCCGGTGAATGAGGATTTCGTGCTCAACTTCCCGCGTTATCAAGGTGCCAGCGTATTGCTTGCACGCGAGAACTTCGGTTGTGGTTCCAGCCGCGAGCACGCGCCTTGGGCTTTGGAAGAGTACGGTTTCCGGACCATTCTGGCGTCCAGCTTTGCCGATATTTTCTACAACAACAGCTTCAAGAACGGCTTGCTGCCGATCATCCTTGAAGAGTCCGAAATGGATGAGTTGTTTGAGCAGGCTGAAGCCACTGAAGGCTACGAGTTGACCGTTGACCTCGCGGCGCAGAAAGTCACGCGCCCCGATGGCAAGCAATACAGCTTTGAAGTCGATGCGTTCCGCAAGCACTGCCTGCTTAACGGCCTGGATGACATTGGCCTGACCTTGCAGGATGCTGAGGCTATTCGCGACTTCGAGGCCGGTTATAAGCAGAAGCAGCCGTGGTTGTTTCGCGACGCCTGAGCCTTACAACAACCCTTGAGCGCTATTGCTAGCGCCGCGCCGAGCCTGTGTAATACCCGGCTCGGCATGGCTTTAGTGACAGCTTAAGGCGCTACACCCGATTATTGATGGCGCGCCAATGGCAGCCGCAGAAGAACATGAGGAAAGCATGAGCAAGCAGATTCTGATTCTCCCCGGTGACGGTATTGGCCCGGAAATCATGGCCGAGGCGGTCAAGGTGCTGGAATTGGCCAATGACAAGTTCAAGCTCGATTTCGAGCTGAGCCATGACGTTATCGGTGGCGCGGCTATCGACAAGCACGGCGTGCCGCTGGCAGACGAGACGCTGGCGCGTGCGCAAGCAGCCGATGCCATTCTGCTCGGTGCTGTCGGTGGTCCGAAGTGGGACAAGATCGAGCGCGACATTCGCCCTGAGCGCGGCCTGCTGAAAATTCGTGCGCAGCTGGGTTTGTTCGCCAACCTGCGTCCGGCCATCCTTTATCCGCAACTGGCTGATGCTTCCTCGTTGAAGCCGGAAGTGGTGGCGGGGCTGGATATCCTGATTGTTCGTGAGCTGACCGGGGGCATTTACTTTGGTGCGCCACGCGGCACCCATGAGCTGGAAAACGGTGAGCGTCAGGCCTACGACACACTGCCTTACAGCGAGAGTGAAATCCGCCGTATCGCCCGCGTTGGTTTCGACATGGCCCGTGTGCGCGGCAAGCGTCTGTGTTCGGTCGACAAGGCCAACGTATTGGCGTCCAGCCAGCTATGGCGTGAAGTGGTTGAAGAGGTTGCCAAGGACTATCCGGATGTCGAGCTGTCGCACATGTATGTCGACAACGCGGCCATGCAGCTGGTGCGTGCACCGAAGCAATTCGACGTGATGGTGACCGACAATATGTTCGGTGACATTCTGTCGGATGAGGCTTCCATGCTCACCGGTTCTATTGGCATGCTGCCATCGGCATCCCTTGATTCGAACAACAAGGGCATGTATGAGCCGTGTCACGGTTCTGCACCGGATATCGCCGGCCAGGGCATTGCCAACCCGCTGGCAACCATTCTTTCGGTTTCGATGATGCTGCGTTACAGCTTCAACCAGCTTGAAGCGGCAGCTGCTATTGAACAAGCCGTCAGCAAGGTGCTTGATCAAGGTCTGCGTACTGGCGACATCCACTCTGCGGGCACTCAAAAAGTGGGCACTGCGGCAATGGGTGATGCGGTCGTCGAGGCCCTGCGTAGTTTATAAATTTCTGGATGCCGGAAGCTCCGGCACACTGTTCACATAGGTGTAGTTGTTATGAAGCGTGTAGGACTGATCGGTTGGCGTGGCATGGTAGGTTCCGTGCTGATGCAGCGCATGTTGGAAGAGCAGGATTTCGACCTGATCGAACCCGTGTTCTTTACCACCTCCAATGTTGGTGGCCAGGGCCCGGCTATTGGTAAAGACATTGCGCCACTCAAAGATGCCTACAGCATTGATGAGCTGAAAAGTCTGGACGTGATTCTGACGTGTCAGGGCGGCGACTACACCAATGAAGTGTTCCCGAAGCTGCGTGAAGCGGGCTGGCAGGGTTACTGGATCGACGCGGCATCTTCGCTGCGTATGGCTGATGACGCAGTCATTGTGCTCGATCCGGTCAACCGCAAAGTGATCGATCATCAACTCGATGCTGGCACCAAGAACTACATCGGCGGCAACTGCACCGTCAGCCTGATGCTGATGGGCCTCGGTGGTCTGTTTGAAGCGGGTCTGGTTGAGTGGATGAGCGCCATGACTTATCAGGCGGCCAGCGGCGCGGGTGCGCAGAACATGCGCGAACTGATCAAGCAAATGGGTGCGGTTAACAGCTCGGTTGCCGATGAGTTGGCTGATCCGGCCAGCGCGATTCTGGACATCGATCGCAAAGTGGCTGAAGCCATGCGCGGCGAGTCGTTCCCGACTGATAACTTCGGCGTGCCTCTGGCGGGCAGCCTGATTCCTTACATCGACAAGGAGCTGCCAAACGGTCAGAGCCGTGAAGAGTGGAAGGCGCAGGCTGAGACCAACAAGATTTTGGGTCGTTTCAAGAGCCCGATTCCGGTCGACGGCATCTGCGTGCGCATCGGCGCCATGCGTTGCCACAGCCAGGCATTGACCATCAAACTTAACAAGGATGTGCCAATCTCGGACATCGAAGGTTTGATCAGCCAGCACAACCCATGGGTCAAGCTGGTGCCAAACCATCGCGAGAGCAGCATTGCTGACCTCAGCCCGACGTCGGTAACCGGCACCCTGAACGTACCTGTCGGTCGTCTGCGCAAACTCAATATGGGTTCGCAGTACCTGGGCGCGTTCACTGTTGGTGACCAATTGCTGTGGGGCGCGGCCGAACCATTGCGGCGTATGCTGCGTATCCTGCTGGAGCGTTAATTCGCCCGCTACAGGCTGCCATTTGCCGAAGAGCGATTTCTACGGGTTGATTGACCCGTGGCAATCGCTCTTTTGCGTTTAAGAGGTGCACTATAGAGTGCATGTCCGGATCTGATCAGAAGTGATGTTATGAGTGCGACTGTTGATGTAGCTGTAATCGGTGCCACCGGCGCTGTCGGTGAGGCGTTGGTGCAAGTGCTCGAAGAGCGTGATTTTCCGCTCAAGACCTTGCATCTGCTGGGCGTGGATGAGGCTGTTGGCCACAGCGTAACGTTCCGCGGCAAGAACCTGCGGGTGCGCGCTGCTGACGAATTCGACTTCGCCAACGTGCAGGTTGCCTTCTTTGTTGATGAAGCCGATGTCACCCGCGAGTGCCTGGAGGCAGTGCGCCGTGGTGGTTGTGCGGTGATTGACCTGAGTGCAGGGTTGCCGGCCGGGCAAGCGCCGATTGTGGTGGCTGACGTTAACCCGCAGGTGATGGCTTCGCTAAAGGCGCCTTACTGGGTGAGCAGCCCGGCAGCGGTGAGTGTGGCGCTGAGTTGTGTGCTGGCGGCCATTGCCGGGCAGGTTGAAGTGACACGCGCCAGTGTAACGGCGTGCTTGGCCGTCTCGAGCCGCGATCGCCAAGGCGTGACTGAACTGGCGCGCCAGACCGCAGAGTTGCTCAACGCGCGGGCAATGGAGCCGCGTCTGTTTGACCGGCAAATCGCGTTTAACCTGCTCGCTCAAGTTGAAGAGCCGGACAACAGTGGGCATGGCGCGTTGGAGCGGCGCATAGGTAATGAATTGAAAACACTGCTGACACGCCCGCAGCTCAAGGTCGCGGTGACCTGTATTCAGGCGCCGGTATTCTTTGGTGACAGTCTTAACGTATCGCTGCAAACCGAAGCTGCTGTAGATATACCGGCAGTTTGCGCGGCGCTGGATGCGTCGCCGGCAATCGAATACGTAGAGCCAGGCGATTATCCGACCGCGGTTGGCGATGCGGTGGGGCAAGATGTGATCTATGTCGGGCGAGTGCGCGGCGGGATTGAAGATGAAAGGGAAGTCAATTTGTGGATTACGTCTGATAATGTACGAAAAGGTACTGCTGTCAACGCAGTGCAGTTAGCTGAGTTATTGATAAAAGACCATCTGTCAAAGATACTTACCTAGAAGTTTGAAGAATCTTTCGAGCTTGGCAACACTGGTTTAATTAATTATCGAGTGCTCAGCTGACATCAGCTATGTGCCCTCGATAGTTATCAAGATCCTCTCGCTTGCCGGGAAAAAAAGATAAAACTAAGGATAACGATATGATTCGGGTTCGCAAACTGGTGCTGGCGATTGCGGCGGCCTCGGCACTCTCCTCCGGTATGGCGCAGGCGCTGGGCTTGGGCGAGGTGACGTTGCGCTCAGCGCTTAACCAGCCACTGGTCGCTGACATCGAATTGCTGGAGGCACGCGACCTGGGTAATCAAGAAGTGCTGCCCAAGCTCGCCTCTCCGGATGCGTTTACCAAGGCGGGTGTGGAACGTGCTTACTTCCTCACCGATCTCAAGTTCACCCCGGTAATCAAGCCTAACGGCAAGAGCATCATCCGGGTGACATCGAGCCAGCCGGTGCGCGAACCGTATCTGAATTTCCTGGTTGAAGTGCTGTGGCCGAATGGCCGTGCGCTGCGTGAATACACCCTGTTGCTCGACCCGCCACTGTACTCGCCGCAAGCCGCTGCCGCCGCAGCGCCACGCGCACCGGTAACCGGTTTGCAGCAACCTGCAGAAACCCGTACAGCCAAGGCGTACGCCTCCATGCCGGCAGCCTCTGCGCCAACTCCGGTAGCACCGGCGCCTGCTCGCGAGTCCTCGGCTTACCGCGGGCCAGCAGCTGAACCGACCCAGACGCCGAAAGTCAGCGCTGAAACAGCGGGCGTTTACAAGACCAGCAGTGCCGATACCCTGTGGCAGATTGCTGAGCGCACGCCGGGCAATGGCAGTGCTCATCAGAAAATGCTGGCAATTCAGGACCTCAATCCGGACGCTTTCATTGATGGCAACATCAACCGCCTGAAGCGTGGTCAGGTCTTGCGCCTGCCGGACGATCAGCAGATCAACAGCCGTACTCAGCCGCAAGCCATCGCCGAAGTTCGCCAGCAGAACACCGCCTGGCGCGCGGGTACTACTGCTGCGGCTGATCCGCGCCAGCTGGATGCCACCAAACGCAACGCTGCGGGCGCGGCACCTGCTGAAATCAAAGAAGATGACAACCTCAAACTGGTTTCAGCTGAAACCGGCAAGGCGACTGCCGGTGCTGACACCGGTAAGGTCGACACCAAAGTACTTAGCAACAAACTGGCAGTGACCGAAGAGAGCCTCGACTCGACTCGTCGCGAAAACGAAGAGCTGCAGAGCCGCATGGGCGATCTGCAAAGCCAGCTTGATAAACTGCAACGCCTGATCCAGCTCAAAGACAGCCAGTTGGCCAAGCTTCAGGCTGAATTGGGTGAAGACGGTACTGCCGCCGCTGCCGCTGGTGTAGCTGGCGCCGCTGCAGGCGCCGCAGCCGATAACGCTGCAGCTGGCGCGTCTCCATCGAATGAATCTGGCACTGATGCTTCGGGAAGTTCCCCAGCCGGTGATGTGGCAGCCGATCCTGCGGCAGGCGAACCTGTGGCAGCCAACGCTGCGGCAGCCGGCGCTGCGCCAGCCGATGCCTTAGCCGGCGCTGAATCTGCCGATGCTAATGCAGCCGCCGGCACAGAAACCGCCGACACAGCTTCCGCCAACGCTACGGCAGCCGATGCTGCGGCAGGCGGTCCTGCGGCAGGCGACCCTGCATCTCCTCAAGCACAGGCCACGCAAGCTCCGGCTGAAACCGATTACAACTACAGCGAAGAGCCTGAGTCGGACGAAACTCAGCCAGTCGTTGCGGATTCCGCTGCAGCGCCGGCACCTGCTCCGGCAACCACTGAGCCTACGCCTGCGCCAACACCGGCAGATGCGCCAGCAGAGGAGAGTGCGCTGGACAGCTTGATGGCCAATCCAATGTTGCTGGGTGCAACTGCGGGTGGTGCGCTGCTGTTACTGCTGTTGGCACTGATGGCGGTATCACGGCGCAATGCGGCTAAAGAAGCTGCTGCGCAGGAAGAGCTGGCCGGCGATTACAATTTCGAGAATGATGTCGAGTTGCCGGCTGGCAGCCTTGATGAGCAGGACGCCGATACGGCTGTGACCGCGCATGAGGCAGGCGAGGAACCTGTTACCGCTAAAACCGCTGATGTATTGAGCGAGGCGGACATTTATATCGCTTACGGTCGCTTCAATCAGGCTGCCGAGTTGTTGGTTAACGCCATCAATGATGAGCCTCAGCGGGCCGACTTGCGCCTCAAGCTGATGGAGGTCTATGCCGAGATGGGCGACCGCGAAGGGTTTGTCCGTCAGGAAAGCGAGCTGCTTGATTTCGGCGGTTCGGCTGCTGAAATCGATCAACTCAAGGCGCGTTATCCGGCTATGGTTGTTGCTGGCGGTGCTGCCATGTTGATGGCAGCCGACAGCGCGGCGCTGGATGATGCTGAAAACTTCAATCTGGACGACTTGAGCATTGATGATGAGCCGCAAGCTCCTCAGGCGGCTCCGGTTCAGAGCGCAGCGCCGGCTGAAGACGATGCTTTCGACTTCGATCTGGATGATCTTGAAGACCTTGATGCCCCGACACCTGCGCCAGCGCAGCCGACAGTCGAGTCGACCACTGAAACTCATGCAGACAGTGATCTCGCCGGGTTTGAGGATCTGCAGCTTGATGAACAGTTGTCTGAAGAGCCGGTTACGCTGACGGACGAACTCGATGATTTCAATTTCGATTTCGCTGCAGATGAGCCACAAACACCTGCTGCCACGCCAGTTGCAGAGGATGAGTTCCTGCTCGACTTTGAGGATGAGCTGAGCGAAGACACCACCGCGATCACCCCAAAGGCAGAAGAGACGGCTGAATTCGATACCCTCGATTTGCCTGCTGATTTCGACCTGTCGCTGGATGAGACGATCAGCGCGGAAGACAAGCCTGAAGCCGCGGCGGAGTCCTTTGAGGTCAAGCTTGAAGATGTCAGTGGTGAGTTGGAGCAGCTTTCCGACAGCCTGGCAGAAAACCAGCCGGAGGAGATTGATCTTCCCGATGTGCCTGAAGTAACTGCCGAGTCGTTGGCGGCAGAGGACTTCGACGGTGAAGACGACTTTGACTTCCTGTCCGGTACAGATGAAACTGCGACCAAATTAGATCTGGCGCGAGCCTATATCGATATGGGTGATGCCGAGGGTGCCAAAGACATTCTCGATGAAGTCATCGCCGAAGGTAACGATGGTCAGCAGCAAGAAGCTAAAGAGCTGATCGCTAAATTGGTTTGATACATGTCCGAAGCTTTTCCAGAAACGGCGGCCAACTCGGCCGCCGTTGATCTTTTCAGGGTCGCCCTCGGCGTTGAATACAACGGTTCACGTTATCGTGGTTTTCAGCGGCAAAAAGATGGCGTGCCTACCGTTCAAGGCAAGCTTGAACAGGCCTTGAGCAAAGTCGCCGGTGGTGCGCCAATCACGCTGAGTTGCGCCGGGCGTACCGATGCTGCGGTTCACGCAAGTGGACAGGTGGTGCATTTCGATACGCACGTCGAGCGCTCGACACACGCCTGGATGATGGGCGGCAACATGAATCTGCCGCATGACATCAGCATTTGCTGGGCCAAGATCATGCCGTGCGAATTCGATGCGCGTTTCTGTGCCCAGGCGCGGCGCTACCGTTATGTCATCTATAACGACCAGATTCGACCGGCGCACATGGCCGAAGCTGTCACCTGGAACCATCGTCCGCTGGATATCGAGCGCATGCGCGAAGCGGCCAAAGCATTTCTGGGAACACACGACTTCAGTGCTTTCCGCGCGCGTCAGTGTCAGGCCAAGTCGCCGATCAAGACCGTTCACCACCTTGAGCTGCTGCAAACTGGCCGGTTCATCGTGCTGGATATTCGCGCCAATGCCTTTTTGCATCACATGGTGCGCAACATCGCCGGTGTGCTGATGACCATTGGTGCGGGTGAGCGACCTGTCGAGTGGGCCGCCGAGGTGATTGAAAGCCGCGTACGTCGCACCGGTGGTGTAACCGCGCACCCTTACGGGCTGTATCTGGTGCAGGTCGATTATCCGGATACGTTCGAGTTGCCGTCCCGTTACTTGGGGCCACACTTTCTATCCGGCTTGCCTGACGTGAGGACTGACGGCTGAAAGGCCTTTTGCTACCATCGGTCGTATAGCGTTTTATCTGCTCAAGGAACTCACCGTTGTCAGTTGTTCGCAGCAAGATCTGTGGCATTACCCGCATAGAAGATGCACTGGCTGCGATTGCCGCCGGTGCGGATGCAATTGGCCTGGTGTTTTATCCGAAAAGCCCGCGTGCCGTGAATATTGCTCAGGCGCAGGCTATTCTCGCTGCGCTGCCGCCATTCGTGACCACTGTTGGTTTGTTTGTGAATATGCCGCGTGAGCAGTTGAACGCGTTGCTGGCGCAGGTGCCGTTGGACTTGCTGCAATTTCATGGTGATGAGACCGCGGCGGATTGCGCCGGTTACAACCGGCCCTTTATCAAGGCGTTGCGGATCAAGAGCGATGATGATGTGGCGGCCATGATTGGCGAGTATCCGGCGGCCAGTGGCATTTTGCTCGATACCTTCGTGCCGGGAATCCCCGGGGGAACTGGCGAGGCATTTGACTGGTCATTGGTTCCTAAGGGGCTTGATACGCCGATAATTCTTGCTGGCGGTCTCACGCCCGAGAATATTGCCAGCGCGATTGCGCAGGTTCAGCCGTATGCTGTTGATGTCAGTGGTGGAGTGGAAGCAAGCAAAGGGATCAAGGATGCTGCTAAGGTACGTGCGTTTGTTGCAGCAGTAAGAGCGTGCTGATGGTTCGATGAACTGCGCGACCTGATGTGACGGCTGACCGATCAGTGCCGTCCAAAAGTGCAGGTTGCAAGTGATGCAATTGAAGTCTGATCAAGGTGGCGGGTAATGGGCGTTGGTGGCAATTGCCGAATGCTGGTGCCGGCCCCTCAAGTGACTGCACTCGTGAATTTGCCTGATTGCGTTATTGTTAGCGCGGGCGGGCCTACAGCTTTGGAGAGTTAAGAGCATGAGCAACTGGTTGGTAGATAAGCTGATCCCTTCGATCATGCGTTCCGAGGTCAAGAAGAGCTCGGTACCGGAAGGCCTGTGGCACAAATGCCCATCGTGTGATGCGGTGCTGTACAAACCCGAGCTGGAAAAGACCCTGGATGTCTGCATCAAGTGCGGGCATCACATGCGTATCGATGCACGTACGCGTCTGAATATTTTCCTCGATGCCGAAGGCCGTGAAGAAATCGGTGCCGATCTTGAGCCGGTCGATCGCCTGAAGTTTCGCGACAGCAAAAAGTATAAAGACCGCCTGGTGGCAGCACAGAAGCAGACCGGCGAGAAAGACGCGTTGGTCGCGTTCAAAGGGCAGCTGCAGAGCATGCCGCTGGTAGCCGTGGCGTTCGAGTTCTCGTTCATGGGCGGCTCCATGGGTGCAATCGTTGGTGAGCGCTTCGTGCGTGCCGCCAACGTGGCCTTGGAGCAGCGTATCCCGATGGTGTGTTTCTCGGCCTCAGGCGGCGCACGTATGCAGGAAGCGTTGATCTCGCTGATGCAGATGGCCAAGACCTCGGCTGTGCTGGCGCGCCTGCGCGAGGAAGGCATTCCGTTTATCTCGGTGCTGACCGACCCGGTTTACGGCGGCGTTTCGGCCAGTCTGGCCATGTTGGGTGATGTCATCGTTGCCGAGCCTAACGCGCTGATCGGCTTTGCTGGCCCGCGGGTTATCGAACAGACCGTACGCGAGAAGCTGCCAGAAGGCTTCCAGCGCAGCGAGTTCCTGCTGGCGCACGGCGCTATCGATATGATTATTCCGCGCGCAGAATTGCGTCCGCGTCTGGCGCGCCTGTTGGCGCAGTTTACCGGCAAGCCAACACCTGCTCAGAAAGTAGAGGCCCCGGTCGAGGCTGCGGTAGCGACTGCTGAATGACCCAACGTTCTTTGGCAGATTGGCTTGCCTATCTGGAGCAACTCCACCCCGTTGCAATTGACATGGGGCTGGACCGTTGTCGCGCCGTAGCTGAACGCATGGGCCTGGCCCGGCTTGCACCACGCGTTATCACGGTTACCGGCACCAACGGCAAAGGCTCGACCTGCGCGTTTATCGCATCGCTGCTGAAAGCTCAGGGCCTCAAAGTGGGCGTTTACAGCTCACCGCACCTACTGCGCTACAACGAGCGGGTGCTGTTCGATGGCCAGGAAGTCTCGGACGAGCAACTGTGCGAAGCCTTTGCTGCGCTGGAGCAAGTGCGCGGTGATATCTCGCTGACTTACTTCGAAATGGGCACGTTGGCGGCGTTTTGGCTGTTCCAGCGCGCAGGTTTGGACGCTGTGGTGCTTGAAGTGGGCCTCGGCGGTCGCCTCGATACGGTCAATCTGGTGGACGCCGATTTGGCGGTGATCACTTCGATTGGCGTGGATCATGTTGAATACCTCGGTGATACCCGCGACAGCGTAGCGTTTGAGAAAGCCGGTATCTGCCGGCCGGGCAAGCCTGCGTTGTGCGGTGACTTGCAGCCGCCGCAGACGCTGCTGGATCAAGTTACCCTGATTGACGCGCCGCTGTTTCTGCGTGGGCGCGACTTCGATCTGGCGCGGAGCGATGACTATTGGTCGTGGCGCGGTGTGGACGGGGCAGGGCAGAGCCTGACATTGACGCAATTGCCGGTGCTGGATTTGCCTCAGGAAAACGCCGCGCTTGCGTTGCAGGCTTATGCGTTGCTCGACTTGCCCTGGCAGCCGGAGGAACTGGCAGCTGCCTTGCAGGCTACCCGCGTAACCGGCCGGCTGGAACGGCGCACCATCAACTTCAGCGGCAAGACCCTCAAGCTGCTGCTCGATGTTGGTCATAATCCGCATGCGGCTGAATATCTGGCGGGGCGTCTGGCTGCTCGTCCACCGGCTGGCAAGCGCCTGGCGGTGTTTGGTTTGTTGGGCGACAAGGCCTTGGCCGGCGTGGTCGAACCCTTGCTTGAGCATGTGGCGGATTGGGCTGTAGCCCCTTTGCCGACCCTGCGTTCGCGTCCTGCGAGCGAACTTGCTGATTTTTTACAGGATAAAAACGCGGCAGTGGCGGTCTATAGCGATGTTCAGACTGCTTTAATGGCACAATGCGCGCAGGCTACGGAGCAAGACGAGATCTTGCTGTTCGGGTCGTTTTATTGTGTGGCCGAAGCCTTGGAATGGCTGGCCCGCCATGCCAAAGGGGAAGATCAGGATGGCTTTGCTGGATAAAGGATTCAAGCAGCGAATTGTCGGCGCGTTGGTGCTCGTTGCGCTGGCCGTCATTTTTTTGCCGATGCTGCTGTCGCGTCAGGATGAGTTGCGTCGGGTCTCGGTAGAAGCCCCGGCCATGCCCGCTGAGCCGCCTGCGGCTGAGGTCGCGCTTGATCCGGTGCCCGTGCCCCAGCCGGTGCCGGATGCCAGTATTGAAGAATCCGCGCCCGAGCCTGCCGATCCGGCTGCAGACACTGCACCTGAGCCCATTGAGCCGCTTCCGGCGCCGCCTGTTGAAGAGGCTCCTGCTGTTGCGCAAACGCCGGCCAAGCCAGTTGAGCCCGAGGCTGAGGCCGCGCCTGCGCCGCAGAAGCATCTGGACGCTAACACCTTGCCTGTCAGTTGGTCGGTGCAATTGGCCAGCCTGTCCAGTCGTGCGGGGGCTGAGAAACTGCAAGGCACTCTGCGCAGTCAGGGCTATGACGCCTATATTCGTACCTTCGATGGCATGAATCGGGTGTTTGTTGGCCCGTACATTGATCGTGGCGACGCCGACAAGGCGCGCGAAAAGATCAACGGCCAATTGAAACTCAATGGATTTATCGTTCGTTTCAAGCCGGAAGCCAACTGATTGATCACGGACTGTTCAGTGCTGAACCGTCCGTGGCAGCATCCCGTCATAGGTTTTTCATCCCAACGGCCAACCTTGGCTTACCCTGCGGGCAGCGGCTCTGCTAAAATGCTGCGCCTATTCAAACGGTAGCCTTCATCGTGGCATTTACCTGGGTCGATTGGGCGATTATCGCCATTATCGCCATATCAAGTCTGATCAGTCTGAGCCGTGGCTTCGTTAAGGAAGCACTTTCATTGCTCACGTGGATCGTCGCAGGCGTCGTTGCCTGGATGTTCGGCGGTGCCTTGTCGCAGCATCTCGACGCTTACATTCAAACACCTTCGATGCGGGTTATCGCAGCCTGCGCGATCTTGTTTATTGCCACATTGCTGGTGGGCGCACTGGTCAATTATCTGGTCGGTGAGCTGATTCGCGTGACCGGGATGTCCGGCACGGATCGTTTTCTCGGCATGGTTTTCGGTGGCGCACGCGGCGCCCTGTTGGTTGTGCTGTTGGTCGGCTTGCTCAGCCTTGCGCCTGTGCAGCAGGACATCTGGTGGCATGAGTCTGCCTTGATTCCACATTTTCTCTTGGTCGCTGACTGGTCAAAAAACCTGATCCTGGGTTTGTCCAGTGAGTGGCTCGCAAGCGGCGTCAGCGCACCTGCTGATCTGCCGTTCAAGGAGGTGCTCTCAATGCCTAAAACGCCTTGAGAGCCTCCAGTATTCAGTCTGTTTTATAACGTAGGGGTTGCGCCAAATGTGCGGCATTGTCGGTATTGTTGGTAAATCGAATGTCAATCAGGCGCTGTATGACGGTTTGACCGTTTTGCAGCACCGCGGCCAGGATGCTGCCGGTATTGTCACCAGTCATCAGGGGCGTCTGTTCCTGCGCAAGGATAATGGTCTGGTTCGTGATGTGTTTCAGCAGCGCCACATGCAGCGCCTTGTTGGGCACATGGGCATTGGTCACGTGCGTTACCCGACTGCGGGTAGCTCAAGTTCGGCCGAAGCGCAGCCTTTCTACGTCAACTCGCCTTACGGCATCACGCTTGCACACAACGGTAACCTGACCAACGTTGAGCAACTGGCTAAAGAGATTTACCAGTCCGACCTGCGTCACGTTAATACCAATTCCGACTCGGAAGTGCTGCTTAACGTGTTTGCCCACGAACTGGCTCAGCGCGGCCGTTTGCAGCCGACCGAGGAAGATGTATTCGCCGCGGTCAGCGATGTGCACAAGCGCTGCAAGGGTGGTTACGCCGTTGTTGCCATGATCACCGGTTATGGCATCGTCGGTTTCCGCGATCCGCACGGTATTCGTCCGATCGTATTCGGCCAGCGTCACACCGACGAAGGCGTTGAGTACATGATCGCTTCCGAGAGCGTTTCCCTCGACGTGCTCGGCTTTACCATGATCCGCGATCTGGCGCCGGGTGAAGCGGTTTACATCACTGAAGACGGCAAGCTGCACACGCGTCAGTGCGCCGAAAACTTTGAATACTCGCCGTGCATCTTCGAGCATGTATACCTGGCGCGTCCGGACTCGATCATGGACGGTGTTTCGGTCTACAAAGCGCGTCTGCGCATGGGCGAGAAGCTGGCTGAGAAGATTCTCCGTGAACGTCCCGAGCACGACATCGACGTGGTTATCCCGATTCCGGATACCAGCCGCACGGCAGCGCTTGAGTTGGCCAACCATCTGGGCGTGAAGTTCCGCGAAGGCTTCGTCAAGAACCGCTACATCGGCCGTACCTTCATCATGCCGGGCCAGGCGGCGCGCAAGAAGTCCGTACGCCAGAAACTCAACGCCATCGAGCTTGAGTTCCGCGGCAAGAACGTGATGCTGGTCGATGACTCGATCGTACGTGGCACGACCTGCAAGCAGATCATTCAGATGGCCCGCGAAGCCGGTGCCAAAAATGTCTACTTCTGCTCGGCGGCTCCAGCCGTGCGTTATCCAAACGTGTACGGTATCGACATGCCGAGCGCGCACGAGCTGATCGCCCACAACCGCACCACCGAGCAGGTTGCCGAGCTGATCGGCGCTGACTGGCTGATCTATCAGGATCTCGAAGACCTGGTTGATGCGGTGGGCGGCGGCAAGATCAAGATCGGCAAGTTCGATTGTGCGGTGTTCGACGGCAAGTATGTTACCGGTGATGTTGACGAGGCATACTTGGCCAAAATCGAGCGTGCACGTAACGATTCGAGCATGAGTATGTCGATGGTCAACAGCGCCATCATTGATTTGCACAACAACTAAGTCAGTGCCTTACAGCTGCTGTGCCCTTGTATCCACTGCCGCGCTCAATTGCGCAGGCAGTGTTGAGGGAGAGTCAGGCTTGTAGCAGCAGCTTTCGGCAGGGAACAAGCGGCAGGCGCACAGCGTTGCGCCATGCTCGCACCGAGGAAAAGCAGATGACGCAAGAATGGCAAGCAGGACGACTGGACAGCGACCTAGAAGGTGCTGCATTCGATACGCTGGCGGTGCGAGCCGGTCAGCGTCGCTCGCCTGAAGGTGAGCACAGCGAAGCAATTTTTCCCACCTCAAGTTATGTATTTCGCACCGCAGCCGACGCGGCTGCGCGCTTTGCCGGTGAAGTGCCGGGCAATGTCTATTCGCGTTATACCAACCCGACTGTACGTGCCTTTGAAGAGCGCATTGCCGCTATGGAAGGGGCAGAGCAGGCCGTAGCTACGTCCTCCGGCATGTCGGCAATCATGGCTATCGTCATGAGCCTGTGCAGTGGCGGCGACCATGTATTGGTGTCGCGCAGTGTGTTTGGCTCGACCATCAGCCTGTTTGAAAAATACCTCAAGCGTTTCGGCGTAGAAGTTGATTACGTGCCGCTGTCCGATCTGGATGCGTGGAGCGCTGCGTTCAAACCCAACACCAAGCTGCTGTTTGTCGAGTCGCCTTCAAATCCGCTGGCCGAGTTGGTCGATATTGCCGCGCTGGCCGAAATCGCCCACGCTCACAATGCGTTGCTGGCTGTCGACAATTGCTTCTGTACGCCAGCCTTGCAGCAACCGCTCAAGCTTGGCGCAGACATCGTCATGCACTCGGCAACCAAATATATCGACGGCCAAGGCCGGAGCATGGGCGGCGTTGTTGCCGGTCGTGCCGAGCAGATGAAAGAAGTGGTCGGCTTCCTGCGCACAGCGGGGCCAACCCTGAGCCCATTCAATGCCTGGATTTTCCTCAAGGGGCTGGAGACCTTGCGCATCCGCATGCAAGCGCATTGCGCCAGTGCGCAGTTTCTTGCCGAGTGGCTTGAGCAGCAGCCCGGTGTTGAGCAGGTCTACTACGCCGGTTTGCAGAGCCATCCGCAGCATGAGCTGGCCAAGCGTCAGCAAAGTGCATTCGGCGCAGTGGTCAGTTTTGAGGTCAAAGGCGGTAAAGAGGCAGCGTGGCGCTTTATTGATGCCACTCGGGTGATCTCGATCACCACCAATCTGGGTGATACCAAAACCACCATCGCCCACCCTGCAACCACGTCGCACGGGCGCCTGTCGCCGCAAGAGCGCGCGAATGCCGGGATTGCCGACAACCTGATTCGCGTTGCCGTTGGGCTTGAGGATCTGGCTGATCTGCAAAACGATCTGGCTCGCGGGTTGGCAGCGCTTTGACTGAGCAAGCCGAAATGGACTGGATGCAGGACGATGGTTCTGCGCTGGGCCATGTGGCGCTGGTCACCGGTGCCGCGCAAGGCATCGGTTTGGGCATTGCCGCGTGGCTGATCGCTGAAGGCTGGCAGGTGGTGCTGGCGGACATCGATCGCGCGCGCGGCTCGATTGTGGCCAAGGCGCTGGGTGAGAGTGCCTGGTTCGTGTCGATGGATGTCGCCGACGAGGCGCAGGTTACGACTGGCGTGGCAGAAGTGCTCGGCCAGTTTGGCCGCCTCGATGCGTTGGTGTGCAACGCGGCGGTGGCTGATCCGCATAACCCGCCACTCGAAAGCCTCAGTCAGTCGCGCTGGGAGCGCACCTTGGCCGTCAATCTGACCGGGCCAATGCTGTTGGCCAAGCATTGCGTGCCGTATTTGCGCGCACACCGTGGCGCCATCGTTAATCTCACCTCAACCCGAGCGCATCAGTCCGAGGCTGATACCGAGGCGTATGCTGCGTCCAAGGGCGGTTTGCTGGCGTTGACTCACTCGCTGGCAATCAGCCTGGGGCCAGAGGTGCGGGTGAATGCAGTCAGCCCCGGCTGGATCGACTCGCGTGATTCACAGGCGCGTCGTGATGAGCCACTGCGGGGTGATGATCATGCTCAGCACCCGGTAGGGCGTGTCGGCAAGGTTGAAGATGTGGCGGCGGCAGTTGCCTGGTTGCTGTCTGGCAGCAGTGCATTTGTCACGGGCCAGGAAATTGTTGTCGACGGCGGATTCAGCCGGAAAATGAATTACCTCGATTAACGGTTGAGCCCGTTGCGACCAAAGCAAAAGCCCCGAAGCGATTCGGGGCTTTTTTGTTTGCGAGTGCGGGGCCGCTGCCCATATAAAACTCAATCAGGCTTTAAATGATGATCAATGGCGGAATTATTGGCAGTGAACTTGAGTTAAATCGGTCAGCGGCAGAAATAATTTAAAAAATTACCTTTCACAGGGCATTAGCGCGTAATTCTGCAAAGCTCTCGATGTGATTGAAAAATAACCAATTTATTCGATTTTAGTAGCTGTTTTTTTGCGTAAACCTATTGACTGTTTCGCGCGCTGCATAAACACCTGATTATTTTGCACTTTTTAAGAAAAACTTTAAGCAGGGTATTGACTTAGGTGTGCCCCACGCGTAAATTTCGCGTCCTCACGAAGGCAAGGGTGATTAGCTCAGCTGGGAGAGCATCTGCCTTACAAGCAGAGGGTCGGCGGTTCGATCCCGTCATCACCCACCACTTCGAGAGTTGAACGAAAGTTCATAAAATGCGCAGCGGTAGTTCAGTTGGTTAGAATACCGGCCTGTCACGCCGGGGGTCGCGGGTTCGAGTCCCGTCCGCTGCGCCATATTTTCCATCTCAGGCTTGCCTGGGATGAGGTATCACAAACGAAGCGATTTGTTGTGATGCCAGATGAAGTAACGTGTTTACCGGGCGCAAGCTCACGTAACACGCAGCGGTAGTTCAGTTGGTTAGAATACCGGCCTGTCACGCCGGGGGTCGCGGGTTCGAGTCCCGTCCGCTGCGCCATATACGAAACCCTCAGATAGCAATATCTGAGGGTTTTTTATTGCCCGCGATTTACAGATATTCGCCTCTTGTCATAAATTCTTAATCGTTGGTTTTTATTCTGCTGCTGAACCTAAGCACATCGCAGAAAATCCTGAAGATTGAGGAGAGACTAATGGAAGACTATCAAGAAGAATTGCTCGAAGGCCGCGCGGGTGAGTTCGACCTGCCGGAGCTTGAAGAAGACGCTACCGAACTCTGAGGTTTGTCGATTTTAATCGCCTTAGCCGGCATTGCGCTGGCTGCGGCGAAACTCTCCCGGGGTTTGCTGGTTCCAGCGCTTAAAGGCGCGCTGGAAGGCCTCTGCCGACGCAAAGCCGAGCAGGTAGGCGATCTCGCCAAAAGCCAGTTCGGTGTCGCGAATATACGCCATGGCCAGGTCGCGGCGAGTCTCGTTGAGAATGCTGCGAAACTGCGTGCCTTCTTCGGCAAGTTTGCGCCGCAGCGTCCAACTCGGCAGTTGCAGGCGTGCAGCTACCTCATTCAAATCCGGCTCACGGCCGTGTAGCAATGGCCCCAATAGCAGGGTGATCTGTTCACGCAGGCTGCGGGTGCGGGTCAGTTGTTCCAGTTGCTGTTCACACAACTCCAGTAAATGCAGCCAGGTGCTTGGGCAGTGGTTCGGGTTGCGCCGGCTAAGGCTGGCTTGGTTCAAGCGCAGCTGGTTGTGGCTGCTGGCAAACTCGACCGGGCAGGCAAAGCGCTGTTGATAATGCGCGCTGTAAGCCGGTGCTTCGAATTCGATCTGGACCTTGTCGATGCTCAGCGCTTCGCCGCAGACGCTGCTGAGTTGTTGCAGCCAGCCAGACATCACGGAGTCGATCACAAAGCGGTTGTAGGCGTTGTAAGGGCTGATTGAGTAAAACCGCAGCCAGGCACCTTGCGGGTCTTCGTGCAGGCTCGACTGGCCCCGGTAGTTGGACGCGTACAGCGGCTCGAAGCGGGTCAGGGTCCGCGCCGCATCGCGCACTGTCGGCGCCTGCATGGCGGTAACACCGGCCAGCCCCAGCTGGCCCAGTTTAATGGCCTGGCCCATTAACAGGCCCAGTTCAGGAGTCCCGGTTTGCTCGATTGCCGCATGGCCGAGGCGCATGTAGCGCGGGATCGACAAACGCGCCCTTGGGGTCGCCAGGCGCGCGGTATCAAGGCCGTAGCTATCGAGCAGCGGCTTGGGGTCGTGGTCCAATCCGCGCATGGCGCCAGCCAGGCTGTCGATGAAGCCGACAGACAGATCGCCGAGGCGAACCCGCGGGCTGTTCATAACCAGATATTGATCAGGTGTGCGCCGAGCGCATCACCGGCCAGCGCATGTTCGCGGGAGTCGCTGGCGATACTGCGCCCGTCAATCGACATGCGCCACAATTGCCCACGGCTGAACACCAGTGCGCCGGCCTCGGCACCGCTGGCTTTCAGCTGATTGGGTATGGCCAATTGTTGCCAGGCATTGGCTTCGGTCGATTGCGCTTCCTTGAGTGCGATGAAAGCGGGTTCCTGAGCACCTTTATTGCCGCGCCACGGCTTCTCCCACTGATTCTTGCCTTTGATAAAGGCCGGGATTGCCAGCAACTTGATGTCGAGCTTGGCCAGCGCTGCATAACTGTCCGGATACCAGCTGTCTGTACCGATTAATACGCCCAGTTTTCCGGCGGGCGTATCAATGGCGTGCAACTGCTCCAGAGGAGCGGCAGCAATAAAGCGCCGTTCGCGGCTGGAAAGATGCACCTTGCGCTGCGCCGGGCCAATGATTGAGCCGTCCGCGCCAAACACTACGCTGATGTTGTACAGCGGGCCGTCATCGATTTTTAGCTGGCCAGACTCTACGCGGGGTTCGGGCAGCACAATCGAGCCTGCGACCAAGGTAATGCTGAACTCCTTGGCCAACTCGCCGAATAACTGTTGATAGTCCTTGGCCATCTGTTTGGCCTTGAGGCGGAACAGGGCGTCACTGAATTCCTTGTCGCTGGGCGTTTCCATCAGCGCCTTGGGAATTGCCAGCGGATGGCTGGCCGTCAGCCAGCCGATGGCCTCTACCAGGCTGTCGCTTTGGTAGAACTCGGGCTTCTCGCCGCTGGCCACCAGCCAGGTACCAATATGCTCAGGCAGCACGGCCACGGTTTTGCTATTGAGCAGGCCTTTGTCGCGGGCTTTTTGCAGATAGGCCGCCAGCTTCAGGTGCAAGGTTTCGCGGCTCTGATAATCGCTGGCATAGAGCAAGGGTTGAATGCCCAACAGATTCCCGCGCTCACTCGGCTGGCCCTGATTGACGCTGAGTTGGCTGCGCAGGTCGGTCAGGAAAATACCTACGTCCGGTCGCTGTTTGGCCCAGTACAGGTAGACGCCAGCGCCACCGATAATCAGCAGAAGCAGGGCGTACTTGGTCAGTTTGTGCATGGTGATTTCGCTGTCAGAATTTCTCCAGTCAGGGTAGGGGAGTCACGCGTCGTTGCCAAGTCGCCCTGTCATTTATGATCAATAATTTGTTATTTACAGTCATTGAGGCAAAGCCTTCAGCTACTTATTGTGCAGCTCATACCGACTGCGATCCGTGAATGTCCCGAGATTGCAGCACTCCGTGAATTGCACTGTTTGAACTGGAGATCGCCATGAGCGCTTTGTATCCCAACCTGCTGGCCCCGCTCGACCTGGGTTTCACCACGCTGAAGAACCGCACATTGATGGGTTCGATGCACACCGGTCTTGAGGAGAAACCGGATGGTTTCGAGCGCATGGCGGCCTACTTTGCCGAGCGCGCCCGTGGCGGTGTCGGCCTTATGGTGACCGGCGGTATTGGCCCGAACGTGGAAGGCGGCGTTTACTCCGGCGCGGCCAAGTTGACCACGGTTGAGGAAGCCGAAAAGCACAAGATTGTGACCCGCGCCGTGCATGAAGCGGACGGCAAGATCTGCATGCAGATTTTGCATGCGGGTCGTTATGCCTACAGCCCCAAGTCCGTTGCGCCTAGCGCCATTCAGGCGCCGATCAACCCGTTCAAGCCGACCGAGCTGGACGAGGAGGGTATCGAGAAGCAGATTGCCGACTTCGTCACCTGCGCCTTGCTCGCACAGCAAGCCGAGTACGACGGCGTTGAGATCATGGGTTCCGAAGGTTATTTCATTAACCAGTTCCTCGTTGCGCACACTAACCAGCGCACGGATCGCTGGGGCGGCAGCTATGAGAACCGCATGCGTCTGGCGATTGAAATTGTCAGCCGCGTGCGCAAGGCAGTAGGACCGAATTTCATCATCATTTATCGCCTGTCGATGCTCGACCTGATCGAAGGCGGCAGCACCTGGGATGAAGTGGTCATGCTGGCCAAGGCCATCGAGAAGGCCGGTGCGACCATCATCAATACCGGTATTGGCTGGCACGAGGCGCGTATCCCGACCATCGCCACCAAGGTGCCGCGCGCTGCATTTACCAAGGTCACGGCCAAGTTGCGTGGCCAGGTCAGCATCCCGCTGATCACCACCAACCGTATCAATACCCCGGAAATCGCTGAGCAAGTGTTGGCCGAGGGCGACGCCGACATGGTGTCGATGGCGCGTCCATTCCTGGCTGATCCTGAATTCGTCAACAAGGCAGCGGCGGGTCGCAGCGACGAGATCAACACCTGCATCGGCTGCAACCAGGCCTGCCTTGATCACACCTTCGGCGGCAAACTGACCAGCTGCCTGGTCAACCCGCGCGCCTGTCACGAGACTGAACTCAATTACATTCCGACTGTTGCTGTGAAGAAGATTGCAGTCGTCGGTGCTGGCCCTGCTGGTCTGGCTGCAGCCACGGTTGCGGCTGAACGCGGCCATTCGGTGACCCTGTTCGACTCGGCTGAAGAAATTGGCGGGCAGTTTAATGTCGCCAAGCGTGTGCCGGGTAAAGAGGAGTTCTTCGAGACTCTGCGTTACTTCGATCGCAAGCTGAAAAGCACCGGTGTCGATGTACGCCTGCAAACCCGCGTCAGCGCCGATGACTTGATCAAGGGCGGTTACGACGAGGTGATTCTGGCCACCGGTATTGCGCCGCGCACGCCTGAGATCCCGGGTATCGACAACCCTAAAGTGATCAATTACCTGGATGCGATTTTGCAGCGCAAGCCGGTCGGTAACAACGTGGCGGTTATCGGTGCGGGCGGCATTGGTTTCGACGTTTCCGAGTTCATCACTCACGCCGGTGCTGCAACCAGTCTCGACCGTGATGCGTTCTGGAAGGAGTGGGGCATCGACGCTCAACTGGATGCCCGTGGCGGCGTTGCCGGTATTCAAGCTGAGGTGCATGCACCTGCACGCCAAGTCTTCCTGCTGCAACGCAAAAAAACCAAGGTCGGCGACGGTCTGGGCAAAACGACTGGCTGGATCCATCGCGCGGGCCTGAAAAACAAGAACGTGCAGATGATCAACAGCGTCGAATACCTCAAGGTTGATGACAACGGTCTGCACATCAGTGTTGCCGGCGGTGAGCCGCAGGTATTGCCGGTGGACACTGTAATCGTCTGCGCAGGCCAAGATCCGCTGCGTGAACTGCAGGATGGTCTGGTCGCCGGTGGGCAGAGCGTTCACCTGATCGGCGGCGCAGATGTGGCGGCTGAACTGGACGCCAAGCGTGCAATCAATCAGGGATCGCGACTGGCTGCTGAACTCTGAGACGGCTCGACATTAACAATAAAAACGGCAAGGAGCTTCTATCATGCAACAAGCACTGGATTTACAGCCCGCTGTGGCGGCATCGCTCGAAAAGTGGCACGCGATGATCGCCGCCGGGAATCTCGCCGAATTGCCGGCGATGCTCAATCCGCAGGCGGTGTTTCGTTCGCCCATGGCATTCCACCCTTACGAGGGGGCAGCCAAGGTGGCGCATATTCTCAACACGGTTTTGCAGGTGTTTGAGGACTTTCGCTATCACCGCGAGCTTGCCACTGGCGATGGCTTGAATCTGGTGCTTGAGTTCAGTGCGCGGGTCGGCGAGCGTGAGCTTAAAGGCATCGACATGATTCGTTTCGACGAACACGGCAAAATCTGCGAGTTCGAAGTCATGATCAGGCCGATGTCAGGCTTGCAGGCACTGGGTGCCGAGATGGCGCGCCGACTGCAACTCTGAGTCGCGGTCACAAAACGACCATAAGCCGGGTGCTATAAACAGCCCCGGCTTTTTTGTGCCCAGGCTATTTAGTGACTATTTTTTGACTGCGCGGGATTGACGCTAGCTTCCAAGCCGATCACAGTTTCAGCCTGCTGTTTGCTCATCTGGGCGTATGCGCAAGTCGCTTGCCAACCCGATCACACTGCCAGGTTGAGGTTTTCTCCTAGACTTGCGCAGCGATGAAGGGCTGCCGCATGGACTATTTTCTTGCGCGCATGCATTGCCAGCTGTCAGGGCTGATGAATCAAGGGATGTGACACGGATGCAGAAAAAACCGAAGACGGTTGAAGCCGTTCTGTTCTTCAATGAGCAGGGCGGCATCTGTACGCAAATGCTCTACCCAGAGTTTGAGGCATTGCTCGATGGCGTGGTCAACATGCCCAGCTATGTCGGCAAGCAGGTGCGTATGGTCCACCTGTCCATCAATCCACGGCTTAAAATTCGTTCGGTGGTTTGTTTTCTGTTGGAGTTCGACGAGAGCGGTCGCCCCGACAAGAGCTGGAACATTCCCCTCCAGCATTTGGCTGAGCGGGCGGGGCGCGGCCCTGATCTGGGCGCGGGCCCGATCCGCCTGGCCTGCCGAAGCCAATGTCCGGTTTCCTGGCACCAGGGTCATTTGTGGGACCCCAATATGGCGCCCGGCAAGAACCATTTGACGGCTGCCAGAGAAGCGATTACCCGCAACACGCTGGGCCTGCTGGTTGAAGACGAGGCGAGCGTGGCGGCCAGCGCTGCAGAGCTGCAAGTCAGTGGCGAAGAAAACTGGCACATTGCCGACTCGCCGCGAGCGGGTGATCCGGATGCGCTGGAACTGGCCGAGAAGATCAATCAGGAGCAGCGGGTCAAGGCTGCACAGTTGATCAAGCAACAACGCCTGCGCATCACCAGCCTGACTAAACAGTACGAAGAGGAGCTGGCCAAACTTAAGTTTACCAGTGCCGATTTCTCAGCTGAGCAGCAGGAAAAGGTCCGGCTTGCCGAGGAGTCGCTCCAGCAGCAAGTCGAGCTCAATGTTGCGCTCAAGGCCCAGCTGGCGATTCAGGCGGCGACCTTCCAAGCCTCTCGGGAAGAGCTCACTGAGCAGCTGAATCGCCTCGAACGTGACGATAAATCCTCTACCGCAGCGCTGCGCAAGCAGTTTGAAAGCGAGATCAAAGCGCGGATCAACACCGCAGTGGTCGAATACCAAGAGCAGATTGCATCGTTGCAGAAGAACCTCAAGCGCGCTGAGCAGAAGAATACCAAGCTGCAGGCTGAACAGCAGCGGCTGCAGCACGAACTCGAACATGCATCTAGCCAAACCGGCGAGCAAGTGCTGGAACGGCTCGCCAAGCTGGGCGTGGTCTTTGTTGTTTACCATCCAGGCGCGGGCCATCTGACTATTCCGCTGAAGGACATTACCCACTATCAGCGCAACACCATGGCGTATGTGGCTGCCAAGTGTTTCGTTGGCGAAGACCAGTACCGTCAGTGGCTGGAACACTACCAGCAGCCGTGCTGTGTAGCCTTGTTGCCGAGCGGTGAACGCTGCTCGATTCCGATTGACCGGGTCGATAGCCCGAGCCGCTTTGTCGCCGACGAGTCGAACTGTTGTGCCCGGCACATGGTCGCAAGTCGCATGCAGACTACCGGCTAGCCTTGCCTCTGATCGCGCCTGACTGGGCGCCTTCTGCTCCGCTGCAGCAGGTACATCTTGATTGGCTGGACGCAGCAGGGATTGAGCTGGCTGTCTTGCGTCTCGACCTTACTGACCGGCTCATCAGTGGCAATAAGTGGTTCAAGCTCAGTGGTTATCTGCAGCAGGCCGATGCCGCCGGTTGCACCGGGGTGATGAGCCTGGGCGGCGCGCACTCCAATCATTTGCATGCCCTGGCCAGTGCCGGGGCCCGCTTCAACTTCCCAACCGTTGGCTTGCTGCGCGGCACAGAATGCCAAACCCCCACTGTTGCCGATCTCAAAGCGCTCGGCATGCAGTTGCATTGGCTCGGCTATGGCGGCTATCGAAAACGCCATGAGGCCGATTTCTGGGTGCCGTGGCAACAGCAATACGCCCATTTTCAGCCGGTGCCGGAAGGGGGCGGCGGCTTGTTGGGCGCGCGTGGCTGTGCGCCTATCATTGGCCTGATCCGTGAGCAACTGGCGGCGATCGGTTGGGCAGACTACGACGCACTCTGGCTTGGCGCTGGCACAGGTACCACGCTGGCCGGGCTGGTCATGGCCGAGACTGGCGCGCATCCGGTATACGGCGCTATGGCCGTACCGGCTTCCCACGGCGTACAAGCGCAGGTTACGCAGTTACTCGGCCAGGCAGGTTTGGCGGATAGCGGCTATCAACTGCTCGATGCGTGCCGTGGCGGCTTTGCCAAGGTAGACAGTGAACTGGTGAGCTTTATGCAGGCGTGCGAGCAGCAGATGAATATCCCGCTGGAGCCGCTGTATACCGCTAAAACCTTGTTTGCTCTGCAACAACACGTGCGAGCCGGTCTGGTTGCCCAGGGCAGTCGGCTGATCTTCATCCATACCGGCGGTTTGCAGGGGCGTGCGGCGGCATTGGCAGCGTTCCAGTAGCATTTGAGCAAGTTGACTCTCGGGCTAATCACGATTTGTTGCGCCCCGGCACTTGTCAGTGCATGGGGCGCGTGCCTTACCATGGTGTGAAGAGCGGCGCAGTGGCGCCAGCGGTGACGTTATGGAGGGCGATAATGGCGAGCAATCGTTTGGTGTCAGGTGCAGCGCTGCTGTTAATGGGTGCGGCGGCTAGTGCGGCGGCTAGTGCCGCGGCCAGTGCGGCGGATGCGGCAGACGGATTCCAGCAATGTTTGGCCGGCCTGCAAAGCAAGGCACAAGCCAAAGGCGTCTCGGCCGCGACCTACAAGCGCTACACCGCCGATCTTGCGCCAGACATGAGCGTGATCGAACTGCTCGACGCGCAACCTGAATTCAGCACCCCGATCTGGGACTACCTCGCAGCATTGGTCGACCAGCAGCGGGTCGATGATGGCAAGGCGATGCTCAAGCAGCATGCCGCGGTGCTGGAGAAGATTTCCCGTCAATACGGCGTAGATGCGGCCACGGTCGTCGCCGTCTGGGGGGTGGAGAGTGACTACGGTAAAACCTTCGGCAAGCGCCCGCTGCTGACTTCGCTGTCGACGCTGTCCTGCTACGGTCGGCGTCAGAGTTTCTTTCAGGGCGAGTTGTTTGCCACGCTCAAACTGCTGCAGTCCGGCGATATTCAGGCTGAGGAGCTTAACGGTTCCTGGGCCGGTGCATTCGGCCACACCCAGTTCATGCCCTCGACCTATCAGCGTATTGCGGTGGACGGCGATGGCGATGGTCGCCGCGATCTGGTCGCCAGCATCCCGGATGCATTGGCGTCTACCGCCAACTACCTCAAGCGTTCCGGCTGGCGGACGGGCCAGCCCTGGGGTTATGAGGTCAAGTTGCCGAGTGGCTTCAATTCCGCCAATAGCGGGCGTAAAAACAAGCGGCCATTAAGTTCGTGGGCGGCTGCTGGCGTGCGCAAAATTGACGGTTCGCCGTTGCCTTCAAGTGATACCGCCGCTGGCATTCTGTTGCCTGCCGGGGTCAAAGGGCCGGCGTTTATCGTGATGCGCAACTTCGATGCGATTTATTCCTACAACGCGGCTGAGAGCTACGCACTGGCGATTGCGCATTTGTCCGACCGCTTGCGCGGGCAGGGCGAGTTTGTCACGCCGTGGCCAACCGATGATCCGGGCCTTAGCCGCGCTGAGCGTAAGCAAGTGCAAGAGTTGCTGCTGGCGCGGGGATACGAGATCGGCGAGGCCGACGGCATGATCGGTACGCTGACGCGCCGCGCAATCGTCAGCGAACAAAAGCGTTTGGGCCTGCAACCGCAGGACGGTCGCGCCGGCAAGAAAATCCTCCGCGCGCTGCAGGCGCAGTAGGTAATCGGTACAGCTAGTGCGCGGCTGCGCCCTGAGTATTGGGCCAGTCGTCGCACACGATAAACAGACGCTGCTTTTCCAGCCAGTCGCCGCATGCGCTGCGCTCTGTGCGCACCAGCAATTGGGCGTTTTCGTGTGGGCCGAGGGTGGCAAACCAGATGTGCAGTTGCTCGCGCGACCAGTGATCAGCGTCGCTGATGCGTGCTGGCGCCAGCCAGTTGTGGCGTGGCAGAACCTGCCAGCAGGCGTCGCCCTGAGTGCGCAGAAAGTCGGCCCATTGGCATTGATGCAGCCAGATGCCTTTAAGGTGCTGTGCATTGACATCGGTCGGTGACGAGCAGGGTTGCGGCCACGGATAAAACAAGTATCCCGAGACCCACATCGCCGCGTTGAGCGTGTTTATTTGCAACTCATCCAAGGCGCCGCGTGCTTCTTCGCGGGACGAAAGCGGCAATTGGTGGTTGCACAGGTGATCAAGTTTTATATCCAGTCGGTCATGGCTGCCGGGGCCCAGCCAATGCGCCGGCGATTCACCTTGTTCAGCGTCCGCGCCCAGATACAGTTTGATCGCCAGTTCAAGGTGATGAACGCCCTCGGCATCACGCAGCAGTAAATCCAGTTCGCCGAGTGTGTGGCCACGCTGGCGGATGGGCAGGTTGGCGGCCAAGACCTCAACATCCGGCGCTGCGTTCAGCGCGAATTGCCACAGCCGCTCATAATACAAACCGAGCCTGCGCACCGAACGCTCTGCCAGCCAATGGCGCAGGGCGTCGGGTTGCTGGTCGAGTTGCAGTAACCAGTCAGCCAGTTGTTCAGGGGCGCTTAGCCAGCGGCTTGCCTGCAACGGATGGCGCTGCGGCCACGGCGCGGTTTGCAGCAGGGGTGGGGCAATAATCACCCAGGCCAGATCGCGTACCGCAGGTTGCTGCAGGCGCATGGGCAGATCGAGCAGGTTTTCAAAAGGATTCATCCAGCGAGCATAGCGCTTCAAGCGCTTGATGTGCATGTTGCGGTTGCAATTGGGCCTTCCAGCACCCATCTGACACATACGGCTACGGGCAGATTGTTTCGCGTCGCAAGTTTGCCGCGCTGAACGCCTTTCGCCCATAATCAAAGCCTTAAAGACCCAGAGCCTGCGAGAGCCCCATGGAGCAATTTCGAAATATCGGCATCATTGGCCGCTTGGGCAGCACTCAGGTGCTGGACACTATTCGACGCTTGAAGAAGTTTCTTCTCGACCGTCATCTGCACGTCATTCTCGAAGACACCATCGCTGAAGTGCTGCCGGGCCACGGCCTGCAGACAGCCTCGCGCAAGAGTCTCGGTGAAATTTGCGACCTGGTCATCGTCATCGGCGGCGATGGCAGCCTGCTCGGCGCTGCACGCGCGCTGTGCCGCCATAAAACCCCGGTGCTTGGGGTTAACCGCGGCAGTCTGGGCTTCTTGTGTGACATCCGCCCGGATGATCTGGAAATGAAGGTCGCCGAGGTACTTGAAGGCAATTTCCTCAGCGAAAACCGCTTTTTGTTGCAGGCTGAAGTCCGTCGCAATGGCGAGGCGATCGGGCAGGGCGACGCTCTGAATGATGTGGTTCTGCATCCGGGTAAATCGACCCGCATGATCGAGTTCGAGCTGTACATCGACGGTCAGTTTGTCTGCAGCCAGAAAGCTGATGGCCTGATCGTATCAACGCCCACCGGCTCCACCGCCTATGCGTTGTCTGCCGGCGGGCCGATCATGCACCCCAAGCTGGACGCCATTGTGGTGGTGCCGATGTACCCGCACACGCTGTCGAGCCGGCCGATCGTGGTTGATGGCAACAGTGAGCTGAAAATCGTCGTGTCCAAGGATTTGCAGATCTATCCGCAGGTTTCCTGCGACGGCCAGAATCACTTCACCTGTGCGCCGGGCGACACCGTCACGGTTAGCAAGAAGCCGCAGAAGTTACGCCTGATCCATCCGCTGGATCACAATTACTACGAGGTCTGCCGTACCAAGTTGGGTTGGGGCAGTCGCCTTGGTGGCGGAGGCGACTAATGCGCCTGGATCCCGAACGAAGTTATGACCTCATAGGCGATATTCACGGCTGCGCGAATACCCTGGAGCGCCTGCTTGATAAGCTGGGCTATCGGAAAATTTCCGGCGTTTGGCGTCATCCCAGCCGGCAGACGATTTTTCTCGGTGACATCGTTGATCGCGGTCCGCGCATTCGTGAGGCCGTGCATCTGGTGCGCGACATGGTCGAGGTGGGGCAGGCCGCTTGCATCATGGGCAACCATGAGTTCAATGCGTTGGCCTGGGAGACGCCCGCACCGCCCGGCAGCGGTCGCTTGCATGTGCGTGAGCATTCCGAGCGCCATACCCGCCTGATCGCCGAAACCCTTGAGCAGTTTGCGGCGTATCCGGCGGAGTGGCGTGAGTTGCACGACTGGTTCTATCAGCTGCCGTTGTTTATCGACGCCGGGCGTTTTCGCGCCGTGCACGCCTGTTGGGATGACAGCCTGATCACGCCGCTGCGCGCACAGTTCCCGGATGGCCTGATCAACGAGAAATTCCTCAAGGCTTCGGCGGTGTACGGCAGCTTTGCCAATACCGTATTCAACCGCCTGCTGCGCGGCACCGATATGCGCTTGCCGCATGGGCTGACGCTGACCAGTGACGATGGCTTTACGCGTTCGTTCTTTCGCACCAAGTTCTGGGAAGAGAACCCGCAGACTTACGGCGATATCGTCTTCCAGCCCGATGCCTTGCCCGAGTTGGCGGCGCGCACACCGCTCAGCGAATTGCAGAAAAACGAGTTGCTGCAATACCCGTCCGACCAACCCATGTTGTTTGTCGGTCATTACTGGCGCAGTGGCAAACCCTCGGCGATCCGCAGCAATCTGGCCTGCCTCGATTACAGCGCGGTGCTGTATGGAAAGCTGGTCGCGTATCGGCTGGATCAGGAGCATCGCATTGATGCCAACAAATTCGTCTGGGTCGATGTAGAAAAACCGGAGTTGCCACAATGAGCGCTGTAGCCGTCCTACGTTTACCGATGCAGACCAATCTCAGCGGCTTTGTCGCGATGTTGCAGCGCCTGCAGGTGCCGCACCGGGTCGCCGAAGAGTCTGGCGAGCAAGTGCTCTGGGTGCCAGGCGAGGCGTTGGCTGTGCAGGTGCGCGAACTGTATGCGCAGTACCCGCACGGCAGCGAGGAGTTGCAGTTGGCCGCGGACAAACCGCAGCGGTCGATGCCGGGCTTTGTCGAGCAGATCAAGCGCAACCCGGTGACCAGTGGGGTGCTGCTGATTACCTTTATTGTCGCGGCCATCACCTTGCTCGGTGATAACTTCGAGACCGTACGCTGGTTCAGCTTTGTCGACTTTCAAATCAAGGGCGATTACATCTACTTCGCCTCACTCGCGCACACTATGGACAGCGGCCAGTGGTGGCGACTGCTAACACCGATGCTGCTGCATTTCGGTTTCTTGCATCTGGCGATGAACTCGCTGTGGTACTGGGAGCTGGGGCGGCGCATTGAGAGTTATCAGGGCCCGCTGATGCTGATCGCGCTGACGCTGCTATTTGGTCTTGCGTCCAACGTTGCGCAGTATCAGCTTGGCGGCCCCAGCCTGTTCGGCGGGCTTTCCGGTGTGCTTTACGGCTTACTCGGGCACTGCTGGATTTACCAGCGCCTGGCACCTAATGCGCAATACCGGCTGCCGCCTGGCGTATTGATCATGATGCTGGCCTGGTTGCTGATTTGCATGACCGGTATTTTCGAACTGCTGCAGTTTGGCTCTATTGCCAACGCGGCGCATGTTGGCGGTCTGGTTGCAGGCTGCGCCACTGGCTTGGTTGGCGGCCTCATGGCCCGTGCCCGCCGATAATTGTCCGGGCTTACGCGATTTCAGTGCGCAAGCCCGGCGCAAGACACACGACGGTCGCTGTGCATCGCGAGATTGCGCGTTGGCCTGTTAAAATGATTTTTTGCCCCACTCTGTCGGGAGGCGCGCATGTCGTCTTTTAATGAAACCATTGCAAACATCACCCCTGAAATCTACCAGAGCCTCAAGCTCGCGGTTGAGATCGGCAAATGGCCAGACGGCCGCAAGCTGACTCAGGAACAGAAAGAGCTGAGCCTGCAGGCGCTCATCGCCTGGGAAATCAAAAACCTCCCGGAAGAAGAGCGCATTGGTTACATGGGTCCGCAAGAATGCAGTTCGAAATCTGCGCCGGTGCCTAATCTTCTGTTCAAATCCTCCGATACTTTGCATTGATGGCTGTTTTTAAATGAGTGAGTTGGCTCGCGGTTCCCTGAGCAAAATGCAGGTGCAACTTGAAGCACCTGTGCAGTACGCCTTTCGGCTGAATGATGAATTAGTCCCGGTTAATCCGCTGGTGGGCAAAACCGTGCGGCTGGAGTTCCTCGGCGCGATCCATTGCAGCCATTGCGGGCGTAAGACCAAGAGCAGCTACAGCCAGGGTTATTGCTACCCGTGCATGCAAAAGCTGGCGCAGTGCGATATCTGCATCATGAGCCCCGAGCGCTGCCATTACGACGCTGGCACATGCCGCGAGCCGAGTTGGGGCGAGCAGTTCTGCATGACTGATCACGTTGTTTATCTGGCCAACTCATCCGGGGTTAAGGTCGGGATTACCCGCGCCACACAGATTCCGACCCGCTGGATTGATCAGGGCGCGACCCAGGCGCTGCCGATCCTGCGCGTTGCAACGCGTCAGCAGTCAGGCTTTGTTGAAGACTTGTTACGCAGCCAGGTCGCGGATAAAACCAACTGGCGCGCCTTGCTCAAAGGCGATGCAGCGCCGGTTGATCTGCGCGCTGTGCGCGAGCAATTGTTTGCCAGTTGCGGTGAAGGCATTGAACAACTGCAACAGCGCTTTGGTATTCAAGCCATTCAGCCGTTGAACGATGGTGAGCCGGTCGAGATTGCCTATCCGATTGATGGCTATCCCGCGAAGATCACCAGCTTCAACCTCGACAAGAATCCGCTGGCAGAAGGCACGTTGCTCGGCATCAAAGGCCAATACCTGATGTTCGACACCGGGGTTATCAATATTCGTAAATACACCGCCTATCAGATTGCTGTCAGCGCCTTCTGATCCGGTAAAACTGCTGTATACGGCGTGTGCTTTTGTGTTTGTAAAACCCACGCCGCACTCCATTTCGCAAGCAGCTTGTGTATCTCTCAATCGACGAGGCGACCATGCGTACTGAACAACCGAAAATGATTTACCTGAAGGACTACAAGGCGCCCGATTACCTGATCGATGAGACGCACCTGACCTTCGAACTGCATGACGACCACACGCTGGTGCATGCGCAATTGGTGATGCGCCGTAACCCCGCGCTCGGCAGTGATTTGCCGCCGCTGGAACTCGACGGCCAGGAGCTTGAGCTGTTGTCGCTGGCGCTCAATGATCGCGCGTTGGGCGAGGCGGACTATCAGCTCACCGACAGCCATCTGACTTTGCACCCGGACAGCGCCAGCTTTGTTATCGACAGCAGTGTGCGCATCCATCCGGAAACCAACACCGCGCTGGAAGGCCTGTACAAGTCGAGCGGCATGTTCTGCACCCAGTGCGAGGCGGAAGGGTTTCGCAAGATTACCTATTACCTCGACCGCCCGGATGTCATGAGCAAGTTCACCACCACGCTCAGCGCCGAGCAGCACAGCTATCCGGTGTTGTTGTCGAACGGCAATCCGATTGCCAGCGGCAGCGAAGAAGACGGCCGGCATTGGGCAACGTGGGAAGACCCGTTCATGAAACCGGCCTACCTGTTTGCCTTGGTGGCCGGTGATCTCTGGTGTGTTGAAGACTCCTTCACCACCATGACCGAGCGCGAAGTGGCGCTGCGCATTTATGTCGAGCCTGAGAATATCGACAAGTGCCAGCATGCTATGGACAGCCTGAAAAAGTCGATGCGCTGGGACGAGCAGACTTACGGCCGTGAGTACGATCTGGATATTTTCATGATCGTCGCGGTGAACGACTTCAACATGGGCGCCATGGAAAACAAGGGCCTGAATATCTTCAACTCCAGCGCCGTGCTGGCCAAGGCCGAAACCGCAACCGACGCTGCGCATCAGCGGGTTGAGGCAATTGTTGCCCACGAATATTTCCACAACTGGTCGGGCAACCGCGTGACCTGCCGCGACTGGTTCCAGTTGTCGCTGAAAGAGGGCTTCACGGTATTCCGTGATTCGCAGTTCAGCGCCGACATGAACTCGCCAACGGTCAAGCGCATTGAAGATGTCGCTTATCTGCGCACCCACCAGTTCGCCGAAGACGCCGGCCCGCTGGCTCACTCGGTGCGCCCGGATGCGTTTATTGAAATCTCCAACTTCTACACCCTGACCGTCTACGAGAAGGGCAGTGAAGTGGTGCGCATGATCCAGACCCTGCTCGGCGCCGAAGGCTTCCGCAAGGGCAGTGATCTGTACTTTGAGCGCCACGACGGCCAGGCCGTAACGTGTGACGATTTCATCAAGGCCATGGAAGATGCCAATGGCGTTGACCTGACCCAGTTCAAGCGTTGGTACAGCCAGGCCGGTACGCCGCGTTTGCAGGTCAGCGAGGCTTACGACGCTGACGCGCAACGTTACACCCTGACCTTCAAGCAAAGCTGCCCAGCCACGCCGGGACAGACCGAGAAGCTGCCATTCGTGATTCCGGTTGAGCTTGGCTTGATCGGTGCGCAAGGCCAGGCCTTGCCGTTGCAGCTTGAAGGTGAAGCCGCGGCGGGTGCTGACACGCGGGTGATCTCGATTGATCAGGCCGAGCAACAAGTGGTGTTTTTCGGTGTTGCCGAGCAGCCGTTGCCGTCGCTGCTGCGTAGCTTCTCGGCGCCGGTCAAGCTGAGCTTCCCTTACAGCCGTGACCAGTTGATGTTCCTCATGCAGCACGACAGCGATGGCTTCAACCGTTGGGAAGCCAGCCAGCAATTGGCCGTGCAGGTGCTTGAAGAACTGGTGGGCCAACAGCAACGTGGCGAGCCAATGGTTATGGATCAGCGCCTGATCAGTGCGCTCGAAACGGTGTTGGCCGACGAGATGCTGGATCCGGCCATGGTCTCGGAAATGCTCTCGTTGCCGGGTGAAGGCTACCTGACTGAAATTGCAGAAGTGGCGGATGTCGATGCCATTCACGCTGCCCGCGAGTTTGCCCGCGAAGCGCTGGCGCAGGCCCTGTACGCGCCGCTGTGGCAGCGTTATCAGGCTTATCGCGAAGTCTCGCGCAACAGCCCGTATGTGGCCGAAGCCGAGCACTTTGCCCGTCGTCGTCTGCAAAACATCGCGCTGTCTTACCTGATGCTCACCGGCAAAGAGCAAGTGCTTGAAGCGTGTCTGGAGCAGTTCGAGCATTGCGACAACATGACCGAGCGCATGGCGGCGTTGGCGGTGCTGGTCAACTCCACGCACACCGAGGCGCGTGCCAAGGCCCTCGCCAGCTTCGCCGAGTTCTTTAAGGACAACGCTCTGGTGATGGATCAGTGGTTCAGCGTGCAGGCAGCCAGCACCATGCCTGGTGGCTTGGCGCGGGTTGAGGAGCTGATGCAGCATCCGGCCTTCAACCTGAAAAATCCGAACAAGGTGCGGGCTGTGATTGGCGCCTTTGGCGGCCAGAATGCGATCAACTTCCATCAACTCGATGGCAGCGGTTATCGCTTCCTTGCCGATCAGGTAATCACCCTGAACGCGCTCAATCCGCAAATCGCCTCGCGCTTGTTATCGCCGCTGACGCGCTGGCGCAAATACAGCCCTGAGCGTCAGGCGCTGATGAAGGCTGAGCTTGAGCGCATTCTGGCTTCGGGTGAGCTGTCCAGCGATGTTTATGAGGTGGTGAGCAAGAGCCTGGCCTGATCCGCCATCGCGCTATTGTCACCGGGCAATTGCACATTGCCCTGAAACGGGTTGTGGCTACCGAGTTCTGCTCGGACGCCACAACCCGTTTTTTTTTGTCTGGCTGATAGTGCTGCGCTGCAGTGAGCGTTTTGACCAACAATTTGGCGGCGCTCGGACAGATAGTCAGGCGCAGATAATTGCCAGACAATCGTTGATTGGATTACAGCGTGATCAGTGCCGCGAATAAGTCGCTTAAATCTGATGAATAAAGCCAGGTTTAATGATACAAGCGTTTGAATTCGCTTCAGGGTTGCGTATGGTTAAGGCTCTTGGGTGTCTGAGTGTTAGCCTGATTTTTTCAGGAATTGATCCAAGGCAGTGCTTTAGCATCAGCGTTTGCTCTGACTGCCCGGTCACTGGCTGTTAACAAAACATAACGTCGCGTTGATTGTCAGGCTGCAAGTTTGCTCAGTAGCATAAGAAACCTGCGTAAAAGCAGAAGTATCTAATAAAAACAAAGGGGAAGGTCTATGAGTGAGCCCGTCATGCGGCGCACCCAGTCCGGTCTGGTCGCAAGAAACCTGCGCACACCGGCGTTACGCGTCCACTCGCCGCTGGCCAAAACACTCTCGCTATGCAGCGTGCTTTGTGCTTTAACGTTCGCCACTGCGCCGCTACAGGTTCAGGCCGGCGAAGCCGCTACCAATTATTCTGTTGAATCTGCTCATGCCACCCGCACGCTGCTGCTCGACGTCGTGCATGCAGGTAAACGCATGCTGGTGTTTGGTGACCGCGGGCACATTCTCTATTCCGACGACAGCGGTAAAAACTGGGTGCAGGCCAAGGTGCCAACCCGGCAGATGATTACGGCTGCCTACTTTGTCGATGACCAGAAAGGCTGGGCGGTCGCCCACGACTCGCAGATTCTCGCCACCACTGATGGCGGCGCGACCTGGACCAAACAGTTCGAAGACCTCACCCGTGAAGCACCGCTGTTGGATATCTGGTTCAACGATGCCCAGCACGGTTTTGCCGTGGGCGCCTACGGTGCGCTGCTGGAAACCCTGGATGGCGGCGCGAACTGGGAAGACATCAGTGACCGCATGGGCAACGAAGACGGTTATCACCTCAACGCCATTGTCCCGGTTAAAGATGCCGGCCTGATGGTCGTTGGTGAGCAGGGCGTGATCTTCCGCTCCCCGGACTGGGGCCAAACCTGGGAAACCTTGCAGGGCCCGTACGAGGGTTCACTGTTTGGCGTTGCGCCAACTGCCGAGCCACGCACGCTGCTGGTTTACGGCTTGCGCGGCCACGTGTTCCGCTCGACCGACTTTGGCGACACCTGGGAGCAAATCGTAGTTCATACGCCGGGTAACGGCCCGATCGAGTTTGGTCTGAGCAGCAGCACGCTGTTGGCCGACGGCTCGATCATCATCGTGGGTCACGGCGGCACTGTTTTGAAAAGCACCGACAACGGCAAGAGTTTCAGTCTGGTCAATCGTCTGGACCGACTGTCAATTGCCAGTGTTGCAGCACTGGATAACGGCAACCTGATTCTGGTGGGGCAGGGTGGATTGCACATCGCCACGCCTACTGGCGCCGAGCTGGGCCAACAATAATAAGCCGGGAGAGTTTGCATGAGTAAGCATCAACAAAAGCCCGCTTCCTTCTTGGAGCGGTTGATTTTCAACAACCGACCGGCCGTTATTGTGCTGTGTCTGTTGATTAGCGTTTTTCTCTTTTATCAGGCTTCGCAGGTTCGCCCGCAGACCAGCTTCGAGAAAATGATTCCGCTGGGTCACCCTTACATCCAGAAGATGCTGGAGCATCGCAACGACCTGTCGAACCTGAGCAACACGGTGCGCATTTCGGTTGAAGCGGTCGACGGCGACATCTTCAGCAAGGAGTACATGGAAACCCTGCGCCAGATCAACGACGAGGTGTTCTACATCTCCGGTGTTGACCGTTCGGGGCTTAAGTCGTTGTGGAGCCCGAGTGTACGCTGGACCGAAGTGACCGAAGAAGGTTTCTCCGGTGGCGAGGTGATTCCACAAACCTACGATGGCTCTGAAGAAAGCCTTGAGGAGTTGCGCGACAACATTCTCAAGTCTGGTCAGATTGGCCGTCTGGTCGGCAACAACTTCAAGTCGAGCATTGTCGATGTGCCGCTGCTTGAGGCGTATCCAGACCCGGAAGACCAGAGCAAGCTGGTGCCGCTGGACTACCAGAAGTTCTCGCATGAGCTGGAAGAGAAGATTCGCGAGAAATATCAGGCGCAGAATCCCAACGTAAAAATCCACATCATCGGCTTTGCCAAGAAGGTCGGTGACCTGATTGACGGCCTGGTCGGCGTGGCATTGTTCTTTGCGGTGGCGATCGGTATCACCTTCGTTCTGCTGCTGTGGTTCACCCGCTGCTTCAAGAGCGCTCTGGCCGTCATTATCACCACGTTGATTGCGGTGGTCTGGCAGTTGGGCCTGCTGAAAACTGTGGGCTTTGGCCTCGACCCTTACTCGATGCTGGTGCCGTTTCTGGTCTTTGCCATCGGTATTTCGCACGGGGTGCAGAAGATCAACGGCATTGCCATGGCGTCCAGCGATGCCACGGACTCGCTGTCGGCTGCGCGTATGGCATTCCGTCAGTTGTTCATCCCGGGGCTGGTGGCTTTGCTCTCGGATGCGGTGGGCTTCGTTACGCTGCTGCTGATTGATATCGGCGTAATCCGCGAGCTGGCCATTGGTGCCTCGATGGGTGTGGCAGTAATTATTCTGACCAACCTGATTCTGCTGCCGGTGACGATTTCGTACATCGGTATCAGCAAGAAGGCGGTGAAGGTCAGCCGTGAAGACGCGGTGCGCGAGCATCCGTTCTGGCGCGCCATTTCCAACTTTGCGCACCCTGTTGTGGCACCGATTTCCATCGTTATTGCCTTGATGGCCATGGTGGGTGGCGTCTGGTACGGCCAGAACCTGAAGATCGGTGACCTGGATCAGGGTGCACCTGAACTGCGTCCGGATTCGCGCTACAACCTCGACAACAACTTCGTTATCCAGAACTACTCCACCAGCTCCGATGTACTGGTGATCATGGTCAAGACGCCGCCTGAGCAATGCTCGACGTATCCGGCCATGAATGCCATGGATCAGTTGATGTGGCAGATGGAGAACACCGAGGGCGTGCAGTCGGCCATTTCGATGGTCACGGTGTCGCGTCAGGTGATCAAGGGGATGAACGAGGGCAGCCTGAAATGGGAAACGCTGTCGCGTAACCAGGACATTCTGAACAACTCGATCGCCCGCGCCGATGGCCTGTACAACGCAGATTGCTCGGTAGCGCCGGTACTGGTGTTCCTCAACGACCACAAAGCTGCCACGCTGGAGCGTGCGGTGAAGGTCGCTGAAGATTTCGCCAAGGCCAATAGCAGCGAGAACCTGCAGTTCATCATGGCAGCCGGTAACGCCGGTATTGAAGCGGCAACCAACGAGGTTATCGCCGACTCTGAAACCACCATGTTGCTGGCTGTATATGCTGCGGTGGGGATGATGTGTCTGCTGACCTTCCGCTCTGTCGCCGCGACCTTGTGCGTGATGTTGCCGCTGGTACTGACTTCGGTGTTGGGTAACGCACTGATGGCTTACATGGGCATCGGCGTGAAGGTGGCGACTTTGCCGGTAATCGCCTTGGGTGTGGGTATTGGTGTCGACTACGGTATCTATATCTACAGCCGTCTCGAAACTTACCTGCGTCAAGGCCTGAGCCTGCAGGAAGCCTATTACGAGACGCTCAAGTCGACGGGTAAAGCGGTGCTGTTCACTGGCGTGTGTCTGGCCATTGGTGTGGCAACGTGGATCTTCTCGGCGATCAAGTTCCAGGCAGATATGGGCTTGATGCTGACCTTCATGTTCCTGTGGAACATGTTCGGCGCCATCTGGTTGCTGCCAGCACTGGCACGCTTCCTGATCAACCCGCAGAAGTTGCGTAACAAGGAGCTGGCCAAGTCGGCCTGATCCCCGAGCACTTTTCGCAGGTAAGAAAAAACCGCGGCCATTGAGCCGCGGTTTTTTTTGCTCTGCTATCGGGCGCTGCGCCTAACCGGTTGTTTGCACCGGCCAGCCGTGCGTGATCAGACGCCCCAGATGCTGCCCAGCGATTGCAGCAGCGGCGCGCTGAGGCCTTGCTTGCCGAAATAGTCGAGCAGGGCAGGCGCAAACTGATTGATCATGTCGCTGTTCATGCCCAGCGCGCTGAAGGTCTTGCTCACATCGGCCATGCTGTTGGCGTTGCCCATCATCGAGCCCAGGCCGCTTTGGCTGCCAGTAGCCTTGCCGAGCAGGCTGCCTGCCTGACCCATTAGTTCGCTGTTGCCGGTAAATTGATCGAGGCCCGGAATCGCCTTGCTCAGCTCGCTGAACTGGCTTGGGTCGAGCTTGTTCTTGGCCAGCCCGAGCAGCGCGCCGGTACCGCCAGCAGCCTGATTGGGCGTGACCCCAAGTTGACCCGAGAGGGCGCTGAGCAAATCACCGGTCTGGCCGGTCATGGGTGCGCTGGCTGCGGAGCCGCCCATGCCTGATGCCACGCCGCTGGCGGCATTTGTGGCGTCATCCAGCGTGAAGGCAAAAGCTGGCGAAGCGGCCAGCGTCAGGCTGATCAGCAGAGCCTTGGATGGTTTGAACATGAGGGCATTCCTTATATGAGAGAACCGCATTAGCTATCGGCTTTGTACGCTGCACGAGGCGTGCATTGTGCATCGACCTGAGTTGCAGCCAGTGGTTCCCTAATAGTAGCAAGAAGCCGCCGGCGGACAGCACAAAAGGCCCAGAGCTGTGTGCCTGTTCCGCCAAACTGGCCTGCCCATGGCTAATCAGCCGGGGCAGGGCGTTCTTAGCGTGGATAGAGGGGCGGCAGCGCGCTGGCCTCTACAGTAGCGGGCTGTTGCGCTTCGAGGGCCGGCAGCGAGCGAATAGCCTGCCACAAGGCTTCACCTTGCCATTGCTGGCCGGTTTCGCTGTAGAGCGCACCGTTGAGTTCATCAAGCGCGGCTGAAAGCGGCACGTCGCGCGCTGCCATTTCGGCCAGCGTGCAGGGTTGCTGGCGGGCCCATGCATCGAGCGCCTGACGGGTCTGGTTAGGCTCATTGGCTTGGCACGCGCGTTTGAGTTCGTCGAGCAGGGTGCGTGGGCTTGGGCCGGTTTGGGCCGTCTTGGAGACCGCCGGCAGGCGTCGTGCGCGCCACCACAAACCGAGCGCAATAAAGGTCGTCAGGCCCAGCAATGCAGTGCTCAGTTGCCACGGCCAGACTGCTGGCCCCTGAATTACGGTAGGTGGCAACGCCTCGACCGGAATCTGCGGCTCGGTTAGTTGTGGATTGGCGGCTACGTCCAGCGTGCGCGCGGGAATACTGGTCTGCTCAAGGCTATCGGTCAGGGTATTCCACCAGGTCAGCGTAATGGCCGGTAATTCGACCTTGCCTTGCTGGTTGGGCACCAATGCTTCGTGTTCTTCGCGGCTACCGGTGATGCCTTGCGGGGTGACCTGATTGCTCAGGGTCGGCTGGTCGGGATAGCGGCGCAGGCCTTTGACATCGGGTGTCGCCAGCGGCGGCAGTTGAGCGCTGGACAGACCTTCGACATTGAGCATCATATTGCGGGTCAGCGAATCGCCGACCTTGGCGCTTGCCGGGTCCGGGCTCCAGCTCTCAGTCAGAGTGACCTTGTGCGCCGGAAGCCACGGTTCATCGGCCGGGTAGCTGGCCGGTTTGGCTTTGACCTCGAGCGGGATCTGCGGTGAGCGCACACGGACCACTTTGCCGGGACGCGGGCCGAAGGGGTTGTAGTCATCGCTGTCGTTGGCCGCAACCGCGGTGGCACTGAATGCCTGTGAAGGAATTTCCAGGGCACCGCTGTGCTGAGGATAAATCGCATAACGCAGCTCGATCACGCCGTGGCGTACACCATTTATCAGCTTCTCGTAGGTGCGTGGTTTTTCAAGCGGCTCGACCCGCGCGTCGGGGATTTCCAGCGGGGTCAGGCTGCTGTCGTCATACAGTGAAACCGAGTGATAGATGCGCAGCGTGAGCACGGCTTGTTCCTGCACATACACCGAGTCTTTATCCAGGCTGGCATCAATGAATACCGGCGCCATCTTGCTGCTGTTTGCGTCTTTGCTGGCCTCGACCACTTGCAGGGTGATCGGCTGGCTGTGCATGTCTTCAAGGCTGAGCGAGGGGATAACCACGGTGCCGGTGGTTTTCGGCTGCAGGGTGACGATCCAGCGAGTCGTGGCCTTGGCCTCACCGTTGAGGGTGGTCAGGCGGTTGACCTGACGCGTACCGAGCACATCGAACAACTCGTTGAGCGGTTTCAGATCCGGTTTGCCGAACAGCGTGGTGTCGTCGGACTCCAGGCTTAACTCCACCGTCTCGCTGACACTCAAGGTGCTGCGGTCGACGCTGGCGATGAGGTCCTTGGCGCTGACGGAAGTGGCCGCAAAAAGGGCCAACAGGAAAATGCAAAGCAGGCGGGTCATTGAGGGTTTTCCTGACGCTGTTGCTGTTCATACCAAAATTTGCGTTTAAGCAATTCGCCCGGATCATCGGGTATTTGCCGCAGCCATTGTTCAAGTGACTGGCGCCGCTCGCCATCGATGGCTTCGGTCGATTTGACCAACTTGTCGGCGGCAGATTGCGTTGCCTGATCCTGCTGGGCTTGTTGTTGAGCGGCCTGCGCGTCCGGCTGGCCGGCATCAACTCCGGCGCTGGATTGCTCAGCGCTCTGGCCGTCCTGTTGGCTGTCTGCGGCCTGATCTTGCCCTGGCGATTGCTCGCTGGTCTGATCATCAGTCGAGCCATCAGCGTTTTGCGCATCTGCAGAGGATTGCGCCTGGCTGTTGTTTTGCTCAGATCCTTGCTGGCTGTTTTCTTGCGAGTTCTGCGAGTCTTGCTGCTGCGAATCCTGCTGATTTTGTGGCGACTGCTGTTGCTGTTGCAGCAATTGCTCGATCAGAGCCTTGTTCTGCTGGGCCTGAGCAAGATCAGGTTGCAGATCCAGAGCTTGTTCATAGGCTTCGATTGCCGCCTCGTACTCGTTACTGCGCGCCAGCGCATTGCCGCGATTATAGTGGGCGGCAGCACTGTCGCTCTGGGCAAACCGTTCTGCCGCCCCGGCATAGTCGCCTGCCTGATACAGCGCCTGGCCCTGCCATTGCGGGTCGCTGAAACGTTTCGCGGCCTCTGCCGGACGCTGCGCTTGCAGCAGGCGTTGGCCTTGTTGGTCGGGGCGCAACCAGAGATCGTCAAAGCCGAATGCGTAACTATTTTGCGGCAGGCTCAGGAGCAGCAGCGGCACACAGAATATCCAGCCGCGACGGCCAGCGAATGCCGCCAGTAATACCAGCGCCAACACCAGCCAGTGGCCCTGATCAGCCCATACCTGTAACTGTTGTTTCTCGCCTTCCTCGCGCAGCTTCTGTGGCCCGCCCAAGAGGCCCAGCCCACTCAGGTCGAGGTCGTCGAGGCGGGACTGGCGGTATTGGGCGCCAATGCTGGTGGCAAAGCGAGCGAGTGAACTGCTGTCGAGGCGGGGGATCATGATCGCGCCTTGAGCATCTTTGAGGAAACCACCGTCAGCCTGGACAATCGGCGCGCCTTGCTGGGTGCCGATACCGAGAATGCTCAGGCGCTGGCCCTGAGTGCCCAAAGTGCTGGCGATGTTCTGGCGTTCGCTGTCATTCAGTTCGCTCACCACCAGCAGCAATCGGCCCTGACCTTGCGCGCCTTGCTTGAGTAGTTGCTGCGCCTTTTCTACCGCCAGATCGGCGCGATGACCCGGTGCGGGCATGATTTCGGGTTTCAAGGATTCCAGCAGGTTACGGCTCGTGCTCAGGTCGTCCGAGAGCGGGACCACGGTGTGCGCGCTGCCGGCGAATACCACCAGTGCCGTTTGCGCATCTTTGCGTATCTGCAGCAGGTCGATGATCTTGCGCTTGGCGTGTTCAAGACGGGTTGGCGTGACATCACTGGCGAGCATTTGCGGGCTCAGTTCGAGAATCACCACCAGCGGGTCGGCAGGTTTGAGATTGTTCTGTTCAACCTGCTGCCAGCTTGGCCCCAGCATTGCGAGTAAGCCCAGCAGCCAGGCGCAACCGAGCAGCACAATTGGCGTGCGACTGCTGCGCCCCTGGCCGCCGCTCAGCAGAACCGAGTGAAAAGCCACGGGCAGCAGCTGTTGCCAGCGGCCACTGCGTTTTTCGCGGTGCCACAGCAGCCACAACAGGGTCAGAAATACCGGGATAAGCAGCAGCCAGAAAGGCCGTAGCCAATGGGGCCAAAGTGATAAAAGGCTCATGATTCGCTCGGCTGCCGTTTGAACGCGCGCATTTGGCGCTGCAGTTGCGGCCACAACTCATGCAGTGCCAGCAGCAGGCTAAGCAACAGCGCTGCGCCGAGTGGCCATGCGTAAAGCGCCTTGGCCGGGCGCGCGAGTGTCGGTTTTTGCTCAACAGGTTCGAGACGGTCCAGGGTTTCTTCAATAGCGCGAAGCTCATCACTGCTACGCGCACGGAAATACTGCCCGCCGGTCAGGTCGGCAATTGCATTGAGCGTGGGCTCATCAAGGTCGAGTCCGGGATTGAAGCCGAACATGCCAAGCAGGCCGCCCGATTTTGGGTCGGCGCCGATACCGATCGGATAAATCTTCACGCCTTCCTCGGCTGCCAGTTTGGCGGCAACCAGTGGCTCGATCTGACCGCCTGTGTTGGCGCCGTCTGTGACCAACACCAGCACCCGACTTTCGGCGGGACGCTCGCGCAGGCGCTTCACGGCCAGGCCGATAGCATCACCCAGCGCGGTATTTTTACCGGCGATCCCGATAACTGCCTCGTTCAGCCAGGTGCTGACGGTTTGCCGGTCGAAGGTCAGTGGCGCCTGCAAGTAGGCCTGACTGCCAAAGAGGATCAGGCCCACGCGGTCCCCTGTGCGGCCTTCGATAAAGCTGCCGAAGAGGTTCTTGACCAGTGTCAGGCGGCTGACTTCTTCGTCATTCCAGCGCATGTCGGCATATTCCATGGAGCCAGACACATCCACGGCCACCAGCAAATCCCGGCCGCTGGCAGGCAAGGGCAGCGGCTCGCCGACCCATTCAGGCCGCGCCGCCGCACTCAGGAGCAATATCCACAGCAAGATGAACCGCGCCTGTCGCCGCCAGCTTGGCAATGCGGTGCGCGCCTTGCGGCCACTGAGGCCTTCGAGTTCATTGATGAAGTTGATATTCAGCGCCGCATCGCCGCTGTCTGCTGCGGGCAGAAGCCAGCGCAGCACCCACGGCAGCGGTGCGAGCAGAAATACCCAGCTCCAGGTAAATTCAAACATGTTTGCGAATCCACGTGTCGACTGCCTGATTGAGCCCGGCAATGGCTTTGTCATCGAGCAGGCAATGAGGGCGATAAGCCCCTTCAACCAAAATCATCCAGCGGGTCAGCCCGGCAGCCGGACAGCGATTGTCGAGAAAGGCCAGCCATTGGCGACTGGTCAATGTATGGCACTGGCTGTCGGGGTAACGCTGCACGCACAAACGTTTGAGCAAGCTATTCAACGACTGTAACCAGGGACCGGCCTGCATCCCGTCATAGGGTTTCTGCAGGGCTTCAAGTTCGCTCAGCGCGGCCAAGCGCAGCGGGTCCTGGCTGATGTCTGGCTGTTTGTCGGCCTGGTTACGGCGTAGCTTTTTCAGCAGCCGGTACAGGCCCCAGAGCACAACGGGAAGCAATACAGCCAGCAACCACCAGCCCGGTGCCGGCGGCCACAGGCTGATTGGGTCTGGCTGGATAAGTGGCTGCAATTGATCCAGCGGGTTCATTTCGAGGCCCTTGAACCGTTGAGGTGGTCGCGCAGTTGGTCGACCATCTCGCGTTGGGTGTCGAGCGCCAGCAAAGGCACACGCAGCTTCAATGCCAGGCGTTCCCAGCGCGCCTGTCGCGCCTGCGCCTGCTCGTGATAAGCACGGCGCAAGTCTGCGTTATGGGTGTCCAGTTCGAGCTTGGCACCGCTCTCGGCAAACCGCAGCAAACCGGCGGCGGGCAGGGCATGATCGAGTGGATCGCTGAGCGGCAGCAGGAGCACATCGCAGTGGCGCGCGAGCAGCGCCAATTGTTGTTCACTGCTGTCGTTGAGTGTGCGCTCATCACAAATGATCACCGCGAGGCTGCCGGGGCGCAAAATTTCCCGTGCGCGGCGCAGTGCCAGGCCGAAGCTGTCACGGCCGGCGTTCGGGTCGCCGGGCAGCGCCTGATTGGCTCGCGCCAGTCGGCTGAGCAGTTGCAGCAGGCTTTGCTTGCTGCGACGCGGTTTGATCTCGTGATGTTCGTTGTCACCAAACACCAGCCCGCCAACCCGGTCGTTATGTCCCAGCGCCGCCCAGCCAATCAGGCTGGCGGCTTGAGCGGCCAGCACCGACTTGAACATCAGTCCGGTGCTGAAAAACAGGCGCTGGCTTTGTTCAACCATGATGTAGATGGGCCGCTCGCGCTCCTCGTGGAACATCTTGGTGTGCGGCTCTTGGGTGCGCGCCGTCACCCGCCAGTCAATCGTGCGCACATCATCGCCAGCCTGATACACCCGCACCTGATCAAAGTCGACGCCACGTCCGCGCAGTTTCGAGTGGTGCAGGCCAATCAGCGGGCTGCGTCGGGCGGCTGTCGAAAACAGCTGCACTTCGCGCACACGGTGGCGCATCTCGATCAACTCGGCGAGGTTAACGCGGATGCCAGGCTGGGCTGCAAGGGTTTGCATAGGGTCAGGCGACGGCGACTACATCGAGAATACGCTGGATGACGCGGTCTTGGTCGATACCGGCAGCCTCCGCTTCGAACGACAGGATAATGCGATGGCGCAGCACATCGAACAGCACCGCCTGAATATCTTCGGGGCTGACAAAGTCACGTCCGGCAAGCCAGGCATGCGCGCGGGCGCAACGGTCCAGCGCAATCGAGCCACGCGGGCTGGCGCCATAGGAAATCCACTCGGCGAGTTCCGGATCAAACTTGGCAGGTGTGCGTGACGCCATCACCAATTGCACCAGGTATTCCTCTACCGCATCAGCCATGTACAGACCGAGGATTTCCTTGCGCGCTGCAAAAATGGCGTGCTGGCTGACCCGGTGCTCGGGTTTCTCTTCACCATGAAGCGCTTCGCCGCGAGCCTGCATCAGAATCTTGCGCTCGACGGAGGCGTCGGGGAATCCGATTTTCACGTGCATCAGGAACCGGTCGAGCTGGGCTTCCGGCAGCGGATAGGTGCCTTCCTGCTCGATTGGGTTTTGCGTGGCCATTACCAGAAACAGCGGCGACAGGTCATAGGTGCTGCGGCCCACGCTCACCTGACGCTCGGCCATGGCCTCAAGCAGCGCCGATTGAACTTTGGCCGGTGCCCGGTTGATTTCGTCTGCCAGTACCAAGTTGTGGAAAATCGGCCCTTGCTGGAACACAAAGCTGCCGGTTTCCGGACGATAAATCTCGGTGCCAGTGATGTCAGCCGGGAGCAGGTCTGGGGTGAACTGAATACGATGGAATTCAGCTTCGATACCTTCCGCCAGTTCTTTGATGGCTTTGGTCTTCGCCAGCCCCGGCGCGCCTTCAACCAGCATGTGACCGTCGGCCAGCAATGCGATCAGCAGGCGCTCTACCAGTTTTTCCTGGCCGAGAATCTGCGAAGAGAGGAAATTACGCAGCTCAAGCAATGCAGCCCTGTACTGCGGGCCTTGCGAGTTTTCTTTGGTTTCCAAAATACCAATCCTGTACCCATTCGAATGTTACGGCTTGCTCTAACGGCCCCGTTCAACGGGTAGAGCCAGGCCAATTGGCGTAGGTAATCAGTAGCATTTGCAGGTGATGGTTACACGCCGTGCAATGAAAAGCAGGTGCACTCTCGCCATCCGGCATATGGTCGCATAAGTGTGGCGGCTATCGTACTGGCCCAAGCGGCCGATTTCGAGCGATTCGAGCGCAACTCAACAGGAAGATTTCATTTTTGCTGGCGCAGTGCGCTGCGCGTGAACGGTCACTTGCAGCTGACCGCAGAGTGAAGAGGGCGGATTCAAACGCGTGATCACCGGCTCGGATCTCGCCTGGCACTGCTCGGTGCTGACCTTAAGCGCAGTTTTAAGCACAGCATCAAAAACTCGAACAGCGTCTTTTTCTACGTTAGCGCTAGGATTTTTTTGCGGTCCCCATCATGCCTTTTTCGGGCAGCAGTCCATGCCGGGTTCAGTCCAGGGCATTAATTAGGTTTTGGCACATCGTCTGTAGTGACGTCTTTTTCGTCGACTATATCTTGTGCCACAGCGTGATCTTCACTGTCAGCTGCAATGCCATTCTGACTGGCACCGCGTTCAGGCTCACACACCAGTACGGTAAACAATGGAAAGTGGTCCGAACCAATAGAAGGTAGGCGCTTTATATCCTTGAGCTTGAAATGTGCACTGTGAAACAGATGGTCTAAAGGCCAACGTAAAAACGGGTAGTCCGCGTGGAAGGTGTTGAACATCCCCCGCCCAATTCGTGGATCAAGCAGACCGCTAATTTTACGGAACAGGCGAGTGGTGAAAGACCATGCCACATCATTCAGATCACCCGTCACAATAATCGGGCCCTGCGTTTGCGCAACTTTCTTAGCGATGCAAATCAACTCCGCATCGCGTTCAGTTGATTCTGAATTTTCAGTCGGGCTTGGGGGCGCGGGGTGAACAAAGTGCATGCACACTTTATCGCCAGAGCGCAGCTGCAACGACAGATGAACTGACGGAACATCCTCTTCCACTAAAAATGAAAGCACTTCGTTACTAAAGGGCAGCCTTGAGTAAACGTGCATGCCGTACAGGTTATCCAGCGGGCACTTAACGCTGTACGGCAGATCAACTTCTATTGCTTCAAGCCTGCTTTCCCACCATTTATCAGACTCCAGCGTGACTAAAATATCGGGCTGATACTGCGAGACCAACTCCACTAATGCGTCACTGTTGCGGTTGGTTTTCAGCACGTTTGCCGTGATGATGCTGAGCTCGCGAGCAGGATCACTCACTTTGCTCGCGTTGACCTCCTTTGACCAAATGCGTGTGTAAGGTAAGACCCACTTCAACTGCCACAATAAGCACGCGCCTGCAGCGGCCACTAAGCACCAACTGAATGCGCGAGTTAAGTCGAGAAACAAGCAGTTAATAACAAGTAAAACCGCAGCCATGAAAGCGATTTGCACTCGGGGGAAGTCCATCACTCTGACGACCCAATGCTGATGCCTGGATAACGGCAGCGCACTGGCGATGACGATCAACAACGTGGCGATGGTCAACACTATTAACATGCTATTTCCTGTGGTTGAGTTTTAAACACTGCAGCATTAATTATCGAGAACCACCCGCGCCTGGCTCGCTCTCAATGCAGATTAAAGAAAGCCTATCTGCTGGATTTCGGCATTGTGGCTTTATTCACCTCTGACAACTGAAACAGATCATTCAGTTTCATCTGACTAGTAAAATTGCGAAAAGTCCAAACAAGGCTAACGCTGTTCGGAGGACCGAACGCTCGCCATCAGCGTAGATCGTAAGGCTGGTTAGTGTTCTGGAAGTTTTCGCTTGGTGTGACGCAGGCGCATCTTTATGACGGCCCAGTGAAAAACCCAAGGCTGGCCAAACGACTCGCCCCACACACAGAGACGTCAATCACGCTCAGTAGATCAATAGATTCCTGCAAAGCCGTTGCAGCTCACTCACTGTGTGGGCGGGCTGATCGTGAGCCACGATCACTTGCGGTGAGCTGAGTTCAGGCATAAAACGGTGCATCAAAGGCTGGATGTTGGAGGTCTGAGATGCAGCAGTACACGGGCAGTTGCCTCTGCGGCAAGGTGCAAATTGTGGCGTTGGGCCAGCCTTATCGGGTGGGCATTTGTCATTGTATTGATTGCCGCAAACACCACGGGGCCTTATTCAATGCCTGCGCGATATTTGCCGAGACTGCCGTGAGCATCAAGGGCGAAACGCGTGACTACGCAGGCCGGTGTTTCTGCCCTAACTGCGGCTCGCCAGTCTTCGCCCGCAGCGCAGACGAGGTAGAGGTGCATCTGGGCTCACTCGATGCACCTGAGCAACTGATGCCCACCTACGAAAGCTGGGTCATCCGCCGTGAATCCTGGCTGCCAACATTCTCCCTTAAACACCATTATCAGCGTGATCGTGAGGGAGGCGGGCGTTCTGAAGACTAGCCAGACAAAATCCGCGCTCAGCTGGCCTGATTAGCCTCACGCGCGCAGCTGCGCTGCAGCGGGCTTTCGGTAATTAGCTCTGACTGGTTTTTGCGTCTCGGGTAATCTAGGCATCCATATTTTGAAATTTATGGCCTGGCGGCATATGAATTTCCGTTCTGAGTGCTGGTCACTCGTCAGCAGCACACCCGAAGATGCATTAAATGATCAACGTCGAAATGATGGCCTCGGTATTGGAGGCTTTGCCAGACCCTGCTTTTATCCTCTCGCGCAGCGGTAAATATGTCGCGGTTTTTGGTGGCCGTGACACGCGTTATTACCACGACGGCAGCGGGCTGGTCGGTTTGACCATCACTGATCTGGTCAAAACCGAAAAAGCCAACTGGTTTCTCGGGCAAATTGATCGGGCGCTGGCGACTGGGAAGTTACTGGTTGAGGAGTACGAACTAAGCAACAGGGACGTTAAAGGGTTGTCTGATGAGGGACCTGTAGAGCCGATTTGGTTTGAAGGGCGAATTCAGGCGTTGGACTTTCAGGTCGACGATGAAGATGTGGTGCTTTGGGTCGCCAGTAATATCTCCGAGCGCCACCAGTTGGAGGTCAGGCTGCGAGAGCTGAGCGATACCGATCAGCTTACCGGCCTGTATAACCGTCGTAAGCTTGAGCGTGATTTGTCCGGTCACTATCAGAACTTTGTTCGTCATCGTGTACCGACAGCTGTTCTGATGTTCGATCTGGACAACCTGAAGCAGGTCAACGATGCGTTTGGTCACCATGTTGGCGATGACATGATCATGGCTGTGGCCGATATGTGCAGATCACACTTGCGCCAAAACGACACCGCCTGCCGGTTTGGCGGCGATGAGTTTGTCATCGCGCTGCCCAACACCGGGCATGAGCAAGCCTCGCAATTTGCCGAACGCCTGCACCAGAGTTTCGCCGAGAAATTGAGCCGCTTTTCGGTCGGTGCCAGCACCGCTACATCAAGTGTTGGCGTGACAATAATGCTACCGGCCGACGGTTCATATGAAGACACGCTAAAGCGGGCCGATGCCGCCTTGTATGATGCCAAGCGACTGGGTAAAGACCGGGTGGTCTTTGCGGACTAACTCTTGTCTCTGCAGGGGATCACGCGTTTGACCAGTTTGCCGATTGTCATGCCCTGGACCAAGATAGAAAACACCACCACCAGATAGGTCAGCGAAACGACGATGTCGCGGGCATCGCCGTGTGGCAGCGACAACGCCAGAGCGACCGATATCCCGCCGCGCAGGCCTCCCCACGTGATCACGCTCCATGAGCCTTTGGGCAGCCGGAAGCGTTCACCCAGCAGCGCAATCGGCGCACCAACGGTCAGCAGTCTCGATACCAGGGTCAGCACGATAACCATCAGGCCTGTTGCCAGCAGTGCGTTGGAAAAATGAATCAAGACCACTTCCAGGCCAATGATGACGAACAACACGGCGTTGAGAATTTCGTCGAGCAATTCCCAGAACATGTCGACGTTCTTCTCGGTCTGCTCCGACATCGCATGTGAGCGCCCCTGATTACCCACGATCAAGCCCATTACCACCATCGCCAGCGGCCCGGAGACATGCAGGTGGGTCGCAAGTGCATAGCCGCCGAGCACGGACGCCAGAGTAATCAGGACTTCTTCGTGGTAGCTGTCGATGCTCTTGAGCATTCGATAGACGACAAAGCCAAATACGGCCCCCAGCAACGCACCGCCGCCGGCTTCCTTGAGCAACAGCTCTGATGCGCCCAGAACGGTTGGGCTGTTGCCACTGGCGATCATGGCCAGAATCAGCGAAAACAGCACCACGCCGACGCCGTCGTTAAACAGAGATTCGCCCGAAATTACCAGCTCGACACTCTCGGGAGCACCGGCTGACTTGAGAATGCCCTGAACTGCAATCGGGTCTGTGGGCGATATTAACGCGCCGAAGACCAAGCAGTAGACCAGCGGCAAATCGAGATCGGTCAGTGCCAGCAAGTACCAAAGCGCATACCCGATAAACAGGGTCGACAAGGTCGTGCCGACAACCGCCAGTGAGGCAATTTGCCAACGAAAGGCGCGCAAATGCGACAAGTTGATATGCAGCGCGCCCGCGAACAGCAGCAGCGACAGCATGCCCTGCATCAACAACTCGGAGAAGTCGATGGACTTCAGCAACGATTGCTCATAGGTGTGCAGGGCGTGAAACCCGAGCTTGTCCAATGCCATGTTCAGCAGCGAGAGCACCAGTGCAATGGCCATCACCCCAATGGTTGGCGGCAGGCCTACATACCGGCGGTTCAGATAGGCCAGCAGTGCGGTGATGCAAAGAAACGCGGCGATTATGTCCAGCATTAGCGAGGAGGGTCCTTGTGTGGGGCTTTTACTTTGAACGGCGCCTTGGCGCATCACAGCAGCAAAAAAGCAGTGTTGCCGGCTAATCGATATCTGAGCAGGCCTGAGTCGCATCAACTGCTCCGCTCAAGGCAGCCGCTTGTACTCGGCAACGTGGGACGAGCGGGTCTACCAGGCACGTGGCGTATCGAAGTAATCCTGCCCATCTGTATCTGTCTGGCTAGCAGCCTAGCGGTTACTGTCGAGCGATCAAACCAACTTTGGGGCAATTATGGATCTCAGTGGCTTTTCTTTCGGCGTTACCGATTGGGCGAAAATTGAGCCGGTCGAGCATGCAGGCGCAAGCGGCAGTGCCTTTTGGCGGACTTGCCTGTTTGGTTCGACCCGCGTGCGCATGGTTGAATACAGCGCCGGTTATCTGGCGGATCACTGGTGTACACGGGGCCATATCCTGTTGTGCCTGGAAGGTGAGTTGATCACTGAGTTGGACGATGGCCGCCAGTTCATCCTCAGCCCCGGCATGAGCTATCAAGTCAGCCATAACGGCGAAGCACACCGTTCTTCGACCCACAGCGGCGCTCGCTTGTTCATTGTCGATTAATATCCAAACCGCGGGTTATATCTGCTGTCACTTCTCAGGCCTAGGTTGGGATATGCCCAACAAAAACCCAGCTTTCCCGCTTCTTGAACGAAAATGTCGCAGCGCGACAAGCGCCACCGGGGCTTCCATCGTTAAGCTCAACGGGCAAATGTGACCAGCGAGTCGCAGACAGCGCCATACCTATGAGAGGCTGCAATTGGAATGCAATCGCCGCCTCGTAGACTAATGTTGTTAGGAACTTCAGTCCTTAGTCACGACTCGCAACTGCCTTAGTTGAATTTAAAGCCAAACGGAGCACAACCCATGGCGTTCTTTACGGCGGCCAGCAAAGCCGATTTCCAGCACCAACTGCAAGCGGCACTGGCGCAGCACGTGAGCGAGCAGGACCTGCCGCAAATGGCACTGTTCGCCGAGCAATTTTTCGGCATCATCGCGCTCGAAGAGCTTACCCAGCGTCGATTATCAGATCTGGTCGGTTGCACCCTTTCTTCCCGACGCATGCTGGAGCGTTTTGATCCGAGCAAACCCGAAGTTCGAGTATTCAATCCCGATTACGAAAAGCATGGCTGGCAATCGACCCACACCGCGGTTGAAGTGCTGCATGCGGACAGTCCCTTCCTGGTTGATTCGGCTCGCATGGAGCTCAACCGTCGCGGCTACAACATTCATACCCTGCAGAACAGTGTGTTCAGCGTACGCCGCGACAAGAAGGGCGATCTGCTGGAAATTCTGCCCAAGGGTACAACTGGTGAGGACATCAGCGAAGAAGCACTGATGTTTCTCGAGATCGACCGCTGCGCCAGTGCTGGCGAAATGCGCACGCTGGAAAAGGCCATTCTCGACGTATTCAAGGATGTTCGCCTGAGCGTTTCTGACTTCCAGCCAATGCGCAACAAGGCGCAAGAGCTGCACGCCTGGCTGGGCAAAGCCAAGCTTAAGGTCGATGCCGCTGAGCTGGATGAAATCAAGGTGTTCATGCAGTGGTTGCTGGACGACCATTTCACCTTCCTCGGTTACGAGGAGTTCACCGTTGCGGATGCGGCTGATGGCGGCCACATCATCTATGACGAAAAATCCCTGCTCGGCCTTTCCAAGACGCTGCGCGCCGGCCTTAAGCCGGAAGATCTGCACATCGAGCCACAAGCGCTGGCTTACTTGCGTGAACCGCAGTTGCTGTCGTTCGCCAAAGCGGCGATTCCAAGCCGTGTGCATCGTCCGGCGTACCCTGACTTTGTTTCGATTCGCGAACTCGACAGCAAAGGCAACGTAGTTAAAGAGTGCCGTTTCATGGGCCTCTATACCTCGGCCGTTTACGCCGAGAGCGTCTGGGATATTCCGTTTATCCGCCGCAAAGTTGCGATTATCGAGCAGCGTTCGGGCTTCGCCAGCCGTGCGCATCTGGGCAAGGAGCTGGCGCAGGTACTCGAAGTCCTGCCGCGTGACGACCTGTTCCAGACCCCCGCTGAAGAGCTGTTCAACACCGCGCTGTCCATCGTGCAAATTCAGGAGCGCAACAAGATTCGCGTATTCCTTCGCCGCGATCCCTACGGGCGCTTCTGCTACTGCCTGGCGTATGTCCCGCGTGATGTTTACTCGACCGAGACCCGGCAAAAAATCGAACAAGTGCTCATGGAGCGTTTGCAGGCTACCGACTGCGAGTTCTGGACCTTCTTCTCCGAGTCGGTACTGGCTCGCGTGCAGTTCATTCTGCGGGTAGACCCGAAGAACAAAACCCAGATCGACACCGCGCAGCTTGAAAAAGAAGTGATTCAGGCCTGCCGTTCCTGGAAGGATGACTTTGCCAGTCTGGTCGTTGAGAGCTTCGGTGAAGCGCATGGCACCAACGTGCTGGCCGAGTTCCCGAGTGGTTTCCCGGCAGGCTATCGCGAGCGTTTTGCGCCGCATTCGGCCGTGGTCGACATGCAGCATTTGCTCAGCCTGAATGCCGAGCGTCCGCTGGTAATGAGTTTCTATCAGCCGCTGGCGCAGGGCGACAACCTGCTGCACTGCAAGCTGTATCACGCCGATACGCCGCTGCCGCTGTCTGACGTGTTGCCGATTCTGGAAAACCTCGGGTTGCGCGTACTTGGTGAATTCCCATATCGCCTGCGCCAGAAGAATGGCCGCGAGTTCTGGATTCACGACTTTGCCTTCACCTATGCCGAAGGCCTGGATGTCGATATCCAGCAGCTTAACGACACCCTGCAAGATGCCTTCGTCAATATCGTCAGCGGCAACGCCGAAAACGATGCCTTCAACCGACTGGTGTTGATGGCGGCGATGCCGTGGCGCGAAGTGGCTTTCCTGCGCGCCTTTGCGCGTTATCAGAAGCAGATTCGTCTGGGCTTCTCGCTGAGCTATGTGGCGGCAACGCTGGTTAATCACGCCGACATTGCCAAAGAGCTGGTGCGCCTGTTCCGTACCCGTTTCTATCTGGCCCGCAAACTTACCGTTGAAGACCTTGAAGACAAGCAACAAAAGCTTGAGCAGGCGATTACCAGCGCGCTGGATAACGTTGCCGTGCTCAACGAAGACCGCATCCTGCGGCGCTACCTTGATCTGATCAAGGCCACGCTGCGCACCAACTTCTATCAGCCGGATGCCAGCGGTCACAACAAGTCGTATTTCAGCTTCAAGTTCAATCCGCGTCTGATTCCGGAAATTCCCAAGCCGGTGCCGATGTTCGAGGTGTTCGTCTATTCGCCTCGCGTTGAGGGCGTGCACCTGCGTGGCGGCAAGGTTGCCCGTGGCGGTTTGCGCTGGTCTGACCGTGAGGAAGATTTCCGCACAGAAGTCCTGGGCCTGGTTAAGGCTCAGCAGGTGAAAAACGCGGTTATCGTGCCGGTCGGCGCCAAAGGTGGTTTCGTACCGCGTCGTTTGCCAGCCGGCGGCACGCGAGACGAGATTCAGGCCGAGGCGATCGCTTGCTATCGCATCTTCATCAGCGGCTTGCTGGACATCACCGACAACCTCAAAGAGGGTGAAGTGGTTCCGCCGTCGAACGTGGTCCGTCACGACGAAGATGACCCGTATCTGGTGGTCGCAGCCGACAAAGGCACGGCCACATTCTCGGACATCGCCAACGGCATCGCGGCGGAATACGACTTCTGGCTGGGCGACGCCTTTGCCTCGGGCGGCTCTGCCGGTTACGACCACAAAGGCATGGGCATTACCGCCAAAGGCGCCTGGGTGTCGGTGCAGCGTCACTTCCGTGAACACGGCATTGATGTGCAGGAAGACCCGACCACCGTTATCGGCATCGGTGACATGGCCGGTGACGTATTCGGCAACGGCTTGTTGCTGTCGGACAAACTGCAATTGGTGGCGGCGTTCAACCACCTGCACATCTTCATTGACCCGAATCCGGACACGGCGAAGAGCTTTGTCGAGCGCCAGCGTCTGTTCGATCTGCCGCGTTCGAGCTGGGCCGATTACGATACCGCGCTGATTTCGCAAGGCGGCGGTATCTTCCTGCGCAGCGCCAAGAGCATCCCGATCAGCGCTGAAATGAAGCAGCGTTTCGACATCAGCGCCGACAAGATGGCGCCGACCGAATTGCTCAATGCGCTGCTCAAGGCACCGGTAGACCTGATCTGGAACGGCGGTATCGGTACCTACGTCAAGTCGAGCAAAGAGAGCCACGCCGATGTTGGCGACAAGGCTAACGACACCCTGCGTGTAGACGGTCGCGAATTGCGCGCCCGGGTTGTGGGCGAGGGCGGTAACCTCGGCATGACGCAGTTGGGGCGCGTCGAGTACGGCCTGAATGGCGGTTCCAGCAACACCGACTTTATTGATAACGCCGGTGGTGTGGACTGCTCCGACCACGAAGTGAATATCAAGATCCTGCTCAATGAAACCGTGGCCGCAGGCGACATGACCGGCAAGCAGCGCAACAAGCTGCTGGCCGAGATGACCGACGCTGTCGGCAGTCTGGTGCTGGGCAACAACTACAAGCAGGTGCAGGCGCTGTCGTTGGCGCAGTACCGGGTTCGCGATCGTGTGGGCGAGTACAAGCGCCTGATGGCGGCTCTGGAAAATGCCGGCAAGCTCGACCGCGCGTTGGAGTTCCTGCCGTCGGACGAAGAGCTTAACGAGCGTACTGCCAATGGTTTGGGGCTGACTCGTCCGGAGCTGTCGGTGCTGATCTCGTACAGCAAAATCGACCTCAAGGAATCGCTGCTGAAATCGACCGTGCCGGATGATGAGTATCTCGCACGCGAAATGGAAACCGCATTCCCGCCGTTGCTGGCCGACAAGTTTGGCGAGTCGATGCGCCGTCATCGCCTCAAGCGTGAAATCGTCAGCACCCAGATTGCCAACGATCTGGTCAACCACATGGGCATCACCTTCGTGCAGCGCTTGAAGGAGTCCACGGGCATGAGTGCGGCCAATGTGGCCGGCGCTTACGTGATCGTGCGTGACGTATTCCGCTTGCCGCACTGGTGGCAGCAGATCGAGGCGCTGGATCACAAAGTGCCTGCAGACTTGCAGCTGCAAATGATGGACGAGCTGATGCGTCTGGGCCGTCGTGCTACGCGTTGGTTCTTGCGCAGCCGTCGCAATGATATTGACGCCGCCCGTGATGTTGCCCACTTCGCACCGCGCATTGCAGCGCTGGCATTGAGCCTCGACGAATTGCTCGAAGGCCCGGCCCGCGAGCAGTGGCTGGCCCGCTTCCAGGGTTATGTTGAGGCCGGTGTGCCGGAGGATCTGGCGCGTGTGGTGGCGGGAACCAGTCACCTGTATACCTTGCTGCCGATCATCGAAGCGTCGGATGTCACGGTGCAGGAGCCTTCCGATGTGGCCGTGGCTTACTTTGCCGTGGGCGACAAGCTCGAGCTGTCGTGGTATTTGCAGCAGATATCGGGCCTGCCGGTCGAGAACAACTGGCAAGCACTGGCGCGTGAAGCGTTCCGCGATGATCTGGACACTCAACAGCGTGCGATTACCGTCTCGGTATTGCAGATGACTGATGGCCCGGTTGATATCGAGGAACGTGTCGGCGTGTGGCTGGAGCAGCATCGCCGTATGGTCGATCGCTGGAAGGTCATGCTGGCGGAGCTGCGTGCGGCAACCGGTACCGATTATGCGATGTACTCGGTAGCCAACCGCGAGTTGCTCGACTTGGCTCAAAGCAGCTAACAGCTGCTGTGAAGCTCCATGAAAACCCCGCTGAGAATGCGGGGTTTTTTATGGCTGGCGATTTATTCAGGGGAGGTAAGGCTGTGTGTTAAGCGCGGGGGTTGAGCCGCAATCGCGGCAAACGGTTAACGCCCGGTGATTCGCTTCAGGCGTCGCTCAGCGGCAACAAGTACTCGGTTACATTGGGTGCGCCCGCAAGCAACAAACCCTGGCCCAGTGCATTGGCTTCTTTTGAGCTTTTGGGCAGCAGCAACACTTCATTGCCGCTGGCTGTGCGGTTCATCGACAGGCGCGAATAGGGCAGGCCGGTGTCGAGCAGCAGGCTCATGAATGCGCTGTCTTGCCAGGCGGCGTCGGGCATGTTGAAGACGTAAAAATCCTTTTCCAGGGCTTTGACGGCGGCGCGGTTCAAGGTATAGCGGCTTATCTGCGCCGGCAGGTTGGTTTCAAGTTGGCGCACCCGTGCGTAGCCCACGGCGCAGGCCAGCTCTTCGGTATGCACGTCGCTCGCCCAGTACAGGCAGTCGCCGTTCCAACTGGTCTGGCGCAACACGATTGGCTCGCCAGCGAGAAAACGCGGCAGGGCCACGCTCAGGGTGCGGACAAAGTCCTTGTAGCTGATGATTCGCACATGCCGGCACGCTTCGCTGGCGGCAAAGGCTTCAACACTTAAGTAGTCCTCACCGCTTGGGCTGGCGCCGCTGAAACCGTGCAGTTTGCGCAGGTCGAAGCTTTCTTCTAGGCGTTCTTGCAGGGTCACCAGTTTGCTCAGCGCGGCATGCGCCAGTGCCTTGTCTTCTTGCACCGGGCCAGAAAGTGCGCTGCGCGGCAGGTCCAGCAAGCGCTGCAGTTGCATGCCTGATTGCAGGTGGATTGCTTGCGAGGGGGCGGCCAGTGGCGCGAAGGGCAGTTTGAGGGCGCTGGCCCGTTCGAGCAGTTGACGCGTTGCACGGCCGCCGAGGCCAAAATTCCTGGCCAGCGTACTCAGGCGCATACTGATGGAAACCGGTATTTCTGGGTGAGACATGGTCGGGCAAGAACTCCAGGTACTTGGCTGCCAGTAGGCAACATTGCAATTTCAGTGATGCTTACTTGCGGGTTATACCTGCTTGATATGGCAAAATAAGGGCATTCATTTGCAAAGTGTCTCCATGCCAAAGCTCCTGCTGGATGTATCACTGCCGGCCGAACGATTACGTTTAGTTTATCAAGGTCAGGCCAATCGTATTCAATTGAAAAGTCGAGACGGCCGTCTTGTGAGTATCCCTGCCCATCACTTGCGGCCCTTTATCGGCCATGTGGGTGTGCAGGGGACTTTTATCATGGAATTCACCGAGTCCGGTCAACTTCTTAGTTTGCGTCGCGCTCCAGCATAGTTTTCAGCTGATCATTACGCTTGACTCACAGCAGCCCAAACGCGACGAAACGACCTGACACGCTTCGCTCAGGATTGATTGCGTTCCCCGCAATACCGGCATTTGCGCGACGTTACAGATTGATTCTTGCTGATTTCTGCAATTTATCCAGCCTCAATGCCGCACATGCCTCGCGAGCCTAACGCATGGGCTGTATAATCGCGGGTCTTACTCATTCGCCCTTATCGAGCTAAGCCTGCCCATGTATACCCTGGCCCGCGAGCTGCTGTTTAAATTATCCCCTGAGACGTCCCATGAGCTGTCGATCGACCTGATCGGGGCCGGTGGCCGTATGGGCCTCAATGGCCTGTTCAACAAGGCGCCAGCCAGCTTGCCGGTCAAGGTGATGGGCCTGGAGTTTGCCAACCCGGTGGGGCTGGCGGCAGGGCTGGATAAAAATGGCGATGCAATTGATGGCTTTGCTCAACTGGGTTTCGGTTTTGTTGAAATCGGCACTGTGACCCCGCGTCCGCAGCCGGGGAATCCGAAACCGCGACTGTTCCGTTTGCCGGAAGCCGAGGCGATCATCAATCGCATGGGATTCAACAACCACGGCGTCGATCATTTGTTGCAGCGCGTGCAGGCGGCCAAGTACCGCGGCGTGCTGGGAATCAATATCGGCAAGAATTTCGACACGCCGGTTGAGCGCGCGGTTGATGATTACCTGATCTGTCTGGACAAGGTCTACGCCAATGCCAGCTACGTGACGGTCAACGTCAGTTCGCCGAACACGCCGGGGCTGCGCAGCTTGCAGTTTGGCGACTCGCTCAAGCAGTTGCTCGAAGCGTTGCAGCTGCGTCAGGAAGATCTCACCCAATTGCATGGCAAACGTGTGCCGCTGGCGATCAAGATTGCCCCGGACATGACCGATGAAGAAACCGTGCAAGTGGCTAATGCGCTGGTGGAAACCGGTATGGATGCGGTCATCGCCACCAACACCACGCTGGGCCGTGAGGGCGTCAAAGGGCTTGATCACGCCGATGAGGCGGGCGGTTTGTCGGGTGCGCCGGTGCGTGACAAGAGCACGCACATTGTTTCGGTTCTGGCTGCTGAGTTGGCGGGTCGTTTGCCGATCATTGCCGTTGGCGGTATTACCGAAGGTAAACACGCCGCCGAGAAAATCGCCGCGGGCGCGAGCCTGGTGCAGATTTACTCAGGCTTCATTTACAAAGGCCCGGCGCTGATTCGCGAAGCGGTTGACGCTATCGCAGGATTACCCAAGAAGGCTTGAGTCAGGCTTTTTTCGCCGTCAGGCCTGCATGACTGAGGCCGTGATTTTTGCCTTTCCCGCGGCAATAAAAAGGGCTCCTTAAAGGAGCCCTCTGGGCCTAAGCCCGCCGCCTGATTGAGGCGTGCTTGATGAAGTCGGACGTGTCCTGTTTAGCCGACAGCGTGAAGTTCGTTGAGTCGATGAATACCGGCGGTACCGGTCATACCATCCCAGTTGTCGCCTCGGCCCTCGCGCCAGCCGTTTAACCAGGCTTGGCGGACAGATGGATTGGTGAATGGGCAGAGCTCTCTGGATTTACCATGGACGCCATATTGATAACCGCGCAAAAAAGCTTTTTCTGAAGGATCACGCTTAAGTCTTCTCATAGGGTGTTGCCCTCGTTTGTTGACTGTAATGTCCTGTAGACCTCGACGTGAGGTCAGGCAGTAATGGTTCTGCCGTTGGAGTCCGCTGCCGGCGTTACGAGCCTCCTGAGCCGCTTCGTTGCGATGCGGCCTGTGTAGATTTCTAACCAATGCGTGCTGCGCTGGGAATGATCGTTTTGTCATAAGCGTGCAACAATTATTAGGTTTAGGCCATAAGGCGTCGACCTAACAAATTAAGGTTAGCAGCCAAGTCCCTGTGGCGCTTGGCTTTGCGCAGACCATACTGATGTTTTGCCATCGCTGGATGCGCTGGCTGTTGAATGATATTTATTCCGACGAAGTGTCGCTCTGTGACGTTTTGTCACTTATTTTGGCCGTGTTGACTGACTCAACATGCCGTTAATTTCACGAGGCACTGGATTTACCATGTCGGATCGATTCGAACTAGTTCTCACCTGTCCCAAAGGCCTTGAAGGCCTGTTGCTTGATGAAGCGGGGGAGCTGGAGTTGGAGGACGCGCGCGAGCAGACGTCTGCGGTGCGCGGTTTCGCGTCTATGGAGACAGCTTTCCGGCTGTGCTTGTGGTCACGACTGGCAAACCGGGTGCTGCTGGTGCTCAAGCGTTTTCCGGTCAAGGACGCCGAAAGCCTTTACGAAGGCGTGCTCGAGGTGGACTGGTTCGAGCACCTTGAGTCCGATGGCAGCCTGGCGGTTGAGTTCAGCGGCAATGGTTCCGGCATCGACAACACCCACTTCGGCGCGCTGAAGGTCAAGGATGCGATCGTCGACAAGCTGCGTTTGCGCGACGGCACCCGGCCTTCGGTCGACAAGATCAGTCCGGATCTGCGCGTGCATTTGCGCCTCGACCGGGGCGAGGCGGTGCTGTCGCTCGACTTGTCTGGTCACAGCCTGCATCAGCGCGGTTATCGTCTGCAGCAAGGTGCTGCGCCCCTGAAAGAAAACCTCGCGGCGGCGGTATTGATCCGTGCTGGCTGGCCGCGTATTGCTGCCGAAGGCGGCGCGTTGGCTGACCCGATGTGCGGGGTGGGCACCTTCCTCGTCGAGGCGGCGATGATCGCGGCCGATATCGCGCCCAACCTCAATCGTGAAAAGTGGGGCTTCAGCCGCTGGTTGGGCCACATCCCGGTCTTGTGGAACAAGGTGCATGACGAGGCCGTGGCGCGCGCGGCTGCTGGCTTGGCCAAGCCACCGTTGTGGATTCGCGGCTATGAGGCCGATCCGCGCCTGATCCAACCGGCGCGCAACAACATTGATCGCGCCGGTCTGAGTGACTGGGTCAAGGTGTATCAGGGCGAGGTCGCTACGTTTGAGCCGCGCCCGGATCAGAATCAGAAAGGCCTGATCATCAGCAACCCGCCTTACGGCGAGCGTTTGGGCGATGAAGCCAGCCTGTTGTATCTCTACCAGAATCTTGGCGAACGTCTGCGTCAGGCGTGCATGGGCTGGGAAGCGGCGGTATTTACCGGCGCGCCGGATCTGGGCAAGCGCATGGGCATTCGCAGCCACAAGCAGTATTCGTTCTGGAACGGTGCCTTGCCGTGCAAGCTGTTGCTGATCAAGGTTCAGCCCGAGCAGTTTGTAACCGGCGAGCGTCGTTCCCCTGAGCAGCGCGAGCGTGAACGCGAGCAAAATGAAGTGGCCGCAGCGCCAGCACCGGTCAGCAAGGCTGCACCGAGCCCTGCGCAAGCGCCGGTCGAGTTGGCGCGTTTGAGCGAAGGCGGGCAGATGTTTGCCAACCGCTTGCAGAAAAACCTCAAGCAGCTTGGCAAGTGGGCACGCAAGGAAGGCATCGAATGCTACCGCCTGTATGACGCCGACATGCCGGAATACGCATTGGCTGTCGATCTGTACCGCGATTGGGTTCACGTGCAGGAATATGCAGCGCCGCGTTCGATTGATCCGGAAAAAGCCTCGGCGCGCTTGTTCGATGCACTGGCGGCTATTCCGCAGGCGTTGAATATCGACAAGAGCAAGGTGGTGGTCAAACGCCGTGAGCGCCAGACGGGCACCAAGCAGTATCAGCGCCAGAGCACTCAGGGCCAGTTCATGGAAGTGACCGAGGGCGGCGTCAAGCTGCTGGTCAACCTGACGGATTATCTCGACACCGGTCTGTTCCTCGATCACCGTCCGCTGCGTATGCGTATCCAACGTGAGGCTGCCGGTAAGCGCTTCCTCAACCTGTTCTGCTACACAGCCACGGCAACCGTGCATGCGGCCAAGGGCGGCGCTCGTACGACCACGAGCGTGGACTTGTCGAAAACCTACCTCGATTGGGCACGGCGCAATCTCTCGCTCAACGGCTTCTCTGACAAGAACCGCCTTGAGCAGGGCGATGTGATGGCGTGGTTGGCGGAAGACCGTGGCGAATACGAGCTGATCTTTATTGATCCGCCGACATTCTCCAACTCCAAGCGCATGGAAGGTATTTTCGATATCCAGCGCGATCACGCGGCCATGCTTGATCTGGCCATGGCCCGACTGGCGCCTGGCGGTGTGCTGTATTTCTCGAACAACTTCCGTAAATTCCAGCTGGATGACAATCTGGCTGAGCGTTATGCGGTTGAGGAGATCAGCGCCTCGACACTGGATCCGGACTTTGCCCGCAACAGCAAGATTCACCGCGCCTGGCGTATTACTGCGCGCGGTTGAGCCTGGCGCCAGCGAGACTGGCGCTGTTGTTTCAGGCATTAAAAAGCCCCGAAGTCGTAAAGACTGTCGGGGCTTTTTGTTGCTTGCGGATTACTTGGTTCTGGGGTTCTTGTAGACGTCCAGCAGTACCTGGTCGAGTACGGCGGATGCGCCCCACGGTTTAGGGTCGTTGAGAATCGCCACGACCGCCCAGTAATCACCGTTCTTGTCGCGGCTGAAGCCTGAAATAGCGCGGACGTTGTTCAGGGTGCCGGTCTTGATGTGGCCCTGACCCTCCATCGGTGTGCGACGTAAACGCTTGCGCATGGTGCCGTCCATTGCGGTTAACGGCAGCGAGCTGATGAACTCTGCGGCGTAGGGGCTCTTCCATGCAGTCTGCAGAATCTTCGACATCTCGCGCACACTCACGCGTTCGGCGCGCGACAGACCGGAGCCGTTCTCCATTACCAGTTGCGTGGCAGTCATGCCTTTGCGTGCCAGCCAGCTGCGAATGGCGCGCTGCGCTGCCATCGAATCATCGGCGTCGGCAGGGGTGCGGTACTTGGCGCCGATGCTGAGAAACAACTGACGGGCCATGGTGTTGTTGCTGTATTTGTTGATGTCGCGAATGATCTCGACCAAATCCGGTGAATAGGCCCGCGCGAGCAATTTGGCGCTGCTCGGGACACTGCCCTGACGGTCTTTGCCGAGGATGCTGCCACCCAGTTCGGCCCAGATCGCGCGGACTGCGCCAGCGGCATAGCTTGGGTGATCGAGCAGCGACAGGTAGGCCTGTGAGCTACAACCGTCGGCCAGCTTGCCGTCGACAATCAGCGTGGTGCCATCGAACTCGGTCACCGGATTCAGGCGCACTTCAGGCCAGGCCGGGCATTTGGCGGCCTTGAGGGCTTTGACCCGGTTGTCGACGCGAATGGTCGCAATCGGTGGTTCGATAGAAACGTTGATCTTGCCGCCATCGTTGCGGGTGACAACGCGCACGGCCTTGAGGTTGACCAGCAGTGAATCCGGGGTCACCAGATACGGCTTGTTCTTGTCGCCGCCATCATCATTGAATGCGGGCAGTTGTGGCTGTTTGAAGTAGCCGCGATCGAGCACCAGATCGCCGGTCACCTTGGTTACGCCGTTGGCGCGCAGGTCGCGCAGCAGCAGCCAGAGTTTCTCCATGTTGAGCTTCGGGTCGCCACCGCCCTTGAAGTAGAGATTGCCATTGAGCACGCCGCCGCGCACCGGGCCGTCGGCATAGAAGTCTGTGCGCCACTGATAGGTCGGCCCGAGCAGTTCGAGCGCCGCATAAGTGGTGATGATTTTCATGGTCGATGCCGGATTGACCGAGACATCGGCGTTGTAAAAATTGCTATCGCCCGCGCGGCTCAATGGAACGACCGCAACGGATAAAGATTGCGGGCTGACCTTGCTGGCTTTCAGGGATTTTTCGACATTGCTCGGCAGGTAAGAGGCAGCGCTAACGGAGAGCGGCAGCGTCAAGGGGATCAGGAAACTGGCGATGGCCAAATGGCGCAGGGCTTTAAGCATGAAGTAACGCCCCCTGGGCGTGATTTGAAATGAAGCGTCGAGAGGTTGCGGGTGCGGCATAAAATTGCTTCGCATTATGCATCAAGGCTACAACGGATTTGTAAGCATGTGCGTCCGTCGGTTGAATTTCTTTGATGATTGCTAATTGCCACTGGCCGCGACTAGTCGAGAGTCGGGCATGTTCGGCCTTAAACTGTTAAAGTAGTGGGCGTAATTACTTTTGAGGATTGTTTCATGGCTACTAACCGTTCCCGTCGTCTGCGTAAAAAACTCTGCGTAGATGAATTTCAGGAGTTGGGTTTCGAACTCAACCTGACTTTCAAGGAAGACCTGACTGAAGAAGTCATCGATACATTCCTCGAGCAATTTTTGACAGAAGCCATGGAAGCCAACAACCTGGGCTACGTCGGCGGCGATGACTACGGTCTGGTTTGCCTGGACCAGCGTGGCTCGGTCAGCGAAGAGCAACGTGCCAGCGTTGAAGCGTGGCTCAAGGGCCGTAGCGAGCTGACCGATTTCACCGTCAGCCCGCTGCTTGACGTGTGGTACCCGGAAACGCCAATCAACAAGGCGTAATCCTCAAGTTCTATGCAACCCGGCGCAATGCCGGGTTGTGTGGGCTGTAATCGCTGCCTGCCAGCTTAGCCCAAGCCATTTATGACTCCACGCTGAATCCCGCCTTGGCCAACAGTGCCGACTCATCTACCGTATCGATTTGCTCGGGTTGCATGAAACGCTCAGCATAACGCCGGTAAACTCTGCTGCTGATAAACAAACCGAACAAGTCCGTGTCGATGTGTGCACCCCGGCACATGCCGGCCATGATATTCAAAGACTCCGACAGCAACTTGCCTTTCTTGTAAGGTCGGTCGACTGCTGTGAGTGCCTCGAAAATATCGGCGATGGCCATCATCCGGGCAGGCAGGCTCATCTGCTCTTTGCTAAGGCGTTTCGGGTATCCCGTGCCGTCCATTTTTTCGTGGTGACCGCCAGCAATTTCCGCGACGTTTTGCAGGTGTGGCGGGAAGGGCAGATGGTCGAGCATGATGATGGTCTGCACGATGTGGTGGTTGATGATGTAACGCTCTTCCGCCGTCAGCGTGCCGCGAGTCACCCCCAGGTTATGCAACTCACCGCGGTTGAATTTGTAGGCCGGTACATCAAGGCGAAAGCCCCAGCGGTTGTCTTCCTCGATTAGCTCGCTGGCTGGGCGCTCGAACAAGTGCTCCGGTTTGTCTGCCAGCAATGGCTCGAGTACCGGCAAGGTCGGTGGCGGGCTGCGTTCCTGACGTTTTGACTCTTCCCACGAAACTCCAAGCCGGTCATCCAGGGTTCGCAGCCAGGTGCGTTGGCCAATCTGCCGGAGCCGTGCGATGTCTTCATCCGCCATTGCTTCTCCGCCGAGGTTGCTCTTGGCGACAAAGGCGAACTCTTCATCGAGCTCAGCAAGCAAGGCATCCCGGGTGCTGGCAAGGCTCGTGGCATCACCCCCTTGCGCGCAGTTTTGCCAATAACTGATCCAGGCATCGCGCTTGAGAATTTCGAACCGACAACGCACCTCATGAATGCGGTCGTACAAAGTCTCAAGTTTGGTGGCTTTATCGACAACGTATTCAGGCGTTGTGACTTTGCCGCAATCATGCAGCCAGGCGCCGATGTGCAGAGCTTCCCACTCTTCGTCTGTCGGGTTGTAGTCCTTGAATGGCGGCGCATCGCTTTGCGCTGCGGCGCGGGCGAGCATGAGGGTTATTTCCGGTACGCGCTGACAGTGGCCGCCGGTGTAGGGACTCTTGGCGTCGATTGCGCCGGCCATCAACTGAATGAATGAGTCGAGCAGATTCTTTTGCCGCTCAAGCAAGCGCTGGCTTTCGATGCATAACGCCGCCACCCCGGAGACAGCTTCGACGAACGCGACGCGCGCCGGGCTTAAAATATTCGGGTCTGCGCTGATGCCATCTTCACGGTGCAGCAGAAGCAATGTGCCGACCGTGGCACCCTGTCGATTGTGCAGGCCGGTGACGACCATTTGTGCGCGTGGCGTCTCGAGTGTGGTGAGCAGATCCTTGAACTCGCCCGCCTGATCGAAGCCGATCGACACCGCGCTGCTTTTGCCGCCAAGCGCCGGTTCTTTGAGCCAGGTTGGCATGTTTTCGCCGTCCATGCTGTAGCTCGGCATATGGTGCTCATTGACGTCTTGTTTCTGACCGTTGAGAAATACTCCGTAAGGCAGCAGGCTGCTGCCATCGGCATTGGTCAGATAGAGGACGCCGCCATGGGCCTGGCTGATACCGACCGTTTCCTGAAGCACGCGCTCAAGCAGCTTGTCGAAGCGGGTTTCGGCAGAGAGGCTGGCGGTAATCTCGAGGAAACTGAAAATGGTGTCTTTCATGCGGCCCATCGATACCGCCAGCTCGTCCACTTCCAGCACCGGCGAGCGACCGGTAGCCGGGTGACTGAAATTGAACCGGCGAATCGCTTCGGCTTCATTGACCAGACCATTGAGCGGACGCACCAGTACGCGCGACATCAGCCAGCCAATCGGGATGCACAGCAGCAGAATTGCAATCGTCAGTACTGCGCCTTGCCAGCGAATCCGGTAAGCATCGGCGAGCAGTTCATCTTCGGGTGCCAGCAATGCCAACCGCAGCCCGTTCGGGCCGGCCGCTGGCAGCGTGCGGTAGGCGACTTGCCAGCGACGCCCTTTGATTTCCATGGCGCCGACAAAGTCTTTATCCAGTTTCATTTTCTGGAAGTCAGCGAGCACCGGCGCCAGATTGGCAATGGGTGTGAGCTGGGTCGGGTCTTGAGGGTTTGTCAGACGACTGACATCCGGATAAGCCACCACCAGCCCGTCGGGGCTGTACATAACCGCCTGAGTGGAGGACGTAATCTTATGTGAGGCCAGCGTAGCCGAGAGGCTGGCGAGGGTTATGTCTGCACTGATAACGATGTTATCGGCGGCGTGCTGAGCAACCGTGATACCGACGTCCCCAGTGGAGAAAAACAGATACGGCGCCGTGGTGTACTGGCCTGTGATATTCAGCGCATGGCTGTACCACGGCCGTGAAATTGGGTTGTAGGCTTCTTTGAGGTTTTGCCGAGTGCTCAACTGCTCGAGGTTTTCGTTATAGAACAGGTATTCAGAAACCGCTGTGCCTGAGTTGATCCGGTTGATGCTCCAAACTTGATAAACCGCTTCGGCTGGCGCATCAAAACGCTGTTTCAGCGCATCGGTTCGCAGCGGCCGAACCATGAAGAAGTCGCCATTGCCGTAACCGAGATACAGCGAAGCCAGCTTGGGATTATCGTGCAGCGCTTTGGCAAATACTGGGAGCAGCGCCATGCGCTCTTGGTGGTCTTTGCCTTTGTTGCGCATGTCCAGCGCGAGCATGCCGACGAGGTTGCGGATTGGCCGGTAGGTGTGATCGAGGTCGGCATTCACCTGATTGCTGACCAGTCCGAACATCTCATCACTGTTGCTGAGTATTATCTTGCTGGTCTGGTAGTAGTTGTAGATCCCCAGAACTATTCCGGTGCTGAGGAGTAAGAGGGTGAATAACACACTGATGTGCACATGAAGGGGAAACCTGTAGCGCGCATTCCTTGATGCATCGGGCATGGCCCATAACTCCCTGAGTGATGCGAAATCATGCAATCAGCATAGTGGCTGTTTGCAATTATGAAAGATTTCGTATCACCACAAAGTGTTATTTAGTCTTATAGGTGCCCGTTTGGGTATTGCGACCTCTCAGCCAGTGCGCACAGGCGTATATGAGCAGGGTAATCACCACGGAAATAACCACACCAATGGTGCTGTTCAGGAGTCGCGTTGGGGCTATTTGCCAGTCGCGTGACAGGCTTTCGGCCAGCAGCAAGAAGCACACGGCTATCTGCAGTACATACGCCCCATATTCATGGGCTTGCAGGGCCCGGCAGAATACGATCAAGGGCAGTACAGAGGCGACCATGATCGCGGGGTTGTGCAGGCTGTAGCCAAAAAGGAAAATCAGGATCGCGCTGCACAGGGTGACGAAATGCGGGCGCAGCGTGTTGAGCAAACCGGTCGCCCAGTTCAATGGCAGGGTGCCAAGGACGGCGAGTGTCATCCAGTGTCCGTGGCTGATACCGGTCAGGTTCACGCTCAGGCCAGCGAGACCAAATGCCAGGGTGCAGGCCAGTGCATGCAGGCGCCAGCGGTATTCGGATTGGCGCTTGGCATTGCGCCACAGCACTTTGAGTATGCTGATGAAGCGCGGCATGTAGGGCCACATCCGCATGCCGTGCAGGCCGCGTTGGCCGAACGCCAACAACATCACCCACAAACCGCCCAGAATGAACAACATGCCCACGGCATACGGGTTGCTCAGGCTGCTCAGGCCATATTGGCCCTGGCCCATGCACAGGCAGATGGTCAGGCTGATGCCCAGCTTGCCGGTTTCAGTGCCAAAGCGTTGCAGCCAGGCCAGCAAAAAACCAAAAACACTGAACAGGCAAAGGCTGAGTACCGGGTCTGCGGCCGCCCATAAGCCCAGCCCTGCGCTCCACGCCCCGAGGCTGATCAACAGCAGCATGCGCAACATGCCCAGCCGGTGAATCGGATTGACCTGTGAAGCCTGGAATGCGCCTAGCGCTGCCCAGAGAAACCCCGGATGCGCACTGAACAGCCCAAGCAGAAGTGGCAATCCGCAGCCCAGGCCCGCAATGATTGCGGGGCCCCACGCGGGTGGGCCAGCGTGCCAGCCGAGTACTTTTTGCAACGCTGCTTTCATCATTTATACCGGGCTTGAACGTCCTGTCATTTCACGGGCCATCTCGGTTGCATAGCTGTCGGTCATGCCGGCGATGAAATCAATCATGCGTAGAAACGAGTCATACAGCGGTCCGTGCGGGTCGGGTGCATTGTTGCCTAACAAGTCGAGAATGCGTCGGTGTTTGAACGACGGTGCGCGACCTCCATGTTGTTCCAGTGCAGCACCGCAAAATGCATTAAGCAAGATTTCCAGCGTGGTATAGGCGCCGATTTCGTGCAGCGTCTTGCGCTTGTCCTGAAATATTTTCTCGCGTGCCATGGCTTTCGCCCGCTGCACGCAGCGCTTGGCCGGGCCATGCATGTGCTCGACCAGATCCCCTGTGAGGTGGCCGCTGAGCAGGGCCCGCTGCTGATCGACAAACGCATTGGCCGCCGCGTTGGTCAGGTGTTCGATGGCTTTGCCGCGCAGGATTGCTAGCTTGCGTCTTCTTGAGTCTTGCGGGCCGAGCTGGCGATAGGTTTGCGGCAGATCATCGCCCACCAGGTCGAGGAGCAGCGCTTCAACTTCGCCGTACTCGAGCAGCTCCATCTCCAGACCATCTTCCAGGTCAATCAGGCCGTAGCAGATGTCGTCCGCTGCTTCCATCAGGTAAACCAGCGGATGCCGTCCCCAGCGTTGGTCTTCAATTTTTGCCAAACCGAGTTTTTGCGCGATGTTTTCCAGCAGCGGCAATTCACTCTGGTAGCAACCAAACTTGTGTTTCTTGTAGCCGTGCGCCTCCGCATGGCGCGCCGTCCACGGGTACTTGAGATAAGTGCCAAGGGTTGCGTAAGTGAGCCGGGTGCCGCCGTCGAATTGGTGGTATTCGAGCTGGGTCAGCACACGAAAGCCTTGCGCGTTGCCTTCGAAATTGAGGAAATCGCCGCGCTCGCTGTCGCTCATGTCGGCCAGCCAGCCGCGCCCGGCTGCTTGCTGGAACCAGTGGCGAATAGCATCTTCACCGGAGTGACCGAACGGCGGGTTGCCAATATCGTGCGCCAGACAAGCCGATTGCACCACCATGCCCAAGTCACTGGGCTCGCACCATTGCGGCAAGGATTCGCGAATCATTTCGCCCACGCGCATGCCGAGGGAGCGGCCGACGCAACTGACCTCCAATGAGTGAGTGAGGCGCGTATGGATATGGTCGTTACTGGAAACCGGGTGCACTTGGGTTTTGCGGCCGAGGCGGCGAAATGCACCGGAAAAGATAATTCGGTCGTGGTCCTTGTGGAAAGGGCTACGGCCGAGTTCATCGTTGCTGTGGGTCGGTTTACCGAGTCGTTCGCGGGTGAGCAGTGTTTGCCAATCCAAGGCTAATCCTCGCCATTCAGTGGCTTTAATCGGTTGCAAAGCAGTATTGAGCACGAGCCAATGCCCGCAGTCAGCATCAATCAGCTGCTAGCTTCGGTGTTCCAGCGCGTGTCCGCAAGAGGGGTGAGCGATCTGGAGCGTGGATATGCGCGGCAACCGTGCGGTGGTTGTGCTGCGTGTAGACTCATTTTTCTGTGCGAGGTTCGCCTAGAAACCACTGGCGTCGATATCCATCAGCAGCAAATGTTGCCCGTCATTGATGAATTGCCCGGCCGTGAGGCAATACAGGTTACTGGTAGCATCGCGGTAGGTTCCGGAGCAAATCATGCGCGACTCTTCACGGCCCTCGCTGACCAACTGGTGAAAGTAAGGCCGCCACGACCAGTTGTGGCCAAGATAGCGGCTGTCTTCCAGCCATGTGTCTGCGTGGCGCTGATAATTGGCGGTGACTTGATTGCCGTTCGCGTCACATTGATAGATGCGAATGAGCCAAGGGTATCTGTCGGTAGCGGGCAGAGCCGGTGGCGGTTTATTCAGCGGCCAGGCCGCGAGGCTATTGAGCAGCGCTTGCATGTGTTTGCGCTGATCGATTTGCGTCAGTCGCTCGTTGAGCTTTTGCGCAACGTAGCGGTCGCGCAGTTGGGCAAAGTGCTCAACAAAGGCGTCGCTTGAATGAAACGTGGGCGAGGGTTTGGCGAACAAGAAACCTTGCACATAGCGGGCTCCGCATTCGAGAGCAAAATGCAGTTGGGCTTCGGTTTCAACGCCCTCGGCAATGATCCAGCAACCGGTTTTCTCGGCCATTTTAGCCAGCGCACGAACCACCTCACTGCTTGGGCCACCGCGTGCGGCATCTTGGAACAGTTGCATGTCCAGCTTGAGAATATCGGGCTGCAAGGCCAGAACGCGGTCGAGCTGCGAGTAGCCCGCGCCAAAGTCGTCGATTGCCACGCGCGCACCGGCTTCGCGATATTGCTCCACGGCTTTTTTCAGGCGCGAACTGGTGCCGCTGAGCTCGGTGATTTCAAACACCACACGGCTTGCGTCAACTTTGCTGAGTTGCAGTTGCTTGAGACTGGGCAGTGGTTGTTCGGCGCGCAGGCGGGTGATCCAGCGCGGGGAAATGTTCAGGCTGAGAAACCAATCGGCAGGTGCCTGCTGGAATTGCTGCAATGCCTGACCACGGATTTCACGGTCGAGCCGGCGCAACGCGCTGCTGGGTGTTTTCGGATCACTGAACAGTGGGCCGGCGGAATGCAAAACGCCGTTGTCGCCGCGCAGGCGTGCGAGCGCTTCAACGCCGGCAATGCGTCCGGTGGCGGTATCAATGAACGGTTGAAAGACGGCGATCGGTTGACCGTCGAGCACGGTAGATCCTTAGCTGTTAGGCGGTACGGCGTAGCAAATGACCACGCCAATACAATCAGCTAGCAAGATCGTTGCCATTCTCAGTCGTTGGCACCGGGCTCATTGTTGGGTGAGGCGGGCGAGGTGGGCGGCGTCTGAGTAGCGGAAAGGCGACTAGGGCAATTCTCAGCCAGCGGCGCCAGTTACTGTTTTTGCCGAGAAAGGTCGTCATCAATACCGCGCCACCGGCAATCCATAACGGCGCATTGCTGGTGCCCAGGTATTGGCCGACATTTTGCGCGTTGCGCAGGGGTTGCATTAACACCAACGCCTCATGACGCAGTTCCTGACGATGCAGTTCCATGCGCATGCGCAGCATGGCCTTGCGCAGTTCACTTTTGCTGGCCTTAACAGGCAGGTTGGCTGGATTCATGGCAGCAATTGCTCGCGGTCACGGGCCAACTCTTCAAGGCTGGCGCTGAATGGGGCAGAGGCATTGCGAATGCGTGAGGTCAGAACGAACACGCTGGCAAGCAACGCACAGGCATAAAAACCGCACAGGCTGAAGATCACCGTGAGGCGATAGCTGTCCCAGTAATAAATAAGCAGGGCAGCAGACAACCCAAGCACCAGCAGCAAGGCAAATACCACACAGCAGCTGGTGAGTACCAGCAATTGCAGTGAGTGCTTGTGCAGGTCCTTGAGTTCTTCACCGAAAAGTTCGATGTGTCCTTGCAACAGCCCAATCAGGGCGGCGCCAATACGTTGTGGCGTGTTGGCGCGGCTGCTGGAGGCGTGCGGTGTTTCATCCATGTCGTGGTCTCGTTAACGCTTGGTAATCAACATGCCCAGCAACATGCCAACGCCTGCTGCGATTCCCATTGATTGCCAAGGGTGGGTTTGTACATAGCTCTCGGTCGCGTCAACTGCGGCTTTGCTGCGCTCGCGCACAGAAGCTTCGGCGTTGTGCATGGTGGCACGTGCGCGGCTGAGGCTTTGATGAATCTGGGTGCGCAGGTCTTCGGCTTTATCACCCGTGAGATCGGCGGATTGCTGAAGCAGCTTTTCCGTGTCTTTAACAAGTGCCTGAAATTCTTGTAGCAGTTCGTCCTGGCCAGCGTTTGAAGATGATTTGCGAGGCATGGCGTAACTCCTTGGGTTAATAACAGTGTACATGCATATGAGTGTTTATCGGCCTGAGGGTTCAGCTTAGTTATAAGCCTGGGTTACGCAATGGCTGGTACAGGAATTGCTTTAAGCTGGTGCGCAGTTTTCCAGTGTTGCCCGTTTATGGGGCTTGGTCAGGCGTATAGAAAAATCGTGTGGCATGGATAAGCCATTAATATTTATAGAGAAAAGCCAAAAATAAAAAACAGGGCGAACAGTTAAGGTGCGTCGGGTCTTGCGGCAGCAAAAGCCAGATCGGCACAAGCGCTTCTTTGTGGTGCGTTTATTACCTTGAATGATTCGCTTTGGTGCTTTTTGTCGTGGAGACTGCTTCGCTGATGGAAACAATCAACAGTGCTGTCGAGACCCTGATTCAGGGCTCTAATACCCTCTTTATTCTGCTCGGCGCCGTCATGGTGCTGGCCATGCATGCCGGCTTCGCTTTTCTTGAAGTCGGCACGGTCCGACAAAAGAACCAAGTTAACGCCTTGTCGAAAATCATTTCCGACTTTGCCGTTTCGGCGCTGGCGTACTTCTTTATCGGCTACTGGGTGGCCTACGGCGTGACGTTTTTGCAGCCCGCGAGCGTGCTGACGGCTGATCACGGTTACGGGCTGGTGAAGTTCTTTTTCCTGCTGACCTTTGCCGCTGCGATTCCGGCGATTATCTCGGGCGGGATTGCCGAGCGCGCCAAGTTCGGGCCGCAGATCTGCGCCACGGTATTGATTGTGGCGTTTATCTATCCGTTCTTCGAAGGGCTGATCTGGAACGGCAACTTCGGTTTCCAGGCGTGGCTGGAAGCAAGCTTTGGCGCCCCGTTTCATGATTTCGCAGGCTCGGTCGTGGTGCATGCGGTAGGCGGTTGGTTGGCCTTGGCCGCCGTGCTGCTGCTCGGTCGCCGTGATGGCCGTTATCGTGAGGGACGTTTGGTCGCATTCGCACCGTCGAGCATTCCGTTTCTGGCGCTCGGCTCGTGGATTCTGGTGATCGGCTGGTTCGGCTTTAACGTCATGAGCGCACAAACGCTGGGCAGCGTCAGTGGCTTGGTGGCGGTCAATACGTTAATGGCAATGGTCGGGGGCACAGTCGCCTCCCTGCTGGTTGGGCGCAACGACCCGGGCTTTTTGCACAACGGCCCGCTCGCCGGGCTGGTCGCGGTGTGCGCAGGCTCTGACCTGATGCATCCGATTGGCGCGCTGGCGACTGGCGCGGTGGCGGGCGCGCTGTTTGTCTGGGCATTCACCGCGACGCAGGTGAAGTGGAAGATTGATGACGTGCTCGGCGTTTGGCCGCTGCACGGGCTCTGCGGTGTGTGGGGCGGTGTAGCCTGCGGCATTTTTGGCCAGCAAGCGCTGGGCGGGCTGGGCGGCGTCAGCCTTGTCAGCCAGTTGCTGGGCACGGTGTTGGGCGTAGTGGTAGCGCTTGTCGGTGGCTTGCTGGTGTACGGCGTACTCAAAGCGGCAGTCGGCATTCGTCTGACGCAGGAGCAGGAGTACTACGGCGCTGACCTTTCAATTCATAAAATCGGTGCTGTCAGTCAGGATTGACGCCGCGTGTTCGACTGAACAGCCGCGCAGGCCTGCGCAGCTGTTCAGTGCCATGTTCAGTCCTGCTCGGGTGAATTCGGCGTGTCTGCTTGACGATTGGATTTTTGCCATTGCGTCGGGCTCATGTCGAACCAGTTCTGGAAGGCCCGCGAGAATGCACTCAGGTCCGAATAACCGAGCAACCCGGCCAGTTGGGTGAAGCTGATGGTCGACTCGCTCAGATAGCGACGGGCCATGGCCTGACGTGTTTCATCGAGCAGGATCTTGAACGAGGTGCCTTCATTGGCGAGGTATCGCTGCAAACTTCTTGGGCTAAGTACCAGGTATTCGGCAACCTGCTCAACCGTGACCCGGCCTTTGGGCAACAGATTACGCAGCACGCGTTGAACGTGATCGGGCAGTTGATCGACCGTAACCCGTTCCAGGGTATCGACATGCTGACGCATCAGCCTGTGCAATTCAGCATCCGCAGTCTCAAGCGGAATATTCATGAAACGTGAGTCAAACAGCCAGGCATTATGGGTGCTGTTGAACTGCAGCGTGGCGCCGAGCATACGCCGGTACATGGCCAGCGGAGCCCCTGGCGCATGTTGGAACATCACCGTCTCCGGCTGCCAGCGATTACCGATCAGGGTGCGCATGAGCTGGTGACCTACACCCATTGCAAGCTCGGCGGCTTGGCGCTGACCAGGCAGGCTTTGCTCCTCTGCGGTGTAACTCAGGGTGGCGTGGTTGCCGTGAACCTCAATGACCACCTGGGCTGCACTTGAATGCAGGTGGTAATAGTGGGCGAGTTCATGCAGTGCCTGGCCGACATTGCTGGTATTGCGAATCAGATAGAGCAGCGGGCCAAAAACGCTAACCCCTTGAAACAAACCGTACTGCAGGCCGAACAATGGGTTAGCGCTGCGCTGTGCGCTGAGCTGCAGCGTAGCTGTGAATTTACGGTAGGAGATAAGTTCTTCAGGGTGCTCTGCAATATCGCGCGGTAAGCCGACTTCGCTCAATATTTCATACGGATCTATGCCTTGGCTCTGGGCAAATTCATAAAAACGGGCAAGTGACGATGCGCGTGAAATATCGGACATGTTTTTAGTCGCTAAAAAGACGATTCGTGAATAGTCCCGGCCGAGTCACCGCGCAACCCAAGCTCAACGTGCGTAAACCGCCAGGCACTGAATATTAACCCGCGCACGATGCATGAGTTACTCACGCATCACCATTATCGTTTTGTTGGGAATGCCTGCAATTGTGGCAAAAATCACGGGTTTTGCTGGGCTGCGCACAGATTTTGGCGACTTGGCTGCGGTGTTTTCCGATAAACGCGGACAGTGGCTTCGGCGAAAAGGCTGTCGCCATTTGGCTAAATGCTGGCGCGCTTTGTCAAGCGTGGTCATCCAGCGCGGGGCAGTATGAGCCCCAATCCCCCGTGATTGGATAACTACAAGGAAAACAATAATGGTAATGCCAATTCCAGTTTTTGATCATAAAGAACTGCTGACGCTCAATACTCAGGAACTCCCCATCTACGAAAACGCCTTGGCCCCACATTTCCCTGGCGTCAACGTTCAGCCGTTGTTTCTGGATCCGTCGGCGGGTACTTGGGCACTTCGTGTGATCTTTGATCCGGGCGTAACGCTGCCATGCCACTATCACACCGGCACTGTTCACCTGTTCACCCTGAGCGGTAAGTGGAACTACGTTGAATACCCGAACCAGCCGCAAACGGCCGGCAGCTACCTGTTTGAGCCGGGCGGTTCGGTTCACACCTTCTCGGTTCCGGCTGACAATACCGAGCCGACTGACACCGTAATGGTCGTGCAAGGTGCCAATATCAACTTTGATGCCGATGGCAACTACGTCAACCTGATGGACGCCAGCAGCATCATGCAAATAATCGATCATCTGGTTAAGGAACGTGGCTTGGAACCTGCCAAGTACATCCGTCCCGCTCAGGCTGAGTACACGGTCTGATCAGCCCGGTTAACAATGCGCCAGCCGATACTCTCGGCGGCGCATTTTCGTGTTCGCATCATCACAATAATAATTGCTGTTGGCCGGTTTCGGCAGCACGGCAACAACGCGAAAGGAAAGCTTATGTCATCCGCTCAGATGCCTGCCGGTGCACAGGGTCAGACCCCGGAGATTCCCCGTTCCGTGTTTATTACCGGCGCCAATGGTTTCATTGGTCGCTCGCTATTGTTGCGCTACAAAGCCCTGGGCGCTGATGTAAGCGGGATGGATATCACGGCGGATGCCAGTCACAACGTGGTGGCGGGTGATCTGACCCAACCACAGCGCTGGGCCGAACATGCCAAAGGCTGTGATCTGTTCATCAACACCGCAGCAGTTGTGTCGTTGGCCGCGTCCTGGAAGCTTTACCGGGAAGTCTCAGTGCAAGCTGTGCGCAGTTGCATCGATGTGGCAATTGCCAGCGGTGCCAAGCGCTTCGTGCAGATCTCCTCGATTGCCGCGTTGGGTTGGCAGTATCCGGATAACGCGGATGAGAAAACCGATGTAGTGATCGGCTCTGACTACCGTTACGGCGTCGCCAAAGGTGCCGGTGAGCATGTGGCGTTGGCCGCTCACGCCGCAGGCGAAATCGAGTGCACAGTGATTCGGCCAGGCGATGTTTACGGGCCGGGTTCACGCCCTTGGGTCAGTGAAACCTTCAAAATGTGCAAAGCCGGCAAGCTGATCCTGCCCGGTAAAGGCAACGGCATCTTCACCCCGGTTTATATCGATGACTTGCTCGATGGCGTGATGCTCGCCAGTGGCTTGCCCGAGGGCCGTGGCCAGATCTTCCATCTGTGCGGCATGGGCCCTGTGACCGTCAAACAATTCTTCACACATCACTGGCGTTGGGCCGGTCGTGAAGGTTCACCGCGAACCTTACCGCTGTGCCTGGCTGTTGGCCTTGCGCGCGTACTGTGGGGCGTCAATACTCTGCTCAAACGTGACGATGAAGTAACCCCGGACATCATGTACATGTTCGCCCGCACGGGAAATATCTCCAGTGCTAAGGCGGCGAAAATGCTCGGCTATCAGCCGAAAGTTACATTGCAGGAGGGTATGCGGCGCGCTGAAGCGTGGCTGCGTGAAACCGGTCAGATGAACTGATCCGGTCGTTATCAGGCTGATCCAACGGCGGTTATTGCCGGAGTTGATGGTGGGTCTGAGGGGTTTAATAAGTCGTATGAAGCTGCTAAAAGGTCTACTTCAACGCCAATGAAAATCAAGACTATTGACTGCCAAGTTGCTGGTTTGAGTGTTTTCAACCGGGCGTTTTGAAGAGACGCGGCAGCCCCTAAAAAGAAATAAAAGGATTGATCATGAGTAGATTTCGGTTTCAGTTGTTGCCGCTTACCAAGGCGGCGCTGCTAGTCGCTTCGGTTTGCATCACGCCGTTTGCAAGTGCGGCTGACAAACCCAACATTCTGGTCATCATGGGTGATGACATTGGTATCTCCAACATCAGCCGCTACAGCAATGGTCTGATGGGTTACCAAACCCCGAACATCGATCGTATCGCCAACGAAGGCATGATTTTCACCGACTATTACGGTGAGCAGAGTTGCACCGCAGGGCGTTCCGCCTTTATTACCGGCCAGCATCCGGTGCGCACCGGCCTGACCAAAGTAGGCGTGCCGGGCGCGGCAGTCGGTATTCAAAAAGAAGACCCGACACTGGCCGAGTTGCTCAAGCCGCTGGGTTACACCTCGGGTCAGTTCGGCAAGAACCATTTGGGTGACCGTGACGAGTTCCTGCCAACCAACCATGGTTTTGACGAGTTCCTCGGCAACCTCTATCACCTCAACGCCGAAGAAGGCCCGGAAGATCCGGACTGGACCAAGAACCCGGTCATCGATAAAGCCATTCGCCCGCGCGGGATCATTCACAGCACGGCCGACGGCAAGATCGAAGACCTGGGCCCGCTGAACACCAAGCGCATGGAAACCATTGACGACGAGTTCCTCAATGCGTCGCTGAATTTCATGGACAAGGCGGTTAAAGCCGACAAGCCATTCTTCGTCTGGTTTAACTCCACGCGCATGCACTATTACACCCACCTGCGCAAAGAATCCGAGGGCCTGTCGGGTCAGGGCTTCTACAACGACGGTATGGTTGAGCACGATAATCAGGTCGGCACACTGCTGAAAAAGCTGGATGACCTGGGCGTTGCCAAGAACACTATCGTGATTTACACCACTGATAACGGCGTGCACTTCAACCAGTGGCCAGACGCCGGTATTACTCCGTTCCGGGGTGAGAAGAACACCAACTGGGAAGGCGGTTTCCGCGTTCCGGCAATGATCCGCTGGCCAGAGCAAATCAAGCCGAACAAGATTTCCAACGAAATCGTCTCGGCGCAGGACTGGGTGCCAACCTTGCTCGCAGCGGCTGGCGTACCCGACGTCAAAGAGAAGTTGCTGGCGGGTTACAAGGCGGGTGACAAGCAGTTCAAGGTGCATCTGGACGGCTACAACCTGCTGCCTTATCTCGAAGGCAAAGAAGAGAAAAGCCCGCGTACCGACTTCTACTACTTCAGCGATGACGGCAAGCTGCTTGCCGTGCGTGACGGTGACTGGAAAGTGGTTTTCGCCGAACAGCGCGCCCGTCGTTTCGACGTATGGCGTGACCCGTTCGTAGACCTGCGAGCGCCGAAGATCTTCAACCTGCGTCGTGACCCTTACGAGCGCGCCGACACCGACTCCAACAGCTACAACCTGTGGTGGGACAAGAAAGTATTCGTGGTCGGCTTCCCGGCAATGCACCGCGTGCAGAACTTCCTGATGACCTTCCAGGATTACCCGCCACGTCAGCGTCCGGCCAGCTTCACAGTTGACCAGATGACCGAAAAACTGCTGGATCTCAAGAGCCGTTAAGCACTGCGTCTGCAGCCGTGCCGGTTCAAACATTGCAGTAAGCAAAAAAATTACGGGCTACCTTGAAGGTGGCCCGTAATACATTTGGACTGCCTGTTTTGTATCAGTCGCTCACCACCACGCCACTGCCGAAGGCAACGTGGCCGCGAATATTGGCGGCGGCCTCTTTAGGCTCGGGGTAATACCAGGCAGCGTTAACTGCTGTTTTGCCCACGGCCTGCAATGTGTAGTACTGAGCCTGCCCCTTCCATGGGCAATGCGTGTTGTGATCGCTGGGTTGGAAATAGACCCGCACCAGCGCTTCTGGCGGGAAGTAATGATTGCCTTCAACCATCACGGTGGCGTTGGATTCGGCAATTACCTGGTCATTCCATATCGCTTTCATCATCACTCCTGAACAGTCGGCGCACCGCAGCTTGCGTTGCGCCAACCGCGGCGTTAGGACTCGGTGCTGACCTTGGCCATGGCGACTGCGTTCATGCAGTAGCGCAGGCCGGTCGGTGGCGGGCCGTCGGGAAACACGTGACCAAGGTGGGCGTCACAGACGTTGCACACCGCTTCGATGCGCTGCATGCCATGGCTGTTGTCGCCGTTGTAGGCCACTACGTTGTCTTTGATCGGTTGGGTAAACGATGGCCAGCCGCTGTGCGACTCGAACTTGCTGCTGCCGTCAAACAACTCGGTGTCGCAGCATACGCATTTGTAAATGCCAGGCTCGAACAAGCTGCACATACCGGAGCTGTGCGGGCGTTCGGTACCGGCTTGGCGGGCAACCCGATATTGCTCTTCGCTGAGCTGTTCGCGCCACTGCGCATCAGTCTTGGTGACTTTACGATCAGGGGCCGGATTGCCGTTGGTGGCGCGGGCAATTACGTCATTCCAGTTTTGCATGTAAGGCTCCAATAACCTGTTGCTACAGATAGAGTGCGGATGTCAGTGCGGGCGCTGAGTGTGGCCACAGCCAATGATTATAAGCCGTGGACAGCCCGGGTTTGCCGAGCAAAAGCCGGGTTCAGGCGCACAACTGCTGACAGGTTAACAGACGCGCAATCGCTGTAAAAATTACAACAGCGCAGCCAGAACGGCTGCGCTGAACAGGCGGGGGCTGGCTAGCGCCAGTTGAGAACGGGCCAGCCGGCTTGTTCGGCATGGGCCTTGAGCACCGGGTCTGGATTGACCGTATGCGGCTTGTCGACCTGCTGCAGCAAGGGCAGATCATTGCGCGAATCGGAATAGAAATAGGCGCCCAGCAGCGACTCGTCATTGGCCTGCAGCCAATCCTTGAGCCGGCAAACCTTGCCTTCGCGATAGGTCAGAACGCCTTGGGTATTGCCGGTGTAAGTGCCGCGGCTGAGTTCAAGGTCAATCGCCAACACCTCGTCGATTCCCAGACGTGCGGCAATCGCGCTGACCAGAAAGTGCGCCGAGGCTGAGATCACCAGAATGCGGTCGCCATTTTTACGGTGCGTGGCAATGCAGCGCGTTGCATCGCTGTAAAAACGTGGCTCGATAACATCTTCGACAAAGGGCTCAATCACGAACGCCAGTTCTTCCTCGGTGCGCCCGACCAGCGGCGAGAGGCTGAACTGCATGTAGGTTTCCATCGCCAGCTCGCCTTTGGCGTAAAGCGCCATCAGTTCATGGTCGCGGGCCATGAAAGACTCGCCGTCGACCCAGCCGAGCTTGACCATCTCCTCGCTCCACAAGGTCGCGCAGTCGCCGTTGATGATCGTGTCGTCCAGATCAAAAATTGCCAGGGCCATTAGCCCACCTCCAAAATCGCGCTGTTATCAATGCTCAAGGTGACAGGTTTGCCTTTGCTGTGCAGGTCATTGGCATCGCGGTTGAGTACATCCACCAGCAGTTCGACGCCGCTGACATCAACCCGGTAACGGATCACATTGCCCAGCAAGCTATGGCTGCGAATAGTAGCGGCGATCGGGCCATCGGTGCCAATGGTGATGGCTTCGGGACGGATCGCCACGCCGCGTTTGATTGGCTGGCCGAGCATTTGGCTGGCGATTTCGGCGTCGATCAGATTGTAGTTACCGATGAAGCCTGCCGCGAAGTTGTCGACCGGCGCGGTGTACAGCGTTTCGGCGTCGCCGCTCTGGACGATCTTACCGGCGTTCATCAGAAAGATCCGGTCGCTCATGACCAGCGCTTCTTCCTGATCGTGGGTGACGAAAATCGTGGTCAGGTTTAGCTCTTGCTGGATCTCGCGAATCTGTTCGCGCAGGTGTTTACGAATTCGTGCATCCAGCGCCGAGAGCGGCTCATCCAGCAATAACAGGCGCGGGCGGGTCACCAGCGAGCGGGCCAGAGCCACGCGCTGACATTGGCCTCCGGATAGCTGTTGCGGCAGGCGTTCGGCAAAGTCTTGTAGCTCGACCATGGCCAGCGCCTCATTGACCCGCTGGCGGCTTTCGTCCTTGGCAATCTTTTGCATGCGCAGGCCAAAGCCGACGTTCTCGGCAACGGTCATGTTGGGGAACAAGGCGTAGCTTTGAAAGACCATGCCGATGCCACGCTTTTGCGGCGCGACCGGCACCAGATCGTGGCCATCCAGATGAATCTGCCCGCTATTGACGCTGGTAAGGCCGGCGATGCAGCGCAGCAGGGTCGACTTGCCACAGCCAGAAGGGCCGAGCAGGGTGATGAATTCGCCTTGTTCGATGGTGCAGTTGATGTCGCTGAAAATAGGCGTGTCGCCGTAACTTTTGTGCAGGCCCTGAATGCTCAGAAAACTCATGACTTGTCCTTGTTCAGGTGGTTGGCTGCCCAGGTAAACAGCAAGACGAAAAAAAAGTAGGAGATCACCAGCGCGCTGCTGAAGTGGCCGCTGCTGTTGCGCATGTTGTTGAGGTAGACCTGCAGGGTTTCGTAGCGCGTGCCGACCAGAATGTTGGCGAACACAAACTCGCCAAACAAGAACGAGAACGACAGAAACAGTGAAACCATCAGGCCTTTGCGCAGGTTCGGCAGCACCACAAACAGCGCCGCTTTCCAGGTGCTGGCTCCGAGCAAATGCGCAGCGTCCATCAGGTCCGGCAGGTTGATGGCTTGCAGGTTATTGGTGATGGCGCGGTACATGAAAGGCAGCGCAATGGTGAAATAGCAGCCGATCAGAATCCACGGCGTGCCGACCATCGCCAGCGGGCCGGAGCCATACACTTGCAACAGGCCAACCGAAGACACCACAGGCGGAATGGCGAAGGGCAGCAGGATCAGAATGTTCATCAGGCTGTCGAGCTTGGGGAAGTAGTAATGCACCACGAACAACAGCGGCAGGATCAACACCACAGACAACGCCAGCGCGCCGAAACAGACGATTAACGACTGCCCGAACGCGGCGAGAAACCGCGAGTCGCTCCATAACTCCAGATACCACTTGAAGGTCAGCCCATCCGGCAGAATGGTCGCCGACCAACTGGTCGAAAGCGAATACAGCAGGGTGCCGGCCAGCGGCAGGAGCAGAATCAGGAACAATAGCCAGACCACAATCCGGTGATACAGGCCACCGATCAGGCCAACTTCAGCGTGCGACATGGTAGCTCCTTCTTAACAGCCATTGATGGGCAATGGTCACGACCACCATCAGGCTCACCAGAATCATCGCCAGTGCGCTGGCCATGTCCGGGTTGAGTGAAATGTCACCTGAAACCATCGAGGCAATACGGATCGGCAAGACGTTGAAGTTGCCAGTCGTCAGGGCGTAAACCGTGGCATAGGCGCCCAGCGCATTGGCCAGCAAGATGACGAATGTGCCGAGCAGAGCGGGGGTTAAAATCGGCAAGCCGATAAACCGCCAGAACTGCCATGAACCTGCCCCGAGCAAAGCTGCCGACTCGCGCCAGTCTTGTCGCAGGGCATCAAATGCCGGAAACAGCAGCATCACTCCGAGCGGAATCTGGAAGTAGCTGTACACCACGATCAGGCCGGTTTTCGAGTAGATATTGAAGTCTTCAATCCAGCCGATTTGCTTGAGCATCAGGGTTACTGCGCCGTTGAAGCCCAGCAAAATGACAAAAGCAAAGGCCAGCGGAACCCCGGCGAAGTTGCTGGTCATGTTGGAAAACGCCATGACGAAGTCGCGCAGCTTGGAGTCCACCTGATGCAGCGAATAGCTGCCAAGGATGGCGATGAAAATGCCGATCACGCTCGACCAGAAGGCAATCTGCAAACTGTGTTTGATGGCTTGCAGGTAAAACTTCGAGCTGAAAATCTTGCTGAAATTGGCCAGCCCCCAGCCATCGTCGACACTCACGCTGTGCACGGCCACCCACACCAGCGGGGCGATCTGAAACGCGATAAAAAATAGCGCAAACGGCACCAGGCACAAGGCGGCCAGCCACTTGCCGCGCTTGCGGGTTGTCAGGTCTGTGCTCACTTGAGCAGCTCCTTGCACCAGGGTTTGTTGTGCGGCGCGCCCAGCAATTGGCTGATGGTGCCGCATAATTCGGTTTGCCGGGGCTTGGCGTCTGGATCAAGGCTAAAGGCATCACCCAGCACGAACAGCGGGACCAGGCGCTCTTCCGGCAGCAGGCCGTTGTGCGAGCGGTCGTTGTTCATGCCGTGGTCGGCCGAGACCAGCACTTGATAACCCGCATCCAGCCAGCCTTGCAGGTATTCGGCGAGGCACAGGTCGGCACGTCGTGCGCTGTTGCGGTATTGCGGCGAGTCGAGGCCATGCTTGTGCCCGGCGTCGTCGATATTCATTGGGTGAACCAGGAGAAAATCCGGCGTGTGCTGCACGCGCAGATGCTCGGCGTCGTCAAACAAGTGCGAGTCGGGATAGTCGTCACGGTAGTAGAAGTGGCCGTATTGAATCGGCAGGTTCTCGGCAACGGTATGACGGTCGCGTGCCGGATTGAACGGCGCCCGGTTATACAACTCGCTCATCCAGTGATACGCCGCGGCCGCAGTTGTGAGCCCCGCTTCGCGCGCATGGTGGAAGATGCTTTGCTGGCTGCTCAGGCGCACAACATCGTTATGCACGATGCCGCTGATGATGGGCACGGTGCCCGTCATGATGCATTCGTAGAGTGGCCTGGACAGCGAGGGCAGCGCGCATTCGAGCTTATACAGCGCAGCCAGTCCGGCCTCTTTGTAAGCCAGTAAATGGCCCATTGCATGCTCGGCGACCTGAAAACTGAGGCCGTCGAGGATCACCAGAATTACCTTGTGTTGCATTACGTGCTCCAACTGTCAGTGGCTAGCAGTGAAGCAGTCAGCCCGCCAGAGGCGGGCATCGGGCTGCATCCCTGCGTGCATTCGGCGGCAGGTGGCAATGGCTGGCAGTAACATCGGTCTGCGTAACCATTGCCGTGCGCCGGCAGGCACGGTCACTCCATGTTGATAATGACGTGCTCTTGCCACAGTTGCGGAATCGCCTTGGAGGTCGCTTCCCAGGCAGCGGCATCTTTGATCGGCTTGACGCTGGCGTACTGCTCGTTCGGCAGCAACTTGGCCTGTACTTCAGCTGGCAGGGTCAGGTGATCTGCACGAATCGGCCGGGCGTTGCCTTTAGCCAGGTTGATCTGGCCGGCGTCACTGAAGATGTACTCACGCGCCAGTTTTGCAGCGTTAGGGTGCTTGGCGTATTTGTTGATGATGGTCGAGTAGCCGGAGATCACCGAGCCGTCCGATGGAATCAACACTTCAAAGCGGCTTGGGTCGATCTGATCGCGGTAGCTCAGGCCGTTGAAGTCCCAGACCACGCCCACTTCAACTTCACCTTTCTCAAGGGTTTGAATGGTCGGGTTGGAAAGCGACAGGCGTCCTTGCTCGGCAATTGCACCGAAGAAATCAAGGCCCGGTTGAATGTTCTTCTCGTCACCGCCGTTGGCGATTGCTGCAGCGAGTACACCGTTTACGGCTTGGGCGGCGGCACTTACGTCACCGATTGCAACCTTGTAGCTGCCTTTCTTGAGGTCGGCCCAGCTCTTGGGAATATCCTTGACCAGTTGCTTGTTGACGATGAAGGCGATGGAGCCGGTGTATGCCAGCATCCAGTGGCCATCTTTATCTTTAGCCCACTCCGGGATTTGATCCCAGTGCGTCGGCTTGTACGGTTGGGTAACGCCTTGCTGCACGGCGATAGGCCCGAAAGCGGCACCGACGTCGCCGATATCAGCCGTGGCGTTGTCTTTTTCGGCCGCGAACTTGGCGATTTCCTGCGCCGAGCTCATGTCGGTATCGATGTGCTTGAGGCTGTAAAGCTTGTTCAGGTCAGCCCAGGTGTCCTTCCAGTTGGCCCAGCTGTCAGGCATACCGACACTGTTTACTTCGCCTTCGGCGCGAGCAGCTTTTTCCAGTGCTTGTACGTCCATGTCAGCGGCCATGGCATTGGTTGCCAAAGCAATGGCCGAGCCCATCAGTGAAGCCAGCAGCAGTTGTTTCATTTGAAACTCCTTTGCATGAAAGTAGTGGTCTAGATCAGCAGTACCCCAGCTAATCTAAGGCTTGCGCGTGACAGTTTTATTTAATCCAGCCGACAGAGATGTCTAGCCTGTGCGCCGACTGTTGCAGAACAAGCGTAGACCATGGATAAGTGCTTGATTAATGGGTGCGTCGAACCTGGGAAATGCCTGCGTGCAGCGCGTTGTCATCTGCTGGTCATCTAGCCTGAATAGGCTCTACTCACTATCCGGCCGGATGATCCGGTCGCGAGGTTGGACTAGGCCAGGGGAAGTACCGATGGGCGAAGAGGCTCCGCGGGCTGTTACGACGATTTGCCGCGCACTGCAGGAGCAGATCGAGCATGGCCTGCTCACGTCTGGATGCAAGCTGCCGTCCGAACGCAGGCTCAGTGAATTGTTTGAAACCACGCGCATTACCTTGCGTGAGGCGTTAAGCCAGTTAGAGGCGCAGGGGTTGGTCTATCGCGAGGACCGCCGTGGCTGGTTCGTTTCCCCGGCGCGGCTGGCCTACAACCCGCTGGTAACCAGCCATTTCCATGCAATGGTCACAGAGCAGGGCCGCGTGCCCGCAACCGAGGTGCTCAGCGCACGCCTGATGCCGGCCACCAGCGAGGTCTGTCAGCTGCTCGAGTTGCCGGCGTTATCCAGCGTTTATCAGGTACGTCGTGTGCGCCGGGTGGACGGTCGGCTGGTGCTGTATGTCGAGCATTACCTCAACCCACGTTTCTTTCCGCGGATTCTCGAATTCGACCTGCGTCGTTCGCTCACGGAGGTCTATGCCAGCGAGTACGGGATTTTCTATGGGCGGGTGCGTTTCGATATGGTTTCGACAGCGCTGCACGCCGATGCCGCCAGCAGCTTAAAGGTGGCCGCGGGCAGCCCGGCATTACGGGTTACCCGAATCAACCGGGATCAGCATGGGCGTTTGATTGATTGTGACCTTGAGTATTGGCGTCACGATGCCATTCACGTCAGTGTCGAGGTGCCACAGACGGCTTAGAGCCGGTGTTGCGGGGCGCAGATTGCCTGCTGCCCCGCGATTCAGCTTATTGCGGCTGGTTTTCAGCCGGAACGCTGACGGCGCCATTGGCGATGCACGCCGCGGCGGTGAACAGGGCGTCGGTCGAGGAGTTCAGCGCAGTCTCTGCCGAATCCTGAACGATACCGATGATGAAGCCGACCGCAACCACTTGCATGGCCACGTCGTTGGGAATGCCAAACAGGCTGCAAGCCAGCGGAATCAGCAGTAGAGAACCACCGGCCACACCGGAAGCGCCGCACGCACTGATCGAGGCCAGCAGGCTGAGCAGCAGAGCGGTCGGCAGGTCGATGGCGATGTTGAGGGTGTGCACGGCTGCCAGTGTCAGCACGGTGATGGTGATCGCGGCGCCGGCCATGTTGATGGTCGCACCCAGCGGAATCGACACCGAGTAGGTTTCTTCATGCAGACCCAGACGGCGGCACAGTTGCAGGTTGACCGGGATGTTGGCGGCCGAGCTGCGGGTGAAGAATGCCGTGATACCGCTCTCGCGCAGGCAGGTGAAAACCAGCGGGTAAGGGTTGCGGCGAATCTTCCAGTAAACGATTGCCGGGTTGATGATCAATGCCACAAAGAGCATGCAGCCGACCAGTACCAGCAGCAGATGCAGGTAGTCGAGCAGGGCGCTCATGCCGGTTTCGGCCAGCGTTGCCGCGACCAGACCGAAGATGCCCAGCGGCGCCAGACGAATGACCATCTGCACCACCGACGTCACCGCACCGGCCATGTCGCCGAGCATTTGCTTGGTGCTGGCAGTGGCATGGCGGAAGGCGAAGCCGAGACCAATGGCCCAGGCCAGAATCCCGATGAAGTTGCCTTTGAGCAGGGCATTGACCGGGTTATCGACCACGTTCATCAGCAGTGTCGTGAGAACTTCGCTGATGCCGCCCGGAGGCGACAGGTCGGCGCTGTTGCTGACCAGTGTCAGGCTGGACGGGAAGGCGAAGCTGGCCAGTACCGCCACCAGTGCTGCGCTGAACGTGCCCAGCAGGTAAAGCACCAGAATCGGCTTGATATGGGTTTGCTGACCGCGCTGGTGATTGGCAATGGACGCGGCGACCAGAATAAATACCAGCACCGGTGCAACAGCTTTCAGCGCGGAGACAAACACATTGCCGAGCAGGCCGACTTTATGTGCGGCCTGGGGGAAGAAGAACGCCAGCGCAATACCGGCAATCAGGCCGATGATGATCTGGGTGACCAGGCTGGTGCGGTTGATCAGACGAAATAGCGGGTGATCAGTCATATAACTGTCTCAAAAAGTCGGTGATCGAGCGGCGGGTTCGGATGAACGCCTGACTGCTTTTGGCAGTGCTCATCTAGTTATGTGCTGCGCCTGTTGGGTTTGGGCGCAAAAATAAGCGGCGGACTCTAGCACAACCGCAGCCAGTCTTGGGTGACGCACATCAGCCAAGATCAGCAAACGTCGCTTTTCAGCGTTTCATCCATCCCGCGCTCAGGATAGTCTAGGTGCACTCCGACTGAGCGAGAACTGCCATGAATGATCAAACCCTGGATGCCGATACGGCTGAAACCGCTGACGACGCCGTGCAGCTTTCAGCTGTCGAGGCGCGAGTGTTGGGCTGCCTGATAGAGAAGCAGGCGACCACGCCAGAGGCCTATCCGCTGACACTCAATGCGCTGGTGCTGGCCTGTAATCAGAAGACCAGCCGCGAGCCGATCATGAACCTTGCGCCGGGGCCTGTCGGGCAGGCTTTGCGCAGCCTGGAGGCGCGCGGGCTGGCACGTTTGCAGATGGGCAGCCGCGCCGACCGCTGGGAGCATCGCGCCGATAAAACCCTGGAACTGGTTGCGCCGCAGGTGGCGCTGGTTGGCTTGCTGTTGTTGCGCGGGCCACAAACGCTCAATGAACTGCTAACCCGCAGCAGCCGGCTGTTTGCCTTTGATGATATCGAGCACGTGCAGCAAGGCATCGACCGTCTGATAACCCGGGGCATGGCGTGTCAGGTGGCGCGCCAGAGCGGCCAGCGTGAAGATCGCTACATGCATTTACTGGGTGAGCCTGCTGACTTTCAGGCCGCCGTCGAAGCCCGAGCCGCCTCGGCAGACACCAGTCAGGCCGCTGCCAGCCCAGCCTATGAGCAGCGCCTGCAAGCACTGGAGGCGCGAATCGCCGAGCTTGAGGAGCGCCTTGCCGCGTTGGAGTAGTGGGCTTGCCGGAAGGCAAACCGTGCGTCGCTTGTTCAACGGCGCACGGGTTTCAGCGCTAAATCGCTTGAGTGCTAAGCCTTAAACGTAATTCTGCGGGCTGAGCTTGCGCTCGACCATCTCGATCAGAATGTGCAGCACCTTGATGTGCAGCTCTTGCACGCGGTCGGCGTAATCACCGCCTGGCGCACAGATACACACGTCGGCCAGTGCTTCTAGCTTGGAGCCGGGCTTGCCGGTCATGCCGATGACCTTGACCCCGAGCTTCTTTGCCGCTTCTGCCGCATTCAACACGTTAGGGCTTTTGCCGCTGGTGCTGATGGCGATCAGCACGTCACCGCTGCGCCCGTGTGACTCGATATAGCGCGAGAAGATGAAGTCGTAGCCGAAGTCATTGGCCACACAGCTGATGTGGCTTGGGTCGCTGATCGACACAGCCGCAATACCCGGACGGTTATTGCGGTAACGCCCGGTCAGCTCTTCGGCAAAGTGCATGGCATCGCACATCGAACCGCCGTTGCCACAGGAAAACGCCTTGCCCTGATGCTCAAAGCTGTTCACCAACAATTGTGCAGCCTGCTCGATATTGCGCAGGGTTTGCTCATTGTTGATGAAGTTGTTCAGCGCGGTTTGCGCCTCCAGCAAGCTGTTACGAATATGTTCGATCATGTGGACCTCAAGGCAGCTCAGGGCTGCAATAGAATGCACTCAGAACAGTCACCAGGTGTGCCAGATCGTGGCTGCCCGCCAGCTCGCGGATCGAGTGCATGGCAAAGGTTGGCAAGCCGATGTCGACCGTGCGCACGCCTAGCTGGCTGGCGGTAATCGGGCCGATGGTCGAGCCGCACGCCATGTCGCTGCGTACCACGAAACTCTGCACCGGCACTTCGTTCTCAAGGCACAGATGGCGGAAGAAACCGGCTGTTTCGCTATTGGTTGCATAGCGTTGGTTGCTGTTGATCTTGATCACCGGGCCGGCATTAAGTTTCGGGCCGTGGTTGGCGTCGTGCTTATCCGGGTAATTGGGGTGCACGCCGTGGGCGTTATCGGCCGAGACCAGCAACGAGCGTTGAATGGTCCGCACAAAGGCGTCTTCGTCGGTCAGCAGGCGGCGCAGCACTTGCTCCAGCATCGGGCCGTCGGCGCCGCAAGCTGAGCTTGAACCGATTTCTTCGTGGTCGGTGCACACCAGCACACAGGTTTCGCTGTCGGCGGAGTCGAGCAGGGCTTGCAAACCGGCGTAGCAGGACAACAGGTTGTCCAGGCGGGCACCGGCAATGAAGTCGCGTGACAGACCGATAACCGCAGCGGGCTGGGTGTCGTAGAAGCTCAGCTCGTAGTCGAGCACAGCGTCGGCATTGAGGCTGTGTTCGCCCGCCAGTTGGCTGGCCAGCAGCGCACGGAAGTCAGCAGGCTCGGTGCCGGCAATTTGCGCAAGAATTGGCGGTAATTCGGTTTGCGGGTTGATCGCCCAGCCCTGATTGGCTTCACGGTTGAGGTGAATGGCCAGGTTGGGGATGGTGGCAATCGGCAATTCAAAGTCGATCAACTGGCTCTCGACCTTGCCGTCTCGGCGGAAGGTCACGCGCCCGGCGAGAGACAAGTCGCGGTCGAACCACGGCGCCAGCAGCGCGCCGCCATACACCTCGACGCCGAGCTGGAAAAAACCCTGACGTTGCAACTCGGGATGCGGCTTTACGCGCAGGCACGGGCTGTCGGTGTGCGCGCCGACCAGGCGGATACCGCCCTCGACCAGCGAGCGCTTGCCAAGTTTGAAGGCGATAATTGAGGAATCGTTACGGGTTACGTAGTAGCGACCACCGGCTTCGGTGCGCCAGGTTTCGCGCTCATCGAGGCGCTGATAACCGGCAGCTTCAAGGCGCATGGCCAGGCTTGCGGTGGCATGGAAAGGGGTGGGCGAGGCCTGCAGGAAATCGATCAGGCCTTGGTTGAGTTCGTCACGCATAGAGCACTCCGGGCAGCAATGCCCCGAGTTTATAGGATTTGCCGGTTTTTCGCTGGGCTCAACAGGGCTTGCTGCTTCACGCTGGGATGCTGATCAAACTCAGCACATGTTCAGCTACCAGGCTGAACTGGCCGGCCAACTCGCTACCCGCAGGCCATTGCTCGGATAAATCGATCAGCAGGCGCATCCGCGCGGCGCCGCTTTCGCTGGCATCGGCACTGATGAGTTCGGCGTCGTGGAAATAAAATCGGGTAAGCACCTGCGGATACAGGGCCTTGAACAGACTTTCTTTGATCGAAAACGTCAGGCTTATGCGCCAGGCGCGTTGCTCATCAGACAAGCCAATCAGTTGCTTGAGTTCATTGGGCGTGAGTATTTCCGCGCAGAGGCGTTCGGCGCGTTGCGCTGGCAGCAGTTTCTCGGCGTCTATGCCGAGCCCACGAAACTCGGAGCGGCGCGCGGTAATTGCACCGGCCCAGCCTTGACCGTGGGTAATCGAGCCGCATACATCGCTTGGCCACTGCGGCGCCCGATCGGTGCCCACTGCAGGCACGCTGGCTGTACCCGTCAGGCTGAGCAGCGACTGGCGGGCGCACAGGCGTCCGGCCAGATACTCGGTCTGGCGCTTGGCGACGCCGCGCACCGGCGCGATATCGCAGCGTGCAAAGTCTTCTGCCAGCAATTGCGCAGGGTCGAAGTGGCAACTGGTCAACACCACGTCGGTTAACGGCTGCGGGAATGGCCAGTGCTGACTCAGGTCGCTACAACAGGCGGGCATTTCGGGGCTATTGATCATTGGCGTATTTTGCATGGCGCAGGCGGGCTAAGCCAGTCGCTTAAGTAGGGTTTACAGGGCCTGGTTGGCCAGATTGGCCTGAGGCGACAGAACAAATGGTTCAACGGGCAAATGACTCAGAACACCTTCATCAGCATGACCCCGGCCATGATCGCGCCACAGGCGAAGAGGCGTCGAATCGGCAGCGTTTCCTTGAGTAATAGCCAGCCGATTAGCAGGGCAAATACCACGCTGGTTTCGCGCATGGCCGACACCAGCGCCACGGGCGCCTGCGTCATGGCCCAGATCACAATGCTGTAAGCCAGCATCGACATCACGCCGCCGATAAAGCCGTCACGCCAATGGCCGCGCAATGTGAGAAACACCTTTGGGCCGCGCAACAGGGCCAGCACCAGTGCGGTGACCACGCCGTTGGTGATGAACAGCCAGATCGAATAGGACAATGCATCCTGATTAAGTCGCGCGCCTGCTGCATCGCTCAAGGTGTAGCCGGCGATGCAGGCCGCCGTGAGCAGTGCGTTGATCAGCAGTGGCCGATTCATCGGAGCGTGGCGGTTGCCGCCATAAAAGGCCATCAGCCAGATGCTGGCGACCAGAATCAGCAAGCCCAGTAATTGACCGCTGCTGAGGTGATCGTGGAGCAAAAATACCGATAGAGCAGCGACAATCAGCGGCGAGCTGCCGCGGGCTATCGGGTAGACCTGGCCCAGATCGCCGTGTTGGTAGGCCGAGGATAAAAACCGGTTATAGCCGATGTGCAGCAACGCCGACAGGCCGATCCACGGCCACGCGGCGCTCGACGGGAATGCCACGAATGGCGCTGCCAGCAACGCCGCGATGCCCGCGCTTATCTGAATCAGCGAGGCGGTCAGGTAGCGGTCGAGGCCAATTTTAAGCAGTGCGTTCCAGCCAGCGTGCAAGGCGGCTGCGAGAATAACGGCGAGGAAGACCCAGATGTCCAACGTAAACGTCCTTATGCCGCAGCCTGCAGATATTGCACAGCGGCATAAGGACTTTCACACGGCAAATTCAATCCTGTAAAGAACCAGTATCGCTGAATTTACCAGCCAGGCACGCCACTCATGTCGGGCAGTTTGTGGGCGATGCCCTTGTGGCAATCAATACAGGTTGCCTCGCCACTGGCCAGTGCGGTTGAGTGCATTTGCGTGGCGCGTTTGCCCTGTTTGGTAAAGTCCATGTAATCGAAGTTGTGGCAATTGCGGCATTCCAGCGAGTCATTCGCCTTGAGCCGTTTCCATTCGTGCTCGGCCAATTCGCGGCGGTGAGCCAGAAACTTCTCGCGGGTGTTGATGGTGCCGAAAATCTTGCCCCAGACCTCTTTGGAAGCCTGCATCTTGCGTGCGATCTTGTCGGTCCATTTATGCGGCACGTGGCAGTCCGGGCAGGTGGCGCGCACGCCTGAGCGGTTGCTGTAGTGAATGGTGTCCTTGAGTTCAACAAACACGTTGTCGCGCATTTCATGGCAGGAGGTGCAGAACTCCTCGGTGTTGGTCACCTCCAGCGCCGTGTTGAATCCGCCCCAGAAAATAATTCCGGAAATAAAACCGACCAGGGTCAGAAATCCCAGGCTGTAATGCACGCTGGGCCGACGCAGTACGCCCCAATAGTCCTTGAGTAAGGCGAGCAATGCTTTCATGACGCCTCTCCTTAGGGTTTCTTCGCCGATTCAGCGGCTTGCTTTTCCAGTAACTGGTCGATGGTTTCGAAATTATTCTCGACCAGGGTCGGGGCATTCTTTTGCGTAACATGGCACTGATTGCAGAAGTAGCGCCGTGGCGATACCGCCGCCAGTGGCTGACCGTCGCGGTCCATGTAGTGCGTAATGCTGATCATCGGCGCCTGACTGCGCTCGCTGTTGGCGCGGCTGTGGCAGCTCAGGCATTTGTTGCTGTTTTTATCGAGGTGATAGCCGCGAATGCTGTGCGGAATGGTCGGCGGCTGCTCGGGGTAATTGCGTTCGCGTTTGAGGTCTTTGTTTTCGGTCACACTCAGTTCGGGCGCAGGTAGGCTTTCGCTGATGGTGCCACCGGCTCGCCGGCTATCCGGCGCCGGCGCATCAAGTGGATAGTTGAGGTCGCTGGCAACAGCCAGGCCGAACACGGCGAGTAGCATCAACGGCAGTAGGCGATAACTCATGACTGAATTCCTCAGGCCATTTTGACCAGTTCGATCTTCACCGCACACTTCTTGTAGTCGGTTTGCTTGGAGATCGGGTCGGTGGCATCCAGAGTGACTTTGTTGATCAGTTTTCTGGCGTCGAAGAACGGCACGAAAACCAGACCCTGAGGCGGCTTGTTGCGCCCGCGTGTTTCAATCCGGGCACGTGTTTCACCACGCCGGCTGATGACCTTGACCTCGCTGCCGCGTCGGGCATTCATCGCCTTGGCATCTTCGGGGTGCATATACACCACGGCATCCGGTACGGCCTTGTGCAGTTCCGGCACGCGCTGGGTCATGCTGCCGGTGTGCCAATGCTCAAGCACCCGACCGGTGCATAACCAGAACGGATATTCCTCGTCCGGAGACTCGGCTGCGGGCTCGTAGGGCAGGGCGAAAATGATCGCCTTGTTGTCGGCATTGCCATAAAACTGCACCTCGCTGCCTTTCTCGACATAGGGGTCCAGCCCCTCGCGATAACGCCAGCGGGTCTCTTTGCCATCCACCACCGGCCAGCGCAGGCCGTGTGCGACGTGGTAATCATCGAATGGGGCAAGGTCGTGACCGTGGCCGCGCCCGAAGGTGGCGTATTCCTCGAACAGGCCTTTTTGCACATAGAAGCCAAACGCCTTGACCTCATCGTTGAGGTAACCTTCGGCCAGGTCTTCACTGGGAAATTTGTCGACATTGCCGTTTTTGTAGAGCACATCGAACAGTGTTTTACCTTTGAACTCCGGCGCTTTTGTCAGCAGCTCAGCAGGCCAGACTTCATCGGTGGTGAAGCGCTTGGAAAACTCCATCAACTGCCAAAGGTCGGACTTGGCGTCGCCGGGCGGGCTAACCAGTTGATGCCAGAACTGCGTGCGGCGTTCGGCGTTGCCGTAAGCGCCTTCTTTTTCCACCCACATGGCGGTCGGCAAAATCAAGTCGGCTGCCTGCGCTGACACAGTCGGGTACGGATCGGAAACCACCACGAAGGCGTCGGGATTACGCCAGCCCGGCAAGGTTTCCTGCATGATATTGGGGCCGGCCTGCATGTTGTTGCTGGCCATTGCCCAATAGACTTTGAGCACGTTGTCCTTGAGCATGCGGCTCTGTTGCACGGCATGAAAACCAGGCTTTTCCTGAATGGTGCCAGCCGGGATTTTCCAGATTTTTTCTGCGGTTTCGCGGTGCTTGGGATTATTCACCACCAGGTCTGCTGGCAGGCGGTGGGAGAACGTGCCGACTTCGCGGGCCGTACCGCACGCTGACGGTTGGCCGGTCAGGGAGAATGGGCTGTTGCCAGGCTCACTGATTTTGCCGGTGAGCAGGTGGATGTTGTAGACCATGTTATTCGCCCACACACCACGGGTATGCTGGTTGAAACCCATGGTCCAGAACGACACGACTTTGCGTTTCGGGTCTGCGTAGAGCTCGGCCAGTGCTTGCAGGCGCTCAGCCGGGACGCCGCTTTCCTTGGCCGCGCGGTCCAGCGTGTAGGGTTTGACGAATTCAGCAAACTGCTCAAGTGAGATGTCGGTCCAGGTGTTGGCCTTGTCGGCGTTTTTGGCCTGCATCTCCAGCGGATTATCGGCGCGCAGGCCATAGCCGATGTCGTCGGCGCCCTTGGCAAACTTGGTGTGCTTGCTGACAAAGTCCTGATTGACTGCGCCGGACTCGATGATGTGATTGGCGATGTAGTTGAGAATCAGCAAATCCGTTTGCGGGGTGAACACCATCGGAATATCGGCCAGCTCAAAGCTGCGATGCTCGAATGTCGAGAGCACGGCAACCTTGACCTCGGGGTGGCTCAGGCGCCGGTCAGTGACCCGGCTCCACAGAATCGGGTGCATCTCGGCCATGTTCGAGCCCCACAGCACGAAGGCGTCGGTGGCTTCGATGTCGTCGTAACACCCCATTGGCTCGTCCATGCCGAAGGTGCGCATAAAGCCCATAACTGCCGAGGCCATGCAGTGGCGCGCGTTGGGGTCGATGTTGTTGCTGCGAAATCCGGCTTTCATCAGTTTGTTGGCGGCGTAGCCTTCCCACACCGTCCATTGTCCGGAGCCGAACATGCCGACCGATTCAGGCCCGTTGGCCTTGATGGTCTCCTTGTACTTCTGGGCCATGATGTCAAAGGCCTGGTTCCAGCTGATCTCGACGAACTCGCCTTGCTTGTCGTACTGGCCGTTGCTCATGCGCAGCATCGGTTTGGTCAGGCGGTCGACGCCGTACATGATCTTCGACAGGAAGTAGCCCTTGACGCAATTGAGGCCGCGATTGACCTCGGCCTTGACGTCACCGTGGGTGGCCACGACCTGATTGTCTTTGGTGGCGACCATCACGCTGCATCCGGTGCCGCAGAAGCGGCAGGGTGCCTTGTTCCAGTCAAGGGTAGTCATGTCTGCTTCAGTAACCAGATTGCTTGCCGAGGTCACAATCGGCATCCCGGCAGCTGCTGCGGCAATTGCAGCGGCCTGGGCTTTGGCAAACTCGCGACGGGTCATGCTCATTGGGATTCTCCTTCCGGGGAGAGTATTTCGTGATAGACCAGAGCGGCGTTGAGCACACCCGGCAAATTACTGATTTGATCGATACGCTTGAGAATCTGGCTTTCGTTTTCCGCCTCGATTACCACCACCAGCTTGCCCAGCGGGCTTTCCTGATGCAGTTCGAGGTCAGACAACAGGCGCAGGTTGGCTTTCACCTGCGCGAATAATTCGGGACGTGCGTGCACCAGTAAACTGGCTATGTGCAGGGTTTCTTGCATGGATATGCTCCGCAATGTGTAGGGCGCTTTCGGTTGCTATCAACCGGGCGGACCGGGAGGCCCCACGAGCATTTGCAAGAACCACACAAAAAAACCATAGCCACCGACAATGGCAACGGCGAGAACGGGAAACAGGCAGATAATCAGGAATAGAAACAGGCGCGTTTCTTTGCCTTTGTCAGCATTATTTTGATTCGTCTGGTCCATGTAGTCAGACTCCGTTTGCTGTTGTTATCAGCTTAGTTGCCCCTTTGGAAAAATCGATTGGCCTGCCTGATCACCGACAAACGGTCTGCATGAAACTCGCTACAGGGCAGGCTATTTGCACCTCCGGTGTTGCCCATGAACCATTGAGACGCCCACTGGCGCGCCACTTTCGGTCATAATTAGCGGCTTGAATCCTGCCCTAAGTGATCTCTATCAATGGATCAGTCAATGCCCGAATCACACCACCTGAAACAAGGAACCCGCGCCTATACCCAGGCAACTCTGGCGCTGTTCTGTGCAGGATTTGCGACCTTCGCGCTGCTCTATTGCGTGCAGCCGTTATTGCCGCTGCTGGCTGAAGAGTTTGCGGTGTCGGCTGCCACCAGCAGTCTGGCGTTATCGCTCACCACGATGAGTTTGGCCCTGTGCCTGCTGGTGTCGGGAGCGCTGGCCGAAAGCTGGGGCCGCAAGCCGGTGATGCTGGGCGCATTAGGGATTGCCAGTGTGCTGGGGATTGCCTGCGCATTCGTCACCAGTTGGGACCTGTTGTTGCTGTTTCGCGCATTGCTCGGCCTGGCTTTGAGTGGGTTGCCCGCGCTGGCGATGGCCTATGTTGGCGAGGAGTTCGACCCGCAAGCTCTGCCCGCCGCGATGGGGCTGTACATTGGCGGCACGGCACTGGGCGGTCTGCTCGGGCGGCTCTTGGCTGGTCTGTTAAGTGACCTCGGTGGATGGCATTGGGCGCTGGGCGGAATTGGTGTGTTGGGTGTGCTGGCGCTGATCAGCTTTGCCTGGCTGCTGCCGCCTTCACGGCATTTCCACGCGCAGCCATTGTCGGTTCGCGGCTTGCTCAACAACTTTGCCATGCACCTGCAAAACCGTGATTTACGCTGCCTGTTCTCGTTGGCATTTTTGCTGATGGGCGGCTTTGTCGCGCTGTTCAATTACGTTGCATTTCGCCTGGCCGCCGCGCCGTTCAATCTGTCCTCAACGGTTATCGGCATGCTCTTCACGGTGTATCTGATGGGCATTTTGAGCGCCGGTTGGGCAGGGCGTCTGGTGCCACGTTTCGGTGCTCGCCAAGTGCTGCAAAGTGGCATCGGCATCATGCTGGTGGGCGTCTTGCTCTGCGCCTCTACCCATCTGTTTGCTGTGGTTATCGGCTTGGGCCTGTTTACGTTGGGGTTCTTTGCGGCCCATGCAGTGGCCAGTGGCCAGGTCGGTCAGCGTGCCAACGGCGCCAAGGCACAGGCTTCGGCGCTGTATCTGTGCGCCTATTATCTGGGCTCGAGTGTGGTGGGTTACGCGGCCGGTTATGTTTGGCAGCATTTTGGCTGGTTGCCATTGCTCGGTGTGCTGGCGTGTTTGTTCATCGTCGCCGCTTGGCGCGCACGACGCTTGTAAGCGTCTCAGGATTCTTGCGCGCGGTAGTTACCCGGCGTAAGGCCCGTCCATTTTTTAAAGGCCCGGTGAAACGCCGAGGGTTCGGAAAAACCCAACTGCTCGGCGATGGCCTGAATCGACAGTTCGTCGCGCCCCAGGTGATAAATCGCCAGGTCGCGGCGCAGCTGATCCTTTAGCTCCTGAAAACTGCAACCTTCTTCGCGCAGATGCCGGCGCAGGGTTTGCGGGCTCATGTGCAGATGTTTGGCGACGCATTCAAGGTCGAGCCATTGCGTGCAATCGCGGCCGAGCAAGCGCCGAATCTGGCTGCCCAACGTGTGCCCGCCGTGCGGGCGGGCCAGCAAGTCTGCCGGTGAGCGCAGCAGAAAATGTTTGAGGGTGCGTTCATCCTGTAACAGCGGCATGTTCAGGTAACGCCGGTGAAAACGCAGCGTGGTGTGCGCGGCTGAAAACTGCCGTGGGCAGGGGAATAACAGCTCGTACTCGCTGGCATGTGCGGGTTCGCTGTAGGCAAAGCTGACATGTTCGAGCGTGATGCGCTGGCCGATCAGCCAACTGCCCAGCCGATGCCAGATCACCAGCAGGCTTTCGAGCAGAAAGTGATCCGGGTCATTCAGTTGGCTGCCATCCACACTCAACTCGGCGCTGTCACCCACAATATTCAGCGTGATTGCGGGAGCGTCGGCAAACAGGCCATAAAACAATGCCCCCCGGCTGAGGGCTTTTTCCAGTGAGCGGCAGTTGATGATTGCGTGGCACATCATCGCAAATGTGCCGCGTCGGCTGCGTTGCACGCCAAAGCCCAGGTATTCGTCGTCGAGGGTTTCCCACAACAGGCGAATCAATTGGGTGAATTGCTCGGGCGCCAATCGCGCACGCGGCTCTTCAAGCAGTGCCGGCTGAATATTCAACTGACGCAGCAAGAGGTGGCAATCGTGGCCGTGCATCTCGGCGCCACGCAAGGCGGCTCGCACGAAATGACTGGCAATGGAGCGCTCGCGCATTCGCCTATCCCGGGTTAAAACCCTGCGATCTTAGCCATGCGGATGTGCTTGCAACAAGGGTGTTGGCATATTTGCCGGCAACTGCGGCGGATGCGTGCGTGTGCAGCGGGATTTTGCGGGGGATGCAGCCATTGCTGGCCTATCGTGACGGGCAGGCAGCCGCAGTCACGATAAGCCACGAACGGTTCAGCTCAGGGCAGAATATTCATCATGTACAGCTGGCTCAGCACCGCGACCGTTGCGGTCGTCACCACGGCCAGCGTCAGCAGCAAAACCGCTACCGGCGCCACTTTCGGGTGCAGCGGGCGACGGACCCAGGGCAGCAGCAATATCAGGCCAAACACGAACCACATGGTCAGGCGCGGCAGCAGGCGCATTTGATCGAGGTGCACTTCGGCAACGGCCCAAGCGGTGCAGATAATCATGCCCAGGGCATAGACCGCGATAGCGCCCGGATGGGTTTTGAACAGCAGCACGCTGGTGATTACAAAAAATAACGCGTGTGCCAGAAAGAACCACGATTGTTCGAGCAAGCCCAGATAAATCCCTGCGCTCGGCAGGACAATTCCCACTATCAGCATCAATGCGCCAACCAGCTTTGCGGGAAGTGGGCTGTAGGTCGGGGCTCGTTCAGAGCGCATATGGATCCTCCGTTGTCGGTAAAATTTTGCAGCGAGCTGCGGTCTTGCAACTCGGTGGGTTCGGGCGATGGCGGGTATTTTCAACCATTGCGGGGTGATTAAGCCAGCGCCTGCGCCAATGCCTGGATTGCGCGGCGGCCATTATCGCCTGAACGAATGCGTCAATCGAGCCTGAGCAGATGAGTCATTGAGTGAGTGCGCTGCGCCGCCTAATCTGCTGTGCAGAGCGCACAGATGCTATTGAAAGGTTTGCATGCTTCAACGCAGGCTTGCCGCACGGGAAAACGTCAGTCGTTACATCGGCGGTTGATTTGCTGCTGCGCGATTGCACACTGACGCAACCTTGCCCTTATCGGATTGCACGCGATGTCTTTATCCAGCCTGTACGTAAACGTATTGGCAGAACCAAGGAAACGCCATGAACGGGCCGTTGGCTTCACTGAAAATTCTGGATTTCTCGACCCTGCTGCCAGGGCCATTTGCCTCGCTGCTACTGGCCGACATGGGCGCTGAGGTGCTGCGTGTCGAGTCGCCGACACGGGCTGATTTAGTTCGCGTTCTGCCGCCGCACGTAGACGGCGTTTCGGCCAGCCACGCCTACCTGAATCGCAATAAGCGCAGCATTGCTCTGGACCTGAAAAAGCCGCAGGCGGTTGAGCTGGTCAAGCAGTTGGTGAGCGAGTACGACATTGTGCTGGAGCAGTTTCGCCCCGGTGTGATGGCGAAACTGGGGCTTGGCTATGAGGCGCTCAAAGCCATCAACCCCAAGCTGATTTACGTATCGATCACCGGTTACGGTCAAACCGGCCCTTTCAAGGCGCGCGCCGGTCACGATATCAATTACCTGGCGTTGTCTGGTGTGGCCAGTTACACCGGACGTCAAGAGAGCGGGCCGCTGCCGCTGGGTGTGCAGTTGGCCGACATCGCCGGCGGTTCGCTGCATGGTGTGATGGGACTGCTGGCGGCCGTCATCCAGCGTCAGGTCAGTGGTGAAGGGCAGCATGTTGATATCAGCATGACCGACTGCTCATTCAGCCTGCACGGTATGTCGGGGGCCGGTTTTCTCGCGGCCGGAGTCGAGCCGGACATGCAGAATCAGGTGCTCAATGGCGGCAGTTTCTACGATTATTACCGCAGCCGCGATGGTCGCTGGTTCTCTGTCGGCAGTCTGGAGCCGCAGTTCATGCAACAGTTCTGTGAGGCCATCGGCAAGCCTGAATTGGCGCGCATGGGCTTGTCGCCGAAACCCGAAGATCAGGCCAGCCTTAAACGGGCGATTGAGATTGAATTCGAGAAGCGTGACTTTGCCGATTGGTGCGAGGTCTTTGCGGCACTCGATGCCTGCGTCGAACCCATGCTCAAAATCAGCGAAGCGCTCGAGCATCCGCAGCTCAAGGCGCGCGGAGTGACCGTGCAGGTGCCAGTGGACGCGGAACACAGCCAGACCCAGATCGCCTGCCCGATAAAGTTCTCTGCCGGCTTGCCGCAGCCGCGCCATATTGGCGCAGCCGTTGGCGCACATACGGTGGCGGTGTTGCAGGCGCTGGGTTACAGCGAGGCGCAAATCAGTGAGCTGAAAGCCTCTGGGGCAGTCGCCTGAGCGGACTAATTCTCGGTTAACGTCATAAGGATATCGGCATACCAGCTGCAATTAAGCCCCAGCGCCTCATCGGCGTGCAGGTCGCGGGTGCCGACATCCAGCCGCGCCGAGTGAATGCCGAGCAGAATGTACGGCAGGCCGCCGAGTGCAGCAGATTCTGGCGTGCGCATCACCACCGGGGCACCGCTGATACCGCGGTGCGTGCGGGCGTCACTGAGGAAGTAACCCTGGCCCTGAAAGCGCAGGCCGAAAGATGAGGCAATAGTTGCCTGACGTACGACTGGCAAGTGGTGCAAGGTGTCGTGAAAGCCCAGCGGAAAGCCGACCACCAATAAAGAGTTGCCTACCTCGGCTTGCTCTTCGGAGTATTCCAGATGCTCGGGTTTGAACGCGCGATAAACCATGCTGGCGGGCAGGGCGCTGCGATCAAGTTCAATGACTGCGACATCAACATCGCCGGTGCCATCCTGAGCCTGACGCCAGATACTTTTGCCGTTCTGATACAACGGGATCGAGAAGCCGGTGGACTCGGCCATGTTCTCGGCATTGGTATGAATCTCTATTTCGAGCCGATCCGGATTGTGCCCGGTCTCGCTGACGACGTGGCGACTGGTCACCAGAAACAGGCGTTCATCGCGCTCAAAGTAAAAGCCGCTGGCGCTGGTGAGTAGCGTGCTCTGGGCAAACGTGGTCAGGCGCGCAGCCGTTAGCAGGATGGATTCAATCATCGGCAGATCCTTGTCTGAAGAGAGGCGTGCCTGCACACCAGTGGGTTGCAGGTTGCTTACCGTCAGCCTAAGTGAGCAGGATGACGATTATTCGATGCGTTGTTCGCCGCTGTAGTTCAGTGTTGCCTTGCAGCGCCGGCAGAAATAACGCCGGCCTTTGCTGACCAAACCATGACGCTGCGCCGAGAAAGGGAACTCGTCTTTAGGCGCCGGGCACGCGCAGCGGTAGATGAAGCGGTTGACCTTACGCCGTTTTACCTCGTAGGTGTGGCAGCGATTGGGCGGTAACTCGTAGACCCCGCGCATGATCAATTGCCATTCCTCACCGTGTGCCTGAATGCTCAAGCCAAAGAGTTGATGGGCAATCAGGTGCGCCACTTCATGGGCGACGGTCTGCTTGAGGAAGTCTTCACGGTTATTGCGGTACAACTCGGGGTTGAAGCGCAATTTGTTCTCTGTGAGGTGAGCAACGCCGGCCTTTTGCCCGCGCAGTTTGAAGCTGACCTCGGGGCGCAAAAATGGTTTTTTGAAGAAGGCTTCTGCTTGCTGGTAGCAGGCTTCGACGCGGGCGAGAATCTGTTCGGGCATGGTATCCAGCAGTGAGTGAGTGCCTGTCAATTATGCCCAAGCTTGCGGTTGCTGGCAGCCTAAAACGACGAAACCACCCGCAGGTGGTTTCGTTGAAAAGGTTTTATAACTAGTTGGTGTACACCGGACCTACGCCCAGCCCCCAGAGAATCACGGCGCTGGCCATCATCGCCACCAGCACGACCAGGCCGACTGCAAGTACCGAGCTTGAGAACATGAAGCCTTCATCTGACGGGATGCCCATAAAGGTCGGTATGCCCACATATAGCAGGTAAACCGTGTAGCAAATGGCGCAGGTACCCACCAGCATCCCCAGCCACAAGTGCGGATAAAGCGCCGCCAAACCTCCTATGAACAGCGGGGTTGCAGTGTATGCAGCAAATACTACGCATTGGGCGAAGCTCGGGCTGGAGTCGTATGTACGCGCCATCCAGTGAATGAATGCCCCCATCACGGCAACCCCTGCAAGCATTGCCAGGTAGCTCATGATGGCCATTGAAACTGCACTGCCTTCGGTCAGCATCACCGGTGTTCGTCCGCCTATCGACCAGCCAACCTGGGTGGTACCGATATAGGCTGAAATCGCGGGGATCGCCGCGAGAATCAGGACGTGGGTGAGATACATGTGGCTAATGCTTTCCTCCTCGCCACGAATTTCTTGCCATTCTTGGTCGGGATGGGTGAAGAGCCCCCAAACGTGGTGGATCATACCAGGCACCTCCTCTTTTTATGCGGTCGCCCCCCGGCGGAGCGCTCGGGTTGCGTAGGCAGCAAAACCGAGTACGGGCCAAATCAACTGCGACCGTATGACGCAGTATGGCACCGGATTAACAAACAAGAGGCCAGCTGATTAGAGCAAATTGGTATTTGAACGCTAGCTGTAATAGCGCTGTAGTATTTCCATCGCCTTGTTAATGGTCTGCAACCGCTCTGTATTGCCGCCGCGATCCGGGTGATGCTGACTGACCAACTGACGATAGCGATGTTTGATGGTGCTCAGGTCGAGGGCGTGTTTGGCTTCATGCAGCTCGAATAGTTCCAGTGCGGCAATCTTCTCATCGCCGCCGCGGATACGAGTCCAGAAACTGGTTAGCAGCTTTTCGACCTCAGCCTCGTCGGTGTCGCGCAAGTTGTTCAGATCCAGATAGTACTCACGCAAAGGGTCATGCTCGCTGAGCGCACGTGCACCGCTGCTGTACGCTTGTAGTTCGATGTGCAGCGGGCTGATCAGCAGCGCGCCGCTTTGCTCGGCCCAGAGTTGGTCGCGCAGGATGTAGAGCGCATTGAAAACCAGAAAGTGGGTGCGAAAAAGCACCAGCTTATCGGTGAGCGGTAGGTTGGGGATGTGGCTTGAGTGGCGCTCTTTGAGCAACTGGATCAGGGCATATTCACTGAGCCCAGCGGGCGTTTCGAGCAGCAGTGCGTGCACCTGCTCCGATAGCTCAAGGCGTGGATCTAAATCTTCAGTCATGCCTTGAGCCTAGCATTTACAGCTTATTGGCCAGTGAAACCGCGTGAAAAATGCCAGCTGCGGCACATTTTCAGGCGAAATACTTTCACCCAAAATGCTGCCGACCAGAGCCACTCGCCGTGCCGGGGAGGGCAATAAGTGCTGGATCCTGATTAATGGGCTGGGGTCTGTCGCGGTTTCTGCGTAAAATGCCCGCCTTTAGCACCTAACTCCGGACTCCTGCGTACATGGGCACCCTCTCGGTCAATCAGAACAAACTGCAAAAGCGTCTGCGTCGTCAGGCTGGCGAAGCGATCTCCGACTTCAACATGATCGAAGACGGCGACAAGGTCATGGTGTGCCTCTCGGGCGGCAAGGACAGCTACACCATGCTGGATGTGCTTTTGCATTTGCAGAAAGTGGCGCCGATCAAGTTCGAGATTGTTGCGGTCAACATGGACCAAAAGCAGCCGGGTTTCCCTGAGCATGTGCTTCCTGCCTACCTTGAGTCGATCGGTGTGCCGTATCACATCGTCGAGAAAGACACCTACTCGGTGGTCAAGGAGAAAATCCCGGAGGGCAAGACCACGTGCTCGCTGTGCTCACGCTTGCGTCGCGGCACGCTGTACACCTTTGCCGATGAAATTGGTGCAACCAAAATGGCGCTTGGGCACCACCGTGATGACATCCTCGAGACGTTCTTCCTGAACATGTTCTACGGCGGCACGCTCAAAGCCATGCCGCCGAAGCTGCTCGCCGATGACGGCCGGAACGTGGTGATTCGCCCGCTGGCGTACTGTAACGAGGCGGATATTGAAGCGTACTCGACGCTCAAGGAATTCCCGATCATCCCGTGTAACCTGTGCGGCTCGCAGGAAAACCTGCAACGTCAGGTGGTCAAGGAAATGCTTCAGGAGTGGGAACGCAAATCGCCTGGTCGCACCGAAATCATGTTCCGTGCGCTGGGCAATGTGGTGCCTTCACAGTTGGCGGACCGCAACCTGTTTGATTTCGCCAGCTTGAAGATTGATGACAGCGCGGCATCGCGTGTTCTTAACGTGATGAATATCTAGCGCGTCTTTGATCCGGTGGGAGTCTCTTGCCGGATCAGACCGATTGCGGTGTCTGGCCTTGCAGGTAGTGGCCAAAACCCACGCTAATTTCCCCGTGGATTTTGGCCATACGTTTAACTAACGCCCTGCGATCAATACAGCGGCAGGGTGTAGCTGATGATCAGACGGTTTTCGTCCAGATCATTGGCAAAGTTATTACGCACGGTCGCGTTACGCCATTTAAACCCGAGGTTTTTCGCCGGGCCTTCCTGAATCACGTAAGCGATATCCGTGTTGCGCTCCCACTCCTTGCCTTCGCCTGGGGTGGTGATCAGGTCGATATTGTCGCCGGTCAGGTAGCGCGTCATAAAGGTCAGGCCGGGAATCCCCACGCCGGCAAAGTTGTAGTCAAACCGCGCCTGCCATGAGTTTTCGTCCTTGTTGGCAAAGTCGCCGATCTGTACATAGTTGACCAGGAACGGGTCACTGCCGCTGACATAGGCGTAACCGGTATCGCCGGTCATTTTCTGGTAACCCAGGCCCATGCTGGCAGAGCCCAGCGCGTAGGTGAACATTGCGCCGTAGGCATCGTTGTCGACGTTGGTTGAGCCGTCGTCATTGGAACGCGCATAGCGCAGATCGGTTTTCAGGCTCTGTTTGTCGGCAATCGGCAGTACGTGCACAACGTTGAAGATGTGCTGCGTGTACAGCTCTTCCAGTTGGCCGTAGTTATAGGTGGTGGTCAGGTTGTTCCATTTGTACGACAACCCGGCGAAGTTCAGGTCATCACCCTGATTGCCGCCACTGCCGAAAGAGATATTGCGCTTGCCACCGCCAGTCATGCTGAGGTCTTCGAAGTCGGTCGAATCGCGCTGATTCAGCTCTTTGATGATACCGCCATCAAAGGTCAGGTTTTCGATTTCCATCGAGTTGATGTGACCACCGAGGAAGGTCTGCGGCAGCAGGCGTGAGTCGTTGGCAGAGAGGATTGGCAGCTTGGGCGTCAGGCCGCCGATTTTGCCGACTGTCTTGGAAATTTTAACTTTGCCGGTGACAAAGCCATCGGAGTAATCATCCGGTGCCTTGTTACCAAAACTGCCCGGCAGCAGGTTGGTGCCTGCACGATCTGGCGAGGAGTCGAGTTTCAGGCCCAGCCCTGCGTACGCATCAAGGCCGAAGCCGACGGTGCCTTCGGTATAGCCCGATTCAGCTTTGAACAGGAAGCCCTGTGCCCATTCTTCACGTTTGCTCTGCTGTGCCGGCGTGGTATCACGCAGGTCGCGGTTCAGATAGAAGTTACGCAGCTCTACGCTGGCCTTGCTGTCCTTGATAAATTCGGCATGGGCAAGAGTGGGTAACGTCATGCTGGCCCCTAATGTGGCGAGAGCCACAGCGCGGGCGAGAGAAGTTGTACGCATTATTATTTTCTCCACGATGGTGTGTGCAGGTCTTGTTATTTATGGCCCATCTATCACGCACTGAAATAAAACACGGGTTGAAATCACTGGCATTTAGACTTTAGTAGTGAGCATGCGCTAATCAAGCAGTCATCTGATGACTGGTAGGTCGTTGCCTGCAGGCACCGCCGGCTCTAGCGTGGGGCTGTGACAGTTAGCGCACAAGTTACTGCAATTATCAGCGATTAAAGTTTTATTGGTTCGGGCCGCTACATATATGTAAGTAGCGCTATTCAGATGAGTCTGATCAGACGGCAACAGTGAGTTAATCAGTCCTGTTGCACGGCGCTGTAGGGTTAGCGAAATCTGGCATTAATCAACCGTTAATGCGCCGCAAGATGATGTGAGTATCTAAATAAGACTTGTTTGATTCGCATCACCGCTGCTGATTATTAAGGCGCGTTGTATTCACTATTATCAGCCCGGTTGGTGCAGTGCCGGCGGGGTCTGCAGTGCTAAACTGCAAGCCTGTTGATTTGTCAGTGGAGGGGAGGCTGATGCTCCCTGAATGTCAGTTGTTCGGCACCCTTGGGTGCCATTTGTGTGAAGTCGCCGAGGCCATGCTGATCCCATTTGTGGAGCATGGCTTGTTGGTTGAGTTGATCGATATTGCCGAGCACGAAGAGTGGGTTGAGCAATACGCGTTGAGTATTCCGGTGCTGCGCCGGGTTGATACCGGCGCGGAGTTGAACTGGCCTTTCGAGGCCGAACAGATCGTTGCCTTTCTGGGCTGAAGCGTTGTCGCTGCAAAGGCTGGCAAGGCTCAGCCTGCAAACGCAGAATTCGAGTTAAGGAGAGTAGGGAATGAGTGCAGCATTGACCGATGGATTGTCGCTGTTGTTGTTTCGGCTGCACAGTGGTCGTTTGCTGGGAATCAACCTGCTCAAGGTTAATGAGATTATTCCGTGTCCAACCCTGACCAAATTGCCTAACCGCCACCCGCATGTGCGCGGCGTCGCGACCTTGCGCGGCGCACCGCTGAACGTGATTGATCTGGCCCGCGCGGTCGGCGAGCAGGGCGGTAATGACAGCCAGGAAGGGTGTTTGATTGTTACCGCGCTCAGCCGCTCGCGTCAGGCGTTACACGTTAAGAGTGTCGAGCGGATTGTTCAGTGCGCGACCAGCGATGTGCGGCCGCCTCCCAAAGGCACTGGCGCACGCGCCTTCATTACGGGTGTGACACAGATCGACGGCACCATTGTGCAGGTGCTTGATATCGAGAAAGTCCTGCATGAAATCGCGCCGGTCTTGCCGGAAGAGCTTGATGAACAGCAGCTGACCCGCAGCGAACGCAACCTGATCGAGGGATGTCGCGTGCTGGTGGTCGATGACTCGCACGTGGCTCTGCAGCAAACCCTGATCACCCTGCGCAAGCTGGGTCTTGAGTGTCAGGCGGTCCGCAGCGCCGCTGCCGCGTTGCAACTGTTGCTTGATGAAGAGGCCGCGGGCACGCCGATTGAGGTGCTGGTTTCGGATATCGAGATGCCGGAGATGGATGGCTACAGTCTGGTCAGTGAAATTCGCCAGCGGCCGAGTATTGCTCATACTTACGTGTTGCTGCATACCTCGCTCGACAGCACCATGAACACAGCCCGCGCGCACAGCGTCGGGGCCAACGATGTGCTGACCAAGTTCTCGGCGGTCGATCTCAGTCAGGCGCTGGTCCGGGCCTGCAAGCGCGTCGCTGAAACGGCGGCCAACGCCTGAAACGAGGCCGCCCGGAAGTGACTTCGCGCCTAGTTTGAGGGCGCGTTGCGCAGTTCATCCAGGCGCTTTAGCTGAGCGCCATCGGCGGCGAAATTGGCCGGGCTCAGCCATTGGCTGAACGCGCTACGGCAGTCTGGCCATTCACTGTCGATGATCGAAAACCACGCCGTGTCCCGATTCGCACCCTTGACCACCATGTGCTGGCGGAACGTGCCTTCATAGCGAAAGCCCAGGCGCTCGGCTGCGCGCATCGAGCGGGCGTTATTGGCGTTGCACTTCCACTCCAGGCGCCGGTAGCCCAACGTATCCATGGCCAGGCTCGCCAGCAACCAGAAAGTCTCCGTTGCGCCGATTGTGCGTTGCATCGGTGCGCCAAACGCAACATGGCCAATTTCGATACGCCCGTCTTTCGGCACGATGCTCATCAGGCTGAGCAGCCCGACGGCTTTGTTTGATGCCAGATCAATCACGCAAAAGAACAGCGGATCACGGCTGGCTTCATGGCCTGCCAGCCACGTATTGAATGCCTCACGCTCCGGGAACGGGCCGTAAGGCAAATAATCCCACAGCACGGGGTCGGCCTCCGGGCCTTGCAGGGCTTGCCAAAGATCATCGCCATGGCGCGTGGTATCAAGGGGTTCAAGGCGCACGTAGTGGCCCTGCAGCGGTTGGCGAGACGGCGCTTGGGCAGGTTGCCAGTCGATTTTTTCCGGGTTGTACATAGCGCTGTTCCTGTTTAGAAAAGTTTGCGGTATTGAACGAAACCGGAGCGATCGGCAATGCGCTCATAAAGCTGCATGGCGTCGGTATTGGTCTCGTGTGTGAGCCAGTGAACCCGCGATGCGCCAGCCGCTTTGGCCTCGGCATACACACGCTCGATCAGTTGGCGACCCACGCCACTGCCGCGCTGCGCCGCGTCCACAAAAAGATCCTGCAGGTAGCAATAATCGCCCGTGGTCCAGCACGAGCGGTGATAAATCCAGTGCACCATGCCCACCGCCTTGCCGTCCTGCCAGGCCAGCGCCGCGTGCATCGGCTCGTTGGCGTCGAGAAAACGCTGCCAGGTGATTGCGCTGGTTTCAGCGCTGATCTCGGTTTTATAGAACTGCTGATAGCCCTGCCAAAGCACCAGCCAGTTGGCGTGATCGGCTGGGCTGACGAGGCGGATTTCGACGGTCATGAACGGCTCGCTTATGGTTTGGTTGAAAAGGTTTGCCCGAGATGCCCAGCCAATTCGACATCACGCGGATCAGCGCTTTGATTCAGGCCGGTGCTGACCCCAATGCGGTCGGGCATATCGCGGTTCTGGCTCAGCTTGAATTTGCCTTCGATGCGCTCGATGGGCAGGGCGAAGCCGACAATGGCGCGCAGCATGCTGTCGATGTAATCGGACGGCGCATCGCTTACGGCCCACGGTTGCGGGCGGCCGGCTTCATGGCGCTGGCTCAGGCGGCTGACCAGTTGCAGCAGGCGCTCCTTGTCTTCAAACACTTCAACTTTGCCGCGCACCTCAACGCTGATGTAGTTCCAGGTTGGGACGACCTTGCCATGCGCCGCTTTTGCCGGATACCAGCTGGGGCTGACGTAAGCATCGGCCGGAGTGAACAGCACCAATGCCGAAGGGTTTTCAGCGAGTTCGCGCCAGTGGCCATTGGCACGGGCGAAATGGCCATAAAGCGTGCCGTGCGGGCCTTCATCAGGGACCAACAGCAGTGGCAGTTGGCTGGCCTGAAGTTCTTCAGCCCCCTGGCTGATCACGGTGGCGAGCCGGCTGTTGTCGATGGCGTTGTGCAACGCGTGGATATCGTCCACACGAAAGGCGCTGGGTATATACATGGCACTGGCTCCGTATTGGTGGATTCATGCTATGCAAGTTAATGGTCTGTTGTAAGATCCATTATCTGCCAATTTCGTAGGGCCAATTTATGACGGTTGCGCCACTCCTGCCGGTCGATTTGTCGGGCATCCATTTAAAGCCGGGCCGCGCATTGGCGCGTCAGTTGTATGAGGCGCTGCGTGAACGGATTCTCGATGCACGCCTGCCTAGCGGCGCACGCTTGCCGGCCAGTCGGGATTTGGCCGGTGTGCTGGGAATTTCACGCAACACCGTGACCCGTGCACTCGATCAGCTCTACGCCGAAGGCTACATACAGGGGCGAGTGGGCGATGGAACCTACGTTGCCGACCTGGCGGCGATTTCGCCGGTAACCCCCAACACTGCCGATAGCCCAGCGCCAAGCGCAGCCGTGCAGCAACTAGAGAATCACTATTTACCATTGCCGCCAGCCGGGGCCCCGCGCGCATTTCGGGTAGGCGTTCCAGCGTTTGACTTGTTTCCCTTCGAGACTTGGGCGCGGCTTTCGGCCAAGTTCTGGCGCAAGCCGGATTTTGCCCGGCTTGGGTATGGCGACCCAGCGGGTGATCGCAAGTTGCGAGAGCTGATCGCCGCCTACTTGCGCAACAGCCGTGGCTTGCCGTGTGATCCGGCGCAAATCGTCATCACCTGTGGCGCCCAGCAAGCCATCAGCTTGTGTGCTCAACTGCTGGTGCAGCACGGCGATAAGGTCGCGGTCGAAAATCCGGGTTATCGCGCTGCAGGGCATGCGCTGGCCGTTGCGGGCGCTCAACTGCAAGGCATCGAAGTTGATGCGGACGGCTTGAATACCGCGCAATTAGCGGGCGTCGAGAATTGCCGGTTGGTCTATCTCACGCCATCGCATCAATACCCAACTGGTGTGACGTTGTCCCTGCAACGCCGTCTTGAGTTGCTGGAGTGGGCCGAGCGTAACGATGGTTGGATTATCGAAGACGATTACGATGGCGAGTACCGCTACAACGGCACGCCACTTGCGCCATTGGCCGCACTCGACCGGCAGGGGCGAGTGTTGTACGTCGGCACCTTCTGCAAGATCACCTTTCCGGCGTTACGACTCGGCTATCTGCTGTTGCCGCCTGCATTGGCGCAGGCATTTTCCCGCCGTCGGGCACTGGACATTCGCCACTCCGAAATCGGCACGCAGGCGGTGATGGCCGAGTTCATCAGCAGCGGCCATTTTCAGCGGCATATCCGGCGCATGCGTACGGCCGCGCGCAGTCGGCGCGACACGCTACTGGCACACTGGCCGAAGAATATTCGCGGCTGCGCTGCCATGCCCGCCGTCGATGCAGGGCTGCATCTGTGCGTGCGCGTGAGCAGCGTCGAGCGTGAGCGTGAACTGATTGAACGCGCGGCCAACGTCGGTGTAGAGGTCAATGGCCTGAGCAGTTACTGGCTGCCTGAAAGCACCCCGCCCGAGGCGCAGCGGGCCGGGCTGGTGTTGGGGTTTGCGGCAGTCGCTGAGCCAGATATTGAGCGCGCGCTACAGGCCTTGAGCCGTGCGTGGGCAGACTAGCGGCCAGCGTGCAATTCGCTCGCCAGCGCTTGGATCTGCTGACGCAACCAGCGGCGCAGGTGATCGGCATCGGTGCGCTCATGCCAGATTTGCATCACCTCGACAGTGGGCAGCTGCAATGGCAGCGGCAGCGGATACAGGCGTAAATCCGGGTCGCGGGCGATGGCTTCCTCACCGATTGAGCGCAAGCAGGTGAGCAGTAAATCCGTGCCGCGAATCAGCCGGGTCGGTGCCAGAAAACTGGATAAACCCGCAGCCACTTTGCGGCTCAAGCCGTTGGCCTCAAGTGCGCGATCGACAATGCCGTTGAGGTCGCCGGTGAGCGTGGTCAGCAGGTGTTCGCAGGCCAGATACGTTTGCATATCAAGGTCGCCTGCCAGCTGTTGATTGCTCTTTGAGGCCAGCACGACGAAGTCTTCACTGAGCAGTCGCTGTTGGCGAAATGTATCCGGCAGATCGGCAAAAAAACCGGCAATGGCCAGATCACAGGTGCCTTTCTCGAGTTCTTCGCGGGGTAATAATCCACGGGTATTGTGAGTGATCAGCACCAGATTCGGCGCCTGACTGCGCAGGCGCGGCAACAGGCCCGGCAGCAGGGTTTGCTCCATGTAGTCGGTGGTGTAGAGGTGGATGTGCTCTGTGCGGGTGAGGAAGTCGCGGCCTTCACTCTGATCGTAAAATGACTCCAGCGCGGCTACCAGCCGTTGCACCTCTGGCGCCAACTCGTGTGCACGGGGCGTTGGCGTAAGGCCACGCGGTGCGCGCACAAACAAGGGATCGGCCAATTCATGGCGCAACTTATTAAGCTTATGGCTCAGCGCCGGTTGGCTGATAGCCATGCGCACGGCGGCTCGCGACACGCTGCGCTCCTGATAGAGCACATGGAACACCAGCAGCAGATTGAGGTCTTTATTTACGATATTCAAAATTTGGATACCAGTAATTACTTCTTTTGAATTTTCGAATGATAGGTGTGTGGCTATCATCCTCACAACTTAAACCGAACCTGGCTTTAGCCGCTGGAGGCAATCAACATGAAGATTCTGATGGTGCTTACGTCCCACGATCAACTTGGCGACACTGGCCATAAAACCGGCTTCTGGCTCGAAGAATTTGCATCCCCTTACTATGTATTCAAAGACGCCGGCGTTGAGCTGACGCTGGCATCGCCCAAGGGCGGCCAGCCGCCGATTGACCCGAACAGCGCGGCGGATGACGCACAGACTGATGCCACGCGGCGTTTTGACAAGGACCCGGCGGCGCAAAAAGACTTGGCCAACACCGTCAAGCTTGAGCAAGCGAAAGCCGAAGACTTCGATGCGGTCTTCTACCCGGGCGGCCATGGCCCGCTGTGGGATCTGGCCGAAGACGCGAAGTCGATTGCCCTGATCGAGCGTTTCCAGGCGCTGGGCAAACCCGTTGCGGCGGTGTGCCATGCGCCGGCCGTGCTGCGCCACACCAAAGCTGCCGATGGGCAGCCGCTGGTTAAGGGCAAGAAGGTCACCGGCTTCAGCAACAGTGAAGAGGAGGCCGTGCAGTTGACCGATGTGGTGCCATTTCTGGTAGAAGATATGCTTAAAGGCAATGGCGGTTTGTACAGCCGCAGCGATGACTGGCAGAGCCATGTCGAAGTTGATGGCTTGTTGATTACCGGGCAGAACCCCGGCTCATCGGATGCAACTGCCGAAGCGCTGATGAAACTGCTTTAAGCCTTGTCTGTAGTGAAAGCGTCAGGCCCGTGCCTGGCGCTTTTGGCGTATTGAATTCAGGAGGATTTTCATGACCGTTGCTATTTTTGCCACCGTTACTGTTAAACCAGAACACCGCGAAACCATGGAAAAGGCGCTGCAATTGATGGTCAGCCATTCGCGCGCCGAGGCGGGCAACCAGCGCTACGACCTGTTCGTGCGTGCTGACGATGCCAACGTGTTTGATATTTTCGAAATTTACGACGATATGGCTGCGGTTGAAGCGCACCGCGAAAGCGAGCACTACAAAGGCTATCGCGCTCAGGTCGGCGAGTGGATTGCAGCGCCGGTTGAGGTGCGTTTATCGAGCTCGGTGAATGCCCAGCCTTATCGCTCAATCAGCGCCAAGGTTTAAACCTGTCTGGCTATTCTCAGACAGCCCCTGACTGGAGAAACTTGTGAAATACCTACATACAATGGTCCGCGTGACCGATATCGAGCAGTCACTGCGCTTCTATCGCGATGCGCTTGGGCTCGAATTGCTGAAAACCCACGAAAGCGAGCAAGGCCGCTTCACGCTGGTATTTCTGGCCGCGCCCGGTGATCACGAAGCGCAGGTTGAATTGACCTACAACTGGGACCCTGAGCCGTACGGCGAAGGCCGTAACTTTGGCCATCTGGCGTATCGCGTCGATGATATTTATGCCACTTGCCAGCGCTTGATGGATCACGGCGTGACCATCAACCGGCCACCGCGTGACGGCCACATGGCCTTTGTCCGCTCGCCGGATAATATCTCCATCGAATTGCTTCAGGCAGGTGAGCCACTGGCGCTTGCAGAACCTTGGAAATCGATGGCCAACACCGGTAAGTGGTAACCGGCGCTCGCGCCAGTTTGAGCAACTTGCGGGCCTGCAAAGTATCGAAGCGGAGTTTGCCATGAGCACCTACAAACCGCTGAATTGTGATCTCTATGATTATCTGGAAATCGCCTGTTTGCATGGCTATGAGCTGTTGCTTGAGCTCGATGACGGCAGCACCTTGCAGGCGAGGGCGGTCGACACACGTACCGCCCCAAGCAAGGAAGAGTTTCTTAAACTGCAAAATAACGAGGGCGCTTTTGAATTGCGGCTGGATCGGTTAGTCGCAATCACCCCAACCGAAACTCGCGCATCGTTTAAGCGCATTGAGTTAGCCGGGCAGTTCTGCAGCACGGATGACTGAGCATCCGCAGCCACGGCTGCATGCTACTGAGCAAATGCTTGCGCAAACAACAAAGCCCCGACGCTATCAACGTCGGGGCTTTGCTTACTGATCTAAAAAATCAGTTACTGCTGGCTTACTTCGGCGAAGTCAGTGCTTCTGCTTTGACTTCGTTAACGCCATCTACGGCTTCTGCAAGCTCGACAGCCTTGTCACGGGCTTCATCAGTGGCAACGGTACCGGTCAAGGTCACTACACCTTTCATGGTGTCGACATTGATGTTGGCCGTTTTCAGGGTCACTTCAGTGCCGAGATTCTGCTGGACCTTTTCAGTGATCCACTCATCAGATTGCGCGGCTGCGCCCTGATTCATCTCGTTCATGGTAGTGCCTTCAGCCGGAATCATTGGCTCTGCGCCAGGCTCGGAACCTGCCCAGACCGAACTCGCCATGCTAAGGCTCAATGCTGTGGCAGCTGCGGCGCTGATAAGGGTCTTATTCATTGGCTTTTTCATCGTAGCGTCTCCTTGCGAGTGATTCGATATGCAGCCTGTGTTGGCTCCAGATACGTCTTAACTATCGCAAGGCCTGTGCCAGCTTTTTTGGTTTTTATATTCTTATGTTTTTCAATGGGTTATAGATTTGTGAGGCGTAGTGCCATCATGCGAATCGCAAACTTAGACGGTTTCGATCGTGCAGATTGCACGTTAGTCGTTTGGTGGCAGGGTGAGTTTGCTCGGGTGGAGGGGCGAATAGGTGCGGTGGCAGCGTAATTGGCTATGCGTATGTATTGGGATTGGAGTGTGGTCGTAGGAGGAGAGTTGTCAGGGTGCGAAACAGGGAGGCCGCATGCGGTCAAGAGCGGTCGGCAAGTAGCAGCAATATTCAGACCACCTCCTGATTGTTAAGCGCACCAGAATTTACGGATAATAATTCTCGTTATTTTCGCCTAAATAATTGCAAAGGTGATATTGATGAGTTATCTGATATATATCCCGATAATATCTTTAAATATAACACTACCCGTCGCATCAGTTACTTTAGCTTCCATTGTGTGAAGTCCGCGATAAGCTGTCGAGTCAGTATGGGTCTGAGTGTGGGCCCTGAAGAATTCTGTCGAATAGAAATTATTTTTGATAATTGAGGCTTTTGTCATAGGAAAAACCCCTTGTTCCCCTTTCTCTTGAGCTTCTTTACCATGGTTTTGTTTTATTAATTTTAACTCTAGCGGAAAACTTTGACTATCGTAAACAGTTTTGCCAAATACGACCTTGAATTTAAGTGTGATATCTTTGTTAAGCATTTTTGATATCGATGGGTACTCGACTAATCTATCGTTCTCTACGATGAAGCACTTAAATGATATTCCAGTGCATGACACCAATGTTGAGTTTGAATGCGATTCTTTTAGGTCAGTCGGAAAGGGTAGAAGATCTCTATATTTAGCATGATTCAGCTCTCTTACCTTATATGTATGAACCTTTCCCTCTTGATCTGTATAAGATTTAGGAAGCTTAGGCTGCGGAAAGTTTTCTCTTTCACCTTGTTTATTGGTTTGGGTGAGAGTTTTGATTTTTGTGTAATCTTCAGGTAGGTCGATTTCTTCCATGATATTTTGACCGAGCATCGACTTGTTTTTACCTGCGATGCCTTGAAGCTTAGCCGCAACATCCACAAAGAAGGAGGTTGGTGTTACTTCGTAAACACCTTTAAAGCCGTATGACGCCCACAGTACGTCATTGTCAGATCCATAGTCCAAGCCAATGCGAAAACCCAAATAGTCGGCCTTGGGATTCTGCACATATTTCTGTTCAAGCACAGGAATGATTGTGCCCGTCATCAAAGACTCAAGAACTGATGCGCAATTAATAGCATTAATTATGCTGTCGTCTTTATCTTTTGCTTTTCCTCCAAAAAAGGCTAGCAGTGCGTCTCCCATGAATCGATGAACATGTCCATCCATAGCAAGTACGGTTTCAGCCGCAGCTTTTAAAATTGTATTCTTGATGGCTATAACCTCATGAAGCTCGTATATAAACGTAAGTCTTGTAGAGTTTTTTATATCTAGGAAGAGCGAACAAATATAGTGATGCTCTTGTTTGTCAGTTTCAACGAGGTGCATAAAGTCTGGATGAGTCCCGATCTTGCTCTGGTTGAGCCCATCCCTTCTGAATGAAGTGCGAATGTCTTGTTGGACTGATTCCTGATCAAATGAATCAGATGTAGCTGAAGATTTTTCAATGTGCTCATCGAAGCTTTCAATTGATGCTCGGTGCAGTGTTCTATCCATTGCGCTAAAGTGACTTTTACTATTCTTCCTTATTTCTGAATCTAACATTCGGGAGAAAGATTCTCTTGAAATACCTTTATTCAAAGTAGATCCCTCTATGGTAGGGTGTTAATAATAGAAGTTACAAGGAGTGCGGAAATAAAAAAGAAATGTAGGCACAAAATAATAGATAGCTTCTGAATCATCCAGAACTTTTTAGATACAATATTAGCCAGGGTGAATACTTGCTCGCTCAAGTCATCGAGATAATCTTCATTTGATACTTGAGTGATCCGTTTAGCATATTCATTAGAACCATTTTTAGCGGCTGCTATATCACCATAGAAAATTAATGACTTCCCTATGTTTCTGTCCGGGCTGCTAAAGGTTACAGGGAAGATTGTCAAGCATGCCATCAACATGCAAATGACTGCAGTAATCAATCCAAGACAACCGAACAAACCAATAGATACGGTACTCGTAGTTGGGTGTGATACTTCTAGCTTGCTAAGCAGTGTTAACGTTAATGCTATGACTGCTGTACAGTAAGACATGATGATTGTGCATTTAGTATTGGTAGTGCCAATATAAGCATCTATTCGTTTGATTACCTCAAACTGATTTTTTATCTTTAACTCTATAAGGCTACTCAAGTCATTCTCGTGAATTTTATAATCATTTATGAAAGCCCCTTTTAATTATTAGGGAGAAATAAGTTTAGAGACAAAATTTCAATTGCATTCACTGGCTGCTCTAACATGCAAGGGCATTGAAGATGAGGCAACGTCTCTCCGCGCCTAGCTACCTTTGTGCGTCCTGTTTGCTTGACTAATTCGTTGCTTCTGATTGGTTTGTTTACCTCTAGCAGGCACCTTGCGATCGTTTTTAACCATGGGTACCGACTGCTACTGGCCGAGAACAGCCTGCTAAGGCGACGACGCCCCTTGGTCAAATCCTTGCAATTTCCCAAATAAAGTTTGTGGCCAAAGACAGTGCTTTAAAACAACCCCAACTGGCCGCCAACTAAAGTACTGAAGTCGTCATCAACAAACGGCAGAATGGCGTCCGCCACCGGTTGCAGTTGGCGAGTCAGGTAGTGGTCGTAGTCGATGGCGGCGCGGCGAATCTCGAGTGGTTCGGGGCCGTTTTTGCTGATGACGTAGCTGATCCAGCCGCCGTTCTGGTATTGCATCGGCCGGCCCAGCTCGGCGTTGTATTCGTCGGCGGTGCGGGCGGCGCGTACATGCGGCGGTACATTACGTTGGTAATCGTTGAGCGGTCGGCGCAGGCGCTTGCGATACACCAGCAGGTCATCCAGCTCTCCCGCCAGCGTGCGTTGCACGTAGTCGCGCACATACGCCTGATACGGCTTCTGGTCGAAGATCAGTTGATACAGTTCGCGCTGGAACTGTTGAGCCAGTGGCGACCAGTCACTGCGCACGGTTTCCAAGCCTTTGTAGACCATTTCCGAGGTGCCGTCGCTGCGCCGCACCTTGCCGGCGTAACGCTTCTTGCTGCCTTCCTCCGCGCCGCGGATTGTCGGCATCAGGAAGCGGCAATAGTGGCTCTCGAACTGTAATTCCAGCGCACTTTCAAGGCCGTGGTGCTGCTGCAAATGGGTCTGCCACCATTGATTGACTGTGGCGACCAGCTCGTGGCCGATACGGGTTGCGTCGGCCTCGCTGTGAGGGCGCTTGAGCCAGACAAATGTCGAGTCGGTGTCGCCGTAAATTACTGCGTAACCCTGTGCTTCGATGAGCTCGCGGGTCAGGCGCATGATTTCGTGGCCGCGCAGGGTGATGGAGGAGGCGAGACGCGGATCGAAGAAGCGACAGCCGCTGGAGCCCAACACGCCGTAGAACGCATTCATGATGATTTTCAGCGCTTGCGACAACGGTGCATTGTGCTCACGTTTGGCTGTCTCGCGGCCTTCGGCAACCCGCGCCACTATAGACGGCAGGCAATGGGTTTTGCGCGAGAAGCGTGCGCCTCTGAAACCGGCGACAGAGTGTGCGTCATCCGGCTGCTGCAGGCCTTCGATAAGTCCGATTGGGTCGATCAGGAAGGTGCGGATGATCGAGGGATACAGGCTCTTGAAGTCGAGCACCAACACTGAGTCGTACAAGCCCGGCTGCGAGTCCATCACAAAACCGCCGGGGCTGGCTTCGGGGGGGCGCTCACCCTGATTGGGCGCGACATATCCCTTGCGGTGCATCAGCGGCATGTACAGGTGCGTAAAGGCGGCCACTGAACCGCCGCTGCGATCCGCAGGCAGGCCGGTGACACTGGCGCGCTCAAGCAGAAAGCGCAGCAGTTCGGTCTTGTCGAAGATGCGGGTTACCAGTTCGCAGTCCTTGAGGTTGTAGTGCGCCAGCGCCGGTTTGTCTTCGGCGAACATCCGGTTGATTTCATCCATGCGCTGGTATGGCGTGCTGATCGACTTGCCTTCGCCCAGCAGGGTTTGCGCGACGTTTTCCAAACTGAAGGAAGGGAAGCTCCAGGTGGCTGAACGCAAGCCTTCAATGCCGTCGATAATCAGCCGGCCAGCCGCTTCTGCGAAGTAGTGGCTACGGCTGCCATGTTCGCGCCAGAGCATTTCGCTGTTACCGCGCCCAAGCAGCAGGGGCACGGCGAGCCTGCGCGCGTGCTGGTGAAGTATGCGCAGGTCAAATTGCACCACGTTCCAGCCGATGATCGCGTCGGGATCGTGGGCGGCAAACCACTCGTTGAGTCGCTGCAACAGCTCGACCCTTGAGGCGCAATACTGCAGGTTGAAGTCGAGCGGGGTGGCATCACCATTCGCCGGGCCGAGCATGTACACATCGCGCTGGCCGCAGCCTTCGAGGGCAATAGAATAGAGCTCGCCATGCTCGGTGGTTTCTATGTCCAGCGACACCAGCCGCAAAGTCGGGCGATAGTCTGGGGCAGGCTTGAGTTGCGCGTCGGTCACGATGCCGTGTGCATCGACGGTGCCTGTAAAGCTCACACCGGCGGTGATGAATCGCTCCATCAGGTAACGCTCGGGCGGGCGGATGTCGGCCTCGTAAACATCCACGCCGCTTTTGCGCAGCATTTTGTCGAGCTGCATGAGTTGGCGGTACTGCTGGCAATACAAGCCAAGTACCGGGCGTTGCTGAAAGTCGCGCAAGCCCAGCGTGCGTAACTCGCAGCCCGTCTCGTTGGCTAGCAGGGCTTCAACTTGCTGGCGCTGCTCGGCCGGAATAAACGCAACCGAGGTTTGCAGCGGCAAGCGCAACTGACGCGGGCCCTGATCGGTTGCCAGCCAGAACTCCACCACGCTGCCGCCTGGCGTATCACGCCAATGTCGCGACAAAATAAAACCGTGCTGAAATTCCACTACGCCCATCCGCCTCAGGATTAAGTGGCTGATTCTACCTGTCTGAAGCGGCGACTGTGCATTAACCGGGCGAGCTGCGAAATTGCACTCCGTTTAATCGGCGGCTTGGATTCGACGTGACTGCCGTTTGCAATTTTTATGACTGTAAATTGCTTCGGATATGGCCAGTTCGCGTTGTGGCTATGATCGGTAGGAATCGGCCATAAGCGGTCAGTCGCGACGGGGGGCTTACGGAAAAAATGATTGCCTTGATCTGTACATTGACAATGGCACAGTAGCGGTTCGCTTTTACGATGTGGAACGACCGGCAGCTGCATACAGCAAAGGCAAATTAACATCGGCGATTGAGGATTTCAGTGCACTGTCATTCCCCGGCCAAGAATCCTAGTCCGGACATTGGCGCTCGGAGGACAGAGCATCTAGGCTGACAATGCTTGGCCAAACAGTTAAATACCCCCCTCAAATGTCATCTGCGAGTCTCTTCAAGGAGGCCGCGATATCTGCCTTGGCTAGGTAGTTAAGCGACGCGCCAAGGGCGCATCACTTATTGGTGTCCATATACACGGAGGTGACATGAATAATCTACGAACCCTAATAACAACAGCCCTGCTCCTGACTGTCACGACTGTGCACGCAGAGCTCACACAGAACAATGCATTCACGCTCCCTGCACAGGATAGGCCCTATCTGGAGGCTGCCATTGATCGTCCTGAACAGGAGAAAGCAGCTGCCGCAAAACTCTCTGCGCTAGAGAAGAAGTTCGGACGTAAACCGAACATCCTCATTCTGCTGGTTGATGACATGGGCTGGGGAGACCCAGGGACATACGGCGGCGGCCTGCTGATCGGTGCGCCAACGCCACAAATCGACTCTCTGGCAGCAGGAGGCCTGAAACTGCTCAACACCTATGCGCAACCAACTTGCACACCAACTCGCGCCGCCCTGAACACGGGCCGAATCCCGACGCGCAGTGGTCTTACCCGGCCAACACTCAGTGGTGAGGTGCTCAAGGTCAATCCATGGGCAGAGGAAATCACCACCGCCAAACTGCTCTCTGATGCGGGCTATCGCACTGCGATGTCTGGCAAATGGCACCTAGGCGACGCTGACGGCAGCTACCCCAATCAGGTTGGCTATGACGAGTACTACGGCATCTTGTCGGTGATCAGCGACTTTAGCCAACAGCTCGACAAGCAGCGTTATCCCGACATGGTGTTACGCCCTGAGCGCCTCAAGGCCTTGCGGCAAACCAGTGAGCCGGCGATTACCAAGGGGATCAAGAATGGCAAACTGGAGGTGGCGGAAAAAATAACCACAATCGAGCAACTGGCCGAGATCGATCAAAAATTTGCTGACTTCTCTGATGATTTCATTCGTCGCAGCGCCAAAGACAACAAGCCGTTCTATCTCTACCACTCCTTCGGACGACTGCATAACGATACTTACCCGGCAAAAGGCTATGAAGGGAAAAGCCCCGCAGGCTTTCCTTACCGTGACGCCATGTTGGAAGTCGATGACATCGTGGGCCGCCTGATTGCAACGCTGAAAGAAACGGGCCAGCTGGAAAACACCTTGGTGTTCTTCACCTCCGACAACGGCGGCAACGAGGATCTCATGCCGGACAGTGGCTACCAGCCATTTCGCGGTGGCAAAGGCACAACCTGGGAAGGCGGCGTACGCGTCCCCGGGATCGCCTACTGGCCAGGCACAATTGCCCCCAACCGGATCAGTGATGGCCTGTTCGATCTGACCGACATGTTCAACACCTCACTGGCCCTGGCTGGCATCACCGACAAGATTCCTTCAGAGCGTTACATCGACGGCATAGACCAGACGTCTTTCCTGCTGGCTGACGATGGCAAATCCAAGCGTGATGCGGTGTTTATGTATGCCGAGAACGAGCTGATGGCTGTTCGCTGGATGGAATACAAAGTCCACTTCAAGGTCTTTCTCAACCAGGCCGTCCACCGCAACCTTGACGAAAGCACGGTGCAGAACCTGGGTATGAGCCCCTGGGTATATAATCTATATATGGATCCCAAGGAGCAGAGTAGCCAGGGCCACTCACGTTTCGAATGGGGACTGCCTCAGGTAATGGCTAGGGCGGGACGACACCTGGCCACTTTTGAGAAATATCCGCGTAAAGACATCGGTCTAAAAAAACCAGGTAGTTAGTCTCAGACCAAGCTAGTCCTGCTCGCTCTCCTCAGATATAGATTGCTTCTGAGGAGAGTGCGGCGCGGGATTCTTAGCTTTCAATACCGACGGCTAGTTCTTCGGCTTATTCAGATATCAGCTTCTGGCCGTTCTCTGCCGCTCACTCCCACAAGTTGCGCTGGTCGAATCCGATGCGAACGACTGCTCAGGCCTGTGTAATTACGCACTATCGAGTCGCGCAAATAAACAACCTCGGAAACGGGAGCAACACGCTGCCATCGGCAAGTGCGGGATACGCATTGCGGATCTGTTGCAGGTATTGCTCGGTAAACGCGTGTTGTTCTGCTTCATCAAGCGCCGCTAGAAAGGGCCGCAGTGCGGTGCCTTTGAACCACTCGACAATGGCTTGATGATTGGCCAGCGGGTGGTAATAGGTGGTGCGCCAGACATCGACCGCAGAGCAGTGCTCGCGGAGCAGGGCGTAGTAGAAATCGGGCGAATGGCGTGGCGGATGCCGGACTTCGGCAATCTTGTGCGCCCAGCGCGGGTTTTGCGCCACTTGGCGGGCAAGCACATGTGCAGGCTCTTGCAGGTTATCCGGCATCTGCGCCGCCAACGTTCCGCCTTTATTCAGTTTGCTGACCAGCTTTGGAAACAGGTCTCCATGTTCGGGCACCCATTGCAGCGAAGCATTGGCGAGGATGACATCGACATTGTGTGCGGGATTCCAGTCGCCGATATCAGCCTGCTCAAAGCGCAGTTCGGGCAGGCGCTGGCGTGCATCCTTGAGCATGTCGGCAGAGCTGTCGAGCCCGCTGACAGAGGCGTCCGGGTAACGTTGCGTCAACACTTGGGTGGAGTTGCCTGGCCCGCAACCGAGGTCGATGGCTGTTTGCACGTTTTGGGTGGGAATAGCCGCAATCAGGTCGTGAACCGGCCGTGTGCGCTGCTGTTCAAAGAGACTGTATTGCTTGGCTGACCAACTCATGGCGACGTCCCTGGCGAGGTGAGTATCGATAATGCGATGAGTGATACCCGCTTGCCAAGGCTGGGCGAGGTTTACTTCTGCCTGTGCATAGGGGAAGGTCTAGCAAGAGTTCAGGCCAGTGGTTTGTCTGATCCAGAGTTGAGGCCATGAAAATTATGACGCGCAGTGTAATGAAGGCGATTGTGACCACCGGCAATGGCGGCTATGAAAAGCTGGTTTATCAGGACGTGCCAATGCCTGTGCCGTTGGCGGGTGAAGTGCTGCTCAAAGTGCTGGCGGCCGGGGTCAATAACACCGAGATCAATACGCGGCTGGGCTGGTACTCATCGGCCATTACCGAGTCCACCAACACCGCCTCCAGCGAAGCGCTGACAGCCCAGAGTGGCGAGGGTGGCTGGAATGCAGCCACGCCTTTTCCGTTTATTCAGGGCACCGATTGTTGTGGCGAAGTCGTGGCGGCTGCCGATCACACACACGGGCATTTGTTGGGTAAACGGGTGCTGGTGCGCGCGTGTATGCGTGAGAACGGCTTTGATTCACTCGACACGTTGTGGATGGGCTCCGACTTTGACGGCGCGTTCGCCCAGTACGTGAAAGTACCTGCCAGTGAAGTGTTCCCGATTGACTGCGACTGGAGCGATGCCGAGTTGGGCACCATTCCTTGTGCATACGGCACGGCGGAGAACATGTTGCACCGCGCTAATCTGTTAGCGGGCGAGCGGGTATTGATCATGGGCGCATCGGGCGGCGTCGGCGTGGCCGCGTTGCAACTGGCCAAGCGCCGGGGGGCCACGGTGATTGCCGTTGCAGGGACCGAGAAGCTGGATGCAGTAGCCGGTCTTGGCGCCGATCAGGTGATCAGTCGTTCGGCGGATCTGCTTGAGGTGCTGGGCGAGAACGCAGTGGATCTGGTGGTTGATAACGTTGCGGGGGCTAATTTTCCTGTCGCGTTGAAGGTGCTCAAACGTGGCGGGCGGCTGGTGTCATCCGGTGCCATCGCCGGGCCAGTGGTTGCGCTCGATATGCGCGACATGTACCTCAAGGACATCACCCTGATCGGGACGACCGCGTGGGATGAGCCGGTATTTGCGAACTTGGTGAGGTATATCGAGCAGGGCGAAATCAGCCCGGTGTTGGCCGAAACCTTCGCGCTGCAAGACATTGTGCAAGCGCAACAAGCGTTTTTGCAGAAGCGCCATGTTGGGAAATTTGTGCTGATACCGTCTGCGCAATAGCCACAGAGTCCGGCTGATTTGCGCCGCTCTTTGGCGGGCAAGTCAGCCGGTTGCAGTTAGCTCACTACGCGGTAGCACGGCTCGTATGCAGCGCCTCCCGGCAGCTTCATGCGGTGTTGGTTGACGAATGCCTGCAGCAGTTTGTCGAGCGGCTGCATGATCGCGGCATCACCGTGAATATCATACGGACCGTGTTCTTCGATCAGACGGATGCCCTTGTCCTTGACGTTGCCGGCGACGATGCCGGAAAACGCCCGACGCAGATTGGCGGCCAATTCATGCGGCGGTAAGTCATGGCTTAATTGCAAGCTGGCCATGTTGGCGTGCGTTGGGTCGAACGGGCGCTGGAAGCTCTCATCGATCTTCAGCATCCAGTTGAAGTGGAATGCATCGTTACGCTCACGACGGAATTGTTTGACCTCCTTCAAGGCCGCTGTCATTTGCCGCGCGACTTCCACCGGATTGTCGATGATGATCTGGTAATGCTGCTGCGCCGCTTCGCCCAGCGTGGCACCGACAAATGCATGCAGTTGCTCAAGATACGGCGCCGCACTTTTCGGGCCGGTGAGAATGACCGGGAAGGGCAACTCGCGGTTTTCTGGGTGCATCAAAATGCCCAGCAGATAGAGAAACTCTTCTGCCGTGCCCGCGCCACCTGGGAAAATAATAATGCCGTGGCCCACCCGCACAAACGCCTCAAGGCGCTTTTCAATGTCGGGCAAAATCACCAGTTCATTGACAATCGGGTTAGGCGCTTCGGCGGCAATGATGCCTGGCTCGGTAAGGCCCAGATAACGTGCGCCGGTGATGCGTTGTTTAGCGTGGGCGATGGTTGCGCCCTTCATCGGGCCTTTCATCACGCCTGGCCCGCAACCGGTGCAGACATCCAGTGAACGCAGGCCGAGTTCGTGGCCGACTTTCTTGGTGTATTGATACTCCACCGTGTCGATCGAATGGCCGCCCCAGCACACCACCATTTTCGGCTCTGCGCCGGGGCGCAAGGTGCGTGCATTGCGCAGCAAATGGAACACGTAATCGGTGATGCCTTGCGAGCTGCTCAGGTCGATACGCTGGCTGTTGAGTTCGCTCTCGGTGTAGACGATATCGCGCAAGGCGCTGAACAGCATTTCGCGGGTGCTTGCAATCATCTCGCCATCGACGAAGGCATCGGCAGGCGCGTTTAGCAGCTCCAGACGAACGCCACGGTCTTGCTGATGGATATGCACCTCGAAGCTCTTGTAAGCGTCGAGAATGGTCTTGGCATTATCGATGTGCGCGCCGGTATTGAGGATAGCCAGCGCGCATTGGCGAAAGAGTTTGTAGGTGCTGCCAGAGCCGGCTTCGCTGAGCTGTTGTACTTCGCGCTGCGACAGCGTTTCAAGACTGCCCTTGGGGCTGACGGATGCGTTTATTACTTTTCTTTCTGCCATTCTAATTTCCCTGAAAGCGATACGACTGAGCTCGCTACGGCCAGTGCATCAGGATGGAGAGTGCCAATGACGCGTAGGTCAACCATTGTCGGTGCCCGCGCGTGACGAAAGCAAACGTGTGGCTGAATCCTCCGTATGGCATGCGTTGGAGAGAGCAGCGTTTAGGGGCTGCAGAACAGGAATGCCGATGTTTCTAGAATAGAACCGCCAGCGTGCTGTTATCAATTGGCGCGAGGTTTAACGCCGCAATATTTTTCGCCCGATTCAGGGCGGGCACTCCACTTAGCAAGTGTTTTCTTGTGCGCCTTTCGAGCGGTTTTTCGCAGGCACAAAAAAGCCCGCGCTGAGGCGGGCTTTTTGAAGATTGCGGGCGTCGATGAGTCGACAGTGCAATCCGGGATTTGGTCGGAGAGACAGGATTCGAACCTGCGACCTTCTCGTCCCGAACGAGACGCGCTACCAAGCTGCGCTACACTCCGAATAATCCAAATTGTACTGAAAAAGTTTTACAGTACAAGAGGTTAGCTCAAAAAATTTAACCACGCCTCAGTGCCTGAGAGCGATCATTAATCACGGGCCTCGGGCACTCATGCGCAGATTTCAAGCTAACCCGCGGGGTGAGTGCAGCTGTTGCTTATAGCTCTTTAACGCTGCGGATCTGGTCTTTGTTGACGCGGGTACGCTTACCATCCAATTGCTCGAATTCGTAGAAACCGGTGTCGTCGTCATAATCTGGAACGTCCAGAGACTGAATTTCCCGGCCGTCATTCAACGTGATCACGGAAGGCGAGGAGCACCCAGTCAGTGCGACCAGACCGAGGGCTAGCACAGCGGCGGCGATATACCGTTGATTCATTGTTTCTCTCCTGAGCTATAACGAAAGGTGTACATCCATTCGGACGGGGTAAAGCTTTTAAAGTTCCCCGTTTGTAAGTGATGTGTCGTGTGGCGAGTTAATTTAAGCGCTCTGGTGTATTCAAATTAGCCAGGCGAGGGTCGTCATTAGCGCATTCCACTGCTACCGGGTCGAGTGTGCGCAGCCAGCGTTGCGGGCTGCGTTCGCCGCGCTGCCAGGCCGCTTCTAGATTGTCTTTTAAACAGGTTGGAATCAGGCTGAACAGCGGCTCCCAGTAGCCATCTTGTCGCACCACAACCGGCTGTTTGCCAGCGTTTTCAATCAGCGAGCGAATCAGCGCATCGTCGACTTTCGGCGCGTCGCAGGGCAGTACCAGAAGCTGCGCGTGGCGGGCGACCTTGAGGCCGGCACGAATCCCGGCCAGCGGCCCTTCAAAGGTGTCAGATTCATCCTGCACCAGTTGATCGGCGTATTCGCTGTAGCGCGGCAGGTTGCGATTGCACGAGATGATCAAGTCGTCTGTCAGTGGCCGCGTGAGTTCATACAACCAACTTATCAGCGGTCGTTCCTGCCATAACAGCAGGCCTTTGTCGTGGCCGCCCATGCGTTGTCCTCTGCCGCCTGCGAGCAGTAAAACCGAAGTGAGGTTCTCGCGTGTTGGCGCATCCATGTCAACGTTTCCTGAGTTGGGCTTGTGATATAAATATGGCCATTGTCTCTAACTATTGGAAGCCTGCCATGAATCACAAGGCCGAGGCGCAGTTCGTGCCCCTGAATATAGCCGTACTGACCGTCAGCGATACGCGCTCACTCGATACTGACACCTCCGGGCAATTGTTTGTAGACCGCTTGCAGGCAGCCGGTCACAACTTGGCCTCGCGTGTGCTTCTGAAAGATGATCTGTACAAGATCCGCGCTCAGGTCGCGACGTGGATTGCCGAGGATTCAGTGCAGGTTGTGCTGATCACAGGTGGAACCGGCTTTACCGGACGCGACAGCACGCCGGAAGCGGTGAGCTGTTTGCTGGATAAAAAAGTCGATGGCTTTGGCGAACTGTTCCGCCAGATTTCGGTTGTCGATATCGGCACTTCCACCGTGCAGTCGCGCGCCTTGGCGGGGCTCTCGAATAACACCCTGGTTTGCTGCCTGCCGGGTTCGACCAATGCCTGTCGCACCGCGTGGGACGGCATTCTCGCCGAGCAACTCGACTCGCGTCACCGGCCCTGCAATTTCGTCCCGCATCTGCAAGTTGCCGATGCGTGTGAGAGTCGCGGATGAGTTGCTGTGATCAGCCTGGTTTGATGCCAGTCGAAGCGGCGCTTGAACGCTTGCTGGAGCAGGCGAGTGCTGGCGCTGCGCTGGAAATTGAGAGTGTTGAGTTGGCTGAAGCCGATGGCCGCGTTCTGGCCGAGCCGCTGATTTCCAGCCTGGATCTGCCGCCCTGGGCCAATAGCGCAATGGATGGTTATGCATTGGCTTTTGCCGACTGGCAGGGCACTGCGCTCCAGGTTAGTCAGCGCATTCAGGCCGGTACTGCGCCGACAACATTGCAGCCCGGCACTTGTGCGCGGATCTTCACCGGCGCACCGCTGCCGGCAGGTGCCGACACGGTTGAAATGCAGGAAAACGTCGAGCTTGCAGCCGATGGCAGCGTGCAGTTCAAGCACGCGATGCGCTTGGGCCAGAATGTGCGCGGCCAAGGTCAGGAAACCCGTGTCGGCGATACGGTGTTACCGGCGGGTACGCAGCTTGGGCCAATCGAATTGGGCTTGGCGGCTTCATTAGGTGCAGCCAGATTGATGGTGCGCAGGCGTGTGCGGGTGGCGGTGTTATCGACCGGCGATGAGTTGGTCGAGCCGGGGACGCCACTGGCTGCCGGGCAAATCTACAACAGTAACCGGCGCTTGCTGATGAGCTGGTTGCAGCGCTTGGGTTGTGAAGTGATTGATGGCGGCATTCTTGCCGATGACCTTGAGCTTACCCGTGCGGCGCTGGGTGCATTGAAAGGCGCTGATTTAATCCTTTCAACCGGCGGTGTGTCGGTTGGCGAAGCTGACTTTTTAGGTGAGGCGCTGCGCGAAGAAGGCGAGCTGACCTTATGGAAGCTGGCAATCAAACCCGGCAAACCGCTGACCTTTGGTCATTTTCGCGGCGTGCCGGTGCTGGGGTTGCCCGGTAATCCGGCGTCTACGTTGGTCACCTTCGGCCTGTTGGCGCGGCCTTATCTGCTGCGCCGAATGGGCGTGGAGAATGTTGCTCCACTCGGTTTCGAGGTGCCTGCTGGTTTTACCTGGAGCAAAGCGGGCAAACGTCGCGAATACTTGCGCGCGCGCATGGAGCACGGGCGCGTGGTTATCTATCCAAATCAGAGTTCCGGGGTTCTGCGCAGCGCTGCCTGGGCCGATGGTTTGGCCGAAGTGCTGGAAAACACCACGCTGGCTGAGGGCGACAGCGTGCGGTTTATCCCGCTAAGTGAGTTGCTGGGATAGTTTTAAAGTACAGCAAAACGCTCCGCACGGCAGACCGGCGGAGCGTTGGTTTACTCAACATCGACCAGAACAATTTCGGTGTCTTCACTGGCGCTGACGCTGATGGTTTGGGTGTCGCTTATCGCAACCCCGTCACGTGCCTTGGCGGCCACGCCATTTACGCTGTATGCACCAGTTGCCGCCACCAGATACACCTTGCGGCCCTCTGCAATCTGATAATCCGCCGAATGCCCGGCCTTGATTGTCGCGGCCACAACCCGGGCGTTGGCCCGAATTGAAAGAGCATCGCTGTCCTCGGGGTTACCGCTCGCCAAGGTGACAAACTGGCCAGCGCTCAGCCTTCGGGAAAGGCTTGGCACCCCAGGATGGCGCTGAGTTGAACTGATTGGGCATTATCCAGATCTGAAATATCTGGGTGGTCTCATCCTCAAGGTTGTATTCGCTGTGGGTGATACCGGTGCCGGCACTCATGACCTGAACATCACCGGCTTCGGTACGGCCTTTGTTGCCGAGGTTGTCCTGGTGAGTGATAGCGCCTTTACGTACATAGGTGATGATTTCCATGTCGCGGTGCGGGTGCGGTGGAAAGCCTGTTTGCGGCGCTATTTCATCATCATTCCATACACGTAACTGGCCCCAGGCCATGCGCTTAGGGTCGTAATATTCGGCAAATGAGAAGTGATGACGAGCGGCCAACCAGCCGTGATTTGCACCACCTAATTGCTCAAACGGGCGAACTTCGATCATTGGTATATCCTCATCACTTGATGTCGGCAGTGGATTCAACCGACCCCTTAGTTGGGTTGAGCGCTATCTTCCGTCAAATTGATTCGATATAAAATGCTGAATATTTGCGTATTAATATCTATTAATTAGATTATTTGTCAGCGCTGTCCTTGCCCGCATCTGCGCCAGTGGCCGTGACAAGAGGAGGATTCATGCAGGAACGCAAAGCGTTATTGATATTGCATGGCAAGAAGGCCATGGACCCCGAAGTGCGCGCCGCCGTGATGGCCAAGCGCAAAACTGGCTGGCACATCGATGTGCGGGTTACGTGGGAGGCGGGCGATGCAGCGAGAATCGTCAACGAGGCGCTGCAAGATGACTACGCAACGCTGATTGCTGGCGGCGGTGACGGCACCTTGCGTGATGTCGCCGAAGCCATGGCGCTGCAAGATACCCGCGTGAGCCTGGCCCTGTTACCGCTGGGCACGGCCAATGACTTTTGCGTGGCCGCGGGCGTGCCGCTCAATCCGCATGCTGCGCTGAAACTTCTCGACAAGGCGCCCCAGCGTATCGATCTGGGCGACCTCGACGGTCAGCTGTTCCTTAATATGGCCACCGGCGGTTTTGGCTCGACCGTGACAGCCAACACCCCGGAAGATCTTAAAGCCGCGCTGGGTGGGGCAGCGTACTTCCTCACCGGGCTTAGCCGGTTCGCCGAAGTGCACAGTGCATTCGGCCGTTTCACCGGTCCGGATTTCGAGTGGCAGGGCGAGTTTCTGGCGCTGGGTATCGGCAATGGCCGGCAAGCGGGCGGCGGGCACGTGCTCTGTCCGAAAGCGCGAATAGACGACGGCTTGCTGGATGTTTGCATTGTTCCGGCCCAAGCGGATGCGGTGAGCACCTTGGGCACCATGCTCAATGGCACGCTGAATGGAGTTGAAAGTGTTTCGCTGAGTGCGCGTCTCGCCTGGCTGGAAATTGAAGCAGATGAAGGGCTCGACGTTAATCTCGACGGCGAGCCGCGTTCGGGTCGCAAGATGCGCTTTGTCGCGCGGCCCGCGGCGCTGCGAGTGCACCTGCCAGCCGGCTCAGACTTGCTTTCGAATTAAGGCAGCGGCAATTGCAGCATGCGTTGGCGCAGTTGTTCGACGCGTTTACGGTTCACTCCCAAATCGGAATAGCCGAGGCGGGAGGCCGAGCGCACCTGCACCGCGCTGGCGGTAATCATGAACTCGACATCGTCCACAAAACGCAGCAAGTCACTGGTGTACTCGGCGCGCAGATACGACGTATCCTGATCGACAAGGCGTGCACCGGGCTGGCTGTTAATCAGTTTCAGCAAGGTCTCGCGGGTGTTCTCGGCGCTGCCAAGCAGCGGCAGCGGGTCTACTTTGTGGTCGGCATCACTGGCTTGGCTGCTGACGCAGTTGGGCGAGCTGGGGCAGGGCGCCAATTGACCATCATGAACACCCAGATTTTCAGCTGGCGTGCCGCTGCAGGCGCTGAGCAATAATGTGCACGCTAATAGCAGGCCTTTAGGCAAATGTTTGCCAGCGGCCCGAAACTTAATTTTTTGCAGGCGGGGATCTGTTGTCATGATGCGTCTCTCGGCGTTGTATCGCTACCCAATGAAATCTGCCGCAGGGCAGTTGCTTGATAGTAGCAGGGTCGGTTTACTTGGGTTGCAGGGTGATCGCCGGTGGATGGCGGTGGATGCCGAGACTGGGCGCTTCCTGACGCAGCGCTTGCTGGCGCAGATGACTCAGATGAATGTTCACTGGCGCGGCGAGGATGGCGTACTGCTGACGGCGCCGAATATGCCTGAGCTGTTCGTCGCGGTGCCGACCGGTGAAGACGCTTTGCGCGGCGTTACCGTGTGGCGCGACAGTTTCCGTGTGCCGGATGCCGGTGATGAGGCCGCCGCGTGGGTTAGCCGTTTTCTCGGGCGTGACTGCCGCTTGGTATATGTGCCTGAGGCGCGTGCCCGGCAAGTGGACAGCGGTTTTGGCGAGGCGGGCGACAAGGTGGGTTTTGCCGATGGTTTTCCGTTGCTGCTGATCGGGCAGTCCTCGCTGGATGATTTATCGGCGCGGGTTGGGCGTGAACTGCCGATGCTGCGTTTCCGGCCGAATCTGGTAATTACCGGCGCTGAGCCTTATGCCGAAGACAGCTGGAAGCGTATTCGCATTGGCGAAATCGAATTTCGGGTGGCCAAGGGTTGCTCGCGCTGCATCATGACCACGCTCGATCCGGCCACGGGTGAGCGCAGCGCTGATCGCGAACCGTTGACCACTTTGAAGACTTATCGTGAGCGCGAAGGCGAAGTGTATTTCGGCCAGAACCTGATTGCCGATGGTGCAGGTGAGTTGCAGGTGGGAATGACGGTCGAGGTGCTTGAGTAAAGAAATCAGGTGCGGCTTGCCCGCACCTGATCTTTTGCGTTTTGTCGGTTATTGCTGGTCGTCGAAGTAGCGCTCGTTCCAGCCAATCAGTGGTTGCGGCAAGTTGAGTTTCTTGCCGTAAATCACCGCGTAAGTCAGCACGTTCTGCACGTACTTGCGGGTTTCATCGTAAGGAATATTTTCCACCCAGACGTCATACGCCAGGTGGTCGCTGCCTCGTAGCCACTGACGCACCCGACCAGGCCCGGCGTTGTATGCCGCCGTGGCGAGCACGCGGTTGCCATTGAACTGGCCGTAAATCTGGTTCATGTACGCCGCGCCCAGCTGGATATTGGTGTCGGGCACCAAGACCTGATTCGCTGAGCCCAGCGGGATGTCGTAACGACGCGCCGTCTCTTTGGCGGTGGCCGGCATCAGCTGCATCAACCCCATTGCGCCAGCCGGTGAGCGTGCATCGGCCATAAACGCACTTTCCTGACGGGTAATGGCAAATACCCAGCTGGAATGCAGGCCGCGTTTCTTGGCTTCGCGGGTGAGTTCCTGGCGATAGATCACCGGGAAACGTACATCCAAATCGTCCCAGTATTGCGCTTGGCCGAGCGTGCGGATGGCTGGGAAATACCATTGCATCGAATAGGCCAGACGCGCCTGGGCAACCAGTTCTTCGCGGCTGAAGCGGCGGCTTACGTGATACCACTCGCGGCGGCCGTTGACGATTTCGCCACGGTCATGAAACTCCAGCGCCCGCTGAATGCCGGGCGTGTTGCGTACCTTGGCGACGACGCTGGGGTCGAGCTTCATTGGCTGGTTATTCAGCGAATAGGGCAGTTTGACCTGATCGGCCGCCATGAAACCGTAAAAGTCGCGCTCGGTGGCGAGGCTGCGATACAGCTTGGCCGGCTCGGTACTGTTCGGCTCCGCGAGTTGCAGGCTGCGGGCCTGCCAGTAGCGCCAGCGGCTGGTCTGAGCCAGTTCCTTGGGCATGTTCTCGGTCAGCTTGTGGGCTTCATCCCAGCGACCAAAACGCAGCAGCAGGCGTGCGCGCCATTCACTGACGTTGTCATCACGCATGTCCGGATCGTATTTGGCCATGACCGGCAAGGCGCGCGGGTCGAAGTTCTTAGCCATTGATAAGCCAATCGAACGGGCAATCGCCAGCTTTTCGGATTCAGAAAAATGCATGCGCGAACTGTAGCCATCGAGCAGGCTCAGGGCTTTTTCCGGGTCCTGGCGAGCCAGACGGCGCAGGCCCAAACCCACCACGTCGGCCATTGCTGCATCGGCGGGCAGGAAACGATTGGTCTGGCTGAGAATTTGCGGCTTCTGCGCCACATCGACCATCAGTTGCGCGCGACCGCCGAGGGTTGGCATGGTTTTGCTCAGGTATGTGGCCAGACCGTAGTTGCCTCGCTCAACCGCCAGTTTGGCGCGCTGCCAGCGCAGATCCTCTGTGAGCTTGCCGGTCGCAGCCCATTGCTCGAACATCGGGTCACAGGCGTTGGGTTGCGACTTGCCGACCAGCCAGAGTTTCTTCGCCGTGGCATCGCCTTCTTCAAGCATGCCGTGGCTGAGCTGATACTGGCCGTGCAGGCAGTCGAGCTCAGTGAAATTCAGCGAAGGATCGTAATAGGTTTCGAAGGTCGCCCAATCGCCGCGTTGGGCAAGCCAGCGCAACCAGCGCAGCTTCATCCAGCTGGCCTGAGGCAAATCACCATGCTTGGCGAGGAACGCTTCGATTTCCTGATTGCTGGCGCTTTTCAGGCGGGCGGTCAATTCGTCGTACGCCAGATAGGGTGTCAGCGGGTAGCCGCTGAGGGCGCTGGCGTAACGGCGATACGGGCCGTCGTCGCCCTTGGCCAGAGCACGTTTGGCCTCATCATAATATTGACGTTGCTGGCTGAGGCTCGCAGCCTGAGCCGATGCGATTGAACTTAAAGAGAGAACAATGCAAGAAATCAGAGTGAAAGGGCGACAGAACATGACTCTTCCTGAGTTGGCATGTGGGGCGCACGCTGAACATAGCGCCGAATGACCCTAGCTTAGCTGTTTGCTGGGGTCGGACGAAAGGCAGATGGTCGGCTTAACGTGTAAAGGCGGAAAAATGCCCGGGTAGGCTTGCGCTATCTCGGGTAGAATGCGCGCCCAGTTTTGCTGAGCGTGTTGCGCCGGCAACTATTAGTTTTCGCGATGGCCTCCCTCGGCTTCAGCGGTTCTGCGGCTTAGGTGCATTCAAGCGCAGTAACCCATCAGGCCAATGTCATCGCCGCACTGTTGAGGCTTGTTATGACCCTGCTTAAGTTCACCGATATCTCCCTGGCCTACGGCGCATCGCCGCTGCTGGACAAGGTGTCTTGGCAGATTGCCCGTGGCGAACGCGTGTGCATCATTGGCCGCAACGGCACGGGCAAGTCGAGCATGCTCAAATTGGTCAAGGGCGATCAGAAGCCCGATGACGGCGCTGTATGGCGCGCGCCCGGGCTGAAAATCGGCGAGCTGCCGCAAGAGTTGCCGGTCGCCGATGGCCGCACTGTATTTGATGTGGTGGCCGAAGGTCTGGATGGCGTGGGTGCGTTGCTCGCCGAATACCATCACCTCAGCCAGAACATTCAAAGCGATGCCGATCTGGACAAGCTCATGCATGTCCAGCAAGACCTCGAAGCCCGTGACGGCTGGCGCTTGCAGCAACTGGTCGACAGCACTTTGAGCCGCCTGCAATTGCCGGCCGACAAAACCCTGGCCGAACTGTCGGGTGGCTGGCGCCGTCGCGTGTTGCTGGCGCAGGCGCTGGTATCCGAGCCGGATTTGCTGTTGCTCGATGAGCCCACCAACCACTTGGACATTGGTGCAATCGCCTGGCTGGAAGAGGCTTTGACGGGGTTTCAGGGCGCAGTTCTGTTCATTACCCACGACCGTTCATTTCTGCAAAATCTGGCCACGCGCATCCTTGAGCTGGACCGTGGCGGCCTGATCGACTGGAATGGCGATTACGCCAGCTTCCTCGTGCATAAAGAAGCAACACTGGCGGCTGAAGAGACAGCGAATGCGCTGTTCGACAAGCGTCTGGCCCAGGAAGAAGTGTGGATTCGTCAGGGCATCAAAGCCCGTCGCACCCGTAACGAGGGCCGTGTTCGTGCCCTTAAAGCATTGCGTGTTGAGCGCAGTGAGCGCCGCGAGCGTACCGGCAAGGCCAACATCCAGCTGGAAACTGCCGAGAAGTCAGGCAAGCAAGTCATGGTGCTGGAAGACGTCAGCTTTGCGCATCCGGGCGGCCCGTTTCTGGTCAAGGATTTTTCGATGGTGCTGCAGCGTGGCGACCGGATTGGTCTGCTGGGCGCTAACGGTACCGGCAAAACCACCCTGTTGAAGCTGATGCTGGGCGGCCTGCAGCCTACCAGCGGCAGCGTTACCGAAGGTACGCGCATTGATGTGGCGTACTTCGACCAGCTGCGTCATCAGCTGGATCTGGAAAAAACCGTAATCGATAACGTGGCTGAAGGTCGCGACTTCATCGAGATCGACGGCCAAAACCGTCACGTGCTCAGTTATCTCGGCGACTTCCTGTTCAGCCCGCAGCGTGCCCGCACGCCGGTTAAAGCCCTGTCGGGTGGTGAGCGTGCGCGCTTGTTGCTGGCCAAGCTGTTCAGCAAGCCCGCCAACTTGCTGGTGCTCGATGAGCCAACCAACGACCTCGACGTTGAGACCCTTGAACTGCTTGAAGAAGTTTTGCTGACATTCCCGGGCACTGTGCTGATGGTCAGCCACGACCGGGCATTCCTCGACAACGTAGTGACCAGCACTTTGGTGTTTGAAGGTGAAGGCCGTGTGCGTGAGTACGTCGGTGGTTATCAGGACTGGCTACGTCAGGGCGGTTCGGCACGTTTGCTGGGCGTCGGTGAAACCAAGTCTGGCAAGGCAGAACTGGCCTCGGCCGTGGTTGAGGCGCCAGTTGAGCCAGCTGCTCCGGTGGTTGAGCAGCCAGCGCCGGCGAAAAAGAAATTGAGCTATAAGCTGCAGCGTGAACTGGAAGCAATTCCGGGGCAGATCGATCAGTTGGAAGCCGAGCTGACTGCGCTGCAGGAGCAGATTTCTGATCCGGCGTTTTATCAGCAAGCCGCCGACAAGACCGCCGCCGTACTGGCCACAGTAGAGACCAAGCAGGCTGAGCTGGATGCGCTGGTTGAGCGTTGGGCGGAACTGGAAGGCTGATCAGGCTGCCCGCCTGCGGGGAGCAGGCGGGTGGAATCTACAAAGCGCTTATGAATCTTTTTTCAGGCGTACCGCGAGTACATCGCAAGGTGCGCCGTGCAGCACGTCATTGGCGGTCGAGCCAAGCAGCAGGGCGAGGCCGTGACGACCGTGGCTGCCGACGATGATCAGGTCGCAGCCTTGCTCTTCAGCAAGCTTGTGGATCTCCTGACGCGGCTGGCCGTAGGTCAGGTGGCGTTGCTCGGCCAGCAGCTGCGGGTATTTGGTCGAGAATGCATCAAGGCGCTCGCGAGCCTGATCAAATTGTTGCTGTTGCAACATCGACAGGTCCATCGGCACATCGCCACCAAAGGCCATCGCCATTGGCTCTACAACGTGAACCACCGACAGCTTGGCATGCGTGCCATCGGCGAGCGCTACTGCACGTTTCATTACCGGGTCGCACTCTTCGGTTAAGTCGACGGCGACCATAATATGCTGGTAGGACATGGGGAACTCCTTATAAGAGTGACCGATAGTAATAAGTATGGCTGTTTTATTCACCTTACACAGGCATTTCTCAATGGGCTACATGCAATGAACTTTTGGATAATACTAATCTTGCTTTTTTGTGTGTTGAGCCCGTTCGCAATGTTGATGCCTTCGCGCCGGTTGCGCGGGCGCATGGATGTCCGCACCGAAGCCCGGCGAATGGGCCTCTTCATGCAGCTTTCACGGCAAGAGTGGCCTTACTGGTTGGAAAATAAACCGCTCGATTCCTGCCCGCAATATCACCGTTCACGCCTGCGTGGGCGGCGCGAGCATTGGTGCTTTTGGCAAGATGGCGCTGGTAATTGGCTTAATCAGTGGCGTGAGCCATGTGCGGACCCAGCACTGGCGGCCGCGTTGGCCGAGTTGCCGGCGGATGTTTATAAAGCAGAAGCCAATGCGCAGATGGTCGGTATTTGCTGGGGCGAAGCCGGCAAGCCGGGCGATTTGGAGAAAATCGCCACTTTCTTAAAGGCGCATGCCTAGCCCAAGGCAGCGGTTGCGTAATTTATTAGCGCAAAAGAAAAAGCCCAGTGCTGCCACTGGGCTTTAGGGTTGGCCAGGCAGGCCGGAATTCTTTTTCAGCGAAATCTTCGCTTTCAATTTTGCACGGTAGTCAACAGCGGCTGTTTCAACGGTCAGCGTTGGCGACCGTGCATTCACTTTAGACGCAATTGAAACATTGTGCGTCGAGGACTGTCCCAAACTTACAGGGATGTCCAAAGCCAAGATCAGGCAGTCAGCCATTATGGCATAGCCCGCTGAGACAACAAAGCCGTGCTGCGTGTGGCTGCTAGCAGATTGATCAGGTTCCGTCCGGGCTCTGCGGCGTTGTTCGGAAAATTGCGCTGGTAACGGCTGGTAAATATGAAATAGTGCTTCATTGCCATTGATGATAATGCTTTTGAAGCAATTGCAGAGCAGCCTGAAACTGCAAATTACAGCGCTATGAAGGATTGGAGTCGTTGTGTGGCAATTGACAATCACGGGGTTTTCCGTGAAGGTGTGCTACCCAAATCAAACGGGCGTATGAATTGACCGTTTGCCTGAATAAGGCAAGGTCACTTGTTCCGAATATCGCGTCGGCGGGTGTTCTGGGCAATTAGCGACTTTAAGGGTTTTTACCCGCACGCTGGTTGGTCAGTAGGCACCGATGTGTACTGTTTAGCTTCCATACCGTGGAGATCAGTTGATGATTTACGAAGGTAAAGCCATCACGGTTAAGGCTCTTGAGAGTGGCATCGTCGAATTGAATTTCGACCTCAAGGGTGAGTCCGTCAACAAGTTCAACCGTCTAACCCTTAACGAGCTGCGTCAGAGCGTTGATGCAATCAAGGCCGATGGTTCGATCAAAGGCGTGATTGTTACCAGCGGCAAAGACGTATTCATCGTCGGCGCCGATATCACCGAGTTCGTTGAAAACTTCAAGCTGCCTGATGAAGAGCTGGTTGCCGGCAACCTTGAAGCCAACAAGATTTTCAGCGACTTCGAAGACCTCAATGTTCCGACAGTTGCAGCCATCAACGGCATCGCACTGGGCGGCGGCTTCGAAATGTGCCTGGCTGCGGATTACCGCGTCATGTCGGCCACCGCTAAAGTCGGCCTGCCAGAAGTTAAGCTGGGCATCTACCCGGGCTTCGGCGGCACTGTGCGCCTGCCACGCCTGATCGGTACTGATAACGCCATCGAGTGGATTGCTGCGAGCAAAGAAAACCGTGCTGAAGACGCCCTCAAAGCAGGCGCTGTCGATGCTGTGGTTGCTCCGGACAAGCTCCAGGCCGCAGCTCTGGACCTGATCAAGCGCGCCATTTCCGGCGAGCTGGATTTCAAGGCCAAGCGTCAGCCGAAGCTGGACAAGATCAAGCTCAATGCGATTGAGCAGATGATGGCATTTGAAACCGCCAAGGGTTTTGTTGCCGGTCAAGCTGGCCCGAACTACCCGGCGCCGGTTGAAGCGATCAAAACCATTCAGAAAGCTGCAAACTTCGGCCGCGACAAAGCGCTGGAAGTTGAAGCTGCAGGCTTCGTCAAACTGGCCAAGACTTCGGTCGCTGCCAGCCTGATCGGCCTGTTCCTGAACGATCAGGAACTGAAGAAAAAAGCCAAGCACCACGACGAAATCGCCAAAGACGTGAAACTGGCTGCCGTACTCGGCGCTGGCATCATGGGCGGCGGTATCGCCTATCAGTCGGCTGTAAAAGGCACGCCGATCCTGATGAAGGACATCCGTGAAGACGGTATCCAGACTGGCCTCAACGAAGCGTCCAAGCTGCTTGGCAAACGCGTTGAGAAAGGCCGTCTGACTCCGGCGAAAATGGCTGAGGCGCTTAACGCTATTCGTCCGACCATGTCTTACGGCGATTTCGGCAACGTCGATATCGTTGTAGAAGCCGTTGTCGAGAACCCGAAGGTCAAGCAAGCCGTATTGGCTGAAGTTGAAGGCGTGGTGCGTGAAGACGCCATTCTGACCTCCAACACCTCGACCATTTCCATCAGCTTGCTGGCCAAGGCCCTCAAGCGTCCGGAAAACTTCTGCGGCATGCACTTCTTCAACCCGGTACACATGATGCCGCTGGTTGAGGTTATTCGTGGCGAGAAGTCGGGCGACGTGGCTATCGCGACTACTGTTGCCTACGCCAAGAAGATGGGTAAGACCCCGGTTGTGGTTAATGATTGCCCAGGCTTCCTGGTCAACCGTGTACTGTTCCCGTACTTCGGTGGTTTCTCCAAGCTGCTTGAGTTCGGCGTTGATTTCACCCGTATCGACAAGGTCATGGAAAAGTTCGGCTGGCCAATGGGCCCGGCGTACCTGTCTGACGTTGTCGGCATCGACACTGGCCACCACGGCCGTGACGTAATGGCTGAAGGCTTCCCGGATCGCATGGCTGTAGAAGGCCGTACCGCGGTAGACGTGATGTACGAAGCCGATCGCCTTGGCCAGAAGAATGGCAAAGGTTTCTACGCTTACGAGACTGACAAGCGCGGCAAGCCGAAGAAAGTCGTTGATCCGCAGTCGTATGAGCTGCTCAAGCAGATCATCCGCGAAGAACGCGAACTGACTGACGAAGACATCATCAATTTCATGATGATTCCGCTGTGCATGGAAACCGTACGCTGCCTCGAAGACGGCATCGTGGATACCGCTGCCGAGGCCGATATGGGCCTGATCTACGGTATTGGCTTCCCTCCATTCCGTGGTGGTGCGCTGCGTTACATCGACAGCATTGGTGTTGCCGAATTCGTTGCCCTGGCCGACAAGTATGCCGAACTGGGTGCGCTGTACCAGCCGACCGAAAAACTGCGTGAAATGGCTAAAAACGGCCAGAAGTTTTTCGGTTAATAGCGGACAGATTAAAGCGAGAGTAAAACGATGAGCTTGAATCCAAGAGATGCAGTGATTGTCGACTTCGGTCGCACCCCGATGGGGCGCTCCAAGGGCGGCATGCACCGTAACACCCGTGCCGAAACAATGTCGGCGAACCTGATTCGCGGCCTGCTGGACCGTAACACCAAGGTCGATCCGGCTGAAGTCGAAGACGTGATCTGGGGTTGCGTAAACCAGACCCTGGAGCAGGGCTGGAACATCGCGCGCATGGCGTCGCTGATGACCCAGATCCCGCACACCAGCGCCGGCCAGACGGTCAGCCGTCTGTGTGGTTCTTCCATGAGCGCGCTGCACACTGCTGTGCAGGCGATCCAGACCGGTAACGGCGACGTGTTTGTGGTCGGCGGTGTGGAGCACATGGGCCACGTTGGCATGATGCACGGCGTCGATCCAAACCCGCACCTGTCGCTGTACGCGGCAAAAGCCTCGGGCATGATGGGTCTGACTGCTGAAATGCTCGGCAAGATGCACGGCATCACCCGTGAGCAGCAGGATGCATTCGGCGAGCGTTCGCATCGTCTGGCGCACAAAGCGACAGTCGAAGGCAAATTCAAAGACGAAATCATCCCGATGCAGGGTTATGACGAGAACGGCTTCCTGAAAGTGTTCGACTACGACGAGACCATTCGTCCGGAGACCACCCTGGAAAGCCTGGCTACATTGCGTCCGGCGTTCAACCCGAAAGGCGGCACCGTGACTGCGGGTACTTCTTCGCAGATCACTGACGGCGCTTCCTGCATGATCGTGATGTCCGCTCAGCGTGCACAGGATCTGGGTATCCAGCCGATGGCTGTGGTTCGCGCCATGGCTGTTGCGGGTGTTGATCCGGCGATCATGGGTTACGGCCCGGTTCCGTCGACCAAGAAAGCCCTGGCTCGTGCTGGCCTGAGCATCGGTGACATTGATTTCTTTGAACTCAATGAAGCCTTCGCAGCCCAAGCTCTGCCTGTGTTGAAAGACCTGAAAGTGCTCGATCAGATGGAGCAAAAGGTCAACCTGCACGGCGGCGCGATTGCACTGGGTCACCCGTTTGGTTGTTCCGGAGCCCGTATCTCCGGTACCCTGCTCAACGTCATGAAGCAAAATGGCGGCACCTTGGGTGTTGCTACTATGTGCGTGGGCCTCGGTCAGGGTATTACGACTGTCTTCGAACGCGTTTAAGCGTTAGCTGGCATCAAACCGGGGCCAAGTGCCCCGGTTTTTGTTTGTCCGGCGTCAGATTTTTTTCAAGGATTATCACGATGGATTTGCAACCCGGACTGTATCGCCATTATAAAGGCCCCGAGTATCGCGTTATCGGCGTGGCCAGGCATTCTGAAACACAAGAGCAGGTCGTGGTCTATCAAGCCCTGTATGGTGAATACGGGATTTGGGTGCGTCCGCTGGAAATGTTCTGCAGTCACGTTACAGTTGAGGGTGAAAGTGTCCCTCGATTCGCTCTGGTTGAGGCGCATGCGCCACTTTTCGACCGTCCCTGAGTCACTGTCGCGCAATTACTGTGCTTGACCTCGGCTCTATCGCCACTATATATAGCGGTGCCACGTCAGGCGGATGCGCCTTTCAAATTTTTCGAACTTCAGGAATCTTCTGATCCATGGGTAAATCGCTGGTCATCGTGGAATCCCCGGCCAAGGCCAAGACCATCAACAAGTACTTGGGTAACGAGTACGTGGTGAAGTCGAGCATCGGCCATATCCGAGACCTGCCTACCAGTGGTTCGGCTAGTGCGGCTAAAGAGCCCGCCAAACGCGGTAAGGCAGCTTCAGAGGCGCCAGTATTGACGCCCAAGGAAAAAGCCAAGCGTCAGCTGGTGGCGCGCATGGGGGTTGATCCGGAAAACGGCTGGAAAGCCCATTACGAGATCCTTCCAGGCAAAGAAAAGGTCGTCGACGAACTGCGCCGACTCGCTAAAGAAGCCGACACCATCTATCTCGCAACCGACTTGGATCGCGAGGGGGAAGCCATTGCATGGCACCTGCGCGAATCCATTGGTGGTGATGACAGCCGCTACAAGCGGGTGGTGTTCAACGAAATTACCAAGAAAGCCATTCAAGAGGCGTTCTCCAAGCCGGGCGATCTCGACATCAATCGAGTCAATGCCCAGCAGGCACGGCGCTTCCTCGATCGCGTCGTGGGCTACATGGTCTCGCCGCTGTTGTGGGCGAAGATCGCGCGTGGCCTGTCGGCCGGCCGTGTGCAGTCGGTAGCGGTGAAGCTTGTTGTTGAGCGCGAGAAAGAGATTCGCGCTTTTGTCCCGGAAGAGTACTGGGATGTGCACGCTGATCTGGCCACTGGCAACAAGGACACCGTGCGCTTTGAAGTGGCCCGTGAGAATGGCGCTGCCTTCAAGCCGCTCAACGAAGCACAGGCCATGGCCGCCGTTGAGGCGCTCAAGTCGTCCAGCTACAGCATTGCCAAGCGCGAGGACAAACCGACCAGCAGCAAGCCGTCGGCGCCGTTTATTACGTCCACCTTGCAACAGGCTGCCAGTACGCGCCTGGGCTTTGGTGTGAAGAAAACCATGATGATGGCCCAGCGTTTGTACGAAGCGGGTTACATCACTTATATGCGTACCGACTCGACCAACCTGTCGGCCGACGCAGTGAGCATGGTGCGTGACTTTATCGTGGGTGAGTACGGCAAGGAGTACCTGCCAGAAAAGCCTAACGTTTACAGCAGCAAGGAAGGCGCACAAGAGGCGCACGAAGCGATTCGTCCGTCCGACGTCAACACCAAGCCGACTCAGTTGAGCGGCATGGAGCGTGATGCTGAGCGTCTTTACGAATTGATCTGGCGCCAATTCGTGGCCTGCCAGATGCCGCCTGCCAAATACCTGTCGACCACGGTCACCGTGGCTGCAGATCGCTTCGAGCTGCGCGCCAAGGGCCGTATCCTCAAGTTTGACGGTTACACCCGTGCCTTGCCACAAGTCGGCAAGCCTGGCGATGATGGCGTGCTGCCGGACATGGCTGAAGGCGAGGTGCTCAAGCTGCTCAAGCTCGATCCGGCTCAGCACTTCACCAAGCCACCGGCGCGTTACTCTGAAGCCAGCCTGGTTAAAGAGATGGAAAAGCGCGGTATCGGTCGCCCGTCAACTTACGCGGCGATTATTTCGACGATTCAGGACCGTGGCTATGTGGCCATCCACAATCGGCGTTTCTACTCCGAGAAGATGGGCGACATCGTTACCGAGCGCTTGAGCGAAAGCTTCTCCAATCTGATGGACTACGGTTTCACCGCGAGCATGGAAGAGAACCTCGACCATGTGGCGCAGGGTGAACGTCAGTGGAAACACCTGCTCGACGAGTTCTACGGCGACTTCAAGAAGAAGCTTGAAGTGGCAGCCGATGGCGACAGCGGTATGCGTGCCAACTCGCCAACGCTGACTGATATTCCGTGCCGCGAATGTGGCCGTCCGATGATGATTCGCACCGCCTCGACCGGCGTGTTCCTCGGTTGCTCGGGCTACAGCCTGCCGCCGAAAGAGCGCTGCAAGTCGACCATCAACCTGGTCCCAGGCGATGAAATTGCTGCGGACGATGAGGGCGAGTCGGAATCGTTGCTGTTGCTCAGCAAGCATCGCTGCAAGATTTGCGACACGGCGATGGATGCCTACCTGCTCGACGAAACCCGCAAGCTGCACATTTGCGGCAATAACCCGGATTGTGCGGGTTATGAAATCGAGATGGGGCAGTATCGCATCAAGGGCTACGAAGGCCCGAGCCTTGAGTGCGACAAGTGCGGCAGCGAGATGCAGTTGAAGACCGGTCGTTTTGGCAAGTTCTTCGGTTGCACCAACGCGGAATGCAAGAACACCCGCAAGTTGCTGCGCAGCGGTGAGCCGGCGCCACCCAAGATGGATCCGGTCAAAATGCCGGAACTCAAGTGCGAGAAGGTTAACGACACGTACATTCTGCGTGACGGCGCTTCCGGGCTGTTCCTGGCCGCAAGCCAGTTCCCGAAGAACCGTGAAACACGTGCGCCGCTGGTCGCTGAGTTGATCCCGCATAAAGACGAGATCGACCCGAAATACCACTTCTTGCTCGACGCACCAAAGAAAGACCCGGAAGGGCGTCTGTCTGTAGTGCGCTACAGCCGCAAGACCAAAGAGCAATATGTCCAGACCGAAGTCGACGGCAAGCCGACTGGCTGGAAAGCGTTCTTTGATGGCGGCAAGTGGAAAGTCGAAGACAAGAAACGCTGATCAATAACGCGCGCCAGTTCGTCGCTGGCGCGCGTATATTGAACTGATCCGCAGTGGAGGGCGCCAACATGGCGAGCGAACTTTACACCCGCACCAATCAAAAAATCTTCTATGCCGGGCTCTCGCTGGAGTCGTTGCGCAAGGCCGAGGCTGGCCAGGCGATCAATTCTCCGGCGTTGATTCAGGCTGAGCGTGAATCGGCTCTGTTTCACTTGTACGGCGCGCTGCTTGGGCTGTGCCATGAAGTGGCAGGTTTCTACCGGCTGCCACAAAGCAATGCGCCGCGCGCCGAAATTCTGCTCGATAAAGCCTTGCTTGAAGCAGCGCCGAGCCCTGAGTTTGCAGAGCTGGTTGAGCTTGCCGGGCAATCTGAAACCTGGCTGGCACAACTACTAAAAGCCTATGCCGATCTCTTTGTGCCGCAACAAACGGTCAGCAAGGCTAAAGTAGACCCGACTACGCCGCTAATCACTTCGGTGACACTTGAAGAAGAGCCGGTCGAGTTGAGCAGTGCCGAGCTTGAGGTGTGGCGTCAGGAATTGAAGTCGTTGGCACGACGCTTTCGCGAGTCGCTGACTGAGTGGTAAACAGCGATTTGATCGGCGGGCTAGGGTGAGTCTCGGTCGCCTGTTACAATAATTGGCTAACTTGGAGATTCATACTTATGCCTACCTCGTTTCTGGAAATCGTTGAACTACCTGACGGCCGCATTGCTCTGCGTCGCGCAGAGGATGAAGAGTCGCTGGTAGTGCTCGATTTCTCTGAGGAAGCCAAGACCTTTCTGCAGGGCCAGCACGTAGAAGTGGCCAAGGCCATGCTCAATGTGGGCGTGCAGATGGCCGGTCATCTTGCTGAAAACGACTTTCAGCACGATGAAGGTCCGCGCGTACTGCACTGATTTAATCGGCAGAGTACACACAAAAAAGAGCAGCCTCAGGGCTGCTCTTTTTTGTTGCGGCAATGATTAAGCGGGTTCAGCCAAGGCTGATATTCAGGCTCTGCGCGGCGCCTTCTTTGGCGGCGGCTTCAAGCAACAGACGGGCTTTACGTTCCAGCGGATGTAGCCAGCTGATCACGGTATGGCTGCGGCCCAGACGCAGTGTTTCCTGAGCCAGCTGCAAGGGCGTCTGCTTGCTGCGCGGGTGCAGCAGCAAGATGCGCTCGCGATTGAGGCCAGCGTCGCGTAGCCACGCTTGGGTGAGGCTTGCTGGTGGCGCAATCAGTGTCAGCCAGCGTTGCTCGTTGTTTTCGCTCAGTTCTCGCAGCATTGGGGCGAGCAGGTTCAGGCAGGATCCAGCGGCTCCGCGTAGGGAAATTTCACTGAATGCTTCTGGTGTTTCCACTCGCTCGATGTGCGCAGGTGCTTCAGGCACCAGAGCAGGAGCTGGGAGAAACGCATCAAACAGTGGCAATTGTGTGCGGTTGTGCGACTGTGGAAACTGCATGAGAACTCCTCTAGCGGCGTATAACGCCGACGCTCAATCCTTCGATAACCAATTCTTGTTGTTCAAGGTCGACTTCAATTGGCTGGAACTCAGGGTTCTCAGCAATCAGCCAAACGGTATTGCCCTGGCGCTTGTAGCGCTTAACGGTGACTTCATCGCCGATCCGGGCGACCACGACCTGGCCGTTGCGGGCCTCACGCGTGGTGTGAACGGCTAGAAGATCACCGTCCAGAATGCCGATGTCCTTCATACTGGTGCCATGCACGCGCAGCAGATAATCGGCGCGCGGATGAAAGAACGCCGGGTTGATCTTGCAGGATTCTTCGATGTGCTGTTGTGCCAGAATAGGCTCGCCCGCAGCGACCCGGCCAATGACTGGCAGGCCGTCTTCTTCATTGGGTTCAAAACCCGGAATACGGATGCCGCGAGAAGCGCCCGGCGTCATTTCGATGGCCCCTTTACGGGCCAGTGCCTTAAGGTGTTCTTCGGCGGCGTTGGGCGACTTGAAACCGAGCGCCTGAGCGATTTCTGCCCGGGTAGGCGGGAAGCCGTTGTCTTCGATGCAGCGCTTGATGAACTCAAGGATCTCGGATTGGCGTGGCGTCAGCTTAATCATTTCTGGGCTCTGTCTTTTTATACAGTGACTGGGATTATATACAGTAGATCGAGCTTGGCAATAATCCTTTTTCACTGTTGCCATGACGTCGCCCGAAATCAGTGTTACTTGCAGGTTGTGTGAAGCGTCTCGTTATTATCGGTGTGGACTTTGCTATAAAGCTTGTTATTCACTTATGTGATGATTGAAGTTGTAGCTTGACAAGCTGTTCATCTAATACGTATGTTTCAAACAAGTGTTTGTCAGGTATTCGTTTATGGCACAGTCAGAAACCGTAGAGCGCATTCTCGATGCGGCCGAGCAACTGTTCGCCGAGAAGGGTTTTGCCGAAACGTCTTTGCGATTGATCACCAGCAAGGCTGGAGTCAATCTGGCGGCGGTTAACTATCATTTCGGCTCGAAGAAAGCCTTGATTCAGGCTGTGTTCTCACGCTTCCTCGGTCCTTTCTGTGTCAGCCTTGAGCGTGAGCTTGACCGACGTCAGGCCACACCGGGCTACAAGGCTACCCTTGAAGAGTTGCTCGAGTTGTTGGTCGAGCAGGCGCTGGCCGTAAAGCCGCGCAGTGGTAATGACCTGTCAATCTTCATGCGCTTGCTTGGCTTGGCATTCAGCCAGAGTCAGGGCCACTTGCGTAAGTACCTTGAAGAAGTCTACGGCAAGGTTTTCCGTCGCTACATGCTCCTGGTTCATGATGCTGCGCCACGCATTCCGCCGCTTGAGCTGTTCTGGCGCGTGCACTTCATGCTCGGCGCCGCCGCGTTCAGCATGTCCGGTATCAAGGCTTTGCGCGCTATGTCGGAAACCGATTTCGGGGTTAATACGTCGCTCGAGCAGGTCATGCGCCTGATGGTGCCTTTCCTCGCTGCCGGCATGCGTTCGGAAACCGGCGTGTCTGATCCTGCATTGGCGGCCGCGCAACTGATTCCCCGTGCCAAAGGCTCAAGCGCAACCGCCAAGGTTTAAGCGCTCACGGGTGGGCGCGCTGGCTTTGTTCCGCTAAGCTAGCGCGCATGTCTACTGTTAACTTTCTACATATCTCTCTGGCTGATCAGACGCTCTACGGTTTTTCCGATGAAGCGCTGGTTGTACGCTTGCCTGTGTCCACTGCCCTGAATGGTGCTGGCGAACTCAACGGCTCCGGTTGCACGCCGCGTGGCCTGCATGTGGTGCGCGCCAAAATCGGCGCAGGCCTGCCGGAAGGTGCCGTGTTGCGTGGCCGCCGCTGGACCTCCGAGGTCTGGTCTGCAGCGCTCGCCGAGCAGTTCCCGGGGCGCGACTGGATTCTCAGCCGCATTCTCTGGTTGAGCGGCTGTGAGCCCGGGCGTAATCGTTTGGGCAAGGTGGATACCTTTCGTCGTTATATCTATTTGCATGGCACGCCGCCCACTGAACCCATGGGTGTTGCGTTGTCTCATGGCTGCATCCGGCTGCGTAATCCCGACTTGATCGGTCTGTATGACAGGGTCTCGGTCGGTTGCCGCGTTTTGATCGATGAGGCGCCGTGTCCGCAATGGGCGCAGGCGTCACTTACTTAAGGAATATTTGTGAGCTCAAGCATGCAAGGTTCACTGATGCTGGACATCGACGGTACCTGGCTGACGGCCGAGGACCGGCAAATTCTGCGTCAGCCCGAAGTCGGTGGACTGATCTTATTTGCCCGCAACATCGAAGACCCGCGTCAGGTTCGCGAACTGTCGGCAGCTATTCGCGCAGTTCGCCCGGATATTCTGCTGGCCGTGGATCAAGAGGGCGGTCGCGTTCAGCGTTTGCGTCAGGGTTTCGTGCGCCTGCCTGCCATGCGCGCCATTGCCGATAACAGCAACGCGGCTGAACTGGCTGAGCATTGCGGCTGGCTGATGGCCACTGAAGTGCTGGCTGTCGGGCTCGATTTAAGCTTTGCGCCGGTGCTTGACCTCGATCACCAGCGCAGTGCAGTGGTGGGCAGCCGCGCCTTTGAAAGCTCGCCGCAGCGCGCTGCCGAGTTGGCGGGTGCATTTATTCGCGGCATGAATCAGGCGGGTATGGCGGCAACCGGCAAGCATTTCCCGGGGCATGGTTGGGCTGAAGCCGATTCGCATGTGGCTATTCCGGTGGATGAACGCAGCCTTGAGCAAATACGCGCTGAAGATATGCAGCCTTTTACCCTGCTCGGCAATCAACTGGCCGCCGTCATGCCGGCCCACGTTATTTACTCGCAGGTCGATAACCAACCGGCAGGTTTCTCCAAACGCTGGCTGCAGGAGATCCTGCGCGGCGAACTGGGCTTCAAAGGCGTGATTTTCAGTGATGACCTGTCCATGGCGGGCGCTCACGTGGCGGGCGATGCGGCGAGCCGTATCGAAGCTGCATTCAGTGCCGGTTGCGACATGGGCCTGGTGTGTAACGATCGTGCCGCCGCCGAGCTGGCGTTGAGCGCAGCCCAGCGCTTGCAGGTTGTTGCGCCGGATGGCTTGGCGCGCATGCGTCGCCAGGCATTCCCCGGTGTTGAATGCCGCCAGCACCCACGCTGGTTAAAGGCCATTAACGCGCTGCGTAGCGCACAATTAATCGAATAAGGGGCGCTTGATGACTGTTTACGCCATCATTGGCGGTACGGGCCTGACCCAGCTGGAAGGCCTGACAATTACGGCTGCATTGAACATGGACACGCCGTACGGCGCGCCATCGGCTCCGGTGCTGCGTGGCGAATACGCCGGGCGTGAAGTGTTGTTTCTGGCGCGTCACGGCCATCCGCACCGTATCCCGCCGCATCAGGTCAACTATCGGGCCAACATCTGGGCACTGAAGCAGGCAGGCGCCGAGGCGATCATTGCCGTCAATGCCGTGGGCGGCATTCACATGGCCATGGGCACCGGGCACTTCTGTGTGCCGCATCAGGTGATTGATTACACCTCGGGCCGCGCACACACCTTCTTTGAAGGCGAGCTCGATCACGTGACCCACGTTGATTTCAGCTACCCGTACGATGAAAAGTTGCGTGAACTGTTGATCGCCGCGCTTGCTGCCGAACACTGTGAATTCAGCAGCCACGGCGTTTATGGCGCCACTCAAGGCCCGCGCCTCGAAACAGTAGCCGAGATCGCCCGCATGGAGCGTGATGGCTGCGATATCGTCGGCATGACCGGTATGCCTGAGGCCGTGTTGGCGCGTGAGGTTTCTCTGCCGTATGCGTGCCTGTCGCTGGTGGTGAACCCGGCAGCGGGCAAGACCACCGCGTTGATTACCATGGCCGAGATCGAGCGTGCGCTTGAGCAGGGTATGGGCAAAGTTAAAGCTGTATTGGCCAGAGTGCTGAGCTGATAGCGTTCAGGTTTTGATTTGCATAAAGGCCCGCTTGCGGGCCTTTATGCTGTCTGGGGTGTGAGTTTTATGGGCTGTTAATCCGACGGAGGTTGGAGTCCGCATCGCGGCTTCCGACATGGCGGTCTCTGGGTTGGCGCGGGATTTATGCTGCGGTTGCGAGGGTTATGACGGATTGCGATGCTGCGCACGCTATCCATCCTCCGCACGATATCCATCGTTCGTACGTTACCCAGCTGTCGGTGGGTTTTTTGGGTTTTGAATTGATTGGCTGTTAATCCAATGGAGGTTGGAATCCGCATCGCGGCTTCCGACATGGCGGCCTGCGGGTTGGCGTGGGATTTATGGTGCGGCTTCGAGGGTTATGACGGGTTGCGATGCTGCGCACGCTATCCATCCTCCGCATGCTATCCATCGTTCGTACGTTACCCACCTATCGGCGGGTTTTTTGGGTTTTGAATTGATCGGCTGTTAATTCAATGGAGGTTGGAATCCGCGTCGCGGCTTCCGACATGGCGGTCTGCGGGTTGGCGTGGGATTTATGGTGTGGTTGCGGGGGTTATGACGGATTGCGATGCTTTGCACGCTATCCATCCTCCGCACGCTATCCATCGTTCGTACGTTACCTTCCAACCGCTGGGGTTTCGGCCCGGGCTTGCGATTGCTTTGCCCGGGCGGGGGGTTAGCGGATGCGGATCAATATGCCGAGGCTTTGGTAGTCGATGAAGGTCAGTTTGCCGCGGGTGACGGGTGAGCCGGTTTTCTTGATGTGTTCGCTGGCGCTGACCAGGCCGCTGGAGTCGAACTGGTTGACCCACAGCTGCGTGTCGACCTTGAATGTGCGCCCCTGGCTGAATGTCAGCGTGCCTTCGACTGGGTAATGCCCCAGTTGCTGCTCGCCGTTGGAGATCGCTACGCTGTTTGGTGTCTCGCTGATGGGTTGGCTCCAGGCTTGATGCAGCAGCACTTCATAACCGTTTTCAGGGCTGAGCTTGGCCGCCTCTTGGTTCAGTGCGGTTTCGCGTGATTGCTCTTTGCTGATGGCCATGGCGCCGGCGCTCCAGCCTTCCGGCGCGAGCTTGCTCGAGGGGATAGGCTCGCCCGGCTGGCGGAATACGATGACCTCAACCTTGTAAGTATCATTGGCGCTCACAGGCGCGGACGCTAGCGTCAGAAGGGTGAGAGCGAGTAAGGCAGCACTTTGAAATGCGCGCATGCAAAATCCTTAGTTTTTCGGCATCAGGCGCTCAAACAGCGCCTCAAGGGTATTGAAACGTTCTTCGGGGCGTTCCATCGGAATCTGGAATTTGAACTGCGTCGCGCCTTCGAATTTATAGCGATTGGGTTGGCTCTGGATCAGCTTGATCAAGGTTAGCGGATCAACCTGGGTGTCGGCGGTAAAGTCGATGCGACCGCCTTGCGGACCGGCGTCGACTTTGCTGATGCCAAGTGTCTCGGCCTGCAATTTGAGCAGGGTAATGCGCACCAGATTCTTGGTCGGCTCGGGAAGCAGGCCGAAGCGGTCGATCATCTCAACCTGCAGTTCCTTGAGATCATCCTCGTTGGCGGCGTTGGCAATGCGCTTGTACAGAATCAGCCGCGCATGCACGTCGGGCAAGTAGTCTTCCGGGATCAGCGCCGGTACGCGCAAGTTGACCTCGGGGCCGCCACCAAGTGGCTGGTCGAGATTAGGTTGCTCACCTTTGCGGATCGATTTCACCGCGCGCTCAAGCATTTCCATATACAGCGTGAAGCCAACGGCCTGGATTTGACCGCTCTGGCCGTCACCAAGCAGCTCGCCAGCGCCACGAATCTCAAGGTCGTGGGTGGCCAGCACAAAGCCTGCGCCGAGATCTTGCGCGTTGGCGATGGCTTCGAGGCGCTTCTGCGCGTCGTCGGTAAGTTGCTTGCGTGGCGGTGTCAGCAGGTACGCATACGCCTGGTGGTGGCTACGACCGACGCGGCCGCGCAACTGATGCAACTGGGCGAGGCCAAACTTGTCGGCGCGCTCAATGATGATGGTGTTGGCACTTGGTACGTCGATGCCGGTTTCGATAATGGTCGAGGCGATCAGTACGTTGAAGCGCTTGTGATAGAAATCGCCCATCACCTGTTCCAGTTCGCGCTCGCGCATTTGTCCGTGGCCGATACCAATACGGGCTTCAGGCACCAGTGCGGCGATATCAGCGGCGCATTTTTCGATGGTTTTAACATCGTTGTGCAGGTAGTAAACCTGACCGCCACGGAGCAATTCACGCAGTAGCGCCTCTTTGATGACAGTGTTTTGCTGCTCCATCACAAAGGTGCGTACCGACAAGCGCCGCGCTGGAGGGGTGGCGATAATCGACAGGTCGCGCATGCCGGCAACGGCCATGTTTAGTGTGCGCGGAATCGGCGTGGCGGTGAGGGTGAGAATGTCGACTTCGCTGCGCAGCGCTTTCAGCTGCTCTTTCTGGCGCACACCGAAACGGTGCTCTTCGTCGATGATCACCAGCCCCAGGTTGTTGAACTTGACGTCATCCTGCAGCAACTTGTGCGTGCCGATGACGATATCAACCTTGCCTTCAGCCAATTGCTGCATGGCCTCGCCAACTTCCTTGGCGCTCTTGAAGCGGCTCATCACCTCGACCTTTACCGGCCAATCGGCGAAGCGGTCGCGGAAGCTGTTGTAATGCTGCTGGGCGAGCAGCGTGGTCGGCACCAGGATCGCGACTTGTTTACCGCCATGTACAGCGATAAAGGCTGCACGCATGGCGACTTCGGTCTTGCCGAAGCCAACGTCGCCACAGACCAGGCGATCCATCGGCTTGGGCGCGAGCATGTCGTCGTGAACCGCGTCGATGGCTGCTTGTTGGTCCGGCGTCTCTTCGAACGGGAAACCCGAACTGAATGTGGCGTAATCAGCCATCGGGTCTGTAAAGGCGTAGCCTTCACGGGCAGCGCGGCGGGCATAGATATCCAGCAGTTCAGCCGCCACATCGCGCACCTGTTCGGCCGCTTTGCGCTTGGCTTTCTGCCAGACCTCAGAGCCAAGGCGGTGCAGCGGCGCAAGGGCGTCATCGCTGCCGGTGTAGCGGGCAATCAGGTGCAAGCTGGCAACCGGCACGTACAACTTGGCTTCTTCGGCGTATTGCAACGACAGAAACTCAGCGCTTTGGCCGTCGATTTCCAGGGTGATCAGGCCTTGATAGCGGCCAACACCGTGATCGATGTGCACCACCGGAGCGCCTTCGCGCAGTTCGGTGAGGTTCTTGATGACGTTTTCGCCAGCGTCACGGGTTTTCTCGCGACGACGACGCTGCATGACGCGTTGGCCGAACAGCGGGCTTTCGGCAATCAGGGCGATTTCATCCAGCACCAGGCCTTCGTCGAGCGGTGCGATGGTGATGCCAAGGCGATCTTTGGCTTGAGTGAACTGCGGCCAGCCCTCGAACTCGCGCGGGCTGAGTTTGAGCCGGGCCAACAGTTCGAGGAGTACTTCGCGGCGACCGGCGGATTCGGCGCAGAACAGAATGCGGCCCGGGTAGTTTTCGATAAACCGGCGCAGGGCGGCGAGTGGTTCGCTGGATTTGGCTTGAATCGCCAAATCTGGCATCGGCTGCGCATTGAAGCGCTGGCGGCCGACGCCGTCTTCGATGTCTTCCTTGCTGATGACCACGCGCGGCCAGTCTTTCAGGCGTGCAAAGCAGTCTTCAACCGGCACGAAAATATCGCTTGGCGGCAGCAATGGGCGTTCAGGGTCTACGCGGCGCTCTTCGTAGCGGTTGCGCGCATCGGTCCAGAACTGTTCGGCGGCCTTTTCGATACCGGGTAGCGAGAACACCTGCGTGTCTTGCGGCAGGTAGTCGAACAGGGTCGCGGTCTCTTCGAAGAACAGCGGCAGGTAATACTCGATACCGGCCGGGGTAATGCCGGTCGAGAGATCCTGATAGATCGGGCAACGCCTGAAATCAACGTCAAAACGCTCGCGAAAGCGTCCGCGGAAATCGGTCACGGCTTTCTTCTCGAGCGGGAATTCGCGCGCAGGCAGCAGCTTGGTCGACTCAACCTTGTCGATCGAGCGCTGAGTCTCCGGGTCGAAGGTGCGCAGGGTTTCGATTTCGTCATCGAACAGATCAATACGGTACGGCTGGTGGCTGCCCATCGGGAACAGGTCGATCAGCGCTCCGCGCACGGCAAATTCGCCATGCTCATACACGGTGTCCACGCAGCGATATCCAGCGGCTTCGAGGCGGCTGCGCATCTCGTTGACTTCGAGCTTTTGCCCGGCATCAAGCACCAGGCTGCTGCCCAGCAAGAAACGTTTAGGTGCCAGGCGATGTAGGGCGGTGGTGATCGGGACTACCAAAACCCCGTGTTTCAGCTCTGGCAGGCGATACAGCGCGGAAATACGCTGGGAAATGATGTCTTGGTGAGGGGAAAACAGGTCATACGGCAGCGTTTCCCAGTCCGGGAAGTGCAAAACCGGCAGCTCAGGGGCGAAGAATCTGAGTTCTTGCTCCAGGCGCTCAGCACTTTGGCTGTCGGCAGTCAGTAACAAAGTGAAACGCTTTGCACTGCTGGCGGCTTCGGCAATCGCCAGGCTCAAGGCGGCACCGGGCAGGTTCCCCCAGTGTTGTTTGCCGGCCGAGGCGGGCAGGGACGGTAGGCGCAGTACGGACACAGGCAGCTCACGGTCAAGACACAAGGGCGCTGATTGTACCGATCAAGCATGCCTGCTGTCAGTTATGACACGATTGCATTGCTCGAAAGCGCGTCCGCCGTCATAATGTAGCCCCTTTTTTCAGCCCCTACAGAATGTGGAAGGTACTGCCCGTGACTCAGAAGCCCGACCAGTGTCTTGGTGAATGGATTGATCGCGAAGCCCTCGCGGAAGCAATGATTCCGATGATTGGCCAGCTCTATCGCAATAACAACGTGGTCACTTCGATCTATGGTCGTAGCCTGATCAATCGTTCGGTTATTCAGATCCTGAAGGCTCACCGTTATGCGCGCCACCGTCTGGATGGCGATAACGAACTGTCGGTACACGACACGTTCCCGATTTTGAAAACCATGAGCGAGCTCAAGCTGGGCGCTGCTTCTGTTGACCTTGGCCGCATGGTTGCCAAGTTCCACAAAGAAGCCAACGGTCGCAGCATGGAGCAGTTCGTGCGTGATGAGCTGACGACTGTAGCCGGTCAGCAAAATGTTGCCGGACGTCAGGGCACTGACGTGGTGCTTTACGGCTTTGGCCGTATCGGTCGCCTGCTGGCACGCATCCTGATCGAAAAGACCGGCGGTGGCGACGGCCTGCGTCTGCGCGCCATTGTTGTGCGTAAAGGTGCTGACAACGACCTGGTCAAGCGTGCAAGCCTGCTGCGTCGTGACTCGGTACATGGTCCGTTCGACGGCACCATCACAGTTGACGAAGCCAACAGCACCCTGACTGCCAACGGCAACCTGATCCAGGTGATCTACTCGAACGATCCAGCCTCGATCGATTACACCGCTTACGGTATCGAGAACGCTTTGCTGGTGGACAACACCGGTAAGTGGCGTGACGCCGAAGGCCTGGGCCAGCACCTGAAGTGCCCGGGTATTGATCGTGTAGTTCTGACAGCGCCGGGTAAAGGCGAGCTGAAGAACATCGTTCACGGCATCAACCACGCAGAAATCACCGCAGACGACAAGATCGTCTCGGCCGCTTCTTGCACCACCAACGCCATCGTGCCGGTGCTTAAAGCAATCAATGACAAGTACGGCATCGTCAACGGTCACGTTGAAACCGTGCACTCGTACACCAACGACCAGAACCTGATCGATAACTTCCACAAAGGCAGCCGCCGTGGTCGTTCGGCAGCGCTGAACATGGTTATCACTGAAACCGGCGCAGCTACCGCTGCGGCTAAAGCATTGCCGATTCTTAAAGGCAAGCTGACCGGTAACGCGATCCGTGTGCCGACGCCTAACGTGTCGATGGCGATTCTCAACCTCAACCTTGAGAAGTCGACTTCCCGCGAAGAAGTTAACGATTACCTGCGCTACATGGCGCTGCACTCGGAACTGCACAAGCAGATCGACTACGTTAACTCGCAGGAAGTGGTTTCGACCGACTTCGTGGGTTCGCGTCATGCCGGTGTGGTTGATGCCGAGGCGACCATCGCCAACGATAACCGCGTTGTTCTGTACGTCTGGTACGACAACGAGTTCGGTTACAGCTGCCAGGTGGTGCGTGTGATGGAAGACATGGTTGGGGTTAACCCGCCAGCGTTTCCAGGCTAATCGCCACGGGTAAATAAAAACGGGAGCTTCGGCTCCCGTTTTTTATGGGCTTGATAAAGGTTCACTGTCCGGCGAGAAGGGTTTTGCGCAGCTCGTCTGACAAGCCAGAAGGGGCCAGCCAGATGCCGAGGTAAGCGCGGGCAAGCTCGGTGTTTGGACTGGTGAAGCGCCGCGCCCCGTTAATGTCGAGGCTCAGGCCATTGGTCGGGTCGAAGTTCAGCGCGTAGCGGTCGCCGGGGCGTATGTCAGTGAACTGTGCGTGCAATCGATCGATTTCACTGCGTAGTTTTTCCAGTGTGTTAGTGGTTAACTGTTTCTCCAGGGTGGTCCAGGCTGCTTTAATCACGTCGTCACGGTCTATCGCCCTGAAGTAATAAAGCTCAAGGCGTGTATTGCTATTAAGGCGTAATGCCTGCTTGGGGCTCTGTTCGGGGCGGGTGTATAGCGCTGCGGCGTATACGTCTGCCCACAAGTAGGTGAACACTGCCTGGCTTTTAAGTGCCAGTGGCTGATTGTCGATGCGCACTTGCGGGGCAAATGCCGCCTGATTTAGTCGCTCGCTGGTGTTGGCGAATGCATTGAAGCCGAGCAGGCAAAGAACTATGAAAATAAGAATATTTCGCATGTCGTAAGTTGTCCTCAGACTTTAGTCTTATTTGAGCCTGCTTCTGACCTGAGTCAAGCCCCTGTCTGTTGCGCCCTGTTACGGAATAGTTAAAAAAAGCAAGCGCTTGGGTGGTCAGTGGAGGGGGGCGTCTTTATAATCAAACGGATTTTTTACCCGCGCTCAACATCGCCTTGCACGCTGCATTTATTGCAGTGTGGGATTTTTCATTAGGCTTACAGACGTTGACCGTATTCTAGAAAAAGCTTTTAAATCAGTGGTTAGGCAAACCTATGATCAACATTAAACGTGGGCTCGACTTGCCCATCACCGGTGAGCCGGTGCAGCGTATTGAAGCCGCAAGGCCCGTACGCAGCATCGCCGTCGTCGGCTTCGATTACCACGGTATGAAGCCAACGATGAACGTTCAGGTCGGTGATCGGGTCAAGCTCGGACAAATTCTGTTCTCCGACAAGAAAACGCCTGGCGTGGTGTATACCGCTCCAGGTGCTGGTGTTGTCAGTGCAATTCATCGCGGCGAGAAGCGTATTCTGCAGTCGGTGGTGATTGATCTTGACGGTGACGAGCAGGAAACATTCGCGCAATACCCGAGCGCCCAATTGGCGGCTCTCGAGTCTGCTCAGGTTCGTGAGAACTTGCAGCAGTCTGGTCTGTGGACCGCATTGCGTACACGTCCGTTCAGCAAGGTCCCAGCGGTTGACGCCGTGCCTAGCTCTATTTTCGTGACTGCAATCGATACCCACCCGCTTGCGGCAGACCCGGCTGTGGTTATTGCCGAGTATGCAGCGGACTTCGAAGACGGCCTTAAAGTGCTGTCGGCGTTGGCCAAGGTATTTGTGTGCAAGGCTGAAGGCGCCAACATTCCTGGCGACAAGCTGAGCAATGTTCAGGCTGAAAGCTTTACTGGCCCGCATCCTGCTGGCCTCGCCGGTACACACATTCACTACCTCGATCCGGTCAGCGCCACTAAAAGCGTCTGGTCTATCGGTTATCAGGACGTGATTGCTATCGGCAAGCTGTTCACCACCGGTCAACTGTGGGTTGAGCGCGTTGTTGCACTGGCTGGTCCGGTTGTGACCAAGCCACGCCTGCTGCGTACCCGTCTGGGTGCCAGCCTGCAAGAGCTGACTGCCGGTGAGCTTGAGCCAGGTGATAACCGTGTTATCTCGGGTTCGGTGCTGGGCGGTCGTACTGCTCAGGGTGCATTTGCCTTCCTCGGTCGTTATCACCAGCAGGTGTCTTGCCTGGTTGAAGGCAATGACCGCGAGATGCTGCATTACCTGCGTGCCGGTGTGAACAAGCACTCTGTGATGAATATTTTCGTCTCCAAACTGGCGGCAGCGAAGAAATTTGCTTTCTCCACCACGACCAACGGTAGCCCGCGCGCCATGGTTCCGGTCGGCAACTACGAGGCGGTCATGCCGCTCGATGTTCTGCCAACCCAACTGTTGCGTTATCTGATCGTCGGCGACACCGAGATGGCCCAGAAACTGGGTTGCCTTGAGCTCGATGAAGAAGATTTGGCGCTGTGCACGTATGTATGTGCTGGTAAGTATGAATATGGCCCGATCCTGCGCGACAACCTCGCAAGCATCGAGAAGGAGGGTTGATCATGGGCATCCGTGCATTCCTCGATAAAATCGAGCACAACTTTGAACATGGCGGCAAGTACGAGAAGTGGTATGCCTTGTACGAAGCAGTCGATACGTTTTTCTATCGCCCGGGCAGCGTGACCAAAACCACCGCCCACGTGCGTGACGGTATCGACCTCAAGCGCATGATGATCACCGTCTGGCTGTGTACCTTCCCGGCGATGTTCTTCGGCATGTGGAACACTGGCTATCAGGCCAACCTGATCTACAGCGCAACTCCGGATCTGCTGGCCGCTCAGGAAGGCTGGCGTTTTTCGCTGATCAGTGCCATGGCCGGGTTCGACCCGACCAGTCTCTGGGATAACTTTATCCAGGGCGCTGCCTACTTCCTCCCGGTCTATGCCACTGCCTTTATTGTCGGCGGTTTCTGGGAAGTCCTGTTTGCCTCGATCCGCAAGCACGAAGTCAACGAAGGTTTCTTCGTAACTTCCGTGTTGTTTGCCCTGATCCTGCCGCCAAGCATCCCGCTCTGGGAAGTGGCGCTGGGCATCAGCTTCGGTGTGGTGATCGGTAAGGAAGTGTTCGGCGGTACCGGTAAGAACTTCCTCAACCCGGCACTTGCTGGCCGTGCGTTCCTGTTCTTCGCCTACCCGGCGCAAATGTCTGGCGATGCGGTGTGGACTTCGGTCGACGGCTTTGCCGGTGCAACTTCGCTGAGCCTTGCGGCTGCTGGCGGCGTTGAGAACATTGTGGGCAGCGGCATTACCTGGATGGACGCGTTTGTCGGCACCATTCATGGCTCGTTGGGTGAAACCAGCACGCTGGCTCTGATGATCGGTGGCGGCATCTTGCTGATTACCAAGATTGCTTCGTGGCGCATCGTTTCTGGCGTGATGATCGGCATGATCGGTTTGAGCATGCTGTTCAACGCCATTGGTTCAGATACCAATCAGTTGTTCGCTATGCCGTGGTACTGGCACTTGGTAGTCGGTGGTTTCGCTTTCGGTATGTTCTTCATGGCCACCGATCCGGTGTCGGCCTCGATGACCAATACCGGCAAGTGGATCTTTGGTGCGCTGATCGGCTTCATGGTCGTCTTGATCCGTGTTGTCAATCCGGCCTTCCCGGAAGGCATGATGTTGGCGATTCTGTTCGCTAACCTGTTTGCACCGCTGATCGATCACTTCGTCGTTCAAGCCAATATCAAGCGGAGGCTGGCACGCAATGTCTAGTCAAAAAGAATCCACAGCACGCACGCTGCTGGTGGCCCTGTTGGTTTGCCTGGTGTGCTCGGTATTCGTTGCCGGTGCAGCCATTGCGCTGAAGCCGACGCAGCAAGACAACCGTCTGCTCGACAAGCAGCGCAGCATTCTGGCGATCGCCGGTCTGGGTAATCCGGGCATGAGCGGTAAAGAAGTCAAGGCGCTGTTCAATGATCGCATTACTGCCAAGATCGTTGATCTGCAAACTGGCACGTTCAGCGACGCCAAAGACCCGCTCAAGTATGAGCCGCTGCAGGGGGCAAAAGACCCGGCTGAGTCAATTGCGCTGACGTCCGATCAGGATCTGGCCAAGCTCAAGCGCCGTGAGCGTTACACCATCGTGTATCTGGTTCAGGCCGACGGCAAGCTGGATAAAGTGGTTCTGCCTATTCGTGGTCAGGGCCTGTGGTCGACTCTTTATGGCTTTATCGCCCTTAAAGCCGACCTCGACACGGTCAGCGGTTTTGGTTTCTACCAGCACGCTGAAACACCGGGTCTTGGTGGCGAAGTCGACAATCCGAAGTGGAAGGCACTGTGGCCAGGCAAAACCATTTACGCTGACGACGGCAAAGTTGCCATCTCGGTGGTGAAAGGTGGCGTAGACCCGAAGAGCCCGAAAGCAGAGCATCAGGTTGATGCGCTGGCGGGTGCAACGCTGACCAGTAATGGCGTCGATCACCTGCTCAAGTTCTGGATGGGTGAAGAAGGCTTTGGTCCGTTTATCACTAAATTACGCGCAGGGGAGGCTTGATCATGTCGCAGCCGACTATTAAAGAAGTCCTGCTCAATCCGATCTTCAACAACAACCCGATTGGTTTGCAGATTCTGGGTATCTGTTCCGCACTGGCGGTTACCTCGAACCTGAAAACCGCGCTGGTAATGTCGATCGCATTGACCTTGGTAACCGGGTTTTCCAACCTGTTTATCTCGATGATCCGCAGCCAGATCCCAAGCTCGATTCGTATGATCGTGCAGATGGTGATCATTGCGTCCCTGGTAATTGTGGTGGACCAGGTACTTAAGGCGTATGCCTTTAGTCTGTCCAAGCAGCTGTCGGTATTCATCGGCCTGATCATCACCAACTGTATCGTGATGGGCCGCGCCGAAGCGTTTGCCATGCAGAACCCGCCGGTGCTGTCGTTCTTCGACGGTATCGGTAACGGTTTGGGCTACAGCGCCATGCTGATCGCACTGGGTATCGTTCGTGAATTGTTCGGCGCCGGCAAACTGCTCGGTTTCGAAATTCTGCCGGTGATCAACGACGGCGGCTGGTATCAGCCGAACGGCATGCTGCTGTTGCCACCGTCCGCGTTCTTCCTGATTGGCCTGTTCATCTGGGCTATCCGTAGCTGGAAGAAAGACCAGGTTGAGAAGCCAAGCTTCAAAATGGCGCCACAGGTCTCGAATAAGGAGGCTTACTAATGGAACACTATTTGAGCCTGCTGGCTAAGGCCGTTTTCGTTGAGAACATGGCACTGGCCTTCTTCCTGGGCATGTGTACGTTCATCGCGATCTCGAAGAAAGTCGAGACGGCGATTGGTCTGGGTATCGCGGTAATCGTAGTACAGGTTATTACCGTTCCGGCCAACAACCTGATCTACACCTACCTGCTCAAAGATGGCGCGCTGGCTTGGGCCGGTCTGCCGGACGTTGACCTGAGCTTCCTCGGTCTGCTGAGCTACATCGGTGTTATCGCGGCAATCGTACAGATCCTCGAAATGCTCCTGGATAAGTACGTACCTGCGCTGTACAACGCGCTGGGCGTGTTCCTGCCGCTGATCACCGTAAACTGCGCAATCATGGGCGGCACGCTGTTCATGGTTCAGCGTGACTACAACCTGGCCGAGAGTACCGTTTACGGTTTCGGTTCTGGTCTGTCTTGGGCACTGGCAATCGCCGCTCTGGCAGGGATTCGCGAGAAGCTCAAGTACAGTGACGTGCCGGCTGGTTTGCAGGGTTTGGGTATCACCTTCATTACCATCGGTTTGATGTCTCTGGGCTTCATGTCCTTCTCTGGCGTGCAGTTGTAAGGACGGAATGATCAGATGAATTACGAAATTTTCCTCGCAATAGGCATGTTCACCGCCATCGTTCTGGCGTTGGTGGTGATCATTCTGATGGCGCGCGCCAAGCTGGTTTCCAGTGGCGACGTGAACATCGAAATCAACGGTGAAAAAACCATTACCGTGCCGGCTGGTGGCAAGCTTCTGCAAACCCTGGCGGCCAACAATGTGTTTCTCTCGTCTGCGTGTGGCGGCGGTGGTACTTGCGCGCAGTGCAAGTGCGTAATCACTGAGGGTGGCGGCGAAATGCTCTCCACCGAAGAGTCGCACTTCACCCGTCGTGAAGCCAAAGAAGGCTGGCGTCTGTCGTGTCAGGCTGCGGTTAAGCAGGACATGAAGATCGAAGTGCCGGAAGAAGTGTTCGGTGTGAAGAAGTGGGAATGCACGGTTCTGTCGAACCCGAACGTTGCCACCTTCATCAAGGAGCTGACGCTGAAACTGCCGGAAGGCGAGAGCGTTGACTTCCGCGCAGGCGGTTATGTTCAGCTTGAGTGCCCACCGCACGAAGTGCATTACAAGGACTTCGATATTCAAGAGGAATATCGCGGCGACTGGGACAAGTTCAACCAGTGGAAGTATATCTCCAAGGTTGACGAGACGGTGATCCGCGCTTACTCGATGGCCAACTATCCGGAAGAAGTCGGTCTGGTCAAGTTCAACATCCGTATCGCATCGCCGCCACCGGGCAAGGATCACTTGCCGCCTGGCCAGATGTCTTCGTATGTGTTCAGCCTCAAGCCGGGCGACAAGGTCACTGTTTACGGGCCGTTTGGTGAGTTCTTCGCCAAAGACACCGATGCAGAGATGATCTTCATCGGCGGTGGTGCGGGTATGGCGCCTATGCGTTCGCACATCTTCGATCAGCTCAAGCGTTTGAAGTCGACCCGCAAGATCAGCTTCTGGTACGGCGCACGCTCCATGCGTGAGGCGTTCTACAACGAAGAGTACGATCAACTGCAGGCCGAGAACCCGAACTTCCAGTGGCATCTGGCGCTGTCCGATCCGCAGCCTGAAGACAACTGGACCGGCCTCAAAGGCTTCATCCACAACGTACTGTATGAGAACTATCTGAAGGACCATCCGGCCCCTGAAGATTGCGAGTTCTACATGTGCGGTCCGCCCATGATGAACGCCGCTGTGATCAAGATGTTGGTTGATCTGGGTGTAGAGCAGGAAAATATCCTTCTCGACGACTTCGGCGGTTGATCATGAAACACGCTGTACTTCAGCCCGTTATTGCTGTCGCCTTGGCGGCAGCCCTAACGGGCTGCTGGTTTTCGGACCGGGTAGAAGAGTTTGGCGGCCCGACAATGGGCAGCACTTATAGCGTCAAATACGTGCACACCGATGCCACGCCTGATGTCGATAAGGTGCGCGCTGAGACCGAGGCGATTCTGGCCGAGGTTGATCAGCAGATGTCGACGTACCGTGATGATTCGCTGATCTCGCAATTCAACAAAGCCCCCGCTGGCAGTTGCATGAAGCTTCCCGAAGGCATGCTTGAGTTGGTGCGTAGCGGCAGCAAGTTATCAGATGACAGCAATGGTGCATTCGACCTGACCCTTGAGCCGTTGCTCAACCTTTGGGGGTTTGGTCCGCAGGCGCGGGTTGAGAAAGTCCCGAGCGCTGAACAGATCGCCGAAGCACGTCGGCATATCGGCCACCAGCATCTGCGCATAGACGAGCAATCCTTGTGCAAGGATGTCGATATCCAACTCGACCTCAACAGCATTGCTGCAGGTTACACGGTCGACCGCATTATCAGTCGTCTGCGCGAGCTGGGCATCAGCAGTTATCTGGTCGAGGCCACTGGTGAGCTTAAGGCCGCTGGCAAGAAGCCGGATGGCGAGCCCTGGCGTATTGCGATTGAAGCGCCGCGTGATGATGAGCGGGTTTCACAAAAGATTCTGCAACTCGATGGTTATGGCATTTCCACCTCTGGCGATTACCGTAACTATTTCGAGGAAAATGGCGTGCGTTACTCGCACACCATCGATCCACTAACCGGCGCGCCGATTACCCACAAACTGGCCTCGGTGACGGTCGCCAACGAGTCGACCCAGTTGGCTGATGGCTTGTCGACCTTGCTGATGGTTTTGGGTCCGGAGCGCGGTATGGCGTATGCTAAACAGGCAAATATCGCCGCATTCTTCGTGACGCATGAGGGTAAAGCCTTCGTCACACACAGTAGTCCGGCATTCGAGCAGCTATTCGCTGCGGGAGAAGAGCAATGACATTCGTCGTGGTATTTCTGGTCATGATCTCAGTCGTTTCAATGATGGCCGTAGGCGTCATCATGGGGCGCAAACCAATCGCCGGTTCGTGCGGCGGTATCGCCAATCTGGGCATCGAGAAAGAATGCTCGATCTGCGGTGGTAGCCGTGAGAAGTGCGAAGAGGTCAACAGCGCCGAAGGCACTCAGAAAACAGCTCTGGCCTACGATGCAACCAAGCTTTAAAACCTGTTTTACAGGCAGCTAAACGTTACGCACATTTTTGATTGCCGCGTTCATTTTGCAACGCGGCCCTGCCGAGGCGTGGCTAAACGCCCGGTGTGATCTGAGGAGTAAACATGGCGGTCTACAACTACGATGTGGTGGTGCTCGGTTCGGGCCCCGCAGGTGAAGGCGCGGCAATGAATGCGGTCAAGGCCGGGCGCAAAGTGGCTGTAGTCGACAGCCGCCGCGAAGTCGGCGGTAACAGCACACACCTGGGCACTGTGCCGTCCAAGGCACTGCGTCACTCGGTTCGTCAGATCATGCAGTTCAACACCAACCCGATGTTCCGCCAGATCGGCGAGCCACGTTGGTTCTCGTTCCCGGATGTGCTGAAAAGTGCGGAGCGGGTGATTTCCAAGCAAGTGTCTTCACGCACCGGCTACTACGCCCGCAACCGTATCGATGTATTTCACGGCACTGCCAGCTTTGCCGACGAGCACACCGTTGAAGTGGTTTGCCCGACAGGCGCGGTCGAGAAACTGGTGGCCAAGGACATCGTGGTGGCGACCGGTTCGCGTCCCTATCGTCCGGACGGCGTAGATTTCAATCACCCGCGTGTTTACGACAGCGACACCATTCTGACGCTGAGCCACACGCCGCGCCGCCTGATCATTTACGGGGCCGGTGTAATCGGTTGTGAATACGCGTCGATCTTCAGCGGTCTGGGCGTGCTGGTAGACCTGATCGACAACCGCGATCAGTTGCTCAGCTTCCTCGATGCTGAAATCTCAGACGCCCTGAGCTATCACCTGCGCAATACCAACGTATTGATCCGCCATAACGAAGAATATGAGCGCATTGAAGGCGTTGATAACGGCGTGGTGCTGCACCTCAAATCCGGCAAGAAGATCAAGGCGGATGCGTTGCTCTGGTGTAATGGCCGCACCGGCAACACCGACAAACTGGCGCTGGAAAACGTCGGCCTCAAAGCCAACGGCCGCGGCCAGCTGGAAGTGGATGAGCATTACCGCACTTCGGTGAAGAATATCTACGCCGCCGGTGATGTGATCGGTTGGCCGAGCTTGGCCAGCGCCGCATTCGATCAGGGGCGTTCGGCGTCGGGCAGCATCGTGCAGAACGACAGCTGGCGCTTCGTCAATGACGTGCCGACCGGGATTTATACCATCCCGGAAATCAGCTCGATCGGTAAGAACGAGCGCGAGCTGACCCAGGATAAAATCCCTTACGAAGTGGGCAAGGCGTTCTTCAAGGGCATGGCCCGCGCACAGATTTCCAGCGAGCCGGTGGGCATGCTGAAAATTCTGTTCCACCGCGAAACCCTGGAAGTGCTGGGTGTGCATTGCTTCGGCTATCAGGCTTCTGAGATTGTGCACATTGGTCAGGCGATCATGAACCAGAAGGGCGAGGCGAATACCCTCAAGTATTTCGTCAACACCACCTTCAACTACCCGACCATGGCTGAGGCCTATCGGGTAGCTGCGTTTGACGGGCTCAACCGGCTTTTTTGACCGACTCCGATCGGTGGCCTGAGCCGGTCGGGGAGGACCCGTTCAGTAACTCGCAAGATTGGCAGTGGCCCAATCGAGAAAGTTTCTGATCAGGCTGCAACAAAAAAACCGCCTTCATGGGCGGTTTTTTGGTTTAAGGCCAGTCGCCAACTCTAAGTGGCGATCGTTTTGCTCATCCAGTCTGCGCGTCAGCTGCTCAGCGTGCGCACCGCCAGCCCCGGAAAATCGGTGATGATGCTGTCTGCACCAAAGTCGGCGAGTCTGCGCATGAGTGCCGGCTCGTTAACCGTCCAAACAGTGACGTGCAAGCCTGCTTTCTGCGCCTTGAGCAGTCGCTCCGGGGTGCACAGGGTCCAGTTCAGCGCCAAGTACTGACAATCGTAGTGCAGGGCGACCTTGATCGGGTCGAGCCAGGAATATTCGGCCACCAACCCGCGTGACAGGTGCGGCGCAAGGCGTTGCAGGGCGCGTAATACTTCGCGTGAGCTGGAGGTGACAGTCACCTTGTCGCTGATGCCGAATTTTTCGGCCAGCGCCGCAATGGCTTCAACCGTGCGGGCGGCGCGCACCTTGGAGGCGCTTTTAACTTCAAGCTGCCAATGCTCAAACGGGCATTTCTCGAACAGTTCGCTCAGGCGCGGGATCGGGCAGGGTTGCACAGCGCCAGGGCCACCTTGGCGCGCGTCGTATTCAACCAGTTCGGCGGCGTCATGTTCGACTACCTTGCCGCGCCGGCCCGTGGTGCGCTTTAAGGTCGGGTCGTGAATGACCATCAACTCGCCATCTCGCGAGAGGTGCAAGTCCAGCTCGCAACGCATTACGCCATGCTCAAGGCATTGTTGGAAGCTGCGCAGGGTGTTTTCTGGGGCTTCGCCTTTGGCGCCGCGGTGTCCATAAATCAGCGTCACAGTAGCTCCTTGAATTAACGACGGATCGCTGCCTCAGCGATGCACAGTGCTATTGATAAAGCCTGACGCCATGCCGGTCAAGCCGCGCAGCAGAGCCGCTCGGATTACTGCGCGCGCACGGGACGGTGGCGAACGCTGTCGACAACATGGTCATACTCGAAGTAGACGCTGAACTGGCGATAATCCCAGCGCGTAATCGGCGGATTGCCAACCGGGGCGTGCTCTTCATCTGCCAGCCCATAACGCTCCAGAACTGCCCGACGCGACTCGCCACGCTTAGGCAGCACGGGCGCATCAGCGCCAGCGCCTTGTGTGCCCAGCGGAATAGTCAGGGTTTCGGCATTGCAGGCCAGTGGTAGCAGTGCAGCAAATAACAGTGGCAAACAGCGCATGGCAGGCTCGCGGGTCAGGTGGGCTGTAGACAATTTTCTTGGGGCGACTGGGGCAGCGCTGGTCAGGTCAGGTCAGGTCAAATCTGCCTGCTCCCTTGCGGTACGGCGCTCATGCGCCTGGCGCTGCAATATATGCCGGGCGAGTAATTGGCGCTGTGCATCGGTTAACGCTTCGAACTCGGTGCCGATGTCGTAGCTGTCTGTGGCGATCGCGGTGCAATGCACAACTTTTGCGCGCAACATCAGGCCCAATGCTTGCGGCATCAGCACAATTTTCATTGCAAGCTGTGTCCCGACTTGCAGTTTTTCCGGGTCGCTGAAACTGACGCCACCCTCGCTGATGATGACCGGGCGCGGCTCGCCGATATCTTCCAGCAGGCTCTGTGCAACTGCTTGGCTGAGGAGGTCGAAGCGCTTGTTGATGACCTTCAGGTAGCTGGCCAGCGTGCGGTCGCGCTCACTGATATGGCGCAGCATGTGCTGCGACTCGAAGTCGAGCAGGTGCAATTCACTGAGCAGATTGAACACAGTCGAACCGCCCACAAGTGGCTCTTGCGAGGCCGCTTCGGCGGCGCTTAACTGCCGGAAATCCAGTGCTATCGTATCTTCGATGCGATAGTATTCGCGTCGATCTTTTTCATCTTGAGTCGGCATGGCGAACCCGCAGCAGCAGTAGTGGTCAGAGTGTAAAGCTGCTCGTCGAGCCCCGCCACAAGGACGTTTCTCTTTTCCGCGAAGCAACTTCCAACATGTTCAGACCTCTGTTCGTATTTATTGGTACACGCTACACGCGAGCCAAGCGCCGCAACCATTTTGTTTCATTCATCTCCCTCACCTCCATGATCGGGCTCGCGCTCGGTGTATTGGTAATGATTGTAGTGCTGTCTGTTATGAATGGCTTCGATCATGAAATGCGCAGCCGCGTGCTGGGCATGGTTCCGCATGCCACCATCGAAAGCCCGACGCCTTTGAGCGACTGGCGCAGCCTTGGCGACAAGGCTATGGCCAACAAACAGGTGCTTGCCGTTGCGCCATTCAGCCAGATGCAGGGGCTGCTGACCAACAACGGCAAGGTGTCGAAAGTGCTGATCAACGCGGTTGATCCGGTCGAGGAGGCGAAAGTCTCGATCATCGGCAACTTCTTCAAACAAGGCAGCCTGGATTCACTCAAGGCCGGCGAGTTTGGGATTGTCATCGGTGACAACGCCGCGAAGAAACTCGGCGTCGGCATGGGCGACAAGATCACCTTCGTCTCGCCCGAGGTTTCAGTCACGCCAGCGGGCATGTTTCCGCGGCTCAAGCGCTTTACCGTGGTTGGCATTTTCCATGTCGGCGCGGGCGAGATCGACGGCTATCTGGCCATGACCAATGTCGAGGATCTGGCCCGCCTGCAGCGTTGGCCGCGTGATCAGGTGCAAGGCATTCGCCTCAAATTCGATGACCTGTTCCAGGCGCCGCGTATTGCCTGGCAGCTTGCTCAGTCACTCGGTCAGGGCGACTTTTATGCCCGCGACTGGACCCGCACCCACGGCAATCTGTATCAGGCCATACGCATGGAGAAAGCCATGATCGGCTTGCTCTTGCTGCTGATCGTGGCGGTGGCTGCGTTCAATATCATTTCGACGCTGGTGATGGTGGTGAATGACAAGAAAGGCGATATCGCCATCTTGCGCACCCTTGGCGCGACGCCCCGGCAGATCATGGCGATTTTCATGGTGCAGGGCACGGTCATCGGTGTGATTGGTACAGCCATCGGCGCATTGCTGGGCATATTCGCAGCGCTCAACGTCAGTGCTGCGATTGCCGGTATCGAGCGCCTGTTGGGGATCAAGTTCCTCAACGCCGACGTCTACTTTATTGACTATCTGCCCTCGCAGCTGCTCACCTCTGATGTGGTGATGGTTTGCGGTGCGGCCTTGTTGTTGAGTTTTCTCGCGACCCTATACCCGGCATGGCGTGCTGCACGCACCCAGCCTGCGGAGGCGTTGCGCTATGAGTAATCCGGTTAAGGGTGATCGAGTGATGCAGGATCAGGCTGTTCTGAGCTGTCGCAACCTAAGCAAGAGTTATGACGAAGGCCCGCAATCGGTTGTGGTGCTTGATGGCTTGCAGCTTGAGCTGCATCCGGGTGAGCGCCTGGCAATTGTTGGCAGTTCCGGCTCGGGTAAAAGTACCCTGCTGAACATGCTGGGCGGGCTGGATACGCCGAGTACCGGCAGCGTCTGGCTGGCGGGCGAGGAATTGTCCGCGCTCAACGAGAAACAACGTGGCCTGTTGCGTAACCGTGCGCTGGGTTTCGTCTACCAGTTTCACCACCTGCTGCCCGAGTTCACAGCGCTGGAAAACGTCTGCATGCCGCTGCTGATCGGCAAGACCTCAATTCGCGAGGCGCGTGAGCGTGCCACTGCATTGCTTGAGCGCGTGGGGCTGGGCCACCGCCTGTCGCACAAGCCTGCCGAGCTGTCTGGCGGCGAGCGTCAGCGCGTCGCGGTTGCGCGGGCGCTGGTGAATAACCCCGGTGTGGTGCTGCTCGATGAGCCGACCGGCAACCTCGATCACCATACCGCGCTGGGCATTCAGGATCTCATCAAAGAGCTGAGTCTTTCATCGCGCACGGCGTTCGTGGTGGTAACTCACGACCTTGAGTTGGCGCGCAAGATGGACCGTATTCTGCGTCTTGAAGACGGCAAACTGGTGGCCAACTGATGTTTCGGCCTCTGAGTATTTTTATCGGGGCTCGCTACACGCGGGCCAAACGACGTAATCACTTCATTTCGTTTATTTCGCTGACCTCGATGATCGGCTTGGCCCTCGGTGTGCTGGCCATGATCGTGGTGCTGTCGGTGATGAACGGCTTCCAGCAGGAAATGAGTTCACGGATTCTCGGCATGGTGCCGCACGCCAGCATCGCTGCCAGCGAGCCGCTTGATGACTGGCAAGCAGTGGCGGCCAAAGCCAAACAGAACCCTGAAGTGCTGGCGGCGGTGCCATTTGCCGAGCTGGAAGGCATGTTGTCTTACCGTGGCAGCATGCAGCCGATTCAGTTGCAGGGCGTCGATCCGGCGCTTGAGCCGCAGGTGTCGATCATTGGCAACAGCATGATCGCCGGTAAGCTCAGCGATTTGCAGCCGGGCGAAAGTGGCGTGGTGATTGGTGCCATCACCGCGCGGCGCTTCCAGCTAAAAGTCGGTGACAAACTGACCTTGATCGTGCCCGAACTCAGTGCAGTGCCTGGCGGTATTACCCCGCGCATGAAGCGCCTCAACGTGGTTGGCGTGTTCAAGGTGGGCGCGGAGCTGGACAGCTCGCTGGCGTTGATCAACGTCGCTGATGCGGCGGATATTCAGCGTTATGAGCCGGGTCAGGTGCAGAGCGTGAGGCTCAAACTCAAGGATCTGTATCAGGCACCTCAGGTCTCAGCGGCTGTGGCAGCTGATCTGGGCGCGAATTATCAGGCCAGTGACTGGACGCAGACGCAGGGCAGCCTGTTCAGCGCCATGAAAATGGAAAAAACCATGATCGGCCTGCTGTTACTGCTGATCGTTGCAGTAGCCGCGTTCAATATCATCGCGACATTGATCATGGTGGTCGCCGATAAGGGCGCGGACATTGCCATTCTGCGAACGCTGGGTGCTACACCGCGGCAGATCATGGGTATCTTCATCGTTCAAGGTACGGTGATCGGCACGATCGGCACGTTGATCGGCTGCGTGCTTGGCGTTGCTGCAGCGCTCAACGTCAGCCAGTTGGTGGGCTGGATTGAGCGCGTTAGTGGCCAGCATGTGTTCAGCTCCGATGTCTACTTCATCAACAGCCTGCCTTCGCAATTGCAGGTCACTGATGTGGTGCTGATCTGCGTGGCCGCATTGGGCATGAGTTTTCTCGCCACCCTGTACCCGTCATGGCGGGCATCGCGCATTCAGCCTGCTGAAGCGTTGCGTTACGAGTAAGCGTGGAGCGGGGCGCCTGTCGCAAGGCGGCGCTCCCGCTCAACTGCCAGCCGCTTACAGGCTCGCGCAGACTGCCCTGAACGTCGCGTCGCCACGTTCAATGGCTCAATAATCAAGTGACGATAACAATGGGCTGGCTTGCTGACGGGCAGCTATTGGCCTTTCTGCGCGCGGGCTTCCTGACGCTTGCGCCAGTTGCGCCGAACCCACCAGTGCCAGTAGGCGTTGGTGCCGAAGTAGCTGAGCACCGCGAGGATCAGGCCCAGCACAAATGAACCCAGATAGAGCGGCTGCCAGTGCGTTTGCAGAACCTGGCCAACCCAGTGCAGGGTTACATGCTCAGGGATTCTCAAGGTCGGGGTGCTCATCAGCCAGGCACCGAACTTGTAGCTGCAATAAAACACCGGCGGCATGGTGATCGGATTGGTCAGCCAGACCAAGCCGACAGAAATGGGCAGGTTGCCGCGCAAGAACACCGCCGAGAATGCAGCGGCCACCATTTGCATCGGCATTGGAATCATCGCCCAGAAAAAACCGATCGCCATGGAGCGGCTGACTGAGTGGCGATTCAAGTGCCACAAATTGGGGTCGTGCATCAACGTGCCTAGAAAGCGCAGGGACTTGTTGTTCCTGATGCTCTCCGGGTTTGGCATGTAGCGCTTAATAAAACGACGCGGCATGTAAGGTCTCTGACCGGCTAAAAGCGCCAGTATTATGCACTCAAAAGTTAAGGGCTGCTCTCTCAACCTTGATCAAGAGAATTTTGGCTGGCAATCGCAGGAAAATTCATTGCTCACCCATGCAAGTGCTCTGGCTCGACTAACCTCAGCGCAGCGATGCTAAACCGCTTCGCCAAGTTTTTCACCCAGCTTTTGCAATCGCCCAGGGAACGGGTGTTCAAGGAGTTCGAATGCGCTCAGGGATGATAGCGCTTGTGCTCGGCTTATTGTCATTACGTTTATTGCCCGTGCTGCCGCCACCGTGGCTGCTTGGCCTGCTCGTGTTGCTGGCTGTCGGTTTGGTGTTCACCCGGATTAACAGCATTGGCTGGTTCGTGCTGGGGCTGGCATGGGCGTGCGCCAGTGCACAGCTGGCGCTGGATGACCGCCTGGCCCCTGAGCTGGATGGTCGCACGCTCTGGTTGCAAGGGCAGGTGGTGGGGCTGGCGCAGCAGGATGATGGCGTTGTGCGTTTTGAACTCGCACACCCGGTTTCGCGCCGGGCGTTATTGCCGCAAAAAATACGCCTCTCCTGGTACGGCCAGCATTCGGTGGTTGCGGGTGAAGCCTGGCGTTTAGCTGTGCGCTTGAAGCGCCCGCATGGCTTGGTCAATCCGCAGGTGTTCGATTATGAAACCTGGTTGCTGGCGCAGCGCATCGGCGCAACCGGTTCGGTCAAGGACGGCCAGCGTATTGCCCCGGCGAGTGGTTTGGGCAGTTGGCGCGACAGGTTACGCAAGCGGCTGTTGGCGACTCCGGCAAACGGGCGGGAGGCGATGCTGGCGGCGCTTGTGGTGGGCAATGGCTCAGCAATCGCGCCTGCTGACTGGGCCACTCTCAAGGCCACTGGCACTGTGCATTTGTTGGTGATATCCGGCACGCATATCGGCTTGTTGGCGGGGCTGTTGTATGCGCTGGTCGCGGGGCTTGCGCGGATCGGCTGGTGGCCACAAGCTATTCCCTGGCTGCCATGCGCCTGTGCGTTAGCGCTGTGCGGCGCATTGGTCTACGGGTTTTTGGCCGGGTTTCAGGTGCCGGTGCAGCGTGCTTGTGCGATGGTCGGGTTGGTGCTGCTTTGGCGCTTGCGATTTCGTCGGATTGGCGCCTCCTACGTGTTGCTGTTTGCCTTGATCGTGGTGCTGCTCATTGAGCCGCTGGCGAGTTTGCAGGCAGGCTTCTGGTTGTCCTTTTCAGCGGTGGCGCTGCTCATGTTGATTTTCAGTGGGCGACTCGGCGGTTGGTCGTGGGGGCAGTCGCTGGTGCGCGCGCAGTGGGCGATTGCCCTGGGGTTGCTGCCGATGATGTTGGCATTGGGACTGCCCGTGAGTCTGAGTGGCCCGCTGGCGAATCTTGTCGCGGTGCCATTGGTGGGGTTGGTCATCGTGCCGTTGGCACTGGCGGGCAGCCTGTTGTTGCCGGTGCCTTATGTGGGCGCAGGGCTTTTATGGTTGGCCGGCGGCTTGGTCGAGATACTGTTTCGCGGGCTCACACCGCTAGCGCACTGGCTACCCGCATGGCAGCCGGGTGCTTATGGTCTGGGCGTGTGGTTGCTGGCTTGTGCGGGCACGTTGTTGCTGTTGCTGCCTTCGGGATTACCGCTGCGCTTGTTTGGCTGGCCGCTGATGCTACCGTTGCTGTTTACCGAGCCGCAGAAAATCGCAGAGGGTACGGCTGTCGTGACGATGCTCGATGTAGGTCAGGGTCTCGCCGTGGTGGTGCGCACGCGCAACCATGCATTGTTGTATGACGCGGCGCCCCGCTTTGGCGACTTTGATTTGGGTGAGCGCGTGGTGCTTCCTTCGCTGCGCGCGCTGAATATTGAACAGCTCGACCTTCTGCTGTTGAGTCATGGCGATAATGATCATATAGGCGGCGCCTCGGCGGTAATCGATGGCATGCCGGTCGAACATGTCATCAGTGGTGAGGCCGGCCGGTTACCGTCACGCTGGCGGGCCCAGCCATGCCGGCAACGCTCGTGGCAGTGGGATGGCGTGACCCTGCAAAGTTGGCGCTGGGCAGATGCCAGTGATGCGAATCAGGCGTCATGCGTGCTGATCATTGAAGCGCAGGGCGAGCGGATCGTGCTGACCGGCGATATCGATGTGGCGGCCGAAAGCGCGTTGCTGGCCAGTGGGCTGGAACTTGAGGCGCGCTGGCTGCTGTCGGCGCATCATGGCAGTCGTTCGTCGTCTTCTCGCGCATTTGTTCAGCGGGTTGCCCCGCAAGCGGTGCTAATCTCGCGGGGCAAGCACAATGCTTTTGGTCACCCGGCCGCGGATGTATTGGCGCGCTATGCGCAAATTCCGGCGCGCGTGTACGACACTGTGGAGCAGGGCGCAGTGACCGTTCAGCTTGGTCAGTTCACAGACGCTAAAACATTGCGGACAGAATCTCGCTTTTGGCGAGAAAAATGAGAACAGCGGCGGTCGGCTAGCGATTGACCCTATGCTAGAGTGGCGCGACTTTTATCGAGGGGGTTGTTCACTGTGTGGGAACTGGTTAAAGCGGGCGGCTGGATGATGCTGCCAATCATACTGTGTTCAATTGCGGCGGCTGCGATCATTGCCGAGCGGCTGTGGACCTTGCGCCCGAGTCGCGTCAAGCCTGGCAACTTGCTGGCCACCGTTTGGGGCTGGATCAAGGCCAAGAAACTCAACGCGCAAAAGCTCAAGGAGCTGCGCGCCAACTCGCCGTTGGGTGAAATTCTCGCCGCGGGTCTGGCCAACTCCAAGCATGGTCGCGAGATCATGAAGGAATGCATCGAAGAGGCGGCCGCGCGCGTCGTCCACGATCTTGAGCGCTATCTCAACGCGCTGGGCACCATTGCCGGCATCGCCCCGCTGCTCGGCTTGCTCGGCACCGTGCTGGGCATGATCCAGATTTTCTCCTCGTTCATGGATTCAGGCATGGCCAACGCGCCATTGCTCGCCGGCGGTATCGCCAAGGCGCTGATTACCACGGCAGCGGGCTTGATGGTCGCGATCCCGGCTCTGTTCTTCCACCGTTACCTGCAGCGTCGGGTTGATGAGTTGGTGGTTGGCATGGAGCAGGAAGCAATCAAGCTGGTTGAAGTGGTGCAGGGGGATCGTGACGTAGAGATAGGCGGGGACAAGGCGTGAAGTTTCGACGCAAGCCACGTGAAAATGTCGAGATCGGCCTCGCCCCATTGATTGATGTGGTGTTTATCCTGCTGCTGTTTTTCGTGGTGACGACAACCTTCACCCGTGAAACTCAGCTTAAGGTCGATTTGCCTGAGGCTGTTACCGGCACTCCGCCGGAACAGACCGAAATCAAGCAGCTTGAAGTGTTGATCGCGGTAGATGGTACGTTCTCGGTGAATGGCAAGGAATTGCTGAAAAGCGACCTCAACAGCCTGATGAACGCGCTACAGAAAGAGTCCGATGGCGACACCAGCTTGCCATTGAGCATCAGTGCCGACGCCAAAACCGAGCACCAGGCCGTGGTTACGGCGATGGACGCAGCGGGCAAACTGGGCTTCGCGCACCTGCGAATCACCACCGTCGAGGCCGAGGCTGCGCCCTGATCAGCAGCGCAGTCGTTTTTTCTTGAGGTTCTCCGATGCCGTTGTCTGATGGTCTTGTTGCTGCCTGGTACAAGGGGCATCCACTGCTCGGCGCGCTCAGCCCGCTGGAAGCGCTTTATCGTCGAGTGGTGCAGGGCAAGCGCGAGCGTTTTCTGGCTGGCGTCGGCGAGATTTACCGTGCGCCCGTGCCGGTTATCGTGGTCGGCAACATCACCGTAGGCGGCACCGGCAAGACGCCGTTGATCCTCTGGCTGGTCAATTATTGCCAGCAGCGCGGCATCAAGGTCGGCGTAGTCAGTCGCGGTTATGGCGCCAAGCCGCCGCAATGGCCGTGGCGGGTCGAGGCAGATCAAGACGCAGCGATTGCAGGTGATGAGCCGCTGCTGATTGTTCAGCGCAGCGGCGTGCCGCTGATGATCGACCCTGATCGCAGTCGCGCCATTGCCGCCTTGCTGGACGCCGAACCCTTGCAGCTGATTCTCAGTGACGACGGCATGCAGCATTACCGCATGGCCCGCGACATGGAACTGGTGCTGATCGATGCGGCGCGTGGCCTGGGCAATCGCCGTTGCTTGCCTGCGGGGCCATTGCGTGAGCCGGTTGAACGGCTCGAATCGGTGGATGCGCTGCTCTACAACGGTGCGCCGGCAGATCCGCAAGACGGCTTTGGTTTCACCCTGCTGCCGCAGGCGTTGATCAATGTACTGACCGGCGAGCGTTGCCCGCTGGACCATTTCCCCAATGGCCAGCAGGTGCATGCAGTCGCGGGAATCGGTAATCCCCAGCGTTTCTTCAAAACCCTCGAAGCGCTACACTTGCAGCCCATAACGCATGCGTTCAGTGACCATGCGCAGTTTTCTGCGCAACTGCTGGATTTCAGCCCGGCACTGCCGTTGGTGATGACGGAAAAAGACGCGGTCAAGTGCCACGCCTTTGCCCAGCCGAACTGGTGGTATCTTGCGGTTGATGCTCAGCCTTCAGAAGCCTTCACCTTGTGGTTCACCGAACGCGTGCAGGCGTTGCTGCAACCCACTGATCTGCCGCGCTAGCCCGCACTCTGGTGCTCGGCCGGGCGGCCCATTGATGTTTAAGGATTGTCCATGGACCCGAAATTACTCGATATTCTCGCGTGCCCGCTGTGCAAAGGCCCGCTGAAACTGGTTGCCGATAAATCCGAACTGATCTGCAAAACCGATGGCCTGGCCTATCCGGTGCGTGACGGCATCCCTGTCATGCTCGAAACAGAAGCGCGCACCCTCAATACTGATGAGCGACTGGACAAGTAAATGAGCCCTGCATTCACGGTGGTAATCCCGGCGCGTTATGCCTCCACGCGCCTGCCCGGCAAGCCTTTGCAGGACATTGCAGGCAAGCCGATGGTCCAGCATGTCTGGGAGCAAGCCTGTAAAAGCAGCGCTGATCGGGTGGTGATTGCAACTGACGATGCACGCATCGTCGAGCGTTGTCAGGCGTTCGGTGCCGAGGTGCTGCTGACGCGGGTCGATCATAATTCAGGTACCGACCGCCTGGCTGAAGTGGCCACAGCGCTGGGTTTGCCTGCAGAAGCCATCGTGGTCAACGTGCAGGGCGACGAGCCACTGATACCGCCGGTGATTATCGATCAGGTCGCCAGCAATCTGGCCGCCAATGCGCAGGCGGGCATTGCCACGCTGGCAGAGCCGATCAACGAGGCGGCTGCACTGTTCAACCCCAATGTGGTCAAGGTTGTCACCGACCTTAATGGTCTGGCGCTGACGTTCAGTCGCGCGCCGCTGCCGTGGGCGCGGGATGACTTTGCCGGTGACCGCGACCAGTTGCCAGCCGGTGTGCCATACCGCCGGCACATCGGAATTTACGCCTATCGCGCCAAGTTTTTGCACGACTTCGTTGAGTGGGGCCCGTGCTGGCTGGAAAACACCGAGTGCCTGGAGCAATTGCGGGCGCTGTGGAATGGCGTGCGCATCCATGTTGCCGACGCGCTGAAAGCGCCTCCTGCCGGGGTTGATACCCAGGAAGATCTGGACCGCGTTCGTCAGTTGTTGGCCGACTGATGCGCGTATTGTTCGTGTGTCTGGGCAATATCTGCCGCTCGCCTGCGGCTGAAGGCATCTTGCGCCAAAAATTGCGCAAGGCGGGGTTGAGCGCGCAGATTGAAGTCGACTCAGCGGGCACGGGTGACTGGCATGTCGGCAATCCACCCGACAGCCGAATGCGCAGTGCCGCCCAAGCCCGTGGTTACGATCTGTCGGGTTTGCGCGGGCGTCAGGTCTCAACGGCAGATTTTGCCGCTTTCGATCTGATTCTGGCGATGGACAACAGCAACCTGAGCAACCTTGCCAAGGTTCAGCCTGCCAATGGCCGCGCTGAACTCGATCTGTTCCTGCGCCGCTACGGCTTGGCAGTGGAGCAGGTGCCGGACCCGTATTACGGGGGCGATGACGGCTTTGAGAACGTGCTCGATCTGCTTGAACAGGCCTGTGACGCGCTGGTGGCTGAGCTAGAGGGACGTTTATGAGCTTGCAGGTTGAGCACAACGTCTCGCTCAAACGTCTCAATACGTTTGGCATCGAGGCGTCGGCCAAGGCACTGGTTGAAGTACACGACGATGAGCAACTGCGCGCGGCACTGAGTTTCGCCGAGCAGCAGCAACTGCCGGTGCTGTTACTCGGCGGCGGCAGCAACATGCTGATCACTGGGAACATAGATGCGCTGGTCGTGCGCATGGCGACTCGCGGTATCAACATTATTGAAGATGACGCCGACAGGGTTGTGGTCGAGGCGCAAGCTGGCGAGCCGTGGCATCCATTCGTGCAATGGAGTCTGGCGCAGGGCTTTGTTGGCCTGGAAAACCTCAGCCTGATTCCCGGCACTGTGGGCGCCGCGCCGATGCAGAATATCGGTGCCTATGGCGTCGAAATCAAAGATGTATTCGCCGGGTTGACCGCGCTGGACCGCGAGAGTGGTGAATTGCGTGAGTTCAGCGCAGAAGACTGCGCGTTCGCTTACCGCGACAGCGTATTCAAACAGCAGCCCGGGCGTTGGGTGATTCTGCGGGTGCGCTTTGCGCTGAGCCGCCGCAATGTCCTGCATTTGGGGTATGGGCCGGTGCAGCAGCGTTTGCAGGCACAAGGCATTACTGATCCGACTGCGACCGATGTGAGTCAGGCGATTTGCGCGATTCGCAGTGAAAAATTACCCGACCCGGCGCAACTGGGGAATGCCGGTAGTTTCTTCAAGAATCCGTTGGTCAGTGCTGCGCTTGCCGAACAGATCAGCCAGTTGCACAGCGACGTTGTGGCGTACCCGCAGGCGGATGGACAGGTCAAACTGGCTGCTGGCTGGCTAATCGAGCGTGCAGGCTGGAAAGGCTTTCGCGAGGGTGACGCAGGCGTGCACAAGCTGCAGGCGCTGGTGCTGGTCAACTACGGCAATGCCAGCGGCAAGCAGCTGCTGGCGCTGGCGCAGCGGATTCAGCACGATATAGCCGAGCGTTTTGGGGTTGAGCTGGAGATGGAACCCAACGTTCTGTAGCAAACGGCGCTCCGCTTAGCGCTTAAGTGTGGGCGGGCTGCGGGTGCAATGGCGCGGTTTGTCGGGTTACGGCGCGAGCACGTTGTTCGCCCACTCAAGCATCTTGCCGGGTTGCCGGGCGACAGTGTTATTGTGCCGCGATTGGCAAGTTTGAATAAGGCTGTTGGCGTTGCAGAGCCAGTGGCTTTGAGGCTGTTTTTGCTGTGTTACACTGCGCCCGCGCCAAGCATGGCGGGCCTTTAGCCCAAATAGGTCAACAGAACCTAAGGATCAACATGACGTTCAAGGCATCGGACAGCCTCGCCGAGCAGATTGCCCAATACCATGACCATGGTGGCCAGATCATCCGTGGCGCGCTCAAGCCGTTTGAGCGAACTCAGGCAATTGCTTTTTACCCGATGCCAGCGCTGGCTGCGCGTGAGGCGAACTGCGCATGCGCCTGAAGTGTATAAAGCTGGCCGGGTTCAAGTCCTTCGTCGACCCGACAACCGTGACCTTTCCGAGCAACATGGCTGCCGTCGTGGGGCCGAACGGTTGCGGTAAATCGAACATTATCGACGCAGTACGATGGGTGATGGGCGAGAGTTCGGCGAAGAACCTTCGCGGCGAGTCGATGACTGACGTTATCTTCAATGGCTCGAATACCCGCAAGCCCGTAACGCAGGCGTCGATTGAACTGGTGTTCGACAACTCCGACAGCACGCTGGTGGGCGAATACGCCGGTTACAACGAAATCTCGATTCGCCGCCGGGTCACGCGGGACAGTCAGAACACCTACTTCCTCAACGGCACCAAGTGCCGCCGGCGTGACATTACCGATATTTTCCTGGGTACTGGTCTGGGCCCGCGCAGCTACTCGATTATCGAGCAGGGCATGATCTCCAAGTTGATCGAGGCCAAGCCCGAAGACCTGCGCAACTTCATCGAGGAAGCGGCGGGCATCTCCAAGTACAAGGAGCGCCGCCGCGAAACCGAAAACCGTATTCGCCGCACCTACGAAAACCTTGCGCGTCTGACCGACCTGCGCGAAGAGCTGGAGCGCCAGCTTGAACGTCTGCATCGTCAGGCCCAGGCCGCCGAGAAATATCAGGAATACAAAGCCGAGGAACGCCAGCTCAAGGCGCAGCTGACAGCCCTGCGTTGGCAAACCCTGAATGAACAGGTGGGTCAGCGCGAAGCGGTTATCGGCAATCAGGAAATCAGTTTTGAGGCGCTGGTAGCCGAGCAGCGCAACGCCGATGCGAGCATTGAGCGCCTGCGCGACGGTCATCACGAGCTTTCCGAGCGTTTCAATCTGGTGCAGGGGCGCTTCTATTCTGTGGGCGGTGACATTGCGCGGGTCGAGCAGAGCATTCAGCACGGCCAGCAACGTCTTCGCCAGTTGCAGGATGACCTGATGGAGGCCGAGCGCTCGCGTCAGGAGACGGAGTCGCATCTGGGGCACGACAGCACGCTGTTGGCCACGCTCGACGAGGAGCTTGGTCAGCTGGCGCCAGAACAGGAATTGTCGGCGGCGGCCGCTGAAGAGAGTGCCGCGGCGCTTGAAGACGCTGAGACGGCCATGCAGGGCTGGCAGGAAAAGTGGGATGGTTTTAATCAGTCATCCGCCGAGCCGCGTCGTCAGGCCGAGGTGCAGCAATCGCGCATTCAGCAATTGGAGCAAGGGCTAGAGCGCCTGGCCGAGCGTCAGCGACGTCTGGCTGATGAACTGGAGCAACTGAGCGCAGATCCGCAGGATGCCGCGATTATCGAATTGGGCGAGCAAGTGGCTGCCGGTTTGCTGCAGGAAGAAACCCTGCAAGTGAGCGAGGCCGAAGTAGCTGAGCGCCTGCAACAACTGCGTGACGAATTGCAGCAGGCCGGTCAGGCCCAGCAACAAGCGCAGGGTGAGCTGCAGCGACTCAATGGTCGCCTGGCATCGCTTGAGGCGTTGCAGCAGGCCGCGCTGGATCCGGGGCAGGGCACAGCACAATGGTTGCAGGCCCAGCAGTTGGCCAATTTGCCGCGCATGGCCGAAGGCTTGCGGGTAGACGCTGGCTGGGAGCTGGCCGTAGAAACCGTGCTTGGCGCCGACCTGCAAGCTGTGCTGTTGGATGACGGCCAGGCGGCAGGCTTGAGCGATTACGACTTTGCCAGCTTCAGTCAGGGTGACCTGCGGCTGATTACTCCCAGCAAAGGCGCCACGCGAGTGGCCGGCAGTTTGCTCGACAAGGTCGAGGCGCCGATTGATCTGGCGCCGTGGCTGGAGCGCGTGCGCACGGTTGAAACCCTTGATGATGCCTTGGCTGCCCGTTCCACACTGGCCGATGACGAAAGCGTGATCAGCCGTGATGGCTATTGGCTGGGGCGGCATTTCTTGCGGATTCGTCGTGCCAGCGAGGCCGAAAGTGGGCTGTTGGCGCGCGGTCAGGAGATCGAACAATTAGGCCTTGAATGCGCAGAGCGTGAAGCCTCGTTGCAGGTGCTTGATGAGCGTCTCGAGCATTTGCGTGAGCAGCAAACTCAGCTTGAGCAGCAGCGCGAGTCCTTGCGCCGGCAGATTCAGGATCAGGCCCGCCAGTTGAGCGAACTCAAAGCTCAGCTTTCGGCCAGTCAGGCCAAGGCCGAGCAACTGACGTTGCGCCGCCAGCGACTCGACCATGAAATTGCCGAACTCAGCGCTCAACGTGAACTTGAGCATGAGCAGTTGGGTGAGAGCCGTTTGTTGCTGCAAGAGTCGCTGGATGCGATGGCGCTCGACAATGAGCAGCGAGAGACCTTGCAGGCATTGCGTGACCAATTACGCGAGCGCCTCGATCGGGTGCGCCAGGATGCGCGTCAGCATAAAGACCATGCGCATCACTTGGCGGTGCGCATGGGCTCGTTGCGCGCACAGCATGACTCGACGCGCCAAGCGCTGGATCGCCTCAAGCTGCAATCCGAGCGCCTGCACGAGCGCCGCGAGCAGCTTAGTTTGAATTTGGAGGAGGGCGCAGCGCCGCTTGAAGAGTTGCGCCTCAAACTTGAGGAGCTGCTTGACCGGCGCATGGGCGTCGAGGATGAACTCAAGCATGCACGGCTGGCGATGGAAGATGCCGACCGCCAATTGCGCGACGCTGAAAAGCGCAGAACCCAGGCCGAGCAGCAGTCGCAGCTGTTGCGCGGCCAGCTCGAACAACAGCGCATGGAGTGGCAGTCACTCAATGTGCGGCGCAAAGCGTTGCAGGATCAGCTCGGCGAAGATAGCTATGACCTGCATAGCGTGCTCGGTACCTTGCCTGCGGATGCCAGCGAGGGCGCTTGGGAGGAGGAACTTGAGCGCCTTGGCGGGAAAATTCAGCGCCTCGGTGCAATCAACCTGGCGGCGATTGACGAGTATCAGCAGCAGTCCGAGCGCAAGCGTTATCTGGATGCGCAGAACGCCGACCTTGAAGAGGCATTGCAAACGCTGGAGAACGTCATCCGTAAGATCGACAAGGAAACACGAAATCGATTCAAGGAAACGTTCGATCAAATTAATGGCGGTTTGCAGGCACTTTTTCCGAAAGTTTTCGGCGGCGGCAGCGCTTATTTGGAACTCACGGGCGAAGATCTACTCGATACTGGTGTAACGATCATGGCGCGCCCGCCCGGCAAGAAGAACAGCACCATCCATTTGTTGTCCGGCGGTGAGAAAGCACTGACGGCTCTGGCGTTGGTATTTGCTATCTTTCAGTTGAATCCCGCGCCATTTTGTATGTTGGATGAAGTGGATGCACCACTGGACGACGCCAACGTCGGCCGTTACGCGCGGCTGGTCAAGGAGATGTCCGAGAAAGTGCAGTTCATCTACATCACGCATAACAAGATCGCCATGGAAATGGCGGATCAGTTAATGGGTGTAACCATGCACGAGCCGGGATGTTCGCGTCTGGTTGCGGTGGATGTCGAGGAAGCGCTGGCGATGGTTGATGCCTGACAAGGCGATTTTTTGAGGGTTGTCTGGGCTGGGTACGCCGGGCTGAGAAAACAATCTCGAAATGCACAATTACAACTTGTAGACTGTGCTTTATTGATTGTTACTCAAGTTCTTCGCAGAACAGGCGTGTCAGTGACTGTTTTACGCTTGGGGCAGTGTAAAGTTACCGTTCGTCGTGATAGCTTATTGCCCACTTTTGTTACAGGTAGAAGTCACCCGCCAGAATTTAGAGCCTTAAGTGCATTTGGCAGTACAAATAGAGTGTTGGAAGCCCGGGTTTTTCGGCTTCATTTTTATTTTTAATTTTTTTAGGGGTCAGGGTATTTCATGGAATTCGGTCTGCGCGAGTGGCTGATAGTCATCGGCATCATTGTGATCGCTGGTATCTTGTTCGACGGCTGGCGGCGCATGCGCGGCGGCAAGGGCAAGTTGAAGTTCAAACTTGATCGCAGTGCTGCCAATCTCCCGGATGATGACAGCGACCCGGACTTGCTGAGCCCGCCACGCGTGCTTAGCCCTGCCGAGCACAAAGAGCCTTCGTTCGACGAGACCGATTTGCCGTCGATGAGTGCGCGCGACTCTGGCCGCCGTCCTTCCAAAGAGCCACAACAGGGTGACCTGAACCTTAATCTCGACCTCGACGAGCCGGTATCCAGCAAGCCTGAAAAGGCTGGGAAAGTCGGCGAGCCAGCCAAGCCCGAAAAGGAGCAGGCACCGGTCGACGAAGTGCTGGTTATCAACGTAATCGCGCGTGACAGTGATGGCTTCAAAGGCCCGGCGCTGCTGCAGAATATTCTTGAAAGTGGCCTGCGCTTTGGCGAGATGGACATTTTCCACCGCCACGAAAGTATGGCCGGCAATGGCGAAGTGCTGTTCTCCATGGCCAATGCATTGAAGCCGGGTACTTTTGATCTCGACGATATCGAGGGTTTCAGCACCCGTGCCGTGAGTTTCTTCCTCGGCTTGCCAGGCCCGCGTCACCCCAAGCAGGCTTTTGATGTGATGGTGGCGGCCGCGCGCAAACTGGCGCACGAGCTGAACGGCGAGTTGAAAGACGATCAGCGCAGTGTCATGACCGCGCAGACCATCGAGCATTATCGTCAGCGGATTGTCGAGTTCGAGCGCCGTCAGATGACAGGCAAGCTAAAGTAAGCACAGCATCCAGAGTTAAGGTTTGCTTTTAGCGCCGCTGCAAGCAAACAGTTAATGACCAGAAAAAGAGCAGCTGCGGCTGCTCTTTTCGTTTCCGAGACATTGTTATGAGTGAAGTTGCCCAGCGCATTCTTGAACTTCGTGCCGAACTTGATCAGCACAATTACCGCTACCACGTACTTGATGAGCCGAGCATTCCGGATGCCGAGTACGACCGTCTGTTCAAAGAGTTGAAGCAACTTGAAACCGATAACCCGCACCTGATTACCCCGGACTCGCCCACGCAGCGAGTCGGCAGCCTGGCGCTGACAGCCTTTGACGAAGTCAAACACGAAGTGCCAATGCTCAGCCTCGGCAACGCCTTCGAAGAAGCGGACATGCTCAGTTTCGACAGGCGTGTGCGTGAAGGGCTGGATTTGCCCTCCGGTGATTTGTTCGGTGGCGGCGCGGAGGTTGAATACAGCTGCGAGCCCAAGCTCGACGGTTTGGCAGTGAGCTTGTTGTACCGCGACGGCCTGCTGGTGCGCGGCGCTACGCGTGGCGACGGCAGCACGGGTGAAGACATCAGCGTCAATGTGCGTACCATCCGGAATGTGCCGTTAAAGTTGCAGGGCGAGGGCTGGCCTGCGGTGCTTGAAGTGCGCGGCGAAGTGTTTATGTCCAAGGCCGGTTTTGAGGCGCTTAACGAGCGCCAACTCGCGCTGGGCGGCAAGACATTTGCCAACCCCCGTAATGCGGCGGCTGGCAGCTTGCGCCAGCTCGACTCCAAGATTACCGCCGCGCGTCCGCTGGAATTCTGCTGCTACGGCATCGGGCAGGTTGAGGGCGAGCTGCCACAAACCCATATCGGCATTTTGCAGACGCTCAAAGACTGGGGCATGCCGATCAGCCGCGAGCTGAAACTGGCCAAGGGCATCGATCAGTGCCTCGCCTATTACCGGGACATTGGCGAGCGCCGCGAGTCATTGGCGTATGAGATAGACGGCGTGGTGTTCAAGGTTAACAGCCTGGCCAGTCAGCGCGAGCTGGGATTCCGGGCGCGTGAACCACGTTGGGCGATTGCCCATAAGTTCCCGGCAATGGAAGAGCTGACCGAGCTTTTGGATGTTGAGTTTCAGGTTGGCCGCACGGGAGCAGTCACCCCGGTTGCGCGCCTCAAGCCGGTGAAAGTGGCGGGCGTTACGGTGTCCAACGCCACGCTGCACAATATGGATGAAGTGGCGCGTCTGGGATTGATGATCGGCGATACTGTGATCATCCGCCGCGCCGGCGATGTAATCCCGCAAGTGGTTCAGGTGGTGACTGAGCGTCGCCCCGCCGATGCGCGTGCGGTGAGCATCCCCGAGAATTGTCCGGTGTGCGGCTCGCATGTCGAGCGCACCCAACTGGTCAAGCGCAGCAAGGGCAAGGAATCGTTTGTCGAAGGTTCGATCTATCGCTGCGTCGGCCGTCTGGCCTGCGCGGCCCAGCTCAAGCAGGCGATTATTCATTTCGTCTCGCGCCGTGCCATGGATATTGAAGGGCTGGGCGAGAAGAGCGTCGAGCAACTGGTCGATGAAGGGCTGGTGCGCTCGCCCGCTGATCTCTACACATTGACATTCGATCAGGTGGTGCAGCTTGAGGGGTTTGCCGAGCTGTCGAGCAAGAATCTGCTCGCAGCAATTGCCGACAGCCGCAAGCCGACGCTGGCACGCTTTATCTATGCGCTGGGTATTCCTGATGTAGGCGAGGAGACCGCCAAGCTGCTGGCGCGTGCGCTGGGCTCGCTTGAGCGCATTCAGCAGGCGTTGCCGGAAGTGCTGACTTATCTGCCTGATGTCGGGCTGGAAGTGGCGCACGAAATACACAGCTTCTTTATTGATCCGCATAACCGTCAGGTAATTGCCGATTTGCTCGAGCGCGGCCTGCAATTGCAGGAAGAGGGCGAGTTGCATCCTGAATTTGCTGCCTGCACCACGCTCGCCGGCTTTATCGACAAGCTCAATATTGCCTCCATCGCGGCAACCGGCGCTGAAAGGCTGGCTGCTCGTTTCCAGTCACTTGAGGGGATTATCCAGGCTGACTGGCTGGATTTGCGCCAAGTCGAACGCCTGAACGAGAAGGCTGCACGCTCGCTGCGTGATTTCTTCGATGATCCGGCGAATGCTGAGCGGGCACTGGCGATTGAGGCGCAACTGCGTGATTTCGGCATGCACTGGCAAAGTGAGAAGAAGCAGGTCGAGGGTTTACCTCTAGCCGGGCAAACCTGGGTACTGACCGGCAGCCTGGAAATCATGAGCCGCGATGTGGCCAAGGAAAAGCTCGAAGGGCTGGGCGCCAAGGTGGCCGGTTCAGTGTCTGCCAAAACCACTTGCGTGGTAGCAGGGCCGGGGGCGGGCTCCAAGCTGGCAAAGGCAACTGAGCTAGGCGTGGCCGTGCTGGACGAGGCGCAGTTTATTCAGCGCTTGGCAGGTTACGGTATCGAGGTTTAAAGCAGGCTTTGCACGGGGCGTGCGAGCCGTTGGGTGGCTGCGGGTTATCCAGATGTGATAACCCGCTTGCTGCTTGCGCTTAAAGGCGGGCAGTCAGCCTTTGGCGGATCAGTTGATCGCGTCAGTCAGTGCCTTGGCGGGTACATACTTAACAACTTTCTTCGCTGCAATTTCGATCGCCTTGCCCGTTTGCGGGTTGCGGCCAGTGCGTGCAGGGCGCTCGGTGACCTTGAGTTTGCCGATACCTGGCAGGGTGATTTCATCGCCGTTTTCGAGGGCATCGCTGACGATTTCGCTGAGCTGTTCAAGTGCCGCGCGAACAGTCGCCTTCGGGGTGTCGATGGCTTCTGCAATGTCGCTGATCAACTGATCTTTAGTCATGGCCATGCTGTTGCTCCTTGTAGAGATGGGCTGCGCATCTAGCGCTGTTGCAGGTTACTGCGTTTTGCCGCCAATGGCACTGCTTGTGGCGTGTGCCAGGCGTGCAAGACGCTTATGTGACTCGCACGCTTGCAGGAAATTCCCCGATGGCTGGGAAGATTAAGCGGGCAAAATGTCACAGCAAGCTTAGTGCACACGCCGCTTTGCGCGTTGATTGTGATCAATATCCTCAGCGCTTGCGCTTGATTTGCAGGCTAAGTGATTGAGAAGGTTGTAACTTTAGCTCAAGCCGGTACAATGGCGGCGCTCGCTGCAAGGCGGGCGCGTTATGGTGGCCCTACCGGTCCCTCCGCAACGATTACCCGTGAACCTGGTCAGATCCGGAAGGAAGCAGCCACAGCGGGAACATTGTGTGCCGGGGTGTGGCTGGTAGGGACGCCTCCAATAACGCCAGGCTGTAATCGGCTCCCAGCAACTGGGAAGCCCAACGCAACAACTCCTTATCGAATCCCCTTTACCCCGCGACTTGAATAATCGACTGTTTACGTCGATGTATTGGCGTGCGCGTATTCAGGCAAAGCTGTAAATATCCATTGCCAGTGATCCCAGAGTAAAACCGCTGTGTTCAATTTTGAATGCATCGCCCGCACCCCGTGCGAAGTACAGCGGCAGCAAGTGCTCATCGGTCGGGTGATTGCGTGTGGCGTGCGGGGCGAGTTGGCGGTAGTTGAGCAGCGCCTCTTCATCGCCGGCGACCAATGCTGCCACCATCCAGTCGCGAAATGCTTGCGCCCAGGGTGCGCTCACTTCGGGTTCTGCGTATCTGTCGAGTTCATAGAGGTTATGGGTGATGCTGCCTGAGCCGATCAACAGAATGTTTTGTTGGCGCAACGGTCGCAGCGCCTTGCCGATACGTTGCTGAAATGCAGGACCCAGTTTGACCGGCAGTGAAATTTGCACCACCGGGATATCGGCCTGCGGATACATCAGTGACAACGGCACCCAAGTGCCATGGTCGAATGGTCGTTGCTCATCTGCTTGTGCAGGCAGGTCACTGGCATCGAGCATTTGCAGGATTCTGCCGGCAAGTTCAGGGTTGCCTGGCGCCGGGTACTGAACTTGATGCAGGGCGGGCGGAAAGCCCGAGAAGTCGTGCCAGGTTTCGGGATGTGCGGCGCTGCTGACGCGCAGTTCGTGGCTGGCCCAATGCGCCGACATCAGCACAATCGCGTCTGGCCGTGGCAGCGCATCGGCGAGTCGGCGCATTGCTACGCCGCTGGCGCCCGGATCAAGGGCGAGCATGGGCGATCCGTGAGAAATGTACAGGCTCGGTTGCATACGTGCTCCTCAGTGACAGGCGCGATTTTCTATCGATAAAGTCGGCAACTCAAATGGGTTTATTTGACTAAATCGATCAGGAAACTGAATGCTTGACCGGCAGGCATACGGTGGCTTGGCGCATGAGTCCAATTTGCGGCACCATGCAGCCAACTACCGAGGAGTGATTATGCAAGCTGAATTCTGGCAACAGCGCTGGGCGCGCAACGAAATCGGTTTTCATGCCAAGCAGGTTAACGACTATTTGCAGCGCTTTTGGCAAACCCTGCAATTTACCGACGCCGGGGCAGAAGGCTCGCAAATTCTGGTGCCACTGTGCGGCAAGAGCCTGGACATGGCCTGGTTGGCTGCACGGGGTCATAAGGTTCTCGGGGTAGAGTTGGCCGAGACAGCGGCGCAGGCGTTCTTTGCCGAGCAACAACTGACGCCGGGCATTCGCCAAGAAGGTGCTTTCACGGTTTACAGCGCCGGCCCGGTAGAGATTTATTGCGGGGACTTCTTTGCCCTGACGGCCGAGCAGGTTAGCGCTTGCGTTGGGTTTTACGACCGCGCCGCGTTGATCGCGTTACCTCCCGAAATGCGCCAGCGTTATGCCGCTCACTTGCTGAGTATTTTGCCGGCAGGCGCACAGGGACTGTTGGTGACGCTTGAATATGATCAGGCGCAGATGGACGGCCCGCCGTTCGCGGTGAATCCTGAAGAAGTTAAGGCGTTGTATAGCGCAGGCTGGCAGCTTGAGACGCTAGAGGTGGCCGATGTTATGGGATTGAACTGGCGCTTTGCTGAGCGCGGCCTGACGGCGCTTGATGAGCGGGTTTATCGGCTGCTGAAAGACTGACTTCACTGATGGTATGACGAATCGCCCCGCGCTGGTCTTTTAGTCCTGCGTGGGGTGGCGCGAGATTGAGTCAGCGCCCGGGCCGCCACTTGGCGACCAGTCACGCTTAGAGCACACGGAAAAAGCCCGGGTTCCCCGCCAGTACGATTACTCCGTCATTAATGCTGAAATTAGAGCGAGTCACGAATCAGTGACTTGCCATTGGGGCTGTCGCGGGCAGGGAGTTGAACACTTCAGGTACCAGCGCGGCCTTGCCTTTGGCGTCGAGTTGTTCACGGCCTTGCTGACTGCCAAGCATGTTCAGCAGGCGTTGGCCGCGATCGGTAAGCACGAAGTTTTCGCCGTTGCCGCCGCGCTCTTCGGGCCGTGGTGCAATGAAGTCCGCCTTTAGCAGTAAGGCTTCGTAATCGCAGGCGAGTTTTTTCAGGTCATCCAGATTGGGCTTGGCGGTGCTGATCGTGCTTTTCTGATGCGCCAGTTGTTCGGCGTATTCGCGGGGCTTGAACGACTCACCGCCACTGCTCTGGGCATGGCGGAGTAAGTTTTCAATCAGATCCCAATTGTATCCGGTCATGGTTTTGCTCCTGTTCAGGGCCGTTTTCGGCTTACAAAGGAGGCTGTAGCCACAGGGCTGCAGTTATTAAAATTGACCGGGTTTTCTGGCGCGGGTTCAACGTTTGCTGAAGACGCATCGGGCAGGGCTGGCTATCGGGCAATAAAAAAGGCGACCTGTGTGGTCGCCTTTTTCGGTTGCTGCGGTGCGTATTAGCGACGCTGGCGCAGGGCTTCGATGCGCACTTCCAGCGGCGGGTGGCTCATCAGCAGACCGGCGAGGCCGTTCTTCAGGCCGCCGTTGATGCCGAATGCAGCCAGGGTGCTTGGCATCTCGACAGGCACGTTCTGCTCAGAGCGCAGGCGCTGCAGGGCTGCGATCATGGAGTCGGTGCTGGCGAGGCGGGCGCCGGCTTCATCGGCCTTGAATTCACGCTTACGCGAGAACCACATGACAATGATGCTGGCCAGAATGCCGAGTACCAGTTCCGCGAAGATGGTCGCAACAAAGTAGCCAATACCCGGGCCGCCTTCATTTTTCAGAATGGCTTTGTCGACAAAGTTACCGAAGATCCGCGCAAAGAACATCACGAAGGTGTTCACCACGCCCTGAATCAGCGCCAGCGTGACCATGTCGCCATTGGCAACGTGGCCGATTTCGTGGGCCAGAACGGCTTTCACTTCATCAGGCGAGAAGCGTTCAAGCAGGCCCTGGCTTACGGCCACCAGTGCGTCGTTCTTGTTCCAGCCGGTGGCGAATGCGTTCGACTCGTAAGCGGGGAAAATACCCACTTCCGGCATTTTGATACCGGCATCGCGCGACAGCTCTTCAACAGTCTGCAACAGCCATTGCTCATGGCGTGTGCGCGGTTGAGTGATGATCTGCGTGCCTGTGCTCATCTTCGCCATCCACTTGGAGATGAACAGCGAAACCAGCGAACCTGCAAAGCCGAAGACGGCACAGAACGCGAGCAGGCTGCCGTAGTTCTGTCCGGTGTAACGATCAACGCCCAGCAGCTTCAGCGTGACGCTGGCGACTAACAGCACCGCCATGTTGGTGGCTAGGAACAGGAAAATGCGTTTCATGGTTTGAAACAACTCCTCAACGGGAAAAGGCTACTGAATACAGGGCTATATAAGGGGGCGCATCGAACACTTCAACTCGGCGACTATTTCAAACTGTGTCGTGCTCGACGGGCGCGGCATTGGCGAAGAGTAGACGGCTGAGTCGGACAATACGTTCACTGTGTTGTTGACTCATCGCGTCACGAAGCTGATAGGCCAGTGTCGCCTGGGTACGGCGCACGCTGGGCGGCAGTGCCGGCTCGTTACTGACCACGTGTGGCACGCTGCGGGTGAGATTCAAAAAGCCCCGTTCGGTGAGCACGGCTTGATCCATGGCGTCGTAGCTGATGGTGGTTTCGTAGCGGATAAAACCTTCATCTGCCAGCCACAGCATGGTGCTCAGGCAGCCCAGATGACGCTTACTCGGCAAGCCATATTCATCGGGTTCTTCGCGGCCGATCAGGTCTTCGACATACACCGCAATCTTGCGCGGAAAGGCCTGATACAGCATCAGCAAGGTGGCGGCGGCGTCTTTGTAGAAATCGTCGATGTGTAAATCCATGGGCCCAACTTGAGACGTCATCACTTACAAAAAAGCCCGGTCGCAGAGTTTGCCACCGGGCTTGAGGATTACTGCTTGTAGCTTTTCAGGAAGTTGCCGATCCGACCGATTGCCATTTCCAGTTCATCGACCCGGGGCAGGGTGACGACGCGGAAATGATCCGGCCACGGCCAGTTGAACGCGGTGCCCTGAACCACCAGCAGTTTTTCGGAGAGCAGCAGATCGAGCACGAATTTTTCATCGTTATGGATCGGGCAGACTTTCGGATCAATTTTCGGGAATGCGTACAGCGCGCCCATCGGTTTTACGCAGCTGACGCCGGGAATATCGTTGAGCAATTCCCAGGTGCGGTTGCGTTGTTCCAACAGCCGGCCGTTCGGCAGTACCAGATCATTGATGCTCTGATAACCGCCCAGTGCGGTCTGGATCGCGTGCTGGCTCGGCACGTTGGCGCAAAGGCGCATGTTGGCCAGAATATCGATGCCTTCGATGTAGCTTTGCGCGCGGTGTTTCGGGCCGCTGATGGCCACCCAGCCAGAGCGGAAACCGGCAATGCGGTAAGACTTCGACAGGCCGTTGAAGGTCAGGCAAAGCACGTCGGGCGCCAGCGAAGCGGTGCAGATGTGCTGAGCCTGATCATAGAGAATCTTGTCGTAGATTTCGTCCGAGAAGATCACCAGATTGTGCTGGCGCGCCAACTCGACGATGTCCGCGAGCACTTCTTTGGAGTACACCGCGCCCGTCGGGTTGTTCGGGTTGATCAGCACCAATGCCTTGGTGTTCGGCGTGATCTTGGCGCGCATGTCGGCGATGTCCGGGAACCAGCCAGCTTGCTCGTCGCACAGATAATGCACGGGCTTGCCGCCCGAAAGCGCCACCGAGGCTGTCCAGAGCGGATAGTCGGGCGCCGGGATCAGTATTTCATCGCCATTGTTGAGCAGCGCCTGCATGGCCATCACGATCAGTTCGGAAACGCCGTTGCCGAGGTAGATGTCCTCGATGCCGATGCCTTCGACGTTTTTCTGCTGGTAGTACTGCATGACCGCTTTGCGGGCACTGAACAAGCCTTTTGAATCGCTGTAACCCTGCGCTGTCGGCAGGTTGCGGATCACGTCCTGCAGAATTTCTTCCGGCGCTTCGAAGCCGAAGGGAGCCGGGTTGCCGATGTTCAGCTTGAGAATGCGCTGGCCTTCTTCTTCCAGACGCTTGGCGTGCTTGAGGACGGGACCGCGAATGTCATAACAGACGTTGGCAAGCTTGTTCGATTTGCTGAACTGCATGTGAACCGATCCTGAAGTGAAGAGGCGGGGCAGTGGTTGCTGCAGGCTTGAGCTGAGCGAGGACTGCGCTAATAAAGTGCTGCGAATAATACGTCGCGTCTGGTTTGTGGCAAAGGGACTGCGTCGAATTTTCTCATCGCAGGCTATATCGGGGTAAATCCGCTGGTGATGATAGGTAATATAAATTGCACGCAATTTAATCGAGCGCTATTTTATGGGTTCACTCATTCATTGCGCGGAAACCACCATGAGCAACAATCTGCTGAGCATCCCTTGTACGACCATCAAGGGCGAGCAAAAAACCTTGGCCGACTTTTCCGGTAAAGCGTTGCTGGTTGTTAACACTGCCAGCAAGTGCGGTTTCACCCCTCAGTACAAAGGGCTGGAAAAGCTCTGGGAGGCGTACAAGGATCAAGGCTTGGTGATTCTCGGCTTCCCCTGCAACCAGTTCGGTAAGCAGGAACCGGGCGATGAAGGCGCTATCTCGTCGTTTTGCGAGCTCAACTATGGTGTGAGTTTTCCGCTGTTCAAGAAAATTGATGTGAATGGCAACGATGCCCATCCGCTGTTCACTGAGCTGAAAAAACGCGCACCGGGCCTGCTCGGCAGCCAGGGCATCAAGTGGAATTTCACCAAGTTCCTGATCAGCGCCGATGGCCAGCAGGTCAAGCGTTTTGCTCCTGCGACCAAGCCTGAAGACCTGACAGGTGAAATCGAAGCGCTGCTGAAATGAATATCCAGGCCCATTTAGGTGACGCATCGCTGCTGCTGGATAACCAGTTGTGCTTCAAGCTTTATGCGGCTTCGCGGGCTCTCATTCGTGCCTACAAGCCGATGCTCGACCAGCTGAATCTGACCTATCCGCAGTATCTGGCCATGCTGGTGCTCTGGGAGTGGCAGGTTCAAGCGCCTGAACAGCCGACGGTGAAGGCGCTGGGCGAGCGCTTGTTACTCGACTCCGGCACGTTGACGCCGCTGCTCAAACGCCTCGAACAGCTCGGTTTTGTATCGCGTCAGCGTTCGGTTCGTGATGAGCGCGAAGTTCACATACAGCTCACCGAAGCGGGCAGCCAGTTGCGCGAACAAGTGTTGCCGCTGCGCAACGAACTGCTGTGCCTGCACGGTGCAGAGGAAGATGAGATGGTTGCGCTGCGCCAGAATCTGGCGCAATTACTCCAGCGTTTCGTCACGTCGTAGCCAGCGATTGAGTAATTGCTCCAGCGCTTCACGGTGGATCGGTTTGGCCAGATAGTCGTCCATGCCTGCGGCCTGACAACGCTCGCGCTCGTCAGGCATGGCGTTGGCCGTGAGGGCGATAATTGGCAAGCCGGGATGCATGCCATTGCGCCTGATCAAACGGGTGGCTTCGTAGCCGTCCATCACTGGCATGTTGCAATCCATCAACACCAGATCAACTGGATGCTTTTGCAGTTGCTGCAACGCCTGCGCGCCATCGGCTGCCACAATCACATCGCAGCCGTACTTGCTGAGCATGCCCTTGGCGACTAACTGATTGACCAGATTGTCTTCCACTAACAGCACTTGAGGATTTGGGCCTGAGGCGACGTTTGGCCTGTGCGTGCTCAACTCTTCGCGGGTTGGCGTTTGGCTGCACGTGCGCTGCACGCTCTCGTAAAGCGCTTTGCGTGAAAGTGGCCGCGCCAATTGTTCGAGAGGGAACAAGGCGGCAATCTGATCATTGCCCAGGAAGCTGCCGTAGGCTGTCACCAGCAAAATAGGCGTCCGGGTATTCGGGCGCATGCCATACAGGCATTCGGGACAGTCGCTGATAATCAGGTCCGGGTTCAAGCCAAGCAGGCTGGCGTCGGTGTCCAGGCGCGTGTATTCAAGCCCCCAGGCTGGTAGCTGACTGCTGAGCAAATCGCTCAGGCCGGAATGCTTCGACGTCAAAGCAAGCACCTTGCCCTTGAGTGGTGCGGGCTGCTCGGGCGGTAAATGGCCGAGCAGCGGCAGTTCGGCGCAGAAGGTCGAGCCGAAGCCCGGTTTTGAAACCAGACTGAGCTGGCCTTTCATGGCTTTGCACAGGTGATGCGTCAGCGCCAGACCGAGGCCGGTGCCACCAAACTGGCGGGTAATGTCCGCGCCGGCCTGCATGAACGGCTGGAAGATTCGCGCCTGAGCGTCTTCAGCGATACCAATGCCGGTGTCGCGCACAGTTAATTGCACGCCACCGCCGATTCGCTTGAGGCGCACATCAACCCGGCCGAACCGGGTGAATTTGAGTGCGTTGGAGAGCAAGTTGCTGATGATCTGGCGCACGCGGGTCGGGTCGCCAATCACCTGAGCCGGCATACTCGGATCAATCAGGCACGTCAACTCGACATTCACCGCGGCGCTTTGCGAAAGCAGGCTGGCGGTGTCTTCGATCATCGTCGCCATGTCGAACGGGATGGCTTCGAGTTCCATTTGTCCGGCTTCGAACTTGGACAAATCAAGCACGCTGTTGAGCAGGTCGACCAGCACCTTGCCCGAGCGATTGGCAATCGTCAGTTGCTGGCGCTGCTGGTTGGTGAGCGGGCCATCGAGCGACAACGCCAGCATGCCGAGCAGGCCGTTGAGGGGCGTGCGGATCTCGTGACTCATGTTGGCCATAAACGCCGAACGCGCCTGTGACATGCGCAGCGTGGCTTCCTGCGCGAGTTCCAGTTCGCGATTGGTGTCGAGCAGGCGATCGTTGCTGGCTTTCAATTCGAGGGTGCGCGCGGAGACGATATTCTCCAGCTCATTGAGGTAGTTGGTCAGGCGACTTTCAGCGTCCTGACGCTGCTGGGTTTCCCGGGCAATGGCGGCGAATTGTCGATTGGTTGCATTCACCAGCAAGCCGATTTCATCACGCTCATGGCCGGCCGGGTATTCCAGCTGATAGGCCAGGGAGCTGTTGGGGCGGCGGTTGTTGATCGCGCGAATAACCCGGATCAGCGGCTTGGTGAGTGTGAAGTAGAACAACACCAGCAAGAACAGCGAAAGCAACAAGCTGCGCGCAAACCCGCTGAGAAATGTCAGCAGCGAGCGCCGTAAAAAGTGGCTGCCGTAGGCGTAAGTGTCGATGTCGAGGCGCATTACACCGAGGTTTTCGTGCGGTGCGTGGCTAACGCTGAGGTGAACCTCGAAGGTCCGTTGCGCATCGAACAGAAAGTCGCTGATGGGCCGGTAAGGGCTTTCACTGGGCGCGCGTCTGGCTTCGCCCAGTACTTGATTGTTGTTGTCAACTATTTGCGCATGCACCACCGCGGGCGACGCCAATAAGCCGAGCACCAGTTCCTGAGCCAGTTCGGAGTCGATGTTATAGGCGATTCTTGAGGCCGGATTTCGGCTGATTTCCATCAGCGAGTTGATCTGCTGATTTATCGAGGCATCTTCGCTGGCATAATCAATGGCAACCTGAAACAGACTTAATGTCGTTCCCAGGATGAAGGCAACCAGAACCGCAAGGCCAGCCTGTTTGAATGACAGGCGTTGGGTAAGCGCGATATCCATGCGAGTGTGGGTCCCGTTTCGATCCATTCGTTCAATCAATTAATGGCGCTAGGATAGCTTATTCGCCCGGCCTAAGGGTGCGGTGGTGGTTGCAGTTGGCTAACAGAGGAGCAAGTTGTGGACTCTCAGTTGAGTGATTTTTTACGCCGTGCCGAGTCGGTATTGGCCCGTCTTGAGCCTTTGCTTCCGGCGCCGCCTATCGAAATTGACTGGCAGCAAACGGTGGCAGCGCGTTGGCATCGCGAAGGGCGTAGTGGTTATTTGCAGCCTCTGGAAGTCAGCCTCGATATGGGCCTGGCTGATCTTATTGGGGTAGACAAGCAGCGCGACCAACTGGCCGGCAATACCCGCCAGTTCTTACAAGGGATGCCAGCTAACCATGCGTTACTCTGGGGCTCCCGAGGCACCGGCAAGTCATCGCTGGTGCGTGCGCTGCTGAGCGAGCACGCCGCGCAGGGATTACGCCTGATAGAGATCGAGCGTGATCATCTGGCTGATCTGCCGCGCGTGGTCGAACTGCTCAGCAAGTTGCCGCAGCGTTTTGTGCTGTTCTGTGATGATTTGTCATTCAGTGCCGGCGAAGGTGATTTTCGGATACTCAAAACGGTGCTGGATGGCTCGCTGGAGCGCGCACCCGATAACGTGCTGCTCTACGCGACCTCCAACCGCCGGCATCTGGTTCCCGAGAAAATGAGTGACAACGCCGACTATCAGCTGGTCGACGGTGAGGTGCATCCAACCGAAGCGGTAGAGGATACCGTGGCGTTGTCCGATCGTTTCGGCCTTTGGTTGTCGTTTTATCCGTTCACCCAGCCGCACTACCTGCAAGTGGTTCGCCATTGGATCGAGGTGCTGGCAGCAAAGTCTGGCCTGCAATGGCAGTGGGACGAGGCGCTTGAGGTGACAGCGGTACGCTGGGCCGGTGGGCGGGGTAATCGCAATGGCCGTTGCGCCTATCAATTTGCCCGCCAGTGGGTGGGTCTACAGCTTTTGGGAGCCAATAAGTGATCGAGTTACCACGGGCGAGTGATGAGTTGGCCGGGTATGCCTTGCAGGTGGCGCAGTTGCAGGCGTTGCTCGCGGGTGAGCGGGACTTTATTGCCAATGCGGCGCAGTTTTCGGCGTTTCTGTTTCAGGAGGTAGCCGACCTCAACTGGGCTGGCTTTTATCTGGCGCGCGGTGAGGAACTGGTGCTTGGCCCGTTCCAGGGCAAGGTGGCGTGTGTGCGCATCCCGTTCGGCCGGGGCGTCTGCGGCGCTGCGGCTGCTACCCGGCTTACGCAGCGGGTAGAAGATGTGCATGCCTTTGCTGGCCACATCGCTTGCGACAGCGCGTCCAACAGTGAGTTGGTGGTGCCGGTGATCAAGGACGGGCGGCTGATCGGCGTGCTTGATCTCGATAGCCCGAATGTGGGGCGCTTCTCCGAGGCAGATCAGCGCGGGATTGAGCAGATGGTCGAGGTGTTTGTGCAGGCCACGGATATCTGAAGCGATTGCACGCAACAAAAAGCCCGGATCACCGGGCTTTTTTATGGATTATTTGATTCTGCGGTTTCATCCAGCAGCCCGTTAGCTTGCTCCCCAGCTCATTGCGGCTAGTCGTAGATCGACTTCTTCTTCCAGTCCTCTTCGGTTTCAAGGCCTTTGAGACCGGCATTCAGTTCGCTGTCTTCGGCAAGCGGCGCTGGCGAGGTTTCGACCAGTTGGCTGTTGGCCTGCTCGAGTTGCGCTTGCAACTTCTCAATTGCGCGCTGGTAGCGCTCCGGTGAAGGTTGCTTATGCAGCATTTGCACGCCTTGCTCAAATGCCCGTCGCGCTCTGCCAGGCTGGCCGTTCTGCAAGGCCAGGCGCCCGATGCTGCTGAACAGCTCTATATGCATTTGCGCCAGCAGGTGTTGCACTTCGCCTTGCCAGTGTTTGGCTTCCTGCACGCTCAGGGCGCCATCCTTGGCGCTGCGCAGGATCAGCGTATGCAGGTTTTCCAGTTGCTGGCGCACTTCATTGCCGCGCGGCTCAGAGTTGATTGCCTGCAGCGGGTTATTCAGAACAATGTCCTGGCCCAGAGACAATTGCTGGGTGAGTGCTTGCTTGCGGCTGATCGCGCTCTGGTTTTTTTTGTCGAGCAGCAGAAGCTGATTGACGAAGTGCAATTGCAGGCGGCTGAGCAGCAGCTTGAGATCGGCCGACATAAGCTGGCCGGGCAGGGCGTCGGACAGACCGCTACAGCGCTGGATGCGATCATTCAACTCCGAGGTGCGCCGTGAGGTTTCGAGCTTTTTGCGCTCCACCCAGTGGTTACAGTAGGCAATGGCAATGAGCAGGCCAATGCCCGATACAACAAGAATGGTAATGACCAGGGGCGACATCTCTCAGCTCCGTGCAGTGCTTAGATTTTGCCCGAGTGTAGTGCCTAGGCTTTATAAGTGGGTAGTGTGGGGCTGAATTAGCGGGTGAAGTCTTTGATTTTAAAAAATTTTTACAGAAGTGTTGACGAGTTGCTTCTGGCTCCATAGAATGCGCGCCACTTCTTAGCGCAATGTTGAAAGACGAAGCCTAGTGAAGTCGGATGGCATGTAGTGATATCCGGGCAATGTCCCCTTCGTCTAGTGGCCTAGGACACCGCCCTTTCACGGCGGTAACAGGGGTTCGAGTCCCCTAGGGGACGCCACTTTAAAAAGTGGCATACCAAGTTGTATTGCGGGAATAGCTCAGTTGGTAGAGCACGACCTTGCCAAGGTCGGGGTCGCGAGTTCGAGTCTCGTTTCCCGCTCCAAATTTTGCGGTGATGCTTGAAAGCCATCGTCGTGTTTGATTAAGGTAACTTGATCGAACGAATAAAAGTTCAAGGTCCCCTTCGTCTAGTGGCCTAGGACACCGCCCTTTCACGGCGGTAACAGGGGTTCGAGTCCCCTAGGGGACGCCATTTTGTTGTAAGCGCTGTTGTTTAGCGTGCTGTAAATTGCGGGAATAGCTCAGTTGGTAGAGCACGACCTTGCCAAGGTCGGGGTCGCGAGTTCGAGTCTCGTTTCCCGCTCCAAATAAACAAAAAAGCCGCTCAATAGAGCGGCTTTTTTGTGCCTGCGATTTATATATGCCGATTACGGCTTTCTCCTGAATATTCTGTGCCCGTCGCGAACACTTGGTATTGCGCCTGAGTGCGTCTACTGTTGGATGATCATTTGCCAGTGGAGCCTTTGTCATGATCAAGTCGATTCTTCCCTATGCACTGCTGGGTATCAGCAGCCTTGCCAACGCCGAAATGGTGGCTAAAACAGTGGGTTATGAAATTGACGGTGCCGAGTACGAGGGCTTGCTGGTTTATGATCAGAGTATCAAAACGCCGCGCCCCGGTTTGCTGATGGTGCCTAACTGGCTGGGCGTAACCGAGAATGCTGCGAAAAAGGCCGCTCTGGTTGCGGGTGACAAGTATGTGGTGTTCGTCGCGGACATGTATGGCAAGTCTATCCGTCCAACCAACCCGGAAGAGGCGGGCAAGGCCGCAGGTGCGGTGCGTGCCGACCGGGCAATGATGCGCAAGCGCGCGCAGTCAGCCGTCGAAGTGCTCAAGGCTGAGGGTGCGGGTGTGGCGTTGGATGCCAGCAGGCTGGGCGCGATCGGTTTTTGTTTTGGCGGCGGAACAGTGCTCGAACTGGCCCGCTCCGGGGCTGATTTAAAAGCGTTCGTGTCATTCCACGGTAATTTGGATACGCCTAATCCAGACGATGCCAAGAACATCAAGGCGCCGGTGTTGGTGTTGCATGGCGCCGATGATCCGTCTGTGCCGCAGGCTCAGGTCGATGGTTTCGTCGCCGAAATGAAGTCGGCCAAGGCTGACTGGCAACTGGTCAGTTACGGCGGCGCCGTGCATTCATTTACCAATCCGGACGCCAATGTGCCGGGGCGCAACCAATATCATCCGTTGGTCGCGGCCCGTTCATTCAAGGCCATGCACAATCTGCTTGATGAAGTGTTTGTCGCACCCTGAGGTCAGCGCGGCAGGGCAATACGCCGGGTCTCGCCTCGCACGCTGGGCCAGTCTTCGTTTGCCCAGCGTGCACGCGCCTGATCGATAAGCGCCGCATCGCTGGCAACAAAATTCCAATTGATCCGCCGCGCTCCAATAGGCGTTCCGCCAATGATCACCCAGTGGCATTCGCTGCACGCCGTGACCGTCATCAGTTGCCCGGCCGGCAGCACCACAAGTTGCTGCGCCGCGATGGGCGTGTCGTACAGCAATGCCTCGCCTGACAATAAATAGATCGCCCGCTCTGGGTGCTCGTCAGGAATCGCCAGGGTCGAACCGGCCTGCATTTGGATATCGGCGTAAAGCGTGGCTGAGCGCACATTGACGGGCGACTCCAGGCAAAAGCCAGTACCGGCAATCAGGCAAATGCGAACCCCAAGCCCATCGCTTACCGGCAGGCTGTCCGCCGGGTAGTGGGTGTAGCTGGGATCGCAAAGTTCTTCACTGGCGGGCAGGGCGAGCCAGACCTGCAAACCGTGTAATTTGCCGCCGCTTTGCTTGAGCGTTTCAGGGGTGCGCTCGACGTGGGCGACTGCTTTGCCTGCGGTCATCCAGCTTACATCGCCGGGGCTGACAATTTGATCGGAGCCCAGGCTGTCTTTGTGCTGCAAGTTGCCCTCGAACAGATAGGTCAGGGTCGACAGGCCGATGTGCGGATGTTGGTCGATACTCATACCGCTGCCGGGCGCATAGTCATGTTCAAGCATGTGATCGAAGAATACGAAAGGGCCGATGCTGCGGCACTTGGCGCTGGGCAGTGGGCGCAAAATCGGGTGCCCTTCGACGGTGTCCTTGCGTGGCTGGATCGACAGCGGTGCGCTCATCTTCTGTGGTCTCGGCTGCAGTTGTTTGGGCGGTTAGCGCACAGTAGCAAATACCTGATTGATCGGTGCGTTTGGCACGTGAAAGCAGGCTGCTGAACTTGGCGTGCATCATTGAGTCTATTTTGCGTAGATCACATGGAGTGTAGGCATTTGCGGTTATCTCGAATGGGTTTGTTGTTGGTTGCGGCGCTTTCTGCGGGCGCGCAGGCGCGTGAGTATCACTACAGTGATGCGCATCTGCATTACGTCGATTTCTTTCAGGAAACGGCTGGAATGGATGAGCTGTTCAGCAAGATGGCTGAAGGCAGAATTGATCATGTGATGTTGTCCGGTATCCCGGTGGCCAAGAAGTGGCATGAGGATGAGCCCAAGCGTCCACGCTATTACGCCGGGGATGACGCGGGTGCTTATTGGTTCAGCGCCACCGATACGTTCATTGCCAGCGCCTACAAGCGTCTTCCGGCCGAGCAGCGTGAGCGTTTTCATCCGTTCTTGTCGGGGATCAATCCGAACGACAAGAATGCCGATGCGCTGGTGCGGCAAATGCTGGAGCTGGACCCGGGGCTCTGGCAGGGCATTGGTGAGATTTTCACCCGCCACGATGACCTGACGTCATTGATCGACGGGGAAACGCCGCGCGCCGATAACGAGGCGCTGGCGCGTATTTATCATCTGGCTGCCGAATATGATTTGCCGGTGATGCTGCACTCGAATATCACCTCCAAGCGCGAAGATAATCCGCTGTACCTGGAGGAGGTCGAGACCGCGCTGCGCAATCATCCGAACGTGCGATTCATTTGGGCGCACGCGGGCACCAGTAAAGAGATTCATCGCCATCAGAAGAAGCTGGATTTCCTTCTGCCCACGATCACGCGGATGCTTGAGCAATACCCGAATCTTTATATCGACCTTTCGTGGACGGTTTTGCACCCTTACTTGCTCGACGCTGACGGCAATCCGGACCCTGAGTGGGTGCAGTTGGTGAGTAGTTACCCGGCGCGCTTCATGCTGGGATCAGATGTGGTGGGGCGTTTCGACAATGTGGGCAAAATCATGTCTGAGTTCGATCCGTTTCTCGATGCGCTTCCCGAGGCGGTTGCTCAGCAGGTTGCCCGCGATAATTTCCTCGCCGTATTGCCGCGCAAGGTTCAGGCTGAGGTCGCGGGGCAGGAGGGTCGCTAACAGCAGTTGTCATCGGCTTGTCATGAGGTTGTCATAGGCTCGCGGGATCTAAAACAAGGAGCGCATCATGTTTTACTCCCGATTGCCGGCACTGTTGAGTGTGGCCTGCCTGACCTTTGCAACGGCTACGCACGCTGAGGTCCGGGTCGAAGGCCCGGTCGAGTACGGCGTTTTTCCGAGCGACTACAAAGAGTTCAAGTCTGGCGAGCGAATTCTCGGTCAGGCCGGTCGGCCGATGGAGCGCACAGAGGTTGTGCCGGCGAAGCTGGGCAGCAAGTTTGGCGTGCGCTACCAGTTGAGTGGCAAAAGCAAGGGCGAAGAGCCGTTGACGCTGCTGTATCTCACGCCGGGCGTGATCACACCGGACGGCAAGCGCCATGACAAGTTCGTGGTGCAGCAGGAAGTCGCGGCTGATGTGAAGAATGACGTCATGGCGTATGAGTTCACTGAAACCTATGAAATCGTGCCAGGCGAGTGGCAGTTCATGGTGTTTCAGGGCGACCGAAAGCTGCTTGAACAGCGTTTCACCGTGCGCTGATCGGATTAATCGCAGGCATTAAAAAGGGGCGCTTAAAGCGCCCCTTTTTTGTACGACATCAGCCGTGGTTACAGCTGCACGTACTTACTTGCCGGTCCAGCGTTGCAGAACCAGCGTAGCGTTGGTGCCACCGAAGCCGAAGCTGTTGCTCATCACGGTGTTGAGCTCAACGTTTTCGCGCGTTTCGAGGGCAATTGGCAGGTCCGCCACTTCCGGGTCGAGTTCTTCGATGTTGGCTGAGCCGGCGATGAACTTACCTTCCATCATCAGCATGCAGTAAATGGCTTCCTGCACGCCTGCGGCGCCCAGAGAGTGCCCCGACAAGCTCTTGGTCGAGCTGATGGCTGGCGCTTTGTCCTTGAAGACTTCACGCACGCCACGCATTTCGGCCACATCACCAACCGGCGTGGAGGTGCCGTGGGTGTTGAGGTAGTCGATCGGTGTGTCAACCGTCGCGAGGGCTTGCTGCATGCAGCGAATAGCACCTTCACCGCTTGGCGCAACCATGTCGTAGCCATCGGATGTTGCGCCGTAGCCAATCACTTCGGCGTAGATCTTGGCGCCACGGGCCAGTGCGTGCTCGAGCTCTTCGACCACAACCATGCCGCCGCCACCGGCGATGACGAAGCCGTCACGCTTGGCGTCGTAGGCACGCGAAGCTTTCTCTGGCGTGTCGTTGTATTGGGTGGAGAGGGCGCCCATGGCATCAAACAGGCAGCTCTGGCTCCAGTGCTCTTCTTCACCGCCGCCGGCAAAGACAATATCTTGTTTGCCGAGCTGGATCTGCTCCATGGCCTGACCAATGCAGTGAGCACTGGTTGCGCAAGCCGAGGAGACCGAATAGTTCACGCCCTTGATCTTGAATGGCGTGGCCAGGCAGGCCGATACGGTGCTGCCCATGGTACGGGTTACACGGTAAGGCCCGACACGCTTGACGCCTTTCTCGCGCAGGGTGTCGATGGCTTCCATCTGATTCAGCGTCGAAGCACCACCGGAACCTGCGATCAAGCCGGTGCGCGGGTTTGAAACGTCTTCCGGGCTCAGGCCTGAATCTTTGATTGCCGCATCCATGGAGAGGTAGGCAAAGGCAGCTGCATCGCCCATGAAGCGTAAGATCTTGCGGTCGATTACTTCTTCAAGGTTGAGGTCGATGGAGCCGGAAACATGACTGCGCAGGCCCATTTCGGCATAGGCAGGGTTAAAACGGATACCAGCCTTACCAGCGCGGAGGTTGGCTGAGACGGTTTCTTTGTCATTGCCTAGGCAAGAAACAATGCCCAGACCGGTAATCACGACACGGCGCATGGAAAAATCCTTCAGAAGCTGTCGGTGGATGTGAACAGGCCGACGCGCAGGCCTTCTGCACTATAAATTTCACGGCCATCAACACTGACCGTACCATCGGCGATGGCCAGGATCAGCGAACGGGTGATAGTGCGTTTGATGTGCAGGGTGTAGGTGAGTTTTTTCGCGGTCGGCAATACCTGGCCGAAGAACTTAACTTCACCTGAACCCAGAGCGCGCCCGCGGCCCGGATTGCCTTGCCAGCCCAGGTAGAAACCTACCAGCTGCCACATGGCGTCAAGACCGAGGCAGCCCGGCATAACCGGATCACCTTCGAAGTGGCACGCAAAGAACCATAGATCAGGGGTGATATCGAGTTCAGCGACGATCTCGCCCTTGCCGTACTTGCCACCGGTTTCACTGATATGGACGATACGGTCCATCATCAACATGTTTGGGGCAGGTAGTTGCGCATTACCTGGGCCGAACAGTTCGCCGCGGCTGCAGCGCAACAGGTCTTCCCGGGTGAAGGCGTTTTGTTTGGTCATGCGAGCTCCTCAATAATCCCCACGCGCCAAGGTTGGGCGTATGGTCTTCACTGGCATTCAGCGAATAATGTGCTTGGGCCAGTAGCTTAGTCATAGACTATTGCGTTGTAGTGAAAGTCACAGCGCTTGTGAGTACAGTTGTACACCGTTCTGTGCCTATTCTCCCTGAAATGCGGACCGTTTGTCTCTAGTAGACAAGTCTTAAGTCGATTCCTCCGACTGACCGTGCTCACTATTTTGAGCATTCAGCCAGCGTTCAAGTACTTTGTGCAGGTCTGCTCTTTTGAACGGTTTTGCAAGGTAATCGTTCATTCCCGCGTTCAAACAGGCCTCTCTGTCACCCTGTAGCGCATTGGCGGTGAGCGCGATTATGGGCAACTTTTTGCAATGTTTTAGCTGACGTATCTGCCGCGTCGCTTCGTAGCCATCCATCACTGGCAAGCGGCAATCCATCAAAATGGCTGCGTAGCGTTGATGGTTTTGCATGCTTACAGCTTGGGCGCCATCTTCGACCAGATCAACCTTATAGCCCAGGCTGCGTAACATGGCCTCGATCACCGTCTGATTGACCGGGTTGTCTTCAACCAGCAGCACGTGGTGATGGTTATTGGGCAATGGTTTCTGCGATAAGTTGACCGGCTGTTGTGACTGGTGTGTGAATGGCAGCGGTAATTCGAGGGTGAATGTTGAGCCATGGCCCTGCTTGCTCACGGCGACCAGACTGCCGCTCATGCATTCTGCGAGGGTTTTAGCAATCGACAAACCCAATCCCGTGCCCCCGTAACGTCTTGATATCGAACTGTCCGCCTGCTGAAAAGGGCTGAACATATGCTCAAGCTGTTCGGGTGCAATACCAATGCCAGTGTCGCTGACCGAACAGCTGAACCACAGCACCTGATCGTCCAGCTGTTGCCACCGGGTCTTCAAGGTCACGCTGCCCTGTTGAGTGAACTTCAGGGCATTGCCGATCAGGTTGACGACAATCTGGCGGATGCGCGTTGGGTCCGCCTTGACCTCGATCAGTTCCAGCCCCGGTTGTGCATCCATGATCAGCTCTAACCCCAACTGTTTGGCGGTGTGCTGGAATGCCTGCAGCGAGTTGTTGAGCAGTTGCTGAAGATTGAACGACAAATACTCAAGCTCGATGGCACGGCGCTCGATACGGGAGAAATCCAGAATATCGTTGATGACTTTAAGCAGGTGCTCAGTCGACTCGACGGCAAGCGCGTTGTATTCCTGCTGCTCATCGTTCATGTCGGTGGTTTCAAGTAGCTGCAACATGCCCAGCACGCCATTCATTGGCGTGCGCAACTCGTGGCTCATCATGGCCAGGAAATCCGACTTGGCGCGGTTGGCCTGTTCGGCTTCTTCGCGTGTTTGCAGGAGTTCGGCGAAGGCTTGCTGATGTTCGCGGCCCGTATGATCGAGGCTTTTCGCCAGGCTGTTGATATGCCGCGCCAAAGTGCCGAGTTCGGTATTGTCTGGCTCGGTGATATGCGCCTGGTAATTGCCTGCGGATATTTCGGTGACGGCGTTAACCATCGAGCTGATCGGCCTGGACAAGCGCCGGGCAAGATGACGCGCCACAATGAAGGCCAGAATCAATGCCATCAGCGCCAGCAGTGCAGCTTTGATCAGTGCATCGTGCTGTTGTTGGCGCAGCACCTCATCGCTCACGCCGACGGTGACCTTGCCCAGAACGTGGGGGCTGTTGCGAGTGTCTGTGGCCTTACCCAATGCCAGTGGGCTGTGCTCGACTGGCGCCTCAAACACCATCAGGTTGGCAGGCGCATGCTCTGTCGACTGGCCTTTTTCGCGATACAGCAACACGTTGTTCTGGGCGTCGCGTATCTCAAGAAAGCGCACATACGGATTACTCAGGGCGCTTTCCAGCAAGGCGTCGAGCGCGCCGAGGTTGTCTTCTTCCATGCCATGCGCGGAGGCCGGGGCTAGGTGATCGGCAATCAACTGACCGTTGCTGCGCAATGTTTCGCGCAAATCCCCAAGGCGTGAATAAGTGAAATAACTGATCAGCAATATTGTGACCAGCAACGCCGGGCCGATGCTGATCAGCTGGATGCGCGTGTGTATGCTCCAGTGACGATTAAGTGTCATGGCTGAGCTGCACGTCGGCGGGATTAAAGGCGTTGCGGGCGACTGCGCGCAGGTGCTGCGCCCTGGCAATACATGGCAACCTTGCCGGCGTGTTAACGCGCATGGCACGGTTTGCCTGAGTTGAGTGTGCGGCCGGTGCTCATAAGTGATCCTGATTATTAGACGTTTTCTGCCTGCGGGGCGCGTGTTTCAGCAGTCCTGACAGGCCGACGTTCTATGTTGGCTAAGGCATTGGGTTAGAGCAAGTGCTGGCCGAGAGGTTTATGGCCCGTATAATGCGTTTAGATCGCCATGGCACATGGCTAACTACGGACTTGTTATGACTGAGCAGCAACCTATCGCCGTACTCGGCGGCGGCAGCTTCGGCACCGCAATTGCCAACCTGCTAGCCCAAAACGGTCAGCCTGTACTGCACTGGATGCGTGATCCTGAGCAGGTTGAAGCGATAAAACAAAATGGGGAAAACCCGCGTTACCTCAAGGGCATCAAGATATTGCCCGGCATTGAGCCATTAACCGACCTCGAACGCGCAGTGCAAAGCGCCGAGGTTATTTTCGTTGCTCTGCCGTCGAGTGCGCTGCGTCAGGCCCTGCAACCCGTTGCAGAGCAATTGGCGGGTAAGATTCTGGTGAGCACCACCAAGGGCATCGAAGCCAAGAGCTTCAAGCTGATGAGCCAGATCCTTGAAGATATTGCCCCAGATGCGCGCATTGGAGTGCTTTCCGGCCCTAATTTGGCCCGTGAAGTGGCAGAAGGTGCGCTAACCGCTTCGGTGATCGCCAGTGAAGACGAGGCCCTGTGCCTGCAAGTGCAAGCCGTCCTTCACGGCCCTACGTTTCGCGTCTATGCCAGTGGTGACCGTTTTGGGGTCGAGCTCGGCGGCGCGCTGAAAAACGTCTACGCGATCATGGCCGGCATGGCTGCTGCGATGGGGATGGGCGAGAACACCAAAAGCATGTTGATTACCCGGGCGCTGGCGGAAATGACGCGTTTCGCCGTTCAGCTGGGCGCCAATCCAATGACCTTTCTCGGCCTTGCCGGGGTTGGCGACCTTATCGTCACCTGCTCGTCTTCGAAAAGCCGTAACTATCAGGTTGGTTTCGCGCTGGGCGAGGGCTTGAGCCTGGAAGAGGCCGTGGATCGCCTTGGCGAAGTGGCCGAGGGCGTGAACACCATCAAAGTGCTCAAGGAGCGTGCCGAGGAACTGGAGGTCTATATGCCTTTGGTTACTGGCTTGCATGCAATTCTTTTTGAAGGGCGAACGTTGAAGCAGGTGATCGGCGTCTTGATGCTTGCCGAGCCGAAAACCGATGTCGACTTCATTCCAGCAACCGGCTTTTAAGAGGGACACTCAATGAGCAATCAGGCCCAAGAAATCGACCGCGAATCCATTTTGCTGCGGATATTGTGGATGGTGATCTTCACCATTATCTGGCAGTTGGCCGTGTTTGTGCTCGGCACGGTTGTGCTGGTGCAGCTGGTTTACCGTCTGTTCTACGGTGCGCCGAATGCAACCTTGCTGCGCATCGGTGACAGCACCAGCCAGTATTTGGCGCAAATCGGTCGTTTCGGCACGTTCAATACGGATGAGAAGCCGTGGCCATTCGCCGATTGGCCAGTGGCTCAGCCGGCTGAAGGTGAAGCGGCGCACAGTGTACCGCCGGCGCCACACCCAGTGCGCGACGAAGAACCCAAACTGTGAGATCGCCGCTATGCGTTTGTGGCTATTAAGACACGGTGAGGCGCAGCCTTATGCGTCCAGCGATGCTCAGCGCCCGCTAACAGCGCGGGGCAGGGCGCAAGTCTTGTTGGCCGCGGAGCAACTGCGTGGCCGACCCCTGCAGCATATTTTGGTGAGCCCTTATGTGCGCGCCCAGCAAACGGCTGAGATTGTCCGCGAGGCCATTGGTTTCGCGGGCGATTTGCAGACGGTGCCATGGCTGACGCCCGATGATGATCCCCGTGACGTTCTGGCGCAGCTTGGGCCTTTTGAAGGCCGCGATTTATTGCTGGTGACGCATCAGCCACTGGTCGGTGCGCTAGCGGGCTGGTTGATTCATGGCCATCGCCAGCAGCCGCTGCCGATGCAGACCGCCAGCCTTGCCGAGCTTGAAGGTGAGTTTCTTGCTGCGGGCGGTTTTGATCGGCTGGCGTTGGTGCATCAGGATCACTGAGCTAAATAGGTGAAGATTCAATCGTAACTAGCCCTTGCGAGTTGTGTTTGTGCGTGGAATAGTCAACCAAGCAATTGCTTGGTTCGCCCTCACAACAATAACAAGCGAGGTGGTTCGATGGCTGATGCAACGTGTTTACCGCTCGAGATGTTCTACCGGCGTGAGCGTCTTCACCCGGAAAAACTCTACATGGTTCAACCGCAGGACGACGGCACGGTTGAAAACCTGACCTGGCAAAACGTCGGTGAGCAGGCCAGACGCGCCGCGGGTTGGCTGCGCGAAAGGCAACTCCCCGCCGGAAGCCGCGTGGCGATTATCTCGAAAAACTGCGCGCACTGGATTATCGCCGATCTGGCAATCTGGATGGCCGGGCACGTATCCGTTCCCTTGTATCCCAACCTCACGGCCGACTCGGTGCGTCAGGTTCTGCAGCACGCCGAGGTTGAGCTGGCGTTTGTCGGCAAGCTCGACAACTGGGCAGCCATGGCGCCAGGTGTACCTGAAAACGTGCCGACTATTGGCTTGCCGTTGTGCCCCAGCGAACCCCTCAACTACAGCTGGCATGACCTGCAGCAGAACGCCCCCATCAGCGACTCGCCCACGCCTGCCGCGGATCAGCTGGCGAGCATTATCTACACCTCCGGCACCACAGGCATGCCCAAAGGGGTGATGCACCACTTCAGTAATTTCGCTTTCGCCGCCGTTCATTCAATCGAGATGTTCACCATCGATGAGAGTGACCGGGTGCTGTCCTATCTGCCGCTGTGCCATATCGCCGAGCGGATGTTCGTCGAAATGTCCTCTTTCTATGGCGGGCAGACGGTTTTCTTTGCCCAGAACCTCGATACCTTTCTCAACGATCTCAAGCGCGCCAGACCGACGCTGTTGTTCGGTGTGCCGCGAATCTGGACCAAGTTCCAGATGGGCGTATTCAGCAAAATGCCGGCTGAGCGGCTCGACTTCATGCTCAAACTGCCGCTAATTGGCAAGCGCGTGGGTAACAAGGTACTCAGCGGTCTGGGGCTCGATGCAGTGCGCCTGGCCTTGTCGGGCGCAGCGCCGGTGCCAGAAGCGTTGCTCAAGTGGTATCAGCGCCTCGGCCTGGATGTACTTGAGGTGTACGGCATGACCGAGAACTGCGGTTATTCGCATGTGTGCCGCAACGGCAAGTTCCGCCAAGGCTGGATTGGCCAGAACAGCATTGGCGTTGAAGTGCGCATTGACGACAACGGCGAGGTATTGGTGCGCAGTGGCGCCAATATGCAGGGCTATTACAAAGAGCCGGCAAAGACCGCCGAAGCGATGACGGCTGATGGCTTTTTGCGTACCGGTGATAAAGGCGAGCAGGATGCCGAAGGCTATCTGCGCCTGACCGGCCGGATCAAAGAGATATTCAAAACCAGCAAGGGTAAATATGTCGCGCCCGCGCCGATTGAAAATCGCCTGGCGGTTAATACACGTATTGAGCAGGTTTGCGTCATCGGCGACAGCATGGCCAAGCCTTTGGCCTTATGTGTACTTTCAGACGTGGGCCGGCACGAGGCCGCCAATGGCGCACGGGTCGAACTTGAGCAGAGCCTGAAAAGCCTGCTGGAGGAGGTCAATGCCAAGTTGGACCAGCATGAGCGCTTGCAAAGCCTGGTGCTGGTGGGCGATGTCTGGAGCATCGAAAATGGCTACCTGACGCCGACCCTGAAAATAAAACGCACGGTGGTGGAGGATGCTTACAAAGCCAACTTCACCGCCTGGAGTGAACGCCAGGAACCGGTCATCTGGGCTTGATAGTCTGACTGGATTGGATGGAAACCTTAAGGAGCAATCATGAGTGTGTGGCAACGGAATCCGGAAATCAGCGAGCTGAATGACACCCTGAAAAATACCATCGGTGAGGTGCTCGATATTCGTTTTGAGGGTTACACCGAGAACAGCCTCACGGCCAGCATGGCGGTCGATTCACGGACTCATCAACCCTACGGCTTGCTGCACGGCGGGGCGTCGGTGGTGCTGGCGGAAACACTTGGCTCCACCGCCAGTTACCAATGCATCGACCCCAAGCAGTTTTACTGCGTTGGCCTTGAGGTGAATGCCAACCACCTGCGCGGCTTGCGCAGTGGCCGCGTTACCGCAGTCGCACATCCCGTGCACATCGGCCGTACCACGCATGTTTGGGACATTCGCCTGAGTGGTGACGATGGCAAGACCAGTTGTATTTCAAGGTTGACCGTTGCGGTGGTGCCATTGGGCAGCCAGCCGCCGAAATCTTGATTAGCTGACGATGCACGCGCCATGGTGCTCTGCCATGGCGCAGTTGGCATCATCACTGGCGTTTACAGTGGTTGTCAGCACCTTGGAGCTGCCGGACAATTTGCGCAGTTAATACAAGGTTGAGTGATTGATGAGTCAGGCTATTTTCTTTGCCCACGCCAACGGTTTTCCGTCGGCCACTTACAGCCCTTTGTTCGCCGCACTGGCTCCTGAGTATCAGGTGAATTACCTGGCGCAACATGGCCATGACCGGCGTTTTCCGGTCAACGCCAACTGGCACAGCCTGGTTGAGGAGTTGATTCATCACCTGCAAGACCGAGTTCAACAAAGCGGCGAGCCAGTCTGGGGCGTAGGGCATTCCCTCGGCGGATTGCTGCACTACCACGCCGCCTTGCTCCAGCCGCAGCTTTATCGTGGCGTGGTGATGCTCGATTCGCCCGTGCTGACCACCCTCGATCAGGTGGTGCTGCGCGCGGCCAAACGCTTTGGCTTTATTGATCATCTGACGCCTGCCGGGCGCACGCTGGGCAGGCGTGAAGAGTTCAGCGACAGCCAGGAAGCGCACCGTTACTTTGCCGGCAAAAGCTTGTTCCGCGGTTTCCATCCCGACTGCCTGAATGCTTATATCGAACACGGCCTGCACGAGGTGGATGGGCGTCTGCGGCTGCGTTTCGATCCGGCTACCGAGATCAGCATTTACCGCAATGTGCCGCATACAAGTCCAGGCCAACCGCAACATTTGCAGGTGCCGCTGGCCATCGTGCGGGGCGAGCAGAGTCGGGTGGTATTGCCGCATATGAGCCGCAAGGTTCGCCGTGCGGCCGTGGGTGAAACCTTCACGCTCCCGGGCGGGCATATGTTCCCGCTCGAGCAGCCGGATACCACCGCGCTTCTGTTGAAGAAGCTGCTGACCCGCTGGGCGCAAACTGCGCAGCATAAGGAGAGCGCATGAGCGCGACAGTAGAAGAGGTACGCATCAGCCTGCCGCACACCGAACTCGCGGCGCACATTTACGGCCCTGAAGATGGCCTGCCGGTGATTGCGCTGCATGGCTGGCTGGATAACGCCGCAAGCTTTGCCCGATTGGCGCCGAAGCTTACCGGTTTGCGCATCGTCGCCCTAGACTTCGCCGGTCATGGGCATTCTGATCATCGCCCTGCGGGAACCAGTTATGACATCTGGGATTACGTTTATGACGTGCTCGCCGTCGCCGACCAAATGGGCTGGCAGCGGTTCTCTCTGCTGGGGCATTCGATGGGCGCAATCGTATCGGTGTTAATGGCCGGTGCATTGCCGGAGCGCATAGAGCGCCTGGCGTTGATTGATGGTCTTGTGCCTTTTACCGGTGAAGCCGATGAGGCGCCGGAGCGCATGGGCAAGGCATTGCGCGATCTTATGGCCGTCGGCAACAAGCGCAAGCCGGTTTACCGAGAGTTTGACCGGGCTGTCGAGGCGCGCATGACCGGTATGATCGGCGTCAGCCGTGAGGCTGCCGAGTTGCTGGCCCAGCGCGGACTGATGCCGGTCCCTGGCGGCTATACTTGGCGTACGGACAGCCGTTTGATGCTGCCCTCGGTGATGCGGCTGACACAAGCGCACGCGCGCGCCTTCATCAGTCGGGTGCAGTGCCCGGCACATCTGATCATTGCCGAAAGCGGCTCGTTGAGTCGTCATGAGACTGTGCTGGAGTGGTTGGACGCTGCGTATTTCACTGTCACCACGTTGTCGGGCGGGCACCATCTGCACGTGGATGACGAGGCCGGAGCGCAACGTGTAGCAGACTGTTTCAAAGGATTCTTGCATCCATCTTGACTTGGTCAGGGCAACTGGGGAAAGGTGGGGGCGAATGCAATGGAGAAACGCATGATCGATTTTTACACCGCCGCCACACCCAACGGTCAAAAAGTGGCAATTGCACTGGAAGAACTGCAACTGCCCTATGAAGTCCATGCGCTTAGCTTCGAGCAAAAACAACAGAAGTCGCCCGCGTTTTTGAAGATCAATCCGAACGGGCGAATCCCGGCGATCATCGACCGTGAGAATGATGATTTTGTGGTGTTTGAGTCTGGCGCGGTGTTGCTCTATCTCGCCGAGAAAACCGGCCAACTCATGCCGACCGACGCCAAGGGACGCTCGCAGGTGATTCAGTGGTTGATGTTCCAGATGGGCGGGATCGGCCCGATGCAAGGTCAAGCCAATGTGTTTTACCGCTATCTGCCGGAAAAAATTCAGGTTGGCATCGAGCGTTATCAAAACGAAACCCGCCGCCTGTATGAAGTGCTGAATACCAAGCTGGGCGAATCCGAGTTTATTGCCGGCGACTACAGCATTGCGGACATTGCAACATTTCCCTGGGTGCGCCAGTACGACTGGGCCGGTGTCTCGGTTGAGGGCCTGGATAACCTGCAGCGCTGGTTGAAAACGGTCGATCAGCGTGCTGCGGTGCAGCGCGGTTTGCTGGTGCCCAAACCTGCGGATAAAGCGCAGTCCACTCAACAGACGATGGCCCGCTAATGGTGCGCTCAACTGGTTTGAAACTGCTCTGCAGCGCGTTGTTGGCAGCCGCCTGCGTGAGCGCAAATGGCGCGGCGAATGATGTCGCGGGAAGCCGTGATCTTGAAATTTTGCCGCGCTTTGCGGGCAGCAAGATTGTTAATTTTGACGAAGAGGCCGAGCAGGAACGGATCTATCCGCAAGGTTCTATTCGCCGAATCAGCGGGCGGCTGCGTTATGAAAATTCGATTGAGGCCACCGGCACCCGAATTGCGCTGACCTACCAATTGCCCTCCACACACAGCTCCGATGAGGTGTTCAACAAGGCCCGCGAAGATGTGCTGAAACAAGGCAGCGAATTGCTCTATTGGTGCCAGGGGCGTGATTGTGGCGCCAGCAGCCTGTGGGCCAACTCGGTGTTCGGCGAGTCGGGTTTATACGGTCCGGATGATCAGCAGGCGTATGCCTTGCTGAAACTGGCAGCGCCGCAAGACAACCAACTGGTTGCGCTGTACAGCATTACCCGGGGCAACCGCCGGGCCTATCTGCACGCCGAATTGTTCACGGCCAATGCGACGCTGGCCGAAGTGCTGCCAACGCCGGCAACACTCATGCGCCAACTGCGTGTGACCGGCACGCTGGAATTGTCTGCACATGAACAGCCGACCGAGGATTGGGTGACTGTGGTTGCCCGCGCGCTGAATCTCGACAGCACCATGCGTGTGACCTTGGCAGGCCCGCAGGCCGAAGCATGGCGAGAGGCGTTGGTCGAGGCGCGGGTTCGTGCTGCGCGCCTTGAGTTGGATGATGATCAGGTGCAAGGGTTACGGCTCAACGTACTGCGTTGAACCCGCAGGCTCAATCTGCATCAAATTGCCAGTAGGCGACTGTCGTTTCGCTGTCGCTTCACTGGCGGTTAGCACTACTATTGCGTACTTACCCCTAAAAGCCCTGTGCATTCGCATGGGGCTTGTGCGTTGTTAACCTGCTGGAGCGGTGCATGCTCAATAATGATCGATTGCTGGTGCAAATCCTTTTGCTTGGATTGCTGGGCGCCAGCTTGTGGGTGCTTGCGCCGTTTTGGGGGGCTTTGTTCTGGGCCGCAGTTCTGGCGTTTGCGAGCTGGCCGGTCATGCGCTTCATGACTCATCTGTTGCGCGGTCGCGAGGCGCTGGCAGCGGCCATCCTGACATTTTGCTGGTTTGTGCTGGTGGCCGTGCCGCTGGGTTTTCTCGGATTCAATCTGGCAGATCACGTGCGTGAAGCCGTCACGCTGGTCAAAAGCTTGCAGCTTACCGGCCTGCCGCCTGCGCCCGACTGGTTGGCGAGTATTCCACTGGCTGGCGACTGGATGATTCGCGCCTGGAATACGGTGGATGAGCAGGGCGCCCAGTTGTTTGCCACGCTGCAACCGTATCTGGGGCAGATCGGTAACTGGCTTTTGGGCCGCAGTGCGCGCATTGGCAGTAACGTGCTCGAACTCGGCCTGAGCTTGATTCTGTTGTTCTTCTTTTATCGTGATGGCCCGCGTCTCGCGGCATTTGCCGAAAGCCTGCTGGAGCGATTGATCGACGAGCGCGCCGAACATTACCGGGACTTGATTGCCGGCACCGTGCAACGCGTCGTCAATGGCGTCATCGGTACTGCCGTGGCGCAAGCGGTGCTGGCGTATATCGGCTTCTTGATTGCCGGTATTCCGGGCGCGCTGCTGCTCGGCGTGCTGACATTTGGCTTCAGTCTGATCATGGTTCCGCCACTCATCTGGGGCCCAGCCGTTGCATGGCTGGCCTGGCAGGGCAGTGTCGGCATGGCGATTTTTCTGGGTGCATGGGGCGTGCTGATCATCAGCGGCGTCGACAACATTCTCAAACCCTACCTGATCAGCCGCGGCGGCAACCTGCCATTGGTTGTCGTGCTGCTCGGGGTATTCGGCGGCATATTAGCCTTCGGCTTCATGGGCCTGTTCCTCGGCCCAACCCTGCTCGCAGTCGCCTACAACCTGCTTACAGACTGGGTTGCTGGGAAGCCGGTTGCTGGCCCCCCTGCGCCAAGCGTCATTGTGCCCGGCGACTCAGCCCTGACCACTCCGACACCCACTGAAAAGCAAATCTAAACCCACCAGGCAGACCAACCGGCAGGCTGATTCCTCAGCCTGCCAAACCACCATTAGCCGTGGTAGTTGCCGTTCTCGTAACGGTCCAGCGTGTCGCTGGCAATCTGCCGTCCGAGCATGATCAGTTCCGGTGCCTTGTAGAACTCGAAGAACCGGCATGCACGCTTGGGCACGTTAATCAGGATATCGGGCGGATAGCCCGCAATCTTGTACTGCGCAAGCGAGGTCTGCATGACTTCAAAGCTCTGGTTGATCAATTCGAGCAACGAGGCGGGTCCGGAAATGTCCGCGACTCGCGAGCCGCTGGCGGAAACCGGCGCGCCTTCTTCCTCGGGCTCGGCACGCACTTTACCGGGTGACCGGTAAACCGCATCGGCTTCACTCTGATCTTCGAGCAGCAACAGTTCGTCATCAGCACCACCTTTGCGCCGGAACTGCGGCAGTTTGGTGCTCAGCGATAGCATCAATTGATCAAAGCGGCCCTTGAAGGCGTCGGGGCGCTCAATGACTGGCAACTGATAATTTTGCTGATTGGTCGAGTTGAGATTGACCGCAATGATCAGATCGCAGTGGCTGGAAACCACCGGCACGATAGGCAGTGGATTCAGCAGGCCGCCATCGACCAGCATGCGCTTGCCCTGAATCACCGGCGTGAACAGGCTGGGGATTGCCGCCGATGCACGCATGGCCTGATGCAGTGAGCCTTCCTGAAACCAGATTTCCTGTTGGTTGGTCAGGTCTGTGGCCACTGCCGTGAAGGGAATGGCCAGGTCTTCGATATTGATATCGCCGACGATTTCGCGGATGTGCCCGAACACCTTTTCACCGCGGATGGCGCCCAGCCGGAAGCTCACGTCAATCAGGCGCAATACATCCAGATAATCCAGGCTCTGGGTCCACTCGCTGTATTCCTTGAGCTTGCCAGCCGCAAAAATGCCGCCAACCACAGCTCCCATCGAACAGCCGGCTACGCAGGAAATATCATAGCCACGGGCTTGCAACTCCTCGATCACCCCAATGTGCGCATAGCCACGAGCCCCGCCGGAGCCGAGTACCAGTGCAACTCTTTTTTTGGTCAATTTCGTCCCCTAAATAACAAACGCGCAGAGACGCGGGCGCAAAAATATAGTCGTTCAGCAACCCGCCGCACCAGAGGTAAACCGGCACGCATGCGCGATATTGCTGCAGATAATGGGCCAGAAAACCAAGCCCACGCGTCATCATACGCGTCATTATCAGATTAGCCTCGCCACGCATCACCTGATCTTTGTTCTGCACGCAAACGTCGTCCCCGTTAACATAAAGATTTGGCCCAGACAGGCGCTTGAATCGCGAGCGTTGTGCGCGTATTTGCTAGAATGCCGCCGCCCGTCGACGAGAACAGAGGATTTATGAGCGAGCCCATTCGTTTGACCCAATACAGCCACGGCGCCGGTTGTGGTTGCAAGATTTCTCCCAAAGTCCTCGATGTGATCCTCGCCGGGAGCGGGGCGCAGAACCTCGACCCCAATTTGTGGGTGGGCAATGCCTCGCGCGATGACGCGGCGGTCTACGGCATTGATGGTGAGCGTGGCGTGGTCTCGACTACCGACTTTTTTATGCCGATTGTCGATGATCCTTATGACTTCGGGCGTATTGCTGCCACCAACGCGATCAGCGATATCTACGCCATGGGCGGTGATCCGTTAATGGCAATCGCCATTCTCGGCTGGCCAGTCAATGTGCTGGCCCCTGAGGTTGCCCGTGAGGTCATCCGTGGCGGCCGTGCGGTCTGCGACGAAGCCGGGATTACCCTGGCGGGCGGCCATTCGATTGACGCCCCTGAGCCAATCTTCGGCTTGGCGGTAACTGGCTTGGTCGAGAAGCGCTACATGAAGCGCAACGACACCGCGACGTTGGGCTGCAAGCTGTACCTGACCAAACCCCTGGGCATCGGCATTCTGACTACGGCCGAGAAAAAGGCCAAGCTGCGCGAAGCTGACATTGGCCTGGCACGCGACTGGATGTGCACCCTGAACAAGGCTGGCAGTCATTTCGGCAAATTGGCTGGCGTCACCGCCATGACCGACGTCACCGGCTTCGGCCTGCTCGGTCATCTACTGGAAATAGCCGAGGGCAGCGGTCTGACGGCCGAGGTCGAATATGCCCGTGTACCGCGTATTGAAAGCGTTGAGTATTACCTCGATCAGGGCTGCATTCCGGGCGGCACCTTACGTAACTTCGACAGCTACGGCGAAAAAATTGCGCCGTTGCCTGAGTTGCACAAACTGCTGCTGTGCGACCCGCAAACCAGTGGCGGTTTGCTGGTTGCGGTAACGCCAGAAGGCGAGGCTGAGTTTCTCGCCTGTGCGCAAGGGCTGAACCTGCAATTGCAGCCGATTGGCCAGCTGCGCGAGCGACAGACCTACGCTGTCGAGGTTATCTGATGCGCGACAATTGCAGCGATTACCGGCAGATCTTCCTCAATGACAGCCCGATGATGGACGCCCGCGCGCCCGTGGAATTTAACAAGGGCGCGTTTCCCAATGTGGTGAATTTGCCGTTGATGACCGACATCGAGCGGCAGAAGGTCGGCACCTGCTACAAACAGCACGGTCAGGACGCCGCTATCAAGCTGGGCCATCAATTGGTGCAAGGTAAAACGCGCGAGGAACGGGTGCAGCGTTGGGCTGAGTTTGCCACCGCCAATCCCAATGGTTACCTCTATTGTTTTCGCGGTGGCCTGCGCTCGCAACTGGTTCAGGAATGGCTGAAAAGCGATGCCGGTATCGAGTATCCGCGCGTCGTGGGCGGCTACAAAGCCATGCGCAATTTCCTCATCGACACGACAGATCAGGCCGTGGCGCAGTGTAATTTCGTGTTGGTCGGCGGCATGACCGGCACCGGCAAGACCGAAGTGATCGCCCAGCTCGGCAACAGCCTTGACCTTGAAGGCCATGCTAATCACCGGGGCTCAAGTTTTGGCAAACGCGCCACCGGGCAGCCGATGCAGATTGATTTTGAGAATGCCCTGGCCATCGACATTCTGAAGAAGCGCAACGCCGGCATGGAGCAGTTTGTTCTTGAGGATGAAGGACGCATCATCGGCAAGTGCTCGTTACCGCTGCCACTGTACGAAGGCATGCAGCACTTTCCGCTGGTATGGCTCGAAGACAGCGTGGAAGGTCGAACAACGCGCATTCTTCAAGATTATGTCATCGACTTGAGTGCAGAGTTCATTAACCTGCAGGGCGCTGAAGAAGGCTTCAAAGCCTTTGCTGAGCGTTTAATGCAAAGCTTGACTAACATTCAAAAGCGTTTGGGCGGTGAGCGTTATCAACGTCTGGCCGCCATTATGCAGCAGGCGCTGCTGGAGCAGGAAACGCAGGGCGATGTAAGCCTTCACCGGCAATGGATAGAAACTTTGCTGGTTGAGTATTACGACCCGATGTATGTGTTTCAGCGAGAGAACAAAGCGGGGCGTATCGAGTTCGTTGGCGAGCAAGCCGCAATTGTCGAGTTTCTGCAACATCGCGCTGCTAAATGAACCTCAGGTAAACACTGCTGGTCAATGAATCATCACAATTGCTAAACGGAGTTGCACACATGAAATCGATTTTTTGCATAGCGCTGATGGCTGCCGCACTGGTTGGCTGTGCAGGTAAAACTGATTATCGCAATTCGTGCGGGAGCCAACTGGATGCCGCATGGCATGATCTGGATTTGGCCAAGGCTGAAGGTTTTGCTGGCACCGTCAGCTATTCCAAAGCACTGTCGCTGCTGACCGCCGCGAAAACCCAGCAGCAATTTGAAGCCTATGAAGGCTGCACCAGCAAGGCCAAAAAAGCCCAGTTCTACATTGATGAGTCCCGCGCGGGTCGTTAAGCCCCGGCAATTGTTTAATCCGTTGGAGGAAAACTGGATGGAGTTGGATTTTAGCCAGTTGGCGCCCCTCGATGCTTATCGCTGGCTGGCCTCGACCGTTACCCCAAGGCCCATTGCCTGGGTGTCGAGCATCTCCCGGGAAGGCGTCAGCAATCTGGCTCCATTCAGTTTCTTTCAGGTGATCAGTGATGAGCCACCCACGCTGATGGTGAACGTCAACCATCACGGTGACGGCAGCCTCAAAGACACCTTGCGCAATGTGCAGGCCACGGGTGAGTTGGTCATTCAATTGGTCAGCTTTGCTCAAGCCGAGCAAATGAATGCCAGCTCTGCCGGGTTTGAGCACGGCGTCAGCGAGTTCGAGCGGTGCCAGATTGGCAGCACTGCCAGCCGCCTGATCGCACCGCCGCGAGTTACGGACTCGGTAATTGCTTTCGAGTGCAAGGTTGCAGAAATCCAGCCGTATCCGCGCGACAAGCCGAACTGCCACATGATTTTCGCGCAGGTACTGTTGGCGCATGTCAGCGACGCCGTACTCAATGACAAGGGCCGCGTAGACCCGCACAAGATGGACCTGATTGGCCGTTTGGGCGGCGCTGCCTATACCCGCACCCTTGAAACATTCGAAATGGTCAGACCCGGCTAAAGTTCACTGTTTTGTGATTAATCATTACGCGGGCCTTTGCCCCGGACGCGGCTGCCAGTAGCATCGAGACACTTGCATAAGGAGTGTTCGATGCGCAGAAAACTGGAAGCTTGCCTTGAGGCCGTCAATCAGGTCTTGCTGGGTAAAGAACCTCAGGTAAGGCTGGCGCTGGCTTGCTTGTTGGCGCGGGGCCACCTGCTTATCGAAGACTTGCCCGGCATGGGCAAAACCACCCTCAGTCATGCCTTGGCCAAGGTGCTTGGCCTGAGCTTTCAGCGCGTGCAGTTCACCTCCGATCTATTGCCGGGCGATATCCTCGGCACCTCGGTTTTCGACAAGGACTCCGGTCAGTTCACCTTCCATCCGGGGCCCATTTTTGCCGAGTTGGTGTTAGCTGACGAAATCAATCGGGCAACGCCAAAAAGCCAGAGCGCATTGCTTGAGGCCATGGAAGAGGGGCAGGTCACCATTGAGGGCGCCACGCGGCCATTGCCCGATCCTTTCTTTGTGATTGCGACGCAGAACCCGGTCAGTCAGGGCGGCACTTTTGCCTTGCCCGAATCACAGCTGGATCGCTTCCTGATGCGTCTGTCGCTCGGATACCCGGCGCGCGGCGCTGAAAAGGCGTTGTTGCTGGGTGACTCACGACGTGCGTTGCTGCCGCAAATTTCGGCCGTTCTGGATCACAGCGAATTGGCCGCGATTCAAGCTGAGGTGCCCAAGGTGCGGGTCAGCGATGCGCTGGTGGAATACGTACTGCGCCTGGTTGAGGCCACGCGCACGCAGCCGCAATTTGCTTGGGGACTGTCGCCACGGGCCAGCCTGGCATTGCTCGCCGCCTCCCGTGCATGGGCGTACTTGGCCGGGCGCGATTATGTGATCCCGGAAGACGTGCAAGCGGTGCTGCCTTCGGTAGTGGGCCATCGGCTGCGTGAGCGCGCAGATCCTTCCGGACATGGCGGCAGCACGCTGGTGCAAGGCTTGCTGCGTGAGGTCACACCTCTTTGATCGCCGCTGTGCAGGCGCGCTGGAATCGCTGGCTGACCCGGCGCTTGCCGGCTTCCAGCCGGGTGCGGCTCACTCAGCGGCGGATATTCATTGTGCCGAGCAAAGTCGGCGTGATGTTCTTGCTGGCGCTGACGTTGATGTTGCTGGCGGCCATCAACTATCAAAACAGCTTGGCCTACGCGCTGACCTTTCTGCTCGGCTCGGTGTTCATCGTGGCCATCCTGCACACCTACCGTAACCTGTCTGGTCTGGTGCTCCGCGCTGCGGGGGCTAACACCGTGTTTGTCGGTGAGCATGTGCGTTATCAGGTGACGCTGGAAAGTCTTAACCACGCGCATCAGGCGATTAGTCTGGGGTTCGCAGATGAGCCGCCGTTGATTGTGGATGTGCCGCCACAGGCGAGTACGCCGGCAGAACTGTCGCTGCTGACCACGCAACGGGGTTGGTTGAAAGCGCCAAGAATGCGCGTCGAAAGTGGCTTTCCGTTGGGCTTGTTGAAAGCCTGGAGCTGGGTCGATCTCGATCAAAAGGCGCTGGTTTACCCGCAACCGATCGCCGCTGATTTACCGCCCGTGATGGCTAGCGTTGGCGATGAAGACGAACAGGGACTGCGCGTGTCGGCCGATGGCGCCGATGACTTTCAGGGATTGCGCAGTTATCAGGCTGGCGATTCACGCAAGCGCCTGCACTGGAAGGCCTATTCGCGGGGCATGGGTTTACTGGTGAAGGATTTCGCCAGCCTCGGCGGGAGTCAAACGTGCCTGGACATCGCCGCGCTGTCGGGCGATCAAGAGTATCGGCTTTCAGTGCTTTGTTATTGGGTGCTGCAATATACCGAGCGCCACCAACCGTTTTCGCTGCGCCTTGATGATAAGCAAATTGCGGCAGACACCGGTGACATTCATTGTCAGGCCTGTTTGCGCGCATTGGCCCTGACAGGGCTCAGCCAATGAGCCAGATTCAGGTTATTCCGCGCATCAGCCTGACGTGGCTGTTGGTGGCGCAGGTATTGGTGATTCTACCGCACCTGAGTCACTTGCCGCTGTGGGTGATCGGCTTGTGGTTGGCTTGTGCGGCCTGGCGCGTGCAGATATTTCGCATGCGCGCCAATTACCCGAGCACGCTGCTCAAGTTAGGACTGATGATCGCCACTGGCTGCGGGGTGTTTCTCAGTCGGGGCAGCTTGATTGGCCTGGATGCCGGCGTGGTGCTGTTGGTGGGTGCGTTTATTCTCAAGTTACTCGAGATGCGCACGCGCCGTGATGCTCTGGTGCTGATATTTCTGGGCTTCTTTGTGGTGGTTACCGCTTACCTGTTTGATGACAGCATTACCGCGGCGCTGTACAGCGTGCTGCCAGTCACCGCGCTTCTCGCCGGGCTTATCGGTTTGCAGCAAAGCAGCCTCGCCAGCCGTCCGTGGGACACGGCAAAGTTAGCCGCAGGACTGATGTTGCAGGCGCTGCCGATTATGCTGTTGCTGTTCGTGTTCTTTCCGCGCATCGGTCCACTCTGGTCGTTGCCCATGCCCGGCGGGAATGCGGTAACCGGGCTGTCCGACAGTATGACGCCAGGCGATATTGCCGATTTGAGCCGCTCCGGCGCGTTGGCGTTCAGGGCCAGTTTTGACGGCGAGGTGCCGCCGCGAACCGAGTTGTATTGGCGGGCGCTGACCTTGGACCGTTTCGATGGCAGGCGCTGGTCGCAATCCTCAACACTGAATTATTCGCCCTCGCCAGACTGGCAGAAGGTCGGTGATCCAGTGAGCTACAGCATCGTCATGCAGCCCAGCTCTCAGCCTTGGCTATTTGCATTGGATGTGGCCGAGACGTCATTGCCGCAGACCCGGCAATTGAGTGATTTCCGCTTGCAGCGCAGCAAGCCGGTCGAACGCAGTTTGCTCTATCAAGTGACCTCGTGGCCGCAAGCCCTGCGCGAACCGCACGGTTCAAGCACCGGCTTGCGTCGCGCCCTGCAATTGCCCGCCAACGTCGATCCGCGCAGCCGCCAGTGGGCGCGGGAGTTGCGCCAGCAATATCCGCAGGATGAGCAGTTGGTCAATGCGCTGCTTAAGCACTTCAATCAGCAACCGTTTGTTTATACCTTGCGGCCGCCGCAGATGAGCCGTGACAGTGTCGATGACTTTCTATTCGACACGCGCCGGGGGTTCTGTGCCCACTATGCAGGCGCCATGACCTTTGTCCTGCGCGCCGCCGGCATCCCGTCCCGCGTGGTGACGGGGTATCAGGGCGGCGAGTACAACCCCAACGGCAATTACGTGCAGGTTCGCCAGTTCGACGCCCACGCCTGGGTTGAATACTGGCAGCCAGATCGAGGTTGGGTGAGTGTCGACCCGACGTTTCAGGTGGCGCCCGAACGTATAGAGTCCGGCCTTGAGCAAGCGCTGGCCGGTGAGGAAAGCTTCATGGAAGGTTCGCCGTTCTCGCCGTTACGTTTTCGCAAGCTGGCCTGGCTCAACCAAATCCGTCTGGCCTGGGATAATCTCAATTACAGCTGGCAGCGTTGGGTGCTTGGGTATCAGGGCGCACAGCAACTTGAGCTGTTACAGCGCTGGTTCGGGCGCGTAGAGGCGCGTGAGCTGATCATCAGTCTGGTCGGCGGTGGCGCACTGTTTTTAGCGTTCATCGCTCTGTGGTTATTCAAACCATGGATACGCAACGGCGCGCCTGAGCAGCGTTTGTTCAGCCAGTTCGAGCGCTTGCTGAGGCGCCACGGGATTTATCGCAAAGCTGGTGAAGTCCCGGGGCATTTTGCCCGGCGTGCAGCAATTGCCTTGCCGCGTCAGGCGCCAGAAATCATTCAGTTCTATCGCTCATTCGAGGCGCAGTATTACGCGGGTCAGTCGGTTGATCCCAAGCTGTTGCGCAGTCAGCTACGTCAATTACGCCGCGCGTTGCCACTGCGCTTGAGCCGGCTTGATCGCCAGCAATGAACCCGTGCTGGCAATGAGCTAGTCTGATGCAAGCATAATGCTGCGAGGGAGTGACACTTGAGCGCGTTGACCAAGGATTTACGGGAGCAGGTGATTCGTTTGCATGTGGCAATTATTGCCTGTGTTGAACGTGTCAGGGCAAGAACCGATGCCGAGGCTTTGCACGATCTGCGAATCAATCTGCGTAAGCTGCGCGGCCTGCTCAAACCGGTGGGGGATCGCGCCAGTTGCATGGAACTGCTGAGAAGCGCGGCGGCGCTCGGCACCCTTACCGGCCCATTGCGCGATCTGGAAGTGCTTGAGGCCGAGCTGTGGCGTTTGGGCGACCAGCAGGCGGCTAGTGCCCGCGCAGAGCGTGTGGTGCAGGGCTACGCAGGTGTTGCTTGCAGTCAGCAGACGCTTGAGTTATTGCAGGCATTAGAGGCCTGGCCGGCAGACTGGTTGGCCAGCGAGCTGCAAGGCGAACTCAAGCAGCTTCGCGCGCATCTTCACAAGCGTTTGCGCAAAGACCAGCAGCGCCTGCGGACGCTGCTGCACAGCGAGGCACTGGACTGGCATGAGCTGCGCTTGCTGGTCAAACGTGTTCGTTACGGCGCCGAGGCGTATCCACAACTCTGCGGTTTATCGGCCCGCCAGCAGGCAACATTGAAGCGGGCGCAATCTTCCTTAGGCACTTGGCACGATCACTTGCAGTGGTTGCACCGCGCTGAAACGGAGCCGGATCTGCAGGCTTGCGCCGGCGTCTGGTCTGCCAGCCTGCAAGGGTGCGAGCAGGCATGCACGGATGTCGTGGTGCGGTTACAGGCGCAAATGGCCTGAATCACTGGCGCACAAACAGAGGGCTTTTAAGCCTTTTGTTCGGCGCATCCGGTCAGCTTTGGCGTGGCCGGTAATCTGCACGCCTTAAGCGACGTGGCTTGTCATGCATACCGCGAATTTGAGCCTTTTCGAGATACCTTCGCAAATGCGCTGAAGTCTCATAGACTCGCGCAATGGATCAGGACGAGGCTTTTATGACTTTCACGCAATTGCTGACAGCCGTTCGCGGCGGTACTAACGAGGTTGTTATTCCTTCGCTCTGGGCGCAGGGACGTGCCAGCTTTGGTGGCCTGGTCGCTGCCCTCGTGTATCAGGCCATGCGCAATAAAGTGGCGCAAGGGCGTCAGGTTCGCTCGCTGGCGATTACCTTTGTCGGTCCGGTTGCGCCCGATGTGCCAGTGAGTTTTGAAGTTGAAGTGCTGCGCGAAGGCAAAGCGGTTTCTCAGGTCATGGGCCGTGCTGTGCAGAATGGTCAAGTGATGACGCTGATTCAGGGCAGCTTTGGCGCCGCGCGCGAATCCATTATCAGCGTCGGCGCGTTGCCGGCTCCGCAAATCGCGGCGCCAGAGGCCTGTACCGAGTTGCCCTATATCGAGGGCGTTACCCCCGAGTTCATCCGTTTTCTGGCCATGCGCTGGGGGATTGGCGGTATGCCTTACACGCGCAATGAGGACCGTGAAATGGGCGGCTGGGTGCGTTTGCGCGGTGAGGATCAGGTTTGCAGCATTGATGAGGCGCACATTCTGGCGCTGGTGGATGCCTGGCCGCCGGCCTTGCTGCCGCGCCTGAGCACGCCTGCGCCCGGCAGCTCGCTGACCTGGACCATCGAATTCATGCAGCCGGTTGCCGAGTTAACAACGCTGGACTGGTGCCTATACCGCGCGCAGATTGAATATGCCCGCGACGGTTATGGCCATGTCGCTGCGGCGATGTGGACGCCAAGCGGCGAGTTGATGGCTATCAGTCGACAGACAGTGGCTGTGTTTGCTTGAGTGACGGCGCTGGGCAAATGCTAATGCGGTTGCGCCCGGCGGCTTTGGCTTCATAAAGCGCCATGTCTGCGCGGTTGAGCAACTGATCGAGTGACTCATGGGTGAGCATGCTCGCCAGACCAATGCTCAGGGTCAGTGAATGGTACTGACCGTTGCCGAGCGGCAGGTGCAAGGCTTCAACGTTGCTGCGCAGGCGTTCGGCAATTGGCAATGCCTGCTCGGTACTGATATGCGGCAGCAAGACCACGAACTCCTCGCCGCCAATACGGCCGAGGATGTCATTTTCACGGACGCCTAATTGCAACTCGCTCGCCACCTTTTGCAGGGCGAGATCGCCAGCCTGATGCCCGTATTGGTCATTGATTTGCTTGAAATGGTCAATGTCGAGCATCAGCGCTACACAATGCTGTTCTATTCGCCTCGTGTAATGCAGCAACGCTTCGCCCTTGCGCCAGAACGAGTGACGGTTGTCGAGGCCTGTCAGGGCATCGGTGTTGGCCAGCGCCAACAGTGACTCTTCCATTTGTTTGCGCATGCTGATGTCATAACACCAGATCAGGTGGGCAGGGCGGCCCTTGTGTTCAAGTACGCGCCCTGAAATCACCGCGTAGTACGGTGCGCTTGGGCCCCGGAGCAGCGCCTCGAGATCATCGACCTGATTGTCGTTGATCAAGTTGGCGTGAAAGCGTTCAGCATCGGCGGGGTCGGCAAAAAACTGGGCGTACTCAAACGTAGATGAAGGGCTCAGCAAGCTCGATTGCAAGCCTTCGCTAATAAAGTAAACCTCGTCGCCGTCGGCGCTGAAGAACGCCACATCACTCGGGCTGGCTTGCAAAATCTGGTTCAGAACGCGTTGTTCTTCGCTGAGCTCAAGGGTGCGCATAGCGACCCGGTCTTCCAGCGTATGATTAAGCTCGCTCAGCCGGTTCGACAGCTGTCGGGCTTGGCGATAGTTGTAAATCAGCCTTGCAACCAGCAAGGTCGAGCCGATCAGCAAACCGATCAACGCCCAGCCAATGTAGCGAAAGCTTTTGTACAGCAGTTGGCGGTCATGATCGAGTTTGTTGGCCAGGGAGATATTGCTGGCAATCATCACCTCGTGCATGGGTTTGATCAGTGGCGCCATATCACGGTTGATCTGGATTGCCAGGCGTTGCGCGGCTTGTTCATCCGCGAAGTGTGCCTGTTTATTCCAGGTGGAGCTGAGGCTGATAATTCTTGCCAGCGCCTCATCGGCGCGCGGGCGCGGCAAGGGCAGGGCGCTGAACATTCTGCTGTCCTGGAGCATGCGGGTACTGCTGCGCAGAACCTGTATGCGGACCACTAAATCATCGCCGCTGATTTCACCTTGTTGGTATTGCCGGGCCGCTTTAAGGGTGAGCTCCATCTCGCGGGTGGTCTGATACGCGCGCCAAAGCTCACCGTGCAGGTTAGGCGCGGCAAGTTGGTTGGCTTGTTGTCCGGCCAGTAATAAGGCGGCGGTCAGCAACCCGAGCATGGTTACCACGATGAGGACCAGCACACTCAGGGCAAGGTTCTTTTGGGATCTGCTCAGCATCAATGCAGGCATCAGAAACTACTCAAAATATATGTCACTCAATTGCCAGACCGCACGGCTGTAATAAATTTGTGTGCGCAGTTCGGGGTAATCATCGAAGGGATAGATCCAGAACAGCGGGCCGGACTCGTGGACAGGCACTGATTGGCCATCGCGGGAATAGGCAATGATGGGATGGAATTTCTCGATGTCCGAGCGCGGCAGCAGTGCCGAGTACAAGTTGAGTGCCTCCAGGCGCAGACGCTTGAAGGGCGGTAACTGAACATTAAGGCTGTTGAACAGTGCTTCGGCATCGACCCCAGTCCATACAATTGGCGCTGAGTTGGGGCTGTCTTGAACCGTCAGGCTGCGCTTGGGTAATTTAGCCAGATCCTGCAAGGTGAGCTGGACCGTCTGGTCATCGCTCAGGTGTAGAATCAGTGCGGGCCTGTCGACTGGATAGGCATCACCGCCCGCGAGCGCAAGCGCAGGCAGCATTACAATGGCCATCATGGCCCAGAAATGTCGCTGTAGCGACATACGTCGTCCTCGTTGACTGCGGCGAACAAGCGGCGATCAGCCACTAACTAAGGTTCAGATGCCGCTAAAAACAAGAATGCTATTGCATTTAACGATCAGATTGCCATTCGTATCAGACGAAACGAAATAGCCTAAAAGTGACAACGTGGGTGAAAGCGCCCTAAATCAGCAGCTTGCGGGCTGGCGGCCAGTCGGTTTCAAGTTGCTACACGGTATGACAGCCAGCGCGGCGGCGCCACCTAACAGGGCCAAGGCGACGTTGGTTAGCTGAAGGCTGAGCAAACCATCAATCAGGATCAGGCTCGCCGTGAGCAGCAAGGCGCCAGCGCAGAGACGCTGCGCATGCTGTTGGATCGAGCTGGTTGGGGTATCAATAACGGCTTGGGCGGTGCTGGGCATGAGCGTTCTCCTGTGGCTGGATAAAGCTTATGCGTGAGGGCAGCGCCAAGGCGAATTGAACCTGGCTATCGACGAGATAGACCGCCGCAGGCGGCCCGGTCAGTGCTCGATATTTTGCGCGGCTGGGATAGCCGGCAGCGAGAAGAATTGCCTTGCGGTTGCAGTGGTGTGCGCGGCCAGTGTTTCGAGGCTCTCATTGCGGTGCAGCGCGACTTCACGCAGCACTTCAGTGAGGAATGCCGGTTGGTTGCGACCGTTCTTGGGTTTCGGGCGCAGGGTGCGCGGCAGCAAGAACGGCGAGTCCGTTTCCAGCATCAGGCGTCCTTTGGGGATATTGGACACCAGTGAATGCAGGTGCGTACCGCGGCGCTCATCGCAGATCCAGCCAGTGATACCAATGTGCAAGTCGAGGTCGAGATAATTGAACAGCGCCCGCTTTTCGCCGGTAAAGCAATGCACCACGGCCGCTGGCAGATGATCGCGGTAATTAGCGACTATTTCGAGCAGTCGCTGATCGGCATCGCGTTCGTGCAGGAACACCGGCATGTTCAATTCGACGGCCAGTTCCAGATGCTCTTCGAGCACTTTCTCTTGTTGCGGGCGAGGCGAGAAGTCGCGATTGAAATCCAGGCCACATTCGCCGACGGCTCGCACCTCGGGTTCACTGAGCAAATTGCGCAATTGCTGGCGGCAATCGCTGTTCCATTCACTGGCAGAGTGCGGATGAATTCCCGCCGTGGAAAAAAGTTGCTGGCCATTGGCGTCGAGTGCGCGACAAAGTTCTAGACTCAGTTCGCTTCCAGCGAGATCGGTACCGGTCAGAACCATTTGCATGACATTACTGTCATACGCGCGGCTGATTATGCTGTCCAATTGCTCGGCTAGGCTTGGGTGGGTCAGATTGACGCCAATGTCGATGAGTTGCATGGTGCTACCTGTAGGTCAGGATGCGCAGCATAGCAGAGCTTTTGCAAAATAAAAAATTCAACAAATACAGTTAGTTACATTGTTTTGGTGATGTTGTTTGTCGGGTTGGTCTGGCGTCCTTTGCCCGGCTGTGAGAATCTCCGCGCCCCTTGAAGCGGGCGCAAGCGGTTTATCCCCGCATTTATGATGCAAGCAAACCCTGTCCTGGAGCCTTGATGGCGCGATTTTTGTTGGTCTTGAGCCTGCTGTTGCTGCCATTAGTGGCGGCTGCGCGCGTGGCTGGACCTCTGGAAATTGGCAAGCCCGTGGCGACACGCGATCTGGAGAACATCCGCGCCAGCGGTGAATTGCGCGTTTTGATTAACCAGAGCCGCAACAGCTCTGGCGAGGTCAAGGGTGAGAGCATTGGCGTTGAGTACCATCGTCTTCGGGCTTATGAGCAGTTTCTCAATCGTGAGTCGCGTAACGGCAGGCAGCTGAAGCTGAAAATTATCCCCAAGGCCAAGGATCAGTTACTGGGTGCTTTGCAGCGCGGTGAGGGTGATCTGGTCGCGCCAGGTGAACTGCTGGATGTGCGCGGGGGCGCGCAGGTGACGGCAAGTAAACCTATCCGCGAAAACGTTCCGGTGGTTCTGGTCGGACGCGTTGGCGATCGTCGTTACACGCGCCTGGAGCAATTATCCGGGCGCAGCATTGCCTTGCCCGCAGGCAGCGTAGCGGGCGCTGCGATTCAGGCGCTCAATAGCACGCTTCTGATGAAAAAAATGGCGCCTATCGTGATCGAATGGGTGGACCCGACGCTGGCCGTTGAGGATGTGCTGGAGATGGTCCAAGCCGGGATTTTCAACGTCACGGCAGTCGAATTGCCAATTGCCCAGCGCTGGGCCAAGGTCATGCCCAAACTGCGCATCGAGTACAAACTGGTGCTGTCCAAAGATGGCGATATGCGTTGGTTTGTGCGCCGTGATGCGCCGTTGCTGAGTGCCAGTATTGACCGTTTCTTTCGTGCCTACCGCAGCCCCGTCGATCCGGATACTGCATTCCAGCGCGTTTACCGGCGGCTCTACAAAGTGCATTACCCGCTGGGCAGAACCGAGCGCAAGCGTTTGGAGTCGGTGCGCCCAGTGTTGCAAAAACATGCGCAAGAGCAGGGCTTCGACTGGCTGACGCTGGCAGCGCTGGCGTTCAAGGAATCAACGCTAAATCCGGCTGCGCGAGGCTATGGCGGCGCGACCGGGTTGATGCAGGTGACGCCAATCGCGGCACGGAGCGTGGGCGTGAGCAATATCGGTGTTCTCGATAACAATGTGCGCGCCAGTGCCCGCTATCTGGCGAAGATTCGCCGCGGCTTTTTCAGCAGCGCTCAGCTTAACGAACGTGAGCGGATGGCCTTTGTTCTGGCGGGCTACAACTTGGGCCCGCAACGTGTACAAAGCATGCGCGCCGAGGCCAAGCGGCGCGGCCTGAATCCCAATCAATGGTTCTTTCAGGTTGAGCGGATCGCGATGGAGCAGATGGGAATGGGCGTGGTGAGCTATGTTAATAGTGTGAACAAATACTATTTGGCATTTTCCCGTGAGCGGTACCTGCTAGAGCCGCACAAGGGTGAAGTGAGTTCGCGTAAATAATCGAATAATTTGATTTTAATTAGCGATTTTATCCGCTTTGATTATCTAATTTTGTGGTTAGTATAGCGTCCATCAACTCTCACTCAGGGCAATAAACATGAACAACCTACTGCACAAAATCACCGCTACCCAAGCCGGTTATGGCCTGACAATTCTGCGTATTGTCGTGGGCTTGATCTTCGCCGCGCACGGCGCTCAAAAACTCTTTGGCTGGTTTGATGGTCCAGGTCTGGCCGGTGTCGCGGGGTGGCTGGAAAGCCTTGGCATGACGCCTGGCTACCTGCTGGCTTTGCTCAGCGGCAGCGCCGAGTTCTTTGGTGGCCTGGCTTTAGTTATCGGCTTGCTGGTGCGCCCGGCTGCTGTAGCGCTGGCATTCACAATGGTGGTGGCGATTTTCTCGGTGCATATCGGCAATGGCTTGTTCATGAGCAACAACGGTTACGAATTCGCCCTGACCTTGCTGGTCGCAAGCCTGGCGATTCTGCTCGAAGGTGCCGGCAAGTTGTCTGTCGATCAGCAACTGGCTGACTGACCTTAACCTGCCTGGCAAAAGCCCGCCCCAGCATGAGTCCGTGCCGGGGCGGGCTTTTTAATGACTGCTTTTTCGGGTTGATGGGTGATTGTGCTGGATTGACGATTGACAGTTCGCGCCAGCTTTCACTAGGATTGCCGCAAGCGCCGATTTAAACAGCTACTTGCGGGGCGCCGGGACCATCGATTTATCGACTCCCTGAGGAGCGCTCAGCCGAGACTCCGAAATACCGCTAAAGCGCTGGTTCGGTGTCGCCTCCCACCGCTGCCCAGCGGAATCTCTGAGGCGAAGAGTCGAGCATGAACTGTCCCCAAACGCTGGAACGTTGCACCCCGGTCACCTCTGATCGGTCACTCCCCACTCCGAAAATTCTCCTCGCAGGCAATAATCAGCCCGGCTTGTTACGCCATCTCGATGGCTGGCCAGCGCGCTGGGGTGGTTCGCGAACGTTTCTGATTCACTTTGCTGAAAATGCCCAGGGCCTGGCGAAATTCGCCAACAACAGCTTCGATATGGCGGTGCTGCAGGCGCCTGCTGCCAGCGAGCTGGAAGATGCGGTGAAGCAACTGGTGCGAGTCGCCAAGCAGGGCCTGATAACCCGCAACTGATTGCGCGGATCAGGGATACTCAATGGCGATGATGTACCAGTTCTTCTCGCCAGTCGGGGTCTGTACGCAGACCTCGGCGTCGAGTGACTTGCCGATCAGGGCGCGGGCCAAAGGGGAGTCGATGCTGATCAGATTGAGTTTCAAGTCCAGCTCATCAGGGCCGACGATGCGGTAGCGTGATTCATTGCCGCCATCATCTTCAAGCGTCACCCACGCGCCAAAATACACTTTGTCCGGATCACTCGGCTTGGCGTCGACCACTTTCAGGCTTTCGAGGCGTTTGGTCAGAAAACGCACGCGGCTGTCGATTTCACGCAGCATTTTCTTGCCGTAGGTGTACTCGGCATTCTCCGAACGATCGCCTTGTGCTGCGGCTTCGCTAACCGACTGAGTAATTTGCGGGCGACGCACATGCCACAGTTCATGCAGCTCGGCGCGCAGGCGGGCCTCGCCTTGCGGGGTGATCAAGGCGGTGCCTGCAGTGCGGGGAGGGCGATAGCGGCTCATGCTGGAAAAACTGCACAGTGGAAGATGGCGACGATAGTATCAGCCCTCACGCAATACTGTGAGCGGGCTGCTGTTGAGGGCTTTGCGGGTGCCCCAAATACCGGCCGCACCGACTGCCAATGCGCCGATCACCGGCAGAATCAGCAGCCAGGGATGGGGCGACCACTCAAGGTTGAAGGCGTAGCGGTAAAGCAGGTAGCTGATCAACTCACAGCCAAGTGCGGCCAGCACACCACTGGTGGCGCCCAGCATGGCGAACTCCGCGCGGCGGGCATTGATCACTATCTTTCGTTCAGCGCCGAGAGCACGCAGCAGCGCGCCTTGGCGAATGCGTTCATCGAGGGTGGTTTGCAAACCGGCGAACAGCACGGCAAAACCGGCGGCCAACACAAACGCCAAGACAAACTCGATGGCCAGTGTCACCTGCGCCAGAATGCTGCGCAGTTGGCTCAGCAAGGCATCGACTCCGAGCAAGGTCACCGCCGGGAAGGCGCGGGATAATTCGACCAGCTGCTTGTCGTTGCCCGCTGGCAGGTAGAAGCTGGTGAGGTAGGTCACTGGCATGTCCTGCAACGTGCCTGGCTCGAAGATCATGTAGAAGTTCGGCTGGAAGTTGTTCCAGTCCACGCTGCGCAAACTGGTTACGCGCGCTTCACGGTTTAGCCCGCCGACATTGAACGTCAGGGTGTCGCCAATCTTCAGTTCAAGGTTTTCGGCGAGCTTCTCTTCGACCGAGACGCCGGGTATTTCGCGCTTCTCCTGGCTCCACCAACTGCCGGCAACCAACTGGTTGTCACCCGGCAGATCCGCCGCCCAGGTCAGGCTCAGATCACGCTGGGTCGCCCGCTCGCCACGGCTGTCCTTGCTCACGAGTTGGCGTACGGCTTGGCCATTGATCGCAGTCAAACGGCCTGGAACAACGGGATAGAGCGGGGCTGCGTGCGGTGATATGGCTTGCAACTGTTGGGCAAACGCTTCTTTCTCGGCCGGTACGATATTCAGCGCAAACTGATTGGGCGCGTCAGCTGGCAGTTGGTCTTGCCAGGTGCTCAGCAACTCAATACGCAGCAAGGCAATCAGTGCCATCGCCAGAATGATCAAGCCGAATGCCAACGATTGCCCGGCAGCGGCGATCGGGTGGCGCAGCAGTTGGCCCAAACCAAGGCGCCACGGCAATGAGGCCTGCGCCATGATCCGGCGCAAGCTGCGCAGGGCTAAAAGCAGCAATCCGCCCAGTAGACATGCTGTTAGCAGGCCGCCGCCAAGCAGCGCCAGCGTCAGCGGTAAATCCAGGCTCAGGCGCCACATGATCAGGCCAAGCGCCAACAGCGCAGCGCCGTAGACCAGCCAGGAGCTTGCCGGCACGGGCAGCATGTCGCGCCGTAATACGCGCAGCGGAGGGACTCGGCCCAGGGCGGCAAGTGGCGGCAGGGCAAAGCCTGCAAGGGCGACAAGACCTGTTGCGATTCCCGCCAGTGCAGGCCAAACGCCCGCAGCGGGGATTTCACCTGGCAGCAGGCCGTCGAGTAGGAAGAACAAACCGTACTGGGCGAGCCAGCCGACGAGTGCGCCGCACAGGCAGGCGCTGAGTCCCAGCAAACCCAGTTGGATGCTGTAGAGCGTCAGCGCTTGCCGGCGCGACAGGCCGAAACAGCGCAGCAGGGCGCTGGCATCAAAGCGCCGCGCGGCAAAACGTGTGGCGGATAGGGCGACAGCAACCCCGGACAACAGCACAGCGGCCAGACTGCTGAGGTTCAAATAGCGTTCAGCGCGCCCCAATGCACCGCCGATCTGCCGATTACTGTCGCGGGCGCCCTGGATGCGTTGGTTGGCTGCCAGTGTCGGTTGTAATGCCGTCTTGTACTGCGCCAGAGCGTCACTCTCGCCGCTCCATAATTCAAAGTATTTAACCCGACTGCCCGGCTGCACCACGCCAGTAGCGTCCAGGTCAGCAAGATTGATCAGCACGCGCGGCGTTAGGCTGTAAAAGTCACCGCCGCGATCTGGCTCGTAGGTCAGCACGCGGCTCAGGCGCAGGGTCTTGTTGCCGACATCGATGCTGTCGCCTGCTTTGAGATTGAGCGCGGCAAACAGGCGCGCCTCGGCCCATGCCTCGCCAGGCTTTGGCCCGGCAGATACTTGTTCTTGCGCGTAAGGTTGCGCCGCGCTCTTTAGCCGGCCTCTTAATGGGTAGGCTTCATTGACTGCCTTGACGCTGGCCAGCTGGATGCCGGTATCGGTGGCGATAACGCTGGAAAATTCTACGCTGCTGGCGTGGTTAAGACCGAGCGCCAGACCTGCCTCGATTTGTTCAGGGCTGGCCTGCGTGCTGGCACTCAAGCGCAAGTCGGCGGCGAGGAATTCACTGGCGCGCAATTGCATGCCGCTGTTCAGGCGCGCACTGAAGTAGCCAATCGCGGTACTCGCGGCCACTGCCACCAGCAGGGCAAAGAACAGCACGCGGATTTCTCCGGCGCGTGCTTCGCGAAGTAATTGGCGTAAGGCAAGTTTGAACAGGCGCAGCAGCGGCAAGTTTGTCATCAGTAGGCCTGTTGGCCAACCAACTGGCCCCCTTCGAGGCGAATCAGGCGGTTGCAGCGTTGCGCCAGATGTTCGTCGTGGGTGACCAGCACCAGTGTCGCGCCACGTTCCTTGTTCAGCTCGAACAACAGGTCGCTGATATGCGCACCCGTGTGGCTGTCGAGGTTGCCTGTGGGTTCGTCGGCGAACAGCACATCCGGTTGCGCCGCAAATGCGCGGGCAATTGCGACGCGCTGCTGTTCACCACCGGAGAGTTGGCGGGGGTAATGACTGAGGCGCTGGCCCAGGCCGACCCGGTCAAGCAGCTCGGCGGCTTGCTGGCGCGCATCGGCTCGGCCTTCAAGTTCGAGTGGCAGCATCACGTTTTCGAGCGCATTGAGGCTGTCGAGCAGTTGGAATGACTGAAACACAAACCCCACATGTTCAGCCCGGACGCGGGCGCGCTGGTCTTCATCGAGGCTGGCGAGATCATGCCCGGCCAGATCAATCGAGCCGCTGCTGGGTAAGTCTAGGCCGGCCAACAGGCCGAGCAGGGTGGATTTTCCCGAGCCGGAACTGCCGACAATTGCCAGGCTGTCGCCCGCAGCAAGTTGCAGTGATAAATCGTCAAGTATGGTTAACTGGCCTTCAGCGCTGGGCACCACTTTGCTAAGGTTTCGCGCGCTGAGAATGTGTGAGCTCATGGAGAATCCAATGCAGAAAAGGTTAATCGGCTTCGCCCTGATCATGTTGCTTTGGGGGCAAACCGCCGCGGCCAGTACGGTGCTGGTGGTTGGAGATAGTATCAGTGCCGCTTTCGGGCTGGATACCCGTCAGGGTTGGGTTGCTTTGCTGCAGGAGCGGATGGCTGCCGAGGGGTTTTCCGAGCACGTGGTGAACGCCTCAATCAGCGGCGATACCACGGCTGGTGGGGCTTCGAGGCTGCCTACGCTGCTTCAGGAACATAAGCCTAAAGTGGTTGTGGTGGAACTGGGCGGCAATGACGGCCTGCGCGGTTTAGCCCCCGTGCAAATGCAACAAAATCTTTCTTCGATGATTGAGCAGTCGAAGCAGGCCGGCGCCGAAGTGCTGCTGCTGGGCATGCAGTTGCCCCCTAATTACGGCAAGCGCTACACGACGGCTTTCGCCAATGTGTTTAGCGACTTGGCCCGTGAACAGCAAGTGGCGCTGGTGCCGTTTTTGCTTGAAGGGGTGGGCGGCGTGCCGCGCCTGATGCAGGCGGATGGCATTCATCCGGCCGCCGAGGCGCAATCAATACTGCTCGAAAATGTCTGGCCGCAGCTTAAGCCACTGCTCTGAGCCGAGGATTGCGTGCACTGGATTCCTGTGGGCGCTGGCTCGTTGATACGGGTGCTGCACAATCAATGCGCAAAAAATACGCTCGATGGCAGTGAAAGACACTGAAAATGGGCTTTTCTGTCACCCGTCTTTCGGCTAATGTTGCGCGCCCATTCAGGAGCCCTTGATGTCGCGCCATTCTTGGTCTTTGCACGCTTACCATTTGATCGAGCCTGACGAGCAGCTAGACCTGTTCGCCTGCCGTGAAGTGCGCGTGCACCTGGCAGCTCGCCAGATTGAGCTGGGTAGCGTGGCCGACCGGACTCTGTGCGGCGGCTTTCTGCCGGCGCAACCGCTTTGGAAGCCCGTTGACAAGCCGACGCTGCGTGACAAGCGCCTCTGCGTCGCTTGTCGCGAGGTGCTCGAGGCCCAGCGCAGGGGTGAACGACTCGGCTGGCCAGAGGTCTGAAATTCTCCAGCGGTATCGGCGCAGGTGTACACTTAAATGCTTTCTCCCAACCATTCTTTAATCAAGGATTTCCGGATGTTGTCGCGCATGCATGCCGTCGCCCGTTGCCTCTCAGTTGCCTCGCTGTGTCTGGCGGCTGGTTCTGCCTTTGCCCTCGAGTTTCCTCTGCCGCCAGCTGGTGACGACATCATCGGCGAAGTGCGGGTGGTCAAGGCAAAGTACGAAGACACCTTCGCTGACCTCGGCACCGCCAACGACCTCGGTTATTCGGAAATGCTGGCGGCCAACCCGGGCATCGATGCCTGGCTGCCGGGTGAGGGTTCAGAGGTTATCCTGCCGACGCGCTTCATTCTGCCGCCAGGCCCGCGTGAAGGGATCGTGATCAATCTGGCTGAGTACCGCCTGTACTACTTCCCCAAGGGCCAGAACAAGGTTTACACCTACCCGCTGGGCATTGGTCGTGAAGGCTGGGGCTCACCCGTGGCCAACGCGCGTATTACTGACAAGATCGCCAATCCGGCCTGGTATCCGCCCAAGTCGATTCGCGAAGAGCACGCTGCCGATGGCGATCCACTGCCAACGGTCGTGCCGCCAGGCCCGGACAATCCATTGGGCCCGTACAAAATGCGTTTGTCTGTACCGGGTTATCTGATTCATGGCTCCAATAAGAAGTTTGGTATTGGTATGCGCGTCAGCCACGGCTGTTTCCGCATGTTCAATAACAATGTCCTGGAATTGGCGGCGATGACCAAAGTCGGTACTTCGGTGCGCATCATTAATGAGCCCTACAAGTTCGGCCGCAGTAACGGCAAGATCTACTTAGAGGCGCACGAGCCGCTGGATGACAGCGGCAATACTTCGATCGTTGACAAGCACACGGCCGTTATCAATGCCCTGCTCAAGAGCGATGAGTTGAGTGGCCTGCATCTGGATTGGGATGTGGTGCGTGAAGTGGTTGCAGCGCAGGATGGCCTGCCCATCGAAATCGCTGAACAGAGCGTAGCCCCGCAAGCAGAGCAACTCGGCGCTTATTAAGTAAAGCGGCGTAAACAAAACCCGTAGTGCTCAACAGCCTGCGGGTTTTTTATTACACGGCTATTAACCCCGCCCGCTGTTTTACGCTTAAACGCCAGGCAATAAAAAAGCCGACCCATAAACTGGGTCGGCTTTCTTTAATAACCCGGGGGTTATTACTTGCGGCTGGCTTTGTCCAGCATACGCAGAGCGCGCTCATTGGCTTCGTCAGCAGTTTGCTGAGCCTTCTGAGCAGCTGCCATAGCTTCGTCAGCCTTGCGATAGGCTTCGTCAGCACGGGCTTGTGCACGAGCAGCGGCGTCTTCAGTTGCGGTCAGACGTGCTTCAGTTTCTTTGGACATGCTGCTGCAACCGGTAGCCAATACTGCGGCCAAAGCCAGAGCAGAGAATTTCAGAACGTTGTTCATCGTGTTCCCCTTAAGAGAGCGAGTTTTTCCATAAGAGCATATTCCCAGTAGCGGGAAAATAGCCGCGTACATACTACCCATAACTTGTAGTAAGTAAACGGAGAAGACGCAAGTCAGAGCACTATTTTTTTCACTTCCAGGGAAAATTTCATCTTTACCGAACAAAGTGGATGAAAAGTAATCAAAGGCCGTTGGCCTGTCGCGTTAGGGGCGCTTTGTTGATATAAAACAGCTGTTCGATTTTTCTTCGGAAGAGTCCGCGCTAGATAACAATAAGATTGAATTGGAGAGCAGTATGTTAGGGAATTTTGGCTTGCTTGCAGGCTTGGTCTTACTGATGTTCATGGCCCTGCGTGGGGTCAATATTTTCATCGCGGTTGTACTTTGCTCGATTGTCGTTGCGCTGACCAACAACTTGCTTGTGCCGCAGGCCCTGCTCGAGTTTTTCCCCTTCGGGCCGCTGGGTGCATTCACCTTCGCCGGTAAGTTCTTTCTACTATTCGTCTGTGGCGCCATCTTTGGCAAAGTGATGGCCGTAAGCCAGGCGGCTAACAGCATTGCCATGATCATCACGCGCAAGCTTGGCGTTGAGCGCACGCTCTGGGTGGCGATGCTGGTATGCGCCTTGCTAACTTACGGTGGCGTGGTGGTGTTTGTGGTGATCTTCACCATGTATCCACTGGGCGTGAGCATGATGCGCGAAGCTGACCTGCCGAAGCGTCTGTTTTGTGCGGCTACAGCGCTTGGGGCGGGTACATTCACCATGACGGCCTTACCCGGCACTCCTTCGATTCATAACGTCATTGCCGCGACAGCATTGGGCACCGACCTGTTTGCAGGCGCCTGGATTGGTCTTTTCGCCAGTGCGCTGATGATCGTTCTGGGCATGGCCTATGTGCAGCGCGAGTGGCGCCTGGCCAAAGCGCGCGGGGAAGGCTTTGAGGCCAATGCGCAGGATGAGCGCATGGAGCAGTTGGCCAACACCTCCGGCAGTGGCCCGCATTGGGGGCTGGCGCTGGTGCCGATTGCGCTGGTATTGGGGATTATCGTGTTGCCGCGCCTGTTCTTGCTGGCCGGTATTGATCCGGCAGGGTCCGGCGCTTTCGCGCAGGTACTGAACTTTAGTCAACGCCAACCGATTCTCTGGCCGAGCCTTGCTTTGATTGTCGCCACGCTGGTTGCTATCGCCTTGTTTCCGGGCCTGCGCCGTAACACTCTGGCTACTTTGGGGCAGGGCGCTGACGATGCGATCATGCCGCTGCTGAACACCGCAGCGGTTATCGGCTTTGGCGGTGTGGTGACCCATACCGCTGGCTTTTCGCAGTTCGCCAACTGGATTCTTGAGGTCGACATGCCAGCTTTGCTCTCCGTGTTCACGTCGGTGAGCGTGGTGTCCGCCATCGTCGGTTCATCGTCGGGCGGGTTGCAAATCTTCATGCAGACGCTGGCGCCCAAATACCTGGACATGGGAATTGAGCCTGAGGTTTTGCACCGGATCGCCAATATTGCATCGGGCGGCTTTGACTCGCTGCCGCATTGCGGCGCCGTGATCGCCATGTTGATGATCATGGGGCTCACCCACAAACAGGCTTACAAGGATATGTTTGTGGTGACTGTGTGCATTCCGGTGGTGGCGGTGCTGAGTTGCATTGCCGTTCTTAGCATTGTCTAAGTTATTGATTCTATTTGGTTGTTAGGGAGGCTGGTGATAAGCTCGGGGTGATTTTTGACGGCAGCGCCAGAAAGCGCGAATATATTGCCAATAATTACCCCGCCAGATAAATGCAGAAACGCTGTGTTTATCAGCGGAGTTGGCAGCGCAGATGCGCTGCTTCCGACTTAGCGTATTTGGCAATCAGTATTGCCTGTTCAGACGCACACGTGCCGGTTGATCCGAGCAAACCCTGGCAGAACATTGCGTCTTACCGAGCAGTCGTCGCCCAAATAATTAGATCGACGCGGATGCAGTATCAGTCCGCCAGAGGAGTAACAATGAGCGAGGCGTTATCCATTCTCCATGACCAGGCAGGTCACCAGTTTGAGACCACAGTGGACGGTGATCGTGCTTATTTGGCCTATATGGACTTGGGTAAGCAAACGCTGGATATCTACCGCACATTTGTGCCCAACTCTTTGCGCGGGCGCGGTATTGCTGCGGCGTTAACTGAGCATGCGCTGCAGTATGCTGATCGCATGGGTTACTCGGTGATTCCGTCGTGCTCGTATGTAGAGCGCTACATGGAGCGCCGTCAGCGCGACAACGCCGAAAGCTGATTGGTTTACCTACAAAAACGCCGGGCAATGCCCGGCGTTTTTGTAGGTGCTGAAAACTCAGGCGCGGTCACGCTTGGGCAGCACGTCTTTGAGCTTAGTACGCATGTCACGCAGCGTCTTGGCCGTTGTGTCCCAGTCGATACAGGCATCGGTGATCGAAACACCGTACTTGAGCTGGTCGAGATCTTTAGGGATCGACTGGCTGCCCCAACCAATGTGGCTTTCCACCATGAGGCCGACAATTGACTGATTGCCTTCAACAATCTGGTTGGCAACGTTGTCCATGACCAGTGGCTGCAGGGCCGGGTCCTTGTTGGAGTTGGCGTGGCTGCAGTCAACCATCACATTCGGGCGAATGCCGGCTTTAGTCAGCTCTTGCTCGCAAACAGCAACGCTGACTGAGTCGTAGTTAGGCTTGCCGTTGCCACCGCGCAGGACCACGTGACCATAGGCGTTGCCTTTGGTGGTGACGATAGACACGCCGCCTTGTTGGTTGATGCCGAGGAAACGGTGCGGGCTGGAGACTGACTGCAGGGCGTTGATAGCCACGGTCAGGCCGCCGTCGGTGCCGTTCTTGAAACCGACCGCCGAGGACAGACCCGAGGCCATCTCGCGGTGAGTTTGCGATTCGGTGGTACGCGCGCCGATTGCCGACCAGCTGATCAGGTCCTGCAAGTACTGCGGGGAGATCGGGTCGAGTGCTTCGGTCGCGGTTGGCAGGCCCATTTCTGCCAGATCGCGCAGCAGGGTACGGCCAATGTGCAAGCCATCCTGAATCTTGAACGAGTCATCCAGATACGGGTCGTTGATCAGGCCTTTCCAGCCAACGGTGGTGCGCGGCTTTTCAAAATAAACGCGCATAACCAGATACAGCGTATCGCTTACTTCAGCTGCCAGCGCCTTGAGGCGTTCGGCGTAATCATGAGCCGCTTTGATATCGTGAATAGAGCAGGGACCCACCACCACAAACAGACGGTGATCTTTGCCATCCAGAATATTGCGAACAACTTCGCGGCCCTCAGAGACGGTTTTCAGCGCTGCTGCCGTCAGGGGGATTTCCTGCTTGAGTTGTTCGGGGGTGATGAGCGTCTCGTTGGAGGCAACGTTAAGGTCATCAATTGGTAAATCAGCCATCGTGCTTCTCATCAGTCAGAGTCATCAGGTCACGGGTGCCGGCCGCCAGCGTTCCCCGTGTGGCGGAGCACAGCAATTTGGGCACAGCGGGGAACCAGAACCTTAGCGCGTAACAGGCGCGGGAGACAATGGGTTCAGGGGCGATTAATCCGGCTAATGGCGCGGAATTTGACGATGCACAGGGTTGATCGTAAAAAATTGGCCGCTTTGGCCTGATTCTGCAGTCGTTTTGAGCGGCTATCGTCGGCTGAATAAGGCGTTTTGGTGGTGGATGCTGTGCCGCAAAACGTCACAATTGCTGCTGGCCGGGCTGCCCAAACTGGGCGGCGTGTTCGGCAACCCACTCAGCCGCGATACTTTCGCAGCACAGAGGCACGCCGAGTTCCTGTTCGCGCTGCAGGCGGTAGTGCTCAATCTGGCAGACCTGCTCCACCATGCGTGCGCGAAACAGGGTGTCTTGATCTGTAAAAGCGACCCCGACCAGATATTCAGCGCCTTGTTGCTGGCACCACGCGACAACACCCGCGCAGAACACATCGTCTCCGAGCAGACGAATGCGCAATTCAACGGCCGCGCCACGGCGAAATGCACGCGGGGAGTTACAGGCGATCCCGCCAAGACTTATATTGTGCAGGCGCTGGCGAGGCGGTGCGGGTTGCCTGCATAGACGCAACTCGACAGGAATACTGCTTGGATGGCGCAAAAAACTCCGCATTCGGGAACACTCCACATGTATCGACTGCAAGCGAATCAAGGGTCCAATTTTGCCGGAGCTTGAACTCACAGATTTTGATGCCGATCAGCAATTGCTGGCTTTGCCTGGCATCTCCCTCGTGCTATTTACCAGCATAGGTTGTGCCAGTTGCCGATATGCGCGCGCTCATTTACCGCACATGGCGTTACCTGTTGATCGGCTGGCGTGGATCGATGCGGCTGACAATGCGGGGCTGGTGCAGCGCTATGAGGTATTTCACTTGCCCGCGCTGTTTGTTGTGCGCGATGGCGACTTTTACGGCGCCGTGCAGGCGCGTTTGAATCTTCACGAATTAACGAACGCCGTGGACGGCGCATTAAGCCGTCCGGCTGAGGAGCTTCCCTGATGTCGAGCAACACAAAACCGCGTATTGGCATTGTCGGTACCGGCGCAATTGGCGGTTTTTATGGCGTAATGCTGGCGAAAGCGGGCTTCGATGTGCACTTTTTACTGCGCAGTGAATACGCCGCTGTCGAGCAGAACGGCCTGCAAATCAATAGCCAGGTACATGGCCCGATGACGCTGGCGCCTGTGCAGGCTTACCGCTCAGTTGAAAACATGCCGGTGTGCGACTGGTTGCTGGTGGGGGCTAAAACCACCAGTAATGGGGAACTGGCCCCAATTATCAGCCAGCTCGCCGGGCCGGATTGCAAGGTGATATTGCTGCAAAACGGCTTGGGCGTCGAAGAGGCCCTGCGTCCGCTGCTGCCGGACACGCTGCACCTGTTGGGCGGGCTTTGCTACATCTGCGTGGCGCGATCGGCGCCGGGCGTGGTTGAGCATCAGGCGTTAGGCGCAATCAATCTCGGTTACCACTCCGGGCCTGCTGATGCGGCGCAGCGTCAGGCGATTCTTGAGCAGGGCGTCGGATTGTTCAAAGCTGCCGGTATCGACAGCGCGCCAATGGCCAATCTGGAGCAGGCGCGCTGGCAAAAGCTGGCCTGGAACGTGCCCTACAACGGTTTGTCGGTGCTGCTCAATGCCGACACCCAAGCCATGATGGCCAACCCGGACAGCCACGCACTGGTCGCTGCAATGATGCAGGAAGTGGTCGACACTGCAGCTGCCTGTGGCCATCAGCTGCCAGAAGGCATTGTCGGCAAATTGTTGGGCGCGACTGCGCGCATGCCCGAGTATTTGCCTAGCATGTACCATGACTTCGCCCATCGCCGTCCGGCAGAGCTGCCAGCCTTGTATCAGGTGCCACTGGCGGCGGCCAAAGCGGCGGGCGTGAGCATGCCCAAAGTCGAAGCGCTGTATCAGGCTTTGCGGTTTCTCGAGCAGCGCAACAATTGATAACGAGGTGGTAATGGCCAAGGTAATGAGCGACAAACTGGTGCTGGCAATTTCCTCGCGGGCATTATTTGACCTCAATGAAAGCCATCGCGTTTACGAAAGCGAAGGCGTTGAGGCGTACCGCCAATACCAGATCGCCCACGAAGACGAAATTCTTCTGCCGGGCGACGCCTTTCCTTTGGTCGAAAAGCTGCTGGGGCTGAACAAGGCGCTGGGTCAGCCACGGGTCGAGGTGATTCTGGTCTCGCGCAACAGCGCTGACACAGGCCTGCGTGCGTTCAACTCGATCCAGCATTATGGGCTGGGCATTTCCCGCGCCGCATTTGTCGGCGGCCGCAGCCCGGACCCGTATCTGGCGGCCTTTGGTTGCCACCTGTTCTTGTCCACCCATGCTGAAGATGTGCGCAGTGCCTTGCGGGCCGGTTTCGGCGCCGCGACGATTTTGTCCGGTGGGCCGCGACGGGCCGCCAGCAATGAACTGCGGATTGCATTTGATGGCGATGCGGTGCTGTTCTCGGATGCCTCGGAGCGGGTGTTTCAGGAGGCCGGGCTGGAGGCATTCCAGACCCACGAACGCAACTCCGCCAGAGAGCTGCTACCCGGTGGCCCGTTCAAGCCGTTTCTGGCGGCGCTGCACCTGCTGCAGCAGGAGTTTCCGGAGGAGAGTTGCCCGATCCGCACTGCGCTGGTGACCGCGCGTTCTGCGCCGGCTCACGAACGCGTTATCAGAACCTTGCGCGACTGGAACATCCGCCTTGACGAATCGTTCTTCCTAGGCGGATTGGAGAAATCGAAAATTCTCGAAACCTTTGCCGCCGATGTGTTCTTTGATGATCAGGCCGGGCATTGCGAGAAAGCCAGCAAAGTAGTAGCCACTGGCCATGTGCCGCATGGCATCAGCAACGAGCCACACCTCTAAACGGCAGCCACGGCTGGATTTGGCGGCCTTTATTGCCATCGCCTTATAGCCACTTGTCCTAAAAGCTGGGCTTTTTGTTGACTTGTTGGTAGCGCTGCTAAGCTCAAGAGCAAGGGTTCGTTGGCAGTGGAGGCCGTATGGTTCGAACGATTTTATATGCCACCGATCTAGGGCTCTACGCCCCGTATGTGTTGCAACATGCACTGGGGTTGGCGCGCAGTTTTAACGCCAGGCTGTATGTTGTGCACGCGGTCGAGCCAATCGGCTTGTTTGCCGAGTCGGTGTTGAAAACCTACCTTGATGAAGAGCGGATGCAGGAGTTGCGCACAAGCGGCTTGAGCACTGTTATGGCGAGCATTGAGACGCGCGTGTTAGAGGGTTTTCGCGACGAGTTGGGCGAGATGTCCGATGATCTCGACTTGATTACCGGCGTGCGCGTTGTGCAGGGCGACCCGCCACTGATGATTCTTGAGGAGGCGCAGAAACTCGACGTCGACTTGCTGGTCGTAGGCAGTCACAGCCACGGCACGGATATGGACATTCCGATGGGGCGCACAGCCCTGAGGTTGGTGCAGTTATCTGAAGTTCCGGTGTATATGGTGCCCATGCTGCAACACCGGGGTCGCCCTGATCTTTGAGCGATAGCGGATAAAAATTAAATTTATGGTCAGTTTGGATCAATTGAACCATTCTTATGGTTATATGCGGCAGCCGCCAATTGAATGGCTGCTCAACTGCTTTGAGGGATAGTTATGAAGCTTCAGCAATTGCGCTATATCTGGGAGGTTGCGCACCATGATCTCAACGTTTCCGCCACTGCGCAAAGTCTGTACACCTCTCAGCCCGGCATCAGTAAACAGATCCGCCTGCTCGAAGACGAACTAGGCGTTGAGGTGTTTGCCCGCAGCGGTAAACACCTGACTCGTGTAACGCCTGCAGGCGAGCGGATTATCACCACCGCTGGCGAGATTCTGCGCAAGGTCGAAAGCATCAAGCAGATCGCCCAGGAATTCTCCAACGAGAAGAAAGGCTCGTTGTCTATCGCCACCACCCACACCCAGGCGCGCTATGCCTTGCCGCCGGTGATCAGCAGCTTTATCAAGCAATACCCGGATGTTGCCCTGCACATGCACCAGGGCACGCCGATGCAAATTGCCGAAATGGCCGCTGACGGCACGGTGGACTTTGCTATCGCCACCGAAGGTCTTGAGTTGTTCAATGATCTGGTGATGATGCCGTGCTATCGCTGGAACCGCTGTGTGGTCGTGCCGCAAGGCCACCCGCTGACCAAGCTGCCGAAACTCACCCTGGAAGCCCTGGCTGAGTACTCGATTGTCACCTACGTGTTCGGGTTTACCGGCCGTTCCAAGCTGGACGAGGCTTTCAGCCATCGCGGCCTGTCGCCCAAGGTGGTGTTCACCGCAGCCGACGCCGACGTGATCAAAACTTATGTGCGCCTTGGCTTGGGTGTGGGCATTCTTGCCAAGATGGCGGTGGATGCTGCGCACGATCCGGATCTGGTGGTACTCGATGCCAGCGAATTGTTCGAGTCGAGCGTTACCAAAATCGGTTTCCGTCGCGGCACATTCCTGCGCGGCTTCATGTGCGACTTCATCGAGAAATTCGCCCCGCACCTGAGCCGTGACATGCTCGCCAAGGCTGTGGCCTGCCACAACAAATCCGAGCTGGAAGAGCTGTTTGCCGACGTCGAATTACCGACTTACTGAGGCCTGAGATGCAACAAAGCCCTGATCGTAAAATCAGGGCTTTGTCGTTTACAGCGGGTTAAAACCCGGCGAGCGCCGCACGTAGAAAACGCGGTGCAAGAAAACTCAGCGTGCTTGCAACGCGCTCATCCCGCCAGGCGCATTTCTAGAACGAGTCGCCGGGCACCCGCACCCAGCCTTCCATCAGTACCCGTGCACTGCGGCTCATGATGGCCTTGGTGACTTTCCATTCGCCGTTCTCTTGCGTGGCTTCTGCGCCTACACACAAAGTGCCCGACGGATGCCCGAAGCGCACCTCGTTGCGCGCCTTGGCGCCGGCTGCGGTATTCACCAGCGTGCCGGGAATAGCCGCTGCAGTACCGATAGCCACCGCTGCCGTACCCATCATGGCGTGATGCAACTTGCCCATCGACATGGCGCGTACCAACAGTTCGCAGTCGCCCGCATTGAGCAACTTGCCACTGGACGTGGTGTAGGCGGCCGGCGGTGCAACGAATGCAACCTTGGGTGTGTGCTGGCGTTTGGCGGCTTCATCAATGTGGCTGATCAGGCCCATGCGCAGCGCTCCGTGGGCGCGGATCGATTCGAACATGGCCAGCGCTTTCGGGTCGCTGTTAATCGCTTCCTGCAACTCGGTGCCGGTGTAACCAATGGCTTCGGCGTTGACGAAGATGGTCGGAATGCCGGCGTTGATCATTGTCGCCTTGAGCGTGCCAATGCCCGGCACTTCCAAGTCATCTACCAGATTGCCGGTGGGGAACATTGAACTGCCTGCGCCGTCATCCTCATCGGCAGCCGGGTCGATGAATTCAAGCTTCACTTCGGCGGCAGGGAAGGTTACGCCGTCGAGTTCGAAGTCGCCGGTTTCCTGGACTTCACCGTTGGTAATCGGCACGTGAGTGATGATCGACTTGCCGATGTTGGCCTGCCAGATGCGCAGCGTGAGGATGCCGTTCTGTGGAATGCGGCTGGCATCAACCAAGCCCTTGCTGATCGCGATCGGGCCAACGGCGGCTGACAGGTTGCCACAGTTGCCGCTCCAGTCGACGAAGGCTTTGTCGATGGACACCTGGCCGAACAGATAGTCGATGTCGTGATCCGGCTGGCTGCTTTTGCTGATGATCACAGTTTTGCTGGTGCTGGAAGTGGCGCCGCCCATGCCGTCAATTTGTTTGCCGTACGGATCAGGGCTGCCGATAACGCGCATCAGTAAAGCGTCGCGCGCAGCACCGGCGACCTGGGCCGATGGCGGAAGCTCTTGCAGGCAGAAAAACACGCCTTTACTGGTGCCGCCCCGAACGTAAGTCGCCGGGACTTTGATTTGCGCTACATGAGGCATGTGGGTTATGTCCTCTGAAACTGCGTGAAGTGGGGGCTCGCTGCGCGCTGAACATAGCGCCTTGAACCGTCACTGGAAGAGGGCGGTCTCGGCGAATTGCTCCGCCGTGACCGCGACAGGCTTACGAGACGTTTGCGGACTCTAGGAAGTCCTGCGCGAAGCGTTGCAGCACACCGCCTGCCTCATAAATCGACAGCTCTTCAGCGGTGTCGAGGCGGCATGTCACGGGCACCTCAACGCGTTCACCGTTTTTGCGGTTGATCACCAGCGTCAGGGTGGCGCGTGGTGTGCGCTGGCCAATCACGTCGTAGGTTTCGCTGCCGTCAATTTCCAGCGTCTTGCGGGTTGTCCCCGGCAGGAATTCAAGTGGCAACACGCCCATGCCGACTAGGTTGGTGCGGTGGATACGTTCAAAACCTTCAGCGGCAATGGCTTCAACACCGGCCAGACGCACGCCTTTGGCCGCCCAGTCACGGGATGAGCCCTGGCCGTAGTCGGCACCGGCGATGATGATCAGCGGTTGCTTGCGCTCCATGTAGGTCTCAATCGCTTCCCACATACGCGTGACCTTGCCTTCCGGCTCAATGCGCGCCAGAGAACCTTGTTTGACCACACCGTTTTCAACCACCATTTCGTTGAGCAGTTTCGGGTTGGCAAAGGTTGCCCGTTGTGCGGTCAGGTGATCGCCGCGGTGGGTGGCGTAAGAGTTGAAGTCTTCTTCCGGCAAACCCATTTTGTGCAGGTATTCACCGGCCGCGCTGTTGAGCAGGATCGCATTCGACGGCGACAGGTGATCAGTGGTGATGTTGTCTGGCAGCACGGCGAGTGGGCGCATGCCTTTAAGCGTACGCTCACCAGCCAAAGCACCTTCCCAGTAGGGCGGACGACGGATGTAGGTGCTCTGTGTGCGCCAGTCGTACAGCGGCTCGACCTTCTCGCCATTGTCGGCTTCGATGGCGAACATCGGGATGTAGACTTGGTTGAACTGGGCCGGCTTGACGCTGGCATTCACCACTTCATCAATCTCTTCATCCGATGGCCAGATGTCTTTCAGGGTAACGGCGTTACCGGCCTGATCGATGCCGAGAACGTCTTTTTCGATGTCGAAACGAATGGTGCCGGCAATCGCGTAGGCAACGACCAGCGGCGGTGAAGCCAGGAAAGCCTGTTTGGCGTACGGATGGATACGCCCGTCGAAGTTGCGGTTACCCGACAGCACTGCGGTGGCGTAGAGGTCGCGGTCGATCACTTCCTTCTGGATTACTGGGTCCAGTGCGCCGCTCATGCCGTTGCAGGTGGTGCAGGCAAAGCCGACTATGCCAAAACCGAGCTGTTCCAGTTCGGTCAGCAGGTTGGCTTCTTCAAGGTACAACTGCACTGCTTTCGAGCCGGGGGCCAGTGAGGTTTTAACCCATGGTTTGCGGGTCAGGCCGCGCGCATTGGCGTTGCGGGCGAGCAGGGCTGCAGCGATTACGTTGCGCGGGTTGCTGGTGTTGGTGCAGCTGGTAATGGCCGCGATGATTACCGCGCCATCCGGCATCAGACCGGCTTCGTTCTCAACCACGCCAGAGATGCCCGCTGTGGCGAGGTCTGTGGTGGCGACGCGCTTGTGCGGGTTGCTTGGGCCGGCGATGTTGCGCACCACCGAAGACAGATCGAAGTCGAGAACGCGCTCGTACTCAGCGGTTTTCAAGTCGTCCGCCCACAGGCCCGTAACCTTGGCGTAGTTCTCGACCAGTTTGACTTGCTCCGGCTCACGGCCTGTCAGCGTCAGGTAATCGATGGTGTGTTGGTCGATGTAGAACATCGCCGCTGTCGCACCGAATTCCGGGGTCATGTTCGAGATGGTTGCCCGGTCACCGAGGGTCAGGGCGTCGGCGCCTTCACCGAAGAACTCAAGGTACGAGGAAACAACTTTCTGGCTGCGCAGGAACTCGGTAATCGCCAGCACGATATCGGTGGCGGTGATGCCCGGTTGGCGTTTGCCCGACAGGCGTACGCCGATGATATCCGGCAGGCGCATGTAGGAGGCGCGGCCGAGCATTACGCTCTCGGCTTCCAGGCCGCCGACACCAATGGCAATCACGCCCAAAGCATCGACGTGCGGGGTGTGGCTGTCGGTGCCGACCAGCGTGTCCGGGAAGGCAACGCCTTCGCGTGCATGAACCACGGGCGACATCCGTTCCAGGTTGATCTGGTGCATGATGCCGTTGCCGGGCGGGATAACGTCGACGTTCTTGAAGGCCTTTTTAGTCCACTCGATGAAGTGAAAGCGGTCTTCGTTACGACGGTCTTCGACGCTGCGGTTTTTGGCAAAGGCGTCTTTGTCATACCCGCCAAATTCGACGGCCAGCGAGTGGTCGACAATCAGCTGAGTGGGCACGACGGGGTTAACTTGCGCGGGATCACCGCCTTTCTCAGCGATGGCATCGCGCAGACCCGCCAGGTCGACCAATGCGGTTTGGCCAAGAATGTCGTGGCACACCACGCGCGCCGGGAACCAGGGAAAGTCGAGGTCGCGCTTGCGCTCAATCAGCTGGCTCAGGGCCGCGTTGAGCATGCTCGGGTCACAGCGACGCACCAGGTTTTCAGCCAATACGCGAGAGGTGTACGGCAGTTTTGCATAGGCACCGGGCTGGATCGCATCAACAGCCGCACGGGCGTCGAAGTAATCCAGCACGCTGCCGGGAAGATTCTTGCGAAATTCAGTGTTCATAGCGTTGGGCTCAATCAGGTAATCGACAATGACCGGTCGGGGAGGGGCTTATCGCGCCACCTCCCCGCTAGCAATTAGCGCTGCTCTAGCGGCGTTACTGCGCGTTGCTCTACACCGGTGTATTCCGCGCTGGGGCGAATAATCCGGTTGTTGGCGCGCTGCTCGAATACGTGTGCGGTCCAGCCACTCACCCGCGAGCAAACGAAGATCGGCGTGAACAGCTTGGTCGGGATGCCCATGAAGTGGTAAGCCGAGGCGTGATAGAAGTCGGCGTTGGGGAACAGTTTCTTTTGCTCCCACATGACCGCGTCAATGGCTTCGGATACCGGGAACATCACAGTGTCGCCCACTTCATCGGCCAACTGCTTGGACCAGCCTTTGATGACCTCGTTACGCGGGTCTGAGTCTTTGTAGATCGCGTGGCCAAAGCCCATGATCTTGTCTTTGCGGGCGAGCATGTCCAGCGTGCCAGCAGTGGCGGCCTCGGCCGATGCGAACTTCTCGATCATCTCCATTGCCGCTTCGTTGGCGCCGCCGTGCAGTGGGCCGCGCAGGGAGCCGATGGCTGCCGTAACGCAGGAGAAAATATCCGACAGGGTTGAGGCGCAAACGCGGGCGGTGAAGGTCGAGGCGTTAAATTCGTGCTCAGCGTAGAGAATCAGCGAAACGTTCATCACCTTAACGTGCAATTCGCTCGGCGCTTTGCCGTGCAGCAGCTGGAGGAAGTGGCCGCCAATAGTGGCCTGGTCGCTGTTGCAGTCGATACGCACGCCATCATGGCTGAAGCGATACCAGTACGTCATGATCGCCGGGAACGCGCCGAGCAGACGATCAGCCTTGTCGCGTTGCTCGTCGAAGCTGTGCTCTGGTTCGAGATTGCCAAGTATCGAGGCGCCGGTACGCATGACATCCATCGGGTGAGCTTGCGCCGGAATGCGCTCAAGCACTTCTTTAAGCGCCTGGGGCAGATCGCGCAGCTTGTTCAGCTTGCTCTGATAAGCGCTGAGCTCGGCCTGATTTGGCAGCTCGCCGTAGAGCAGCAGGTAGGCGACTTCTTCAAAGATGCAGCTGCTTGCCAAATCGCGCACATCATAGCCGCGGTATGTCAGGCCTGCGCCGGTCTTGCCGACGGTGCACAGTTCGGTCTGGCCGGCGACCTGGCCACGAAGGCCGGCGCCACTGAGTACTTTTGCTTCAGCCATTGTTAGATCCTCATCATCTTGAAATTGTTGTTCGGGTCGATGTTGGAATGCGCGGCTCAGTTCTTTTTCTGAGCGAACAGGGCATCCAGGCTTTGCTCGAAGGCGTGGTAGTTAATGCGATCGTAAAGCTCCATGCGCGTTTGCATGGTGTCGATGACATTCTTCTGGGTGCCATCGCGACGCACGGCTTCGTAGACGTTTTCGGCAGCCTTGTTCATGGCGCGGAACGCCGAGAGCGGGTAGAGCACCAGCGATACATCGGCAGAGCGCAGTTCGTCAGTGGTGAACAGCGGGGTCGCGCCGAACTCGGTGATGTTGGCCAGAATCGGAGCGTTGACCTTCTGCGCAAACAACTTGTACATCTCAAGTTCTGTAATGGCTTCCGGGAATACCATATCGGCGCCGGCTTCAATACAGGCGGCGGCGCGGTCCAGCGCAGACTCCAAACCTTCAACGGCCAGGGCGTCGGTGCGCGCCATGATCACGAAACTGTCATCGGTGCGTGCGTCTACCGCAGCCTTGATCCGGTCGACCATTTCCTGCTGCGAGACGATTTCCTTGTTCGGGCGGTGGCCGCAGCGCTTGGCGCCAACCTGATCTTCGATGTGAATGGCGGCTGCGCCAAACTTGATCATCGACTTGACCGTGCGCGCAACGTTGAACGCCGACGAGCCGAAGCCAGTGTCGACATCGACCAGTAGCGGCAAGTCGCAGACATCGGTAATGCGGCGCACGTCGGTGAGCACGTCATCGAGCCCGGTGATGCCCAGATCCGGAAGCCCCAGCGAGCCTGCAGCAACACCGCCGCCCGACAGGTAAATAGCTTTGAAACCGGCACGTTTTGCCAGCAGTGCGTGGTTGGCGTTGATCGCGCCAATGACCTGCAACGGGTGCTCTTCGGCTACGGCATCGCGGAAACGCTGGCCTGGGGTTTTCAAACTCATGACTCACCTCTGGTTTTGGCTGTCTTGGATTCTGCGTCTAGATAATGACGCTCAATGTTGCGCTTCGATGCGCCGATGTGACGGCGCATCAGCAGTTCCGCCAGCTCACCGTCACGGTCAGCAATGGCGTCGAGAATTCGGTGGTGTTCGGCAAACGCCTGGCGCGGGCGATTGGGGGTGGCGGAAAACTGAATGCGGTACATGCGAACCAGTTGATAAAGGTCGGAGCAGAGCATTTGCGTCAGCGTTCGGTTGCCGCTGCCCTGAATGATCCGGTAGTGGAAATCGAAGTCGCCTTCTTGCTGGTAATAGCCATTGCCCGCCTGAAACGCCTCATCACGCTCATGGGTGTCGAGTACGTGGCGAAGCTCATCAATCTCGGCCTGGCTCATACGTTCGGCAGCAAGCCGGCAAGCCATACCTTCTAGAGATTCGCGTATTTCATACAGCTCGATCAGTTCGCTGTGGTTCAGAGACACCACGCGCGCGCCGACGTGAGGGATGCGCACCAACAGGCGTTGGCCTTCCAGCCGGTGAATGGCTTCGCGCAACGGGCCGCGGCTTATGCCGTAGGTGCGCGCCAGCTCAGGTTCGGAAATTTTGCTGCCGGGGGCTATCTCACCCTTGATGATTGCAGCCTGAATGCGCCGGAAAACCTGCTCTGAGCGCGTTTCAGAATCTTCGCCATGATTTAGAGGGACTTCGACGGTATCGAGCATATTGTCAACAATGGCTGTTTTATTTAGGCAAAAAATACCTTTTTGAGCGGGAATGGTCAATCATGCGATTAAGATTGTCGACAGTTTTCTGGTTGGTAGACGCTGATTGCTTGCCTAACCCCAACAAACTTACTGGGTCGCTATCTGTTGTCCGCCAAATGCGCCATGTTAGACTTCGCCCCGTTTGAGCATGCTTTTACGCATGCCTGCTAAACTTCAGCGTATATACCAGCCTGCCGGGTAGATGCGCGCGGGTCTTTAGCCTCATTGATAGAGAAAAATACTAACGGGATTTATGAGACTCACGCCTAACCTACTGTTTCTATGGCTATTTATTGTTCCCTGTGTAGCAGTTGCAGCGGACAAGTCTGTCTACGGCCTTAATGAATACACACAGTTGGTGAATCTCAATATTGAGGTTGCCGCCAAACTCGATACCGGGGCCAAGACCGCCTCTCTCAGCGCACGTGATATCAAACGCTTCAAGCGTGACGGCGAGACATGGGTGCGCTTTTATCTGGCCATAGATGATGCGCACAGCAATCCTATCGAACGTCCTCTGGCCCGTGTCAGCAAGATCAAACGCCGCTCCGGCGACTATGATCCAAATGAAGAAAAAACCTACACCGCCCGACCTGTAATCGAGCTGGATATCTGCATGGGTGAAGCGCTTCGCAAAATTGAAGTGAACTTGACCGACCGAAGTGCATTCCAATATCCGCTTCTTATCGGCTCGGAAGCACTCAAACGCTTCGGTGCTATGGTAGATCCAAGCCTTAAATATGCAGCAGGCAAGCCTGACTGTGCCAATGACGTAACCCCCGGCGAGTAATGCCCATGCGCTCTCTTAACTTGCACCTTAAAATTCTGATTTTGCTCACCGTGAGCTTGGGCATTTTGATTACTGCCTATCAGATATTCATTTTGGGTATTCCCCTTACCTCTGATGAAACTGACGACTTGTGGAACATTGACGCCAAGGTCGAGTTTCAGGCCAGCCCTCGCGAGCCGGTCAAACTGCAGATGTTTGTGCCTCCGCTCAATCAGGATTATGTAAGCCTCAACGAGAGCTTCATTTCCAATAACTACGGCGTGAGCATCAATCGCGCCGATGGCAATCGCAAAGCCACCTGGTCTGCACGCCGGGCAAGTGGCAAGCAAACCATTTATTACCGCCTGGTACTGACCAAGCGCTACAGCGGTGAGCAAGCCAAGGCCAAAGGCCCGATTTTCCGCGACAGTCTGCCGGTTGAAGGCGCCGAGAAAATCGCTGCAGAAGCATTGCTCGCACCGATTCGTCAGCATTCCGCTGACGTTGAAACCTTCATCAGTGAAACCATCAAACGGGTTAACAACGACGCCGACGACAACGCCAAGTTGCTGCTCGGTGGCGATGCCTCAACCGAAAACAAGGCCAAGGCGGTCGAGTTGCTGTTGTCCATCGCGCACGTGCCGATGGAGCGGGTACACACCATTCGCCTGGCTGCTGAAATTCAGCAGGACCCGGAGCTTTGGCTGCGCAGCTTCAACGGCGAGAAGTGGCTGTATTTCAATCCGGTGAGTGGTGAGCAAGGTTTGCCGTCGGATCGTCTGGTCTGGTGGGTGGGCAATGACCCGCTGATGAATCTTGAAGGCGGTAAGCAGGCCAACGTTACCTTCAGCCTGAACAACAGCGAAATGAATGCAATTCGTCTGGCTAAGCTGACCGACGAAAGCACCGATGCCGGCTTCCTGTCCTATTCACTGTACGGCCTGCCGTTGCAGACTCAGCACAACTTCCAGATCATGGTCATGATCCCGATCGGGGTTCTGCTCATCCTGATCTTGCGTAACCTCGGCGGCCTGCAAACCCTCGGCACCTTTACGCCGGTTCTGATCGCACTGGCGTTCCGCGAGACGGGTTTGGGTTTCGGTATCGTGCTGTTTACCTTCATCACGGCGCTGGGCCTGTCGCTGCGCTCCTACCTTGAACACTTGAAACTGCAGATGCTGCCTCGACTGTCGGTGGTGCTGACGTTCGTGGTTGTGCTGATTGCAGTGATCAGCTTGTTCAGCCACAAACTGGGTATGGATCGCGGCCTCTCGGTAGCATTGTTCCCGATGGTAATTCTGACCATGACCATCGAGCGTCTGTCGATTACATGGGAAGAGCGTGGCGCTGGCCATGCCTTGAAAGTGGGTGTGGGCACATTGATCGCCGCATCGCTTGCGCATCTGTTGATGACCGTGCCTGAACTGGTTTACTTCGTGTTCACTTTCCCGGCAATCCTGTTGATCCTGGTGGGCTTCATGTTGGCAATGGGTCGCTATCGCGGCTATCGCCTGACTGAACTGTTCCGCTTCAATGCCTTCCTCAAGGAGTGACCTATGTTTGGCCTCTGGAAACGTTGGAAGGCTCTTGAAGAGCTGGGCATCATGGGCATCAACCGACGTAATGCTGATTACGTGCTCAAGTACAACAAGCGCCACCTGTACCCCTTGGTGGATGACAAGATCATCACTAAGGAACGGGCGATTGAGTCGGGCATTAACGTGCCCGAAATGTACGGGATCATCTCGACCGAAAAAGAGATCGATAACCTTGAGAAGATCATTGGTGAGCGCAGCGATTTCGTAGTCAAGCCCGCGCAAGGTGCGGGCGGTGACGGGATTCTGGTAGTTGCTGATCGCTTTGAGGACCGCTTCCGTACCGTCTCGGGCCGGATCATCAGTCTTGAAGAGATCCAGCACCAGATCTCGAGCATTCTCACCGGTCTCTATTCGTTGGGCGGTCTGCGTGACCGCGCGCTGATCGAGTACCGTGTGGTGCCCGATCAGATCTTCAAAAGCATCAGCTACGAAGGCGTGCCGGATATTCGCATCATCGTGTTGATGGGCTATCCGGTCATGGCAATGCTGCGCTTGCCGACGCGTCAGTCAGGCGGCAAGGCCAACCTGCACCAAGGTGCGATTGGTGTAGGCGTTGATCTGGCGACCGGCATGACATTGGGCGGGACCTGGCTGAACAACAAGATCTCCAAGCACCCCGATACAACCAATGCCGTGGACGGTGTTCAGTTGCCGAACTGGAAAGGCTTCATGACCTTGGCTGCAGGCTGTTATGAGCTGTGTGGGTTGGGTTATATCGGTGTCGACATGGTGCTCGATCAGGACAAGGGTCCCTTGATTCTGGAGCTCAATGCGCGTCCCGGCTTGAATATCCAGATCGCCAACAACAGTGGTTTGACCCTGCGTGCGCATGCGGTCGAAGCACGTTTGGCTGAACTGGCGAAAGACGGCATCACGGAGTCTGTCGAGGAACGGGTTCGCTTCACTCAGGAAGCGTTCGCGTACATGGCACCTGTGCAGGTCTGAGTTGAATAAGCCGCTGGGCAATCCAGCGGCTTAGCTACTTGCCAAGGTTCTGCAGGGTACTCAGCAACACATTGACCTTGGTTATCGACTCCTGATATTCCGCCTGCCACTGTGAATCAGCAACAATCCCGCCACCGCCCCAGCAACTGATAACGCTATCGCGAGCCAGCAGGCTGCGAATGGCAATCGAGCTGTCCATTTCGCCGCGAATATCCAGATACATCAATGAGCCGCAATACAGTGCGCGACGGGTAGGTTCGAGTTCGTCGATGATCTGCATGGCGCGAATCTTGGGTGCGCCGGTGATCGAGCCGCCGGGAAAGCTGCCGGCAAACAGGTCCAGCGCGTCTTTGTCTGCGGCTAATTCACCGGTTACCGCGCTCACCAGATGATGCACATTGGGGTAGCTTTCGAGCGCGAACAGTTCAGGCACGCGCACTGAGCCAATCCGGCAACTGCGGCCCAGATCGTTGCGCAGCAAATCAACGATCATCAAGTTTTCAGCGCGGTCTTTACGGCTATTGAGTAGCTCATCTGCCTGCGCTTTGTCTTGTTCTGGCGTGTGCCCGCGCGGGCGTGTGCCCTTTATCGGGCGGGTTTCTACATGGCCCCGGCTTACGTGCATGAAACGCTCGGGTGATAAACTGAGAATGGCGTTGTTTTCGCCCAACCCGAGATAGCCGGAAAACGGAGTAGGGCATACTTCACGCAACGCCTGATAGGCGCCCCACGGATCACCCTCATACTCGGCCTGAAAGCGCTGAGCATAATTTACCTGATAGCAATCACCCGCTGAAATGTAACTTTGGATCCGCTCAAAGGCCTGTTTGTAGTCCGTTGATCGGATATTGGCTCGAAAATCACCGGCCAATTTGAAGTTTTGCGGGCTGCTTTCGCGCTTTTTTTCAAATACTGCGATCAGTTTTTTGCGTTGCTGTTCATCCACGCTCGGATGAAACACCAGTTGGCTGGTAAGTGCTTGATGATCGGTAATCAGCGCCCAGTTATATAAGCCAAGGCGGGCATCCTGAAGGCCAAGATCGTCACAACTTTTCGGCTGCTGAGGTTCGATTCGTTGACCGAAGTCGTAGCCGAAATAGCCCATCAGCCCACCACTGAATGGCAGCTCAAAGTCTGTCGGATAGGCGCACGTTTGAAGCCTTGCAAGGCCCGCACGCAGTCTCTGGTTGAAATCTGCTGCTGACTCATCGGGCGCAGGTACAAAGGTTTCAAGCGGCCAGGCACTGAGCAGGTCGAAACGTCCACGCCCGGCGTTCGGTCGACCTGAGTCGAGCAAGATCGCGCCGCGTTCCTTATGGATGGCATCGAAGTAAACGCACGGCGAGGCTTGATACGGCAGCGGATGGATTTCGCAGATATTCATTTCGGACTTTCACGAGCGTGGATGGCGATTGTAGATCGCCTAAGCAATTGATCCTAGTCTCGTTCAAGGTTTACGCGGGGTTGGACAGCCGATTACTATGGCTGAGAACCAGGAAGGTAAGTGTTACAAATCCAGCACTGTGTATAAGGAAAACATCATGGATGATGTTATTGAATTACCCGTACCGGGTATGACGGCGGCTGCGCAGGAATCTGCCAGAGCCGCCACTGCCCACTTCTGTCGGCAGGCTGTAGACGATTCGCTTCAAGCCCACCCTCACGCCAAACTCATTCAGTTTTCAGCTCCCGCAGGCTTCGGTAAAACCGTGTCCATGCAAATGTTGGCGGCGAGCAGGATGGAGCAAGGAGCGCTTGTTGCCTGGCTTAATATCGTCGATGCGGACAATGACCCGGCAAGTTTCTTTGCTCATCTGATCGCGACGATCTCCGCTCATTCTCCAGGTTTTGGCAGCAATGCTCAGGACTATCTGCGCAACTCTCTGCATATTCCCGTCGATATTGTCATGGAATCACTGCTCGTCGAGTTGGCTGACACGGCGTTACCCATGTTGTTGGTGCTGGATGACTTGCATCGCATCAGCAATGTGCAGTTGCAACAGGCGCTGAACCGGCTGGTTGAGTTCTCGCCGCAAAACTTCACCCTGGCGATTGGCTGCCGCTCGCAACCCCAGATGCAACTGGCTCGCCTGCGGGCCAAGGGGTTATTGCTCGAAATAGGTGAGCAAGAACTGCGCCTCACTAAACTCGAGACCCAGCGTTATCTCAAGCAGCGCGGTCACGAACTCAGTGGCCAGGCCCTGGAAAACTTATACACGCATACCGGCGGTTGGGTGCTGGGTGTGCATTTGGCCAGCTTGTGGCTGGGGCATCGCGCAGACGCCTACGACGGCAATTACGAGCGCCCGGACGAGCCAGACACTGTTGCCGAATACCTGTTGCATTCGGTTCTGTCGACGCTACCGGCGGACGAACAAACCTTGCTGATGACCTTGGCTGTGGCGCAGCAGGTGAGCGGTGATTTGGTCGATTATCTCACCGGCAGCACTGGCGGCCAGGCGACGCTGCAAGCATTCGAAGCGCGCCAGTTGTTTTTGCGTCCGCTGGACCATGAGCGGCACTGGTACCGTTTCCACGATGTGTTTGCCGACTTCCTGCGTAACCGCCTGCAAGCGCAGGATCCTGCGCGTTTCAAGCAACTGAATTACAGCGCCAGTCACTGGTTTGCTGCGCACGGCATGCAGGCCTTGGCAATCCGCCATGCGCACCTTGCCGATGATCCGCGCCTGTTGGCTGAGCTCATTGAAGCGTCCGGCATGCAGATGATCAACCAGGGCGAACTCAGTCTGATCACCTACTGGCGTCAACATGTGCCGTACTCAATTGCCAGCGAATATCCGGTGCTGATGTTGGTCGATGTGTGGACGCGCGCCACGCAAATGGGGCTGCAAGAGGCCAATCGCAATATCGACGACCTGTTGCAAGGCTGGGGTGAGCTGGAGGTGACCACCGACCTGAGTGACAGGCATTTGGCAGCTCTGGCGATCAAGGCGGTGATTGCGCTGCAGAAAGATGATTTGGTGACCTGTGTGCTGCTGGCCCGGCGGGTTGAGGTGCACCTGGGTCAGCACTCGGCATTTGTCGAGGTGACAATGCTGATTGTCGGCGCCATTGCACATGTAATGATGGGCGCGCCGCAGTCGGCGCACCGGCTGTTGGCGCTGGCGCAGCAGCGTAATCATTTCTTGTCCGGGCGCTACCTCGAAATGCAGTTGGCCAATGTCGAGTTGCTGCTGAGTCTTGAGCAAGGGCAAATCAAGCAAGCGGCATTGCTCTATAGCCATCTGCGTCTGCATAGCATGCCGTGGTTTGCCGAGCGCTCGCAGGCATTGGTACTTTCGACCGTTACCGGGGCTGTTATCAAATGCATTCAGGGTGAGTTCGAAGGGCTGGAAAGTCGTCTGCGCTGGGCGCTCGATACTGTCGATCTGATCAGCCCGATCGATGTCTACGCGCAAGGGCTGTTGTGTTTGTCGCGCTTGCAGCGCATGCAGGAAAATCCCAAGGAAGCACACGCCACACTGGTGATGATGCAGAACATGGCGGCCCGGCATAAAGCCTGGCGCTTCTATGCGCTGGCAGTGGGCGATGAGGTTGCGCAAATCCTCCAGGAGACGGCAGTCGACCGCATCAAGCGGGCCGAGTTGAGACTCAAAAGCGTCGACTGGGACAGCCTCGCGGCACCTTACCTGCACATGCGCTTCAATCCGGTGAAATGGATGCAAGGCCTTACACGTGTGCGCTTGCAACAAGCCCGTGGGCATTCCAGTGAGGCCTTGCATGAAATCACCCATCTGCGCGCATTGCTGCTTCCCGACTGGCATGGGCTGCACCGGCTGCGTTTGGACCTGCTCTCGGCGCTTAGCTACCAACGTCTGGGGTATCAGGAGCGTTCTCAAACCTTGTTGGTGCAGTGTTTGATCGATGCCGAGCGCGAAGGTATCCGAACGCTGTTTATCGAGGAGGGTGACAGTGTCCGGCTGATGCTGCAGCAGCTCGAAACGGCTGAGCGCCAACCGGCGCTGCAGGGTTTTATCCGCCAATTGTTGGCGATCTGGCCGGGTTACAGCGCAAGCCAAACGCTGCTAGAGGTGGATGAAGGCTTGACCGAGCGTGAACGCGAGGTGGTGTGTCTGGCTGCACAAGGTATGTCTAACGCCGAGATCGGCGAACAGCTTGAGTTGGCGTTAGGCACTGTCAAATGGCACCTGCACAACATCTACGAAAAACTAAAGGTTCGCAATCGCACCCAGGCGATTCGACGTGCCCGCGAATTGAGTCTCTTGTAATGAACAAAATTGTTGAATATGCCACTGCTCCGGCTCAGCCTCTGCTGCGCACTAAAATTGCGCCCGTCGCAATCAATCCCGAACTGCTGGTGCCACGCGAAACCATGATCGAGCGCCTCGATGCTGCGTGTCAGGGGCCCTTAACTTTAGTGTGCGCGCCTGCCGGCTACGGCAAAAGCGTTTTGCTTGAGCAATACCGTGCGCACTTGCTTGCGGCCGACTTGCAGGTTGCCTGGCTGGCGTGTGACGAGACCGATACTGATCCGCTGCGGGTGCTCGACTATCTGAGTGCTGCTATCGAGAGCTGCTACCCGCAGTTTGATTACTCCCTGCATATTCCGGTGGGCGTTGATGAGGCTGCGGTCGAGCAGGCGATTGATGAGTTTGCCCGCGCACTTGGCAAGCTCCCGGCTGATCTTTACCTGCTCATCGACGACATGCACCGCATCGCCGTGCCGGGCGTGAACGTGCTTTCGCAGCGGCTGATCAGCCAGTTGCCCGCGCACGTTCACCTTATTGGCAGCGCCCGCAGTGGTGCGCTAATTGAGGGGCTGGCACCTGAGCTGCAGGCTCAGACTTTCATGTTGAGTTCTGCGGATCTGCGATTCACTGCGGCGCAGACGGCCAACTATTTACAGGAGATCAAGCAGCTGCAACTGAGCCGGGAAGAGTTGGCGGTGCTGCATGGGCGTAGCGAAGGCTGGGTTACTGCACTGCAACTACTGGCGCTGGCACTCGGTACGGTGGCTGACCGCACCCTGTACATGCAGCAATTGACCGGCAGTGAACGCAATATTGCAGATTATCTGCAAGCTGATGTGCTGGCGGACTTGCCAGATGTGGTGATCCGCTTCTTGCAACAAACCGCCGTTCTCGACGAGTTCAACGCTGAGCTTTGCGATGCGCTGTCCGGTCGCGATGACTCAGCGCAGATGCTGGCCTTTCTCCAGCGTAATCAATTGTTCGTCAAGCCGCTTGAAGAGGCGGACGGCTGGCTGCGTTACCATGGGCTGTTCGCCGACTTCAATCGCACTGGTATACCCAGCAGTGGCGAGCTGGCGACACTCCAGCGCAGCGCCGCACAATGGTGTCTCGATAAGGGTCATTTCGCCAAGGCGATCAAGTACCTGTTGCGTGCTGGCGACTTTGCCCGTGGCGCCGAGCTGCTTGAGCTGCACGGTGGCAGTCTGGTCTCCAGCAACGAGGTTTACAGCGTGCTCAAAGTGCTCAAGCAATTACCCAGTGAGGTGATTCTTGAGCACGCCGTGTTCCAGATTTTTTATGCCTGGCAGCTGGCCTTGGAGCAGCGATATGCCGAGGCAGAGGCGCTGATTGAAGATGTAAGCCTGCGGCTGCCGCATGGCCAGAGTGGTGCTTTGCATTACGGTCTGGCGGAATTGATGGTTGCTGCACAAGTGCTTAAGGCCCTGATCCTGCTGTATCAGGACAAGCTGGAGAGCTGCCTGAAGGTCGCGCGTCATTGGTTGCGACTGGTGTCCGAGAATCAGCCGGTATTCAGTGCCAGTCTGTTGTGCATCCAGGCCGCAGCTTACACCTTGCTGGGCGAGGTGGATGAAGGGGTCAAGTCGATTGCCCGCGCACGCCAGTATCTGAGCCAAAGCGCAAATACCTACTTGCTTGTGGTTACCTCACTGATCGAGGCGCTGGTGTGTAAAGAGGCCGGCGATCTCCTGCATGGCAGTCAGGTTGCGGACGAAACCCGCGCCCGGGTCAAGAAGGTTTACGGGATGGACAGCCGCGTGGTGGAGCCGCTGACGCTTGTCAGTGCCGATCTGCTTTATGAGCGTAATGAGCACGCGCAGATCATCGACAAACTGCCCGATGCGATCACCTGGCGCGATGTTGCAACGCCGGTTGAGCTGATAAGCCGGGGCAAGCTGGTGATGGCGCGGGCCTACTTCTATGCCGGTGACACTGATAAAGGCCTGGCTGTGCTTGATGATTGGCTGGATGGTCTGCATGCGCCAGGTTATGAGCGGGTATTTGCCCTGGGCATGAGTTGCCGGGTGCAGTTCCTGTTATGGTTACGCCGCCCCAATGAGGCCGAGCGCACGTCCTTGCAACTGCAACGGCACATGGCAGGCATACCGGACGGTCGGTTCAGTGAGGCGCAAACCGCTCGCGTGCTCACTGAAGCCCGTCTGGCCTTGGCCGAGCGCCGGGCGGATAAAGCTCAGGCAGTACTTGAAACTTGCCTCGGCAAGCATCTGGCTGAGCATCAGCGCGAGCGGCGGCTGCATATATCCTTGCTATTGGCGGTTGCCCATTGGCGTAAAGGCCACACCGAAAAAGCCTTTGAGTTGTTCGGCGTGAGCCTCGAAAAAGCCTGGGATTGTGGTTATCGGCGCATGTTCCTCGATGACGCCAATTGGCTCTATCCGTTGATGGATGCCTGGTTGGCGGCTGATCCTGGCCGTAAGGAACGCTGGCTGTCGGTTGCCGAACAGTGGCGCGAGCAATGCAAGGTGCTCAAACTCGACCCTGACAGCGCCGAAGATAATCAGGACGTCAGCCGCCGTGAACGGGAGATCCTGCGTTTTGTCGCGGCGGGGCTTTCGAACCGGGATATTGCTCAGGCTGTGCACCTGTCGGAGGCGACAATCAAATGGCACCTGCATAATCTGTTTACCAAGCTGAGTGTTCGCAGCCGTACTCAAGCCGTGTTGAAGGGCAAGAGTCTGGGATTGTTGAGCGAGGCTTGAGTCCAGCGTTGCACGCAAATTGGCAGTAAACGCTGCAACCTTGTGTAACGGCGGCGGGTGTTTGAGGTCTACAGCTAAAATCGCCCTCAGCCGTTATTTGGGTTTGTTGCGCTATGCTGTCAAGCTGCCACTTTAGGGGCGACAGGCATTATACTGAGCGCCTATTTTTTGCAGGGCTGCGCAATTCAGGCAGCCCTCAACGGGCTATGCGGTTTTGCTGGCCAGCCGTAATTTGAGGAGAGATGGTGATGCACGAGTCTGGAGCGCCAGTATACAAGCGCCTTTTGAAATGGGCTGCTTGCTGCAGTATCTCGGTGCTGCCTGTTCTGGCTCACGCCACTGAGGATGATCCGTGGATTGGCTATAACCGTGTGATGTTCGACATCAACGACACGCTCGATGCTTATACCCTCAAGCCCATTGCCAAAGGCTATAAGGCTGTCACGCCGAGTTTCATCCGCACAGGCGTGCACAACTTCTTCAATAACGTGAGTGATACCCGTAACTTCTTCAACAACGTGCTGCAAGGCAAGGTGCGCGACGCCGGCGTAGATACGACGCGCTTCATCCTAAACACCACGCTGGGTGTTGTTGGCGTGTTCGACGTGGCAACCGCCATGGGTTTGCAGGCTAATGATGAAGACTTCGGCCAGACTCTGGGTGTCTGGGGGGTGCCTAACGGACCGTATGTCGTGTTGCCGCTGCTGGGCCCAAGCACCGTGCGCGACAGCTTAGGCAAATTGCCAGACGGTTTGCTGGCAACCGGCCTGTTCATCGACCATGTGCCAACCCGTAACGTGACCTACGCGGTCAACCTGGTGGATGTTCGTGCCGAGCTGCTCTCTGCTGAACGCCTGATAAGCGGTGATCGCTATACGTTCGTGCGCAATGCGTATCTGCAGACCCGTGAGTTCAAGATGAAGGATGGCGATGTCGAAGACGACTTTTAAGCGTCTGCTCCATCTGCCGCCTTGCTGAATACAGCAATAAAAAACCCATGCATGCATGGGTTTTTTATTGGCTGACGCTAACCTGTTTGGCAGGTTTTAGCGGATCAGTTGTTGATCAGGCTGAGAAACTCGCTGCGCGTGGCGGCATTGTTGCGAAACTCGCCAAGCATGACCGAAGTCACCATCGAAGAGTTCTGCTTCTCAACGCCACGCATCATCATGCACATGTGCTGCGCTTCAATCACCACTGCAACGCCCATTGCGCCGGTTACTTGCTGAACAGCATCGGCAATCTGGCGGCTGAGGTTTTCCTGAATTTGCAGGCGGCGTGCGAACATATCGACAATCCGCGCCACTTTCGACAGGCCCAGAACCTTGCCGCTTGGAATATAGGCGACGTGAGCCTTGCCAATAAATGGCAGCAGGTGATGCTCGCAGAGCGAGTACAGCTCAATGTTCTTTACCAGGACCATTTCACTGTTGTCTGAGCTGAACAGTGCGCCGTTGGTGACTTCTTCGAGCGTTTGCTGATAGCCACGGCAGAGATACTGCATGGCTTTTGCGGCGCGCTTGGGGGTGTCAAGCAAGCCTTCGCGAGAGGCATCTTCGCCCAATTGGCCAAGAATCTCGGTGTAGTTTTGTTCCAGGGACATGGAGCTTCCTGTGAATTAGCGGATAGGCACAGACGGGCAGGTTAGGGCGCTGACCCGAAACTGGCAAGTGTTGTATCAATAGGTGCGCGCATTCGGGGTGAATGCGCGCAGGCAATGGTGCCCCAAATTACTCGTCGCGGCCGTCCATCATGGTGCGTTTGAGCATCACATAAACCGCGCCAGTGCCGCCGTGTTTGGGCAGGCAAGAGGTGAATCCAAGCACCTGCGGATGCTGGCGCAGCCAGGTGTTTACATGGCTCTTGATCAGGGGTTTGCGACCGTCTTTGCGTGCAGCCTTGCCGTGGGTGACGCGTACACAGCGGACTTCGAACTTGTTGGCCTCGGCCAGAAATTCCCACAGGGTGTCGCGGGCTTTCTCGACACTCATGCCGTGCAGATCGAGGCTGCCGTCGAAGGCAATCTGGCCCAGCTTGAGCTTGCGCATCTGGCCTTCCTGCACGCCATTGGCCGCCCAGTGCAGCGGGTCTTCAGCGCCAACGTCTATTACAAACTGGTCGGAAAGGCCGTCGACCTTGATCGACTCAACCCGCGTTGCCGCCGCTTGGCGCAAAGTGGCCAGGCGTTTGACATCCGGGCGCGATTTGCCGGTATCGGCACGATCTTGCGTTAAGGGTTTAACGCCGCGCAGTTCGGCTTTGAACAGGGAAAAATCGTCGTCTTGCATCGGGGCCTCCTCCAAGGCCGATAGTGTACCGAAGGATGCCGGATGTTTGTTGCAGAGCCGCGTTAATCGCGCTTTTTCATCAGGTGCGAAGGCATGCTGAGGTCGCTCGGGCGACGCAGACGCCGACGACACATACGCCAGACCCCAATACCGGACCAGAGCAGAATAAGACCGATAACCAGCATTGTCACCGAAGCCCCGACTGAGTCGTTGAGTGGGCCGAGTGCGGCTGGCTGGCCGAGTAGGGTCGCTGCGCCGGCCATCGCCAGCAGGATGCCGAATGCCGCTAGTAACGCGCCTAAGGCAAAGGCTGCGCGCAGGCGCCAACTGCGCGGCTCACGCGGACGCAATCGGCGTGCATCAAAACCATTGGATAGTTTCATCCCGATTTCCTCTTGGGTTATCGAGTGTGAGACCGGCAGTCTCGACAGTGGTTCACACTGATAGCTCAGTGTGAACCGCAAGCCGGATCAGATCAGCGCGCTGGCGTTGGGGACGATCGCGGCAAAGTTGTCAGCAAGGGTGACAATTTCAGCATTGTGGATGTCAGCAGCGCTCATCACTTTACCGTCTGGTGTCGGCAAGTCGCGGGTTGCGCAAGCCGCATCGACGATGGTGCAACGGTAGCCGTAATCTTTGGTGGCGCGCACCGTGGTGCTGATGCTCGAATGGGTCATGAACCCGCAAACAATCAGGTCGAGTCGGCCGAGTGCTTGCAAACGCTCGTGCAGGTCGGTGCCCGAGAACGCGTTAGGTAGGCGCTTCTCGACGACGGTTTCACCGGCAATCGGTGCTGCTTCAGGGATGTGTTCACCACGCGGACCGCGTGGATCGAGCACGCCGCCGGGGATTCCCAGGTGTTTGACATGGACCACAGGAATGCCGGCAGCGCGGGCCGCGGCCAGCAGATTGGCGATTTCGCTCAGGGCCGATTCTACGTTAGGCAGTTGCAGAACGCCGCTGCGGTATTCTTCCTGGGCGTCAATAATCAGCAATGTGGCATTGCGCATCGTGGCCGGAGCAAAACTACGCCCGGTGAGTTGAAGCAACGTTTGTGGATATGACATTGAAGGGTCCTTGCTGCGCATACGACAGTGATCATTCTCCGCTTGAATATAACGACTGTGAACCATTTAAAGGTTTCGGCAGGTTAAATTCAGCGGGCGATTTTTATTGCGCCGGGTATTCAGGGCTCGTTGGGTCTTTGAGCCGGGACGCGCTCTATCCCTTGTATTCTTACGGATAATTGCCGCGCTGGGTAGGGTTAGTAGCGAAATGCCTTCAGCGGTTATGCGAACAGGTGTTCAACCTGAGCGCATAACCGCACAGTGCGGTTAGTACAGCCCGAACACCTGGAACTGTATATACCAGATGCCCAGAGAGCCGAAGAAGTTCAGCAGGATCACCGGCAAAAACTTCATGTGCACGCCGAAGCTATAAGTCTTATCGAGCGACATGGCCATAACCCCGGCAGCAGAGCCCACCACGGTAAGCGAACCGCCAATGCCCACCATCAGCGCATTCAGTGCCCACTGGTCGAGGCCAAGTTGCGGGTTGGACATCAATGCAGCGGCTTCGACCGGTACGTTGTCCATCACGCCAGAGGCGACGCCCAGAATCATGTTGACGCTGGTGGGGTGCATGATCTCGAACAAGCGCGAGATATACGACAGCCAGCCAACATGGTTGAGGCATGAAACAGCCGTGATAATGCCGATGAAGAACAGCAGGGCGTTCCACTCGACCTTCTGCAGTTGATCCTGCCAGGGCATTTCAATGCCCTTGCGTATCAACCACCACGCGTAGATCGCGACCATGCCCAGGCCAATACCGATGGCGAATTCGATGCTTACACGCAGGAATACGTTGCACAGCACCGCGCCGACAACCGCGAAAAAGCCAACCACTGCCAGGCCCGCGCCGCCCGGCTTGAGCGCCGTTTCCGACTGGTCGGCAATATGAATCAGTTGCTCGTCACTGAGTTTACGCAGGTAGAAAAAGTGCAGGGCGGCGGCAAAGATCAGCCAGCCAATGAGTGCGGACGGGATCAACAGGAGCAGGCCGGCAATGCTGATTTTTCCCGCAAGCACCACCATCAGGCTGGTCGAGGTCCCCAGGAACCAGACGCCTGAGTTTGAGGCAATCACGATGTTGCACAGGGCAATGTGGGTGTAGCGCTGGTTGACCGAAATATTCTTTACGGTTTTACCGAAAATCATCGCCGTGGTGATGTTGTTGAGGAACGGTGAAAGCAGAGCGGACAGCGCCCCCGTCGCCCAGAACATGCCTCTGGCGCCCAAACCTTTACCCATCAGGTAGCCGTTAAGCGCAGTGAACACGTTACGTTCATTGAGCAGTTCGACCACCATCCACATGAACGCCATGAAGGCGATCAGGCCGAACAGTTCGCCTTTGGTTTCGCTTTGGGCGTGGAGGAAATACTGGAAGCCGTTGGGGTCGGTGAGGGCGTAATGAGCGCCAATTACGATCAGGCCAGACATCATGAACATGGCGGGCTTGAACTTATCCATCTCCAACTGTGCTTCAAAAACGATTAGCGTCATGCCAATAAGGAATATCGCCAGCACGAGCAAGCCCGTGAGCGAAAAGGGGTCTATGACCATTTTGTGAGATTTCTCAAGTCGTTAAGTGGGTAGGAAGGGTTAAAAATTCGTTGCGAATTATAACGGTGCCATTGGGGGATTGGCAGGCCAGCACCGCTGCTTTAGCGGCTTAAATGGGCAAATAAGCGCCCTGACTGAGCAGTCCGTTTGCGCCTTGGTGTGCAGGGGCCTGCCGGTAGATTTAATGTTCTGTAAACTAGTGGCTCTTTTCGCCGTTCTTGAGAGTGCCGATATGTTTGCAGCAACCACCCGCTTGCGCACTTTGCGTGACTACATTCGCTGGGCTGTTAGCCGCTTTCAGAGTGAAGAACTGTTTTTTGGCCACGGCACAGACAACGCCTGGGATGAGGCGCGCCAGCTGGTCCTCGGCGCATTGCATCTGCCTTGGGAAATTGCCGATAGCTACCTCGATTGCCGCCTTGAAGATGACGAACACACGCATTTGCAGGCGTTGTTGAAAAAGCGCATCGAAGAACGAGTGCCCACCGCCTACCTGTTGGGCGAAGCCTGGTTTTGCGGCCTGCCGTTTCTGGTGGATGAGCGGGTGCTGGTGCCGCGCTCACCGATTGCCGAGTTGATTGATAAACGCTTCCGGCCTTGGCTGGCCAAAGAGCCAATGCGCATTCTTGACCTGTGCACCGGCTCGGGCTGTATTGGTATCGCCTGTGCCTACGAGTTCATGGAAGCCGAGGTGGTGCTTGCCGACCTGTCTTATGACGCATTGGAAGTCGCCAACCAGAACATCGAGCGCCACGGCATTGAAGAGCGCGTGTATACCGTTCAGGGCGATGGTTTCGAGGGCTTGCCCGGCCAGCGTTTCGACCTGATTGTGTCAAACCCGCCTTATGTCGATGCGGAAGATTTCGCTGATATGCCAGCCGAATACCATCACGAACCGGAACTTGGCCTTGCCTGTGGCAATGACGGCTTGGATTTGGTGCGCAGAATGCTAGCCGAGGCCGCCGATCACCTGACCGAGCAGGGCACACTGGTCGTTGAAGTGGGCAATAGCCAGGTCCACGTGCAGGCGCTATACCCAGAGGTGGACTTTACCTGGCTGGATTTCAGCAACGGTGGGCATGGCGTGTTCTTGTTGGCGGCAGAGCAATGCCGCGAGCATCAGGCGTTATTCCGTGAGCGCGCTAACGGTTAACGGCAGCCCTTCAATGGGTGGCGATCCAGATCAACAAGCCTGCCTGAAACAAACTGAAAGTAACCAGGCAGGCGATGGTGAAGCGCAGACCTGAGTCTTCACGCTTGAACTGCTCCATGCGCTCTTCGACCTTGCGCAGTTTTATAGCCTGTTCGAGCAGACTGCGGTCGGCTTGTTCGAGCATTTGGGCGGCCTCAATGACTTCAATGATTTGCACTTTCTGGGCATTCCAGTCGCTGTTCAGGCTGCCCACACGTGGGGCGCTGTATTGAGCCTTGAGTTGCTGCGCATCGCTGTACTCAAGGGTGAAACCGAGCGTTTGCAACATATGGTCGCGCAGTTGCCGGGCCGCCGGTGTAGGCGACTGTTTGACTGAGAGTGCGCCACCTTCAATCATATAATGAGCGCAATGTTGCTGCGCCCAGGCAATGCCCTGAGCCAGCAGGAAGCGCCCCAAACCACGGTTTTGCGGCTCTATGCGCAAACCAGTGTCCGGGCCAAAACGCACTTCTTTGTTGCGATGATCGATCCACACTTCCAGGCAGTTCTGCGCTTTGCGTTGCGCCAGTTCCGGCACCTGTACGCTCAAACGCAGCAGGCTCTGGCCATTGCCGTGGCGCTCGGCCCGGCCGTATTGGACAAATCTCAGCGGTCGCGCGCCCGTGTGGCTGTCCGCGTTGAGCGCGCTCAGGCGCAGCAGGCGAAACTGGCTGGGAGCGATATTGGCCCACGGATGTGGCTGCTCGACGGCAGGCGCCTCAGGGGCGGTCGGTTCTTCAACTGGGCTGTCGAGCATGATAGGCGATCCTGTGCGCTATACCGGTGGAGGCATTTACGCTATCGGCCGCTGTTAAACATTCTTAAATGGCTACTGTTCGGTGTGTTCAATGAACTGGCTCAGCGCGTCGATCAATTCACGCGCCAGCGGCAGTTTCGGATTGTCGTAAGAGGCCAGCTGCGCCTTCATGTCCAGCGGGACAATGCGCAGCACATGGTTCATGCCCTTGATTACGACCAGTTGCGCGTCGGGGCGTGCTTCTTTGAGGCGCAGTGCGTCGGCGACATCGACCTGAATGTCATGATCACCCTGAATAATCAGCGCCGGTGCGTTGGCCTGGCTGAAGGCCTTGGCCGGATCCTGACGGAACAGGCTGATCAGATACGGCTGTACCGTGGGCCTGAACAACACCTCAAGTTCTTGCGGCACATCCAGTGTCGGTTTACCGGCAATCAACGAGTCGAGAATGGTCGAGCTTTTGCCCAGCAGGGCAGGTGGCAGACGATAGCTGAGCTGTTCGCGCAGGACCTGATCAATCGGCCTTGAACTGCCGGCAATCGAGACAATACCGTCAACCTTGAACTTATCGGCGCTCAGGCTGGCGATCAACGCGCCCTCGCTGTGGCCCGCGACGAAAACTTTGTTGAAGCGCGCGTCGCCTCGCAGCATTTTCAGCCAACCTTGCGCGTCGGCCACATACTGCTCGACGCTGAGATCACGCTCATTGGGCGTCGCGGGGCGGCTGGCAGCAACACCGCGCTTGTCGTAGCGCAAGGTGGCGATACCGCGCTGCGCCAATTGCTTGGCCAGCCGACGCAGCGTGTCGTTGTGGCCGCCACCCGGATTATTGCCGTTACGGTCGGTTGGGCCGGAGCCTGCAATGAGCAACACCACGGGCATTTGCGCGTCGGTCTTGGGCAGTTCGAGCGTGCCAAAGAGTGTGCCCTGGCTGGTCTGCAAGTTCACAGGGCGCTGCAATACAGCTTGCGCCGCCTGGGCGAGTGGGGCGAACAGGGTGAGGGTCAAGAGAAGAACTCGCAACATATATAGGCACATTGGCATCGGGTGATGATTGGATAGTCGCAGCGGCGGAAGGTTCTATGCAGGCAACAAATACTCCTGGGCGCGAATGCGCCCGTGGAGCTTGTGCGGCACTTGTGTGGCCAAGGGTGAACTGCGCGTGCTGCACGGGTATACTCGCGGCCTGCATTTTTGGCTGTTATCGCATGGCTGTGCAAACTGGGGCTTCATAGCCCGCGCAGACTACAGGAATGGCCCCTGAATTGATTCACGTGGAGTGTTTAGCACATGTCAGGCAATACTTACGGCAAGTTGTTCTCCGTTACCACCGCGGGCGAAAGCCATGGCCCGGCGTTGGTGGCGATTGTTGACGGTTGCCCGCCTGGGCTTGAGCTTTCACTCGAAGACATGCAGCGGGATCTGGACCGGCGCAAGCCGGGCACCAGCCGCCACACAACGCAGCGTCAGGAAGACGATGTGGTAGAGATTCTGTCCGGGGTGTTCGAGGGGCGTACCACGGGTTGCTCGATCGGCTTGCTGATTCGCAACACTGACCAGAAGTCCAAGGACTACTCGGCGATCAAGGACACTTTCCGTCCGGCCCACGCCGACTACACCTATCACCACAAATACGGCATTCGCGATTACCGTGGCGGTGGCCGCAGCTCGGCGCGGGAAACCGCCATGCGCGTGGCCGCCGGTGCCATTGCCAAGAAGTATCTGGCCACTCAGGGCATCGTCATTCGCGGCTACATGAGCCAGCTTGGCCCCATCGAGATTCCATTCAAGAGTTGGGAGCACGTCGACAACAACGCATTCTTCAGTGCCGATCCCGATAAAGTGCCTGAGCTTGAGGCGTACATGGATCAACTGCGCCGCGATCAGGATTCCGTGGGCGCGAAGATCACCGTTGTTGCCGAAGGGGTTATGCCCGGTTTGGGCGAGCCGATTTTCGATCGCCTCGATGCCGAACTGGCCCATGCGCTGATGAGTATCAACGCGGTTAAAGGTGTCGAGATTGGCGCCGGATTCGCCAGTGTTGCCCAGCGCGGCACCGAGCACCGCGACGAACTCACACCGCAAGGCTTCCTCAGCAACAACGCCGGCGGCATTCTGGGCGGTATTTCATCCGGCCAGCCGATTGTTGCGCATCTGGCGCTCAAGCCTACTTCGAGCATCACCACGCCGGGCCAGTCGATTGACATCAACGGCCAGCCGGTCGATGTGATCACCAAAGGCCGACACGACCCTTGCGTCGGTATTCGCGCGACCCCGATTGCCGAGGCGATGATGGCCATCGTGCTGATGGATCATCTGTTACGCCATCGCGGCCAGAACGCGGATGTGCGCGTGAACACGCCGGTAATCGGGCAATTGTGATCACCTGCGGTTCAGCCGGACTTGTTCGGGCCGACCTGTTGGCGGCCCGCCAAGTTATCAGCCAATTTTGAGCCGTTAGCGATGCCCGGCGCATTGCCGTATTGGCGGCTTTCAGGTTTCTACTTCTGCTATTTCGCCCTGCTGGGCGCCACGGCGCCATTTCTGGCGCTGTACTTCGATTACCTTGAATTCTCTCCTGCGCGTATTGGCGAGCTGATCGCCATTACCATGCTGATGCGTTGTGTGGCCCCGAACGTGTGGGGCTGGCTGGGCGATTACACCGGCCGCAGGCTGGCGATCGTGCGCTTTGGCGCGGTGTGCACACTGATCAGTTTTGCCGGCATCTTCATCAGTAAAAGTTATGCATGGCTGGCGCTGGTGATGGCCCTGCATGCGTTTTTCTGGCATGCAGTGTTGCCGCAGTTCGAGGTCATCACCCTGGCGCATTTGCGCGAACAGGCTGCCAAATACAGCCAGATCCGCCTCTGGGGCAGCATCGGTTTTATCGTCGCGGTCGTCGGCCTCGGGCAATTGTTCGAGCATTTGAGTTTGGCGGCCTATCCGCTGGCAATCGTGCTGATCATGGCGGCGATCTGCATCAGCAGCTTCTGGGTGCCGGATGCGCAGCCCCGTCATCGGCCCGAATTTGCGGGTCAGGGCCGGTTCATCGAGCAACTTAAACGTCCGCAAATATTAGGCTTCTACCTCAGTGTGAGCCTGATGCAATTGAGCAATGGCCCTTACTACACCTTTCTCAGCGTGCACCTCGAAGCGCTCGGTTATGCGCGTGGCGCAATTGGTGGTTTCTGGGCGCTGGGCGTGCTCGCCGAAATCGTTCTGTTCATGTTCATGGCGCAGTTGCTGGCGCGTTTTTCACTGCGCCGGGTGTTGTTGGCCAGTTTTCTGATAACCGCCGTGCGTTGGGTCTTGCTGGGCAATCTTGCCGATCACGTGGTGGTTCTGATCATTGCTCAGCTAATGCACGCCGCCACCTTTGGCAGCTTCCATGCCGCCTCGATTCATTTCGTGCAACGCAGCTTCGGTGACCGCCAGCAAGGGCAGGGCCAGGCCCTTTACGCTGCGTTAGCCGGAGTGGGCGGTGCACTGGGTGCCCTGTATTCGGGTTACAGTTGGAGTACCTTGGGCTCGTCCTGGACATTCACGCTTGCCAGCGTCGCGGTTCTAGCCGGCGCGGCAGTCATCGCTACTTGCCTTAAAGAGGAGCGGCCATGAGCCAGACTCGCGAAACACTTGCGCAGCAGATCATCGAAGCGGGGCAGTTCCTTTACGCACGCGGTTGGTCCCCTGCCACCAGCAGTAATTACTCGGCGCGCCTGAGCACCGACTCGGCGTTGCTAACGGTTTCTGGCAAGCACAAGGGCCAGTTGGACGTTGACGATGTGCTGGCCACCGACCTGCTCGGCAACAGCCTTGAGCCCGGTAAAAAGCCCTCTGCCGAAACGCTGTTGCACACGCAGCTGTACAGTTGGAGTGAAGCGATTGGCGCCGTGTTGCACACCCATTCGGTGAATGCGACGGTGCTCTCGCGTTTGACCCTGAGTGATTCGCTGGTATTCGCCGATTACGAGTTGCAGAAAGCCTTTAGCGGTATCACCACCCATGAATGTCAGGTTGAAGTGCCAATCTTCGACAATGATCAGGACATCGCGCGCTTAGCCCGCAAGGTGCAGGTCTGGCTGGATGAGCACCCGGACTGCGTCGGTTATCTGATCCGTGGTCATGGGCTGTATACCTGGGGCGCGCAGATGAGCGATGCCTTGCGCCAGATTGAAGCCTTTGAGTTCCTCTTCGAGTGCGAACTTAAAGTGCGCGCGCTGCACAAGATTTGACTCCGTTTACCGTTTTTTAGTTATTTTCTGAGGAATCGCCATGAGCACCCTGAGCGTATTTCATGAGTCATCACCCGAGTTGCCACACAAGGTTCTGACCCACGCCGAAGACATCAGCAGCACGCTGGCCGAAGTGGGCGTGCGCTTCGAACGCTGGCAGGCCAGTGCGCCGATCAAGCCGGGCGCCAGCTCTGAAGAGGTCATCAGCGCCTACCAAAGCCAGATCGACCAACTGATGAGCGAGCGCGGCTATGTCACCGTTGATGTGGTGAGCCTGAGCGAAGATCACCCGCAGAAGGCTGAGCTGCGTGCCAAGTTTTTGGATGAGCACCGTCATGCAGAAGACGAAGTGCGTTTTTTTGTGGCGGGGCGTGGCTTGTTCACCCTGCATATCGATGATCACGTCTACGCCGTATTGTGCGAGAAAAATGACCTGATCTCAGTGCCTGCCGGTACACGTCACTGGTTCGATATGGGCGAGCGCCCGCACTTTGTGGCGATTCGTCTGTTCAATAATCCCGAGGGCTGGGTTGCCGAGTTTACCGGCGAAGACATTGCCAGCCGTTTCCCGCGTATTGATGACTAACTCAAGCGCCCGCTGCCTATTCGAGAGCTCTGATCATGCCTGTTAAAGCCATTCTTACCGATATCGAGGGCACTACCAGCGCCGTCAGTTTTGTCTTCGATGTGCTGTTTCCCTACGCGGTCGAACACTTGCCGGCCTTTGTGCTTGAGCATGCGCACGAGCCCCAGGTGGCGCAGTTGCTCGATGCAGTTCGTGAAGACAGCGCCGAGCCGGAGGCCGACACAATACGGGTTATCGAGATACTCCTGCAGTGGATCGCCGATGACCGCAAGGCCACGCCGCTCAAGGCATTGCAGGGCATGATCTGGCAGCAGGGCTACGCCAATGGCCAACTCAAGGGCCATGTCTATCCGGATGCAGTGGAGGCGCTGAAGCGCTGGAAGCAGCAGGGTTATGCTCTGTACGTTTACTCGTCCGGCTCGATTCAGGCGCAGAAGCTGATTTTTGGCTGCTCCGAAGCCGGCGATTTGAGCCCGCTGTTCAGCGGCTACTTTGATACCACCTCCGGTCCCAAGCGTGAAGTGGGCTCCTATCAGCGCATTGCCGAAGCGATAGGATTGCCGGCGGAGGCGATTGTGTTTTTGTCGGATGTCGTCGAAGAACTCGACGCAGCCCAGCAAGCCGGTATGCAGACTATCGGCCTGGTACGCAAAGGCGGTGAGCTTGCAGGACATGAGTGCGTGGCCAGTTTTGCGCTGATCAATCTCTGATTGGTCCTTTGCCTCACGTCAGCAAGCTGTTATCTCTGAGACCGTGCCGGCGTTCGCTGGTTGAGTCATAAGGAGATAACTCATGTTGAAACGGACAATCGCGCTGCTGGGGTTTTGCATTGCCAGTTCGGCAAATACTCATGCCGAACTCGGCGAAGCCAAGTCAGCCACTGCCACCTGCCCGAAAACCGGGGTTTATCTGCAGGTTCTGGGTTCCGGTGGACCGGAGTTGAACGACAAGCGCGCCTCCAGCGCGTATGTGGTGTGGGCAGACGGTGTGGCGCAGGTGCTGGTCGACCTCGGTAACGGGGCGGCAAACAATATGGGCCTGGCCGGCGTTGATATCAGCCAGGTGCCTATTGTGCTGCTGACCCACTTGCACAGTGATCACAGCGCCGATTTTGCACCGCTGATCAAGGCGCTGTTCTTCACTGACCGGCAGACCGATTTGCAAGTTTACGGGCCTACGGCGAGCAAATTCTTCCCAGATACCGAAACCTTCGTGCAACGCTTTGTTGGTGAGCAGGGCGTTTACCCTTACTTGCAGGGGTTTGTGAACGGCAATGCCCGTTACCAGATCAAGGCGCATAATCTGACACCAAGCCCGCAAGTACAAACGCTGGACACCGGCGAGGTGAAAATAACCGCGATTGATGCCGAGCACGGGCCGGTGCCATCGCTGGCTTATCGTGTCGAGATCGATGGCAAGTCGCTGACGTTTTCCGGTGATAACGGCGGCCACAGTGACAACCTGATCCGCCTTGCCCAAGGCAGCGATCTGCTGGTTGCACACAACGCCATTCCCGAGGGCGCAAAGGGCGTCGTGGTGCGCCTGCATATGTTGCCGAGCCGGATTGGCGAAATAAGCCGTGATGCGCAGGTCAAACAGGTGCTGCTCTCGCATTTCATGAGCCGCACGGTCGACCAGCAGGCGCAAACGCTGGCGGCGATTAATGCGTTCTATAAAGGCCCGGTCGAATTTGCCAGCGACATGCAGTGCGTCGAACTTTAAAGCGAGAGCCGCGATTGTTCGGGGAATTGCGCACCTTCGAGGCGCAGTAGCAGGGCTTTGCGTTGCAGGCCGCCGGCATAACCGGTCAGGCTGCCATCGCGGCCGATCACCCGATGGCAGGGAATAATCAGCGCAATCGGATTGGCGCCATTGGCAGTGCCCACAGCACGCACAGCTTTTGGCCGGCCAATCGCGGTGGCCAGCTCGGCGTAACTGCTGGTTTGGCCGTAACCGATACCTTGCAGGGCTTGCCATACCGTGCGCTGGAACTCGGTGCCGCGCGGCGCCAGCGTCAACTCGAAACGTTTGCGGCGACCGGCAAAGTACTCATCGAGTTGCCGGCACACGGCGTCGAGTTGCTTGCCAGCAGGCTGCCAGTTCTCGCCGATTTTCCACGGCTTGCTGTCAATTTCCATCAGCAGTTGTTGCAGCCCGCTTGCGTCGCCCGCGATAAGCAGTTGACCGATTGGGCTGCTGTGATATCGATAGAACACCACTTATGCTCCTGAGTAATTTTCCCAAAGATGCGCTGCGGCATAAGCACGCCACGGCCGCCAGGCCTCTGCCAGCAGTTTGAGCTGTTTGGCCTTGATGCCATCATTACCCCAGACCGGCGCTTTGAGCAGGCCGAGATCGCTGTCCGGGAATGCATCCGGTTCGCCAAACGCGCGCAACGCTATGTATTCCGCAGTCCACGGGCCAATACCGGGGAGGGCGCAAAGGCGTTCGACCAGCGCCTGATAACCCATTTGCATGCTCAATTGCAGATTGCCACTGGCAATCTCGCGGGCAAAGTTCTGCAAGGTTTCAACGCGCTTGCCCGGCATGCCGATGCCCTGCAAGTCTGCTGCAGCAATTGCTGCGGCCGTCGGAAACAAGCGCTCGACGCCTGGCGTTGATGGCCCGGATAACGGCTTGCCTAAACGCTCGACCAGACGACCGGTAACGGTCACCGCCGCTTTCACCGTAACCTGCTGACCGACGATGGCGCGCACGGCCTGCTCGAACGGATCAAATGCGGTGGGCAGGCGCAATCCGGGATTGCGCGCCAATAGCGGCGCTAGCGTGGTGTCGGCGCTCAAGTGCTGGTTGATCAGTGCAGGGTTTGCATCAAGGTCGAACATCTTGCGAACGCGCTGGGTCAGCGCTGGTATACAGGCTTCGCTCCCCGGACTCACCCGAAGAATCAGTGCAGGTGCTTCTGCAGATGGCGCCACTGAAAACCAGCCGTCAGTACCGTCGATATGGAAACTGCGGCTGTAACGTTTGGCTTGCAGGGATTCGACGCCTTTGAGGGCGCGCAGGGCAAAATGGCTGTGGAATTGCTGCCATTGCCACGGCGCCTGATAGGGCAGAACCAGCTCGGTGAATTGATCGTTTTCCATGCGCTGACATTACCCGCACGCGGCGCAATTGTCAGGGCTGAAATGACTTTCAAGCATTCATTGTGCATTTAGCTGCCATTGAGTGCTGGCGTGCTGTTGAGAAGGTTCGACCTGTAACCCGCTGCCACGTAGAATGCGCAGCCTTATCGATTGGCCGTGGTTGAATTTGTTAGCCTCATGGCCATCAAAATTTTTAAGGCGTCTGCCACAAGCGGGCGCATCGAGGTTACAGGACAGGCGGGAATTCCGCGTTCAACTCATTGCTAATAGGAGCACTGTCATGAGCGATTACCAAGAGACGCTTTACGAAGGTTACGGTCAACGCTTTCGTATGGATAAGTTGCTGCACGAAGTGCGTACCGAGCACCAGCATCTGGTGATTTTCGAGAACGCACGCATGGGCCGGGTAATGGCGCTTGATGGCGTAATCCAGACCACCGAAGCGGATGAGTTCATCTATCACGAAATGCTCACCCACGTGCCGATTCTGGCTCATGGCTCAGCCAAGCGCGTGTTGATCATCGGTGGCGGTGACGGCGGCATGCTGCGCGAAGTGTGCAAGCACGCTACGGTTGAGCACATCACCATGGTCGAGATCGATGGCACTGTGGTCGATATGTGCAAGGAGTTCCTGCCGAACCATTCAAGTGGCGCGTATGAGGACCCACGCCTGAATCTGGTGATTGATGACGGCATGCGTTTCGTGGCCAACACCACCGAGAAGTTCGACGTGATCATCTCCGATTCGACCGATCCGATTGGCCCGGGCGAAGTGTTGTTCTCCGAGAACTTCTATCAGGCCTGCCGTCGCTGCCTGAATGATGGCGGTATTCTGGTGACCCAAAACGGTACGCCGTTCATGCAGTTGAGCGAGGTGCAAACCACTGCATCGCGTATGCATGGCCTGTTTGCCGACTGGCATTTCTATATGGCTGCGGTGCCGACCTACATCGGTGGCAGCATGACATTTGCTTGGGGCAGTACCGATGCCGAGTACCGCAAGCTGTCGCAGGAAACCCTGTGCGCGCGCTTTGCAGGGAGTGGAATTGTAACGCGCTATTACAACCCAGCGATTCACAGTGGCGCTTTTGCGCTGCCGCAGTATGTTCTGCAGGCTGTCAACAAGCCGAGCAACGACTGAATCGATGCAATACAACTCAAGGGCCGCACGGCCCTTGAGTTGTATTCGGGCTTCTCAAAAGTCGTTGTCTGATGTCAGATTTCACACTTTGTTGAGTTTTGTTGCTTTAAGATTTCCGATTGCTTCGCCGCTCACCCAGATGCCACAGCATCCCTGAAAGGGGCGTTGTTGACGCGTTCAGGTTGAGTGACCGACACCCTATTGCCCTTACTAACGGATTATCAGTCAATGGCCAGTGTGCAAGACCATAAGAAAACGCCTTCGAAGCGCTTCACACCCACGATCAAGAGTCATCTTACGTTCACCCTGTTAAGTGCAGTCGCGCTGCTGGTGATGTATGCGTTATTGCGTGTTGCGCTGTTGGTCTATAACCGCGAGCTGATCGGCAACGACACGGTCTCGACCTTTGCCGAGGCGTTTTACAACGGTTTCCGTTTCGACCTGCGGCTGGTGGTTTATGCGCTGGTGCCTTTGCTGCTGTCGCTGCTGAGTGTTCGGGCCATGGCCGCACGGGGCTTCCATCGGGCCTGGCTGACTGCGTTTGCGAGCATCACCCTGTTTCTCGGGATCACCGAGCTGGACTTCTACCGCGAGTTCCACCAACGTCTCAACAGCCTGGTATTTCAGTACTTCGAAGAAGATGTTCATACCGTTCTGAGCATGCTGTGGAATGGCTATCCGGTGGGTCGTTATCTGATCTGCTGGGCCATTGCGACCTGGCTGCTGGCGAAAATGTTCAAAGGTCTGGATCTGCTCAGCCGGCCCAAGGCCGTGCTGCAATCGAGCCCGAGCAATGGCCCGGCCTGGTACTGGCGCACCTCGGTGTTTATTGTTTGTTTGCTGATTGCGGTGATTGCCGCACGCGGTCATTTGCGCCAGGGCCCGCCGCTGCGCTGGGGTGATGCTTACACCACCGATTCGATGTTCGCCAATCAGTTGGGCCTTAACGGTACGCTGACGCTGGCATCCGCCGCTTCGGCGAGCATGTCGTCGCACCGCGATAACGCCTGGAAGTCGACCATGTCCGATGCCGAAGCGTTGGAAGCGGTACGCAAAATGCTGCTGACCCCGCACGACAAACTTGTCGATGCCGATACAGCCGCGATCCGCCGCGATTTCACCCCGCCTGCAGACGGTACATTGCCGGTACGTAACGTGGTGGTGATTCTGATGGAAAGCTTCGCCGGGCATTTTGTCGGCGCCTTGGGCGCACCGGGCGATATCACCCCGAACTTCGACAAGCTGGCCAGTGAAGGTTTGCTCTTCGACCGGTTCTTCTCCAATGGCACGCATACTCATCAGGGCATGTTTGCGACCATGGCGTGTTTCCCGAACCTGCCGGCATTTGAATACTTGATGCGTACCCCGGAAGGCTCGCACCAGTTCTCCGGCTTGCCGCAGTTGTTGAGCGCCCGTGGCTACGACAATCTGTACGTCTACAACGGTAACTTCCAGTGGGATAACCAGTCGGGCTTCTTCAGTAATCAGGGCATGACCAACTTTGTTGGCCGCGAAGATTTCGTCGATCCGGTGTACATGGACCCAACGTGGGGCGTATCCGATCAGGACATGTTCGACCGCGGCGCCAAAGAGCTGGAAGAGAACTTTGCCGGCAAGGACAAGCCGTTCTATGCCTTGCTGCAAACCCTGTCCAACCACACGCCGTACGCATTGCCAAAAGACCTGCCGGTCGAGCCAGTCACCGGGCATGGCTCGGTAGACGAGCACCTGACTGCCATGCGCTATGCCGACTGGGCGTTGGGCCAGTTCTTCGAAAAAGCGCGGAAATCGAAGTACTACAAAGACACGCTGTTCGTGATTGTCGGTGACCACGGTTTTGGTAGCGACGAGCAACTGACCGAGATGGACCTGTTCCGCTTCAACGTGCCCTTGCTGTTGATTGCCCCAGGCATTCAGGACAAGTTCGGCAAGGTCAACCATTCGGTGGGCACCCAGATAGACATCGTGCCGACCATCATGGGCCGCCTTGGCGGCGAAGTGCGCCATCAGTGCTGGGGCCGCGACTTGCTCAACTTGCCAGAGGGCGATCATGGCATTGGTGTGATCAAACCATCCGGTGGCGAGCAGACCGTGGCAATCGTTACGCCTGAGCGCATTCTGATTCAGCCGAAAGGATTCGAGTCGCGCCTGTATGATTATCAGCTGGGTGCCAACCCGAGCGCTGAGCGTCTGCACGTCGACATTGATCCGCTGTTGAAGAAGGACCTCGAAGCCTTCCTGCAGACCGCAACCAAGAGCCTGCTGGATAACACCACCGGGGTTAAGGACGCGCATCACCTGCAACAGTAAACGCTAAACACCGGGTAGCTGCGGCTACCCGGTATTGCGTGAAAATCCTGCCAATACCTCGCCGACCGGCTTTTGCTCAGCACAAAGCTCGCGTCGCGTCTCGCAGCGTTCGCTGCAGCAATGCTTACCTGGTTTGCCGCGCCTTGTTAAACCTGCAGGCGCTGAGTAGCCCGTTCAGGCCGCGCTTCTGTGCTGCGGCGCCGAATCCATCAGGCTCAGGCCGTTATCCAGATGCTGGTCGACCAGCCATTTACCGTGGGCGATCGAGGCATGTTGAGCTTTATCCAGCTCATCGAGAAATGCCTGCTGCATGGGCAAGGGCAGCCGTCGGGTGACCTGGCCGTTGGGCAGGGTGATGCGACAGCCGCCAGCCCAGGGCGTTGGAATGCCCGGATGCTCCATCACTTCTGCCTGAATCAGATGATCGCGGTGAGTGCACTGTAGGGTTGTCATGATAATTACCTCGCTGTATCGAGGCTGGCTGCTGCTAAAGGGCACATTGGCGTGCCTGTACGCAGATGCCAGCTAAGAGTCCCCAGCACCTTTAAGCCTAGTGCACAGGTTTTCGGTTTTCAGGCTGGCACGACATGCGGTTGCTAATAACGAGGTGGCATTCTTGCCTATTTAGCCGATGCTTTGACCGAAAATAACAATTTTAAAGTCAGCTGTGCGATAACCCTGAATCAGCCATTTGCGTAGCATCGGGCTATTGTTGGCGAGTGTTTCAGGGAGTTAATAATGAATAATAAATCCCATCGCGTACTCATCATTGGCACTGGGTTTGGCGGCGTTGGTCTGGCCATCAAACTCAAGCAGGCGGGTATCGACGATTTTATTTTGCTTGAAAAGGCCAGCGGTGTGGGTGGCACCTGGCGTGAGAATTCTTATCCGGGCGCTGCCTGTGATGTGCCTTCGCATCTCTACTCGTTCTCGTTCGAGCCCAAGCTCGACTGGTCACGCAAGTTCGCGCCACAAGCGCAAATACTCGGTTATTTGCAGCACTGCGTAGCCAAGTACAAGTTGACTGAGTCGATTCGCTTCAATGCCGAAGTGGTGAGCGCCGCCTTCGACGCGAGCGCAGGTGAGTGGCGAGTGAACCTGGCGGATGGCGAGCAGCTGAGTGCGACGGTGCTGGTGAGTGCCTGCGGGCAATTGAGCCGGCCCATGTACCCAAAGCTTGCCGGCATCGAGGCATTCAAGGGCCCGGCATTTCACTCGGCCTGCTGGCGCCATGATCTGGATCTGCACGGCAAGCGCGTAGGGGTGATTGGCACGGGGGCTTCGGCGATTCAATTCGTTCCGCGCATCCAGCCACAGGTTGAGCACCTCACCTTGTTTCAGCGCTCGGCAGCTTATGTGATCAGCAAACCTGACCGACTGTACCGCGCCTGGGAATTGGAGCTGGTCAAGCAGATGCCCTGGCTGCAGAAGATTGACCGTGGCCTCAAATACATCCATCACGAAGCGCGTGGTCTGGCGTTTATCAGCATGCCGAGCTTGATGAAACCCATGCGCTACCGGTTTGTGCAGAACCTCAACAAGGCCATCAGCGATCCGGCCAAACGCGCTGCTTTAACGCCAGATTACCCCATGGGCTGCAAGCGGGTGCTGATCAGCAATGACTACTACCCGGCGCTGGCGCAGAACAACGTCACGCTGGTTAATCAGGCCATCAGTCACGTCAGTGAGCGCGGCATCGTCACTGAGGATGGCCAGGAACATGCCTGCGATGTGCTGATCTACGGCACAGGTTTCAAGACCTCTGAGTTTCTCGCGCCCATGCAGATTACCGGGCTCGATGGCGTGTCGCTCAATCAGGCGTGGCAAGAGGGCGCGCAAGCGTACAAAGGCATCAGTGTCAGCGGGTTCCCGAATTTCTTCATGCTCTACGGGCCGAACACCAATCTGGGCCATAACTCGATCATTTATATGCTCGAAAGCCAGTACCGTTATGTGCTCAGCGCAATCAAACAGCTGCAGTCAAAGCAGTTGCGTTACGTCAATCTCAAGCCAGCAGTCGAGACGAACTATAACAGCGGCGTTCAGCGCGCGATCAAACATACGGTGTGGGATCAGGGCTGTACCAGTTGGTACATCAGCGCTGCGGGCAAACACACCAATAACTGGCCGGGTTACACCTTCAGTTACCGGCAACTGACACGGAAGATGGAGCTGACCGATTATGAATGCGTACGCTGAGTTTTCAGCCCCGGCCGTCACTCAGCCGACCCTGCGTCGCTGTTTGCGGTTCGCTCTCAAAGTTTGCTTTCGCAGCGTTATGCGCCCGCCGGTGCCCATCGCCATTCAGCGCGGCACGATCAATCTGCTGACCGCAGTCAATCTGGCCAAGCTCGATGGCACGCGCACGTTGCGTAACATTGCCGGCCGTCCTTGCGAGTGGTATCGACCTTCGGTGCCGAACGGCAGTGTGATGCTCTATCTGCATGGCGGCGCTTACCTGGTGGGTAGCCCGCGTAGCCACCGTTCCATCTGCACGACATTGGCACGTCTTGGCCAGATCGAGGTTTGCGCGCTGGACTATCGCATGGCGCCGGAACACCCGTTTCCAGCCGCGCGCGATGATGCGCTGGCGGCGTATCAGGCGTTGTTGGCTCAAGGCTACGGCCCCGAGCAAATCGTGGTGGCCGGTGATTCGGCCGGTGGCAACCTGAGCCTGGTGCTGGCGCTGAGATTGCGCGAGTTGGGGTTGCAGCAGCCCGCGGCGCTGGTGTGCTTTTCGCCGCTGACCGACTACACGGGATTGCAGCACCACACGCCAGAAGGCGGTGACCCGATGTTGCATCCGGCGTGGCTGCAGCAATCGGCGCAACTCTACTGCCCGATGGAAGTGGCGCTCGAGAGCCCTGAGCTGTCGCCGGTTTATGCCGATCTCCAGGGCCTGGCACCCATGCTGATTCAGGTTGGCGAAGATGAGGCGCTGCTCAATGACAGCGTGCGCCTTGCAGAGCAGGCGGAACGCGCAGGTGTGAAGGTGGAGCTGGAACGTTATCCAGGGCTTTGGCATGTGTTTCAGGTTTACGCGGGCGTGCTGGAGGTCTCTGATTTTGCCCTTGAGCGGGTCAATGCGTTTCTGAAATCACGAGGTTGCTGATGAATAATATTCTGATCACCGGGGCGGCCTCGGGCATTGGCGCAGCCACGGCGCGAATCTTTCACAAGCGCGGCTGGAAGGTCGGTCTGCTGGATGTCAACGAAGCGGCCTTGAGCCAGTTAGCTGCCGAGCTTAACGGCGCCTGGCATCAGCCATTGGATGTAACCGACCTCGAAGCTGTACAAGATGCAGTAAAGCTTTTTGCCGAGGCCCACGACGGCCAGTTGCGCCTGCTTTTCAACTGCGCGGGGATTTTACGCTTTGGCTATTTCGCCGAAATCGAACCGGCTGCGCATGCGCAGTTGTTGCAGGTCAACGTGCAGGGTGTGATCAACATGACTCACGCTGCGTTTACATACCTGAAGCAAACCAGCGATGCCCAGGTGATTAATATGGGCTCAGCTTCAGGGCTCTATGGCGTTCAGCACATGGCCACTTACTCGGCCTCAAAGTTTGCCGTGCGCGGGCTTACCGAAGCGCTGAATCTGGAGTGGGAGCGCTACGGGATCAGCGTTGGCGACCTGATGCCGCCATTCGTTAACACGCCGATGGTGACCAGCCAGACGTTTTCACCGCCTGTCCTCAAACGCCTCGGGGTTAATCTGGCAGCAGAGGATATAGCCGAAGCCTGCTGGCAACAGGCGCATCAACCGCGGGTGCACCGGCCGGTCAGCTTGCAGTTCAAGTTGCTTTATTGGTCCGGGCAAATTAGTCCTGTCTGGCTCACGCGTCTTGTCATGCGCTGGCTCGGGCGTGATTGATAGTCGGCTGTAGCGCCGCACAGCGGGGTTTTGCTGCTTGTTATCAGGAGGCTATGCAAGCTGTACAAGTTGGCGCTAGGATGGAATAGACGCCACTGGATTGTTTGTCATGAATTCGTGCGCGTTGTCCGGGTTTGATTCCAAGCCTGGCTTATGACACATCAAGTAGATCCTTGCTTGATTCTCGGGCGCCACCTGTTTGGGTGTCGCGACACCGCAGCTAGATGTGCGGTTGCTTTGGAACAGCGTTAATTTCGTCCATCGCCTGAGGGGGTCGTTTCATGAGCACAGCCATGCATGATGATGTCAGCAGCAATGTACTGCAGCGGATGAAAGAGGGCGGTTTTGATTTTTCGGCCTTTCACCCAATCGAGTTCTACGCCATTTTCCCGGATGAGGAGCGGGCCCGCACAGTGGCTAAAAACTTTCGTGGAGAGTCATGCAACACCCAGATTACCGTGCGTGAAGACGGTGCCTGGCACCTGCAAGTAAGCAAGGTGATGTTTGCGACATACCACGGTATTGGTGACTTTGAACAAGACCTTGAAGCGCTGGTAATTCCGCAGGGAGGTAAACTTGAAGGCTGGGGTGTGACGCAGGAGCTCAAGCGTCTAAACCCTTGATTCAGTGACATCCGCGTCACCACACCGGCTGGTTACAGGCTAGCCGGTGTATCACCCAAGGCTCGACCGCACCGCCTGCATGCCGCAAACTTGGCGCAGGAGGCTGTTATGACCGATATAGTAATTCTGACCCACATTGATTATTGCCACCCTGGCCACCTTGCCCGGGTGCTGGATGAGGCGCAGCTGGATTTCAGCGTGCTGCGTGTTGATCTGGGTGAGCTCGACGGCCTTGACCTCGACCGGCCCAAGGCGGTCGCCATCATGGGCGGGCCCATGAGCGTTAATGATCCCTTGCCGTGGCTGCAAACCGAAGTCGCTGCGTTGCAGCACTTTATCCGGCGCGACATTCCCATGATCGGCCATTGTCTTGGCGGCCAGTTGCTGGCCAAGGCGCTCGGTGCGCAGATCCACAAAATGCCCTACACCGAGAGCGGCTGGCAAACCCTTGAGCGTACGCCCGCGGCGGCGCAGAGCCCGTGGTTGAGTCATCTGCCAGAGCAGTTTGATATTTTCCAATGGCATGGCGACACCTTCATGCTCCCCGACGGCGCGCAGCCTCTGCTGCGAAACCCGTGGTGTGAGAATCAGGCATTTGCCTGGGGCGATAAGATTCTGGCGCTGCAAGGTCACCCCGAAATGACCGAGGAGCTTGTCCGCCAATGGCTGGGTGACTGGTCGCACTTGCTTGATCCATCCGAGCCGAGCCAGCAATCGCTGGACACGATGCTGAGCAATCTTCAACAGCGCGTGCGTGATCTCAATCGCACTGCCGAAGGTTTTTACCGGCATTGGCTGGCCATGATGGCGGCTTGATCTGTACGGCAACGGCTCGGATTTGTGCGTGCCCGGGCCTGCCCATTTGCCGAATCAAAACGGTCGGCAACAACGCTGAGGGCAATGCTCGCAAACATCAGGCCGGTCAGTTGTGATGCAACACCCAGCTATGCTCCTGACGGGTGTTGGCGCCAATTATGAAACTTGCATGAACCTAACGAGTGGTTTGTTGCTGCAAAAGTGGCTGGCGCGTACAAGTAACACCTTGATGCAAACCTTCTGCGCAAAATGTGCTTTGGTTTGGAGCATTGGCTTTGCTGGGCGCAGTTCACGTGGGCTGTTTTGGTGCGGCTCTGTTTTTCGTGGGCTATAACTAATTGATTAATAACAATTAATCAGACTGGCTCAGGCCTTGCAATGCTCCACATCAATCGGGTGACAAGGAGCAGAGCATGGCCCGCAGCTTTTATGACGAAATGTATATGGCCAATGGTGAGTGCCGTTCACATTATCGTGACTTCACCCGCTGGTTAGCCGAAACCCCGCAAGATCTGCTGGCGCAGCGCCGCCGTGAAGCCGACCTGTTATTCCACCGTGCTGGGATTACCTTCACGCTTTACGGCGATGATCAGGGCACCGAGCGGCTGATCCCATTCGACATCATCCCGCGCAGTATCCCAGCCAGTGAATGGGCCGTGGTCGAACGGGGCTGTATCCAGCGTGTTCAGGCATTGAACATGTTCCTCACCGATCTCTATCACGATCAGAGAATCATCAAGGCCGGTGTGATTCCAGCCGAGCAGGTGCTGGCGAACGACTGTTACCAGTTGGCCATGCAGGGGCTCGATCTGCATCGCAACACCTATGCGCACATTGCCGGTGTCGATCTGGTGCGCGATGGCGACGGCAGTTATTACGTCCTCGAAGACAACCTGCGCACGCCCAGCGGCGTGAGCTACATGCTCGAAGACCGCAAAATGATGATGCGCTTGTTTCCCGAACTATTCGCGGCGCAGCGGGTAGCACCGATTGATCATTACCCGAGCCTGTTGCTCGACACGCTGCGCGCCTCATCACCGCTCGACAATCCGACCGTGGTGGTGCTCACGCCGGGGCGCTTCAACAGTGCCTATTTCGAGCATGCGTTTCTGGCGCGTGAGATGGGTGTCGAGTTGGTCGAAGGCGCGGACCTGTATGTGCGTGACGACAAACTGTTCATGCGCACCACTGCGGGTCCCAAGCAGGTCGATGTGATTTACCGCCGCCTCGATGATGCCTTCCTCGATCCGCTGGCCTTCAACCCGGATTCAATGCTCGGCGTACCCGGGCTGCTATCGACCTATCGCTCGGGCAATGTGGTGCTGGCCAACGCCATTGGTACCGGGGTGGCGGACGATAAGTCGATCTATCCCTACGTCGATGAAATGATTCGTTTCTATCTCAGTGAAGAGCCGATTCTCAAGAACGTACCGACCTGGCAGTGCCGTAAACCGGCAGATCTGTCACATGTGCTGGCTAATCTGAGTGAGCTGGTAGTCAAGGAAACTCAAGGCTCGGGTGGCTATGGCATGTTGGTGGGCCCCGCAGCCAGTAAGGCAGAGATCGAGGCGTTTCGCGCCCGCCTGATCGCCAAACCACATGCTTACATCGCTCAGCCAACCTTGTGCCTTTCGACCTGTCCAACCTTTGTTGAGCAGGGCATTGCACCGCGGCATATCGACTTGCGCCCATTTGTGTTGTCTGGCCGCGAAACCCGGCTGGTGCCGGGCGGTTTGACGCGTGTGGCGCTGCGTGAAGGCTCTTTGGTCGTCAACTCATCGCAAGGCGGTGGCACCAAGGATACCTGGGTCGTCGAGGACTAGAACAAGGGCAATGCGCAGACTGCATTGCGGGCTATCAACAAGACAACAAGGAGGGTTTATGCCAAGCATTGATCACACCACGTTCTGCACCGTTTTGGCTGCAGGCCTCCGCGTTGGCACATTACTGTGAGCATGGGCTGATTATGTTGAGTCGAACTGCCTCGGATTTGTACTGGATGTCGCGTTATCTGGAACGTGCTGAAAACCTCGCACGGATGCTCGATGTCAGTTATTCACTGTCGCTGATGCCACAAGACGGCAGCAAACATGGCCTCGATGAATTGGCCATGCCGTTGCTGATTACGGGCACGCTGGACGAGTACCTGGAAAAGTACGGGCAGATGCATGCCGAACGCATGCTGACCTTTTTCGCTCTCGATCCGCAGAACCCGGCGAGTATCTATTGTTGCCTGCAAGCGGCCCGTACCAACGCGCATGCAGTGCGTGGGCGCATCACGGCGGACATGTGGGAGAACATCAACTCAACCTGGCTGGAGATTCGCGGCATCTCCGAGCAGGGGCTTGGGCGTTACGGTATCAGCCACTTCTGTGAGTGGGTCAAGCAGCGCTCGCACCTGTTCCGTGGCGCTACGTTCGGCACCATCATGCGGGGCGAGCCGTACCGGTTCATTCGTCTGGGCACCTTTATCGAGCGCGCCGACAACACCTTGCGTTTGCTCGATGCGCGCTATGAATTGCTGGGCGAGGATATCGACGAAATTGACGGGCGACCGGCCCGCAGCTATTACCAATGGACCGCTTTGCTTCGGGCGTTGTCATCGTTCGAGGCCTTTGCCGAAATCTATCGGGGCTCACCCAACTCGAGACGGGTGTCCGAGTTATTGCTGTTACGCCCAGAACTTCCGCGCTCATTACGAGCCTGTGTAGACGAGTTGAATCTGATGCTCAGTGGCTTGCCGGGTGACAACGGCCGGCCCGCACAACGTTTGGCCGCCGAATTGCTCGCGCGGCTGCAATACACCGTCATTGATGAAGTGCTTGAAGAAGGGTTGCATACCTGGCTGACGGATTTTATCCAGGTGGTCCGCGAATTGGGCCAAACCATTCAAGCGTCCTATCTGGAGGTTGCATGAGACTTTCTATCAGCCACGACACGACCTATCACTATGAAGATCAGGTGCGGGCAAGCATCCAGTATTTACGCATGACCCCGCACGACAGTGAGCGCCAGCAAGTGCTCAACTGGCAGTTGAATCTGCCGCGGCCGGTGCGTGCGCAGGTCGATCCGTACGGCAATATTCTGCATGTGCTGACCATGGACGAGCCTCACGAGTCGATCGTAATCGGCGCGCAGGGCGTGGTTGAAATCAACGAGACCCTTGAAGCCGAACACGAAGCGCTTTCAGCGTATCCATTCTTGCGCTTCACCCAATTAACCGAGGCGGATGATGCATTGCGCGAATTCAGCCTCAAGCAGTGTCACGACCGACGAGACCGCAGCGCACTGATCGACCTGATGCACGCGCTCAATTCGCATATTGAATATGTGCCGGGCACTACGGCGATTGAAACCAGCGCGGCGCAAGCCTTCGCCGGCCGCCAAGGGGTTTGTCAGGACCATGCACATGCGTTTCTTGCCTGTGCACGCGCGCTGGGAATTCCGGCGCGATATGTCTCGGGTTATCTGTACACAGACAGCAGTGATCATCTGGCCAGCCATGCATGGGCCGAGGCCTGGCTGGATGATGCCTGGTACAGTTTTGACGTTACCAACTGCCTGGACAAACCGTCGCGTCACTTGAAGTTGGCGGTCGGGCTGGACTATCTGGATGCCTGTCCGGTACGTGGCATGCGGCGCGGTGGCGGTATCGAGCAAATGCGCGCCCGGGTCGAAGTTGCATCGACGCCCATGGTGCAAGAACAGTAACCACTTTGTAGCCTCAACACGCGCTCATCCCGGCTTGTCTGGGCTGAGCGTTTTGTCTTTTTAAGGGAATAATCATGACCTATTGCGTGGCAGCCAAACTCACAGCCGGACTGGTGTTCATCTCGGACACCCGCACCAATGCCGGTATCGACCATATCGCGACCTTTCGCAAGCTGCATGTATTCGGTGTGGCAGGAGAGCGGCTGATTGTCCTGCAGTCGGCTGGCAATCTGGCCACCTCGCAGGCGGTCATCAGCTTGTTGCAGCAGCGGCTCAACACGGACTGGGTCAACCTGAACAGCGTGAGCAGCTTGTTTGCTGCGACCACGCTGGTGAGTGACACCATGCGCGAAGTGCTCGAGCGTGATATGCAGGGCGTGCTGGCCAAAGGCGTGGACATGAGCTGCTCGTTCTTGCTTGGCGGGCAGATTCAGGGTGGGGCGCCTGAGCTTTACAATATCTACCCCCAAGGCAACTTCATTGCCGCCACCGAAGACACGCCTTACTTCCAGATTGGCGAGAGCAAATACGGCAAGCCAATTCTGGATCGCTCGCTGGACTGCTTCAGCAGCTTGCAAGATGCGCTGCGCTGCGCCCTGATCTCGTTCGACTCGACTCTGCGCAGCAACTTGTCGGTGGGCATGCCGCTGGATGTGTTGGTGTATCACAGTGACAGCCTGAATATTCCGGCTGGCTTTCGGGTTGAAGAAGATGATGAGTACTACAACCTGATCCGCCAGCGCTGGAGCGCGGAGCTGAGCAAAGCCCTCACTGAGTTGCCCGAGCCGAGCAACTGCTATGGCTTGTAGTGGCTAGGGCAGTTGAACCTTGTGCTGCACCATGTGCGCCAGATAGGCGATCAGGTCATTGAGTTGCTCATCGCTGATGGCGCGGCTGTCGAATCCGGGCATCTTGCCTTGTGGCCAGCGGCGCAGGCTCTGCGGATCACGGATGTAGGACTTTAGAAAATCCCCGGCCAGATACTCGGTCGGGTTGTGCGGCACGTTCAGATCGGGCCCGAACTGCGCATCGCCAGCGCCGTTGAGGCGGTGGCAGGCCAGACAGTTTTTCTGAAACTGGACGAATCCACGTTCAACCTCTGCGCTCGCATCCTCACCCGGTACCAGCGCAGGGTAACGCTGCGCTACAGAGGTTTGCTGGCGCAAGGTCGCGATTTGAAACGGCCACTGTTCCGCGCCAATGCCGCTGGCTTCGGGGTTCAGCCAGACCAGATAAAACGGCCCGGCGCTGTGTTTGCCCGCAGCCAGTGCAGGCCACGGATCTTTAGGGTCTTCCACCGCCAGCCAGGCTTGTGCTGCTGTGTTATCAAGGATAACCGGCAGGGGTAATTCGGCTGCAAAGCCGTCGAGTGCGATCGCCTGTAGATGATCGTGCGGTTGCAGTTCACCCAGCAGTGCCTTGAGCGGCACAGCGCGGTATTGCATGGGTTTCTTGTAGCTGACATCGGCCGGGATGCTGACAGTTTGCACCTGCGGATGGGCAAGCAATTGTTCACTCGACCAGTGCTGGGTGCCGATATTGGTTTGCACACTGAGCTGCGCGCTGTGGCTGGTGGTGCTGAACAGCAAAGCGGCGAGGAATATCCCGAGCAGGCGCGTCATGGCTGTGACTCCAGCGCCTTGGCCAGCGCTTCATAACCGCCGGCATTGATCACATTGCGATAGCCCATGGCTTGCAGGGTGGTTTGCGCAATGCCCGAACGTGCGCCGCTGCGGCAATAGAGAACAATTGGGGTGTCTTTGTCCGGGCTCAGTTGGCCTATTTGCCGGGCAATCTGCTCGTGGCCGATGCGTGTGGCGCCGGCAATTGAGCCCGCCGCGAATTCAGGCTGGGTGCGCACATCTATCAGGACTGTTTGCGGGGCTTGGAGCGCCTCAAGTGCGGCGTTTAGCTGAGTATCGCTGGCCTGAGTCATCAGGCTGAAAAACATGAGGGCAAAAGCACAAAGAATACGCATGGCGTCTCTCAACTGAACGGTGAGAATCACCCTAGCATATTGCGCTTAACGGCCGAATGTCAGGCGGGAATTGCCAAGCCCGGTTAATTAACCAGGCGCGTGAGATTGGGCAGAATCAGCACCACGGTAATCGCAAAGACGATGAGACCTGCCTGACGGTACTTAGGCTGTTTGAACATGGCCAGATACCCTTTTTGTTAATGGGGCGACTTTCAAGCAAAAGCCAGTGGCTCTTTAAAGTGCCCGGTGTGGTGCTAACCGCTCCGGCAAAACCCGGCAGCGAATCATGCGCAGAACCGCTCTCGCGTTTACTGCCAGCACGGGTAACTGTAGGGGGTCTGAGAAGTTCTATTTATAAGATTTGGTTACTAAGGTCGCTCGTTCTTGGTTTTATGGTTATTAATTGATGCGTGAGGAATTGAGCAGCCCTTGCGCTAGACAGGAAATTCCAGAGCTGGCCACTAAAGCGCCAGTATTTGACCGTTCGTCTGAGCGCTCAGGTCAATTGGCCTGAGCAGTTCTGTCATTGAGTCCGCTGTGCTGGCGCGTATGGTGGAGTCTGAACCGGTAGAGTGCCAGCCAAAGCTGGCGTGACCGCCGCCAAACTCCCACCCGTGGAGGAATGAGGACGACATGAACGAAGCATTCATATTCGATGCAGTGCGCACGCCCCGTGGTAAAGGCAAGAAAGACGGCGCGCTTTACAGCGTCAAGCCCGTGAATCTGGTGGCTGGACTCCTGCGCGCGTTACAGGCGCGCAATAACCTCGATACCAGCCAGGTCGATGACATTGTGCTCGGCTGCGTCACGCCGGTTGGAGATCAGGGCGCAGACATAGCCAAAACAGCAGCCATGGTTGCCGATTGGGATGTCAGCGTTTCCGGCGTACAGCTCAATCGTTTTTGCGCCTCCGGGCTCGAAGCCGTGAACTTGGGGGCGATGAAGGTTCGCTCCGGTTTTGAAGATTTGGTCGTGGTTGGCGGTATCGAGTCGATGTCGCGCGTGCCGATGGGCTCTGATGGCGGCGCGTGGGTGATGGACCCGCAAACCAACATGCACACCCATTTCACCCCGCAGGGTATTGGAGCCGACCTGATCGCAACCCTCGAAGGCTTTAGCCGCACAGATGTCGACAGCTATGCCATGCGCTCTCAGCAAAAGGCGGCGCGCGCACGAAGCGATGGCTCATTCAAAAAATCATTGATTCCGGTCACCGATCAAAATGGTGTGGTGCTGCTTGATCATGACGAGTTCATCCGCGCTGACTCGACGCTTGAAGGCTTGGGGAGTTTGAAGCCAAGCTTTGCCATGGTCGGCCAGATGGGTTTCGACAGCACCGCGTTGCAGGTTTACAGCCACCTCGAAAAAATCGAGCACGTACACACGCCAGGCAACAGCTCGGGCATTGTCGATGGCTCGGCGCTGATGCTGATCGGCTCCAAGGCCAAGGGCGAAGAGTTGGGCTTGAAACCACGCGCACGGATTGTTGCCACGGCGGTGACCAGCACCGACCCAACCATCATGCTCACTGGGCCGGCGCCTGCTACGCGCAAAGTGCTGGCCAAGGCCGGGCTGCAAGTCAGTGATATCGACTTGTTTGAAGTCAATGAGGCGTTTGCCTCTGTGGTCATGAAGTTCATGAAGGAAATGGCCGTCGATGAGTCGCGGGTCAACGTCAACGGTGGCTCGATTGCCATGGGCCATCCGCTTGGTGCGACCGGCTGCGCGATTCTCGGCACCTTGCTCGACGAACTCGAAGCGCGTGAGTTGCGTTACGGCCTTGCGACGCTGTGTGTCGGCGGCGGTATGGGTATCGCTACCATCATTGAACGTATCTGATCATCACGCCAAGCCGTGCGCCAACTTGAGCGGCGCAGGCCTGCACAGTGTCGGGGAAAGAACAGCATGACTGAAGCTATTCGCTATGAAAAAGGCCCGGACGATATCGTCGTCCTGACCATTGATATGCCGGGCCAGAGCGCCAACACCATGAATGCGGATTACCGCAGCGCCATGGCGGCGACTGTCGAACGCCTGGAGACTGAAAAGGAGCAGATTCGAGGGGTGATTATCACCTCGGCGAAGAAGACCTTCTTTGCCGGCGGCGACCTCAATGAACTGGTTAAGGTGACTCAGGCCGATGCGCCGCAGTTCTACCAGATGACGCTTAACATCAAGGCGCAATTGCGCCGCCTTGAAACACTTGGCAAGCCGGTAGTGGCGGCAATCAATGGTGCTGCGTTGGGCGGCGGTTGGGAGATTTGCCTGGCCTGTCATCATCGTATCGCGCTGGACAGCAGCGCGGTGCAGATCGGCTTGCCGGAAGTCACTCTCGGTTTATTGCCGGGCGGCGGCGGGGTGGTGCGCATGGTGCGTTTGCTGGGGCTGGAAAAAGCCCTGCCGTACCTTGCCGAAGGCAAGAAGTTGCGCCCTGATGCGGCCTTGAAGGTCGGCTTGATCGATGCGCTGGCCAGTGACCGTGATGACATGATGGCCAAGGCCCGTGCCTGGATCATGGCTAACCCGGAGGCCAAGCAGCCGTGGGATCAGGCTGGTTACAAGATGCCGGGCGGCACACCGGCAACGCCGAGTGTGGCGCAAATGCTCGCGATCGCGCCTTCGGTACTGCGCGACAAAACCCGTGGTTGCTACCCAGCGCCAGAGAAAATCATGTGCGCTGCGGTCGAGGGCGCACAGGTCGATTTCGACACCGCGCAACTGATTGAAGCGCGCTACTTCACCGAGCTGACCACCGGCCAGGTGGCGAAGAACATGATCGGCACCTTCTGGTTCCAACTCAATCAGATCAATGCCGGTGGTTCGCGCCCCAAGGGATACGAGCCGAGCAAAACCCACAAGGTCGGGGTGATCGGGGCCGGCATGATGGGCGCAGGGATTGCGTATGTCTCGGCGGCAGCCGGTATCGAGGTGGTGCTCAAAGACGTATCCATTGAGGCGGCCGAGAAGGGCAAAAGCTATTCGGCAGCGCTGCTGGAGAAGAAAGTCGGTCGCGGCCAGATGAGTGTCGACAAGCGTGATGCCTTTCTTGAGCGCATTCGCGCAACCGACAAGGATGCCGACTTCGAAGGCTGCGATCTGATTATCGAAGCCGTGTTCGAAGACCGTGATCTGAAAGCCAATGTCACCGCAGCCGCTGAAGCTGTAGCGCTGAATGATGCGGTGATTGCCTCGAATACCTCGACCCTGCCAATTACCGGGCTGGCTACCGCTGTGGCCGGACAAGACAAGTTCATCGGCCTGCATTTTTTCAGCCCGGTCGACAAAATGCCGCTGGTTGAGATCATCAAGGGTGAGCAAACCAGCGATGCAACTTTGGCCCGTGCGTTTGACTACGTCATGCAGATCAAGAAAACCCCGATCGTGGTGAACGACAGTCGCGGCTTCTTCACCTCGCGGGTGTTCGGCACGTTTACCAACGAAGGGCTGGCGATGCTTGGCGAAGGCGTTGCGGCGCCAATGATCGAGAACGAGGCGCGCAAGGCTGGCATGCCGGTTGGCCCTCTGGCGATCAGTGACGAAGTCTCGATGAGCTTAATGAGCCACATTCGCAAGCAAACCATCAAGGACTTTGCCGAGGAGGGGCGAACCCTGCCGGAGCACCCGGCGTATGAGGTGATTGAGCTGATGCTCAGTGAGTTCAAACGCAGCGGCAAGGCGGCCGGTGGCGGCTTCTATGAGTACCCGGCCGGCACCAAGAAGCATCTTTGGTCAGGGTTGAAGGAGCACTTCGAGAAAGCTGACGGGCAAATTCCGGCGGTTGATGTGCGCGACCGCATCCTGTTCATTCAAGCTATCGAAACGGTGCGCTGCCTTGAAGAGGGCGTGTTGCTTTCGGTCGCCGACGCCAACATCGGTTCGATCTTCGGCATCGGCTTCGCTGGCTGGACGGGCGGCGCGTTGCAGTTTATCAACCAGTACGGCATCAAAGACTTCATCGCCCGAGCCGAATACCTGGCTGAGCAATACGGTGATCGCTTCCTGCCGCCGGCGCTGCTGCTCGACAAGGCTGCCAAGGGCCAGTTGTTTCAGTAGCTGTTAAATCGGCGTAATGAATGGCTGCAGTTTAAAGCTGCAGCCATTTTTTTTAGCTAATCAGAAAATATGATCTGCGATCGCAGATTTTTCTTGTAATATTTTGCCCGACGGGCGCCCCTGCCTATTGCCTAGTTGCGCCTGGCAGGGCACGCTATTACACGGTTTATATCAATCACCTGCGTTTAGGGATTCTGCCTAATGCCGTTGCAAATCTGTATTTTGGAAACCGATCATCTTCGCCCGGAGCTGGTTGACCAGTATCAGGGCTATGGCTACATGTTTCAGCAGCTGTTTGCTCAGCAGCCGATCGCTGCCGAGTTCACGGTTTACAACGTGGTGGCCGGTCATTACCCGGCAGACTCCGAGGTTTACGATGCGTATCTGGTAACAGGTAGCAAGGCAGATTCTTTCGGCACTGATCCATGGATTGAAACCCTCAAGACCTACTTGCTTGACCGCTATCAGCGCGGTGACAAGTTGTTGGGCATCTGCTTTGGCCACCAACTGCTGGCGTTGTTGCTGGGCGGCAAGGCTGAGCGTGCGACTAACGGCTGGGGTGTCGGCGTGCACAATTATCAGCTGGCCAATAAGCCTGCCTGGTTGCAGCCGCAGACCAATGATTTTTCATTGCTGATCAGCCATCAGGATCAAGTCACTAAACTGCCGGAAAACGCCACCTTGTTGGCATCCAGTGAGTTTTGCCCAATCGCCGCCTACTCGATTGATGATCAAGTCCTGTGCTTCCAGGGGCATCCCGAATTCGTGCCCAGCTACTCACGTGCGCTGCTCGATCTGCGCCAGCAGTGCATCGGCGAAAACAGCTACCGCAAAGGCATCGACAGCCTGCAGCAGCAGCATCAGGGCAGCACTGTTGCCGAGTGGATGATGCGCTTTGTGGCCAATGGCCGCGAGTCTGCCGCGCTTTAATCGGTCAGTTTATACGCGTAAAAAAGCCCGATGCAGTTGCCTGTATCGGGCTTTTTCATGGGCGCTGGATTAACCGGCTGCCTGCTCGATCAGCTCGTGGGTCATCTGGTCGATGCAATCTTGCATCTGCACGCGGCACTGCTCGATCAATGCTGGCATGTCGCTGTGGGTCATGTGCGCCGTTTCAATCGGGGCCAGCGAGCGGATCATGATTTTCCCCGTGTTCCAGCGACCGAGTTTAACCGTGCTCGCGTAATGGCTGGTGCACACCGGAATAATCGGCACGCCAGCGTCAATCGCCATCTGGAAAGCCCCGCGCTTGAATGGGAACAACTGCTGGCCCGGATTGCGCGTGCCTTCAGGAAATACCCAGATCGAGGTGTCGCGGTTCTTCAGGGTTTCGGTGGTGGTTTGCATCGCCTGCTTGGCCTTGCGCGCATTGCCGCGATCCAGCAATACATTACCTGCCAACCAATACAGCTGACCAAAGAACGGCACCCACTTAAGGCTTTTTTTGCCCAGGCTGACGGTACGTTCAGGAACGACGCGGCCAAGTACATAAAGGTCATAGTTGGATTGGTGATTGGCAATGATCACGCACGCGCGCTTTTTCGCGAACAGCGAGGAGACCTCGGTTTTCAGGTTTATGCGCAAAATCCACAACGCGGGTATTGAGTAGAGGCGGGCGCAAAGGCGACTGTTGTCGGGGTTAAAGGGACGGCAGATGCACAGCAGCGAACCGGCTACACCGGCAATTACGAAGTGCAGCCCCATCAACAGCATCCGGGCAATAAAAAGCATCAGCTACGACCGACTTAAAATAAGGGCGCGCAGTGTACGAGGGCCGCTCGGGAACAGCAATTAGCCATAGACAACAGGTTGTTACCAGCACAATCGAGGGCAAGGCGCAGAGGCTCTGGCCTGATGCTTGCGGGGGGAGTGGGGAGGCGCAAACCCTGCACAAACATGCCTTCAGGCACGTTCATGCAGGGCAGAAGCACTTAGAAGCTGAACGATTTGTCCAGTTCGATTGCCTTGTCGAGCGTTTCAAGCAGCGCTTTGCGCACCTTCAGCTTGGTGTTTTTATGCGCCTTCATATTGATCTTCTTCATTTGCTCGGCCGCGGCCCGTGCCGTTGGCATCAGCGCGTCGGCGGCGACAACCTTGTCGAGGAAGCCGGCTGAAAGCGCGCCCTGCGGGTCGAACATCTCACCGTTGATGACGGAGCGTTGGAACGCCGATTTGCGCAGGCGATCACGCGCCAGCTCAATGCCAACGTGGTGCATGGTCATGCCGATCTGCACTTCGTTGAGGCCAATGCTGAACGCACCTTCAACGCCAATCCGGTAGTCGGCAGAGAGCAGAATGAACGCACCCTTGGCTACCGCATGACCGCCACAGGCCACGATAATCGGATAGGGGTGGGCGAGCATGCGTCGGGCCAGTGTCGAACCAGCGGCGACCAGGTCAATTGCGTTCTGAGGGCCGGAGGTCATTACTTTGAGGTCATAGCCGCCTGACAAAATACCTGGCTGGCCAGTGATGATGACGATGGCCTTGTCTTGCTCGGCTTGATCCAGTGCTGTGTTGAACGCGGCGATTACGTCTGGAGAAATGGCGTTGACCTTGCCATTGCTCAGGGTCAGGGTGGCAATACCGTCTTCAAGTTGATAGCTAATCAGGTCGCTCATGCTCGGGTTTCCTACTCAAGAAGTTGGCTGACGTTACCCATACAATCGACGCCGGTAAAGTGCGGTGACTGACTGATGGGTCAGCGTACAGCTGTTCCACCTGCGATTGCGCAGCAGGCCGTGCCGTTATGCGGGGCGATTCGGCAGATTCGCCTGCCAACAGATAGCTAAAAAGCCCCGTGATCAGAGAAAAATCTCATAAGCGCATGAATAGCCTGAAAAAACTTTTGCGTTTAAATCCATCTTCGGCTACATTAGCGCGCCTCGACAGACAGCAATGTCTTCGAGATCCGGTGAAGTGTCCGAGCGGTTGAAGGAGCACGCCTGGAAAGTGTGTATACGAGAAATCGTATCATGAGTTCGAATCTCATCTTCACCGCCACTTTCTCAAAAAGCCCCGTAAATCTTAGATTTACGGGGCTTTTTGCATTCTATGGGCGCTATTTCTGCGGTGCCTGCGCCACGCATTACCCAGCGTCCTGGCTTTGCGCACAGATCCTCTGCAAAGCGCAATCTTAAAAAGCCATAACCACTATTAATCCTGCTGATTGTTCATTCCTGCGGGGGTGTCTGAAAATAGACCCATCCAAAGTTATGGAGGTTCGTATGCCCCAACTCAGCATTATGTCCCTTGTCGGCAGTGCCGTTCCTGAAGCGCTTCGCGCCAGAGGTGCGTTGGCTTGTTGGTTTATTGTGGTTGATGGTGTGCAGATGTCCGGCCCGTTCGCATCCCGTGAGGATGCCGATCGCTGCAAAGCTGCCTGGGCGTCGCAACTGTCCGAGTTCGAGCCCGGCAATTACTCGATGACTATGTAAATACCTGTTTCCTCCCTTGAGCCGAGTTGCTCCTTCGGTTCACTTTAACCCACCCCTTGCGGTGGGTTTTTTCTGTCTGCAGCTTTTTGCCGGATACCCGTAGCCTGCGGCGAAAGGCTAAACTGGGCGCTGTTGAGTCAAGGGCGCAAACTTGTGAAGTGGGACATTTTCTGCAGTGTTGTCGATAACTTCGGCGATATCGGGGTCACTTGGCGTCTTGCCCGGCAATTGGTAGCGGAGCATGGGCTGCACGTACGCTTGTGGGTCGATGATGTCGCTGCATTTGCACGCATTTGTCCTCAGGCCAGCCCGGACGCTAGCGAGCAGTTGCAGCTCGGGGTGGAGGTGCGTCATTGGCACAGTCAGTGGCAGCCGGTCGAACCTGCTAATGTGGTAATCGAGGCGTTTGCGTGTGAATTGCCTGCGACCTATGTGCGTGCGATTACCGAGAGCAAGCGGCGGATTCTTTGGCTTAACCTTGAGTATTTGAGCGCAGAGGACTGGGTGAGTGGTTGTCATGGCTTGCCATCGTTACAGTCCGGGGGCGTGCAGAAGTATTTCTTTTTCCCAGGCTTTACTGAAAGCACCGGTGGTTTGCTGCGTGAGGCGGGTTTGCTTACACAGCGCCAGGATTTTGTGGCGAATGAGCAGGCTCGTCAGCAGTTCTTGCGCTCGATAGGTGTTGAGCCCATCGCCGGTGCGCGGCTGATGTCACTGTTTACCTACGAGAGTGCAGGTCTGTCCAGCTGGTTGGATGTGCTTGAGCAAGATTCGCAATGCACCCAGTTGCTGGTGCCTGAAGGGCGAATTCTCGCGGACCTTGGTCGCTGGCTGGCGGTTGATGATCTGAAAGCGGGCGACTCGCATCGCAGGGGCGCGCTGCAAATCAATATCTTGCCGTTTATAGAGCAGCGCCAATACGACCAGTTGCTCTGGTGTTGCGACTTTAATGCGGTGCGTGGAGAAGACTCGTTCTTACGCGCGCAATGGGCGGGCCGACCGCTGTTGTGGCATATATATCAGCAGGAAGAAGGCGCTCATTGGGAAAAAATGCAGGCCTTTTTGTCGCTTTACTGTCGCGACTTATCGCCGCTGGCTGGCGCCGCAATCACCTCGTTCTGGCAGGCTTGGAGTGCCCAGGAGTCGGTTGCAGAGCCTTGGCAGGCGGTGTTGCTGTATTGGGATGAGCTGTCGGCGCATGCCGAAAAGTGGTGTGAGCAGCAGGCCGAATATCAAGATCTTGCGACGACGCTGGTGCAGTTTCAGCAAAATTGGCTATGATACGCGGCTCAGAATTCTGTAACTCCATTCAAATCCGGATATTAGTATGAAAACCGCACAAGAAATGAAGCCCAACAGTGTGGCTCTGATCGACGGCCAACCTTGGCTTATCCAAAAGGCCGAGTTCACCAAGTCCGGTCGTAACAGTGCCATCGTTAAAATGAAGCTGCGCAACCTGTTGACCGGTTCCTCGACTGAAACCGTATACAAGGCTGACGACAAGCTTGAGCCGGTTATCCTCGATCGCGTAGACGTAACCTACTCGTACTACAGCGAGCCGAACTACGTTTTCATGGACGAAGAGTTCAACCAGTACGAGTTGAACAAAGACGACCTGGAAAGCGTTATGCCTTTCATCGTTGACGGCATGACCGACGTTTGCGAAGCCGTATTCTTCGAAGGCAAAGTTGTTTCTGTTGACCTGCCGACTACCATCGTTCGTCAGATCGCTTACACCGAAGGTTCTGCACGTGGCGACACGTCTGGCAAGGTGATGAAGCCTGCCAAGCTGAGCAACGGTACCGAAGTTAAGGTTGCTGATTTCTGCGAAATCGACGACTGGATCGAAATCGATACCCGCACTGGCGAGTACAAGTCGCGCGCTAAAGCACCGGTCTAAGACCTGCTTTAACCAGCGATCAAAAGAGCCCGGCCATTGCGCCGGGCTTTTTTTCGGCTGCAATTTGGCTTCGGTCGTAGGGGCGACGAGGTTTGGGCGTGGTTCAGGCGATTTGTTTAAAAGCCAAAGTCCCCGTGCATGTGATGCGGCGTTGCACAGATGGCTATGACGGATTGCCCCGCAGGGGCTATCCATCCTCCGGTTCGGGTATTTCCCGAGATGGGGGAGGATGGATAAACCGCCGGTTAATCCGTCATGGCGGTCTTTGGGCGTGACGGGTTTTTGCGTTCGGTTTTGGCAGTTTGCCGGATGATGAAATGCCACGCGCGGGAGATGCGGCGTTGCACACATTGCTATGACGGATTGCCCCGAGGGGCTATCCATCCTCCGGTTTTGGTATTCCCCGAGATTAGGGTGGAGGATGGATAAACCGCAGGTTAATCCGTCATGGCGATCTTTGGGTGTGATGGGGTTTGTGCTTGGTTTTGGCGATTTGCCGGGTTATGAAATGCCACGCGCGGGAGATGTGGCGTTGCACACATTGCTATGACGGATTGCCCCGAAGGGGCTATCCATCCTCCGGTTCGGGTAATCCCCGAGATCGGGGATGCGGAGGATGGATAAACCGTAGGTTAATCCGTCATGGCGGTCTTTGGGTGTGGCGAGATTTGCGTTCGTTTTTGGCGGTTTGCCGGATGATGAAATGCCACTCGCGGAAGGTGTGGCGTTGCATACATTGCTATGACGGATTGCCCCGAAGGGGCTATCCATCCTCCGGTTTGGTGTTGCCCGAGATGAGGTTGGAGGATGGATAAACCGTAGGTTAATCCGTCATGGCGGCCTTTGGGCGTGGCGGGTTTTTGTGTTCGTTTTTGGCGGTTTGCCGGATGATGAAATGCCACGCGCGGGAGATGCGGCGTTGCACAAATGGCTATGACGGATTGCCCCGACGGGGCTATCCATCCTCCGGGTTGGTGTTGTCTGTGATCGGGATGTGGAGGATGGATCAACCGCAGGTTAATCCGTCATGGCGATCGTTGGGCTTGGGGAGCTTTGTGTATGGCTTTTGCGGCGGTATTTAACCCGCGGCGAACAGGCTTTGCAGGGAAAGGTCCCATGGCGCTACGGGGGCGAAGCGTTGTTTGAGAAACTCCAACAGCAAGCGGCTGCGTGAGGTGCTTTCGCGGTCCAGGCGCAGGGCGTAGATACCGCTGGGTTCGGCGGGCGGCAGGCCGTTTTGGCAAAACAACGCCTGTAGTTCACCGCGCAATAGGTGCTCGTGAATCAACCACGTCGGCAGGTGGGCGATGCCGAGGCCGCCTATTGCGCTGAAGAGCAAGGCTTCGGCGTTATTGGCGGTCATGCGCAGGCGTTTGGGGCGGTACGCGGTGGTTTTCCCTGAGTCTTCAAATCGCCACGCGTGCGGCGGGGCGAGGCTGCTCCAATCGAGTCCGTGATGCTCGGTCAACTCCGAAGGGGACTGCGGTGTGCCATGTTGTGCCAGATACTCGGGGCTGGCGCAGGCAACCCGTACCAGCGGCGCGAGCGGCGTCGCCACCAGGCGAGTGTCGGCCATTGGGCCGATGCGCAACACCAGATCAACTTCACCCAGATGCTCGCCCTGCAAATCAACAAAACTGTCGATCAGGCGTAACTGCACATCAAGGCCCGGATAGGCTTTGAGAAAGTCGGCAATGGCCGGCGCCAGATGCCGGCGGCCGAAGGGAGAGGGCGCATCAATGCGAATCAATCCCTCTGGCTGGGTTGTCAGCGATACTGCTTCGGCGCGGGCCAGATTCAGTTCGCCAAGAATGCGTCTGGCGCGCTCGGCAAAAGCTTGCCCTGCGGGTGTGACGCGCACCGCGTGGGTAGTTCGGTTAAACAATACCGTGCCAAGCGAGCGCTCAAGCGAATCCATACGCCGGGCCACGGCCGACGGTGTCAACGGATGGCGTCTGGCGGCGGCCGAGAAACTGCCGGTGTCGAGCACATCGAGAAAAAGGCTGAGTTGAGCGTTGAGTGCGTCCGGATTCATGGTTGTCCTGCTTTTGCATGGTGCGCACAGCCATTGTGCGCTGTTGTGCGTTTCCGGGATAGTCGCGAGCCGTTAATCTGGCGCCACCTGCTGCTTGCTTGAGTAAGCGGCATTTTTGCGTGTTAGCACTTTTGACCCTGAGGCCTGTGTGATCGATTTTGTTCTAAACCTGTTATTAGGCGCTGCACTTGGCTCTCTCGGCGGCTTGTTCGGCATCGGCGGTGGTTTGATTGCAATCCCGGCGATGGGGGTGTTGTTCGGTCTCGATCAGCAGATGGCTCAGGGCACCGCGCTGGTCATGGTTGTGCCTAATGTGCTGTTGGCACTGTGGCGTTATCACCAGCGCAACCGGATTGATATTCGCCATGCGCTGGCGCTGGCCATAAGCAGCTTCATTTTTGCATTGATGGGCGCGAATTGGGCGGTCGGCCTCGATGCCGGGCGCATGCGTTTGGCATTCGTCGGATTTCTGATTGCCTTGGCCCTCTACAACTTGGCGCGGATCTATTTTCGCCCACCTGCTGGCGGCACCGAGTTGCGCTATCCGTGGCCTTGGCTGGCTGCACTCGGAGGTGGTGCGGGATTGCTCGGCGGCCTGTTTGGTGTGGGTGGTGCGGTGCTGGCAACGCCAGTGCTGACCAGTATTTTCGGCACTACACAGGTAATCGCGCAGGGTCTCTCGCTGGCATTGGCAGCCCCGAGCACCGGGGTGACGCTGGTCACCTATGCGTTGCATGATCATGTGGACTGGACGCTTGGTTTGCCGTTAGCAATCGGCGGTCTGCTCAGCATCAGTTGGGGCGTGAAGCTTGCCCATGCGTTGCCAGAGCAGGTTCTGCGCGGTTTGTTCGCGGGTTTTCTGCTGGTTTGCGCGGCTTCGCTGTGGCTTAAAGTCTAAAGCCTTCAACAATCTGCTCGGCCAGAGCTTCGGTCACCGGGGACTGGCTTTGCTCATTGCGCAGCAGGACGATGCTGGCTGATGGCATCGGCGGTAAACCTTCTGCTTCGCCGATAATGCGCATGTCGGGCGTAATCAGGCTTTGCAGCTGCGCGGTTACCGCAAGCCCCGCGCTGACGACGGCCATGATTGCCGACAGGCTGGGGCTGGTATAAGCCAGTCGGTATTCGCGGCCGATTGCGTCCAATGCATTACAGGCCCATGAACGACAAAAGCATTGTGAATTGAACATGGCCAACGGCAGCGGCTCCTGCTCATGCGGGCTGAAGCCCTGAGCCTCGGCCCAGACAATGCGCTCCTGGCGGAGCAATTGGCCAATCTCGGTGCCTGGCTCGCGGGTGACAATGGTCAGGTCGAGGTCGTGGCGTTGCAGGAGCTGAAAGGAGGGCTCGCAATGCAGCTCTACCTGAACCAGCGGGAACTCCTGGGCAAAGCGCGACAGAATCCCCGGCATAAAGCGCATCACATAATCATCCGGTGTACCGATTCGCACGGAACCGACCATGTGCGGCTCGCGCAATGTGTTCATGACTTCACCGTGCAGCTTGAGAATGCGCCGCGCATAGCCCAGCAGCACTTGGCCTTCAGCGGTCAGCTTGACCTGCCGGCCGTCGCGCTCAAACAACGCGCGCTGCACGACATCCTCTTCGAGGCGCTTCATCTGCATGCTGACAGCCGACTGCGTGCGGTTCACGGCATCGGCTGCGCGCGTAAAGCCGCCGTGATCGGCGATGGCGACGAAGGTGCGCAGCAGCTCGCTGTCGATGCTGGGGTAGTTGGCCATTGATCAATCTCAGAGATGCAAGACATAAGAAACATTCGTTAGATTGATCATAAGCTTGGAGTGAAACTGTCGCCAACCCCACTGGAGGGCGATGAGATGAAAGGTCAAAAAGGTTATGCGATTGTCAGTGTGCCGGCTCATGCGTCTGTCGGTTTGTTTTCAGCTTTGCGAGCTGTCTATGCGCGGCTTCTGCGGTGGCAGCAGCTATCGAGCCAGCGTCGGCGTCTGTCTGCATTGAGTGATGCCGCACTCAAGGATATTGGCTTGAGCCGGGCCGATATCATGCAAGAAACCCGGCGGCCATTCTGGGAGGATCCTTTGAGTAAATGAGTGAAGGTTGATTGCTTGCTGCGCCTGAGCGGGTTTCTCGGCATTATGGAGAAATCCCACAAGGAGGCTGGTTAATGCGCAGCGAGCAGTCACTTTCTCTCAAGCAGGCGCGCCGCCTGGCATTGGCGGCGCAAGGGTTTCACGGGCGCGCAACTGAGCGCGTGCAGGCGCCGAAGGCGGCGCAGATTCGGTCTGCCTTGCAGCGATTGGCTGTGGTGCAAATCGATTCGGTGAATGCGTTAGTGCGCTCGCACTATTTGCCGCTGTTCTCGCGATTAGGTGTTTACCCGCAAGTACTGCTTGAGCGCGAGGCGTGGGGGCCTAAACGCAGTCTTTTCGAGTGCTGGGGGCACGAAGCCTCGTTAATGCCGCTTGAGCGTTATCCGCTGATGGTCTGGCGCATGCAGCGTGCCCGAGCCGGAACGGGGATTTATAAGCAGTTGGCCGCTTTCGGTCGCGAGCAACAGCCGTTGATCAAGCAGGTTCTGCAACAGGTGCATGAGCGTGGCGCTTTAGGGGCGGGTAGTTTGGCTTCGGGCGGTAAAGGAACTGGCGGCTGGTGGGGTTGGAGTGCAGAAAAGCACGCACTCGAATGGTTGTTTGCCGCGGGTGAGGTAACGGTTGCGCAGCGTAAAGGCTTTGAGCGCCTGTACGATCTGCCGCAGCGCGTCCTGCCCAAAGCTGTGCTGGAGCAGCCGGTGCCAGATGAGGCTGAATCGCAGCGCCAATTGCTGTTGATTGCAGCGCATGCATTAGGCGTGGCAACCGAGGCGGACCTGCGCGATTACTTCCGCCTCGATGCTGTCGACGGTAAAGCGCGCCTTGCCGAGCTTTTGGAGGAGGGCGCGCTGCAGCAAATGAGCGTCGAGGGCTGGCCGCAGGCCGCTTATGCGCCGGCGCAAATCAGCATCCCGCGCAAAGTGCAGCGCGGTGCGTTGCTGTCCCCGTTTGACTCGTTGATCTGGGCGCGGCCGCGTACCGAGCGGCTATTTGATTTTCGCTATCGGTTGGAAATTTACACACCGCAACACAAGCGTGTGCATGGCTATTACGTGCTGCCGTTTCTGCACAATGAACAGCTTATGGCACGGGTGGATCTGCGGGCTGAGCGGGCGGCAGGGATTCTGGCTGTGCATGCGCTGCATGCAGAAGTGCATGGGCTTGATGAGGAGGCGTTACGGGCTTTGCAGCAAAACTTGCTGGCCATGTGCGAGTGGCTCGGGCTGCAACGTGTACAGATCAATTGTCAGTCAGACCTCGCCCGGCGCCTGCAAATGTTGAATGTTGAATGTTGATTAGCGGGTCAGCAAGGCGCAGCGCCTTACGCTACAATGCGCGGCGAATTTGACTGACCCGAGAGAACACCCATGCCTGCTTGCCAGACGCCGATTATCGTTGCCCTGGATTTCCCGACTCGTGATGCTGCCCTGGCACTTGCCGATCAGCTTGATCCTGCTCTGTGCCGGGTCAAGGTTGGTAAAGAGTTATTCACCCGTTGCGGGCCAGATATCGTCGCGGCATTGAGCGCAAAGGGCTTCGAGGTGTTCCTTGACCTGAAGTTTCACGACATCCCCAATACCACGGCGATGGCGGTCAAGGCAGCGGCTGAAATGGGCGTGTGGATGGTCAATGTGCACTGCTCCGGCGGCCAGCGCATGATGACAGCATGCCGCGAAACCCTTGAATCACTGAATGGGCCGAAGCCACTGCTGATCGGCGTGACCGTGCTGACCAGCATGGAACGCGAGGATCTTGCAGGCATTGGCCTCGATGTTGAGCCGCAGGAGCAGGTTCTGCGTCTGGCCGGTTTGGCGGCGCAGTCGGGGCTCGACGGTTTGGTCTGCTCTGCGCAAGAGGCGCAAGCCCTGAAAATCGCTCATCCGCAATTGCAGTTGGTTACCCCGGGTATTCGCCCGGCAGGCAGCGCGCTGGACGACCAGCGGCGGATTCTCACGCCAAAGCAGGCGCTGCAAGTTGGCTCCGACTTTCTGGTTATCGGTCGCCCGATCAGCAAGGCGGCGTCACCCGCGCAGGCGTTGGCAGATATTGTTGCTGAGCTGGCTTGAGTCTTTTAACGTAGCGTTCTGATTGGGTTGCCATCATGCATCACTCTGCTGAAAATTCGCCGCTGGGCAAGTCCAGTGAATACATTGCCACTTATTCGCCGCAGTTGTTGTTTCCGATACCGCGTGCGCCGAAGTGGGCCGAGTTGGGGCTGACGGCTGAGACGTTGCCCTATCAGGGCGTGGATTTCTGGAACTGCTTTGAGTTGTCGTGGTTGCTGCCGAGCGGCAAGCCGGTCGTGGCGATGGCCGAGTTCGCGATTCCGGCAGACTCACCCAATATCATCGAATCGAAGTCGTTCAAGCTCTACCTGAACTCACTCAACCAATCCGTATTCGCCGATGCCGACGCTGTGGCGGCGGTTATGGTCAAGGATTTGTCTGCTGCTGCGGGCAAGCCGGTGGCCGTGCGTGTGCGCAGCCTTAATGAGGTTGCCGCCGAAGGCGTCGCGCAACTGCCTGGAACTTGCATTGACGAGTTGGACGTTGCGATAAGCAATTATGCGCAGCCGCGTCCGGAATTGCTGGCTTGTGACGCGCAGCGGGTGGTGAGTGAGACTGTTTACAGCAACCTGCTCAAGTCCAATTGCCCGGTGACCGGTCAGCCGGATTGGGGCACGGTCGTGATCGAATACCGCGGCCCGGCCATTGATAAGGCCAGTTTGCTGGCTTACCTGGTGAGCTTCCGTCAGCACGCTGATTTTCATGAGCAGTGCGTCGAGCGCATTTTTCTGGATCTGCAGTGTTTGCTCAAGCCAGAATCACTCACCGTTTATGCGCGCTATGTGCGCCGTGGCGGGCTGGATATCAATCCGTATCGCAGTACTTCGCCTATTGCGCCGGATAATCGACGTCTGGTGCGTCAGTAGGTTCTGATATCGCGCTGTTGAAACAAAAACGCCCCGAACTGCAAGCAGTCGGGGCGTTTTGCTGTACGCGCCAAGCTAATCAGTCGTGCAGATGCTCAGCAGCGTGCAAGGTGTTCTCCAGCAGGCTGGCGCGGGTCATGGGGCCAACGCCGCCTGGAACCGGGGTAATCCAGCCAGCGCGGGGCAGGGCGGTTTCGTACACCACGTCGCCAATCAGCTTGCCGTCTTCCTGGCGGTTGATACCGACATCAATGACGATCGCGCCCGGCTTGATCCATTCACCCATTACCAGGCCCGGCTTGCCCGCGGCTACCACGACCAGATCTGCATCGCTGACGTGGCGAGCCAGATCCTTGGTGAAGCGGTGAGTGATGGTCACGGTGCAGCCTGCCAGAAGCAATTCCATCGCCATCGGACGACCGACGATATTGGAGGCGCCGACAACCACCGCGTGCAAACCATAAAGATCCACGCCTGTGCTGTGCAGCAGGGTCATGATGCCTTTCGGTGTGCAAGGGCGCAGCAACGGCATGCGTTGAGCCAGGCGGCCAATGTTGTACGGGTGGAAGCCGTCGACATCTTTGTCTGGGCGGATACGCTCGAGGATCAATGATGAGTCGAGGTGATCCGGCAGCGGCAATTGCACCAGAATGCCGTCGATGCTCGCTTCGTCATTAAGACGGTCGATCAGGTCGGCAAGGTCTTGCTGGCTGGTGCTAGCTGGAAGGTCATAAGCCTGAGATACAAAGCCGACTTCTTCACAGTCCTTGCGCTTGTGTGAGACATAAACCTGAGAGGCCGGATCGCTACCGACCAAGATTACTGCCAGGCCTGGAGCACGAAGACCCTGCTCGCGGCGCTCGGCGACGCGGTGGGCTATCTGCTGGCGTAGGCTGGCGGCGATCGCTTTGCCGTCAATCAGTTGTGCAGTCATTGCGCTTGGTTAACCATTGAGGGGGGATGGAAAAGGGTGTGTATTCTCGCATGTAGAAGGTGTCGGGCAAAGGCGCGAGCCTACTATTTTCATGTAACTCCTTTATCTAACTGATTTTTTTCGATTTTAGTGTTGACGGGTACGAGAACACTCATTAATATTCGCCCCGCTGTCGAACACAGCCAGTTGCTGGATAAGACGGCAAACGCAGAATCTCCTAGTGATAGGCTGTGACTGCAGATGCCGAAAGACTTAAAGTCTGCTTGCAGATTGATAAGCGCCCGTAGCTCAGCTGGATAGAGCATCCGCCTTCTAAGCGGATGGTCGCAGGTTCGAGTCCTGCCGGGCGTGCCATTAGGCAGCTAGGCGCAGCAGATGTAGATGTAAACGCAATATGGTGGGCGTAGCTCAGTTGGTAGAGCACAGGATTGTGACTCCTGGTGTCGTGGGTTCGATCCCCATCGTCCACCCCATATTCGAAAAGAGCGCTGGGTCTTAAAAAGCCCGGCGCTTTTGTTTCAAAGGTTAGACCACGCGGACGTGGTGAAATTGGTAGACACACTGGATTTAGGTTCCAGCGGCGCAAGCTGTGAGAGTTCGAGTCTCTCCGTCCGCACCAAGTAACGTACTGTTTTCAAAGCGTTTTTTATTTGGCCCTGTGAAAACGGGAGCGATTTGGGAACATCTTGGGAATTACGAACGAAAAAGGCAGCTCCGAAATGGCTGCCTTTTGTCGTTTCTGGGTGCTGGGTTTAGAGCTTTAGCGCGTGTTCCAGGATGCCGATCATGTCGGGGCCGTCCTGATTGATCCAGCTGCCGTAGTGGCGCCAGATCATCGCGGTGGACGTGTGGCCCATTTGGTCGGCGATCCAGTCCAGCGGCACCGCCCCGGTGCTGAGCAGTTGGCTGGCGTAGGTGTGGCGGCAGTTGTTAGGCCCACGGTACCGGACGCCCACGTTGGCCAAGTGCGGACGCCAGAATCCCTTGAGCAGCATGTCTGAGCTGCTGTGCGCCGCGTCGGTTGTCGTGCAGTGGAAGACAAAACGCACCTTCACCGGCTTTTTCGTCTTGTTGTCGCGGTCGGTCACCTCGATGGCCACCGGCGCGGCCTTCTCGGTAAAGCGTGCCTGGGCTTGCAGCGCCTCCAGGGCTGGCTTGAGCAGCCGCACCTCGCGCGTCGAGCGGCGGGTTTTGGTCACCTTGTAATGGCCGCGCACCTGCGAGCGGCGGAACTTCACCGTGCCGGCCTTCAAATCAACGTCCTCCCAGGCCAGCGATATCGCCTCAGATACCCGAGGCCCGGCCCAGATCATGAACTGCGCGAGGTTGACCTCCTGCTGCTTGTCCGTGGTGCCCGCGAGGATGTCGCGGATCTCGTTACGGCTGAACGGGTCGGCTTCGTCTGGGTCAGGCAACGCCACCGCCAGCCCCTCGGTGGGATCGTGGGCGGTTTTGTTGCGCGTGCGGTAGATGACGAAAATCTGCCTGATCAAACTGAGGATCTCGCGCACCGTCTTGTTGTGCAGCTTCGGCACCAGCGTTTTTTGCACCCACTCCTGCAGGTGCAGGTGGTCGATCTGGTCGGCCTGGTGCTCGCCCCAGCGCGGGCGGATGTGGGTTTCAGCCTTGCTTTTGTAAGTGCGGAAGCCAGACGGCGCCAGCTGGTTGCGCTTGATGTCCAGCCACAGGTCGATGTAATGGCCCAGCGTGTTGGTTTTCACCCTGGGTGAATCAGCAAAGTGCCGGGCATAACTGAACGTGCCGGCCTTAATTTCATAATTGATCATGCCCACCAGGCGCTCGGCCTGGGCGATGTTCTCCGGGCTGGCATCGCCCGGCATCGCCTCGCGGCACAGCTCGCCCTGGTAGCGGAAATACACGCGCACGCGGTTGCCGCGCACCTCAACACCATCAGCCATGTGCGTCCCCACGCAAAACAACGGAAAAAGCCCAGTCTATGGGCCAGCAAAAAAGGCGGCCCGTTGCCGGGCCTAGAATGTGAAGGGCGTGTTTCTAGATTGTCCCAGGATGGCTGAACAGCATCACCTGGCCAGGGTTGAGCAGGTCGTTGCGCTGCTCCTGCAGCTGCGCAGGGTCAAGCCCCAGCTTGCGCGCCAGGGCCACGGCGGCTTGGCGTGCGCTTTCGGTACAGCTGGCGGTGTGTTTGCAGCCTTTTACGCGCGCCACATAGGTGTTGGTGGCGTAGCGAGAAACGATTTCAACGGGCATAACGCTTCCCCTTCGATTGTTTGGCGGCGGCTTTTTCGGCCTGCAGGGCAGACCACTCGGCGTTTTTGCGTTGCTGGCGGATCTGGCTGCACTTGGCATGCTTGCGGGTCGAGCGTGCTTTGCCGCAGATATCGCAGATGCTTGGCAGGTCGAGGCGCTGGCCGGCCAGTGGCGGGCGGATGCGTTCGGTGATGGCTGGGTTAGGCATTGGCCACCTCGTGCTGTTGGTTCTTGAGGCAGCGTGCGTTTTCGAACTCGCTCGGCAGGATCTCGACGGCGCCCTCGATCCAGCCGGAGGTAGGCTTTCCGGCCGCTACGTTTTCGTGGTGCTCGGCCTTGTTGATCTGAAAGCCCAGGTGGAAGTAGGACGTGCCGTCCAGTTCGAACTTGATGCCGCCGCACATCAGCAAGTTGCCGGTGTTTACGTCGAGCCGATCCCAATAATCATGGATGCTTAGGCGTTTTGGGCAGTGCTCGCGCCACAGGCTTAGTAGGCGTTCGTGCTCGGCGCGGATTGCGGCGCGTTCCTCTTTTGGGGTGCCCTTGGTTTGTTTAGCTGTTGTGCGCAGGGCGCGGTAACCGTGGTCATCTGGACGGCACCAATGTGCGTCAAGGGCGCGGCTCTCACTGAGCTTCACACCGCCAGCAACGTGGCAGGTTAGATTGCGCATGGAGGCTACAGGCCCGCCGAACAGTTGCCCTAACGCTACCAAGCGAGAATTGAATTCAGCTCTGGCAGCAGAGTATTCACGGACGATGGCCACAGTGGTTGGTGCTGCTGATTTGTAGAAATAGTTGCTCATGATCAAAGGCCCCCCAGCAGCGTTTTGGTGAGCGCGTTTGGCTCGCCTTTGTGGCTGATTTGGCTGAGCAGCTGCATGCTCCGGCCGTGGCGGGACTCGACAATGCAGGAATGGCCATCAATGACAACGATGGTGCCCTCGCGGGCAGTGAATTGAACCGAGCGCCCGCGCTGCTTGGATACGACATAGGACACAGGGTCGCCGACTTTGAAAGCGGCTGTGGTAGCCTTCTCGCTGCTGACTTCTGGGGTTTGTGCTTGCATGGTGCTTCTCCTTGGGTTGGTTCGGCCCTGGTGGGTTGCCGCCCACCGGGGCCATCTTTTTTCCGGCTTGGCCGGTGTCAGTTGTATTGCGCGTGTCAGGCGCGCCAGACCTTTTTGAAGCCATCCCAGACCTGCTCGCCGTGCTCGATGTACTGGTGCACCTCTTGCTCGGGCCGCTGGTCCAGGCGCAGCACGGCTATGCAGTCGTGCCAGAGGGTGGTGTCGAGCTTTCGTAGATCAGTAAGCGGGAAGGGGTAGGCCGTGCCGTTGTAAAGGCTGAGCAAGAAGCGGGCGACTACGCCGCTTTGGCCAGAGTCGCGTTGCGCCACAGGTAACAGGCGGTACAGCGCCGCCAAGCCAGCGGCGCGGATGTAGGGGCGTTCGGCTTCTTCCACGGCCAAGCGGTTGAGGGCGTCGCTCAGCGAGTTGTTTAGGGTTTGCATGGTGCTTCTCCTTGTGTTTGATCTGGCCCTGGTGGGTTGCCGCCCACCGGGGCCATCTTGTTTCTGGGGCTGGTGTTACCGGACGCGGATCTTGGCGCCGCCCTCGAGCACGAACAGGTTCACGTCTGCCAAGCGGTACTGGCCGCCGACGCCGCCCTTGATCACATAGCCGCACGGGTCGGCCTCGATGCGCACCTTGAACGGGTAGCCATAGCCCTGGCTGCGGCACCAGTCGGCCTGGTGGGCGTACTCGCTGGACTTCTTAATCTCGGCGTAAAGCTGTTGCATGGTGCTTCTCCTTTGGTAGTGGGTTGCCCAGGCGTTGCCGCGCCTGGGCGGTGGGGTTATTGGCCGAGGCGGGCCAGCAGGTCGGGGGTGAGGTAGCTGGCCACTATCATCACCGCCAGGGTCAAGGCGCTAACGGCCAGGGTGGTGATGGTTTCGCGGGCGTTGGGTTGGTCGTCGTGCTGCATGGTGCTTCTCCTTGGGGGTGTTGCCGGCGTTGCCGCGCCGGGGTTGGGTTAAGCCTTGAACACCCAGCACTTCACGGTGGCGCAGCGTGCTGAGAGTGGGTTTTTCATGTTGTAAACAGCGCGCACGGCGCTGTCGGTGGCTTTGTTGATGTCCAGGCAGGGCCGCGAGCGGCTGTGCTTGAGCAGCGTGCGCAGGGTGGCCACGTCGGCCAGCTTCTGGCGGTGCTCGGCGGCGCGCTCGGCGAACTCGTTGAGGTTGATGGCGATGTGCTCGGGCTTCTTGCTGTGGTTCACCACCGCGTCATCGCTCAGCGATTGCAGGTAGTCGTACACCTCCCAGAAGGTGCGCACTTCTTCTGGGTCTGCATTGATGGCGCCCTGACGATCAACGGCCATGGCCATCAGCTCCTGCTGGGTGGCGCGGTGCTGGTCGTTGGTGAGCGGTACCACAGTGCGCAGGGCGTCGAGCAGGGCCAGCATCTGGGCGTGGTTTTTGATAATCCGCTCCACACGGATCTCGCGGAATGCGCGCAGGGTTTGCTCATGCGCACGCACCTGCTGGCGGAACACCTCCAGCACCTTCTGCTCGGCCTTGGCGGCCATTATTAAAAAGTGGCTGACGTCCTTGGCGTTGAGGTGGTTGAGGTTGTCCACCGCTGCACGGCTGGCACTGGTCACCTCGGGGCGTACAAAGTGCAGTTTGACGATACGGGTGAGGATGGCCTCGGAGCCGGTCACGGTGGCGTTTTGGCTCATCACCAGGGAGCCACGGAACGGTGGTTCGTGGGTTTCGTTGCCGCCGGTTTTCATGCCGGTTACGCCCAGCGAGCCGCCGTTGAACATCGGCTTGAACTCGTCGAAGTCAAAGCCCTTGGCGGTGTTGCTGGTGGTGGCGTCGCTGCGGTCGGCCTCCAGCAGTACCAGGGGCATGCCCGACACTTGGCCCAGCCAGCGGCGCAGGCCAGCCTTGGACATTTTCGAGGGGTCTTTGCCTTCTTCTTCGGGGCGGCCCAGTAGCTTCCACAGGAACATCAGCAGGGTGGATTTACCCGCGCCGGCCTCGCCAGTCACCTCCAGAAAGGGGAACGACTGAAACTCACTGCGGATCTGCTCCGCAAACAGCGAGCCAAACCAGAAGGCCAGGGCAATCACGCCCTGGGCGCCGAAGACCTCCCACAGCCACTCAAGCCACTCATGGCGGTAGCCCTCGTTTGTTTGGGCGATCTCCAGGCGGATGGATTTTTGCAGCGTCTTGAGGCGCAGCTTTTTGAACTCGAAGTAGTCCTCAGCGTTGGCCTTTTCCACCACGCCACCGCGCACGGCCAGGTCGCCGAACACATAGCAGCCGTGCTCCTTGCTAAAGCCGATGTAGTCGATGGTCTGCACGGTTTTCAGGCCGAACAGCTGGTCGCGCATGATCTTGTCGAGCTGGCCGCCGCTGCCGGTAAACACCGCGCCGGCGGCCATGCCCAGTAGGCGTTTTTTAAACTCGCTGGCGGCGGCCACTTGGCCCCCGGTAAAGGTGTTGCGCACCGTGGGTTCGTCGTGCGGGAAGTCCACCCGGAAGTAGTACCAGCTCTCGTCGGTGACCTCGTTGCGCTGGAAGTACAGCGCCTGCGGGTAGCAGTTGGCGATTTCCACCACCGCGCCGCACTGGCGCAGGGCCTTCTCGCGGCGCTGCTTGTCGTTGAGCAGGGCGTCTTCTTCACGCTCGGAGCTTTCGAGCTGCTGCATGGCCCTGTTGAATTTCTCAAGGTCCATTTTGAACCAGTAGAGGCGGTTCTCGAAACCGAAGTGGAACTCGTAGCGCTCGCGCCATTCGTACATCAGCACGCCTTTCTCGGCGGCGTTGGTGGCCAGCAGCAGGGCACCGTGGTAACGGGCCTCCTCGATGTCACGGTGGATGCGCTCAGCGCGCTGCTCGGCGTTGTCGATGAACATCCAACGCTGGTGCAGGTCGTTCCAGTCCACCTTGCGCTCACGCTGCGGGATCTGCGCCGCTGTGCAGGTGTAGCCAAGGTCGCGGGCCATTTGTACGTGCTTGCGGGTGAAGCGATGCGCGCCGGGCTCGTTGTCTAACGCCCACACCAAACGGGGCAACTTGCCGCCACGCTGGCGGGCCAGCTCCTTGAGCGACTCAAACGGGAAGGCACCGCTGCTCATGGCCGATACGGTAGCCAGGCCGTGGTGCAGCAGGGCGATGGCGTCGAAGATGCCCTCAACAATCCACAGCTCTTTGGCCTCCAGCAGGTCCACGCTCGGCGGGCACCACCAGTAACCCTTTGGCGATTGGCCAGGGGCAAAGCGCGCCTTCTTTTTGCCGAAGCGGTGCGGGCGATCGATCAGGCGTTCCCAGTAGCCACCTTTCTCCAGGGCAAAGCGCACCGTGGCACTGCCGATGCCAAGGTCGCGGTCCCAGTAGTTGTCCAGGGTGTAGCTGCCTTTGATCAGGCTCAGGTCGAAGCCGCGGGCAAAGCTCAGGTAATCATCAGCGGTGCGGTTGGGCTCGGCCTCGGTGGCCGGGGCGCGCTTGCTCCAGTCGTCGAACAGGTCGTCGAACAACTCTTTAACGTGCCACTGCTCGCCGCATTTGCTCTCACGGCCGCACTTGATAAACCAGGGCTCGTCGTGGCGCGAATACAGCTCACGCTTGCCGCATGCCGGGCAGGTGCCCTTGCGCAGGTAGGGCGTGCCTTTCATGTGCTGCAGGCCGTAATCGGACTCCAGACGGCGCAGCACTTCGCTGCGGATTGCGTTGTCCATGGGCTTCACGCCTGGGCTCCTTGTGTACTCAGTTGTTTACGCAGCTCGCGGATCGAACGGTTGAGCCCAGCAATGTGCGGGTAGTCGGCCAGCACCTTGCGCCCACGCAGCCCCTCGGGGGTGTAGCGGTATTTGTCGGCGTGCCACACCTCGGCCATCAGCACCTCGTACTGGTTGACCTGGTAGCGCAAGAAGGCCACGGCCTGCTTGGGGTCCAGCTGGATTGAAACGGTGATGTCATTCATCGGGGCCACCCTCTGGGCGCAACTTTCCCCTGCCCACGGTGGGCGGGCATGGGGGTGTTATGGTTTTTTTAGCTGACCTGGCGAAGGGTTCGGCGGGCGGGTGTCTCGATCAGGTGCTTGACGATCAGGGCCACCGGCACGGCAAAGGTCAGGCCGCTGGCGGGGTCGGTGATGATGGCGGTGCGCCCGGTGCTGGTGCTGATGTCTAGGTACAGGCGGCAGTCTGCCGAGCGCAGCTCGCCATAGGCCATGGCCACGAGGTTTTCGGCCAGGTATTGCGGCACATCCAGCACAAGCTGCAGGTGCTGCACAGCGCGGGTGAATAAGGTTTGCTCATCGGCCAGGTGCTCGGCTTGGTGGCGCTCTAGGTAGGCAAAGGCGGCCGCCTGCATGGCGGTGCGGTAGTCGGATGCGGCATGGGGGTGTTGCGGGTTGACGGTGTTCATGCGCTGGCCTCCTGGGCGTCGAGCATATCGAGCTGGTTGTTATTGGCGATGTCGCGGTTGTCCTGGCGGGCCTTGCTGAGCAATGCCGAAGGGGCCAGCGGCAGGCTGACGGCGGGGTTGGGCTGGCCGCTGGGGGACAACTCATGGGTCATCTGAAATTCAGCCCGTACCGACCAACTGCAGGGCACGTACTGGCACTGCAGGTACATGACGCGAAGGAACACGTGCTGCTCAGTGCTGGCACGCACTTTCATCGGCCCTTGGCACTTGGGGCACTTGAGTCGGTAGTAGCTGCTCACAGGGCGGCCCTCCGGTGCAGGGTGACTACGGCGCCCACTTCGGTATGGCGCGCGGCTAAGTGTTGGCGGTGGGCGAGGACAATCTCGGCCAGCTCGGCCTCGTTGATTTCGCCATCGCTCAATGCCTGGGCAATGAGGGCGTCGACCTTGCCGCGCTTAACCGCTGTGCCCATGGCCAGGCTATAAAGCTCGGTGTGGTCAAGCTGGGCAGCAGTGGGCATGGCCACAAACAGGCCGCCGTACAGGTTGCAGAGGTAGTCCACTAAGTAGGTGGTGCCGGCCACTTGCTCCAGGGCGTGCAGTTGTTCGTCAGCCAGGGGGCGGGTGCCGGCGTTTTCGTAGGCGTGGTTGTCAAACTTCTTGAGCTCCAGCCCTAACAGGGCGGCGGCGCACTCACGGCCACCGGGGTAGGCATGAATAATGGCGCTGACGACTTTGCGGCGGCTGTCGAGAATTGAGCGGGTCATTTTCTAGTTTTCCCCTTGCGTGGTCGGGGCTACTGTTGAGACGACACCTTCTTTAATGCCGAGCAATACAGCGGCCTTGTGTGCTTCACCGCGCAGACACTTCTGCTGGCCGTTGAGTACGGCGTAGGCGGTGGATTCGTTGATTTGGTTTTGCTCGGCCCAATCCCTAACGGAAATGCCAATGGCGCAAAGCCTGGCGCGGGCCTCTTTACGTGCTTGCTCTGTTGGGTAGGCGTTCGGCATAGTGCAGATTCGTGCAATTTCATGTGATGACAGGCAAAGAATGATGCACGTTTATGCACTGGTCAATAGCGGAGATGAAAAATATTGCATCTTTCAAAAGAGGCTATAGGTAACCGTCTGCAAGAAGAGCGGAAGCGCCTCGGGTTTAACCAGGATGTTTTCGCGCAGCAGGTTGGCGTGGCCAAGCGCACTCTTGCGGGCTATGAGGGTGGTTCAGGTGACATAGGTGCGCTGGTTTTGGCTCATGCAGCCACTCTTGGCCTTGACGTGCTGTATGTCGTGACTGGCCAGCGCACGCCTGAGGCAGCCAGCAGCTTCACGGTGGACGAAGCCGACCTAGTTGCTAATTACCGCAAGTTGCCCGATAGCGACCGAGTGCACACGCACAAGATGATCACCGCGCTGTCTGAGATGGCGGGGCGGTATGAGGCAAAGCCTTAAAGGCTTGGAGAGAAGGGATGCTAAAAGGATTTCTAGGCCTGGTTACTGTTGGGCTTTTTTCACTTGCAGCGCATGCGGCTGGTCCTCAGCTGATCAGCGCTGAGGCCTCTGGCGAAGCCTGGCCGTTTACCGTGGCTGAGTTGCACCTGCAATGCCTGCCGGGGCTTGCGGTAGTGGTGACGGATGTTGAGAGCGGTGCGATGTACCCGCTTAACGGCCAGGCCAAAAGCAAAGCGCACGCCTTAGCGCTGGAGTCGCTGGGAAAGATCTGGCGCGAGAATCCCGCCATACCCGGTACCAAGGTGAGCATCGGCCCGTTGATCGAGCAGGGGTTGACGCTATGTCAGTAACCATCCTGGATGACGACGATGTGTTTGGCGCACGTCTGCGCACTGAGCGTGAGCGTTTGGGGCTGGCTGTGCATGAGTTGGCGCATCAGGGTGGCCGCCCGGATTTCACCCAGGTGCTTTATGAGGCGGGAGAGCAGCCCATACCCGTGGATTACCTGCAGGCGCTCACTGCACGCACTGACGTGGACGTGTGGTGGATTATTACCGGCGAAAGAAAGGCCGCGTTGTAGCGCCACTCTTGCGTAGCTTTTAGTCGCAATTGCCCGCCCTAGAGCAATTGGCTAACTGAAAACTGCCGTTATGGTCAGCTCTCACTGCCAATAACGGAGTATGCAGATGAGTACCGATGTGCTTGAGGCTGTAGGCGATCAACCAGCGGAGCGGGTTGCACTGCCTCAGATGGAGTGGGTAACGCCAGAGGAAAGGCTGCTGTTGAGGTTTTACCGCCAGCTTGGCCAGGCTGAGCAGGGGTTTATGCAACGAGCGATTGAGGCCTTGGTGTTGCAACAACGCCAAGGCTAGTTGAGCAGGCTGCAGGGCGGGGCCTGATAACTAACCGCCACATACAAAGTCTTACACAAATTAAGTTGGAAAGTAATATGGTAGCTAGTGTGAGTGATTTTAAATAGATTCCTAGATTGTATATAAAGCATATTAAATAAACCTAAGAGTTCCGTATTATGGATAACAAGTCAGAAGTATTTAATTTTCTATCCTTACTGAGGGGTGTAGCAGTTTCCTTTGTTATTTGGGCTCATTTAGGTGGGTGGTGGCTTTCATCTAAAGGATACTCTTCTTTTTTACAGGATGGCTGGGAAGGGATTTTTGTAAAGCCATTACATTTATTTCAGAATGGTGGGCACTTGGGGGTTTTGATATTCTTTCTTGTGAGTGGCTATATAATAACTCATGTATCCCTCAGGGAAACAGCTTTGGAATTTTCAATAAAAAGAATTTTTCGGATATTTCCAGCGCTAGCTGTCGCTTTATTAATTACGTACATAATTTCTTATTTTTGTAAAAGGTTTGGCATTTCTTACCCGTTAGGGCTTGGGGATCATGATGTATCAAGTTATATAAGTTCTTTCTTTTTGATTAATTATCTAAACGGTGCTGTGGCAGTTAATGGTGTGACATGGACGCTGCTAATAGAAGTTATTTTTTATGCCTTAACGGCAGTATTAATGACAATGACAAGAAATAATCCTACAGGGGCGACTTATTTTTTTATAGCTTTGGTGTCTTTCAGCATAATGCTAGCGGGTGTTGTGCCAGGCCTGAAGTTATTGTCATTTTATTCTGTTTATATACTCTTTCTGTTAGTGGGTAGATCTTATTATTTGGGTAGCTCCGGAGTCATCTCGACAAAAGAGTCTGCTTCGCTGATTGTCACATGCTTGTTTCTATATATTGCTTTCTATGAGTATATATACCCTGGTTCACTATTCACGAATCCATCTCCTGCATATCCTGTTATTTACTCGGATATATTGGCGATGATTATATTCATGTTTGCAGCAAACACGTGCAGGTCAATTGGTAGGGCTGGTATTTTTGTTGCAGATTCAAGCTACTCTTTATACTTGTTGCACCTACCTGTTGGCGGGCTTTCATTAGTGTTTTTGGACGCTGCCGGATTTGGGTTTGAAGTATCGTTCGTTGTTTCATTGTTAATATGCTTTGTCGCGTCGTATATGATGTTGGTTCTTGTTGAAAGGCCATCACAAAATGCCGCTAGGCTAGTTATTAAAAAAATGCAGGGCGGGTAATTTTGTTGGTGTATATGCATGTTATTATATGGTCGCGTACAAGCTTCTCGATTAGTTGTGTGTGATGCAGTTTGAGGTATGTATTTTATAGTGCGTTAAAGCTTAGCTGCTTATATTGAATTAAGACTTCTGCCACTCCCGATCCACCGCATGCTGGGCGCTGGCCTTGGTGGCGTAGAGATGGGTCAGGCGTTTGGGTGTGGCCTGGTCGCCAGCGGTAAGCTGCTTTTGCTCGCCGCTTTGCTCGTCGCGGTAGGTGGCCACCACGCCGGTGTAGGCCGCGCCCTCGGCCAGGTCGGCCAGGGCTTCGCCGTCGGGGAGTTTGGATTCCAGCTCTAGGCTGGTGGTGAAGCTGTCGGGGGTGAAGCTGTGGCGCAGGTTGCCGCCCAGCCACACGATGGCGGCGATCTCGGCTTTGATGCCGGTGAGGCTGTAGGTTTGGTCGGGCGTGAGTTCCGGGCGGCCTTTGGCCAAGCTGTAGCTGAGGCTGGCGTTGCCGCGTTGCACACGCTGCCACTCGGCGCGGGCGGCACGCAGGGCGCTGCTGCGGTCGCTGTAGGTGTGGCGCAGTTCTTTAAGGTTGTCGCCGCCGCCGGCGATGGCCTCTTTTTTGTCCGCGCTGTTCACGTCGTAGTAGTAGGCCTTGGCGCCGGTGTAGCTGTCGCGGTCGGCCTGCAGAAAGCGGTGCTGGTCACCGTCTTGCCGGGTGAGGGTGACGTGGGGCAGGGCGGCGCCGCTGGCGGTGGTGCTGTTGCCGGTGGGCATAAACAGCAAGCGCCCGGCTTTGATGTTGCTGATGGCGTCAAACTGCAGGCCCAGGCGGCTGAGCAGGTTGGCGTCGCTTTCGTTGGCTTGGTCCAGGTGCAGCAGCTCGACCACGCTGAGGGCGGCGCTGATCACGGGGCTGAGGCCATGGGCAGCGGCGATGCTGGCCACCACGGCGCCTAGTGTGGTGGCGTGCCAGCTGCGCTCGCGTTTGGTTTTGAGGTTGCCGCGCAGGTCGGCGCTGCGGGCGCGGATGTTGAGCACGTCGGGCGCGCCGCTGTGCTCGGTTTCGTCCACGGTGTAGCTGCCTTTGTCCACCAGCCCGGTGTCGCTCCAGCCCAGCCACAGGCGCAGCACGGCGCCGCGCGGGGGGATGGCGAGCAGGCCGTCGTGGTCGCTGAGCTGAATGTCGAGCTGGTCGGCTTCCATGCCTCGGTTGTCGGTCAGTTCGATGCTGACCAAGCGCTGCTCGATGGCGGCGGTGATGTCGTTGCCGTTCACCAGCAGGCGGCACAGGGGGCGCGGGTAGGCGGTGGCTTCGCGGTAGGCGCTGGCCGCTTGGCCGAGCAGGCCCTTGGCTTGGCTGATGGCTTGATCGATCACAGCAAACCTCGTAGCAGGTTGCCGGCGGCGCCGATGAGGCTGCCGAGCAGGTCCACGCGGCCGTCGTCGATGCGCTTGAGCACCAGGTTGAACTCGATGCGCCGCGCGGCGCCGTCCTGGAAGAACAGGGTGCGGGTTTCGCTCAGCGATTCGATCACCCACACGCCGTAGATTTTGCCGGTGCCTTCCACCAGGGGCCAAGCTTTGCCGGTGTCGGCCATATAGCGCAGGGTGTCGAGGCTTAGCGGGGTGCCGGCCAGTGCGGGCAGCAGCAGGCCGGGCAGGGTGATGGTGTCTTCACCGCGCCCCAAGAATTGCCGCGCCGGGTTGGTGCCGATGCGGCTGGTGGTGCCGTGGCGCCATTCGGTTTGCCGCTGGAACTCCTGATAGGCCAGGGTTTCTAGGCTAAAGATGAACATGCCGAGGGCCATCATCATGGGACTTGTTACTCCTGGTCGCTGAGTGAGCTGCGCGCACGCACGTGGCTGCGCTGCTGGATTTTTGCCACCTCAGCGGCCACCAAACGGGCGAGGCCTTGCTCGTCCATGCCGGCGCTGGGGTGCACGTGGATGGTGACGTTGGGCGCGGCGCTGGCCACGGCCTGGCTGCCATTGCCGGCGCTCAGGGGCGGGCGGTTGTCCATGGCGATGGCGCCGCTGCCCACGGTGGTGCTGAGGGCCAGCGCGCCGGCTTGGGTCAGCCGTTTGCCGATGCCGGTGAGTGCTTGCAGCGGGCCACCTTCGCCGCCGGTAAGGCCTTGGGCCAAGCCCTGCATGGTGAAGCCGCCCAGCTCGGCGAATACCCGCGAGGGGCTGCGAATACCGAGCGTTTCCTTGAACCAGCCGATGGTGCTTGCGCCGGCGCCGGTGATGGCACCTTTAACGCGGCCCAGGCTGTTGGTGATGCCGTTCACCAGGCCGTCAATCAGCATGCCACCGAAGTCGGTAAAGCGGGACGGCATCTCGGCGCCGAAGTAGTTCAGCACGCCGGCAAAGGCGCGGTAGAACAAGCCCAGCGGCGAGAAGTTGAGGATGGTGGCAGCAATGCCGCCCAGCCCCCCGCTAAAGCCCTGCTTGATTTCAGCCCACAGGCCCTGAAAGTAAGGCCCGATGCGGTCCCAGTTTTTGTAAATGAGGTAGGCGCCGCCGGCGATGGCGGTAATGGCCAAGCCGATGGGGTTCATCAGCAACGCGCGGCCGATCAGCAGGATGCCTTTGCCCACCAGCGGCAGGGCGGTGCGGCCCAGGCTGAGCAGTGTGCTGGCCAGCCCCGCGCCCCGGATGCCGAACAGCAACATGCCGTAGCGGACCATGGCGAACGGCCCCAGCAGGCTGGCCATGGCCAAGGTGAGGGCACCCATGCCGGCCATGAGGATGCCCACGCCGGCGGCGGTTTTTACTAGGCCAGAGGCCAGTTGCGGGTTCTCGGCTATCCAGCTTTTAACGCCGCCGATGACGCCCGTGAGGCTTTGCGCGATGTCGCGCATGGGGCCGTTCTGTTGGTCTTGCATTTGGATGCCGAGGTCTTCCCAGGCGCTGCCTAGGGCGGACAAGTCGCCGCGTAGGTTGTCGGCCATGGTTTTGGCGGTGCTGCTGGCTTCGCCTTCGGTTTTGCGCAGGGTGCTGATGAAGTCTTGCAGGCCGCCGGTACCGGCTTGTTTAACCAGTACCTGCAAGCCGGCCACGGCTTCCTCGCCGGCGATGGCTTTGAGCAGGCCGGCGCGGTCGGCGTCACCCATATTTTTGGTTTTTTCGTAGATCTCCTGCAGCACGGTGGGCATGTCGCGCAGGTTGCCCTGGGCGTCTTTGGCGCTGACGCCGAGTTTGTCCAGTGCGTCGGCGGCCATTTTTGGTGGTGCCGATAAGCGGCCCAGAATGGCGCGCAGGGCGGTACCGCCCATGCTGCCCTGGATGCCCGCGTCACCCAGCTTGCCGGCCATGGCGGCCACGGTTTCGATGTCTTGCCCCACGCTGGCGGCTACCGGCCCGGCGTATTTCATCGTTTCGCCGAGCATCTGCAGGTTGGTGTTGGAGCGGGTGAAGGTGCCCACCAGCACGTCACCCAGGCGCGCGGTTTCACCGGCGCTCAGGTTGAAGCCGGTGAGGATGTTGCTGGCGATATCGGCGGTTTTGGCCAGGTCGCTGTCGCCTGCTTTGGCCAGGTCGAGCATGCCCGGCATAGCGGCTTGAATGGCTTTAGGGTCAAAGCCAGCCATGCCGAGGAAGCCCTGGGCGTCTGCTGCTTGGCCGGCGGTGAATTGCGTACTGGCGCCCAGCTGGCGGGCTTGGTCGCGCAGGGCTTGCAGCTGGGGGGCGTCTTTTTGCAGGCGGGTGAGGGCCTGCACCTTGCTCATGCTGGCGTCGAAGTCCAGACCGGGGGCCAGCATCTGCGCGCCGGCATACAAAATGCCGCTACCTGTGGCCAGGCCAGCGGCGCCGGTACCGGCCATGCTGCCGGCCAGGGCTTGGGTTTTTTCGTACTGTTGTTTGGCGCGGCCCAGGCGTTGCTGCTGGGCGGTCACGCGCTTGAGGCGGCTTTCTTGCTGGGTGAGCGCTTGGTTGGTGGCGCTGATTTTGCTGCGCAGCTCGCGCTCATGCTGGCCGAGGTTGCGGGTGCTGATGCCGGCGGCGCTGAGTTTGCCGCGCAGGCCTTGCAGCTCGCGCTGCTGTTCGCTGTGCTTTTGCTTGAGGCTGCTGGCCTCGCGCACAGCGCGCTTAAATTCGTTGTTGAGTTGCTTGGTCGGGTTGGCGGTGCTGGCCAGCGCCTGGCTGAGCTGGCGCACTTTGTCGCGGTTGGCTTGCAGGGCGGTGCCGGTTTTTTCGGTTTCGGTGCGCAGGGCGCGAAAACTAGACACATCGCGCTGCTGGCCTTGCAGCCCTTTGAGTTCGGCGCGGGTGTCTTTAAGGGCACGGCCCAGGCTGATGCTGCCGTTGGCGATGGCACGCAAGGGGCGGCTGGCGCGATCCAGCGCCTGCAGCCCCACCTTTAGGAATAAATCACGCGCCATGCATACGCTCCCATCGTTCGCGGGCGCGCTCGCGCCAGTTCATCAGCTCGGTGAGGGCCATGGCATTCATTTGCTCAGGCCCCCAGTGAAAGACCATGGCAATGTCGGCCATGGCGTCATCTACGCAGTGGGGGTAGCCGTCTGCGCCTCCTTCTTCTGCAAAAAAGCGGCGATGGCATCCGCACAGCTGAGCAGGTCGGCGGGCTCTAGGGCGGCCACTTCTTGCTCGGTGAGGGTGGGCTCGCTGATGCGTGGCACCAGGCGGATGGTGGCGTTGACGTCACCGTTGAGCAGGTCGAGCAGCTTGAGGCCGCGCAGCTCGCCGGCGGCAGGTTTGCGCAGGCTGATGCGCTCGACTTGGCTGTCGCCGCGCTTGATCGGTTCTTCCAGGGTGATGGGGTCGCTGTAGGTCGGTTTGCTCACGGGTGTTCTCCTTGGTTTGGTTTGGTGGTGGGCCTAGCCCTCTCCCCAGCCCTCTCCCAGAGGGAGAGGGGGTTGAGGGTTACAGGCCGATGGCTTTGCGGTGCTCGGCGAGCATGTCGGTGCCGTTGACGACGAATACGAAGTTGAGCAGGTCAATCTCGATTTCGACGTTGCCGTCCACGCTCAGCTTGTAATAGCTGCAGCTGGTGGTGATTTTGTGCTCGGTGTCTTCGCCGGGTTTGGCGTCGCCGAAGTCGATCTCTTCATGGCGGCCACGGGCGACCACTTCCACGGCGCTGACTTCGCCGGTGTCGTCGCGCTGCACGGCGCCGGCCCAGCGCAGCATGGCGCCGTCGACCTTTACCGCGCCGTATTGGCGCAACACGGTTAGGTCCCAGCCGCCGAGGGTCCAGTCGATCTGTATGCCGTCGTCACCGTGGCCGAGGTCGACCTTGACGGCGCCGTCCATGCCGCCGGCGCGGATGGCTTCCAGCTTGCGGCTGAGTTTGGGCAGGGTGACGCTGTTGCACTGGCCCACGTAGCTGACGCCATCGTTGAACAGGTTCATGTGCTTGAGTTTTTTGGGCAGGGCCATGGCTGGGCTCTCCTGGATAGGTGGCGCGGGCACGGCGGGTTAGGCCGCGCGTGCTGGGTTAGGCGTTGATGCGGCTGGCGAAGTCGACCAGGAAGCGGTCGGTGATGCGCTGGCGCAGGGTGAGGTCTTCCAGCGGCGGCACCGGGGTGTAGTCGTAGTCGATGAACAGTTTGCCGGCCTTGAGGGTGGTGGCGTCGTTGGCGGCTTCGTCGTACCAGCACTCGCCGCCGATGAGGTAGCCCAGGCGGGTCAGCTCGCGGAACTTGGCGTTGATGCCTTCGACGATGTCGCGCACCAGGCTGGGGTGCATGGGTTTGTCGACGGCCCAGAAGTGCGCCTCGGCCATGGTGTCGGCCAGCACCTGGGCGGTGCGGGTGTAGTTCTCAAAGGCAAACAGCGGGTCAGGGCTGCAGGTGCGTGAGCCCCAGAAGCGGAAGCCCTCGCGGCGGATCAGGGTAGTGACCTCGCCGGCATTGAGCAGGCCGGCGTCGGTGGCAGGGTTTTGCAAGTCCCAATACACGTCCTGACTCAGCCCAGTCACGCCGTTGACGGGCACGTTGGAGAGGGTTTTGTGCCAGCCGACTTGCTCGTCGAGCTTGGCGCGCAAGCCTAGGGCGCGGGCGACTGCAGCGGCCGGTGCGTTGGCGCTGAGGGTGGTGTTAAACGAGACAAAATCCGGCCAGATGAGCATCAGCTCGCGGGCACCGAAGTTCTCGCGGTAGGCCAGGGCCTCGCTGACGGTTGGCGCGCCAAAGCAGTTGGCGTAGGCAAAGCCGCGCAGCTGCTGGGCAATGCTGATTAGCTCGGTGGTGACGGCGTTGGTGTCCAGGCCTGGCACGCCGAGAATGCGCGGTTTAACGCCGAGCTGGGCCTCAGCCGCGAGCAGGGCTTTCATGCCGGTGTATTTGCCGTTGGCGGTTACGCCGCCGATGAGCTTGGTGGTTTGGTCGGCCTGTTTGGCGGCCTCGTCGACGCCGTCGCCGTCGGCCACGCGCACCACCACGGTAACGGGGCTGGCTTGGTCGGCGATTGCATCCAGCGACTGCGCCAGGGTGCCGAGTGTGCCGGCCTTACCGGATGCGGTGAGCACGTCGGTGAGTAGCACCGGGGTGTTGAGCGGGAAGAACGCCGCGTCGGCATCGCTGCCGGTGCACACCATACCCACCACAGCGGTGGCGACGGTGCGAATGGGGCGCGTGCCCTCGTTAATTTCGACGACTCGGACGCCGTGGTGGTAGTCAGTAGGCATGTGCGGCTCCTGCAGCTGCGCGGTGTGTGTCTGGGTGCGGTTCGGGGCGGATCAGTGAGCCTTGAGGGTGACGCGCGCGCGAGGGTTGAACCAGCGCCGGGCGTTGTTGGCGCGGCTCTGAAAACGCAGGCAATAAAAAGCCCCGGCTGGCGGGGCTTTTTGTTGGGTGGTTACGGTCAGCCGGCGTTGTTACCGATGCCGGCCACCGCTGCCTGGATGCTGGCGATGGTTTCCGCTGCGATGTCTTCGGCCTGCTCGATGTTGCCCTCAAGCATGGCCGCGCGGATCAGCTCTTTAGCATTCAGGCGCACGGTGCGCAGGTGCACCAGGGCGGCGTTGTACTGCGCAGCCTCGGCCAGGATGCTGTCGGCGGCCTGCTGGGCGGTGCGCTCGCCAATGGCCCAGGCGGCCACCATGGGCGGCACCTCGCCCTGGTAGTTGGCAGCGGCAAAGGCCCAGGCCTCAGATGCTGCGCGCTCGTATTCCACGGCGCGCAGCGGGTCGCCGGCTACGGTGTGGCGGGCGGCGTCTGCGGCGGTGTCGATATTTGCACAAAGCTGCTCGGAGTTAGGTGGTGCCGCTAATGGCGGTTCGATTAAGACCGGGTAGCCGACAGCATTTTTTTCAATCTGCTTGCCCTGGGAGATCCCGATCAGTAGGGCGTCTCGGTAATCCGGGGTAATTTCAACAGCATCATCTGGAATCTCCGCATGGGCATCCGAGGAATAGAACCGAGCAGGGGATGTTGCACAGAAAATTTTCATATCATCTCCCTAAAGCTATGATTGTGGCTTTACGCGAGTCGCCGGGGAAGTTCATGTAATGAACTGAACCCTGCACTCCTGCAAGCGTGGGAATTGCAATGTTTAGATTTTGCTGGTCTGCGCGATAAATTGCCCCGCCCCCGTTCGAAGCATCCAAATTTACAGTGTTTGTTCCTGCACTTCCTTTGACTAAATAGCAGGCTGTGGGAAATGTTAGCGGGAATACAGCATTGAAGTCCCAACGGCTTCCAGGCGGGGAAATTGGGCCTAATAAATTAACCCACTGAATTATAAAGCCACCGAGCCAAGACGGAAAAACGATGTAGCCGTTAGAACCCCATAGCGCAGAGAATCCAGCCCTTAGCTTTTTGGGTGTTACCGCCACATTATCCAGCACACCAGCATCGACCTCGGCCTGCGTGCCCACACGCAGCACGCCGCGCAATATTTCACTGGCGTTTGCTGCTAAAGAACGCAGCGCTTGAAAAACTCGAAGCGCAGTCATGACTTTGCTGTTTTGTTCTCCGGCCTCTGCATCAGCCTGGCTGGCGCGCACGGTTAAGGCATCCACATATTCGCGGGTAGCCAACACTACGCTGGGGTCGATTTTGAGCTGTACGGCGGCGGTACTGCTGACGATGAGCACCATGCGCAGTACTTGGGTGCGGCCAGAACCTTCTGCCAGTTGCGGCTTGTAGCTGGGCGGGCAGTTGCTGACGGCGATCAGGTCGCCGGCGGCGTCAATAATGCCCATTTCGCGTAGCCAGTAGCCGCCCTCGGCTTCCGGGATGACCAGCTCGGCGATGATCTGGCTGGTGTTTAGCGGGTCGACCTGCAGGGTGTTGAGGTCGGCGCGGTATTGCTCGTTGATCAGCGCGGTTTGGCTGCGGTTTGGCGTGGGCAGGTTGCCGTTGCCATCACCCACGGCCATGCGGCTGATTTGCAGTTGGGTGCCCAGGGCTGCGGCGTTGGCGAGCTTGGCCTCGCCCACGGCAGTCAGGATTGCGAAATAGGTTTGGCTCATGGGTAGACGCTCATGGTGTCGATGGAATGTTCAGCACCGCCGAACAGCAGCACCTGGCTGCTGACCTCGATAGGGCCGGGGGCGTAGGGGTAAACGGTGAGGGTTTCGCCATCCATGGCGGCGACGCCGAGGTGCACAGTGCCGCGTGTTTCCAGGCTGATGACCAAGCCCACCAGGTGGCGGCTGACGGGTTTGGCGTCGTCGATCAGCAACACCAGCGACTCGTACATTTGCTCGGTGATGCCGCTGTCGAGCACGCCGATGTCCAGGGCGAAGGTGCCCGGTACGCCTTCGGGGGCAGTTTGCCACCACTCCACCACGCGGATGAGGTAACCGAGCGGCTCGACCACGCGGCGCAGGGCGCCGATGGTGCCTTTGCGCGAGTGGACGAAATACGCGGCCTTGATGACGCGGCGTTTGGTGGCCTCGGCCCAGGCTTCCTCCCAGCGATCCACGGAAAACGCCCAGGCCAGGTAGGGCAGCAGCGCGACGGGGCAGAGGTCGGGGTTGATCAGTTCGCGGATGGGTACCGGGACGCGTTCAACTTGGGCGAGCGCCTCGGCGGCTAGCACCTCCAGCTTGCTGGCGTTAGGCGGTAGCAGGCGGCTCATGTTGGCGCCGCCACGCTGACGCTGATGGCCGAGCAGTAGGCAGCCTGGGCCGGGGTTGGGGTGATGTCTGCCCAGCTGGCCAGCTCCACCTTGCGCACGCCCTCGACGTGCAGCGCGGCGTGGATGGCGGACTCGGTGACCTCAACGCCCAGGCGCCGGCGCTTTTGCACGTAGTCAGTGAGGCGGGCCTCGGCGGCGGCGCGGATGGGCTCGGCCTCGGGGCCGGTTGTGGCCAGGTGCAGGGTGGCGGTGACGCTGTAGGGCAGCACCTGGGCAGTTTGCACGGTGAGGCGGTCGGCCACTGGGCGGCGGTCTTCGTCGCTGAGGTAGGCGTTGACGATGGAGAGCAGGCCGGCGTCGGCAGTGCCATCACCGAGCAGGGCTTGCACGGTGACCACGACAACGGCAGGCGAGGGGCTTTCTGCTGTGGCATCGGCAACGCGGCCATCGGCGCTACGGGCGTGGAAGATGTAGCTGTTACGCGGGCCGGCGGTGCTGAGGCCTTCCCAGGCCATTTGCGCACGCTCGCGCAGGCTGTCGTCGCTCTCGTATACGGCCACCACAGGCGGCACGACGGCGGGGTTGGCCGGGGTGATGATTAACCGCTGCACGTTGACGTTGGCCGCCAGTTGCTGCAGGTCGGCGCCTTTGGCTTTGGCCAGTAGGGTGGCCAGGGCGGCCTCGTTTACGCGCTGACGCAGCAGGGTTTCGCGGTAGGCGTTTTCCTGCAGCAGCTTGGTGAGGGGTTCGGATTCCAGCGCCAAGGTGGCGGCCACGGCAGCCTGCTGGTCGGCGGGCCATAGGCTGACGGCATAGGCCTTGCGCGCGGCGAGGATCTGCTCGTAGTCGATTTGCTCAACCACTTGCGGGTCGGGCAGCTGCGCTAGGTCGATGGGGGTGAAGGTGGTCATGCAGTGGCTCCCAGGCTGAGGGGTACGCGCAGACTGAGGGGTTCGTTGCTGTCGGTGCGGTTGCCTTCCAGGTCGAGCACGGCTTGGCCGGGCATAGCGCCCAGGCTGAGCTGCACGCGGGTGAGGCGGATGCGCGGTTCCCAGCGCATAAGGGCCATGGCGGTGGCGGCGTAGGCTTGCAGGCGGGTGGCGCTGTTGTGTGGCCAGTCGATCAAATCAGCCAGTTGGCTGCCGTATTCGCGGCGCATAACGCGCGTGCCGATGGGCGTGGTGAGGATGTCCGCCACGGACTGCGCGAGGTGGGCCGAGTCGGCAATGCTGCGCCCGGTGGTGGTGTTCATGCCCAGCATGCTCAGCCTCCTGCAAACACGTTGGCGCTGCCAGCGGCAACGGCGGAGCCACAGGCGACGGGGTCGCCAATGCGGCCCAGGGGCTTGCCGTTGGCAAACACGCTGGCGCTGCCCATGGCCAGCGTGCTGGCGTGGGTTTGCGGAATGGTTGGGCAGGTGTGCGCGGCCCAGCCATCACCCTGGCGGTGGGCGGCAATGCCGTTGACGAAAACGTCGGGGCTGGCGCCGGTGCTGGGGCGCGGCGGCCAGCAGCCGTGGCCGGTGCAGGCGTCGCCTTTGCGGGTTACGGCGGGCATTAGTTGAGGTCCACGCGGGCGCCGGTGATGGCGACGTTGCCAGCAGCGGTGAGGGTGATGTTGGCGCCGCTGGTAATGCTGATGCTGCCGGTGGCGTTGATTTCAGCCGTGCCGGGCAGGGTGGCGCGCAGGTGCTTGGCGATGCTGTCGTATTCAATGACGGCGCCGTCGCGGTAGGTGCTGCGGTGCAGGCCCTCGCGCTCGCCGTTGGCGGGGATTAGGTCACTAAACAGGCCGGTGAGCGCGACGCCCTGGGCGAGGATGCCGGATGGGCTGAACAGCACCACTTGCTCACCGATGGTTGGCGGGTTCCATGCCCGATCCGCGCCGGCGCGTGGGGTTAACCAGGGCAGCCAGGTGGTGAGGATATTGCCGGTTTTAACCTGCACGCGCGGCGGGTTGACCTGCACGGCTTCGACGGTGCCGAAGCGGATGAGGTTTTCCAGTTGGCGGGCCAGTTCGGTGAGTGAGTTCATGCCACTGATGCTGACGCTCGCGCGGGCGCGGGGCACGTGGCCGGCGTTGTCAGCAGGGGGCTGAAAACGCCGGGCTAGGGAATGAGGTGGTGCAGCAGTTGGTCACGGATCAACTCCAGATCCGCCGGGGTGAAGCCGAGCAGCTGACGCTGGGCGTATTGCACGTCGCGGGCGTTGCGCCCTGGGCGGTCGCGCAGGCCGTATTGGTGCACGCGGGCCAAGCGGGCGGTGCGCTGCATAAAGCCGATGGCGATGCTGTTGGCGGTGCTTTGCAGCTTGAGGTGTTTGGCCTGGCGCAGCTTGGTAAACATTGGGGCGGCTTTGCGCTGGCGCTTGATGCGGCCTTGCTTGCTGCGCAGTTGCTCGCGGGGTTTACGCGGGGCGAAGGCGGTGCCGTCTGGGTTTTGCTGGGCGGCGATGCGCTGCTGTTGGCTGCGGCGCAGGTCGCGGGCAATGCTCTGGTTGAGTGTGCGCCGGGCGCCGGGCGCGAGGTTGTTGAGCAGGGCGCCGGCCCAGTCTTCCAGTGCGCGCAGGTCATCACTCACAGCTTGGGCCACTCGGCCAGCACTTCACCGGCGGCGGTTTCGATGCGCAGGGCGCTGAGGGTGATGGGTTCCTCTGGCTGTGGCTCAGCGGGGTGGCTGATCTGCAGGCTGTTGTCGGGCTGCTTTTTGACGATCACGCGCTCGGTGAGGGGCAGTTTGATGGACAGGTCGACTTTGCTGTGGTCGAGCACGTCGGCCTCAAAGGTGATGGCGGTTTTGCCAAGCTCTAGGTTTTCCATCAGCTCGCGCTGGTTGACCAGCACCCAGGCCAGCAGGGGGATGGCGACGGCATCCGGGTGGCCGGGGAAGTCGGTGAGGATGATGTTGAGGGTGTACGCATATTCAAACGAGAGGCCCGGCGCGGCGGTGCTGCGTATGGTGCCTTGGTCGATAAACACCAGCAGCGCGTCGGGGTTGTTTTTCAGATCGGGCACGCTGGCCAGCAGGTGGGCGCGCAGGGATTCGGGTTTGTTCATGGGTCTGCTCGCGGTTGTTGGTGGCTGTAGATCATGTCGACCTGGGCGGCGCATTCGGCCCAGGCCGCGATCAGGTAGTCGCTGTCGTCGCTGAGTTGGCCGTTATTCTGCGGCGCTGCTGGCAGCAGGCTGCAGGGCGTTACGACGGGACAACCACTCACGGTAACCGTGTGCTCCGGTAAGGCCGGGGCGCTCATGCAGCCGGCGAGCAGCGCCAGGGAGAGGCTGGCTGCTCCAATCACTAAAACTCGGGTCATTACGGCGGATCTCCTGTTTTTGGATGTGGCGGGTGGCGTGCTGTTGGCGCACGTCGGCCTGGGCGGTTTGCAGGCCCTGCTGGGCGGTGCGTTGAGCGGCCAGCTCGTCGCCCATGCGGACGATGGCAGCCGCTTGGCGCGCGTTGCGTTGGTTGAGCTGCGCGATGCGCTCGGCGGCCAGGCTTTCGCGGGCTTTTACTGCTTGGCCCTGCTGGTATTGGCCCCAGGCCAGCAGGCCAAGGGCAACAAACAGGGCGAGGCCGTAGCCGAGTTGGCGCAGGGTGGTCATGCCGCCACCTTGTGCCCACAGTTGCAGGCGGCATGGCGTTGGTAGGCGCGTTCCAGTTTGACGTCGTAGAGGTTGCGGGCGTAGGCGGGGCCGTTGTAGCGCTTGGCGAAGTCTGCCCACTTTTTGGCCTTGAGGGCTTTGTGCAGGGCAGGGTCGGCCTCGATAAAGCGCACGAAGGCCTCAAACTGTTCGGCCTCGTTGGCGGCCATGCGGGTGGTGAAGTCGGTCAGGCTGGCATAGCCGAGGTGCTGCCAGTGGTAGCCCATGATTTGAAACGCGCCCCAGCTGGCGGACTCGTCGGCGCTGAGGGCATCCAGCAGGCGGGCGTTGGCCAGGCGTTGGTGTTCGGCGGTGCCGCCGGCGTAGCCACCGGGGCGCGGGTTGACCAGGTTGGGGTGCAGGCGGGCGAGCTGGTCGGCATGGGCTTTGAGTGCCGCGGCGTCGTCATCGGCATGGCGCGGGGTGCTGAGCAGGCGGTGCATGATGTGCCGCTCAAACAGCACTTTGGGTTTGCCGTTGGCGAGGAAGCCGGCGCCGGTGCTTTCCACTTCGTTGACGGCATAGACGGCGGCCAGCTCTAAGCCCAGGCGTTTGGCAGCGGCCACTAGGGTGGTGTTGCTGAGCAGTTTGCTGCAGTCGGCGCCGGCCAGTGCGGCGAGGGTTTTAGGGCCGGCGATGCCATCGGCCACCAAGCCGACTTTGAGCTGGTAGGCGCGCACTGCGGCCTCGGTTTCGTCGCCATAGTCGCCATCGGCAAACAGTTTGGCGCCGTGGCTGTTGAGGGCGCGCTGTAGTTGCAGCACGGCTTGGCCTTTATCGCCGTTTATGAGTGTGGTCATAGGGTGTCTACCTTTTTGTCGAGCACTTTTTTAGCGGCGGCGCGGCTGGTTTCAACGCCCAGCAGGCCGACCATGCAGGCGAAGAACACGCCGGCGCTATCGGGGGCGCCGATCAGCGCGGGGGCGTAAGAAACACCCACGCCGAGTAGGCCGCACAGCGGTGCCTCAAGCGCCAACTGGCGGAAGCGGCCACCGCTGTAGATGATTCGCCACGAGCCTACGAACAGGGCCATGAGGCCGGCGTAGATGGCCGGGTGGTTTTGTTCTAGCCAGATGGCTAAAAACGCCCAGGTTTCGGGTCTGTCAGGCATGTGCTGCATTCCTTAGCCCTCTTTGAGTGAGTGGCCGAGCTGGACAAAGGGCAGGCGGTTGATGCGGTTGACCACTTCACCGAGCTGGGCGGGGGAGTAACGCTGGGGGTTGGCGAAGCCGAGGGCGGCGGCGCAGAACTCGCTGCAGAACATGCGCCGGCGGCTGTGCAGGCCGCTGGCGAGCAGCTGGCTGAAGAAGATGCCGGCCCAGTCGTAGCCCTTGCCGTCGTGCTTTCCGTAGAGGTGCCAGATGATGTTTGGGCTGGCCCAGGGCAGGGGGATTAGGTCCCAGTGTTCGAGGTTGAGTTCGATCATTTTCAGGCGCACGCCGCCATCCATGGCCGAGGCGGACAGCCAGCGGCCATCGGGCATGACAATTTCACAGTGGCTGTATTTGGAGCGCGTCCACAGGCGGATCAGGCGGTTGAACAGGGTGCCTTTGCCTTTGTAGAGCGCCAGGTAGATCAGTCCCATAAATTCACCACTTGGCGTTGTGTGGCCTGGGCGGCTGCCTCGGGCATGTTGATAAGGGTGCCGTTGGGCAGCACGGGGCCGAGGTCGGCCAGGCCGGGGTTGGCGTCGAGCACTTGCTCGACCACGCCGGCGGTGCGGCCGTAGTAACGCCAGCAGAGGGCGTCGACGGTGTCGCCTTGTTGGGCGCGCAGGCTGGCCATTAGAGCGATTCCACGGTGGCGTGGCTGCGACCGATGAGGGTGCGCAGGGCTTTGCGGGCGTCGCGGCGCAGTTGGTCGGGGCTGCTTTCTTCTTCGCTGGCCTTTTGCTCGCCGCTGTTGGTGGCGTCAAAGCTGTGGTAGCGCTCGATCAGTTCGGCGGTGGTGTTGCAATAGATGACGCGCCGGTAGAGGTGCAGCAACTGGCTTTGGTCTTTGATGGTGTTGGCCGGTACGTCGCCCAGGGTGGCGTGGCCTTCGGCCTCGCGGGCCAAGCGGTAGCCGGCCAGCTCGCGGTTGGCTTCGATCATGGCGTTGACGGTGGCCACCTCTAAGCGGGCATCGGTAACGGCGGCGGTGAGGCGCATGGCGGCGCGCAGGTGGGCGCCGTCGATGTCCGGCCAAAAGCCGCCTTGGGCGATTGGGTAGGCGGTGTCGGTGGTGCCGGTTGCGATGAATCCGCTCATGCCTGCCGCTCTGAATAGGTCGGCGGTGATCGGGGCGTCACAACGAGGAAAGGAGATAACCTGTTGATCAGCCCCGAGCCGCCGGGATGCGTGGGGACGCTCGGTTAGCTGGCTGGCGGGGTGGCTGGCTCAGCGTGTTTTTTTAGGAGGCGGTCGACGCGCTCCAGGTCTTTTTTGCCGCCGCAGTTGCTGTGCAGGTCGATGGCGCGGCTGAGGTGTACTTGGGCGGCTTGCAGGTGAATGGGGTCTAGCTCGGCGGGGGCGTCGGCATCCACCAGCGCGGCATATGCCTTGCCGATGGCCAGGTGCAACTTGGCGCGGGCTTGGTCGGGCATGTCTTGCTCGACAGTGACCTGCGCGGCGCGCTCCAGAACGTCCAACGGGAAGCTGTCGCCAGCCTTTTGTGCTTTGAGGGCGGCCTCGGCGATTTCCTCAGCAATGAGGGTGCCGGTGGTGCGCTCGAAACGGTCGGGCATTTTCATGTTGTGGCGGATGACGTAGTCGGCAATCTCCAGCGCGCCGGGGTAGTCGGCGGCGTCGATGCGCCACAGCATGAGGGTGGTGAGCACTTCGTCCTGGGCGCCGTTGCCGGCCTCCAGAACGCCTTGCACGTAGGGTTCGTATTCAGGCAGCAGCAGGGCCTTTAGCTCAGCCTTGCCCTGGTTGGACTGCACCTGCTTGAGGCGCGCCCGGTGCTGGGCCAGCTGGGCCAGTTGCAGCTCGTAGCTGTTGGCGCCGTCCATGGTGGCGGCCGGCGCAGTAGCGGCGGCCTCCTTGGCTGCGCGGGTGCGCAGCTGGGTGCGTTGGGCAAGGGTGAGGGCCATGGGTTATACCCGCTCGATGTTTTCAACCAGGGCAACGAGGCCGAGGTCTTCGATGACGTAGGCGTCGTTGGACGACTGGTAGTCAGCGATGCGGTCGAACTCGGGTTCGTCCTTGATGTGGCGACGGCGGGCGCTTTCCTGCCAGTAGATGGACAGGTTGCTCAGGCTGGTGATGAGCACACCGCCATCGATAAAGAACGGCGCGTCTTCGATCTTCAAACCGCCCAGGCGGCCTTTGGTGAGGATCTCGTCGGCGGCGTTTTCTTCCTGGTTGGATGCGGCGCCTTTTTCCACGGCGGCCAGTTGTTTTTCGTGCAGCAGGGCGCGGTCAACGATGACGACCAGGTCGCTGCGCTTGCGGTGCCATGGGTCGAGCAGCTGGATGGCGTCGAAGACCAGGCCGTCCAGGGTTTTGTAGTCGCCAGCGGCGCCCACGGTGACTTTGCCGGCTGTTGCGCCTTCGGCGATGACGCGATCGGGTGCGTTGGTGCGGATCTTCTGCAGCCAGCCAATGTTGACGTCTTGCAGCAGCGGGCTGGTACCACGGTTGGTGGCGGTGGCGACGCTTGTGCCGTTGAAGCCGATCATGATGCGGTCGAGGCCTTGGCGCTTGGCAATGACGTTGGCCAGGCGCACTTGGAAGTCGGGGAACTTGGCCCAGGCGTCGAGCTGCACGTAGGGCAGGGCGGTGTCGAAGTCGGTTTTTTTGCAGCTGTAGGCGTCCTTGGTGAGGGCAGCCACGCTGGCTGGGTTGCGACGGTTGCCGCCGGCGGTGTTGGTGCGGCTGGCGGTCGGGCCGTTGACGCCCAGGCCGATGGCTTCGCCTTCCTGGTCGTTGACCGGGAACATGTTGATGCTTTGCAGGAAGCTGTCGGATTCCTGGACGGCGGTTTCCAGCTTCTGCTGCACCGATGGGGTGACGTTGAAGCTTTCGGTGGCACTGGGCACGCCGTTGAGCTTGGCAATGTGCGCGAGCAGGCCGTTGTAGACGACGCGGGTTTCGTTACGCATGGGTGGTTCTCCGGGGGTTGGTCAGGGTTAGAAGCTGGACAGCTGGGCGCCATCGCCGCCGGTTGCTGGCGGGCGTTTGTGCTGGCTGTGGTCTTCGGTTTCACCCAGACGCTTGACCAAGGCGGTAAATTCGCCGGCCAGTTTTTCGTGGGCGCTTTGCAGGGCCTGCTGGGCGGCCTGCTGGGCGGTGAAAGCGTCGCTCTGGTCCTTGGCGTGATCGGCCAGGGCTTCGATGGACTCGGTCAGCTCGGAGAACTGGGTGTCGTCCTTGACGTCCTTTTCCTTGCTCTTGGTCAGCAGCTCGGAAACGCGCTTGTACAGGCCGAGCACTTTGCTAGCGGGCTCGGTGACTTCGTCGAAGTCGAGGGCGGTTTCTTCGGCTGCGGTAAACAGGTTGTCTTTGGCCTGTTTGCGGTTGGTAAGTGTGCCGTGCTGGGCGCTAAAGCTCAGGGCTTCGGTGCCTAAGCTGGCAGGGCTGTCGGTGATGGCCAAGCCGACCAGGTAGGCCTTGCCGGTATCGGCAAACTCGGGCTGCACTTCGATTGAGGTGTAGACCTTTTGCCCGGCTTTGTTGAGGGCGAGCAGGGCGTCGTTGGGCTCAATTTGGGCGAACAGGGCCAGCTTGGTGACGCCGCCGATTTCAACTTCCTCAGCTTTGAGGGCGAGCACGTCACCGTAGGCGCCAAATTCACCGCCGGGCATAAAGCCTTTGATGTGCTCACAGTTGAGGCGGGCGCCGTAGGTGTTGGGGCTGTACTGGGCGGCCATGTCTTCGATCCAGGTGCGGTCGATTTTGCGGCCATCAGTGGTGGCGCCTTCTACGGCGATGCGGGTCCACTTGGAGCGGTATTTTTTGGCGGGGGTGGCGGATGCGGCCATTGGGTCTGTCCTCGATGCGGTGGCGGGGCCATTGCGTTGAGGGCATGGTCGGCACCGCGCGCATGTGCGGCAACGCGGCGCTGTTGTTAGGGCGGGCCTGACAATACGAGGGGCGGGTAGGCTTCGCGTGCGCGCGTCAGCATCTGCGCCATGAATGCCATTGTTGAATTGCCTACGGACCACCGCCGCCACGCCAAGCACTTGTACTGGCAGGGCTTTCGCGTGTGCGAAATTGCCGAGCTGATCGGCGAGAAAGAAAAAACCCTGCACAGCTGGAAGGCACGCGACGAATGGGACCGGGCCACGCCGCTGGAGCGTATCCAGGCGGCGACCGAGGCGCGGCTGGTGCAGTTGATCCTCAAAGATCCGAAGTCGGGCGCGGACTACAAAGAGATCGATCTGCTAGGCCGGCAACTGGAGCGCCAGGCCCGCATTGCGCGCTTCCAGGAGGGCGGTACCGAAACGGACTTAAACCCGGAACTGGCCAAGCGCAATGCTGGCGAGAAGCGTAAACCGAAGCGCAACGAAATTGCAGAGGAACACGTCGAGAAGCTGATTGAGGCGTTTCTAGATGGCTGCTTTGATTATCAAAAAGACTGGTACCGGGCGGGCAATCAGCGCACCCGGGCGATTCTTAAATCACGCCAGATCGGCGCCACGTATTACTTTGCCCGCGAGGCGTTGATCGATGCGCTGACGACGGGGCGTAACCAGATTTTCCTCAGTGCGTCGAAAAATCAGGCGCATATTTTCAAGGCGTATATCCAGGCGTTTGCCCGCGAGGTCATCGACGTTGATTTGACGGGTGATCCGATCATTTTGCCGAACGGTGCAGAGCTGCACTTTTTGGGTACCAATGCGCGCACGGCGCAGGGCTACCACGGCAACTTTTATTTCGATGAGTTCTTCTGGACCTTCAAGTTTAACGAGCTGAACAAGGTGGCCAGCGGCATGGCCATGCAGAAGCAATACCGGCGCACGTATTTCAGCACGCCCAGCTCAATGGCCCATGAGGCGTACACCTTTTGGACGGGCGAGCGGTTCAACAAGGGCAAGCCGGCGGCGCAGCATATCAAGCTGGATGTGAGCCACGGCGCGCTGCACCAGGGCCGATTGTGCGAGGACCGGCTGTGGCGGCAGATCGTCACCATTCTGGATGCCGAGGCGGGCGGCTGCGATCTGTTCGACATCGATGAGCTGCGCCTTGAGTACGCGGCCGAGGCCTTCCAAAACCTGCTGATGTGCGAGTTTGTCGACGACGGGGCGAGCATCTTTCCGCTGAACATGCTGCAGCCGTGCATGGTGGATAGCTGGGTTGAGTGGGCCGAGGATTACAAGCCATTCGCGGCGCGGCCGTTTGCTGATCGGGCGGTGTGGGTGGGCTATGACCCAGCGGAAACGGGCGACTCAGCCGGCTTGATTGTGGTGGCGCCGCCGATGGTGCCGGGCGGCAAGTTCCGCGTGCTTGAACGCCATCAGTTCCGGGGTATGGATTATGAGGCCCAGGCCGAAACCATCCGCCAGGTGACGATGCGCTATTGGGTTACCTATATCGGCATCGATGTGACCGGCATGGGCAGCGGCGTGGCGCAGCTGGTTAAGCAGTTCTTTCCGGGCTTGAAGACGTTCAGCTATTCGCCCGAGGTGAAAACCCGGCTGGTGCTCAAAGCCTGGTCGGTGATCAGCAACGCGCGCCTGGAGTTCGACGCCGGTTGGACTGACTTGGCGTCAGCGTTGATGGCCATTCGCAAAACCGTCACCGCGAGCGGGCGGCAATTCACCTACACCGCCGGACGCACCGACAACACGGGCCACGCCGACTTGGCCTGGGCCTTATTTCACGCACTGCACAACGAGCCACTTGAGGGCCAAACGGCCTCAAACACGGCCATCATGGAGATCTATTAGATGAGCAAGCGCCGCCATTCTGGCCAGCAACTGGCCACGCAACCGCCCGCCGTCGAGGGTGAGGTGCTGCACGCGCCCACCGCCAGGGCTGAGGCCTTCACCTTTGGCGACCCGATGCCGGTGCTCGATGGCCGGGAGATCCTCGATTACCTGGAGTGCTGGAGTAACGGCCGCTGGTTTGAGCCGCCGGTGTCGCTCGACGGCCTGGCCAAGTCGACCAAGGCCAGCGTTTACCTGCAGAGCGGCTTGACCTTCAAGCGCAACATGCTGGAGCGGCATTTCATCCCGCACCCACTGTTGGGCCGGGCGGCGTTCGGCCAGTTGGCCTTGGACTGGGTGACCTTCGGCCAGGCTTATGTTGAGCAGCGCCAGAACCGACTGGGGCAACCGCTGGCCCTGTTGCCGTGCTTGGCCAAGTACATGCGCCGGGGCATCGATCTGCAGACCTATTACCAGGTGCGCGGCTGGAAAGATGAGCACGAATTTAAAGCGGGCAGCATCTGCCATCTGCGCGAGGCCGATATCAACCAGGAGGTGTACGGCTTGCCGGAATGGCTCGCGGCGCTTCAGAGCGCGCTGCTCAATGAAAGCGCCACGCTGTTCCGGCGCAAGTATTACAACAACGGCAGCCACGCTGGTTTCATCATGTACATGACCGACGCGGCGCAGAATGAGGACTTCGTCGACGACCTGCGCAACGCGATGAAAAACAGCAAAGGCCCCGGCAATTTCCGCAACCTGTTCATGTACGCACCCGGTGGGAAAAAGGACGGCATCCAACTGCTGCCGATCAGCGAGGTGGCGGCCAAGGATGACTTTGCCGCGATCAAAAACATAAGCCGCGACGATCTGCTCGCCGCGTTGCGCATTCCACCTCAGTTGCTGGGCATTGTTCCCCAGAACGCTGGCGGCTTTGGCAGCCTGCGCGAGGCCTCAGAGGTGTGGGCACTCAATGAACTGGAACCAATGCAGGCCCGGCTCGCCCAGCTGAATGGCTGGGTGGGGGAAGAGGTGGTCAGGTTCCGGCCCTTTGAACTGCCCCCCAAGGCCTGACCAAACCGCAACACCCAAGCCGCCCACGAGGCGGCTTTTTTGTGCCTGCTCGCCAGGCAGCAGCACCTGGGGCCCAGGCTGAGGGGGCAGGGCAACCAGCACCCGGCGCGCGCAGTCTTCCCCACTCCACGCCTGCGGGCTAAAGGGGGCACTATTTCTTCACACCTGCACCCTACTCAGGGCGGGCCGCTGCGGGCGGTTGCTGCGGTTTTAATGGCGCGGCAATACCTGCGGAAGCCTGCGATGTAGCGTCCTTTCTAGAGCGCTTCTGGTGGCTTCTGCGGGGCTGGTTTCAGTTTCGCTATCGGTTTGAGGTAATTTTGGTTAGGCATAAGCTTTTTCAAGCTGTACCCCTCGGTTTTGCTGGCTTTGGCTGATTACCTTGGCGGGTAATTAGAGGTAAGGGTAAAGGTAATTTTTTCGTAAGTGTTTGATTTTAAAGGGCTGCACAGTTTTATTGCCTGACCACTGTTTGGGGTATTCTCATTACCTAATAATTACCATTTTATTACCTTTAACAATATCGCTTAAATCATTGATAAATATGAGGTTTATGCGTTTATTTTACACACCTAACCAAAATTACCTCAAAAAAGGGGGTCAACATAAAAACGATTGACCGTCTTTGGAGAAGCTCTTAGAGTGCGTCGCCCTTCATTCACTGGGAATGACTTGGGAACAAATCTAGGCTTGTGCACTGCGCGCAAGCCAATAGCAATCAGCCGCGCAGATCGAATGGGCTATCGTTGGTGAGTTCGAGTCTCTCCGTCCGCACCATCTAAGCTGCTGTTATCAAGCATCGCTTCGATCGCAGTAGTACAAAAGGCAGTTCCGAAAGGGCTGCCTTTTGTCGTTTCTGGGGTTTGTGTTTTAGCGCTTTCGGTGCTTGCTCAGATCCAGATCTGCTTGCAGTCTCGTGCGGAGGTTGCCTACCTGAGTTGAGCGTTCGCACCCTGCAGATCGCGTCGCCATCATTGATCGGGTTATAACCCGGTTCTAGCTGGTAACTGTCTGATTTATAGAGGGTGTCGCTGTTCAAATTTCGGATAGGCGTGCAGGCCTTTTCCACCAGTGAATGCCTTAATGCGTGTATAGTGGTTATCGGCTGTGTCTTTGTAGCTGCCTCCGGCAATACTCAGGCGCACTCTGGGAATATCAACACGCTGATTAATGACCCTGTAGCCTGCTGATGAACGTGGGCTGCAGTAAATGGGTGATCTTTGCATGAGCTTGAGTCTCTGCATTTTCACCATCTTTTAGCTCCCTCCCGATTGCCGCCTGCATCTAGGGTGACTTCTTCTACTTGACCCTCTAGAATGCATGCCCTTGATCTGGGGCCGGTAAACGGCCGGCTTATGTCTGTGCAACGAGGAATATCCATGCAAGTTTCTGTTGAAAGCACTTCCGCTCTTGAGCGCCGTATGACCGTCGGCGTTCCCGTCGAGCGCATCGAGACTGAAGTCAACAAGCGTCTGCAACAGACTGCCCGTCGTGCAAAAGTCCCGGGCTTCCGCCCTGGCAAAGTGCCGATGAGCGTGATCCGTCAGCGCTATGAAGACGCCGCGCGCCAAGAGGCGTTGGGTGAATTGATTCAAGCTACCTTCTATGAAGCTGTAGTTGAGCAGAAGTTGAACCCAGCTGGTTCGCCTTCTGTAGAGCCTAAGAGCTTTGAAAAAGGCCAGGGCCTGGAATACGTTGCAACATTCGAAGTTTTCCCAGAATTCGAAGTGCAAGGTCTTGAGACTATCGCTGTTGAGCGTCTGCAGGCTGAAGTGGCTGAAGCTGACCTCGACAACATGCTCGAAGTCCTGCGCAAGCAGAACACTCGCTTTGAAGCTGTTGAGCGTGCCGCTGAAAATGGCGACCAGCTGAACATCGACTTCGTCGGCAAGATCGACGGTGAAGAGTTTGCCGGTGGCGCTGCCAAAGGCACTCAACTGGTTCTCGGCTCTGGCCGCATGATCCCAGGCTTTGAAGATGCACTGGTCGGCGCTAAGGCTGGCGAAGAGAAAGTCATTAACCCGACTTTCCCGGAAGACTACCAAAACCTTGATCTGGCCGGTAAGACTGCCGAGTTCACTGTGACTGTAAACAGTGTCTCTGCTCCTGAGCTGCCAGAGCTGAACGAAGAGTTCTTTGCTCTGTTCGGTATCAAGGAAACAGGTCTGGAAGGTTTCCGCACCGAAGTTCGCAAGAACATGGAGCGTGAACTGCGTCAGGCAATCAAATCCAAGGTCAAGAATCAGGTAATGGACGGTCTTTTGGCTGCCAACCCGATCGAAGTGCCTAAAGCGCTGCTGTCGAGCGAAGTTGATCGTCTGCGCGTGCAGGCTGTTCAGCAGTTCGGCGGTAACATCAAGCCAGACCAACTGCCAGCTGAGCTGTTCGAAGAACAAGCCAAGCGTCGCGTTGTACTGGGCCTGATCGTTGCTGAAGTGGTCAAGCAGTTCGAGCTGAAGCCGGATGCTGACCGCGTTGCTGAAATGATCAAGGAAATGGCTTCGGCCTACCAAGAGCCTGAGCAGGTTATTGCCTGGTACTACAAGAACGATCAACAGATGAACGAAGTTCGCTCTGTTGTGCTCGAAGAGCAAGTTGTAGATACTGTTTTGCAGAAGGCTAATGTGACCGATAAATCGGTCTCTTACGATGAAGCAGTGAAGCCGGCTGAAGCTGCAAAAGCCGACTGATCAAGCGCCTCGTTCGAACACACCATAAGCCAGCCTTCGTGCTGGCTTATGCGTATTTGAGATATGACTATTTAGGGAGCGAGTGAAAGCATGTCGCGCAATCCTTTCATGCAGCAAATGCCAGATATCCAAGCTGCCGGCGGCCTCGTGCCAATGGTGGTAGAGCAGTCGGCCCGCGGTGAGCGTGCTTACGACATCTATTCACGCCTGCTTAAAGAGCGCGTGATTTTCCTGATTGGTCCGGTCGAAGACTACATGGCCAACCTGGTGGCGGCTCAATTGTTGTTTCTTGAGGCTGAAAACCCGGATAAAGACATCCACCTTTACATCAACTCGCCAGGCGGTTCGGTAACAGCAGGTATGTCGATCTACGACACCATGCAGTTCATCAAACCGGACGTGTCGACTACCTGTATCGGTCAGGCTTGCAGCATGGGTGCATTCCTGCTCGCAGGTGGCGCGCCAGGTAAGCGTCACTGCTTGCCTAACTCGCGCATGATGATTCACCAGCCGCTTGGCGGTTTTCAGGGCCAGGCGTCGGATATCGACATCCACGCGCGTGAAATCCTGCAGATCCGTCACCGCCTGAACACGCTGTTGGCTCATCACACCGGTCAAAGCCTCGAAACCATCGAGCGTGACACCGAGCGCGACAATTTCATGAGTGCTGAGCGCGCGGCTGAATATGGCCTCATCGACTCGGTAATGGCCAAGCGCAATATGCCTGCTTAAGATGCAAGCGACACAAGTAGTCAGACTATCTGACTGCTTGTGGGCTTGAAAAAGCCCGCGTTTGCCTTCATCTTGTATTTCAAGCCTACGGTATTGGATTGAACGAATGACTGACACCCGCAACGGCGAGGACAACGGCAAGTTGCTTTATTGCTCCTTCTGCGGCAAAAGCCAGCATGAAGTGCGCAAATTGATTGCCGGCCCCTCGGTCTTTATCTGCGACGAGTGCGTCGACCTGTGCAACGACATCATCCGCGAGGAGGTGCAGGAAGCCCAGGCCGAGAGCAGTGCGCATAAATTGCCTGCTCCTAAAGAAATCAGCGCAATCCTCGATCAGTATGTGATCGGTCAGGAGCGTGCAAAAAAGGTTTTGGCGGTAGCTGTTTATAACCACTACAAGCGCCTTAACCAGCGCGAGAAGAAAGAAGAAGTCGAACTTGGCAAGAGCAACATCCTGCTGATCGGCCCGACTGGCTCGGGTAAGACTCTGCTCGCGGAAACGCTGGCGCGTCTGCTCAATGTGCCGTTTACCATTGCCGATGCAACCACGCTGACTGAAGCGGGTTACGTAGGTGAAGATGTTGAAAACATCATTCAGAAATTGCTCCAGAAGTGCGATTACGATGTTGAGAAGGCCCAGATGGGTATTGTCTACATCGACGAAATCGACAAGATTTCGCGCAAGTCTGATAACCCGTCGATCACCCGCGATGTATCGGGTGAGGGCGTGCAGCAAGCATTGCTGAAACTGATTGAAGGCACGGTTGCCTCGGTTCCACCACAAGGTGGCCGCAAGCATCCGCAGCAGGAGTTCTTGCAGGTAGATACCCGCAGCATCCTGTTCATCTGTGGCGGTGCGTTCTCTGGCCTCGAAAAGGTCATTCAGGGGCGCTCAACCAGAGGTGGCATCGGTTTCAACGCTGAAGTACGTAGCCAGGATCTGGGCAAGAAAGTCGGTGAGTCTCTGCGTAGCGTCGAGCCGGACGATCTGGTCAAGTTTGGTCTGATTCCTGAGTTCGTCGGGCGTCTGCCGGTTATCGCAACCTTGGATGAGCTTGATGAGGCTGCACTGGTGCAGATCCTGACCGAGCCGAAGAATGCGCTGACCAAGCAATACGCCAAACTCTTCGAGCTTGAAGGGGTTGATCTCGAGTTCCGTCCTGATGCGCTCAAGGCGGTTGCTCATAAAGCTCTGGATCGCAAGACCGGTGCACGTGGGTTGCGTTCGATTCTCGAAGGTATCTTGCTTGATACCATGTACGAGATCCCGTCGCAGACTGATGTCAGCAAGGTAGTCATCGATGAAAGCGTCATCGAAGGCGCTTCACAGCCGCTGTACATCTATGAAAACACCGAGGCTCCGGCCAAGGCTGCGCCTGACGCCTGAGTGTTTGTCACATTGTGAAAGCAAAGGGGCCTGCGGGCCCCTTTGCTTTTCTTGCGGTAGCGCTTGTTTTTTCCGATGGCTAGCCCCATCTTAAATACCAAGGGTTACCCAAACTGTTTAGGACCGTAAGGTCGCTGTAGAGTCGAAATCATGAAGACAACCATCGAATTGCCTCTCCTCCCGCTGCGCGATGTTGTGGTCTATCCGCACATGGTCATCCCGTTGTTCGTCGGGCGTGAGAAATCCATCGAAGCACTTGAAGCGGCGATGACGGGCGAGAAGCAAATTCTGCTGCTCGCTCAGAAGAATCCGGCCGATGATGATCCTAGCGAAGACGGACTCTACCGGGTCGGTACTGTTGCCACCGTATTGCAACTGCTGAAGCTGCCAGACGGCACCGTCAAGGTGTTGGTCGAGGGTGAGCAGCGCGGCGAGATCGAAACCTTCATCGACGCCGACAACCACTATCGTGCCGAAGTCCAGTTGCTGGACGAGATCGATATTGTCGAGCGCGAGTCGGAAGTATTTGTTCGCAGCCTGTTGGGCCAGTTCGAACAGTATGTGCAGCTGGGCAAGAAAGTCCCCGCTGAAGTGCTGTCCTCGCTTAACAGCATCGATGAGCCAAGTCGCTTGGTCGATACTATGGCGGCGCACATGGCGCTGAAAATCGAACAGAAACAAGAAATTCTTGAAATCATTGATCTGGCTGCACGTGTCGAGCACGTGATGGCACTGCTGGATGCGGAAATCGACCTGCTGCAAGTCGAGAAGCGCATTCGTGGCCGGGTCAAAAAGCAGATGGAGCGCAGTCAGCGTGAGTACTATCTGAATGAGCAGATGAAAGCCATTCAGAAAGAGCTGGGCGACATCGATGAAGGCCACAGTGAACTCGATGAGCTGAAAAAGCGCATCGACACCGCTGGCATGAGCAAAGAGGCGCATGCCAAAGCGATGACCGAGCTTAACAAGCTCAAGCAAATGTCGCCGATGTCGGCAGAAGCCACCGTCGTTCGCTCTTACATTGATTGCCTGGTCAATGTGCCGTGGACTGCACAGAGCAAGGTGCGTCTGGATCTGGCCAAGGCCGAATCTATTCTCGATGCCGATCACTACGGTCTTGAAGAGGTCAAGGAGCGCATCCTTGAGTATCTCGCGGTGCAAAAGCGCGTGAAGAAGCTCAAAGGCCCTGTGCTGTGTCTGGTGGGCCCGCCGGGCGTGGGTAAAACCTCGCTGGCCGAGTCGATTGCTGAAGCCACCAACCGCAAGTTTGTGCGTATGGCGTTGGGCGGCGTGCGTGACGAAGCCGAGATTCGCGGCCATCGCCGTACCTACATTGGCTCGATGCCGGGTCGACTGATCCAGAAAATGACCAAGGTAGGCGTGCGCAACCCGCTGTTCTTGCTCGATGAAATCGACAAGATGGGTCAGGACATGCGCGGTGATCCTGCCTCGGCACTGCTTGAGGTGCTCGATCCCGAGCAGAATCACAACTTTAACGATCACTACCTTGAGGTCGACTACGACCTTTCCGATGTGATGTTCCTGTGTACCGCCAACTCGATGAACATTCCGGGTCCGCTGCTCGACCGTATGGAAGTCATCCGTTTGCCCGGCTACACCGAGGACGAGAAGATCAATATCGCCATCAAGTACCTGGCGCCTAAGCAAGTTCAGGCCAACGGCCTGAAGAAGGGCGAGCTGGAATTTGAGGTGGAAGCGATCCGCGACATCATTCGTTACTACACACGTGAAGCGGGTGTGCGCAGCCTTGAGCGGCAAATTGCCAAGGTTTGCCGCAAAGCAGTCAAGGAAAACTCCCGGGTCAAGCGTTTCCAGTTGGTGGTAACGGCTGAAAACCTCGAAAATTATCTCGGTGTGCGCAAGCACCGTTACGGTTTGGCCGAGCAGGAAGACCAGATTGGTCAGGTCACCGGATTGGCCTGGACTCAGGTCGGCGGCGAATTGCTGACCATCGAGGCGGCAGTGGTTCCGGGTAAAGGTCAGTTGATCAAAACGGGTTCATTGGGTGAGGTCATGGTCGAGTCGATCACGGCTGCACAGACCGTCGTGCGCAGTCGCGCTGCGAGCCTGGGGATTCCTCAGGACTTCTATGAGAAGCGCGATGTGCATATCCATATGCCGGAAGGGGCAACGCCTAAAGACGGCCCTAGCGCTGGCGTAGGCATGTGTACGGCGTTGGTTTCGGCGCTCACTCACATTCCTGTGCGTGCAGACGTTGCGATGACCGGTGAAATCACCCTGCGCGGCCAGGTTTTGGCTATCGGCGGTTTGAAAGAAAAACTGCTGGCGGCGCACCGCGGTGGAATCAAAACTGTGATTATTCCGGAAGAGAATGTTCGCGATTTGAAAGAGATTCCGGAAAATATTAAACGCGACTTACAGATTAAACCTGTTAAATGGATTGACGAGGTCCTGCAAATTGCGCTGCAATACGCCCCGGAGCCCTTGTCTGAAGCGGCTCCTGACTTAGTTGCAAAGGATGAAAAGCGCGAGTCTGATTCCAAGGAGCGAATTAGCACGCATTAACTTGGAGGCTTTCTTGACATGATTTTAGAGCCCTTGTTATAAAGCGGCTCTAGTTATGTTTGCTGGCCTCCCAGCACCCGTTTTGCTTACACTAAAATCAAGAAACAACTCAATAGAAATTAAGGGGACTTAGAGTGAACAAGTCGGAACTGATCGATGCCATCGCTGCATCTGCTGATATCCCGAAAGCTGTGGCTGGCCGTGCGCTGGACGCAGTCATTGAATCTGTCACTGGCGCCCTCAAAGCTGGCGACTCCGTAGTGTTGGTTGGCTTCGGTACTTTCGCTGTTAAAGAGCGTGCTGCACGTACCGGTCGCAACCCGCAAACTGGTAATCCGATCAGCATCGCTGCTGCTAAGATCCCTGGTTTCAAAGCTGGTAAGGCTCTGAAAGACGCTGTTAACTAAGCGTTTCTCACGTCTTGCCTTCCTGAGTGGTTCGCCACTCAGGACGCGGAGCGACCAGTAAAGTTAGTTAGCGCTGATCTGTTACTGCAGTGGCCTCAAGGCTGCCAACGCTCCGCCAGTTACGAGAAGGCGCATCTTAGGATGCGCCTTTCTTCTATCCGGACATTACCCACACTGCGCGGCTGCTGTTTTTGTACAGTCGTTCTGGGGGAAGCATGCTGCAGAACATTAGGGACAATTCACAAGGTTGGATTGCCAAGACCATTATCGGTGTCATCGTCGCGCTGTTGGCGCTGACCGGTATCGATGCCATTTTCACCGGCACGAGCAACGCTCAGAACGCTGCTGATGTTAACGGCGACAAGATTTCCAGCAACGAGCTGAGTCAGGCTGTAGAAATGCAGCGTCGCCAGCTATTGCAGCAACTGGGTAAAAACTTCGACGCCTCGATGCTGGATGAAAAGCTCCTGCGCGAAGCCGCGTTGAAAGGCCTTATTGAGCGCACTTTGCTGCTGCAAAGCGCTCAGGATGCAAACTTCTCTTTTTCCGATGCCGCCCTCGATCAGGTGATTTTGCAGACGCCTGAGTTTGCCGTCGATGGCAAATTTGACGCCAACCGTTTTGATCAGGTTATCCGTCAGTTGGGCTTCAACCGCATGCAATTCCGGCAGATGCTCAAGCAGGAAATGCTGATCGGCCAAATGCGTGCAGGCCTGGCTGCGAGTAGCTTTGTGACTGACGCAGAAGTGACTGAATTCGCCCGCATCGAACGTCAGACGCGTGATTTCGCAACCATGACGATCAAGGCGGATGATGCTGCCGTGACGTTGAGCGATGACGATGTCAAAGCTTACTACGAAGCGCAGAAGAGCCAGTTCATGAGCCCGGAACAGGTCGTTCTGAGCTACGTTGAGCTGAGCAAGGATTCGTTCTTCGATCAGGTGAAGCTGGATGACAAGGACCTGCAAGACGCCTACCAGGCCGAGATTGCGAACCTTGCCGAGCAGCGTAATGCAGCGCATATCCTTGTCGAAGTGAACGACGACACCAGCGATGCTGAAGCCAAGGCGAAGATCGAAGCCGTGCAGAAGCGTCTGCAGGCAGGTGAAGATTTCGCTGCGCTGGCCAAGGAAGTCTCGCAAGACCCGGGCTCTGCCAACGAAGGTGGCGAGTTGGGTTACGCCGGTACTGGCGTTTACGACCCTGCGTTTGAAAAATCCCTGTATGCCTTGAAAGAAGGTGAAGTCTCTGCACCGGTTCGCAGTGAGTTCGGTTGGCACCTGATCAAGCTGCTGGGTGTTCAGTCGCCGACTATCCCAAGCTTCGACAGCCTCAAAGACAAGCTCGTGCACGACCTCAAGTCGCAGCAAGTCGAGCGCCGTTTCGTTGAGGTCAGCAAGCAACTTGAAGACTCGGCTTTTGAAGCCTCTGATCTGGCTCAGCCAGCTGAAGAACTTGGCTTGAAAGTACAGACCACCGAAGCATTCGGTCGTGAAGGCGGTGCGGAAGGCATCACAGCTAATCGTCAGGTTCTGCAGGCTGCATTCAGCCCGGAGATTCTGGAAGATGGCCGTAACAGCAGCGTGATCGAACTCGATCCCAACACCGTTGTGGTTGTGCACCTGAAAGAGCACAAGAAGTCGCAGCAACTGACACTTGAGCAAGTCGCCGACAGCATCCGTGTGCAGCTTGCGCATGTACGTGCTACCGACGCTGCGAAAGCTCAGGGCGATGAACTGATCGCGGCGATGACCGAAGGTAAAACCCCGGTTGAGCAAGCGGGTGAGGGCGGCTGGAAAGTTGTTGAAGCCGCTACCCGCAATCAGGAAGGCGTAGAGCCGGTTGTTGTGCAGTCTGTGTTCCGCATGCCTAAGCCTGCCGACTCGAACAAGCCTAACTACGCCGGTGTTAGCCTCGATAACGGTGACTATGTGGTGATTCGCCTCAATGGCGTGGCTTCACCGTCCGAGCCGCTGACAGCTGAAGAGAAGGCTGCATACGCCCGATTCCTCGGCTCACGTGCGGGTCAGGAAGACTTCGCTGCTTTCCGCAAGCAGCTGGAAGCCAAAGCTGATATCGAGCGTTTCTAAGCAGTACCGACAGTGCATTGGGCTCACGCGATGTGAACCCAATGAATAAACGCAAAAGCCCCGACTTGTTCGGGGCTTTTGCGTTTTTGGCGGTTGCATTGTCTGGGATGTGATGACCGGGGCAGACACCGTTACAGCTTGTATCGCGCTCAATAAAACCCTGGCGTTGTGGACTGTTATTACCCGCTGAGGGGCGTGCGTCACTAATACGTAGATCGGCAGGATCGTTGAAGCCTGCATCTGCGAGTTGCGACCGGTATCGGGGTTTTCTGCGCCTTGAACAAATACAGGCTTCACCCGGTACTTTCAGCGCATCCGGCAGGTCGCGTTGGCTCCGAACACGTGCGTGTTGGCGTGTGCAGCCAATACGCGTGTCAGCTTTGCACAGCGGGTGGGTGTGATGGCATAGCTGCCGTGGCCGGGTGCATTACGCATCCGAAAGCGCGTGGGGCGTTGGGGAGGTTTTTATGGCGTTGAAACAAGATCAGCGCCCAGTTGGGCGCTGATCTGTACGGCTTTGCAGGTTAGTCGTGCGGGTACTTGTTGCGCATCAGCATCGAGGCAATGGCGGGCAGCAACAGCAGTGCGCCGACCATGTTCCAGATGAACAGCAGAACCAGCAGCAAGCCCATGTCAGCCTGGAACTTCAATGCTGAGAACGACCACGTTGCGACACCCATTGCTAATGTGATGCCGGTAAAGGCCACAGAAGTACCTGTGGTTTTCAGGGCTTCGAAGTAGGCGTCACCAAACTTCATGCCCTGATTCAGAAAGCCTTCCAGGCGGCTGTACAGATAGATGCCGTAGTCCACGCCGATTCCCACGCCCAGTGCAATCACCGGCAATGTAGCAATCTTCACCCCGAGGCCCATCTTCGCCATAAAGGCTTCGCAGAGCACGGTTGAGATGTACAACGGCAGCATCAGCGCGATTGTCACTTTGATCGAGCGGAACTCCCACAACACAACCGCCGAGATGATCACGAACACCAGCAGCAACATGAGCTTTTCAGAGTGCTCAATGACGATGTTGGTAGCCGCCTCGATGCCGGCGTTCCCGGCCGCTTGCAGTATCTCGAAGTCGCCAAGATCATAGCGCGTGCTGAAGGCCTCGACCGCGTTGACCACACGTGTCAGCGTTTCGGCCTTGTGATCGGCCAGGTACAGACTGATTGGTGCGACGCTGCAGTTCGGGTCTACCAGTTCGGAGGGCGCGCCCACGCGTGCGGTGTTCATTACATACTGGTCACGCGAGAGTTCAGCCCACTTCGGGTTGCCTTCGTTGTGTGCCAGGATCTTGAAACGCATGGTTTTGTAAAGTGACTGGATCGACTCGACCCCTTCAACTTCCAGCAGGTTGAGTTCCATCTGGTTGGCGAGGTCTGCTGCGTTGAAGCGTGCGCATTGCTCTTGTGGGGTTTTGAAGATCACCACAAAAACATCGGTACTGGTGGTGTAGTGGTCGAGTAGGTACGCGTTGTCTACGTTGTAACGTGAGTCGGCGCGGAATTCTGGCGCACCTTTATCAAGGTCACCGATTTTCAGGTCTTCCCGGGCGTAGTAGCCATAGCCCAATAACACCAGGCTGAATGCGATTAGCGGCAGGGCGTAGCGCGGCTCAACCACGCGGGCAACGCGGCGGAAGATCGGCCAGGAGGAGTTCGCACGCTTGTGTTGTTGCGCCATGCCTTTGGGGCTTACACCCACGTATGACATAAGCACTGGCAGCAGGAACATCTTGGTGAAGATGGCCACGAACACACCGATACTGGCGGTGATCGCGAGCTGCTGAATCACCCCGATATCGATCACCAGCAAGGTCATGAAACCGACAGCATCCGCCAGCAACGCCGTAGAACCCGGAATGAACAACGCGCGGAATGTCCGCCGTGAGGCTTCCAGTGGCGTTGCGCCTTGACCCATCTCGCTCATCATCAAGTTGATGTTCTGTACCGCGTGACTGATGCCGATGGCGAATATCAGAAACGGTACCAGAATCGAGTACGGGTCGAGGCCGTAGCCGAGCAGGCTGAGCAGACCAAGCTGGCAGACGACAGTCAGCAAACAGGTTAAAACCGTGACGGCGGTGCTGCGCCAGCAGCGGCAATACAGGTACAGCAGAACCGTAATCAGGCCGACGGTAATGGCAAAGTAGATCGCGATATCAGTAGCGGCGGCGAGCAAGTCGCCAATGATCTGGGCAAAGCCGATGACGCGAATCTTCACCCCTTTGGCGTCGAAGTGATCGCGTACCTGCTTCTCCAGCTCCTGTGTGAAAGCGCCGTAATCCAGGAGCTTGCCCGTCTCTGGGTCGCGCTCAAGCAAGGGCACACGAATGATGGTCGACTTGAAGTCATTGGCCACATAGCTGCCAATCATGTTGGCGCGCTGGATATTCTGTTTTACCTGCGCAAGCGACTGCTCGTCACCGTTGTAGTCGTCCGGAATAACGCGCCCGGAACGCATGCCATCGGTGGTGACTTCAGTCCATAGTGCGTTCGGGGTCCACAGGGATTTCAGGTTGCCGCGGTCGACGCCCGGAATATAAAAAACCCGGTCGTTGACCTCGCGCAATGTCTCCATGAACTGCTTATCGAGGATTTCACCGTTGGGGTTTTCGACCAATACGCGCAAGACGTTGCTTTGCGGGCGCAGTACGTCTTCGAACTTGAGGTAGTTGGCGATGAACGGGTGGCCAGTCGGAATCATCCGGGTAAAGCTGGCATCCGGTCGCAATGACAAGGCGGCGTAGCCCAGAATCACTGACGCGACGAGAAAGAAAATCAGCACCGCAATTCGGTTGTGGAACAGGGCACGCTCAAGGTAGCCGACCACGCGCTGCATGCTGGTTGGGTTGTGTTCTTGGCGCTCGGGTTGTTTGGGTGTCTGGGTGCTCATTATTGTAATTGCTCCTTGAGCTCACTCAGCGAAAGGCGCTGCAAGCCTTTGCTGCCGATCAACATCAGCATCTGCGGGGAACTCTCGGCAACACCCAACCATGAAGCGCTGGACTTGGATTTCCATACATTGAAGTGCTTGCCGTCGCGGCTGTATAAAAGGGTGCCTCTTTGGCCTGCCAGCAGAACGCTGCCGTCAGCCAGTTGGGTGCCGTTATAGAGGCTCACGCGCGTCTGCGATTGCAGTTCAGTCCAGCTGGCGCCCTGATCCTGGCTGTTGAGCAACTCGCCACCAAAGCCAAGGGCCAGCAGGCTGCCGTCCTTGAGTTCGAGGATCTTGTAGATAGAGGCCTGGCTGGGATTACGGCTAGCGGTCCAGCTTTGGCCATTGTCTTGCGAGCGATACATCCGACCGCCTTCGCCGCCCACCAGCAGGGTGCGATCGGTTAAGCCGAGCACGGTATTGAGGTGCATGCGATCCGGATTGGGCAGCGCTGCTACGTAATTCCAGGTGCTGCCACCATCGGTTGTGTGGATGAACATACCGTAGGCGCCGACTGCCCAGCCTTCATTGACATCACGGAACCAGACATCGAGCAGGGGACGTGACGGGCCCGCCTCGCTGCCGGCCTCAACATCGTCCAGCGCGAAGTAGGCGTTATCCAAAGCAATCTCAAGATCCTCGTCATCGGGCGCGGCCTCGCTGGCTTTCTCAGCGTCGGCGAGGGCGGACTCAGCCCAGACCTGCATGGTCTTGCTTATATCGCGGCCATCGATCTGCTTGATCCAGTGTTGGCCACCATCGGTGCTGTGCAACACGACACCATCGTGGCCAACCACCCAGCCATTTTGCGGGTCGACGAAATGCACTGCAGTGAGCAGCAGATCGACCGGAACATCGACCTGTTTGATTTTACCGTCGGCGGTCCCGAGCAATATGTGCCCGCTCTCGCCAACCATCACTTGGCGATCGTTGATCGACTGAATGTCAATCAGGGGAAATTGTGCCGCGTTGGCGGTCAGGTGCGAGGGGCGATCTACCCGATCGGTCAAGGGTGCGGCGTTTATCTGAGCCGCCGCAAGGCCCACACTCAGGCTGATCAGCAGGGTGAGTGCAGATCGGGAAAAAGTCTTCATGGGGTCTATGTCTCTGAACTGAAAATGGGGGTGGCAGACGGTCGCCTGCCACCCCAAACCATTGAGCTGTTTTGCTTAGCGGCCGCTGCGACGCAAGGCGGCGGTGCTGAAGTCCTTCAGCTTGGCCTTGATGCCGAACTTGGAGATCTTCTCTTCGTTTTCCAGGCCATAAACGATGTAGCGACGTGCTTGCAGGTCATAGGCAAGGTCACTGATGGCGATGCTTGAATTGACGTCGTAACGCTGCACAGTGTGAGCTTCCTGCATGCGCCACAGTTCGCCACGGCCGTCATACAGGTCTGTCGCCAGAATGCCCCAGCTGTCTTCGTCGATATAGAACACGCGCTTGGCGTAGATGTGTCGCTGACCCGGCTTGAGTGTGGCTTCAACGACCCAAACACGATGTTGCTCGTAGCGGAGCAGGTCCTGATTGAGGTGGTTGGGCTTGATGATGTCGTCATACTTGAGCGTGCGATCAGCAAGCTTGTAGGTGTTGTACGGCACCAACATTTCTTTTTTGCCGACCAGCTTCCAGTCGTACTTGTCCAACGCACCGTTGTACATGTCTACAGAATCGTTGGTGCGCAAGCCGTCCGACGTGTTAACAGGCGAGTCATATGAGACTTCTGGCGCGCGCAATACGCGGCGCTGGCCTGGATTGTACTGCCAGGCCAGGCGGGTTTCTTTGGTCTGGTCGATGGGCTCATGGACCAGCGTCTGCAAGCCGGCAACACTTTCGGGTGAAGTGACTTTGCTGAGGTAGTAGAGCAGGCGGTTTTCTTCAGGGTTACCCAGGGACGATGCCATGACGATACTGACCGAGCGGCGTACCGGCGTGAAGTTGCCGTTGGCCTGGACCACCATCTCAGTCGGATGATAGCTGTAGCCGCCCGCGCGATAGCGCACGAGGTGGTTGAAGATGACCTCTTCAGCTTGTTTCGGCTCTGGGAATGGAACCGACGCTTGCTGGTAATTGACCATGCCGTTACCGCCGTCGGCCAACTTTACGGTGCCTGCTGTCTTGAGAATCTCATCGTATTCGGCTTGCGGCAGTGCAGCAGTGCGATGGCTTGGGTAAACCAGCATTTTGAAATCGGGATACTTGGCGAGCATTGCCTTGTAACCAGCGGATAGCAGGTCCGAATACTTGGCCATATTGGCAGCGGTTACGGTGTCGAGAGGCTTTTCATCGGCAAACGGGTCGATGTAACCCGAAGTGGCGGTGTAGCCTGCCGGAGGCGTTGACAATCCGCCGTCCCAGGCCGGAATCGTGCCGCTGGCATTGCCGGCTTTTTCAGCGCCAACCGGCGTTAAGTCCTTGCCCAGGCGAGCGCCGTCTTGTGCAAGCGCGCCGGTACTTACCAGGCTCAATGCTGCGCCGACAACGGCCGCAGATAGTAAATCCATTTTCATTATTGCTACTCCTTAGCTTAGAAACCCATGCGCACGCTGAACGCGACAAAATCAGAATCAGTCGGTGCGAAAGGGGTGTTGCCAGTGCTTGCCCACGCCAGTTCTGCAGAGTAATCCTGCATATATTCAGCTTTTACACCCAGTGCCCCGAGCAGGCGGTCTTCAACAAAGTTGCTGTCGTAAGACCAGCCTTGAACGTCTTGGCCAAAGGCCACATACGGTGAAACGTTGACCCCTGCAAAAAGGCCTTGGTAGTTCAATTGTGCGCGCAGACGGTAGCCCCACGAGAAGTCGGTGGTATAGCCATCTTTCGAACAGGCATATTTTTTGTACTTTGCAGTTGGCACACCCACGGCGCAGCCTTTTGCACTGCCAGAAGCCAAGTCGCTGCCGTACAGATCGCGCTTGTTGTAACGGCGCTCAGAGAGGCTGGGCAGGTCGTGCATATACTTCATGCCCACTTCACCTACCATCGCGAGGTTGTCGGCGCCGATGATTTGCGGGATGGATTTGATAAAGCCTATCGACGCTTGAGAGACTTCCAGCCGATCGTAGCCGTTGTATTTACTCCCGGGCGCTGCATTGATCGCATCCTGGCCGAGGGTCAGATCATTGCCGATCAATGCACCCAAGCCTGCCGGGTTTCCGGCAAATGCTGGAATCAGGTCAGCCGTTGCGAGTTGCACGGGCTGGTTCGGTCGATAGCTGTATTCACCGAATACTGAGGTGCCGAATACGTTGGTCGAAAAGCTAAGACCAAAGATGCGGATATCTTCCGGGAAATCTGCAAGGTAACTGAGATTCTTGTCCTGCTGGCCAGGGCGCCATCCAGCACCTGTCGGGCCATATTTATCGGTCATGACGCTCGCGTAGGGGGTACGCGAGTGAATATTCATCGCATAAGCGCCGAACTCGGTGCCAATGTCGTCAGCGAAGTAGCGGAACGCCACACCAAACTGGCCTGAGTCATCAGGCTCATTGTCGCCTGCGCGCTGAATATACAGATCGTTGGCGTACGTCTCATAGTCATTCGCGCCACCACGTGGCACGCCGTAGCAGCCATCGGTAATGAAGTCGTTGTTCGAGAAATAGGTGCCGCAACCCTCAAGCACAGTTTGTCGCCACTCCAGTTGATAGAAGGCTTCCATGCTCAGGTTGTCGGTGACATCGAAATTGCCGTACAGCAACGGCACCGGTAATAGCGCTTCCTTGAGCTGCGATCCGGGGCGGCGCAGGGCGGCTACGTCAATCGGGTTGATTGAGTTGATGCTGTTCTGGAAAAACAGGCCCTCTCCCCAGGTGACTACCTGATTACCGAGACGGATATGCAAGGGGTGCTCCGCAATCTCGAAGTCTCCATACACATAGGCATCGAGCAGTTCGAGCCCCTGAAATTTGGCCAGTTCGTCGAAGTGGCTGTCATCCAGTTTGCTGTTGGCTGAGTAGCCATTGGAGGAGTGACCGAAGTCCACGTTCTTGTTGTCCAGCGTGTAGTCGTACCACGCTTTACCGCGCAGGAACGCGCCGTAGTTCTTGTAGCTGAACTCTGCTTCACCGAGCAAGGTAATGGGGGATGAAACCAGGCCGCGTTTGCGAAAGTTTAAACGACCGTCATCGTTATTGCGCCCACCAGATGGGTTCCAGCCATTGCCAGCGCCGGCTGCGGTAGCGTTGCCCTGATAGGCCCAGTTCTTGTTGCGGTCCTCGGCGTTCCAGATACCGCCAACGTTGATGCTGCCGTTGGCGCGTCCGCTTACTTCTCCCCATTGGAACTCGCTGGCTTGCGCTTGCAGGGAAATGGCGCAGGCGAGAGGTGAAATTAATAAGGCTGCACGTGCCAGCCATTGTGAACTCTGTTTATTCGCGTATCGAAGTGCTGACATAAGCAACACCCTCCTAGTTATTGTTGTCGGGGTGTATAGATCTGTGCGTGGTCTTGAACTGTTTTGTTGAATTGGGGACAAGCTCCCCAGTAGTGCGGCCGGGACAGTATTGGTGTGTGTTTGTTTAATTACTTGATAATTTACGCCATCAGCTTGACTAGTTACGCCAAACGTTTTTTGGGGAAATTGCCAGATACGGCTCTGGAATGCGGATATACCGCGGGCTCAGAAAGGAGTTAAAGCTTTTTAGAGGCTGGATATTGTTGCATCAAAAGATTTCATTGTTGCAGCTGTGTGGCCTGAGTTTGGGCCGCGCACGAATGGCCCTGTGCCAGGTTGCGACTCCAGTTGCAGGCACGCCACCAGGCTCCCGGATGAGGCAAATTGAAGGGATTGGCGCGTGGGGAATCGCTACCGGGTTCGCGCAGGCGGTGTCGCGATTGCAGGTTTAGACGCGATTGGCCAGCGCTCAGTTGTGGGTTTGCGGATGCGCACGCGAGGGCGCTTGGACGCATCGGTATTCTGGCGTTTCCATTCGCGCGGGCTCTGGCCGAACCAACGTTGAAAAGCCCTTGAAAATGCGCTCAGGTCTGAGTAGCCGAGCAGGTTCGCAAGCTGCGTCAGGTTCACTGTGGCGTCACGCAGGTAACGCTCGGCCATGCTTTGGCGGGTCTCATCCAGCAACGTTTGGAATGAGGTGCCCTCGTCAGACAAGTAGCGTTGCAAGGTTCGCGTGCTGAGCATCATGTAGTCAGCAATTTGCTCAATAGTCACCCGGCCGCCGGGGAGCAGGCTGCGCAATAGTTGGCGCACATAGCTGGGCAATTCTTTTATGGACATCTGATCGAGGTGGGCCAGATGTTGCTGCATCAGTCTATGCAGGGCTTCATCCGCGCTGCTCAATGGTATCTGCAGCAAACTCTGATCGAAGACCCAAGCGTTGTGCACGCTGTTGAATTGCGGCGAAGTGCCGAGTAAGCGCCGGTAGGCCTGCATGTCACTGGCTGGCGCGTGTTGCATCATCGCGCCGATCGGTTGCCAGCGATTGCCGATCAGGGTGCGCATCAACTCGGCACCCACTCCAAGGGCCAATTCAACGGCGTGGCGCAAGCCGTGGAAACTGTGTTCTTCAATGCTGTAGATAAGCAGAACGCGCGAGCCCTGGACTTCAAGCTTAACTTCAGCCGCGGCCGAATGCAGATGAAAGTACAGACCCAGTTCCTGTAGTGCTTCGCCAACATTGTTGGCGTTGCGCAGCAGATAGAGAATAGGGCCGAAAACACTGACGCCCTGAAACAGGCCGTACTGCAAGCCAAACAACGTGTTGCCGCTCCTCTGTGAGCTTATATCCAGCAGTTTGGCAAACTTGCGATAGGAGATCAGGCTTTCTGGCTGCTCAAGTACATCAGCGGGCAAGCCAACCTCTTTGAGCAACTCGGCCGGGTTGAGTTTTTGGCTGATAGCAAATTCACGATAGCCTGATAGTGTGGATGCACGGGCAAAGTCGGTCATGGCGGGACTCGAATAGCAGAGGCGTGTTACAGGCTCAGGGCTGGGTGGCGTAGTTTGACGAGTGTTTGGCGTATTATGCCAAATGCAGCTCGCTTTGATAGCTCAAATAGGGCTGGTTTTGTATTTAGTCCCCAGCTAATAATTGTGGTTTTAAATGGCACGGCAGGGACTGCCTACCTGTGTCCAGCAGTCACGCAAAAATTTTAAGGATGCCGAGATGTTTTCTGCTCGATTGATATCACTGAGTTGGGCGCTGTGTGCATTATTCACGCAAGCCATTCATGCTGAGCCCGGCAAGGCGCCGGGGCTTGCCGAGCACTCCGAGGGATATGCCAGCGCCCAAACGTGTACTGCCTGCCATGTGGAAGAGACCAAGGCCTGGAAAGACTCCGATCACGCGTGGGCCATGCGCTTGGCGACACCGGAAAACGTGCTCGGTGATTTTGCCAATGCCGAGTTCACTGACGGCAAGGTCAACGCGCGTTTTTTCAAGAAAGCAGACAAGTTTTTCGTCAACACTGAAGGGCCGGACGGTAAGCCGACTGACTTCGAGATCCGCTATACCTTCGGCTTCAGTCCGTTGCAGCAGTATCTGGTAGAAATGTCTCGCGGACGCCTGCAGAGCCTGACCATTGCCTGGGACAGTCGGCCAAAGGCTGAAGGCGGTCAGCGCTGGTTCTCGCTCTATCCCGGCCAACACTTCACCCCGGATGACCCGCTGCACTGGACCGGTCGTTATCAGAACTGGAACGCCATGTGCGCGGATTGCCACTCGACCAATCTCCTTAACAATTACGACGATAAAGCCGATGCTTTCGCGACCACCTGGAAAGAGCAGAATGTCGGTTGTCAGAGTTGCCATGGCCCCGCACAAGCTCACGTAGACTGGGCTGAGAAGGCTAAAGAAGAGGGTAAGCCGGCTGGCGAATACAGCGCTCTCAAAGACATTGGCTTGCAGGTCGATTATGCCAAGCTGGGCAGCCAGGGGCTGGTTGAGCAATGCGCAAGCTGCCACAGCCGCCGGCAAACACTCGGTATTGATGCGCACGTTGGCAAGCCGCTGCTCGACAGTGCTGTGCCTTCTACATTGCGTGAAAACCTCTACCACGCCGACGGGCAGATTCAGGGCGAGGTGTATGTCTATGGGTCATTCACCCAAAGCAAAATGTACAACGCGGGTGTTACCTGCACCGATTGCCATAACCCGCATACCAACAAAGTAAAAATCGAAGGCAATGGCCTTTGCATGCAGTGCCATACCGAAACGCCACCCAAGCGCTTCCCTTCATTGCAGGCCAAAAATTACGACACGCCGGAGCATCATCACCACGAAGTCGGCTCAGCTGGTGCGCAGTGCGTAAATTGCCACATGCCTGAAGAAACCTACATGGTCATCGATCCGCGTCGCGATCACAGCATGCGCATTCCGCGTCCTGACCTCGCTGCACAAACAGCAAGCCCGGATGCCTGCACAACTTGCCATGAGGATCAGAAGCCCGAGTGGGCGAGCAAGGCAATTGAGGGCTGGTTTGGCAGCCCGGCGCGTCCTCCCCATTACGGCGAAGACTTCCATGCTGCGCGCACTGGACAACCTGGCTCCATGGAAAAGCTCGCAGCGATCATCACCGACCTGGGTAAGCCTGCCATTGTGCGTGCGACCGCTGCCGATGAGATTGCTGCATTCGGCGCTCCGGCTTTGCCGACTCTCGAGCAGGCGCTAAAAGACAAGAACCCGTTAGTGCGTAACTATGCCGTGTCTGCATTTACCACATTGCCGCCTGTTGAGCGGGTTAAGCGTTTGCTGCCCTTGCTCGATGATCCGCTGCAGTCAGTACGTGATGAGACCGTTCGGGCGTTAGCCGGCATACCGACTATTGCCTTGCCAGAAGCCAGCCGTGAGCCTTTCAAAGCGGCGCTGGCTGATTACGAGAAGCGCCTGCGCGGTAATGCCAGTTTGCCTGGCAACCGGCTTAACCTTGCGGTATTGCTGGAACGCGAAGGGCGTGACTTGGAAGCAATGGATGAGTATCGGGCAGCCCTTAAGCTCGACCCATACTTCACCCCGGCTCGGGTCAATCTGGTGACCCTGGCTAACAATTCGCTGCGCCCAGATGAGGCCGAGAAGTCTCTGCGTGATGGCTTGGCGCTGCCGGACAGCCCGGCGCCGGATCGTGGCAATCTGGCCTATATGCTGGCCCTGCTGCTGGTTGAGCACGGCAAGCCTGAAGAAGCGGTGAAATGGTTCGGTGAGGCGGCTCAAGGCCTGCCGGGGAATCCGCGAATTCGCTACAACCAAGGGCTGTTGTTACTCCAGCTGAAACGTGTAGATGAGGCCAAGGAGGCATTAGCGGCTGGCTTGGAGCAAGCCGGAGAAGACCCGGATCTGCTCTATGCAATGATTTATCTGCATGGTTCAACGGGCGATCGTAAAGGGGCCATTGGCTACTTGCAGCGACTGATGACGGTTGCTCCAGATGATCCGCGTATCGAACAGGCCAAGAGTCAATTGGGTGTTAAAGCCGTGCGGATGTCTGATTTACGCTAAACGCTACATTGCTGTAACCCAGCTCTGGCTCGACTCAGCCGGGGCTGGGGTATCCCTTCGAGCGCATTGTCCGATGCGCTCACTTGGCCATTGCCAGTGTGTCCCACGCACCTGATTTTTTCTGCCAGATAGCCAGTTAACGCCTATATTTAGACTGTTATCGGCGACCCGATTCTGATGAATGGCGCTTATTTTGGCGCCGTTTACCATTATTGTGGCGCTGTTTGTCAAATCGCTCGACTGTGTAATAGGCACACTATTTCCACAAACAAAAATAAATCCAGTCGCTGTTTGCGTGTGCAAGCTGACGACATGGCAGAGGAAATACAATGGCTCGTTATCTGCTCATTCTGCTGATTCCAGGTTTGGTGTTGGGCTTCAACTACGCCTCCAACACGTCATCCACAGAGCAATCTGCCGACAAGGTTGCCCGCAACGATGTACCCGCAGCATCGGTTGGCGATCTCTTCTCCAAGTAAGCCAAACCAAGTAGCCAAACCCAAGTAAGCCAGGTTGCCTAACCCAAGCAAGCTAGGTTGCAGTCAGGCACGCCGAACGGCTCAGCGGCCGCATTGGTTAGCAGCGCTAAGTGCCTGAAGCTATTGTTGTCAGAGCGTTGCGCAGTGGGTTTAAAAACCGCTTTCACGCACCAGTACTGCTAGCAAATGGGTGAGGGCATCGCCCAAGAGGCTGCGTTTGTCGCCTTTTATTTGCGCATCACCGAGTGTCTCCTGCAGCCCTTGCGGCGGTCTTTCCAGTGTTATCACCACATGAAAAACCGAACTCTTCGGTGCCAGATTTTGCTCGTTCTCAGCTGTTTCCAGTGGCCCGCCGTAACGCGAAGCCAGAACAGGGTGGGTGAGGTAGTTGGCTTTAGTGGTGCTGATCGAAACAACCTTGCCCTCAATTGCTTCGAATTGTCCCTTCGGATAGAAGCGAGCGCTATTGCCAGGGCTTAGTTTTGCCACCTGATCCTGCGCCACGTAAGCATCGACCTGCCAACTGGAGGGATCAATCAATACCCCGATCGCCTCTTTGCTGCCCAGCCATTGGCCTGGCCGCCAGTTGTCATCAATGTCGCGCCACTCGCCCTTGAATGGGGCCTGCAAGTTAAGCCGGGCGATCTCTGAGCGCGCCGATTTGGCTTGCTCATACTCCACCATCACCCGCTGTCGCGTTGCCATCTGCTCAGTCAAACCATCAAGCACTGCCTGCAAACCGATGAGGCGGTCTTGATAGCTGCGCATACTGCTTTCACTTTGTGCCAGTTTGGAGTTGATGTCGGGTTGCTCAAGTGTTGCCAGTGTCTCTCCGGCAGCGACCGGGCCTTTGGCATGGACGCCCGTCAGTCGCGCTGGGAAGGGCGAGTACACCGTGAGTTGTTGTTCAGCGCGGGCGACGCCTGGCGCATGGATCTGCCACGACCAAGGCAGGGCGAGCAGTATCAGCAGCCCCAAGAGCACCGCGAGCATCCAGCGGCGCCTGTCGCTGCGTATGCTTTGGCGATTCTTCCACCAGTAACTCATTTCGCGCCATATCGGCATAAAGATGAACCAGGCCAGTTCGACAATGAACAGCGCGATGCCAAGCACCTTGAAAAACAGTAGATAGACAGCAATTGCGATCCCCAGAAAAAGTGCTAGACGGTATATCCATGTGCCAAATGCGAACCAGATCAGCAAGCGCCTGCGTGAGGGGCTGAACGGCTCCGGCCAGTCTTCTTTGAACCCAAGAATAAAACGTCTTAGGAATACCCGCGCCTGTGCCGATGAGCGTTCGTGCAGGTTTGGAAAATCGAGCAAGTCGCACAGAATAAAGTAGCCATCGAAGCGCATGAACGGGCTGGCATTGAGTGCCAGCGAGAGCAGCCAGTTGGTCGTTGCCAGATACAGTAACGCGTTGCGCAATGCACCTGGCTCACATAACGCCCAGCCCAATGTTGCCAAGCCGGCAAGCGTTAGCTCGGTCATGATGCCGGCGCTTGAAATAGCCAGTCGCTGGCGCGGGTTGCGCAGCTTCCAGCTTTCGCCAGTGTCGGTGTAGAGCATTGGCCACATCACCACAAAGGCGATGCCCATATGCGCAACATTCAGACCCATGCGGGTTGCGACCAGGGCGTGCCCCAGCTCATGCAGGGTTTTACCGACTATCAAAGCGAGCGCAAAGCCAAGCGCGCCTTCCATTGAGAACGAATTGACCACGTCGTGGGTGAAGGTGTCCCACTGGTGCATGACCAGAACAATTCCGATCAGGCTCAAGACTATGATGCAAACGACGGCTGCCGGGGTGAACAGCCAATTCAGCTTTTGCGCCAGAGCGCGTAGCGCGTCTTGCGGATGAAGCAGCGGGATGCGGAAGAACAGGTAATGATGCAGCCACCATTTCCAGCTCAACCATGCATTGCCCTCGCTGCGCTTTTGCAGGCGTTCAACAGCAGCTGTCGTTGGGCGTAATAGTTGGTGCCCTTCAAGAAACTGACGAAATTCGAGGACTTGCTCCGGCTCGGGGTTTAGAGGTGTTTGTTCGGCGATTTCACTGCTGATCTGCCGGGCAGTTCCGCCCCAACGCAACAGGCATTCAAACTCGAGCCAGCCGATTTGATAAAACCGGTTGATCACGGTGTCTTGAATCACCCACGACGGCTCACCATTAATACTGGTCGCAGACTCGCTGAGTTTGAGATCGTCACGCAGCGCCGGTAAAGGCGCATCAAACGGGCTGTCCATTACCAACCGGTCCAGGCACGGAAGGCGGAAAGTGGTCGGCGCAGCAGGTAGTAGCCGAGCATCACATGGTCGCCATACAGCTTTGCGGTGCCGTGCAGGCCAAGACGTGTGTGCTCGCCTGCGCTCTCGATACTGGCGAGCAACCGGTAGGCAACCACGCCGTCTTCGCCGGGTTTGGCTTTATAGCTGGTTTCCAGAATGCTGCCGCGCAAGGGCTGCAGCGGGTAAGTCGTCAGGTACAAGGTGACTTCCGCGCCGGGCTCCAGGGCAATTGCATCGGCGACAGGCAGTTCGATCAGCATGGCTGGCTTGTCTGGATCGGCAACCTGAAGAATGCGTTCGCCGGTCGAGACCGGCTTACCGATCCAGTCATTCGGGTCGCTGTAAACGGCCACGCCGGGGCTAGGCGCGGTCACGACAGTGCGCTTGAGTTGCGACTCAACGGCTGTCAGCTCGGAGCGCCGCTGTTGCACGCGGGCATTGAGCAGGGTCAGCTCACTCTTGCTCTGCGGGTTATCAAAGGCGCGCTGGCTCGCGGCGATCAGTTCAGCCTCGGCCACCGCCACTTCCTTGTCGAGTACTTCGGCGCGGTTGCTGAGGGTGGTTTTATCCAGCGTAAACAATGTCATGCCAGCGCTGACCGTCTGGTTCGGGCGCACATCAATGCTGGCGATTACGCCATCAATCGGTGAGCTGATTATTTGCGTATTACGCGAAACGATCTCGGCAGGTGCCAATGCTGTTTGGCGAACCGGAATAAGCAGCAATGCCAGGATAATTGCGCTGGCGATCATCACCTGCATGCGGCTAGGACGCCAGCCTGCCAGGCGCTTGCTGCCGCTAAGCGCAGACCAGCAATATGCCCACGTTTGCCACAGTCCTTCGAGTAGCTCGCTGAGGGCGTCGGCCGGAGGCTGTGCAAGCAGGAAGAAAACCACGCCGAGCAAATTATTTGAAGGGTCTTTGAGTGGCACACAATAGATCCCTTCAGGCCACCACTCACTCCAGCCGGTAGCCACTTCTTCAGGTGGGGTCACGTTAGAGCGGGAAACCCACTGAGGCTTGTCGCCATCGATCTGTGTGAGCAGCCAGCGGCTCGCGCGCTCCAGCCAAATGAGGTAGGGCGAGTCTTCTGTCGGCTTGGCCAGACCCGACACGCACAGGAGTTCCAGCCCCGAACCTTTCTTGGCCATGACCAGCGCTTGGCGATAGTCGAGCAGGGGATATACATCGTTGGCCATCGAGAACGCCAGGGCATTCAATGTTGTGGCCGCCAATGCACGGTCACGCAGCGCCGTCAGGCTAAGTAAAACCTGAGAGGGAGGAAGACGTTCACTCATCGCGTGTTGGGATACGTGCAGTGCCGCTCATGCCGGCAATCAGATCGGGATATTCCTGATCGAGTCTGGCTTCGAGTTCGATGGTTTGTGCGACCGCATCGACCCGGGCATTGATTGCGCTGATGTGGGCCGGATAACGCTTGCCTGTTTCGTGAACATCCACTGTCAACGCCATGCCTTCCTTCAGAGAAGGCAGCAGGCTTGAGGGAACGTTGAGGCGAACCTTCAATGCACCATCACTGACCAGATCAAACAAGGGTGTGCCTGCACTCACGGTCTGATAAGACTTCACATAGACCTTGGCAATTCGCCCGCTGAAGGGTGCAACTACGGAGCAATAGCCACTCTGGGCTTTGGCCATAGACTCTGCGCCTTGGGCTTTTTGTACTTCTGTCGAGGCAATGGCCACTTCGAGATCGCCAACTGCATCAAGCTTGCGCAGGCTTTTCTTGGCATTCAGGTTTTGCCGCGCCATCGCCAGTTCAGCGCTCGCCACTTTGCTTCTGGCCTGCGCTTCAAGGCAGTTCAGGCTTGCGATGAGCTCACCCTTTTTGACTGTTTTGCCGAGCGATGCATTGAGCTCGCCGAGGGTGCCGTTCATTTGGCTGGATAGCGTAGTTTCCAGCTCGGAGCTGAGCAGGATACGGATGGCAGATGGGTTGTCCATGACCTCCGGCAGCTCGGCTGTCGCGGCGGGGCTGACCATTATTGCTGCCATCAGTACGGTTAACATCAGTGGACTACGGTTTCTGTGGAACATTGACACTTCCTTGTTGGGCAGCCAGTAGGTTGACTTGCTCCTGTTGTTTCAGCGTGCGCTCGATTTCGCTGGCGAGGGTTTTGACGTCATAGTCCTTGATCGTCTCCGGCATCATGTCCAGCCCGACAGAGTTATACAGGCGTCCCCAGGCAGCCTGAGTATTCGAATAAGCGGCCTCACGCTGGTAGCGCGAAAGCAGATAGCGTCCCTCGGCGCGAATGACTTCCAACTCCGAGCCGACAGAGCTGGTCTTGGCGGCGCGTGCGTATTGCAGCAAGCGCTCATCGACTTGCAGACTCTGTTGCGCGAAGTCCAGTTGTTCATGTGATAACTGATATCGCAGCGCGCCGACGCGAACTTGAGTCAGCACCGCCATAGACAGTGCAAGGCGGCGCATGTCATCCGTTTTGGTTTGTGATTCCTCTGCCGAGTTGAGAGCGGGTAATTGCAATAGGCGCATCAGGTTCATAGACACCTGAATGCCGGTTTGCGACCAGCTGTTGTTGTACAGGTAGTCGTTGGAGTCGTACTGATAGCTCCAGTTCACCCCGACATTTGGCCACAGTTGCGCTTTTGCAATTTTCAGGTCGTTCTCGTTAACCCGCTTGCGATACCACTCCTCATTAATCTCTGGCCGATTTTGCAGAGCCTTCTCTTCGAGCTGGGAAATATTGACGTTAAGGCCGGGCATTTCCGGTTCTGTCTGCTCAGCCAATTTGAGTGTCGAGCCAGGCGGGAGTGAGATCAAAGCGGCGAGTTCCGCCTGGGCAAATTCGAGGTCCTGGCGACGGATGCTCAGCAGATCAATGGAGTCGAGCAGGGCGCGCTGATAGGCTAGTGCTTCCTGGCGCGGCAGCAGACCCTTGGACTCTGCCGAGCGCGCGGCCGCTAGCGCATTCTGTGTGCGTTCGAGCAGGCCATTCACTTCTGGCAACAGGCGCTGGGCGCCGAGTGCACGCCAATACGCATTGCGCACGTCCTGCAAAACATTCTGCGCGACTTTGCGGCGACGTTCTTCGGCCATCAGCACCTGATCGGTCTTTTGCTGGGTGCGATAGTAGGCCATGCCGAAATCGAGCAGGCTCCAACTGAGCCCGAGGCTGTCGATGGTGCGATAACGTTCTTCTGACGTCGACGCGCGCAAGCTCTCTTCTCTATCCTCAATACCAATCGAGGTACCACCGGAATCATTATTGCGCCCTGCGTAACCTGCGGATGCAACAAGGCGGGGGAGCATCTCGTGGCTGCTGACGTCACGCAGGTCTGCGGCCAGGGCGGACTCCATCAATTTAAGACGGTAATCCAGGTTGTATTTCAGTGCGCGCGCCACTGCTTCATAAAAGCTGATGGGGTGAGTCACTGCTTGCTGGCCTTCGTACATCTTGGCCTGGTCTTCGAGAATGCGTTTTTGCTGGTCATCAGCCGAGTAGGGCTGTGGCTCCATTGAGTTGCATGCGCTGAGAACGGCTGCGGCAACGGCTAGACTCAAATACCTGTATGAGTGCTTTAGCATAGCGGTCCTTGCTTATATACAGTGGTTTGTTGTTTTACAGCCGCGAACAGTTGCTCAATGGCTGTTGTCATGTTTCCAAGAGCGAAGTCTGAACGTGAGCTATTACCCTGGTTTGGCTGTGCCAGCGCAGGGCGACGGCACAGGCTGCTATACGCAGGTGCTGTATGTGACGACCAAATCTGTCGCAGTGAACCAAGCAGAGAAATATAGATAGTCACTAGCGCGCCCCCCGGCGACTTAAACAGTTATAGCAACCGACTGCTCAATTGTCCTGTAAGCGTAGTCCAGTGTTTGCAGAGCGTCATCTAATGACAGCAGGTTTAAATTCAACCGCTTGGACATAAAACTGAAATTAGCAGTTGACGGCAAAACTGAGGTGCCTATAATGCCCACCTCTTCCGGCGTCGACCTCTCGGAAAACTTCTTTAAAAACAAGAAGTTAGATTAAAAAGAGGGGTTGCATAACAGCGAAAGCTGTGTAGAATGCGCCGGGCTCTGAAGGGTGGTTTGAAAGCCTTTCGGAGGGATCGCCGCGGTGATCGAAAGCGGTAGAAAACGAGGTGTTGACAGCGAGTTTGAACGCTGTAGAATGCGCCTCCCGCTGACGAGAAGCTGGTTTGATCGGAGGCGCAAGTGGTTGAGTAGATTGAAGAAATTCTTCGAAAAACAGCTTGACAGAACATGAGGCTGCTGTAGAATGCGCGCCTCGGTTGAGACGAAAGACTTAACCAACCGCTCTTTAACAACTGAATCAAGCAATTCGTGTGGGTGCTTGTGAGGTAAGACTGATAGTCAACAGATTATCAGCATCACAAAGCAACACTCGTTAATTCGAGAGTTACCTTACATTAATTTGTAAGTTTTGCGATTGCTGAGCCAAGTTTATAAGGTTTTCTCAAAACCTAATTGCAGTATTGAACTGAAGAGTTTGATCATGGCTCAGATTGAACGCTGGCGGCAGGCCTAACACATGCAAGTCGAGCGGTAACAGAGAGTAGCTTGCTACTTTGCTGACGAGCGGCGGACGGGTGAGTAATGCCTAGGAATCTGCCTAGTAGTGGGGGATAACGTTCGGAAACGAACGCTAATACCGCATACGTCCTACGGGAGAAAGTGGGGGACCTTCGGGCCTCACGCTATTAGATGAGCCTAGGTCGGATTAGCTAGTTGGTGAGGTAATGGCTCACCAAGGCGACGATCCGTAACTGGTCTGAGAGGATGATCAGTCACACTGGAACTGAGACACGGTCCAGACTCCTACGGGAGGCAGCAGTGGGGAATATTGGACAATGGGCGAAAGCCTGATCCAGCCATGCCGCGTGTGTGAAGAAGGTCTTCGGATTGTAAAGCACTTTAAGTTGGGAGGAAGGGCAGTAAATTAATACTTTGCTGTTTTGACGTTACCGACAGAATAAGCACCGGCTAACTCTGTGCCAGCAGCCGCGGTAATACAGAGGGTGCAAGCGTTAATCGGAATTACTGGGCGTAAAGCGCGCGTAGGCGGTTTGTTAAGTTGGATGTGAAAGCCCCGGGCTCAACCTGGGAACTGCATCCAAAACTGGCAAGCTAGAGTACAGTAGAGGGTGGTGGAATTTCCTGTGTAGCGGTGAAATGCGTAGATATAGGAAGGAACACCAGTGGCGAAGGCGACCACCTGGACTGATACTGACGCTGAGGTGCGAAAGCGTGGGGAGCAAACAGGATTAGATACCCTGGTAGTCCACGCCGTAAACGATGTCAACTAGCCGTTGGATTCCTTGAGAATTTAGTGGCGCAGCTAACGCATTAAGTTGACCGCCTGGGGAGTACGGCCGCAAGGTTAAAACTCAAATGAATTGACGGGGGCCCGCACAAGCGGTGGAGCATGTGGTTTAATTCGAAGCAACGCGAAGAACCTTACCTGGCCTTGACATGCTGAGAACTTTCCAGAGATGGATTGGTGCCTTCGGGAACTCAGACACAGGTGCTGCATGGCTGTCGTCAGCTCGTGTCGTGAGATGTTGGGTTAAGTCCCGTAACGAGCGCAACCCTTGTCCTTAGTTACCAGCACGTTATGGTGGGAACTCTAAGGAGACTGCCGGTGACAAACCGGAGGAAGGTGGGGATGACGTCAAGTCATCATGGCCCTTACGGCCAGGGCTACACACGTGCTACAATGGTCGGTACAAAGGGTTGCCAAGCCGCGAGGTGGAGCTAATCCCATAAAACCGATCGTAGTCCGGATCGCAGTCTGCAACTCGACTGCGTGAAGTCGGAATCGCTAGTAATCGTGAATCAGAATGTCACGGTGAATACGTTCCCGGGCCTTGTACACACCGCCCGTCACACCATGGGAGTGGGTTGCACCAGAAGTAGCTAGTCTAACCGCAAGGGGGACGGTTACCACGGTGTGATTCATGACTGGGGTGAAGTCGTAACAAGGTAGCCGTAGGGGAACCTGCGGCTGGATCACCTCCTTAATCGACGACATCAGCTTCCTTATAAGCTCCCACACGAATTGCTTGATTCATTGAAGAAGACGATTAGGTGAAAAGCCTCATGTCGATGAGTGCTCAGTTGGTTAGAGCGCGCCCCATGCTTTGTAGGTAAAGAGCAGGGTGAGGTCGGCTTGCAGCAACCCAGATTCTGGGTCTGTAGCTCAGTTGGTTAGAGCGCACCCCTGATAAGGGTGAGGTCGGCAGTTCGAATCTGCCCAGACCCACCAATTTTATCCAGCACAGCGTTACTTGGTTACTTGTGTAGTTGTACTACACGGCGCAACTAAGTGCCTTGTTCTGAATAAAATCCGTATCATGGGGCCATAGCTCAGCTGGGAGAGCGCCTGCCTTGCACGCAGGAGGTCAGCGGTTCGATCCCGCTTGGCTCCACCATTATGTAATTGCTTGATCCGCGTCTCGTTAGTGTTCAGAAATGAGCATTCCTACATTAAGTAGCTGAATGTTGATTTCTGGTCTTTGACTAGAAAAAATCGTTCTTTAAAAATTTGGGTATGTGATAGAAGTGACTAATTGATTACTTTCACTGGTAATTAATTTGGTCAAGGTAAAATTTGTAGTTCTCAATTGCAAATTTTCGGCGAATGTCTACTTCACGTTAGAGACAATAACCAGATTGCTTGGGGTTATATGGTCAAGTGAAGAAGCGCATACGGTGGATGCCTTGGCAGTCAGAGGCGATGAAAGACGTGATAGCCTGCGAAAAGCTTCGGGGAGGTGGCAAATAACCTTTGATCCGGAGATGTCTGAATGGGGGAACCCACCTAGCATAAGTTAGGTATCTTGCACTGAATACATAGGTGTAAGAGGCGAACCAGGGGAACTGAAACATCTAAGTACCCTGAGGAATAGAAATCAACCGAGATTCCCTTAGTAGTGGCGAGCGAACGGGGACTAGCCCTTAAGCTTCTTTGATTTTAGCGGAACGCTCTGGAAAGTGCGGCCATAGTGGGTGATAGCCCTGTACGCGAAAGGATCTTAGAAGTGAAATCGAGTAGGACGGAGCACGAGAAACTTTGTCTGAATATGGGGGGACCATCCTCCAAGGCTAAATACTACTGACTGACCGATAGTGAACTAGTACCGTGAGGGAAAGGCGAAAAGAACCCCGGAGAGGGGAGTGAAATAGATCCTGAAACCGTATGCGTACAAGCAGTGGGAGCAGACTTTCTTCTGTGACTGCGTACCTTTTGTATAATGGGTCAGCGACTTATTTTCAGTGGCAAGCTTAACCGAATAGGGGAGGCGTAGCGAAAGCGAGTCTTAATAGGGCGTTTAGTCGCTGGGAATAGACCCGAAACCGGGCGATCTATCCATGGGCAGGTTGAAGGTTAGGTAACACTGACTGGAGGACCGAACCGACTACCGTTGAAAAGTTAGCGGATGACCTGTGGATCGGAGTGAAAGGCTAATCAAGCTCGGAGATAGCTGGTTCTCCTCGAAAGCTATTTAGGTAGCGCCTCGTGTATCACTGCTGGGGTAGAGCACTGTTTCGGCTAGGGGGTCATCCCGACTTACCAAACCGATGCAAACTCCGAATACCAGCAAGTGTCAGCACGGGAGACACACGGCGGGTGCTAACGTCCGTCGTGAAAAGGGAAACAACCCAGACCGTCAGCTAAGGTCCCAAAGTTATGGTTAAGTGGGAAACGATGTGGGAAGGCTCAGACAGCTAGGAGGTTGGCTTAGAAGCAGCCACCCTTTAAAGAAAGCGTAATAGCTCACTAGTCGAGTCGGCCTGCGCGGAAGATGTAACGGGGCTCAAACCATACACCGAAGCTACGGGTTCATCCTTTGGATGAGCGGTAGAGGAGCGTTCTGTAAGCCTGTGAAGGTGAGTTGAGAAGCTTGCTGGAGGTATCAGAAGTGCGAATGCTGACATGAGTAACGACAATGCGAGTGAAAAACTCGCACGCCGAAAGACCAAGGTTTCCTGCGCAACGTTAATCGACGCAGGGTGAGTCGGCCCCTAAGGTGAGGCAGAAATGCGTAATCGATGGGAAACGGGTTAATATTCCCGTACTTCTAATTACTGCGATGGAGGGACGGAGAAGGCTAGGCCAGCACGGCGTTGGTTGTCCGTGTTTAAGGTAGTAGGCTGAGATCTTAGGTAAATCCGGGATCTTAAGGCCGAGAACTGATGACGAGTTGTCTTTTAGACGACGAAGTGGTTGATGCCATGCTTCCAGGAAAAGCTTCTAAGCTTCAGGTAATTAGGAACCGTACCCCAAACCGACACAGGTGGTTAGGTAGAGAATACCAAGGCGCTTGAGAGAACTCGGGTGAAGGAACTAGGCAAAATGGCACCGTAACTTCGGGAGAAGGTGCGCCGGTGAGTGTGAAGGGTTTACCCCGTAAGCACATGCCGGTCGAAGATACCAGGCCGCTGCGACTGTTTATTAAAACACAGCACTCTGCAAACACGAAAGTGGACGTATAGGGTGTGACGCCTGCCCGGTGCCGGAAGGTTAATTGATGGGGTTAGCTAACGCAGAAGCTCTTGATCGAAGCCCCGGTAAACGGCGGCCGTAACTATAACGGTCCTAAGGTAGCGAAATTCCTTGTCGGGTAAGTTCCGACCTGCACGAATGGCGTAACGATGGCGGCGCTGTCTCCACCCGAGACTCAGTGAAATTGAAATCGCTGTGAAGATGCAGTGTATCCGCGGCTAGACGGAAAGACCCCGTGAACCTTTACTATAGCTTTGCACTGGACTTTGAGTTTACTTGTGTAGGATAGGTGGGAGGCTTTGAAGCGTGGACGCCAGTTCGCGTGGAGCCATCCTTGAAATACCACCCTGGTAACCTTGAGGTTCTAACTCTGGTCCGTCATCCGGATCGAGGACAGTGTATGGTGGGTAGTTTGACTGGGGCGGTCTCCTCCTAAAGAGTAACGGAGGAGTACGAAGGTGCGCTCAGACCGGTCGGAAATCGGTCGTAGAGTATAAAGGCAAAAGCGCGCTTGACTGCGAGACAGACACGTCGAGCAGGTACGAAAGTAGAGTCTTAGTGATCCGGTGGTTCTGTATGGAAGGGCCATCGCTCAACGGATAAAAGGTACTCCGGGGATAACAGGCTGATACCGCCCAAGAGTTCATATCGACGGCGGTGTTTGGCACCTCGATGTCGGCTCATCACATCCTGGGGCTGAAGCCGGTCCCAAGGGTATGGCTGTTCGCCATTTAAAGTGGTACGCGAGCTGGGTTTAGAACGTCGTGAGACAGTTCGGTCCCTATCTGCCGTGGACGTTTGAGATTTGAGAGGGGCTGCTCCTAGTACGAGAGGACCGGAGTGGACGAACCTCTGGTGTTCCGGTTGTCACGCCAGTGGCATTGCCGGGTAGCTATGTTCGGAAAAGATAACCGCTGAAAGCATCTAAGCGGGAAACTTGCCTTAAGATGAGATCTCACTGGAACCTTGAGTTCCCTAAAGGGCCGTCGAAGACTACGACGTTGATAGGTGGGGTGTGTAAGCGCTGTGAGGCGTTGAGCTAACCCATACTAATTGCCCGTGAGGCTTGACCATATAACACCCAAACAATTTGATGTTTGTGTGTCTCTGGAAGTAGAAACACCGAAAGTTTGCGAAACTACAAAGCATCACATACCCGATTCGAAGCAGCGTCCCTGACGAGGCTTCAACAAATTGCTTGACGACCATAGAGAATTGGAACCACCTGATCCCATCCCGAACTCAGAAGTGAAACGATTCATCGCCGATGGTAGTGTGGGGTTTCCCCATGTGAGAGTAGGTCATCGTCAAGCGCCTATACCAAAACCCCAGATCGTGTAAACGGTCTGGGGTTTTACTTTGTGCGCTGGAAAATGCCCGGGTGTTCGGAAGCTGTACGCAGCAGGCAGCAAAGCGGCACCACCGCTATCGCAGGCTGTTTAGCCCCGCTTCGCGGTGCTAAACAGCGCAGTCCACGGCGTTGTTATCCAGTACAGGTTGCATCTATAAAAAGCCGGTCATAAAAAAGCGCCTATGCAGTCATGCATAAGCGCTTTCGAAAAGGCGTGTGAGCTGTCAGTTCTTGGCGATCAAGTTACCAGCGTGCAGGCCGCATTCTTTTTGGGTTGCTTCTTCCCACCACCAGCGACCTTCGCGTTCGTGCTGGTTGGGCAGAACAGGGCGGGTGCATGGTTCACAACCAATGCTGATAAAGCCACGTTCATGCAGCGCGTTGTAAGGCAGTTCGAGCATGCGGATATACGCCCAAATCTCTTCGCTGGTCATTTGTGCCAGCGGATTGAACTTGTAGAGCGGCTTCTCTTCGGTGCCAAACGCGCCATCAATCTCGACAGCGGCTACCTGGCTACGGGTGCCAGGGCTCTGGTCACGACGCTGGCCTGTTGCCCAGGCGCGTACTTGCGAAAGTTTTTTGCGCAGCGGGGCTGTTTTGCGGATGCCGCAGCATTGTGAATGGCCGTCCTGATAAAAACTGAACAGACCCTTTTCTTTGACCATTGCCTGCAGTGTTTCTGCATCCGGTGAAAGTATCTCGATCTGTATCCCGTAATGGTTACGTACCTGATCGATAAACCGGTAGGTTTCAGGGTGCAGGCGTCCGGTATCCAGACTGAACACTTTGACGTTCTTATTAAGTTTCCAGGCCATGTCGACGAGGACGACATCTTCTGCACCGCTGAACGAAACCCAGAGATCATCGCCAAAATGCTCGAAGGCCAGTTTGAGGATGTCTTGTGCAGATTTGCTGGCGTATGAGGCAGCCGCTTCGGCGACATCGAAGGGGTGGTTCATCAGGCTGTATCCTTAGTTATCGTGGTGTCTGGCACCTTGTGCGGGGGATGGTAACAAAATCCTGTTATGCGTCTAAATAACCTTCAGCCATGTCTATTGCTACATTTGCGTATAAGCACGCGTTGCATGGCGTTTGCCAAATCGCTAGAGTGCCGCCTCGACTAAAAACAATCCTGGAGCATCCTGTGGAAATCGCTTGTCTCGACCTCGAAGGTGTCCTCGTTCCTGAAATCTGGATCGCGTTCGCCGAGAAAACTGGTATCGAATCGCTTAAAGCGACCACTCGGGATATTCCCGATTACGACGTGTTGATGCAGCAGCGACTGCGTATTCTGGACGAGCACGGGCTGAAACTTTCCGATATTCAGGAAGTGATCGCCACCCTCAAGCCACTCGAGGGTGCAGTTGAGTTTGTTGATTGGCTGCGCGAGCGTTTCCAGGTAGTCATTCTGTCCGACACTTTCTACGAGTTCTCACAGCCATTGATGCGCCAGCTCGGTTTCCCGACGCTGCTTTGCCACAAGTTGATCACCAATGAGCAGGATCAGGTCGTCAGCTATCAGTTGCGTCAAAAGGACCCGAAGCGCCAGTCGGTGCTGGCGTTCAAGAGCCTCTATTATCGGGTGATTGCGGCAGGTGACTCGTATAACGACACCACCATGCTGGGCGAAGCGGATGCCGGTATCCTGTTCCATGCACCGCAAAACGTAATTGCTGAATTCCCGCAATTTCCAGCCGTGCACACTTATGAAGACCTCAAACGTGAGTTCATCAAGGCTTCAAACCGCGACCTGAAGCTTTAAGGCTCTAGATAAGCTGCATGTGTTGATGCGCAAAAAAAACCACGATCGAGCTTTGGCTGTCGTGGTTTTTTTATGCCTGGCGCTGGCGCGTTATTTAAAGCGACGTTCTACGCCTTTCTCGACAAGAATTTTTGCCGAGATTTCCTCAACCGAGAAGTGCGTTGAGTTGATGGAGTTGATGTTTTCGCGGCGGAACAGGTTCTCGACCTCACGCACCTCGAACTCGCACTGGGCGTAACTGGCATAGCGGCTATTGGGCTTACGTTCGTTGCGAATCGCGGTCAGGCGCTCTGGGTCGATGGTCAGGCCAAACAGCTTCTCTTTATACTTTTTCAGCGAGACAGGCAGTTGCAGGCGTTCCATGTCTTCTTCAGTCAACGGATAGTTGGCGGCGCGAATTCCATACTGCATTGCCATGTACAGGCACGTAGGCGTTTTGCCGCAACGTGAAACACCGACCAGGATCAGGTCCGCTTTGTCATAGTAGTGCGTGCGCGCACCGTCATCGTTGTCGAGGGCGAAGTTGACCGCCTCGATGCGCTCCATGTAGTTGGAGTTGTGTCCAATGGAGTGCGATTTACCAACTGAGTAGGAGGAGTGCGAAGACAGTTCCTGTTCGAGCGGTGACAGGAACGATGAGAAGATATCAATCATGAAACCTTCGGACTCAGCGAGGATTTCGCGAATATCCTGATTGACAATGGTGTCGAAAATAATTGGCCGAGTGCCATCCCGCTCGGCAGCCGTGTTGATTTGTTGTACCATGGCGCGCGCCTTTTCCACGCTGTCGATGTATGGGCGCGTGAGTTTAGTGAAGCTGATGTTCTCGAATTGTGCCAACAGACTCTGGCCAAGCGTTTCGGCTGTAATGCCGGTACCATCGGAGATGAAGAAGGCGGTTCGTTTCATTTGCGCAATGGGCCTTAAGCTGAGTACATTTCTTGGCTATGATAGGCCTCGCTCAAGCAGGCCCAACAGCCTGCATTGTTACTTATTTTCCAGGGCCCGGCCACAATCAGGCATATTCCCTTTGCTGCGATTGCCCAGCTCCTGAGCTTTTCCAATACCTTTAGTGGAGAGATCACCTTGGTAGAGTACGTAGTTTCCCTCGATAAGCTCGGCGTCCACGATGTTGAGCACGTAGGGGGCAAGAACGCCTCCCTGGGCGAGATGATCAGCAATCTTGCCGGCGCCGGTGTTTCGGTTCCTGGCGGTTTCGCCACTACTGCGCAAGCGTATCGTGACTTCCTTGAGCAGAGCGGCCTCAACGCAAAAATTCACGAGGCACTCGACGCGCTCGACGTTGATGACGTTAATGAGCTGGTTAAAACCGGCGCCATGATTCGCCAATGGGTCATGGAAGCTCCGTTCCCTGAGCGTTTGGACAGCGAAATCCGCAAAGCGTTTGCTGAAATGGCTGGCGATAACAGCAATATGGCTGTTGCTGTGCGCTCATCGGCAACCGCTGAAGACTTGCCGGACGCCTCATTCGCCGGTCAGCAAGAGACCTTCCTCAATATCCGTGGCGTCGATAACGTAATCCGTGCGGCCAAGGAAGTGTTTGCATCGCTGTTTAACGACCGCGCTATTGCTTACCGCGTGCACCAGGGCTTTGACCACAAATTGGTCGCATTGTCTGCCGGCGTTCAGCGCATGGTTCGCTCGGAAACTGGCACCGCTGGTGTCATGTTTACCCTTGATACCGAATCCGGTTTCCGTGACGTCGTGTTTATTACCGGCGCCTACGGCCTCGGCGAGACTGTCGTACAGGGCGCTGTAAACCCTGACGAATTCTACGTTCACAAAAATACCCTTGAGGCTGGTCGCCCTGCGATCTTGCGCCGTAACCTCGGCAGCAAAGCCATCAAAATGATCTACGGTGACGAAGCCAAAGCTGGCAAGTCGGTCAAGGTTGTTGATGTGGACCGCGCTGATCGTGCGCGTTTCTGCCTCAGTGATGCAGAAGTCAGCGAACTGGCCAAGCAGGCCATGATCATTGAAAAGCACTACGAGCGTCCGATGGACATCGAGTGGGCCAAAGATGGTGATGACGGCAAGCTGTACATCGTTCAGGCTCGCCCTGAAACCGTTAAGAGCCGTGCCAGCGCCACAGTGATGGAGCGCTACCTGCTGAAAGAAACCGGTACTGTTCTGGTTGAAGGCCGCGCAATTGGCCAGAAGATCGGCGCTGGTAAGGTGCGTGTCATCAACGATATCGCTGAAATGGACAAGGTTCAGCCGGGTGATGTGCTTGTTTCGGACATGACCGATCCGGATTGGGAGCCGATCATGAAGCGCGCAAGCGCGATCGTTACCAACCGTGGTGGCCGTACCTGTCACGCAGCGATTATCGCACGTGAGCTGGGTATTCCTGCTGTAGTGGGTTGTGGCAACGCGACTCAACTGCTCAAGGATGGCCAGGGCGTCACCGTTTCGTGTGCTGAGGGCGACACCGGCTTTATCTTTGAAGGTGAGCTGGGCTTCGACATCCGCAAGAACTCGGTTGAAGCGATGCCAGATCTGCCGTTCAAGATAATGATGAACGTCGGTAACCCGGACCGTGCTTTCGACTTCGCTCAGCTGCCTAACGCAGGTGTAGGTCTGGCGCGTCTTGAGTTCATCATCAACCGCATGATTGGCGTGCACCCCAAGGCTTTGTTGAATTTCGCCGGTTTGCCAGCGGATATCAAGGAAAGCGTAGAGAAGCGCATCGCCGGTTACGACGATCCGGTCAACTTCTACGTCGAGAAGCTGGTTGAGGGTATCAGTACCCTGGCAGCAGCGTTCTGGCCGAAAAAGGTCATCGTGCGCCTGTCCGACTTCAAGTCCAACGAATACGCCAACCTGATCGGCGGCAAGTTGTACGAGCCGGAAGAAGAAAACCCGATGCTGGGTTTCCGTGGCGCCTCGCGTTACATCAGCGAAGCCTTCCGCGACTGCTTCGAACTCGAATGCCGTGCGCTGAAGAAAGTACGCAACGAGATGGGTTTGACCAACGTCGAAATCATGGTGCCGTTCGTACGTACCTTGGGCGAAGCCAGTCAGGTTATTGATCTGTTGGCGCAGAACGGTCTGGCCCGTGGTCAGGATGGTCTGAAGATCATCATGATGTGCGAATTGCCATCCAACGCCATTCTGGCTGAAGAGTTCCTCGAGTTCTTCGATGGCTTCTCTATCGGTTCGAACGATTTGACTCAGCTGACGCTGGGCCTCGACCGTGACTCCGGGATCATCGCCCATCTGTTTGATGAGCGTAATCCTGCGGTCAAGAAGCTTCTGGCGAATGCGATTGAAGCCTGTAACAAAGCCGGCAAATACATCGGTATCTGTGGTCAGGGCCCATCTGATCACCCTGATCTTGCACGCTGGCTGATGGAGCAGGGCATCGAAAGTGTCTCGCTCAACCCGGACTCTGTATTGGATACATGGTTCTTCCTTGCCGAAGGCCAGCAAGGCTGATAACCCTTCAATACAATTGATTAAGGGCGGGTTCTTCCGCCCTTTTTTGTGTCAGGTTGAAAATGCAAAGTAGCAGCAAGCTGTTTCCTGTCGCCTTGGTAAGCGCCGAAAATCGCGGTGATCTTAGTGAGGATGTTTATCGGTTAAAACCTGGCAACAGCCCGGATCGCAGTGTCGAGATTGCCCTGACGCGTCTGGGCAATGCAGGCTTTGCTAACACCAGCGGTATACCTGTAGTCCTGCTGCATGGCAGCTTTTCTAACCGACGCTTCTGGTATTCCCCAAAATGTATTGGCTTGGGACCGTATTTGGCGCGAGCAGGGTTTGATGTGTGGATTGCTGAGATGCGCGGTCACGGCCTGTCGCCTCGCAATCAGAGTTATCAAAGCAACTGCGTTGGCGATTATGCGCGTTACGATTTGCCTGCAATCAGCGACTTCATTTATGAGCAAAATGCCCGTCCGGCACACTGGATCGGTCACTCGTTGGGCGGTACGACACTGGCGGCAGCATTGGGTGGGAGCTACATGGAGCCTTCTCAAATCGCCTCGGTTGCTTTGTGCGGCAGTCAAGTCAGTCGCAATTATTGGCTGCTCAAGGTGCCACCGGTGCAGTGGGTTGGGCGCTTTGTGCTCAAGCGTTTTGAAGTGTTGTCGGGATCACGCCTAAAGCGCGGCCCGGAAGACGAGCCAATTGGTTTAGCGATTGAAGCGTTGCGCTGGCATGGCTTGTTCGGTCGTTTTGGTGATGCTGAACGCAATTGGTGGCAGGGCCTGAGCAGCGTCAGTTTGCCGGTATTAGCTGTGGCGGGGGCGGGGGACAAACAGGATCCGCCTTGGGCGTGCCGCAAGTTGCTTGAGCAGTTCGGCTCGTCTGCTCGTGAATTCATTCAGCTAAGCAAGGCTGATGGCTACGCGACGGATTACGGGCACATCGAGATGCTGGTGAGTAAGACTGCGCAGCAGGAAGTCTGGCCATTGCTACGGAACTGGATCACGCAATGCCAGGCTTGAAGTTACCCGGTGGCGCTGGCGGATTGCGTTACCGGGTGTCCTGACTTTACATTGTGCTGCTAATCGGACGTATTCGGGCGACCTGACTAAGCCTGCCACGTTTTCCAAACCATCTTCCAGAGGAGCATTCTTATGCATTACATCACTCCAGATTTGTGTGACGCCTACCCTGAACAGGTTCAGGTCGTAGAGCCGATGTTCAGCAACTTCGGTGGTCATGATTCCTTCGGCGGTGAAATTGTCACTATCAAGTGCTTTGAAGACAACTCCATTGTCAAAGAGCAGGTCGATCAGCCGGGCAAAGGCAAGGTCATGGTCGTCGACGGTGGCGGTTCCCTGCGCCGCGCGTTGCTGGGCGACATGCTGGCCGAAAAGGCTGCCAAAAATGGTTGGGAAGGCATCGTTATTTACGGCTGTGTGCGGGATGTTGATGTACTGGCACAAACCGATCTGGGTATTCAGGCGCTGGCAAGCCATCCGATGAAAACGGATAAGCGCGGCATCGGCGATCTCAACGTTACAGTGACATTCGGCGGCGTTACGTTCCGCCCGGGTGAGTTTGTCTATGCAGATAACAACGGCATCATCGTATCGCCTGTCGCATTGCAGATGCCTGAGTAAGATAAAAATTAAGACAACATTGCCAGCAGATGGGGGAGCTCAGGGATGAATGCGGATAAGGCCTCAACCGTGGGGCTTGTTCACGCCTATTTACTCGATGGCTTGGGCGGCGGTCGCCCGCTTGAATGGGAGCAGGTGGTCAGTTTGCAATTGGAGGAGAAAGAAAGCCTCTGGTTGCACTGGGATCGAAGCCATCCGGATACTCAGCAGTGGTTACGCTATGAAAGCGGGCTCAGCCAGTTTTCGTGCGACCTGCTGCTTGAGGAAAATACCCGGCCGCGCCTGCTGACATTGCCGGATAATGAGCTGCTGCTGTTCCTGCGGGGATTGAATCTCAACCCTGGCGCTGAGCCAGAGGACATGGTATCGCTGCGTATTTTTGCGGATGCGCGCCGGGCCATCTCTTTGCGTTTGCGGCCGTTGCGTGCCACTGAAAGTGTGATTGCAGACCTGCACGCCGGGAAGGGGCCGAAAACCTCGTCCGAGTTGCTGCTGGCAATGGCGGATTATCTGACCGACAAGGTTGAGTTGCTGGTTACCGAGTTGTCCGAACAGGTTGATGAGCAGGAAGACCTGCTCGATAACGACCCGGCCTTCACTCCGGACCATGGCTTGTTGCTGCAGGCGCGTCGCCGTGCCGCCAACTTGCGCCGCTTTCTGGCCCCGCAACGCGAAATATTTGCGCAACTTGCACGTAATCAGCAGCCTTGGTTTGTCGAGGATGACAGTGATTACTGGAATGAATTGCACAACCGCCTGACCCGGTATCTGGAAGAGCTCGACCTCAATCGTGAGCGCCTGAGCTTATTGCTCGAAGCCGAAAGTCGGCAAATGGACATTCGCATGAACCGGATCATGTACCGGTTTGGCATTATCACCGGGGTCTTTCTGCCGATGAGTTTTCTCACCGGCTTGCTCGGCATCAATGTCGGCGGAATTCCGTGGGCTGATAATCACTACGGATTTGCCATCGCCTGCTCGATTATGGCGGTGCTGGCGGTCGGCCAATGGTGGTTATTCCGCCGGTTGAAATGGGTCTGATGTGACTTGTGACGTTATTCGTGCATCTAGATATGCACACCTGATGAGGTAATTGATGCGCGACCCATTTGAAGATTCACTCCGCGATTTGTTGAACACGCCTTCGTCCAGTCGTGACGATGACGCGTGCCTTCATCGCGTGCTCAAGACAGCCAACCGGCAGGTCGGTGCGGGAGATCTTTTCGCATTGATGGGCAATTGGGTCGGCGCGGTAATGATGGCCCTGAATAACGGTTCAGCTCATGTCGCCCCGGTTTCGCGGCGCTCGGCTACCGCTCGTACGACAAATAAGGCTGACTGAAATGGAACTCGATCCCTGGACTCAAAGCCTGGTGGCTGCAATGACAGCTCTCTGGACCAAGGTTGCCGGCTTTATTCCCAACCTGTTTGTTGCCCTTATTCTGGTGCTGCTGGGTTTTGTGGTTGCCAAGTTGCTCGACACCTTGTTGTCAAAATTACTCGGCAAACTCGGTCTCGATCGGCTCATGGCCGGCACCGGCCTGACCAAGATTCTTGCGCGGGCCGGTATTCATGCGCCCGTTTCAACGCTGATCGGGCGCATCGTCTACTGGTTCGTGTTGTTGATTTTCCTGGTCTCGGCGGCCGAGTCGCTTGGGCTTGAGCGCGTCTCCGCGACCCTTGATGTCTTGGCCTTGTACTTGCCCAAAGTATTTGGCGCCGCATTGGTGCTGGTGGTTGGCGTGCTGCTTGCTCATCTGGTCAGTGGCATCGTGCGTGGCGCAGCCGATGGAGTCGGGCTTGATTATGCCGGTGGTCTGGGCCGTATCGCTCAGGGACTGGTCATTATCATCAGCATCTCCGTGGCTATTGGTCAGCTCGAAGTCAAAACCGACTTGCTCAATAACGTCATTGCAATCGTACTGATTTCGGTGGGGCTGGCAGTCGCGCTGGCCTTGGGCTTGGGAAGCCGTGAAATTGCCGGCCAGATCCTTGCGGGTATTTATGTGCGTGAGTTGTACCAAGTGGGGCAGAGCGTTCAGGTCGCTGACATTGAAGGTGTGATCGAGGAAATCGGTACGGTGAAGACCCTGTTGCTGACAGACGATGGTGAATTGGTGTCGATAGCCAACCGTACACTCCTAGATCAGCGGGTAAGCAGTCGTTAAATCTGCAGATCCCTGCTAACCTGAGCCATCAGCCGGTCCTGGTCAGGTCTGGCTGTTTTCGATTTTGCCCTGAAGTTGGCTAAACTCGCTTTGAATAATACTCAACAAACGTCACAGCGTTACGATCCTCGCGAGCTCACCGATGAAGAGCTGGTTGTGCGTGCACACGGTGAGTTGTTTCACATAACGCGTGCCTACGAAGAGCTGATGCGTCGTTATCAGCGAACACTTTTTAACGTGTGTTCGCGATATTTAGGGAACGAACGTGATGCGGATGATGTCTGTCAGGAGGTAATGCTAAAAGTCTTATATGGTTTGAAGAGTTTCGAAGGGAAGTCTAAATTCAAAACATGGCTTTATAGCATCACTTACAACGAATGTATTACCCAGTACCGCAAAGAGCGCCGTAAACGTCGGTTGATGGATGCTCTAAGTTTGGACCCGCTGGAAGAGGCGTCAGATGAAAAGGCGCCGAAAGTTGAAGACCCTGTTGGATTGGATCGATGGTTAGTGCATGTAAATCCAATTGACAGAGAAATTTTAGTGCTACGCTTTGTCGCAGAGCTCGAGTTTCAGGAGATCGCAGATATAATGCACATGGGCTTGAGCGCTACTAAAATGCGATACAAGCGGGCGCTGGATAAATTACGAGAGAAGTTTGCAGGTATTACCGAAAGTTAGTGCGATTGCAAATTTTCTTTTGCGTAATGACGAGTTCTGATAAGCTCGTCGCAGATTTGTGTGGAATAGATTCACGCATTTCAATCAATCACCAAGATGGGGATTTACGGATGAAACTGAAAAACACCTTAGGCATAGCTGTTGGCTCACTTGTCGCTGCTTCTTCCATGGGCGTGCTGGCTCAAGGCCAAGGCGCAGTCGAGGTGGAAGGCTTTGTTAACGAATACTTCACCGACTCGTCACGCAACTACGCACACGACGAAGGCAGTGAGTACGGCGGTTCCATTGGTTACTTCCTGACCAAGGACGTCGAGTTGGCATTGGCTTACGGCGAATACCACAGCCTGAACGGCGACTCCGCTCTGGGTAACAAGGACATCAAAGGCAGCCAGACTGACCTTAAAGCCCTGTACCACTTTGGTGAGCCAGGCGCCGGTCTGCGTCCATACGTATCTGGCGGCTTCGCCCACCAGAGCATCAGCAACACTGTTGCTGGTGGCCGTAACAGCTCCACTCTGGCTACCGTTGGCGCTGGCGCCAAGTACTACTTCACCGAAATGTTCTATGCACGTGCAGGCGTTGATGCTCTGTACAACATCGACCAGGGTGACACTGAATGGCAAGCCGGTGTTGGTGTCGGTCTGAACTTCGGCGGCGCAGCTCCAGTAGTTGCAGCAGCAGTTGTTGAGCCAGAACCAGCTCCAGTTGTTGAAGAGCCTGCTGAAATCGTTCGCGTTGAACTCGACGTTAAATTCGATTTCGACAAGTCTCAGGTTAAAGAAGAAAGCTACACAGACATCAAAAACCTTGCTGATTTCATGAATCAGTACCCACAAACTACCACCACTGTTGAAGGTCACACTGACTCCGTCGGTACTGACGCTTACAACCAGAGCCTGTCCGAGAAGCGTGCTACCGCAGTTCGTGACGTTCTGGTTAACCAGTACGGTGTAGGTGGCGAGCGTGTTGACGCTGTTGGCTACGGCGAGTCCCGCCCAGTTGCTGACAACTCTACTGCTGACGGCCGCGCTGTAAACCGTCGCGTAGAAGCTGCTGTAGAAGCTGAAGCCAAGTAATTGGTTGTAAGCTTGTAAAAAAACCCGGCTTCGGCCGGGTTTTTTTATGCGCATAATTTGCTGTTTAGTGCATTAGGCCTGCGCTGCAATTGACGCCACGGCTGTTTGCGCCACTTCGCCAATTACCAGGATCGCGGGGCTTTTCAACTCGAATGCCTTGGCGCTCTGGCTCATCTGCGCCAGATTTGAACGGCATTCCCGTTGTTCGGGCAATGAGGCGCTTTCAATCATGGCGACCGGCATGTCGCTGCGCATACCGGCGGCGATCAAGCTGCTGGCAACCTCATCTAGTTTGGCCACACCCATGTATACCACCAGCGTTGTGCCCGACTGCGCCAATGCTTGCCAGTTCAGGCTGCTGTCATCCTGAGTGTGGGCGGTTACCAGCGTGACGCCACGTGCAACACCTCTCAGTGTCAGTGGAATTGAACAGTTGGTCGCGCCTGCGAGCCCGGCGGTAATGCCGTTGACGATCTCGGCGTCGATAGCGCGATCCTTAAGCCACTCTGCCTCTTCGCTGCCCCGACCAAAAATGCACGGATCCCCACCCTTAAGCCGGACAACGCATTTGCCTTGACGCGCGTAGCGCAGCATCAACCGTTGGATGAATGCCTGCGGTGTTGAACGACAACCGCCGCGTTTACCAACCGGCAACACGCGTGCATTTTTGCAGTGCTCAAGCACGGCAGGATTGACCAGATCATCAATCAGTACCACATCTGCCATAGACAGTGCGCGCACTGCCTTGAGGGTCAGCAGCTCCGGATCACCCGGGCCTGCGCCAACTAACCAGACTTTGCCTTTCATGGGTTCTACTCCAAAGTCGCTAAAAAGTACTTAAGCGCTGAGTGCGCAGTGATGGCTGCGCAGCAGCTGATTAATCTCCGGGATGCACGAACCGCAACTTGTGCCGCAGCCCAGCTGGGTTTTCAGCTGCGCAAGATCGGCGCCGCCAGCGATGGCCGAATTGACCTGCTGCAGGCTGACATTCATGCAGTTGCACAGGGTCTTGGAGGATTCGATTGATACCGTGCCAGGCGCTGCCGATAGCGGGGCCAGAAGCCAGCGCCGCAGTGATTCGTCGGCCTGGCCCTTGTTCCATAAATCCTTAAGCCAATGGCGTGCAGCCGTTTCACCGGCGAGGCGAATAGAGGTGATGCGGCCTTGTTCGATGCGCACCCTTTTGCCGACCGCCCGTACTGGATCGTCATAGGCAAGTACCGGCCCATTATCAACGGCCAGCAGTTGGTCGATCTTGGCCAGGAGTTCGCTGTTCGGTGCTTGCTCGTTCGCGGCTGAAATCATCAGGGCCGGACGGTCGCGGCCAGTGAGGGCGAAGTTTGCATAGCTGAATGCTTCGAACAGCGGCCGTAACTGACTAAAGCGCTGTTGGACGTTGCCTTCGATCAAGGCAAATAACTGCCAGGGTAAATCAGCTTTTTCTATATTGATGGCGCAATGCTTCAGTTCGGGCTGGCGGGAAAGCGGGTCTACGGCTGGCAATGTCAGCGCATTGGTGCCGAGCCCTTTGAGAAACCGATCGCCCCAATGCATCGGCAAATAGGCCTGGCCGCTGCGGACCGAGTCATCGCCTTGCACGGCAACCACCAGTTTTCCGCGGCGACTGCTTACTCTTACCAAGTCACCGTCTTGCAGGCGGCGACGGCGTAATTCATCCGGATGCACAGACAACGCAGCCGTTTGAACATGGCCGAACAGCCGGGCCGCGTTGCCGGTGCGGCTCATTCCATGCCAGTGATCGCGCAGGCGTCCGGTATTGAGCGTGAGTGAATGGCGAGCATCGCGCTTCTCTTTCGGCGCCGCGTAAGCTTCGCTGATAAATTGTGCCCGGCCGTTGGCCGTGGCGAATTTCCCGTCGCTATACAGCCGCGCGGTACCGTGCTGCGCGCCAGCGGGGAAGGGCCACTGCTGCGGGCCAATTTCATCGAGCAGACTGTAAGTGAGTCCGCTGATGTCCAGATCACGGCCAGCGGTTAGCTGTTTGTATTGCTCGAACAGTTGTTCTTCATGGTCGAAATTGAACAGTCCGGGCATGCCGGGACGTAAGTGCTGCTCCAGCCGCCGAGCGAAATCGGTAGTAATTGCCCAGTCCGGGCGGGCAGCGCCTGGGGCAGATACCGCGCGGCGCACATGGCTGATACGGCGTTCCGAGTTTGTCACTGTGCCTGCCTTTTCGCCCCAGCTTGCTGCCGGTAGCAACAGGTCAGCGAAGGCGCAGGTTTCGGTGGTGAAGAACGCCTCTTGCACCACCACGAACGGGCAACTTGCCAAGGCTTTTTGCACGTTGTGCTGGTCTGGTAACGATTGTGCGGGATTGGTGCAGGCGACCCACAGGGCTTTGATCTTGCCGGCGTTAACTTGCTCAAACAGCTCAATAGCGCTCAGGCCCGGCGAGCTGGGCAGGCTTTCGACGCCCCAATAATCAGCAACAGCTTGGCGATCATCTGCATTGGCCGCTTCGCGGTGGCCGGGCAAAAGGTTGCTCAGGCTGCCGGTTTCACGCCCGCCCATGGCATTGGGTTGGCCGGTCAGCGAAAAAGGCCCCGCGCCAGGCTTGCCAATTTGCCCAGTCGCCAGGTGCAGGTTGATCAAAGCGCTGTTCTTGGCGGTGCCGGAACTCGATTGATTAAGCCCCATGCACCACAACGACAAGAAGTTTTCGGCTTTGCCAATCAGCTGCGCGCACTGCTGTAACTGCTCCAGCGAGATGCCGCAGATCTCGGCAACCACGCCAGGCGTGTAGTTGCGGGCCAACTGTTTTAATGCGTCGAAACCGTCGGTGTGTTGTTCGATGTAGTTTCGATCAATCCAGCCTTCCCACATCAGGATATGCAAGATGCCATGAAACAGTGCTACGTCAGTGCCCGGAAGAATGGCCACATGCACATCGGCCAGATCACAGGTGTCGGTGCGCCGTGGGTCGATGACAATAACGCGCATGTCAGGATTGGCCGCTTTGGTTTCTTCCAGTCGGCGGAACAGCACCGGATGCGCATAGGCCATGTTGCTGCCGGCAATCACGATGCAGTCGCTCAGTTCAATGTCCTGATAGTTGCACGGCGGTGCATCCGCTCCCAGGCTGCGCTTGTAACCGACAACTGCCGAAGACATGCACAGGCGAGAGTTACTGTCGATGTTGTTAGTGCCAATAAGACCGCGCGCCAACTTGTTAAACGCGTAATAGTCTTCGGTTAGTAGTTGCCCCGATACATAGAAGGCGACACTGTCGGGGCCATGCTCGCGAATAGTCTCGGCGAATACACTGGCGGCGTGGTCCAGCGCTTCATCCCATGAAGTACGCGCCCGCGCAAGTTGTTTGCCCAAGCGCAGCTCCGGATACAAACCGCGTGCGTCGAGGTCGCCAGTAAGGTGCAAAGTCGAGCCTTTGCTGCAGAGTTTTCCAAAGTTGGCAGGGTGTTCCGGATCGCCTCTAACGTCGACTATTGTGTCGCCGTCGTGCTCGATCAGAACGCCACAGCCAACACCGCAATAACAGCAGGTAGACGCGGTAGTTGTCGTGGCCATGGCCGTATCTCCCAAAAGCTTAACGTTGCGGCTCAGTTGCGCAGAGCCAATAGCACGCGACCGTTTTCAACTTTGGCCTCATGCCGGTGCGCGCAGCCTTGGTCTGGCGCTAACGCCTCGCCAGACTCCAGTTCGATCTGCCAGTTGTGCAGCGGGCAGGCGACGCGCTTGCCGTAAATCAGGCCCTGAGAGAGCGGGCCGCCTTTATGCGGGCAGCGATCGTCGAGGGCAAAGACTTCATCATCAGCGGTCCTGAACACGGCGATATCACCGCTCGGGCCGAGCACGATGCGCGAGCCCAGTGGATTGATCTCTTCGAGGGCGCATATATCCAGCCAGCTCATACCGGCACCTCTTCAACGACGGTTACAGGAATACGTTGGAATTCTTTTTTCAGCTGCGGCGTTTCTATTCGCTGTTTCCACGGGTCTTGTTCAAACGACAGCGAGTACTGCAGCCGCTCGTTCAGCGCTTTGCGGTTATCGGTATCTTCAATAACGGCTTGTTTGATGTAGTCCATGCCGACCCGTTGCAGGAAGTGCACGGTGCGCTCCAGATAAAACGCTTCTTCGCGGTACAACTGCAGAAAGGCGCCGTTGTATTCACGCACTTCCTCGGCTGTTTTAAGTTTGACGAAGAACTCGGCTACTTCAGTTTTGATCCCGCCGTTACCACCGATATACATCTCCCAGCCGGAGTCGACGCCGATAATCCCGACATCCTTGATTCCGGCCTCGGCGCAGTTGCGCGGGCAACCCGAAACAGCAAGTTTGACCTTGTGCGGTGACCACATGTTGAAAAGGTCATGCTCAAGATCGATGCCCATCTGCGTGGAGTTTTGCGTGCCGAATCGACAGAACTCGCTGCCGACACAGGTTTTCACGGTGCGGATGGATTTGCCGTAAGCGTGGCCGGACGGCATATCCAACTCTTTCCAGACGTTTGGCAGGTCGTCCTTCTTGATGCCCAGCAGGTCGATGCGTTGACCGCCGGTAACCTTGACCATCGGCACCTGGTATTTGTCGGCCACATCGGCGATGCGGCGTAATTCGGCTGCGCTGGTTACACCGCCCCACATGCGCGGAACAACGGAATAGGTGCCGTCTTTCTGGATGTTGGCGTGAGCGCGCTCGTTGATCAGGCGCGACTGTGCATCGTCGATTGCCTCGCCCGGCCAGGTTGAGATCAGGTAATAGTTGAGCGCGGGGCGGCAGGTCGCACAGCCATTGGGCGTGCTCCAGTTCAGGTGCTGTTGTACGGCCACGATGCTGGTGAGGTGGTGCTCACGGATGGCCTGACGGATCTGACCATGGGTGCTGTCGCTGCAGCCGCAAATAGCTTTCTCGCTCTTGGGCTTTACGTCCGCCGCGCCGCCAACGGTGCTGATAAGGATCTGTTCGACCAGCCCGGCGCATGAGCCGCACGAACTGGCAGCCTTGGTGTGCTTCTTGACGTCATCGACACTGAACAGGCCGTTCTCCTGAATAGCCTTGACGATGGTGCCCTTGCATACACCGTTGCAGCCGCAGACCTCGGCGGTATCGGGCATGTTGGCGGTTTTGTCCTGGCCTTGGTGGCCGACATCGCCAATCGCGTTTTCGCCAAACATCAGGTGATCACGGGTCTGGCTGATATTCTGCAGCTCGCGGATCTGGCGGAAGTACCAGCCGCCGTCTGCCGTGTCGCCGTACAGGCACGCGCCAATCAGTTGATCGTTCTTGATTACCAGCTTCTTGTAAACGCCACCGATCGGGTCTGACAGGGTGATGGTCTCGGTGCCTTCGCCGCCCATGAACTCGCCAGCCGAAAACAAGTCGATGCCGGTTACCTTGAGTTTGGTCGAGGTGACGGAGCCTTGATAGCGGGCGAAGCCGAGTTGCGCTAAATGGTTGGCGCAGACTTTTGCCTGATCAAACAGCGGCGCTACCAGACCATAGGCAATCCCGCGATGGCTGGCGCATTCGCCGATGGCGTAAACCCGTGGATCGAAGGTTTGCAGCGTGTCGTTGACCAAAATTCCGCGGTTGCAGGCAATCCCGGATTTTTCCGCCAGTTCGGTGTTCGGCCGAATCCCGGCCGCCATCACCACCAGATCTGCGGCGATCACATCACCATCGGTAAACTTAACCGCGCAGACGCGGCCGTCACCATTGTCGAGCAATTCGGCGGTGTGCTTGGGCAGCAGGAATTTCAGGCCGCGTTCGCTCAGCGATTGCTGCAGCAACTCACCAGCATTGCGGTCGAGCTGGCGTTCCATCAGCCATTCGCCGATATGCACTACGGTTACATCCATGCCGCGCAGCTTGAGGCCGTTGGCAGCTTCCAACCCCAGCAGGCCGCCACCGATTACAACGGCATGGCTGTGGGTCTTGGCGGTTTCCATCATCACTTGGGTGTCGGCGATATCGCGGTAGCCGATCACGCCTTCGAGTTTGCTGCCGGGCACCGGCAGGATGAACGGCGTTGAGCCGGTGGCAATCAGCAAACGATCATATTCGGCCACGGTGCCATCGCTGGCGATGACATGGCGCTGCTTGCGATTGATCTCGACCACTTTGCGGCCCAGCAGCAGATTGATGCCGTTATCGCTGTACCAGTTGAGGTCGTTGAGGACGATCTCATCAAAGGTTTGCTCGCCGGCTAAAACCGGCGACAGCAGAATGCGGTTGTAATTGGGGTGCGGCTCGGCACCAAATACGGTTATTTCGTACATGTCCGGGGCGAGCTTCAGCAGCTCTTCCAGCGTGCGTATCCCGGCCATGCCGTTACCGATGAGAACCAGTTTTAGCTTTTTCATGCGGACGATCTCCTGCATAAAAATCACGGAAAACAAAAAAGGCGTCCCGCTAGTTGCCTAGCGAGGACGCCTTTGTCCAAGTCCCGTTCTGTCGGGAAGTGCAGTCTTCTTCGTTGAAGATCGCGCTTTATTTAAATTGTAAATTCCTTAAAGCAGTTACCGTGCCAATTCCCCAGGCCGCTGTTTTTAAGGGCGCTGAAGGGCTGAGGGTTTGATTTTTACGGGTCTTTTGCACTGCTTTAATGCGGTATGGCTGCTTTTGGTGCATTGGTCAGCGCAGTACAGCAATGAACAGCACCACGTTAAGCGCCAGTGCGATTAGCGCTACTGTCCGCCATACAGCCAGCGGCTCGCGCTCCAGTAATGGCCGGGGGCGAATAGCCAGTGACTGGCGTTCGCCATGCTCTATCTCAAGCAACCACTGCTCAGCCGTCTCGAAACGCTCATCCGGGTCTGCACAAATGGCATGCAGCAACTGCTGATCGACCCAGACCGGCAGGTCCGGGCGATAACGGCTGGCCGCCGTCGGTTGTTTGAAATGCGGGCGTTGGAAGGCTTCAATCTCGCCATAGGGGTAATGGCCGGTGAGCGCCTGATACAGCGTAACGCCGGCTGCGAAAATGTCCTGGCTGGCGCTTGGGGCAGCGCCGTTGAAGGCTTCGGGGGCGATATAGCTCGGTGTACCCGCCACGGTTGTCGTCTCGACCGGCGACAAGCCGGGGCAGAAGGCCAAGCCAAAGTCGATAATGCGCACCTCACCGTCATCGCAGCAAAGAATGTTTTCCGGCTTGATGTCGCGGTGAATGATATTGCGCCGGTGCAGCATGCCCAGTGCCTTGATCAGTCTGGGCGCAATACGCAGCCAGTCGGCCAGGCTCAGGGGACCATCGGCTTTGAGCATTTCGGCAAGGGTTTGCCCGGTGTATTGGCGTTGCAGGTAATACAGATGCTGGCGCTGAGGTAACGGGTGCACTTCGGCAAAATGGCTGCCCGCTACCCGGCGCAAAAACCACTCTTCGAGCAACAATGCGGGGGCTGCCTGCGGTTCATCTGCGCGGTTGGCGGGCAGGGTTTTTAACAGCCAGTGCTGGCCCTGTTTGTCGCGCACGCGGTACATCAGTGATTGGCGCGACTGATGGAGCAGGTCTTCTACGTGCCAGCCTTCGAACTCTTTTCCGGGCTGTAAAACGGGAGGGGCGGGCCACTGATGCAGCTGCGCCAGTGTGTCGGCGAGGTGAGTCTCGGGCAGTGTTTCGATGTTGACTATCATTGCGCTGGCATTGTCTTGGCTGCCCGCAAGGTGCGCCGCGTGTATGAGCGCCTGCACGGCCGCCTCAGGATCGCTGGCATCGTGCAATATACTCGCAATGGTGTTATCGCTTAGCGTCGCCCACACGCCGTCTGTGAGCAGCAGAAAGCTCTCACCTTGGCGCAGCTCACCGTCCAGATAGTCGATGATTACATGCTGATCCAGGCCCATCGCCCGCTTGAGCACATGCTGCATGCCCGGCTGCTGCCAGACATGATCCTGACTGATCACCTCAAGCTTGCCGGCGAACCAGCGGTAAACACGGCAGTCACCAATGTGCGCCAGCGTGAAGCGCCGGCCGCGCACCACCAGCGCGCTCAGAGTTGTCAGCAGGGGTTGGCCGCCACCGTTGGCCTGTAGCCAGCGATTGTGGGCAATCAGCACGCGGTCGAGGCTTTGGTTAACCGACCAGGTTTCTGGCGTCGCGTAGTAATCAAGTGCCAGCGCTTGCAGGGTCGCCTGCGCAGCAAGCTGGCCGTCTGCGCACTGGCTTACACCGTCTGCCAATGCGAACAGGTGGCCTTTGCTTTCAGCCAAAGCAGGCGCGGGCGTGACGATGCGCATGGCATCCTGATTCTCCGCACGTGGCCCGGTTGCACTGGCTTCACCAAACGATAATTGCAATGCCACAGTTACCTCGGCAATTTTTGATAACGAAACGAGCGCTGCCCCGCACGCGGCACCATCAAAAGGGCTCGCGTGCGGGGCAGCAACTCATCAGACCCGTGCCGCGGTGAACGCAGCCGAGCCCCAAGTGGTGCGCCAGCGTTGCTTAACCCCGTAGAGGCCGAACCAGGCCAGAATGCCGAGGCTGGCAAATAACCAGAGGCCCAGCTGATAGTCGCCGGTGTGTTGCTTGATAGCCCCAAGGCCCGCTGCAAGCAGGAATCCACCGACGCCACCTGCCATGCCGATGAGGCCGGTCATTACCCCGATTTCCTTGCTGAAACGCTGCGGCACCAATTGGAAGACAGCGCCGTTACCCGCGCCCAGCCCAAGCATGGCGCAGACAAACAAGGCCAGTGCTGCCGCAGAACTTGGCAAGTTGAAACCCACGGCTGCGATGCAGACCGCAGCGACCGTGTACATCATCAACAGGGCGCGTATGCCACCAATACGATCAGCCAAAGCGCCGCCAAGAGGGCGTAGCAGGCTGCCGGCAAACACGCAGGCGGCCGTGTAGTAGCCAGCCGTCACCGGATTGAGGCCGTACTGGTCGCTGAAGTAGCCCGGCAGGGCGCTGGCAAGGCCGATGAAGCCGCCGAAGGTGACGCTGTAGAAGAACATGAACCACCAGCTGTCACGGTCACCCAGCGCCTTCATGTAATCGGCCAGCGCTTTCGGCTTGGGCCGGTTCGGTGAGTTCTTGGCAAGTAGGGCAAACACCACCAGCGTGATAACCAATGGAATCAGCGCCCAGCCAAACACATTCTGCCAGCCAAACATGGCGGCCAATGCAGGCGCGAAGATTGCGGCCAGCACAGTGCCAGAGTTCCCGGCGCCGGCAATACCCATGGCTTTGCCCTGATGCTCTGGCGGATACCATTGCGAGGCCAGCGGCAGGGCAACCGCGAAGGAGGCACCCGCAACGCCCAGACACAGCCCCAGCAGGATGGCGTGCTCATACGTTTCAATGCCGATTTGCCATGCAGCAAACAGCGAGGTGATAACAATCACCTGGCCAATCAAACCAGCCGTTTTCGGCGATAAGCGATCCGCCAACAGGCCCATGACGATGCGCAAAACTGCGCCGGCCAGAATCGGCGTGGCGACCATCAGCCCGCGTTGTTGGGTGGTCAGTTCGAGATCGGTAGCAATCTGTACCGCCAGTGGCCCGAGCAGATACCAGACCATGAAACTCAGGTCAAAATACAGAAATGCAGAGAACAGCGTGGGTGTGTGGCCCGCTTTCCAGAAGCTTGTATTCATCGAACACCTCATCAGCAATTAATGACCGTGGGCGAATCCGACCAACAACGTCAAAATGGCGGTTGCGCCCTGACGGTGCGTCGCACGAGTGCGTCACCGTGGCTTAAAGCCACAACAGGGTTATTGAGTAACGGGCACAACGCGCCGTGCTGGCCGGCTGTGCAAGCCCCGATCGCTGGGGTAAAACGCAAAAAACGCCGCATCAACCAAACGCAAATTGCGTAAAGCTGAGGCGACGTCTTTGTCGTAGGGTGGCAACCGCCTTTGGCTACCTGCTGTTAGCCAAAGCAAAACATGAGCCAATATTGCCAAGTGCCGCGCTAGAGCGGTTTGTATGGCTCGCTTGTAAAGTGCAGTGATTTAAAGCGGTGCAAGAGACGCGAGCAGCGCACGAAAAAGTGCGTGAGGGTTGCGCTGCAGCGTATGGCGTAATGTTCCGACAAACGCTGCGCGCTGGGTGATGCCAAGTGGCTTAGCGGGCGATGGATTGGCGCTCCGCCTGTCGGCTGTGAGTGGCCACAGTTACTGTCTCACTGCAACTCGCCGCACTACCTGTAGTGTTTTGTGCATGGGTGGGGAGCGGTGCGGTGAGTAAGACGATAGCCAGAACGTTGGACATGAATCCGGCTTGGCGAAGGTGGCTGCGCATAGCTGACATTGTGATTCCCCCGTACATTTATGATTATTGTGTTAGGCGTAGCAGAGCAATCGCGCTTTGTCACGGCGGGACTGAAAAATAATTTCAGTCAGTCGACCCAATTCACCTGAGGGAATTTGGCTTTGAAGTCTGCCGGCATGCGCACGACGGATGAGGCCACGTAGTCAAAAAACACAAAGCCCGATTTAGCCATCGCAATCAGCGCGTTGTCGGCAGGGCGAGTGATACGGAAGGTGATATCGCCGCCGTATTTGTTGAAGTCCATAACGCCGACCTCAAACAGCAACTGATCGCGGGCATGGGCTTCATTGCGGTAAGTGGTCGCAAGGTCCGTCACGATAATACCGGCACCCTCAGTGCCAGGTTCGCCAATGCCAAACTCGAACAGAAAACGCGCTCGCGCCTCGGAGATCATGGAAATCATCGAGTCGTTGCCAAGGTGGTTGGCCGCGTTGATATCGGTCACTCGTACGGTCAGTTGAGTGCTGTAGCAGTACTGGTGTTCAGGAAATTGCAGGGTCAGTCGGGCCATGATAATTCTCGCAAGGGCGGCGGTTAGGCATAACGCAGTGCGCGATATTGTACGTGGCTTTGAGGGGATGTCGGCAGTGCATTAAGCCGCAGTTAGACTGATTGAGGGATATTGAGCATTTAAAGTGAATGCTTAGAGTAGGGTTGAAATCGCTTCTATATCAGATAGATAAGAGAGTTATCTAATCTTGTTGTTAGTTTGATAGGGCCCGCTCTGGCGATTGCACGGCAGCGCATTGGTGCCATGCAATTGCGCTCCAGCGCGCGAGTATAGAGCTTGAGCCCTTATCGGCGACTCAGTTTGCCGGGCACATGCGCGGCTCTTCGACGAAGTCCTTGAGCCAACGCAGTACTTCTACCGCATCCCAGCGAGTGGGGTCGAACATGGCATAGGCCAGCCCTTGATAACCCACCACATCCAACGGCTTGTGATACCCCCCGCGTTGCAGCAGCGCCTCTATTTCTGCAAAGCAGGTGTTGAAGTGAACCCGGTTGAATGGGGTTTTGCCTTCGGTAACGATCCCCTCAAGGTGCAATTCATCGACTGTCGCACGGATTTTATCGAGGCTCATCCGGTTTACTAAGGACTTGAGTTGCATTACATCCTGCATGATTTTGCTCCGGTCGGCGCTGAAAGAAGAACCACCTGCCTGGCTGCGGGTGTGTCAGTTCGAGGATCAAAGGATAATGCAAAAGCACTGTACAAATAAACAGTATTGAGCTTTAGTATCTCCACGCTGGCGGCAAATGCTCTCACTCAAGCAGCAATGTCGCCCCATCCAGATGTTCGGAACAAGGTGGAGGTACACGAGCAATGCAACAAATACTTATGACAATTTTGCTGTCGGCCTTACTGATGGGCTGCGCGCAGCCGCAGGTTGAAGGCCCGAAGGCCAACGGTAATTACCTGGTGATCGATAACGACGAGGCGTGGGCCGTACTGGTCGCCGACGGTGTGCGAGTTGAGGAACACGGCACGGTCATTGGCGCCATTCATCTCGACAGTCCGGTAACGGCCGTAGCAGCCAGCTATGTGATCGACACCCCCAATTGCGGACGTGTGCAGTGGCTGACGGAACGCGAAGATGCAGCAGACGGGGCAACCAGCCTGATGTCGTTGCACTACAACAAGCAGTTGGCTGATTCGTCGTGTGTGATTGGTGAGGGCTTGAGCCGGGTATGGACCGTGCTGGATTACTCAAGCTGAAACCCTGCTGGCGGCTAGTGGCCAGCAGGGCAATGCGCTGGTGCTTCAGTCGTCCGAAGCTTTACGCGGCTTGGTGGCGGGGGCCTGGATTAATCCATCGGCGCGGAACATGTTTTTGATACCGCGCAGGGCCTGACGGATTCGGTCCTGATTCTCGATCAGGGCAAAGCGCACATGGTCATCGCCATAGTCGCCAAAGCCGATCCCGGGCGATACGCACACCTTGGCTTCGGCCAGCAGTTTCTTGGCAAATTCCAGCGAGCCCAGGGCTGCATACGGCTGCGGTATCTTGGCCCAGACGTACATCGAGGCTTTGGGGTTCTCGACCATCCAGCCCATTTCGTGCAGGCCTTTGACCATAAGGTTGCGGCGCTGGCGATATTGTTCGGCGATATCACGCACACATTGTTGATCACCCTCAAGGGCTGCAATCGCAGCAACTTGCAGCGGGGTGAAGGTGCCGTAGTCGTGATAACTCTTGATGCGCGCCAGTGCATTCACCAGCTCTTTGTTGCCGACCATGAAACCGATGCGCCAGCCTGCCATGTTGTAGCTTTTCGACAGGGTGAAGAACTCAACCGCGACATCCTTGGCGCCAGGCACTTGCAAGATCGATGGCGCTTTCCAGCCGTCATAAACGATATCGGCATAGGCCAGATCATGCACCACCAGCACATCGTACTGCTTGGCCAGCGCAACTACGCGCTCAAAGAAGTCCAGTTCCACGCACTGCGCCGTGGGGTTAGACGGGAAGCCCAGAATCATCATCTTCGGTTTCGGGATCGATTCGCGAATGGCGCGTTCAAGCTCGGCAAAAAAATCGACGCCTGGCACCAGCGGTACAGAGCGTACCTGCGCGCCTGCCAATACCGCGCCGTAGATATGGATCGGGTAGCTGGGATTTGGCACCAGTACCGTGTCGCCATGGTCCAGGGTGGCGAGCATCAAATGCGCCAGACCTTCTTTGGAGCCGATGGTGACGATGGCCTCATCTTCCGGGTCGATATCCACTTGATAGCGATCCGCGTACCAGCGCGAAATAGCCCGGCGCAGGCGTGGAATACCGCGTGAAGTGGAGTACCCGTGGGTGTCTTCGCGTTGAGCAACTGTGCAGAGTTTTTCAACAATGTGCGGCGGCGTCGGGCCGTCGGGATTGCCCATGCTGAAATCAATGATGTCTTCGCCACGGCGACGAGCAGCCATTTTCAGTTCGGCAGTAATGTTGAAAACGTAAGGGGGGAGACGATCGATGCGCGCAAAGCGGCGCTTAGCTTGCTCAGCCATTGGAACCTCGAAGTACGTAAGCGCCCGGAACCGTCCGAGCGACGCTGGCCGCTGCGGCGGCCTGGATGCAAAGATATGCGAGCCTGAGCGGCTTGTCTAGCGCGGGGCATGCAGAGGCATTAGCTTCAGGCCAGTGTTGCTCCTCAGGCTAAAAGCCGGCTGGCCTTGCCACACAGTCGAGCCGACTCAGAGCTGGCCGGACGTTTTCGCTGCTGCGCAAACGGTTGCCCGAACGCTGACAGCGCCGCGTGACTGTGTATTGCAACGCAGCAGTCACTATTTTGCCGGTACAGTTTATGGTCGATAACAGCCGCTAACTGCCGAGCAGGTCGTTCATCGCGATGATCTGCTCAGCCACTTGAATCAGTTTTTGCTGACGGCTCATGGCCTGGCGGCGCATCAGGGTATAGGCCGCTTCTTCATCGCAACTCTTCATCTTCATGAGCAGGCCTTTGGCCAGTTCGATTCGCTTGCGTTCGGCCAGTTGAGCGTCGCGGGCGTGCAGCTGCGCACGTAGCGCCTGATCACTCTCGAAGCGCGCCATTGCCACATCAAGAATCGGTTGCAGACGCTGGGCATGAATGCCTTCGACAATATAAGCACTCACGCCAGACTGAATCGCCTGACGCATAACCGCCGGGTTGTGTTCATCGGTGAACATCACAATTGGACGTGGCTGGTCGCGGCTGACCAAGACCACTTGCTCCATCACATCCCGCCCCGGTGAGTCGCTGTCAATTAGCACCACGTCAGGTCTTACCGCTTCGACGCGGGCGGGCAGGTCGATGGTCAGCCCGGACTCTTCGATTACCTCAAAACCGGCTTCGATCAGCGCGGCTTTGAGGCGTCCGACTTTTTTCGGGGTGTCGTCTATCAGTAGAACGCGCATCATGTTTCGGTCTCCTGCCTGTTAGTTGGCAATGCCTGAGCGAGTGCTCAAGGCGTGCAGATCGAAACTTTTGGCGTAGCGCTCGGGATCGAGGCCGTCCCAGCACTTGCCGTCCATCAGGGTGCTGCTGCGCATAGGCGCTGGAATCTTGATGTCCAGCGCCGTGGCGGCCTGACGATACAGTTCCAGCTGATGTATCTGCTGCGCAACTGCCAGGTAGTCGGGGGCTTCACGCAACAAACCCCAGCGGCGGAACTGGCTCATGAACCACATGCCATCTGATAAGTACGGCATGTTGACCGCGCCGCCCGCGTGAAAATGCAGCGGATGCGGGTCAGCCCAAGCGTTGCCGAGGCCGTCTTGATAATGCCCGAGAAAGCGCGGCTCGACACTCGACAGCGGCGCATTGAGGTATTCGCTGCTGCTGATCAGCTTGGCAGTGCTGCGTTTGTTTTCCGGGTTTTCATCAATGAAACGACTGGCTTCGAGCACGCTCATGGTCAGTGCGCGTGCCGTATTGGGGTACAGCTCGACGAATTCGCGGGTAACCCCCAACACTTTTTCCGGGTGATCGGCCCAGATGCTTTGGCTGGTAGCCACGGTAAAACCCTGATTCTGATCGACCGCCAGTGCGCCCCATGGCCCGCCAGCGCAAAAACCATCAATGCGCTGCGCTTGCAGATGCTCGACCATTTGCGCTGGCGGCACTACTACGGTGCGTACATCTTCAAGTGGATGGATGCCATTGCTGGCCAGCCAGTAGTAGAGCCACATGGCGTGTGTGCCAGTTGGGAAGGTCTGGGCGAAAGTCAGTTTTGCACCGTCATGATGCACGTGCTGGTGCAGTGCCTCGCCATTGGTCACGCCGGCCTGCATCAGTTGCGCCGACAGGTTGATGGCCTGACCGTTCTGATTGAGGCCCATGAGAATGGCCATGTCTGTGGCAGGGCCGCCAATACCCAGATGCGTGCCATAGATTTGCCCGTACAGCACTTGAGCTGCATCGAGTTCGGAACTGAGCAACTTGTCGCGCAGCGTGGCCCAGGACGCCTGACGCTGCAGGTTCAAGGTCAACCCGTAGGGCTGGGCAAAGCCTTGTGTTGCCGCCACTATCAGCGATGCTGAATCTGTGAGGGCCATAAACCCCAGGTTGAGTACGCTTTTTTCGGGTGCGTCTGAGCCGTTAACCCAATCAAGTACATCACTGCGACGAGTGCTATCGCTCATTGCCCGTTCCTTTCGCAACACAAAAAAGCGTCGTATCCGTGACTGCTTAAAGCAGAACAGAAACGACGCCATTGTCAGACCATGCGCTCCACCTTTGCAGCGCATGCCTCGATATAAGCAAGCCATGTGCCACTGAGCGGTTACGCCTGTGTTCGGGCTTGTTTCAGGCATAAAAAAACCCCGCACGAGGCGGGGCTTTTTCAGACGCTAAGCGCGTGCAGCTTAAGCTTGAACAACCGGGATATTGGCGTTCGCAGCGGCTTCACGGAACTCGGCAATCTGGTCGAAGCTCAGGTAGCGGTAAACGTCGGCAGCCATGCTGTCGATGTCTTTCGCGTAGCCCATGTACTCTTCAACCGTCGGCAGTTTGCCGGTGATTGCAGCAACCGCTGCCAGTTCGGCAGAGGCCAGGTACACGTTGGCGCCATCGCCCAGACGGTTCGGGAAGTTACGGGTAGAAGTCGACACCACAGTGGAGTTGGCTTCAACACGTGCCTGGTTACCCATGCACAGCGAGCAACCCGGCATTTCCATGCGCGCACCGGCTTTGCCGAAGATGCCGTAGTAGCCTTCTTCAGTCAGTTGGTGAGCGTCCATCTTGGTCGGCGGCGACAGCCACAGACGAGTCGGGATACCGCCAGTGACTTTTTGCAGCAGCTTACCGGCAGCGCGGAAGTGACCGATGTTGGTCATGCACGAACCGATGAACACTTCGTCGATCTTCTCGCCCTGAACGCTCGACAGCAGACGTGCATCGTCCGGGTCGTTAGGTGCGCACAGCACTGGCTCTTTCAAGTCAGCCAGGTCGATTTCGATCACTTCAGCGTATTCGGCGTCGGCATCAGCACTCATCAGCTTCGGTTCAGCCAACCAGGCTTCCATCGCTTGAGCGCGACGTTCCATGGTGCGCGCATCGCCGTAGCCTTCGCTGATCATCCAGCGCAGCAGGGTGATGTTCGACTGCAGGTATTCGCCAATGGCTTTTTCCGGAATTTTGATCGTGCAACCGGCTGCAGAGCGCTCTGCAGAGGCGTCAGACAGTTCGAACGCTTGTTCAACGGTCAGCTCGTCAAGACCTTCGATCTCGAGAATGCGGCCGGAGAAGGCGTTGATCTTGCCTTTCTTCTCAACAGTCAGCAGGCCTTTCTGGATGGCGTAGTAAGGGATTGCATGGACCAGGTCACGCAGAGTGATACCAGGCTGCATTTTACCCTTGAAGCGAACCAGAATGGATTCCGGCATATCCAGTGGCATAACGCCAGTGGCTGCTGCGAACGCAACCAGACCCGAACCTGCTGGGAACGAGATACCCATTGGGAAACGGGTGTGCGAGTCACCACCAGTACCAACGGTATCCGGCAGCAGCATGCGGTTCAGCCAGCTGTGGATGATGCCATCGCCAGGACGCAGCGAGACGCCACCGCGGGTGCGGATGAAGTCTGGCAGGGTGTGGTGAGTGGTCACGTCGATCGGCTTAGGATAAGCCGCAGTGTGGCAGAACGACTGCATAACCAGGTCAGCAGAGAAACCCAGGCAAGCCAGGTCTTTCAGCTCGTCGCGGGTCATCGGGCCAGTGGTGTCCTGGGAGCCAACGGTGGTCATCTTCGGTTCGCAGTAAGTGCCAGGGCGAACGCCTTGACCTTCCGGCAGACCGCAGGCCTTGCCGACCATCTTCTGCGCCAGGGTGAAACCCTTGGTGCTGGATGCAGGCGGCTGAGGCAGCTTGAACAGATCAGTAGGGCCCATGCCCAGTTCAGCACGTGCTTTCTCGGTCAGACCGCGACCAATGATCAGCGGGATACGGCCGCCAGCGCGTACTTCGTCGAGCAGAACCGGAGTCTTCATTTCGAAGGTAGCCAGGACTTCGTCAGTACCGTGCTTGCAAACTTTGCCAGCGTGCGGGTACAGGTCGATCACGTCGCCCATGTGCATGTTCGACACGTCGAATTCGATCGGCAGAGCGCCAGCATCTTCCATGGTGTTGTAGAAGATTGGAGCGATCTTGGAGCCGAAGCAGAAACCGCCAGCGCGCTTGTTAGGCACGTAAGGGATGTCGTCGCCGAAGAACCACAGCACCGAGTTGGTGGCTGATTTACGCGAAGAACCGGTACCTACAACGTCACCCACGTAAGCGATAGGGAAGCCTTCGCCGCGCATGGCTTCGATTTGCTTCATCGGGCCGGTAACGCCTTGCTCGTCCGGCACGATGCCGTCGCGAGCCATTTTCAGCATGGCCAGCGCGTGCAGCGGGATATCCGGGCGCGACCAGGCATCCGGGGCAGGGGACAGGTCGTCGGTGTTGGTTTCGCCGGTCACCTTGAATACGCGCAGGCTGATCTTGTCTTCCAGCGTTGGGCGGTTCTTGAACCACTCGCCATCAGCCCAGGACTGCAGAACAGCTTTGGCGTTGGCATTGCCAGCCTTGGCTTTTTCAGCAACGTCGTGGAAGGCGTCGAACATCAGCAGGGTGTGCTTCAGTTGCTCGGCGGCAACTGCGCCAAGCTCGGCGTCATCCAGCAGTTCAACCATAGTGGCGATGTTGTAACCGCCTTGCATGGTGCCCAGCAGCTCAACAGCGCGTTGCTTGTTGATCAGCGGGGAGGTCACTTCGCCTTTGGCGATAGCAGAGAGGAAGCCAGCCTTGACATAGGCTGCTTCGTCAACGCCTGGCGGTACGCGATTGGTGATCAGGTCGACGAGGAATTCTTCTTCGCCAGCGGGCGGGTTCTTCAGCAGCTCAATCAGGCCTGCGGTTTGTTCGGCGTTCAGCGGCTGGGGCACGATACCCTGAGCGGCACGCTCTGCTACATGTTTGCGATAGGCTTCAAGCACAGTTATTACCCTCATCAGTTGTCCCAAAGGGTTGTCCGGGACGCTTATCAAGAAAACACTGAACCAAGCGCTTCGCGGCTTTATGGGCCACTTAGCCTTGATTTCAGGGCTTTCTTCCAGAAGCTGTTTTCAAAGTTTTACGCCGGCAGGACGAGGGGCGATGAGGGTTGGCGCGGCTCCTGAATTGCGTATCAGGAGTCGGCGCCAACATCGTGCCTGCTGGATCAACTGTGCTCGTGACGCTTTGAAAACAGCTTCAATCGGACTTTAGCGCCTATTAAGAGGCCGGGAGATTCTACTGGAATCCTTTCATAAAGTTAAGCCAAAGCACTCAGGCCGAAAGATTGAAAAGTCAAGACTGGTGGGTCAGAGCTGGGTGCCTCTGACTGTTCACGGGACTCCAAGGTCAGAAAACGTGGCGTTTTGAGCCCGTATTCATCGCACTGTCAGGTTGCGTTTAGGCGCAAGTATTTATTGTGCGCGGCATATAGCCGGCCCCGATCGGCGCTGTGGGATTGCGGGTCTGTTGTGAGTGAAGTGCGCAGGACAAACAGATAATATGTCCGTCTGTTTAGTCGGTACCGAAAGCTTTGCTATGCCCAATCAGCTCATCAAAACGCCATGTGTCGGTCTCTGTTCAACAGTTTACGGAGATCTGGTTTGCCGTGGCTGTAAGCGTTTCCACCATGAGGTGATTAGCTGGAATGCTTACACCGAAGAGCAGAAACAAGCGGTGTGGCAGCGATTAGAAGTGCTGCTGGTGCAGGTGATGCAGGCCAAACTTGAGGTGTTCGATGCTGACCTGCTGCTCAAGCAGTTGCAGCAGCGCAAGATTCGCTACGTGGCGCACCAGTCGCCGTATTGCTGGGCCTATCAGTTAATTGCACGGGGCGCGCGGGTGATCAACCAGCTTGAAGCCTACGGCATGGTGTTGTTACCTGAATTCAGGGACAGTCCCTTGCCGGTACTGCGCGATGCCATTGATCGTGAGTTTTTCCTGCTCTCTGAGGCGCATTACGAGCGCTACATCGCGCCGAAATTCCTCCAGGCTGGCCTGGAGAATCCGCTTTAGGGCGAACTCTCCAGTAGCTCCTGCCAGCTACGCCTTGGCTGCCAGTTCTTCCAGATGCGCGCTGATGTCATCCGGTTTCATCACTAATACGTCACTTTCCAGTGAGTCGAGAATCACCTCGGCGGTATTGCCGATCAGCGCGCCCGAGAGACCCGTGCGTGCAACCGAGCCGATCACCGTGACCGCAGCGCCGAGTTGGTGGGCGATGTTGGGGATCAATGAGTCGGCGGGGCCTTCGACTACATGCAGGCGGTCGTCGCTGATGTCGTACTCCTCCTGAAATTCCCTGCATTGAGCGCGGTAGCTGGCCTCGATGGTTTCGGTGAGCTGGTAGGTTGGGTCAGCAGCCGAGAGCATGGGCGTCGGGTGTGCGGTGACGACATGTAAAGTCGCCTTGGCCAGACCGGCGATGTCATAGCCATGGCTAATAATGCTGGCGTGTAGCACGCGGTGCTCGGTGTCCTCGTTGCCCACATCCACCGCGGCCAGGACGGTGCCAGCGGCCCAGGGCTTCTCGGTTTTAACCATCAGCACCGGGCATGGGCAGTAGCGCAGCAACTTCCAGTCTTCCGGGGTGATCAGGGCTTTTTTCAGCGGGTTGTCCGGCAGGTGCTGTTTGATGACCAAACCGCAGCCTTCGGCCTGCTGGACGCGAATGATGGTTTTATGCGGATTGTCATGCCAGGCCTGGTGGCTGCTGGCAGTGAAACCTTCGCGGTCGAGTTCGCTGCACAGCTGCTCAAGCATGGCGGCGTGTTCATGCTTCTTGTCGCATACCAGCAAATGCAAGTGCGACTGGGTGACGCCTGCAATTAATCTGGCGCGTTTCAAGGCCAGGCTCGGCGTGATGCCCGGGTCCAGAACTACCAAAATGCTGCGGATGGCTTGCATGACCGACTCCCTGATTTAACCCTGTGGATGCTGCTGTATATAGATAATAGATGGCGCAAGCCGGGTGTGTTGTTGATTGATATCAACGGTATGACTGGTCGTTGCGCTTAGCATTCGTATAATGCGCGCTGGATGCCGTCAGGCCTGCTGACTATTGATTGGTCGCAGGTCGATCGCCGCGCGTATCGCGGTGCGGCGCGCAAAGGCAAGGCTGAGAATTTATCTGCATCATCTAAGGTTGGGACGTGGCGGAATGTTGACTGAAATACATGCTTTTTTAGGTTGTGCCACGCCGCAGGCCTGGATCGATGCTGCACTGAGCCAGCAAGACCTGATGCTGATTGATCATAAGAACTGCGAGTTCAAGGCGGCATCGACGGCCCTGAGCCTGATTGCAAAGTACAACCAGCACGTTGATCTGGTCACCTATATGTCGCGTCTGGCGCGCGAAGAGCTGGTGCACCACGAGCAGGTTCTGCGCATCATGAAACGCCGCAAAATTGCACCTCAGCCGCTGAATGCCGGGCGGTATGCGTCTGGTTTACGTCGGGTTGTGCGCTCCCACGAACCGGTCAAACTGGTCGACACACTGGTTGTCGGTGCGTTTATCGAGGCGCGTAGCTGCGAGCGTTTCGCGGCGGTATACCCACATCTTGATGAAGAATTGAGCAAGTTCTACTTCGGTTTGCTCAAGTCCGAGGCGCGTCATTACGAGAACTATCTGCGCTTTGCCTACCACTTTGGCGAGGCCGATGATGTCGACAAGGCCATCGTGCGGGTGAGGGAAGTCGAGCGCGAACTGATCGAAACGCCAGACCCCGAGTTCCGCTTTCACAGCGGCATTCCTGCCAGCGCTTGAGCGCGTCCTCTTAAAAAATTGATTCTTTGTTACAAACGGAATTAATTTTTGACAATAGCTGCCTAGGCAGTTAAATTGCGCCCACTAACTGCCTAGGCAGCTATTGGGTGTCTAATGAAAAAATCTATCACGCAAAACTTTAAGTACGCCTCCATCGGCCTGTTGGTGGCGCGCGCTGCATTGCTCAAAGATCGCCTGCTCGATAAGCATCTGGCGGAGCTGGATGTAACGGCGGCGCAATTCAAGGTGCTGATCATCATCGCGCAGTATGAGCTCGATACGCCGGCAGACTTGTGCCGCTATCTGGCTTTGGACAGCGGTTCGATGACGCGCATGCTCGACCGTCTGGAACAAAAGAAACTGCTCGTGCGCAAGCGTTGCGCAACTGACCGGCGCCAGGTGCGACTTGCCCTGACTGCCAGCGGGCTTGAGCTGGCTGCGCACTTGCCCGAAGTCGGCGCGGCGGCCATGGGCGAATTCGTCGGCGTGCTTGAACCTGAAGAAGTTCAGGCGCTTGAAGCAAGCCTGACGAAGATCTTGCTCGCGGTTGACGATCCCATTGTTGCGTTACACATAGGTGCAAAATGAGCACACAGTTTCCTGCCTTGCGCATTGCAGGCGTACTGCTGGCCATGAGCCTGGCCGGTTGCGCCAATTACTCCGGTTTGTTGCCCGAGGGCTTGGGGCTAGACTCCAATAACCTCAAGAGCAATGAGTCGCTCAAGGATGTGAAGGTTTCGCCCGCTGCATGGCCTGCGACGGATTGGTGGAAGAGCCTCGGTGATCCCCAACTCGACAGCCTGATCAGCGAAGCGCTGGTCAACAGCCCGGATATGCAAATCGCCAGTGCTCGTGCGCATCAGGCAACGGCTGTAGTGGCTGCCGCAGATGCCAATCGCTTGCCGACTGTCGATGCCAGTGCGGGTGTTTCGCGCTCGCGCTTATCGCGCATAGAAGACCCGCTAGGCGAGGGCGGTCGCTACAGCACCTTGCGCACCCTGGGCGCAGAATTTAATTACACCTTCGATCTGTGGGGCGGCCAGCGTGATAGCTGGGAAGCTGCACTGGGCCAGGCACGCGCGGCCGAAGTGGATCAGCGCGCTGCGGGTTTGACCGTGTCAGCGGATGTCGCCCGGGCGTATAACAATCTGGCTCAGGCCTATGTGTTGTACGACCTTGCTGAAGAAGATGTTAAACGCACTAGCCAAATGCTCCAGTTGAGCCAGAGCCGTTTGCAGTCTGGCATAGACAGTCATTACCAATACCAGCAAACCGAGAGCCTGGCGGCCAGCTCGCAAGAGCAGTTGCAGGATGCCGGCAAGCGTTTGCAGAGCGCCAAAGTGGCGCTGTCGATTCTGCTTGGCAAAGGCCCGGATCGCGGCAACCAACTGAGCCGGCCGCAAGTGCTGCAAGCTGCAGCAGTGGCGGTGCCGGCCACCTTGCCGGCTGAGCTGCTGGGGCGTCGCCCGGACCTGATCGCTGCGCGCTGGAGGGTCGAGGCAGCCAGCAAAGGCATCGATGCCAGCAAGACGCGTTTCTACCCGAACCTGAATCTGAATATGGGCGCGGGGGTGCAGTCGCTGTTGGGCGATGCCATGTTCGGCTCTCCCAGCCGTTTCTTCGATATTGCCCCCACGGTGACTCTGCCGATTTTTGACGGAGGACGCCTGCGCGCCGATCTCGATGCGCGTGACGCCGATTACGACTTGGCCGTGGCGCAATACAACAAGTTGCTGGTCGGCGCGTTGGGCGATGTCACCGATACGCTCAATCAACTGCGCTCGATCAAGCAGCAGATTGTCACCCAGCAACATGCCGCGGACATCGCCAAGGAATCGTACGACACCGTGGTACAGCGCTACGCCTCGGGCATTGGCAACTACCTCGACGTGCTCAGTATTGAGCAGCAATTGCTCCAGGCACAACGTCAGTTGGCCAGTCTGAACGCCGAGCATATCGACCTTTCCATCGAGTTGATGCAAGCACTGGGTGGCGGCTTCAATGTCGGCAACAACGTGCCTAACGTCCCTGTATCTGCCGCACGCAGCGAATAAATCAAGGTAATCAACATGGCTACTGAAGCGACAAATTCAAACGAGCAAGCACAGGATGCGAGCAACTCGCGCAAGCGCAAAACAGGCTTGCTGGTGGTCCTGTTTCTGGTGATCGCCGGCGCACTCGGGGTGTGGGCCTGGTACGAGTTCTTCGGACGCTGGAGCGAGGAAACCGACGATGCCTACGTCAACGGCAACGTGGTTGAAATAACTCCGCAAGTGGTCGGCACGGTGATCAGCATTGGCGCTGATGACGGCGATTTGGTGCATGCCGGCCAAACGCTGATTCAGTTTGACCCAAGCGATTCGCACATCGGCCTGCTGAGTGCCGAGGCTAATCTGGGTAAGACTGTGCGCCAGGTGCGCGGCATGTTCAGCAACGTCGATGCCATGAAAGCGCAGGTTCGTGCCCAGCAGGCCACGCTGCAGAAAGCCCGCGACAACTACAACCGCCGTAAAACGCTGGCGGCAACAGGCGCGATCTCGGCTGAAGAGCTGTCCCATGCACGTGATGATCTGGCGTCGGCCGAAAGTGCGCTGGCCAACATCAAGCAGCAGTTGAGCAGCAGCAAGGCGTTGATTGATGACACCACTGTTGCTTCGCATCCCGACGTCATGGCCGCCGCTGCCAATCTGCGTCAGGCCTATCTGAACAATGCGCGCAGCACGCTGGTGGCGCCGGTAACTGGTTACGTGGCCAAGCGCACTGTGCAGCTTGGTCAACGGGTGCAGCCCGGCACGGCCTTAATGGCAGTGATTCCGCTCGATCAGTTGTGGATCGATGCCAACTTCAAGGAAACCCAACTCAGCCAGATGCGCATCGGCCAGACAGTTGATATTGAGTCAGATATCTACGGCAGCGACGTCAAGTACAGCGGCAGTGTCGACAGCCTCGGCGCAGGAACTGGCAGTGCGTTTGCCTTGTTGCCAGCGCAGAACGCCACCGGCAACTGGATCAAGATTGTTCAGCGCGTGCCGGTTCGGATTCATATCAATGCCGAGCAACTGGCCGAGCATCCGTTGCGTGTAGGCCTGTCGACCAAGGTGACGGTCAACCTGCGTGACCAGAGCGGCCCGATGCTGGCGCAGCAAGCGCCTGTGGAGGCCTCGTTCACCACCAATGTGTATGAGCGCCAGATGAGCGAGGCTGATGCCTTGATCGCCCGACTCATCGAGGAAAACAGCGCGCCGCTGAAGTCAGCCAAACGCTGATTCATCCGTAATCGACACGAGCGCCGGGAAGGTCTGGCGCTCGCGCTCTACAGCCTCGACTAGATAGCAAGGATTTGTAATGAGCTCACAAGCATCATTCAGCCCGCCGAGCTTGTTGCTGTGCACCATCGGTCTGTCTCTCGCGACCTTTATGCAGGTGCTCGACACCACGATCGCCAACGTTGCCTTGCCGACCATTGCCGGTAATCTCGGCGTAAGCTTCGAGCAGGGCACCTGGGTTATTACCTCGTTCGCGGTGAGTAACGCCATCGCCTTGCCGCTCACCGGCTGGTTGAGCCGGCGGTTTGGCGAAGTGAAACTGTTTCTCTGGGCCACCATGCTCTTTGTGCTGGCCTCTTTTCTTTGCGGCATTGCCCAGTCAATGCCTGAATTGGTCGGCTTTCGGGTGATTCAGGGGCTGGTTGCCGGCCCGCTTTACCCGATGACGCAGACGCTGTTGATCGCGGTTTATCCTCCGGCAAAAAGGGGCATGGCCCTGGCACTGCTGGCGATGGTGACCGTTGTGGCGCCCATTGCCGGGCCCATTCTGGGCGGCTGGATTACCGACAGTTACAGCTGGCCGTGGATCTTCTTCATCAATGTGCCCATCGGGATTTTCGCAACCCTGGTGGTGCGCCAGCAATTGCGCCATCGCCCGGTCGAAACCAGCCGCCAGCCTATCGACTACATTGGCCTGCTGACCCTGATAATCGGGGTGGGTGCGCTGCAGGTGGTGCTCGATAAAGGCAATGATCTCGACTGGTTCGAGTCCAACTTCGTGATCATCGGTACGCTTATTTCAGTTATTGCGCTGAGCATCTTCGTGATCTGGGAAATGACCGATAAGCATCCGATCGTCAACTTGCGGCTGTTCTCTCACCGCAACTTTCGCATCGGCACCATTGTGCTGGTGCTGGGCTATTCGGGCTTCTTCGGCATCAATCTGATCCTGCCGCAATGGCTGCAAACCCAGATGGGCTACACGGCCACATGGGCCGGTTTAGCGGTGGCGCCGATTGGTCTGTTGCCGGTGCTGATGTCGCCCTTTGTCGGGCGTTATGCGCACAATTTCGACTTGCGCTTGCTGGCCGGGTTGGCGTTTCTGGCGATTGGCCTGAGCTGCTTCATGCGCGCCGGCTTCACCAATCAGGTGGACTTCCAGCATGTGGCGCTGGTGCAGTTGTTCATGGGCATCGGCGTTGCGCTGTTCTTCATGCCGACACTGAGCATTTTGCTGTCGGATCTGCCGCCCCACGAAATCGCCGATGGTTCAGGGCTGGCGACATTCCTCAGGACCTTGGGCGGTAGCTTCGCGGCCTCCCTGACCACGTGGATCTGGATTCGTCGCGCTGATCAGCATCATGCGTACATGAGCGAAAGTTTCAGTACCTACGAGCCGGCCACGCGTGAGGCGTTGAATCAACTCGGCGGGCCGGGGCCGCAGTCCTATGCGCAGCTTGAGCAGATACTCAACAGCCAGGCCTACATGATGTCCACCGTCGACTACTTCACCTTGCTCGGCTGGATGTTTTTCGGGCTGGTCTTGCTGGTGTGGCTGGCCAAGCCGCCGTTCACGGCCAAAGCCGGGCCAGAAGCGGCAGGGCACTGATTCGCGGGCAAACTGGCCGCACATGAAAAAGCCTGCTGGGTTAACCGCACAGCAGGCTTTTCAATCGCTGAAGTTTTTTAGTCGCTCAGGCTGAATGCACTCTGGCGCATGCCCTGATCATCGATTTGCAGCGCCCAGCCTTGCCTGTCCCAGTCGCCCAGAACAATGCGCGTAGCGGTCTGCCCATCGATTTCGAGCTTGTGCGTAGCGGGGCGGTGGGTGTGACCGTGAATCAGCGTGCGCACGCCATGCTGGCGCATGGTGCTGACGACTTCATCCGGCGTCACATCGACAATATCGGCGGCCTTCATGCGCGTCTGGCTGCGGCTTTCATTGCGCAGCTTACGCGCCAGCTTGTGGCGGGTGCTCAGCGGCAAATGGCGCAATACCCACAAGGTCAGCGGGTTGCGCAGGATGCGGCGCATGCGCATATAGGCTTCGTCGCGCGTGCACAGGCTGTCGCCGTGCATTAGCAGAACGGGGCCGCTAGGCAGTTCGAGCAGGGTTGGATCGTTGAGCAGGCTACAGCCGGCTTCACGGCAAAAGGCTTTGCCGATAAGGAAGTCGCGGTTGCCATGCATCAGGAAAATTTGCGTGCCAGTTTCACTCAGCTCGCGCAGGGCGGTGCTGATGGTGCGTTGAAAAGGGCTGATGGCATCATCGCCAATCCAGACTTCAAAGAAGTCCCCGAGGATATACAACGCCTCGGCATGAACGGCGCGGGTTTGCAGGAAATGCAGGAACGCCCGGGTTATGTCCGGGCGCTCCTGTTCAAGGTGCAGATCGGAGATCAGTAAGATCACTCAACGATCTCAGCACGCTCGATGACCACCTCATCAACCGGAACGTCCTGATGGCCGCTCTTGGTGGTGGTGGCAACGCCTTTGATCTTCTCAACAACGTCCATGCCTTCAGTCACTTCGCCGAATACCGCATAGCCCCAGCCCTGAACGGTCGGTGCAGTGTGGTTGAGGAAGGTGTTGTCGGCGACGTTGATGAAGAACTGCGCAGAAGCCGAATGTGGCTCCATGGTGCGGGCCATGGCAACGGTACCAATCTTGTTGGAAACGCCGTTGTTGGCTTCGTTCTTGATGGTGGCGCGGGTCGACTTCTGCTTCATGCTGGTGTCGAAGCCGCCGCCCTGAATCATGAAGTTGCTGATTACGCGGTGGAAAATGGTGCCGTCGTAGTGGCCGCTTTTCACGTATTCCTTGAAGTTAGCCACGGTTTCCGGGGCTTTGTCTTCGAACAGGTTCAGGGTGATAACGCCGTAGTTGGTGTGCAACTTGATCATTGATTTAATCGCTCTGTCATTGAAACCGCAGGCCTTGGCTGCATCTGTATCGCTACAGGTACAGAGCTTGTTGGCCGAGGCTTTACAGTTTACGGGGTGTCAGGCCGCTTGCCGAGTGCATTTTCCAACGCACATTTCCGGTTGCGATCTAGCGCTTGGGTCTGTCAGGGGGTTGACAGCTTCGGCTATGATAGGCGCTTTGGATTCGCTAAAAAACTATTGCGCCTGCCCCTGTGGCTGAAAATCTTGGTGTTTATGGCTGATTTGGCCTGACACTAACCCCTCTGTTGCGGGGTTCAACGCATTTTCAGTAATGGGTCCGGGCGCTCTCAAGTTGATGCGTCTCCCTGTTTTAGTCGGCCGCGCATGCCGCGCACCTGCACCTTCAAAGGATCCCATGAGCAAGCCAGAGACTCCTGTCGCCACTAACTTCCTTCGTCCTATCGTCCAGGCAGATCTGGAATCAGGCAAACATGCGAAGGTGATCACGCGTTTCCCGCCGGAGCCGAACGGCTACCTGCATATCGGTCACGCCAAGTCGATTTGCCTGAACTTTGGCCTGGCCAAAGAGTTTGGCGGTGATTGTCATCTGCGTTTCGATGACACCAACCCGGCCAAGGAAGATCAGGAATACATCGACTCGATCAAGCAGGACGTGCAGTGGTTGGGCTTCGACTGGGCGGGTGATATTCGTTTCGCCTCCAACTATTTCGACCAGCTCTACGCATGGGCCGTCGAGCTGATCAAGGCAGGCAAGGCGTTCGTTTGCGACTTGTCGCCGGAAGAGTCGCGCGCCTACCGTGGCAGCCTCACCGAGCCGGGCAAGAACAGCCCGTTCCGTGACCGTTCGGTTGAAGAGAACCTCGACTTGTTCGCCCGCATGAAAGCCGGCGAGTTTGCTGATGGCGCGCGTTCGCTTCGGGCAAAAATCGACATGAGCGCGCCGAACATCAACCTGCGCGACCCGATTCTGTACCGTATTCGTCATGCCCATCACCACCAGACCGGTGACAAGTGGTGCATCTACCCGAGCTATGACTTCACCCACGGCCAGTCCGATGCCATCGAAGGGATTACCCACTCGATCTGCACGCTGGAGTTTGAAGATCACCGCCCGCTGTACGAGTGGTTCCTTGAGCAATTGCCGGTTCCGGCGCAGCCGCGTCAGTACGAATTCGCGCGCCTGAACCTCAACTACACCATCACCAGCAAGCGCAAGCTCAAGCAATTGGTCGACGAAGGTCACGTAAGTGGTTGGGATGATCCGCGCATGTCGACACTGGTTGGCTTCCGCCGCCGCGGTTACACGCCAGGGTCGATCCGTCACTTCTGCGACCTGATCGGCGTCAACCGCGCCGGTGGCGTCGTGGATATCGGCATGCTTGAGTTCGCCATCCGTGACGACCTCGATGCCAACGCTTCGCGCGCCATGTGCGTGCTCAAGCCGCTGAAAGTTGTCATCACCAACTACCCGCAAGATCAGGTCGAAACGCTGAGCCTGCCGCGTCATCCCAAGCAGGATATGGGCGTGCGTGAGCTGCCGTTCGCTCGCGAGATCTACATCGACGCCGGTGATTACGAAGAGAACCCGCCAAAGGGCTACAAACGTCTTGAGCCGGGCGGTGAAGTCCGTCTGCGTGGCAGCTACGTGATCCGGGCCGATGAGGCGATCAAAGATGCCGACGGCAATGTGATCGAGCTGCGTTGCTCGTACGACCCCGAAACGCTTGGCAAGAACCCCGAAGGGCGCAAGGTCAAGGGCGTTGTGCATTGGGTTCCGGCAGACGCCAGCGTCGAATGCGAAGTGCGCCTGTACGACCGCCTGTTCCGTTCGGCCAATCCGGAAAAGGCCGAGGAGGGCGCAAGCTTCCTCGACAACATCAACCCCGATTCGCTGGTTGTGCTCAAGGGCTGCCGCGCTGAGCCGTCACTGGCCAACGCCAGCATTGAGGACCGCTTCCAGTTCGAGCGCGAAGGCTACTTCTGCCTCGACTCGAAAGACTCGAAGCCAGACGCACTGGTGTTCAACCGCACGGTAACGCTGCGCGATTCCTGGGCCTGAGCCCGTTGCAGCGCTGAGTCAGCTGAGCCCGCCCATTGTGTTGGCGGGCGCAGCCACTCGAAGATTAAGTGGCCTGTGAGGGCCGCGTTTAAGGATTGATTATGCTGACCATCTACAACACGCTGAGCAAAACCAAGCAGGAACTTAAACCCCTCGAAGGCAACCATGTGCGCATGTATGTCTGCGGCATGACGGTTTATGACTTCTGCCACATTGGTCACGCCCGGGTGATGGTCGCGTTTGACGTGATCGCACGCTGGTTGCGGCATCGCGGCTATGAACTGACCTACGTGCGCAACATCACCGATATCGACGACAAGATCATTCGTCGCGCACAGGAAAACGGTGAAGGTTTTGAGGTGCTGGTTGATCGCATGATCGCCGCCATGCACGAAGACGAAGCGCGCCTGAATGTGCTGCGTCCGGACATCGAGCCGCGTGCGACCAGCCATATCGCCGGCATGCACCAGATGATCCAGACACTGATCGACAAAGGCTTCGCCTACGCGCCAGGCAACGGTGACGTTTACTACCGTGTCGGCAAGTTCGTCGGTTACGGCAAGCTGTCGCGCAAGAAAATCGAAGACCTGCGCATCGGCGCGCGTATCGAAGTGGATGAGTCGAAACAAGACCCGCTCGACTTCGTACTCTGGAAAGGCGCCAAGCCGGGCGAGCCAAGCTGGCAGTCGCCGTGGGGCGAAGGCCGTCCGGGCTGGCATATCGAGTGCTCGGTGATGTCGACCTGCTGCCTTGGCGAAACCTTCGACATTCACGGCGGCGGTCCGGATCTGGTGTTCCCGCACCACGAAAACGAAATCGCCCAGAGCGAAGCCGCTACCGGCAAGCTATACGCCAACGCCTGGATGCATGCGGGGGCGGTGCGCGTCGATGGCGAGAAAATGTCCAAGTCATTGGGCAACTTCTTCACCATTCGCGAAGTGCTGCAAAAGTATCACCCCGAAGTGGTGCGTTACTTCCTTGTGTCGAGCCAGTACCGCAGCCCGATCAACTATTCGGAAGACAGTCTCAAGGAAGCCAAAGGCGCGCTGGAGCGTTTCTACCACGCGCTCAAGGGTCTGCCAGAAGCGCCAGCGGCTGGCGGTGATGCATTCGTAGCGCGCTTCTCTGAAGCAATGGATGATGACTTCAATTCGCCGGAAGCTTGCGCTGTGCTGTTTGAAATGGTCCGTGAGGTCAACCGCCTGCGCGACAGCGACATCCAGGCTGCTGCGGGTTTGGCTGCGCGCTTGAAAGAGCTGGCGGGCGTGCTCGGTGTGCTGCAACTGGAGCCTGAAGCGTTCCTGCAGGCCGGTGCCGAAGGCAAAGTCGATGCAGCCGAGGTCGAAGCACTGATTGCCGCGCGCCTGCAGGCACGCAGTGACAAGAACTGGGCCGAGTCCGACCGCATCCGCGATCAACTGACGGCAATGGGTGTGGTTCTGGAAGACGGCAAAGGCGGCACGACCTGGCGTTTGGCTGAGTAATCTGGCAGCGCCGCTCAACGCTTCTGTGCTGAAATTGCTGGCTACAACAGGATAGAGTTTTCGCACCTGTAGTCAGCAAAGCCGGGGCGCCCCGGCTGTTCCATGCCCTGCATTTACAGCGTTTTCCGAGGCCACAAAAAAAGCCGTTATCAGGTAACTGATAACGGCTTTTTTATTCAGCGCGGGCTGTTTGCTCAGCCGCCGCTATTGCACACGTTCTTAGCGATTGAAGCGCTCCACCAGCGACTGCTGGCCTTTGGCGTTGCCGGTGAGGGCTTGGCTCAGGCGAGCGGTTTGTTGTGCGTCTTCTGCGGTCTGGTCCGACAATTGGGCGATGTTGGTGATGTTACGGTTGATCTCGTCGGCGACCGCACTCTGCTCTTCAGCGGCGGCGGCGATCTGGTCGGCCATGCCGGCGATATTTTCCACCGAGTCACTGATCCCCATCAACGCCTGATCCGCCAGCAGAACCTGCTTGACGCCTTCATCGGCCTGCGAACGACCGATTTGCATGGCGACCACGGCCTCTTCTGCGGTGCGCTGCAGTTTGGCGATCAGTTGGTGGATCTGTCCGGTTGACTCACCGGTGCGCTGTGCCAGCGAACGTACCTCGTCGGCGACCACGGCAAAGCCACGGCCCATCTCGCCCGCACGCGCGGCTTCGATCGCGGCATTGAGGGCCAGCAGGTTGGTCTGGTCGGCAATCCCTTTGATCACATCGACCACGCTGCCAATCTCGTTGCTGTCCTGCGCCAGTCGAGTCACGGTCTCGCCGGTTTCACCCACGGACACCGACAAACGCTCGATGGCTTCGCGGGTTTGCGCAGTGATCGTGCGACCTTCGCGGGTGAGGCGGTTGGCTTCCTGAGTCGCAATCGCCGTGCGCGCGACGTTGCTGGCGACTTCCAGCGTGGTCGCGGCCATCTCGTTGACGGCCGTGGCCACCTGTTCGGTTTCCTGACGTTGGCGCTCAAGACCGGGAGAGCTGTTAATCGCCAGCGTATCGGCCTGGCTGGCTTGTTCAGCGAGATTCTCGGCGCTGTCGAGCAAGCGGGTCAGGCAAGTTTTAAGGCGCGCTTCCTGGCTCAGTGCGCTCATTTCCAGGCGCGCTACATCGCCTTTGCTGCTGGTGTACATCTGCGCAATCATCGGGTCGCTGATGGTTTCTTCCGACAGTTTGAGCAGGCGCTGGAGACCGCGTTGCTGCCAGCTGAGAGCCATCAAACCCAGCGGAATCGAGGCCGCAACGGTGGCCAGCAAGGCCCAGTTGCTTTCAATCAGCTGTGCAGCCACGCAGCCGAACAAGCCGATGCCGATGTAAGGAAGCAGGTCGAGTGCACGCGGCAACCAGCTGTCACTGCTGGCCACCGCCGGCTTGCCTGAGTTCACGCGCGCGTACAGCTGCTCGGCACGGCTGATTTGCTCGGCAGTCGGCTTAACCCGAACCGACTCGAAACCGATAACTTGCGAGTTGCTGAGGATCGGCGTGACGTAAGCGTTGACCCAGTAATGATCGCCATTCTTGCAACGGTTCTTGACGATGCCCATCCACGGGCGACCTTGCTGCAAGGTGCTCCACATGTGCTGGAACACCGCAGGTGGTACATCCGGGTGGCGCACAAGGTTGTGCGGAGCGCGTATCAGCTCATCCATCGAGAAGCCGCTGATTTTGACAAACTCATCGTTGCAGTAAGTGATCTGGCCCTTGGTATCGGTGGTCGATATCAGGCGCTGGTCTGCTGAGAAGGTACGTTCACGCTGGGTAACAGGCTGATTATTGCGCATGGTGATGGTCCCGGTGGTAATGCTTATGCATCGGCCCAGGCGCAGTAAAGTTGAGAAGGGATTGGCAAAAAACCAGGGTTTATTGATCTGGATCAATAAATACCAGAGAAAGTGGGTACTTGAACGCCTCAAGTACCCACGCAGACCTCTATTTAGCGGCTATCAGCTCACGCAGAACGTAGTGCAGAATCCCGCCAGCCTTGAAGTATTCAACCTCGTTTACCGTGTCGATCCGGCACAGTACTTCAATCCGTTCGGTGCTGCCGTCGGTATGGGTGATGTTGACGATCAGGTTCATCATCGGCTCTAGTTCTGTGCCTTCAAGGCCGCTGATGGTGAGGGTTTCCTCGCCCGTCAGGTTCAGGCTCTTGCGGGTATTGGGGGCTTTGAACTGTAACGGCAGAACACCCATGCCCACCAGATTCGAGCGGTGGATGCGCTCGAAGCTTTCAGCAATGACCGCTTTGACTCCAAGCAAGTTAGTGCCTTTTGCCGCCCAGTCGCGGGAGGAACCGGTGCCGTATTCCTTGCCGGCAACGATAACCAGTGGCGTGTTTTGCGCTTGGTAACGCATGGCCGCGTCATAGATCGAGAGCTTTTCGCCGGTCGGATAGTGCAGGGTGTTGCCGCCTTCCTCGCCGTCGAACATTTCGTTGCGGATACGGATATTGGCGAAGGTGCCGCGCATCATCACCTGATGGTTGCCGCGACGTGAGCCGTAGGAGTTGAAGTCCACGGGCTCCACGCCTTGTTCACGCAGGTAACGTCCGGCGGGGCTGTCGGTCTTGATGTTACCGGCCGGCGAGATGTGGTCGGTAGTAACCGAGTCACCCAGCAGGGCGAGGATGCGCGCCTCTTTGATGTCACCCACCGGCGGTGCGGGCTCATTGATGTGCTCGAAGAACGGCGGGTGCTGAATGTAGGTGGAGTCATCGCGCCACACATAGGTGTCCGACTCTGTAACCCTGATCGCTTGCCATTGCTCGTCGCCGGCAAACACTTCGCCGTATTCCTTGTGGAACATCGCCGTGTCGACTTTCAGTACGGCTTCGGCAATTTCTTTCTGGGTCGGCCAGATATCCTTGAGGTAGACCGGATTGCCGTCGCGGTCGTCGCCCAGCGATTCCTCGGCGATGTTGATGCGCACGTTACCAGCCAGCGCATAGGCGACAACCAGGGGCGGCGAGGCCAGCCAGTTGGTTTTCACCAGCGGATGCACGCGGCCTTCGAAGTTGCGGTTGCCGGACAGCACCGATGCAACCGTAAGGTCGGCTTTCTGCACGGCGGCCTCGATGGCTTCGGGCAAAGGCCCGGAGTTACCGATACAGGTTGTGCAGCCATAGCCGACCAGATCAAAGCCAAGTTGGTCGAGGTATTGGGTGAGGCCGGCAGCCTTGAAGTATTCGGTCACCACTTTCGAGCCGGGTGCCAGTGAACTCTTGACCCACGGCTTGCGCTTCAGGCCTTTCTCCACGGCTTTCTTGGCGACCAGACCTGCGGCCATCATCACGCTCGGGTTGGAGGTGTTGGTGCACGAGGTGATAGCGGCAATGACCACCGCACCATTTTTCAGGTGATGCGTGTGGCCATCGTGTTCGTAGTCGACTCCACCGTTCATGGTGTCACTGCCGACTGCCGCGCCGCCGCCTCCTTCACTGAGCATGCGGCCTTCTTCCTTGGCGGCAGGCTTGATTTGCAGGTCCATGAATTGATTGAACGCGCTGTGTACTTGCGACAGCGGGACACGGTCTTGCGGGCGTTTGGGGCCGGCAAGGCTGGATTCGACGGTGCTCATGTCGAGCGCCATGCTGTCGCTGAATGTCGGCTCCAGGCCTTTCTCGCGCCACAAGCCTTGCGCCTTGCAGTAGGCCTCGACCAGCGCCACGGTTTCGCTTGGGCGACCGGACAGGCGCAGGTATTCAAGGGTGACATCATCGACCGGGAAGAAGCCGCAAGTCGCACCGTACTCGGGCGCCATGTTGGCGATTGTGGCACGGTCCGCCAGCGGCAGTGATTCCAGTGCATCGCCGTAGAACTCGACGAACTTGCCAACCACACCCTTGCTGCGCAGCATTTCGGTGACCGTCAGCACCAGGTCGGTGGCGGTGATACCTTCATTGAGTTTGCCGGTGAGTTTGAAACCGACCACTTCTGGAATCAGCATCGACACCGGCTGCCCGAGCATGGCCGCTTCTGCCTCAATGCCGCCGACGCCCCAGCCCAGCACGCCGAGGCCATTGATCATGGTGGTGTGCGAATCGGTGCCGACCAGCGTGTCGGGGAAGGCGTAGGTTTCGCCGTCCTGTTCTTTGGTCCAGACCGTGCGGCCGAGGTATTCAAGGTTTACCTGATGGCAAATCCCCGTGCCCGGCGGCACTACGCTGAAATTGTCGAACGCATGCTGGCCCCAGCGCAGGAATTCGTAGCGCTCACCGTTGCGCTGCATCTCGATATCGACGTTTTGCTCGAAGGCCGAGCTGTTGGCGAATTTGTCGACCATGACCGAGTGATCAATGACCAGATCAACAGGTGATAGCGGGTTGATCTTCTGCGGGTCGCCGCCGGCCTTGCTCATGGCATCACGCATTGCAGCCAGATCGACCACGGCGGGAACGCCGGTGAAGTCCTGCATCAGGACGCGGGCGGGGCGGTATTGGATTTCACGGTTTGAGCTGCGCGATTCGAGCCAGCTGGCCATCGCCTGTAAATCGTCGCGGGTCACGGTCTTGCCGTCTTCCCAGCGCAACAGGTTCTCGAGCAGAACCTTGAGAGACATGGGCAACTTGTCGATATTGCCCAGTGTGTTTGCCGCATCGGGCAAACTGAAATACTGATATTTTTTGTCGCCGACGGTGAGTGTGCGGCGGCTTTTCAAACTGTCCACGGATTGCATGCATGACTCCTTGTGTGCCCAAACTTTTAAAATTGGGGGCATGGCAGCCATTCTGGGGGCCGCTCATCAGGCTGTTTGAAGTTGGGCGATGACTCCAATAAAACTTTAGGGTAGCTGGGTTAAAAGACAACCTACCATTCAGCTGACCGGCTTTAGGCCTCAGGGTTCCCGACACGGCGGTCGAGTTCCGCTATCATGCGCGCCTTGAGGAGAGTTTGAATGAATACGTTGTTAATGCACTGCCGCCCCGGTTTCGAGAATGAGGTCTGCGCCGAGATCGCCGATCACGCCGCCTTGTTGGAAGTTTCCGGCTACGCCAAAGCCAAACCGGGCACTGCTTGCGCCGAGTTCATCTGTACCGAAGAAGATGGTGCGCAGCGGTTGATGCAGGGTGTGCGCTTCAAGCAGCTGATATTTCCCCGCCAATGGGCGCGTGGCGTGTTCGTCGAGCTGCCCGAGACGGATCGCATCAGCGTGTTGCAAGCACATCTGGCCGACTTCCCGGTCTGCGGCAGCCTGTGGCTGGAAGTGCTGGATACCAATGACGGCAAAGAGCTTTCGAACTTCTGCAAAAAATTTGAAGCACCGCTGCGCAAAGCCCTGATTAAATCCGGACGCCTGGTTGATGATCCGAAAAAGCCGCGCCTGCTGCTGACCTTCAAGAGCGGTCGCGAAGTGTTTGCCGGGCTCGCCGAGGCGAATAACTCGGCGCTGTGGCCGATGGGCATTCCGCGCCTTAAATTTCCGCGTGAGGCCCCGAGCCGTTCCACTCTAAAACTGGAAGAGGCGTGGCACACCTTTATTCCACGTGAGCAGTGGGATGAGCGACTGTCTGATGAGATGACCGGCGTTGACCTCGGCGCAGCACCTGGCGGTTGGACCTATCAGCTGGTCAAGCGCGGCATGCTGGTCACCGCGATTGATAACGGCCCGATGGCAGAGAGCCTGATGGACACCGGTTTGGTTCAGCACTTGATGGTCGATGGTTTCACCTGGAAGCCCAAGCAGATGGTCGACTGGATGGTCTGCGACATCGTCGAAAAGCCGGCACGCAACGCCGCATTGCTGGAAACCTGGATCGGTGAAGGCCTGTGCCGCGAGGCGGTGGTTAACCTCAAGTTGCCGATGAAACAACGCTACATCGAAGTGAAACGGCTGCTTGAACGCATCGAAGAAGGGCTGGCGGCGCGTGGGGTTAAAGCCTCGATTGCTTGCAAACAGCTTTACCACGACCGCGAAGAAGTTACCTGTCACTTGCGCCGTCTGGGTACCGCTAAACCTAAAGTACAATGAGCCAAGCGTTGCGCGCCAATGCATTAACCGTGCAGCTTCAGCCTGCGGTTGAGCAGGCGCGCAGTGATCAATACCGCCTTACCCGACAGCGCGCGAATCTGCCGCGCGACCGATTGCCTGGAGTTGTTTATGCCTGACTTCCCTGACTCATCACTCGATGCCACGCTCGATGCCAGTGGCCTGAATTGCCCCGAGCCGGTGATGATGTTGCACAACAAGGTGCGTGATCTGCCGGCTGGCGGCCTGCTCAAGGTGATCGCCACTGATCCATCGACGCGTCGCGACATTCCCAAGTTTTGTAACTTCCTCGGGCATGAGCTGCTTGATCAGGCTGAAGAGGCGGGTTCTTACCTGTACTGGATTCGCAAAAAGGCTGACTGAAGCCAACGCTCAGGGCTGATCCGTCCAGCCGGATTGGCCGGGCGCCATTGCGCACGACTTCAACAGCGCCTGCCAAGCCTTCACATGGCGATTGTTGGCCGCCTGAAACCCCTGCCAAAGCGAATCCTCAGTTCCGGCCAGTTGTTGCAGGTAAGTGTCCAGCGCAGGCGGAATCTGCTCGACAGACGCCAGTTGCAGCAGCGTTTCACTCCATTGCGTGCCTTGCTGGCTAACCGTTGCGAGATACGGTTGCAGGCTGCCTGCGTAGTATTTAACGAAAATATTCTGCATCACCCGCGCACGCTGCGTTGGCTTGCCAATCGGGCACAGCGGCCGTTTGCGCAAGCGTTGCTCAAGCAGCGCGCTGGCCTGCTCAAGGGTGTCGGTCAGGCTGAGCAGGCTGGTGATCAATTGCGGCGCTTGCTGGTCGGCCTGCAAGGTGAAAAACAGCGGATCGAGCTGGGCCGTGGCCGGTGGCAGTTGCTGCGGTAACTGGCTGCCAACTTGAGCCAGTTGCGCCAATGCCTGCACCGCCGGATTCTCACGCGTGGCGCTTACCGGCAACGCCTGCTGACTAAAGCGCAGGCTGTGCTCGAACTCTGGGCTGGCATTGAGTGCATTCCAGTACACCTGCAACAGTTGATAGCGCTTTTGCGCTTGCAGGGTTGCCAGCGTCTGATTGAGTGACTGATCGGGTTGGGTCTGCAGGTACGCCCGGCACGCGTCTATCGCCCGCAGCAGATCGCCTTCATAACCGAGGCGGCTGCTGGGCTGCATCTGTTTACCGAGAATGCTGTTGCGTTCACTGATGAGCAGCTGCAAATCCGGGCAGCGGCGCACATCAATCAACAGGTCGAGCAGGCTGATGCGGATATCGCTGATTTCACTAACGCGCAGGCGTCTCGCAGGCAGGCGATATTGCGCCAATCGTTTGCTGTCGAACGGTTCGACTCCGGCACCGTCCAGCGCGCCATTCAGGCGCTTGAGGTAGTCGGCCTGCAATGCCAGGCCGTCATCACCCGGCTGGCAGGCGCTGAGGGTAAACAGCAGAAGAAGGACAAGGCTGCGGGCGATCATTCGCCAATAGTAGACGACTTGATTCGCTTGCGGGCGCTGGTCGAAACCCGATAGCCGAGCATGATCGCCGCGCAGGTAAGGCCCACTACAAGGCCTTGCCAGAGACCGCGTGGGCCGCTGGGCTCGCCCAGCCAGTCGGTCAGACCCAGCGCATAACCAATCGGCAGGCCGATGCCCCAGTAGGCGAACAATGTCAGCAGCATGGTCACTCGGGTGTCTTGATAGCCGCGTAGCGCGCCGGCCGCAGTGACCTGCACTGCGTCTGACAGTTGGAACAGTGCGGCGTAGACGATCAGCGACGCTGCCAAGGCAATAACCTCGGCGTTATCGGTGTAGATGCCGACGATAGGCTCACGAAACAGCAAAATCAGTGTGCATGAAAGGCACGCGTATGCCAGTGCAGTGGCCATGCTTACGCCTGCGGCAAAACGCGCATCGCGGGGATGACCGCGCCCCAGCGCCTGGCCGACACGAACGGTGGCAGCCATGCCGAGCGAATAGGGGATCATGAACACAATCGAGCTGAAGTTCAGGGCGATCTGGTGGCCGGCAACCACCTTGGAACCCAGCCCGCCGATCAGCAGGGCAATCACCGCGAAAATGCTCGACTCGGCGAATACTGCAATGCCGATTGGCAAGCCAATCGAAACCAGGCGTTTAATCACGGCCCATTGTGGCCAGTCGAATTGGCTGAATAACTGGCTGTCGCGATAAGCCTTGGCGATTTTTACCCACGTCAGCATGCCCAAAAGCATAAAGCCCATGACCAGGCCGGTTGCCCAGCCGCAACCAACGCCGCCCATCGCGGGAAGGCCGAACTTGCCGTAAATGAAGATGTAGTTGAGCGGGATATTCAACACCAAGCCGCACAGGCCAAGGATCATGCTCGGCCGGGTAAGCCCCAGGCCGTCACTGAAACAGCGCAGTACGTGGTACAAGGCAACGGCCGGGAAACCACAGGCGACAGCGCGCAAATAACCCATGGCCGGACCGATCAGATCGGGCTCGACATTCATCTTGTGCAGGATGATTTCGGCGTTCCACAGCAACATGGCGGCGCAACCGCCCACCACCAATGCCAGCCACAACGCCTGACGCACCAGCGCGCCAATGGAGGCGTGTTCGCCCGCGCCAAAACGCTGGGCGACCTTGGGCGTGGTGGCCAGCAGAATGCCGGTCATGAGCAAAAAAACCGGAATCCAGATCGAGTTGCCGAGCGCCACCGCTGCCAGATCACGCGGCCCAACGCGACCAGCCATGACCGTATCGACGAAGCCCATCGCGGTATTGGCAAGCTGCGCGATGATGATCGGCGTAGCAAGCACCATCAGTCCGCGCAGCTCGGTGCGAGCGCGCTGAAAACGTGATTGGCTGGCGGGTGTTGCGGACATGGCATTTGCTCTGGAAAAACCGCGAAGTATACGCTTTGACCGCATGGTCAGGAAGCGTGTGGAGCAGGCTTTTTAAAGGTGTTGGCGAAATAATCGCGCGGCTATTGGCAGCCCCGTGCGCTCGCAGCATTGGCTGCAACTGGTAAACTGCCGCTCTGCTTATCGGGAGTTGGATCATGCGTATTGTCGCAGACGAAAATATTCCACTGGTTGACGAGTTTTTTTCAGGCTTCGGCCAGATTACCCGGTTGCCGGGGCGCGGTATAAAACCCGCTGACGTGGCCGATGCCGATGTTTTGCTGGTGCGTTCAGTGACGCGCGTTGACAAGGCCTTGCTCGCGGGTAGCAAGGTCAGGTTTGTCGGCACTGCGACCATTGGCACCGATCACCTTGATCTCGACTATTTCGCCGAAGCTGGCATTGGCTGGTCCAGTGCGCCCGGCTGCAATGCCCGGGGCGTGGTCGATTATGTGCTGGGCAGTTTGCTGGTGCTGGCCGAGCAGCAGGGAGCCGACCTTGCGGGCAAAGTGTATGGCGTGGTCGGCGCTGGCCAGGTCGGCGGCCGTCTGGTTGAGGTGCTGCGCAATCTTGGCTGGCAGGTTCTCGTGTGTGACCCGCCGCGCGCCGCGGCAGAGGGCGGCCATTTTGTCAGCCTTGAGCAGATTCTTGCCGAGTGCGATGTGATCAGCCTGCACACGCCAATCACCACCGTCGGTGAACACCCGACTCAGCACTTGCTCGATGCAGCACGCTTGGCGCAATTGCAGCCGGGCTCTTGGTTGATCAACGCCAGTCGTGGCCCGGTTGTCGATAATCAGGCTCTACTTGCCGCTTTGCGCCAGCGCCCCGACTTGCAAGCAGTGCTGGACGTATGGGAAGGCGAGCCTCTGGCTGATCCAGCGCTGGTCGACTTGTGCCAGATCGCCACGCCGCACATTGCCGGCTACAGCCTGGATGGTAAATTGCGCGGCACGGCGCAAATCTATCAGGCGTTATGTGCGCATTTGGCAGTGGCCGAGACCGTGCAGCTGGATGAACTGATGCCGCCATCATGGTTGCCCGAACTGACCTTCAATGCCGAGGCGCAGTTGCCTTGGGCGTTGGCAACTATTTGCCGGGCAGTGTATGACCCGCGCCGCGACGATGCCGATTTCCGGCGCTGTGTGCGCGGCGACGAAAGCCAGCGGCGGGCGGCGTTCGATGCGCTGCGCAAGCACTATCCGGTGCGCCGTGAAATAGACGGTTTAAGCGTTCGCGTGCAAGGCGAGGCGCCGGCACTGATCCGGCAAGTCCGCGCGCTGGGCGCGCAATTACGCTGATGCACCGTTACCAAATGTCGGCGCAGTATGGGCCTGACAGACTGCTGGTCGGGTTGCAGCATGCTAAGCAGGCTCACGCACAATGAACCTGCTTGTGTGTCAGTCGTGTTTTTCAGTGGCGCCGGTGCGGCTCACTTCGAGTTTTTCGCAGGCCTGTTGGATCATTTCTTCGGTGATCGGTACTTCGTGGCCTTCGTCATCGATTATCGCACCACCCACCGGCTGGTCAGCGCTGGCAGTGTCCGAAGATTGTGCGCCGTCTTTGCTGGTGTTCATCAGTTGTCTCCTGATTAGAGGGGGGTAGCTGGCAATAGTGCTGGTGCGCTATTGCGGTGTAGTTACTGTGCCAAAAAATTACCGGTTTTGAAAAGACCATTCAAGCGTAGCCAAACGAGGAATTTATGGCGGTATTTCACATTGGCTTGATTATCAATCCGTTGGCCGGGCTCGGCGGGCCTGCTGGTTTCAAGGGCAGTGATGGCATGGCCGACGAAGCGCTGGCGCTCGGTATTGAGCCCAAAGCGGCGCTGCGGACCCGTGTTGCACTGGAATGCTTGCTTGAGCTGCGCGACCGGCTGCAGTTTGTTACGTATCCGGGGGCGATGGGCGCTGACCTGCTCGCTGAGATGGGTTTTTCCTACCGCCTGCCCGCAGGGCTCGATGCTGACGCTGCGCACGCGCTGACAACCGCTGACGATACCCGCAAAGCCGTTGAGTTGCTGCAGGACGCCAACGTTGCGTTGATTCTGTTCGCCGGAGGCGATGGCACCGCCCGCGACGTATCTGCCGCTGCGCGTGAGGGCCAGCCGGTGCTGGGAATTCCGGCAGGGGTGAAGATTCAGTCCGGCGTGTATGCGATCAGCCCACGCGCCGCCGGCGAGCTGACCCGACGTTTGGTCGAGGGCGGCTTGGTGCGCCTGGCCAGAGGCGAGGTGCGCGATATCGACGAGGCTGCGTTGCGCGGCGGCAAAGTGGCTGCACGCTGGTATGGCGAGCTGACCGTGCCGGAAGAGGGCGGCTTTGTGCAGCAGGTCAAGCAGGGTGGCGTCGAGTCTGAAGAACTGGTGTTGAGTGATTTGGCTGCCTGGCTGGAAGATACCTGGGAGACGGATGTGCGTTATGTATTCGGCCCCGGCTCTACCTTGCACGGGCTGGCTGGCAATCTTGGCCTGAACACCACGCTGCTTGGCGTTGATGTTATCGAGAACGGCGCAGTGCTGGCGGCAGACGTGAACGAGATGCAGTTGTATGAGCTGATCGCGGAACATCCGGTGCGCTTGCTGGTGACCGCGATTGGCGGGCAGGGGCACATTCTCGGGCGCGGCAATCAGCAACTGAGCCCGCGAGTGGTACGTGCGATTGGCCTGGATAATCTGCGCGTGGTTGCCACCAAACGTAAGCTTGCGACGTTGCAGGGCCGTGCGTTGCTGGTCGATAGCGGCGACATTGCGCTGGATGAGGCATTCCCGGATGTGGTGAAAGTCTGGGCGGGCTATCGCGAAGAATTGCTCTATCCGGTCGAGCACGGCTGAATCGTTTCGCGCGATTAGTGTTGGGCAAAGGCGCGGCGCTTGATTGCAGCCGCGCCCAGACTATCGAGCGCGACAGGGTTGATTGAATAAGCGTCAGGCCCCATCTTCAGTGGGTCTAAGTCCTTTTGCGAGCAACCATGCGATCTCTCTTGTCGGCCCGTCAACGCAACGCATTACGCATGGCCTGGGCTTTTGTGGCGCCTTATCGCTGGCGTGTACTCGGCGCGTTGGTGGCGCTGGTGTTCACCGCCGGTATTACGTTGTCGATGGGTCAGGGCATTAAACTGCTGGTCGATCAGGGCCTGGCCACCCAGTCTGCCGAGGCGTTGAAGCACTCGATTGCGCTGTTTTTTGCGCTGGTGCTGGCACTCGCCGTCGGCACGTACACGCGCTTTTATCTGGTTTCATGGATTGGCGAGCGCTTTGTCGCGGACATCCGCAAGCGCGTGTTCAATCACCTGATCGAACTGCATCCGGGCTTTTATGAAAGCAACCGCAGCTCTGAAATCCAGTCGCGCCTGACTGCCGACACCACACTGTTGCAGTCGGTGATTGGCTCATCGTTGTCGATGGCGCTGCGTAACCTGATCATCATGATCGGCGGCGTGGTGCTGCTGGTCATCACCAACCCCAAACTCAGTGCAATTGTGCTGGTGGCGTTGCCACTGGTGATTGCGCCGATTCTTATTTTTGGCCGCAAAGTTCGCGCTTTGTCGCGCCAGAGTCAGGATCGCGTCGCGGATGTCGGCAGCTATGTCGGCGAGGTGCTGGGGCAGATCAAGACGGTGCAGGCATACAACCATCAGGACGAGGACAAACACCGCTTTGGTCTGTCGGTCGAGGCTGCATTTGCCACCGCACGCAAGCGCATTGCCCAGCGCGCCTGGCTGATTACGGTGGTGATCGTGCTGGTGCTCGGGGCGGTCGGCGTCATGCTTTGGGTGGGTGGCATGGATGTGATCGCCGGGCGTATCTCGGGCGGGGAATTGGCCGCCTTTGTGTTCTACAGCCTGATTGTAGGCTCCTCATTCGGCACCCTGAGTGAGGTGATCGGCGAGTTGCAACGCGCAGCCGGTGCCGCCGAGCGCATCAGCGAACTGTTGCAGGCCAGGAATCAGATCCGCGCGCCTGCAAGCGGTCAGCTTGAATTGCCCACGCCGGTTCAAGGGCGTATTGAGCTTGAGGATGTGCACTTTGCTTATCCGTTACGGCCCGATACCTTCGCCGTCGAGGGTATATCGCTGAAGGTTGAGCCCGGTGAAACGGTCGCGCTGGTCGGGCCGTCCGGTGCCGGAAAGTCGACGTTGTTTGATTTGCTGCTGCGCTTTTTCGATCCGCAAACCGGGCGGATATTGATTGATGGGCAGCCAATCAACCTGCTCGACCCTGATCAGTTGCGCAGCTGCTTTGCGCTGGTGTCGCAAAACCCGGCGCTGTTCTTCGGCACGGTCGAAGACAACATTCGTTATGGCAATACCGAAGCCAGCGACGCAGCGGTCGAGGCGGCTGCCAAGGCGGCGCACGCGCACGCGTTCATCATGCGCTTGCCGCAGGGTTACCAGACCCATTTGGGCGACTCCGGTTTAGGCCTTTCCGGCGGTCAACGTCAGCGCCTGGCGATTGCCCGTGCCTTGTTGGTGGATGCACCGATACTGCTGCTGGACGAGGCTACGAGTGCGCTGGATGCCGAGAGTGAACACCTGATTCAGCAAGCGCTGCCAACGCTGATGCAGGGGCGCACCACATTGGTTATCGCGCACCGGCTGGCGACCGTCACCCGAGCCGATCGCATTGCGGTGATTGATCAGGGCAAGTTGCAGGCAATTGGCAGCCATCAGCAACTGCTGGCGACTAATGCGCTGTACGCGCGACTTGCCGAATTGCAGTTCAATTCGCAATAGATGCGTCAGCCGCAATCTTGCGGCTGCGCGGGCGATTGCGGCTTCATCGTGGCGGCGGTGCCGGTGGAGGCGAGAATGATGAAGCTGATTGCCAGCCATTGGCTGAACGACAGGTGTTCGGTGAGGAACAGCAGCCCGGCTAATGCGGCAATCGCAGGCTCCAGGCTCATCATGATGCTGAATGTTCGGGCTGGCAGGCGCGTCAGGGCCATCATCTCCAGGCTGTAAGGAAGCGCCGAGGACAAGACGGCAACGCCAAAGGCAATGGGCAAGATATCCAGCGCGAACAGGTTGCTGCCGGCTTGCCACAGGCCAATCGGAATCACCACGATCGCGGCTACCAGCGTGCCCAGCGCGACCGTGTGGCGGCCGTGCTCACTGCCCGCGCGTTTGCCAAAAATGATGTACATCGCCCAGCAGGCACCTGCGCCCAGCGCGAGCGCCATCCCCACGGGATCGAGCGGCTCGTCTGTCAGGTTGGTCGGCAACAGCAACCACAAACCCGTGGCGGCGAGGGCGATCCATAGAAAGTCGATTGGCCGGCGCGACGACAACAACGCCAGCGTTAACGGGCCGGTGAATTCCAGTGCAACAGCGATGCCCAGCGGGATAGTTTGCAAGGCCATGTAAAACATCAGATTCATCAGCCCCAACGCAACGCCGTAGGCCAGCAGCGAGCGGCACGATTGCAGGGTCAGCTTGGCCTGCCACGGGCGCAACAGCAGGCACAAAATAAGCGCGCCGATACCCAGACGCAGCGCGGTAGTGCCCTCAGCGCCAATCACCGGAAACAGGCTCTTGGCCAGCGACGCGCCACTCTGGATGGAAATCATGGCGATGATCACCAACGCAATCGGCAGCAACACTGGAAATCGACTAAAGGGGCTGTGCATCTCTCATCCTAAGAATTAGCGGCAGTACAAATAAAAAACCGGCCTGGAGGCCGGTTTTAACGGACTTCTCTACTTAGCGATATTCGCAAAGGTAGGCCGTTTCAGTGGCGACCTGCAGTTGGAATTTGCTGTCTGCAGGAACGGTGAACTTGCTCCCGGCGGCAAAGGTTTCCCATTTTTCAGTGCCTGGCAGTTTCACCGTGAGTGCGCCTGCAACCACGTGCATGACTTCTAGCTGGCTGGTGCCGAATTCATATTCGCCTGGCGCCATTACGCCGATCGTTGCCGGGCCTTCAGCCATCCCGAATGCGATGGATTTGACGGTGCCGTCGAAATACTCATTGACCTTGAACATCTGCTAATCCTCAAAGGCTGTAAATAAAGGTGGGCAAGTATGCACAAGCGTTAACGTTGCGTCATCCGCTTTGCGTGGCTTTCTAGCGGCAGAATCAAAGGTAATAAGCGGGCGGTGTTACGGGCGTCGGTCAGCGCCCGGTGTTGTTGGCCGTTGAATTGCAATCCGGCCAGCTGCAAAGCGGTGTGCAGGCCGACCGGCTGTTGCAGTTTGCGCTCTTCGCTGAAGCGACGCTTGAGGTTCAGGTGGTTAATATCATGCAGGCAACTGCTCAATTCGTGGCGCTGCCATTCCTGCTCCAGCTGACGTTTATCATAAGCGCCCCAACTGGCCCAACCTTGTAAATGCGGTTGATGGCTGACCAGCCAGCGCTCGAATTGCGGCCACACCGAGGTCAACGGCGCGGCGCTGTTGATGGCTTGCTGGCTGATGTGAGTCAGCTCCCGGCAAAACTGGGTCAGGTGCGGGCGTCGCTGGGGTTTCACGTACCGCTGGAAATGATCGACTTCATGCCCGTCAGCCCGTACCAGACTGGCGCCAATTTCGATGATTTCCATTTCCTCTACGGGCCAGCCGCCTTCTTCGGTGGTGGCTTCAAGGTCTATTACCAGCCAGTGTCCCATGGGCTCTCCCTGCGCTGTGGGTGTGCCGTTAATGCGGTGGGTTGCGTGAACAGTTGCTGGCAATCCAGTAAAAATCGCTAATCAGCAGCATATACGCTCAATTGCGATTGTGCAGACAGCTAAAGCAACTGTTGCAAGCTGTTTTCTATCAAAGCAAATCCCGTGATAGGCTGCAAATTCATGAATTCGGAGGTGTTGTATGACGACGGTAGCCTTTATCGGTCTGGGTGTAATGGGATTCCCTATGGCCGGTCATCTGGCGCGAGCGGGCCATGATGTGTGCGTATATAACCGTAACCCGGCCAAAGCTGCCGACTGGGTCGAGACCTATGCCGGCCGTAGCGCAGCAACGCCTCGCGAAGCCGCGCAGGGCGCCGAATTGGTGATGGTTTGCGTGGGCAACGACGACGACCTGCGCAGCGTGGTGCTCGGTGACGATGGCGCGTTTGCTGGCATGCAGGCCGAAGCCATTCTGGTCGATCACACCACGGCCTCCGCCGATGTCGCCCGCGAACTGGCTGGCAAGGCCGCCGAGCTGGGCTTGGGTTTTCTTGATGCGCCGGTGTCTGGCGGGCAGGCGGGTGCGGTCAATGGCGCCCTGACAATCATGGTGGGCGGTGATGCAGCAGCCTACGCTCGCGCCGAACCGGTGATTCAGGCCTACGCCCGCATGGCGCGCCTGATGGGTGAGGCTGGCAGCGGCCAACTGACCAAGATGGTCAATCAGATCTGCATTGCCGGCCTGGTTCAGGGCTTGAGTGAGGCGTTGCACTTTGCTCAGTGCGCTGGCCTCGATGGTGAGGCAGCGATGGAGGTGATCAGCAAAGGCGCTGCGCAGTCATGGCAACTGGAGAACCGTCACAAGACCATGCTGGCGGGTGATTTCGACTTCGGTTTTGCGGTGGACTGGATGCGCAAGGACCTGTCGATTCTGCTCAACGAGGCGCGTAACAATGGTGCGCAGCTGCCAGTAACCGCGCTGGTTGATCAGTTCTATGCCGATGTTCAAGGTATGGGCGGCGGCCGTTGGGACACCTCCAGCCTGTTGGCGCGCTTGAAACCTGCCAAATAAGCATAATGGCGTACGCCTCCAGGCCTTATCTGGAGGCGTAAATTTGCATGGTGTGGCTGCTAAGTTCGCTTAAATACGAGTAAAATCGGCGAGTAGATCAGTATTCCTTTTTGAGGTTTAACACCCATGGACTGTCGCGCAGGTTGCGGCGCTTGCTGTATTGCTCCCTCTATTAGTTCGCCGATTCCCGGCATGCCACAAGGCAAACCTGCCGGTGTGCGTTGTGTGCAGCTTTCACCCGATAATTTATGCTCGATTTTCGGCAAGCCGGAACGACCAAAAGTCTGCTCAGCCTTCTCGGCAGACGTGGCTGTTTGTGGCGACACACATGAGGAGGCCATCCGCCTGCTCGCGTGGCTGGAGGATCAAACGGCTGTCACGCCGCAGGTTGCATGCTAGTTCACACGATCAATGATGCCCTGGGGGCGCGATGACAAAGTCGACTCGAATGATGGTTGCAACACTGGCTCTGATGGCGGCAGGTGTTGTGCAGGCCGAGCAGTGGAATCTGGTGAAGGATGAAGATGGCATCAAGGTCTACCTGAGTGAGGTCGCGGGCTCGCCTTACAAGGCGTATCGCGGCGTCACCCAGATCAAGGCAGAGATGCCCAAACTGCTAGCCCTGCAGAACGATGCCATGGGTTCATGTAAATGGATTCACGAGTGCAAGTCGCAAAAGTTGCTCAAGCAGGAAGGCGATGTTTATTGGGTGTACTCGCAGTTCAATACGCCTTGGCCGGTAACGCCGCGCGATTCAGTTATGAAGGTCACCAGTAAAAAATCCAGCGACGGCACGGTAACCCGCAGCATGCAAGGCGCACCGAATGACCTGCCGCCGACTGATGGCATGGTCCGCGTGAGCAAGGTCGACGGCAGTTGGACGTTCACGCCGAAAGCGTCAGGCGTGGTCGAGGTGGTGTATCAGGTGCACACCGAACCGGGCGGCAGCGTGCCATCCTGGTTGGCCAACAAGTTCGTGGTCGAAGCCCCGTTCAACACCCTCAAGGCCTACCGCATACTGGCTGAACAACCCTGACGTTAACGTCGAGCAATCGAAAACAAACCCACCTCCGGTCATAAACAAAACCGGAGGATGGATAGCGGCGCATCGCCGCAATCCGTCGAGCCAATGCAGGATCAACACCAATCCCGCGTCAGGCTTGAGGTCGCCATGTCGGAAGCCGCAAGCGGATTCCAACCTCCGCCAGATAAACCGGAGGATGGATAGCGAAGCGCAGCGTCGCAATCCGTTAAGCCATCGCAAGATCAACATCAATCCCGCGTAAGGCATGAGACCGCCATGTCGGAAGCCGCAAGCGGATTCCAACCTCCGCCAGATAAACCGGAGGATGGATAGCGCAGCGAAGCGCCGCAATCCATCGAGCGATCGCAAGAACAACACCAACCCCGCGCCATACATGAGGCCGCCATGTCGGAAGCCGCAGGCGGATTCCAACCTCCGCCAGATAAACCGGAGGATGGATAGCGGCGCAACGCCGCAATCCGTCGAGCCATCGTAAGATCAACACCAATCCCGCGGAAGGCATGAGATCGCCATGTCGGAAGCCGCAAGCGGATTCCAACCTCCGCCAGATAAACCGGAGGATGGATAGCGCAGCGAAGCGACGCAATCCGTCGAGCCATCGCAAGATCAACATCAACCGCGTGTCAGACACATAAACAAACCGGAGGATGGACAGCGAAGCATAGCGCCGCAATCCGTCATGACCCTCGCAAGATCAACAACAAACCCTGCATCCAAACGCCCACAAAAAAGCCCACAAGGCGAACCTTGTGGGCTTGTTCAATCAACTGCCAGTCAATCCCGGCAGTTGATCAGCGTCACGCGCTTAGGCGTCGTCCATCGCGCCCATCGCGGTGGTGTTGAAACCGCCGTCGACGTACATGATTTCGCCGCTGACACCCGAGGCCAGGTCGGAGCAAAGGAATGCACCGGCGTTGCCGACTTCGTCGATGGTGACGTTGCGGCGCAGCGGGGTCTGCTTCTCGTTGGCTGCGAGCATTTTGCGGAAGCTCTTGATGCCGGAAGCGGCGAGGGTGCGGATCGGACCAGCCGAAATCGCGTTAACGCGTGTGCCTTCCGGGCCAAGGCTGCCTGCCAGATAACGTACGCCGGCTTCGAGGCTGGCCTTAGCCATGCCCATGACGTTGTAGTTAGGCATGGTGCGCTCAGCGCCCAGGTAGGACAGCGTCAGCAGGCTGCCGTTGCGGCCTTTCATCATCTCGCGGCCCGCTTTGGCCAGCGCCACGAAGCTGTAGGCGCTGATGTCGTGGGCAATACGGAAGCCTTCACGGGTGGTGACGTCGGTGAAATCGCCGTCGAGTTGATCACCAGGTGCGAAGCCTACGGAGTGAACGATGCAGTCGAGACCGTCCCACTTCTTGCTCAGCTCGGTGAAAACGTTGGCAATTTCGTCGTCATTGGCCACATCGCACGGGAAGCAAAGCTCAGGGCCCGAGCCCCAGCCAGCGGCGAATTCTTCAACACGGCCTTTGAGCTTCTCACCCTGATAGGTGAAGGCAAGTTCAGCACCTTCGCGGTGCATTGCGGCTGCAATACCGGACGCGATGGACAGTTTGCTGGCGACGCCAACGATCAGTACGCGCTTACCGCTTAGAAAACCCATGTGTACTCTTCCTCTTCCTGCTTTAAGGATTACTCAGTTTTTGCAGGCGCCAAGAAGGCGGCCTCCAACAACTGCTGCGTATAAATATGCTGCGGTGTTGCAAATATTTCGTCTGCTGGCCCTTGCTCGACGACCTGACCGCTTTTGACCACGATCAAATGGTGGCTCAGAGCCCGTACCACCGCCAAATCATGGCTGATGAACAGGTAGGTCAAGTTGTACTTGGCCTGCAATGAGCGCAGCAGTTCTACCACTTGGCGCTGAACGGTTCGGTCGAGTGCCGAAGTCGGCTCGTCCAACAGAATCAGCGCCGGTTTCAGCACTAAAGCACGGGCAATGGCAATACGTTGCCGTTGCCCGCCTGAAAACTCGTGGGGATAGCGGTGCCGGGTTTCCGGATCCAGACCTACCTCCGCAAGCGCATCAATAATCGCTTGTTCCTGCTCGGCATCAGTGCCCATCTGATGAATGCGCAAGCCTTCACCGACAATCTGACTCACCGACATCCGTGGGCTCAGGCTGCCAAACGGGTCCTGAAACACCACCTGCATTTGCCGCCTGAACGGGCGAACGTCGTGTTGCGACATGCCATCCAGCGCCTGGCCCTGAAAACGGATACCGCCTTCACTGCCAATCAGGCGCAAAATTGCCATGCCCAGCGTCGATTTACCCGAGCCACTCTCGCCAACAATGCCCAGGGTCTGGCCCTGAGGCAGTTTGAAGCCGATGCCGTCTACCGCTTTAACGTAATCGACAGTGCGACGCATCAGACCTTTCTTGATCGGAAACCAGACGCGCAAGTTGTCGACTTCAAGCAGTGTAGACCCTGGCGGATTGGCAATAGGCCTGCCGCTAGGCTCAGCGCCCAGGAGCTCCTGGGTGTATTCATGCTGAGGCGAGTGGAACAAATTTTCACACGACCCTTGTTCGACGATCTTTCCGCGCTGCATGACACATACTCGGTGTGCAATTCTTCGAACAAGGTTCAAATCGTGGCTGATCAGCAGAATTGCCATGCCCAGCCGCGCCTGCAAATCCTTGAGCAAATCGAGGATTTTCAGCTGCACGGTAACGTCCAGCGCCGTGGTCGGCTCATCCGCGATCAGCAGTTCCGGCTCGTTGGCCAGCGCCATGGCGATCATCACGCGTTGGCGCTGCCCGCCTGAAAGCTCATGCGGATAAGCCTTGAGGCGTTTGTGAGGCTCAGGGATGCCGACCAGATCCAGCAGTTCAAGCGTGCGCTCTGTGGCCGCTTTACCGCTGAGGCCCTTGTGCAGACCCAGGACTTCGTTGATCTGTTTTTCGATGCTGTGCAGCGGATTCAGCGAGGTCATGGGCTCCTGAAAGACCATGGCGATGCGGTTGCCACGAATCCCGCGCAGCTTCTTTTCATCAACCTTGAGCAGATCTTCACTTTGATAGGTGATGGTGCCGGCGGGGTGTTGGGCAATCGGGTAGGGCAGCAGGCGCAGGATCGAGTGCGCGGTAACCGATTTTCCCGAGCCACTTTCACCAACCAGCGCCAGGGTTTCGCCACGGCGGATATCAAAGCTGACATGCTCGACCACACGCTGGCGCTGGCTGCCGGTGACGAACTCAACCGCCAGGTCGCGGATTTCGATGAGGTTATCGACGTCGCTCATTTTATTTCCTTGGGTCGAACGCATCGCGAGCTGCCTCGCCAATAAACACCAGCAAACTGAGCATGATTGCCAATACGGCAAATGCGCTGATGCCCAGCCACGGTGCCTGCAGGTTGGACTTACCCTGAGCAACCAGCTCGCCAAGCGACGGTGCGCCGGGCGGCAGGCCGAAGCCGAGGAAGTCCAGCGCGGTCAGTGTGCCGATGGCGCCCGTGAGGATGAACGGCATGAAGGTCATGGTCGAAACCATCGCGTTGGGCAGGATGTGGCGGAACATGATTGCGCCGTTTTCCATGCCCAGCGCCCGCGCAGCGCGGACATATTCGAGGTTACGCCCGCGCAGGAACTCCGCGCGCACCACATCGACCAGGCTCATCCACGAGAACAGCAGCATGATACCCAGCAGCCACCAGAAGTTCGGCTGCACGAAACTCGCCAGAATGATCAGCAGATAAAGCACCGGTAAACCGGACCAGACCTCCAGAAAGCGTTGGCCGACCAAGTCCACCCAGCCGCCGTAAAAGCCCTGCAGCGCACCGGCAAATACGCCGATGATCGAGCTGAGCACGGTGAGAATCAGCGCGAACAACACCGAGATGCGGAAGCCGTAAATCACCCGCGACAACACATCCCGGCCCTGATCGTCTGTGCCCAGCCAGTTGGCGGCGGACGGCGGTGCCGGAGCGGGAACCTCAAGGTCGTAGTTGATGCTGGAGTAGCTGTAGGGAATCGGTGGCCAGACCATCAGGCCGTCTTTTTCCTCGATCAGGTTACGGATGTACGGGCTTTTGTAATTCGCCTGCAAAGGGAATTCGCCGCCGAATACGGTTTCCGGATAGCGCTTGAACACCGGGAAATACCATTGACCGTCGTAACGCACCGCCAGCGGTTTATCGTTGGCGATTAATTCCGCACCAAGGCTCAGGGTGAACAGGGCAAGGAAAATCCACAGTGACCACCAGCCGCGTTTATGCGCTTTGAACAGCTGAAGCCGGCGTTGATTCATCGGAGAGAGTGCCATATCAACCCTCCCGACTTTCAAAGTCGATGCGCGGATCGACTAGGGTGTAGGTAATGTCACCGATCAATTTCACGATCAGCCCCAGTAAGGTGAAGAGAAACAGCGTGCCGAACACCACCGGATAATCCCGGTTAATGGCGGCTTCAAAACTCATCAGGCCCAGACCGTCGAGGGAGAAGATCACCTCGATCAGCAGCGAGCCGGTAAAGAAAATGCCGATGAAGGCCGCAGGAAATCCGGCAATGATCAGCAGCATGGCGTTACGGAACACATGCCCGTAAAGCACGCGGGTATTGGTCAGGCCTTTGGCGCGAGCGGTCACCACGTATTGTTTGTTGATCTCGTCAAGGAAGCTGTTCTTGGTCAGCAGGGTCAGCGTCGCAAAGTTGCCGATTACCAGCGCGGTGACGGGCAGGGCGAGGTGCCAGAAATAGTCGAGAATCTTGCCGCCCAGGCTCAGGTCGTCGAAGTTGTTCGAGGTCAGCCCCCGGAGCGGGAACCAGTCGAGGTAACTGCCACCGGCAAAGACCACAATCAGCAGGATGGCGAACAGGAACGCCGGGATTGCGTAGCCGACGATAATCGCCGAGCTGGTCCATACGTCAAACGAGCTGCCGTGGCGCGTAGCCTTGGCGATGCCGAGCGGAATCGACACCAGATACATGATCAGGGTGCTCCATAACCCCAGCGAGATCGACACCGGCATCTTTTCAACGATGAGGTCGATCACCTTGGCATCGCGAAAGAAACTCTCGCCGAAATCGAGTTGGGCGTAATTCTTGAGCATGATCCAGAAGCGTTCCGGCGCCGATTTATCGAAACCGTACATTTTCTGGATTTCCGCCACCAGCTCAGGGTCGAGGCCTTGCGCGCCGCGGTAATTGGAGCCTGCCACCGAAACTTCCGCGCCGCCGCCGGCAATCCGGCTGGTAGCGCCATCAAAGCCTTCAAGCTTGGCAATCATCTGTTCAACCGGGCCGCCCGGAGCAGCCTGGATGATGATGAAGTTGATCAGCAAAATGCCGAACAGGGTCGGGATAATCAGCAGCAATCGTCGGAAAATATACGCCAGCATGCTATTGCTCCGCGCCTGTGGCTGGGGTGGCTGGCGCCTGTGTTTCAGCATCTTCCGGCGGTGTCGTCACCTCACGCACCCACCAGGTGTTAAGACCGATGTCGTACTGCGGGGTGACTTGCGGGTGTTCAAGCTTGTGCCAGTACGCCACCCGCCAAGTGGTGATGTGCCAGTTAGGAATCACGTAGTGGCCCCACAACAGCACGCGGTCGAGTGCGCGGGTGTAGTTGATCAGGTTTTCGCGTGAGTCGGCTTTGATCAGGCCTTCAACCAGGGAGTCAATTGCCGGGTCTTTTAGGCCGATGAAGTTACGGCTGCCAGGGTTGTCGGCACTGCTCGAATGCCAGTACTCGCGCTGCTCATTGCCGGGCGAGTTGGACTGGCCGAAGCCGCCGACGATCATGTCGAAGTCGCGCGAGCGCAGGCGGTTGATGTATTGCGAGACGTCCACGCGGCGGATCACCAGTTCGATACCGAGATCTGCCAGATTGCGCTTGAAAGGTAGCAACACGCGCTCGAATTCGGTTTGCGCGAGGAGGAACTCAAAGCTCACCGGATTGCCTTGCGCGTCGACCATCTTGTCGTCTACAACCCGCCAGCCTGCTTCTTGCAGCAACTGATACGCGCGGCGTTGGTGGTCGCGGATCATGCCGCTGGCATCGGTGACCGGGTTGATGAATTCGTCGGTGAAGACCTTGGGCGGAATCTGCTCGCGCAAGGGTTCAAGCAGCTTCAACTCGGCGGGGCTTGGCAAACCTTTGGCCGCTAGCTCCGAGTTGTCGAAGTAGCTGTCGGTGCGGGTGTAGGCGCCATTGAACAGCTGCTTGTTGGCCCATTCAAAGTCGAACAACAGGCCAAGCGCTTCACGCACCCGTGGGTCTTTGAACAGGGGACGGCGAATGTTGAAGATGAAGCCCTGCATGCCGGTCGGGTTGTAGTTGCGGATTTCTTCCTTGATCAACTGGCCGTTGGCGACGGCCGAGTTGTTGTAAGCGGTGGCCCAGTTCTTGGCGCTGGTTTCCAGCCAGAAGTCGAACTGGCCGGCTTTCATGGCCTCGAGTGCGACGGTGTTGTCGCGGTAATAGTCGATGCGCATCTTGTCGAAGTTGTAAAAGCCGCGATTAACGGCCAGGTCTTTGCCCCAATAGTCCTTGACGCGTTCATAGACGATCGAGCGCCCGGCCTGTACTTCGCTGATTTTATAAGGGCCGCTGCCGACCGGAATATCCAGATTTCCTCTGGCGAAGTCTTTGTCTGCCCAGTAATGCTTGGGCAACACCGGCAACTGACCAACAATGAGTGGCAATTCGCGGTTGCCGGCGTGTTTGAACACGAAGCGGACCTGATGCGGGCCTTCGATCTCAACCTTGTCGACATCAGCGTAGTAGCCCTTGTACATCGGGGCGCCTTTTTCCATCAGCGTCTCAAAGGTGAATTTAACGTCTTCTGCGGTGAGCGGCTGGCCATCATTGAAGCGGGCTTCTTTGCGCAGGAAGAAACGCACCCAGCTGTTGTCCGGGGCTTTCTCAATTTTCTCGGCCACCAGACCATATTCGGAAAACGGCTCATCCAGGCTGTGCGTGGTCAGCGTGTCGTACATCAGCCCGAGGTCGTCGGCCGAAACCCCTTTGTTGATGAACGGATTGAGGCTGTCAAAACCACCGAAACCGGCTTGGCGCAATGTTCCGCCTTTGGGCGCATCGGGATTGACGTAATCAAAGTGCTTGAAGTCGGCCGGGTATTTCGGCGCTTCGCCATAGAGCGTCAGCGCATGTTGCGGTGCGGCCTGCACAATACTGGCGAGGCTGAGAAGCAAGACGGCACTGCAATGGCCGAGAGTGGTGCGCAAAGAAAGCATTAGCGGGCATTCTCCGTAGGTTTCAGCCACCAAGTGCGCAGGCCGAGTGTGTAGGGCGGCGTGGTGACGAAGGCGAACCGGTTGCGGTAGGCCAGGCGATGATAATTGATGTACCAATTCGGGATGGTGTAGTGCTGCCACAGCAGAACGCGGTCGAGGGCGCGGGTGGCGGCGATCTGTTGCTCGCGGGTTTGCGCGTTCAACAGCTTGTCGAGCATCAGGTCGACTACCGGATTATCAATCCCTGCGTAGTTCTTGCCGCCACGAACCTTGGCCTGGCTGGAGTGAAAATACAGCCACTGCTCAAGTCCCGGACTGAGGGTTTGCGGAAGGGTCAGCAGGATCATGTCAAAGTCGAACTGGTCGAGGCGTTGCTTGTACTGAGCGCGATCAACCGTGCGCAAATTGGCCTGTATGCCGATGCTGGCGAGATTGCGGGTGAAGGGTTGCAGAATGCGTTCAAGGTTCGGGTTGACCAGCAGAATTTCAAATTGCAGCGGTTGGCCCTTGGCATTCTCAAGACCTGTACTGCCGGTTTCCCAACCGGCATCGGCTAATAGACCCAGGGCCTTGCGCAAGGTTTCACGCGGAATACCATGACCTTCGGTATGCGGCATCTTGAAAGGCTCAGTGAGCAGGCCCTTGGGCAACTGATCGCGCACCGCAGATAGCAGCAGCCACTCGGCCCCTTTGGGTTTGCCCGTGGCTGTGAATTCGCTGTTGGGGTAATAGCTGTTGGCGCGGGTGTAGGCATTGTTGAACAGCGTGCGGTTGGTCCACTCGAAGTCGAACATCAGTCCCAGCGCCTCGCGCACTCGGCTGTCGGAAAACGTAGCGCGGCGGCTGTTCATGAACAGCGCCTGAGTCTGCGTGGGAATCTTGTGCGGAATTTCGGCGCGAACTACTTCGCCACGATTGAGCGCGGGGAAGTTATAGCCATTGGCCCAGTTCTTCGCCTGCTGTTCGATATAGAAGTCGAATTCGCCAGCCTTGAACGCTTCGAACGCGACATTGCTGTCGCGGTAAAACTCGACATTCACGGTGTTGAAGTTGTACTTGCCCTTGTTGACGGCCAGGTCCTTGCCCCACCAGTTTTTCACCCGCTCAAAGCGCAAGCTGCGGCCGGGGCGTACATCGGTAATCTTGTACGGGCCACTGCCCAACGGCGGGGTGTAAGTGGTCGCCTGAAAATCGCGGTCTTTCCAGTAATGCTGCGGCAATACCGGCAGCTCACCGAGGCGCAGGATCAGCAGCGGGTTGCCGGAGCGCTTGAACACGAAGCGGATGCGATGCCGATTGAGAATGTCGACCCGCTTAACTTCCTGCAAGTTGGTGCGGTATTGCGGATGGCCTTCCTTGAGCAGCAGGCGATAGGAGAATGCTACGTCGTAGGCGGTGATCGGCTTGCCGTCGTGAAAGTGCGCCTGCTTGCGCAGATTGAACACGACCCAGCTACGGTCTTCGCTGTATTCGACCGATTCGGCAATCAGGCCATAGCTTGAGGCGGGCTCGTCGCCGGACGGGTCATAGGCGCCGGTGCCGACCATTAGTGTCTCGTTCAACTCGTTAACGCCATATTGCAGGAAGTTGGCGGTCGAGACCGGGCTGGTGCCTTTGAATGTATAAGGATTGAGCGTATCGAAGGTGCCGGAAGCCATCACCGTGATGCTTCCGCCCTTGGGCGCTTTCGGGTTTACCCAGTCGAAATGGGTAAAATTGGCGGGGTACTTGAGCGTGCCGAACTGAGCATAGCCATGACTTTTGGTGATCGTCGCCCAAGCGGGCAGGCTAATTGCCAAACTGATCAACACTGTGAGGAGGGCACGTATCAAGTAAATATCCGGTCCGTGGCAGCTTTATGGGCTTCTGGTTGGGTACAGTAACAGCTTGTATCGGCAGGAAAAAGGTTGAGGCCGCAGCGAGTTTGAGCAGGCGCTCAATCAAGCCACGAAAAGGCTGGGGAAGGGGGCAGGTGCAGGCGGGGCGGTTACGCTGGAAAGCACCTGCACCGCCGATTGCCGGCGATGCAGGTTTGGCTTAGCGCGGCAGACGCAGAGTCAGGGTCTGGCCAGGCTTGAGGGCGCTGCTTGAGCGTGGGTTCCAGGTTTTCAGGTGCTTCATCGGCACTTTGAAGCGCTGAGCAATCACTGACAGCGAGTCGCCTTTACGCACTTTGTAGTAGGTTACGGCGCTGCGGCTGCTGGTGCTGGTTTGAGCTTTCAGCGCCAATACCTGACCGGCGCGCAGGTTGTTGTTTTTCATGCCGTTCCAGCGCTTCACATCATTGATGCTGACTTTATTGGCGCGGGCGATGCTCGACAGGCTGTCACCGCGTTTAACGGTGTACTTGGTATTGCTGCGCTGGTTGCTGGCAAGGGCTTGTTGCGGCGCCAGTGGCGACCCTGCACCCATCGGCAATGTGAGCTTTTGGCCAATACGCAGGCGGTTGCTGCTGAGCTTGTTGGTTCTCTTCAATTCGGCAGTGGCAACGCCGTAGCGTCTGGCGATGCTGCTCAGGTTGTCACCACGACGAACCGTGTATTGCTGCCATTTGAGCAAATCCTGCGGTTTCAGATTGGCCAGTGTGGCTGTCACCTGATCGGCTTTATCCATCGGCACCAGCAGACGCTTGGGGCCATCCATGGTGACGTGACGCTTGAATGCCGGATTCAGCAGGTACAACTCGTCGGGATCGACATCGGCCAGCTCGGCAATGCGGTTGAGGTCCATTTCCTGCTTGAACACAACCTGCTCGAAATAGGGCTCGTTTGCCACCGGGCTCAGCGCCACGCCGTAAGCATCCGGGCTGAGGACCACTTGCGAGATGGCCAGCAGCTTGGGCACGTAGTTGCGCGTCTCTTCAGGCAGCGGCAGATTCCAGTAATCGACCGGTAAGCCAAGCTTCTGATTACGCTCGATAGCCCGGCTGACACGGCCTTCACCGGCGTTGTAGGCCGCAAGTGCGAGCAGCCAGTCACCGTTGAACATGTCGTGCAGGCGCGACAGATAGGTAATGGCTGCGTGCGTCGAGGCCATTACGTCACGACGGCCGTCATACCAGCTGGTCTGACGCAGATTGAAGTGCTTGCCGGTCGCTGGCATGAACTGCCACAAACCCACCGCCTTGGCATGCGAGTAAGCGAACGGGTTATAGGCGCTCTCGATCATGGGCAGCAGCGCCAGCTCCATCGGCATGTTGCGCTCTTCGAGCTGCTCAACAATGTAATGAATGTAGGGGCTGCTGCGATCACTGGCTGTGCGCACAAAAGAAGGGTTGCTGGCGAACCACAGGCGTTGTTGTTCGACGCGCGGGTTTACGCCGATCTCTTCCTGCAGTTTGTAGCCTTCGCGAATCCGCTCCCAGATGTCCTGAGGCTGGGTTTGTTCGCTCAGCGTGGTCCACTCGACTTCAGGTTTTGAGCTTGCCGGGTTGACCGTTTTAAGGTTGGCGGCGTCGTTACTGTCGATGGATTGACAGCCGGCCGCGATTGCACAGAACATCACCACGAGCGCTTTCGCTGTGTGTGCTAATGCCTTTGAATTCAATGGTTTAGCTACAAGTAAAGGCATTAGAAAGAGTGTTCGATCCGATTCAGAGGTCGGGCGATTCTAGGAATCGACAGCGGCATGGTCAAGTTTTGACCAGCGTTTTTGCGACCTGAGTAGCCTCTAAAAGGAATCTTTCCAGCTGCGCAAGGCAGCGAAGGCCTCTACTGGCGTACGCTGCGACCGACCGTCGCGCTCTTGTAATATTTCATTAACAGACAATTCGTTGCAGCGTAAAAATGGATTGGTCTTGAGCTCCAGGCCGATGCTTGATGGCAAACTGATTTCACCTGCTTCGCGCCATTCAGTGACCTGCTGCGTGCGTTGTTGCAGTGCCTTATTGCCGGGTTCGGCGGCGAGGGCAAAGCGCAGGTTGGAGAGGGTATATTCGTGGGTGCAATACACTGCGGTTTGCTCAGGCAAGGCGGCCAGACGGCTCAGTGAGTCGTGCATTTGCGCCGGAGTGCCTTCAAACAGTCGCCCGCACCCGCCGGCGAACAGCGTGTCGCCACAGAACAGCCAGTGTTGCTGGGCCTGATAATAGGCAATGTGGCCCAAGGTATGGCCCGGCACCTCGATGACCTGCAACGTGTGGCCGAGTACCTCGACGCTGTCGCCTTGCTTGAGGCTGACATCGCGGCCCGGAATCTTCTCACTGGCAGGCCCGAGCACGCGGGCACCGGTGCGTTGCTTGAGTTTTTCAATGCCGCCGACATGGTCAAAATGGTGGTGAGTGATGAGAATATCGCTGAGTTGCCATTTTGGATGCGCATCGAGCCAGGCTTCTACGGGCGCGGCATCACCGGGATCGACCACCGCGCAGCGCTGCTGCTCCGGGTCTTGTAACAACCAGATATAGTTGTCTGTGAATGCGGGGAGGGCGTCGATAGTTATCATGTTGCTCATCGCTTATCTGCACGTAAAGGTGCATCTTAAGCCTCAATGCTTCACACGGCTACGCAGGTATTAATATGTCCGAGCATCCTTTTGCTCAAGCAGATGCCGATTGGCTTAAATTGATCGGCGACGCCCGTGACTGGTTCAACGGCCCCGTTGGCAGCATGCTGCTCGGCGCCGAACAACGCATGCTGGATGAAGAACTGCAGCGGTTTTTCGGCGGCTACCTCGTGCATTACGGGCCTTCGGCTGAGCCGGCTGCGAATGCCGATAAAATTCAGCGCAGCGTGCGCCTTGGCGCACCCTTTAGCGGCGTCGAGATTGCCTGCGAAGAACAAGCCTGGCCGTTGACCGAATACGCCGCTGACGTGGTCCTGCTGCAACACGGCCTGGACTTCAGCCTTTCACCGCACGGTTTGCTGCGCGAGGCCGCCCACAGTGTGCGGCCCGGCGGCCATATGCTGATCATCGGTATCAATCCGATCAGTGCCTGGGGCGCGCGACATGTGTTCGCCCGCGATGCGCTGGGGCGTGCGCGTTGCTTTGCGCCGAGCCGGGTGAGCGACTGGTTGCACCTGCTGGGTTTTGCGCTGGAGAAACGCCGCTTCGGGTGCTATCGTCCGCCGCTTGCATCGTCAGGCTGGCAGTCGCGACTGGCGTCGCTGGATTCCTGGGGTGATACCTGGCAATCACCGGGCGGCGGCTTTTATCTGCTGGTCGCACGCAAGCTGGTGAGTGGTATGCGGCCGATACGTCATTCAAGGCGTGAGCCGCGCGGCGTTCTGGTGCCGATGCCGGTGGCTAATGTGAGCCGTTGTGAGCCCGAGCAATCGAAGAACCCGCCAGACTAATTATTTTCGTTTAAAGGCTCTGCATGTCTGAACAAGTTGTGATCTATACCGATGGCGCCTGCAAGGGTAATCCTGGCGTGGGTGGCTGGGGCGCTGTGTTGGTTTATAAAGGTGTAGAAAAAGAGCTGTGGGGCGGTGAGGCTGAAACCACCAACAACCGCATGGAATTGACTGCGGCAATTCGTGGCTTGCAGGAACTCAAGCGCCATTGCGACGTGCGCCTGGTAACGGATTCGCAATATGTAATGCAGGGCATTCAGGACTGGATGCCCAACTGGAAAAAACGCGGCTGGAAAACCGCCGCCAAACAACCGGTTAAAAATGCCGATCTGTGGCGTGAGTTGGACGAGCAGGTTGGCCGGCACAATGTAACGTGGCAGTGGGTGCGTGGCCATACCGGCCATCCGGGTAATGAGCACGCCGACCAATTGGCCAATCGCGGTGTTGATGAAGTGCGCGGCTTGGCCTGACGGCCCCGTAACTGTTTATGGGCAAGCGCTTTTGCGTTTGTCTGGCAATCTGCGGCCAGGCCGGGATTTTCCAAAGTTTGCTGAGTTGTCGTGAGCGCGTTAGCGGCAGCCAAGAGAGGGTGATACACAGTGGCGAATGAAGATGTAGTCAAAAGGCTGGTCGTACTCGATACCGAAACTACCGGTATGCCGGTTGGCGACGGCCATCGGGTAATTGAAATCGGTTGTGTCGAGTTGATGGGCAGACGCCTGACCGGGCGTCATTTTCATGTCTATCTGCAACCCGACCGCGATATCGACGAAGGCGCGATCGCCGTCCACGGTATTACCAACGAGTACCTGAAGGACAAGCCGCGCTTCAAGGAAGTCGCCGAAGAGTTCTTCGAGTTCATCAAGGGCGCGCAACTGGTTATCCATAACGCCGCGTTCGACGTAGGCTTTATCAATAACGAATTTGCCCTGATCGGTCAGCAGGATCGTGCTGATATCAGCGATCACTGCAGCATTCTCGATACCCTGGCCTTGGCCCGTGAGCGCCACCCGGGCCAGCGCAACAGCCTCGATGCGCTGTGCAAACGCTATGACGTCGACAACTCGGGCCGTGATCTGCACGGCGCATTGCTCGATGCCGAGATTCTGGCCGACGTCTATCTGGCGATGACCGGTGGCCAGACCAACCTGTCGTTGGCTGGCGAAGGGTCTGAAGGCGATGGCACCGGACGCCAGCAACCGAGCCCGATTCGGCGTCTGTCTGGCGAACGTGCGCGTGGCCCGGTGATTCGCGCCAGTGAAGAAGACCTCGAAGCGCATCATGCGCGTCTGGCGGTAATTGAAAAGTCAGCTGGCGCCTTGCCGCTGTGGCTGCAACTGGAGCAGCCTGGCGCTTAATAGCCCGTGTAACTGCGTCGCCGAGAACGCTCCGCCGGTTTATCCCGCGGGGCGTTTTTTATAGGGCGATTAAACGCGCGCGATGATCAGCACCCGTTGCCAAGTTGAACGCTGTTTCTAGTTTCTATTATGGCGGCGCGACTTTTTCTTACAGGGTTCCACGACAGGGGGTTACGCCGAGGCGGGCTAGGCTCTAACCTGACGTGATGGGCGGCCGCGTGCTGCCATTTTCAGGGAATCCACAATGTATAAAGATCTAAAGTTTCCTGTCTTGATCGTGCACCGCGACATCAAAGCCGACACGGTGGCAGGTGACCGCGTGCGGGCCATTGCTCATGAGCTTGAGCAAGAAGGCTTCAGCATTATCAGCAGCGCCAACTCTGCCGAGGCGCGCATCGTTGCATCCACCCACCACGGCCTGGCGTGTATCTTGATGACCGCCGAAGGCGCCGGTGAAAACCAGCATCTGTTGCAAGACATGGTCGAGTTGATCCGCATCGCACGGGTGCGTGCGCCGCAAGTGCCGATTTTCGCCCTGGGTGAACAGGTGACCATCGAGAATGCTCCGGCTGAGGCGATGGCTGACCTCAATCAGTTGCGCGGCATTCTCTATCTGTTCGAAGACACCGTCTCGTTCCTCGCCCGCCAGGTTGCCCGCGCCGCCCGCAATTATCTCGATGGCTTGCTGCCGCCGTTCTTCCGCGCTCTGGTGCAACATACCGCGCAATCCAATTATTCCTGGCACACGCCTGGCCATGGTGGCGGGGTGGCCTACCGGAAAAGTCCGGTGGGGCAGGCGTTCCACCAGTTCTTTGGCGAAAACACCCTGCGTTCGGACTTGTCGGTTTCGGTGCCTGAACTCGGCTCGCTGCTCGATCACACCGGCCCGTTGGCGGAAGCTGAGGCGCGTGCGGCGCGCAACTTTGGCGCCGATCACACCTATTTCGTTATTAACGGCACCTCGACCGCCAACAAGATCGTCTGGCACAGCATGGTCGGACGTGATGATCTGGTGCTGGTCGATCGCAATTGCCACAAGTCGATTCTGCACTCGATCATCATGACTGGCGCGATTCCGCTGTACCTGTGCCCGGAACGCAATGAGCTGGGGATTATCGGGCCGATTCCGCTCAGCGAGTTCAGCCGCGAGTCGATCCAGGCCAAGATTGATGCCAGCCCGCTGGCGCGCGGTCGCGCGCCCAAGGTGAAACTGGCGGTGGTGACCAACTCGACCTATGACGGCCTTTGCTACAACGCCGAACTCATCAAGCAAACCCTGGGCGATAGCGTCGAGGTGCTGCATTTCGATGAGGCGTGGTACGCCTACGCCGCGTTTCATGAGTTCTACAGCGGGCGCTACGGCATGGGCACCTCGCGTGAGGCCAATACGCCGCTGGTGTTCAGCACCCACTCCACGCACAAGCTGTTGGCTGCATTCAGCCAGGCCTCGATGATTCATGTTCAGGATGGCGGCGCGCGTCAGCTGGATACCGACCGCTTCAACGAAGCCTTCATGATGCACATTTCGACTTCGCCGCAGTACGGCATTATCGCCTCACTCGATGTGGCCTCGGCGATGATGGAAGGGCCGGCCGGTCGCTCACTGATTCAGGAAACCTTCGATGAAGCCCTGAGCTTTCGCCGGGCGCTGGCCAACCTGCACAAGCATCTGGCAGCGGATGACTGGTGGTTCAGTATCTGGCAGCCGCCGCAGAATCATGGCGTCACCGATGTCGCCACGCAGGACTGGCTGCTGCAACCGCAAGCCGACTGGCATGGCTTTGGCGACATTGCCGAAGACTATGTGTTGCTCGATCCGATCAAGGTCACGCTGGTTATGCCCGGCCTCACTGCAGGTGGCAAGCTCGATGAATTCGGCATTCCGGCGGCGGTGGTCAGCAAGTTCCTCTGGGAGCGCGGGCTGGTCGTTGAGAAGACCGGCCTGTACTCGTTTCTGGTGCTGTTCTCGATGGGTATCACCAAGGGCAAGTGGAGCACGTTGCTCACCGAGTTGCTGGAGTTCAAACGCTGTTACGACACCAATATGCCGCTGATCGAAGCATTGCCGTCGATTGCCCGCGAGGGTGCCGGGCGTTATCAGGGCATGGGCTTGCGTGATCTGTGCGATCAGCTGCATCAGTGCTATCGCGAGAACGCCACGGCGAAAGCGCTCAAACGCATGTACACCACACTTCCGGATGTCGCCATGAAACCGGCCGATGCGTATAACGAATTGGTTCGCGGGGAAGTGGAGGCGGTACCGGTTGCTGAGCTGGAAGGGCGCATCGCTGCGGTGATGCTGGTGCCATATCCGCCAGGTATTCCGCTGATCATGCCCGGTGAGCGTTTCACTGCCGAGACCCGCTCGATAATTGATTATCTTGAGTTCGCGCGAAACTTCGACAGCAGTTTCCCAGGCTTCGATGCCGATGTGCACGGTTTGCAGATCCAGCAAACAGAACAGGGCAAGAGCTACACCGTGGATTGCATCAAACAGTAGCCTCCCTACAGCACGCAGCGGGGCCATGTTGGTGACTGCTGCGTGTTTCTTCACACACTCGCATTCAATTGATTACCGCGGATTTCGATTTTTCGCTTTAAGCTCGACGCCGTGGTCTGCGTCACAGAGGCCGGCATCGACTTTTAAGCGGCTCTTGTTATAGTTGGCGGGTTATTAATAAGAAATAAGTTCCTGCAAAGAGGGTGGCTTACGTGTCCGAGTACAAGGCATTTCGTGTCGAACTGGCAGACAAAATCGCGGTGGTTACGATAAACCGTCCGGAAAAAGTCAATGCAATGAATGCAGACTTCTGGACCGAAATCATCGATATTTTCCGCTGGGTAGATGCCACGGATGAAGTCCGTGCAGTTGTGCTCACCGGCGAGGGCAAGCATTTCTCGTCCGGCATCGACCTGATGCTGCTGGCGCAGGTCAGCAGCAAACTGGGTAAAGATGTGGCCCGCAATGCGCTGACATTGCGCCAGACCATTCTCACCCTGCAGGGCTCATTCAATGCCGTCGACAATTGTCGCAAGCCGGTGCTGGCTGCCATTCAGGGCTATTGCATTGGCGGCGCGATCGACCTGATCAGTGCTTGCGACATGCGTTATTCAACGCCGGATGCGCAGTTCTCGATCAAGGAAATCGACATGGGCATGGCCGCTGATGTGGGCACTTTGCAGCGTCTGCCACGCCTTATCGGTGATGGCATGATGCGCGAGCTGGCCTACACCGGTCGCACCATCGACGGCACCGAAGCGCAAACAATCGGGCTGGTAAACCGGACCTTTGCAGACAAGACCGCACTGCTTGACGGGGTGATGGAAATCGCCCGCGAAATTGCCAGCAAGTCGCCTGTGGCCGTGCGTGGCACCAAGGAAATGATTCGCTACATGCGTGATCACCGCGTCGATGACGGCCTTGAATATATCGCCACCTGGAATGCCTCGATGCTGCAGTCGGAAGACATGCGCATTGCCATGACTGCGCACATGACCAAGCAAAAACCTGAGTTTGCCGATTGATGGCCTCTTTTAACGTGTCTTCATTTTTGCCGCGGGAGGCGCTTTAACTCATGGCTTCAGGTGTAACGTCACTAAGTCTGGTGCGCGATGAATTATTCGCGACCATGGAGGAGGCTGAGTCCAGCCTTGAGCAGTTCATTGCTGAACGCATGAACGGCAGCTTGTTGCAGCAGGCGGTGGAAAATCTGCAACAGGTTCGCGGCACGCTCAAGCTGATCGAGCTGACAGGCGCCGAGTTGCTGGCGCAGGAAGTGCTGGATCAGGCCACGGATATTCCAACCGGTGCTGGCGAGGAGCGCGACGCGCAATTGTCGGCCCTGAGTAATGCGCTGCACGTGCTGCGGCGCTATCTCGAAAGCATGGACACCCATCGCCAGGAAATCCCCGAACTGCTGCTGCCGGCGATTAACGACCTGCGCAGAAGTGGCGGTCAGCCGGCGCTGGCAGAAAGCTTTTTCTTCAGTGTGCGCCTGGATATGCCACGCCCACACGCACCGACGCAGGCGCTGGATGCTGCCGCCAAGGAAGCGCTGGGGCGCAAGATGCGCCGGGCTTATCAAGTGGGGCTGTTGGGCTTTATCAAGCAACAGGCAACCAAGGCCAGCCTGACGCTGATGTGCAAGGCCATGAGCCGTATTGACCAGTTGTTTGCCAATGAATCACGCGGGCGTCTGTGCTGGGTTGCCAGTGCGGCCCTGGAGGCTCAACTCGATGGCGACATGCTGGTGCGCAACTCGCGCAAACAGTTGTTTAGCCGCCTTGATCGTGAGCTGAAAAAGCTGCTCAACTCGGCGGATTACGAACCGCCGCGCAGCCTGCTCAAAGAGCTGCTGTATGTCGTGGCGTTGTCGGACAGTTCAGGCCCGCTGGTCACCTCTATTCGCTCGGTGTTTCGTCTGCCGTCGTTGCCATTTACCGATCAGTTGCTCGAGCAGGAATACTTGCGGCTGGCCGGGCCGGGTCAGGCGGTTATCCGTTCGCTCACCTCGGCAATTCGTGAAGAGCTGAGCAGCGTCAAAGACAGCCTTGATCTGATCGAGCGCGGCACTCTGGATGAGGAGAATCTGAGCAACCTTTACGCTTTGATCGGCAAGCTTGGCAAGACGCTGGGCATGGTCGGGCTCAGTTCATCCGGTCACGCCTTGGCGGAACATCTGCCAGTGGTTGCGAACTGGGTTTCCGGCAATGCGCCGCAGCCGGGCGAGCTCAACAAGATTGCCGACTCCGTGCTGTTTGTAGAAGGCATGGTGGCCTCGCTCAGCAGTGGTTCGAGCAAACGCAGCCAGCGTAAGACACCTGCTGCCGAGGTGTCAGAAGTGGACATGTTCGCGTTGTTGCAACTCAATGAAGCGCGAATTGTGGTGATCGATGAGGCGAAAACAAGCATTGCCCTGACCAAACGCTCGGTCACGGCTTACCTCGAATCGAATGGCGAGCGCAGCCATCTGGCCAATGTGCCTTTCAGCTTGCAGGCGGTTCGCGGCGGTTTGTGGTTTCTCGGGCAGGAGCGGGCAGCCGCGTTGGTTGGCGCTTGCGCTGATTATATTCAGGAACAAATGCTCGACATCAGCCAGATTCCCAGCGAGCAAACCCTCGAATCACTGGCCGATGCGCTGGCAAGTCTGGAATACTATCTGGAGACTGAACAGTCGGCACAGAACAGTGATGGTACGAGCGTGCTCGACATGGCCAGTGAAAGTATTCGGGCATTGGGTGTACAGGTAGCCGCGTAATGAGTTGGAAACCCTCTCTACTCGACACAACAGAGCCGGGTGGCTGGTGTCTGCTGCATTGTGAACAGCACTTCCTTGGCGATGCCAATGGCGTGCTATTTGCGCGTGAGTGGCTGAAAAAGCAGGACTTGCCGTTACTCGAAACTGAGCACGGGATTGGTCATTTCAAAGGCGATGCGGTTTACCTGTTGCAGGTTGATCGGCCAGTCGAGTTGCCGGGCTGTCAGTGGCAGAGTCTGCGCCAGTGGATGATGCAGGGCGACGCCGACACCTTCGCGTTGCTCGGCTACGCCGCGCAGATTGCCGTCTGGGCGGCGCACAACCGTTTCTGCGGCAGTTGCGGCAATCCGATGCAGCAGGTTGCGGGTGAACGTGCGATGCATTGTGAGCGTTGCGCTGTACATCATTATCCGCGCTTGTCGCCGAGCATGATTGTGCTGGTTACGCGTGGCGATGAGATTCTGCTGGCACGCTCAAAGCGCTTCGTTACGGGCATGTACAGCACGCTGGCAGGCTTTGTTGAAGCCGGCGAGTCGGTCGAGCAGTGCGTGCACCGTGAAGTGCTGGAAGAGGTCGGCGTGCGGGTTCACAACCTGCAGTATCTCGGCAGCCAGGGTTGGCCGTTCCCACACTCGCTGATGCTGGGCTTTCATGCCGAGTTCGCCTCTGGTGATATCGTCATGCAGGAAGATGAGATCGAAGATGCACAGTGGTTCAGTGTGCATGATCTGCCGCCGCTTCCCGCCAGCCGTTCAATCGCCCGTTTCCTGATCGACGTATACGTCGCGCGCCGTTTAGGCCTGCCCGAACCAGTGTTGCCAGGCTAGGCGCACGGTCAGCGCCAGCACCACCATAATGAACACCGGGCGGATGAACTTGGAGCCGCCCTTGATCGCGGTGCGCGCGCCAATGAAGGCACCGCACATCAACGATAAGCCCATGCAAATCCCCAGAACCCAGGCGACTTGACCGCTGGCGATAAAGATCGCCAGGGCGCAGATATTGCTGACGAAGTTCATGCTGCGCGCCACGCCGCTGGCGCGTACCAGATCGAGCGGATAAAGCAGCAGGGTCGAGACTGTCCAGAATGCACCTGTGCCGGGGCCAGCGACTCCGTCGTAAAAGCCCAGGCTGAGGCTTTGCGGCCATTGCCGACGCTTGGGAATGATCACGTCCGGCGCGCTGTGCGTCTCTGGCGTGCGGCCAAACAACAGATACAAACCGCAGCCGAATACCACCACTGGCAGCATTTGATTGAGCAGATGGGCCGGCAGCCATTGCGCCACTGCTGCGCCAACCAGCGCGCCGACGGCGGTGCCGATCAGCGCATTGCGCCATTGCCGTGGATGAAACAGATTGCGCCGGTAAAAGGTGAAACTGGCAATCGCTGCACCAAATGTCGAGCTGAGTTTGTTAGTGCCCAGGACCAAATGGGGCGGCAGGCCTGCGGTGAGTAATGCCGGAATGGTAAGCAAGCCGCCGCCGCCAGCAATTGCATCAATAAAGCCTGCAAAAAACGCTACCAGCGCAAGAATTAGCAGAGTGGTAGGTTCAACCGCGAGATCAAAAGGCAGTAGCATACGTCAGCAACACCAGTGTCTGTGGCGCAGTCAGATCACGGCGCCCGGGGAATGAAGCTGCGCATAATGCCAGTATTTTGCTGCTTAAGGGATGTGGTTAATGCAATACAACGGTTTGGCTTTGGCTACCGGCCTGCTGGCGCTGATTATCACCTTGATAGCGCTGCGTATTCTGTTTGGCGGCCACTGGTTTCTCGCCTGGCTGCGCGGGATGTGCGGGCTGGTATTTGCAGGGTTCGCCGCAGTCCTCGGGCTGGTGGCCTATGACCTGCTCAGTTACGCGACTATTCCGGCAGAGCAGCCACTGGCAACGCTGAGCTTCAAGGCGCAGGAAGATGCCTATGAAGTGACCATCGTCGAGCACGATCGCCAGCGCACGGTGACTCTCGAAGGTGATCTGTGGCAGCTGGATGCACGCTTGTTCAAATGGAAAAGCCTTGCCGAGCTGATTGGTATGGAGCCAGGTTATCGCCTGGAAAAACTCTCCGGACGTTTTCTGGCTATCGAGCAGCAGCAACGTGCGCGGCACCAACAAGTTGCGCTTGGCCATAGCTTGTACGGCATAGACCTGTGGCGTTGGTTGCGTCTGGGCCAGCACGACCTGCTGGTATTTGACGCGCAGGCAGTCCGGGTGGACTTTCTGCCAATCGCTGACGGCGCGCAATACTCTGTTGCGTTAACGCCGACCGGCCTGTTGGCGCAGCCGATCAATCCGACTGCGGAGCGCGCGCTGCGCAACTGGCAATAAACAATTTCTTGGCCAATCAAAAAGGGACCCGAAGGTCCCTTTTTTTGTAGCGTTGTTGCCGCTTGGTATCAGGACAGGAAGCCGCCGTCTACGTTCAGCGCAACGCCTGTGGTGTAGCTCGAAGCGTCGCTTGCGAGATACAGCACGGTGCCGGCCATTTCGCTTGGATCGGCCACGCGCTTCAGCGGAATACGCTGCAGGGCAATATTCAGGATGGCGTCGTTCTTGGTCAGCGCAGACGCAAACTTGGTGTCGGTCAGGCCTGGCAGCAGGGCGTTGCAGCGGATGCCGAACTGCGCGCATTCCTTGGCAAACACTTTGGTCATGCTGATAACGGCCGCTTTGGTCACCGAGTAGATGCCCTGAAACTCGCCGGGCGAAACGCCGTTGATCGAGGCCACGTTGATGATGCTGCCGCCGTTCTGCTTCATCAGTTTGCCGCCTTCAATCGACATGAAGTAGTAGCCACGGATATTCACATCAACGGTTTTCTGGAAGGCGCCGAGGTCGGTGTCGAGCACGTTGCAGAATTGCGGGTTGGTGGCGGCGTTGTTGACCAGAATGTCGAGACGGCCGAACTGCTCGCGGATTTGCGCAAAAACGCTGGAGATTTGTTCCATCTCGCCAATGTGGCAGGCGATGGCTGTGGCTTTGCCGCCGTCGGCGATGATCGCATCAGCGACTGCCTGGCAGCCTTCGATTTTGCGGCTCGAAACAATCACGTGCGCGCCTTGTTCAGCGAGCAGGCGGGCGATGGCTTCGCCGATGCCACGGCTGGCGCCGGAAACAAATGCAATCTTGCCGTCGAGGTCAAACAGTTGAGTCTTGGACATGCGTATCCCCTGAAACTAAGCCAGCTTAGAGCTGAGATTTGTTAATGACTTGCAGGCTCATTTGCTCGAGCAGTTTGTTCATGTGAATGAACTGCGCGAAGCGTTTGTCCTGAGTTTGGCCGTGATAAAAGCGGTAGTAGATCTGCTGCACGATGCCCGCCAGGCGGAACAGACCGTAGGTGTAGTAGAAGTCGATGTTGCTGATTTCAATGCCGGCACGCTGGGCGTAATACTCGGCGAATTCCTTGCGCGAAAGCATGCCCGGCGCGTTGCTTGGCTGGCGGCGGGTCATTTGCACGGGCGCCGGATCATCCGCTTCGACCCAATAGGCGAGCGTATTGCCCAGGTCCATTAGCGGGTCGCCGATGGTGGTCAGTTCCCAGTCGAGCACGCCGATGATGTTCATCGGGTTCTGCGGATCGAGAATCACGTTATCGAAGCGATAGTCATTGTGCACAATGGCGGGCTTGGGGTGGTCTGCTGGCATCTTCTCGCGCAGCCAGGCCTTAACCGGCTCCCAATGCGGCGCATCGGGCGTCAGCGCTTTCTCGTAGCGATCCGCCCAGCCATTGATCTGGCGGCTGACATAGCCTTCAGGCTTGCCCAGATCACCGAGGCCGCAAGCCTCATAATCGACGTTATGCAGTTCGACCATCTTGTCGATAAAGCTTTCGCACAGCTTGCGCGTTTTGCCGGCGTCGAGGTTCAGCTCAGCGGGGATTTCCGAGCGCAGGATGATCCCGTTGACACGCTCCATGACATAAAACTCGGCGCCGATTACCGACTCATCGGTGCAGTGCACATAAGCCTTTGGGCAGTAGGGGAAACCGTCGTTGAGCTGATTGAGAATGCGAAATTCGCGGCCCATGTCATGCGCGGACTTGGCCTTGTGACCGAATGGCGGACGCCGCAGGACGAATTCTTTCTCGGCGTATTCAAGGAGGTAGGTCAGGTTGGAAGCGCCGCCCGGAAACTGGCTGATTTTGGGCGTGCCGCTGAGCCCGGAAATATGGCTCTTGAGGTACTGGTCAATGACAGCTGCGTCGAGTTCTTCGCCATCGCGTATACGCGTGGACTGATCAGTGAGCGCCATGGTTATCCCTTCTGCTTATAATGGTGGCCCAATATTATTGGCTAATCTAATGCGACCCTTGGGTGCCAGCAAGCACTACATGCTGTTATAGGCGTGAGTGTTGCACCTCAATCAAGCTGCCTGATTAATCGAAATCGGCGCCGGCCAGGCGAAAAAAAACCGGAGTCCAGGACTCCGGTTTTTTACACTGCCGAGCGCATAAAGCGTCCGTTTCAGCTGCTTAAACTGGGAACAGTTCGCTCAGCTTCATCGCCAGCATCATGTCGCCTTCAGCGCGCAGTTTGCCGGACATGAATGCCTGCATACCGTCGGTCTCGCCGCTGGTGATGCCTTTCAGGGTTTCTTTGTCCATGATCAGCGTTACGTTAGCGTTCGGGTTTTCACCTTGCTGAACTTCACAGGTGCCGTCTTTGACGATCAGGGAGTAGTTCTCGCCATCTTCGATGTTGAACTGGAACACCAGGTCCAGGCCTGCTGCTGCAGAGGAGTTGAACTTGGATTGCATGGTATTGATGATGTCTGCAACGCTCATGGTTTCTTCCTTTTTTTCAGGTTTTGCACCTTTTAGTGGTGCATTGGGCCAATGCTCAGCGATAGGTGATGAGCTGTGGCGCCTTCAATAATTGCAGATGTGCGTGACTATTGAAGGAAGCCAGTTGCACCGAGTTGCCGCGAAACTTAAGACAACTCAATGATGTATTTACAATTTGCCAGTTCAACTCGAAGGCCGCCGCTACAGGCAGCCCGGTAATCAGGTGAAGCAGGGCGGTGATGGTGCCGCCCGAGGTAAACACTGCAATATTCTGTTTGCTCTGCGCCGAGTCTAGCAGCCCTTGCAGACCCCCTTGCACTTGCTCGACGAAGGCGCTCCAGCTCTGCAGGCCCGCTATGTCGTACTCGCCCGACACCCAGCGCATGATCAGCAGCGAAAACAGGCGCTGAAACTCGGCGCGGTGCTGGGCTGCGTTGCGCATGATATCCAGCGCTTCAGGTTCATCCTGAAGAATGCCGGGTAGCAGAGCGCGTACTACAGCATCCGCATCAAATTCATTGAAGGCTGCATTTATCTCATGATCCGGCACGGCTATCCCGGCGCTGTGCAATTTGCTCAGGGCGGAGGTGGCCGTGTGTTGCTGGCGTTGCAGGTCGCCGCTTATGCAGCGGTCCAGTGTGACCCCGAGTTGCGCCAGATACTCGCCAACCACTTCTGCCTGACGAATGCCAATATCAGACAATTTGTCGTAATTGTCGGCGCCGAATGAGGCTTGGCCATGTCGAATCAGATAAATGCTACCCACGTCCGTTATTGCTCCGGTACGTTGAAAGTTTGGCGAGGTTATGGGCTCCAGTGGCGTTGTGTCAACGAAAAAACATACGCTTGTTTGAATTTCCCATTTTAACCCTGCCGCGTTCGCCATAAAGCGCTTGAAAAACCGCGTTGGCGCAATTGATCTTGCGCCAAACGAAACGCTCGGGCGAGTGATTCAGCAACTGAAATGATTAATCATTCATGGTTGCGCAGCACTGCTGGCCGGTTGCGGTTGGCGTCGGTATGCTTGGGCGAATGGAGCCGCCTGGCGCGGAGCAAACGGTGTATCGAGAAGGGGATGTGAGTGGAGTTTTTTACAGATTACCTGGGCTTTCTGGCCAAGACCGCAACGGTGGTTGTGGCCATTGCCATTGTGCTGATCCTGATGGTAGCGCTGCGCAGTAAAGGACGCCGTAAAACCGGCGAGCTGCAGGTCGATAAACTTAACGACTTTTATCAGCAACTGCGCCACGGCCTGGAGCAGGCAACGCTCGGCAAGGCGCAATTGAAGCTCAAACACAAGGCCGAAGAGAAAGCCGCCAAGCACGAGAAAAAACACGGCTCGGAGAAACCGCGCCTGTTCGTGCTGGATTTCGATGGCGATATCAAAGCCTCGGCGACCGACAATCTGCGCCATGAAATTACCGCGTTGCTGAGCATGGCGACGCCGCAGGATGAAGTGGTGCTGCGCCTGGAAAGCGGCGGAGGCATGGTGCATAGCTATGGCCTGGCTTCATCGCAGCTGGCGCGCGTGCGTGAGGCCGGCGTGCCGCTGACTGTTTGTGTCGACAAAGTGGCGGCCAGCGGCGGTTACATGATGGCCTGCATTGGCGAGAAGATCATCAGCGCCCCGTTTGCGATTCTCGGCTCGATTGGTGTGGTGGCGCAGTTGCCTAACATTCATCGCTTGCTGAAGAAGAATGATATCGACTTTGAAGTGCTCACCGCCGGTGAATACAAACGAACCCTGACCGTGTTTGGTGAGAATACTGAAAAGGGTCGCGAGAAATTTCAGGAAGACCTTGAGCAAACCCATGAGTTGTTCAAAGGTTTTGTGGCGCGCTATCGCCCGCAACTCGATATCGATGCAATTGCCACGGGTGAAGTCTGGCTGGGGCTCGCGGCACAAGAGAAGCTGCTGGTCGACGAGCTGAAAACCAGTGATCAATACCTTGCCGAACATTTGGCCAGCCATGATTTGTATCACCTGCACTTTGCCACCCGTAAGTCATTGCAGGAGCGTGTAGGGTTGGCTGCCAGTGTGGCGCTTGATCGTTTCGCCCTGACCTGGATCGGGCGTCTCACCCAACAACGTTTCTGGTAAGTTTTCGACAACAAGCGAACAGGAAGCACAATGAGTCAATTCAAAGCATTGCAAGTGCGTGAAGCGGCGTCTGGCGAGTTCGAGCAGACAGTGGTTATGCGTGATATTAGCGAGCTGCCCGAAGGCGAATTGCTGATTCGGGTTAAGTACTCATCGTTGAACTTCAAAGATGCGCTGTCCGCTTCAGGTAACCGTGGGGTGACCCGCAAGTTCCCGCATACGCCAGGTATTGATGCGGCCGGGATTGTCGAGAAATCCAGTGTGGCGGAGTTTCGCGCGGGTGATGAGGTGATCGTCACCGGTTACGACCTCGGCATGAATACCGCCGGCGGTCTTGGCCAGTACATTCGCATTCCCGCTGGCTGGGCGTTGAAGCGCCCTGAAGGCCTGAGCATGCGTGAGGCGATGGTGCTCGGCACTGCCGGTTTAACGGCGGCGCTGTGTATCGACAAGCTAGAACAGGCCGGCATCACGCCGGACGCGGGGCCGATTCTGGTCACCGGCGCTACCGGTGGCGTCGGTACAATCGCGGTGGCCTTGCTGACCAAGCTGGGTTACAGCGTGACAGCCTCGACAGGCAAAGCCTGGCAGTCGGATTTTCTCAAGGCGTTGGGCGCCAACGAGGTGACCTTGCGCAACGTGCTTGCCGAAGGCGTCGAGAAACCGATGCTCAAAGAGCAGTGGGCAGGCGCGGTTGATACCGTGGGCGGGGATATCCTGTTTAACGTGGTCAAGTCTTTGCGCTATGGCGCCAGTGTGGCCTGTTGCGGCCTGACCGCCGGTATCGAGTTCAAGGCCAGCGTGCTGCCGTTCATCTTGCGTGGGGTCAATTTGCTGGGCGTTGATTCGGTGGAATTGCCATTGGTGGTCAAGGCTTCAATGTGGGACAAGCTTTCCTTGCAGTGGAAGCTCGATTCCCTTGAAAGCCTGGTGACTGAATTGCAGCTTGAACAATTGCCCGAAGCGCTGGGCAAAATCCTGGCCGGCAACATGGTTGGCCGGGTTCTGGTCAACCTCGATTAATCTGGCGTTTGCTGGCCGAATCTGGAATGCAAAAAGCCCCGCAAGTTGCGGGGCTTTTTGTTGCTTCGGGTATTGCTTAACCGCGGCGGCGGAACAGTGGCAACGTCTGGTCGCTACTGGCCTGATACACCTCGGAGAACTCGCTGAAGGCTTGCAGGGCGCTTTCGGCGTCCTGATCCTCACGCAGTGCGAAGGCATCAAAGCCGCAGCGCTGCATGGCGAACAACTGGTCGCGCAGCACATCGCCAATCGCCCGTACTTCACCCTTGTAGCCATAACGCTGACGCAGCAGGTAGGCGGTGGAGGAGTGACGGCCATCGGTAAAAGCCGGGAAGTTCAGGGCAATAACCTGAAAGTTGTCCAGCTGATCGGCGATTTCTTCGATCTCATCGCCGGCATCCAGCCACACACCCAAGCCGCCATCGCGTGCTTTCAGTGCCGGGCCGTGATCCACCCAAAGGCCCAGCGGCACGATGATGTCGTCACAGTTTGGCAGGCTGTCGAACGCGGCGTCTTTTGGCAGCAGATGCCAGGTTTCATCAATCAGCTGGCCGTTCTTAATTATTCGCTGCATAAACGCGCTCCTTGAAGAGGTCGACACCAATACGGCGATAGGTGTCGAGGAAGCTTTCTTCTTCGTTCCGTTGCTCGACATAGACGTTGATGATCTTTTCGATCACGTCGGCCATGTCTTCCTGGGCAAACGATGGGCCGAGAATCTGCGCCAGGCTGGCGTCACGACCGGCGCTGCCGCCGAGTGAAACCTGATAGAACTCCTGACCTTTCTTGTCGACGCCGAGGATGCCGATGTGGCCAACGTGGTGGTGACCACAGGCGTTCATGCAGCCGGAAATGTTGAGATCGAGGTTGCCGATATCAAACAGGTAATCGAGGTCATCGAAGCGACGCTGGATGGCTTCGGCAATCGGCAACGACTTGGCGTTGGCCAGCGAGCAGAAGTCGCCACCCGGGCAGCAGATGATGTCGGTCAGCAGGCCGATGTTCGGCGTTGCAAAGCCGTTATCGCGCAGCTCGCCCCACAATTCGAACAGACGGCTTTGTTCAACGTCCGCCAGAATGATGTTCTGGTTATGGCTGTTGCGCACTTCATTGAAGCTGTAGCGGTCGGCCAGATCGGCAATCACATCCAGCTGCTTGTCGGTCACGTCCCCAGGCGCTACACCGGTAGGCTTGAGCGACAAAGTGACGGCCACATAGCCGGGCTTCTTGTGCGCGAAAGTGTTGCGCTGACGCCAGCGGGCAAAGCCCGGGTGCTGCGCATCCAGTTCGGCAAGCTCGCCGCTGAAATCATTCAGCTCACGGTAGGCCGGATCGGTGAAGTGAGCGGCTACGCGCTGAACTTCCGCTTCGGTCAGTGTGCTCGGGCCGTCTTTGAGGTGGGCCCATTCGGCATTTACACGCTCAGAGAAAACCTCTGGAGTGAGTGCCTTGACCAGAATCTTGATGCGCGCCTTGTACTTGTTGTCACGGCGGCCATAGCGGTTATAAACGCGCAGGATCGCATCGAGATAAGTAATCAGGTGCTGCCACGGCAAGAATTCATTGATGAAGCTGCCAACCACGGGCGTACGGCCAAGGCCACCACCGACCGACACGCGAAAGCCCAGCTCTCCGGCTGCGTTCTTCACGGCTTCAAGGCCAATGTCGTGGACTTCGATGGCCGCGCGGTCGCTGACAGCGCCATTCACGGCAATCTTGAACTTACGCGGCAGGTGCGAGAATTCCGGGTGGAAGGTCGACCACTGACGGATGATTTCGCACCACGGACGCGGGTCAACGACTTCATCTTTGGCAACACCGGCGAACTGGTCGGTGGTGGTGTTACGGATGCAGTTGCCGCTGGTCTGGATCGCGTGCATTTGCACGGTTGCCAGCTCGGCCAGAATCTGCGGCACGTTTTCCAGGTCCGGCCAGTTGAACTGGACGTTCTGGCGCGTACTGATGTGGGCGTAGCCCTTGTCATAGTCGCGGGCAATCTTGGCCAGCATCCGCACTTGTGTGGATGACATCAGGCCATAAGGCACAGCGATGCGCAGCATGGGCGCGAAACGCTGGATGTAGAGGCCGTTTTGCAAGCGCAAAGGGCGAAATTCTGCTTCACCGAGTTCTCCTGCGAGATAACGGCGAGTTTGATCACGAAACTGCTTTACGCGGTCATCGACGATGTTTTGATCGTACTGGTCATATACGTACATGAAAGGTCCTGTTATCAGGCTGCTTACAGCAAATCTGCGCGCACGGCCGCGCCTCAAGCGAGAGCGCAGGCAAGATACCAGCTAAGGGTTATGCGCAAAAGTGAAGTTTAAGCATATCAACAGAACTTAATGTGCTAAGAGCGCGCTAAAACATAACCTTCGCGGTGGTAGAAGCGCCTTGTCTGGTCTTAAATGCTAGTAGCTTGCCGAGTTGGCGGGCGTACATAGCCTTATTTTTCGATGTGTGGCGCAGACAATCAAAATAACAGGGGGTATGCCAATGTCCGATCATACTGAGCATGAGAACAACGACAGCGCGGTAGACGCCACGGCGATTTTTGCCTTGATCGTTATTGCCGTCCTGACTGCCGTTTACTGGGTCAGCCACCAGTAAATTCAGGGAAAACAAAAAGCCGGAGACAGCAGACTGCTCCGGCTTTTTATTGCCTGCATTGCGAATGCCCGCCTGCAAGGTGGTTTATACCCCGGCGAAATACAGCACCGTGCGCACCAGCGCATAAAGCACCAATACAAATACGAAGGTGACCAGCAGGCCCAGAATAATGAAGTGACTGGGCTTGCCGCGTGAGAAGTCGCGCGACCGGTTCTTGCCGCTCTGCACTCCAAATGCGGCGGCGATAATGCTCTGCAGCATTTCCCAGAGTGTCAGCGGGCGTTGCTCTTCATCATCCATGTGCACCTCCTGAATCCGTAAACCGGCTTGCAGCTGCTTACTCAACCAATCATCAGTATGGCTGAAAGTTTGCGCTTGGCGGATCGGTGCTTACTCAGCTCATGCTCGGCTCACAGGTAATGGCGGTAGTGACCGAGTTGGCAATGAAGCATTTTTCATGGGCCTGGTGATGCATGGCTTCAAGCTCGGTTGAGTCAGGGTGATTGGGTCCGCTGAATTGCACATGCGGGCGCAGGGTTACGCGGGTCACGGCAAGACGCCCCTGCTCATTTTTGCCCATCATGCCCTCGGCCTGATCCTTGTAGCTGGCCACCGCGAAGCCGTTCTCCAGCGCAACGGACAGAAACCAAAGCATGTGGCAACTGGAAAGGGCAGCGACGAACGCCTCTTCCGGGTCAACAGCGCTGGCATCCGACCAAGGCAGCGGTACCACGTGCGGAGACGATGAAGCCGGCATGCTCAGCCCGCCATCAAACGTCCAGGTATGCGCACGGCTGTATTGATTACTCAGAAACGGCTGATCGCCGCAGTGCCATTCGATTTGCGCAGTATGTTTGGCCATTGCCACTCCCTTGTGTTCAGCGGATCAGCACCTGCCTATCAAGGCGATAGGCAGTGTTGGCTTGATCCATATAATCAGTCGGTTAATAGTAATGCCATTGACCGTCGAGTGAGCCATATGGAAAGCACACAGCAGCAATACGCCAATTTCAGAGCCGCATGGGTGGCGCAGGCGCAGGCCAATCCGTGGATAACCGCCGGGCTTGCAGTGGCGTTGTTGGCGATTGTCTGGTTGTTGGCTGGAAGTATCGTTAATGCGTTCGACGGCGGTATCAGTGAGCGTCTGCGCTATGCCATGTACGGTGGCGGCGCCGGATTTGCAGCGACTGCATTTGGCGCGTTGCTGGCCATCGGGCTCGGCACTATCAGCAGCCGCACCCAAGACACCATGCTTGGTTTTGCCGCGGGCATGATGCTCGCGGCCAGTTCGTTCTCGCTGATTCTTCCGGGCCTTGATGCGGCCAAAGCGATTACCGGCAGCAGCTTTGGCGCCGCCGGCACGGTAGTCGTGGGGCTTGCGCTGGGTGCGGTATTGATGCTCGGGCTGGATCGTTTCACCCCGCACGAACATGAGAGTACCGGCCCCTGTGGCCCGGACTGCGAGCGTATCAATCGCGTGTGGTTGTTTGTGTTTGCGATTACCTTGCACAACCTGCCGGAAGGCATGGCGATCGGCGTTGGTTTTTCCGGCGGTGATTTGGGTGTAGGTATTCCCCTGGCGAGCGCGATCTCGATTCAGGACATTCCCGAAGGGTTGGCGGTAGCACTGGCCCTGCGCACCACGGGCTTGTCGGCGTTGGCGGCGGCGCTGATTGCCGCTGCCAGCGGCTTGATGGAGCCATTGGGGGCGCTGGTCGGGGTGGGCATTTCCAGCGGCTATGCGCTGGCTTATCCGATGAGTCTGGGGCTGGCGGCTGGCGCCATGATATTTGTCGTATCTCACGAAATCATCCCGGAAACCCACCGCAACGGTCATCAGACCTCAGCAACGCTTGGCTTGATGGGCGGCTTTGCAGTGATGATGTTCCTAGATACCGCACTCGGCTGAGTGCGGCGAAACAGCCGCTACCACTTCATCATCGGCAGCGGATTGAGCGGGTGCTTGAGGAACCATTTGCCGCCCAGTTGCGCCAAGTTCTTGTGAAAGCCCGCGTTGGGGAAGCGTCGTTTCAATTCGCTGATAAAGTGTTTATCAAGCCCAAAGCGCACCGCACCGAGTGAGAAATCGACCAGATCAGCCTGTCGAAACTGCTCCACCAACGGGTAGCTCGGATCGGTGTAGGCGCGCACTTTATGGTGCTCCCTGATCATCAGGCTGATTTCCTCAGCCCACGCTTGCAGCCCATGCTCTTGCAGGTAATGCAATGCCGGCGGGATTGACGGTGGAATGTAGTCGACGGTGTGATCGGTCCATATGCCGATATCATGGAACGCGGCGGCGATGAATACCTTGCGTTGCTGCTCCTCATCGCAGGGATGCAGGGCGAAGCAGATGTTGATCATGCGGTAGAGGTGATGGCGGTAACCGTTGTAATCCTTGCCGATGGTGTTTTTCCAGTCAGCCAATATCGCTTCTAGTTGTGGGAAATCTTCAATGATCTGCACGATGTCCTGACGCCTCCCGGTGCGGGTTACTTGAAACGGATACGTTTGCTGATGGTTTCGCCCGCGTTTTCGCCGGGCCAGCAGATCTGCGCCTCGGTTTGCAGGGTGCCGCTGGCATCTTCGAAGACATGCAGCAGCGAAAAGTTCTTGTGGCCGGTGAGGGCGAACAAGCGCTCGCTGACAATGCCTTTGCAACCTTTCAGTGCGCCACCAGAGCTGATGCCGATAAGGCTGGCCGCTGGCGCAGGCTTGCGTGAGATTGCGCTGGAGGTTAGCTGGTAGACGCGTGCCTTGAGGTATTTGTTGTGAGTCAGCTGATAAACCGAGGCGCAATGCACATCACCGCTGAGAAAAACCAGCAGCTTGCCGTGCTTGTCCAGTTGGGCGAATACGTTATTGAGAATCACCGCGCGCTCGGCCCAGTTAGAGTCGTGATCCCACTCATCCATCAAGTCGTCCTTGATGCTGCCGAGATCAGCATAGTTCACCAGCGCATCGACCCAATGCAGCATCGGAACGGGTGAAACCACAAACAGAACTTTGCACGCGGGATTTTCGGCCTGGTCGGGTAACCATTGAAGGAAGCGGTCCATTTGCGCACGGCCGAGAATCTTGAACGGGTCTTGCTTGGGGTCTTTCTCCACATCGTGCTGGCCGCGCATGTCCAGCACGTAGAACGCGGCGGGCCCCTGGCTGAATGAGTAATCCCACTGACAATTGTCCGGGTTCTGCTCATCGTAAGGGGTGGGAGGGTTGTGGCTGTGCTCAAATTCGTAATAGGCCCGGCACGCTGCGCGCCACATCAGGTCAATGAGCATGCCATCGACCTTTTTGTCATCCGCCTTGAATAACCGTGAGAGACGGTGGAGCCTTTCCTTTTCGGTGTATGAACCCCAGCCATCGATGATTTCGTGATCGTCCCACATCATGTATTGCGGGAATTGCCGGTACACCGCTTGCAGTGGCGCGACTTGCCAGTAAACCCGATAGAACCAGCGGTAGAGGTTGAGCAGGTATTGATAGATGCCTTCTTTGTCATAACCACGGCCCTTGCGGTAGGTCTGCAGCAGCTCAACCTTATTGTCTTTCAGCCAGACCCAGATATCCGGGAAGTCCTGCTTGGCATTGGTATCGACATACACCTGATCACCGCCGCCGATGACAAAGTCGGCGCTGTGGGTACACAACTGTTCGAGCATATGCGGCCAGGCACCGACGCTGTTATCGGCATTGATGGGGTCGTGGCAGCTGTAAAAACCGAACACCAGTTCGCGGGCACTCTCGGCTTGAGTGCGGAAATAGCGATCAAGGCTGTAACCCAGCTCAGTGCGACGGCTGATGCTTTTGTCTTCGCACATCAATGCGTAGTAATAGCGCGTGAATGGCTCGAGCCCGTCCACATCGAAGGTGTGAGTGAGGTTGCTTGAATAATCGAAGTCATGCCCGCCGATAAACGCAGGCTTGATCGCTGATGCCTTGAGAAAGCCGCGGATGGTCTGCTCATTGAGCCGGGTCAGGTCACCGGTGAAAGGTGCCGTCGATAGCACCAATGTCCATTTCCCTGGCTGGTAAAGACGTGCCCAGATACGCGCGGTTGTCGCGCTGGTATGGCCGATTACGGTAGCGCTATACAGCTTGGCGGTCGCCAATTCGTTGGCGCGGGGGTCCATTAGTGTCATCGCAAGTTCCTTTGCTGATTCGACGAGAGACAAGGGCGGCGTTTCCTTACGCGTTGTCACTGTGGCTGATGCCCGGTTGGATGGCCAACACAGTGTGATGAATGATTTCCGAGCGCGGCGTTCACTGATCGTTGGTCTGGCTGCGCGCCTGTGTCAGGTCGCTAAACTCAGCTCTGCAGGACTCATGCAGGGAAGGCATGACCTATTAGCGTCAGATGGCGATCCAGGGAAGGTTGAATCTATGTTTTATAAAAAAAGTAATGTCTCCAGCCGCCTGGCTGCAGTTTTGGTGGTAGCCGGTATGGTTTGCGCCGGGAGCAGTCATGGCGCAGATGTAGAAAACGGCAAGCGCGTGTTCAAAGAATGCTCGGCGTGTCATCAGGCAGGCGAGGGTGCGCAGAATGCGTTTGGACCGGTGCTTAACAACATCGTCGGGCGCAAGGCCGGCAGCTACCCCGGCTATAGCTACAGCGGCGATTTGAGCAAAGCGGGCGAGAAGGGTCTGGTCTGGACACCGGACCTGTTATTTGAGTGGCTCGATGACCCTAGCATTTTCCTCAAGAGTTATCTGGGTGATAACAACGCTGCCTCGAACATGCCCGTGACCTTTCCGGACAAGCAACGCCGTGAAGATGTGATCGCCTATCTGGCCACGCAAACGGAGGCGGATGCCAAAGACGACGGAGTTTTGATGTCGCATGGCGAGACGCCTTTCGACGCCAAGTTGATGCCTAACCATGATGCCCGTCCCGACCCCGTAGACAAACTCCAGCATATTCGCCAAAAGTTGGTCGCACCGCCGATGCTGCCAATGCATAGCCAGAAGGCCACGGGCGAGCCGAAGGTGGTTGAGATTGAGCTCACTGTCGAAGAGAAGCAGTGGGTACTAGATGGCGATGGCACCGAAATATGGGCGCTGACCTACAACGGCTCAATTCCGGCGCCGGCGATGGTGGTGCATCAGGGTGATTACGTTGAGTTGACCCTGAAAAACCCGTCGACCAACTTGCTGGTGCACAACATCGACCTGCATGCGGTAACCGGCGCTCTGGGCGGCGCTGCGATCACCACGATCAGCCCCGGCAATCAGGTGACCATTCGCTTCAAGGCTACCAAGTCTGGCAGCTTCCTTTATCACTGCGCGCCAGAAGGTTCGATGACGCCCTATCACGTGACGCACGGCATGACCGGGATGATTCTGGTACTGCCGCGTGAAGGTCTCACAGACGACAAGGGCCAGCCGCTGGTTTACGACAAGGCGTTTTACATCGGCGAGAACGATTTTTATGTGCCGCGCGACGACAAGGGTGACTACAAGCAGTATTCACGTCCGGGCGAGGATTTAACTGACTGGATCAAGTCGATGCGTACGCTGACGCCAACTCACGTGGTGTTCAATGGCCGGGTTGGCGCGCTGACAGGCAAGGGCGCAATGACGGCCAATGTCGGGGAAAACGTGCTGTTTCTGCACATGCAGGCTAATCGGGACACGCGCCCGCACCTGATCGGCGGCCATGGTGATTATGTCTGGGAAACGGGCTCGTTCGCTTCGCCGCCGTTGAAGGACGTGCAAACCTGGTTTGTGCGCGGAGGGTCGGTTGGCGCGATGCTCTATCGCTTCAAGCAGCCTGGCGTTTATGCCTACCTGAATCACAATTTGATCGAGGCTGTTGAGTTTGGCGCGGCGGCGCACGTGGTTGTGAAGGGTAAGTGGGACGATGATCTGCTGAAAAAGGTCAGTCAGGGTCCTGTGAGTGAGTAAAGGCAACCCTGATAGTTTGCGGCGCCTGCTTGACGACCAAAAACTGGCCCTGGTGATCTGCTGGGGCCTGATGCTGGTTTTGGCGCTGTTGCTGGCTGGAAACCTGTATATGTCCAAAGGTGAGGAGGGCGGCAGTGTTGGTGAACTGCCGCCGTTCATTGCTGTGCAGCAACCATCGGGTGAAACGTTGATGGTCGGCGCCACTGAGGTGACTGTGGATCAGTGGCGGATCTGCGAGCAAGCGCAGGTTTGCCCCTTGCTGTCAGAAGGGCAGAGAGGTTCCAGCCCGATGGTCAATATGAGTTGGGCGGATGTAAGGGTGTTCATTCGGTGGTCTGCAGCGCGTCAAGGTCTGCCGCTGCGCGTACCGACCAAAGAGGAATGGCTGGTGTTGGCGGCAGAGCAGGCGGCGACGAAACGCAAACCGCTTTTTACTGACCCCCGTATGGCGTGGGCGGCAGATTATGATCTGACCGCCTTGCCGGTAGAGCGCAAAACCCGTGCAGTCACAGCATTTGGTGCCAACTCGCTGGGGATCTATGACATCAAGGGCAATGTCTGGGAGTGGGTTGCAGCCTGCTATTACCCGCAGCCGGGGTTGCCCATGGAGGTGTTTGGCTGCATGAACGGGCGGGTGGCAATGGGCGAGCGCGAAGTTGGTCTCTCTGAGCAATTGCGCTCGCCGGGCAATACTGGCTGCGGTGGTGGTCAGCCGCCTGCCAATGTCGGTTTCCGCCTGGTTTACAGCGCGCTCGAGGCGCCTTGAGACCTGTAGCGGCGCTCAGTCGAGCATGCGCCACATGTGCAGTTTGGTTAAATATTCACCCTCAAGTGCAATCGCAAACGGCTCCCGGGCATATTGCTCAAATCCATAGTGTTGATACAGCGCAACAGCGGCCGTGTTGGTTTCGCTGACGCTGAGTTGTATCAGCCGTGCGTGGCTGATCAATCGTGCTTCAGTCATCGCGTGTTCAACCAGCTGGCGCGCGAAACCTTGCTTGCGAAATGGAGGTACGACATAAAGCCCGAATAGGGTGACCTTGTGCCGGGTCTTCAATTGTTTTTTGCGCGAAAGCCCAACAACGCCGTGAAGCTCGCCCTGAGCATCGAAAATGCCATAGACCTGGGTTGTCGCATCCTCTGCATCGCTCACGCGCGCCTGCCACCAGCTCAGTGGTAAAGGCTCGCGCTCAGTTGCCGTAGTGGTGAATGACTGCGGGTGCGCGCGATAGGCTTCAAGCATCAATGCGCGATAGCGGCCAGCTTCTGCAGGGGCAAGTCGGTGAATCTTCATCTATTACTCTGTATCGGTGGGCGGCGTGCTAAGCACCAAGCTGAGTAGATTTTAGCTGTTTTGGATGCACCGCACGATGAGGTTGTTGATATGACTCAATGGCTTGCTGGCGATTTTGAATCTACTCTGTAATTCGTTAATCAGTTACGACATTGCGCTGGGTAATAAATTGCGCGCCAACGTTGGTGCGCTGTATTGGTCTGCGGCCCGAAGGCCGGGGCTGACCCTTAAAGAATTAAGTAAGAAGGACGACCACTTATGCAGCTTCGCAAGTCACTTATGGCGCTCTCAATCCTCGGCGCAGCGGGGAATGCCTGGGCTGGGGGAATCATGGTCTACGAGGCGGGCCAGGAAGGCGCAGGGCTGGCGAATGCTGGTGCTGCGGTACTGGCTACGGACCCCAGCGTGATGATGAATAACCCCGCCGGAATCAGTGAGCTGAAAGGTACGCAGTTCACCGCCAACGCCCAGATAATTGCCGGCGATATGCGGTTCTCGCGTGATGCAGACAATACATTCAGCGGCAGTGAAGGTGGCCAGCCGCTTAAATATTTCCCTGGCAGCAGCTTGTTTATCAGCCACGAGATCAACGACCGGGCCAGCATAGGCTTCGGCATGTTTGGTACGTTTGGCCTGATGCTTGATTACGACGATGACTGGGCAGGGCGCTACTTCAGTCAGGAATCGGCGGTTGTTGGCGTGACCTTCCAGCCGACTTTCTCCTACAGAGTCAATGATGACCTGTCTGTGGGTATTGGGCCGAGAATCATGTACGGCTACTACCGGTCCGAGACGGGTATCAATAACAACGTGCTGGGCGTCAATAATGCCGATGACGGCCAGTTGCGCTACAAGGACACGGACTGGGCAATGGGCATGAGCATTGGTGCGCTTTATAACCTGACGCCAACCACCAAAGTCGGTCTGGCATACACCAGTAAGATAAAGCTTGAGTTCGAAGACCGGCCTGAACTCAAGAACGTCAGCAATCCAATATTGAACCTTGCTCTCAATCGCCTTGATGCCAACGGTTTGAATATCGACATGGAAGTGCCGCAAACAGTCCTGTTGAGTGTTTCTCAGCAGTTAGACGGCGGTTGGACTCTGCTTGGCAGTGCGGGTTGGCAAGACTGGAGCGAGTTCGGCAAGTTGGGTATTGCAGTGGATGGTGGCGCCACAGGCGCCAGCACAACGGTATTGGCGGATCGCAAATACAAGGACACCTGGCACTTGTCGGTCGGCGCGCAGAAACAAGTAAACGATAAGTTACGGCTGAACATGGGGGTTGGTTACGACAGCTCTGCCGTGGAGGATGAAGATCGCACCGTTGATAACCCAATGAATGAAGCCTGGCGCCTGGCTGCTGGCTTTAATTACGCGCTTGCCGATGATGTCGATATGCACATGAGCTACACCCTGATTTACATGGGCGACATGGACATTGATCAAACCAAGGAGCGTACCGGCCAGAAGTTGTCAGGTGAGTATTCGGATGCAATGTTGCATGTATTGGGTGGCGGCGTAACTTGGCGCTTCTAAATTCATTGCGCTTAGCCTGTGAGCGCGCAAGTTGAGTTGAATGTGTTTGTCGAGGCAAATAAAAACGCCCGATGCGATGGCATCGGGCGTTTAGTTTAAGCAGCCGTGCTGCAGCGATTAAGCCGCAAAGCATTGCTTACTTAGGCATGTCGCGTTTCTCGTAACCGGTGTACAGCTGACGCGGGCGGCCAATCTTGTACGGATGCGAAAGCATTTCTTTCCAGTGCGAAATCCAGCCAACAGTACGTGCCAGGGCGAAAATCACCGTGAACATGCTGGTTGGGATGCCGATTGCCTTGAGGATGATGCCCGAGTAGAAGTCTACGTTCGGGTACAGCGAGCGCTCGATGAAGTACGGGTCGGTCAGGGCGATCTCTTCGAGACGCATAGCCAACTCAAGCTGCGGATCATTGGTGATACCCAGCTCCTTGAGTACTTCGTCGCACGTCTGCTTCATCACAGTGGCGCGCGGGTCGCGGTTTTTGTAAACGCGGTGACCGAAGCCCATGAGCTTGAACGGATCGTTCTTGTCCTTGGCTTTGGCGATGAAGGCGTCGATATTCGAAACATCGCCGATTTCATCAAGCATGCTCAGTACGGCTTCGTTCGCGCCGCCATGAGCCGGGCCCCAAAGCGCTGCAATACCGGCAGCGATACAGGCAAACGGGTTGGCGCCAGAAGAGCCAGCCAGACGCACTGTTGAGGTCGAGGCGTTCTGTTCGTGGTCAGCGTGCAGGATAAAGATCTTATCCATCGCCTTGGCCAGTACCGGGCTGATCGGTTTGATCTCGCACGGTGTGTTGAACATCATGTGCAGGAAGTTCTCGGCGTAATTAAGGTCATTACGCGGGTACATCATGGGTTGACCCATGGAGTACTTGTAAGTCATTGCTGCAAGCGTTGGCATCTTCGAAATCAGGCGCATGGCCGAAACTTCGCGGTGATGCGGGTTCTTGATGTCCAGCGAGTCGTGATAGAAGGCGGAGAGGGCGCCAACTACACCGCACATGATTGCCATTGGGTGGGCATCGCGGCGGAAGCCGTTGAAGAAGGTCTTCAACTGCTCATGAACCATGGTGTGGTTCTTGATAGTGCTGACAAATTGAGCCTTTTGCGCTGCATCAGGCAATTCGCCGTTGAGCAACAGGTAGCAAGTCTCGAGGTAGTCAGCTTGCTCTGCGAGTTGCTCGATCGGGTAGCCGCGGTGCAGCAAAATACCCTGATCGCCATCGATGTAGGTGATCTGCGACTCGCAAGAGGCGGTCGACATGAAACCTGGGTCGAATGTGAAACGGCCCGTGGCTGTTAAGCCCCTTACATCAATCACATCTGGCCCAACGGTGCCGCTTAAAATAGGCAGTTCGACGGGGGCTACGCCCTCGATGATCAACTGCGCTTTTTTGTCAGCCATGTTTGGCCTCCTAGTTATGCTTGAAATCATCAGCTAGCCCCCCACGCAGGGCCCGCACCACTATAGTGTTATAAATCGGAATGTCAATTTAGGTAAACCCATACGGGAGAAGGGTTTGCAGCACAAATGCAGGCAAATAGTTGTACACAGTCAGCGCATTTTTTAAAGCACTTTAATCAGCACTTAGGTACAGGCTACTGCGTTGTCATTAGCGTCCTAACTGTCTATACTCTGCGACCGACCACTAGTGCTTTAGCCTGCGTCCAAGTGGTCGTCACTCCTTGGGTGATGCGTTTCTGCAAGTGCACTTCCCGACAACTTTGCCCTGCTAGTTAAGGGCTCTCAGTGTGATAAAAAAAGCCGTGAATAGCCAACGACCTGTAAACCTAGACCTTAGGACTATTAAGCTCCCAATCACCGCTTACACGTCCATTCTTCACCGTATCTCCGGTGTCATCCTTTTTGTTGGTATTGCCGTTCTGCTGTTCGGTCTCGACAAATCGCTGGCCTCCGAAGAGGGCTTTGCCCAAGTGAAAGAATGCCTGACCAGCCCGCTGGCCAAGTTCGTGATTTGGGGCCTACTGTCTGCATTGCTATACCACCTGGTGGCCGGTGTGCGCCACATCATCATGGATATGGGCATCGGTGAGACGCTGGAAGGCGGAGCATTGGGCTCAAAAATCGTAATCGCCGTTGCGGCGGTCGTGATCCTGCTTCTGGGGGTATGGATATGGTAACTAACGTTACGAATTTCTCGCGTTCGGGCCTCTATGACTGGATGGCTCAGCGTGTATCAGCGGTCGTTCTCGCGGCTTATGTATTGTTCTTGCTGGGTTACGTCATCGTAAACCCGGGTATGGACTATGCCGGCTGGCATGGACTGTTCTCCCATACTGCAATGCGTATTTTCAGTTTGCTCACACTGGTTTCTCTGAGTGTGCACGCCTGGGTTGGTATGTGGACAATCTCCACTGACTACCTGACCAACATGGCGTTGGGCAAATGCGCTACAGCGGTACGTTTTCTGTTCCAGGCGGCGTGTGGCATTGCCATGTTCGCGTATTTCGTCTGGGGCGTGCAGATTCTTTGGGGTATCTGATTCATGACTAGCATTCGCACTCTTTCTTATGACGCCATCATTATTGGTGGCGGCGGCGCAGGCATGCGTGCTGCACTGCAACTCGCTCAGGGCGGTCACAAGACTGCTGTGGTCACCAAGGTATTCCCGACTCGTTCGCACACTGTATCGGCTCAGGGTGGCATTACCTGCGCAATCGCCTCTGCTGATCCAAACGATGATTGGCGTTGGCACATGTACGATACCGTCAAGGGTTCCGACTATATCGGTGACCAGGACGCTATCGAATACATGTGTTCCGTAGGCCCGGAAGCTGTTTTTGAACTTGAGCACATGGGGCTGCCGTTCTCGCGTACCGAAACCGGTCGTATTTACCAGCGCCCATTCGGCGGCCAGTCGAAAGACTTCGGTAAAGGCGGTCAGGCTGCACGTACTTGCGCGGCTGCTGACCGTACCGGTCACGCACTGTTGCACACGCTTTATCAGGGCAACCTGAAAGCCGGCACCTCGTTCCTTAACGAGTGGTACGCCGTAGACCTGGTGAAGAACCAGGACGGCGTTGTTGTCGGTATCATCGCCATCTGCCTGGAAACAGGCGAGACTGTTCACATCCGCGCCAAGGCTGTAGTGCTGGCGACCGGTGGTGCTGGCCGTATCTACTCCTCGACCACCAACGCACTGATCAATACCGGCGACGGTATCGGCATGGCGCTGCGTGCAGGTGTACCGGTTCAGGACATCGAAATGTGGCAGTTCCACCCAACCGGTATTGCCGGCGCGGGTGTACTGGTTACCGAAGGTTGCCGTGGTGAAGGTGGTTACCTGATCAACAAGCATGGCGAGCGTTTCATGGAGCGTTATGCACCAAACGCCAAAGACCTTGCTGGTCGTGACGTTGTTGCACGTTCGATGGTTAAAGAGATCATTGCCGGTAACGGCTGTGGCCCTGATGGCGATCACGTAATGCTGAAGATGGATCATCTGGGCGAAGAAGTCCTGCTGAGCCGTCTGCCAGGCATCGTTGAGCTGTCGAAGACCTTCGCTCACGTTGATCCGGCTGTTACCCCGATCCCGGTTGTTCCGACTTGCCACTATATGATGGGCGGCGTTGCCACCAACATTCATGGCCAGGCCATCACTCAAGATGCCAACGGCAACGACAAAGTCGTCGAAGGCTTGTTCGCTGTAGGTGAAGTGGCTTGCGTATCGGTACACGGTGCCAACCGTCTGGGCGGCAACTCGCTGCTTGACCTGGTTGTATTCGGTCGTGCGGCTGGCCTGCACCTCGAAAAATCGCTGCGTGAAGGTGTTGAATACCGCAACGCCAGCGAAACTGATATCGATCAGTCACTGGCTCGTCTGGCTGGCGTTAACCAGCGCACGACCGGTGAAGATGTTGCTCCGCTGCGTAAAGAGCTGCAGAGCTGCATGCAGAACTACTTCGGTGTATTCCGTACGGGTGAATACATGCAGAAGGGCATCACACAATTGGCCGACCTGCGTGAGCGCATCGCGAACGTCAAGATCGCGGACAAGAGCCAAGCGTTTAACACTGCGCGTATCGAGGCACTCGAACTGCAAAACCTTCTTGAAGTTGCTGAAGCGACTGCGATTGCTGCCGAGGTCCGTAAGGAATCTCGCGGTGCGCATGCGCGTGAAGACTTTGAAGATCGTGACGACGAAAACTGGCTGTGCCACTCCCTGTACTTCCCAGGCGAGAAGCGCGTGACCAAGCGTGCCGTCAACTTTGCACCGAAAACAGTGCCTGCCTTTGAACCCAAGATTCGTACTTATTAAGGGTGATAGATATGTTGCAAGTAAGCGTTTATCGCTATAACCCTGATCAGGACGCTGCGCCGTTCATGCAGGAGTTTCAGGTTGATACCGGCGGCAAGGACATCATGGTTCTTGACGTGCTGGCCCTGATCAAAGAACAAGACGAAGGTTTCTCGTACCGTCGTTCTTGCCGTGAAGGTGTTTGTGGCTCTGACGGCATGAACATCAACGGCAAAAACGGTCTGGCCTGTATCACGCCGCTGTCGGCTGTGGTCAAAGGCAACAAACTGGTTGTGCGCCCGTTGCCGGGTCTGCCAGTAATTCGTGACCTCGTCGTCGATATGAGCATCTTCTACAAGCAGTACGAGAAGGTGCAACCGTTCCTGCAGAACGACACACCTGCGCCGGCTATCGAGCGCAAGCAGTCGCCTGAAGAACGTGAAAAGCTTGATGGTCTGTACGAGTGCATTCTGTGCGCTTGCTGCTCGACCAGCTGTCCGTCGTTCTGGTGGAACCCAGACAAGTTCTTGGGCCCGGCAGCTTTGCTGCAGGCTTATCGTTTCCTGGCTGACAGCCGTGACAACAAAACTGAAGAGCGTCTGGCTGCTTTGGACGACCCATTCAGTGTGTTCCGCTGCCGTAGCATCATGAACTGTGTGAGTGTTTGTCCTAAAGGGTTGAACCCGACTAAGGCAATTGGTCACATCCGTCAGATGCTGCTTCAGAGCGGTACCTGATTTATCGTTGATGCAACACCTGTAACACTGCGGCGCTGAAATGGTTCACCGCCGCAGCTATAGCCAGAGTCACAGCCCAAAAAGCCGTGATTCTTTTTGGAAAATTTGACGACCAGCAGGGGCATCCGGGCTGGTGCCCGGACTATCTGCGGGATCCGTGGTGGTTTGACCCAAACCTTGAGACAGGTTTGGGTGGCCCTGCGGTTTCTACGCCGGTGGTGTCCCCTTACCGAGGGTGACCAAGCATGCAAGAAAGCGTGATGCAGCGCATGTGGGACAGCGCCCACCTATCCGGTGGTAACGCGGCCTATGTGGAAGAGCTCTACGAGCTTTACCTGCACGATCCCAACGCTGTGCCAGAGGAGTGGCGCACATACTTTCAAAAGTTGCCGGCGGAGGGTAACGCAGCTACGGATGTGTCGCATTCAACGATACGCGACCATTTCGTTTTGCTTGCGAAAAATCAACGCCGTTCCCAGCCAGTTTCGGCTTCCAGCGTAAGCTCGGAGCACGAGAAGAAACAGGTTGAGGTACTGCGTTTAATTCAGGCTTACCGCATGCGCGGACATCAGGCTGCCAAGCTTGATCCGCTTGGCTTGTGGGAACGCCCTGTGCCCGCTGATCTGGGTATCAATCACTACGGCTTGACCGATGCTGACCTGGACACCAATTTCCGTACCGGTGGTCTGGTAATTGGCAAGGAAGAGGCTACTTTGCGTGAAATTCGCGACGCGTTGGAGCAGACATATTGTCGCACCATCGGCGCCGAGTTCACTCACATCGTCGACTCCGAGCAACGCAGCTGGTTCCAGCAGCGTCTTGAGAGCGTACGTGGCCGTCCTGATTTTTCCGGTGAAGTACAAAGCCATCTGCTTGAGCGCCTGACTGCCGCCGAAGGTTTGGAGAAGTACCTGGGTACCAAGTATCCGGGCACCAAGCGTTTCGGTCTGGAAGGTGGCGAGAGCCTGATCCCCTTGCTGGATGAAATCATTCAGCGCAGCGGTTCGTACGGCACCAAAGAAATCGTTATCGGCATGGCTCACCGTGGTCGTCTCAACGTTCTGGTCAACACCTTTGGCAAGAACCCACGTGACCTGTTCGACGAATTCGAAGGCAAGAAAACCGAAGGTTTGAGCTCGGGTGACGTTAAGTATCACCAGGGTTTCTCTTCGAACGTCATGACCGCCGGTGGCGAAGTTCACCTGGCGCTGGCATTCAACCCTTCGCACCTTGAAATCGTCTCCCCGGTAGTTGAAGGCTCGGTACGCGCGCGTCAAGACCGTCGTAGCGATGCTATCGGCGACAAGGTTCTGCCAATTTCCATCCACGGTGACGCTGCATTCGCAGGTCAGGGCGTGGTCATGGAAACCTTCCAGATGTCGCAGACTCGCGGCTTCAAGACGGGCGGCACGATCCATATCGTCATCAACAACCAGGTTGGCTTCACCATCAGCCGTGCAGACGATGCTCGTTCGACCGAGTACTGCACCGACGTGGCGAAGATGATTCAGGCGCCGATCTTCCATGTGAATGGTGATGATCCGGAAGCCGTACTGTTTGTGACTCAGATGGCTGTTGATTACCGCATGCAGTACAAGCGTGACGTCGTTATCGACCTCGTTTGCTACCGTCGTCGCGGTCACAACGAAGCGGACGAGCCGAACGGTACCCAGCCGCTGATGTATCAGCAGATCTCCAAGCAGCGCACCACACGTGAGCTGTATGCCGAGATGCTGGTCAACGCTTCGCGTCAGTCTGCTGACGAAGTTCAGAGCAAGATCGACGAGTACCGCACTGCGCTGGACAACGGCCAGCACGTAGTGAAAAGCCTGGTCAAAGAGCCGAACAAAGAATTGTTCGTAGACTGGCGTCCGTATCTGGGCCACGCCTGGACTGCACGTCACGACACGCGCTTCGACCTGAAAACCCTGCAGGAGCTTTCGGCCAAGTTGCTCGAAACCCCGGACGGTTTTGTGGTTCAGCGTCAGGTCTCGAAGATTTACGAAGACCGTCAGAAGATGACGGCCGGCGCGTTGTCGATCAACTGGGGCTTTGCCGAAACTATGGCATACGCGACCCTGTTGTTCGAAGGTCACCCGATCCGTATTACCGGTCAGGATGTGGGTCGCGGTACGTTCTCGCACCGTCACGCCGTTCTGCACAACCAGAAAGACGGCTCGACCTATGTACCGCTGCAGCGTCTGTATGATGATCAACCGAAGTTTGATCTCTACGACTCATTCCTGTCGGAAGAAGCTGTACTGGCATTTGAATACGGTTACTCCACCACCACGCCTAACGGTCTGGTGATCTGGGAAGCTCAGTTCGGCGACTTCGCCAACGGCGCTCAGGTGGTGTTTGACCAGTTCATCTCCAGCGGTGAAACCAAGTGGGGTCGTCTGTGCGGCCTGACCATGCTTCTGCCACACGGCTATGAAGGGCAGGGTCCGGAGCACTCATCGGCACGTCTGGAGCGTTATCTGCAGCTGTGCGCTGAGCACAACATGCAGGTGTGCGTACCGACTACGCCGGCGCAGATCTACCATTTGCTCCGCCGTCAGGTGATTCGTCCGCTGCGTAAGCCATTGGTCGTGTTGACGCCTAAGTCGCTGCTGCGCCATAAATTGGCGATCTCGACGCTGGAAGATCTGGCCGACGGTTCGTTCCAGACGGTCATTCCGGAGATCGATGCTATCGATCCGAAGAAAGTTGACCGGGTGATTCTGTGCAGCGGCAAGGTTTACTACGACTTGCTCGAGAAGCGTCGCGCTGAAGGCTTGAACAACATTGCAATCGTGCGACTGGAACAGCTTTATCCGTTCCCGGAAGATGACTTGGCGGAAATTCTTGCTCCTTATAAGAACGTCAAACACATCGTCTGGTGTCAGGAAGAGCCGATGAACCAAGGTGCCTGGTATTGCAGCCAGCATCACATGCGCCGTGTGGTTGCTGCGCATAAGAAGACTCTGGTTCTTGAGTATGCCGGCCGTGAAGGCTCTGCATCTCCAGCATGTGGTTATGCATCGTTGCACGCCGAGCAGCAGGAAAAACTGCTGCAGGACGCATTTACTGTTTAACGCCTTCGCGCAAGAGGCGGCCTTAGAGGGCCGCCTCGTTAAAACCGAATTTAAGGACATACACAATGGCTATCGATATTAATGCCCCAACTTTCCCGGAATCGGTTGCTGACGGCACCGTTGCTACCTGGCACAAGAAGCCGGGCGACGCAGTCAAGCGCGACGAACTGATCGTTGACATCGAGACTGACAAAGTCGTTATCGAAGTGTTGGCTGAAGCTGACGGCGTGATCGCTGAAATCGTCAAGAACGAAGGCGACACCGTACTCAGCAACGAACTGCTCGGCCGCCTGAACGACGGCGCTACTGCCGCTCCGGCAGCTGCTCCTGCTCAGGCTGCTGCCGCGCCTGCCGCCGCAGCACCGGCTGCAGCTGAAGGTGATGATCAGATTCTTTCGCCTGCAGCACGCAAGCTGGCTGAAGAGAATGGCATCGACCCGAACAGCATTTCGGGTACTGGCAAAGGCGGTCGCGTTACTAAAGAAGACGTAGTTGCTGCTGTTGAAGCCAAGAAGAATGCACCGGCTGCTGCGCCTGCCAAGGCTGCTGCTCCGGCTGCCGCTGCTCCAGTCATGCCTGCTGGTGACCGCGTTGAGAAGCGCGTACCGATGACGCGTGTTCGCGCCACCGTTGCCAAGCGTCTGGTTGAAGCTCAGTCGAACATGGCCATGCTGACCACGTTCAACGAAGTCGACATGACTGAAGTCATGGCGCTGCGTTCGAAGTACAAAGACCTGTTCGAGAAGTCGCACAATGGCGTGCGTCTGGGCTTCATGTCGTTCTTCGTTAAAGCGGCAACCGAAGCGCTGAAGCGTTTCCCTGCGGTTAACGCCTCGATCGACGGTTCGGACATCGTTTACCACGGTTATGCGGACATCGGTGTTGCTGTTTCCAGCGACCGCGGTCTGGTGGTTCCGGTTCTGCGTAACGCTGAGTCGATGAGCCTGGCTGAAATCGAAAACGGCATTGCCACTTTCGGTAAGAAGGCGCGTGACGGTAAGCTGTCCATCGACGAGATGACCGGTGGTACCTTCACCATCACTAACGGTGGTACTTTCGGTTCGATGATGTCGACGCCGATCGTTAACCCGCCGCAAGCTGCAATCCTCGGCATGCACAACATCATCCAGCGTCCTATGGCCATCAATGGCCAGGTCGTTATCCGCCCAATGATGTACCTGGCGCTGTCTTACGATCATCGCCTGATCGATGGTAAGGAAGCCGTGACCTTCCTGGTAACCATCAAAAACTTGCTGGAAGACCCAGCGCGTCTGCTGCTGGACATCTAATCCCAGTTTCTCCCTCGGCGGCTCTCACAAGGAGCCGTCCGGTCTCTTTGAGAAGGAAGTAAGTTATGTCTCAGAAATTCGACGTGGTAGTCATCGGTGCCGGCCCTGGCGGTTACGTAGCAGCCATCAAGGCCGCTCAACTGGGTTTGAAGACTGCTTGTATTGAAAAATACCAAGACAAAGACGGCAAGATCGCCTTGGGCGGTACTTGCCTGAACGTCGGTTGCATTCCGTCTAAAGCACTGCTCGACAGCTCGTGGAAGTACCACGAAGCGCAGGAAGGTTTTGCTGTTCACGGTATCACTGCCAAAGGCGTGAGCATGGACGTGCCGGCGATGGTTGGCCGCAAGAACACCATCGTCAAGAACCTGACTGGCGGTGTTGCCACTCTGTTCAAGGCTAACGGCGTAACCCTGCTTGAAGGCCACGGCAAACTGCTGGCTGGCAAGCAAGTAGAAGTGACTGCACAAGACGGCACCACGCAGATCGTTGAAGCCGGTAACGTGATCATCGCGTCGGGCTCCAAGCCAATCGACATTCCACCAGCGCCTGTTGATCAGGACGTTATCGTCGACTCGACCGGCGCCCTGGACTTCCAGAGCGTACCGAAGAGCCTGGGCGTTATCGGTGCTGGCGTAATCGGTCTGGAGCTGGGTTCTGTCTGGTCGCGTCTGGGTTCGGAAGTGACTGTTATCGAAGCACAGGACAAGTTCCTGCCTGCTGCTGATGAGCAGATCGCCAAAGAAGCCATGAAGACCCTGACCAAGCAAGGCCTGAAAATTCGTCTGGGCGCACGCCTGACCGGTTCGGAAGTGAAGAAGAAGCAGGTCACTGTGACCTTCACTGACGCTGACGGCGAGCAGCAGATGACTTTCGACAAGCTGATCGTAGCGGTCGGCCGTCGTCCGGTTACCACCGATCTGCTGGCTGCAGACAGCGGCGTTGACATGGATGAGCGTGGCTTCATCTTCGTTAACGATCAGTGCGAAACCAGCGTTCCGGGCGTTTACGCCATCGGTGACGTGGTTCGCGGCGCGATGCTGGCTCACAAAGCATCGGAAGAGGGCGTAATGGTTGCCGAGCGTATTGCCGGCCACAAAGCTCAGATGAACTACGACCTGATTCCTTCGGTTATTTACACTCACCCGGAAATCGCATGGGTCGGCAAGACCGAGCAGCAGCTGAAAGGTGAGGGCGTTGCTGTCAACGTCGGTACCTTCCCGTTCGCGGCCAGCGGCCGTGCAATGGCTGCCAACGACACCGGCGGTATGGTTAAAGTGATTGCTGATGCCAAGACTGACCGCGTTCTCGGCGTTCACGTTATTGGCCCAAGCGCTGCTGAACTGGTTCAGCAGGGTGCAATTGGCATGGAATTCGGCACCAGTGCTGAAGATTTGGGCATGATGGTGTTCTCGCACCCAACATTGTCCGAAGCGCTGCATGAAGCGGCGTTGGCTGTAAATGGCGGCGCCATTCACATTGCCAACCGCAAAAAGCGCTAAATAATTCGCCAAATCGCGCGGACACGCGTGCTGATCGTACAAGCGGGCTCGGAAATATGCAGAAACATGCGTAAAATCCGGGCCTCGCTTGCGCAGGTAAAGATCATCATCTGTCCGCGCGGTGCAACAAAGGCGATTTGGAACAAAAAGAACCACGGCATCGGCCCGCGTCGGCTCAAGTCAGGCGCGGAATGCATGTCGGGCTGCTCCTCGAAGCAGCCACAGGTGGTGCGGCATCATAAGTGCAGCATCGAATGCGCAATACCCAAACGAAGACGGTAGACAAGCATGAATCTCCACGAATATCAGGGTAAGCAGCTGTTCGCTGAATACGGCCTGCCCGTATCCAAGGGCTTCGCAGTAGACACCCCAGAAGAAGCAGCAGCAGCTTGCGAAAAAATCGGCGGCACTGAGTGGGTTGTTAAAGCCCAGGTCCACGCTGGTGGTCGCGGTAAAGCGGGCGGCGTAAAGCTGGTCAAGAGCAAAGAAGACGCCAAGGCTTTCGCAGCCAACTGGCTGGGCAAGCGTCTGGTAACTTATCAGACAGACGCCAACGGTCAGCCGGTTAGCAAGATTCTGGTTGAATCGTGCACTGATATCGACAAAGAACTGTATCTGGGCGCTGTAGTAGATCGCTCCAGCCGTCGCATCGTGTTCATGGCCTCGACTGAAGGCGGCGTGGACATCGAGAAAGTGGCTCACGATACCCCTGAGAAAATCCTCAAGGCGACTATCGATCCGCTGGTTGGCGCTCAGCCGTTCCAGGGCCGCGAGCTGGCTTTCCAGCTGGGCCTGAAAGGCGACCAGATCAAGCAGTTCACTCAGATCTTCGTTGGTCTGGCCAAGCTGTTCCAGGACTACGACCTGGCTCTGCTGGAAGTGAACCCGCTGGTAATCAAGGCTGACGGCAATCTGCACTGCCTGGACGCCAAGATCAACATCGACAGCAACGCCATGTACCGCCAGCCTAAGCTGCGCGCTATGCATGACCCGTCGCAGGACGATCCGCGCGAAGCTCACGCTGCCAAGTTCGAACTGAACTACGTTGCCCTTGAAGGCAACATCGGCTGCATGGTCAACGGCGCTGGTCTGGCCATGGGCACCATGGACATCGTTAACCTGCACGGCGGCCAGCCGGCTAACTTCCTTGACGTTGGCGGCGGTGCTACCAAAGAGCGCGTTACCGAAGCGTTCAAGATCATCCTGTCCGATGACAATGTTAAAGCCGTACTGGTTAACATTTTCGGCGGTATCGTTCGTTGCGACATGATTGCTGAAGGCATCATCGGCGCAGTGAAAGAAGTCGGCGTTAAAATTCCGGTTGTTGTTCGCCTTGAAGGTAACAACGCTGAGCTGGGCGCTAAAGTCCTGGCTGAAAGTGGCCTGAACATCATCGCGGCAACCAGCTTGACCGACGCTGCTCAGCAAGTCGTCAAAGCTGCGGAGGGCAAATAATGAGCGTCCTGATCAATAAAGATACCAAAGTAATCTGCCAGGGCTTCACCGGCTCGCAGGGTACTTTCCACTCTGAACAAGCCATTGCTTACGGCACTCAGATGGTTGGCGGCGTAACACCGGGCAAGGGTGGTACTACTCACCTGGGCCTGCCAGTGTTCAACACTGTTAAAGAAGCTGTAGAAACCACTGGCGCAACTGCCAGCGTTATCTACGTACCGGCTCCATTCTGCAAGGACTCGATCCTGGAAGCAGCAATGGGCGGTATCAAGCTGATCGTTTGCATTACCGAAGGTATTGCAACCATCGACATGCTTGAAGCCAAAGTTAAGTGTGACGAACTGGGCGTTGTCCTGATCGGTCCTAACTGCCCAGGTGTTATCACTCCGGGCGAGTGCAAGATCGGCATCATGCCAGGCCACATCCACTTGCCAGGCAAAGTAGGCATCGTGTCGCGTTCCGGCACCCTGACTTACGAAGCTGTTAAGCAGACTACTGATGCTGGTTTCGGTCAGTCGACTTGCGTTGGTATCGGTGGTGACCCGATCCCAGGTTCTAACTTCATCGACATCCTGAAGCTGTTCCAGGAAGACCCGAAGACCGAAGCGATCGTGATGATCGGTGAGATCGGTGGTTCGGCTGAAGAAGAAGCTGCAGCGTTCATCAAAGCCAATGTGACCAAGCCTGTTGTGTCCTACATCGCTGGTGTTACCGCTCCTGCGGGCAAGCGTATGGGCCACGCCGGTGCAATCATCTCTGGCGGCAAGGGCACTGCAGACGAGAAGTTTGCTGCTCTGCAAGACGCCGGTGTTAAAACCGTGCGCTCCCTGGCTGACATCGGCAAAGCCCTGGCTGAGCTGACTGGCTGGGAAGTCAAAAAAGCTTAATTGCTTTGTTGATTAGAAAGAGGCCACCTTCGGGTGGCCTTTTTTGTGGGCGTTTGCGCGATTAATGTCGGCCATGCGACAAGCGGCTGCAGTAATTCGACAGTCCGACCAGTCTAACTGCCGTCAAATCGCTAATTTCGTTAGTATTGCAACTATCAACCCGTCAGTCCCTTCACAAGAGTGACTCGGCGTTTTAGTGGTCTTGCCTATTCGGCTCGACGACGTTTCCCCGATCCCTCGGGAAACCCTCGGAACTCATTATTTTCTGCATGTGGTATTCCCCTCTATGACTCGTTTGAAAGGCTCGGACCTTCTGGCCCTCGGCTTCATGACTTTTGCGTTGTTCCTTGGCGCAGGCAACATTATCTTCCCACCCAGCGCCGGTATGGCTGCGGGTAGTAACATGGGATTGGCAGCCTTTGGCTTCCTCCTCACAGGTGTTGGCTTGCCTTTGCTGACCATCGTCGCGCTGGCGCGTGTGGGTGGCGGTATGGCGTTGCTTACTGCACCACTGGGAAAAACGGCAGGGTTGGCCTTTGCTGTGGCGGTTTATCTGACTATCGGCCCTTTGTTTGCCACGCCTCGCACGGCGGTGACCTCGTTTGAAATCGGCCTCGCGCCGTTCATTGGCGAGAGCAGCATGGCGCTGTTTGCCTACACCGCGGCCTTCTTTGCCGCAGTGATCTTCCTTTCGCTAAACCCCGGTCAGTTGGTCGACCGCATCGGTAAGTTCATCACCCCGATCCTGCTTGCCGCGTTGTTGGTGTTGGGCGCAGCGGCGGTGTTCGTGCCTGCCGGCAGCGTCGGCAGTGTTTCGCCGGCTTACCAGTCGACGCCGATGGTGCAGGGCTTCCTTCAGGGTTACCTGACTATGGATACGCTTGGTGCACTGGTGTTCGGCATCGTGATTGCGACCGCTATCCGCGATCGTGGCGTGACTGACAGCAAGCTGATCACCCGTTACTCGATCATCGCCGGTTTGATTGCCGCTGTGGGCTTGTCGCTGGTTTATCTGGCGTTCTTTTATCTCGGCGCTACCAGCCAGGGTATTGCCGCCGACGCTCAAAATGGTGGGCAGATCCTCACTGCGTATGTGCAGCACACCTTCGGTCTTTACGGCAGTCTGTTGCTGGCTGTGGTTATCACGTTGGCGTGTCTGACCACCGCAGTAGGCCTGATCACAGCCTGTGGCGAGTTCTTCAGTGAGTTGCTGCCGGTGTCGTACCGCAACGTAGTGCTGTTGCTCGGCGTGTTCAGCTTGCTGGTTGCCAATCAGGGCCTCACGCAACTGATCAGCGTTTCGGTGCCGGTGCTGGTAGGCCTGTATCCACTGGCTATCGTGTTGATTGCCCTGAGTCTGCTCGACAAACTCTGGCTCAGCTCGCGCCGGGTGTTTGTGCCGGTGATGCTGGTTACGCTGGTGTTTGGTCTGGTTGATGGCTTCGCGGCAGCAGGCTTCACCCAGTTGGTGCCAGAGCTGTTCACTCGCTTGCCGTTGGCCGAGCAAAGCCTGGGTTGGCTGATTCCGGTATTGGTAACCCTGCTGGCTGCGGTTGCTTATGACCGCTTTGCCGGGCAACCCGCTGGCGCATTAGCCAAGTAATCGTCGCAAGCATCAAGGCCGCTCTTAGTAGCGGCCTTTTTGTTGGACACAGTTTTTTCAGGGCTGGCTATAATCGGCGCAGGTTTAGAAGGAGTTTCCATGCCGATTAGCAGTACTGAATGGGTTCATTTGCTCGCCGTTGTCTGGTTTGTGTTCTGCTGGGTGGGCTACACCCGTTATTCGCACGCAAAGGCCGCTACCACACCTTGTCTTGCCAGCGTGTTGCATCTCTATCGGGAAGACTGGATGCGCCGCATGTTGCTGCGCGATAACCGGATTGCCGACGCCAGCGTGATTGGCAATCTTGAGCGCAACGCTTCGTTCTTTGCCTCCAGCACCCTGATTATTCTCGCCGGTATCCTCACCGTGCTCGGTTCATCAGACCGGGCATTGTCGCTCTTGGCTGACCTGCCATTTGTTGAGGCGGCGAGTCGTGAGATGTCCGAGATCAAGTTGCTCTGCCTTGGCGTGGTCTTTGTCTATGCCTTCTTCACCTTCAGTTGGTGCATGCGCCAGTACAACTTTGCGGCGGTATTGGTCGGTTCGGCGCCAATGCTGGGAGAGCGCCATGTAACCGAGCAAGAGCGCAAAGCTTTCGCTGATCGTGCTGCCCGGGTGATTTCAATGGCCGCCAACCAGTTCAACTATGGCTTGCGCGCCTATTACTTCGGCATGGCAACTTTGTCTTGGTTTATTAATCCCTGGTTTTTCATGATCGTGACTACAGGTGTGGTCATGATCTTGTATCGCCGTGAGTTCCACTCTGATGTATTAGAGGTCATGGTTTACACCCAAACCCCGTCTTTCGAACCGGCCAACAAGGAAAAAACCGAATGAGTCTGCCATTTTGGTGTGTGTTTATCAGTGCGTTGTTGATTTATATAGCCAAGGCGCCTGTAGCCAAGGCCATGCAAGCCGAGAGTGGGACTTACGACAATCATCATCCGCGTGCGCAGCAGGCACGCCTTACAGGCTTTGGTGCACGGGCGCTGGCTGCGCACATGAACAGTTTTGAGGCGTTCCCGATTTTCGCTGCGGCTGTACTCATGGCGCACGTGACGCAAACTCAGGGTTATCTGGTAGACACCCTGGCGATTGTTTTCGTCGTCAGCCGGGTTTTGTATTTGGTTTGTTACTGGTGTGACTGGCACTGGCAGCGCAGTGTGGTTTGGGCCGTCGGCTTAATCAGCAGTCTGCTGTTGATGCTCACGCCAGCGCTCTAACCGGCGCAAACTAAAAGGCCCGCACAATGCGGGCCTTCTAGTACTTAAGGACGTTATTCCTTAACCGCGTCCTTGGCTTCTTCGCTCGCTTCGTTCATTGAGTCGGCGGCATCATCCATTGCGTCACCCATTTTTTCACCGGCTTCATCGGCGCTGTCCATGGCGGCATTGGCTTTGTCTTTCATCGCGTCGCCAGTTTCTTTGGCTGCATCGCTAATAGCTTCGCCACTTTCTTTAGCAGCGTCAGACATTTTCTCGGCAGCTGCAGCGGCAGACTCCTTGGCATCTTCCATCTTGTCTTCCGGAGTTTTTTCGCAAGCAGCCATCGCTAAAGTTGCGGCGAGCAGCAGGGCATAGCTAAAAGGTTTTTGCACGGTTAGTACTCCTTATAAGTATCAAATTAGCCGGTTACAGCTTCAGCTTAGCCGTTTGAACGCAATCTGCCTGTCGAAGTTCCGTGCGCTGCCGTGCAAAAGATGGCTTGAGATCAGCGCCCATGTCGCACAAGCGCCTGTCATGGCGTTATTATCGGCGCCCTGTTTTTTGCACCCACAAGGCTTTCCAGATGAGCGATACGCTTATATTTGAGCGCGCGCAGCGCTTCCTGAGTGCGTTGCGCCATTGTCAGGTACTCGGCTTGCAAGTGTGCAGCGCCGATCCGCAGGGGCTCACCATGCGCCTGCCTTACAGCTCGGATATCGTCGGCAATCCGCAAACCGGTGTGATTCACGGCGGCGCGATTACCACTCTGATGGACACAACCTGTGGTATCGCGACTGTTTGCGTATTGCCGGACTTCGAGATCTGCCCAACGCTGGATCTGCGCGTGGACTACATGCACCCGGCGGAACCGCACAAGGATGTATTCGGTTTTGCCGAGTGCTACCGCGTTACACCGACCATTATTTTCACCCGCGGCTACGCCTATCAGGATGATCCTGCGCATCCCATTGCGCATGTCGTCGGTACGTTCATGCGTCTCGGCAGCGGCGCCGTCAAGAGCGGGCCTGGGCCGCTGGCAAAAGGGGCAGGGCAATGAGTGATTTCGATTTGGCCGCCAATGTTACACACGCGCATGAGTCGAACGACTATGGCGCGTTGATCAGTCTTTTTCCCTACGCCAAATTGCTGGGTATCGAAGGGCTGCCACTCGGCGATGAGGTGGTATTCCGCCTGCCTGCGAACAAAGATAACATCGGCAATCCGGTACTTCCGGCGCTGCACGGCGGGGTTATTGCGGGATTTATGGAACACTCCGCAATGCTGCATCTGCTGATGATAATGGGTACCACACACTTTCCCAAAATCATCGACTTCTCGATAGATTATCTGCGTGCCGGGCATTACCGTGACACCTACGCGCAGTGCCAGGTTTGGCGTCAGGGCAAGCGTGTGGCCAACGTGGCGATCACCGCCTGGCAGACCAATCGGGCAGAGCCGATTGCAACGGCGCGGGCGCACTTCAAAGTGGATGAAGCCTGAAATTTTTCCGCAGTGCATGCAGACAATAGTTAAGGATGTATGAATGGATGCTTTGCTAATACTCGCAGGCTTGCTGCTGATTCTGGCAGGCTTGGTCTGGCTGGTTATCAGAGCGTTCAGTACGAGTTTGTTATGGGGCTGGGCGAGCCTGTTGCCGCCGCTGACACTGCTCTTTGTACTCCTTAAATGGCGCGCTGCGCGTCAGCCGATCGGCCTGGGCGCGCTGGGGTTTATCCCCCTTATCGTGGGATTGGCGATGCTCGGGCATCAGGACCCGCAGCGCATCAATGAAATCCTCAGCCTCAAGTGGCTGCAATCCGAACAGCAAGGGCCGTCCGAGCTGTCGATAAAATTGCACGGCACGCTCAACGGCCAGCCATTCAGCCCGCAACAAGGCGAATTTATCGGTGGCGTGCTGACTTTGCGTGAAGGCCATGATTTTTATGCGCGCCGCGAATTGATCATTCGCTTGCCGGAATCGATGCGCAACGCCACGCGGATAGATGTTCTGCCGACCGATACAGGCCCATTGCCTGAAATCGAGCTCAACTGGCTGTTGCCTGAACAAGACTTGCCCGAGGCGAGGCTGCTACGCAATGGCTACACATTGCACGCCGATTTAAAGCCCTTGGCGCCGAACAAGTTTGAGGGCGAGCTGCATCTGGTGTTGCCGCCGGGCTACAAGACTTCACTAGATGGTCACGTAGAGCTTTATCGCAATGGATTGCGTTATGTGGACGGCCGAGTTGACCGCCAGTTCGACTCAAACGACACAGTGGCTTATGTGCTCAATGATTACCTGCAACGCCGCTTCGCCACAGCCGATGTTCAGCTTGATTCCTTGCCGGTTGTGAGCTTTAGCCAAAACACTCTGGCGCTCAACGCCTCGGCGACTATCAACGGTGTAGCCCGGCAGTTGCCGGTTACCCTGCGTAAATTCCCCTTGCGTGGCTGGGCTGTGAGTGATGACCGTTACCCGGCGCTTGCACAACCTGAGGCCACAGCGCCTGAGCCAGCCATTACTCAACCGTTACCGGCTGCGCTGCAAAGCAGTGCGGATGCGCCGCGTATTGATCGTCGCGAGAATTTCTCTCTCAAAGGGCTTTTGCGCAGTCCTGACCGCTATCGCAACCTCAATCTGCGTGTGACTAACTTGCAGGGCAACACGGCGAAGGGCAGGTTTATCGGCATTGATGGCGAAGGCAATTTGCAGCTAAAGCGTCGCCTGAACGGCGCTGGCGAGGCAACCTTCACCTTTAGCCCGACAGACATCGCCGAGATCGTGCTTCTCGAGCCTTGAGGGCGCAATTGGGGCAGGCTTAACGCTTTTGCGTAAAAGTTTGCCCGCTGTTGAAGCTAAACACTTGAAATGCTTGTGAATGGCCCCATTTCAATGACATCCGCCAACGTTGCGGCCTAGTCATCAATGTGGAGTTAAATGACCATGAGTGTGGAAACTCAAAAAGAAACCCTGGGCTTCCAGACAGAGGTAAAGCAGCTGCTGCACCTCATGATCCATTCGCTTTACTCGAACAAGGAAATCTTCCTTCGTGAGTTGATTTCCAACGCGTCCGACGCCACAGACAAGCTGCGTTTTGAGGCGCTTGCCAAGCCAGAGCTGCTTGAAGGCGGTGCGGACCTGAAGATCCGCGTGAGCTTCGACAAAGAAGCCAAGACTGTGACCATCGAAGACAACGGCATCGGCATGAGCCGCGAAGATGCCATCACCCACTTGGGCACAATTGCCAAGTCGGGCACGTCCGAGTTCATGAAGAACCTCACGGGCGACCAGAAAAAAGATTCTCACCTGATCGGCCAGTTCGGTGTCGGCTTCTACTCAGCCTTCATCGTTGCCGACAAGGTTGAAGTGTTCAGCCGTCGCGCCGGTCTGCCAGCGGCAGAAGGCGTGCATTGGTCTTCACGCGGTGAGGGCGAATTTGAAGTCGCCACCATCGACAAGGCCGAGCGTGGTTCGCGCATCGTGCTGCACCTCAAGGAAGGTGAAGCAGAGTTCGCGGATGGCTGGCGCCTGCGTAACGTCATCAAAAAGTATTCCGATCACATCGCCCTGCCAATCGAGTTGCCGAAAGAGGCTGCTGGTGAGGAAGAGGCGCCGGCAGAGCTTGAGTGGGAAACCGTTAACCGTGCCAGCGCACTGTGGACACGTCCACGCACCGAGATCAAGGACGAGGAATACCAGGAGTTCTACAAGCATGTAGGCCATGACTTCGAGAACCCGCTGAGCTGGAGTCACAACAAGGTTGAAGGCAAGCTTGAGTACACCTCACTGCTCTACGTGCCAGGTCGCGCGCCGTTCGATCTGTATCAGCGTGAAGCGCCGCGTGGTCTCAAGCTGTATGTTCAGCGTGTGTTCATTATGGATCAGGCAGACGAGTTCCTGCCGCTGTACCTGCGCTTTATCAAAGGGGTGGTCGACTCCAATGATCTGTCACTGAACGTCTCGCGTGAGATCCTGCAGAAGGATCCGGTGATCGACTCCATGAAGTCGGCGCTGACCAAGCGTTCGCTCGACATGATCGAGAAGCTGGCGAAGAACGAGCCTGAGCAATACAAGGCGTTCTGGAAAAACTTCGGTCAGGTACTCCCGCCGCGTCAGGATAGTTGTCGTGTGAGTTGATTCGATGAGTCTTGGTCGGTGGGCGGAAGTGAGAGCCGTGTGGCGCGTTATTCGATAGAGCATCGGGAGTGGGTGGTGCGGCAGATGATGCCGCCCTTGAACCGGACGGTGCCGGAGCTGGTGGAAGCGACAGGCATTACTGATGCCACCCTGTATGCTTGGCGCAAACAGGCCAGAGCAGCGGGAGCAGTGGTGCCGGGAGATGGACAGCAGGCCGACCAGTGGTCGAGCCAGGACAAGTTTCGGGTGGTGCTGGAAAGCGCCAGCCTCAATGCGGCTGAGCTGGCGGAGTACTGCCGGCGCAAAGGCCTGTATGTCGAGCAGATCAACGCCTGGCGCGAAGCCTGCGAGCAGGCCAACAGCCTGGCTCAGCCGATCAAGACCCGGCGCGAACGCGAAGAGGAAAAGGCCGCGAAGAAGCGCATCAAGCAGCTGGAGCGTGAACTGCGGCGCAAGGATGCGGCGCTGGCAGAAACCGCGGCTCTGCTGGTGTTGCGAAAAAAAGCCGAGGCGCTCTGGGGGAAGGACGAGGACGAATGATCAGCGCCCCGGATCGCCGTGAAACGCTGCAGTTGATCGAGGACGCCGTGGCGGCGGGAGCGCGGCGGGCGCAGGCCTGCGCCGAACTGGGCCTGTCGCTGCGCAGCCTGCAGCGCTGGCAGCACTGCCCGGAGGATCGGCGTCCTTCGGCACAGCGAGCTGAGCCGGCCAACAAGCTGACCCCGCAAGAGCGCCGCCGCGTGCTGGAGGTCGCCAACCAGCCCGAGTTTGCCAGCCTGCCGCCGCAGCAGATCGTGGCGCGGCTGGCCGATCAGGGCACCTGGCTGGCCTCGGAGTCGACCTTTTACCGGTTGCTGAAGGACGCCGAACAGCAGCATCCGCGCGGCCGTAGCCGCCCACCGGTGAAACGAGCGCTGACGACCCATGTGGCCGACGGCCCGAACCAGCTGTGGTGCTGGGACATCACCTGGCTGCCGACCACGGTCAAGGGCCGTTACTTCTACTGGTACATGATCAAGGACGTCTACAGCCGGAAGCTGGTGGCCAACGAGGTGCATGAAAGTGAAAGCGCCGAGCAGGCCGCCCAGCTGCTACGCCAGGCCTGCCTACGTGAACAGCGAGCAGGCCAGCCGCTGGTACTGCACTCGGACAACGGCAGCGCGATGAAGGGCTCGACCATGCTGGCGGCCATGCAGAACCTGGGTGTGATGCCCTCGTTCAGCCGCCCGCGGGTGAGCAATGACAACGCCTATGCCGAGGCCTTGTTCCGCACGGCGAAGTACTGCCCGCTGTGGCCGGAGCGGCCCTTCGACACGCTGGAGCAGGCCAGGAACTGGGTGAACAGCTTCGTGGCCTGGTACAACCATGAACATCGCCACAGCGCCCTGAAGTTCGTGACCCCGGCGCAGCGACATACTGGCCAGGCGGAAGAGTTGCTGCGCAAGCGTATCGAGCTGTACGAGGCGGCGCGTGCACGGCACCCGGAGCGCTGGAGCGGCAACATCAGGAACTGGGTGCTGGCACCAATCGTGTGCCTGAACCCGGAGCGGGAAGCGGTACTGCAGCAAACATCAAAGGCAGCGTGACACGCTCACGCGACAACTACCTTGAAAATCGCCGTACTCAAGGAAGGCCCGGCAGAGGATTTCGCCAATAAAGAGAAAATCGCCGGTTTGCTGCGCTTTGCCTCCACGGCAGAAGGCGAGGGCGAGCAGGTGGTCTCGTTGGCAGACTACATTGGCCGCATGAAAGACGGTCAGGACAAAATCTACTACCTCACAGGCGAGTCGTACGCGCAGGTCAAGAACAGCCCGCACCTCGAGGTCTTCCGCAAGAAAGGCATCGAAGTGCTGTTGCTCACCGACCGCATTGACGAGTGGCTGATGAGCTACCTGACCGAGTTCGACGGCAAGTCGTTCATCGACGTCGCACGTGGTGATCTCGACCTGGGCAAGCTTGATTCGGAAGAAGACAAGAAAGCTCAGGAAGAAGTCGCCAAAGCCAAAGAAGGCCTGACTGAGCGCTTGAAGACGGCACTGGGCGAGCACGTAGCAGAAGTGCGTGTTTCTCACCGTCTGACCGACTCACCGGCCATTCTGGCAATAGGTGAGCAGGACCTTGGCTTGCAGATGCGCCAGATTCTCGAAGCAAGCGGTCAGAAAGTGCCTGAGTCGAAGCCGATCTTCGAGTTCAACCCGAGCCATCCGCTGATTGAGCGTCTGGATGCTGAAGCAGATGAAGACCGTTTTGGCGATCTCACGCACATCCTCTTCGATCAAGCTGCGCTGGCAGCGGGCGATAGCCTGAAAGATCCGGCGGCGTATGTGCAGCGCTTGAACAAGCTGCTGGTCGAGCTTTCTGCCTGATCAGTCGCACCTTCGAAAAGACCCGCTTCGGCGGGTTTTTTTGTGCCCGGGAAGCGCCGCTGCTTCGCTGTTCAGTTAATGCGATGCTTTCTCAAGGGACTGTAATACATAGCAAAATTTGTCGGCCATGGTTGAACCCATATATTACAATTCGGTCTATAACTCGAATTATAAAAGTGGAGATTGCTGCAATGTCTAAGTACACATCCTTCCGTCGTCTGGCGGCCTGTTTAGCGGTATCTCAGGTGCTGTTTGCCGCGCAGGTGCCAATGGCAAATGCCTCTATGATTGGAACCGCTGAAGTGCTTGCCGGCCAGCAGCAACAGGTCGATCGCCAACAGTTGCTGAACATGCTCAGCGATCAGGGCGTGCAGGAAAAATTACAGTCACTGGGCGTCCCGCAAGATCAGGTCGCGGCGCGCATCAACAGCCTGAGCAATGCTGAGCTGGCGCAGTTCAACCAGCGATTGCAGGAAGCGCCGGCGGGCTCCGGAGTGGTTGGCATTATTGTGCTGTTCTTCGTGATCTTCATCGTCACGGACATGCTTTGCGCAACGGACATCTTCAGCTTTGTAAAATGTATCAATCGCTAATGCTGCTGCGCGCGCTAGCGGTGCTCTCTGTCGTCGTGCTCGCCGGTTGCGCGAGCTCGCCGACATTATCACTAGCCACTCAAAAGTTGCCTGAGCGGGTAGAACTCACCGCGGTGCCATTCTTTGCGCAGAGTGCGTATCAGTGCGGCCCAGCTGCGTTGGCCACTATGCTCAACCAGCGTGGTCAGATCACCAGTCCGGGGCTGCTCAAAGACAAAGTCTATATCCCGGGCAGGGAAGGCAGCTTGCAGGTCGAGATGGTCGCTGCTGCGCGCTCGCATGATTTGCTGGTGTACCCGCTCAAGCCGCAACTGGATACGCTGCTGACTGAGGTCGCGGCGGGCAATCCGGTGCTGGTGTTGCAAAATCTGGGTTTTGACTGGTATCCGCAGTGGCACTTCGCGGTGGTGGTTGGCTTCGATTTGCGTGAGAAACACATCATTCTGCGTTCCGGCACCACTCGACGCCTGATCACCGACTTTGCCGGTTTTGATCAAAGTTGGGCGAAGGCCGAGCGCTGGGCCGTTGTGACCATGCCGGTCAATAAAGTACCTGCAACTGCCGAGGCGCATGCGTGGATCAAGGCCGCCAACGAGCTTGAGCAGACCGACCGTGCGCAAAGCGCTGCAACCGCGTATCGCACTGCAACCCAGCAGTGGCCCGATGAACCATTGGCCTGGTTTGCTCTGGCCAACAGCCGTTACGCGGCCGGCGATAAAAACGGCGCTGAAACAGCGCTGCGCACCAGTATCAAGCATGATCCGGCTTTTGCTGAAGGTTGGTTTAACCTCTCGCAAGTGCTGGCCGAGCAAAACTGTGCGCCAGCCGCTGAGCAAGCGGCGGCGTGCGCACGCCGGTTAGCGCCGGCAGACAAACGCTTCATGGCCAAACCAGCGACTTCGGTGTCGGCTAAACCTGCGCAATGTGCGGCGTTACCTGCATGCCCAGCGCATTGATCTGCTGGTAAAGAGGCAATAAAAAACGGCGCTATCGAGCGCCGTTTTTTATTCAGCCGGGGCGAATCAGAAGCCCAGCTTGTCACGCATGCTGTAGTACCAGGCGCCCATTGCGGTGAACGGTACGCGGAACAGGCGGCCACCCGGGAACGGGTAATGCGGCAGTTCGGCGAATGCGTCAAAGCGCTCGGCCTGGCCGCGCAGTGCTTCGGCAAGCACTTTACCGGCAAGGTGGGTGTAGGTGACGCCGTGGCCACTGCAACCCTGCGAGTAGTAAATGTTGTCACCCAGACGGCCAACTTGCGGCAGGCGCGACAGGGTCAGCAAGAAGTTACCGGTCCAGGCGTAATCGATCTTGACGTCTTTGAGTTGCGGGAAGGTTTTGAGCATGTTCGGGCGAATGATCGACTCGATGTCAGCCGGATCACGTGCGCCGTATACTACGCCGCCACCGAAGATCAGGCGGTTGTCGCCGCTCAAGCGGTAGTAGTCGAGCAGGTAGTTACAGTCTTCAACGCAGTAGTCAGTCGGCAGCAGGCTTTTCGCCAGTTCGGCAGACAGCGGCTCGGTGGTAATAACCTGCGTGCCGCACGGCATCGACTTGGCAGACAGCTCAGGAATCAGGTCGCCCAGATACGCATTACCGGCAACCACCACAAACTTGGCCTTGACCCGGCCTTTTGGCGTGTGCACAACCGGGTTGGCACCGCGGTCGATACGGATGGCCGGGGACTGTTCATAAATGATGCCGCCCAGCGACTCAACGGCCGCTGCTTCGCCCAGCGCCAGGTTCAGCGGGTGGATATGGCCGCCGCTCATGTCGAGCATGCCGCCCACATAGTTGTCAGTGCCGACAACTTCGCGGATGCGCTTGGCGTCCATCAATTCGAGTTGGGTGTGGCCGAAGCGCTCCCACAGTTTCTTCTGCGACTCAAGGTGCTTCATGTGCTTGTCGGTGTTAGCCGCAAACACGCCACCGTCCTTAAGGTCGCACTGAATGTTGTACTTGGCTACGCGCTCACGAATGATGCGGCCACCTTCAAACGCCATCTGGCCGAGCAATTGAGCCTGCTTGGGGCCAACAGTGCGCTCGATAACATCAATGTCGCGGCTGTAGCTGTTAACGATCTGGCCGCCGTTACGGCCTGATGCGCCAAAGCCAACCTTGGCAGCTTCAACGATGCTTACCTTAAAGCCGCTCTCCAGCAGAAACAGGGCAGTAGAGAGACCGGTGTAACCGGCACCTACGATGCACACATCGGTTTCGACTTCACCATTAAGCTCTGGGCGATCGGGAACCGGATTCGCTGATGCGGCGTAGTAGGATTGTGGATATGACGTGTGCGCCATTTTGGAACCTCTGTTCTTTATTTTTTACGAATATGCAAATGCTACCCGAGTTGGAATATGGCGGCTAGTGGCTGTGCAAAATATTAAACGCCGCTATAAGTGGAAAAATTGCATTTATTCAGACAGTTAGCGAAAAAACAGTTGACACATTTTCTCGCGCCAGTAGAATGCGCACCCATCGAAGGCACATAGCTCAGTTGGTTAGAGCACCACCTTGACATGGTGGGGGTCGTTGGTTCGAATCCAATTGTGCCTACCAATTCGAACCCGTCCAGTACGGGGCATAGAAGGGCGATCCGCAAGGGTCGCCCTTTTTGTTTGGGCAAACTTTGGGAATATTCTGGGCAAATGAATGTGGCCGCCTAAAGTTTCTGGTCGGCACCAACCCTTAAATATTCCACTCCCTTCTGATCGTGCCCCGCCAGATAGTCCTCGGTCATCTTCACGTCAGCGTGACCCATAAGTGCCTGATTGAATGCCTTCTTGAATTCTCGTCTCAGTCTGCCTGTGAGCGACACATCGCTCGGTGCTGCTGCTTGGCGATTGGGCGTTCACCGATGAAGCCGTTGTCGGTGCCATTAAAGCTATCCACTCGCGCATAGCGTTCGACCTTATCAATTCCATATTAGTTGACTACGACAATCTGGCCTTCTAATTGGAATGGTCTAGAGTTCAATTGCTCAACTGCGGCACTTTATTGATGCAATACAACCTTGAAGTGAAATGGTTTAGCTAATGCTCTGAAAGTGAGAAATGACAGATATTTGGGTCGTAAGACTGTGCAGCTTGTTTCACAGGCCTCCCTGAAGATGTTGTGTGCTGTGAAGCTATTGGCGAGGTTGTCAGGCAACCGTTTTAATCGGCGCAGTAGCCTATGGGCTAGCAGCAATGTGTATGCGTGCCTGGCCGCAAGCTGATGGCTTCAGGCAATGTCGACACCGGAGTTCTGCAAGGGCACTGTTGGCCTGAATGTTGACCCAAGGATAGAGGTAAACACTATGCGCGACCGTAGTTCTTATTTAGCAAACAAACCTTTGCGAGCAGCTGCACTCGCGCTCGCTGTGATCATCACTGGCGTTACATCGCAGGCTTACGGAGCGGAGGAAGGAGGAGCCAAGGGTAAGCCAAATATCCTCGTTATCATGGGAGATGATATCGGTTGGTTTAACACGAGCGCATACAACAGTGGGCTCATGGGATATCAGACACCAAATATCGACAGCATTGCCAAAGACGGCATGCGCTTCACTGATGCGTATGGCCAACAGAGTTGCACCGCGGGCCGTGCCGCGTTTATCACCGGGCAGTCGCCCAAACGTACCGGGCTACTCAAGATCGGCATGCCCGGAGATCCAAATGGATTAAGCAGTAAAGACCCAACTATCGCTGAGATTCTAAAGCCAATGGGTTATGCGACGGGACAGTTCGGCAAGAATCACCTGGGTGATCTTGATGAGTTTCTGCCCACTAATCATGGTTTCGATGAGTTTTTTGGCAATCTCTATCATCTGAACGCTGAAGAAGAGCCCGAGAATCCGGCGTATCCGAAAGATCCGGAGTTCCGTAAGAAGTTCGGTCCACGTGGCGTTATGAAGGCGAGCGCAGATGGCAAGATTGAGGATACAGGCGCTTTAACCAAAAAACGTATGGAAACCATCGATGAGGAATTTCTTGCCGCCACTGAGAATTTTATTGAGCGTCAGCAGAAAGCCAAAAAGCCTTGGTTTGTCTGGTTCAACACCACGCGCATGCATATCTTCACCCACCTCAAAGCTGAAAGTGAGGGGGTGACAGGTCGCGGTGTATACGCCGACGGTATGGTTGAGCATGACAAGATGATCGGCCGTTTACTCGCCAAACTTAAGGAAACGGGGGCCGAAGAAAACACCATCGTTATCTACACAACCGACAATGGTGCAGAAAAATTCAGCTGGCCTGACGGGGGTACGTCACCATTCCGGGGCGAGAAAGCCACAACATGGGAAGGCGGGATTCGGGTTCCGTTCATGATCAAGTGGCCTGGACATATAGACCCCGGTCAGGTTTCGAATGAAATTCTGTCGCTCGAAGACATGTTCCCAACCCTCGTTGCCGCAGCAGGAGAGCCCGACATCAAACAAAAGTTGCTTGATGGCTACACCGCTGGCGACAAGAAATTTAATGTCCACCTTGATGGTTACAATCTACTCAACAACATGACTGGCGCAGACACGGCTGAAAAATGGCCACGTAACGAGTATTTCGCCTGGGTTGATGATGGAACCCTTGGTGCAGTACGTTTTGGCGATTACAAGGCGCACTTCAGCACACAGGATCACGAAGGAATGCAGGCGTGGATGGCAGGCCAAACCCCTCGCAAAGCGCCTTTGTTTATTGATCTGCGAGCCGATCCATTTGAAATGGCACCTGTCGAGTCGTCCTACTACGACGATTGGGTTGTTCGTCGCATGTTTGCAATCGCGCCTACGGTGAAGGTCGTCCAAGACTTCATGGATACATTCAAAGACTATCCGCCTCGCCAAGAGTCGGGTTCATTTACCCCTAAACAATAGGCTGCAACGTCGACACCTGAGAGAAGTAGAACATAGGTTCGTTCATGCGCTGGTGGGCCTCAGCACAACTGGGGCCCACTCCCTTAAAGCAAGGCTGCGAACACGATATTTGCCTCGATATAGCCTCCCCGCGATATTGACGGTTTAGCCCGTACTACTGCCTATCCAATCAAGACTTGGCATAAGTGACTGTTGACCCTGCACTTCGCCGCTTCACTCAACAACATCTCTTTTTGACGACTCTGCCCTCACTTTGAGCTCGGCAAAGACTTGCGGTATTCCCTTGGCGTTTGCGCGTAAACATGACTGAAGTTTCTGCAGAACACCGTCGAGGAGGCGAAGCCTGCCTGTTCGGCGATTCGCTGTATCTGCAGGTCAGTTGATTGCAACAGGCGGCGTGCGATCAGTAAGCGGTAGCGTGTCAGGTAGCGCATGGGCGTCATGCCGGTGGCGCTGAGGAATCGCCGGGACAATGTACGTGGGGTGACATTGAACTGCTTGGCCAGTTTTTCCAGTGAGATTTCTTCAGTGAAGCCAAGGCGTATTCTGTCCCTGGCTGCATCGACCAGCGTGTCATTGCAACTGGGTTCAAGAAACACGGGGAGCGGGGCGTCTTTATCTCTGATCGTGAAGTAATGCGAGGCAAGCTCTGCTGAACGGTCGCCTAAAAATCGTTGAATCAAGAGCAGCGTAACGTCGAAAGTCGCTGGAGTGGTTGAAGTGGTGATGATTCTGTCTGCTTCGATCATCTGCATTTTCGGATTTACCCTGATGCCAGGGTAGCGCTGACGAAAAATATTTTCCGATGCCCAGTGAATCGTGGTTTCCCGGCCATTCAACAGGCCCGCTTCGGCCAGGTAAAACACCCCAGTCACCAGACCTACTACGATACTGCCTTGAGCATGTTGCTCGCTGAGCCATTGAAGAGCGGGGCGCGCGCGTTCCAGGTTGTCCATCGACAGCCCCCAGACCGATGGCAGCACGACTACATCAAAGCGCTCGTCATTCTCAGCAAAGTAGTGGGTGTCAAAGCGCAGGCCCGAAAAGCCAGTCACGGGCTGCTCGGTGCAGCGCAGGTAGCTAATGCTGAATCCCTTGAAGACGCTGTTTTGAAACAGCTTTGAATTCAACTCCATACCGTGAAAGACCTCCGTCATGCTGCTGATGGTGCTACTCCAGAACTGATCCGGAATCAGGCAGGCCACCTTGACGGCTCGCTGATGGGGTGTGCTTGTAGTGCTCAGCATGGGTTTCCCGTTTACGCGGCAAATATTGAAGATTGGTCGTGGAGACGACAGGGCTCTGCCGATTATTTTGTCGTTAATCGTTGATTATTAGTCTCTATGAGTTGTTTTGCGGCGATTTTCTGTTGCTAGAGTAGCAGGCACGAACGCAATGATCAGTAGCGCAGAACGCAGATAAATCAGTGAGGAGTTGACGATGGATCGGCAGACGGAAATCGAATTGATCAAGCAAGCGCTAGCGCTGAAGGCTTGCGGCGAGACTCAGTACCATGAGTCAACTCACTCTCACTCAACGCAGCGGTACATTTCTGCTGACTGGTTCGAGCGGGAAAATCAGGCGATCTTCCAAAGCCGGCCAATAGCAATCGCGGCGGCCTGCGAACTGCCTCTGCCCGGAGACTACCTGACGCTCGACTGGGTCAATGGCGTACCTTTATTGCTGATCCGTGGCGATGACAATCGCATTCGGGTATTTGCCAATGCATGCCGTCATCGCAATGCGCGGCTGTTACCGATTGGAGACACCGGCTGCCGCAAGCGTCTGGTATGTCCTTATCACGCCTGGAGCTATTCGACCGAGGGCAGCTTGCTCGGCGCACCGGATTTCGAGCGAGGGTTTGAAGGGCTCGATAAGCGCCAATTAGGCCTTGTAGAGTTCAGCAGCAGGGAAATAGGCGGCATGGTGTTCTTTCATCCCGATCGCGACAAGGGCGTGCCGGAAAACCTGCTGGCGGACGAAATGGTTTTTGGCTTTGCCTACTTGAATCTGCAGCAGCAGAAGGTCTACAAGCGTCGCAGTTATGTAATCAAGGCGAACTGGAAAGTTCTGCTTGAGGGTGGCATTGAGGCCTACCACTTCAATGTTGCGCACAAGAACACGCTGGCACCATTTTTCCTTGGCAACCTGTCGACGTGGCAAAGCTGGGGAGACATGAATTTACGTATGGTTTTGCCAAAAAAACCGATGCTCGAGGCTGCCACACTGCCAGAGTCGGCTTGGGACATAAGGGCGATGGCCAATCTGATCTATTCGCTGAGCCCAACAATCACGCTGCTGGCTCAGCCCGACAATCTGTCGTTGATTCGCATGGTACCGTTGTCCGTTGGTGAGACCCGGATCGACGAGGTTCTGCTGGTCGAGCCGCCTGAAAAAGGCGCTGCACAATGGTCGCAGGAAGAGCTGCGAACGCATGAGACTAATTTCAATCTGGTTAACAAAGTTCTCAATGAGGACTGGGCTTTGGGGGAAACAATCCAAGCCAACATGGCCAGTGGAGTGGTCGATGAAGTGCATTTCGGCCGGTTTGAATCGGCGCTGATCTGGTTCCATGACGAATACGAAAAGATCATGGGGATAGCGGCTGACGCATTGGTTACTGAACGCTGAGTTCGCTAAGCATTGTTGCAGCGCATGCAGCGGATGAGTCGCAGCAATTGCCTTGTGTGCGCCGAGAGAATGCTGTGATGGGGCGCAGACTATCACGGCCCTGTGGCGCGAGATGATTGACCAGCGGCGTTGAGCCAGCTGATCAATTATCGGCGATGGGTTTATTGGTCCTTGGTCATCAGCAAGTTGGCCAGCGCGGTATAGGCGGGCAGTGAAGTCGGGTCGATCTGGGCGTTCGACGCCACTGGATAGGATGCAAAGCGGGCAATGACCATCTCGGCTTTTGGGTCGACATAGATGGTTTGGCCATGAATGCCGCGTGCCGTGAACACTTGGTGATCATTGTTGGCCACCCACCACATATTGCGGTAACTCCAGCCCGGCAGGGTGTTGTAGCCGGCTTTGGCAAACTTGCTCTGATCGCCCCCTTTGCGAATATCGGCCACCACCGCTTCGGGGATTATCTGCTGGCCATTGAAGCGGCCATTGAGGCGCATGGCCTCGCCGAACCGGGCCATATCGCGCAAGCCGGCATTGAAACCGCCACCGGCAAAGCCAGTGCCGACCTCATCAATCATGACGTAAGCGTCCTGCTCGGCACCGAGCTTGCTCCAGATGCGCTCTTGAACCAGCTCGGGGAACGTCTTGCCCGTCGCCCGTTGTACGACCCAGGCCAGCGCATCGGAGTTGACGGTTTTGTAGGCAAAGGTCTGGCCGTGCTCGCCTTCTGCTTTGAGTTTCTGCAGGTACGCATAGAGCGACGTAGCACCGCTGTAGCCCGCCGGGCGCGGAATCAGATGCCCGGCGCGGCCATATTCCCAAACGCCTGCTGTGGGATCAGCATAGTCTTCGGAGTACTCAATGCTGGTGGTCATGTCCATTACTTGGCGCACGGTGGCATTGCCGTAGGCGCTGTCTTTGAGTTCCGGTACGTAGCGGGTCACCAGCGCGTTCTCGTCGAGCGTGCCCTCTGCAACCAGCATTGCTGCCAGCGTGCCGATAAACGACTTGGTCACGGAGAAAGCAATGTGCTGCCCCTCAGGTTTAAGGGCGCCAAAGTAGCGTTCGTACACTAGCTTTCCGCGATGCAATACGACGATGCCATCAGTGTAATTAGCAGCCAGCGACTGTTCCCACGTCATGGTGCTGTCGCGGCCTATGGGTTTGAAACTGAGGCTGTCGATATCGTCTCGCTCAGCCCGGGGGAGTGCGCTTACCGGGCCATCGCCGCGCGATACCTGCACGGTGGGCACCACTTCACGGATATGCGAGAACGACCAGCGCGTGAACGGAAAGCGCAGAAAGTTGGAGAAATTCACGACTTTATCTGCAGCAGGCGGAATCCCCTGCATCAAGCCCAGCACGTGTGGGTCACTGGCTTTTGCATCCAGCGGGACCGCTGCGGGAGCGGCAGTTACACTTTGATTCACCAGCAATCCCCCCATTAGCGCCAACAGCAACGTATTGCGTTTAAAACTCATACAGGCTTCCCTTTGGCAGTTTTAATTCGGCGCTCTAGCGATCGCTGCGGGCGAGTTATGCCCCTGATTCACCTGTGTAGCTCAGATGTGATGTACGCAGCTTCGCGTCCCACTGCGAGCACTTTGTTTCAGCGCCTGTTTGAACAGTCTTATTGTGGTCTGGAGAAACTCAACATCATCCAATCGTTCACGTTTCCAGCGATTTCAGTCTTTCAGGCTGAGCATGTGCATGCTAGCAATGTCAGTTAAGTGATTGTCTTCATATGGCCAGGCGTTATGGGCCGGTATTACTTATTGCGATGGGGCTTTGCGCTGGACCTATCTCGGCGTGCATGCAGGTACAGCAACATGCACGCCGAGATTCAGCCACCAGCCGGCTACTGATTAGCAGTGACGATAGGGAAGGCTGGTGCCGGTTTGTCCATCAGTGAAAAGAAGCGCGCAAGGTCGAGTACGCTGCCATCCACGTGCATGTCATCAGAGGTCAGCAGTTCCTTGATCCCGGCTTGTTTGGTGATGATTTTCACCAGCAGCGGACGGGTAAGGGTCAGCGTCACGCTGGCGTCAGGATCGGCCGGGGCTTTGCGGGCCTGGAGCACAGCGTTCTCGATGTTAAGCACATAGTTTTCCTGCAGGTCGCTGAAGGTAATGTTTACGCGCAGATCGACGCCGTCGGCTTTGGGGCCATTCAGGGCAACCTGGAACATCTGCATAAATTGCGCGCCGCTGGTTTGCTCAAGCAAGTCACTGGCCGCTGCAACATCAATTCCGTGTTCCGGTGCGCCGTGGCGCAATTCGTATGCGGCCGAGAGATAGGCATTGCGCCAGGCGGTTGATTCGGCTCGATAGCCCAGCTGGTCATAGCTGCGCGCCAACAGGGCTTTAGCTTCGGCGTTGTCAGGTTCGGCGGACACCAACTGGTTGAGCACTTCGGCCAACCAGCGGTATTCGCCGTTGTCGAATGAAGCCTGCGCCTTGGCCATAATCGCGGCGCTACCGCCCATGTACTCAACGTAGTGTTTAGCACCCTCAATGCGTGGCAGTGGATCGAGGTTGGCCGGGTTGGCGTCGTACCAGCCAAAATACATTTGGTATACCGCTTTGACGTTGTGCTTGAGCGTGCCGTAGTAGCCACGGTTCCAGTAATGGCTCTGCAGCGACTTGGGCAGTGTCAGTTGTTCGGCAATTTCACGCGGGCCATAACCCTGATTGGCCAAACGCAGGGTTTGGTCGTGGATATAGCTGTAGGTGTCGCGCTGTTCGCGCATTAATGCCTCAATGCGTGCCTTGCCCCATACCGGCCAATGGTGGCTGAAAAACATCACTTCGGCTTGCTGATTGTCGCTGAGGCTGGCGTCGATATAGTCGGCCCAACGTCTGGCATCACGCACTTTGGCGCCGCGCAAGGTGTACAGATTGTGCTGGGTGCGACTGAGAATTTCCGCCCCGCAAAAGGCTTTATGCGCCGGCAGGTAGAATGTCATTTCTGCGGGTGCTTCAGCGCCTGGCGTGTAGTGAAAAACGAAGTCGACCCCGTCGATTGCCACGTCCTGAGTCTCGCTGTCGATCAGGTCGGTTGGCTGGAGAATACCCACCGTGCCCATGGCGGGTTCCTTGCCCAGTCCGTTGTCGATCTTGCCACGCTCACTGCGCGGCAAATCGCGGCCATACATGTAAATGGCGCGCCGGCCCATCGCCGGGCCTGCCAACACGTTCTCGCTGGTGGCTTCCTCCATGAATCCTTTGGGCGCATACACCCGAACCTTGCCGCTGGCGACGTCAGCCGGATCAGCGACGGCGAGTGCGCCGCCGAAGTGATCAACATGGCTGTGAGTGAAAATCACCGCTACCACGGGTTTGTCGCCCAGGTTTTTGCGGGCAAAGGCCATCGCACGGTTGGCCGTTTCGACGGTGGTGAGCGGGTCGACCACGATCCAGCCGTTCTTGCTTTCGATCAGGCTCATCACGGCGAGGTCGTAGCCGCGCAATTGATACACTCCGTCGGTGACCTTGTATAAACCGTGATGGTTATTCAGCTGAGCCTGACGCCAGAGACTGGGGTTGACGCTGCCGGGCGCAGCGCCCTGAATAAAACCATAGCCATCCTGATCGAACACGACATGGCCGTCGGCTCCGGTAATGCTGAGTGAGTCTTCTCTGGCGATCAGGCCGCGCTCGGATTCCTCAAAGTCGAGCCCGTCATCAGCAGGCAAGCTCTTGGCAGTCTCGGCCTGTACGGCCAGCGTCGCGCTAGTGGGGGCACTGAAACCGGCCGCATCGGAATCGGCATCGGCAGTACGTGGGGCTTGCTGATCACAGGCGGCCAGCAATGAAACACACAACAGCGGCAAAACAAACGGCACTCGCATGATGATTTCCTGAACCTACTCTTATTGTTTTTTATCCGGCCACACCGGTTTTATTGCACATGGCTGCCCGCGTGTAGGCGCCTGCGTGAGTAATCATGGCGTTTAGGCTTCGCCGTTTCAGGGCTGGCCAGAATAGTTGTCATGAATACGCCTGCAGTTATGCCAATCCTTGTAATATCAATCAAATGCATTAAATGTATGGTTGCAATGCGAGGAGCGCATATTGGATTTACGTCAGATGGGCCACTTGATTGCACTGAGCGATCACCGCAACTTTGTCCGCGCAGCGGCGGCTGTCAATCTCAGCCAGCCGGCACTGAGTCGAAGTATCCAGACGCTGGAACGCGACCTTGGCTGCACGCTGATTGAACGCAGCAGCCGTGAATTTCGCCTGACTGTGCAAGGCCAGTTAGTGCTGACACACGCGCGGCGTTTGCTGGCGGGGAGTCAGGCGTTGCATAACGAGCTGCAGCAGTTCAACGGGCTCAAGCATGGCGAGCTGCACTTCGGCAGCGGCCCGTATCCGGCGCAGTTGCTCGTGCCCGAAGCAGTGGCGCAGTTCATTAATGCCTATCCGGCGATTCGCCTGCGCTTGCAGCAGGCAGACTGGCAGCAATTGGGGACATTGCTCAAAGAGCAACAAATCGAGTTTCTGGTGGCTGATTCGCGCGATTTCATGAGTGATGCAACTTTTCAGGTGCAACTGTTGAGGCCCCGCAGAGGCTGGTTCTTTTGCCGTCGGGAGCATCCACTGGCTTCGCGCAAGAAGCTCAAACCCAGCGACTTACTCGATTTCCCGCTGGCCGCTACGCCCATGCCCGCACGCATCGGCAAACTGCTTGCCGGACTGCAGGGGGTTGATGAGTTTTCCGTTAGCGTGGAGTGCGCTCAATTCGATACCGTTTGCCGTGTGGTTACACGTTCAAACGCCATCGGTATCGCGACCATGGAAGCCTTGGGCGAGCTTGAGGCGCAGGGCGTGATCAGCCTGCTGGATTTCGCTGACATAGACGCCAACGATTCCGGGCTGCATGTGCATTATGGCGTGGTCAGCCGGGCGGGTTATCCGTTAACGCCAGCGGCGCAGGCGATGGTCGATGCTTTGGTGGAAGTCGACAACCGCCTGTAGATCGGCCTTAAACTCAGCTCTCGGGGGTAACTGTCGCGGGAGTCGCAGCGTCCAACGCTTCGGCAGCCATTTTTAGCCGGTCAGCCTTACAGATGTAGGTAGACTTTTTACGTGGCGCCTTCTTGGCATTGGCCTTTTTGGCGTGGGCCTCGAGTAATTGCTTAATTTTCTTACGGCGATTCATGGTGTCTGCTGTGCGTGTGGTGGCTGAAAGGAAGCGGCCCGATTATTAGAGCAGATTCCTCTGCAAGTCGGGCCGGTATTTGCCTCAAGGTTGCGCGGGTGTGGCCCGCCACTTTCCGTTTCGCGCCGCAATAGCCAGCAGCCAGGGTTAACCGCGACGTGCCGCTAACCTGCGCAAAAAGTCCAGCATTGCCGGATTGACTGCCTCCGGATGGCTCAGGTTGGCGGCATGGGCCGCGCCGTCGACCAGTACCAATGGCTCACTGTTCTTTAGCCCACGGCACAGTGCATGGGCCAGCTCCGGCGCAATGGCACTGTCTTCAGTGCCGTGTAAGACCAATGCAGGCGCGCTGATTTCAGCGAGTCGGTCGCTGATGTCTTCACGTTGCAGCAAGCAAGTGCTGGGGCCGACAAGTTGCTGCGAGTCCATCGCCTGCCACTTGGCAATCCACTTGGCGTTTTCGCTGGGGTCAGCAATGATCAGATTGGCAATATAGTCGGCCACTTCATCACTCAGGCCATTCTCGATCCATGCCTGCATCAGTTGTTTGTGGCCTTCAACCAGCTCGGCCGGCTCCGGCCCTGCCTGAGTGTCAATCAGCACCAGACCCATCACCCGTTCCGGTGCCAGCAGCGCAGCACGCAGGGATAAGAAGCCACCTTGCGACATGCCACCGAATACGGCGTGTTGAATATCAAGATGGTCGAGCAGGGCGAGGCAGTCGCGGGCAGAGTCCCAATAGGTGAAAGGCTCTCCATCGTAGCGGGTCTGGCCGAAGCCGCGCTCATCCCAGGTGATCACACGAAACTCGGGGCTCAACGCGGCAACCTGATGAGCAAACATCTGCTCGTCCATCAAAAAACCGTGGCTGAGAATGATGGGCAGGCCGTCGCCACCATGATCAGTGAAGTGGATGTCCTGCTGATTTATCGAGGCGAATGGCATGCGCTGTTCCTACGGTTAAGTTGGCAGTGTGCAATGCCACTGTAGTCAGCGTATCTGGCAGCCAAAAGGATTGTGTACCGTTGATATGACGCGCCATAGGCAGCGCTGATCGGTGAGTGAGTAAGCGCAAACACTTGTCCACCTGCGGCCAGTCAATTGAAACGGGTTTAGCTGAGGCGCGTGGGCAGTGGCGGTGTAGAACAGCCTATAACGGGCTTTTAGATTGCCTGCAAAAGCAAGGGTGCGACTTACGTGCAGGAGAACCCCCTGGCGCCATAAATACCAGGGGGTAATTCCTAACGGTTGAACTCTACAGATCAGTCAAGTCGCTCGAAGTCAGCCAGCTTGAAGCTCTTATCGAAGAACGGCTGCGTAGGTGCATAGAGACGGAAATAGACGAACCAACCATCGTCACCGACCGTTTTCATGTGGTTATTCTCGAAACCAGCTGGTGCCTTAGGCCCGATGTACAGGTCGACACTACCGTCTGCATTACGCTTGAGGTCTTTCAAGCGACTGTCCAGGTTCACACTGCGAATTTCTTTGCCGCCATTGTCGTAGGGGCGGCGAGTGTTCTCGCTGTACAGCGTCAGTGCCCAGAACTGCTCGACGGGCACATCCTTGGGCACATGCAGCTTGTAGTTCTTGTCCGCGCGCAGTAATTCACCCTTGCTGTCGCGTTTCGTGGTCATGTAAATCTGCCCTGCGCCTGGCTCTGGATTGACCATGCCCTTGCTGCTGGCAACTGCCTCGTAAAACCAAGTGGCACGCTCGTCGATTTGCGCGCGGTCGTCGATTTCCTGTTCAACCTGGAAGTCGAAACTTTTGTACCAGGAAGTACCCGGCCAGTAGACCTCGGTGTAGCGTGGAGTAATCTGCAAGTTGCGCGTCATCAGTTCACCCATTGCCGCACCCTTGAGCAAGGCAGTTTTTTGCCGCTCGTCAGGGCTGAACGTCTTGCCCTTTTCGATCCCCAGTGGCTTGAGCATGGCTGTCCAGCCTTTGTCGATCGTGCGCACAGGCTCTTCGTTGATGATGCTTGAGAGCTTCTCCCAATAAGCCAGACCCCGTGGCGCGGTAGCGCTCCATTCAACGTCTTTGCCACGGATGAAGCGACTCTGTTCGGCCTTCTGCCCGACACGTCCCATGCGGAAGGCGGAGACGTATTTGTCATAATAGGCAGGGTCCGGATCGAGTATGCGGATACCGACTAGAACATTGTTGGTGGCACTCTGATAAACATGCACACCTTCTTTTTGGTACTTGGCCAAGTCATCTTCCGGACCTACCACGATGTACCTTGCGCCTTGCCCTTTGTCAGGTCCTGTAAGGCCCAAGTCGAACACCGGGCGCATCCAGAAATCGAGGACCCCGCCGGCCGTTTTGCCCGCCGGGTAATCAATCTCAAGAGGGCCTGATTTGAGGCTGATGAAATTGAAAATGTAAGGTGTGGTCAGGTTGCCGGTGACGATGCCACGTTTTTCCTTGAGTGACTCCAACACCACAAAATCGGTGTCTTTGGTGACCCCGAACGACTTGCTTTGGTTATCGCGCCAGGTCGTGACACTGACCAGCGGTGTACTCCAAATGTAAGCCTGGCTGGCCCGTTGATAATCCATTTCATCGAAGAGCCGCTGGGAGGTCGCATCATCGAAGTAACTGTCTTGCAGTTTAATATCGCCGATGGAGGTCAGGATCGTCTCATCACCGTGGAGACTGGCTTTTTCTAAAGGGACTCCGCCGGCATAGGCCTGGGTGACGCAGGCTGACAAGGATAGCGCTGCGAAGGCGAGAGGCTTGAAAGGGATAGGCATCAGTTTTTCCTTTATCGTCGGGGATGACGGGGCCAGGCGAGAGCCTTGGCCCAATCGATCTTTGTTTACTTGAGTTTTTCCAGGTCGCCGGGCTTCCAGCTACCGTCGAGCGCCGGCTTGGAAGGTGCGTATAAGCGCAGGATGCTGAAGAAACCACGGCCCGGGGCGGTGGCCAGCCAGTTTTTCTCTTTGCCGGCTGGCGCTTTCGGGCCAATGTATAGATCGGTACTACCGTCAGCGTTCTGCACTGGATTGTCTAACTTGCCCAGAGACGGGAAGGGCTGGCCGTTATCCAGGCCCGAGGCATTTTCAGCCTCATACAGGGTTACCGACCAGAACAACTCGGCCGGGATATTCGCCGGCAGGTTGACCTTGTAGGTCTGGTCGCCGTTTAGTTGATCGCCGTCGGCATCCTCGAAGGCGATCATGTAATACGCGCCTTTGCCTGGCGTCATTGACACCATGCCGGGGCTGATCGAGTAGTAATCGGTGAAGAACCAAGCCCGGGCATCCAGTTGGCGGTAGCCACCTTGTTTGGCCTGCCAGCTCAGGTCGAGCGGCACGTTGGGCCAGCGCGCACTGAGATTATTGACCGGGTTCAGCCACTTGCGGTCCTGGTATACATGGAAGTCGGCCTTGCCTACGCCCGGCTGGAAGCCGATAGCGCGGCTGGCTTTGTATCCGGCCTTGGCGGCCGCATCGAGCAGCTCACGTTGGCGAGTTTCGGGAGAAAACGGCTGGCCGGCGGTGATACCGATGCCGGCTATCATACCCAGCATGTCCGGGCCAGTGAGATTCTCGCCTTCCTCGTCGACGATTCTTTTGATCTGCTCGAAAGCGCTGAAGTCCCTGCGTGGCAGCATATTCAGTTCAAGATCGGAGGCGTCCGGAAACTGCATCGGTTTGGCGCTGGCCTGCTGCCCCAGCGGGTAGAGTTTCGACTGCTTGAGCAGATCCACGGCCGGGCTGATGTTGTCCAAAGATTTGTAGAACGAGCGCAGGAAGATGAACACGTTGTTGGTGCTGGAGCGGTAGACGTAGTAGCCCTTAGGGACTTCCTTGTCGTAGCCCGGCGGCAGAATCAGGAATTTTCCTCCAGCGCCCTTGTCCGGCCCCGGCAGGCCGACATCGCCTTGGAAGTCCATGCCGTCCACCGGCATCGGCCGCTGCCAGAAGTCCAGCAGAATGCCTTGCAGGCGTGGCGGGGCCTCGAACACCAGTGGGCCGGTCTTCGCCAGATTCTCGAATACCATGGCGTAGATCAGGTCGGAGTTCGGGGTGGTGATCTTAGTCTTGGCGCTCAGGCGTTTGCCCCAGATCGGCATGACATTGTAGCCGCTGCCAAACGCTTTCTCAGCGCCGTCGCGCATGCCTGCGGTATTCAACAGGGGCATGGCCCAAAGATAGGTCTGCATGGCGCGCTGAAAGGTCACTTCCTCCAGCAGACTCTGGCTGGTCGCCGCTGTCGGGCGATTGTTTTCCAGGGGCAAATTGGCTAGGTCCTGATAACGGTCAGCGAACGCCAGGTTGGCTGCGAGCAGGCAACTGAGAGCAATCGTCAGGCGGTGCATGGTCTTCTCCTTGGACGAGCAGATACGCGCAAGTGCTGCAGGCAGGATTGCAGTGGGCATTTGCGGCAGATGGTTGCGGGGAGTGGCGAGATGTTCGGCCGGCTGCCGTCCTGGGCGAGCGGGGTCGGGTTGAGCGCTGTGGTGCATTGCTTCTTCCTTGGAGAATGCGTTAGGTCCATGGCTTGCTGCTCTTTGCGGCAGAGCAACAGCAGTTAAGACCTGGAAAAGCCTTTGCGCAAGCTGCTGCACAGTGATTGAGTGATGGCTCATGGCCAGCTCTACAGGTAGCGAAAGAGGCTTAGACTATAGGTCCATTGTGGCTGGCGGTTGACCCCCCGATTGGGGGATGCAGAGGGCACGTGAGCGAAGGCTAAACCGGTGGCTGCTCCTCGCGCATTTTCATTGCCGCCCGGGTACGGCTGCTGACGTCGAGCTTTTGGAAGATGCTCTTCATGTGCGACTTGATTGTTTCCGGTGCCACTCCCAGATCCCGGGCAATTTCCTTGTTGGATTTGCCGTCTGCAACCCGGTCGAGAATCTCTCTCTCCTTGCTGGTCAGGTCGTAGCTTGGCGCGGGTTTAAGCTGACCGTCCTGCTGCAGCTTGGAAAGCAGGGTGCCAAGCTGTTCATGCTGGCGGCGTGTCAGGGTCTGCAAGTCCATGCAACTTTGCAGTGTGGCGGCCAGCCTGGCTTTGAACGGGTAGTCGAGAAGTGTCTGGCTGGCGCCACTTTGCTCCAGCAAACGGTGAGCTTCGAGCAGCACTGCGCTGGCCGCCTCAGCATCCTCTTGCAGTACGGCCTGGGCGATTAGCAGTTCACTGAGGCGAAGGGTGGCGTGTTCGCTGCGCAGTGCCAGCAGGTCGTCTTCAATCAGGGCGCGGTCTATCGGCGCGCCGGTATCGCCAGCGGCACACCAGAGTTGTGCCAGCGAGGCCAAGCCGTGATTGGATGCCACATTAGGCAGGCTCGGTAACATCTGCTGCAATTGCACGGCGCAGGCGTTGGCCTCAATGACGTTATTCTCAAGTAACGCCAAGCGCGTGCGTTCCAGTAGAATTTGCCCGCTAAGACGTGGCCAGTTGCGGCTCTGGGCCAGATTCTCCGCCTCATCGAGCAGGGCACGCGCGCTGAGGTTATCGGCTTGTCGCAGCGCCAGCCGGCAGGCGCTGATGGTGCCAAGTGCCATGCAGTCAAGAAATCCTGCCTGTCTGATAATCTGCTGATTTTCTAGGTTGAGCAGGCGCGCCTCTTCGTAACGCCCCTCCTGATAATAAATATAGGACAACAGCGCGGCAGGCAGGCCACGTAACACCGGGCTGCTGTACAGTTCTTGCGCGCCGACACCCGGTGTGGCCTGGCGCATGGACTCTTGCAGGAGAGTGGCAGCCGGCGACAGGCGGCCCTGAACGATTTCGCCAAGGGCAACCAGACAATGACGATAGGTCAGGGTTACCAGATGCCGGGTCGAACGCTGCGGGACTGGCAATGCCGGTGGCAAATTGTAGAAACCTTTCCAGTCACGGCTTTGCATGTCACCGAAGCCAATCACGTTGAACAGAACGTTGCAGATCCATGGTCTTGCGCCCAGATGCGGCATGCATTCGCGGGCCAGGCGAGCACCTTCGGCGCTACGATCCTGCAGAGCCAGGAGCATGGCGCGCAGGGCCAGGCACTCCCATTTCAAATCACTCTGATCCAGGCCTTTGCCAAGGTCACTGTGGGCCGTTTCGATCAATTGCAGTGAGCGCTCGCCGAGCATGGCCAGCCCACAGGCCCAGGCCAGCGCCAGTTGCAACTGAAGTGGTGCTTCGATCAGGCGATCCTGCAGATGGCGTTGCCAGTCGAGCAACTGGATGAAGTCACCCTGTTCGACCAACTGCATGGCGCACTCGGCGATCCAGCCCAGTGCCTCCTGCTTTTGGCCAGCAGCCAGGGCGCAGCGCACTGCCTGTGTCCACAGTTGTTGCGCGGCAAACCAATGAGCAGCACGTATCTGTGCTTGCCGGGTGGCGCCTTGGCGTTTGAGCAGGTGCTCGCGCAGGTGTTCGCGAAACAATGGATGCAAACCATACCAGGTACCGCTTTCATCCAGCGAGCTGACGAATAGCTGCTGCTGGTCGAGTTGCTGAATCAACGCCTTGCCATCGCCCGTGCCGAGTTCGCCGGCAAGCTCGGCGCTGAATTGCTCGACCACTGACAGCGGCAACAGTTGATTCAACAGCGCCTCCGGCAATTGGCTTAGCAGGCTGTCGAATAGCGTATCAACGCTCAGGCCGGCAGGTACCGGGGCGTCGGGAGTCTGGCGCATGAGCAGTAGTCGCGCGCGCAGGCCCGCGATCCAGCCATCAGTGGATTGGTGCAAGGTCCGGGCATCATTGTCACGCAGCGCTGTGGGTGAGTCTGTAGCAACCAGTTGGCAGGTCTCTTCCAGGGTGAAACGCAGTTGGGCGGCGCCCAGTTCCAGGGCGGCGTCGCCGTATAGCGACTGATTGATCGCGCCCGGCAGGTCGCTGCGCCCGCACAGAACCAGATGCAGGTTGTGCGGCGCGTAGCGCACAAGTGGCGCCACCGCAGCCTCAAACAGAGGCGGCGGTACACAGTGACAGTCGTCAAGGAACAGATAGACCTGCGCTGGGCATTGCTCCAGCTCCTGCAGCAGTTGGCTGAGCAGTTGCTCACGTGGCAGCAGTGCCAGATTCTGCAGGGTGGCACTGGGCGCTTGCAGGGCGCGTCTCACCGCCGCGGTGATGTACAGCAGCAGGCGTTCGACATCGTCATCATGTTCATCGAGCGTCAACCAAGCGACCACTGCACCGGCGGTGCGGGCGGCATCGGCCCAGGCTGTAATCAGCGTGGTCTTGCCAAAACCGGGAGGTGCTTTGACCAGCGCCAGCGTCGTGTCGGCGAGCGGCTGGATGAGGCGCTCCAGACGCGGTCGGCTTAAGGTCTGGCGGGCCCGGCGCGGCGGCGCCAGTTTGGTGGTGATCAGGCTTGGATTCATTGTTGTTCCTTGTTCCCCCCATCAGGGGGATATATCCCACTCTGGAGATTTCCCAAGATAGCTGTCAGACGGCGGGGAGTTCCCCGTCTAACGGCAATCTGTAGAGGAACGATAACAATGAGCGGCTACCTCCCGCGAGTAGAACTTGCACCCACCGGGCTGGATATTGGCCTCAGTGAGACAGAGCGTGCGGTGCAGAACAATGTGCGCCGCTTCGCCGAGAAGGTGCTACGCCCGGTGGGCCAGCGCCTGGACAAACTCAGCCCCGAGCAGGTAGTCGCCGCAGACTCACCGTTGTGGCAAGTGTTTGCCCAGTTCGCCGAGTTGGGCCTGAGTCTGAATGACATCTTCGCCCTGGAGCCAGAAGAGCAGGCGTCGATGATGAGCCTGGTATTTGAAGAGCTGGGTTGGGGCGATGGCGGTCTTGCGGTTTCGCTGGGCGCTGCCATGTTGCCCGCGATGGTCATGCACATGCTGGGCCGTGAGGATTTACTCGAACGTTATGCCGATCGCCCAATGGGTTGCTGGGGCATCACTGAGCCGGACCACGGCAGCGACATGCTCGACTGCAGCGGTCATTCCCGCCAGCCGGGCGTGGGCGTGGGCCGGCTGAATTGCTACGCACGTTTTGACGGCGACCAAATCATCATCAACGGGCAGAAGGCCGCCTGGGTGTCCAACGGGCCCATTGCTCAGCTCTGCGTGTTGTTCTGTGGCCTGGAAGATGGCTCGGGCGCGGATAAACGCTGCGTCGTACTGGTGCCGATGGATGCGCTGGGCGTCAGCCGTGGCCAGCCGCTGGACAAGCTGGGCCAGCGGGCTCTGCCACAAGGCGAGGTGTACTTCGATGAGGTCTGCGTGCCGCGTGATCATCTGCTGGCAGGCCCTGAAGATTACGTGCGCGCCGAGCAGGGCATCCTCACCGAGGCCAATGCGCTGATGGGGACGATCTGGACCGGCGCTGCCCGGGCTGCTTACGAGATGGCCCATGACTATGCGCATGAGCGCAAGCAGGGCGGGGTGCCAATCATCCAGCACCAGAATGTGCGCTATCGGCTGTTCCACATGTTTGCCCGTGTTGAGGCCTCGCGCGCATTGGCCCGTCGCGCTATCCGCTTCAACTGCGTGGCACCAGCTCCAGCGCTGCAGGGCTCTATTGCCGCCAAGATCACCGCTACCCAGACCGCCTTTGATGTGGCGTCCATGGCCATCCAGATGCACGGCGGTAACGGCCTTACCCGCGAATATCCAGTGGAGAAATTGTTGCGCGATGCCCGCGCCTCGATGATCGAGGACGGCTGCAACGAAATGCTTGCCATCAAGGGCGGCACCCTGATCTCCAGAATTTGAGGGTTTATCGATGAAGATGAATGCATATGTAGCTGGCGTGGGCATGGTCCCGTTTGGCAAACACTTGGACAAGACCCTGAAGAGTCTCGCTGGCCAGGCCATTGAGCTGGCGCTCAACGATGCAGGCCTCGACAAACGCCAGTTGCAGGCAGCGTGGATGGGCAATGCCGCCGCGGGTGTGGTCACCGGTCAGGAAATGATCCGTGGTCAAGTGGTGCTCCGCAGCATGGGGATTGGCAGGATTCCGGTGGTCAACGTAGAGAATGCATGCGCCTCATCCTCGACTGCATTCCAACAAGCATGCGCCATGGTCAGCGCGGGTTATTACGACATTGTGCTGGCCTGCGGCTACGAGAAACTGTTTCACCAGGACAAGGCGCGCAGCTTGGGGGCTTTCTCCAGTGCAGTAGATGTGGAAGACCCGGAGGGCGAGCTAAACGTGGTGAAGAAGCTGGCCGAGGCCGCTGGCGAGCCGTTTGACGCAGCCGGTGCTGGCCAGAGTCGCTCGGTGTTTATGGACATCTACGCGATGATGGCCAAGAAGCACATGAAACTCTACGGCACCACCATCGAGCAGTACGCCATGGTCGCGTCGAAGAACTCTTATCACGGCAGTCTCAATGCCCGCGCCCAGTTCCGCGATGTGCTGACGGTCGAGCAGGTGCTCGGCGCGCGGCCGATTATTGACCCGCTGACCTTGCCTATGTGTTCGCCAATCGGTGACGGCGCCGCAGCGGTGATTCTGGTCAGCGAGCGCAAGGCGCGACAGCTGGGTCTGCGTAACCCAGTACGGGTTGCGGCTTCGGAGCTGGTTTCGGGGTGGGACTTCGAACATGCCGAGGACAGCGTCGGCGCATACGCCGCGGGCCTGGCGTATGAAGCGGCAGGTATTGGCCCGCAGGACTTGTCCTGCGTTGAGTTGCACGACGCCTCGGCGCCTTCGGAGATTCAGGCTTACGAATACCTTGGGCTGTGTTCGCGAGGCGAGGGCGGGGCGCTGGTCGAGTCCGGTGCTACCCGTTTGGGCGGGCGCATCCCAGTCAATACCTCTGGCGGCCTGCTGCGCAAGGGCCATCCAGTCGGCGCCAGCGGCTGTGCGCAGATAGTCGAACTGACGGAGCAGCTGCAAGGCCGTGCTGGTGCTCGCCAAGTGCACGGTGCCCGTGTTGGCCTGGCGCACAACGGCGGCGGTGCAATCGGCCTGGATGCAGCGGCCACTGTGGTCAGCGTGTTGGTGCAGGAGGCGTTGACGTGAGCCAGTACAGTGACTTCAACCTGGCCGGGCTGATCGGCAACCGTGCGTTGCGTCAGCCGGAATTCCCGGTACTCACCGTGGAGAATGGCGCCAACAGTCCTTTGCAGACCCGTACCTATGCCCAGCTCTGGCGTAACGGCCACAGCATGGCCTGGGGCTTGAGTCAGCTGGGCCTCAAGCCCGGCGATTGCTTCGCCCTGCTGATGCCCAACCATGCAGAATTTGTCGACGCCATGCTGGCGGCAGCCATTACCGGCACGGTGTTCGTGCCCATCGACCCAAGGGCGCGGGGTGACAAGCTGGCGTTCTTCCTCAATAACGCCCGTTGCAAGGGTGTGATCGCCGCCGACTATGCGCTGGACAACCTGCTGGCCGTGCGTGAGCAGTTGCAGCAGCCAATCTGGATAGTTGCCCTGGCCACTGACGATGGCACCGCCGATACCGCAGAACAAAGTCTGGCGTATGCCGAGGTCTTTGCCAGCGACACCCGCGAGCATCCCTTGGTGGCGCTGAATGACGCCTCGCCGATGCAGTTGATCTTCACCTCGGGCACCACTGGCGATCCTAAAGGCATCGTCATGACCCATCGGCGTTACTGCGAGACCGCACTGATTACCGACCGGGTGTTTGGTTACCGGGCAGACGACCGGCCTTATTCGGGCCTCTCGTTGACCCACGCCAATGCCCAATTGGTAACGCTTGGTGCTGCGCTGGCGCTGGGTATGGCCTGTGTATTGTCACGCAAGTTCAGCAAGTCGCGGCTGTGGGATATCTGCCGGACGTATGGCTGCACCAGTTTCACACTGCTCGGCGGCATGACCACTGCTGTTTATGCCGAGCCGACGCGCCCGGATGATCGTGATAATCCGGTGCGGTTTGTGGTTTCCGCCGGCATGCCACAGGCGATCTGGAGCAACTTTGAGCGCCGTTTCGATGTGCAGATACTGGAGTTTTACGGCGCTGCCGAGGGCGGATTGACCATTAAACCGATTGGGGTTGGACCCACTGGCAGTATCGGCAAGCCAGCGCCCAATCTTCGCCACCGCATCGTCGATGAGAACGGTAACGACTGCGCCCCTGGCCAGCCCGGTGAGTTGCTGTTCCAACCGGTCGATGGCAGCCCTTACAAGGTCGAGTACTTCGCCAATCCCGAAGCCTCAGCGAAGAAATGCGCCAATGGCTGGTTGCACATGGGGGACGTGGTGCTCGCCGACGCAGACGGTTGGTTGTTCTTCCAGTATCGCAAGGGCAGCGGTATCCGCCGTAACGGCGACTTCATCAATAGCACCTTTATCGAGAAGGCCATCGCCGAGTGCCCGCAGGTTGACGACGTGTATGTCTACGGCATCCCCGCCAGCAATGGCGTGCCGGGTGAGAAGGATGTGGTTGCGGCTGTGGTGCCCAAAGACGCCGCCAACTTTGATGCCCAGCAGATATTTCGCGCCTGCCGCCAGCAACTTGAAGCCAACTTTGTGCCCAGCTTGCTGCAGGTGCTGGCGCAGATTCCCAAGACCGCTTCGGAAAAACCGCAGGAGCGTTTCCTGCTCGAAGCCCTGAACAACGACACGGCCAGCGTTCACCGCGAAGCACGCTGATCCGAACCCCGAACAACAAGAGGACAATTGTCATGACTCAAGCACGCAACGTACTGGTTTATGGTGCAAGCGGTTATACCGGCAAACTGGTGGCTGAATCCCTGGCCCAGCGTAAAATGCCTTTTTATATGGCCGGGCGTACCCTGGACCGTCTGCAGAACGCTCTGGCGGTGGTCGAGGAGCGCCACGGGCAGAAGGTCGACGCTGAACTGGTGATCGTCAACCACAACCTTGGCGAACTGGTCGAGCTGCTCCAACGCCTGGAGATCAAGGTATTGATCAACAACGTCGGGCCGTTCATGCAACTCGGCTGGCCAGTGGTTGAAGCCTGCCTGGAAGCGGGGGTGCATTATCTGGACACCACTGGCGAGCAGGACTGGACCGCCGCCATCGGCGACAAGTACGGCGCTGCTTTTGCCGCCAAGAAATTGCTGCTGTGCCCCGCAAACTCTTTCATGTGGGCCGCCGGTGCGCTGGCCGCAGAAGTGGTGCTGGAAACTCCGGGGATCGACAGCCTGGACATCTGCTACCAGATTGACAACGGCCTGCCATCCGAGGCGTCGACTAAGTCTTTCCTGCGCATGGTGTGCAACGACGTGTCGCAGTATTACCTCGAACAGAACCAGCTCAAGGCCTGGCCCAATGATGTGGCCTACAAGGTGTTTGTGCCTTATCGCAACGCTCAGCTCAGCGCCCATCCGTGGGGCGGTGCGTGTGAGCCGATCTGGTTCAAAGATGATCCGCGCGTGCTCAACTGCAAGGTGCTGACCGCCATGGGCGAGCACCTCATCGACCCGGTAATGCAGGCTATTCGTGCCTTTAACGAGCTGGCGCCGGGTATGACTCAGGAGCAGCGCGAGGCATTGACCAACCAGATGGGCGCACAGATGGATCAGGGTGAGCCGCCCAAGGATGATCTTGATGTGCAGCGTGGCGTGATCGTGGTGCACGGCCAGGGTCGCCAGATCACCTCTACCTATGTGATGAATTTGTCCGCCGCCTACACATGGACTGGCGACATCTGTGCCGAAGGCGCAGAGCGCCTGTTAAGCGGCAAGCTGAAAAATGTTGGTTTCCAATCGCCAGCCATGGCATTCGGCCACCGTGAGCTGATCGACCGTTTCCACGAGCGCGGCTTTTGCAGTGCGCTGCCGGCGCGCTGTCAGGGGGATGCGCAATGACCAACTATCTGGACCAGACCCGTCTGGATGGCAAGGTTGCTTTGATCAGTGGCGCCGCCCGCGGTCTCGGCGCAGAAATCGCCGAAGCGCTGTTACAGGCCGGTGCATGTGTGATGCTCAGTGATGTACTGAGTGAGCTGGGGGCGCAGACTGCAGCACGTCTGGCCGCAGCGCATGACGGTCGGGCTGCATTTTATTGTCACGACGTGACCTGCGAAGCGGACTGGATCGAAGCGATTGATATCACTGTCGAGCAATTCGGTGGCCTCGATATCTTGGTCAATAACGCCGGCATCGAGACCGCTGCACTGGTCGCCGAGTGTGAGCTGGCCGATTTCCAGCGGACTATGGCGATCAACGTAGATGGTGTGTTCCTCGGCATCAAGCACGCTTTACGCGCCATGCGTCCGGGTGGCGCCAGTGGGCGCGGCGGTTCCATCATCAACCTGTCGTCGGTTGCCGGTCTGGTTGGCATGCCGAGCCTGACAGCTTACTGCACCGCTAAGGGGGCGGTACGTCTGATGACCAAGGCTACTGCCATCGAGGCGGCCAAGCTCGGTTACGACGTACGTATCAATTCCATTCACCCGGCAATTATCAAAACCGAAATGGGCGCCAATGTAGTCAACAATCTGGTCAAGGTTGGCTTGGCTGCGGATCTGGCCAGCGCTGACGCTTTTGTCGAGTCGCTGCATCCGCTGGGTTACGGCCAGCCGCGGGATGTGGCCTCGGCGGTGCTGTTCCTCGCCAGCCCCGCTGCGGCCTGGATGACGGGCTCTGAATTGGTGCTCGATGGTGGCGCAACTGCCTGCTGAGGAGGAACGTTATGTCAGCGCAACGGCTGTTTTTCATCAGCGCCGCATTGTTCAACATCGCGGTTGGCGTGGGCCTGATTGTGGCCATGCCTCTGGTCGAGAAACTCTTGGGCCTTACGCCGGTCACGGCCAGCGACAAAGTGTTCATCGACCTGTTTGCAGTGCTGGTGATCACATTTGGCGTCGCCTACTGGAAGTTGGCCGAAGACTTCAATCAGTACCGTCACTTCGCCTTGTGGGGCGCCTGGGCCAAGCTGGCGGTAGTGGTTGTAGTTCTGAGGCATTTTATTGCTGGCCATATTGGCTGGCCGCTGCTGGCATTGTCCGGCGGTGATCTGTTCTATGCGCTGGTTTTTCTCGCGCTTCTGCGCAACACCAGACCAACCGGTGCTCAAGGAGCCTTGCAATGAACAAGACCGTAACTGTTTATGGGGCAACTGGGGTGGCCGGTAGCGCCTGTGTTGATGAGCTGATTGATCAGGGTTTGTTTAACATTCAGGTGTTGTTGCGTCAGGGCCAGGATCGTGACCGCTCGACCCTCGGGGCCCGTGCTCAGAGCGACAAGCAAGCGCTCTACGAACGTTGGCAAGCCAGTGGGGTAAAGCTGATCGAGGCCGATGTGGCTTCGCATGTCTCGCTGATTCCGGCGCTGAAGGGCACCGATTATCTGGTGTCCTGTGCGCCGTATGCGGCCACCGAAAGCCAGTACGCGCTTATCTATGCGGCGCGTGAGGCCGGGGTGGAGCGTTTCGTACCGTCCGAGTTCGGCTTTATCTACGAGTGGGAGCAGTTTTGGCCGATGGACACCGAGCACCGCGCCATTGCCCGGCAGAAGGCATTTATACGACGGGTGATCGAGTTGGCCGGTCTGGACTACACGATCATTCCGGCTGGCCTGTGGATCGAGTACTACATGCTCGAGCCGGTGGCTGTGATGGGTGATGGCAACAACAAATTTGCCTGGTCCAGTGGCGGTGATGTTGGTCGCATCATTCCCCATGTGCTGGCCCATCCGGCATCGCGCAACGCCATCTGCCCGGTGGCAGCTACAGCTTACTGCAGTTGGAACGAGCTGCTTGAAACCCGTGAGTTGCTGCTAGGGCGCAAGGTGGCGCGCAACTACCTGGGCGCCGAGCAATGGCAGGCCGCTTACTCAAACCAACCGCCGGGCCCGGTGAAGACAGTGATGGCCATCGGTGTGGCCGCCACCCAGTGTCCTGAGGGCATGCCGCTGTGGGCAAACTGGAACGGTCTGCATTTGCCAGAGTTCAAAGGCACACCACTGCAAGAGCTATTCCCTAACTACATTGAGCCTTTTACGGCCGCGATGCAGGCGAGCCTGAACCCTCTATCCGGAGTAACGAAATGAACCGACTGAGCAATTGCGTCTGCCTGGTAACAGGTGCGGCCGCAGGTATTGGCCTGGCCACCGCTGAACGTCTGCTGCAAGAGGGCGCGCTGGTGCTGCTCACCGACCTCGACGCCGATGCTGGCCAAACACAGGTCGAGCGCTTGCGGGGTGAGGGCTTGAATGCACATTTCCTGCAGCAGGATGCTGCATGCGAGGAAGCCTGGCAGCGCACCATGGGCCATGTGCGCGAGCAGTGGAACGTGCTTGACGTGCTGGTCAATAACGCGGGAATCGCCATCCTTGCAGATGTTGAAAATCTGACTCTGGCGCAGTGGCGCAAGAGTAACGCGGTAAATCTCGACGGTGTGTTTCTCGGCACCCAGCAAGCCATTGCCATGATGAAGGGGCGGGGTGGTTCGATTATCAACATTGCCTCCATCGAAGGCTTTATCGGTGAGCCGATGGTGCCGTCCTATAACGCAGGCAAGGGTGGTGTGCGCATGTTTACCAAAGCAGCTGCTGCGCATTGTGCGCGCAAAGGCTACAACATCCGCATCAACAATGTCTGTCCGGGTTATGTCGCCACGCCGATGATTAGTGGCGGCATGCTGGGGTTACCGGCCGAGCAAGCACAGGCCTTCCAAAGTTATCTGGGCGATCGAATTCCCATGGGGCGTTTGGCCGAACCAGCGGAAATCGCTGGGGCCGTCGCCTTTCTCGCCAGCGCCGACGCCAGTTATGTGACCGGTAGCGACCTGGTGGTGGATGGTGGCTATCTGGCGCAGTGAGCGACCAAGCGTTTGTCTCTGCAGCACCGTTTAGCGATTACCGCTAAACACAACCAATACAGCTGACGGGTCCCGTCAAGTGCAAATGGATGGTCAAGTGGCGGCCAATTTCGCAGTCCGTTTACACAGTGCGGATTGACGCTTCTACTGCGAATGAGCAGCTAATAAAAAAGGCCTGACACCGATGCGGTGCCAGGCCTTTTGCGTACGCTTATGCCTGCTTCAGTGGCGGCGTGCGGGGCGGGATTTTGCGTTTGTTGCCGGTGGACTCGAAAGCCGCGGCAAAGCGCAGCAGTGCTGAGTCGTCGTAGGCGCGGCCGGCGAATGTCAGGCCGACGGGCATGCCGATGTCCTGCATGATGCCCATCGGCACGGTGACCGTTGGCACGCCTTGATGGCGAATGGCGAGGTTGCCATTGGCGACCCAGACACCATTGCTCCAGGCAATATCGGCAGACTGCGGATTAACATCGGCATCGGCCGGGCCAACATCGGCTACGGTCGGGAACAACACAGCGTCGAGCTTTTGGGTGTCCATCCACTGTTCGAGATCGACGCGGCGAATTTCTTCCAGCCCGCGCAAGCCGTCGGGCAGGGTCGGTATCTGATCCCATGGCGTCAGGCCGCGCTTGGCCATGTTGACGTATTCATCCATGCCCGCGGCCAAATCGCCTTCACGGTTGGGCAGGGTGCCGGGATCGTGCGGGAAAATTTTTGGCCCGTCGACGTCAGCCAGGCGATTGAGTTTTGGGTCGCCGTTGGCTTGCAGGAAGTCATCAAACGCCCAGCCCGACAAGTCCCATAATTCGTGGTGCAAAAATTCCTTCGAGACCAGCCCGCGCGTGAACACGGTAGGTGCGCCGGGTCGATCGCCTTCGCAGTTGGATACCAGCGGAAAGTCCACCTCGATAACTTCGGCGCCCGCGGCCTCGAGGGCTTTACGCGCTTGCTGCCAAAGCTCGATAACCGTGTCGCGGCTGTTGATGCGCTGGCCGGTAGGGCCGCCAATGCCCGGCGCTTCGCTGGTGCCGGCTTCGGGATCGGCGTTGATGAACATGCGCGGCACGCCAAAGCGCTTGCCGGCAAAGACTTCGCTGCCCGCTGCAAGGTTAAGATAGGACTCGGGGCGAACTTCACTGGCTTTGGGAATCGGCACCCACGGCTGCATGCGCCACAGGTCGCCGCGGGTATCCGGATCATCGGCTACGACGATGTCGAGCACTTCGAGCAGATCGGCCATGGTCCGTGCGTAAGGCACGACGACGTCCATGGTTGGTGTTAACGGCCAGTTGCCACGCACCGAAATAACCCCGCGCGACGGGGTGTAAGCGCACAAGCCGTTGTTGGAGGCTGGGCCGCGTCCACTCGACCAGGTCTCTTCTGCCAGGCCAAACGCGGCAAAGCTTGCTGCCGTGGCGGTGCCGGCGCCGTTGGATGAGCCGGACGCGAAGGGCGCAGTCAGGTAGTCGGCGTTGTACGGGCTTTCGGCACGGCCATACACGCCGCGCTGCATCCCGCCATTGGCCATCGGCGGCATGTTGGTTTTACCCAGGCAAATCGCACCCGCGCCGCGCAGGCGTTCAACGGTGAATGCATCGCGGTGAGCCACCAGATCAGCAAACGCCGGGCTGCCGGAAGCAGCAGTGAGGCCTTTGACCAGATAGCTGTCTTTGGCGGTGTAAGGGATTCCGTCAAGCGGGCCGAGGGTCTCGCCTCGGGCGCGACGGGCATCGGAGGCTTGCGCCTCGCTCAGCGCATCCGGGTTACGCACCACGACGGCATTCAGTGCGGTGGCGGTGTCTGGCGTGTCGTAGGCATCGATGCGATCAAGGTAGGCCTGTACCAGTTCGACAGCGGTGGTTTTACCGGATTCGAGGGCTGCACGAAGTTCGGCAATGGACACTTCGGTAACTTCAATACTCATTTGTGTTCTCGTTTTATTGCTTTGTATGGCGAGGCCCAGGCTGATCTGAATTGGCCTGCGCGCCTGTAACGCTATTAAACACCATGCGGGCGTCAGAGTAATCGGCCAATGCGACCTGCAGTTAAACCTTGAGGTTAATCAGGTGAGCTTGTCGGCTAAACGGCGCAGGCTAGACTCAATTAGCCTCATGGGAAAGGTGATCACGACGCTGGGTCTTTGACGCGAGTGAAAGCCTTAATTGCTGGATTTAGTCTTCTCAATAATGGGCGGTGGTGTATGGCGCTGGTTCTGTTTGGTCATCCCTTTTCGTCCTACACGCAAAAAGCGTTGATCGCGCTGTATGAGAACAACATCGCGTTCGAGTTCCGCTGTGTAGGCCCCGATAAACCGGAGTTCACTGCCGAGTGGTTGCGGCTGTGGACGCTGCGCAAGTTCCCGGTGCTACTGGATGGCCAGCGCAGCGTCAGCGAGACCAGCATCATCATCGAATACCTGCAAATTGCCCACCCGGGACCGGTGCAGTTGATTCCGCAAGAGCCTCTGGCGGCACTGGATGTACGCTTTCTCGACCGGTTCTTCGACTTGCACGTCATGAGCCAGATGCAACTGGCGGTCGACGGGGCGCTGAGCGGCGATGCGCAAAAGCGCAAGGACGGCATGGCGGCTGCGGTGGACAAGCTGGAGCTGGCTTACGCGTGGTTGGAAGGGGCGCTGCAAGGCAGGCAGTGGGCGGCGGATGATGACTTTACCCTGGCCGATTGCGCCGCTGCCCCGTCGCTGTTTTATGCCGACTGGACCTATCCGATCGCCGCTAAGTACCCCGTTTTGCGCGCCTATCGTTCGCGGCTGCTGGCTCGGCCATCATTTGCCCGCGCGGTTGATGAGGCGCGACAGTTCAGGCAGTTGTTCCCACTGGGCGCGCCTGATCGGGACTGAGGCACGGCTAATCATTTTTGCGCAATAAATTCGCCAGAGGGTATTGGTCGGGCATGGCGGCTATCCTATAGTTAGCAGACTATTTATTGCTTCCCTAGCAGATTAACTTCTGCGACTTTTATCGAGATGTTAATGACTGCCAGCAGGGCTGCGCTTTCAAACCCAAGCCAACCGTTTAAAGGGATCTTACTGATCCTGCTGGCCACATTTTTGTTCGCCAGCCACGACGCGTTATCGAAATATCTTTCCGGCTTTTATCCGGTGGTGATGGTGGTTTGGGCGCGCTATGTGGTGCACACCCTGTTGATGGCCGGAATCTTCCTGCCCCAGTCTGGTTTGCGTGTATTACGCAGTAATCGCCCCGGCTTGCAGGCGTTGCGTGCGGGTTGCTTGTTGGGCACCAGCTTTTTCTTTACCAGCAGCCTGCTGTTTATTCCCCTGGCTGAAGCCACCGCCGTTAACTTTCTGGCACCGCTGCTGGTGACTGCACTGTCGGTGCCGCTGCTGGGTGAGTCAGTCAGCCGGCGGCAGTGGATTGCGGTATTGGTCGGTTTTGTCGGGGTGCTGATCATCGTGCACCCGGGCGGCGAGTTGTTTAAGCCAGCCATCCTGCTGCCGTTCTGTTCGGCGATGTGTTTCAGTTGCTACCAGATCCTCACGCGCATCCTCAGCAAATACGATTCGCCGACCACCAGCAATTTCTTTGCTGGTCTGTTCAATACTTTGCTGGTGAGCTCGATCGTGCCGTTCTTCTGGCAGGTTCCCAGCCTGACCCACGGCTTGTTGATGCTGGCCTTGGGCACCTGCGGGATGACGGCGCATCTGTTCCTGACACAGGCGTTTCGCAGCGCGCCACCGGCTTTGCTGGCGCCATTCGGCTACTGTCAGATCGTCTTCGCCGGTTTGCTCGGTTTCGTGGTATTTGCACACACGCCAGACCTCAGCACCTTGATCGGGATTGTGGTGATTTGTCTGAGTGGTCTGGCAGCGGCTTGGGAGCAGGGTCGACGCTAGGGCAACAGCACAGGCCTGAAATTTTGCGCGTGATTCGTTGCACAGCTGGCTGGTGATTTGCCCTGCAGATGCGCCATGCTGCAAGAAACGACTCACATCAACAGGCTTGAAGGTAATGGAATGAAGGTCGAACTTGCGCAACTCGCGGGCCGAGACGGTGACACCGCAGTCAATCTGCAGCGTGCTCTAGAGGTGATCGCCACATGCAGCGCCGATACCCAACTCATCGTCTTCCCGGAAACCTATCTGATGGGTTTTCCTTCTGCTAGCAGTGTCGGGACCGTTTCCGAGCCGCTCGACGGCCCGGCAATGAGCGCCGTGCAACAGGCCGTTCGCGAACGCGGGGTCGCCGTGGTGATTGGCCTGGCTGAGGCCGACGCTGGGCGTTTCTACAACACCGTCGTGCTGATGACACCTGAAGGCGTGGCGTTGCGTTATCGCAAAACCCATATGTGGGCGACGGACGTGGGTGTTTTCAGTCCGGGTGATCGCTTCGCAACCTGCGAATGGCAGGGCGTGAGGATTGGCCTGTTGATCTGCTACGACATTGAATTCCCCGAGTCCGCCCGCGCGCTCGGCCAGCTTGGCGCAGAGTTGTTGATTGTCTGCGACGGTAATATGGACCCTTATGGGCCGGTGCACCGCACTGCAATAATGGCCCGCGCGCAGGAGAACCAGGCATTCGCGGTGATGGTCAATCGAGTTGGCTCGGGCGCTGGCGGGCTGGTATTTGCCGGGGGCAGTTCCTGCGTCAGCCCGTTCGGCACTATGCTCTGCGAAGCAGGGCGTGATGAGTGTCGGCTGACGGTGGATATTGATATGAGTCAGCGGCTGGAGGCGCTGTGCGACTATCGCTATCTCGATGCGCGACGGCTACAGCTGCCCGGTGAAATCGTTGAACATGCCAGTGGCCTGCGCGAGTTAATCATTCCGGCCCAGTAAGCAGTGCTTGGCTATCGCGCAGTCCAGGACCTAATGTTGAGTTGCGTCGTTTCAGGGTAAATCAATGACCACAACAACAGAGTCACCCGGCGAAGAGTCACGAGCAGCCAAGGCTGCGCCGGTTTCGCGTAAACGTCCTCCAGTTATCACCGTTGTTGTGGTCTTCAGCATTGTCGGCCTGTTGCATGCGTATATGGGCTGGCGATTGATTCCGGGTCTGCAATTGAGCCTTGCCTGCAATGCAGCGCTGATTGTGCTGCTTGCGCTCTCAACCTTGTTGATTCCCATGTCTCTGCTGGTGCCATTTCTGGCCGGAAAACTCTCCAAACGCACCGCTTCGGTTCTGGCCTGGGCCGGGCTGCTGGCGATGGGGTGCTTCTCGTCCATGTTGATTCTGACACTGCTGCGCGATGCGCTGTTGCTGAGTCTGTGGTGGTTTTTGGGTGTTGATACTTACCTATGGCTATTTCACACCACTGCCGTGTTGGTGGTTGGGGTAAGCCTGCTGCTCACGCTGGTGGGTTATTACAATGCGCGGCGCACTCCGCGCACGGTTCATGTGCAGATACCAATCAGCAATCTGCCGCCCGCGTTGGTCGGTTTTCGCATCGCGCAGATCAGTGATATTCACGTTGGCCCGACCATCAAACGCGAGTTTTTGCAGCGCATCATCGAGCGCGTCAATACCCTCGATGCGCATGTCGTTGCGATAACCGGCGATTTGGTCGATGGCTCTGTATCCGAATTGGCCGAACATACCGAAGGGCTCAGGGATTTGCGCTCGGTCTATGGCAGTTACTTTGTGACCGGCAACCACGAATATTATTCCGGTGCGGATGCCTGGATTGCTGAGCTGCGCCGTTTGGGTGTGAACGTTCTGCACAATCAGCACTGTGTCATCCAGCACGACAATTCGCGGCTGTTATTGGCGGGAGTCAGCGACTATTCAGGGCATCACTTCGGCGAGCATCATCGCAGTGACCCACACGCTGCACTGATTGGTGCGCCCGTGCATTTGCCGAAAGTCTTGCTGGCCCATCAACCGCGCTCAGCCGCTGCCGCACAGAAGGCTGGCTTCGACTTGCAGCTCTCCGGGCATACTCATGGCGGCCAGTTCTTACCTTGGAACTGGTTTGTGCCGCTGCAACAACCCTTTACCGCCGGCCTCAACAAGCTCGGCAATTTATGGGTGTATACCAGTCGCGGCACAGGTTATTGGGGGCCGCCGAAACGTTTGGGCGCTCCGGCGGAAATCACTCTGATCAGCCTGGTGGCGGCTTAAGCCACAACCGGGATAAGCGGGTCGGCAGCAGCCAGCGCTTCAGCACGGTTGGCAACAGGCGGATAGATCCACTCGCTGTTGATGGTTTTCTTCAGGCTTTTTGCCTCATCCTTTACCAACTTCACTTCACGCTCCCAGCCTTCGGTGTAAACCGCGCCCCACGCGCCAAGGTCGAGGCAGGTGACGTACTTGGGCTGGCTATACGTTACCGGGTCGATGCCAAGCAGGCTTGCTGCGGCATTGTTGCCAGCATGACGGCCCAACGAAATAGCATGTTGGCAGGTCATCAGCGCGTAATTTCCCGCCTCATCGACCGGCGCGTACGCCACATCGCCCGTCGCAAAGATTTCGTTGTGGCCAATCACTTGCAAGTCCCGCTCAACATGCAGGCGGCCATTACGGTCCTGCTCAGCCGGAATTTGCGCGGTGAGCGAGCTGGCTTTAACACCGGCAGTCCAAACCACCGTATTGGCTTCTATGCGTTGGCCATCCGTGAGGGTGACGCCGTCTGCATCAATTGCTGCGACACTGTTGTTCAAGCGCCACTCAACACCAAGCTCGGCAGAAGCTTCGGCGATCAGATGACGTGGACCATCGCCCATTGCGCCGCCAATCTCGTTGCCACGATCAACCACCACCACATTCACTGGTGTGTCGTTGCCGAGCGCCTCACGCAGCATGGCCGGCAATTCGGCCGCTGTTTCGATGCCGGTGAATCCGCCGCCTGCGATTACCACAGTATTGCGTGCCGGTGTAGCGGGGCGCTCGGCCAGTGATTTGATGTGCGCTTGCAGGGCGCTGGCATGCTCGATTTCGTCGACATCAAAGGCGTGTTCGATACCGGGCAAGTTGGGTCGCGCAACCTTGCTGCCGGTCGCCAGAATCAGCCGGTCATAAGCTTGTGACTTAACCTCGCCGGCTTCATCGACATAGTTCACTTGCCTGGCGTCGCGGTCTATCTGTTGCGCCACGCCTTTGATGAACTTGACCCCGACCGCAGAAAACAATTCATCCAGCGGCGCCATCATCGTGTGCACCTGCGGCTCATAGAAGCGCGGGCGGATTCGCAATTCTGGCTGGGGCGAAAGCACCACGACATCTATGTTTGTCTTGCCGTGAATATCCAGCAGTCGAGCGGCGCTCAGCGCGCTCCACATTCCGGAAAAACCAGTGCCGACCACGAGAATTGTCTGTTGCATGTCATGTTCCTTTTGCAGAAAAAATTGGGCTGTCGCCAAGTAATAAACCCGATGCATATGGGTGGTAATGCTGATAGGCCAACGCGTGCTGTGCTGCCAATAACTGCGACTATAACGGTCGTAGTTATTTCATGTAAATATTTTGCAGATGAGCGGTATGAGGATTTTTCAGGCTATTTCGTCAGTTTTTATGCGGTTTTCTTGCGGATATAAGGTTGGGGATTGATAATAGTGCGATTGAAATAGTCGGAGATTAACGTGGCTTTATACAGCGCAGGTGTTGAGTACGGGTTGCATTGCCTGTTATTTCTGGTGGATGACAAAGGCGATACGCGTGACTCCAGCGTGCGCACGCTTGCCGAGCTGCAAGGCGTGCCGCAGGAGTTATTGGCCAAAGTGTTCACCAAACTCGCCAAAGCCAATCTGGTCGTGGCGACAGAAGGGGTGCGCGGTGGATTCAGCCTGGCTCGACCGGCAGATGAAATAACCGTGCTGGATGTGGTGAGGGCGGTGGACGGCGCTAAGTCGATCTTTGAATGCCGCGAAGTCAGAGGCCGTTGCGCTGTGTTCGATGGCAACACGCCAGACTGGGCGTTAGAAGGGACGTGCTCGATTCATGCAGTGATGCTCACTGCGCAGAAACGCATGGAAGATGCATTGGCCCAGCAAACCCTGCTTGATCTGTCGCGGCGGGTATCGCGCAAGTTGCCCGCGCAATTCAACGAGCAAGTTATACGCTGGATCGATGCGAAGCGCGGTTGAGTTGAATCCGCTACGGGTTCAATTGGCGTGCAGATGTTTACCCAGCAGCATGGCGCGCATGTCGCCTTTGCAGCGCAGGCTGATAGTCAGCAGGTAAGCGGATAAGAACAATCCGCCGCCAAAAAATGCGCAAAGCCCCAGCATCATGCCTACAGGCGAGAATTTGTTCCGCCAGGCCACCCAAAGGGCGGAGAGGACCAGCAGGCACATAAAATCGAAGTTGAACTGGCCGGGCCAGGTCAGCGCTGCCATGTCGCCGAAAAATATCGGCATAAAGTCTGAACCGTGTTTCTGCGTGACTACTGCGGCGTAGCCGAAAATGGATACGAAAATCAGCACGAGTAAACCGCGAAAAGCTGCCATTTGAATATCCTGAGCCAAGGTTATAGCGTCGTAGTCTAGCTGCTCAAGGTACGTTTAAACTTACTGGAAGCACGATTAACGCCTGAGCCGAGTGGGCTGAACAATTTTATCTGGTGATTGCATACGTCCGCCGCCGCGCCCAAGTAGTCTCGCCTTTGCCCAAGCAATTTCTACGAAAATCCAACCTACATGCAGTCTGCGATTGGTCTAATCTTCCCGCAAATGAAGCGTTTACGCGACTAAGGGGAAGTCATGCTGAAGTTCATCAAGACCACAGCATTGGGTGGTTTGCTGTTTATTCTGCCGCTGCTGTTAATCGGCTTATTGATCGAGAAAGCCATTCATTTATTGCAGGGGCCGATTCACAAGCTACTGCCGGTATTCGAGCAGCACGCGGTTGCCGGTATCACCCTGTTCACCCTTGCAGCGTGTTTGGTGCTGGAGTCTCACGAATATTGGTCTTCGGTGTTCATTCCGGACGGCGGGCCGGCGGGTTGTTCGGCCGGTGCGGTGCGGGTTATGCCGACGTCTGAGTTGCGTATTACCGATGTACCGTGGATCAAGGTCTTGGCGTGTTTACGTCACAACGGTGCTGGCGGCCTGGAGCTGGCCAAACCGTATCTGGCTGACATGCAGCCTGTTGCGGGCTAAGTGCCCGTGCTAGTCATCCGCAGATAGCGGTGTAACAGGCAACAGCATTAGCGGGGCAGGCTTGGGTGGCAGACGATGACGTTGCACCTGCCACCAGGTCGGTAACAGTTTGCGAATGGCTGGTTGATTGAAACGGTCATCAATCAAATAGACCACGCCGGTGTCTTGTTGGGTCCGAATCACCCGGCCAGCGGCCTGCACGACCTTTTGCATGCCGGGGTACAGGTAGGTGTAATCAAACCCCCGGCCGAACATGGTTTCCATGCGGTCACGAATCTGCTCATTGATCGGGTTGATCTGCGGTTGGCCAAGTGTGGCAATGAATGCCCCGATCAGCCGGTCGCCTGGCAAATCAATCCCTTCGCCAAATGCGCCGCCCAATACGGCAAAGCCAATGCCCTGGCTGCTGTGTGTGAAGCGGTCGAGAAAGCCCTGTCGTTCGAATTCGTCCATCTTGCGCGACTGTTGCCACACGGGGATGTCCGGGTGCGCCGCCTTGAGTGCGCGAACGGCATGTTGCAGGTAGTCGTAGCTGCTGAAAAATGCCATGTAATTGCCGGGGCGCTGATTGAACTGGGTCGCGATCAGATGGGCAATCGGTGCCAATGAACTGGGGCGGTGCGCGTAGCGGGTGCTGAGGTTACTGATGGCCTGAACTTGCAATTGCTCGGCAAGAAACGGCGACTCAACGTCTATCCAAGGCGTTTCAGCGGGTAAACCAAGCAGGTCTGCATAGTAATTGGCCGGGCTGAGTGTGGCCGAGAACAGGGTGCTGCTGTGCGCGGCTGAAAAACGTGGCGCCAGGAAAGGCGCCGGAACGATGTTGCGAATGCACAGGGTCGATACACCTTTGCTTTCGTCGCGGCTGATGTCGAATAGCGAGTGCGGGCCGAATGCTTCGGCCAGGCGGCAGAACAGCATGGCGTCAAGGTAGAACTCGAGCAGTTGGCCGTCGTTGCCGGTGGGGTTCGCGGTGAGGTGATCGGTGAGTGAACTCACGGCTTTTTGCAGGGCCATCAGGAATAACTCAGGTGCCAGCGGATACACCTGATAGGCCTGCTCCTGATCATCATGCAGTTGCTGCCAGTGCCGCGCTACCCGCGCCAACGGGCCTTTTAAGGACGGCGGCGCTGAACGGCGCAGCAGGTTGAAGTGGCCCTGATCCAGCTCGGCGGTGTACATGCCGCGCGCGCGCTCAATCAGGTTGTGCGCCTCGTCAATCAGCAGCGTTACCCGCCATTCATTGAGCAGCGTCAGGTGATGCAGCAGGCCGCCCATGTCGAAGTAGTAGTTGTAGTCTCCGACCACCACGTCCGCCCAGCGGCATAATTCCTGACTCAGGTAATAGGGGCATATCTGGTGCGCTCGCGCCACATCCCGCACGCGCTGCTGATTGAGCCATTGGCCATCCAGAGCGGCCTTGCGCGCCGCAGGCAGGCGATCATAAAAGCCTTTGGCCAGCGGGCAGGATTCACCATGGCAGGATTTATCCGGATGCTCGCAGGCCTTGTCGCGGGCGACATGCTCAAGCACACGCAAGGGCATGTCGGTCTGTTGGCTGCGCAATGTTTCCAGCGCATCAAGGGCCAGACGGCGGCCGGGTGTTTTCGCAGTGAGAAAGAACAGCCGGTCGATATTTTTCTCGGCGAATGCCTTGAGTTGCGGAAACAGCGTGCCCAAGGTTTTACCGATGCCGGTGGTGGCTTGCGCCATGAGCGCGTGGCCGTCGCGTGCGGCGCGATACACGGACTCGGCAAGCTGGCGCTGGCCTGCACGAAATTGCGCATGCGGAAATTTCAGCTCCTGCAAGGCCTTGTCGCGTTCAATGCGGTGCGCCGCCTCGTATTCGGCCCAGACAATAAAGCGCCGGCACTGCAACTCAAAGAAGTCGCGCAGTTCCTCACGGCTGCAATGCAGGTGAAACGCGGTTTCGTGCTGGGTGAGTACGTTGTAATACACCACCGCGATATTGATCGACTCGAAGCCGCGCTCCTGACACAACAGCCAGGCATAAACCTTGGCTTGCGCCCAGTGCAGCAGGCGATGGTTTTCCGGTATGCGACTGATGTCGCCGCGGTGCGTCTTGATCTCTTCGAGGCGATGTTCTTCCGGGTCATAGCCATCAGCGCGGCCGCGCACGCGCAGGCCGGGATACTCGCCGCTCAGCGGCAATTCCGCCTGATAATAAGCCCCACGGCGGGCAACGACGATGGCGTGGCCGGTCATGCCTTCCTGCGCGGTGGGCGAGGGCGTGAAACGCAGGTCGAGATCACCCTCCTTGGCGGTGAACTCGCACAGCGCACGTACGGCGACCTGATACGTCACGCAGCGGCCCATTGCACATAACAGACATCCACCGGCATGCCATGCTCACTGCAAAAGCTCAGCCAGCGGATTTGGTTGTCCTGCAAGCGATCACCCGGCCCTTTGACTTCGATCATTCGGTAACGGCGCTCCTTGGGCCAGAACTGAATGAGATCAGGCATGCCCGCGCGATTGGCTTTAATGTCTTGCAGCATGCGCCTGAACCACGCGCGAAGGTGTTCGGTGGGCAGGCACAGCAGAGCGTTTGTGAGCAGCGCTTGATCGAGAAGCCCCCAGAACACGAAAGGCGACTGGGTGTTGAGCTTATTGGCGAAGGTGCGCTGAATTTTCTCGATGTAAGCATCGGAGTCCAGCAGGCCAATGGACTCATCGAACAGCGCTTGGCGCCGTGTATAAAAGTCCGGGCTGTGCAGGTCAACCGGCGCACTGTGGAATGGATGAAAGAATGCGCCACTGATCGGCGCAAACACCGCTTCCCAGCAGAGCAGCCCGAACAGGCTGCTGATGAGCCCGTTCTCTACATAGAAAACTGGCGCATCCGCGCTGCTGAAGTGCTCAAGCACAGCGGTTTCGACACTGCCCGAGTCAGGCTTGGGCAGTATCAGGTCGATCCGGTTGACCGGCGCAGTCGTGGGCTTGCAGGCTTTGGGCAGGCCGAGTTGGCGGTTGAGGCGGGTGAGAATGCGTTCGACGTTCTGCGCCTCGGCGGCGGACTCCGGCGCGGCGCTGGCGAGCAAGGCAAGCTCATGCGCCGCCGCTCTTTGTTCCAGGCGCTCAAGTACGCGGATATGGCGCAACCGTGCGCCTGGATAGTGGCACTGGCGATACACAGCCAGTGCGCCAGCCCAGTCGCTTTCGCGTTCCAGTTGCTGCGCCAGCCGGTAACTGAGCTTGTCGCGGCGGGCCAGCAAAAAGGCATTGTCGTACGGCTGCTGGTGAATCAATGCCAGTACTTCAGCCACAGGCAGGCCGGCATCGAACTGCTCGCGGCAATGGCTCAGGTGCAGATACGCATCGACATCGCTGCGCTGGCGGAACGCCCGTGAGTCTGGCGTCAGCTCAACGGGCTCGTAGCGGAATATACCCAGATCGGCGAGCACGAACTCGGTCCAGTCCTGATGCAGATTGCCGAAGAACATCAGGCGGAAGCGGTCGCACATCTCACTGATGGTCAGGCTGAAAACGGCATCGGCAAGTGTCGGGCACCAGTTTTTGAACGGGCTGGAATGCGGGTAATTGGCCTGCAGATATTCGAGCAGTTCGGTTTTTGCGGCTGTTTTGCGGCAGGGGCCGGTATCGAGGTGTTGGAAGATTTCATCTTTGCGCAGCAGATTGCTCAGCGTGTCGATGTCCATCTCGGCCGCATCAGTGATCCAGCCTTTGGCCAGCAATGGGCGGGCGGCTGTGAGCGTGTCGCCAATTTCGTTGTAGTTAAGTTTACTGGCGCGAAAGTGCTCGCCCTTGCGCATGATCATCCTCACCAGCAGCGCTTGTGCGGCCAGTGGCTGATCAAAGAAGTCGTCTATGAACTCGCTTTCAGCCGTGAGCAGCAGATCAGCGTAGCGCGTCTGCAGCCAGTTCAGGGCTTGGTGGAAGTTCGACAGGTAATAGAATTCGGGGTCGAGCGTGGGGCGCATGAGATTGCCAGGTACTGTTTGCATATACAGATATCAGGCCCGGCGCATCACTGCAATCTGAAGTTGATAAACGGCCGCTGCAGAACAGCGGCCGTAGCCTGCGCTGTCGGCCATATTGCGGGCTGACAGCGCATCACTTCTCAGCGGGTCTTAGTTGTCATAACCAAGGTTCGGTGCCAACCAGCGCTCGGTTACGGCCAGATCCTGCTGCTTGCGTTCGGTGTAGCTGTCGACTTGGTCCTTGTCGATCTTGCCGACAGCAAAGTACTGCGCCTGTGGGTGGGCGAAGTACCAGCCACTGACCGAAGCGGCCGGGAACATCGCATAGTGCTCGGTGAGGAACACGCCGCTTTGCTGGTTATCGTTGAGCAGGTCGAACAGGGTGCCTTTCTCGGTGTGATCCGGGCACGCCGGATAGCCGGGAGCAGGGCGGATGCCTTTATAGGCTTCTTTGATCAGGTCTTCGTTGCTCAACTGCTCTTCCGGGTCATAGCCCCAGTAGTTCGTGCGCACTTGCTGGTGCAGCCACTCGGCGCAGGCCTCGGCGAGGCGGTCTGCGAGTGCCTTGACCATGATCGAGTTGTAGTCGTCGCCCGCGTCCTGATAAGCCTTGGCCACTTCTTCGGCGCCGATACCGGCGGTGGGAATGAACCCGCCGATGTAGTCGGTAACGCCAGATTCTTTTGGCGCGACAAAGTCGGCCAGTGACATGTTTGGCTTGCCGTCGGGCTTGATGGTCTGCTGGCGCAGGTGATGCAGTTTGGCTAACGGCTGGCCGTCATCGCCATACAGTTCAAGGTCGTCATCGGCCACCTGATTGGCTGGCCAGAAGCCAAGCACAGCGCGGGCGCTGATGAGTTTTTCGTCGATCAGTTTCTTGAGCATTTCCTGGGCATCGGCAAACAGCGTGGTCGCTGCTTCGCCCACCACTTCATCGGTGAGGATGCGCGGGTATTTACCGGCCAGATCCCACGAGATGAAGAACGGCGTCCAGTCGATGAATTCGGCCAACACCGACAGGTCGATGTCTTCGAGTACCTTGACTCCGGTGAAGGTCGGCACGGTTGGCTGGTAGCTGGCCCAGTCGAACTGCGGCTTCTTGGCCACGGCCTCGCTGTAGCTCAAACGCTCGGTGCGCGCGCTGCGATTGGCCGTACGCTCACGCACAATGGCGTAGTCGTCGCGGGTGTTCTGGACAAACGCGGCTTTCAGCTCCTTGGACAACAGCTGAGTGGCCACACCCACTGCGCGCGAGGCGTCGGTGACGTAAACCACGGCGTCGTTCTGATACTTCGGCTCGATCTTCACAGCCGTGTGCGCTTTGGAGGTGGTTGCGCCACCGATCATCAACGGCAGGGTAAAGCCCTGGCGCTGCATTTCACGGGCAACGTGGACCATTTCGTCAAGCGACGGCGTGATCAGGCCGGACAAACCGATAATGTCGCACTTCTCGGCAATCGCGGTTTGCAGGATTTTCTCGGCTGGCACCATCACGCCCAGATCGACAATATCGTAGCCGTTACAGCCGAGGACCACGCCGACGATGTTCTTGCCGATGTCGTGCACGTCGCCTTTAACCGTGGCCATCAAAATCTTGCCCTTGGCTTCTGGCTTGTCGCCTTTTTCCGCTTCGATGTACGGGATCAGGTGCGCAACGGCCTGCTTCATTACACGGGCCGACTTAACCACCTGTGGCAGGAACATTTTGCCCGAGCCGAACAGATCGCCAACGATGTTCATGCCGCTCATCAGCGGGCCTTCGATGACCTCGATCGGGCGCGCACACTGCTGGCGGAATTCTTCGGTGTCTTCGACGATGAACGCGGTGATGCCTTTGACCAGTGCGTGCTCAAGACGCTGTTGCACAGCAAAGCTACGCCACTCTTCGGTCTCGGCCTCTTTTACGCTGCCGTCGCCTTTGTATTGGTCGGCCAGCGCCAGCAAAGCGTCGGTGCCGTTGGCGGTGCGGTTGAGCACAACGTCTTCAACAGCGTCACGCAGCTCTTTCGGGATCTGATCGTAAATCTCCAACTGACCAGCGTTAACGATACCCATAGTCAGGCCATTCTGGATCGCGTAGAACAGGAACACCGAGTGAATGGCTTCACGCACCGGGTTGTTGCCACGGAAGGAGAACGACACGTTGGACACGCCACCTGAAGTCAGCGCGTAGGGCAGGTTGTCGCGGATATAAGCGCAGGCGTTGATGAAGTCGACCGCGTAGTTGTTGTGCTCTTCGATGCCGGTGGCAATGGCGAAGATGTTCGGGTCGAAGATAATGTCTTCCGGCGGAAAGCCGACCTCATCGACCAGAATATCGTAGGAGCGTTTGCAGATTTCTTCCTTGCGCGCCTGCGTGTCAGCCTGGCCGTCTTCGTCGAAGGCCATTACCACAACTGCGGCGCCATAGCGTTTGCACAGCTTGGCGTGCTGCTTGAACTGCTCAACGCCTTCTTTCATCGAGATCGAGTTAACGATGCCCTTGCCCTGAATGCACTTGAGGCCGGCTTCGATAACTTCCCATTTCGACGAGTCGATCATGATCGGCACGCGCGAGATGTCGGGCTCGCCGGCAATCAGATTGAGGAAGGTGACCATCGCCTTCTTCGAATCGAGCATGCCTTCGTCCATGTTGATATCAATCACCTGAGCCCCGGCTTCAACCTGTTGCAGGGCAACTTCGAGGGCTTCGGTGTAGTTATCTTCACGAATCAGGCGGGCAAACTTGGCCGAACCGGTGATGTTGGTGCGCTCACCGACGTTAACGAACAGCGAGTTACGGTCGATGGTGAACGGCTCAAGGCCCGACAAACGACAGGCCTTAGGGATGTCCGGCAGCGGGCGCGGCGGGTACTTGCTCACTGCCTCAGCAATGGCTTGAATGTGGCCCGGCGTGGTGCCGCAGCAGCCGCCGACAATATTGAGGAAACCCGCCGCAGCGAATTCTTCAACCACTGCCGCCATTTCAGCCGGGGTTTCATCGTACTCACCGAAGGCGTTCGGCAGGCCCGCGTTGGGGTGCGCCGAAACGTGGGTTTCAGCCTTATTGGAAAGCTCTTCGAGGTACGGGCGCAGGTCTTTTGCACCGAGTGCGCAGTTCAGGCCGACAGAAATGGGTTTGGCGTGGCGCACCGAGTTCCAGAACGCTTCCGTGGTCTGGCCCGAAAGTGTGCGGCCAGAGGCGTCGGTGATGGTGCCTGAGATCATGATCGGCAGCTCAATGCTCATCTGCTCGAACACTTCCTGTACGGCAAAAATGGCCGCTTTGGCGTTGAGTGTGTCGAAGATGGTTTCGATCAGGATCATGTCCGCGCCGCCTTCAATCAGCGCGCGGGTGGCTTCCACGTAGTTTTCGACCAACTCGTCGAAGGTGACGTTACGGTAGCCGGGGTTGTTGACGTCCGGTGAAATCGAGCAGGTGCGGCTGGTTGGGCCGAGTACGCCGGCAACGAAGCGCGGGCGATCCGGCGTCTCCAGGGTCTTGGCATCAGCTACCTGCCTGGCCAGACGCGCCCCTTCAAAGTTCAGCTCATACACCAGCTCTTCCATGCCGTAATCGGCCTGGGATACGCGGGTGGCGTTGAAGGTGTTGGTTTCCAGAATGTCGGCGCCGGCATCCAGATACGCTTTCTCGATAGCACCGATCACATCCGGGCGGCTGAGGATCAACAGGTCATTGTTGCCCTTAACATCCTGGCCCCAATCGGCAAAACGCTCACCGCGATAATCCTCTTCCTCGAGCTTGTAGCTCTGGATCATGGTGCCCATGCCACCATCAAGAACCAGAATGCGTTCTTGCAGCGCAAGCTTGAGAGCGTTAATGCGGGCGTTGGAATCAGACAAGGACATCGAGAGCTACCTGAGAAAAGCCAAAACAAAAGAGGCGCCATGATAGCAAAGTTGCGCCGATTTACAGCGCAATGACTTTTGCATGAATTTTGCTCATGTTGGCAAATTGGCTCTCGCGCCTTATAAGGCGCTAGAATCGCTGCGTCCGCTATTCAAGGAAAAGAAATATGCAGGCTCGCACACTGCTTAGTGCTTGTTTATCGTTCATCAGCCCGTTTTTGGCGGCGCAGACGATCTCCTACACCGAAGACATCCAACCGATTTTCACCCACAGCTGTGTGGCCTGCCACGCCTGCTATGACTCACCCTGCCAGCTCAACTTGGGCAGCGGCGAAGGGGCCGAACGCGGCGCCAACAAGGTGCCGGTTTATGATGGCGGGCGTAAGAAGGCCGAGCCGACCAGTCGTCTGTTTTATGACGCTCACAGCGTTGCCGAGTGGCGTGATCGCGATTTCTTTTCAGTGCTGGACAAGAACGGCAGTCAAGCCGCGCTCATGTCGCGCATGCTCGAACTCGGGCATGCCAAACCCCTGCAAGCCAACAGCAAGCTGCCGGACGACCTCGATATCAGTATCGAGCGTAAGAATCAGTGCCCGGCTCCCGGTGAGTTTGCTGATTTTGCCACCAAGTTTCCCGGCGTTGGCATGCCGTTCGCCGTTACCGGCTTGAGCGATGCCGACTACAAAACCCTGCAGGCGTGGTTGGAGGCAGGGGCGCCAGTAGATCAACAACCCCTAAAGGCCAGCGCAGCCGAGCAGCAGCAGGCCGAGCAGTGGGAAGCGTTCTTGAATGCCGAGGGAGACCGCGAGCAGCTGGTCTCGCGCTGGCTGTATGAACACACCTATCTGGCGCACCTGTATTTCAACGGTGCCGAGGGCGGTCATTTCTTCCAGTTGGTGCGTTCACGCACGCCGAGCGGTCAGCCGATCGACATTATCGCGACCCGCCGACCCAATGACGACCCTGGCACCAAGGTGTATTACCGCTTGGCGGTGGTGCAGGACGTTATCGTGCACAAGACACACATAACCCTGAGCCTGAATCCGCAGAAGCTGGCGCGGGTTAAAGAGCAGTTTCTCGGCGGTGACTGGAAGGTCACTAACATGCCAGGCTATGGTGGGCTGCACCGCTCCAACCCATTCGACACCTTTGCTGATCTTCCGGCCGATGCGCGTTACCAGTTCATGCTCGATAACGCCGAATATTTCGTGCGTACATTCATCCGTGGCCCGGTTTGTCGCGGGCAGATTGCCACTGATGTGATTCGCGATAATTTCTGGGTGGTGTTCCAGGACCCGCAACACGACTTGTACATCACCGACCAGGAGTATCGCGAGCAGGCTACGCCATTGCTGGCATTGCCGGGGCAGTTCGATAACATCGGCGACATGGCAGGTCTGTGGCGCAATTACCTGGCCAAGCGCAATGAATATGAAGAACTGCGACTGGACAGCTACGCCGATGCACCGAATCCAAGTTGGGCGCATATCTGGGCCGGCAACGAGAATGCCTTGCTCAGCGTATTCCGCCAGCACAACAGCGCATCGGTGCGCAAAGGCCTGATAGGCGAGGTGCCGCAAACCCTGTGGTGGATGGACTATCCGCTGCTTGAGCGGACCTATTATCAACTGGTGGTCAATTTTGACGTGTATGGCAATGTCTCGCATCAAGCGCAGACCCGCCTGTACTTCGACCTGATCCGCAACGGCGCTGAACAGAACTTTTTGCGTTTGATGCCGGCGGACAACCGTGAAGCCATCCTTCACGACTGGTACCAGAACAGCGGCAAGATCAAGTTGTGGCTTGATTATGAAGGCATCGATACCGATACCCCGACCGCACTCAATCTGGATCCTGCGAAGCCTAAAGCCGACTTCGTGAGCCAATTGCTGACGCGTTATGACAGCCTCAATGCCAGCCCCGACCCGATTAACCGGTGCGACGGTGCGCATTGCTCGCGGAAGGATCTTTCAGCCGAATTCCAGCGGGCAGAACAGGCCTTGTCACGGCTGACCAATAAGCCTGCGGCGGCGCTGAAGGTCATTGATCAGTTGCCCGAGGCGAGCATGATCCGTGTCGAACAAGTGGACGGCCAACGCGTGGTTTACAGCCTGTTGCGTAACCGTAGGCACAGCAACGTCGCCTTCATGCTGGGCGAAGAGCTGCGCTATCAGGAAGGGTTGGACACGCTCACGGTGTATCCGGGTGTCTTGAGCAGTTATCCGAACTTCATTTTCAACGTCAAGGCGAGCGATGTGCCGGTGTTTGTTAGCGCTCTGGAACATGTGAAAACCCAGCAAGAGTTCGAGAAAAACGTGGTTAAACAGTGGGGAATACGCCGCACCAATCCGCACTTCTGGGATTACTTCCACGATCTGACGGCCTACATCAGAGAGACCCAGCCGAAAGAGGCCGGGGTGCTTGATATGAACAGGTACAAGAACTTGTAGGAGCAGGGCGCGGGGCTGGTTGAGTTCTGTAGGAGAATTCAGCCAGCTCTGTACGATTCATTGGCAATGGCGTGATGGTGAAGGGCGCTTATTTGGGCGTCAGATCAATCAAGAGCAGATCGCGTGCAGTCCTTGGGGCGCTATGACGGAAGCCGCGATGCGGATTCCATCCTCCGGCACGAAGTCAAACAGGCATATTTACCTTTCAATCCAGCCGGCAACTGCCTGATAAGGCTGCAGCTGCCCTGGCTGATTGATCCACGCAACAATCGCCTGACGCTTACCTTGCTCGTTGGGGTACAAGCGTGTCGACCAGTTCAGCGGCTGTTTGGCCGCCACCTGCTGCAGCGACAACACAACAAAATCATGGTGCAGTAGTTTGCCGGCGTTCTCGCCGCGAACCACTTTGCTGTCCAGATCAAAACCCAGACGCGCGACATACGCGATCATGTCGGTTGGCGCGGTAGTTTGCGGCTTGAACGATAACTCGACGTTATCTTTGTCCAGCTTCAGGTCCAGCACCCCAACAGCCTGGCCTTTTGCGACGGGAAGGGCCTTGTTCTCGAACCAGCCACGCCACTCCTGTCCGGCGAGCATGAAGCCTGGCGTGTAAACCGCACGGGCACTGCCGATTTGCGCATAACCACGCTGGCGCGCGCTGTACGCTGGATTGGCGAAGCGGTCTGCCCAGCCGAGCTGGTCCCAGTAATCGACATGGAACGCCAGCGGTATAAAATCGCGCCACAGCCCTGGCTGATCAACAAGCTGACTCAGCCACGCCTCCGCTGGCGGGCATGAGCTACAGCCTTCAGAGGTGTAAACTTCAAGCAGCGCAGTGCTGGTTTCGCCGCTGCTGTAATGCACAGCGGCCGCAGAATAGGCCGCTGAACCCAAGGCCAGCACTGCAAGCAGCGACGAAAGGGCCGTTTTCATACAGGTTTTCTCGAATTGGATATCCGTTTGATAGAGAGCGTGCTCGCGCGATTGTTACACTGAAATTAACCTGACTTTTTTACTCGGGCTTTATCCCGCAAGGCAGGTTGGCGTACACTGGATGCATGTTTGTGAGGAGTTGCCATGAGCACTATTACTATTACTGATGCGGCACACGATTATCTGGCTGACCTGCTGAGCAAGCAGAGCACTGACGGCATAGGTATTCGGGTGTTTATTACCCAACCGGGTACGCAATACGCTGAAACCTGCATAGCCTATTGCAAGCCGGGCGAGCAAAAGCCTGAAGACACTGCAATTGGCCTGGCCTCGTTCACTGCGTGGATCGACGCTGTCAGCGAGCCATTTCTGGAAGATGCCGTGGTTGATTACGCCACGGATCGCATGGGCGGCCAGCTAACCATCAAGGCACCAAATGCCAAGGTGCCGATGGTTAACGAAGACAGCCCGCTCAACGAGCGCATCAACTATTACCTGCAAACCGAGATCAACCCGGGGCTTGCCAGCCACGGCGGTCAGGTCAGCCTGATTGACGTCGTTGACGAAGGCATCGCGGTTCTGCAGTTCGGTGGCGGCTGCCAGGGCTGTGGTCAAGCTGACCTGACGCTCAAAGAAGGCATCGAGAAAACGCTGCTGGAGCGTATCCCCGAGCTTAAAGGTGTGCGTGATGTGACCGACCACAGCAACAAGGAAAATGCTTACTACTAACAGTAGGCAGGCCTCGTTGATGTGCAAAAGGCGCCCTTTGAGGCGCCTTTTTTGTTGAAGCGGGCAGCTGCGGTCTGCTGCGCAAACAGCTATGGGTTAGTCGTAGCACTCAATTCGGTCACGGCCATTGCGCTTGGCGCGATACAGCGCGATATCGCTGCGTGACAGCGAAACTTCGACTTTATCGTCTGATGGTGTGATCGCTGCGATACCGACACTTACGGTCATGTGAATCGCTTGCCCGTCGTGGATCAGAGGTGCGCTTTTCAGCTCCTCTTGCAGGCGCTCGGCGAACTTGGCGGCTTTTGGGGTATCGGCATTGCTGAGCACCACAGCAAACTCTTCACCGCCAAGCCGGCCAGCTGTGTCGGAGATACGCAGTTGGGCGCGCAGCAGTTTGGCGAAATGGCGCAACACCTGATCACCCACGGTATGGCCCCACTGATCGTTGATCTTTTTGAAGTGATCCAGGTCCAGCATCAGCAGGGCGGCGCCGTGCTCGGCTTTGCGTTGCACGTTGTTGAGTTCGGCTTCGAGCTGCACCAGAAACCAGCGTCGGTTTGAAAGCTGGGTGAGTGAGTCGGTGGTGGCAAAGACCTGCAGTTCAGCCTCGATGCTCTTGTGGGGGCTGATATCGGCAATGAAACCGTGCCACAGCACGCTGCCGTCCGGCATTTGCTTGGGCCGCGCATCACCTTGGCGCCAGCCCACCCCACGGCCGGGAATCAGCACGCGGTATTCATAGTGCCAAGGCGTAAGATCTCGCGTGGTGCTGTCGAAGGAGTGCAGGTATCCCGCGAGATCCTGCGGGTGAATCGTGCTGCGCAAGGCGTGTGGATCACTCAGCAGTTGCTCAGGGGTTACGCCGAACAATTCGTAGCTGCCCGCGCTGACGTAGGTAAACCGCAGGTCGCCGTCGGCGCTGCGTTGAAACTGGAAAGCCATTCCCGGAATTTCATCGGTGAGATCAGTGAGCAGAGTGGCGGTTTTCCGCGACTGCTCACTCAGCTCGTGTTTCGAAGTGATGTCGGTCGTTGTGCCGACCATGCGCAGTGATTCACCCGCCGCATTACGTTCGACCACCTTGCCACGGCTGCATACCCACTTGTAGCTGCCATCTTTGCAGCGTATCCGGTGCTCAACTTCGTACTCACCGGTGCGATGTTGCAGGTGATCGGCTATGGTCGCTTTAACATAGGCCAGGTCATCCGGATGCACGCGGGTATAACTTTCTTCGATGCGGTTACCAATTTCATGGTCGGCATAGCCGAGCAATGCTTTCCAGCCGCTCGAATAGTAAATCTCGCCGCTGAGCACATTGCGGTCCCAAACACCGGTTCCGCTGCCGGAAATGGCCAGCGCCATGCGCCGCTCACTGTCGCGCAGCGCCTCAAGTTCCTGCGCTTGGCGGGCGATTTGCGCTTCTTGCTCAAGAAACTGCGCTGCAAAGCGGGCGACGACCAGCAGGCTGGCATGTTGCGCCGCATCCAGAACATAAGGCTCGTCGTGCAGCAAACACAGAACCCCGAGCAACTCACCTTCAACCGCGCGCAGCGGGCAGGCCGCAATGAATCTCAACGAAGGTGACTCGGCGAGCGCTGCACGGTTTATCCGGGCATCAGACTGAGCATCTGTAACGGTTAAAATGCTGTCGGTGGTGTTCAGGGAGGAGGTTAGGCTATTGAGCAGCAAAGCAGTGCTTACAGGGGCTCCGTCGAGCGCGCGGGATATCAGATGGGCGCCTTTGCCCACCGATATCAGTGCGGACTTAAGCCCGAGCTGTTGGCGAAGAAGACGGACCATACTGCTTAGCGGGTCATCGTTGGCGCTATCGAGCACCGCAAAATCACTCAGTGACTGCATTTACACTCTACTTCACCGAACAGAATTAGCCGGCGGACTATACGCGGGGTGGTAAGCCTGTAGTCTAACTATAGTGGCCCTGTGCTGTCATAGCCCACAATCAATAATATCAAGTTCCTGCACGGCCTATACAGCGATCTCTCAGGCTGTGCTTTTAAAGCAGGAACCGACATGTGTAAGGCGTACCGATGATTGAGATGGACTGGCTTGTCAGTCATATGCAGCACAGCGATCGACTGGCGCAGTGGTTGTATGAGCAATTCAGCTATGAATATGCCGGGCAGAGCCTAGGCGAGTGGCAAGCCGAGTTTGCCGATGGCCAGACCAATGGCGACTGGCTGACCCTGATTGCCCATGAGCACGGGCAGTTGCTGGGCAGCGCTGCATTGGCGACGAATGATTTGCAGCAGCGTGCAGATCTCGGGCCGTGGTTGGCGTGTGTTTTTGTGGCGCCCCATGCGCGCGGGCGTGGCCTGGCGGCAGAGCTGGTGGCAAGGATTTGTGCAGCAGCGCAAGCGCAAGGCGTCGAGCGCTTGTATCTGCACACCCACGACCGCCAAGACTACTACGCTGCGCGCGGATGGACGGCGCTGGAGAGTTTTCAGGCCTGGGGTTCGAGCCATTGCTTGATGGCCCGTGACCTCATGTGATGGTTGAGTTTATGAGCCCGACAGCTGCGCTTTGCCGCCGCGTACCGGCCAGAGCATCATCAGTGCGAGGATAATCAGCGGCAGCATCCCGATATTCACCGCCCCCCAGCCAAGGCTGTTTATCAGTGCTCCCGAGGCAAATGAGGCGATGGCGGCGACACTGCCATTGCTCAGCTCCATCAAGCCTTGTGCATGGCCACGTTCATGGGCTGCGTAGCCTTGTGCGAGCAATGTGGTGCCCGCGACCAGCATCAGGTTCCAGCCGACGCCCAGCAGTACTGAGCTGATCATAAAGTACGCCTGGCCAATCCCGCTGAAACCGATGCCGGCACTGGCTAACAGAATCAACGCGCCGAGCACCGCCACCGTCAGGCTGCCAAGTTTGTCGACCAAAGGGCCGGCAAAAAATGCGGGCAGGAACATGCCAAGCAAATGCCACTGAATTACCTGTGTGCTTTGCTCGATTGCAAATCCACACATCTGCATGGCCAGTGGCGTTGCGTTCATGACCAAAATCATCAGGCCGTGGGCGACTGCGGTCGTGGTTATCGCCGCCCGAACTATGGGCCGCGTGAGCAGCTCGCGCATAGCGCCAAAGCCGCCGGGCGCGGGGGCAATGAGGCTGCCGCCCGCCAGCTGCGAGAGAATCAGTCCTGCGCCTGCCGCCAGCACAGCAACCAGCAGGTAGGCGCCGACAAAGGGTGCGCTGATGAGAGTTTTAGACAACTGCATCAGGCTCGGTGCAATCAGGGCGGCGACCACGCCACCGGCAATGACGTAAGCTGTGGCACGGCCTTTTTCTGACTCACTCACAGCTTCCAGCGCGGCAAACCGATAAAACATTGAAGACGCCTGATACGCACCAGTTGGCAATGCGCCTAAGCACAGCAAGGTGAAATCCCCCAGCCATACACCCAGTGCGCTGATCAAGCCGCCAACTACACCGCAGGCGGCGCCCAGCATGAAGCCTGCGCGCCGGCCCCTGCGTTGCATGAACACCGATAACGGCTGTACAGCCAGTAAGTTTCCGAGCACCAATAACGCCAGCGGCAGGGTCGCGAGGATATTCAGCGGTGCCAGCTGCAGGCCGATCAGCGCAGTCAGGGTAATCCCGACCATCGCGCAACTCCAATACAGGGCCTGGCAAATAAACAGGCGCAGCACAGTGCGGTTTTCAAGGAGCAACATGGGTCTCAACCTTAGATTCAATCGTATTGATGCGGGCTGTTTTGCACCGGTAATCGGCACGTCATTTGGTAGCGTGGACGCGTGTGGTCGAGGCCGGAAAGCGCTGGGTTTTCTCGCTTGGGCGGCGCGGGCGACGCACCAGTTCACCGGCGCAGTTAGGGCATTTGCCGTTGAGCGTGGTCTGCGCACAATGCGCGCAGAACGTGCACTCGAACGAGCAGATCAGTGCGTTGTCGGCATCGAATGGCAGGTCGCAATCGCAGCATTCACAGTTAGGGCGTAGTTCGAGCATGTTGACTCCGGGTACGGTCGGTTAAGTTGCTGATTAATGGCTGGCCAGCTGACGCGCTCCAAAGCGCTCGGCGTACTCTTGCGGGCTCACTGCCAGATGCTTGTGAAAACTGCGGCGCAGGTTTTCCGGGTGGCCGAATCCTGCGAGCCGCGCGACGGTGCTGATTGATACATGGCCGGCGCCAAGCAGATTGCGCGCAGACTCGACTCGCACTTGCTCGACATAACGGCCAGGGCCGACGCCCAACTCCTGGACAAACAGGCGTGACAGCGTGCGCGGGCTCATGTGCGCCTGCTCGGCAAGTGTCTCGAGTGAAAGATCGGCGTTGAGGTTGTGCGGTATCCATTCAAGCAAGGCAGCCAGCCGGGGCACCCGGCTAGGCTCGGGCGTTAACAGGGCGCTGAACTGGCTCTGGCCGCCGGGCCTGCGCAAGAACATCACCAACCGCCGGGCCACAGCCAATGCCATTGGCCGTCCCAGATCGGCTTCGATCAAAGCCAGTGCAAGATCAATCCCGGCGGTAACGCCCGCCGATGTAAACAGGTGCGCCGAGCCGTTGAGGTCTTGCGGGTCGTAGGTATGCAGTTGGTCCGCGCTAACTTCGACTTGCGGATAGCGGCTGCGCAAGGTGTCGATATCGGCCCAATGCGTGGTTGCCTTGCAGCCATCCAGTAATCCGGCAGCGGCCAGAATCAATGCGCCCGAGCAGACAGAACCAAGCCTGCGGATGTGCGGCTCGCCGTCCGCAAGCCAATTGAGCAACTTCAGGTTGGCACATTGCGCTGTCTCGCCAATTCCGCCTGGTATCAGCAGGGTGTCCAGTGAGTTTGGGGGTGTGTCTGCCAACGCTTGATCGGCGACGATAGCAAAACCGGCCGATGTAGTTACCGGGCCAGGGGTTTGCGCCAATACGGTGATGCGGTAATACGCCGGCAAACCCTGACGCTGGCGCTCTACGTTGGCGGAGGCAAAGACTTGCAGCGGCCCGGTAACGTCGAGGCTCATGACGTCCGGATAGATCAGGCAGGCAATTGTTTTGAGCGAGTCCATTGGCAACCCCGAATGAGTGTTGGCAACAGTTTGCGCTCAGAGAGAGGCTGGCAACAAGGTCAATAAACCCACAGATATTGCCAAATACAGCGAATGAACGAGGGAAGGTGGAGCAGGGCGCGTGTGCGTTCAGGCACGCGCCCTTGTTGGCTTATAGCCATTTGCAGCGCGGAATTACTCCGGCATGCTCCACGGGGCTAGCGTATAACCCTGACGGCTGAGTTCTTCGCGTGAAGCGATCAGTGCCTGAGCCAGTTGGGCAGGGTCACTGTAAGTCAGGCTCGACAGCTGGGTGCGGTTGAGTGCACGGGTGCTGGTGCGGTCGATAACAGTGAGCGAGATCGCGTCAGTGCCATTTTGTGGTGACCAGGCCACGCATTGAAAAGGTTGAAAAGCGCGGTCGGCAATCAGCAGAGCTTCGTTGAAACGCAGTGGAGCATTCATGGGTCGGTTCTCCGAGTAAATCCCAGTATTCCTAACGGCCAGGCGGTGCAGCGCGCCGCATTGACCAGTTATAGGTGTTGATGACTTGAGTTGACCAAGAAGTCACATACGGGTTCGGAAAAATCCTGAGAATTCAATAAAAAAGTGAAATGAATTGATCCAGCGCAATAAAACAGGTGTTTTAAGGGAGTTTCTAGCTAATCACACCATGGGTTTCACTGGCTGAACCGTTCAATTCAGGGGTGTTATCTGCTCTGCAAGCTTGCCTGTTTCCACCAATTCGAGGAACTCATCGCCCAGCCGCTGGCTCTCGCTCATGGCTTTGCGCCAGTAGCGTTCACGGCCCAGGTCGTCGCCCAAAAACCGTTTGAAGTCTTTGCGATCCGGCAACTTGGCAAACGGCAGGCTCGCCAGATACGCCGGCGACGGCGCAAGCAGCAATACATCCTGCATGCGCGACGCATCGGCACGCCGCCACGGCATGGTCTTGTCGAACCAGCCGGGAATCACCCGGTCGGTGAAGTGCGGATACAACACGATGTCTTCGCCCTGAAAAGGCAGGTCAAGGTGATAGTCGAGCAAGCCGCCATCACGATAGGTACCGGCGCCAGCGCCCGGAATGTCGCGCACGCCTTCCATTACCAGAGGAATCGAGCCGGAGGCCAGCAAGGCATGGCGCAGGTTGTCGATATCCAGTGGCAGGTAGCGCGACGGGAAATCGGTCAGTGGCAGCAGCGGCGGCGGCAAGCGGGCGTCGTGCATGATCAGTCGCTCGAAATGGCGCGACAGTCGTGCACGGCCGAGCATGTTGTTGCCGATCACCGCGCCCAGCCCCAGCCCGAGTGAGCGCGGCTGATCCAGTGCGAGCAGGCCATGGCTTTTGACCACGAGGATATTCAGTCGGTAATTCGGGTTGTCGAGTACCGCTTGGTCCTGGCCGTCGAACAATTCATCGAGCATTTGCCGGCAACTGGCGGACACTTGCGCCATGGTCACGCCTTTGGCGAAACGCTGCGAAGTGTATAACTCGCCAAGCCGGCGAATGCCTTGTGCGGAATCCGGCAAGCAGGCGCTGGCAAATCGCCAGGAACCTATCGATGCACCGATCAGCGAGCGTTGGCGGGGCGCACGTTGCAGCCAGTCGCCGAACAGGGCCAGATCCAGCCCTTGAATGCCTAGTGCTTTGGGGCCGCCCGCCGCACCCGGAATAATGCCGACATCGGCAGGTTGCAGCCCTTGCTGGCGAATTTTGTGCAAGGCGCGATGACCTGCTTTGAGGGTCAATGCCCGGGATTTGATATGAATGGCGCTCATGCGTGTTCTCCAGCCGATGGGCGATTATAGAGCGCAGAGCGAGCAGGCCAAGTGACTTCAGCTGGTGAATGGCCGCTTACAAGCCTGCTTGCTGATGATCCGGCTATTTTCAGCTTCAATTAAGTCAATGCCCATAGTGTTGTTTCGAAGCTAAACGAATATATGGGTATCAATATGAAAAGTCTTATTGCAGTCATGGTGGTCGCGCTGGTTCTGGCCGTCGCTGGCATGGCTCAGGCACGCGTACTGAGTGCCGGTGAGACCCAGCATTTACTCGAGACCGGCACCATTCGCCCGCTGGAGCAATTGCATCAGGCCGTGCAAGACCAGTTGCCGGGAGCGCGAATTGGCCGGGGCAGTGTCGAGGAAGCCTATGGAAAATATCGCTATAAGGTTGAAGTTAAAGATGAAAAGGGTGTTGGCTGGGCTCTGACGCTGGACGCCACTGATGCACAGTTGATTGACCAAGTGCCGGACGCCTCATGAAATCCGTTGTCTTGTGCAGTGCATTAGTCGTGATGACGTTGGCCATGGGCGCACACGCCAAAGACCTGGATCAGGACGAAGCCCTCAGGCTGCGCCGTGAAGGTGTCATAATGCCGCTTGAACAGTTGATGCAACCCGCCTTGCAGCGTTATCCGATGGCGACGTTATTAGGTGCAGAGCTTGAGGATGAGCATGGTGTGCTGGTCTACGAAGTCGAGTTGTTGACGCAGGAAGGTGTAGTGCGCGAACTGGATCTGGATGCCCATAACGGGCAAATCCTGAAGGATGAGGAAGACGACTGAATGCGTTTGCTATTGGTTGAAGATCATGTGCCGTTGGCCGACGAGTTGGTCGCCAGTTTGAGCCGCCAAGGCTATGCAGTTGATTGGCTGGCGGATGGCCGTGATGCCGCGAGCCAGGGCGCAGTTGAGCCCTATGATCTGGTCATTCTCGACCTCGGCCTGCCCGGCAAACCGGGGCTTGAGGTCTTGCAGGAGTGGCGTGCCGCAGGTTTGGGCATGCCGGTGCTGGTGCTGACTGCGCGCGGTTCATGGTCTGAGCGCATCGAAGGCCTCAAGGCTGGTGCCGACGATTACATGAGTAAACCTTTCCACCCGGAAGAGCTGCAATTACGCATTCAGTCATTGCTGCGCCGTGCACATGGGCTGGCTAACCAGTCGCATATCGAAGCCGCCGGCCTGCGCCTTGATGAGAGCCGCCAATGCGTGCATCGGGGCGACGAGGAAGTCGATCTGACCGCTGCCGAATTCCGCCTGTTGCGCTATTTCATGCTGCATCCGGGACGAATTCTGTCGAAGAGCCACCTTGCTGATCATCTATACGACGGCGAGAGTGAGCGCGACTCCAACGTGATCGAGGTTCACGTCAATCACCTGCGCCGTAAGTTGGGCCGCGATGCCATCGAGACGCGACGTGGTCAGGGCTATCGGTTCACAGGTGATATGGCTTGAAGTCGATCCAGCGCCAGTTAAGTATCGGCCTGATCGCCATGTTGCTGGTCGTCGGCCTGCTACTGGCCCAGACCAGCGTGTGGCTGTTTGATAAAAGCCTGCGCAGCTACCTGCAATCCGGCCTCGAAGATGAGGCGCAAACCCTCTTGCTGGCGCTGGTGCGCGGCCCGGAAGGAATACTGCTCGACTCAACCCGGCTCAGCGCTTCCTACCAGCGTCCATACTCTGGCCATTACTTTCGCATTGATGCGCCAGGGCAAACTTGGCGTTCACGTTCACTGTGGGACAGCGAACTGAAGCCCTCCAGCACGCCCGGTTTACAGCAGGCCTTGGGCGACGGCCCGCAAGCGCAGAAACTGCTGACCTATCGCGGCGATTATCAGCGCTTCGGCAAGCCGCTTTCGATCTACGTAGCCGAGGACTACACGCCGGTTCTCAAAAGCGTCAGGCGTGTTCAGCAGATCGGTTTGGCAATGGGCATTGCCGCGCTGTTCGTGCTGTTGTTGCTGCAACGCTGGCTGGTGCACCGTGCGTTACGCCCACTTGAGCAGACCCGCAAACAGATCGCCCAATTGCAGCAAGGGCAACGCGCCGAGCTGGATAACGAGGTGCCGGAAGAACTGCTGCCGCTGGTAGGTCAGATCAACCATCTGTTGGCCCATACCGAAGAAACCCTCAAACGTTCGCGCAACGCACTGGGCAATCTCGGCCACGCCATGAAAACCCCGCTGGCGGTACTGTTCAGTCTGGCTTCGCGTGAGGAGCTGGTGCAGTTACCCGAGATTCGCAAGAATCTTGAAGATCAGCTCGAGCAGATAGAGCAGCGCATGGGCCGGGAGTTGGGTCGTGCGCGGTTAGCCGGGGATGTATTGCCGGGTGCCTATTTCGACTGCGATCGCGAACTGCCAAGCCTGGTTTCGACACTTGCGATGATTCACCGGCGCGATATCAATCTGCAGTGGCACGCCAAACCGGGTTTGCGACTGGCGCGTGATCGCGAAGACGTGCTGGAGCTGCTGGGTAACTTGCTCGACAACGCCTGCAAGTGGGCCAACAGTCAGGTTGAACTGCGCATCGAGACTACGGCGCAGGGCTATTGCATTTGGGTCGATGATGACGGCCCCGGAATTGCCGAAGAGAAACGCAGTGAAGTGCTTAGCCGCGGCATTCGGCTGGACGAACAAGTTAGCGGCCACGGCCTTGGGCTGGGCATTGTGCGCGATATTGTCGAGGCCTGGGGCGGGAGCATTGAGCTTGAGCAAAGTGACCTCGGCGGTTTGCGCGTACAGATCACGCTGCCGATTCGTCCGCATATTTAATACCGCCCAAAGCACAACGCCCGATGCACTGCACCGGGCGTTGTTGTTTGTGGCGGATCAGGTTCAGACGCGGAACTGATCCATCAGGCCTTGTTGTTGATTGGCCAGCCGGTTGAGGTTCTGGCTGACCTGCGCACTTTCGTCCGCTTGCAGGGTGATCGACTCGGTGACATCGCGAATCGAGGCCACGTTGCGGTTGATCTCTTCGGCCACCGAGCTTTGCTCTTCGGCGGCGCTGGCGATTTGCAGGTTCATGTCGGTAATCACACTCACCGCCTGACTGATGCGTTGCAGCGCGGCTACTGCTTGCTCGACCTGCAGCACGCTGCCCTGAGCCTGGCGATGGCTGCTCTGCATGGTGTTGACCACCTCACGGGTGCCGCCTTGCAGGTTCTCGATTACCTGACGAATTTCTTCGACTGAGTCCTGCGTGCGGCGCGCAAGATTGCGCACCTCATCGGCGACGACTGCAAAACCACGACCGGCTTCACCGGCGCGCGCCGCCTCGATAGCTGCGTTGAGCGCGAGCAGGTTGGTTTGCTCGGCAATCGAGCGGATCACTTCAAGCACCGAACCGATTTGTTCGCTGCTGGTGGCCAGCCCTTCGACTTCTTCCATGGCCACGCTCATCTCATTGGCCAGCAACTCGATGGAGGAGGTGGTCTGATTGATCACGCCCAGACCTTCGTGTGTCGCCTGATCAGCGCTACGGGCCGCATCGGCTGCCTGTGCCGCGCTTTGCGCGACGTCATGCGCAGTTGCGCTCATTTCCTGGAAGGCTGTGGCCACCTGATCGACTTCACGAAACTGTTGCTGCATGCCCGCGCTGGTCTGGCTGGCAATCGCCGCAGACTGGTCGGCTGTGCCGCGCGCATCCACCACGCTGTGTTTCACCTCGGCAATGATCGGCTGCAACTTGTCGAGGAAACGGTTGAACCAACCCGCCAACTCACCCAGCTCATCGGCTTTGTTGTAGGTCAGGCGGCGCGTCAGATCGCCTTCGCCCGAGGCAATATCCTTGAGCATGTTGGAAACGCCGCGGATCGGTTTAGTCACACCCAGCGCGGTCAGCCAGACCAGCCCCAGACCAACCAGTATCGCGACCAGACCAATTAACAGCGAAACGCTGCTGTCTGTGGTGCTGCGCGTGTCGAGCTGTTGTTCCAGTTCGAGTGCTGGTGCCTGTAGCACCTTTTGCGGCACTTCAATCAGCACGCTCCAGTTGCCGGCCTCCGGGATCGGCTTGAACGGCGCAACCACGCGCAAGGAATCACCGTGGTTGAGCGTCGCGGCCTGACCGTTATTGATCAGCGGCAGCAGCTCGGCGGCTTGCTGCGGATAAGCCTCGGCGACTTTTTTGCTGAGCATGCCGGCATCTTTACTGTGCCCGGCGAGGAATGCTGAAGGGCTGAAAATACTGATATTGGCGGTGCCGTCATACAGGCTTGAGCTGGCATCGGTGCTGAGTTTTTGCAGGCTGTCGAGGCTGATGTCCAGGCCCATCACACCAATGACTTTGCCGTCGAGAAACAGCGGAAAAGCGATGCTGGTCATCAGCACCTGCTTGCCTGCCACATCATCAAAGTAGGGCTCAAGCACACAGGCCTTGGCGGTGTCGCGCGGGCAGGTGTACCAAGTGTTGTACGGTGCGCCGCTGGCCCCGATTTCGGTGTTGTTGAGCTCGGTTTCAGTCATTGTGCTGGACTCAAGCTCGCCAGGCGTTGGTTGTGACCAGTAAAGCGAGAAGCGGCCCTTGTCGTTGCTGCCAAGCTCAGTCTGCTCGGCAAACAGCTCATCCTTGCCATCCAATGCATTTGGTTCGAATACCAGATACAACCCCAGAATCGACGGGTTGGCTTCAAGGCTGTTGCGCACTTGGCGCGTCATGTCTTCGCGCAGGTCAAAGGCGTCGAGAAAGCGCTTGTTGGCTTGATCACGCAGAAACAGCACCTGGCGGGAAAAACCGTGGCCGTACTGATAGGCATCCATGAAGTAACGCTGAATGCGGATTGCCTGCAGTTCGGCGCGGGATTCCAGACGCTTCTCGGCGCTTTCCCTGAGCATTTCGCTGCTTGAGGTGCGGACAAATTCGGCAGTGCGATTGCTTTGCAGCATGGACGCGCTGACCAGCAAGACCACCACGGCAAACAGGCAAAGACCTGCCAGCAAGGTGATTTTCAATTGGATGGAGAGCCGACGGAACAGCATGGAGGCACCTTTGGGTTTATCTCTGGTTACCCCATCTATCGGCTAGGTATGTCTATTCTTTACAGAAAAGTGAAGCGCTACAGCGATTTACCTCACTTTTCCGTAGTTAAACCGTTGGCCCGTTCACATGCCGTTGGTGAAGGCCGGGTTGGCAAAGCTGATGCTCTCGCGCACAGGCTTAAGTGCTTCGGCGTATTTGCACAGAATATCCAGTGCATAGTCGGCGCGTTGGCGGATGCGTTCGTCCGCGTCGCTGGCCGCGTGGCCCTCATTCATCAGCGCCTCGACGTTACGCACGATCAGGTGTTCGGGCAGGTAGCACAGCCGGCAATTCTTGTAGCTTGAGGCGCGCAGTTCAGCAATGGGATAGGCGCCGCCGATGCCGGACGAAACGCCGACCAGCAGGCCCGGCTTATGCGCCAATTCGGTTTTGCTGGCAAAGATGAAGAAGTTCTTGATCGCCGGGCAGGCCATGCCGTTCCACTCCGGCGCAACCACCACCAGCGCATCACAGGCTTGCAGGCGTTGGCTGTATTGCGGCCAAGGCCCCGGATTTTCACTTGGCCAGAGCGGCAGAGGCGCTTCTCCAAGGTCGAGCACGCTGCAGATGGGTTCGGCTGTGTGGCCGAGTTCGATCAGTCGTTGTTGCAGATGGCGGGCGACTTTTGCTGATTGGCTGTTGGCACGGCTGGAACCGGCAACCAGAACGATGTTGAGCATGACAGGTCCTTTGAGAGGGAATTCTGCAGGCTAACCAGCAATGCGCGGGCGGGCAATGGCTTGCTGCAGGTCATGGGATTAGCGATGGTGTTTTGACAGCACCGGTTGCTTGCGGCAGAGTACGCGCCTTTTTCAGCGTCGCCCGCGCGTGAATGCTGGGCTGGCGGCTATTTGGGAGCGAGTAATGAACGCAGTAATTGCAGCGGTCGGCATCATGCTGATCCTGAGCTTGTGCCGGGTGCACGTGGTTGTCGCACTTATTGTCGGCGCATTGGCCGGTGGCATGATCGGCGGGCTGGGTATCGAAGGATCGCTGAAAGCCTTCAACGATGGCCTGGGTGGCGGTGCTACGGTTGCACTGTCTTATGCGCTGCTGGGTGCATTCGCAGTTGCCATCGCCAAGTCTGGCATGGCGCATGCGCTGGCAGATAAAGCCCTGACCATGGTCGGCAAACAAGAGCAGCAGGGCGCCGGGCCGTTGAAGTGGATTTTGCTGGCGCTGCTGCTCTGCGTAGCGATCTCATCGCAGAACATTCTGCCGATTCACATTGCCTTCATTCCGCTGCTGGTTCCGCCGCTGCTGTATGTAATGAGCAAAATGCAGCTCGACCGTCGCCTGATCGCCTGCGTGCTCACGTTCGGTCTGGTAACGCCTTATATGTTCTTGCCGGTAGGGTTTGGCGGGATCTTCCTGAAAGAAATTCTGCTCGGTAACGTCGCCAAGGCCGGTGTCGATATCACCGGTATCAGCGTGACGCACGCAATGGCCTTGCCTGCACTGGGCATGCTCTGCGGCCTGCTGGTGGCCGTGTTGTTCAGCTACCGCAAGAAGCGCGTATATGACCTTGAGAAAATCGAGCAGGTCGAGCGCTCAGACGTCAGCTACAACCCCAAAAGCTTGCTGGTTGCCGGCGTTGCTGTGGCCGTCGCGTTCGTGGTGCAACTTTGGCTCGACTCGATGATTATCGGGGCATTGGCCGGTTTCGTGATTTTCTCTGTTTCCGGCGTGGTGCGCTGGAAAGAGGCCGATGACCTGTTCACCGAAGGCATGAAGATGATGGCCATGATCGGCTTCATCATGATCGCCGCCGCAGGCTTCGCTGAAGTGATGCGTGCCACCGGCGATGTGAAGAGTCTGGTAGACAGCGCCGCCACGCTGATCGGCAACAACAAAGCGATTGGCGCGTTGCTGATGCTGCTGGTGGGTTTGCTGGTGACCATGGGCATTGGCTCGTCGTTCTCGACGGTGCCAATCATCGCCGCTATTTTCGTGCCGCTGGGCGTGCAGTTGGGTTTCAGTCCGATCGCCATTGTCTGCATCGTCGGCACCGCTGGTGCGCTGGGTGATGCCGGCTCGCCCGCGTCTGATTCGACACTGGGGCCAACCTCGGGCCTGAACATCGACGGCCAGCACAACCATATCTGGGACAGCGTGGTGCCGACCTTCCTGCACTACAACATCCCGCTGATCATCTTCGGCTGGGTCGCCGCGATGGTTCTGTAAACGCCTCCGCAGGGCGGATGAACACTCTGTTCATCCGCCTTTCGCTGCACAGCTTTCCCCGCTAGTCCTGCCTCTATACCGCTTAACGATCAGCACACGCCAAGACCTGCCACCCGTCCAGCACTTGGGCTCAATCGCTTTGCGCGGTTAACATGGGTGCATGGCTGATTATCAAAAAGGGTATTCCCTCGATTCCACCGAACTGCTCGAATCGCTGCTGGCGACCGAGCAACTGCTGATTATTCAAGACCTCGACGGCGTCTGCATGCAGCTGGTTGGCGATCCGCTGACCCGCCAGATCGAACCGCGTTATATCGCTGCCGCAGCGCGCCTTGCCGACCAATTCTATGTACTGACCAACGGCGAGCATATCGGCAGCCGCGGCGTGAACCCGATTGTTGAAAGGGCTTGTGCCACGCCGTCTTTAGCGGCGCAGGAGGGTCTTTATCTGCCGGGTTTGGCCGCCGGCGGCGTGCAGCTGCAAGACCGTTTTGGCGTTGTGACGCATCCGGGTGTATCGGACGCCGAATTAGCGTTTTTGCAGCAGGTTCCGCACAAGGCCGCAGCGTTCTTGCGAGCGCGACTCAGCAGTGCGCCATATAGCCTGGACAGCGCCACAGCCGAGCGGCTGATTGCCTCGACCGTGCTGGATAATCTGGCGTCGCCCACGGTTAACATCAATGCGTTCTACCGGCATTTTGCAGCATCAGACGGGCTTTACCGCCAGTTGCAAAATGACCTCGCCAGCTTCCTCGACGCGCTACACCGCGAGGCGATCGAACAGGGCCTTGAAGGCTGTTTTTTCACGCACTATGCGCCCAACTCGGGCCGCGACAGCCAAGGGCTTGAGCGCCTGAAACCTGAGAGTGAAGACAATGCCGGGACCACTGATTTTCAATTCATGCTCACCGGCGCGATCAAGGAAGTCGGGGTGCTGGTGATCCTTAACCATTACTACTTCAGCATGACCGGCGAATACCCGCTGGGTGAAGACTTCAATGCGCGACAGGCCCCGCGTGATCTCGATGGTTTGCTGGCGCTGGCCAGTAAGCACTTTGACCGCGCGTTGATGCCGCGCATTGTCGGAGTCGGCGATACGCTCAGTTCCAGCACCGCTGAGAACGGAACAGAGCAACAGCGTGGCGGCAGTGATCGCGGATTCCTGAGTGTGGTGCAGGCACTGGGCGAGTCGTTCGAGCGTGATAATCAGGTGGTGTATATCGACAGCAGCGCTGGCGAGGTGAAGAGGCCCGGGGTTGATGCTGCCTATTTACAGCGCTACGCGCAGCAGGCCGATCTGCAACCGTGGCCCGGGCTTGTCAACATCACCGACGCACACGATCCGCTGCGCCTTGATGTCATCTTCGCCGGGGGTTATCAGCAGTATGTCGAGTTCTTCTGTACGCTGGCCGAGCGGCGCATGCAGCGCTGAATAGCGCGCGAGGGGATGTAACAGGTTTGGCGTTGAGGCGTGCGCCAGGATGGCCGCACGCCTCGCAACAAGCCTCTTAGCCGAGGCCCATGTTGGCTACCAGCGACAGCAACGGTTGCGGGTAAACGCCGAGAATGAACGCCAGCAAGGCGACAATCATCAGCATCATGCCGCCAGCGCGCTGGCCCCAGTCAAACGGCGCATCGTGACGACGCAGGTTCGGCTCAACCAGAAACAGGGTAACCATGACGCGCAGGTAGTAGAAAACGCCAATCGCGCTGCCCACCACCAATGCAGCCAGCAGCCACCATTGCTGAGATTGCACACCCACACCGATGATGTAGAACTTGCCGATAAAACCTGCCGTGAGCGGGATACCGGCCAGTGAGAGCATCATCACCGTCAGTACTGCCGTGAGGTACGGACGGCGCCAGAACAGCCCGCGGTACTCGTACAGCGCATCGGCATCGCGGCCGGTGAAAGGCGTCGACATCAGGGTTATCACGCCGAACGCACCCAGGGTGGTCAGCACGTAGGTCATCAGGTACACCGAGATGGCCTCAGTGGCCAGGCCCTTGCTGGCGATCAGGGCGATCAGCAAATAGCCGAAGTGGGCGATGGATGAATAACCCAGCAGGCGCTTGATGTTGTTCTGCAACAAGGCGAGCAGGTTACCGACCAGAATCGAGGCGATGGCAATCAGGCTCAGCAGGTCGCTCATCCAGCCACCGCTGGCGGCCGGTGACATCTGATACAGACGCAGCAGCACCGCAAACACCGCCACTTTGCTGGCCGTTGCCAGGAAGGCGGCGACCGGGGCGGGCGCACCTTCGTAGACATCCGGCGTCCACAGATGGAACGGTACGAGTGAGAGTTTGAAGGCGAGGCCAACCAGCATCATGCCGAAGCCCACTTCAACAATCAGCGCAGGTGCGGTGCTGTTGGTCAGCAGCGCGGCGATGCCGTTGAAGCTCAGGCTGCCAGCTTCGGCATAGAGCAACGCCATGCCGAACAGCAAAAAGGCCGAGCCCGCCGCCGACAGCACCATGTACTTGATACCGGCTTCCAGCGAGCGCTTGTTGAAGAACGCGTACGCGATCATTCCGTAGCTCGGCACCGACAGCAGTTCCAGGCCAATGAACAGTCCCGCCAGATGCTGGGCACTGACCAGCACCAGACCGCCCGCCGCCGAGAGCAGCATCAGCAGATAGAGTTCTTCGCGGTTGCCCGGATAACCTTTGCCCGGTTCGTTGCCAAGGTAGGCGTGGATCAGGGTGACGCAGGCCAGCGTCGAGGCGAGTACCAGCGCCATGTAGAAGCAGGCGAACTTGTCGATCTTGAGCAGCGGCGTGACTTCGATGGGGGTAGCGCTGGCGGCAATGAACACTGAAAACAGCGCCAGATTGAGGCCAATCACCGAAATGCCGAACGCCAGCGCATGGTCGCGCTTCCAGGCAATACCGAGCATCACCGCAATCAGGGTGATGCTGGTAATCAGCAGTGGCAGCAGTGCGTGGAAGTGTTGAATTGTGAGATCCATAAAACTACTTACCGAGCCAGTTCGAGTTGATTGAGGGCGTTGCTCATCCACATCTGTACGCCATGCGTACTGGCTGCGGAGGTGTCGAGCACCGGCTGCGGATACACGCCAAGCAACACCAGCAGCGCAGCCAGACCCAGCACCATACTCAATTCACGAGCTTTCAGGCCCGCCAGCGGTGCGTCGGATTTGGCCGGGCCGAAGTAGGCGCGGTGAATCATGATCAGCGAGTAGACCGAACCAAATACCAGGCCGGTGGCCGCAATCGCGGTGAGCCAGGGAGCAACTGGGAAGCTGCCGATCAGGATCAGGAACTCGCCAACAAAGTTGCCGGTGCCGGGCATACCCAGCGCGGCAGCGGCGAAGAACAGGCTGATTGCCGGAAGCCAGGGCATGCGCCCCCAGATACCGCCCATTTCGCGCATATCCCGCGTGCCGAGACGCTCATAGAGCTGGCCGCAGAGAATGAACAGGGCGGCCGCTGACAAACCGTGCGCCATCATCTGCACAACCGCGCCCTGCATGGCAATTTCGCTGCCGGAGTAGATGGCGATGAGTACAAAACCCATGTGCGAGACGCTGGAGTAGGCGATCAGGCGTTTAATGTCGGTTTGCGCGAACGACAGCAAGGCGCCGTAAATAATCGCAAATGCACCGAGCCACATGGCAATCGGCGCGAACTCGGCCGAGGCATGCGGGAACAGCGGCAAGGCGAAGCGGATCAAGCCGTAGGCTGCGGTTTTCAGCAGAATACCGGCAAGGTCAACCGAACCCGCCGTAGGTGCCTGAGCATGTGCATCCGGCAGCCAGGAGTGGAACGGCACCACCGGAAACTTCACCGCGAAGGCGACGAAGAAGCCAAGCATCAGCAGGTATTCGGTCGAGCGTGACATTTGCGTTTTCAGCAGGTCGGCGTAGTTGAAGGTCAATACGCCGGTCTGGTCGAAGTGCACAAACACCAGGCTGACAATTGTAATCAGCATGATCAGGCCGCTGGCCTGGGTGTAGATGAAGAACTTGGTCGCCGCGTTGATGCGGGTCTTACCTTCGCTGCCGCTATGACCCCAGAGCGCGATGAGGAAGTACATCGGCACCAGCATCATTTCCCAGAAAAAGAAGAACAGGAACAAGTCGACGGCGAGGAATACGCCGACTACGCCGCCGAGAATCCACATCAGGTTGAGGTGGAAGAAGCCCACGCGGTTTTGAATCTCGTTCCATGAACACAGCACCGAAAGCACGCCGAGCAGGCCGGTGAGGGCGACCATGAGCACAGACAAACCGTCCATGGCCAAGTGCAGGGTGATGCCCAGACGCGGGATCCACTGCACCTGAAACTCGTGAGCCCACACCGGATCACCGCCTGGCGCTGGGGCCTGGGTGAAATCGCCGGTGATCCACAGCAACAGACCAAAGCCGAACAGCAGAAGCATGGTGACGAGGGCGATCCAGCGCGGCAGCGTGTTGCTGAACCGCTCGGTTTGCCAGCAAAGCAGGCCGCCAATAAAGGGGATAAGGATTAGCCAGGGCAGAATCATGACTGTCGGTTTTCCTTAATTCAGTAACAACAGGGCGAGAACCAGCACAGCGCCCCCAGCGATAGACATGGCGTACCAGCGCAATTTGCCGGTGACAGTGCTGGCCAGCAGCACGTTGCACACCCGGACAAAGCGCGGTACCAGCCCGATAATGCGATCGAACGGATCGCGCCGGAGCAAGTGGGTAATCAGCAGATACGGCCGCACAAAGAGTTTGTCGTACAGCCAATCGAAGCCCCACGCGGCAAACCACCAGGCCGAAAGGAAGCGACCAACCGGACTGTGGGCGATGCTGCTGGCGACTTTGCGCTTGCCGAGAAACAGCATGGCCGCGAGCAGGATGCCGGCGATGGCGATCACACCAGAGGTGATTTCGAGGCCGTGTTGCGCCTCACCGCCCGCATGCCCGACGCTCTCTGGCAACACACCTGCCAGCGGTGGGGTGATGAGTGCGCCGATGAAGGTCGACAGCACAATCAGCACCATCAACGGCAGCGAATGGGCAATGCCGTGGCCAGCGTGCGCTTCGGTTTTGGCCTCACCGTGGAACGCGATGAAGATCAGGCGGAAGGTGTAGATCGAGGTCAGAAACGCACCCACCAAACCGGCATACAGCAGATAACTGTGGCCGCTGGCGAGGGCTTCCCAAAGGATCTCATCCTTGGAATAGAAACCGGCGGTAATCAGCGGCAGGGCGGCAAGCGCAGAACCACCGACGATAAAGCTGGCGTAGGCCAATGGCAGCTTCTTCCACAAACCGCCCATCTTGAAGATGTTCTGTTCGTGGTGACAGGCGTTGATCACCGCGCCCGAGGCGAGGAACAACAGGGCCTTAAAGAAGGCGTGGGTCATCAGGTGGAAGATCGCCGCGTCCCATGCGCCTACGCCCAGTGCGAGGAACATGTAGCCGATCTGGCTCATGGTCGAATAGGCCAGAATGCGCTTGATGTCGGTTTGCACCAACGCCGCGAAACCGGCCATGACCAGGGTCACGCCACCGACAATGCCCACCAGTTCGAGAATATCCGGTGTCAGCAGGAACAAGCCGTGGGTGCGGGCAATCAGGTAAACACCTGCCGTAACCATGGTGGCCGCGTGAATCAGCGCCGAAACTGGCGTCGGGCCGGCCATCGCATCAGCCAGCCAGGTCTGTAGCGGTAGCTGTGCGGACTTGCCGACTGCACCGCCGAGCAACATCAGGGTGGCCACCCAGAGCCAGGTGTCTCCGGCAACATACTTCTGCGGCGCCAGCACCATCAGTTCCTGAATGTTCAAGGTGCCCAGATGCTGGAACAGAATGAACAGGCCGATGGCCATGAACACATCACCAATGCGCGTAACGATAAAGGCTTTCAGCGCCGCATTGCCGTTGGCGGTGTGCTTGTAGTAGAAGCCGATCAGCAGGTACGAGCAGAGCCCCACGCCTTCCCAGCCGAAGTAGAGGAACAGCAGGTTATCGCCGAGCACCAGAAACAGCATGCTGGCGATGAACAGGTTGGTGTAAGAGAAGAAGCGCGAGTAGCCTTCTTCGCCGCGCATGTACCAGCTGGCGAACAGGTGAATCAGAAAACCGACGCCGGTGACGACACCGAGCATGGTCACCGACAAACCGTCCAGATACAGGGTGAAGCTCGGTGCGAAGCCGTCGACGTCCATCCACTGCCAAAGCACCTGGGTGAATACGCCATCAGCCGGCGGGTTGATGTTGAACTGCAGGATCACCCAGGCAGCCGTCAGCGCCGAAAGGCCGACGGAGCCCACGCCAATCAGCGCGGCCAGATTTTCCGAAATGCGCCCACGTGAGAACGACAGCAGCAACCAGCCGAGCAGAGGAAATACGAAGGTCAGAAATAGTAGGTTCATCCGCGCATCTCGCTTGCAGCGTCGATATCGAGGGTATTAAAGCGGCGATACAGTTGCAGCAGAATCGCCAGACCAATGCTGGCCTCGGCGGCGGCAAGGGTGATCACCAGAATGAACATCACCTGGCCGTCGGGCTGTGCCCAGCGGCTCCCCGCGACAATAAAGGCCAGTGCGGTGGCGTTCATCATGACTTCAAGACTCATCAGCACGAACAGGATGTTGCGCCGTACCATCAGGCCGATCAGGCCCAGGCTGAACAACAAGCCCGCGAGCGCGAGGCCATGCTCCATTGGAATTCCATTCATGGCGTCACATCCTTAGCGTCGTGGCGGCCCAAGTGGTAGGCGGCGACCAGTGCGGCAAGCAACAGCATTGAAGCCAGTTCGACCACCAGCAAATACGGGCCAAACAGGCTGATACCCACGGTTTTGGCGCTGACGGTAGAGCCGCCGATAGTCGTGCCGGAAGGCTCGACGAACAGTGCGTAGAGTAATTGCGCCAGCAGCAGGGTTGAGAGAATGGCTGGCCCCACCCAAATGCCGGGCGATAGCCATTTTTTCTCTTGCTCGACCGCATCCGGCCCGAGGTTGAGCATCATCACCACGAAGACGAACAGCACCATGATGGCGCCGGCGTAGACGATGACTTCGAGCGCACCGGCAAACGGCGCACCGAGGGCAAAGAAGGTCATCGACACGGCGAGCAACGAGACGATCAGATAGAGCAGGGCATGCACCGGATTGGTATTGGTGATAACTCTGAACGTGGCAGCCACGGCAACACCCGCGGCGAAGTAGAAAGCGAATTCCATTGTTCGTCCTTAGGGCAGCAAGCCTTTCACGTTGATCGGCTCGGCTTCGTTCTGCGCAGCGCCTTTCGGCTTGCCGGCAATGGCCATGCCGGCGACGCGGTAGAAGTTGTAGTCCGGGTATTTGCCCGGGCCCGAGATCAGCAGGTCTTCCTTTTCATACACCAGGTCCTGGCGCTTGTACTCGCCCATCTCGAAATCCGGGGTCAGCTGGATCGCGGTGGTCGGGCATGCTTCTTCGCACAGGCCGCAGAAAATGCAGCGCGAGAAGTTGATGCGGAAGAAATCCGGATACCAGCGGCCGTCTTCGGTTTCGGCCTTTTGCAGCGAGATACAACCGACCGGGCAGGCGACAGCGCACAGGTTGCAGGCTACGCAGCGTTCTTCACCGTCGGGATCGCGGGTCAGGACGATGCGGCCACGGTAGCGCGGCGGCAAATAAACTGCTTCTTCAGGGTATTGCAGCGTGTCGCGTTTGCGGAAACCGTGACTGAACACCATCACCAGGCTGCGAAGCTGGGTGTAGGTGCCGTGCACGACATCCTTGATGTAAGTAAACATATAAAGCTCCTTACTGGGCCGCGGCCAGCACAAGTGCGCCGGTCACCAGCAGGTTGATCAAGGTCAGCGGCAAGCAGAACTTCCAGCTGAATGCCATCACCTGGTCATAGCGTGGGCGCGGAATAGAGGCCCGCAGCAGAATGAACAGCATGATGAAGAAGCAGGTTTTTAGCGCGAACCAGATGAACGGAATCTGCGGCAGAATGCCGAAAGGCCCGTGCCAGCCGCCGAAGAACAGGGTTACCAGCAAGGCCGAGATGGTGACAATGCCGATGTATTCACCGACGAAGAACATGCCCCATTTCATCCCGGCGTATTCGATGTGGTAACCATCGGCCAGTTCTTGCTCGGCTTCCGGTTGGTCGAATGGATGACGGTGCGTTACCGCAACACCCGCGACGAAGAAGGTGCAGAAACCGAAGAACTGCGGAATGATGAACCACAGGTGCTGCGCCTGATAATCGACGATGTCGCGCATGTTGAACGAGCCAACCTGCGCGACGATGCCCATCAGCGACAGGGCCAGGAACACTTCATAGGAAATGGTCTGGGCCGAGGCGCGCAAGCTGCCGAGCAGGGCGAACTTGTTGTTACTTGACCAGCCGGCGAAGAGCACGGCATACACCGACAAACCGGCCATGGCGAAGAAGAACAGGATGCCGATGTTGAGATCGGCAACGCCCCAGTTCGGTGTAACCGGAATAATCGCAAAGGCCAGCAACATCGCGGCGAATGCAATCATCGGGGCGATGATGAACACCGCTTTGTCAGCGAACGGTGGCGTCCAGTCCTCTTTGAAGAACATTTTCAGCATGTCCGCGACGATTTGCAGGCTGCCGAACGGGCCAACCCGGTTCGGGCCGTAACGATCCTGCCACCAGCCGAGCAAACGCCGCTCGAAAAAGCTCAGCAGCGCACCGCAGATAACCACCGCAAGCAGGATCACCACCGCTTTTGCCACGGCGATGATCACGTCGATCACCTCGGGAGTAAGCCAGCTCATTGCGCAGCCTCCTTCAGATCGGTGAGCACGCTACCAGCGATGGACGCCGGAATACCGGCAAGCCCGACCGGCAAGCCCGCCAAACCGATGGCCAGATCATCATTGATCTGCACAGGCAGGCTCACCGGCTGGCCGTTGATGTTCAGGCTGATCAAGGCGCCATCATTGACGCCCAGCCGATCAGCTTCGGCTTTCGCCAAGGCGATATAGGCATCTGGAATGCGTTGCTGGATCGGTTTAGCCAGCGCGGAAGTTTCATCGCTGCCAAACAGGTGATACAGCGGCACACCTTGCAAGGTACCCGCGGCAGGATTGAACGGCGCGTTAACAGTGAACCATGCCATGGCGTTGCCGGCAGTCTCGAGCAAACGAACACCCGGATCACCAGCGCGCAGATGGCCGCCGACTTCATCCTGGAACTTGTTCCAGGCTTGCGGCGAGTTCCAGCCCGGCGACCAGGCAAATGGAATCTGCTGACGGTCTTCCTTGGTGCCCGAGTAACCTTCCATCGAGAAGGCAAAGGCCGTGTCTTTGTCTTGCGGCTGACGCGGTTCGTGCACGCTGATGTTGGCGCGCATGGCGGTACGGCCGCTGTAACGATGCGGCTCGCGCGCCAGTTTCTGGCCCTTGATGCGGAACGTGGCAGCAGGTGCTGCTTCACGAATAGCGGCCAGTTGCGGGTTTTTCGCGGCGCAGGCATCCGTCACTTCATCAAGCTGAGTCCAGTCAACCGGCTTTTCCAGCAAAGTGCTGTGCAGGGCATGCAGCCAGCGCCAGCCTTCACGGACCAGAATCTTGTCGTCGTAGTAGCTTGGCTCGAACACCTGGAAGAAGCGCTGAGCGCGACCTTCACTGCTGACCAGCGTGCCATCGGCTTCGGCGAAGCTGGCGACCGAGAGCAACATGTGCGCCTTGTCGCTGGTGGCGGTGCGCTGGTGATCGGCAACAATCACGCTCTTCGCCGCTGCCAGTGCAGCATCGACCTTGGCAGCATCAGCGCGGCGATACAGATCGTTTTCCAGTACCACCACGGCATCGGCTGCGCCGGATGACAGCGCCTGTAAGGCGTCGTCCAGCGATTTGCCGCCAAACAGGGCGAGGCCCATGCTGTTGGCTTCGGCAACCACCAGATTGATCGAGCCATTTTTCTCGCGATTTTTCAGGGCGCTGGCGATGTTGGCAGCGGCCTCGATAATCGCCCGGCTGCCCAGCGATGCACCGGAGACAATCAGCGGGCGTTTGGCGGCGAGCAGGGCATCGGCAATCTGCTTGACCAGCGCCAGTGCTTCCGGCTCCAGGCCATTAACTGCGGGGGCGCTCGGATCAATGGCGTGCGCGACGGCGAAGCCTAAGCGCGCCAGATCGTCGGGCGCTGCATGCACGCATTGCTCGGCAACGTCATCCAGGCGGGTAGCGGTTACGCTGGCGATAAACAGCGGGTGGCGTGCGTCCTGAGCGACGTTCTGCACGGCCGCCATGTGCCAGTCCTGGATTTTCATCGAGGCGGCAATTTCAGTGGCTTTGCCCTTCACGGTTTGGCGCAGGGCCAATGCCAGACGCGCTGCTGTCTGGGTCAGGTCTTCACCGAGCACGAACACGGCGTCATGGCTTTCAACATCACGCATCGACGCTACCGGCAGCGGGCCGTTTTGCAGGATGTCGCGAATCAGCTGAATATTGGCCAGCTCATCGGCAGCAATACCGCTGTAGAAATGCGCTTCACCGACCAGTTCGCTGAGGGCAAAATTGCTTTCCAGGCTGGCCCGTGGCGAGCCGATGCCGATGATGTTCTTGCCACGCAACAGCTCAGCGGCTTTATCCAGCGCCGCATCAATGCCGAGCTTCTGCTTGCCGAATTGAGGCTGGCGCGGGCGGTCTTCACGGTTGACGTAGCCATAACCGAAACGACCACGGTCGCACAGAAAGTACTGGTTTACTGAACCGTTGAAGCGGTTTTCGATGCGCCGGATTTCACCGTAGCGCTCGCCGGGGCTGATGTTGCAGCCGCTTGCGCAGCCGTGGCAGATGCTCGGTGCAAACTGCATGTCCCACTTGCGGTTGTAGCGTTCGGAGTGGGTTTTGTCGGTGAACACGCCAGTCGGGCAGACTTCGGTGAGGTTGCCGGAAAACTCGCTTTCGAGTGTGCCGTCTTCAACGCGGCCGAAGTAGACGTTGTCGTGTGCGCCGTAGACGCCGAGGTCGGTGCCGCCCGCGTAGTCGTTGTAATAACGCACGCAGCGATAGCAGGCGATGCAACGGTTCATTTCATGCGCAATGAACGGGCCGAGTTCCTGATTCTGGTGCGTACGCTTGGTGAAGCGATAGCGCCGCTCGTTGTGGCCGGTCATCACGGTCATGTCTTGCAGGTGGCAATGACCGCCTTCCTCGCACACCGGGCAGTCGTGTGGGTGGTTGGTCATCAGCCATTCAACAACACTGGCGCGGAACTGCTTGGCTTCTTCATCGTCGATGGAGATCCAGCTGTTGTCGGTGGCCGGTGTCATGCAGGACATGACGAGCCGGCCGCGTTTGTCGTTTTCATCGCTGTACTGCTTGACCGCGCATTGGCGGCAGGCGCCGACGCTTCCGAGCGCCGGGTGCCAGCAGAAGTAGGGAATATCGAGCCCGAGAGACAGACACGCCTGTAGCAGGTTGTCCGCACCATCGACTTCGAAATCTTTGCCGTCTACGTGGATAGTGGCCATGGTTAAGGTTTCTTCTTCCCCGCCGAAGCGGGTTTGGCTAATGGGAAAACGGTTTTCCGGGGCCAGATAAGTGGCCGCCAGATTTAATTTTTATGCGGGAGCGAATTGCCCCGTCATTGCACCTAACTGCCGCGTGTCTACACCGGCTTCAAATTCAGGGCGGAAATACTTGATCGCGCTACCCAGCGGCTCAACCGCACCTGGCGCGTGTGCACAAAAGGTTTTGCCTGGTCCCAGATGATTGACCAGCCCGAGCAGGGTTTCGATGTCTTGAGCGCTGCCTTGGCCGCGCTCAAGGGCGCGAAGAATTTTTACGCTCCAGGGCAGACCATCGCGGCACGGCGTACACCAGCCGCAAGACTCGCGGGCAAAAAACTCTTCCATGTTGCGCAGCAACGAGACCATGTTCACCGACTCATCAATTGCCAGCGCCAGGCCGGTGCCCATGCGTGTGCCGACCTTGGCAATGCCGGCGGCGTACATCGGTGCGTCGAGGTGTTCTGGCAACAAGAAGCCAGTGCCTGCGCCGCCTGGCTGCCACGCTTTGAGGGTGTAACCGTCGCGCATGCCGCCGGCGTAATCTTCAAACAGCTCACGCGCCGGCACGCCGAATGGCAGTTCCCAGATCCCCGGGTTTTTCACCTTGCCCGAGAAACCCATGAGCTTGGTGCCCATGTCTTCCGAGCCGGGGCGGGCCAGTGATTTGTACCAGTCAACGCCCTGGCCGATGATCGACGGCACGTTGCACAGGGTTTCGACGTTGTTGACGCACGTCGGCTTGCCCCATACGCCGACTGCAGCCGGGAAGGGCGGCTTGGCACGGGGATTGGCACGACGGCCTTCGAGCGAGTTGATCAATGCGGTTTCTTCGCCGCAGATATAACGGCCGGCGCCGGTGTGCACGATGAGTTCGAAATCAAAGCCGCTGCCGAAAATATTCTTGCCGAGCAGGCCGGCTGCCTTGGCTTCTTCGATGGCGCGGCGCAAGTTGATGGCCGCATCCACGTATTCGCCGCGCAGGAATATGTAGCCGCGATACGCCTTCAGCGCTCGGGCGCTGATGAGCATGCCTTCAACCAGCAAGTGCGGCAGTTGCTCCATCAACATCCGGTCTTTCCAGGTGTTGGGCTCCATCTCGTCGGCGTTGCACAGCAGGTAGCGGATGTTCAGCGATTCGTCCGCTGGCATCAGGCCCCACTTCACCCCGGTCGGGAATCCCGCACCGCCACGGCCTTTGAGGCCGGCGTTTTTGACGGTCTGGACAATGTCGGCCTGGGCCATGTCGTTAAGTGCTTTGCGTGCAGCGCTGTACCCGTTCTTGGCTTGATATTCCTCAAGCCAGACCGGTTGGCCGTCGTCACGCAGGCGCCATGTCAGCGGATGGGTTTCTTCGCTGCGGGCGATGCTGTTGGCGGGGCCGAATGAGGCGAGTAATTTGCTCATGAGTAGGCCTCCAACAGTTGCTCGACAGTGGTGGGATCGACATTGCCGAAGGTGTCATCGTCAACCATCATCGCCGGCGCCTTGTCGCAATTGCCCAGGCAGCACACAGGCAACAGGGTAAAGCGGCCATCGGCGGTGGTTTGCCCCGGCACAATGCCGAGCTGATCCTTGATTCGCTCCAGCACGTTCTCATGGCCGCCGATAAAGCAGGTCATGCTGTCGCATATGCGAATAATGTGGCGGCCAACGGGTTGGCGGAAAATCTGACTATAGAAGGTTGCAACGCCTTCAACATCGGCAGCCGAAATCCCCAGCACCTCGCCAATCGCTTCGCTGGCGCCGTCCGGCACCCAACCACGTTGCTGCTGGACGATCTTCAGGGCTTCGATCGACGCGGCGCGCGGATCTTCGTAATGATGCATCTCGTGCTCAATGGCCGAGCGCTCAGTTTCACTCAGGGTGAAACGGTCTGTCTGAATTAATGTACTCATGATCAGCGGTCCACGTCGGCCATAACGAAGTCAATACTGCCCAGATAGGCGATCAGGTCAGCCACCATGCTGCCGTTGATCACCGACGGGATTTGCTGCAGATGCGCGAAGCTCGGCGTGCGAATCCGCGTGCGGTAACTCATGGTGCTGCCGTCGCTGGTCAGGTAATAACTATTGATGCCCTTGGTCGCCTCGATCATCTGGAAGGCTTCATTGGCCGGCATTACCGGGCCCCATGAAACCTGCAGGAAGTGGGTGATCAGGGTTTCGATGTCGCGCAGGGTGCGTTCTTTCGGTGGCGGCGTGGTCAGCGGGTGGTCCGCTTTGTACGGGCCTTCCGGCATGTTGCGCAGGCACTGCTCAATAATGCGCACGCTCTGGCGCATCTCTTCTACGCGCACCATGCAGCGGTCATAGGCGTCGCCGTTATGCGCCAGCGGGACTTCGAACTCGAAATTCTCGTAGCCCGAGTATGGGCGCGCCTTGCGCAGGTCGAAGTCGAGGCCAGTCGAGCGCAGGCCGGAACCGGTAACGCCCCATTCCAGCGCCTCTTTGGTGTTGTACTGGGCAACGCCAATGGTACGGCCGCGCAGGATGCTGTTTTGCAGGGCGGCTTTCTCGTATTCATCGAGGCGCTTGGGCAGCCATTCGACGAACTCCTTGACCAGCTTGTCCCACCCACGCGGCAGGTCGTGCGCGACGCCGCCGATGCGGTACCACGCCGGATGCATGCGGAACCCGGTGATGGCTTCAATGACCTTGTAGGCGCGCTGGCGGTCGGTGAAGGTGAAGAACACCGGCGTCATGGCGCCGACGTCTTGAATATACGTACCGAGGAACAGCAGGTGGCTGTTGATCCGGAAGAACTCGGCCATCATTACGCGAATGAAGTCGACGCGATCCGGCACTTTGATCCCTGCCAGTTTCTCGACCGAGAGCACGTACGGCAGGTTGTTCATCACGCCTCCGAGGTAGTCGATACGGTCGGTGTACGGAATGAAACTGTGCCAGCTCTGGCGCTCGGCCATTTTCTCGGCGCCGCGGTGGTGGTAACCGATATCCGGTACACAGTCGACGATCTCTTCGCCGTCGAGCTGCAAGATAATGCGGAACGCACCGTGCGCAGACGGGTGGTTGGGGCCGAGGTTGAGGAACATGTAGTCCTCGTGTTCGCCGCCACGTTTCATGCCCCAGTCCTCGGGACGGAAGCGCGCGGCTTCTTCTTCGAGCTCCTGCTTGGCACGGTTGAGGCTGAACGGATCGAATTCTGTCGCGCGCGCCGGATAGTCCTTGCGCAGCGGATGGCCTTCCCATGTGGGCGGCATCATGATGCGCGTGAGGTGCGGGTGGCCGGTGAAGGTGATGCCGTAAAGGTCCCAGACTTCGCGCTCATACCAGTTGGCGTTGGGCCAGATACTGATAATGCTCGGCACGTTAAGGTCGCCTTCACGCAGCGCCACCTTGATCATGATGTCGCTGTTACGCTCAATCGACATCAGGTGGTAGAACACGGTGAAGTCAGCATCCGGCAGGCCGCGGCGCTGGGTGCGCAGGCGCTCATCGACGCCGTGCAAGTCATACAGCATGACGTAAGGGCGCGGCAGATTGCGCAGGAAGGTCAGAACATTAACCAATTGCTCGCGGGCCACCCACAAAACGGGCATGCCGGTACGCGTTGTTTGTACGGTAAATGCGTCAGCGCCGAAGCGCTGGTTAAGCTCGCCTATTACCGGTTGTACATCTGGCTGGTAAGGCGCAATGGACAGAATGCTGTCTGCAGTCATGATCTCGGTCGCTATGGGTGTACGGCATCAGTTGGCAGGCTAGAAACTAGCCGTGCTTACACTTCGTCTGGGCTGCGCAGGTTGGTAACCGCGATGCGCTCGGCGCGACGCTGTTCCTTCTGTACCGGCATTTCTGCGCGGTAAACACCTTGCTCACCCACGACCCAGGACAATGGCCTGCGCTCTTTGCCGATGGATTCCTGCAGCAGCATCAAGCCTTGCAGAAATGCTTCGGGGCGAGGTGGGCAACCCGGGATGTAAACGTCCACAGGGAGGAACTTGTCGACCCCCTGGACCACTGAATAAATGTCGTACATGCCACCGGAGTTGGCGCATGAACCCATGGAGATAACCCATTTGGGTTCGAGCATCTGCTCATAGAGACGCTGGATGACGGGTGCCATCTTGATGAAGCAGGTGCCGGCAACGACCATGAAGTCGGCCTGGCGAGGAGACGCACGAATAACTTCCGCACCAAAGCGGGCTACGTCGTGCGGAGCGGTGAACGCGGTGGTCATTTCTACATAGCAGCAGGACAGGCCAAAGTTGTATGGCCAGAGGGAGTTCTTGCGTCCCCAGTTGACTGCGCCACTGAGCACGTCTTCGAGCTTGCCCATGTAGACGTTCTTGTGGACCTGATCTTCTAGCAGTGGATCGGTTACGGTCTCCCGTTCACCGATCGGGTACTGCTCATTCGGAGCATCCGGATCGATCCGCGTAAGTTTATATTGCATCGCCAAAGCCTCATTGTTTTAGCTTCGCTTGCCGAGTACGACGACCTTCCGGTGCCCAATCCAGCGCACCGATACGCCATAGGTAGACAAGACCTGCCAACAGAATTGCTATAAAGACTGTAGCTTCGATTAGCCCGGCCCAGCCGCTTTCGCGCACCGAGACTGACCAAGCAAAGAGAAAGAGGGCTTCAACGTCGAAGATCACGAAGAGCATCGCGACCAGATAGAATTTTGCCGAGAGGCGCAGGCGGGCACTGCCCGTGGGGAGCATGCCGGATTCGAATGGTTCGTTTTTGCTGCGCCCCCAGGCTCGGCTGCCGAGCAGGCTGGAGAGGCCCAACATAAATGCAATAAGGCCAAAAACACCGAGGATGAATACTGCGAAAGCCCAGTTGTGGGAGACGCTGAGTACTGGATCGGACATGCCGCTCGAACCTCGTTTGGATTTTTTTGGTTACATAATTATTGGTTGCGAATGTTGTCACATCGGCCGGTTCAATACTAGGCAGGTTAGCGCAAATCGCAGAATTGTATTCAAAAATGGCGCAATTCTGTTCATCAGATCAGGGTAGAACGTACTGATTTGATTGGCCATTGGTGGTAGGCAATGAGTGCCAAGACTTTGGTATTGAAAACCCTGGATATGACAAAGCCCAGCGATGCTGGGCTTTGTGCTCACCACGCTGGTCGCCGGTGAGGGCGACCAGAGTCAGTTCTTAGCTGAACTGGTTCATGGTGTTGTCTTTACCGCCTGCTTTCAGAGCTGCTTCGCCAGCGAAGTACTCTTTGTGTGCGTCACCGATGTCGGAACCCGACATGTTCTGGTGCTTAACACAAGCGATGCCCTGACGGATCTCTTCACGCTGAACGCCTTTGACGTAAGCCAGCATGCCTTGCTCTGCGAAGTAACCTTTTGCCAGGTTGTCGGTCGACAGCGCAGCAGTGTGGTAAGTCGGCAGGGTGATCAGGTGGTGGAAGATACCAGCCTGAGCCGAAGCGTCGCGCTGGAAGGTACGGATCTTCTCGTCTGCAACCTGAGCCAGCTCGGTGTTGTCGTAGTCGACACTCATCAGCTTGGTGCGGTCGTAGGCAGAAACGTCCTTGCCCTCAGCAGCGAATGCATCGAACACTTGCTGACGGAAGTTCAGGGTCCAGTTGAACGACGGGCTGTTGTTGTAAACCAGCTTGGCGTTCGGGATGGTCTTACGGATTTCGTTAACCATGCCTGCGATCTGGCCAACGTGTGGCTTCTCGGTTTCGATCCAGAGCATGTCAGCGCCGTTCTGCAGGGACGTGATGCTGTCCAGTACGCAACGTGCTTCACCGGTGCCAGAGCGGAACTGGAACAGGTTGCTGGCGAGACGCTTAGGACGCAGCAGCTTGCCGCCGCGGTTGATCACTACGTCGCCGTTGCCCAGGTCTGAAGCTGCAACTTCTTCGCAATCCAGGAACGAGTTGTACTGGTCGCCCAGGTCGCCCGGCTCTTTGGTTACTGCGATTTGCTTGGTCAGGCCAGCACCCAGCGAGTCGGTACGCGCAACGATCACGCCGTTGTCGATGCCCAGCTCGAGGAACGCGTAACGAACAGCGTTGATCTTGGCGATAAAGTCGGCGTGAGGAACGGTTACTTTACCGTCCTGGTGACCGCACTGCTTCTCGTCAGATACCTGGTTTTCGATCTGGATGCAGCAAGCGCCTGCTTCGATCATGCGCTTGGCCAGCAGGTAAGTGGCTTCCGGGTTACCGAAACCAGCGTCGATGTCGGCGATGATTGGCACTACGTGAGTTTCGTAGTTGTCGATCTGGTTCTGGATTTCAGCAGCCTTGGCCTTGTCGCCAGCATTGCGAGCGGTGTCCAGCGCGGTGAACAGCAGGTCCAGTTCGCGGGCATCAGCCTGACGCAGGAATGTGTACAGCTCTTCGATCAGGCCGGAGACCGAAGTTTTCTCGTGCATCGACTGGTCAGGCAGTGGGCCGAAGTCGGAACGCAGAGCAGCAACCATCCAACCCGACAGGTAGAGGTAGCGCTTGTTAGTGGTTTTCAGGTGCTTCTTGATCGAAATCAGCTTCTGCTGACCGATGAAACCATGCCAGCAGCCCAGCGACTGGGTGTAGACAGAGCTATCAGCATCATACTCAGCCATGTCTTTGCGCATGATGTCAGCGGTGTACTGAGCGATTTCCAGACCGGTCTTGAAACGGTTCTGGGCGCGCATACGGGCCACGGACTCCGGGTCAATTGCGCTCCAGCTGCTACCGGCGGCTTCTTTAAGTGCCGCGACGGCTTTGATGTCGTTTTGATAAGCTGACATGGTCAATCCTTCAAAGTATGTGTTTGGTTGAGCACCGGCTTTCCCACTCAACAGCTGAAACAATTCAGGCGTTGGTTGCGGGGGCTCACAACAGATAAAGAGAAAGAGACTTGCTACGAAGGCGCGCAGGAGGGGGAGAGGCTGCCAGTGTTGCTACTTCAAGTCGCTGCTTCGAGCTGGCCGGTAAGCCTGTTCTTTGGTTGCCGTCTGACTCGTGGATGCCTTGGGCAATGCAGTTTCTAGGTGCAGCTTGCTGGTTAGTGCGTAAAACGCTTCCCCGTCCCTCAGGACAACTTCGTTCCAGTCGCAATCTCGTTGATCTGCCTTGTGGGCTTTTACAACACAGGCCGTTAACGCGGTAGGCGCTAAGCGACCCGGAGGCTCTTTCCAGAGCCCCTAATTAGCGGGAGCGAGGCCATAATGCCTCTACTAAAATGCTTCGTCAAACGTTTTGTAGTGCTTTTTTTAAACTACTACATAATTTTTTAGGCGACTGATAAGTCATCTTTGCTCACGCCTTAATCGAGCACATCGACTTTAACCTGCAGGCTCGCGTCATCCCGCCCTTGCGTGCTGTAACGCTGGGCGTAACCCTGCTGGTTGGCCATGTTCTGCTGATTGGTCCCGCCGAGCTGAATCCACTCGCCAACCCGGCCACTGAGCCGCGTGCTGGTGGATTGCACGTCGATTAAGCGACGGTCATTACTGTTTACGCGGTCCTGATTGCTGCTAATGGCGAGATTGACCCGATCGCCCACCAATGTCGCGGTGACATAGAAACCCTGAGTGACATCGCGGTACTGGGTATTGTTGTAGGGATTGCCGTATTGGTCGCGTCCGTAAGTGGTGAGGGGCACGCTCTGGCCGACCTGAATCAGCGCCGGGTAGCCTTCGGTGGCCTGAACCTGCTGGGTGCCGCCGCCGCGACTCTGGGTGCTGCGATTGATAATGCGCACCTGATCGCGGCCATTGATCTCGCCGCGGCCGATCTGCGCCTCAACGCCATTGCCGCTGATGGTGCCATTGGCCTGATAACCGTTTTGGCTCTGATAGCTCGAATCGCTGCTGGCTACGCTTATGAGCAGGCGCCGTGGCTGGGTGTCGATTTGCGCGAGCATGTTGCGCACTTCATCAATCTTGTCCGGCGAGGCGTTGATGATCAGCTGATTGCCGTAAGGGCTGACTTTACCCTGATTGCCAAGCACCGACTGCACCACTTGGATCACATCGTCAGCGGTGCGGTAGTTGAGTGTCAGTACTTCAGTATCGGCATTGCATACAGCGCTTGTAGTCAGCAATGCGGCAAACAACATGGCAGGTACTTTCACAGCAAAAAACTCCGTAAATCAGGGTCGCTGATACTGCTTTCCCAGGATTGAGTGAACAGTTCCAGGCGCTGTCGCAGCCTGGCTGGTTCGTTATACAGGGCGTAGCCGTTGTATGGGTCAGCGCCGGTGCGCAACAACACGCCGCATTCGTCGATAAGCAATGCGCAGTGGTCATCGATTGGGTAATGCGGATTAAGCTTGCGAATCTGGCAATTGCTCGGCAGGCGACGGGCCAGCGCGATCAGGCGATGACCTTCCTTGATGGCGCGGCTTGAGTCCCTGAGCAGGATGCGCAGGCGGTTGCGCGGATTGCCCAGCAAAAATGCCCGCAGGGCTTGTTCGACAGCGCTGTGGTTGTAAAGCCACGGCTCAAGATCAGGGCTGTACAGGTTGACGCTGTGGCGGGCTTGCTGAAGCATTGCCAGGGTGTGGGCGCGCGCTTGGTCCGGATGGTTAAAGCGCTGCAGCGGGGCATCTTCACCCAGCTTGAAGGGCGCAGGTTCGGGCTGCTGCAAGGTGGGTTCCGCATTTTGCGGGTTGAGCACGGGAAAACGCCCCAAAGACTCGAACTCGATATCCGCAAGGGCCGGGGGCGCTTGCTGAGTGTCGTCTTGTGGGACGTCTTTATCGTTCATGCGGGCCTCGAATAACCTGTGCCACTGTCGCTGCCAAGGGGCGGCGCAGTGGCTGGACAGGTGTTATTCGCTGACGCGCACCATGTCCACGTGGGGAATGCCGGCGTCGAGAAACTCGCCGCTAACTACAGTAAAGCCTAGCTTTTCATAGAACGAAGTCGCGTGCACCTGGGCGCTGAGCATTTGCTGACGCAGGCCGCGTTTTTCCGCTGTTTCGATAACAGTGCGAATCAGCTGGTCGCCGACCTTCAGGCCGCGCCAGTCCTTGAGCACCGATACGCGGCCAATGTGGCCGTCTGGCAGCAGGCGGGCGGTGCCAATCGGGTAGTCGCCTTCATAAGCCAGAAAGTGATCGGCTACTGCATCTTCCGCGTCCCATTCCAGTTCGGGCGGCACGGACTGCTCAGCGATGAATACGCTCTCGCGGATGCGGCGAATTTCACTGTTGTCCTTGCTCCAGTCTGCAGGGCGAATGGTTATCTCATTCATCTGCAAACTCCAGGCTGCCTTGTTTGAGCAATTCCAAGACCAGGCAGCGACCGTCATCATCGGCCAGCCAGGCACCAAGATTGTCGATGTGCAGGGCATCAGCCGAGCAAACCAGCTTCAACAGTTCACGCAGGTTGGCAGGCAGCAGGCGGCTCTGGCCGCTGGCAAACAGCACCAGGTCTTCGCCTACTTCGGACCACGCCATGCGGGCGCTAGGGTTGCGAACCAGTACGGCGCCTTGCTCGATGGTATCGAGGAATTCTTCTTCACTGATCTCGAGGCTGCCGATGCGCTCCGGGTAGCGCGGCTCGGTCATGAACTGGCCGAACCAGGTCATCAGCAGGCGCTCGTCACTCATGTGCTCGTTAAGCAGCGCTTTGAGACGGTCCAGCGAGTCGCGCTGGATCTGGGTCGGATCGCTGCTCGGCTGAGCGCCGGCATCACTGTAACGCTCTTCATCAGGCAGGAACTGGCTCAGGAAGTCAGTGAAATGGGTGAGAACTTCGGCGGCGCTCGGCGCGCGGAAGCCTACGGAATACGTCATACAATCATCCTCAGCGGTGCCACAGTGGGCCAGGAGTGGCGGCAGATACAGCATGTCGCCTGGCTCCAGAACCCATTCTTCAGTTGGTGCAAATTCAGCAAGGATCTTCAGATCCGCGTGGTCCAGCAGGGCGCTTTCGGAGTTGCACATCTGGCCGACTTGCCAGCGGCGCTTGCCGTAACCCTGCAGTAAAAATACGTCGTAGTTGTCGAAATGCGGGCCAACGCCACCGCCAGCGGTTGCAAAGCTGACCATGACATCGTCAATGCGCCACTTGGGCAGGAACTTGAAGTTTTCCATCAGCTCGGCGACTTCCGGCACGAACTGGTCGACCGCTTGTACCAGCAGGGTCCAGTCGCGCTCAGGCAGCGTGCTGAAGGCGTCTTCTTCAAATGGCCCGCGGCGCAGTTCCCATGGCGTTACGCCATGTTCAATCACCAGGCGAGATTCAACTTCTTCCTCAAGTGCCAGGCCTGCGAGCTCGTCAGGTGAGATTGGCGTTTCAAAACCGGGCAGCGCCTGACGGATCAGCAGCGGTTTCTTTTGCCAGTAATCGCGCATGAATTCGCGCGCAGTCAGGCCGCCCAGCAGTTGCAGAGGAGTATCAGGATTCATCTGTAAGCCCTTGAAATTTAATGACGCCCTAAAATAAAAACGCCCGGCTCGGCCGGGCGTCGGGCGGGCCGTTGGTGCTTATATACGCTTGGCCTGTGCGACCGCGTTGCCGATGTACGAGGCAGGGGTCAGCAGTTTCAGTTCGGCTTTGGCTTCGGCTGGCATGTCCAGGCCGTCGATAAAGTCGAGCAAGGCTTGCGGGGTGATGCCCTTGCCGCGCGTCAGCTCCTTGAGCTTCTCGTACGGGTTTTCAATGGCATAACGGCGCATAACGGTTTGGATCGGCTCAGCGAGGACTTCCCAGCAAGCGTCCAAATCTTCAGCAATACGTTGAGCATTCAGCTCCAACTTGCTGATTCCCTTGAGGCTTGCTTCGTATGCGATAACGCTGTGAGCAAAACCAACACCGAGATTGCGAAGTACGGTGGAGTCGGTCAGGTCACGCTGCCAGCGCGAAACTGGCAACTTGCTGGCCAGGTGCTGCAGCAGGGCGTTGGCGATACCGAGGTTGCCTTCGGAGTTTTCGAAGTCGATCGGGTTGACCTTGTGCGGCATGGTCGAAGAGCCGATTTCGCCGGCAATGGTCTTCTGCTTGAAGTAACCAAGCGAGATGTAGCCCCAGATATCGCGATCGAAGTCGATCAGGATGGTGTTGAAGCGGGCCACGGCGTCGAACAGCTCTGCGATGTAATCGTGCGGCTCGATCTGTGTGGTGTAAGGGTTCCACTGCAGGCCGAGGTCGCCTTCGATGAATTCGCGGGCGTTCGCTTCCCAGTCGATGTCGGCATAGGCCGAGAGGTGGGCGTTGTAGTTGCCCACGGCGCCATTGATCTTGCCCAGCAGCGGCACGGCGGCGATCTGGGTGATTTGGCGCTCAAGGCGATAAACCACGTTCGCCAGCTCTTTACCCAGCGTGGTCGGCGAAGCGGGCTGGCCGTGAGTACGCGAGAGCATTGGCACATCGGCGAAACGCACAGCCAGTTCGCGAATAGAGCCGGCGATCTGACGCATCAGCGGCAGCAGCACGGTGTCGCGACCTTCGCGCAGCATCAGCGCATGCGAAAGGTTATTGATGTCTTCAGAAGTACAAGCGAAATGGATGAATTCATTCACTTTTTCAAGTTCAGGCAGCTTCGCAGCCTGTTCCTTGAGCAGGTACTCGACGGCTTTCACGTCGTGATTGGTGGTGCGCTCGATTTCCTTGACGCGCTCGGCATGAGCCACGTCGAAGTTATCCGCCAGTTCATTCAGAATGGCTTGCGCATCATCGGAAAACGGCGGCACTTCAGGCACGCCTGCATGAGCGGCCAGGCGCTGGAGCCAGCGAACCTCGACCATGACGCGAAAACGGATGAGGCCGTATTCGCTGAAAATTGGGCGCAAAGCGCTAGTTTTGCCGGCGTAACGGCCATCAACGGGTGAAACCGCGGTGAGCGAAGAAAGCTGCATAGGAGGCGTTCTCGGACAGTCGGGCATTGAAAAGGGCGCATATCATACATGAAATTCGCGACTAAGCCTTGCTTAAGTCACCGCCGTTCAGCGGTAACGGCTCAGGCCGGCCTTCAGAATGCGCATTTGGGTGTTATTGAAAACTCAGCGCTTTGCGCTAACACAAGGCACAAGCACACGAAAAGCGCAGTTCACCTGACGTAAAAGCGCTTTTCGTATCTATTGAGTGGTTTGTTGCGCGCCGCAGTTGTTAGCCGCGAAGCATGGGGTACAGCTCATTGAGCAGCTTCTTGCGGCTGATAACCAGCTGCCAGCGGTGACCGCCAAGCTGACGCCAAAGCCGCGCCGAGCGAATGCCGGTAAGCAGCAATGCACGAATCTTCGAGGCGTTGCTCGGCTGCTGCAGGTGGCGCATGTCGCCCTGCACCTGAATACGCTGGCGGAAGGTGCTGATGGTGTCTTGATAGAGGCTGCCGCAGCTGGAAACCACGTTCTCGTGAGTCGGCCCGAAGTGTTCGACCTGTGCCTGGATCTGGTCCAGTCGGCTGCCCATGATCTGCATCAGGTCGTCGCGCTTGGCGAATTGGCGCTCAAGGTTGAGCAGGGCCAGCGCATAGCGCAGCGGTTCACGCTGCAAACTGGTCGGGTCGCGCTCAAGCGAGCTGATCAAGGCCTTGTAGCCGTCGCGCAGGTTGAGATCGTCGCCACCATAAACGGCGAGGGTATTTTCCGGGTCGCGCACCAAGAGGCTACCAAGCAGGCATTCCAGCACCGGTTCGCTGGACTGGCCAGTGCGGGCAATTCGGTCAACCTGAGTCGTGGCCTCGAATACCGCGCCGAGTGCGACCAGTTGCTCCTGAGTCTGATTCATGGGCGCTTATCCTTGCTGCTCCACGGTTGAGCGTGCTCAATTACGCCGCCGCCCAGGCAGATTTCGCCGTCGTAAAACACCACGGACTGGCCAGGTGTGACTGCGCGTTGCGGCATGGCGAACGACGCCCGATAACCGTCTGCGGTTTTTTCCAGCGTGCACTGCTGATCGCCCTGGCGATAACGCACTTTGGCGGTGAGCTGACGCGGGGAGGACAAGTCGATTGGATTAACCCAGTAGATGTCCGAGGCCAGCAATGCGCTGGAGAACAGCCATGGATGATCATTGCCCTGTCCGACAACCAGCACGTTGCGTTCGAGATCTTTCTGCAGCACGTACCACGGCTCATCACTGGCGTCTTTCAGGCCGCCAATGCCCAAGCCCTGGCGCTGGCCCATGGTGTGATACATCAGGCCGTGGTGACGGCCAATGACCTCACCTTCGGTGGTTTCAATATCACCTGGCTGGGCTGGCAGATATTGCTTAAGGAAGTCACTGAAGCGGCGCTCGCCAATGAAGCAAATGCCGGTCGAGTCTTTCTTCTTGGCTGTCGCCAGCTGGTATTTCTCGGCGATCTCGCGCACCTGTGGCTTCTCGAGCTCGCCAACCGGGAACAGGGTCTTGGCAATTTGTTCGCCGCCAACGGCATGCAGGAAGTAGCTCTGGTCCTTGTTCGGGTCCAGCCCCTTGAGCAGCTCGGTGCGGCCATCAATGTCGCGACGGCGCACGTAATGGCCGGTCGCAATCAGGTCGGCGCCCAGCATCAGGGCGTAATCGAGGAACGCCTTAAACTTGATTTCCCGGTTGCAGAGGATGTCGGGGTTCGGCGTGCGGCCAGCCTTGTACTCGGCAAGGAAGTGCTCGAACACATTGTCCCAATACTCGGCAGCAAAGTTGGCGGTGTGCAGCTTGATGCCAATCTTGTCACAAACGGCCTGCGCATCTGCCAGATCATCCATGGCGGTGCAGTATTCGGTGCCGTCGTCTTCGTCCCAGTTCTTCATGAACAGACCTTCGACCTGATAGCCCTGTTCGAGCAGGAGCAGGGCCGAGACCGACGAGTCTACGCCGCCGGACATGCCGACAATAACGCGCGTGGAAGCTGGGTCGTACTGATGAGTCGTTTGCATGGAGGTATCTGACATGGGAGCGGAGCACTGACGCTAAAAGGAGTCGATTCTAGCAGGATGACGAGTTGTCGGCGACGGGCAGTATCAGTCGCGCAGCAGGCTCAGGGCAAAACGTTCACCGCTGATGTAATCGTCGATACAACGCAGTACCAACTCGCTGCGCCAGCGCTCAGGCTGGGCGGCCAGCTCGTCGCGGGTCAGCCACTGCGGGCCGATGATGCCGTCATCCAGCGGATGGTTCGGGCGCTGGGCCAGTGGTTTGGCGGCAAAGCAGATGCGCTGATAGGTCACGCCGTTGCTCGGCGCGGTGTACAGGTAAATGCCGATGACCGCAGTCAGCTCGACATCCCAGCCGGTTTCTTCGAGGGTTTCACGCAAAGCCGCCTGCGCCAGTGTTTCATTGGCTTCAAGATGGCCGGCGGGCTGATTGAATACCTGCCGGCCTTCGGCGTGTTCCTCGACCAGCAGAAAGCGGCCTTGGTCTTCGACAACGGTGGCGACAGTGATATGAGGTTGCCAGGACATAGTTAATTCCCAGATTGCGAATGATTGGTAGAGGTTGCTGGCCCTGAAACACAACCCCCGGCGCGGGGCCGGGGGTTGTGATATTGCGGGTACACGTTACAGCGGTGATTAGCCGATCAGAGGATCGATCGCCGCGTTCAGTGTGGCGCTCGGGCGCATGACCTGGCTGGTCAGCTCCTTGTTGGAGCGGTAGTAACCGGCGATGTCGACCGGCTTGCCCTGAACCTCGTTGAGTTCGGCAACGATGGTTGCTTCCTGCTCGGTGAGGGCCTTGGCTAGTGGTGCGAAATGCGCGGCCAGTTCAGCGTTTTCAGTCTGCGCTGCCAGAGCTTGTGCCCAGTACATGGCCAGATAGAAGTGGCTGCCACGGTTGTCCAGCTCGCCAGTGCGGCGCGAAGGCGACTTGCCGTTATCCAGCAGTTTGCCGGTGGCGATGTCCAGCGTGGTGCCAAGGATCTTGGCTTTGTCGTTCTGGGTTTTAATGCCGGTTTCTTCCAGCGACACGGCCAGAGCCAGGAACTCGCCCAGCGAATCCCAGCGCAGGTGGTTCTCTTCAACCAACTGCTGTACGTGCTTCGGAGCCGAGCCGCCCGCGCCCGTTTCGTACATGCCGCCGCCCGCCATCAGCGGAACGATGGAAAGCATTTTCGCCGACGTGCCGAGTTCCATGATCGGGAACAGGTCAGTCAGGTAGTCGCGCAGTACGTTACCGGTTACCGAGATGGTATCCAGACCGCGGATCATGCGCTCCATGCTGAAACGGATGGCCTGGTTGTAGTCCATGATGTGCAGCTCAAGGCCGTCGGTATCGTGGTCTTTCAGGTAGGTTTCGACTTTCAGCATCAGCTGACGGTCGTGAGCGCGCTCTGGGTCGAGCCAGAACACCGCCGGTGTGTTGGATGCGCGAGCGCGGGTAACGGCCAGCTTGACCCAGTCACGGATCGGCGCATCTTTGGTCTGGCAGGCGCGCCAGATGTCGCCCGCTTCAACAGCGTGCTCGATCTTGACGGTGCCATCAGCCAGAACAACACGCATGGTGCCGTCTGTTTCGAGTTCGAAAGTCTTGTCGTGCGAGCCGTATTCTTCAGCTTTCTGCGCCATCAGGCCTACGTTCGGTACCGAGCCCATAGTGGTCGGGTCGAATGCGCCGTTGGTTTTGCAGAAGTTGATCATTTCCTGATAAATGCGCGCATAGGTGCTTTCAGGCATGACCGCTTTGGTGTCTTTGAGCTTGCCGTCCTTGCCCCACATCTGACCGGAGCTGCGGATCATTGCAGGCATCGAGGCGTCAACGATAACGTCGCTCGGGATGTGCAGGTTGGTAATGCCTTTAACCGAGTCAACCATCGCCATTTCCGGGCGATCGCTGTAGCACTCGTGCAGGTCGTGGAGAATTTCTTCCTGCAGCGAAGCCGGCAGAACCTTGATTTTCTCGTAAACGCTGTTCAGGCCGTTGTTCGGGTTAACGCCCAGCTCGTCGAACAGTTTTGCGTGCTTCTCGAAGGCTTTCTTGTAGTACACGCTAACGGCGTGACCGAAAACGATCGGGTGCGAGATCTTCATCATGGTCGCCTTGACGTGCAGCGACCACATAACGCCGGTTTCTTTGCAGTCTTGCAGGGTCTGCTCGAAGAAATCGCGCAGCTTCTGGCAGCTCATGCGCATGCCGTCGAACACTTCGCCTGCTTGCAGCGAAACCACTTTCTTCAGCTCGACCTTGCCGTCTTGGCCGACGAACTCGATACGCACGTCACCAGCCTGGTCCATGGTGAAGGACTGCTCGCTGGAGAAGAAGTCGCCGTCACGCATGTAGTCGGCGTGCGACTGCGAAGCCATGCTCCACTTGCCCATCGAGTGTGGGTGCTTGCGCGCGTAGGCTTTAACAGCAGCCGGGGCGCGGCGGTCGGAGTTACCTTCACGCAGAACAGGGTTTACCGCGCTGCCCAGTACCTTGTTGTAACGGGCGCGAGCTTCTTTTTCCTGTTCGGACTGTGGGTCTTCCGGGAAATCTGGGATGTTGAAGCCCTGAGCCTGCAGCTCGGCGATTGCGCCACGCAGCTGAGGAACCGAAGCACTGATGTTCGGCAGCTTGATAATGTTGGCTTCAGGGGAAGTCGCCAGTACGGCGAGCTTGGCAAGGTCGTCTTCGATCTGCTGGTCTGCGCCGAGTTGGTCAGCGAAGCCTGCAAGGATACGGCCGGCAAGAGAGATGTCTCGGGTTTCGACGTCAATGTCTGCTGATGCAGCGAAGGCTTTTACGATGGGGAGAAGCGAGTAGGTCGCTAGGGCGGGCGCTTCGTCAGTGAAGGTGTAGATGATCTTCGAGCGGTTAGACATCAAGGAAACTCTCTTCTTTTCTAGGCGCGGACAGGGTCTCGAGGTGCACCGTGTAGATGCGTCCACTCAATGCTTGGGCTTGAGTCGGAATTCGAGCGTTTACCACGCAAGGTTGGTTGTACCAGTAGAGTGTTATTCGCCGGGTTAGGGTGCTAACACCGGCGCATCCGAGAGGCGGACGTCCTGTAACGGACAGGGGCTCTCTCTATGACTGCAAGGTCACGGCGCACGATTATAACACTGTCGATAGCAAACTAAGAACTTCAAGCTGTAGACCAATGTCTAGAAGGTGGGCGATAGGCGACCAGCCATTATTTTGCTCTGCATGTATTACCGTTCATAACAAGGGTTTAAAACCTGTATGGTTGGCCTCGTAATCATTTGCAGCGTAGTGCCTGCCCGATTGATTGCGCTACGCTGAATGCAACACCACGGTTCATTCAAAAACAGGAGTTCAGCATGGGATACCAAAAGATCCAGGTGCCAGCAACCGGTGACAAAATCACCGTGAATGCCGACATGTCGCTCAATGTTCCGGATAACCCGATTATTCCTTACATCGAAGGGGATGGTATTGGCGTCGATATCAGCCCGGTGATGATCAAGGTGGTCGATGCAGCTGTAGAGAAAGCCTATGGCGGCAAGCGCAAGATTTCCTGGATGGAAGTGTATGCGGGTGAAAAAGCCACTCAGGTCTACGATCAGGATACCTGGCTGCCAAAAGAAACCCTCGAAGCCGTTCGCGACTACGTTGTATCGATCAAAGGCCCGCTGACCACGCCGGTTGGCGGCGGCATCCGCTCGCTCAACGTGGCCCTGCGCCAAGAGCTGGACCTCTACGTTTGCCAGCGCCCGGTACGCTGGTTCACTGGTGTGCCAAGCCCGGTGAAGAAGCCGGGTGACGTCGACATGGTGATTTTCCGCGAAAACTCTGAAGACATTTATGCCGGCGTTGAGTGGAAGGCCGGCTCGCCTGAAGCCATCAAGGTCATCAAGTTCCTCACCGAAGAAATGGGCGTGAAGAAGATCCGCTTCACCGAAAACTGCGGCATTGGCGTCAAGCCGGTTTCGCAGGAAGGCACCAAGCGCTTGGTGCGCAAGGCCTTGCAGTACGCAGTCGACAACGACCGCAGCTCGGTGACTATCGTGCACAAGGGCAACATCATGAAGTTCACCGAAGGTGCCTTCAAAGAATGGGGCTACGAAGTGGCGCGTGACGAGTTCGGCGCCGACTTGCTCGATGGCGGCCCGTGGATGCAGTTCAAGAACCCGAAATCCGGCAAGAACATTGTGGTCAAGGATGCAATCGCCGATGCCATGCTCCAGCAGATTCTGCTGCGCCCGGCTGAATATGACGTGATTGCCACCCTCAATCTCAATGGTGACTACCTGTCTGACGCACTGGCGGCGGAAGTCGGCGGTATTGGTATCGCGCCAGGCGCCAACCTGTCTGACACCATTGCCATGTTCGAAGCGACGCACGGCACTGCGCCGAAGTACGCGGGCCAGGACAAGGTCAATCCGGGCTCACTGATTCTCTCGGCTGAGATGATGCTGCGCCACATGGGCTGGCTGGAAGCGGCGGATTTGCTGATCAAGGGCACGGAAGGCGCCATTGATGCGAAGACCGTAACGTACGACTTCGAGCGCCTGATGGACGGTGCAAAATTGATGTCGTGCTCTGAGTTTGGCGATCAAATGATCGCGCATATGTAACTTTCGGGCTTCTCGTCTGTCTTCTGGATAGGCGAGAACTCCGTGCAAAACAAAGCCGGTCTCGCGACCGGCTTTTTTATGGGTTCACGCGTGAGTCAGGCTTCGACCGTAACACTCGGGGTTTGCACAGTGGCAGCGGCGGTATCGACGCTGGCCGTGATTGAGTTGATGTTAACGGCGTGGAGGCCTTTGGGACCTTGAATAATATCGAAGCTTACCGGCTGACCAGCCTTCAGGGTTTTGTAGCCTTCCATCTGGATCGCCGAGAAGTGGGCGAACAGGTCCTCATCGCCACCATCAGCCACAATAAAGCCGTAACCTTTAGCGTTGTTGAACCACTTGACCTTACCGCTTAGCATGCTGATATCCCTCTGCAAAGGACTCCACCTCTGGAGTATCATCCACTTTGACTCCGCGAATTCATCAAGCTGGAAGGCGAGAACACGGAACCTCTTATTACCCAAACCGGGTATTCATTGTTTGTAACACCGTTTTGCCGATAGTCAAGGCGCCAGCGTTATTGGCTGTGACTTCGATCAAGATGAAACCCGCATCCAGATACAAATAGCCATGAGTTCAATTTTCAACATGCATGCAAGTAGCCAGATTCGACTAACATTCAATCAGGATCGACCCGCAACGCATGAGGACGACTCCTCTGGTGTGGCATTGCAGGAAGCCAAGCCCGCGTTGCAGGCGCCCCCAATGTATAAGGTGATTTTGTTTAATGACGATTACACACCGATGGACTTTGTGGTTGAGATACTCGAGGTTTTCTTCAATCTGAATCGGGAGGTGGCGACCAAGATAATGCTGACCGTCCATACAGAGGGACGAGCAGTTTGCGGGGTTTATACCCGCGACATCGCTGAAACCAAGGCGATGCAGGTCAACCAATATGCGCGCGAAAGCCAACACCCACTACTCTGTGAGATCGAGAAGGACGGCTAAAGCCGACCACTTGGGCACGAGGTGCAGCTATGTTAAATCGAGAGCTCGAAGTAACCCTCAACCTGGCCTTTAAAGAGGCCCGCAACAAGCGTCATGAATTCATGACGGTTGAGCATCTATTATTAGCCCTGTTAGATAACGAGGCGGCGGCCAGCGTGCTGCGCGCCTGTGGTGCCAGCCTGGACAAGCTGCGTCACGATCTGCTGGAGTTTATCGACTCCACGACTCCGCTTATTCCGGCCCATGATGAAGAACGCGAAACCCAGCCTACGCTCGGGTTTCAGCGAGTCTTGCAGCGCGCGGTATTCCACGTACAAAGCTCTGGCAAGCGCGAAGTCACGGGCGCCAATGTGTTGGTCGCCATTTTCAGCGAGCAAGAGAGCCAGGCCGTGTTCCTGCTCAAGCAGCAGAGCGTTGCCCGCATCGATGTGGTCAACTTCATCGCCCATGGCATCTCCAAGGTGCCGGGCCATGGCGAGCACAGCGAGAGCGAACAGGAGATGCAGGACGAAGACGCAGGCGATTCGCCTATGTCGGGTAATCCGCTCGACTCCTACGCCAGCAACCTCAACGAGGCGGCGCGTCAGGGGCGGATTGATCCGCTGGTCGGTCGCGAGTCCGAAGTCGAGCGTGTCGCGCAGATTCTGGCGCGCCGGCGCAAAAATAATCCGCTGCTGGTCGGTGAGGCCGGAGTGGGCAAGACCGCAATCGCCGAGGGTCTGGCCAAGCGTATTGTCGACGGCATGGTGCCGGACTTGCTTGCAGACAGCGTGGTCTACTCGCTGGATCTGGGCGCGTTGCTGGCGGGCACCAAATACCGTGGCGACTTCGAGAAGCGCCTGAAGGCCTTGCTCAACGAGTTGCGCAAGCGCCCGCATGCGATCCTGTTCATCGACGAAATCCACACCATCATTGGTGCCGGAGCCGCGTCGGGCGGGGTGATGGATGCGTCCAACCTGCTCAAGCCGATGCTTTCGTCTGGCGAGATTCGCTGCATTGGCTCGACCACCTTCCAGGAATTTCGTGGCATCTTCGAGAAGGACAGGGCGCTTGCCCGTCGCTTCCAGAAGGTCGATGTCGTCGAGCCCTCGGTTGAAGATACCATCAGCATTCTCAGAGGCCTCAAGGGGCGCTTTGAGCAGCATCACAGTATCGAGTACAGCGATGAGGCGTTGCGCGCAGCGGCTGAGCTTGCAGCGCGTTATATCAATGACCGTCACATGCCTGACAAAGCCATCGACGTGATTGACGAGGCGGGCGCATTCCAGCGTCTGCAACCCGTCGATAAGCGCGTCAAACGTATCGATGTGGCGCAGGTTGAAGACATTGTTGCGAAAATTGCGCGTATTCCGCCTAAGCATGTCAGCAGCTCCGACAAAGAGCTTCTGCGCAACCTTGAGCGCGACCTCAAGCTGACGGTATTTGGTCAGGATGCAGCCATCGAGTCGCTGTCTACCGCGATCAAGCTGTCACGTGCGGGCCTCAAGGCGCCGGACAAGCCAGTGGGTTCGTTCCTGTTTGCCGGGCCAACAGGTGTCGGCAAGACCGAGGCGGCGCGGCAGTTGTCGAAGTCGCTGGGTGTCGAGCTGATTCGCTTCGATATGTCGGAATACATGGAACGCCATACGGTTTCACGGCTGATTGGTGCGCCGCCTGGCTATGTGGGTTTCGATCAGGGCGGACTGCTCACCGAAGCCATCACCAAGACGCCGCACTGCGTGTTGCTGCTTGATGAGATCGAAAAGGCGCACCCGGAAGTCTTCAACCTGCTGTTGCAGGTGATGGACCACGGCACGCTTACCGACAACAACGGTCGCAAGGCGGATTTCCGTAATGTCATCCTGATCATGACCACCAATGCCGGCGCGGAAACAGCAGCGCGGGCATCGATTGGTTTTACTCATCAGGATCACTCGACCGATGCCATGGAAGTCATCAAGAAGAGCTTCACGCCGGAGTTCCGTAACCGTCTGGATACCATTATCCAGTTTGGCCGCCTCAGCACTGAAGTCATCAAGAGCATCATCGACAAGTTCCTTACCGAGCTGCAGGCTCAACTTGAGGACAAGCGCGTACAGCTCGATGTTTCGGATGCGGCGCGTGGCTGGCTGGCGGAGAAGGGCTATGACGTGACGATGGGCGCCAGGCCGATGGCGCGTTTGATCCAGGACAAGATCAAGCGTCCGCTGGCAGAAGAAATTCTGTTTGGCGAGCTGTCCGAGCATGGCGGCGTGGTGCATGTCGACCTGGTCGATGGCGAACTGACCTTCGAGTTCGAAACCGCAGCCGAAATGGCCTGATAATCAGGTTGTGTAACCGGCGCCGGATGTTGGGCGCCGGTTACAGGCTCATCATTAGTTTGAATCTAACGCCCGTTGCATGCACCGGGCGTTTTTTATTGTGCCAAGAAAATCGAGGGTACGATTTGCAGGCGCCCAATGCGATCGGACGTTATACCAAAACGGAGGATGGTTAACCCGCAGGGTAAACCGTCATGGCGGCCATTGGCTGCCCGGTTTTGATCGCAATTGTGTGTCGAGGCGCGGGTCGGGGATCAAATGCGGACGCTGGCACGTCCATGACGGATTGCCGAGAGAGGCTCGGCTATCCATCCTCCGAATGTTATGGGCATGCAATCGGCATGCGATCGGCGGTTATACGAAAACGGAGGATGGTTAACCCGAAGGGTAAACCGTCATGGCGGCCACCGGCTGCCCGGTTTTGATCGGAATTTTGTGTCGGGGGTGAGACGTGGATCAAATGCGGACGCTGGCACGTCCATGACGGATTGCCGAGAGAGGCTCGGCTATCCATCCTCCGAATGTAATCGGCATGTAATCGGCATGCGATCGGCGGTTATACGAAAACGGAGGATGGTTAACCCGCAGGGTAAACCGTCATGGCGGCCATTGGCTGCCCGGCTTTGATCGAAATTGTGTGTCGAGGCGCGGGCGGGGATCAAGTGCGGACGCTGGCGCGTCCATGACGGATTGCCGAGGGAGGCTCGGCTATCCATCCTCCGAATGTAATCGGCATGTAATCGGCGGTTATACGAAAACGGAGGATGGTTAACCCGTAGGGTAAACCGTCATGGCGGCCATCGGCTGCCCGGCTTTGATCGGAATTTTGTGTCGGGGGTGAGACGTGGATCAAATGCGGACGCTGGCGCGTCCATGACGGATTGCCGAGGGAGGCTTGGCTATCCATCCTCCGAATGTAATCGGCATGTAATCGGCGGTTATACGAAAACGGAGGATGGTTAACCCGAAGGGTAAACCGTCATGGCTGCCGCCGGCTGCCCGTTCTTTTCCTCGCGCACACAAAAACGCCCGGCAAGCCGGGCGTTTTTACTGGTGACTGGCTTAGCGCGCGCGGTATGTAATGCGGCCTTTGCTCAAGTCATAAGGCGTTAGTTCAACGCGTACTTTATCGCCAGTAAGAATGCGGATGTAGTTCTTGCGCATCTTTCCGGAGATGTGCGCGGTTACGACGTGCCCATTTTCCAACTCCACACGAAACATGGTGTTGGGCAGGGTGTCGACGACAGTGCCTTCCATTTCGAAGCTGTCTTCTTTCGACATGCAGTAAAGCCCTCGGTATCCAATGAATGGCCCGGTGCGACTGGCTCCAGGCAAAAGCGGCGTGCATTGTGCCCGAAAATAGGCAGATTCGCCAGTCTCCTCAGTTAAGAGTGATCCAGCGTTGATTAATAAACAGCTCAATGGGCCGGTATTGAGTCTTGTAATTCATTTTTTTGCAGTTTTTGATCCAATAACCCAGGTACAGCGCATGCAGCCCTAATTGCTGAGTCTGATTGATCTGCCACAGGATCGCAAAGCGCCCAAGGCTGCGGCGTTCCTCGCTTGGGTCGTAAAACGTATAAACCGCTGAGAGTCCGTTTGGCAGCACGTCGGTCACGGCAATCGCCACCAGACGACCGTCTTTACGGAATTCGTAAAAGCGCGAGAAGGAAAGTGAGCGCACCAGAAAAGTCGAGAATTGGTCGCGACTCGGCGGGTACATATCGCCGTCGGCGTGACGCTGCTCGATATAGCGGCTGTACAGCGCGTAGTACTCCTCGTTGAAAACCGGCCGCGCGGGTGTGACAACGATGTCTTCGTTGCGCTTGAGAATCTTGCGTTGCTGGCGATTAGGGGTAAAGGTTTCAGCAGGAATACGCGCCGGAACGCACGCCACACAATTTTGGCAGTGCGGGCGATACAGGTGATCGCCGCTGCGGCGAAAGCCCATCTCAGAAAGCTCTGCGTACACCTCGACGTCCATTGGCTGGCTCGGATCGAGGAACAATGTGGTCGCCTGCTCATCTGGCAGGTAACTGCAGGCGTGAGGCTGAGTGGCGTAAAACTTCAATCTGGCCAGCTCGGTCATGGCGGTGTCTCGGGTTAAGCCTTGGTAACAAGTGTATGTCAGGCTGAACGAGTCGACTAGGCGGACCAGTGAGCGTTTGCAGCCTGCTCGAGATGAGTATGCAGCGTACGCGAAAATTGTTCACGGCTGATCGGGCGGGCGCCAAGGCTCTGCAAATGCTGCGTGTGCATCTGGCAGTCAATCATGACGAAACCCCATTGCTGAAGGTGTTGCACCAGCGTCACGAAGCCAACTTTGGAGGCGTTGTCGGCGCGGCTGAACATCGACTCGCCAAAAAACAGCTGGCCCATTGCCAGGCCGTATAAGCCGCCAACCAGTTCATCGTCACGCCAAACCTCAACGCTATGGGCGTAGCCGCGCCGATGCAGTTCGATATAAGCCTGTTGCATGGCGTCGGTGATCCACGTGCCATCGGCATAGGCGCGCGGTTGCGAGCAAGCGTGGATGACGCTGGCGAAGTCCTGATCAAAGGTAACGCGATACACGCCCTGGCGAATAACCTTGGCCAGGCTGCGCGAAACATGAAGTTCTTCGGGGATTAGTACCATGCGCGGATCAGGCGACCACCACAGCAGGGGCTGGCCATCCTGATACCAGGGAAAACAGCCATGTCGATACGCGGCAATCAGGCGTTCGGGGCTCAGGTCGCCGCCAGCGGCCAGCAGGCCGTCGGGTTCACGCAGGGCTTTGTTAAGCGGTGGAAAACTTAATGAGTCACGTTGTAGCCAGGTCAGCATCTAGTTTTCCAGAAGAGGGCAGGGCGCACGTTTGTCGTGCGCCTGCGGGGTTGCTCGATCAGTTGTCGTCGAGGAACTTCTCGACATCAAGTGCGGCCATGCAGCCAGCGCCAGCCGAGGTAATGGCCTGGCGGTATACGTGGTCAGCCACGTCGCCAGCGGCAAATACACCTTCGATGCTGGTGGCGGTGGCGTTGCCTTCGTTGCCGCCCTGGATCAGCAGGTAGCCATCACGCATTTCCAGTTGGCCCTGGAACAGGTCGGTGTTCGGCTTGTGGCCGATGGCAATGAACACGCCGGCCAGCGGCAGATCCTGGGTTTCACCGGTTTCGGTGCTCTTCAGACGTGCGCCGGTTACACCAGTGGCATCGCCCAGCACTTCTTCGAGTGTGGTGTTCCAGTGAATGCGCATGTTGCCGTTAGCGGCCTTGTCGAACAGCTTGTCCTGAAGGATCTTCTCGGAACGCAGTTTGTCGCGGCGGTGGACGAGATGCACTTCCTTGGCGATATTGGACAGGTAAAGGGCTTCTTCAACGGCCGTGTTGCCGCCGCCGATTACCGCTACAACCTGATTGCGGTAGAAGAATCCATCGCAGGTTGCGCAAGCCGAGACGCCTTTGCCCGAGAACGCTTCTTCAGACGGCAGGCCCAGGTACTGCGCGCTGGCGCCTGTGGCGATGATCAGTGCGTCGCAAGTGTAGGTGCCGCTGTCGCCCTTGAGGACGAATGGGCGCTGCTGCAACTCTGCGGTGTTGATGTGGTCGTAGATGATCTCGGTTTCAAAGCGCTCGGCGTGCTTTTGCATGCGCTCCATCAAAGCCGGCCCGGTCAGGCCTTCAACATCGCCCGGCCAGTTGTCGACTTCGGTGGTGGTGGTCAATTGGCCGCCGGGTTGAATACCGGTGATGATGGTGGGTTTGAGGTTGGCACGGGCAGCGTAAACAGCGGCGCTGTAACCAGCAGGGCCCGAACCGAGGATGATCAGGCGCGAATGTTTGACTTCACTCATAAAAGACCTCATAAGCCTTTGTCACAAAAGAAAATGCATGCTCAAATTAAGCAGCACAGAAGATGTTGGTAGTTATGCTACACCGAAGGCCTTTGCTATGGCACGTTGCGCGTAATCTCCATGTACCCTTTGTTCATGGCATCACGCTCGCAAACCCGTACAATAGTCCCCGGCATTACATTTGTCGTTAATTGATCAATCGGCGCCTCTGGTGCAGGAACAAATGCGTTTTGAAGAAATCTAGCCCTACAGTCCAAGCCCCTCTCTGGCGTCAACAGCTGCCTTCCCGTCTCAAGGAAGGGGCATTGATTGCGCTCGGTGCTCTCTGCCTCTACATGTGGATGGCGCTGCTCACCTATGATTCGGCCGATCCGGGCTGGACGCATACCAGCAACGTGCAACAAGTGCACAACGCTGCCGGCCGTGCGGGGGCCTGGTTTGCCGATATTCTGTTTATGGCAATAGGTTACTTCGCGTATCTGTTCCCGTTATTGCTCGGCGTCAAAGCGTGGCAGGTTTTCCGTGCCCGCCACCAGCCCTGGCAGTGGAGCGGCTGGTTGTTTTCGTGGCGTTTGATCGGCCTGATTTTCCTGGTGTTCGCCGGCTCTGCACTGGCCTACATTCATTTTCCTGCGTCGCAAAGCATGCCAGCTTCAGCTGGCGGCGCGCTGGGTGAAACACTCGGTGTGATGGCCGTCGATGGCCTGAACGTGCAGGGCAGCACGCTCTTGCTGATTTCGCTGTTTCTGTTTGGTTTGACGGTGTTCACCGATTTGTCCTGGTTCAAGGTTATGGACATTACCGGCAAGATCACCCTCGACCTGATCGAATTGCTGCAAAACGCCGTGACCCGCTGGTGGGACGCGCGCAGCGAGCGCAAGCAGATGATCGCCCAGCTGCGTGAGGTAGACGAGCCTGTTGCGCCCGCCAAGCCCAAAGCGGCTATCGCCCAGGAACGTCGTGAGCCAATCATGGCCAAAGAGCCGGCGCCTGCGGCCCGCAGCCCTGAGATCCGTCTGCCGGAATCGACTGCTCAGCCAGTGAGTAAACCGGCTGCCAGTGGCGATGCGCGTAAAGCGCCGATTATCACGCCGCTGGATACCATGCCCAAGCCAACCGAGCCGAGCCAACGCGTACAGAAAGAGAAGCAAGCGCCGCTGTTCGTTGATTCGGCGATTGAAGGGACGTTGCCGCCCATCTCCATTCTTGATGTCGCCGAGAAGAAGCAGAAGCAATTCTCGCCGGAGTCGCTTGAGGCCATGTCGCGTTTGCTTGAGGTCAAACTTAAGGAGTTCGGCGTCGAGGTCATCGTTGAGTCGGTGCACCCGGGCCCGGTTATTACCCGTTTCGAGATCCAGCCTGCTGCCGGGGTCAAGGTCAGCCGTATTTCCAATCTGGCCAAAGACCTTGCGCGTTCCATCGCCGTGATCAGCGTGCGGGTGGTTGAAGTCATTCCGGGCAAAACCACAGTCGGCATCGAGATCCCTAACGAAGACCGGCAGATTGTGCGGTTCTCCGAAGTGCTGTCGTCACCTGAATACGACGACTTCAAATCGCCCGTAACCCTGGCGTTGGGGCACGACATTGGCGGTCGTCCGGTTATTACCGATCTGGCGAAAATGCCGCACTTGCTGGTGGCCGGTACAACCGGTTCCGGTAAGTCGGTTGGCGTTAACGCCATGATCCTGTCGATCCTGTTCAAGTCGCAGCCTGAAGATGCGCGACTGATCATGATCGACCCGAAAATGCTTGAATTGTCGATCTACGAAGGCATTCCGCACCTGCTGTGCCCGGTTGTGACCGACATGAAGGAAGCGGCCAACGCCCTGCGTTGGAGCGTTGCCGAGATGGAGCGTCGCTACAAACTGATGGCAGCCATGGGCGTGCGCAACCTTGCCGGCTTCAACCGCAAGGTCAAGGACGGCATCGAAGCCGGTACGCCGCTGACAGACCCGCTGTATCGTCGCCAGAGCATGGATGACGAAGCGCCGCTGCTGAAAACCCTGCCGACCATCGTGGTGGTGGTCGACGAATTTGCCGACATGATGATGATCGTCGGCAAGAAGGTTGAAGAGCTGATCGCGCGTATCGCCCAGAAGGCGCGTGCCGCCGGTATTCACCTGATTCTGGCAACCCAGCGTCCTTCGGTTGACGTTATTACCGGTCTGATCAAGGCCAACATCCCAACGCGTATGGCGTTCCAGGTGTCGAGCAAGATCGACTCGCGGACCATTCTCGACCAAGGCGGCGCCGAGCAATTGCTTGGCCACGGTGACATGCTGTATCTCCCGCCCGGCACGGGTTTGCCGATTCGCGTACACGGCGCGTTCGTCTCCGACGACGAGGTTCACCGCGTGGTCGAGGCATGGAAATTGCGCGGCGCGCCGGATTACATCGAAGAGATTCTCGCCGGTGTTGAAGAGGGTGGCCCGAGCGGCGAAGGCGGCAGCGGGGAAGATGGCGACAACAGTGAAGATGACCCGCTTTATGACGAAGCCGTGCGTTTTGTCACCGAAAGCCGTCGCGCCTCAATCTCGGCCGTGCAACGCAAGCTCAAGATTGGTTACAACCGCGCTGCGCGGATGATCGAATCAATGGAGATGGCCGGTGTCGTAACCTCCATGAGCACCAATGGCTCACGTGAAGTTATCGCACCGTCGCCGGTCCGTGACTAACCCTTTACCGGACTCAAGAATGAGGAGTTCCATGCGCTTGATTCGCACGCTGTTGCTTTCTGCAGTAAGCCTTTGCAGTTTGTCGGCCATGGCCGACGACGCCTCGGTGCAGCGCCTGACCCAGTTGCTCAATCAGGCTCAAACCATTTCCGCGCGTTTTTCCCAGCTGACCCTCGACGGTGGCGGCACTCAGTTGCAGGAAACCGCAGGCGAGTTGTCGCTGAAACGCCCGGGGCTGTTCCGCTGGCACACCGATGCGCCGCAAGAGCAGTTGCTGGTATCTAACGGCACCAAGGTTTGGCTATACGACCCGGATCTTGAACAAGTGACCATTCAGACGCTCGATCAGCGCCTGACGCACACGCCTGCATTGTTGTTGTCGGGTGATGTGTCGAAGATCAGCGAGAACTTCGATATCACCTCGAAAGAGGCGGGTAACGTTGTCGATTTCACCCTGAAGCCAAAAGCCAAGGACAGCCTGTTCGATAACCTGCGCCTGTCGTTCCGCGACAAAGTGCTTAACGACATGCAGCTGGTCGACAGCATTGGTCAGCGCACCAATATTCTGTTTCTGGGCGTGAAGATGAATCCGCCGATCAATGACAGCGAGTTCAACTTCGAGATTCCGCCTGGCGCGGATGTCATCCAAGAGTAAGAGGTTGTAGCCCAGATCCATGGATTTGTTTCGCAAGACCACAGTCGCTCAACCGCTTGCCGCTCGTTTGCGGGCAGCAAGCTTGGATGAGTATGTCGGTCAGGAACATTTGCTGGCACGCGGCAAACCGCTGCGTGAAGCGCTGGAGCAGGGCGCTCTGCACTCGATGATATTCTGGGGGCCGCCTGGCGTGGGTAAAACCACCCTGGCGCGGCTGCTGGCGAAAGTCTCCGACGCGCACTTTGAAACGATCTCTGCGGTACTCTCAGGGGTCAAGGAAATCCGTCAGGCGGTTGAGGTCGCGCAGCAGCACGCCGCGCAATATGGCCGCAAGACTATCCTTTTTGTCGATGAAGTGCATCGCTTCAACAAGTCCCAGCAAGATGCCTTCCTGCCCTATGTTGAAGACGGCACGCTGATATTCATTGGCGCCACAACCGAAAACCCCTCGTTCGAATTGAACAACGCACTGCTTTCGCGGGCGCGGGTTTACGTGCTCAAAAGCCTCGATGAAGCCGCCCTGCGCAAGCTGGTTGACCGCGCCCTGAATGATCCGCGTGGCCTTGCCGAGCGCAAACTGACGGTGCCGGATGACAGCTTCAAAGTGCTGATGGCTGCCGCTGATGGCGATGGCCGGCGCATGCTTAATTTTCTGGAAAACGCCGCCGATCTGGCTGAAGACGACTCGGCCATTTCAGTCGAACTGCTGCAAAATTTGCTCGGTGACACGCAGCGGCGGTTCGACAAAGGCGGCGAAGCCTTTTATGACCAGATATCTGCGCTGCATAAGTCTGTACGCGGCTCTAATCCAGACGGCGCGTTGTATTGGTTTGCGCGTATGCTCGACGGCGGCTGTGATCCGCTGTACATCGCCCGCCGCGTGGTGCGCATGGCCAGTGAGGATATCGGCAATGCCGATCCCCGCGCGTTGAGTCTGTGCCTGGCGGCTTGGGATGTTCAGGAGCGCCTCGGCAGCCCGGAAGGTGAGTTGGCGGTGGCACAAGCCATCACCTACCTTGCGTGCGCACCCAAGAGCAATGCGGTGTATATGGGCTTCAAGAGTGCCATGCGTGATGTGGCCGAAAGCGGCTCGCTGGAAGTCCCGCTGCACTTGCGCAACGCCCCAACCAAACTGATGAAGCAGCTGGGTTATGGCGATGAATACCGCTATGCCCATGATGAGCCAGACGCCTATGCGGCGGGTGAGGATTATTTCCCCGAGGCCCTCGAACCCCGTCAGTATTACCAGCCAGTACCACGCGGCCTGGAGCTTAAAATACGCGACAAGCTCGCGCACTTGGCGGCGCAGGATGCGGCCAGCCCACGCAAACGGAGAGGCTAATGATCAAGATCATGGCGGCGGTCGCTTTTGGCGGAGCAGTGGGCAGTGTCTTGCGCTTTCTCGCCAGTTACTTCGTCGCGGCAAATTGGCCCCGGCACTTTTTTATGGCCACCTTGAGCGTCAATCTGATCGGTTGTTTTCTGATCGGACTGTTCAGCGGCTTGTTTCTTACGCGAACCGATATTCCGCTTGAGCTGCGCACCGGTATTACCGTTGGCTTGCTCGGCGGCCTGACTACATTCTCGTCGTTCAGCCTGGAAACCCTGCGCCTGATTGAGGGCGGTCAAACCGCGATGGCCATGGGTTATTTCATCGCAAGCCTGGCAGGTGGATTGTTCGCCGCGTGGGCCGGCCTTGGCCTGGCGCGAATGTAATCACGGATCCGCGTCTTGTTCGGCGCTGGCCTAACGCTGTAAAAGCGCGCTGTAACGCGGATTAGCTGCAATTTGCTGGGTATATTTGCTCATTCAGGCATTTTTTTCGGCACATGCTTAGCGCTGAGCGCCGCGAACCCTTAAACTTGTCCGCATTCTGTACCATGGCTTTGCCATGCAATTCACACCTTTGTATTGAGAAATCACCATGCTCGACGCCAAACTGGTGCGCACCGAAATTCAAGAAATCGCTCAACGCCTCGCCACACGTGGCTTCACCCTCGATGTAGCGCGTTTCGAAGCCCTTGAATCACAGCGTAAAGATGTGCAAACCCGCACTGAACAACTGCAGGCCGAGCGCAACAGTCGCTCCAAGTCGATTGGTCAGGCCAAGCAGCGCGGCGAAGACATTGCACCCTTGTTGGCAGACGTGGATCGCATGGGCAGCGAACTTGAAGCGGGCAAGCGTGAACTTGACGCGATTCAGGCCGAGCTCGATGCGCTGATGCTCAACCTGCCAAACGTGCCGCACGAATCCGTGCCGGTTGGCGCCGACGAAGACGACAACGTTGAAGTGCGTCGCTGGGGCACGCCCAAGACTTTTGATTTCCCGATTCAGGATCACGTAGCGCTGGGCGAACAGCACGGCTGGCTCGACTTTGAAACCGCCGCCAAGCTTTCTGGCGCACGTTTTGCCCTGTTGCGCGGCCCGATTGCGCGCCTGCATCGCGCGCTCGCACAGTTCATGGTCAACCTGCACACTGGCGAGCACGGCTATGAAGAAGCCTACACGCCTTATCTGGTGCAAGCGCCTGCTCTTCAAGGCACCGGACAGTTGCCGAAGTTTGAAGAAGACCTGTTCAAGATCAGCCGCGAAGGCGAAGCTGACTTCTACCTGATTCCGACGGCTGAAGTGTCGCTGACCAACATCGTCGCCGGTGAAATTCTCGATGCCAAGCAACTGCCGATCAAGTTCGTGGCGCACACGCCTTGTTTCCGCAGTGAAGCCGGTGCATCGGGTCGCGACACTCGCGGCATGATTCGCCAGCATCAGTTCGACAAAGTCGAAATGGTCCAGATCGTCGATCCGGCCACCTCGTATCAGGCGCTTGAAGAGCTGACCGGCCATGCCGAAAAAGTTCTGCAATTGCTCGAACTGCCGTATCGCCTGCTGTCGCTGTGCACAGGGGACATGGGCTTTAGCGCCACCAAGACCTTCGACATCGAAGTTTGGGTACCCAGCCAGGACAAATACCGCGAAATTTCTTCGTGCTCCAACTGTGGCGACTTCCAGGCGCGCCGTATGCAAGCACGTTTCCGTAACCCAGAAACGGGCAAGCCGGAACTGGTGCATACCCTCAACGGTTCCGGTCTGGCAGTAGGCCGTACGCTGGTTGCGGTACTGGAAAACTATCAGCAGGCCGATGGTTCGATCCGTGTACCGGAAGTGCTCAAGCCTTACATGGGCGGTATCGAAGTAATCGGTTAATTGCCCACCTGATCGTTTGCAGCGGCGAAGCGCTTCAGTTTTGCCGCTGTTTACCTGTATTGCGCCGAGGCTGTAATGGAATATCTCCCGCTGTTTCACAAGTTACAGGGCCGCACGGTTCTGGTGGTTGGCGGGGGTGAAGTTGCCCTGCGCAAGGCGCGCCTGCTGGCGGATGCCGGTGCAACGCTGCGCGTGGTCACCCTGACCATTCGTGACGACATGCGCCAGATGCTTGAGTCTGTGCACGGTGAGCTGCGTTTGCGCGGCTATCAGGCAGATGATCTTGAAGGTGTGGTGTTGGTCATCGCAGCAACGGATGACGAGCCGCTGAATCAGCAAATCTCAGAGCAGGCTCAGGCACGCGGCGTTCCGGTTAATGTGGTCGACGCGCCCAAGCTTTGCAGCGTTATCTTCCCGGCGATTGTCGATCGCTCACCGTTGATTGTGGCGGTGTCCAGCGGCGGCGACGCGCCGGTTCTGGCGCGGCTGATGCGTGCCAAGATCGAGACCTGGATTCCTGCTACCTACGGCCATTTAGCCGGGCTTGCCAAGCAGTTTCGTGCGCAAGTCAAAAGCCTTTTCCCTAACGTTCAGCAGCGCCGGGTGTTTTGGGAAGATGTTTTTCAGGGTCAGGTTGCCGAGAGTGTTTTTGCTGGCAAACTGGACGAGGGCAAGCGCCTGCTAGCTGAGAAAATCGCCGGCGCTGCGCCGCGTATGCTCGGTGAGGTGTATCTGGTTGGGGCAGGGCCGGGTGATCCGGACTTACTGACATTCCGCGCCTTGCGCCTGATGCAGCAGGCTGATGTGGTGCTGTACGACCGTTTGGTCGCGCCGGCCATTATCGAGTTGTGCCGCCGCGACGCCGAGCGCATTTATGTCGGTAAGCAGCGCGCAGACCATGCAGTGCCGCAGGATCAAATCAATCAGCGGCTGGTCGCGTTGGCCAAGGAAGGTAAAAGGGTGCTGCGGCTCAAGGGCGGCGATCCGTTTATTTTCGGCCGTGGCGGCGAAGAAATTGAAGAGCTGGCCGCGCACGGCATTCCTTTTCAGGTCGTACCGGGCATTACGGCGGCCAGCGGTTGTGCCGCTTATGCGGGCATTCCACTGACTCATCGCGATTATGCGCAGTCCGTGCGGTTCGTCACCGGACACCTGAAAAATGGCAGCTGTGATTTGCCGTGGCGCGAACTCAGTGCGCCCAGCCAGACGCTGGTGTTCTACATGGGGCTGGTGGGCTTGCCGGTTATTTGCCAGGAACTGATCGCGCATGGTCGTGCGGCTTCGACGCCGGCAGCGTTGATCCAGCAAGGCACCACCCAGACCCAGCGCGTATTCACCGGCACGCTCGCCGATTTGCCGGCATTGGTGGCTGAGCATGAAGTGCATGCGCCAACCTTGGTGATCATCGGTGAAGTGGTGCAGTTGCGCGAAAAACTGGCATGGTTTGAAGGCGCGCAAGCCGAGGTTTGAGCGCCTTCAGCTACAAGCTTTAGCCTGCGTCGACAATGCCTTTGCCGTTAAGCCGATCGCGATTGTGCTCGCGCTGTAAATTAAGCGCGGGCCCTTTGGGAACAATCCCTGTCGGGTTGATTGTCGCGTGGCTGGCGTAGTAGTGATTCTTGATGTGCTCAAGGTTCACGGTCTGGGCAATACCGGGCCATTGATACAATTCCCGCAACCAATTCGACAGATTCGGATAATCCTCAATCCGGCGCAGGTTGCATTTGAAGTGGCCGTAATAGACCGCATCAAAGCGCACAATGGTCGTGAACAGGCGGATATCCGCTTCGGTCAGGTATTCGCCGGTCAGATAGCGCCGCGTTTCGAGCAGCGCTTCTACCGCATCAAGTTCGGCAAACAACTCATCGAAGGCTTCTTCGTAAGCGTCTTGCGTGGTAGCAAAACCTGCGCGGTAAACACCGTTGTTGATTGCCGGATAGATGCGCTCGTTGAGTGCGTCGATCTCGTCCTGTAAGGCCGATGGGTAGAAGTCCAGCGTGTTGCCCGTCAGCCCATTGAAGGCGCTGTTGAACATGCGGATGATTTCAGCAGACTCATTGCTGACGATGCGCTGTTGCTGCTTGTCCCACAGCAACGGCACGGTCACGCGTCCGCTGTAGTTAGGGTCGTCTGCGGTGTAACGCTGATGCAGAAAACTCAGGTCGTCCAGTGCGTCACCGCTTGAGCCGGTTTCGCGGTCAAAGGTCCAGCCATTCTCACGCATCAGCCAGCTCACGGTCGAAACGTCGATCAGTGATTCAAGGCCTTTGAGTTGGCGCATGATCAGGGTGCGATGCGCCCAGGGGCAGGCGAGACAAACGTACAAATGGTAGCGACCGGCTTCAGCGGCGAAACCACTTTCGCCGCTCGGGCCGGCTTCACCGTTGGCGGTAATCCAGTTGCGACGTTTGGCACTTTCACGCTGGAAGCGGCCGTCACCTTTAGTGTCGTACCATTTATCGTGCCATTGGCCTTCAATCAGCAATCCCATCAGCGAGCCTCTGCGTTGTGACTTGATTTACAGTCAGCTTAACCAAAGTTCATCGATGGATGGTTGCAAATATCTGCCTTTAAATATCGCCTACTTAGATATGACGCGCGCATCCCAGCGTTTCTGCGCCTCACTAAAGGCATCGCTGCGGCTCATGCCAAGGCCACGCAATGCCAGCGCCATGGTGCTGACAATGGCCAGATTCGCGTAGTTGTCTGTGACCTCGCCAGACCAGACGTTGAGCATATGCTCAACTTGCAGGGACTCGGGCTTTACATGGCGCTGCGCAGATAATGGCGGCCATTCTTCGTCCCAGTTCTCGCCATTGGTGGTGCCATACAAATGGCTGCTGGCGTCTGGATTGATCTCGATTTCACCGCCTTCGCCCTTGATGACGATGGCATGATCGCCCAGCAATTGGCTGGCTTCGCGATGCACGGCCTGATAGCCAGGGTGAAAGATGCTTTGCAGGCCGCAGCGCGCCGACAGCGGGTTGAGAATGCGGGTTAATGAGTGGATCGGCGAGCGCAAGCCCAACGTATTGCGCAGGTCGATCATCTTCTGCAATGCCGGCATCCAGTCGCCAAGCGGAATGAACGCCAGGTGCTGTTCATCCAGCGCGGCCTCGACGTGAGCCCAGTCGCGGCACAGGGGGATTTCCAGATTGCCAAGCAATTGCTCCGCATACATGCGTCCGGCGGTGTGCGCGCCGCCGCCGTGCAGCAAAATCCGCACGCCACTGTTGGCCAAGGCTTTAGCGGCCAGCAAATACCACGGCATATGGCGCTTTTTACCGGCGTAGGTCGGCCAGTCAATGTCGACCGCGATCGCAGGTGTTTGCAGTCGCTCGCGCACGGCTTCGGCGAAGCCTGCCATCTCCTCGCTGCTTTCTTCCTTGTGTCGCAACAACATCAGGAACGCACCCAGTTGGGTGTCTTCGACTTGGTCGTCGAGCAGCATGCCCATCGCTTCACGAGCTTCGCTGCGCGTCAGGTTGCGTGCGCCGCGCTTGCCCTTGCCAAGAATCCGCACGAATTGAGCGAAGGGGTGTTCAGCTGGAGTTTGCAGGATCATAGGCAATTCGTCGGTTTGGGTAGGCCCGCCAACTTGGCAGCGAGTTTGGCAGGTGTGCCATTGAACAGTCGATTGAGGTGCAGGCTGTTGCCTTTTTCCGGGCCGAGTTTCAGTGCGGTGTACTTGATAAGCGGGCGATTAGCTGGCGACAGCTGGAACTCGGCATAGAAATCGCGCAGCAAATGCAGGATTTCCCAGTGCTCAGGGCTCAGAGTCAATTGCTCGCGTTCGGCCAGCGCCTCGGCCACGGCCTGCGACCAGTCTGCCAGGTTGATCAGGTAACCGTCTTTGTCCAGAGCGATACGCTGCTGGTCGATCTGCAGTTCACTCATAGCCAACTATTAACCTTGGCAAAGCGGCAGCTGAGTTCGACAAACTCTGGATAATCGATGGCGTTGGCTCGCTTGCCTGCATCGATGTTGCGGGCCTGCAAGTCTTCCTGCAGGGCATACAGACCGATTGAGTCGGGCATCCGCTCCAGCGTCTGCTGTAGGGCGCTGTCTTGTTGCAAGGCATAGACGGCGTCACCGCAAAGCAATACGCCATCATCAGGGCCAATAATACGCAGACAGCTGCTCAGGCGGCTGTCGGTAAAAGGCGAGTGGGATAACACATGTAAGGTGGCCATTAGAGGGTTATCACCTGTTCATAGCGGTCTATCAATGCGCTGATCTCGGCGTCGCCAACACACACAGCTGGAAGAGTGAGCTGGCGGATTCCGCGCTGATCGAGGCAGTGCTGCGAGGCAAACAGCTCGTCTACACCAAACATCGGCAAGGCTTGCAGGTTGGCACTCAGGTCCTTTTGCTCAAGGCTCTGCGGTTGCTGGCCGGGCGCAAGTTGAAACACGCCGTCATCAAGAAACAGCATGCCGATGGGCAAATCAAACGCGCCGCCAGCCAGTGCGATATCCAGCGCTTCGCGCGCGCCTGGTCCAGCCCAAGGGGCCTGGCGGCTGATAATAAGTAGAGACTTGGCCATATCAGTTGCCCCCAAAGCAGACGAGTCGGTCAGCCATTTGGCTGGCTTCGTGCAATTGCCCCAAGCCAGAAAGCTCCCACGGCGCTTCAAGGCTGGCGGCGTTGCGGGCATAACGCTCGGCTTCTTCCGCATTGAGCACGCCGCGGCGCAGGGCTGCGGCGATGCAAACAACGCCATCAAGCTGATGCGCTGTTAGCAGCTCGCGCCATTGCGCGGCGACATCCAGTTCATCCTGGTTGCTGACAACGCTGCTTGAGGCGCTGTGCACGCCATCCTGATAGAAGAACAGTCGGACAATTTCATGGCCGCTACTCAGCGCCGCCTGGGCAAAGCGTAACGCGCGCCGGGAGGACGGTGAGTGGGGCGGGGAGAACAGGGCAATGGCAAATTTCATGGTCTGGCCAGTCAAACAATCCATGCGAATGATAAAGCCTGACGCCGCAAGATGCTCGCAACAGAAACGAAAAAGCCCGCCGAAGCGGGCTTTTTGTTGAGCTGGGCGATTAATCGCGACCCATGATGCCGAAGATCTGCAGCAAGCTGATGAACAGGTTGTAGATCGAAACATACAGGCTGATGGTCGCCATGATGTAGTTGCGCTCACCACCATGAATGATTGCGCTGGTCTGGAACAGAATGCAGGCTGAAGAGAACAGCACGAAGCCGGCGCTGATCGCCAGTTGCAGGCCGCTGATCTGGAAGAAGAAGCCCGCAACCATTGCACCCAGCAGCACGAAGAAACCGGCGGTGATGAAGCCGCTGAGGAAGCTCATGTCCTTGCGCGTGGTCAGCACGTAAGCCGACAGGCCGAAAAACACCAGAGCGGTCATGGCGAATGCTGAGCTGACAACTTCTGCGCCGTTGCTCATGCCCAGGTAGCGGTTAAGGATTGGCCCAAGCGTGTAACCCATGAAACCTGTGAGGGCGAGGGTCGAAACGATGCCCCAAGGCGAGTTGCGTAGCTTGGCGGTGAGGAAGAACAAGCCGTAGAAACCGACCAGCACAACAAGGATGTTCGGATAGGCAACGTTGGCGCGTTGTGCAAGAAACGCAACCAAACCGCTGAAGGCCAGCGTAATAGCCAGCAAGCCGTATGTGTTGCGCAGGACACGGCTAACTTCTAGCTGTTCTACCTGCGTGTGGTTCTGGGCGTAATCTTGTGGGTGCATAGCAGACTCCTGTTTGCATGGCGCTCAATAAGCAATTCGACCTTGAGCATAACACCGGATGTAAAAAAATGAGTGCAGAGTATTTGACAGCGTATTTCATTCGGGTAATATGCCGCCCCGCAGGCAGTTACACAGGTGCTGAAGCGCTTTTGGGTTGTCACTGTGATGCAATTGGAAGCGTGGCCGAGTGGTTTAAGGCAACGGTCTTGAAAACCGTCGACTGTAACAGGTCCTAGAGTTCGAATCTCTACGCTTCCGCCATATTTCCAGTTGTGGATTGTTTGCACGATTCACACCTCAAAAAAACCTCCCTTCGGGGAGGTTTTTTTATGCCTGCAGATTATGACTCGGTCGTCATTTGGCGATAAGCGCTTGTTTCTTGGGCAATTGGTGTAGAATGAATCGCCCAATTTGCTGGGCTAGGCTGCTTTTTTCTTGGCGTCAATGCATGAGCCAGACGGCGGCGGATACAAGGCAAAAGCGCTCGGAATGATTCGCGTCTATGGCGTCTTGTGCGGCTTTTTTTATACGCAACTGCGCACTCGTCGTGCAGTTTGCTGCGGTGGTTTAACGCAGTGGGCTTGTGATTTTTCGTGGATACGGCAATCTGCCTGGTGTGTGCTTATTTACCCTTGCACAAGCTATCCGTTTTACAGATGCGGCTCACGTACAGAGAGGTGTCGATTGATTAAGGTGCTAGTGGTCGATGATCACGATCTGGTTCGCATGGGCATTACGCGCATGCTGGCCGATATCGATGGCCTTGAAGTGATCGGTCAGGCTGACTCAGGCGAAGAAGCTTTGCGCCTTGTGCGCGAGTTGAGGCCCGATGTGGTGCTTATGGACGTCAAGATGCCTGGCATCGGCGGCCTGGAAGCCACGCGCAAACTGATTCGCAGTTATCCAGACCTTAAGGTCGTGGCAGTGACGGCCTGTGAGGAAGACCCGTTTCCAACGCGCTTGCTGCAAGCGGGTGCGGCGGGATACATGACCAAGGGCGCAGCACTTGAGGAGATGGTTCAGGCCATTCGCCAGGTCTTTATGGGCCAGCGCTTCATCAGCCCGCAAATTGCCCAGCAGTTGGCGCTGAAGTCATTCCAGCCCACTGAAAATGCATCGCCGTTCGACCTGTTGTCTGATCGTGAAATTCAAATCGCGATGATGATTGCCGGCTGTCAAAAGGTTCAGAGCATTTCTGACAAGCTGTGTTTGTCACCCAAAACAATCAACACCTATCGCTATCGGATCTTCGAAAAGCTGGCCATTAACAGTGATGTCGAGCTGGCCTTGCTCGCCGTTCGTCACGGCATGGTCGATGCCTCCAACTGATGACTAACGTGTTCGATGCCAGCGCGTTTCTAGCAACTTGCAGCGGTCGGCCCGGTGTTTACCGGATGTTCGACGTCGACGCTAAGCTGCTGTATGTCGGTAAAGCGAAAAATCTCAAGAAGCGTCTGGCGAGCTATTTTCGCACCACCGGGCTTGCGCCAAAAACCGCGGCGCTGGTGGCGAAGATTGCGCAGGTCGAAACCACCATCACCGCCAACGAGACCGAAGCGCTGCTGCTAGAGCAGACGCTGATCAAGCAATGGCGACCGCCGTACAACATTCTGCTGCGCGATGATAAGTCCTATCCGTATGTGTTCCTTTCGGATGGTCAGTTTCCGCGTCTGAGCATTCATCGCGGCGCGAAAAAGCTCAAGGGTCGCTATTTCGGGCCTTATCCCAGTGCCGGCGCCATTCGTGAAAGCCTGAGTCTGTTACAAAAGACCTTTCTGGTGCGCCAGTGCGAAGACAGCTTTTACAAGAATCGCACGCGCCCGTGCCTGCAATATCAGATCAAGCGCTGTAAAGGCCCGTGCGTAGGGCTGGTCGAGCCAGAAGAGTACGCCACCGATGTGCGTCACTCGACCATGTTTCTGGAGGGTAGAAGTAACGCCCTGACGGATGAACTCGGCAGCGCCATGCAGGCCGCCTCGATGAAGCTTGAGTTTGAGCGTGCGGCCGAGTTACGTGATCAGATCGCACTGCTGCGTCGTGTGCAGGATCAGCAAAGCATGGAAGGCGGCAACGGCGACGTTGATGTGGTTGCCGCCATGGTTAACCCGGGTGGGGCCTGCGTTCACCTGATCTCTGTGCGTGGCGGGCGGGTATTGGGCAGCAAGAATTTCTTTCCGCAGGTGGCCATCGAGGAAGAGGGCGCCGATGTGCTGCTGGCGTTTCTCGCTCAATATTATCTGGGCAGTGTCGAGCGCGACTTGCCGGATGAATTGATTGTCAACGCACAGCATGAAGACTTCGCAACCCTGATTGATGCCGTCAGTGAGTCGCGTGACCGGCAGCTCAGCATCAGTTACCGGGTGCGTGGCACACGAGCGCGTTGGCAGCAATTGGCAGTGACCAATGCTGAGCAGGCACTGAGCGCAAGGCTGGCTGATCGTCAGCATGTGGCGGCACGTTTTGAAGCATTGGCTCAGGCGCTAGATATGGACGAGTTGCCGCAACGCCTTGAGTGCTTCGATATCAGCCATTCCAGCGGCGAGGCGACTGTTGCCTCTTGCGTGGTATTCGGCCCGGAAGGTCCGCTTAAGTCGGATTACCGGCGCTACAACATCGAAGGTGTTACTGCTGGCGATGACTACGCGGCCATGCATCAGGCGCTTACGCGGCGCTTCAGCAAGATCAAGGACGGCGAGGGCAAGCTGCCGGATATCTTGCTGGTGGACGGCGGCAAAGGTCAGTTGGCCATGGCCCGCGAAGTGCTTGAAGAGCTGGCTGTGCCGGATCTGATCCTGCTCGGCGTGGCTAAAGGCACCACGCGTAAGCCGGGGCTGGAAACGCTTTATTTGAATGATGCTGCGCACGAATTTACCTTGCCTGGCCATTCCCCTGCACTGCATTTGATTCAACAGATTCGCGATGAGTCGCACCGTTTCGCCATTACCGGCCACCGCGCGCGGCGTGGCAAAACTCGTCGCACCTCGACCCTCGAAGGTGTAGCGGGTGTTGGCCCGAAGCGTCGCCGCGAGCTACTCAATCATTTCGGCGGCCTGCAAGAACTCACCCGAGCCAGCAGCGAAGAAATCGCCAAAGCACCCGGCATCAGTAAAAAGCTTGCAGAGTTGATTTATGCCTCATTGCACAGCGAGTAGAATGCCGGCTCACATCAAGGCCCCGATGTCCCGATGAACATACCTAATCTGTTAACTGTGCTGCGCGTCATCCTCATACCGATTTTCGTGCTGATGTTTTATCTGCCGTTTTCCTGGAGCTATTGGGCTGCCAGCGCGGTATTCAGTGTGGCTGCAGTAACCGATTGGCTGGATGGTTATCTGGCGCGGCGCTGGGAGCAGAGCACACCCTTTGGCGCATTCCTCGATCCGGTAGCGGATAAGCTCCTGGTTGCGGTGGCGTTGGTGCTGCTTGCCGCCGAGCACGGCAACCTCTGGCTGACGCTGCCGGCGACGATTATTATCGGCCGCGAAATTGTGGTGTCCGCTTTACGTGAATGGATGGCTGAAATCGGCGCAAGGGCGCACGTAGCAGTCTCCAATCTCGGCAAGTGGAAAACCGCAGCGCAAATGGCTGCACTGGTTATTCTGCTCGGCAATCCGCCACATTTCACGCTCTGGGTGCTGGGCGGGTATCTGCTGTTGATCGTGGCTGCAGTGCTGACATTGTGGTCGATGGTGCATTATTTGATGGCTGCCTGGCCGCATCTGAGCCCGACCGCTGAAAAGAAATAAAACTTTTTTGAATCAAGGGGTTGACGCCGGGCGCTGGTCATATAGAATGGCGCCCGTCACCAAGACAAGCGGGAATAGCTCAGTTGGTAGAGCACGACCTTGCCAAGGTCGGGGTCGCGAGTTCGAGTCTCGTTTCCCGCTCCAGTTTCAACGGGCCGTTAATGACGGCCTGTTTAGTTTCAAGGCTGAGTAGCAGAGTGGTTATGCACCGGATTGCAAATCCGTGAACGCCGGTTCGATTCCGACCTCAGCCTCCAATAAAAAGCCCCGTAGATCAATCGTCTACGGGGCTTTTTTCTGTCTGCAGAATTTTAATCCAGGCTACCTGGGGCAATCTTGGGGCACTTGGGTTATCTGCATCGGCGCTTACGTGCCTTAGTCAGTGTTCAGCCAGGCGTTACCTTCTTCCTTTATCTTGCTTTCCTGTCCGCTGCCGCGTGTGGCAAATACGCGACTGAGTGGGAAGCCACTTTTTTCCAGCAGATAGGCAAGGGCGGCATATTCACGCGGGTATTTCTCTACTACCGCGCGATCAACTTCTACCGGTCCTGAGGGGAATGTGAAGGCCCCCATGTCGTAAATGCTCTGGCGTTTGACTATTTTCCAAAGGCCCTCGCGCTTTTCAACGCGATCATAGAAACGGTTATGCACGGCGCAGCCGAGGTTAAGCTGAGCATTCTCTGCAATGATCACCGCATTGGTTTCGACAATTGCTTTGGCGCCATTGAATGTGACGACTGGAGCGCCGATCAGGTGCTTTGTGCGCAGGTCGGAGCCACCCATCCGTTTAGACCCGGCGATGAATTCTGTGAACGGACCCTCAAACCATGTGATCTCGATAATTCCATCGGGATGAAACGTGTCAGCCAATTGCTGCCATTGCTCAAGATCGCGGTGAATCCAGCCATTCATGAGGTCAGTGATTTGCAGTCGGTCTTCAATATAAGTTTGCACAGCGCGCTCCTTAAATTGCCTAGACTTTCGAGCATCTTCTCGCGCGGGTAAAAAATCAAATAGATTGATATGAACGATTAATCCTAAAAACTGAAAATGGCGAGGCGCTATGGACTTACGGCATATGCGTTATTTCGTGGTGGTGGCCGAGGAGTCGCAGAGCAAAGCAAATTAGCTGAATGAGCTGCCCTTGGGCGGCTTTTCATTTCCGCTGGTCGGTGGCCGGCTTTTTATGATTGGCTCAGATGTGCTTTACTGTATGCGTATACAGTAAATGGGTTTGCAGTATGACCATCGAATTTTTAGGGCACCTCGCTTTTGAGGGTGTGCTTTATCCGTACTTCGCCTTTCGGGTGCCTGCGGGCTTTCCAAGCCCTGCACAGGACCACTTGGAGCAGGAAATCTCATTAGATGAGCTGTTTAACCTGCGAGCACCGCATACCTATTTAGTGAAGGTGGCGGGCGACAGCATGGTTCAGGCCGGCATTGATGACGGAGATCTGTTGATCGTTGATCGTTCTCGAGAAGCTAGGCATGGCGCAATCGTTGTTGCCGCTCTGAACAACGAGCCATTGATTAAACGCTTTTGCCGTGAAGGTGCGTCAGTGGTGCTGCGCTCGGAAAATACCAAGTTCGCGCCGCGCTACATCATGGAGAACGACGAGCTGAGCGTGTGGGGTGTGGTGCGTTTCAGTGTGCGTTGCCATGACATCTCCTGAGCAGATCTTTGCGTTGATCGACTGCAATAGTTTTTACGCAAGCTGTGAGCGGGTATTCAGGCCTGATCTGGCGCGTACGCCCATCGTTGTCTTATCGAATAACGATGGGTGCGTGATTGCGCGCTCGGCTGATGCCAAGCCTTTTATCAAGATGGGTGAGCCTTACTTTCAAATTAAGGACAAGCTGCAGGAGCACGGCATCGTCGCGTTCAGCAGCAATTACGCGCTGTACGGCGATATGAGCCAGCGGGTCATGACCGTGATTGAGTCGCTGGTACCGGCGCTTGAGGTGTATTCAATTGATGAAGCGTTTGCCGACCTTAGCGGCATAGCAGGCGCTAGCGTCGAAATGCTCGGGCGTGAGATACGCACTCGGGTGTTGCGCTCAACAGGTATTCCCGTCGGCGTGGGCATCGCAGGAACAAAGACGCTATCGAAGCTGGCCAATCACGCCGCCAAACGATGGATACGGCAATCGGGTGGGGTGGTTGATATTCGCGACCCGGACAGGCGTGACAAATTGCTCAAGGCCATCGACGTGAGTGAAGTCTGGGGAGTGGGGCGTCGAATGACAGCGCACCTCAATAGTATGAATATTCGTACTGCCTGGGACTTGGCGCAGGCTGATGCCTGGACTCTGCGCAAACAATTTAGCGTGGTCATCGAAAAAACAGCCCGGGAGCTGCGAGGGGTGCCTTGCCTTGAGCTTGAACATGTAGCGCCACCTAAACAGGAAATTTGCTGTTCTCGGATGTTTGGTAATCGGCTGCACCACATCGAACCTATTCGAGAGGCTGTAGCGACTTACGCGGCGCGGGCGTGTGAAAAGTTGAGGGCTCAGGGTTCGCTGTGTAAAAAAGTGAGGGTGAGTATCCGCACGGGTATGTTCAATCCGGATGAGCCGAAGTTTGCACTCGGCGTGATATGTGAGCTGCCTTACCCGACTGACGATACCCGGCAAATCACCAAAGCTGCCGTCGCTGGGCTTGAGCAGGTTTTTAGGGAAGGCTATGCGTTTAGCAAGGCAGAGGTGCTGCTGCTGGATCTACGCCAGCGTGGTGAATTCACTGATGACATGTTTAGCATCACCCAGCCTGCGGAATCAGAGAAGGTGATGCATGTGCTTGACGCTATCAACGGTAAATGGGGGAAGGGCACTATGCGGCCAGGCGGCGTGCCGGCAACACCGGCATGGGCGATGCGTCGCGAGTTGATGAGCTTGAGTTACACGACTCGTCTTGATCAGCTGTGGACGGTCTACGCCAAGTAAGCCTGCATGGCATCTCACAATTAATCCCAGCGGAAGGCTGATGAAGGCGCTAAGGCCTGGCGCTGGGCTGGCCGTTGGTTTTGGCCTTGCATGAATGGCACGCTTCTGTGCGCGCCGGATTGTGAATGGATATCTGCCAAGGGCTTGCTGTGGATGTGTTATAGTAACGCTCGATTTGTCATCAAATAGTCTTGTTTGTTGTTTTTAATCAATAAGATAGGCACTTTATATAAGGTGATTTATCAAGAGACTGTTTGCAGTAGCCGCATTTTTTGGCTGCGCCCGCGTCACGTTTCACGAATGTTCACTTAAAACTTCCAGTGACTGCGCTACGGTTCGGTTGGCTAATTGCCCTTGCCACGGTACGGCAGGAATATCGCCGCAGCGCTTACTGGCTCATCCCAACCCATGTGGCCTTTGGTAGAGGTCACCACTAGGAGAGGAGGCGCCATGCCCATCATTACTCTTCCCGACGGCAGTCAACGTCCATTCGATCACCCGGTATCCGTACTCGAGGTGGCGCAGTCTATTGGTGCAGGTCTGGCCAAGGCCATCGTGGCCGGCAAGGTCAACGGCGTGCTGGTTGATGCCTGTGACATGATCGAGCAGGACTCAACGCTGCAGATCATCACCCCGAAAGATCAGGAAGGCGTCGAGATTATTCGTCACTCCTGCGCGCATCTGGTTGGACACGCTGTGAAGCAGCTGTTCCCGGACGCCAAGATGGTGATCGGCCCGGTCATTGAAGAAGGTTTTTACTACGATATCGCCTCGCCGCGTCCTTTCACTCTGGAAGACGTAGCGGCAATCGAGCAGCGCATGCAGCAGCTGATCGAGAAAGATTACGACGTGATCAAAAAGGTCACTCCACGCGCCGAAGTGATTGATGTGTTTGCGGCCCGCGGCGAAGAGTACAAGTTGCGTCTGGTTGATGACATGCCGGACCAGCAGACCATGGGTCTGTATTATCACGAAGAATATGTAGATATGTGCCGCGGCCCGCACGTGCCGAACACTCGCTTCCTCAAGGCATTCAAGCTGACCAAGCTGTCCGGGGCCTACTGGCGCGGCGATGCAAAGAATGAGCAGCTGCAGCGTATCTACGGCACTGCCTGGGCTGACAAGAAGCAGTTGGCGGCTTATGTGCAGCGCATCGAAGAAGCTGAAAAGCGCGATCACCGTAAAATCGGCAAGCGCCTGAACCTCTTCCACACTCAGGAAGAAGCGCCGGGCATGGTGTTCTGGCACCCGAATGGCTGGACCCTGTACCAGGTGCTTGAGCAGTACATGCGCAAAGTGCAGCGTGAGAGCGGCTACCTGGAGATCAAAACCCCGCAAGTGGTTGATCGTTCCCTGTGGGAGAAGTCGGGCCACTGGGCTAACTATGCCGACAACATGTTCACCACTGAGTCGGAAAGCCGCGATTACGCGATCAAGCCAATGAACTGCCCATGCCACGTGCAGGTGTTCAATCAAGGCCTGAAGAGCTACCGCGAGCTGCCAATGCGCCTGGCTGAGTTTGGTGCTTGCCACCGTAATGAGCCGTCTGGCGCGCTGCACGGCATTATGCGCGTGCGCGGCTTTACTCAGGACGACGCACACATCTTCTGTACGGAAGAGCAGATGCAGGCTGAGTCGGCTGACTTCATCAAGCTGACGCTGGATGTGTACAAGGACTTCGGCTTTACCGATATCCAGCTCAAACTGTCGACTCGCCCTGAAAAGCGTGTGGGTTCAGATGAGTTGTGGGACCGCGCCGAGGCTGCACTGGCTTCTGCGCTCGACAGCGCTGGCCTGGCTTATGACTTGCAGCCAGGTGAAGGGGCGTTCTACGGCCCGAAAATCGAATTCTCGCTGAAGGATTGCCTCGGCCGTGTTTGGCAGTGTGGTACCCTGCAGCTCGATTTCAACCTGCCTGTGCGTTTGGGCGCTGAATTCGTCAGCGAAGACAACAGCCGTAAGCATCCGGTGATGTTGCACCGCGCGATTCTGGGTTCTTTCGAACGCTTCATTGGCATTCTGATCGAGCACTATGAAGGTGCATTCCCGGCGTGGCTTGCACCTACTCAGGCTGTGGTGATGAATATCACCGATAAACAGGCTGATTTTGCCGCTCAAGTTGAAAAAACTCTCAATGAAAGCGGTTTTCGTGCCAAGTCTGACTTGAGAAATGAAAAGATAGGCTTTAAAATCCGCGAGCATACTTTGCTCAAGGTTCCGTATCTCTTGGTTATTGGAGATAGGGAAGTTGAAACGCAAACTGTCGCTGTGCGTACCCGCGAAGGGTCCGATCTGGGTTCAATGTCTGTATCCCAATTCGCTGAATTCGTTACGCAAGCGGTTTCCCGGCGTGGTCGCCAAGATTTGGAGTAATCACTATTAAGCGTGAAATGAGACAAGATAAACGAGCTGCACCAAAAGCGCCGATCAATGAGAATATCTCGGCACGCGAGGTTCGTTTAATTGGCGCTGAAGGCGAGCAGATTGGCATCGTCTCTATTGAAGAAGCGCTACGCGTGGCTGAAGAGGCCAAGCTGGATCTGGTAGAAATTTCTGCTGACGCTTTGCCCCCCGTATGTCGCATCATGGACTACGGCAAGCACCTGTTCGAAAAGAAGAAGCAGGTAGCAGCGGCGAAGAAGAATCAGAAGCAAGTACAGATCAAAGAAATCAAGTTTCGTCCAGGGACGGAAGAAGGGGATTACCAGGTAAAACTACGCAACCTGGTACGTTTCCTTAGTGAGGGGGACAGGGCCAAGGTTTCATTGCGATTCCGCGGTCGTGAGATGGCGCATCAGGAGCTGGGCATGGAGTTGTTGAAGCGAGTTGAAGGTGACTTGCTTGAATACGGCACCGTTGAGCAGCACCCGAAGATGGAAGGACGCCAACTTATAATGGTCATCGCCCCCAAAAAGAAGAAGTAATCTACTGGGCACGGCAGGCCTTGAGATTATATTTATTAACTGAATGCGGAGTATCCGAACATGCCAAAAATGAAAACCAAGAGCGGTGCAGCGAAGCGCTTCCTGAAGACTGCTTCAGGCTTCAAGCACAAGCACGCTTTTAAGAGCCACATCCTGACCAAAATGTCCACTAAGCGTAAGCGTCATCTGCGCGGTAGCACCTTGGTGCATCCGTCTGACGTGGCAAAAGTGGCGCGCATGCTGCGCGTTCGATAATTTAGGTTAGGTAGAGGAAATAACTCATGGCTCGTGTAAAGCGCGGCGTAATTGCTCGTAAGCGTCACAAAAAAATTCTGAAACTGGCTAAAGGCTACTACGGCGCACGCTCACGCGTATTCCGTGTTGCCAAGCAGGCTGTGATCAAGGCAGGCCAATACGCCTACCGTGACCGCCGTCAGCGGAAGCGTCAGTTCCGTGCCCTTTGGATCGCTCGTATCAACGCTGGCGCACGTGTAAACGGTCTGTCTTACAGCCGTTTCATTGCTGGCCTGAAAAAAGCTTCCATCGAGATCGACCGTAAGGTATTGGCTGATCTGGCAGTGAACGAAAAAGCGGCGTTTGCTGCAATTGTCGAGAAAGCGAAAGCCGAACTGGCTTAAGTCCCCGACAATCACTGGGTTCGCTCAGTGTTGAACGTCACCAAAATAGGGGAAGAGCTTCACGGCTCTTCCCCTATTTCGTATCTGGAGTCTGTAAATGGAAAATCTGGATGTGCTGGTCTCGCAAGCGCTTGAGGCCGTGCGCAACACCGAAGATGTGAATGCCCTGGAGCAACTGCGGGTTCACTATTTGGGTAAAAAAGGCGAGCTGACTCAGGTGATGAAGACCCTGGGCAACCTCTCGGCTGAAGAACGGCCGAAAGTTGGCGCGCTGATTAACGCGGCAAAAGAACAGGTGCAAACCGCGCTCAATGCACGCAAGGAAACGCTGGAACACGCTGCACTGAGCGCCAAATTGGCGGCTGAGCGCATTGATGTGACCTTGCCCGGTCGTGGTCAGAGCACTGGCGGTTTGCATCCGGTAACGCGCACATTGGAGCGCGTAGAGGAGTTCTTTACTCGGATTGGCTACGGCATTGCTGAAGGCCCCGAGGTCGAGAACGACTACCACAACTTCGAGGCGCTCAACATTCCCGGCCATCACCCGGCGCGGGCAATGCATGACACCTTCTATTTCAATGCGAACATGCTGCTGCGCACGCACACATCACCTGTGCAGGTGCGCACCATGGAATCGCAACAACCACCGATCCGGATCGTTTGTCCGGGCCGCGTGTACCGCTGCGACTCCGATATCACCCACTCGCCGATGTTCCATCAGGTAGAAGGCCTGTTGGTAGATGAGGGCGTCAGCTTTGCTGATCTCAAGGGTACGATTGAAGAGTTCCTGCGGGTGTTCTTCGAGAAGCCGCTGGGCGTGCGATTCCGTCCTTCGTTCTTCCCGTTTACCGAGCCTTCGGCTGAAGTCGACATGCAGTGCGTGATGTGCAGTGGTAAAGGTTGCCGCGTGTGCAAGCAAACGGGTTGGCTGGAAGTCATGGGTTGCGGCATGGTTCATCCAAACGTACTGCGCATGAGTGGCATCGACCCTGAGAAGTACTCGGGCTTTGCTTTCGGCATGGGCGTTGAGCGTCTGGCCATGCTGCGTTACGGCGTGAATGACTTACGCCTGTTCTTCGATAACGACCTGCGGTTCCTGGCGCAATTTCGCTAGTGCCCATTCCCGTCATCGAACAGTCTTAGGAGAGCAGGATGAAATTCAGTGAACAATGGCTGCGTAGCTGGGTAAACCCGCAGGCCACTCGTGACGAGTTGGTGGCGCGTTTATCGATGGCCGGCCTTGAAGTTGATAGCGTTGAAGGGGCAGCAGGCCAGTTCAGCGGTATCGTTGTGGGTGAGGTGCTGAGCACCGAGCAGCACCCAGATGCAGACAAACTGCGTGTCTGTCAGGTATCGAATGGCAGCGAGAGCTTTCAGGTGGTGTGCGGCGCGCCGAATGTGCGCCCCGGCCTGAAGATCCCGTTTGCGATGATTGGCGCCGAATTGCCGGGCGACTTCAAAATCAAGAAGGCCAAGCTGCGCGGCGTCGAGTCCAACGGCATGTTGTGTTCTGCTGCCGAGCTGCAGATCAGCGAAGACCACGACGGCCTGATGGAATTGCCGGGCGATGCGCCGGTTGGGGAAGACATTCGTGCTTACCTGAACCTGGACGACGCCAGCATCGAAGTCGACCTGACGCCGAATCGTGGCGACTGCCTGTCGCTCGCCGGTTTGGCGCGTGAAGTCGGTGCGCTGTACAACACGCCGGTAACCCGTCCGGAAATTGCAGCAGTAGCCGCGTCTCACGAGCAAGTCTTGCCGGTTGAAGTAGTGGCCAGCAAAGCGTGCCCGCGTTATCTGGGCCGTGTATTGCGCAATGTCGATCTGAGCAAGCCATCGCCGTTGTGGATGGTTGAGCGTCTGCGTCGCTCCGGCGTTCGCAGCATTGATGCGGCAGTCGACGTCACCAACTACGTGATGCTCGAGCTTGGCCAGCCAATGCACGCCTTTGACCTCAACGAGCTGAATGGCGGCATTCGTGTGCGCATGGCAGAAGAGGGCGAAAAGCTGGTGTTGCTCGACGGTCAGGAAGTCAGCCTGCGCGCCGACACGCTGGTTATCGCTGACCACCAACGCGCCCTGGCAATTGCCGGCGTAATGGGTGGCGAGCACAGCGGTGTAAGCGACAAGACCCGTGACCTGTTCCTTGAGAGCGCATTCTTCGACACCATCTCTGTGGCGGGTAAGGCGCGTTCATACGGCCTGCACACCGATGCATCGCACCGCTACGAGCGTGGTGTTGACTCGCAGTTGGCGCGTCAGGCGATGGAGCGTGCGACACAATTGCTGCTGGATATCGTCGGCGGCGAAGCGGGCCCGATCATCGACGTCACCAGTCAGGACGATCTGCCGAATATCGCGCCGATTACCCTGCGCGCCGATCGCGTCGAACAAATGCTTGGCCTGAAAATTGAAGATCAGGAAATCACGCGCTTGCTGTCGGCGTTGGGTCTTGGCGTAACTGCGGATGGCGAAAGCCGCTGGCAGGTAACGGTACCAAGCCATCGCTTCGATATCAGCCTTGAAGTTGACCTGATCGAAGAACTGGCCCGCCTGTATGGTTACAACCATCTGCCGGTTCGTTATCCGCAAGCGCGTCTGGCGCCGCAAGCTAAATCCGAAGCGCAGGTTGAGCTACCAGCGTTGCGCCGCCTGTTGGTTGCGCGCGGCTATCAGGAAGCAATCACCTACAGCTTCATCGACCCGAAACAGTTCGCTCTGTTCAATCCGGGCGTTGAGCCGCTGTTGCTGGCCAATCCGATCTCTGCTGACATGGCCGCCATGCGTTCGTCGCTGTGGCCGGGCCTGATCAAGGCGCTCGAGCACAACCTCAATCGTCAGCAGTCGCGTGTACGTCTGTTCGAAAGCGGCCTGCGTTTTGTTGGTCAGCTTGAAGGCCTCAAGCAAGAAGCCATGCTGGCCGGTGTTGTCTGCGGCAGCCGCTTGCCGGAAGGCTGGGCGCACGGTCGTGAAGCGGTCGATTTCTTCGACCTCAAAGCCGATGTGGAAGCGTTGCTGGCCAGTGCCGGCGCGGGCGATGCATTCAGCTTTGTGCCGGGTGAACACCCAGCGCTGCATCCGGGCCAAACTGCACGCATTGAGCGAGAAGGGCGCCTGGTTGGTTTCATGGGTGCCATTCACCCGGAACTTGCCAAGAAGCTGGGTCTCGACCAGCCTGTGTTCATGTTTGAACTGGTTCTGAGTGAAGTGGCTCAGGGTCGTATGCCGGCTTTTGCGGAATTGTCGCGCTTCCCGGAAGTGCGTCGCGACTTTGCATTGGTCGTCGATCGTGAGGTTCCAGCCGCGTCATTGCTGGGCTTAATCCGTGAAACAGCAGGGGAATGGCTCACAGACCTCAGGCTATTTGACGTGTATCACGGTAAAGGCATTGATCCGCATAGAAAAAGCATCGCAGTTGGCTTGACCTGGCAGCATCCTTCGCGCACTCTTAATGACGATGAGGTGAGTACCACAACGCAAACGATTCTCACCTCGCTGGAACAAAGGTTCAACGCCACGTTAAGGAACTAGCGTATGGGGGCTCTGACGAAAGCTGAAATGGCGGAACGTCTGTATGAAGAGCTAGGCTTGAATAAACGCGAGGCCAAAGAATTGGTCGAGCTGTTTTTCGAAGAGATCCGGCAAGCGCTGGAGCTCAACGAACAAGTCAAGCTATCGGGGTTCGGCAACTTCGATCTGCGCGATAAGCGTCAGCGCCCCGGTCGTAATCCAAAAACAGGGGAGGAAATTCCTATCACGGCTCGCCGTGTAGTGACTTTCCGCCCAGGCCAAAAACTTAAAGCCAGGGTTGAAGCGTATGCTGGAGCCAAGTCATAACGACGAACTGCCGGTTATTCCCGGCAAACGTTATTTCACAATCGGCGAAGTCAGCGAACTCTGTGCGGTCAAACCGCACGTTCTGCGTTATTGGGAACAAGAGTTTCCTCACCTCAACCCCGTCAAGCGCCGCGGAAACAGGCGATATTATCAGCGCCAAGACGTGCTGATGATTCGCCAGATCCGTGCGCTTTTGTACGACCAGGGCTTCACCATCGGCGGTGCGCGCCAGCGCCTGTCCGGCGATGAAGCCAAGGACGATACAACCCAATACAAGCAGATGATCAAACAAATGATCAGCGAGCTGGAAGACGTATTGGTGGTCTTGCGAAAGTAGCGGGCTAAACTAAAAAGTTTACAAATTTCATAAGCTTATAGTATAGTTCGCGACAGTTTCGAGGATACGGAAACGGATTCTCAACTAGTCGGGGCGTAGCGCAGTCCGGTAGCGCACTAGCATGGGGTGCTAGGGGTCGAGTGTTCGAATCACTCCGTCCCGACCAAAAAACCCTAGAAAATCCAGTCACTTAGCGGTGACTGGATTTTTTTATGGTAGATGGATTTTGCCTACCTCTGAATTTTGCCCCACTTTTTGCCCCACTGCTGATTTTCTAAAGTTTGCGCGCCTCGGTCTTGCAGAGCTGTCTGTATGGAGATCTTTTTCGCGTGGCAATGAAAGGTCTGTTAGACGGGGCGCGCGCCCTTTCAAACTGGGCACTGTCGCCTTGTTAAGTTAGTGACTCAGCCAATCGTCAGAACTCTTGAGGTGGGCGGTATTGCGCTGTACGGCATTCCTCTCCGTAGTGCTTGATCGCGATCGCAATGACTAGGCAGGCAGGGGGCGCCGCTTGACGGGCGTTTCTCAATGACCTCCAGCATTAAGTGACGGACATCAGTCACCACTAAAGTCGTATCGGCTGGCCGACGTCTTCCCGTCTTCAGTAGCAGCTGGCTTTAGAGTCCTGGATCAATTTAACGGCTTTCGCGATCAGTTGCTTGGCATAGGCAGACGGGGTTAACCCGCCGAGACCCTTCTTTGGCCTTTCCTCGTTGTATTCCCGTCGCCACGCTCCGACGCCCACTTGGGCGTGTGGTGGGCTGGTGAACCAGTGCTCGTTCAGGCGCTCGTCACGGAAGCGCCCGTTAAACGATTCGATATAGGCATTCTGATTGGGCTTACCTGGTTCAATCAGGAACAGCTGTACACCTCGCGGATGAGCCCAGGTCAGCATGGCCCGACCACAGAATTCCTTGCCGTTATCCGTGCGGATGGCTTTGGGCAGACCGCGTGACATGGCCAGACGCATCCAGGATGCGCGTCAACGAAAGCCCGCCAATCGTTCTTTCCGGTACGATGGCGACAGCCTCATGGGTGGCATCATCCACCATTGTCAGGATATTCATGACACGCCCTTCAGCCGTGCGATCAAATACAAAGTCCATCGACCAGACCTGGTTGGCGGCCCGAGGGCGGCCCAGCGGCTGTCGATCTGCAATCGGGATTTTCTTGCGCTTACGCCTTCTCACCTGCAAGCGGGCTTCGGCATACAGACGTTCCACCCGCTTGTGGTTGACTACCTCACCAGCCTGGCGCAGCTTCAAATAGATCATCGCGGCGCCATAGTGACGATGCCGGTGTCCCAGGGCCACAATGCGCTTGCACAGCCTCTGGCGCTCATGCGCATCACCTGAAGCGCTCGGCGCTCACTCAAGCCGCGTGCCGTCATGTGGCGCACCAGCTCGCGACGGGAGAGTGCGCTCACCACTTTTTCGCGCAACGCCTCGCGGGTGACTTCGATCTCCAGCATCGACTCGGCGAGCATTTTCTTCAGCCGGGCATTTTCGCTTTCCAGCTCCTTCAGGCGCTTGGCATCCGACACACTCATCCCGCCAAACTTGCTACGAGGTAGTAACTGACCTCTGAAAAGCCGTGCCGACGACACAGCTCCTTGATCGGCAGTCCAGCCTCTGCTTCGCGCGGGAAGCCAATAATTTGCTTTTCTGTGAAACGTTTTTTCATGTCCTATCTCCTGGTTACTGGGATTGGACTCTAAAGCTGAGCGCTACTCAAATCAGGGGAAACGTCGGGCGCACAGCATAACCTTCCTGAAAGATTAACGAACCATGCAAACAGTTCACTAGGTCAATTTAGTTAGTGCTTTCCTTTCTGGAATATAAATTCCTTTTTCCTCTTCCATTTGCAGAAGTATTTCCAGTACTTCGGTTTTTCTTAAATCATATTTGTCCGCTAGCTTGTCAAGGCGATTAATTGCCTTTTCAGATAGGATGAAGTTGTATTGCTTTTTTCCTGTTAATTTTGCTCGATATTTATTTTGGCTCCATCGTTTCTTGATGGACTCCATGAGTAGTATTTTATCTGATGTGGTAATGGACTGGGTTTCGAGTAAGATTATAAATTCTTCTTTTTCTTTTGGGGCGTTTTCTTGGTATGCCAGGAGTGGGAATTTCTTTTTAGTTATTACCCATGCGGTTTCTAGCCTTTGCTCGATGTCGCTGCCATCAAACCATTTGAATATCTGGTCTGATCTCGAGTGCTGTTCCCATTCAAATTTTATTTGATTGATGTTCCATGACTTGTGGGTTTTTTCTATTGCCCATATATCCACCATGGCAATGGTAAAATCTCTGCCCGTCAAGTTGGTTGGCGGCAGGATGGGCTGATAACCGTATTTTTCAATAAGCTTTCTAGATATAAATAAATTTTGTCTTTTATTGTTTGTTATCCACTCTAAATCTTTTTCTGGCAGCAAGAATAAGGCGCTATTTTCCTCAATAAATTCTACGCTTCCTTGAGTCTTCTGGATGAGATCTGCCATACGATCTCGCATGCCAGGGCTGCCGAGTTCCCCGATTTTCACGAGTTCCTTTAGTTCCTCTGGTTTCCTAGGAGCGGCGTGCGAGGTTTGGCTCTTCAGTAAGAGCCATAGCCAAGTACTTAGCCTGCTATCTACATTGAGACCGTTCAGCGTTTTCTGGAGTCTGTCGTTGATTGCGCTAGCCATGACGTAAGCTCTTTATAATTTAAACTCTAGTAGAATTGCAGTGGTATTTTAGGTCAATTTATGTTGTGTTTCGGGTGTATTTTAATGGTTCCATAGAGGTTTTAATCAGTCGTAGGTGCAGTATACATGGGGCTAACGGATGGGGCAGCGTTCTGAATCGTCTTTTCAGGTCGATTCAGTGTCCTGTGGCTAGGTTGGTGGTGGGTGCGTTGCCGCGCCGTGCGATCAGGAGCTGGCTTTGATCGTCGGCCTCGCTTTCTAGTTACAGAGAAAGCCACGTGCAGAAGGGCTGTGCGGGTGGTTGTTCGGTAGGGAGGGCTTGGCGGCGTGTAAAAAAGTACGGGGAAGCCAGATCTGATGAGTCAAGTTAGGAGCTCATCATGAAAGTAATTCGATTGCAGCAGGTAATGGAGATGACCGGTCTCGGGCGCTCCACAATTTACAAGTATGTTTCCGAAAGTTGGTTTCCGAAGCCAATTCCCTTGGGAGGAAGAAGCGTGGGTTGGCTGGAGGGTGAGGTGTCTGAATGGATACTGGAAAGGGTGGCAGAGCGAGATATTCAAGAAGTTGCTTAAGGTGAAGCACCAGCTGTTCTTGTAAGTAGTTGGTTGTCACCACAGTCGGGGCGAGCCCGACTGTGGTGATATTTTACGCGAGTAGTTAGTTTGAAGTTTCTATGGTGTTTGTCTGTGTAGGCTTGTCTGATTTCCTGGGTTTTATGAATTTTTCTTCTCGGTATTGGTAGTATGCTTTAGTAGTATGATTACTGGTATATGAATGGCACCCACAAGTGCTATTCATAGGGTTGAAGATTGATGCCTGTTAAAATCTACTTACTGTTAGAAGTATATGAATCTAACAGTGAGGTGTTAAGTAATGTTGCGTCATCATCAAAACAAAAATCTACTCATTCATTATGGAAGTGACTATTGTGGACTGCCAGTCCAGGGCGATAAGGGGCCATTTTTTCAGCAGTATCTAGAAGGGCTTCGTGGTGTGATTGATAATGCTCTTCAGCAGTACTCTAGGGTTTTGGCTTTTAGGATTGACCTGAGGTTTCCCGTTGGAATCACTCTCCCAGAAGACCGTTGCACGAATAAGGTAATAGAGCGCTTTATAAAGTCGCTCAAGGCGAAGATTTCCAATAGTCGGAAAAAGGCACGCCAAGAGAACAAATATGCACATGACAGCATTGTGCGATTCGTATGGGCGCGGGAAGTTGGGTCGAATGGAAAGCCACACTATCACATGGCTATTTTGCTGAATTTTGATGCGTTTAATGCCCTCGGTAAATTTGAGACAGGAAGGGACAACATGTTCAATCGTCTCGAACAGGCGTGGGCAAGTGCATTGGGCTTATCAGTGGAGGCCGTCAGAGGGCTGGTGGAGATACCGGCCAATTCTGCCTACTGCCTACGTCGTAATGATCCGCAGAGTCAGGCTGATTTTTTCTATAGGGCCAGCTACCTCTGCAAGGTTGCTACCAAGGTCTACGGGAATGGCCAGCATGGTTTCGACGCAAGTAGGCTCTGATTCCCCATAGTACTGTCGCTTGCGTTGGGCCCGGCTGGGCTCAAATAACCCTGGCAGGTTAGGTTGGGGAGTCTCTATGGCACCGGGTGGATGACTAGGAGCTTGCTCCAAGCGCCGCCTGTGCCTTGTGGATCACTTCCATCAGCAGGCGCTTTTCAGGTTCGCTGCCTGGTTGATCAGATAGCTGGCAGAGTCGATCTTGAGCTTTTCGCTAAATCCCTCTTTCCGCGCGGTCTGTTTCGCGAGCTAGACCGTCCAGGTCAATCAGTAGTGCTTGTATCTCGCCGGTACTCATTACCGTATCTCAGCCAGGCAGCGGCTACGTAAAGCGGAGTCTTGGATTGCATAGCAGCGACCGGGGTCATTGTGGGCCAGAGCCAGGCAGTAGGTTCTGGCGTCAGCGTCTGCGATGTTGTAGCAACTGGATGAGTCGGCGGCGCTTGCTGCTGACGTGAAGGGAGCAAGGCCATGAGTCGAAGAAAACATTGTGATGCCCTGCAATGGCTGGCCGCCGGATTAGCGGTGTTCTTGCTGGTCAGTGCTCAGGCTCAGGATCGAGACATGGATAACGACGGCAGCTGGGACCATGACGCCGGCGGTATTGATCGCGACCTCGACAACGACGGACTCTGGGACGAGTCGGCCGAAGGTATTGATAGGGATCTGGATAACGATGGAACGTGGGATGAATAAGTCAGTAATGGTCGCAGTCTGTGCCGAGCTGACGTCAGATGGCGAAGGACTTCGAATTGCTCGCACCCTGCTACGTGGCGCGTCAGGAAGGTGTAATAACCTGCATGGGTGAGCTGGCGCGTATGCGCAAGTATTTTCCAGCGGCAGTTGAGGGCGCTGGGCTGGTGGCTATGCCTTGGTATGAGGGCATTGAGCAGGTGATGGAGTTGGTCAATCTTCACACCTTTGAAGATGCAGCCGGCTAGATGCCTACCGGTCACCGCTTGAGCATTCCCGGTGTGCATATCCGCCTGGAAGAAAGTCGTGTTGTGGCGCGCCTTGAACGCATCAGTCTCACGCGGCATTAAGTAGGGGGCATGCCTCGTTTGTGGAAAAAATGCCTGATATGCATCGTGTAAATGCTGCTGGTTCGATGTGCCTCACTTCGTTATCATCATTTTTAGCATAATTGCTTGAGCCATTTGGAGTAGGCCCCTTCGTATGCCCGATATCGCGCTAAAAGACACTTCGCCTAATCAGCGCGAACGATTGTGGCAGATCGACTTTCTGGTGCGTTTTCGTGGGCAGGTGAGCCGGCAAGATCTGGTGCAGTGTTTTGGAATCGCACGGTCTAACGCAACACGCGATTTCACCCTTTACCGGCAGTTAGCACCGGCAAATCTCGACTATGACCATCGCGAGAAGGTGTATCGCCGCACTGCGGTATTTCAGCCGCTTTTCACCTACGACTGTGAGCACACCCTGCAAACTCTGACCCTTGGCCAAGGTGTCGGCTTAGAAGCTTGCGCTCAAGTCATTGTGGTTGACGCTGCGCCTACCCTGAATCAGCCCGATCTTGAGACGCTGGCTTCGGTATCTCGAGCCATTTATGCCGGCAAAGCGTTGAGGATCAGTTATGTGTCAGTCAGCAGCGGAGAGACCAGTCGAGAAATCGTTCCACACAGCCTCGTCAATACAGGTCTGCGCTGGCATGTCCGAGCTTACTGCAGGACGCATGCGCAGTTTCGCGACTTTGTACTAACCCGCATTACCTCCAGCGATGAGGTGCCCGGCGGAATAGACGAAGCCGTTGAGGCCAGAGGGCAGGATAGAGAATGGAATCATGAAGTGGTTTTGGAGTTGGTACCTCATCCCAACGCTCGTTATGCCCGCGCCATTGAGCTGGACTATGGGCTGAAAGCAGGCCAATCCATCCATGTATCTGTACGGGCTGCTACTGCGGGCTACCTCTTGCGCCGCTGGGGCGTCGATTGCAGTCCTGATGCCCGTCTGAATCCAGATGAGTACCAACTGGCACTACGCGATCCTAACGGTGTCGCCAAGCAGGTCAACCTCGCCATTGCCCCCGGTTTTAGCCTGGAGACAGTCCATTCATGACTGCACAGCAGAAGTTTGGTTTCAAATTTGGCCGCAACGGCGCGCACTCTGCACGCACCATGATGCTCGCTGAGTTAACAGAGCTTTTTCATGGCCGTGGCGTTGATGCCAGTGCAGACCAGTACCAGGAGGATATTGAGCTCTTTAACGTCCTGCATAAGCCCACTGAAAAAGCCCGCAAATTGACGTGGCGCCATTTGGTGGATTTGTACGCCATGGATAAGGAGGTCGTGCTCTTTCGTACCTTCCGCCGCCTGTGGGAGAGCGACGAGCGTGCGCGTGCTTTATTGACCTGCCAAATGGCCCTTGCTCGCGATCCACTGCTGCGACTGTCGCAAAACAAAATCGTGGGATTGGCCCCGGGCCAGCTGCTGCCGCGTGAAGAGATGGAGCAAGCCTTCGAAGAGCAGTTTCCTGATCGCTACAGCCCGGCCATGCTCAAGTCCTTGGCTCAGAACGTGAACGGTACCTGGACCAACGCGGGCTTCTTACAAGGTCGCAGTAAAAAACATCGCTCCGAGCCCGAAATTCGTCCGGTCAACGTCGCCTTTGCACTGTTTCTTGGCTACTTACAGGGCGCCAGTGGTAACCGCCTGTTCAACACCGAATGGACCAAGCTGTTTGGCTGCCGCCAAGAGCGCCTGCTAGAGCTGGCCCGCCAGGCCAGTTACAACGGTCTGTTGAATTTCAAACATTCCAGTGAGGTCGTGGAAGTCACCTTCCCCGACTACCTGACCAAGGAAGAGGAGGGCTGGCTGCATGAGTAACCGCCTAAACCGTCTGCTGAAAAGCTACAGCAACCACATCAGCCTGCCGTGGATCAGCGGTCTGGCTAACGAGCAGCGGGTGCTTTTTGCCGTCTACCACAAGGAAGACGAGCTCAGGCTGCGTGCCCGTATCGAAGAGTTTCGGCTGGCTACCGAAAGTGCCGGCCACCCCTGGCTGGAGCTGGACATCACTCGGTTGTTTCCAGACTGGATGGCACAGCAAAAGTACCGAGAAGACTATTTCGAGGACCCGGACAGCCTCCCCCCGAAATACAAAACCTTCGCTCGCCAGTCGGTAACGGACTTGGCTGAGCGCATCAAGGATCAGGCCGACAGCAACACCCTGGTGGCCTTGGTTGGCTGCGGCACGCTATTCGGCTTTGCCTCGGTCTCTGATTTCGTTAAGCAGCTGGCCGAGCACGTGCCCGGGCGCTTGTTGGTGATGTTCCCCGGCGAGTACGTCAACAACACCTACCGCCTGCTGGATGCCCGCGATGGCTGGGGCTATCAGGCCACCGCCATTACTGCAGACAACTGAATACCGGCACACATTGCCGTTTTGAATTGAATAGCGCCAATGCGCACAGGGAGTACGCCCAGGATGTTGAACCGCGAGATTTACGACCTAGACCCGCAACAGAACCGGCTGGAAAACAACGGCGTTGCCGAGGTCAAAGACGACCTGTCCCAGCAGGCCCTGAAAACCTTGCGCTACGAATTGCAGACATTTGTCTGTGACGGCGAATACCAGGCGGGCCTCGATAAAATCCTCTCCGCCTATCTGCGCAACCTGGGTGACGGGCATGAACAGCCCGGCGTGTGGATCTCCGGTTTCTTCGGTTCGGGTAAATCGCACCTGGCCAAAATGCTTCGTGCTCTTTGGACCAACCAGGAATTCAGCGATGGCGTAGCAGCTCGCGACATTGCCGATCTGCCTCAGGAGATCAAGGATCACTTCAAGGAACTCAGCATCCAGGCCAAGCGCCATGGTGGCCTGCACGCGGCTTCGGGCACTTTAGGTGCCGGCGCCAACAACAATGTGCGCTTGGCCCTGCTGAACATCGTCTTCAAGTCCGCTGGACTGCCGGAACAGTACCACCAGGCGCGCTTTGTGCTGTGGCTGCATAAGCAGGGCATTTTCGACCAGGTTAAAGCCCACGTTGAAGCAGCAGGCGACAATTGGGATGACGAGCTGGAAGACCTCTACGTTTCCAGCAGCATTTCACGTGCCTTGCTGGCTATCGACAGCACCCTGGGAGATGACGTCAAACAAGTGCGCCAGCTGCTGCGCGAGCAGTACCCCAATGTGCAGGATGTGACCAACCAGCAGATGGTCGACGCCATCTATGACGCCCTAGTGAAGGATGGCCAGTTCCCGCTGACACTGGTGGTGCTCGATGAGGTGCAGCAGTACGTCGGCTCGGACTCGGAGAAGGCCCACCAGGTACAGGAAGTCGTCGAAACCTGCTGCAAGAGCTCCAAGTTCAAGAGCAAGATGTTGTTCGTGTCCACCGGGCAGAGCGCACTGTCAGGCATGGCTAACCTGCAGCGTTTGCTCGGCCGTTTCCAGATTCATGTGCAGCTTTCGGATACCGATGTCGAATCGGTGATTCGCAAAGTCATCCTGCGCAAAAAAGCCTCGGCTCGCCCGCACCTCGAGCAAGTCATGCAGTCCCATCTGGGCGAAATTTCCCGTCAGCTTCGCGGTACCAAGATCGAGCACCACCGCGACGATGAAAAGGTCATGCTGGCCGACTACCCGCTGCTGCCGGTGCGCCGGCGCTTTTGGGAAAAGGTCCTGCGTATTGTTGATACCACAGGCACTGCCTCGCAGCTGCGTAACCAACTTAAGGTCATCCACGAGGCCGCTCAAGCTACGGCAGATCAGCCGCTTGGCCACGTGGTCGCTGCAGACTTCATCTACAACCAGATCTCGGTCAACCTGTTACAGACCGGGGTGATCTCCAAAGAAATCGCCGAAATCATTGGCCGCTTGTCAGCAGGTGATGCCGACGAGAAGCTCAAGTCACGCATCCTTTCTCTGGTGTTGTTGATCGGCAAGCTGCCAACGGATCCGACCGCCGACTGTGGCGTACGCGCCACTGCCGATATGCTCGGCGATCTGCTGATTGATGACCTCAACCAGGGCAAAGATGCCATCCGCACCCAGGTACCCAAGCTGCTGCAAGAGCTGGCTGACGACGGCCTGGTCATGCCCATGCAAACCAGTACCGGCACCGAATACCGCCTGCAAACGCAGGAAAGCGCCCAGTGGTACGACACTCTCCGCCAGGAAGAGGCCGACCTGCGCGGCAACTTGCAGCGCGTAGAAAACATCCGCGTCGATCTGCTGCACAAGGAGCTGCGCCGCCAGATCGCCCAGGTACGCCTGACTCAGGGCAAATGCAATGAGCCGCGCCAGGTTTTGCCCTGCTTTGATGCGGAACTGCCGAAGGATGCCAACGAGAAAATCTATGCCTGGGTTCAGGATGGCTGGGCAATTGATGAAAAAAGCTTTATGACCGAGGCTCGCAGCCGCAACCCTAGCGAGCCGACCATCTTCATTTACGTGCCGGCACGTAACCGTTCAGAACTGACCAATGCCATTACCGCCGAGCACGCCGCCCAGGCCACCCTCGACAAACGAGGCATTCCCAACACCGATGCCGGCAAAGATGCCCGCAGTGCAATGGAAACCCGCCACCGCGATGCTCAGAAGCAGGTGCAAGCGCTGCTGCGTGAAATTTTCGAAGGCGTACAGGTGCTGCAAGCCGGCGGCAACGAGGTGGACGGCAACAGCATTACCGAACGTGTCGAAAGCGCCGCTAAGGCGTCACTGGTACGGCTTTACCGCGAGTTCGACCAGGCCGACCACCCCGCCTGGGGCAAGGTCTACGAGCGTGCCAGCAAAGACGGTGGCCAGAACGCCCTCGAGCTACTTGGTTACAGTGGCGATGCCGAACAGCATCCGGTCTGTGCCGCGATCAAACGCTTTATCGGTGTCTCGAAAAAGGGCAGTGAAATCCGCGAGCACTTCCTGGCCGCGCCCTATGGCTGGCCCCAGGATGCCATTGACGGTGCGCTCTATGTGTTGCTTTCCAGTGGCATCCTGATCGCCACCGACAGCCGTAACAACCCGGTAACCGCCAGCAGCCTTGATCGCAAGCAAATCACCCAGGCCAGCTTCCGTCCGGAAAGCATCACCATCCGCCCGGTGGACATGATCAAGATCCGCGGCGTGCTCAGCAGCAGTGGTATCGAGTGCCAGCCGGGGGAGGAGGCCAACAAACTGCCTCTCCTGGCCGAGAAGGGGCGTGAGCTGGCCAAGCGCGCCGGTGGTCCTGCCCCATTCCCAGCAGTGCCAGATACCAAGGTCTTTGATGAACTGGCCCGGCAATCCGGCAATGCCCAACTCAAGCAGGTACTGGATGAGCAGGACGCGATCAAGCAGGCCATCAAGGACTGGGCCGAGACCGCCAAGCGTATTGAAGTTCTCCGTGGCGATTGGACGTTGCTGACCAGTCTGCTAGACGCCAGCCGTGGCCTAGCCTTCCATGCGCCCATTCAGGCCGAAGCCGATGCCATAAGTCAGCATCGCTCCCTGCTGGATGACCCCAACCCAGCCACCGGCTTGATCCAGCGACTGGTCAGCAAACTGCGCGATGCCATCCAGTTCCATGTTCAGGCTTACTTGGATCGCCATGCCGACTGCCTGGCTCAGCTGCAAGCCGACAGCCACTGGCAGCAACTGAATGATCAGCAACAACGCGCCATCTTGGAAAAACGCAAGCTGCTGAGCCTGGAACAACCCACGCTGAATGATGCCGAGGCGATTCTCGACAGCCTCAGCGAGGTCAGTTTGGAGCAGTGGACCGATCGCACCGACTCGCTCGCCAGCAAGTTCGACAGCGCTCGCCTGGAAGCCGCAGAACTGCTGCAACCCAAGCTGCAGCGCATCAACTTGCCGCGCAAAACTTTTGAAAGCGAAGCTGATATCGATGCCTGGCTGGCCGAAGTCAAACAACAGATTCTCAGTAAACTCAACGACGGACCGGTGACCTTCTGATGACCCAAGCCACACATCGCCAGCCCCTCGAAAAAGCCCTGCGCCGTACGCTGGAAGCGACCGTTGTTAGAGCCCGCGACATTGCCGAAACGGCCGCCAGCCAGGCGCTGACTCGCCTGAGCGTGGGCGAGGCCAAAGCAGCCGATTACCTCAATGACCAGCAACGCCAGCTGCGTACACGTCTGCGCGCCCACGGCCGCCAGCTAGGTGACAGCAAACAGGCCAACGGCCAGCAAAGCCTGAATAAGCTGATCACCGAAGTTGCCTACGAGCATTGGCACCGCATGTTGTTCGCCCGCTTTCTGGAGCAGAACCACCTGCTGATGTACGACGAGCACACACCGCTGACCCTGAGTGAGTGCAGCGAGCTGGTACAAGACCCGGACACCCTGCGTGATGAGCTGGAGCGCCGCTGCCACAGTGGCTGGGAGCTGGCTGGTGTGCTGGCCTCAAAAATGCTGCCGCAGATCTTCCGTATCGACTCGCCAGTCTTTGCTCTGGAGTTCGCCCCCGAGCACCAACGCGAGCTGGAAAAACTGGTCACCGGCCTGGCTGCAGAAACCTTCCAGGCCCAGGACAGTCTCGGCTGGGTGTACCAGTTCTGGCAAAGCAAGCGCAAAGAAGAGGTCAACAAATCCGAGGTCAAGATTGGCGCAGACGAGCTCTCGCCCGTCACCCAGCTGTTTACCGAACCCTATATGGTCAGCTTCCTGCTGGATAACAGCCTGGGCGCCTGGTGGGCAGGCCAGCGACTCACCGACCACGACTGGCAAACCGCTAACAGCGAACAAGAGCTACGCCACAAAGCCGCCATTCCCGGCGTGCCGCTGAGCTACCTGCGCTTTGTTAAAGACGAGGCGACCCATCAATGGCGACCCGCCTCCGGCACCTTCGACGCCTGGCCCAAACGCTTAAGCGAACTCAAAGCCCTCGACCCTTGCTGCGGCTCCGGGCACTTCCTGGTTGCTGCCTTCCTGATGCTGGTGCCCATGCGCATGCAGGCCGAGCAGCTCAACGCCCGCCAAGCCATCGATAAGGTACTTAGTGAAAACCTGCATGGCCTGGAACTGGATCAGCGCTGCGTCGAACTGGCGGCCTTTGCTGTCGCCCTGGAAGCCTGGCGCTATCCCGATGCTGGCGGTTACCGCAGCCTGCCGGAGCTGCACCTGGCCTGTAGTGGCCTGTCCATCGCTGCTGCCCGCGATGAGTGGAAAGAGCTCAGCCGCAAGGCGGGCAAGCAGAACCTCACCATCGCCCTGGACTGGATGTACCAAACCTTTAAGGATGCCCCGGTCCTCGGCAGTCTGATTAACCCGCGCCGCAGCAAGGCTGCGCAAATCGCCCAGTGGAGCGAATTGCAGCAACTGCTGGGTGAAGCGCTCACTCAGGATCAGGCCAATCAGCAAAACCAGGCCGATGGCGAAATCTCCGCCATAACCAATCGCCTGGAGGCCGGTATTGTCGCCCAGGGTTTGGCCAAGGCCGCTGAACTACTTTCAGGCCAATACACCTGGGTAATCACCAACGTGCCTTATCTGGCACGCGGCAAGCAGCACGACACCCTGAAAGATTACTGCGAAACCTGGTACCCCGAAGGCAAGAACGATCTGGCGACGGTGTTTCTTGACCGTTGCTTGGAGTTCTGTGTGCAGGGCGGTACCGCCAGTATTGTGTTGCCGCAGAACTGGCTGTTTCTTACCAGCTACCGCAAGTTCCGCGAAAAGCTGTTGCAGAACGACAGTTGGCATTTGATTGCTCGGCTGGGACCGAGTGCCTTCGAAACCATCAGCGGTGAGGTCGTCAAAGCCATTCTGATCAACCTGAGTCGTGGCAATGCCGCAGGCCAGTCGGCGGATCTGCTGCACAGTGGCGAGCAGGGCAGCTGGATTCGTGGGGTGGATGTGTCCGAACCGCGCACGGCGGCGGAGAAGGCGGTGGGGTTGTTGGCAGATGATGTGAAGAGTGTGGAGCAGGGGAGGCAGCTGGGGAACCCGGATGCTGCTGTGCTTTTTGACCAGTTGAGCAGGCACCCAGCCATTGGAGAATATGCTTATGTCGGCTATGGCTCCAAGCCAGGACAAACTGCTCGTGTTACACGTAGCTTCTGGGAACTTATCTCTTTAGCCTCTACTAAATGGCAGCTGATGGAGTCATCTCCAAATGGTACTGAGTACTTCACTGGGAAGTCTGGCGTTTGTTTGTCACTTTCTGAGATAAAAAAACAAAAAATATACGAGTTTGGGGTTCGAGGTAGGGATGCTTGGAGGCACCGCGGTATAATTTTTTCCAAAATGAACAAATTGCCTGCGGCGATGTATTGTGGCCATTTCTATGACGATAATAGCTATACGTTAATTCCAAGCGATGATGTTAACTTTTCAGCATTTTTTTCCTATTGCATGTCAGATTCTTTCAATGCGGATCTGCGTTCAATTAACCAGAAGCTGAATATAACTCGTGATCTAGTGGAAAAACTCCCATTTGATCTGAACATCTGGACCAAAGTCGCCGAGGATCAATACCCCAACGGCCTACCCCAGCCCTACACCAACGACCCTACCCAATGGATTTTCCACGGCCACCCCTGTGGCTCGGTAATTTGGGACGAAAACAGCAAATGGACCGCCCACGGCGAGCTGCGCGTCGATGACAGCGTGCTGCACGTCGCGGTCGCCCGCCTGCTTGGTTACCAGTGGCCGGCAGAGCTGGACCCGGAAATGGAGCTGGCCGCCGAACAGCGCGAATGGGTCGAGCGTTGCCTGGCACTGGCCGGCTTTGTCGATGACGATGGCATCGTTTGCCTGCCACCAGTGCGCGGTGAAAAGGCCGCCGACCAGCGCCTGGAAGCCCTGCTGCAGGCCGCCTATGGCGACGCCTGGACCACCCCGCTGAAAAATCGCCTTCTCGACGCCGTCGGCAGCAAGTCCCTCAGCCTGTGGCTGCGCGACAAGTTCTTTGAACAGCACTGCAAGCTGTTCCAGCATCGACCCTTTATCTGGCACATCTGGGACGGTCTCAAAGACGGCTTCAGCGTACTGGTCAACTACCACAAGCTCGACAAAGCCGGCCTGGAACGCCTGATTTACACCTACCTGGGCGACTGGATTCGCACCCAGCAATCGGGCCTGGCCAACAGCGAAGACGGTGCCCAGGAACGCCTCGCCGCCGCCGAAGCCCTGAAAAAAGAACTGGAAGCCATCCTCGAAGGCGAAAAGCCCTACGACATTTTCGTACGCTGGAAGCCCCTGGCCGAACAACCCATCGGCTGGAACCCCGACCTCAACGATGGCGTGCGCCTCAATATCCGGCCATTCCTTTACGCCCGTGATGTCAGCAAAAAAGGCGCCGGCATCCTGCGCTGGGCGCCCAACATCAAGTGGACCAAGGATCGCGGCAAGGATGTCGAGTCCGCCCCCTGGTACCGCCTGGGCCTGGAGTACGGCGAAGGCGAGGGCGCACGGATCAATGACCATCACTTGAGCTTGGCTGAGAAGCACAAAGCAAGGGAGAGCAAGGCATGAGCAACAAAATAACGGGGGCAGAGTACCCGTTGGCAAAAATTTTCAGCTCTGACTTCGACTTTGTTATTCCAGCTTATCAGAGACCGTACGCGTGGACTGACGATCAGGCCTTGGAGCTGTTTGACGACCTGCACAGCTTCTATCTGGCGGAGCCGGAGGGTGATTCGTATTTTCTTGGCAGCATTGTGCTGATCAAGGCAGAAGGCAAGCCAGCTTCAGAGGTGATCGATGGGCAGCAGCGACTGACTACACTCACTATATTGTTGTCGGTGATCACCAGTTTGCTTGAGGGTGAGGTGCGTTCTGATTTCGAAGGTTATATCCGCGAGCCTGGCAGGCTTTCTCAGGGTATCAGCGCCAAACCCAGACTGAGCTTGCGCGATCGAGATAGACAGTTTTTTGCCGACTATGTACAGGCATTCAAATTCAACGAGCTGCTGGCCCTCGAATCGGCCCAGCTGGAAGAACCGCAGCAGAACATCCAGCGCAACGCCAGACTGCTTAGGGACAGGCTTTTAACGGCTTTTTCCAATGATACGGATGGCCTGATCAGCTTTGGTGCTTTCCTGATCCAGCGCTGCTTCCTGGTTGTGGTGTCCACGCCCAGTAAAAAATCTGCGTTCCGGGTATTTTCAGTGCTGAATAGCCGGGGATTGGATTTGCTGCCGACCGATATTATCAAGTCAGATGTGATCGGTAATATCGTTGCCGAAAAGCAGGAAGACTACACCAATACATGGGAAGAACTAGAGGTCAAAACCGGGCGAGCGGGTTTCGCTGAGCTTTTCAATCATATCCGTATGATCTACGCGCGAGCTAAGGCACAGCGCACCTTGTTGGAAGAGTTTGATGAGCATGTGGTAAAGAAATCGAGCAGCTCTGAGCAACTGATTTCAGAGGTTATTGAGCCTTATGCCGTAGCCTATCTGATTGCAAAGAAGAGCGAGTACGTCTCAACGGCGAACGCAGCTGATGTGAACGCTCTGTTGAAATGGTTGAATCGCATCGACAACTCTGACTGGATGCCCTGTGCTATCCAGTTTTTGTCTACCCAAAAGGATTCCCCGGAGTATGTGTTGTGGTTCTTCCAACAGCTGGAGCGGTTGGCAGGCTACATGCACATCAGCGCCAAGAATGTAAACCAGCGTATCGCTCGTTATGCAGTCGTGCTCGAAGAGCTTATGGGGGCGCACTCCCTGGATAGCCCGGTCAAGACAGTGGAGCTAACGGAAAGCGAAAAGCGCGAAATGCTGGATGTCCTGAATTCAGATATCTACTACCTGACTGCGCGCCGTCGAAACTATCTGATCCTGCGGTTGGATTCTTTCTTGTCAGATGGAGCTGCTAGCTATGACGCCAAAGTGCTGACTATCGAACACGTACTGCCGCAAACAGTTGTAGCAAACAGTGAATGGGAAGAAAGCTGGCCGACGGAAGAAGTCAGACAGCAATGGGTGCACAAAATTGCCAACCTGGTGCCTTTGACCCAGCAGCGCAATTCGGCTGCAAGCAACCTCGACTTTGCTAAAAAGAAAACGGCTTACTTTGGAGGCCGAAAAGGCGTTTCATCTTACGTGATGACAACTCAGGTGTTGAATACTACGGAGTGGACCCCTGAGGTAGTGGAGAAACGTCAGAAAAGCCTGCTGGATGTGTTGGAAGCTGGCTGGAAGCTGAAGTCCGCGCCTGCAGCATGCCAGTCAAAAAACTGATCACTCCGTTGGCCAGATTTATTACCGGAACAACAGATGTGCAGGTTATATAGGTGATGGAAAAGTAACCGTTTATGGTGTCAGATGGACAAATTCATTCAGGATGTTGGGTGCTAAACAATGAGCGCAATTCACACGCTATCAATCTCTGGCTTTAGATCCATCCGCAAGATGGAGAACCTGGAGTTGCGCAATCTTAACGTCCTGATCGGCGCCAATGGTTCCGGTAAGAGTAATTTTGTTTCCTATTTCCGTATGCTGTCCGAGCTGGTCGAGGGGCGTTTGCAGGTGTGGGTTGCCAAGCAGGGTGGTGCAGACAGGGTGCTTAGCTATGGGGTCAAGGAAACCTCCGCGCTGACAACCTCTGTTCGCTTCGGTAACAACGGCTATGATATTGCGCTGGAGCCGACCGTGGATGACGGCCTGATCTTCACCTCGGAGATGCTGTATTTCAACGGTCCTTATCACGGCGTGACGCGTCCGAATCTGGGTGCTGGACATGCTGAATCGAACTTGAAAAAAGAAACGGAACGGGGCTTTTCGAAGAAGGTCGCAAGCTATTGCTACAGCGCGATTTCCAACTGGAAGGTTTATCACTTCCATGACACCAGTGATACGGCGGGGGTGAAAAGCCAGTGCGCCGTGCATGACAATGCTTTCCTGCGGATGGATGCATCAAACCTTGCTGCGTTTTTGCTGAAGCTGCAGGACGAGGCGCCAACTGTCTACAGTCAGATCCGTAAAACAGTACGTCTCGCCATTCCGTTTTTTGACGACTTCGTTTTGAAGCCGACCACCCTCGCTTCCGAGGAGCAACTGGTTCGCTTGCTGTGGAAGCAGGAGGGCAGTGATTATGCGCTGTGGCCAAGTCAGTTGTCTGATGGCTCGCTGCGCTTCATTTGTCTTGTCACAGCATTGATGCAGCCCAACCCGCCGACCACCATCATTATCGATGAGCCTGAACTGGGGCTTCATCCCTACGCAATAACACTGCTGGGGGCGCTGATTCGGTCGGCAGCCACACGCACCCAGGTTATTGTTTCCACCCAGTCAGTAGCGCTGCTTAACGAGTTTGAGGTCGATGATCTGATAGTCGTGGACCGGGAAAATGGCGGGTCGGTTTTTAAACGCTTGGAGGAAAGCCAGTTCACAGCCTGGCTGGAGGATTACACCATTGGTGAGCTGTGGCAGAAAAATATCCTGGGCGGGAGGCCGACACGGTGATTCGCGTCCATGTTATTTGTGAAGGTCAGACCGAGGAGATGTTCGTTAACGAACTGCTCCAGCCGGCTTTTTTAATACGGGGCGTTCATCTAGTTCCAGCGCTGGTTGGCAAACCAGGTCGTAAGGGCGGTAATTTCAAATTCGAGCGTCTGCAATCAGATGTGGAGAAGCGCCTGCTAGGGGAACGCCAAGCCTATTGCACGACGTTTTTTGACTACTACGGATTGCCACAATCATTCCCTGGAAAAGACACACTTGCTGACAATGCGGATATTCACAGCAAAGCGACGGCTGTGCAGGAGGCTATGACGTCAGAACTGGAACGATTGATCGGACAAGAGCCCATGCGCCGTTTCATTCCCTTTGTGCAGATGTATGAGTTCGAAGCATTGCTGTTCAGCGATCCGGAAGCATTTGCCAGGGGGGTAGATCTGGAACAGCTTGAAGCAGAGCTAGTTCAGATAGCCGCTCAGTTTGACAGCCCGGAACATATCAACAATAGCCCTCATACCGCTCCAAGCAAACGAGTTAAAGCTCTGATCCCAGGTTACCAGAAGCCATTGATGGGGACCTTGGCCGCGCTGGAAGTAGGTCTGGCAGCAATGCGCAACAAGTGTGCCTTGTTCAATGACTGGCTTAATCGGCTGGAAGCTCTGGCTGTGGCAGGGGGTAAATAAAAGTGATGTGGTTACTAAGGCGTCCATGCCGGCTAAATAGAGAAATGGCTGTAATGATCTTGGAACCGGTACAGCCATCAACCTGCTTCGTCTGTCGCAAAGCCAATCGCCAGGGATTGCTATGAAACTTATTGATCTTCTGGCTCAGGAAGTCCGCGCCAGCGCCGTCTATAACTCCAATGCTCAAGTCGCACCCAAGGTCATCCTCTGGACCGACAAGTTGCGTCAGTGGGAGTCGGCGTTGCCTCTGCTGCAGGCCGCGATGCCAGAGCTGATTGTGCTCGGTGACTATGCGCCTGAGCGTAAAACCGGGCCGGCCATCTGGATCAAGTGTGTGGTCGAAGGTGTCTTGCCTGGTGTTGAGATGCCCGCTGATCGAACGCCTATTGTCTATCTGCCAGGCTATGAGCGCCGTGATTTGCGCGCGATTTCAGCGTGCCCCGAGTCACTCAAGCCGTTAGCTGAGCTGCAGTACCGCGGTTGCTGGTGGATCTACAGTAATGCCGGTCGAGACTGGACGGTGAACGCTTTTTTGGTCTCCAACAACGGTGGTGCCGGTCTGGATGTGGCCAAGGATGATAAAACCCAGCAGGTGATGCTGCGGGTGCTGCCGGAGGTGCTGGAAAGCGCACGCGATGACTTGAGCAATCGACGTCTGGAAGCGGCGGACTTTAACAAGCTGGTCAGCAGCGACCCTGTGCGTGACCTGCTCAGCTGGATGAACGACAGCCAGGCCTGTCGTGAACGCTGGGAGTCTTCTCGGTGGCAAGCCTTGGTGGGTATTTGCGAAACCGAATATCACTTCCACCCAGAGCAGGATGGCGAACTTACGGCGGCGGAGCTGCTGTGCCAGCGCCAGGGTGCCTGGGAGGGCGTTTGGCAACGCTTTTTGGAGTCATGCACGCATTACCCTCAGTTGCCGCAGCTACTGTTGAAGGTCCAGGCAGATCTGGCGGCCAGCGGTGCTAGTTACCCTTCGATCAACGCCAGTGAAGAGCAGCAGCTTGAACGTGATCTGAACGGGCTTTTGCAGCTTGATCCGGCCAAGGCGCGCCTGAGCATCGGGCAGCTTGAAAGCCGGCATGCGGAGCGTCGTAACTGGGTATGGCATGCCCTGGCCATGGCCCCTCTGGTAGGGGTGTTGGAGCATCTGGCCGAGATCGCTAATGCAACCTCAAACACATTCTCTGGCACAGATCCTGAGGAAATGGCGAGCCAGTATCGCGAGAGCTATTGGCGTGCAGATGATCATGCACTACGCGCATTGGCTTATCCGCTGTCACCTGGTCTACAGGCACTGGTGCAAGGCCTTTTGGATCTGATTTACACCCCCTGGCTGGACGGCGTTACTCGCAACTTCCAGAGCCTGGTGCGTAGCAAGGGCTATCCAGGCATTGATCAGGTCAATGAAGCTACGGCGGAGTATGCCGTGGCCGGCGAGGCGGTGTTTTTTGTTGATGGCCTGCGCTTTGATACGGCGCAACGCTTAGCGGCCAAGCTGCAAGGCCTGGGTGAAATTCAGTTGGACTCGAACTGGGCAGCATTGCCTTCGGTAACGGCCACTGCCAAGGCGGCGGTAACGCCGGTGCATGATCGGCTGACCGGCCGACTAACAGACCGGGATTTTGAGCCGAGCCTCGCGGATGATGACAAGGACTTTTCCTCGCACTATCTACGCAAGTTCCTCAACGAGAAAGGCTGGCAGTATCTGGAAGAGGGGGGGGCAGGTGACCCTGCCTCGAATGCCTGGTTGCAAAGTGGTGACATTGATAAGGAAGGCCATGTTAAGGGCCTGAAGCTCGCTGCACGCATCGATACCTTACTCGACGAGGTCGTCGAGCGTGCCGAGGAACTGATCGCTGCGGGTTGGCGCAAGATTCGAATTGTGACTGACCACGGTTGGATACTGACGCCAAGGCCGATGTCGAAAGTCGACTTGCCCAAGCACCTGACCGAAACGCGCTGGGGTCGTTGTGCGGTGATCAAGGATTCTGTGGACTCGGGCTATCAGCAAGTGGGCTGGTATTGGAATAGTGCAGTCAGCATCGCCATGGCGCCTGGCGTTTGCAGCTTCAAGGCCGGTCAAAACTATGACCACGGTGGCCTGAGCTTGCAGGAGTGCATGACGCCGGTGATTCAGATTCGCAATACCAAGGCAGTCACGGCCGTATCTGCGGTGACCGCGGCGCTGTCAGATATTCGTTGGTTGGGCCTCACCTGCAAGATTCAGGCTAAAACCACGGCTGAGGGCGTATTGGCAGTGCTGAGGACTCACCCGGCTGATCCGGATTCTGAAATCACCAAACGCAAGCCGCTTAAAGACGGCAAATGCAGCTTGTTGGTAGATGACCAGTTTGAGGGCAGCTCAGCGGTGCTGGTGCTGCTGGATGATCAAGGCAATGTGCTGGCGAAGAAGCCGACACTGGTAGGAGGCGAATAAGTGGAAATGGATACGCTGGACCACAAGGCCGCAGCAGCCTTCGAGGGTTACCTGGTCCGAAAGGATCTGGTGCGAACCTTTGCCCGCCAGTTTCCGGTGCCGACCTATGTGGTCGAATTTATGCTTGGCCGCTATTGCGCCTCGACCGACCCTCAAGAGATCGAAGAGGGGCTTGAGATTGTGCAGCGCCAGCTGGCTTCTCGCACTGTGCGCGCCGGCGAGGAGGAGCTATTCAAAGCTCGGGCCTACAAGGATGGTTCGGCCAAGCTAATCGATATTGTCAGCGTGCGGTTCGTGGAAAAAGAGGGTGGTTACCTGGCCAGCCTGCCAAGCCTAAACCTCAATCGGGTCCGCATCCCCGACAAGATTGTCGATGACAATGAGCGGCTGTTGACCGGTGGCTTTTATGCCGAGGTCACTCTGGAATACGACAGTGTGATTGCTGAAGAGAAGGGCAACGCCTTTGGCATCTCGGAGCTGCGACCAATCCAGATGTCCAAGCGTAACGTGCTGGATATCCTGGCGGAGGCACGCAGTAACTTCAGCAGCGATGAGTGGCGCGACTTTCTGGTGCGGTCCATCGGTCTGGAATCCAATGCACTGACCCAGCGTGCCAAGGATGCCATCCTGCTTCGGATGGTGCCCTTCGTGGAGCGCAACTACAACATGGTCGAGCTGGGGCCTCGTGGTACTGGTAAGAGTCACCTGTTCCAGCAGGTATCGCCTTATGCGCACCTGATTTCGGGCGGCAAGGCGACCATTGCCAAGATGTTCGTCAACAACGCCAGCGGGCAGCGCGGTCTGGTCTGCCAGTACGATGTGGTCTGTTTTGACGAGGTTAGCGGGATCTCCTTCGATACCAAGGAAGGGATCAACATCATGAAAGGCTACATGGAGTCCGGTGAATTCAGCCGCGGCAAGGAGAGCATACGTGCCGATGGCTCCATGGTGTTTGTCGGCAACTTCGATGTGGATGTCGAGCACCAGCAACGAGTTGGCCACCTCTTTGGCCCGCTGCCAGCTGAGATGCGTGACGACACAGCCTGGATGGATCGCATCCACTGTTACCTCCCGGGCTGGGATGTACCGAAGATGAACAAGGATCTGACCACGGACCACTTTGGTTTGGTTAGTGATTTCTTCTCGGAATGCATGAGCCGACTCAGATTTGAGAGCCGCGTGTCAGCCATGCAAAACCGCGTTCACTTGGGCGGCGCGCTCAGTGGCCGTGATACCAACGCTGTTAACAAGACGGTGTCTGGTCTACTCAAGCTGATGTACCCCAACCAGGATATGCCCGTCTCCGACGAGGATCTGGAGTGGGCAACCCGTTTGGGCCTTGAAGTGCGCCGCCGTGTAAAAGAGCAGCAGAAGCGGGTAGGCGCAGCCGAATTCCGCAATACACATTTCAGCTACTTCATCGGTGATGATGGCGTCGAGAAGTTCGTAGCCACACCTGAGCTTAGAGCGGACAACGAGATTGGTGATGATCCGTTGGAGCCAGGCCAGATCTGGGCCATCAGTGAAGGCGGCGCTGATATTGATGACAATGCGGGTCTGTACCGTATCGAAGTTAACGGTGGGCCAGGCTCTGGGGTGAAGATTCTCAACAATCCCGCGCCGGCGGCGTTCAAGGAGTCGGTACGTTATGCCGAGCAGAACCTGTATTCACGGTCTGTTCAGCTCGTTGGCGATCGAGATCCGCGCTCTCACGAGTTCTCCATCCAGCTACGCGCATTCGATGCTGCAAAACGAGGTTCCAAGCTGGGAATGGCAGCATTGATCGCCATGTGCAGCAGCCTGCTGAAAAAATCAGTTAAAGGCGGACTGATCGTTGTCGGCGAGATCAATTTGGGCGGCTCTATTGAGCCCATCAGCAACGCAGTAAATATCGCTGAGCTTGCGGTTGAGAAGGGCGCGAGCGCACTGCTCATGCCTGTTACGGCGAGGCGTCAGCTGTATGACCTGTCAGACGACATGGCGACCAAGATCGATATCCAGTTTTATCAGGATGCACGGGATGCGTTGTTGAAGGCGATTGTGGAATAGCTAAGCACATGGCTAATCCACGCTCTCTGGTATTCGCCCTTTATAGCCACTGGCCGGTGGTCGAGTGGCTGGTACAGCGCACTCGAGAGATTCCGGCATTTGAAGCGGAGCAAGTGCTGGCGCTGATCAGTAAGGTGGATCCAAGCATGCCGCGAGACGCTCGTGAGAATGTTCTGCGAGCGCTGATCAACACCGAAATTCTTCGTGTCCTTCCAAGGGATGAACTGCTGCAGTTCAATCCCTTGGTGCTTGAATTCGTCCGTGGCCTGAACAGAGAGCATGAGCTTGGGCTATCTGCAGTGCTCCAGGCCCGAGTGCAAGGAATTCGCGATGCTACGGAGCGCTTGAATGAGGCGATCGAGGGTAATGACCTTGATCTGCTGCGTCAGTCCGCCGTCCAGCTTACTGAGTTGTTTCGCCAGATTGCCCAGCAGCTGGATCAGGATCGCCACGCCATTCTCGAAATTGCCGAGAAAGCCAAGAGCACTGAGGCCCATGTGCCGGCCGAGCGGCGTTACCGGCAGGTGCTACAGGCCTATGATGATTACATCGAGCCAATGGCGGAAATGATGGACAGCGGCCCGTCCGGCAGCTTTTACCGCTTGCTGGAGGATGCAGAGCGGCAGATTGATTACTGCCAGGAGAAACTCGCTGTTCAGGGCGCGCTTTACACCTTGCGTATGCTGGTACGTCAGACCGGCTTCCAGGTCAAAGAACTGCGTCGGCTGGGCCGGGAGGTGCTTAAGCAGTGCAGTGACACGCTTTTACCGTTGCGTGAAGAGCTCAGGCGGCATAACAGCCTGTCTGCTGCCGTCAGCCAGCTTCTTGGACAGGTGCGAAAGCGCGGCTTGTCGCGCACATTCCGCCAACCTGACTTCCCGGTCTGGCGCGCAGAGCGTCCCCGGCGGGTAACGGTTGGCGATGAGGTGCTCACCATCATGGCTGAGGCCATGGCATATGAGCCTGTGAGTCAGACTTTCCCCGATGAAGCTCCAGCTGAGTCGGTAGCAGAGCTGCAGTTCGTCGATGGTGTCGAGCTGCGCGAGCGCCTGGCTGCCAGTGGCCCTGTGCCTAGCTTGCTTGACTGGCTTCGGACGAACTACGCCTACCTAGATGATGCCACTGTCCTTCGCCTTTACCACGAGCTTGTCAGGGAGCCGGAGTGGGAGTTCCAGCAGGACGACCTGAAGCGCAGTACTGACCTTAATCTGCTGCGCGTGACTCACTATCCTCATGGAATACCCGCACGATGACTCAAGCCGCCACTCTCCATCTGGGGCGTTTGCCGAACCTCGGGCCGCTGTTCGAGCTGTTCAATGCGGGCAAGCACCTGAACCACATCGCAGAGCCTGCCCTGTGGGCTGAGCTTGAAAAAGAGCAGGAGCAGTACCAGGAGCTGTTCGGGCGTCTTGGCTTCACACTGCGCGTGGATAGGCGCGGGTTTGCCTGGTTCCACTTCGACAATGCGAGCAGCAACGTCAGCCGCACCACACGCCAGCTGGCTCTGTTGTTCATGCTGCTGTTCGAGTTGAAGGCCGACGAGGGGATGCACCTGCACCGATTCGGTGACTGGATCATTGATCGCGCTGTGCTGGCAAAGTTGCTTGAGCGCGGTCATGACTTGCTCTTGGCTGAGGGGTTAGATGAAGAGTCGCTCGTAGGGCTGCTCGATCGCGCGTGTGCGTATGGGTTTGCTGAGTCAGCTGCAGGAGGATGGCGGCTACTGCCTGCCGTCTGGCGGTATCTAGATCATTTTGTGAAGCTGGCCGGGGAGCAGGACGGCGAGATTGAAGAGGGTGTTGATGTCAGCGAGGCCATCGAGACCAGTGAAGAGGATGAGCCAGCATGATGGATTATGGATTTCAACGGCTGGTGCTGCTTAACAGTGCAGGCTACGAGCGCGCAGAGTTACCTTTGGATGCGTCTGTATCGTTGGTGGCTCCGAACAATACAGGCAAGACCAGTCTGATCAATGCCTTGCAGTTCTTGCTGATCATCGACCGGCGGCGGATGGACTTTGGTCCACACGACGTAGAACGCAGTCGGCGCTTCTATTTCCCCAACAACAGCGCCTACATCCTGCTGGAGGTGCTGCTTCCTGAGTCGGGCAGTGTGGTGCTGGGATGTGTTGGCAAGGGTGTCAGCAACGACTACGAATACTTCGCTTACCGTGGCCAACTGAACCTCGATGACTACCGGCGCGATGACGGCTGTCTGGTGGCACAACCGCAGCTGCTGAGTCATTTAGCCACTCGCGGCTTGCTCGCCCAACGCTATAGCGGTAGCGAGTTCACCAGCATGGTGTATGGCAACAGTCGGCGGGGGCGGGGAGAAAACGGTGACTTCACAATTTTCCGCCTGGAGCAGGCCCGCCACGCTGAGGTATTCCAACGGGTGCTCACCCGAACTCTGCGCTTGGACAAGCTGCAATCCAAGGAGGTGAAGGACTACCTGTTGCAGATCTTTCACCGAGATCTTTCGGACGCGGGCATCGACTTCAAGCAGGAGTGGGACAAAGCTTTCGCCGATGTAAATGCCGACCGAGAGCAGTACCAAGCTGCCCAAAAGCAGCTGGAACGGATCGGCCGCCTCGAAACGCTGTATGAGGAGCGCTTGCAGTTGCGCGGCAAGTTGTTTCACCTCCGTCCGCTGATCGATCAGGCGCTGCAGGACTGGCAGAGCTATTACCAGTCTCGCTCAGCTGACCTGCAACAGACCCGCGCCGGCATCGAGCAAGCCGAAGAGCAGCTGCAACATGACCGGGTAGAGTGGTCTGCTGCCCGTGAGCGCAGCCTGCAGACTGAGGCTGCGCTGAAGCGCGAGGGTGAGCGGCAGGCTGAACTGGAGCGCCGGTTCACGCTGATCGACCGACGCGAGACGCTGGAGCGTAGCATCGAGCATGCGCGTGCAGCCTACGAGGCCCAGGTTGCGCTCGTTGCCGGAGTACAGGGTCGAAGCCCCAATGAGATTGTTCGCGATCGCAACAGGGTTACGCAGGACGTGCAGCGGCTCAGTCGCGAAAGAGCAAGCCTGGCGGGCAACCTCTATCAGCATCTGCAGCGGGAGTTGAACGCGGAGCAGCTGGCTGCCCTGAACCGGCTGTTCGCACGGGAGGTTATGACGCTGCCGGAGAGCTGCTTCCGTCTCAACGGCGAGCAACTGCATCAAAGCCTTGAGAAATGGCTCAGCCAGGCTGGCCGCCTTGAACTGCCGGGACTGGATCTGCAGTTGGCTGACCTGCCCGACCAGCACCGTCAGCGCAGCGCTGAAGAAATCGATCAGGAGTTGTCTGACCTTCAGCGCCAGCTGGCTCAGGTCGATGAGCAGCTACAGGCTGCGGAGCAAATTCGGGCCGCTGAGGCACTCAAGCTTGAACGAGAGCATGACTACCAGCAGGCCCTGCGCGAGCTGGAAGCCTTTGACGATCTCGCCATCTTGCGCGAGCGCGGAGCTGAGCGCGAGCGATCTCTGTTGGACTGCCGGAGCGTCTTGGCTGATTTGGAGGCCAAGCTGAGAGGAGTCCAGGCCGAGGTGCAGCGTCTTCGAGAACAGCTGGATGGCATACGTAAGCAGCAGGATGAACTCGACGGCCAGCACGGGGAGATCTGTACTGGCCGCGATCGGCGCAGTGATGGTGACCCTATCTTCAGCTATCTGGCTGATCTGCCGCATCACACGTGGGTTGGGGCTGCAGAGCTGGCTATTGAGCAGTTGGCCGAGCACCTGCGAGAGTATCAGCAGGACTGCCGCCGGCTGCTGAGCCTTGAAACTGATGTACGTGGGTTGCTCGCCGAGCTGCATGCGGATGGTTTGACCAAGTTCCAGACGGCCGACGATCCTGACGAAGAGATCCGCCTGATGATCGAGTTTGGCCGGCATCTGCCCCAAGAGTTCGAGGCCATCGAGCGTAAGGCGCGCACAGCGGTGGTCAACGTCACGGCGTGCCTGCGGCAATTGCGAGGCAGCCTGAACGATTTCAAGGCCAAGATGCGCCAATTCAACCAGCTGATCGGCCGGCGTCGGTTGTCCGACCTTTCGGTATTCAAGATCGAGCCTGAAGACGAGCGGGAGCTGGTCTGGGCGATCGAGGCGCTTATCAGCACAGCGGAGCAGGTGGATTCAGGCCAGAGCTTTGAGCTGTTCGACCACGGAAGTGTGCTCGATGATGAGAGTCTCACACGGGCAAAGGCCCTGCTGATCCGAGAGGGTGATGCCCGAGGCGGTCTGGCTGTTGAGCATCTGTTTCGTCTGAGCTTCATCGTCGGTAAAGAGGGCCAGAAACCTGAGGCCTTTGCTGATATTGATGGCGCTGCCTCCAACGGCACGGTGCTGATGGCAAAGTTGGTAACGGGGCTGGCGCTACTGCACCAGATGCAGGACAAGCGCTATTCGGTTCGGGCTGCTTGCTACTTGGATGAGGCGCTGGCGCTTGATGGGCCAAACCAGACGAGCTTGATCGACACAGCTGCTGAGTTCGGTTTTGCGCTTATCTTCGCCTCTCCCGCGCCGCTGGCAACCGTTCGTTACTGCGTACCAATCACTCGCCACGGCGGACACAATCACGTCAGCCGCAAGAATTGGCAGGAGTTGGAGCCGCGCCTGGCGGGGGCTGGTGCGTGAGCCGTTCACTGGCCGATGCACTGGAAAAGCTGCTTGTTGCTGGCGGTAGGCTGGCTGCCAGCCAACTGACAGCTGCCCAGCGCGGAGCGCTGGAGGAGTTCGCTCGGAGAACCCTGGCGGTGCGGTTGTCAGTTAGTGGTCGCGGCAGTCTGTATCAGATTGCCGCCCTAGAACAGGTTCAGGCCCACCTTGCTCAGCTAAGGCCGGGACACACGGAAAATGCGGCCAGTGTGATCCCGCAGCGCGCCCTCAATATGTCGCGGAACCGTGACAGTAAAAGTGGTAGTGCGCGGCACTCGGTACAGTATCTGCTGCTTAAAGCCGTAAACGACGGGCAGTACTGGCGTGATGGCAAGGGCCAACTACTCGATGTATCGCAGCTGACGCAGACCTGCGGGGCTGCCGCTTTGGCTGTGCAGAGCGGCGATGATTGGCACACGGCTTCGCCCTTGTGGCTGATCGAGAACCAAGCCCTGTTCGACGATATCAGCTGGCTGCCCGCCGATGCGAGCGGCACCTTGTGCTACTACTCCGGACAGCTGAGCGGCCTGCTGCTGTACTGGTTGGCCAAGAGACCGCGGGCTTCACAGGTAATCCTTTTCCCCGATTACGATGGTATTGGGCTTCAGAACTTCGCTCGACTCTATGAGCTCATTGGGGGCACGTGCAAACTCTGGTTAATGCCGCATTGGCAGGAGCGGTTGAGGCTGTATGGCAATCAACGGATTTGGCAGGACAACTTAGCGAACTATCAGGATGCGGTAAGTCGACTTCGATCGTTGGGCATGCCCAGCGAGTTGGCCGAGCTGTGTGATGCTCTGCAAGGAATGGGCTTGGCATTGGAGCAGGAGAGTGTGTTTTTACGGCGGGGAATTTCTCAGCAACCGGTGAATAAAATGCTTTCAGAAGACCTTGAGCTGATCGAAATTGCTAAGTCTCGATCAAGTGAGACAGCCCTCCCAGTCAATCTGGATGACTTGTAGGTGTGGTCTATGAGCTACGGTTGCAGTTCAATCCAAAAAAAGAAAGTTGGCCGGATGATTGCGGACGGTTAGCCGTGGCTACCCGTCCTGGTTAAGCTTCTTATTCTAGGACCTTTTGAGATGACTTCTGTAGTCGACTGAGAAGCCAGCAAGCGACAAGCACAGCGATCAGCAATGGCGGAAAACGCACCATCAGAATCACCAGCAGCAATAGCGCCAGGCAGCCTGCCAGGATCCCGGCAAACATAAATACCGAGGCAACAGTCCGTAACAGCAGTTTCATTGGAACCTCCTTACAGGTAGCCCAGTTCTGCCAGTGACACGCAGCCTTCGTTCCCCACCACAACGTGATCGAGCGTTCTAACTCCGACCAGATTCAGCGCGTCCTGCAGTTTTGTGGTGAGATTGCGATCCGCCATGCTGGGCTCAGGGTCTCCCGAAGGGTGGTTGTGCACCAGGATCAGGGCAGCGGCGTTGTGCTCCAGGGCGAGCTTCACGACCTCCCGTGGGTAGACGCTGGCGCTATCCAGCGTGCCGCGAAACACTTCCTCAAATGCGATCACTCGGTGCCGGCTGTCGAGCATGAGCAGGGCAAATACTTCATGCTCATAGTTGGCCAGCAATGTTTGCAGGTGGCAGAACACGTCCTTGGGGGAAGTCAGTGCTCGGCCCTTGCGCAGGCGCAGACTGGCCAGTTGCTTGGCCATCAGCAGGATGTCGTTTTCCGTCACCGGCGACTCGACCAGGTAGGTGCCTGTCGTGTCACTGGCTTTCAGCTTGTGCAGGCGCATGGCGGCCTCCTTGGTTTTGGTCTGTGGGTGGGGTTTGACGTGCAGCCTGTGCATCGAGCTTTTCAGCCAGGCTGGGTTTGGTGGGGTTGAGTTGAGACATTGTTGCTACAGCAGTGGCTTCACCCTCGGGGTAGAACTCATCGACGATGGCGCCGACATCCTCCTCGCTGTCCTCGAACGCACCGTTGCCGAAGCCGCGTCGTGCCGCCTCATCCAAAGCGGCCTGATTGAAGCCTGCAGCCTGACGTCGTGAATCGAGTTCATTGGCTGTCACCAATGCTTCGGCCATTTCCATGCCACCGCGTACCGTCAGGTCGGCGTAGAAGATCGGCGTGCCATGACTCTGGCGTGTCGACTTGCCACGCAGACGTAGTTCCAGTGGCAGGCAGGCCAGGCGGTTGCCCGAGATGGCCTGGAAGTAATGCAGGCGAGCGGCGAGGGTGCGGATGCTGTTGAAGCCGGTGGTGCGAAACACAAAGCTGCCCAGCGGATCCTCATCACCAATGACCACATTCAGTCGGCCATAGGGCTTGCAGGCACCGCCTTTTGCCAGCGGGCAGGCATCCGGTGAAGGACAAGGCAACGACTGCATGCCGTCCTGGGTAACCCGCTTGCAGGTCTCGCCATTGCCGACGCAAACAGGTCGGCCCGATTGCCGGTCGAACAGCGTGTAGTCGGCTCGGAAATTCAGCTCCGGCTCGTTGAACAGCAGTCGTACCGGAATGCTGCGGAGCTTGTCGTCCTTGCCCTGGCGTAGCTCTTCATTGAATGGGTGCAGCAGCCAGCCGTCCTTGCCTTGCACCTGGGAAGTGATGGTGAACTGGTCATCCTTTTCCGGCAGCCGTTTGCCGTTTTTCTCGATGACCTTGCCGATGGAAATCCGCCCGAGTACCGGCGGGGTGATAGCCAGACCTTTGAGCATGGTGAGTCTCCTTGAAATGAAAAAAGGCCAGCCACGCAGCGCGAACTGCATGGACTGGCCAAGGGGAGGGAAGGGATGAATGAGGTTGGTTTCAGCCGACCAGGAAGCGTCGTGCACCCGGCTTCAGCAGTGGGTACTTGGCCTGCAGGTGCGGCTTGTCCTTGAGCAGTTGAGCGACATCGAGGCCGATGCTGTCCTTGGCTTTGCGCCAGCTGACATAGCCGCTGGAAAACTCCGCTCTGCTGGCATCGCCCATGGCCTGCTGCAGCATCTGCTTTAGCTCAGCCTCGCGTTTTTCCTTGTCGGCAATCGACTGACGAACTGCCCTCAGCTCGACGTAAGCCGCGCTGAGCCCGGCATGCTGGGTGAAGTCGACGACTTGGCCGTTGTCCTCCGGGTAGAGGCAGCGCAGTGCTGACTCTGCCGAAGCGGTGCCATCAGCCGGTGGCGGCGTATCAGTCTCCACGTAGTGCCAGAACTGGCGCTCCAGCTCGATCAGGCGAGCGATCATCTGCTCATCCCGCTCGATGCGGTGGATCTCCAGTGTCTGACCACCCAGCAGTACCGCCACATCCGCCGCCTGCTTGCCGGTGACGGCGAGCTGGTGCATAACCTGAAGCTGCACATACTCGGGAACGCCTTCCTTCCAGAAACGTGCGCCATTTATGCCGGCTGTCTTGCATTCGAGTATCTGTACATCGTCGGTCCCGATCACCTCGCGGTCGATGTTGGCCAGCATCCAGGGCAGCTCCGGATCCGGGTGCTGCAGCACGGCGTTGATGCGCCGAACCTTGTTCTTTGTGCGCTTGCTGTAGTGCCAGGCCACGATGGGCTCCAGCACGTTGCCCCAATACATCGGGCTTTCCTCATCCTGTGGGTCGGCCTTGGGCAGGCCAGCATCACGACCGGTCTTCTCCATCCAGAGTTCCAGCTGCGATTTGTAGGGGTTCAGACCGACTGCAGCTGCAGCATCCGAACTCCCGATGCCTTGCTTGCGGATCTGCAGCCAGTCCTCACGGGGTAGTTCTTTGGTACTGATTAAACGTAGGGCTGGGCGGGGTTTACTGGGGCTGCGGTTCAATGAAGTAGCTTTCATCATGTTTCTCCTGCAGGCATAAAAACGCCCAGCCAGCACAAGGCTGACCGGGCGTTTATGGTGGTAGGTAGATGTCTAGTCAGGGATATGCCGTTGACATATCCCGCTTGATTGGCACAATGGGCTATACGCAGGGCATATCCCCAGGAGGTTTCCATGGAACAAGGTGCAGTTTTTCAGAGCAACCGCAGTCAGGCGGTGCGTTTGCCCAAGGCGGTTGCGCTGCCTGAGGATGTGAAGCGGGTGGATGTAGTGGTAGTTGGTCGAGCCCGAATCATCACGCCGGCAGGCGAGGCCTGGGACGTCTGGTTCGATGGCGAAGGTGTGACCGCTGACTACATGGCGGATCGCGAGCAACCTGCAGATCAAGAGCGGGATGCGTTCTGATGCTGAAGTACATGCTTGATACCAACATCTGCATTTTCACGATCAAGAATCGCCCTGAGCAGGTGCGGGAAGCCTTCAAGCGCCATTCAGGCCAGCTGAGCATCAGCACTGTCACCCTGATGGAGCTTATTTACGGCGCCGAGAAGTCCGCTAATCCCGAGCGTAATCTGGCGGACGTTGAAGGTTTCGCTGCGCGCCTGGAAGTACTGCCTTACGACGCTCAGGCAGCGGCTCATTCCGGGCAATTGCGAGCTGAGCTGGCTCGTATCGGCAAGCCTATTGGCCCGTATGATCAGATGATTGCAGGACACGCACGTGCCCAGGGACTGATTCTGGTCACGAATAATCTTCGTGAATTCGAGCGAGTACCGGGTTTGCGCGTCGAGGATTGGGTGAGCGCCTGAGTAAGGGCGATCATTTAACGCAGAGCAGCTGAACCCCTGATCACCCTTGTGGCGATCAGGGGCTGTGTTTATGCCGCATCAGCTTAAGCGGCGAGCTGCAGCGCTGCGTCCAAGGCGCGTTGCTTGATCTGCGCGCCCTGGCCGAACCAGGCTGAGTCGAGGCGATACTCAGTGCTGCGCGCCCGGCGCTCGTGATCGACGTACTCGGTGACGGCATTGAGGAGGCCCCAGGCGGTGCCACGTGCCGAGTCGAGCTGACTGCCACGGCCACGACCTTCGTACAGCTCCTGAACTTTGCGCAGAGCGCGCTCGTTCGGCAGCTGTTCAGGAAGCGGACCGGTCGGGCTGGTCTCACACATCACGTTCATGAAGAAGCCCAGTGCCTCATGCCACTGCACTTTGCGTTCAGCCAGGTGGCGCATGCGGTACATAAACTCATCCCATTGCGAGACGGCGACACCAAGCTGCTTCTTCACCAGCTCACCATCGAAGCGGGTGCTGTGCGGCACCTTGATCGCACGGCTGGTGCCGTCCAGGGCGATGGTGAGGGTGTTGTTGCAGACCACGCGAATGGTGGTGGGCGTTGCCGTGGTGGCCAGAGTGCCGTCGCAGGAAGTGGCCAACAGTAGGTAGCCATTTACCTGGTCGTTACCCTTGAGTGCAGCGCCCTGGCCGGTGCGTGCCAGCGCCCAGAACTTGCGACCCCCCTTGAGCACGCCAGCAGTTTCCAGCTCGTAGCCGGAGACCTCGGTCAGGTCGCGATAAAACTCCAAGACATCCTTTGGCTGCACGGTGTGATAGCGCTGCGAGACCACCGACAGCGGTGCCTTGGTGTCCGAGCGGTAGAGCACTTTCTGTTCCGGGAATGAGTGGATCGCGCCCAGATGGCCAATGGCGTCCGACTTGAAATGCACGGGGCTTTCCAGGATCTGCCAGTCCATGCCGGCTTCGCGTTGCCAGACTTCGATGGGCTGCTTCTGCGGCAGGTTGTTGCCCAGACCGTGCCACGGGGTAGCGCCAGCGTAAGCCATGGTTTCGACGAGATGAGCCATTACAATACTCCTTCTACGTATGTATACGTAATAACGTTTCGTTTATCGGCGCGATGAATTCAACGCTCATTTTGTGTAAAGGCAGTGCCGCAGTGATGGCACTCATAGTTGTCGAGTACGTGAGAGTCAAACTCTTCACCCATCTTGGCGCCGGCCAGCCCCCCGGCAGTTCCACCTGCCAGGCCGCCCAGAATCGCGCCAGCCAGGCTACCCAGCGTAATACCCACGGGGCCAGCGAAAGCACCTATAAGCGCGCCGCTTTTTGCGCCAGCCATAGCGCCTGCTGCTCCGCTCGCCGTGCCGCCAACGGCACCAATAGCGCCCCCGACTTTCCGACCATGATTGCGCGCTACAACTCGAAGAGAACCGCAGGAAGGACAGCAAATACTCATCATTCAGACTCCTGTTCAAAAGAGGATACCCAGAGGTAGAAACGAGCTTTTCGTGCTCGTCTTCCCATGGGTAATAAAGGTCTGAAATATTTTTGAATCGCGTAGCGTGTTAGCAGCGTTCATGATTCCCGGCTTGTTGGCCAGCGAAGTATCCGCTGCACTGCGTAGATTCACGCATTGCCGGTTTCGAGACTGAAACTGCCCCTTTCGGGGGGGGCGTCTGGTTTAGGTTTTAATGAAAGCGCTCGTACCAAGATGCTGAAGTTGACTCAGCTATACCGGTGCGAGTGACCCGGTCGAACCTCCAGCATTGTGATCTGTTTGTGAGCATCGGATAGACAGCTTTCACGACTGCTGCTACCTTATTAAAAGGTAATACCTTTAGATAAAGAGGGCTAACCATGGCCACTTCCATCAAAATTGATGACGAGCTGAAAGGCCGCATTCAGCAGTTGGCGAGCCAACGCCAGCGCTCGTCTCACTGGATCATGCGCGAGGCAATCACCCAGTACGTCGAGCGTGAGGAGGCCCGTGAGAGCTTCAAGCAGGAAGCCCTGGCATCGTGGGCGGCATATCAGGAAACCGGACGGCATTTGACCAGCCAAGAAACTCGGACCTGGCTCGGTAGCTGGGGAACAGATACTGAGGTAGAGCTTCCCAAGTGCCACGATTGATTGTTACTGAAGGCGCGGCGAAGGGCTTGGAGCGTTGCCGGCGATTCCTCTCAGACAAAGATCCGCAGGTCGCGCGCCGTGCTGCACAGGCAATCGAGCGCCAATTCGCTCGATTGGAGGAAAGTCCGGAAGTAGGGCGTCCATTTCCAGATCTGCCGGAGCTGCGTGTGCTCATCATCGAATTTGGTGACTCAGGTTACGTAGCGTTGTACCGCTATGAGCGTGCAGATGACACCGCCTATGTCTTGGCCTTTCGCCATCAAAAAGAAGCTGGCTACTGAGGCTGGACAGCAGCTTTCGGGCTCCCGGCAAGAATCGACTCTAACTTCTCGCCCAATAAGCGCCAGGCTTCGGTTTTTTCCTTGGCGTAATCGTGGTGCAGGTAATGTCGACGGACCTTCGAGCCGCCCAGCAGATGGTTCTGGCAGCGATCAATGATTTCCAGCGTGATACCGAGCTCCTGCATCATCGTCGCGCCTGTTCGGCGCAGGTCATGCGGGGTCCATTCCCCCTTGGTTCCCTTGCTCAGTACCAGTGAGTCGTCATGATGCCGGCCGGCCAGTGGCTTGCTGCGGTTCTTGAATCGACACTGGCGGTCTCCGATGAGCTTGCTGACAGTCTTGGTATCAACGTTGCTTCGACCATCCTTGCTGGGGAAGCAGAACGGCGAATCGCCGGTTTCTTTCTTAAGGCGTTTAAACTGCGCAACGGAAAAAGCTGACAGGAACACATGGTGATCCTGGCGCTTGCCTTTATGGCCTTTGGTGGCCTCGGCCGGGATGAACCAAGTCCCCTTCTCCAGATCCACGAAGCGCCATTCGGCCTTAAGCAACTCGCCGATTCGGCAGAGTGTGCTCAGGCAGATCCACAGCGCGCACTGGACGCGCGTATTGACCGGGCGAATGCCTGAATACTTCTGGCCAGCAGGAAGCTCTTCGTAGTCTCTCTCCAGGCGTTCGAGGATGTCACGCAGCTCGCGAATCTCGTCGGGGGAGAGAAGGCGGTCCCGTTGTTCTTCATAATCGTGATCGAGCAGCTTGCTAACATCTATAAGGTCGGCTGGATTGCCGTCAGTCATCAGGCCTCGCCAGGGTTTGCGTTTCTCACCCCAGCGCAACATCTGGCCAATGTCGTTGTTGCGGATAACGACGGTGCGGTTTAGGCCACGGGCTTTGATTGAGCGCAGCACTGCGAGCAGATCCTTTTCAGTCAGGTTGCGCAGTGGTTTCTTGCCAATCAGCGGTAGGACATCTTTCTTGAAGCTGCGGATCAGTTCGGCATTGCCATCCTGGCGGGAGACGCCGTCGCGAATCCATTCGTCGAAGAGGTCTGCCACCGTCTTGTTTTCGGCCGCTTGGCGTTCGGCTTCGGCGATGGTCGCTGCGACTGCCGCTTGAGCTTCGATCTTGGCAGCTTTGCGAGCAGCGGTTGGATCGATTCCTTTTGCGGCCGTCGCCCTAACCTCATCACGTTCGGCACGAATCTGAGCAAGAGACTTCTTTGGCCAACTGCCCAGGCTTTGATCGCGTTTCAGTCCGTCTTGTTTGAATTCGTAGCGGAACTGCACTGTTACACCACGGACGCCTGCGCGAACCCTGGCAACCAGCCCGCCGTCCTCCCGAAGGATTCTGCCGTCATCGGCTGAAGTGAGTGCCTCTAGCTGCTTCGCCGTCAACCTTGCCACTTTCTACCCCTTGCCTAATTCGGTTGCCTTGAATTTTACCCCACTTTTACCCCACCGAATCGCTTGGCTGGTGGTGGACAGCATTGGACGCTATGGGACGAAAGAATAGCCTGTAAGGCCCGTATTTGCTAGGATTCGTGAGTCTATGAGAGTCCGTGGTGATCTACAGAAATCCACCAAAAAAGCGCATGGGGTGCTAGGGGGCGAGTGTTCGAATCACTCCGTCCCGACCATATAATCCCAGAAAATCCAGTCAGTTAGCGATAACTGGATTTTTATGGGTAAAGGTTTTTGCTCTTGCTCATTTTTCCCTCACCTTTACCCCGCTGCTCACTGCTGGCAGAACGCGTGGAAGTCGTACTGGATCAGGTACTTGATGGCGGGCAAGCCACAGGCTATCCGTTCGACAACGGGCCTGAGTACATCAGCAGTTAGCTCGCAGTGTGTGCTGAAAACATGGCATCCGCTTGACGCATATCCAGCTGGGAAACCCACAGCAAAATGCTTAAGTCGACTCTACTGCCGCACGGGGCGTGAGGCATTAGTTGCTCGAGTCCATTACCGAAGCTTAAGTGCATGCAATGGGCATCCAATCACGAACGCCAAATCTCGCCTTGGCGGCATCACCGCAAAACAGAAAATACCCCTAACGGCCTGATCTCTATTTCTGGCGAGTACTAAAATGGGGGAGTATCGTGTGAACTGCAGTATGATCAAAACATAGAATGCTGGATGTGCATTTGATCATGGCCGCGTAATGGCACCATTTATAAAAGGATTTTTTATGGCGAATGAAAGCAGTGAGTTTGATTTCGATTACGTAATTGTTGGCTCCGGCTTTGGTGGCAGTGTTTCTGCATTACGCCTGGCTGAAAAAGGATACAGCGTTGCAGTGATCGAACAAGGCCGACGCTGGACGCCTCAGAACTTGCCAAAAACGAGTTGGCAGTTTTGGGATTTTATTTGGAGTCCACAAGTTGGCTTGCGCGGTTTTTTTAAAATAAACCTTTTTAAGAGAGTGATGGTCCTTAGTGGTTGTGGTGTCGGTGGTGGTTCGATTACCTATGCTCAGACATTATTGGTGCCACCTGAAAAAATTTGGCAACAGGGCACATGGAAGGGCCTTGAAGACTGGCAAAAAACAATGCCAGCTTTTTATGATCTGGCAAAACGCATGCTCGGGGTGACAGAAAATCGCCGCCGCGCGCCCGCCGATTACAAGCTTTATGAAATGGCAAAAGTTTGGGGTTGTGAAGATACGTTTAAATTAGAAAATGTTGGTGTATTTTTTGGGGATGACGACAAACCTCAAGGCGCTGAATATAACGATCCATATTTTGGTGGCGCAGGTCCGAAACGTAAATCATGCAATGCTTGCGGCGGTTGCATGGTGGGTTGTAAATATGACTCAAAAAATACACTTGATAAAAACTATCTTTATCTCGCCGAGCAACTCGGCGTGGAAGTTAAAGCTGAAACAAAGGTGCTGGATGTTTCACCAATAGCCGGTGCTATCGATGGTTCAGAAGGTTATCGACTCACTTTGCGTCCAACATTCAAACGATTCGGAAAGAAAACTCAAATCACGGCGCGGTCAGTTATTTTTTCTGCTGCTTCGCTGGGTACCCAAGATTTATTACTCCGGATGAAAGATATCGGCGCGTTACCGAATCTTTCTGAGCAGCTTGGTAAGCAAGTGCGAACCAATTCAGAGTCTTTGTTAGGGGTGCGTTATCCGGGGAGCGATCTCGATCTCTCAACAGGTATCGCCATTGGCTCTGGGATCCAGATTGATCAATTTACGCATGTTGAGGCAACACGCTATCCATCAGGCTCAAATATTATATCGTTTTTGTTTACGCCTTTGACTGGCGGGAAACCCGGTATAACTCGTCCATTGAGCTGGTTGGGGGCTGTGGCTAAGTTACTCGTTACCAATCCTGTTAAAGGCTTGCGTGCACTCATGCCGTATCGATTTGCCAATGAGACGATGATCTTTTTGGTGATGCAAACCGTCGATGCACATATTGACTTTAGTTTGAAGCGACCTTGGTTTTGGCCGTTTAGCAAGCAAATGACATCTTCGAGCAAACGAATCCCAACCTTTATTCCTGAAGCAAATAACTTCACCGAGAAAGTAGCGAAAGCCACTGATGGGATTGGCTTAAGCTCAATAAGTGAAATCTTATTTAATGTGCCAACCACTGCGCACTGTATGGGTGGCTGCTGCATGGGAGACACGGCGAAAACGGGTGTGATTGATAATCAGCATCGTGTTCACAACTATAAGAATTTATTTGTGATCGATGGTTCGACGATTTCATCCAATTTAGGCGTAAATCCAAGCTTGACCATTACCGCGCTTGCAGAAAGGGCAATGAGTTTTATACCACCCAAAGAAGATGGAGCACAAAATGTGCGACATATTCAAGGTGATGAAACTAAGGCTCAAGCTGTAGGTGAGATGTAAACTTTCAAATCATCATCGATGCCACATAACAAATCTTTATGCGGCTCTGATCGATCAATAGTTTAGTGAGCAACTGGTCGCGATGAAGCTGTAGCTTTCGAGAACGAGGACGGTAGTTTCGCGTTTGAGTTCTGGGGAAAGGCACGGTGATGCTGGGCAGCCAACACTTCTCTATGGCGAGCATTCCCGCCTCAAGGGGTCTTAGGTAGCTAAAGCGGTGGCTGGAATAGAAAAAACGCGGCGCCCAATTAGGGAGCCGCGCAAACGCTCAACTGGTAGTCGCGGTTCCCGCCCGGTTGGGGCGGGTTGGCGTCAGAATTGCTCGGCACGCAGGCCGTATAGCGCGTCGCTGCCTGCGCGAATGCTGGCTTCAAGGCTCAGGCTGCGCGGTAGCAGGCGGGTGAAGAAGAACTCGGCGGTGGCCAACTTGGCGCTGTAAAACACTTCATCTTCGCTGCACTTGGCTTGAGCTACGGCGGCCATGCGCGACCACATCCATGCGTAGGCGGTGTAGCCGAACAGGTGCAGGTACTCAACTGAAGCCGCACCGGTTTCGTGCGGGTTACCCGCGGCACGCTCCTGCAGCCAACTGCTGGTCCGCTCCAGGCGCACAACAGCATCGAGCAGAGCAGCGGCATATGGCGTATTAGGCTGCTCGGCGAAACGGCGAATCTCCTGGGTGAAGTGGCGCAGCGCTACGCCGCCGTTGGCGATGACCTTACGCCCGAGCAGGTCGAGGGCCTGAATGCCGTTGGTGCCTTCGTAGATCTGCGCGATGCGCACGTCACGCACCAGTTGCTCCTGCCCCCATTCGCGGATGTAACCGTGGCCGCCGAATACCTGTTGGCCATGGATGCAGCTGTCCAACCCGGTGTCGGTAAAAAACGCCTTGGCGACCGGAGTGAGCAAGGCAACCAGACTATCGGCTGTCTGGCGCTCGTGGTTGTCGTCGCTGAATTTGCTGAGGTCGAGCTGCTGACCGACATAACAGGCAAACGCCCGGCCGCCTTCGGTGAGGGCCTTCATGGTCAGCAGCATGCGCCGCACATCGGCGTGCACGATGATCGGATCAGCCGCTTTGTCTTGGGCTTGCGGGCCGCTGGCGGAACGGCTTTGCAGGCGCTCGCGGGCGTAATCGCGAGCTGCCTGATAAGAGGCCTCGGCGCAGCCAATGCCTTGGATGCCGATGGACAGGCGCTCATAGTTCATCATGGTGAACATCGCCGCCAGGCCTTTATTCGGCTCGCCGATCAGGTAGCCAGTAGCTCCATCGAAGTTCATTACACAAGTGGCCGAGGCCTTGATACCCATCTTGTGCTCGATCGAGCCACAGCTCACCGCGTTGCGTTCCGCCAAACTGCCATCGGCATTCACCAGCACCTTGGGCACCAGAAACAGCGAGATACCGCGCGCACCGGCGGGGGCATCAGGCAACTTGGCCAGCACCAAGTGGATGATGTTTTCGGTCAGGTCCTGTTCGCCGCCGGTGATGAAGATCTTGCTGCCGCTGATCTGGTAGCTGCCATCGGCTTGCGGTTCGGCCTTGGTGCGGATGATGCCCAGGTCGGTGCCTGCGTGGGCTTCAGTCAGGCACATGGAGCCGGCCCAGCGGCCTTCGTACATTGGCGGCAGGTAAGTGTTTTTCAGCTCTTCGCTGGCATGCGCGTCGATGGCCAGGCAGGCTCCTGAACTCAGCGCCGAATACAGGGCGAAGCTGGAGCCGGCGGCATAGAGCATCTCTTCAAATGCGACGGCGAGCATCTTGGGCATGCCCATACCACCGTAAGCTGGGTTGCCGGAAAGCCCCACCCAACCGCCTTCGATATAAGTGCTGTAGGCTTGCTTGAAGCCCGTGGGGGTGACTACATCGCCAGCACTCCACTGTGCGCCTTCTTCATCACCACTGCGGTTGAGCGGGGCGATCAGGCCACCGGTGACCTTGGCGGCTTCTTCAAGAATGGCATCGGCGGTATCGGCATCGACCGTTTCGGCCAGGGCCGGTAGACGTGCCCACAAGCTTGGGGCATCGAATACTTCATGGAGGACAAAGCGCAGGTCGCGCAGCGGGGCGTTGTACTCAGGCATCGACAGTTTCTCGCACAGGTGCCGCACAGCGCGCGGCGATTAAAACGTCCGGACGTCATTGCATCCGGAGCGTTGCAGGGATAGACAACACGGCCCGCAGCACAGCGGACCATGTTCGTTCACTCGGCCTCGGCTGGGCCTTTGACGGTGTTTTTAGTGGTGAATTTGAGCAGGTGAGTGCGCTCGATCAGAATGTACAGGGTGGCACCTGCAGCCAGGCCCCAGCCTGCGCCGTAGACGGCCAGTACCACACCCATAGTGCCGGCCACACCACGTTCGGTGTTGTTACTCAGTTGCTCGAACCCCACCATCAGGCAGATATAGCCGGTAAGGATCAGCGTCAGCGACAGGGCAACCGGCAGTACCGGCTGGAAAAAGCTCACCAACGGCAGGGCAAACAGGGCGATAAAACCAGTGATCCAAAAGGTGCCACCGCCGCTGTAGATTGAGTCCATGGCTTTGCGGCCGTACTTGTAGCGCTCGGCCATGGTTGCGGCGACGGCCGTCCAAATTGGCCCGGCCAGGCCGGGATACGGCGCGAAGAAGGCATGCAGCGCGTTGCGCAGAGCGGTTACCAGATGCACGCGATCGATGTTGTTCTCGATCACTTCGTCGGGGCGTAGTTCATCGGCGCGCTGCATCAGTGACTGGCCGACGATGATGTCGCCAAAGGCGATTACGTAGGCGATAACGGCTGTAGGCACGGCCAACAGGAACACATCCAGTCCTGGGAAGCCGACGCTAAACGGCAGGTAACTCCACATCTCGCCGAAGGCCGGCGCGGTGATGCCGAACTTCACGTCGGGCATCTCATATTCACCCACGGCAATGCCGATGATAATTGCGATCAACATCCCCGGCACCATGCCGTAGTTGACGATTTTACGCGCCAGCGGCACACGTTCAGTGAGGCCTTTAAAGGATACCGAGAACATCAGGTACAGGCAGATCAGGCTGCCCAGCACCAGAGAAATAGGTGTATTGGCCAGGCGCCCGCCAGCGGAAATTTCACCCATCAGCGCGGCGATCCCGGCCCCGATGATGATGCCGCCTTTCATCGAGTTGGGAATAAGCCGGACCAAGGTGCTACCCAGACGTGTGACGCCGAGGAACAGGAATATCACGAAGACCAGAAATTGCAGGGCAAACAGTGCCTGAATCGCCCCAGGGCCGGGTTTGAAATTGCCGAGAAACAGCAATACAACCGGAATGCCGGGTGTGATCCAGCCGGGCACAAAGGGCACACCGAGCAGCGCTGGCAGCATAAAACCAACACCACACACCACAACATAAGCCAGCGCCACGTCGTAAGGCAGACCGAGGTACTTTTCCAGCAGCGGGATCATCGCCAGGCTGACCACGAACATGATCAGCGCCTGGAGCATCTCCGCGGTTTCCCAGCGGTAGTGGACAAAGGGCAGGCGTACTTTGAACGGGCCGATCGGCCAATGGGGCTGCTCATCCCCGTCGCGGCGTTTAAACACTTGCATTGAAGCTCTCCGTCGGCCGGTGGCCGGATTTTTGTTGTTGTGAAAACGGTTGTTGCTAACGCATTCCTACGCCACCCAATTGGTAGCGCAGTGAACGGTTTAACGGCGTGGCGTCGTTAGAGGGCCTTGGCCATATCGCGCAGAACGAATTTCTGGATCTTGCCGGTGCTGGTCTTCGGTAGTTGGGTGAAGACCACGGTTTTTGGCACTTTGAAGCCTGCCAAGTGTTCGCGGCAGAAGCTGACGATATCCGCCTCACTGACCTGCTGTTGTTCGGCCTTGAGGGTGATAAAGGCGCAGGGCGTCTCGCCCCATTTCTCATCCGGGCGCGCGACTACGGCGGCTTCGAGCACGCCGGGATGACGGTAAAGCACGCCTTCCACCTCGATGGTGGAGATATTCTCGCCGCCGGAAATGATGATGTCTTTCAGGCGATCCTTGATCTCCACATAACCGTCCGGGTGACACACGGCCAGATCGCCGGTATGAAACCAGTCGCCGGCAAAGGCTTCGGCGGTGGCGCTCGGGTTTTTCAGATAGCCCTTCATCACGGTATTGCCGCGCATGAATATTTCGCCAATGGTTTCGCCATCGCGCGGGGTCGACTCCAGGGTTTTCGGGTCGGCCACCATCACCCCTTCCAGGGTGGGATAGCGCACGCCCTGACGGGATTTGAGTACCGCGCGCTCGTCCAGCGGTAAGGCGTCCCATTCGGCATGCCAGGCGCACAGGGTTACTGGGCCGTATACCTCGGTGAGGCCGTAGACGTGGGTGACGTGGATGCCCATTTCCTCAACCGCGCCAATCACCTTGGCGGGTGGCGCTGCCCCGGCCACCATGGCCTTGACCGGATGGTCGATGGCCGCTTTGGCTTCGGCGGGCATGTTGACCAATGCATTGAGCACAATCGGCGCACCACACATGTGGGTGACCTGCTCGCTGCGAATCAGGGTGAGAATCTTCGCCGGGTCAACACGGCGCAGGAATACATGCACACCCGCCAATGCGGTAATAGTCCAGGGGTAGCACCAACCATTGCAGTGGAACATCGGCAGGGTCCAGAGGTACACCGGATGGTTGCCCATGGCCCATGTCATCTGGTTGCCCAGCGAGTTCAGGTAGGCGCCACGGTGGTGGTAAACCACGCCCTTGGGGTTGCCAGTGGTGCCGGATGTGTAGTTGAGGCTAATCGCCTGCCATTCGTCTGCCGGCCACTGCCAGGCAAATTGTGGATCGCCTTCGGCCAGAAATGCCTCGTAGTCGAGCTCGCTGACTGCTTGGCCTTCGCCGTATTCGGGATCATCCACGTCGATCACCAGTGGCGGATGATCGAGCATGCCGATGGCGGCGTGGACTACATCATGAAACTCGCGGTCGGTGATCAGTACCTTGGCTTCGCCGTGCTGCAACATAAAGGCGATGGCTTCGGCATCCAGGCGCACGTTGAGAGTATTAAGCACTGCGCCGATCATCGGCACGCCGAAATGCGCCTCGAGCATCTGTGGAATGTTCGGCAGCATTACCGCCACCGTGTCGCCTTTACCGATGCCGCGGCCGGCCAGTGCCGAAGCCAGACGCCGGCAGCGCGCGTATGTCTCGGCCCAGTCACGACGAATTGAACCATGCACAACGGCCGGGTAGTGCGGGTAAACACTGGCGGTACGCTCGATAAAGCTCAGAGGAGAGAGGGCGATATGGTTGACAGCGGCAGGCTCAAGGCCCTGTTCATAGATCGACATGCAAGTACCCATAGCAGATTGGATGCTCGGGCCATTGTGCGGGTAGTCTTACGCATAGGCCCGGTATTGTTCTGGGTCTATTTATATATCTATTTGTATTTATATGGAAGTTAAACCATAGTCATATGGTATTATTACTATATAATTTCGAGGCAATTCACCCTTGGTCGCTTTGCGCTTTCAGGTCGCCGCCATGATACTGCGCCGGCTCGCGGCGTGTGCGATTGATAAGGAATGAAACAAAATGAATGAAATTTCCGTGCAGCTGAACAGCTGGTTGCGTATGCAGCGTGAGTGCCTGCCGCTGGCGGTGCGCGCCGACGCGTTGCTGCGTGCCCTGCATGCCTGCCCGGAAGTACGGCAAGCGTTTTTTTTGCGGTGGCAGGCCAGCACGGCAATCTACAGCCATGAAGGCAATGCACCGCATCTGCCACCAGGCATTGGTGACCCGCTGCAGGCCAGTGATCAGCTGTTGTTTGAGCGCCTGCAACAAGAGCCTCGGCTGGACCTGGCCGCATTACGTCAATTGTCGTGCTGGCTCTCAGGCCGGGTGCGGCGTGCTGGGCTCAATCATGGACAGGCGCTCGCTCTGGAGCTGGATGAAGGGCAGCCAGGTTTGCTGCTGATTGAATTGCATGAGCACGCCGGGAGCGACTGGCTTGGTTTGGTGCATCAATTACTCTTGGCGCTGCTCGCCACGCTGCCGCAGCAAGCGCGTGGCAGCCTGCTGCTCGGCAGTGACCCGCAGCCCAGTTTGCTGCTGGATATCGAGGCGCTGCCGCTGCAGCTGAATGCGGCTATGCAGACGCTGATGGGCGAACTCCCGCTGGCAGCGCTGGCAGATTTGTTACCGGTCAACGCTGCGCATTTGGTGCGCGCATGCCTGCAGCAGGACCGCGCGATTGAGGCGGTTGAAGCACAATATAATGGCCAGGTGCTGATGTGGACCTTTATGCCCGATGCTGCTGAGCAGCAAGTACTGGCGCGTTGCCGACCGGCTACTGCCCAAGCGCAGGCCGAACGTGAAGCGGCCAAGGCCAGCCGCCCGTACCGGCTGATCACCGAAAACACCACTGACCTGATTTCCCGGCACACCCCAGATGGCTGTTTTCTCGATGCCTCGCCGGCCAGTTGGACGCTGCTCGGTTACTGGCCGGAAGAGCTGCGCGGGACCTTGGTGCAGGCGCTGTTCCATGAGCAAGACCAGCAGAACCTGTTTGGCAGCACTCGTGAAGCCCTGGAGCAAGACGGCTATCACACCATGACTTATCGCATTCGCCATCGTGACGGCGACTACCTGTGGTTTGAAACTGCCAGCCGCGCGATCCGCGAAACCTATACCGGCGCGGTAGTCGAGGTGGTCAGCGTGTCGCGGGATATTACTGCGCGGGTGCTGGCTGAAGAAAACAAGCGCCGCCTGGCTGAAGTGGTCGAAGCCAATACAGACCTTGTACTGTTTATCGACCCGGGTGGGCACCTGGCGCACCTTAATCCGTCTGCTCGACATGCTTTGAATATCGAGGATCAGCAGCCGTTACCGCCGCTTGAGCGGCTGTTGGCACCCGGCGATTTTCAGCAGTTGCAAAGCGAAGGCTGGGCGGCGGCCGATGCCGCCGGAGTGTGGAGCGCAGAGGTACGGCTGCTGCCGCTGGGTGAGCCTGCACCGTTGCTGGTGTCGTTGGTGTTGTTGGCGCATCGGGGTCGTGATGGCGAGCATTATTACTCGCTGGTGGCGCGCGACATGACTGAACGCGAACTGCGCGAAGCCGAGGAGCGCCGGCATCAGGATGAGCTGGCGCACACCGCGCGGCTGGTTACCCTCGGCGAGCTGGCATCCGGTATTGCCCATGAAATCAATCAACCGCTGGCAGCGGTGGTCAACTATGCCAGCGCCAGCCAGCGCTATCTCAAGGCGCTGGGCGATAACCCCGAGGCGGCAGGTAAGGTCGCTCAAGGTCTGGAGCGGATCAATGAGCACGCTAACCACGCCTCGGAAGTAATCAAGCGCTTGCGAGCTTTTCTGCGCAAGGGGCAGCGGCGTACCCAAGCGCTGGATGTTGCTAGCGTGGCGCGCGAGGCGGTACGTTTGTGCCAATGGGAGGCGAGTAATTGGCAGGTGACCATTGATGAGCAATTGGCGGACAATCTGCCGCCGGTGTATGCCGACCGGATTTTGCTGGAGCAGGTGCTGCTCAACCTGCTGCGCAATGCGATTGACGCCAACCGTGAGGCCCACCCCGGCCAATCTTCGCGTATCGAACTCTGCGCCGCCGAGCAAAATGGGCAGCTCTGTGTACGTGTGACGGATCAGGGGCCGGGTGTGGCGCAGGCCGAACTGGAGCATATATTCACCCCATTTTACACTAGCAAGGCCGAAGGGCTGGGGCTGGGCTTGTCGATGAGTCGCAGTATCATCGAGGGGATCGGCGGGGCGCTGGAGGCGCATCCCGCAATGGCCGGCGGCTTGTGCCTAGAGTGTCGCCTGCCGCTACTGCGTGGTGAGGACGCTGAACGTCTTGCTGGATATTAATTGCAACACAGTGGATGCATAACAATAAAAGGAGCAGGGCATGAGCCTGCAAATGCAACACCAGGTTTATGTGGTCGACGATGACCAGGGCATGCTCGACTCAACCGTTTGGCTGCTAGAGTCGGTGGGACTCAAGGCATTGCCGTTTACCAGTGGGCAGGCGTTTCTCGATGCCTGTGATGAACAGAGCCGAGGCTGTGTGCTGTTGGATGTGCGAATGCCGGGCATGGGCGGGCTCAATGTGCAGGACAGCATGCTCGCGCGCGGCATCCAGATGCCAGTCATCTTCGTCAGTGGGCATGCCGATGTGCCCATCGTGGTGCGTGCCTTCCGTGCCGGTGCCGTGGACTTTATCGAAAAGCCTTATAACGAACAGTTGCTGCTCGATAGCGTCCAGCAGGCCTTGAGCCGTGCCCCCGCGAGGGCACAGGTTGACCCACGCTTGCAGGCGGTGGAGGCGCGCATAGCCAGTCTGACCCCGCGTGAGCGTGATGTATTGCTGCCGTTAGTACGTGGCTACACAAATCGCGAGATGGCCGAGCAGCTGGATATCAGTGTCAAAACCATCGATCTCTATCGCTCGCGGGTGATGAAGCGCATGCAGGCGCAAACGCTTTCTGATTTGGTGGGTATGGCCATCGCAGCGGGTTTGGTTGATGCACTGCAACTGCGAGATGTGCAGTCTGAGCGTTAGCTTCAGCAGCTTAACTGTCCCTCTGTTAAAGCCATGCGCTTCGATGGCTCGTAAAACAGCTGACAGTCACTCTCCATTTTTTCAAAGCGCACGCACTAGCCCACAACCAGCGATGTAACCTGATTAACGCTGATGATTTTGTCGCTCCAGATCATTTCGTAGTGAGCGGCCTGGATGATGGAAGTAACGGGGCGTGGGGTAGTCAGTGCCCAGCAGATTTGCCCCGGGGCACGCACCGAGTTGTAGCGCAGGCCCGGGCAGGCGGCGCGTTTTGCTTCGTTGCCCAGTTGGTTGGCGTGGGTATAGTCATCGGGGGCGTAGATGGGGTCTGTGAGTGGCACTGTTGAGGCGTCCCGCATGCCGGCATCGCTGAAATTACAGGTCAGTCCTCTGAACACGAAGCGCTCGTAATTCAGGTTGGGCACGTTCGACCAATAGCGCTCCTGGTGGTAGCGGACTTCGGCGATTGCGGTGTCCATGTTATCGGCAAGGTAGAGGACGCCGAAGCTGCCATTGCTGAAGCGCGAACCGGCCGGATTCAAATGGGTGAAGGGCGCTGTTGCGTAGGAGCAGCCGGGAATGCCGAACGGTATCTGGTCGCGGGCTATCAGCTCAAGCTGGCCAATCTCGTTGAGCAGGCGCGGATTGCTGAGCGTCTGAATCTGATACAGCGCATCGAAGTCTTCTGCATCGGCTACATCGTCAAACAAGCCAATGGGTGGAAACTTGGAATTGACCAGGCGGTATGCCTGCAGACTCTCACCTTTAGTCAGTGGCAGCGAGGCCAGCGTTACCACTGTGCACCGCGCAACGCATCGATGCGGCGGAAGGTCTCGTACAGCGAAATCATGTCACCTTGGGCCATGACAGCTAACGGTGAACGGCCGTTGAAGAACGCATTGTGGTTCTCCATTGAGGCGAAACCGTAAAGATTCTCAGGGTTGTCGAATATCAGGCGCAGCGCCGAGTGGATATTCAGCACAAAACTGATGCGATGCATCTGATCAGCATCAAGGCTGACTGCCCAGTCTGCGTCCTGCTGTCCGGCGCGGGTGTAGGTACTGCGTGAAATACGCAAGATTTTGCAGACCTGCTCGCCGGTTGCATTCCACTTGTCGAGAATGCGCAGCGCCGCTCTGAGGCCGGCAGTGCACTGGCTTTTAGAAAGCGCCTGAGCTTGCATGGCTACGGTCATGGTTAGCACCTCGATTGACTCTGTAGAGCTAAAAATAGCATCTATGCGTCTGTGGATCAAATTCGGAACGTAGCTTTGCTCTAAAGCTGCATGACTACAGTAATCAGTGCAGAAATGGGCGCACGTTAGGTCCCGTGCAGGCTCAACCTACATTCTGCTGTTGGCCTGTCAGTCGAGTCGCTTGTTTATTCTTGCTGTGGCGGAGCCTAAAAGGACGACGCAAAATACCATCAGGATCAGCAGCTCACTCCACAGATCAGCGAAACTGGCCGCTCTTAGCATGATGCCGCGGGTTAAGCGCAAATAGTGCGTGAGGGGCATCAGCTCGGCAATCCATTGCGCCGCCTTGGGCATGCCTGCAAACGGGAACATGAAACCGGACAGCAGTATTTGCGGCAAGAAGGAGAAGAAGGCCATTTGCATGGCCTGAAACTGGGTGCTGGTGATCGTTGAAATGAAGATGCCGACGCCGAGGCTGGCGATAATGAACAGCAGTGATGCCACATACAGTTCAGTGACAGAGCCACGTATCGGCACAGCAAACAACCACTTGCCGACGATCAGGATCACGCTGACCTGAATCAGGCCAATGCCGATAAAGGGCATTACCTTGCCGATGGTTAATTCCCATGACGATACGGGCGTGGCAATGAGCAATTCGAGATTGCCATGTTCGCGCTCCCGCACCAACGCCACAGCGGTAAATATCACCATGGTCATGGTCAGAATCACCCCGAGTAATCCCGGCACTGTGTTGATGGCAGCCTCGCGCTCGGGATTGTAGAAGTTAACCACCTCGATACTTGTGCGCAGCGTAGTACCGGGTAATGGGAACTCGGCGAGCTGGCGGGTTGAGGCCTGAATGGATTGATCGGAGCCATCGACGACTAACTGCAAGGCTGGGCGATCTGTGCTTTGCCGGCGCTGCTCAAAATCGCTCGGAATCACCAGCGCGGCGCTGATTTTTCCTTGACGCAGCAGGGCGTCGATCTCTTGCGGGGCGCTCAGGTGATACTGCAAGTCGAGCACCTGGCTTGAGCCCAGCTCGGCAATGATTTCGCGCGAGTTGACCGTATTGGCCTGATCGAGCACGGCTGCATTGATGCCGCGAACATCCATGTTTATCGCGTAGCCGAACAACACCAATTGCAGCAACGGCACACCCGCGATCATGACGAAGGTTAACCGGTCACGGCGCAGCTGGCGGAGTTCCTTGAGGATGATGGCGCCCAGACGTCGCAAATTCATGATGCCGCCCCGGCAGGCTTGTGAGTTACGTAAACAAACACGTCCTCAAGGTTGGCTTCTGTGGGCTGGATCTGCACGCTGATGTTGGCTTGTTTGAGGTGCTGTTGCACCGTCTCTTGTGCGTCAGTGCTGTCTATCAGGATGCGCAGCGCCTTGCCGATCTGCGCCGTGGCCAACACGCCAGGGCAGTCGCGCAGGCAGGCTTGTACTTGTCGCGGCTGTTGGCAGTCTAGAATCAGCGCCTGTCCTGGCAGATTATCCATCAGCTCTGTCGGGCTGCCTGTCGCGACCAGTTTGCCTGCATCAAGAAAACCGAGGCGCATGCAGCGCTCGGCCTCATCCATGTAATGGGTGGAGACCAGCAGCGTGGTGCCCGCATCGGCTAACTCGAACAACGAGTCCCAGAATTCGCGGCGCGACTGTGGATCGACCGCGCTGGTAGGCTCGTCCAGTAGCAACAGATCGGGTTTGTGCAGGACCGCGCCCGCCAACGCCAATCGCTGACGTTGGCCGCCGCTGAGGGTTCCAGCCAATTGCTGGTGAATATCCGTCAGCCAGTAACGCTGCAGCAACTCGTCTATTCGCGCCCGCGCAGCCGCCTTGCCAAGGCCTTGAACCGCGGCCAGAAACTGCAGGTTCTCGATCACGCTGAGATCTTCGTACAGCGAGAACTTCTGAGTCATGTAACCGATACGTCGCTTTAGCGCCTCAGCGTCCTGCGGAATCTTGTAGCCGAGCACCTCGATCTCTCCGGCGCTGGGCAGAAGCAGGCCGCAGAGCATGCGGATGGTGGTAGATTTGCCACAGCCATTCGGGCCGAGAAAACCGAATACCTCAGAACGTTGAACGCTCAGGTCGAGGCTGTCGACGGCAGTGAAATCGCCGAAACGTTTAGTCAGACCGCGTGCCTTGATAACCAGTTCGCCGTCACTCATGTTCAGGCAACCTGACTGTGACGGGCAGACCCGCTGGCAGCTTCGCGGCTTCAACGCCTTGTAGTACGACTTCCGCGCGATACATCAGGCGACTGGCGTCTTCACCAGTGAGTGCGTAATACGGCGTGAAGCTCGGGTCGCTGCTTATGCTGCGTACATGGCCGGTGTAAGTTGTGTTGTTGCCTTGCACCGTGACCTGCAGCTCATCCCCAATTGTCAGTTGGGTGCGCAAGCTTGCCGGGATGAACAGCCGTGCATAGGGCGCATCGCCGACCAGCATCACCACCAATTGCGCACCAGCAGGCGGTTGATCGCCGGTTTTGTAGGGTAAGGCGTCTATTCTTCCTGCGCGCGGCGCCTGCAGGCTCAGGTGTTCACGCGCCAGTTGCAGTTCGCGTAGCTTGCCTTCAGATGAGGCTTGTGCGGCTTGCGCTTGCTGGATTTGTTCGATGCGGGTGCCGTTAGTCAGCTCTTCAAGATTGGCCCGTGCGTTACGTGTCGCTGCCTGCGCCTCATCTCGTGCAGCGCGTGCTTTATCCAGTTCGGCGAGGGCAATTTGTTTGCGTGAGTAGAGGGTGGCGAGGCGGGCGTAGTTGCGATCGGCTTCTAGCTTGCTGGCCTGACTCTGCTCCAGCGTGGCTTCTGCGGCTTGAATATTCTCAACCCTTGCGCCTTTGACTAGCTCTGCCAGTTTGGCGCGGTTTTGGCTCAATTCGCCCTGAGCCTGAGCAATGCGCGCATCCTGGCGGCGTGGGTCCAGCTCTAGCAATAAATCACCAGCCGCAACCTGCGCACCTTCTTTTACATGCTCGGCGGTAATCCGTTCTGATAACTCGGCGGGGAGGGTGATGCGATCCCATTCCAGCGTGCCGAGTAATTCTGGAGGCGCTGGCTCGCAGCCCAGAAGCATTAGCGCAAAGAGCAGAACAATTGAACGATGACGCATGTCAGGCCTCCATCCCGTGTTGCAACAGACTAAGGGTATGGTTAACGAGTTGCTCATGGCTGATCGGCGGGTTATCGAATACGTTGCGCCAAATCGGCCCGGCAGCGAACGGCAGCAGTGTCAGGCCAATCAGCGAGACCACCAACAGCCTTGGATCTAATGAGGGATTAAGCGTTCCGCGTTGTTGCGCGTGGGCAAAACGCTCAGCCAATAATCGCGGCAGGATTGGGGCCATGCGCCCACTGATGTATTCGCGCAACAGGCCGCCTTCGCAGAGTATTTCGCGTACCCACAGCGGTGGAACCCACGGATTGCTGATAACCATCGCACTGACCTCACGCACAAAAACGCTGGCCAATTCGCCAGGCTGTTGATCGGCTTGCTCGATGCGCTTGGCTATTTCGATCAATTTTGGCAGCAACAGTTCTTCTGCGACGGCGCTAACCAAGGCAGATTTTTTACCGAAGTAGTAGTTGAACAGGGCAGGTGTTACGCCGGCCTCAACAGCGATGGAGCGAAGGCTGCTGGCCTTGATGCCGCAACGGCCAAAGACTTCGGCGGCGATGATGAGTAAATCTTCGCGCTGAAGCTGAGTGTCGGCAGGGCGCCGACCCGCATTCGAGGTTGGAGAAACCATAAAATTAACTACCAACTAATTAATTGAGCAGTTAATTAAATATAGCCGTTGATCAATCGCTGGCCAGTCGAGCGCAGCATTCGCTACGCTCAGACGCGGGTATGTTTTGCAGGGGGAGCGGGCTTAGTCGCCGCGGTATTCGCAGCCACTGGTGCAGGTTTCATGGATACGGATACGAGAAAGCTCCGGCAGCAGCGGTTTCAATTGCTTCCAGATCCACTGGCAAAGCACTTCGCTGGTGGGGTTTTCCAGGCCGGGAATGTCGTTCAGGTAGTTGTGGTCCAGTTGCTCGTAAAGCGGTTTGAAGATCGCTTTGATTTCCGAGAAGTCGCGAATCCAGCCGGTATGCGGATTCACTTCACCTTCGATGTACACGGCAACGCGAAACGAATGGCCGTGCAGACGCCCGCATTTATGGCCTTCGGGTACATGCGGCAAGCGGTGCGCTGCTTCGAAAATGAACTCTTTGAACAATTCCACAATACTTCACTCATTAAATAGGGTTGCGTTCAGATTTTACCAGCTCAAGACCTGTGCGAACCAATCTTTGCAATGCTTATCTATAGGAATCAGGCCTGTACAGCGCCGCAGGCCAGCAGGCTGGGCCAGACAGACGTCAGGCACCTTGCAAACAGAGCAGTTGTGCACCGAAGGAGGGACCGATGCATCCATACGACAGCACCAAACCGCCCATGTTGGCGATTGTGCTTGGTTACGCAGGGCTTATTCCGTTTATTAGCGGCGCATTGGGCTTTCTGATTGTACCGGTTGGCTGGCGACCCTTGGTGCTCAATGCCTTGCTTGATTACGCGGCGATCATTCTGGCTTTCATGGGCGCGATTCACTGGGGGCTGGCCATGCGCGCCGAAGAATCGGAGGAAAATGCGCGAACCCAGATGGGGCTATCGGTCATTCCGCCGTTACTTGGCTGGCTGGCGATTGCCGATGGGATGCCGCTGATAGTGGCCTTGCCGGTGTTACTGCTGGCATTCGCCGGCTTGTATGTGGCCGATGTGCGCGCCGTGAATTTGGGTTTGGCGCCGCGCTGGTACACCACACTGCGCACGCCACTGACCGGCGTCGTCAGCCTGTGCCTGGCGCTGGCGTGGATCGGCGAAGTGATTGACTAATCACCGAGTAACGCGGCCACGATCGCACTGGCCTGCTCGCGTCTGTTCAACCAGTCGCCCCCGATGCATTTGAAAGGCTGCTGATGTTGCTCAAGCCACCGATGGCACTGATCATAGAACGCCTGACGCTGGGCAATTTGCGGCTGACAACGCTGGCCGTCATCCGTCCACGGTACACCGTTGGGGTCGAGCAGCAGGTGCATGTCGTAGGTTCGACTGAGCAGTTCTTCCTCAAGCCATGCCGGAACATCGGCAAATAGCGCTTGGCTCCAGAGAATATTGCTGAGCAGGTGGGTATCGAGTATCAGCAATTCAGGTTGTTGCGCACGCGCCGCATCTTCCCACTGCAACTGGCCGCGGGCGATGGTGGCAATATCGGCATAGCAGGTATCGCGCAACTCTGTGTCGATGAAATAACGCACGTACTCGCCGACGATGATCCCGCCAAACTGGGTTTGCAGATGCTCGGCTAGCCAGCTCTTGCCGGCGGATTCAGGGCCGGTAAGCACGACGACTTTCATGCGGTTGCCGCGCGTTGATCGCGTCGCCATGTCAGCCAGCCACTCAGGGCCAAACCGGTGAATACGGCGTACAAGCCCGCTGTGAGGTACAACTCCTGCTGCAGGAACAGCAGCACGAACAACACATCGAGCAGCACCCACAGCGGCCAGCACTCGACACGTTTTTGCGCCATCCAGACCTGAGCAACCAAACTGAAGGCGCTGAGCGTGGCGTCTTGCCAAGGCGCTGCCGCATCAGTGAAGTTTGCCATCAGATAGCCCAACACCGTCGCGCCAACCACGCCGCAAGCAAGGCTTGCAGCCAGGCCGCGCCAGGTTAACGCTGAAACACTCACGCCCTGATGCTTGTCGCCGCCATGATTCCACTGCCACCAGCCGTAACCCTGCAGCAGGGCATAAACCCCTTGCAGGAGCATGTTCGAATACAGCGCCGCATCGTAAAAGATCCACGCATAGAGCAGCACCATGACCAGCCCGATTGGCCAGCACCAGCGGTTCTGTTTAACCGTGAGCCAAACAGCGCAGGCGCCCAGTGCAGCGGCAAACATTTCTAGAGTGGACATTAAGCAATCAGCCGGAAAGGGAAGGGACGACAGCGCGCGATTGTAACGACTCGACGCGCTGGCGTCTTGCATCCGGCCCAGGCCAAGGCCGGAATGCGGGGCTTAAACGCGGAATTGGCCGAGCAGGCGGTTGAGGTCGGCGGCCAGCGCGCCCAGTTGTTGGCTGGCAGCACTCGACTGCTGGGCGGCATTGGCATTGCTCTGCGCCAAACCTGCGGCCTGGGTGACATTCATGTTGATGTCTTCAACAACGTGCGACTGTTGCAGCGTAGCGCTGGCAATCGAGGTATTGAGCCCGGTCAGGTTGCGCAGCGATTGCGCGATCAGGGTCAGACTCTCGCCGGCCTGGCTGGCCTGCACCACGGTTCGCTGAGACGACTGGCTGCTCTCATGAATAACCTTGACCGCCGCTTCCGAATTGCTTTGCAGCCGTTCGATCATCACCTGAATCTCGGCGGTGGAGTTTTGCGTGCGCTGTGCGAGCAAGCGGACTTCATCGGCGACCACCGCAAAGCCACGGCCTTGTTCACCCGCGCGAGCCGCCTCGATCGCCGCGTTGAGCGCGAGCAAGTTGGTTTGCTCGGCAATCGAGCGGATCACCTCAAGCACGCTGCCAATTTGCACGCTTTCAGTGGACAGCGCCTGAATCACCTCAACGGACTGGTCAATGGTGCCCGACAGTTCAGCAATCTGCTGCAAGCTTGCATCGATATTGCGCTGGCCCTGAATTGCCTGTTCTTCGGCAGCCTGCACCTCATTGGAGGCATGCTCGGCATTCTTCGCGACATCCTGCACGCCATAGGTGACTTGATTGATCGCGGTAGCAACTTGATCCATCTGTAGCGATTGTTGCTCGCTGTGCTGCTGCGCTTCACCGGCCACACCGCCGAGCGAATGGGCCGCGCTGTTGAGTTGGCTGGCGGAGGCCAGCGACTGGCTGATGACTTCGCGTAGCTTGCTGGTGAACGCATTAAAGTTTTTCGCCAGCGCCGTGAGTTCATCGTTGCCGTTGGTGTCGAGTGCGCGGGTGAGGTCGCCTTCGCCGCTGGCAATGTTGGCCATCGCATTAACGGTATGCCCCAGCGGCACGGAAATGCTGCGTACGATCATGCTCACCAGTAACGCCATAACCACCATGAGGCCGAAGCCAATGCCGACCAGGCGCATTGCCTGTTCGCGGAATTCGGCCTGTACATCATCGACGTACACACCCGAGCCGATAATCCAACCCCAGGGCTTGAACAACTCGACGTAGGAAATCTTGCTGACAGGCGCCTCAGAGCCAGGCTTTGGCCAGCGGTATTCGACCTGTCCGGCGCCTTTTTCGCGCGAGATACGCACCATTTCATTGAACAACTCGACCCCGTCGGGGTCTTTGATGGCCGAGAGGTTCTGGCCTTCAAGTTTGCTGTTGGTCGGGTGCATGATCATGGTCGGCGTCTGATCATTGATCCAGAAGTACTCGCGATTGTCGTAGCGCAGCCCGCGGATCATGTCTTTGGCCGCTTGCTGCGCTTGTTCAAGTGTCAGCGTGCCATCGGCTTCAAGTGCCTGGTAATGGCGTAAAATGCCGCTGGCGCTCTCGACCACATGACGCGTCTTCTCGCTTTTTGCCGCGTAAAGCTGCGTGTGGATCTGCTCAAGCATGGCGCTGCCGAGGCCGGCCAACATCAGAATGGCGAGGAGCAGAATCAGCCATAAACGGCGGTTGATCGGAATGCTACGTAGGCGAGTCATTCGGGGGATACTCCGGTGGCAGTGCATTTTTATTGTTCGGCTATGTTCACTCAATCCGCGCCTCTTCACGAGATGCCTACAACCAAAGGAGTATGTAGCTGGCTGCAGTCGCGTTGTCTGAATTTGACTGAGTAAAAATATCTATTTGTTGTTAGCATCTCGGCCCGCTGGCGCGAAACCTGAGGCGCCGGCAGCTTTTTAATGGCTCAAACCGACCGATGGCAGGACGTAAACGGGCCCGAAACCTTTTGCGTGCGCCCACTGCGCACTATTTGGAGTGATGATGGATTTGTGGACTGCCTTTCAGGCAATACTGTTGGGCGTAGTAGAGGGACTGACCGAGTTCCTGCCAATTTCGAGTACCGGACACCAGATTATCGTTGCCGACCTGATCAATTTCGGTGGCGAGCGGGCGATGGCTTTCAACATCATTATCCAGCTGGGCGCGATTTTGGCGGTGGTCTGGCAATTTCGCAGCAAGATCATCGACGTTGTCGTCGGCTTGCCCAAAGAGCGTGAAGCCCAGCGTTTCACCGTCAACCTGCTGGTGGCGTTCTTCCCGGCGGTGATTCTCGGTGTGGCCTTTGCCGACCTGATTCATGAATACCTGTTCAACCCGATCACCGTCGCTGCCGCGTTGGTTGTGGGCGGGGTGATCATGCTCTGGGCCGAGAAGCGTCAGCACAGTGTTCACGCCGAGACGGTTGAACAGATGACCTGGCAAGACGCACTTAAAATCGGCTGTGCGCAGTGTCTGGCAATGATTCCGGGCACCTCGCGTTCAGCCTCGACGATTATCGGTGGCTTGCTGTTCGGCCTGTCACGCAAGGCGGCTACTGAGTTCTCGTTCTTCCTGGCGATGCCGACCATGGTGGGTGCGGCGGTTTATTCCGGCTACAAATACCGCGATCTGTTCAAGCCTGAAGATCTGCCGGTTTTTGCCCTCGGCTTTGTGGTGTCGTTCATCTTCGCCATGATCGCTGTGCGCGGCCTGCTGAAGTTCATCGCCAACCACAGCTATGCAGTATTTGCCTGGTACCGGATTGGTTTTGGCCTGCTGATTCTGCTGACCTGGCAGTTGAGCTGGATCGACTGGAGCACGGCGCAAGGCTAAATGCCGGGCGGGTGGAGAGCGACTGTGGAGAATCTGCGCAGTAACGATGGCCCGCAGGCACGTGAAGCCACGCTTGAGGTGGTGCGCCAGTATCACCTCTGTTGGAAGCGCCGGGATCTCGACGCGATCATGGCGCTGTACCACCCGGAAATCGAATACAACGACTTCTTCCAGAATCGCCAGCTGCGGCTCGCCGAGTTGCGCGAGTACGTGCGTGCCAGCATGCCGCATGCGCCGAATGAAGCGCTTGAACACAGTGACCGTATTCGCTGCGATTGCGACACCGCCTTCATTCAGTATCAGCTGACATTGCGCGGCAGCGCCGGGCTGGCTTCGTTTCGCTCGAGTGAAGCGATCACCGTGCGTGACGGGCTGATCTGGCGGGTTAACGAGTACTCATCGTTGATTAACGCCCGCACCACCACGGCGGAAATTGCCGGTTCGCGCCCTGCCACCAGCCGTTTGGGGCTGTCGGCGCGGCAATTGAGCGTAATGGCGCAGGATCTGCAGAGCTATTTTCAGAGTCGTCAGGCCTATCTCGATCCTGAACTAAGCCTGCAGCAAGTTGCTGAAAGCAGCGGATACAGCCGTAACCAGATTTCCTACTTGCTTAATCAAGTACTCGGGCAAACTTTTTACCGCTACGTTAACCACGCCCGTCTCAATCATTTGCTAGACCAACTCGAAACCCTGCAGGCGCAGAATAATCCAGCAGCGATTCGTATGGATCAGCTGGCGTTTGCAGCCGGTTTCAATTCACTGTCGGCGTTTTATAAAAGCTTCTCGGCGCACCTCGCAACGACGCCCAAGGCCTACTTGAAGCTCACGCATGATCAGCAAAAAGCGGCACGCAACCAATAACCGAAGGATCAAGCATGGAAGTACGCGGGTCGATCAAGAGCTGGAACGATGACAAGGGATTCGGCTTTATCCAGCCTTTGCAGGGCAAAGAGCCCATTTTTGTGCACATCTCGGCAGTGCGCGGCGACCGTCGCCCGGTTGCCGGCGATCCGGTGATGTATGTCGCCAGCCTGGACCCGCAGGGGCGTATGCGTGCCGAGCACATGCGCCACGCGGGCGGTCTGGCGATTGATCGGCCAGCAATTCGGCGCAAGCCACGCGCACAGGGTCAATCAAAGCCGCGTGACGTGAGCGGGCCGGCGAGCAAGCCGGTGCGACGGGCAAAACCCGTAAAGCGCCAGCATTCACATTCAGCGATTCAGCACCTCGGGTTAAAACTACTGATATTTGTCGCGCTGTGCTGCCTGCCGATTTATGGCGCGCTACAGGCATTGAAGGCCGGCAATATCTGGCTGATCAGCGCCTATACCATGCTGAGTCTGGTCAGTTTTTATCAATACTGGAGTGATAAGAACAGTGCACAAAAGGGTCGCTGGCGCACCCCTGAAAATGTCCTGCACGCTGTTGAACTGTGCGGCGGCTGGCCTGGCGCTTTAGTGGCGCAGCAAGTGTTCCGCCACAAAACCCGCAAGCTGTCGTTTCAATTGGTGTTCTGGATCATCATCGCCATTCATCAAGCTTTCTGGCTGGATTATCTGCTGTACGACGGCGTCTATCTAAGGTCGCTTGTGGGCATATCATTCATCTAGCAACAGGCCGGGTTGCAAACGCTTGGGTAATTTACGCACCACCAGTTGATGGGAACGGGTAAGCGCTGCGAATAGCTCATCGCGCTGCATGGCCGGTGCCGAGCATTGCATGCTGATCCAGTGCGCACGCGCCAGATAAGGTGCGGGGCGGATGCCGGGGCGGTCGACATAACCGAGGAACAGGTCGCTATCAACCTTGAACGCGAGGCCGTCACCGAGAAAGTGAATGATCGCAAACATCTTGTTGCCGGCCACCGAGAACACCTGATTGCTGCCCCATTTGAAGTCCTCGCGGGCGCCCGGTAATTGCTTGCAGAACTCGGCAATCTCGGTTGGCGTTAACGCGGCAGATGTTTTGGCGGTTGGCATCATGGCGCCTCGTATTCAGTCGTTAATAGCGCGCCCGGTAAACGCGGTAGATGCAGGCCAGCGTGCCCGTTGCAGCCAGCAGCGCCGCCACCAAAAAGGTGGTCGAATAATTCGCATGCGCGGCGACATAACCCATCAGCGGACCCGCGAGCCCCAGCGACAAGTCGAAGAATAACGCGTAGGCGCCCAACGCTGAACTGCGGCTCGCAGCTGGTATCAGGGCGATGGCTTCCACGCCCAGCGCCGGATACACCAGCGACAAGCCCAAACCGGTCAGCGCAGCACCGGCCAACATTACGCTCGGTGCGTTGCCGAACGCCAACAGCATGAGCCCGAAAAATTCGATTGCCAAACAGACAACGGCAACCGGATAACCACCGAAGCGTTTGATGACCCCGGCAAACAATAGCCGCGAGACGATGAACGCGATGCCGAATGCAGTCAGGCAATATTCCGCGTCAACCCAGCCGAGGCTGTCGTAATACAGGGTAATAAACGTCGCCAGCGTACCGAAGCCAATAGAGCCCAGCGCCAATACCGTGCCGTGTGGTGCGATGGATAAGAACACCCGCGCAAAGGGCATGCGGCTTCCGGAGAGGATTGGGGCGGGTTGTTTGGGCCAGGCAAACGCCAAGGCCACAGCTGAAAGCAGCATGGTCAACGCGCCTATACTCCACAAGCCCACCGCGCTAACCATCGCCACGCCCAACGGTGCACCGATGGCGATGCCGCCGTAAGAGGCGATGCCATTGAAGGAAATCACCTTGGCGGTGTAGTCGCTGCCAAAGCGGCCGATGGCCCAGCTTATCGAGCCGGTACCGACTAGGCCCTGGGCGACACCCAACACGACACGGCCCGCGAGCAACAGGCCGAGGCTGAGCGCTGGCATTGATTGCAAGGAGGTGGAAAGCAGCGTCAGCAAACCGCTGACAATGCAGCCCATCAGCCCATACAAAACCGCCTGTTTCGGCCCTGCACGGTCTGCCAGGCTGCCGGACATTGGCCGCGAAAGCAGGGTAGAGAAGTACTGCGTACCGATGACAATACCGGTTATAACCGCGCTATAGCCCAAGTCGTTGAGCACGTAGCGCGGCAGCACGGCCAGCGGCAAGCCGATGCACAAGAAACTGACAAACGTGACTGTGACGATAGAGATGATTTGCAGATTGACCGCAGGTGTCGGCTGCGCAGCTTGGCTCATGGGGCGCTCGATGCAGATTGATCCTTGGCTAATAATACGCAAGCTATCGAGTCTTTGGCTGCTAAATATTGGCGGACTACGCCTTTTGTCTAGAGCGGCGTGCTTTGCTCAGATTCGAGCGTGCGTGTGTTGCCTTGCTGGCTGTAATTGCTGGGCAAATGTCGTCTAATCTGAATCCGTCATTTTGACTGCCTTGGAGTTTTTATCATGTCTTTATCCATGTATGACGCCAGCGTGCCGGTGTTTGTGCGTCTGCTGACCAACCTCAATGCATTGCTCGACAAATCGCTGGCACATGCAGAAGCCAAGGGTATCGCGCCCGAGGTATTGGTGAATGCGCGCCTGGCGCCGGATATGTTCCCGCTAGCGCGCCAGATCCAGATTGCGACCGATGCCGCCAAGGGCTGTGTGGCGCGCCTGGCGCAAATCGAAGTGCCAAGTTATGCCGACACCGAAAGCAATTTTGCTGAACTCAAGGCGCGCATCGATAAAACCATCGCGTTCGTTCAGCAGGCGACGCCTGAGCAAATGCAAGGCAGCGAAACCCGCACCATCACGATCAAGGTGCCTGATCGTGAACTGCAGTTCCCCGGTCAGGCATTTCTGCTGTTCTTTGCCATGCCCAACTTCTATTTTCACGTGACCACTGCCTACAACATTCTCCGTCACAATGGCGTGCCGCTGGGTAAGATGGATTATCTGGGTTCAGTGTAAACAGGCGGCTGAGCCGGAAAGGGCAACGCAAGTAAATCTTCACTTCGGTGTTTTGACAGGCGACTTTTCGTCCGCGCAATACAAAACGCCCGATGCAATGCATCGGGCGTTTTGCTGTAAGGCTGCGGTTAAGCGTTGCTTAAACGATAACGCCCTGACTGCGCAGGTAATCATCGTAGGTGCCGCTGAAGTCGACTACGCCGCTGTCGGACAGCTCGATGATGCGTGTGGCCAATGAGCCTACGAATTCACGGTCATGGCTGACGAAAATCAGCGTGCCTGGGTAGTTTTCCAGCGCCAGGTTGAGCGCCTCGATGGATTCCATGTCGAGGTGGTTGGTCGGCTCATCCATCACCAGCACGTTGGGCTTGTTGAGGATCAGCTTGCCGAACAACATACGGCCTTGCTCACCACCGGAGATGACCTTCACCGACTTGAGAATCTCGTCGTTGGAGAACAGCATACGGCCCAAAGTACCGCGAACCAGTTGCTCGCCGCCTTGAGTCCACTGGCCCATCCAGTCGAACAACGTCATGTCGTCTTCGAAGTCATGCGCGTGATCCTGGGCGTAATAGCCAAGCTCTGCGCTTTCGGTCCACTTCAGACTGCCTGCATCCGGAGTCAGCTCACCGACCAGGGTACGTAGCAGGGTGGTTTTACCGATACCGTTGGGGCCGATGATCGCAACGCGCTCGCCTGCTTCAACAGTGAAACTGAAATTCTTGAACAGCGTCTTGCCGTCGAAACCCTTGGCCATGTGCTCAACAGTCACCGCCTGACGGTGCAGCTTTTTAGTCTGCTCGAAGCGGATGAACGGGCTGATACGGCTGGAAGGCTTAACTTCAGCCAGCTGAATCTTGTCGATCTGCTTGGCGCGCGACGTGGCCTGCTTGGCTTTCGAGGCGTTAGCCGAGAAGCGGCTGACGAAACTCTGCAGCTCGGAAATCTGCGCCTTCTTCTTGGCGTTATCCGACAGCAACTGCTCGCGCGACTGGGTCGCAGCGGTCATGTATTCGTCATAGTTGCCTGGGAACAGGCGCAATTCGCCGTAATCCAAGTCAGCCATGTGCGTGCACACGCTGTTGAGGAAGTGACGGTCGTGGGAAATGATAATCATGGTGCTGTTACGCGCCGTGAGAATGTTTTCCAGCCAGCGAATGGTGTTGATGTCCAGGTGGTTGGTTGGCTCATCGAGCAGCAACAGATCCGGATCAGAGAACAGCGCCTGCGCCAGCAATACGCGCAATTTCCAGCCCGGCGCGACTTCGCTCATCGGGCCGAAGTGCTGTGCCAGCGGAATGCCCAAGCCGAGCAGCAGCTCACCCGCGCGGGATTCGGCGGTGTAGCCGTCCATCTCGGCAAACTCGGTTTCCAGCTCAGCCACCGCCATGCCGTCTTCTTCGGTCATTTCCGGCAAAGAGTAGATGCGGTCACGCTCAGCTTTGACCTGCCAGAGCTCTTCGTGGCCCATGATGACCGTGTCGATCACGTTGAAGTCTTCGTAGGCGAACTGGTCCTGACGCAATTTACCCATGCGCACATTCGGCTCCAGCATGACCTGACCTGCGGATGGCTCCAGATCACCGCCGAGGATTTTCATGAACGTCGACTTGCCGCAGCCGTTAGCGCCGATCAGACCGTAACGATTGCCGTTACCGAACTTGACTGAAACGTTCTCGAACAGCGGCTTTGCGCCGAACTGCATGGTGATGTTAGCTGTGGAGATCAAAGCGATAATCCTGGGGAGCTGAGGCGCGAATGCGCAAAAAGGCGGGGATTGTACAGGTTTCATCATGACAAAGGCAGCGTCAGAGACGACCGGGCGCTAAAACCGCCGGTAGAAGAACGCAGAACGGCAAGTCGTGTTCACGGCGCAGTTATCACAATGCAGTTTTCCGACCGGGGACTCATGCAGTGACGAGACGTGTTATTCACGCAGAGCGCCCAAAGCCGGGCACTAGGCGTTTTCCTACAGGCATCTCACCTTTACCCCCAAGCTAATGGCATGCAATTTTCTGTGAGGACATTCACTCGTTAATAGTCTTCGCAGCCAGCTAAGTCACACCCTTTTCACGGAAGAATGAGGTGCACAGATGATCCCTTCGGCGCGTAAGGGCGACAGCCATGTTTGCCCGCTTCCCGGGCATGGCACTACGCCCATAATTTCAGCCAGCGACAACGTGATAATCAACGGCATGGGGTCGGCGCGAGTCGGCGATGCCTGTGGGTGCGGAGCCGTGATCATCGCGGGCTTCCCGACGATCATGGTCACCGGTCGGCCAATGGCCTATTTGGGCAGCCCGACCAGCCACGGCGGCATGATCATCAGCGGTTCGGAAAATGTCGGCGGCGGTGTGATCATGGGGCCAATCGTCGACTTCCAGAAAATGGGGGCCATCGGCCCGGACGGCAGCGTGTCTGAGTCGATAATGGCCGACCTGATCAGCGACCCGAACCTGCTCGCCAAGGCGGTCGCTGCCGGAGCGCTGGTCGACCCGAACGCACCGACACCCAAAGCCTGTACCGACCCTGATCAGATGATCGAGCTGGCGACTTACATTGCCGGCGAAATGAACAAGAATATCCACGACCCGGCAGTGCTCGAAATGCAGGAGTTGAACAGCTACGACCCGCTGGCAAAACAGCGCGAGTACAGAGAACTGCCGTTGTATCTACAGCTCGGCCCAACGCCGAACTTCTTCGGCATCGCGCTGGGCAAAAAGACCCGAGCCGCGGCGATCTGGATGGGGAAGGTCGGGCAGGATCAGGTGTGGGATCACAAGAAATATTTGTTCGCGAATTTTCGCGGTGCTTGGCAAAAACAGGGCGAATACGATTACTACTACGACATATGGTCAAACGTACATTACGGTTACGTCGGCGTGATTGCTGGGGTGCCGGAAGCGTTATTGCTGGATGCAGCAGGGGTAGAACAGATTGGCTCGGACACAGTTAGATGGGCGCGCGATGGCACCGGCGAAAGTCACGGCCCTCAACTGTCTGGTGATCTAAGCGAAGGTTTGCGCGCTTTTGACGATGCACCTGACAGAATCTCAGTCGGTATCGGCGTAAAGTTGGCCAAGCAGTACCCGAAAGGCGGCGTGACTGGCGAAATGATCAAGGCCGAAGTGCTTGCAGTACCTATCACGGATTGGGGGGCGGGAATTCAGGCGCATGAGTGCAGGTAAGCGCAAATGGCGCGTGCGCTGGTGGATGTGGCTTATCGCGGTATTCATCTGTGCGCGCTACGGCATCCTGGTGATGCCGAGGGTGAGCGTCTTCTACTCGGATGAAGCGACTATGAAGATCGACTACCACTGGGCAGATAACCAAAGTACATACGACGGCATTCTTCCCCCGGGCAGCTACGCCATTGAGGCTGTGGACCTCGTTAGGGAAGCAGGCTATCGCGTTGAGTTTTATTGGAAACCCAAAGGCGGTCGCTACCATTGCATAAGCATTACCCCGAACTGGCCGCGCACGGTGATTTACCTCGACGAAAACGCCGACATTGACTACAGCAAAGGCACCGACGCCGAGCTGATTAGCAAGTGCCCCAACGACTGGGCTGATATGTAACTACGATCCCCCAAGCCTAAAACCAACCGGCTGACCCTTTGCACTTGCAGTAGGCCTGGCTCGTTTCCCGCGCTTACTCGCGGTAAAACACTTGCACCAAGTGATAGCCAAACTGGCTTTTTATCGGCCCGTGCACTTCGCGAACTGGCTTTTTGAAGATGACTTGATCAATCGCGCGGACCATCTGGCCAGGGCGTACTTCGCCCAGATCGCCGCCGCGTTTGCCCGATGGGCAGGTCGAGTATTTGCGCGCTAACACATCGAATGCCTCGCCCGCTGCGATGCGTTTCTTCAGCTGCGCCGCTTCAGCCTCGGTTTTTACCAAAATATGCCGTGCCATTGCTTTCGCCATGCGCGGTTCCTCACAAGTTATTGGCGCGCATTGTGCCAGTATTCGCAGTGCCAATGAACTGCTCGTCGGATGACTACACTTCTTCGAGCGCCAGTTGCAGATTTACTGATATCTAGCGGTGCATTTTGCCCGCCTGGCGAATGTCCGCCCGGGCGGCGGGGTGTCCGGCATTAAATTACCTATTTTGTTGTGTGGATGTGCTCATGGACCTGCAAGCAATGCTGAAAATCCTGTCCAGTCAGGATGGGTCAGATTTGTATCTTTCGACCGGCGCGCCGCCTTGTGCCAAATTTAACGGCGTGCTCAAGGCGCTCAGCAGTGAACCGCTGAAGGGCGGTGAAGTGGCTGAGATTGCCAATTCGGTGATGGATGACACCCAGAAAGAAGAGTTCGAGCGCGAGCTTGAGATGAACCTGGCGATGTCGGTGACCGGAGTCGGTCGGTTTCGTATCAACATATTCAAGCAGCGCAACGAAGTGTCGATTGTCGCGCGTAATATCAAGCTCGACATTCCCAAGTTCGAAGACCTCAAATTGCCCGAAGTGCTGCTCAGCACCATCATGGAGAAGCGCGGTCTGGTGCTGTTTGTTGGTGGCACTGGCTCGGGTAAATCAACCTCGCTGGCAGCGTTGATCGACTACCGTAACCGCAACAGCAGCGGCCATATCATCACCATTGAAGACCCGGTCGAATATGTTCACCGGCACAAGAAGTCGATTATCAACCAGCGTGAAGTGGGTGTGGATACGCGAAGCTTCCATGCCGCGCTGAAAAACACCTTGCGTCAGGCTCCGGATGTGATCCTGATTGGTGAAATCCGTGACCGCGAAACCATGGAGCACGCGCTGGCCTTTGCCGATACCGGCCACTTGGCAATCTCGACGCTGCACGCCAACAACGCCAACCAGGCACTGGATCGCATTATCAACTTCTTCCCGGAAGAGCGACGTCCGCAATTGCTTAACGATCTGGGCAATAACCTCAAGGCGTTTGTTTCGCAGCGATTGGTTAAGACAGCCGATGGCAAGCGGCGTGCGGCGGTTGAGGTGATGTTGGGCACGCCGACTATTCGCGACTTGATCAAGCGCAACGAATTCTCCGAACTTAAAGAAATCATGGAGAAGTCGCGCAATCTGGGCATGCAGACATTCGATCAGGCGCTGATCGATTTGGTGCACGAAGGGGTGATCGACGAAGAAGAAGCGGTGAAGAACGCAGACTCAGCGAACAACGTGCGTTTGCGTCTCAAGCTGTATCGCGACAATCCCGAGAATCAGGCTGACAAGCCCGTAGCACCGGAGCCCGAGAAGGCCAGCCCGTCCGTATCAAACTGGAGCATGGACCTGACCCTTGAAGACATCGAGGCCGAAGCTCCGCCGCCAGAAACACCGGGCCGCAACGGCATTTAACTGCCCGCTTGGTCTACCGGCGCCAATTGGCGCCGGTAATGATAGTCATCGTATGGATCGCGGCGTCAGAGCGTGGCGACCTTGGCCTTGCTGTTGGTCTCGCGCAGGTACTCTTGCATTGAGTCATCCATCGCTTTAAGCCAACGGGTGTGGTGCGGCACTGCATGCGTTCCGGTCATCACCGAGCGATAGGACTTATCGCGGTAGCCCATGATGTCCTGCTTCTTATCGGTCTTCCACTGCAGGAAGATGGTGTTCACCGCGTCGATGTCGAAGCTTGGATAGTCGGTCTGGTCGATCAGATGTTTGATGTAACTGCCCTGGAATTGATACATCTGCTCGGCCGTTTCAAGACTTTCCTCGCGAGCGCGCCAGCTCGCATTGTCCGCTTCCATCGCCGCTTTGCTCGGCAGCGCAATGCGCCCCAGCATGTAGTCGCGGGCAAACCACGCTTGTGCATCGAACATGTTGAAGCTGTACCACTGATCCTGCATGCCGAGGTAAATCAGTTGCGGATTGTCTGTCCACACCACGCCCTGATAAAGACTCAAAGGCCATAGACGGTTATCCGTTTTGAGGCGCAGAGGCTCTTCCAGGAAAGGGAAATGGTGCTGGTATCCGGTGCAGAGAATTATCGCATCGACGCGCTTGCTTGAGTCGTCGATGAAATAGGCCATATCGCCTTCCACCTTGCTCAGTTGCGGACGTTCCTCCCAACCTTTGGGCCATTTATAGCCCATTGGCTGAGTGCGGTAAGAGCTGGTGATTGAGCGTGCACCGTACTTGTAGCACTGCGAACCGATGTCTTCTGCCGAGTAGCTGCTGCCGATAATCAGCAGGTCTTTATCCTTGAACTCAGTGGCTTCGCGAAAATCGTGAGCATGCAGAATACGCCCTTCGAAACGCTCGAAACCTGCAAAGTCCGGCACATTCGGCGTTGAGAAGTGCCCGCTGGCAACCACTACATAATCAAACTGCTGGCAGATGTTTTCGTCGAGCGCATAGTCATGTGCGGTGACGGTAAATTGTTTGCTGGATTCGTCGAAGCTGACATTTTTGACAGCGGTATTGAAGCGAATATAGTCGCGCACACCGGCTTTCTTGACGCGGCCCTGGATGTAGTCCCACAGAACTTCGCGCGGCGGATAGGATGAGATTGGCTGGTCGAAATGTTCATCGAAACTGTAGTCGGCGAACTCCAGGCATTCTTTCGGGCCGTTCGACCACAGATAGCGGTACATGCTGCCGTGCACGGGTTCGCCGTGCTGGTCGAGACCGGTTCGCCAGGTGTAATTCCACATGCCGCCCCAGTCTTCCTGCTTCTCGAAGCAGACTACTTCAGGCATTGCCGCACCTTGGGTGTGGGCGGATTGGAAGGCACGAAGCTGCGCCAGACCAGAAGGGCCAGCACCGATAATTGCGATACGCATTGTCATTAGATTCACTCTACAGGTTGAAAACTGAAAAAAGTTCTAAGCCCGCAATCCTCAACAGCTTGCGCTGTGGGCAGTGCGAGAACATCAGCATTCAAAAAGTAGGTGGAGGGACCGAGCGCTTACCGTTGGTTTCGGCTGTTTTGCTCGCAGAGAGGTTGGCTTGCAACATCATTGGGCTGGTGCTGAATGGCAGCAGACAGGCCAATAGATTGATCAGTTTCGCCCCGTTTGCAGCACTGCATTGCACAGGCTGCGGGGCTAAGTAGCGAAAGATACGTGTGATCTCGTACATGGGGCTTTTTAGACTCTTTTCGTTAGGCATACCTCCTAGAAGTAACCTATTGAGTACTTGATTACAACCGAGTAGCCCCCAGTAAAATATTAATAAACATTTAAAAACAACGACCTGAGCTGCCTTAGAAATAATTCGCCAGCAGCTTAAGACCGGTGATTAAGCGGCGATGATTGCACACCCCGTCGCCGCTTTGACTTCCTCAAGGCTGACGCCGTCGGCCAGCTCTACCAACTGCAAACCTTGTTCGGTGATGTCGAGAACCGCAAGATCGGTGATGATCCGGTCAACCACGCCAACGCCGGTTAAAGGTAAATCGCAGGCATGCAAAATCTTGTGTGCACCGCCCTTGGCCGTATGCTCCATTAGCACCACCACGCGTTTAACGCCGGCCACCAGATCCATCGCACCGCCCATGCCTTTGACCATTTTGCCTGGGATCATCCAGTTGGCCAGATCACCTTTTTCGGACACCTGCATGGCGCCCAGAATCGACAGGTTGATGTGGCCACCGCGAATCATCGCAAAGCTCGCCGCGCTGTCAAAAAAGGCGCTGCCGGGCAGGGTGGTAATGGTTTGCTTGCCCGCGTTGATCAGGTCCGGATCAACCGTTTCATCGGTAGGAAATGGGCCAATACCCATCAGGCCGTTTTCGCTCTGCAGCCACACATCCATTCCGTGCGGAATGTAGTTGGCCACAAGCGTAGGCAGGCCGATGCCGAGGTTGACGTAGAAGCCATCGCTGAGTTCCTGCGCGGCGCGTTGCGCCATCTGTTCACGTGTCCAAGCCATGATCAGGCACTCCGTACTGTGCGTTGTTCGATGCGTTTTTCCGGGCTGGCATTGAGCACCAGGCGCTGGACATAAATGCCCGGCAAGTGAATCTGGTCAGCATCCAACTCGCCGGTTTCGACAATTTCCTCAACTTCTACGATGCAGACTTTGCCAGCCGCAGCCGCCAGCGGATTGAAGTTGCGTGCCGTCTTGTTGAAGATCAGGTTGCCGGATTTGTCGGCTTTCCACGCTTTGACCAGACTGACGTCTGCGCGCAGTGCGCGTTCCATGACAAACCACTCTCCGTCGAATTCGCGGGTTTCCTTGCCTTCGGCGACGAGAGTGCCGTAACCGGTCTTGGTGTAAAAAGCCGGGATTCCGGCACCGCCTGCGCGCAGTTTCTCGGCGAGCGTGCCTTGCGGAGTGAACTCAAGCTCAAGCTCGCCGGCCAGAAACTGGCGTTCGAACTCTTTGTTCTCGCCCACGTAAGACGAAATCATCTTGCTGATCTGTCGTGTTTCAAGCAGCTGGCCCAGACCAAAACCATCAACCCCGGCGTTGTTGCTGATCACGGTGAGGCCGTTCTTGCCGGTGTCACGCAGTGCGCCAATCAGTGCTTCCGGTATGCCGCATAAGCCAAAACCGCCGACCGCCAGGGTCATGCCATTTTCAACCAGCCCGTCGAGGGCCGCTTTGGCACTTGGGTAGATTTTATTCATCGCATCTCACTCCTTGAACGTGGCGGGCGACTGTAATCAAGTCGCCCGCCAGCGGGTGTTGGAAACGCCAGAATTAGCCGAAAATGTACAGGCAGGCCGAAATGACCACGCCCGAGTACACCAGCATCAGCAAGCAATAACCCATGATGTCACGCGCACCGAGGCCGGCAATCCCCAGCAGCGGCAAAGCCCAGAACGGCTGGATCATGTTGGTCCATGCATCACCCCAGGCAATTGCCATGGCCGTTACTACCGGCGCTACGCCCAATGCCTGACCGGCAGGCAGCATGATCGGACCTTGAACCGCCCACTGGCCGCCACCGGACGGCACGAATACGTTCACCAGACCGGCACTGAGAAAGGCCAGAACCGGGAACGAGTCAGCAGACGACCAGGCCACGAATGTATCGGTGATTTGTTTGCCCAACGAGAATCCATCGGCGTTGGCACCGACCATCATGCCCATGATGCCGGCATAGAACGGGAACTGGATAACGATGCCACTGATACCGCCAATGCCATCCTGTACCGCGCGCATGTAACGCTCAGGTGAGCCGTGCAGGCACAAGCCGATAAACAGGAACAGGCCGATGACGATATTCAGGCTCAGGGCAAAACCATTGTTGAAGAAGTAGTAACCGAAGAACACTGCAGCCAGCGCGATGATGATCAGGTTGAGAATGCGGCTGTCATCCATACGCTGGGCCAGTGTTTCACGCGGCAGAGCATCGCTGGCTGGCTCTTGCAGCAAGCTCGGGTCGGCGACTTTGGGTTGAGCAGGGTGCATGGCACGGTTCAGCAACGGCAGGCCGATTACCAGCAGCGCGATGATCGACAGGTTCATGACGGTGAACAGCGTGTCATTGACGCCGATCGCTTCGGTCACCACGCCGCCGGTCATACGGGACAGATCCGCACCGCCCGAGGCGAGTGACAGCGGAATCGAACCGGACAGGCCGCCGTGCCAGATCAAGAAGCCTGAGTAAGCCGAGGCAACCAGCAGCGGGTAGTCGACGCCTTTGACTTCACGTGCCAGAGCGCGGGCAAACACCGCGCCGATCACCAGGCCAAAACCCCAGTTGATCCATGAGCCGGCCAATGCCACCAGCGTCACCAATACAATCGCCTGACCTGGCGATTTGGCGACGCGGGCCAGGCCTGCAAGCGTGCGGTTGATCAGCGGAGCGCTGGCGAGGGCATGACCGGTAACCAGAATCAGCGCCATTTGCATGGCAAACGTGAGCAGATTCCAGAAGCCTGCCCCCCAGTGATTAGCCATCGCTGGCAGGCTCTGGCCGGTGCTGATCATGCTGGCGATGAGCACAAAAAGCGTGAGCAGCATGGCGAATACAAAAGGTGAGGGCAGGTAACGCTGTACCAGTTTGACACTCAAAGACGTTATGGAAGAAAGCATGCATGTTCCTTAATTATTATTTGTTCATTAGGGAGTAAAACCCTTCAGCAGACGATGTTAACCCCCTGTGCGACACGCGTGTTTGAGCAAAAAGTATAATAGGCGTCTATTGCGTCTGCGTTATAGCGTTGACGCTGCGGTTTTTATCGCTCGCCAGTACAGCATCATCAGAGAATTTGCTGCTGGTTGCTCAATCAGCTGCGGTTTGATCGTAAACTGGGCGCGATGCCCTGTTTGCTGATTGAGTTCTAAATGGATAAGCCGCTTGCAACCCCAAAGCCGAAACAAAAAGTGCAGTCTGCCGAGGTCGGCACCGACATCCTCAAGGCACTCGCAGATCTGAGCCCGAGCACGTCGTTATCGGCACTTGCCGAGCATGTGCAGATGCCAGCCAGCAAGGTTCATCGTTATCTGCAGGCATTGATTGCCAGCGGTTTTGCCATGCAAGACGCCGCAACCAACCATTACTCGCTCGGGCGTGAGGCGTTGTATGTCGGTCTGGCTGCATTGGGCAGCATGGATGTGGTCAAGCTTGCCGCAGCGCCCGCCAGCGAACTCCGTGATGAATTCAATGAGACTTGTTTTCTGGCGGTTTGGGGTAATCGCGGCGCCACGGTCGTGCTGCTTGAGCAAGCGCATCGTTCGGTAACGTTGGTGACCAAGCTGGGCTCGGTATTGCCGCTGTTGTCGTCCGGCACCGGGCTGGTATTTGCTGCGCACTTGCCAGCGGCTGAAACTCGCGAGTTGGCGGCGCACGAGTTGCGTTCAACAGCCAAGCATCCGCTCGCAGACAACCATGATTATCAGCAACAAATGACGCGCATTCGCGCCACTGGCTTGTACTCGGTGCATGGCTTGTTGATGCCCGGCATCGATGCCTTGGCGGCCCCGATATTTGACGCCAGCGGGCGCATTGCTGCGGTTTTGACCATGGTCGGCTCGGCCAGCGTGTTCCACGCCGACGAAAACAGTGCGGCGGCGCAGAAGTTGCTGAGTACCGCGCAACTGATCAGCTGGCGGATGGGCTATTCGAAACGTTAGTGGCTGGCGCCGAGTCGCGCCTTGGCGACTCGCGAACCATTGGTTTTACCCAACACGTCGCAAATGCGCTGTCCGGCCTTGATCAGCAAGTCGAGATCAATGCCGGTATCAATGCCCAGGCCGTTGAGCATATACAGCACGTCTTCAGTGGCCACATTACCGGTAGCGCCTTTGGCGTATGGGCAACCGCCAAGGCCGGCGACCGAGCTGTCGAAAACACTGATGCCTTCGAGCAGGCTTGCGTAGATATTGCTAAGTGCCTGACCGTAAGTGTCGTGGAAGTGCCCGGCCAGTTTGCTGCGCTCGATGCCCGCCGCCGCAACCACCTCGAACAGCCGTCGACTGGCGCCTGCGGTGCCGGTGCCAATGGTGTCGCCCAGCGAGATTTCATAGCAGCCCATGTCGAACAATTCCTTGCTCACCCAGGCCACTTGTTCTGCGGCAACCTCGCCTTCATAAGGGCAGCCCAACACGCATGAGACATAACCGCGAACGCGCACACCCTGAGCTTTAGCCGCGTCCATTACCGGTACAAAGCGCTCGAGGCTTTCGCGAATTGAACAGTTAATGTTCTTCTGGGAGAACGCCTCGGACGCGGCGGCGAATACGGCAACTTCCCTGACCCCAGCGGCGACGGCGGATTCAAAGCCTCGCAGATTGGGCGCAAGTGCAGCATAAACGGTGTTTTCCTGCTGCTTGATGCGCGCAAATACGGTCTCGCTGCCCGCCATTTGCGGCACCCATTTGGGCGAGACGAAACTGCCCACTTCGATATAGCTCAGGCCAGCGGCGCTGAGATCATCGACCAGACGGACTTTATCGTCGACGTCGATGGCCTGCTTCTCGTTCTGCAAACCGTCGCGAGGGCCAACCTCAACCAAACGAACATGGGCGGGCAGGGTCATGCAATTTCTCCAGATCTGGGCGATGTGCCGCCGATTCTATTATCACAGGGCAGGGTGCATCACCCTTGAGTGATGCATCCATCAATTGCCGCTGCAGGCTTATTCCAGTTCGACCAGAACAGTGCCTTCCTTGACCATTTCACCTTCTGCACAAAACAGGGCTTTAACCACGCCGGCTTCGGCGGCGCGAATGCTGTGTTCCATCTTCATGGCTTCTAGCACCACCAGCGTGGTGCCAGCCTCGACACTTTGCCCGGGCTCGACCAGCACGCGGACAATGCTGCCGTTCATGGGCGCCGTGAAGCCGCCATGTTGATTGTGGCTGGCCTCGACAGCGGCAATCGGATCAACCTTGGAAACCCGGTGGATTTCGCCTTGCCACTGCAAATACAGCGCATCACCGCTGCGAATTGCCAAATGACTTTGGCGCACGCCGTCGCGCACAACCGTGAGGCTATCGCCTTGCAGCACGGCATCCGGGGCGCTGCTGTTGCGCAAGCGCAACACTTGCTGCGCGTCACCACAGGCCAGATGCATATCAATCTCGCTGGGTAAACCGGCGCGCCAGCCATTGTTGCTGGCCCAGGGCGAGTACGCGTCGTCACTGCGCTGTGTGGCTGGCTCGCTCAGGGCGAAGGCCAGGCTGGCCAATTCCCAGAAGTTGGCGTCCAGCTCGGCAACTGGCGGCAGCAGTTGCGCCTGATGCCGGGGAATGAAACCGGTGTCGAGTTCGCAGTTGGCAAACGCCGGATGGGCCAGTACACGAGTAAGAAAACTCAAGTTGGTGCGCACGCCCGCGACATGCGTCTGTGCCAGGATCGCCAACAGGCGCAGGCGCGCTTCTTCACGATCCGCGCCCCAGGCAATCAGCTTGCCGAGCATTGGGTCGTAGAAGGGGGAAACCTCATCGCCTTGTTGCACGCCGCTGTCGACTCGGCGGCCTTCGCCGGCAGCCGGTTCGCGATAAAGCGCCAAGGTACCGGTAGACGGCAAAAAGTCGTTATCGGGGTCTTCGGCGTAGAGACGCACTTCAATCGCATGGCCAATCAGCGGCACTTGCTCTTGCGTGATGGGTAACGCTTCACCACGCGCCACACGGATTTGCCATGCGACCAGATCAAGGCCGGTAATCGCCTCGGTAACCGGATGCTCGACCTGCAAGCGGGTGTTCATCTCCATGAAGAAGAACTCACCGCGTTCGTCCAGCAGAAACTCGACCGTGCCCGCGCCGACATAACCGATGGCCTGCGCCGCTTTCACTGCGGCTTCGCCCATGGCGCGACGTAGCTCAGGGCTCAATCCCGGCGCTGGGGCTTCTTCGACGACTTTTTGGTGACGGCGTTGGATCGAGCAGTCGCGTTCATTCAGGTAAAGGCAATTGCCGTGCTGATCGGCAAACACCTGAATCTCGACATGCCGTGGTTTCAGCACATACTTTTCAATCAGCATGCGCGAATCGCCGAACGAGGATTGTGCCTCGCGCTGCGCCGAAGCCAACGCCTCAGCCAGCTCACTGGCCTGCTCGACCACTTTCATGCCTTTACCGCCGCCGCCAGCAGTGGCCTTTAGCAGTACCGGATAACCGATACGTTCGGCGGCCTCAAGGAAGGTCGCTGCATCTTGCTCTTCGCCATGAAAACCCGGTACCAGCGGCACGCCAGCGGCTTCCATAAGCGCTTTGGCCGCCGACTTGCTGCCCATCGCATCAATGGCCGAGGCGGGTGGGCCGAGGAAGATTAAACCGGCCGCTTCGATGGCGCGGGCAAACCCCGCGTTTTCGGACAAGAAACCGTAACCCGGATGAATGGCCTGCGCGCCGCTGGCTTTGGCGGCTGCGATAAGCGCATCGATGCGCAAATAACTCTCTGCGGGTTTCGCGCCGCCCAGGTCCACACTGCAATCGGCTTCGCGTACATGCAGGGCGTTGTGGTCGATTGCGCTGTGAACCGCCACCGTGCGCAGACCCATGGCTTTGGCGGTACGCATAACCCGGCAAGCAATCTCGCCACGGTTGGCCACTAACAGGGTGTCGATGTGTTGAATGCTCATGATTACTGCTCCTGCCAGGCGGGCGTGCGTTTCTCGAGGAAGGCATTAAGGCCTTCCTGACCTTCTGGGCTGACGCGAATACGCGCAATCGCATTCTCGGTGTAACGGCGCAGCGCCGGGGTCAGCACGCCGCTGCCGACTTCCCGCAGCAAGTCTTTGCTGGCGCGCATGGCTTGCGGGCTGTTAAGCAGCAGGTTGTCGATCCATGCTTCGACCTGTTGATCGAGCTCTTCGGCGGGATAACACTCGGCTAGCAGGCCAATCTGCTGGGCTTTTACCCCACTGAAACGCTCGGCCGTGAGGGCAAAACGCCGGGCTGCTCGCTCGCCAATCGCCTGAACCACGAACGGGCTGATTACGGCGGGGGCCAGACCAATGCGCACTTCCGACAAACAGAACTGCGCTGTTTCACTGCCGATGGCCATGTCGCAGCAACTGATCAGGCCCAGTGCGCCACCAAAAGCGGCGCCTTGAACCACAGCCAGCGTTGGAATCTTCAGCTGATACAGGTTGTGCATCAGCTCGGCCAGTTCGCGGGCATCATTGAGGTTGGCGTTGTAGTCGAGCGCCGCCGAAGCCTGCATCCAGCTGAGGTCCGCGCCTGCCGAGAAGTGCTTGCCGCGCCCGCGTACCAGCAAAAAGCGGATACTCTTGTCGGCTTGTACCGCGTCCAGCGCCAGAATCAGCTCGCGGATCATTTCGGCGTTGAACGCGTTGTTCTTGTCCGCACGGTTAAGCCACAAAGTGGCTACGCCACGTGGGTCAATCGCAAGTTCAAGGGTGGTGAATTGGCTCATCGGATCAGACTCTTGAATAGGGTTGCAAACGTAACGGCTGGCGGACCAGCAATTACATGCGGAATACGCCGAACGTGGTCGGTTCAATGGCAGCGTTGAGCGATGCAGACAACGCCAGGCCCAGCACTTCACGGGTTTGCGCAGGATCAATCACGCCGTCATCCCAGAGCCGTGCGCTGGAATAATACGGATGACCTTGCTCCTCGTACTGGTCGAGAATCGGCTGCTTGAGTGCGCGTTCCTGCTCGTCGGTGAAACTTTCACCGGCACGCTGAGCCTGCTCGCGTTTAACCTGTGCGAGCACACCCGCGGCCTGTTCGGCGCCCATCACACCGATCCGCGCATTCGGCCACATCCACAGGAAGCGCGGATCATAGGCGCGACCGCACATGCCATAGTTGCCAGCGCCGAAGCTGCCGCCAATGATCACAGTAAACTTCGGCACCTTGGCGCACGCCACGGCATTTACCAGTTTGGCGCCGTGCTTGGCGATACCGCCAGCCTCGTACTTCTGGCCGACCATGAAACCGGTGATGTTCTGCAGGAATAACAACGGAATGCCGCGCTGGCACGCCAGCTCGATGAAGTTGGCGCCTTTTTGCGCCGATTCAGCAAAGAGAATCCCGTTATTGGCGAGGATCGCCACCGGATAGCCGTGGATATGCGCGAAGCCGCACACCAGCGTACTGCCGAACAGCGCCTTGTATTCATCAAACTCTGAACCGTCGCTGATGCGTGCAATCACTTCGCGTACATCAAACGGTTGCTTGGCATCCGCGGGGATCACGCCATACAGCTCATCAGCGGCGTACAGCGGTTTGATTGGCTGACGCGTATTGATAACGCCTTGCTTGCGCCAGTTGAGGTTGGCGATGGTACGACGAGCGAGGGCGAGGGCGTGGGCATCGTCTTCGGCATAGTGGTCGGCAACGCCTGACGTCTTGCAGTGCACATCTGCGCCACCAAGGTCTTCGGCGCTGACCACTTCACCGGTAGCCGCTTTAACCAGTGGCGGGCCTGCGAGGAAGATGGTTGCCTGATTGCGCACCATGATGGTTTCGTCGCTCATCGCCGGCACATAGGCGCCGCCTGCGGTACACGAGCCCATCACCACGGCGATCTGCGGAATGCCCACGGCGCTCATGTTGGCTTGATTGAAGAAGATCCGACCGAAGTGTTCGCGGTCCGGGAATACTTCATCCTGACGGGGCAGGTTGGCGCCGCCGGAGTCGACCAGATAAATACACGGCAGACGGTTCTCGCGAGCGATGGCCTGGGCGCGTAAGTGCTTCTTCACGGTGAGCGGGTAATAGCTGCCACCTTTTACCGTGGCATCGTTGGCCACAATCATGCACTCGACACCTTCAACGCGGCCGATGCCGGCGATCACGCCAGCAGCGGGAACGTCTTCGGCGTAAACCTGATACGCCGCCAGCTGGCTGATTTCGAGAAACGACGAGCCGAGATCGAGCAGGCGGTTGATCCGCTCGCGAGGCAGCAATTTGCCGCGTGAGGTGTGGCGCTCTTGCGCTTTGGCGCCGCCGCCCTGATGAATGCTGGCGAGCAGGCGTTTGAGGTTCTCGACTTGCTCGGTCATTGCCGCGCTATTGCTGACAAATTCCGGTGAGCGGGTATTGATCTGGGTGTGCAGGATGGCCATCTGGCGCACTCCGTGAAGTCTGGCGTGAACATGTCGCAGGTAAAGCGCCCCGCAACACAGGGCGCGGGTACATGCGCTTACTTGGTCTCGTTGAACAACTCGCGACCGATCAGCATGCGGCGGATTTCACTGGTGCCCGCGCCGATCTCGTAAAGCTTGGCGTCACGCAGCAAGCGGCCTGCCGGGAACTCGTTGATGTAACCGTTGCCGCCGAGGATCTGGATAGTATCCAGGGCCATTTGGGTGGCACGCTCGGCGCTGTAGAGAATCACCCCGGCAGCGTCTTTACGGGTGGTCTCGCCACGGTCGCAGGCCTGTGCAACCGCGTAGAGATAGGCACGGCTGGCATTGAGTTGGGTGTACATGTCTGCCACTTTGCCCTGGATCAGCTGGAACTCGCCGATGCTCTGGCCGAACTGCTTGCGGTCATGGATGTAGGGAACAATCACATCCATGCACGCTTGCATGATGCCGACCGGGCCGCCCGCGAGCACCACGCGCTCATAATCGAGCCCGCTCATGAGCACTTTTACGCCGCCGTTTACCGCACCCAACACGTTCTCGGCCGGAACTTCGACGTCATCAAAGAACAGCTCGCAAGTGTTGGAGCCGCGCATGCCAAGCTTGTCGAACTTGTTACCGCGGCTAAAGCCTTTCCAGTCACGCTCAACAATAAACGCGGTAATGCCGTGCGGGCCTTTTTCCAGATCGGTCTTGGCGTAGATCACGTAGGAATTGGCATCCGGCCCATTGGTGATCCAGGTCTTGCTGCCGTTCAGCACGAAGTGATCGCCGCGACGATCTGCGCGCAGCTTCATCGAGACCACGTCGGAACCGGCATTTGGTTCACTCATGGCAAGTGCGCCGATGTGCTCGCCCGAGATCAACTTCGGCAGGTACTTGGCCTTCTGCTCGGCGGTGCCGTTGCGATTGATCTGGTTAACGCACAGGTTAGAGTGGGCGCCATAAGACAAACCGACCGATGCCGAGCCCCGGCTGATCTCTTCAATGGCGATTACGTGGGCCAGATAACCCAGGCCGGCGCCGCCGTATTCTTCGCTGACGGTGATGCCCAGCAGGCCCATGTCTCCGAATTTCTTCCACATGTCGGCAGGGAACAGGTTTTCGCTGTCGATGGCGGCGGCGCGTGGTGCCAACTCAGCGGCGACAAATGCGCGGGTCTGATCACGCAACATGTCGAGGGTTTCGCCGAGGGCAAAGTTCAGGGACGGATAGCTCATGGGATCACCTTGTTTTTGTCTGTTGTGGAGGCAACGCGAGGTCAGCCTCTATTAACAATCTTGTTTAGGTTTAAGGATTAACAGTTTGTTTCTTATCAAGTTCTGCCATCGCGAGCTGGCAGCGCTCTTCGGCCGTGTCGAGTTCTAGCTGCATCTGCTGGATATCCAGCAACTGTTGTTCGAGCTGTGCACGGCGCTCGGCAATCTTGCTCATGAATGTTTGCAGTTGTTTGCGATTGCCCTGACCGGGATCGTAAAGCTCGATCAGCTCTTTGCACTCGGCCAGTGAAAAACCGATGCGCTTGCCGCGCAAAATCAGCTTGAGCGTGACCTTGTCCTTGCTGCTGTAAATACGTTCCTGGCCCCGACGCTCCGGGCTGAGCATCGACTGCTCTTCATAAAAACGAATGGCGCGGGTGGTGATGTCCAGTTCGCGGGCCAGCTCGGAAATAGAGTAAGTCGGCATTGATGCAGCTCTCGTGTTTACCTTTACGTTAACGTAAAGCTGCGTTTGTATCCTGTCAAGCGCAAGCAGGCGAATTATTCAGTGAATTGATTACGACCATGGCAGGGGCAATCAACGCCTGTGTTCGTGTTAATAATAGGCATATGACCAATCGCCCAGGGACCGGCTCCACGCCATGAGTATCAGCAAAGGCACTATCTCCATTCGCCTGGTAAATGAGGCGCTGCACGAATGGCAAACCGCTGGCCATCCGGTCACGGCGCTGCTCGAGCGGGCGGGGATTGCCAGTGAACTGCTGGATAAACCTTTTAGCAGGGTCACGGCCAAGCAGTACGCGCAATTGTGGCTGGCGCTGGCGCAGGAGATGGATGACGAATTCTTTGGCATGAACCCGCGGCGCATGAAGGTTGGCAGTTTTGCTTTCCTGGCGCGCACAGCAGTTAAAGAGCCCACCCTTGAAGGTGCGCTCAGGGAAATTGTGCGGTTCTTACGCCTGGTGATGGATGACTTCAAGGTTGAGACACAAATCAGCGGCGGCATGCTTGAGTTGAGTGTTGCCACGGCAGGTGAGCCCCCGCGCCGGGCGTTTACCTACTTCACGCTTTGGATGATCGTGCACGGTTTGATGTGTTGGCTGGTGGGCCGGCGCATCGCAATTATTGCGATTGACCTGCAGTGTGCCAAACCCGATTACATCGAAGATTATCGGGTGATGTTCAGCGACAACCTGCGTTTCAACCAGCCTCGTTCGCGCTTGCTGCTGAACACCGATTGCCTGGATTTTGCCATCCGCCGTACGCCCGAGGAATTGAGCGAGTTTTTGCACACATCACCGCAGGGAATTCTGGTGCGCTACCGCGATTCCCAGAGCTACGCCGCACGGATCAAAGCTTACTTGCGCGGGCAGAAGCCCGATCGCTGGCCCGATATTGAAGCGGTGGCTGCGCATTTCTTCATCTCGCCAGCCACTTTGCGACGCAAGCTCGCGCACGAAGGGCAATCGTTCCAGAGCCTTAAAGATCATGTGCGCCGCGATCTGGCCATAAGCCGCCTGAATAAGGGTGAACAGAATTACGCCGAGTTGGCTTACGCGCTGGGTTATGCCGACAGCAGCGCATTCTACAAAGCCTTCAAAAAATGGACCGGTACCACGCCCGGCCAGTATTGCGCGATGGTTTTTGGCAGCGGTGAACACAGCTAAAACCGCTGAGCTGATTGTCCAATCTGCTCAGCGCGATTGATCCCGCAGGACATTGCCCAAAGCCACGGCGAGCGCGACTATCGAGTCACTCCAACAACAATCATTCAGGAGTTGCCCGATGGTCGATTACTTTGCTGCTGCCAAAAGTTTTGATTATCGCCGCGCCGCCGAACAGTCGCTGGCCGGTACGCCAGACAGCTTAAATGCCTGCATTGAATGCTGTGATCGCCACGCATTGCCGGGGCGGATTGCGCTGTTCTGGGAAGGCCGCGATGGCAGCAGTGCCAGCTACACCTTCGATTACCTGCAGGAGCAGGCTGCCCGGTTTGCCAATTTCCTGCACAGCCAGGGCGTGACAGCCGGAGATTGCGTATCGGGCATGTTGCCGCGCAATGTCGAGTTGCTTATCACCATTCTTGGCACCTGGCGCTTGGGAGCGGTTTATCAACCCCTGTTCACTGCATTCGGGCCCAAGGCTATCGAGCACCGGGTTAATACCGCCGGCTCCAAATTTATCGTTACCGATGCCGCCAATCGCAGCAAACTCGATGAGGTCGAGTCGGCTGCACAGTGCATCACAGTATCCGGCCCCAAAGGTGTGGGCATTGCACGGGGCGACTTCAGTTTCTGGGCTGAGCTTGAGCGCCAGCCCGATACATTCGCGCCTGTTATGCGCACCGCTGAAGACCCGTTCCTGATGATGTTTACCTCGGGCACCACCGGCCTTGCCAAGCCCGTGCCGGTGCCACTCAAAGCGATACTCGCGTTTACACATTACATGCGCGACGCCGTGGGTTTGCGCGCCGAAGACGCATTCTGGAACGTTGCCGATCCGGGTTGGGCTTATGGCCTTTACTACGCCGTTACCGGGCCGTTGGCGATGGGCCATCCGACCTTGTTCTACGAAGGCGCATTCACCGTCGAGAGCACGTGTCGGGTCATCCGCAAATACCGCATTACCAATCTGGCCGGCTCGCCAACTGCCTACCGCTTGTTGCTGGCTGCCAAGGCCGAGGTCGAGCCATTGCTCAAAGGCCGTTTGCGTGCAGTGAGCAGCGCGGGCGAACCGCTGACTCCGGAAGTGATCCGCTGGTTTGCCGACGGGTTGCAAACCACCATCCATGATCACTACGGGCAGACCGAGCTGGGCATGGTGCTGTGCAATCACCACGGTTATGAGCATCCGGTGCGCATTGGCGCCGCCGGTTACGCAGTGCCGGGCCATCGCGTGGTCGTCGTTGATGAGGCGTGCACCGAGTTACCGGTTGGTCAGCCCGGCAATCTGGCGGTGGACATGAGTCAGTCGCCGCTGTTCTGGTTCCCGGGTTATCAGGGCATGAACACCAAGGCATTTGCCGGCAAATACTACTTAAGTGGCGACACCGTCGAGCTTAATGACGATGGCAGCATCAGTTTTGTGGGGCGCGCCGATGATGTGATCACCACGTCGGGTTATCGCGTGGGGCCGTTTGATGTCGAGAGCGCGCTGATCGAGCACCCGGCCGTTATCGAAGCGGCGGTAATCGGCAAGCCCGATCCTGAGCGCACCGAGGTGGTTAAGGCCTTTGTCGTGTTGCATGCGCAATACCGTGCGGGTGCAGCTTTGAGTGAAGAGCTGCAGCAGTATGTGCGTAAACGCCTGTCCGCCCATGCTTACCCGCGTGAAATTGAATTTGTCAGTGAGTTGCCGAAAACCCCCAGCGGCAAGATTCAGCGGTTCTTGCTGCGCAATCAGGAAATCGCCAAAGCGCAGACAGCGCTGTCGGCATAAGGCAACAAAGACGGGCGGCAATGGCCGCTCGTTTCCCAGTTAAAGCAGGAAATAGGTTATGCAGATTAGCCAGCAGGTTTTTGTCGTTACCGGCGCATGTTCCGGTTTGGGTCTGGCCACCAGTCGCGCCCTGGTTGCGCGTGGCGCCAAGGTATTAGTGGCCGACATCAATGCCGACGCGGGTGCTGCGCTGGCCCAGGAGTTGGGCGACGCGGTGCGTTTCGTGGCGGTGGATATTACCGATGAGGCGCAAGCCGCGGATGCCATCAGTGCAGCGCTGCAGGCCTTCGGTCAGTTGAACGGGCTGATTAACTGCGCCGGCGTTGCCCCTGCCGAAAAACTGCTGGGGCGCAAAGGCATGCATGCGCTTGAGAGCTTCAAGCGGGTGATGGATATCAACGTCAACGGTACGTTCAACATGTTGCGCCTCGCTGCCGAAGCCATCGCCAATGGCCAACCCGACGCTGGCGGTGAGCGTGGCGTGATTATCAATACCGCCTCGGTCGCAGCCTTCGACGGGCAAATTGGCCAGGCTGCGTATGCTGCTTCGAAGAGCGCGGTGGTCGGGCTGACCTTGCCCTTGGCCCGCGAACTGGCACGCTCGGGTATCCGCGTGATGTGCATTGCTCCCGGCATTTTCGAGACGCCGATGATGGCCGGCATGCCGCAAGAGGTGCGCGATTCTCTGGCGGCCAATGTGCCGTTCCCGCCGCGCTTGGGCAAACCCGATGAATACGCCGCGCTGGCCCTGCACATTATTGAAAACAGCATGCTCAATGGTGAAGTGATTCGCCTCGATGGCGCGCTGCGCATGGCCGCTAAATAAGGAGACTGATGATGAACGACCCAATTGTAATTGTCAGCGCTGCCCGTACTGCGATGGGCGGCTTTATGGGCGACTTCAAGTCGTTGTCTGCTGCCCAGTTGGGCGCCGCTGCAATCAAGGCTACCCTGGCGCGTACGGGCGTCGGCGCCGATGCCGATGCGATTGATGAGGTGCTGATGGGCTGCGTCCTGCAAGCCGGGCAAGGCCAGGCGCCAGCACGGCAAGCGGCGCTCGGTGCGGGTTTAGCGCAAAGCAGCGTATGTTCGACCATCAATAAAATGTGCGGCTCAGGCATGAAAGCGGTCATGCTCGGCCACGATGGCCTGCTTGCCGGCAGCGCCAATGTAGTGATTGCTGGCGGTATGGAGAGCATGTCGAATGCACCATATCTGCTCGACAAGGCGCGTGGCGGTTATCGCATGGGACACGGCCAGGTGCTTGATCACATGTTCCTCGATGGCCTTGAAGATGCTTATGACAAGGGCCGGCTGATGGGCACCTTCGCCGAAGACTGCGCCGAGGCTTATGGCTTTAGCCGCGAAGAGCAGGACAACTTCGCCATCACATCGCTGACCCGCGCACAGAAGGCCATGAGCGAAGGCCGGTTCGACGCCGAGATTGTTGCGCTCGATGCGCCGCAAGGCCGAGAAACCGTAAACATCGGTAAAGATGAACAGCCGCCAAAGGCGCGTATCGACAAGATCCCGACCCTTAAACCGGCATTTCGCAGCGGCGGCACCGTAACAGCCGCCAATGCCAGTTCGATCTCCGATGGCGCAGCGGCGCTGATGCTGATGCGCCGCTCCACGGCCGAAGAACGCGGGCTCACGCCGCTGGCGCAAATTGTCGGCCACGCATCGTTTGCTCACGCGCCCAGCCTGTTCGCCACCGCGCCCGTTGGCGCGATCAATAACCTGATGGCCCGTACTGGCTGGTCTTTGGCGCAGGTTGATCTGTTTGAAATCAACGAAGCCTTTGCCGTGGTGCCGATGGCGGCCATGCGCGACCTCGGCATTAATCATGATGTGGTCAATGTTCACGGCGGTGCCTGTGCGCTGGGCCATCCGATCGGAGCATCGGGCGCGCGGGTGCTGGTGACGCTGCTCAATGCGCTGCAGCAGTACGATCTGCAACGCGGCGTCGCTTCGTTGTGCATTGGTGGCGGTGAAGCCACTGCAGTTGCCATCGAACGCCTGCGCTAGGGGATTACTGATGATTCCATCCGAAGAAGAACTGCAAATCCGCGACGTTGCTCGTCAATTCGCCGAAGAACGCCTGAAACCGTTCGCTGCCGAGTGGGACCGCGAGCATCGTTTTCCCAAAGAAGCATTACGCGAGATGGCAGAGTTGGGTTTTCTCGGCATGTTGGTGCCAGAACAGTGGGGAGGCGCCGAGACCGGCCACGTTGCCTACGCCATGGCGCTGGAAGAGATTGCCGCAGGCGACGGCGCTTGTTCGACCATCATGAGCGTACACAACTCGGTCGGCTGCATGCCAATTCTCAAATACGGCAGCGAGGCGCAGAAGCAGCAGTTCTTGCGCCCCCTGGCCGAGGGCAAAATGATTGGTGCATTTGCCCTGACCGAACCGCACGCGGGCTCTGATGCCAGTGACTTGCGCACCAAGGCCAGACGCGACGGCGATGATTACGTGCTCAATGGCAGCAAGCAGTTCATTACCTCGGGCCAGCATGCCGGGATCGTAATCGTGTTTGCGGTAACCGATGCTGCGTTGGGCAAAAAGGGCATCTCGGCGTTTATCGTGCCGACCGATACGCCAGGCTTCAGCGTCGCCCGGGTCGAGGAAAAGCTCGGCCAGCATGCGTCTGACACCTGCCAGTTACAGTTCGATGATATGCGTATTCCCGCCAGCTTGCGGCTGGGTGAGGAGGGCGAAGGTTACAAGATTGCGTTGAGTAACCTTGAAGGTGGACGCATCGGCATCGCCTCGCAAGCTGTTGGCATGGCGCGGGCCGCTTTTGATGCAGCCCGCCAATACAGCCACGAGCGCGAGACGTTCGGCAAACCGATTATCGAGCATCAGGCCGTGGCATTTCGCCTGGCTGATATGGCCACGCAGATTGCTGTGGCCCGGCAAATGGTTATGCACGCAGCAACCCTGCGTGAGGCGGGTTTGCCATGCCTTGCTGAGGCCTCGATGGCCAAGTTGTTTGCCTCCGAGATGGCCGAGAAGGTCTGTTCGGCAGCGCTGCAAACGCTGGGAGGTTATGGTTATCTCAAGGACTTCCCGCTGGAACGGATTTATCGCGATGTACGCGTCTGCCAGATTTATGAAGGCACCAGCGATGTCCAGCGACTGGTAATTGCCCGCGGTTTATAGCGGGCCAGCAGCATGAACACCACGACAAAAACAACAACAGCGCTGAGCCGACAGGACGTCGGTTGAGCAAGAGGTGAAGTATGCAAGGCATGAGCTATACCCGCGGACCGCAAGACAAACCCCTACTGGCGATGACCATAGGCGATGCGTTCGATGAGACGGTTGCGCGTTTCACTGAGCGCGATGCGTTGGTGGTCTTGCATCAGAATGTACGTTTGAGTTGGACGCAGTTGCACCAGCAGGTCGAAGACTGCGCCCGCGCACTGATGGGCCTTGGTATTAAAACCGGGGATCGGGTTGGCGTGTGGGCACCGAACTGTGCGCAGTGGACCATTTGCCAGTTTGCCACCGCGAAGATCGGCGCGATTCTGGTCAATATCAACCCGGCGTATCGCGGCAGCGAACTCGAATTTGCGCTGCGCCAATCCGGCTGCAGCTGGTTGATAACAGCCGAGCAGTTCAAAACCAGTGATTATCACGCGATCTTGCAGCAACTTCTGCCCGAACTGAGCAGTGCCAGGCTCGGCGAGTTGCATAATGAACAACTGCCGGCGCTGCGCGGTGTAATCAGCTTGGCGCAGAACCCGCCAGCAGGTTTTTTGCCGTGGCACCAATTAGCTGAGTTCAGCGAGCAGGTGACGCCGGCGCAACTGCAAGAATGCCAGGCGTTGTTGCAGTTCGATGAGCCGATCAATATCCAGTACACCTCCGGCACCACTGGCGCGCCCAAAGGCGCGACGCTGAGCCATTACAATATTCTCAATAACGGTTATCTGGCTGCGTGCAGTCTGGGCCTCACCGAGCATGATCGGGTGGTGATCCCGGTGCCGCTGTATCACTGCTTCGGCATGGTGATGGGTAATCTGGGCTGTATCACCCACGGCGCAACGATGATTTATCCCGCTGCCGGTTTTGATCCGGAAGCGTGCTTGAAAGCGGTTGCGCAGGAACGTGCGACGGCGCTCTACGGCGTGCCGACCATGTTCATCGCTGAACTCGATCATCCGCGTCTTGGCGAATACGACCTGAGCAGCTTACGCACGGGCATCATGGGTGGGGCGACATGCCCGATTGAGGTTATGCGCCGGGTGATCAAGCAATTGCACATGAGCGAAGTACAGATTGCCTACGGCATGACCGAAACCAGCCCGGTGTCTATGCAAACGGCAGCGGATGATGAACTTGAGATGCGCGTGACCCGCGTCGGCCGCACCCATCCTCACCTTGAAAGCAAGATAATTGATGAGCATGGGCGCATTGTGCCGCGCGGCGTGACCGGCGAGTTGTGCACGCGTGGCTACAGCGTGATGCTCGGTTACTGGAATAACCCGCAGGCAACCAGTGAGGCGATTGATGCCGGCCGCTGGATGCACACAGGTGACTTGGCCAGCATGGATGAGCGTGGTTATGTGCAGATAGTCGGGCGCAGCAAGGACATGATTATTCGCGGCGGCGAGAACATCTATCCGCGAGAAATCGAAGAATTTCTGTTCACCCATGCGGCCGTGGCGGACGTGCAGATTGTTGGCGTGCCGGATTCAAACTATGGCGAGGAAGTGGCGGCGTGGGTCAAGTTGCATGTCGACAGCGACTGCTGCGAAGAAACCCTCAGGGCGTTCTGCAAGGCCCATATCGCCCACTACAAAGTGCCGCGCTATATCAGGTTCGTTGACGAGTTCCCAATGACCGTCACCGGCAAGATCCAGAAGTTTCGCATGCGCGAAGTGATGGTCGAAGAGCTCAATCTCTGAGCACTTTACACAGCTATCGGCAAGGTTTTACGGCCTTGCCGATAGGCATTTGAGCAGCTGCCTTACTGGGCTTGAAGTTCGGCTTTGACGACTCTTTCTTGCTTGTCGATCTTCTGGCAAATCTCGATCAATTGCTCGCGCATCCAGCGGTTGGCGGGGTCCTGATCGGTGCTCTCGTGCCAATAAAGATGCGTTTCCAGGCTGGGAACATCCTTGACCGGCAGTTCGATGTAATGCAGGTCATTATTGCGCGCAAACCGCTCCGGGACAGTCATCGCCATGTCGGTGTTCTGCAACACGGTGCTGGCCATCAGGTAATGCTGCGAGCGCAGTGAAATCGTCCGTTGAATGCCCATCTTACCCAACGCCAGATCGATGTAACCGAGCCCGCTGCGGCGGCTGGAAATATGGATGTGACTCAGCGCCAGGTATTCGTCGAGGCTGATTTTGTCCTTCGCCATCGGGTGGCCACGGCGAACGGCACACACGTAGCGGTCTTCCATCAACTTAACGTGACGCACTTGGGCATCGGTGTTCAGCGGCGCATCCACGGCAAAGTCGAGGCGGCCGGCGGCCAACTCCTTGGTGGTATCACGGCGGCGCGAGAGCATGCTTTCGATACTCACCTTGGGCGCAAGGCGGCGCAGGCGCTGGAACAGCGGCGGCAGAATCACCGCCTCGCTGAGGTCGGTCATGCTGATGCGATAAGTCTTGCTGGCTTGCAGCGGGTTGAAAATGCGACTTTCTTGCACCGAGATCCGCAGTTGCTGCAAGGCATTGCGCACCGGGCCGATGATGTTCTGGGCCATTGGCGTAGGCACCATGCCCTGCGCGGTGCGGACAAATAACGGATCGTTGAAGGTTTCACGCAAGCGGGCGAGGGCGTTGGATACAGCCGGCTGGGTGATGCCGATGATCTGCCCGGCGCGGGTCAGATTCGCCTCGGTATAGATGGCATCAAACACGATAAACAGATTTAGATCGACCTTGTTGAGGTTCATTCAGCGCTAGCTCCGAGATGTGCCTTAATCAGTGAATCATATATCAGTGATGAATGTTCATAGACGTTGAAAATAGGTTAGGTAAATTTAGCTCGCTGATCTAGCATTATTTTCAAATCTCGGAAGCACAGTGGTTTCCGGCACACCGCACACACTCGTCAGAAGGTAGTCTCTATGGATTTCGCCTACTCCCCAAAGGTTCAGGAATTACGTGAACGTGTAACGGCGTTCATGGAAGCACACGTTTATCCCGCTGAAGCCGTGTTCGAGCAGCAAGTGAATGAGGGCGATCGTTGGCAGCCAACCGCCATCATGGAAGAGCTGAAGCAAAAGGCCAAAGCCGAGGGTTTGTGGAACCTGTTCCTGCCGGAGTCTGAGCTGGGTGCTGGCCTGACCAATACCGAGTATGCGCCGCTGGCAGAAATCATGGGCAGCTCGCTGATTGGCCCAGAGCCATTCAACTGCGCCGCGCCGGATACCGGCAACATGGAAGTGCTGGTGCGTTATGCCAACGAAGAACAAAAGCAGCAGTGGCTGATGCCGTTGCTGAGCGGCGAAATCCGTTCTGCCTTCGCCATGACCGAGCCGCAGGTCGCGTCTTCCGATGCCACCAATATGCAGGCAACGGCGGTACGCGAGGGTGATGAGTGGGTGATCAATGGCCGCAAATGGTGGACTTCGGGCGCTTGTGATCCGCGCTGCAAAATCCTCGTGTTCATGGGCCTGACCAATCCTGACGGTCCGCGCCATCAGCAGCATTCGATGATTCTGGTGCCGATGGACACGCCTGGGGTCAAGGTGATTCGTCCGCTGCCGGTATTCGGTTACGACGATGCGCCGCACGGCCACGCCGAGATGGTATTTGAAAATGTTCGCGTGCCTTACGAGAACGTATTGCTGGGTGAGGGTCGCGGTTTCGAGATCGCTCAGGGCCGTCTGGGACCAGGCCGTATCCACCACTGCATGCGCTCTATCGGCATGGCAGAACGCGCGCTTAAGTTGATGTGCGAACGCTCCATTGAGCGCACTGCATTCGGCAAACCTCTGGCACGTTTGGGCGGCAACGTCGACCTGATCGCCGACTCGCGCATGGAAATCAATATGGCGCGATTGCTGACCCTCAACGCGGCCTACATGATGGACACCGTTGGCAACAAGGTAGCCCGTAGCGAAATCGCCCAGATCAAGGTTGTGGCACCGAATGTGGCCTTGAAGGTCATCGACCGTGCGATCCAGATGCACGGCGGCGGCGGTGTTTCCAACGACTTCCCGCTGGCTTACTGGTACGCCATGCAGCGCACATTGCGCCTGGCCGATGGCCCGGATGAAGTGCACCGCGCGGCAATCGGCAAGTTCGAGATTGGCAAGTACATCTCGCGCGAGCAGATGAAGGCTTCACGCTAATCAGCCTGTAGAACGCACAAGGCCCGCTAAATGCGGGCCTTGTGCGTTATCAAGTGACTATTCTGATTCAGGGTTCAGCGCGGCTTGTTGTTGCAGCCAGACACGGCGCATATGCAATTGATTGGCAAAGGTGCGCGCCGCCAGTTCTTCATGAAAGGTCAGGGCACGACGGCCCAGACGCACGCGCCAGAGCGTTTGACGATTACGCTCGATGGTTTCGATCTGGATGACAGCAGGTTTCAAAACGGAGTTCCTTGCTACATATTGGCAATGTGCCACTATCGCTAAGGTTACGCTATTCAACCTCCGTCGTGAATATCCGCGTGCGCATCACTGAGCATTTCACTCAGTTATAAACCCAGACCTCAACCCGCCGATTCTTGATTCGGCCCTCATCCATATCATTGGCCGCGATGGGCAGTTGTTCACCCATGCCAAGAATATCGGCGAATGATACCTTGCCTCTGGCCAACTCCCTGCGCACGGCCATTGCACGCAGCTTGGAGAGTAACTCGGCGCGTGCCGGGTCTGCTTTGGGGTCGCCAAAGCCTACCAGTACCGCCTTGCGGTTCATTTTGTCCTGCGTTTGCAGGTAGTCGAGTACCCGTTGCAGATCGCGCTGAGCCTTGTTGTCGAGAGTGGCGCTGCCTTGTTCGAAGCGAAAATTCACCGATAAGCGTTGCGCCTGTTTGGCCAGTTGCTGATACGGCTCGGGCATATTTGGGTTAGGTGTCACCTTGACCGCTTGTACGGTCTGCGCGATGAAACCGTTTTGCGCCACAACCTGCTGGCCTTCTTCGCTGTGCGCAAACGCCAGCAGTTGCCTGGCCCAGTTGTTTTCGAGGGTGGGCGGCGCGTAGATGAACAGCCGGCGCGACAACGGATAGTCTTCGGTGGCAATCAGCGTGCGGCTTGGCAGCATGGGTTGTGAATCACCGGCGGCGATGGCTAATGCCTTGGCCTTGAGGATGTATGGCAAACCAATGAAGCCGATACCTTGCGGATCGTCACTGACAAGTTGCGAGAGCTTGTTGCTGTCTTCATAACGCTTGGCAGCGCTACTCAGGCTTTTACCGTTGGCGGCTAACACCAATTCCTTGAAGGTGTCGTAGGTGCCCGAATTGTCATCACGTGCATACAGATTGATCGGGCCAGGCTTGCCGCCGACATCGGCCCAGTTGCGGATTTCCCCGGCGTAGATTGCTGCCAGTTGATCGGTGCGCAGCGCGGAAATCGGGTTTTGCGGATTGATGATAATCGCGAGTCCGTCGATGGCGATGATCTGTTCGGCAGCCGGGCTTTTCATGTCGCCGCGACTGGCCAGCGCGCTGACCTCACTGGACTTGATCGGCCGTGACGCCGCTGCAAGATCGGCCGTGCCATCGAGTAATGCTGTAAAGCCGGTGCTGGAGCCATGCGCGGCCAGGTCGAAGTGCACGGTTTTGCCGTTGGCCGTGGTGGCGCTGATTTGTTGCTCGTTTTCGATAGCACCCGGCGTGCTGCGGATATTGCTCAGGCCTTGTTGTGCAAGCAAGCCCTTGATCAATGCAGGACCGAGCGCAGCACCGATGGTGTTCGAGCCCTGAATGCGCAATTGCGGGTTATCCGCATCGGCGGCGAATACCGACCAGGGCAGGGCATAACAGATGAATCCCAATACCAGCAGGGATGTAGTACGACTCCAGACTTCGCGTTCACTATCGAACAGGGAGCGAGACATTCAGCAGACACCTTGAATAGACCAGTTTGGGTGCCGCGACGATAAGACAATCAGATGACTGCAATATGACAAGCAGTAGGAAGGTTGGGGTGAGTGCAAAAACCTGTGCAGCCGTTCACGTGAGCGGGCGCAGTGCACGCCGGGCTCAGCGCTGTGTGCATATAGCTTCAGCAATAAGCCCGGAGTAGCAAGACTTGTGGCCGTTCGGTGGGTCTAGTCCAGTTTCAGCCAGATAGGCGCGTGGTCGGAGGGTTTTTCCAGTGCGCGCAGTTCATAGTCGATACCCGCATCAGCGATGCGTGACTGCAGGGCTTGCGAGGCCAGGATTACGTCAATGCGCAGGCCGCGCTTGGGTTCGTCCTCAAAGCCGCGGCTGCGGTAGTCGAACCAGCTGAAACGATCATTAATTTCGGGGTGCAAATGACGGAAGCTGTCGACAAGGCCCCAGCCTTTCAGGGTCGCGAGCCACTCGCGTTCTTCCGGCAGGAAGCTGCACTTGCCGGTTTTCAGCCAGCGCTTGCGATTGACTTCGCCGATGCCGATATCCTGATCTTCTGGCGAGATATTGATATCACCCATCACGACAACCGCTTGCTCAGGGGTAAAACGCTCGAGCAACAGCTGTTGCAGGTCCGCATAGAAGCGCTGCTTGGCCGGGAACTTGGTGGGATGGTCGCGGCTTTCACCTTGCGGGAAGTAGCCGTTCATGACGGTCACTGGCTGGCCATTTGCATCGGCGAAGGTGGCGTAGATGAAGCGCCGTTGCGACTCTTCGCTATCGCCCGGGAAACCTTTATGCACTTCTAATGGTTCCTGACGCGACAGGATGGCAACGCCATAGTGGCCTTTTTGGCCGTGGTAATGCACGTGATAACCCAGTGCGCGAATATCGGCTTCGGGAAATTGTTCGTCGGCTACTTTGGTTTCCTGCAGGCCGATAACATCCGGCTGATGTTTCTCGATCAATGCGGCCAGCTGATGAGGGCGTGCGCGCAGGCCATTGATATTGAAGGAGACAATCTTCATGACAGGCTGTCCTGGATTTTTGGCTAGATGAAGCGCAGATGCTAGCTGATCTGGCGGGCGCACGGCCAGCAATCTAGCGATTGCACTGCAGCGGTGCTAGTGTGAGGACAGGTGTTACCGATTAGCTGCAAGCCTGCCCGACGCCTTATTGACCCGCATGCAATTTCGACCCATGAGATAACTAAAGGTCATCGATTATGCCGAACAGTCCTGCTGAAATTCGTTTACTAGACCACGGCTACTCGCGCGAAGCGCGCTCCTTGTTGTATCAAGCCTATCGGCATGATCCAACATTCGCCCATATATTCGAGGCGGATCGTCCCGGATTCGATCAGCGGGTTCGCGCCACTATTCGCGAGCTGATTCATCAGCACTTTAATGAAGAGCTGCCAGCGCTCGGGTTGTTGATTGAGGATCGGCTCATTGGCATGGTGCTGATCGCGCCGCCGCAACGTCGGTTCGACCTGACAGAAAGTTGGGCCTGGCGCATGCGCATGCTGCTCACCACCGGTTTTCGCTGCACTCGGCGTTACCTTGAATACCACGACGCCGTCATGGCTTGCCTGCCCTCAGACAACTACCACGTGCTGCCTTTAATCGGCATACACCCCGAGTTTCAAGGCCAGCATCTGGGTGAGCAACTGCTCGAAGCCTTGCATGACTGGTGCGCCGAAGATCCGCACTCGAAAGGCATTGTGCTCGATACCGGCAACCCGCATTACCTGAGCTTTTATAAGCGCAAAGGTTATGAGGAAATCGGTGAAGTGGCGGTAGGCCCGATTATCGAGCATGTGTTTTTTCACCCCAATCCTCAGGTCAGTGTCAAAGCCAGCGCTTGAATCGCGCTGCGAAACCCCCGCTGAGTCTGCAAAGGAGTTGAGGTTTATTGCCTGACGCACGGATTTGCATTCATCCAAATGCATCGGCTGTACCCACTGTCAATGCTGAACGTCTACCTGCTCGTGCTAGCATCCGCTCTATGACAGTGGTTTTTAAGTATTTAACCTCCTTTTTGCTCGCACTCTTCAGCTCGGTTCTGCTGGCGGAAGAGCGCTTGGTGGTAAACATAGAGCCGGCCAACAAAGCGCTGAAAGCCAACGTGGAAGGCTACGTCGGCGATCTTGGCGAGCGCGATGAAAAAGCCCTGTTGCGCTTTAGTCACATTGCTTCCGGTCAGGCCGAGAAAGCGCTGCAGGCCCTTGGCTACTACCAGAGCACGATCAACACCGAGGTCACTGACGACTCGCCGGCCAAGCTGATTATCAATATTGAGCCCGGTGAACCGGTGCACTTGCGCAATGTGCTAGTACGGGTTGAAGGCCCGGCCGCCGCGATGACAGCGTTTCGCCCGCCAAAGAGTGCGCGCCTGCAAACCGGCGACGTGCTCAATCACGGCACCTACGAGGCGGCCAAGCGCCACATCGAGAACCAGGCATCGCGTTACGGTTTCTTCTCCGGCAAGTTCACCGAACAAAGCCTTGAGATAAACCCCGAAACCGGCACGGCTGATATCAGGCTGATTTACAGCAGTGGAGAGCGCTATCAGTTGGGCGCAGTGACCTTCAGCGGTGAAACCATTCTCGATGAAGATTTGCTGCGCCGGATGATCCCGTTCGAGGCAGATTCTGAGTACGACTCAGACAAGATCGCCCAGTTGTATCAGGCATTGCGCTCCAGCGGCTACTTCGAAAACGTGCAGGTTGATGCCAATCCCGCGCAAGCCAATGATCTGACCATTCCGGTCAATGTCGGGCTGGATATGCGCAAACCGCGCAGCGTGGGGTTTGGTCTTGGCTTCTCAACAGACGTCGGGCCACGCGGCAAGGCCAACTGGACACGGCATTGGGCCAACTCCAAAGGCCACAGCTATGGCACCGAGATGGAATTGTCGGCACCGCGTCAGAACGTCGGCCTGTTCTATGACGTGCCGCTTGATCCGCCGCTGACGGACAAATTCCGCTTTGCCGGTGGTTACCAGTACGAAGAGTTGGCCGATACCGACACCCTCAGTAAGCTGCTCACGGTGGGCCCGGAATGGCACCGCCAACTCGACAGTGGCTGGCAACGGGTGATTTCCCTCAAGTACCAGCACGAGGAATATCGCCTGGGTGATGATGAAGGCCTGAGCACGCTGCTCATGCCCGGCATCAGCTTTGCCTACCTGAAAAGCGACAGCAAGATCGACCCCAATCAAGGTTATCGCCTGCAGTTGGATGTGTCCGCTGCCAAGGAAGGGCTGCTCTCCGACTCCGACGTGGTGCACGTTAATGCCTTGGCCAAGGGTTTATACACACTGGCTCAACGTCACCGTTTTCTGGGCCGCATACAGCTTGGCGCGACCGAGTCGAACGGTTTCGGCAATGTGCCGCCATCGCTGCGTTTCTTTGCCGGTGGCGACCAGAGTGTCAGGGGCTACGACTATCAGACGTTGTCACCGGAGAACTCCGATGGCGACAAGATTGGCGGCAAGTACATGGTCAGCGGCACCGCTGAATACCAATACAGCGTCGCCGATAAATGGCGGATTGCCGGCTTCTATGACGCCGGTAATGCGTTCAACAATCTCGATCTGCCGAGCCTGAAAAGCTCCGTCGGTTTTGGCCTGCGCTGGGTATCACCCGTCGGGCCGTTGCGCTTTGATTTGGCCTTCCCGTTGAACGATGACGATTCTGGCGTGCACTTCCATTTCTCGATGGGGCCAGAACTATGAAACGGGTATTACGCTGGGCGCTGGGCGTGATTGTTGTGTTGCTCCTGCTCATTGCGCTGGCCGTTCTTGGACTGTTGGGGACTCAAGGGGGCAGCCGCTGGATATTGCAGCAAGTGCCCGGCCTAATTGTCAGCAACTACAGCGGTCGGCTGGGCGGTCAGTGGCAGGCAGATGAAATTGTCTGGCAGCAGGATGCCACCAAGGCGGTGGTAACGCGCCCGGCCTTCAACTGGTCGCCCGGCTGTTTGCTAAAGATGACGCTGTGCATCAAACAACTGCATGTCGACAACATTGTTCTGGAATTGCCGCCATCCACCGAGACCAGCAGCGAGCCGTTCAGCTTGCCCGATGTGCAACTGCCGATAGACCTGCAAGTTGAAGACGTGCGCATCGGCGCGCTCGAGCTCAATGGCGCGCAGCAACTGAAAAGCCTCAATCTCAATGCCCACTGGGCCAATCAGGGGCTGCAGATTGATAGCCTGGAGGTGCTGCGCGAAGATTTAAGCCTCAATCTCACCGGCCATTTGCAACCCAGTGGCAATTGGCCGTTAACGCTCAGCGGTGATGCAACCTTGCCTGCGCCAGATAAACAGCCTTGGGCTGTGCAGATAAAGGTTGGCGGTGAACTGCTTAACAGCCTCAACCTGGACATCGCCAGCAGCGGTTATCTCAATGCGCAACTGACCGGAGCGGTACAGGCATTGGCCGAAGACTTGCCGCTGCAGGCACAAATCAAGGCCGATGGCTTTAAAGCCACTGCGGATCTGCCAAACACGCTGACGCTTAACCAGTTAGTGCTCGACGCCAAGGGCGACCTCAAGTCGGGCTACACCATTACCGGTAATGCTCAGCTGCCGGGTGAAGAAGGCCCAGTGGCACTGTTGCTCAATGCGTTGGTAGACGCCAGTGGTGCGCAGATCAGCACCTTGCGCCTTGAAGATGAAAAAAAGCAGCATCTGCAACTGAGTGCGGATCTGGACTGGAGCGATGAGTTCAGCGCCGACAGCAAGGTCGAGTGGGACAACTTCCCGTGGCATTCGCTGTATCCGGCGGTCGATGAGCCACCGGTCAAGCTCAACAAACTCTCCGCTGAGGTCAGCTACAGCAAGGAGCATTATCTGGGCTCGCTCGACGCGGCGCTCAATGGTCCGGCAGGCGCTTTCACGGTGGTCACGCCATTCAGTGGCGACTTGCAGCAAGTGTTTCTGCCGCAGTTGCAGGTCGATGCCGGTCAGGGCAGTGTCTCTGGCGGAGTCAAAGTCGGCTTTGCAAGCGGTGTGACGTGGGATGCCCAGCTTGAGCTGAAGCAGTTTGATCCGGCGTTTTGGGTCGCCGAGTTGCCGGGTTCACTTGGCGGGCCCGTGCGTACCACCGGCAGCTTTATCGATGACAAGCTCAAGCTGGACAGTGATATCAAGATAACCGGTCGATTACGCGGGCAACCTGCGCTCATCAGCGCCAAAGCCCAAGGCGAGGGCGAGCAGTGGCGCGTCAATGATATTGAGTTGGGGCTCGGCGATAACCGCATCAAGGGCAATGGCAGCCTGAACAAAACGCTGGCGGGGCAGCTCAATTTGAATCTGCCAAAACTTGGCCAACTGTGGCCGGGCTTGCAGGGCCAGGTTCAGGGCAACGTTGCTGTTTCCGGCACCCTCCAAGCGCCGCAAGGCACGCTCAAGCTCGACGGCAAGGCGCTGGCTTTTCAGGACAATCGCGTACAAAGCTTGCAGGCAAATGCCCGACTGGATGCTAATCAGCAGGCCAAAATTGATCTCTTGCTGAACAAGATCATGAGCGGTGGCAACGTCATCGGTGATCTGGCGGTCGCGGGCAGCGGCGATATCAAGCGTCAGCAAGCGACCATCGACCTCAAAGGCCCGCAACTCAATACCCAGATTGCCGCGGATGGCACGCTCAACCAAGGTGCATGGCGCGGACGTTTGGCCAAGTTGGGTATTCAAGCGGGCGGGCAGGATTGGAAGTTACGCGCACCGGCGAGCGTAGAGCGCCTTGCCGATGGCAAGATCACCCTGGGCGAGCATTGTCTGGTATCGCAGGGAGCAAGCCTGTGCGGCGACAAGCAACGGCTGATCCCCGATACACAGGTGCGCTACAAGCTGCGCAACTTCCCGATGGACAGCCTCAAGCCCTGGCTGCCTGACGACTTTGAGTGGCAAGGCGAACTCAGCGCGGACATAAACCTTGATCTGCCTGCCAGCGGCCCGAAAGGCAAAATCAGCATTGATGCGGGGCAGGGCGTCTGGAAGGTCAGGGATAATCAGCAATGGGTAGATTTCAACTACCAGCGCCTGCGCCTAGATACTGATATTGGTGCCAAACAAATCAGTACGAGACTGGACCTGCAAGGCCCGAAAATCGGCCAGCTCAATGTGCAGGCCGCGTTTGATCCAAGGCCTGGCAGTCGGCCATTGTCCGGCACGTTCAGGCTCGCGGGCGTTGACCTCTCGGCCGCACGGCCTTTTGTGCCAATGGTCGACCAGTTGCAGGGCCAACTCAATGGTAGCGGCAGCATCAGCGGCACCTTGCTCAAACCACTGGTTAACGGCCAGGTACAGCTTAAGGATGGCCACATCGCCGGCGGGCAATTACCGACCAATATCGAAGCGTTGCAGCTACAGGCACTGATCAACGGCGAAAGCATGACACTCAGCGGTGACTGGCGCAGCGGAGAAACCGGCAGCGGCAAGATTAATGGCAATCTGGCCTGGGGCGGCCCGCTGGCCGGACAAGTCAAACTGCAAGGTACGCGCCTGCCCATTGCAGTTGAACCCTTTGCCGAGATCGAAGTTGAGCCGGACCTGACGTTGGTAGTCGGCAACGAGGCTATGTCGATCAAAGGCCGGGTGGCGGTGCCGCGCGGCAAGATCGAGATTCGCGAAATTCCGCCGTCAACCGTACGGGTATCCGAAGATGCGCGCATTGTCGGTGCCAAGGAAGAGGCCAAGCAGCCTGTGGCCATCGCCATGGATATTGATGTGGTTGTTGGCGAAGACAAACTCACTTTCAAAGGCTTCGGGCTGCGGGCCAACATTGCCGGCAAGGTGCATATCGGCAACGACCTCGATACGCGCGGGGTGCTTGATCTGAAAGACGGGAAATTCAGCAAGTTTGGTCAGAAGCTGACCATCCGCCGCGCGCGCGTGCTGTTTGCCGGGCCGATTGACCAGCCGTACATCGATGTCGAGGCCATACGCGAAGTGGACGACGTTACCGCCGGTATCCGCTTGTCCGGGCATGCCGAGCAGCCGACGACTGAGGTTTTCTCTGAGCCGGCCATGAGCCAGAGCCAGGCGCTGTCCTATTTGCTGTTGGGCCGACCACTGGGTGAGGAGGGCGACAGCAATCTGGTCGGTCAGGCCGTTCTGGCCCTTGGTCTGGCCGGTGGCTCTCCGATGGCGAGCAATGTTGCCAGCAAACTCGGCATCAGTGATTTCCAACTCGACAGCGAAGGCAGCGGTAGTAACACCAGCCTGGTGGCGAGTGGCAAACTCACCGATCGCCTGAGCCTGCGCTACGGCGTGGGGGTGTTCGAGCCAGTCAATACTGTTGCCTTGCGCTATATTTTGACCAAACGCATCTACCTTGAGGCGGCCAGCGGACTGGCCAGTTCTCTGGATATTTTCTATACCCGTGAGTTCTAGTCGAGCAAATACCCATCGTTATGGCTGTAAATGACGCTGCCAGTTGAAAAAAGACCGTGGTAGCATCCACCGCCGCTGGCGACTTTGTTGCCAGATGCTTCTGGAAATCTGTATGGCGCTACCCGACACACAGATCAAAAGTCCGCAATACAGAACTGTTATCGCAGTTCGACCCTAATCAACGGCCCGGTCACGATCCGGCTGTAAAAATAATAAGGAGCTACAGATGGAATTCATCAACACGCTGGTTAACCAGATAAACGGGCTCGTCTGGGGACCGCCCATGTTGGTGCTGATTCTGGGTACGGGCCTGTTCCTGATGCTGCGGCTGAAGTTCATGCCGCTGACCCATATTGCTGCAGGTTTCCGTTTGATGTGGCAAGGCCGCGTCAAGGGCGACAACGAAAGCGGCGAGATCACACCGTTCCAGGCACTGATGACCACACTGGCGGCCACCGTCGGTACCGGTAACATTGCCGGTGTTGCCACCGCCATCTTCCTCGGTGGCCCGGGCGCGTTGTTCTGGATGTGGTGCACGGCACTCGTCGGCATGGCCACCAAATACTGCGAAGTGGTCTTGGCTGTTCACTACCGTGAAAAAGACGCCAATGGCGAGCACGTTGGTGGCCCGATGTACGCGATCAAAAATGGTCTGGGCAAGAAGTGGGCTTGGCTGGGCACAGCATTCGCCATCTTCGGCGGCTTGGCCGGTTTCGGTATCGGCAACATGGTCCAGGTCAACAGCATGGCTGGCGCTCTGGAAGAAACCTTCGGCGTGACCCCGTTGATCACCGGTGCCGTCAGCATGGTGCTGGTGGGCATGGTAATTCTTGGTGGTATCCGCCGCATTGGTAAGGTTGCCGCCTCGCTGGTTCCTTTCATGTGTGTGGCCTACATCATCGCGGCCATCGTGGTTCTGGTGGTAAACGCTGCGCAGATTCCAGCGGCATTCAACCTGATCTTCACCCACGCGTTCAGCCCGATTGCAGCCACTGGCGGTTTCGCCGGCGCGGCAGTCATTGCTGCGATTCGTTTCGGTGTTGCGCGCGGTATTTTCTCCAACGAAGCCGGTCTGGGTACTGCGGGTATCGCACAGGCGGCTGGCACCACTGATAGCCCAATTCGCTCCGGCATGATCGGTATGCTCGGGACGTTTATCGACACATTGGTTATCTGTACCATGACGGGTCTGGTGATCATCTGCTCCGGTGTATGGACCAGTGGCACCAGTGGCGCGGCGTTGTCTGCTGCTGCGTTCGACTCGGCGATGCCTGGTATTGGTGGCCCGATTCTGACTATCGCGCTGGTGGTGTTCGCCTTCACCACCATTCTGGGTTGGAGCTACTATGGCGAGAAGTGCTGGGAATACATGGTTGGCACCAAGTCGAACATGCCGTTCCGGATCGTCTGGGTATTGGCTGTACCGTTTGGTGCAATGGCCCACCTGGACTTCGCATGGCTGGTCGCTGATACGCTTAACGGCCTGATGGCGATTCCAAACCTGCTGTCGCTGCTGCTGCTTAGCCCGGTGGTGATCAAGCTGACCAAAGACCATTTCGCCAAGTAACCGGCAAAGTGTCGATGGTTAAAAAAGCTCCCGTTTAGGGTAATGCCAGTCAGTTAAGCGCTACAGCTTGACCTTCTGCGTGCTGAAACGAAAATCCGATGCTTGTTTTGAGCATCGGATTTTTTATGCGACTTTCCCGCGCCTTGGCACTGACTCACGAAGCGGCTTCTGCCACCCACTCCCTTGACGAGCTGGGGGCGCTGCTTGATCCAGACCTAGTTAGCACCGCACTGGAAACGGCGGGAGTGGCGACCCTGCGTAAGCGACGTCTCCCTCTTGAAGCCATGATCTGGTGCGTGATCGCCATGGCGTTGTTTCGCCGGATGTCGGCCTGGGATGCCGCGAGCCGTATGGGCATCATGCTGCCTGGGCAGAAGCCATTGGTAGCACCCAGTGCAATCGTGCAAGGTCGCCAGCGTTTGGGCAGCGCTGCGGTGCGAGAAGTCTTTTCCCTGACTCAACAACGCTGGCATGCCAGCGCCAATCACCCCACTTGGGCCGGTTTGCGCCTGCTCAGTGTCGATGGCGTGGTCTGGCGCACGCCGGATACGGACGACAACCGCAAGCACTATGGCAGCGCCAGTAATCAGCATGGCGATACCGGCTATCCCCAGGTTCGCATGGTCTGCCAGATGGAGCTGACCAGCCACATGCTGGTGAATAGTGCTTTTGCCGGCTACCACAGCAACGAGATGAAACTGGCCGAACAACTGATCGACAGTACACCCGATCACTCGCTGACCTTGTTCGACCGTGGCTTCTATTCACTGGGGTTACTTTATCGCTGGCAACAGACAGGCACTCAGCGCCATTGGTTACTGCCGCTGCGCAAGGATGCTCAATACGAGGTGCTGCGTAAGTTAGGGCGCCACGATGCCATCGTCTCGCTAAAGACCTCGCCGCAGGCGCGTAAACAATGGCCCGACCTGCCAGACACGCTACAGGCTCGGTTATTAAGCAAGACCATCAAGGGCAAAGTGCGGCAGGTACTGACCTCAATGATCGATCCTCTGCGCTTCCCTCCAGACGAAATCGTGGATCTGTACAGCCAGCGTTGGGAAATCGAGCTGGGCTATCGAGAAATGAAGCAAGGCATGCTCGCGGGGCACTACACACTGCGTAGTAAAACGCCGGAGATGATTGAACAAGAACTGTGGGGCGTACTACTGGGGTACAACCTGCTGCGTTATCAAATGTTGGAAATGAGTCGCCACTGCCCTGGCATCTACCCCTGCGAAATGAGTTTTACCGCTTGCACCTGGGCGATTCTGGGCTTCTTGAACGGGGTCTCTTTGAATCATCCAGGCAACATCCCTCGCTACCTGGCCGAACTACAGGCCTCGGCCATGCACTACGTCCTACCTCATCGCCGTGAGGATCGCAGTTATCCGCGAGCGGTCAAACCCAAGCCGTCCAAGTATCCGACCAGAAATAAAAATGCCAGTCAGCTTAACTGACTGGCATTACCCGTTTAGGGAGCTTTTTTTTGCGTAGCCTGTTTAAATCAGGCAACGCTTGAAGATGTACACACTCACTCAGTAAAGAGGTTATTTCCATGGCTCAAGTAACTCTGCGTGGCAACCCGGTAACAGTTGATGGCCAGCTGCCACAAGTCGGTCAGCAAGCGCCTGCGTTCCAGCTGGTCGGCACTGACTTGTCTGACATCAGCCTGAGCAGCATGGCTGGCAAGCGTAAAGTACTGAACATTTTCCCAAGTGTTGATACCCCGACCTGCGCGACTTCGGTACGTAAATTCAACACCGAAGCCAGCGGCCTGGATAACACGGTGGTGCTGTGCATCTCGGCTGACCTGCCATTCGCCCAAGCCCGCTTCTGCGGCGCTGAAGGTCTGGAAAACGTGGTGAGCCTGTCGACCATGCGCGGCACCGAGTTCCTCAAGAACTACGGCGTTGCTCTGGTAGACGGCCCATTGGCGGGCGTTGCAGCTCGCGCCGTTGTCGTACTCGATGAAAACGACAAAGTCCTGCACAGCGAACTGGTAGCTGAAATCGGCACCGAGCCGGACTACAGCGCCGCCCTCGCAGCCCTGTAACAGCGCTTCTTGCTCAACGCATAACGGCCTCTTAATGAGGCCGTTATTCGTTACGCCGCCAGATTGTAGGCAGCCGCAAAATCGCAATGACGGATTTTGATTTATCCGGTGCTCGCAAATCCCAACCGGAGGATGGATAGCCCCGGGGGCAATCCGTCATAACGCAATCACGCCGAACGAATCACCGCCGGATTACAAACTCAACACCGCCATCGACCCGAACGTTATCTCGGAAATCGCAATGACGGATTAACCTGCGGTTTATCCATCCTCCGTGTGGGTTTTGTATATCCGGTGTCCGCCAAACCCAACCGGAGGATGGATAGCCCCGGCGGGGCAATCCGTCATAACGCAATCACGCCGAACGAATCACCGCCGGATTACAAACTCAACATCGCCATCGATTCGTGGGTTATCCCGGAAATCGCGATGACGGATTAACCTGCGGTTTATCCATCCTCCGTGTGGGTTTTGTATATCCGGTGTCCGCAAATCCCAACTGGAGGATGGATAGCCCCAACGGCGCAATCCGTCATGACGTAATCACGCCGAACGAATCACCGCCGAATCACAAACTCAACATCGCCATCGACTCGGCGCTGTATCGATCTCCGGCCACGGCGTCGGCGGGGAAGATGGCGTTTATCGCCGATAGCTCATCTGCGCTCAGGGAAATATCCAGCGCCGCACAATTGGCTTGCAGATAACGCCGGCGCTTGGTTCCGGGGATCGGCACGATGTCATCGCCTTGAGCAAGCACCCAGGCCAATGCCAGCTGGGAAGGTTGCACGCCTTTATCCGCCGCCATTTCCTCGATTTGCGCCACTAATTGCAGATTTCGCTGGAAGTTCTCGCCTTGAAACCGCGGCGTAAAACGCCGGTAATCGTCTTCAGCAAAGTCTTCCGGTGATTTAAGTGCGCCGGTTAAAAAGCCACGCCCCAACGGGCTGTAGGGAACAAAGCCAACGCCCAATTCCCGGCATTTTGCCAAAACCCCATTACTCTCGGGATCGCGCGTCCACAGTGAATATTCACTCTGCACGGCGGTAATCGGGTGCACCTTGTGCGCCCGCGCAAGCGTTGCAGGGGCAACCTCACTCAGGCCGATGTAACGCACCTTGCCTTCACTGACGAGTTGCGCCATTGCACTGACGGATTCTTCAATCGGCACTTCGGGATCAATCCGGTGCTGGTAATACAGATCTATATAGTCAGTGCCAAGACGCTGCAGGCTGCCTTCGATCGCTTTACGAATATATTCGGGACGACCACTGACGCCGCGCTTATGCGGGTTTTCAGCATCGCGCAGCAAGCCGAACTTGGTGGCGATAAAGGCTTGCTCACGCTTGCCTTTGAGGGCTTTGCCCAGCAGCAGCTCATTAGTATGTGGGCCATACGCATCAGCGGTGTCGAGCAGGTTGATGCCCATTTCAAGCGCCAGATGCAACGTGGCGATCGACTCCTGTTCATCCAGGCCTGTGACATAGAAATCGCTCATGCCCATGCAACCCAAACCCAGCGCCGAGACCAGCGGACCGTTGCTACCCAATTGTCGTTGTTTCATCAGAGACTCCAGTGGTTGGATGCGATGGAGTCAGTTTCAGTGTTTTCATAAGCAGGATAAACCCGCAAAAATTACATACACTGTTTGCCATTATTGAATAATAGGTAGTCCGCTGTGGACCGCTTTCAAGCCATGCAAGTGTTTACCCGCATCGTTCAGGTTGGCGGATTCGGCAAAGCGGCTGACAGCCTTGGGTTGCCGCGAGCCACAGTCACGCAGTTGATCAAACAACTGGAGAGGCACCTCGGCGTTCAGTTGCTGCAACGCACCACTCGCCAGGTCAGCACCACGGCCGATGGGCAGGCGTATTACGAACACTGCATCCGGCTGCTGGCCGACCTGGAAGACACCGAAAACTGTTTCGCCCACGCCCGCAGTCATCCGCAGGGCAAGTTGCGGGTGGATCTTCCCGCGTCAGTTGGCCACCGGATTGTGATTCCGCGGTTGGGTGATTTTTGTCAGCGCTATCCGCAGATCGAGCTGGAGATCGGCACTGGTGATCGCCCGGTCGATCTGGTCCGCGAGGGCATCGATTGCGTGGTGCGCGCCGGTAACGTACACGACATCAATCTGGTCTCGCGCCCTTTGGCGCAGTTACCGCAAATCACCTGCGCCAGTGCCGACTACATTGAGCGCTACGGAGAACCGCTGGACCTCGCACAACTGGCTGGTCATCAGGCTGTAAACTTCTACTCGGCATTGAACGGCAAAACCTTTGCTTTCGAATTCACTGAGGCTGGGGAGATCAACGAGCGGTACCTGCCGGGTGCAGTGAGTGTGAACAATGCTGAAGCTTATGTGGCCGCCAGTGTTGCAGGGCTGGGGATTATTCAGGCGCCTTACTATCACCTGCACCAACATGTGCAAGCAGGCAGGCTGCGTGAAATTCTGCCCGAATACCGGCCGCCAGCCATGCCTCTGACTGCGCTTTACCCTGCGCAACGCCAGTTATCGCGACGGGTTCGGGTCTGGGTAGACTGGCTGGTAGAAGTCTTTACCGATGCCGAGCTGTATCAACCGAAAATCTAGAAACCTGTTTACCCCGTTCTGCGACATGATCTGTAACCTTGTCAGAAACGGCCTGCGGGCTTTTTTTCGCGCTGTCTCATAGGCTTAGCGAATGATGGCAAAGGTAAATCTCCGGTAAAGAGACTTTCCAATATTAGTGATAGTGCTTATCGTTCAGCATCTTCATGGAAGCGACCTGACTTATGTCCGATACAAATTTGACCACCCGTTCCTCTAATCAACGCAGGCAATGGCTGATTGGTGTTGTTTTACTGGTGGCAATCATTGCCCTTATCTGGTGGTTCTGGCCGGCTAAACCGGCTGCCAAAGGCGGCGGCGGTCGCTTTGGTGATATGGGCCCGGTGCCGGTTCGCGTGGCGACAGTCGAGCAGGGCGACTACCCGGTAGAACTCAAAGCGCTGGGCACGGTGACGGCCTACAACACGGTCAACGTCAAAAGCCAGGTTGACGGGCAACTGGTCAAACTGCTGTTCAGCGATGGGCAAAAGGTCAAGCAGGGCGATGTGCTCGCGGTGATCGATCCGCGCAGCTACGAAGTGGCGCTGCAACAAGCTCAGGGCGCCCAGCAGGAGAATCAGGCGCTACTGAAGAATGCGCAGATCGATCTGTCCCGCTACACCGGCCTTTATGCAGAAGACTCGATTGCCAAGCAAACCCTCGACACCCAGCAAGCGCTGGTCAATCAGTATCGTGGCACGCTAAAGACCAATCAGGCCGCTGTCGCTCAGGCCAAGCTGGATCTCAGTTTCACTCAGGTACGTGCGCCGATTTCCGGTCGTTTGGGCTTGCGTCAGGTCGACGTCGGGAATTTGATTACCTCGGGCGACACCACGCCGATTGTGGTGATTACCGAAACCACGCCGATAGCCGTGGTGTTCACCTTGCCCGAAGGCGATCTGCCAGCCGTGCTCAAACCTTACCGTGCCGGTCAGCAGCTGATGGTCGAGGCCTGGGACAGAAGCGAGAAGACCTTGCTGGCCGAAGGCAAGCTCGAAAGCCTGGATAACCTGATTGATACCACCACGGGCACGGTGAAACTCAAGGCGCGCTTTACCAATGCTGACGAGATGCTGTTCCCCAATCAGTTCGTCAACGTGCGTTTGCGCGTCGATACCCGCAAGCAGGCCACGCTGATTCCAGCAGCCGCGTTGCAGTTTGGCTCAAAAGGCCCGTTTGTTTACGTGGTCGATGGCGAAGACAAGATTCAGATTCGTCCAGTTCAGGAAGGCCCGAGCAATGGCGAAATCACCCTGATCGAGAGCGGTGTCAAAGCCGGTGAGCGTTTGGTGGTAGAAGGCACCGATCGCTTGCGCGAAGGCAATGTGGTTGAGGTGATCAGCGATGATCCTCAAGCCGCTGCCGCCCAACCCAAGGCCGATGTGCCACGCAATAAAGCGCGGCGTGACGGCGAAGAACGTGGCAATCGGCAGAAGAAAGACGCATGAATACCTCGCGCCTGTTTATCCTCAGGCCGGTCGCCACCACGCTGATCATGCTGGCGATTTTCCTCAGTGGCCTGATCGCCTATCGCTTGCTGCCGGTGTCCGCACTGCCGGAAGTGGATTACCCGACTATTCGGGTGATCACCCTGTATCCGGGCGCCAGCCCCGATGTGATGACCAGCGCCGTGACCGCGCCGCTTGAACGCCAGTTCGGGCAAATGGCCGGGCTCAAGCAGATGTCTTCGACCAGTTCGGGCGGCGCCTCGGTGATTGCCTTGCGCTTCAACCTTGAGATTAAGCTCGATGTGGCCGAGCAAGAAGTGCAGGCCGCGATCAATGCGGCCACCAACTTGCTGCCGAATGATCTGCCGGCACCGCCGGTGTACAACAAGGTGAACCCGGCCGATACGCCGGTGATGACGCTGGCAATCAGCTCGAAAACCATGCCGCTGACCGAGGTCAACGACCTGGTTGATACGCGCCTCGCGCAAAAGCTCGCACAAACCACAGGGGTTGGCCTGGTCTCGATGGCAGGCGGCCAGCGCCCGGCGGTACGGATTCGGGTGAACCCCGAAGCGCTGGCGTCTTACGGCCTGAACTTATCGGATATCCGTTCGCTGATTACCGCCAGTAACGTCAATCAGCCCAAGGGCAACTTCGATGGTCCTACCCGCGTTTCGCAGCTTGATGCCAACGATCAACTGATCTCGGTAGACCAGTACCGTAACCTGATTCTGACCTACGCCGACGGTGCAACGCTGCGCCTCAAAGATGTCGCCTCGATTGTCGACGGTGCCGAGAACCAGCGTTTGGCGGCGTGGGCCAACCTGAACAAGACCATTCTGCTCAACGTGCAACGCCAACCCGGCGCTAACGTGATTGATGTGGTCGACCGCATTCAGAAGCTGCTGCCCAACCTCACAGAAGGGTTGCCGGCCAGTGTCGATGTGCAGGTGCTGACTGACCGAACGCAAACCATCCGCGCAGCTGTTACCGACGTTCAGCACGAGATGTTCCTGGCCATCATGTTGGTGGTGCTGGTTACATTCCTGTTCCTGCGCAAATTATCGGCCACCATTATTCCGTCGATAGTGGTGCCGCTGTCGTTGATCGGCAGTTTTGGCGTGATGTACCTGGCCGGTTTCACCATCAACAACCTGACGCTGATGGCGCTGACCATTGCCACGGGTTTCGTGGTTGATGACGCCATCGTCATGCTCGAAAACATTGCCCGTCACCTGGAGGCGGGCGAGACGCCGCTGAATGCCGCGCTGAAAGGGGCCAAGCAAATTGGTTTTACCCTGATATCACTGACCATCTCGCTGATTGCAGTGCTGATCCCGCTGCTGTTTATGGCCGATGTGGTCGGGCGTTTGTTCCGTGAGTTTGCCATCACCCTGGCGGTGGCCATTCTGATCTCGTTGGTGATCTCGCTGACGCTGACGCCGATGATGTGCGCGCGCCTGCTTAAACATGAGCCAGAGGAGAAGCAGGGGCGTTTCTACAAGGCCAGCGGCCAGTTCATCGACACGTTGATCGCGCATTACGGGCGTGGCCTGCAATGGGTGCTCAAGCATCAGGCGCTGACGTTGCTGGTGGCGATTGGCACCCTGGTGTTGACCGTGTTGTTGTATCTGGCAGTGCCTAAAGGTTTCTTCCCGGTACAGGACACTGGCGTCATCCAGGGAATTTCCGAGGCGCCACAAGCGGTTTCATTCAGCGCCATGAGTGAACGTCAACAGCGTTTGGCTGCGGTGATTCTGGAAGATCCGGCGGTCAGCAGCTTGTCTTCTTATATCGGTGTGGACGGTGACAACCCGACGCTGAACAGCGGTCGCATGTTGATCAACCTGAAACCGCACGGCGAGCGCGATCTCACGGCCAGCCAGGTCATCAACCGCCTGCGTCCCGAGCTTGCGAAAGTGCCGGGCATTGAGCTGTATCTGCAGCCGGTGCAGGATCTGACCATCGAAGATCGCATCAGCCGTACGCAGTATCAGTTCAGCATGGAGTCTCCGGATCTGGCCCTGCTTGAAGAGTGGGTGCCGAAACTGGTGAGCGCGCTGCGCGAACAGCCTGAGTTGGCAGATGTTGCCAGTGACCTGCAAAACCGTGGCCTGCAAGTCTACGTCGATATCGACCGCGATATAGCCGGACGCCTCGGCGTCAGCGTGGCCGACATCGACGATGCTCTCTACGACGCCTTCGGCCAGCGCCAGATCTCGACCATCTATACCCAGGCCAGCCAATACCGCGTGGTGCTCGAAAGTGCCAACGCCGGCAGTATCGGCCCAGCCGCGTTACGCGAGATTCATGTGGCGACGAGCGATGGCCAGCAGATTCCGCTGTCATCACTGGCACACATCGAGCAGCGCGCCACCAGCTTGCTGATCAACCACATAGGCCAATTCCCGGCGGCTACTCTGTCGTTCAACCTTGCTGAAGGCGTTGCCCTTGGCGATGCGGTGAAAGTGATCGAGCAGGTCAAAGCCGATATTGGTGTCCCGGCTGGCGTGCAGATCGAGTTTCAGGGCGCTGCGCAGGCATTCCAGGCGTCGCTTTCGAGCACCTTGCTGCTGATTCTGGCGGCAGTGGTAACCATGTACATCGTGCTTGGCGTGCTCTACGAGAGTTATATCCACCCGATCACGATTCTCTCGACATTGCCATCGGCCGGCGTGGGCGCGTTGTTGGCGCTGCTATTAACCGGCAATGACCTGGGCCTTATCGCGATTATCGGCATCATTTTGCTGATTGGTATCGTCAAGAAGAACGCGATCATGATGATCGACTTCGCCCTCGATGCAGAGCGCAATCAGGGCATGGGGCCGGAGGAGGCGATCTATCAAGCCGCTTTGCTGCGTTTCCGGCCGATTCTGATGACAACCTTGGCGGCGCTGTTTGGTGCTGTTCCGCTGATGTTGGCCACAGGGTCCGGTGCAGAACTGCGTCAGCCACTCGGGCTGGTGATGGTCGGTGGTTTGCTCCTGAGCCAGATACTGACGCTGTTTACCACGCCGGTTATTTACCTGTACTTCGACCGGATGGCCCGACGCTTTACCGGTCGTAGCGCTGCCGGAGCGCCGGCGGCACTATGAATCTATCGGCCCCGTTCATTCGCCGCCCCGTGGCGACCATGTTGCTCAGCCTGGCAATCATCCTGCTCGGCGGCGTCTGCTATGGCCTGTTGGCTGTAGCGCCACTGCCGGACATGGATTTCCCGGTGATTACCGTCGACGCCACATTGCCAGGCGCCAGCCCGCAAATCATGGCATCAACCGTGGCCACACCGCTTGAGCGTTCGCTGGGTACGATTGCCGGCATCAGCCAGATGAACAGCCGCAGCAGCCAGGGCAGCACGCGGATCATGATTCAGTTCGATCTGGGCCGCGACATCAACGCTGCCGCGCGTGAAGTGCAGGCGGCAATCAATGCTGCGCGTGACCTCTTGCCAAGCGGGATGCGCAGCATGCCGACGTACCGCAAGATCAATCCGTCGCAAGCGCCGATCATGGTTTTGGCGTTATCGTCGGATGTGCTCAGCAAAGGCCAGTTGTATGACGTAGCGTCCACCGTGATCGCGCAAAAGCTCGCGCAGGTTATCGGCGTCGGTGAAGTGCAGATTGGCGGCAGCTCCTTGCCGGCAGTACGGGTATCACTGGAGCCACGCCTGCTCGATCAGTACGGCCTGGCACTGGATGATGTGCGCACTGCAATCACCAGCGCCAACGCCAAACGGCCCAAAGGCTCGGTTGAGGATGCAGACAAGCACTGGCAGATCAAGGCCAGCGATCAGCTCGAAAAGGCTGCTGATTACGTGCCAACCATTATCCGTTATCAAGACGGTGCCGCAGTGCGTTTGGGTGACGTTGCGACCATCAAGGATGACGTCGAAGACCGCTACAACAGCGGCTTTTACAATGATCAAAGCGCGGTGTTGCTGGTGGTCAATCGCCAGACGGGCGCTAACATCATCGAAACCATCGAAGGCATACGCAGTGAATTACCCGGCTTGCGCGCGATCATTCCGGCCAGCGTTGATCTGCAGGTCGCGATGGATCGCTCGCCAGTCATTCGCGCCACCTTGCACGAAGCTGAACGCACGCTGCTGATCGCCGTGGCGCTGGTGATCATGGTGGTTTACTGCTTCCTCGGGCGGTGGCGCGCGTCGCTGATTCCGGCGCTGGCTGTACCGGTTTCACTGGTTGGCACATTTGCCGCGATGTACCTGCTTGGCTTCTCGCTGAACAACCTGTCGTTGATGGCGCTGATTCTGGCCACGGGGCTGGTGGTGGATGATGCCATCGTGGTGCTGGAGAATATTTCCCGGCATATCGAAGCGGGCGAAAAGCCTATGGCCGCTGCGTTCAAGGGCGCGCGTGAAGTCGGCTTCACCTTGCTGTCGATGAACCTGTCGCTGGTGGCGGTGTTTATTTCGATCTTGTTCATGGGCGGTCTGGTCGAGAGCCTGTTCCGCGAGTTCTCGATCACACTGGCGGTGGCGATTGTCATCTCCCTGATCGTCTCGCTGACACTGACGCCAATGCTCTGTGCCCGTTGGCTGCGCGCCGAAGACACCGAGCCAAACAACGGCCCGTTGCAACGTATGTTCGAGCACTTCGGCGCTTGGATATTGGCCATTTATCAGCGCAGTCTCGACTGGGCGCTGCGCCATTCGCTGCTGATGCTGTTCAGTTTGTTTGCCACCATCGCCCTGAATATTTTCCTGTTTGTCAGCGTGCCGAAAACCTTTCTGCCTCAGCAGGATACCGGCCAGTTGATCGGCTTTATCCGCGGTGATGACGGCCTGTCGTTTCAGGTCATGCAGCCGAAGATGGAAGTTTATCGCCGGGCGATTCTCAAAGACCCGGCTGTCGACAGCGTTGCGGGTTTTATCGGCGGTTCGGGTGGCATCAACAACGCCTTTATCATCGTGCGCCTGAAGCCGGTAAAAGAGCGCAAGATCTCCTCGCAAGCGGTGATCAACCGGCTGCGCAAGGATGTGCCGAAAATTGCCGGTGGCCGCCTGTTCCTGATGCCGGATCAGGATTTGCAGATTGGCGGGCGTCAGGGCCGTAGCTCGGATAACGAGTACATGCTGCTCTCGGGTGATTTGGATCAACTGCGTACCTGGATGCCAAAAGTGCGAGACTCCTTGCGTGCCTTGCCCGAACTGACCGACATCGACGCCAAAGAGAACGAAGGCGCGCAGCAAATTCGTCTGGTGGTGGATCGCGACATGGCCAAACGCCTTGGCATCGACATGAGCCTGATTACCAGCGTTCTGAACAACTCGTTCAGCCAACGCCAGGTTTCGACCATCTACGACAGCCTCAACCAGTACAGCGTGGTGATGGAAGTCAAACCGCAATATGCCCAGCATCCCGAAGCGCTGGATCAGGTCAAGCTGATAACCAGTGACGGCCAGCGAGTTCCGCTTTCGGCTGTAGCTCGCTGGGAGCGCAGCCTGGAGGAAGATCGGGTAAACCATCAAGGCCAGTTCGCCTCGGAGAATATCGGTTTCTCGCTCGCAGAAGGCGTGACGCTTGAGCAGGCAACAGTTGCGATAGACAGAGCCGTCTCGCGGCTGAACTTGCCGACAGAAGTACAGGGCATGCTTAGCGGGACGGGCGCAGCGTTTCAGGAGACGCAGAAGAATCAGCCGCTGATGATTCTGTTGGCGCTGGGCGTGGTCTATATCATTCTCGGCGTGCTCTACGAGAGCTATGTGCACCCATTGACCATCCTTTCGACGTTGCCGTCGGCGGGAGTCGGCGCGCTGTTGGCGCTGGAGTTGCTGAATACTGAATTCAGCCTGATCTCGCTGTTAGGCCTGTTCCTGCTGATTGGTGTGGTCAAGAAGAACGCGATTCTGATGATCGACATGGCGCTGCAACTGGAGCGCCAGAATAACCTGAGCCCTTACGAGTCGATCCGCCGCGCCTGTTTGCTGCGCTTTCGGCCAATCATGATGACCACGCTCGCGGCGATCCTCGGCGCTTTACCGCTGGTAATGAGCAGCGCCGAAGGATCCGAATTGCGCAAGCCGCTCGGGATTACCATCGTCGGTGGCCTGATTCTCAGCCAACTGCTGACGCTGTACACCACGCCGGTCGTATACCTTTATTTTGATCGTCTGCGTCACCGGGTTAACCGCTGGCGGGGCGTGAAGACAGATGCTGCCTTGGAAACACCACTATGAGCCTGTTGCTGAACACTTGCCCCGCATTGCCGCGCGCCCTGAGCTTACTCACACTGAGCCTTGCATTGAGTGCGTGCGCCATTGGCCCGGACTATGAACGCCCGGAAATCAACACGCCTGCTCAGTTCAAGCAAGCCGTTGGCTGGAAGGCCGCGACGCCGAGTGATGCCTACAGTCGTGGTGAGTGGTGGCAGATTTATGGTGATGCAGAGCTGAACCAGTTGGTGGGTCGGCTGAACGTGTCGAACCAGAATCTGGCGGCCTCAGAGGCGCAGTATCGTCAGTCCCAGGCTTTGGTGCGCGGTGCGCGTGCCTCGTTCTACCCAACCATTGGTGCCGGCGTTGGGCTTACGCGTGCGGGGCAGGGCGGCGGCGACAGCGCGCTGAGCACATCCGACGGCATCAGTGTCAGCGGCGGCAATGCTGCCACCATTTCGAAAACCCATAGCGCCACCTTGAATGCTGCCTGGGAACTGGATATCTGGGGCAAGCTGCGCCGCCAACTGGAGTCGAGCAAGGCTGGTTTTGAAGCCAGCGCCGCCGATTTGGCCGCGCTGAAACTCAGCCTGCAAGCCGAACTGGTGCAAACCTACCTGCAAATGCGGGTACTGGATGAGCAGCAGCGTTTGCTTGATCAGACCGTGAGCGCTTATGCCCGCGCGCTCAAGCTCACGCAAAACCAGTACAACGCCGGGATTGTGCCGAAATCGGATGTCAGCCAGGCACTGACCCAGCTGAAAAGTACAGAGGCGCAAGCCATCGACTTGAAGTGGCAACGTGCTCAGCTTGAGCATGCCATTGCGGTGTTGGTAGGCGTTACCCCGAGCGAGTTGAGCATCGCCAGCCGTGAGAATGCGGTGCCGCAATTGCCGATGGTGCCAACAGTGATGCCTTCACAGTTGCTTGAACGGCGCCCGGATGTAGCCGCTTCTGAACGCCGGGTCATGTCGGCCAATGCCGACATTGGCGTAGCCGAAGCGGCGTGGTTTCCTGATCTGACAATCTCGGGATCTGGCGGTTATCGCAGCAGCAGCTATGCCGACTGGTTCACCATGCCCAACCGCTTCTGGTCGATTGGGCCGCAACTGGCGGTGACCTTGTTTGATGCCGGCGCTCGCAGCGCCGAGGTGGATCGCAGTGAAGCGGTGTATGACCAGACTGTGGCGCAATACCGGCAAACCGTACTCGACAGTTTCCGCGAGGTTGAAGACTATCTGGTGCAACTGCGGGTGATGGAGCAAGAGTCGGTGGTGCAGCAGCAAGCGCTCGATGCGGCGCGTCATGCACTGCGTTCGCTGGAAAACCAGTACAAGGCAGGCACCGTTGATTACAACAGCGTGGTTACCGTACAGGCCACGGCGTTGAACAACGAACGTAACAACCTGACCTTGCTGGGCAGCCGCCTGACTGCCAGCGTACAGCTGATCGCAGCCCTAGGCGGTGGCTGGCAGGTTGAGCAATTGCAAGCAGAGCAGAAGGCGGAGGAGTAATCCTCAGCTCATGCCCGCGTCTGATTAGCCATTTGGAAGTGTCTGTAGCCACTGGTTAATGGCCGCCCGACTTAATGACGGCCCATTTCGACGATTTCTGGATAGTCGGTCGTAAGCGCTCTGTGGTTTCGGGCTATACCGATCACAGTGAGCACTTACATATTCTGAGTGTGCAGCGGCCGTGCTCACGCCAGGCTGCTGCGTTGGAGTTGTCATGAGCAGAGTTGCTATTGTCACCGGTGCATCGCGCGGCATCGGTGCGGCTATCGCCAAACGTCTTGCCGCCGATGGCATGAGCGTAATCGTCAATTACGCCTCGAACCCTGAGGCAGCAGAATCTGTTGTCAGTGAAATTCGCAGCGCGGGTGGCCATGCTTATCCGGTGCTGGCCGATGTCAGTGATAGCGCCGCGGTGGAGGCGCTATTCGATCAGGCGCAAGAGGTTTATGGGGCGGTGGATGTGCTGGTCAATAACGCCGGGATCATTCAGCCCGGCAATGTAGCGCTCGGCGAAACCGACGACGCCTTGTATCAGCGGATTTTCGCGATCAATACCAAAGGCACATTCAACACTCTGCGTCTGGCAGCCAAGCGTATGCGCGATGGTGGCCGTATCGTTAATTTCTCGACCAGCGTGGTCGGCTTGGCACTGCCTGGCTACTCGGTCTATGCCGCTTCAAAGGCGGCAGTTGAGGCCTTCACGCAGATATTTGCCAAGGAGCTGCGCGGGCGCAACATTTGCGTCAATGCAATCGCCCCGGGGCCGACCGCCACCGAGTTGTTCTTCGATGGCAAGACAGATGAGCAGATTGCCGCACTAACGGCGCAATCCCCGCTTGAGCGGCTGGGCAGTCCTGATGACATCGCCAATGCAGTCGCATTTCTGGTGAGCGATGAAGGGCGCTGGATCAACGGCCAAACTTTGCGGGTAAATGGCGGGATTGTATAAGCGGCTCAAACTGCGGCTTTGTCACGCAGATTGCGGCGTCGATTGAAGCCCTTTTTGACCTGTAGCGCCAGCACGATACCGACACACACGGAGGCGAGGGGCAGGGTGGTTGTCAGTGTCAGGGTTGGGAATACCAACAGTATCTGCGAATCATTGCCGCCGATCATCATCGAGGCACTCGCGCCCATGATGATTCCCGCGAGCAGGTACTGGCCGCCACGCCCCGGATTCAGGGCCTGATAATCGAAGGTTTTACGGTAAAGGGTGAAGCTGAACATGCCCAGCAGCATGACGCCGAAAACGCCGATTCGCAGCATGCTGATCGGCCATGTGCCCTGGCTCCAGATGCCATGGGCAATGTCGTAGAACAATAGACTAGGCGCCCATTGCGGCTCGAAGGTAAACAGGCTGCTGGTCAGTAAGCCAAGCAGGATGCTCAGGCCGACAAAGTGTTTTTCGCGCTGATAGCGAATCAAAATGCTCAAACTAGCCACGACTAAAGCAAAGGCCAAGAGGTAATTAGTCGCGGTCGGTGAAGGCATTTGCGCCATCTTTTCTGCGGGGAACTGGCTCAACGTACGCCAAAGAACAATGCCAATCACCCAGCCGATGATGGTCATGATCTTGCTGATATCGCCACGCGCCAGCTTGGTCAATGTGCCGACGCTGCAGCCGTCGTTGAGCACTGAGCTGATGCCAAACAGCAGGCCACCGATAATCAGCAGATACAGCGGCGTGACCGGCTGGTAGTAAGGCTGCGACACGTTGAGCAGATGGAACAACGGGGTCAGCAGCAAACCGAACAAACCACAGGTAATCAATGCGACGAACAGCGTGGGCCGGCGATACAGCAGCATGGTGATAGCTGCGACCAGGCATAAACCCATGCGCTGTGAGATCCAGCCGATAAGGAAGGCCAGGGTCAGGGGGATAAGCACAATAAACCTCGGCGTTCTGGCGGCTATCTGATTTAGGTGACTCATTGGAGTAGGCCGCGGCTCGGCCGTTACAAAACCGGCCAAGCATGAGCAGTTTCAATCGATAACTGCCGAGGTAAAACCCAACTAAAGGTGGTAATTTTTCGCGCAAAACGCCAGTTTCAACCGGCGATTACGCCAAACAGTGCGCCCGCGAAGCTTTAGGCGATAATCAGGAAGCGTCCTGCAGGTCCGCGTCGCCACAGAACATTTGTATACGCGAACGTAACCAGCGCTCAGCCGGATCGTTGTCCTGCGCGCCCCGCCAAGCCATGTGCAATTCTATTGTGCGCGTTTTGAACGGCAGGTCTTCAGTGCGCAAACCACCTTGGGCCGTCAAGACATCTGCGGTGTAGTCGGGCACGGTGGCGACGATGTCTGTACCGCTGAGTAACGCGCCCAATGCGTTGAACTGCGGCACGGCCAACACCACGCTACGTTTGCGATCGAGCGCCTCGAGGTCCGGATCGATAAAGCCGATGGTGTCACCTGCATACGACACCATCGCCTGTGGGCGGGCGCAAAACTCATCCAGGCTCAAACGGCCAGGCGCTGAATCGGCGCGCAGCAATTTGGCCTTGGTAACCCGCAGCACTTTGCGTTTGGCATTGGCCGGTAATTCATCGGTGTAACTCACGCCAACCGAGATTTCGCCTGAACTGAGCAGGCCCGGCATCAACAAGTGATTGGTCCTGCGAATCACCAGCACCACGCCCGGCGCTTCGGCGCGCAAGCGTTTGATCAGCGGCGGCATCAGCGCGAATTCGACATCATCGGACAGGCCAATGCGAAACACTGCATTACTAGTGGCGGGGTCGAAGTCGGCGGCGCGGCTCACCGCGGTCGAGATTGAATCGAGGGCCGGCGAAAGCAGCGCAAAGATTTCCTGAGCACGCGCTGTGGGCTCCATGCTGCGACCCGTACGCACAAATAACGGGTCATCAAACAGCCCACGCAGCCGCCCAAGTGCCGCACTGATTGCGGGCTGGCCAAGAAAGAGTTTTTCAGCGGCTCGGGTTACGCTGCGTTCATGCATCAGCGTTTCGAAAACAATTAGCAGGTTGAGGTCGACACGGCGTAAGTCGTTGCGATTCATCCAAAATCCATTGGTCAGGGCTGCATGCCTATTATTATAACTGCAGGCTAATGCGCAGGGCGTTGTATCGATAAGCCTAGCAGGCCGATTGTGCAACAAGAGGTTTGAAAGAACCGTGAGCCGAGCCGGTTATTTCTGTTGCCAGCACAGCAGACGCAACTGCACTTTATTGCACGAAAGTACTTCGCTCTGTTGGCCTGTTGAGCTGCAACTTCTCAATCGATGGAGTGAATAGATTGGGCAATACGCTTGCAAAGATTTTGCGGCGATGCGGTTATAAGTTGTTTGATGTAACCAATGCGCGCCTAATAGCTTCTCTACAGCGCCCGCCCTAGAGGCGTTACATGCAGAAAGCCGGGGTCTTTGGCAAGTAGCCTGCGCAGAAATATATCCGCTGTTTCAGGGCTTTAAGGCGTTGTAAGCAATCATCAGCCTGCTAGACTGGTCCGGTATTTGTAATCTTTCGAGGACCCTCATGATTAAAAAATGCTTGTTCCCAGCAGCCGGTTACGGCACTCGCTTTCTACCTGCAACCAAGGCTATGCCTAAAGAGATGTTGCCGATAGTGAACAAGCCTCTCATCCAGTACGGCGTCGAAGAAGCGCTGGATGCAGGTCTCTCGCAAATTTCGATGGTGACGGGTCGCGGCAAGCGCGCACTGGAAGATCACTTCGACATCAGTTACGAGTTGGAACAGCAAATTCGTGACACAGATAAAGAAAAATACCTGGTAGGCATTCGTCGCCTGATCGATGAGTGCACGTTCTCGTACACCCGTCAGGTTGAAATGAAAGGCCTCGGCCACGCCATTTTGTCTGGCCGCCCGTTGATTGGTGATGAGCCATTTGCTGTGGTGCTGGCCGATGACTTGTGCATCAACACCGAAGGCGACGGCGTACTGACCCAGATGGTCAAACTGTACAACCAGTTCCGCTGCTCCATCGTAGCGATTCAGGAAGTGCCGGAAGATGAAGTACACAAGTACGGCGTAATCTCTGGCGAGATGATTCGTGATGATATTTTCCGGGTTAACTCGATGGTCGAGAAACCCAAGAAGGAAGATGCACCGTCTAATCTGGCGATCATCGGCCGCTACATCCTGACTCCGGACATCTTCAAGTTGATTGAAGACACCGAGCCGGGCAAGGGCGGCGAAATCCAGATTACTGACGCCTTGATGAAACAGGCGCAGGAAGGTTGTGTACTGGCGTACAAGTTCAAAGGTAAGCGCTTTGACTGCGGCGGCGCCGAAGGCTACATCGAAGCAACCAACTTCTGTTTCGAGAATCTGTACAAAGCTGGCAAGAGCGTTTGAATACAGCGAAATAGCGTTAACTCAAAAGGCCATTTCATAAACGAAATGGCCTTTTTTGTATGGTTTGTCCCGTCTTAATGAGCGTGTTGAGTGTGATCTGCTTCGTCGTGGCTATCCATGCCATGCTCACTCATCGCTTTGACTCGTTCTTTTTGCACAGGGCTCAAAACACGCTGCCACGTTTCATCAAAGTGCTGCCAGGCGGACTCTCCCGCGCTATTCACTTGCGCTTTATTCTGACTGCGCAGGGCTGTCCGTACTTCTTCAGCAGAGCGGGCGCAGGCCTGCTTGATTGCATCTTCTTGCTCGCTTTCAACGTCTGCAATCCAGAGCGTACCGTTCACTGCCTCGCAGCCACCTCCCGTTGCCAGGTTCAAGCCACGCGCAGCTTCTACAGATGCGCCTTGCCAGTATGATTCGGGTAAGCCCAGCTTAATGTAGGCAAGGCAGCGGTTGACGCTGGCAAATACACCATCCGGATTAGGCAGAGTTACCCAGGCGTGGACCATTGCCAGGCGGCCGCGATTATCGCCTTTGGATCGATAATTCTTGTCGATCCAGCGATCGGCCAGCCAGCCAATAAAAGGGCGCTCCTCGGTAGCGGCATCGATTGCACGAATAAAGTCGTGCACGTGCCAGTGGTCCTGGTTTCCGGCAAACCCTTCGGGCAGGGGCTCACCGTCTCCGATTCGCACAACAAATGCGACACCTGTCAGTACCTTCTTGCCGTTGATGTCTGTGTACATGAGGTTATTGGGTTGGCTGAAATCGAGTTGATCGCCCGACACGTAGTCAGGGGCGGGGCCCGAGTAGTGGTAACCCATAAGTGGAGCATCATCACCAAAGACCTTCCAGCCTTCGCGCTCGGCGACAGAGAAGTCCCGGTACTTGTCTGCAGCAGCGCGGACCACGGCAAGCTGGCTCTCAACCGTTTGCGGCTGATTGGCGAACACCAAGGGTTCACGCGGGGTTTGCGGTGCTGAGGTGCAGCCCGTAAGAACTGCTGAGAGGGATAGGAAAAGCAATGCACGCATATTAGGTTTACCTACTTAGAGCAATAAACGTTTAGCTCGCGCAGGCTACGATCTGACTGCCAGTCATTATAAGTTCAAAGCCATTGCGCTTGTTTACAGGTAGAACCGCTCATCTTTCTGTTAGTTCAATTGCTGAACAGCCAGTAACGTGTCTGGACCGCTGCACGCCGTTTAACGCGGCCTGTAAATGATTCGATCACTCAATATGTTGCTCAATACCCAGCATAGGTTAGCGCGTGTTAGCAGGGTGATCTGGGTTATGCTAACGCCTTTATCAGGGAGATAATCATGTCTTACGATTTTGACCTATTTGTGATCGGTGCAGGTTCCGGTGGCGTCCGTGCTGCCCGTTTTGCTGCAGGTTATGGTGCGCGCGTAGCGGTAGCTGAAAGCCGTTATCTGGGCGGTACTTGCGTGAATGTGGGCTGTGTGCCGAAAAAGCTGCTGGTGTACGGCGCGCATTTTTCCGAAGAATTCGAGCAGGCCGGTAACTTTGGCTGGACGCTTGAACCGGCCAAATTTGACTGGCCGACGCTCATCCGCAACAAAAATCGTGAGATCACGCGGCTCAATGGTATTTATCGCAACTTGCTGATCAACAGCGGCGTAACGCTGCTCGAAGGCCATGCAAAGATGCTCGATGACCATACCGTCGAGATCGATGGCACGCGTATTACTGCGGCCAATATTCTTATTGCCACCGGCGGCTGGCCGGTTATTCCGGATATTCCGGGGCGCGAGCACGCGATCGGCTCCAACGAGGTGTTCTTTCTCGAGCAACTGCCCAAGCGGGTAATTGTCGTGGGCGGCGGCTACATTGCGGTCGAATTCGCCTCTATCTTCAATGGCCTCGGCGCCCAGACGACCCAGTTGTATCGCAGTGAACTGTTCCTGCGTGGTTTTGATGGGGCAGTGCGTGAACACCTCAAAGATGAGCTGTTAAAGAGCGGTATCGACCTGCGCTTCAACAGCGACATCAGCCGTATCGACAAGCAGGCCGATGGCAGTTTATTGGCCACCTTGAAAGACGGCAGCACGCTTGTAGCTGATTGCGTGTTCTACGCCACAGGCCGCCGTCCGATGCTGGATAACCTCGGTTTGGAAAACACCTCGGTGACACTCGATTCACGGGGTCACATCAAGGTCGATGAACACTATCGTACCGAGGCCAAGTCGGTTTTCGCGATTGGCGATGTGATTGGTCGTGTCCAGCTCACGCCGGTTGCGCTGGCTGAAGGCATGGCGGTTGCGCGTCAGTTGTTCAAGGCGGACGAGTATCGCGGAGTCGATTACCAGATGATCCCGACTGCGGTATTCAGCTTGCCTAACATTGGCACCGTGGGCATGAGCGAAGAACAAGCGCGCGAAGCAGGGCACACACTTAAGGTTTACGAGAGCCGTTTCCGGCCAATGAAACTGACCCTTGGTGAATCGCAAGAACGCACCCTGATGAAACTGGTGGTTGACGCAGAAACTGATCGTGTACTGGGTTGCCACATGGTTGGGCCAGATGCCGGTGAGATCATTCAGGGCCTGGCGGTTGCGATTAAAGCCGGCGCGACCAAAGCTATTTTCGATGACACCATTGGCGTGCATCCGACTGCCGCTGAAGAGTTCGTCACAATGCGTACCCCTGTCGATCGCTGAGGGGCGTATGGCGCAACTGTTCTACTTCGCCGACCTGTTCGGCGTAGCGGTATTCGCTATCACTGGCGCACTGATGGCAGGTCGCAAGTCCATGGATCTGTTTGGTGTGCTGGTGATTGCGATCATTACGGCATTGGGTGGCGGCACGCTGCGTGATGTGATTCTCGGCAACCATCCGGTCAGCTGGATTCGCGATGACACCTATATTCTGATCGCCAGTTTTGCCGCATTAGGCACCGTGGCCTGGGTGCGCATGACGCAGCCGATCCACGAAAAAGGCCTGTTGATCGCCGACGCCTTCGGCTTGGCGGTCTTCACTGTGTATGGCACAGAAGTGGCGTTGCAGCACAACGTGCCGATGAGCACAGCAGTAATCATGGGCGTAATGACCGGCGTGGCCGGTGGAGTGATGCGCGATGTGATCTGTAATGAAATCCCGCTGATTTTCAAAAAAGAAATCTACGCGACAGCCTGCATGGCCGGTGCCACAGTGTTTATCGTCATGCGCTTGCTGGCGACGCCGCCTTGGCTCGATACCAGCGTGGCGATGTTGACGGTGCTGGGTATTCGCCTGGCGGCTATCCGCTGGCACTTGTCGTTGCCGCAATTTCATTTGCTCGACCGCGACTGACAACTAGAGGGTGGGAATAAGCATGATCGAGCGACTGGATCATCTGGTATTAACCGTAAAGGATGTCGAGGCAACGGTGGCCTTTTACTGCCGCGTGCTGAATATGCAGCATGAGGTTTTTGGTGAAGGACGCCATGCCTTGGTGTTTGGCCAGCAGAAATTCAACTTGCACCAAGCAGGTCGCGAGTTCGAACCCAAGGCGCAGGTACCCACGCCAGGTTCCATCGACTTGTGTCTGATCACCCGCTGGAGTAGCGCTGAGGTGCTTAAACATCTGGCAGAGCAGGGCGTGGAAATCGAACAGGGGCCTATTGCACGAACAGGTGCGATTGGGCCCATTGAATCGGTGTATATCCGCGATCCGGATAATAATCTGATAGAAATCAGCCATTACAGCTGATTTCGGCTCGCGCTTTCCCTCTCAGCTTCCAAGCGTAAAAACCCATGCGGGCAGCACCCGCATGGGAATGGCCTAGGCGTCTCTGCGTGCGAATGGATAGCGCGATTGCGCCGCCGCTCGTAGTTGCTCGCGGAAACCACTGGCGACTTTAGGCGCAACGCCGTAGTCATCACTCTGCTCCATCTCAGTTGGCTGCGCTGGTGCATCAGCAATACGAGACTGCTCAGTGGGCTGGTCTGTCTGAGCGCTGCGCGGGTTGGCCGCCTCACTCTGATACGGACCTTTGAGCATCTGATCAGCACTTTCGGCAAACAGCGAAGGGCTGCTGAGCAAACCATTTGCCGACAGACTGATGCGCCCGTGACGCGCAAACATTGCATCCGTCTCGACCTGATTGATCTCCTGATTGCGCTGGACTTCTTCGCCAACGAATTGGCCATCAACCAGGCCCAGGCCTGCGCCAATAGATGGGCTGTCGAAACGCATCGGTGTTGCCAGGCGTACATTGGTACCTTGATTGAGCAGGTTGCTTAGCCGGTTAGCCGTGCTCGAACGCTCAACAACCGGGCTGACGAATACAATCGGCTCACGGTCCGGAATCCCTTCATAAGCATTTGAGTTCGAATAGCCGTAATCAAAGTGCGGGCCATTGCCTGCTGGAATGTATGGCGCTGAGATATTCAGGTTAATCACCAGCTCGGCCTGATCCGTAGCACCGTTGAGGTCGGTGATGGTGTAGGTGAATACATCATCAAGGACTTGGCCGAGCCCGGCCGCCGCCAGCACGGTCGGATTGGTCAGGTCGATGGTGTAGGTGTAGCTGCCGTCTGCGTTGAGAATCAGGGTGCCGTACAAACCCTGAATTGGCTGGCCGATTACACCGGCTGTACCGCTGCCACTTTCAGCGCCCGTGCGCACGCCACTCACGACGATTTGATCGCCGCTGTCGACATCGCTGTCATTGGGCAGCACATTACCAGTGGCTTGCGGGGCAGGGGTCTGGTCGGTTGCAGTAACACTGTCGTTGACCGCTACCGGGTTGTCATCCGCGCCTTGGATGGTGATGCTCAGGCGCGCATCAGAAGTAGCGCCTGCGGTATCACTCATGCGATAGGTAAACACCTCATTAAGCGTGTTGCCCGCCGTGCGTAACGCCTGAACCACCGGGTTATTGTTATCGAGAACGTAGGTGTAGCTGCCATTGGCATTGATTGTCAGGCTGCCATACAGTCCCTTGACGACTTGCCCGGCCGCAGCGCTGTTGCCGTTGCTGCTGGTGAAGAGCAACACCTGTTTGCTTTCACCATTGGCAACACTGTCTACATCGTTGTCGTTGTCGAGCACGTTACCGCTCGGATTCAAACCTGGCGTGCTATTGGCCACGCCACCGGCTTCGACTGCCACGGCTGCATCATCGCTGGCAATCGGCGTGTCGTTACTGCCACGCACTGTGATTTGCAGCTCGGCGCTGTCACCTGCACGGAAAAAGTCCTGGACTCTGTAGGTGAAGACATCGGTCAGGGTCTGGCCGTTGGTGCGTAACGCCTGCACGGCTGCCAAGCTGTTGTCGACGATATAGGTCCAGGTGCCGTCACTGTTCAGTTGCAGATCACCGTATTGGCCGCGCAGCACCGTACCCACGGTGCCTGCCGTGCCAGTGCCCGATTCTGTACCGGTGCGAATGTCGGTGACTGTCAGTACGTTGTCTTCAAGGTCGGTGTCGTTGCTCAGCACGTTGCCACTCGGGTTAACGCCGGGGCTGGCGTTGTTCAAGCCACCAGCCTCTAAAGCCTCGGCGGTATCGGTGTTGGCCACTGGCGCATCATTGCGCCCGAAGATGACGATCTGGATCTGCGCCAGATCGGTCAGGCTGCCGCCGTCGGTGACTTCATAGGTGAAGGTTTCCCTGAGTGTCTGGCCTAACGGAAGGGCCAATACAGCAGGGTTGGCCGTGTCTATCACGTAGGTAAAGCTGCCGTCCGCGCCAATGATCAGTTGCCCGTAAAGCCCATCAACCAGGGTGCCGTTGCTGGAATCGGTTCCCGCAGTGACGCCAGCCAGCGTGCCTGCAGAGGTTTCTGCGCCGAGGCGGATGCCGGTGACCGTTTTGCTGTCGTTGTTATCAGCATCTGTGTCGTTGGTCAGCGCATTGCCTGTCGGATTGATGCTGTTGCCGAGGCCGTTATCGGCCACGCCACGGGCGATATCATCAACTGCAACCGGTGCATCCCATGCGCCCTGAACAGTGATAGTCAACTGGGCAAGGTCAGTGGCTCCAGCGGTGTCGCGCATGCGGTAGGTGAATACCTCAACGACTTGTTCACCGGCCTTAAGCGCCTGCACGCTGGCCAGGTTGTTGTCGACGGTGTAGGTGTAGCTTCCGTTGGATGCAATGGTCAGGGTGCCGTAAATCCCTGTCAGGGTATTACTGGCGATCACAGTATTGAGTGCACCGCCCGCAGCTTCGGTGCCCGTGCGAATACCGGTCACGATCTTGGTGTCGCTGGCGTCGACATCGGTGTCGTTGTTCAACACATTGCCGCTAGGGTTTATCCCAGGGACAGCGTTGAGCGTGCCGCCTTGTTCTCTGGCGGTCGCGGTATCATTGTTAGCGATCGGCGTATCGTTTGCGCCCTGAATGGTAATCGTCAACAGTGCAGTGGTGGTTGCACCAGCCAGATCGCGTACGCGATAGGTGAACACATCGGTCAGTGTATTGCTGGTGGTGCGCAGCGCTTGCACCTGAGCGTTGTCGTTATTAACGACATACTCATAACTGCCGTCAGCATTGAGCCTGAGCGTGCCGAAAGTGCCGATGAAATCAGTGCCAGCAGCCCCTGTCTTAGCGCCCTGGCTGACCTGAGTTACGCTCAGCACATCGCCCGCGTCGACATCCCGGTCATTAGTCAGCACATTGCCTGTCGGGTTGATGCCCGGTGTGGCGTTGCCCGTGCCGCCGGCCTCAAGCGCGGTATTTGCGTCGTTGACGGCAACCGGCGTGTCGTTAGCCCCCTGGATAGTAATTGTCAGGGTTGATGCACCTTCGGCTAGCGCTCTGTCGATCACTGAGTAGTTGAACACATCAGTCAATTCATCAGTTGTACTGCGCAACGCTTGCACGGCAGGCAGATTGTTATCGACTCGGTAGGTGTAGCTGCCATCGGCATTGAGTCGCAACCAGCCGTACAGCCCTTTGAGTTCAGAGCCCAACGTGCCGGCAGCGCCACTGGAGTTACTGAATTGGGAGACTGCTGCGGTTTCTCCGTAGTTAACGCCGTCTTCGTCGGTGTCATTGGTGAGCACATTGCCGGTTGGGTCGATCCCTGCCTGATTGTTATTGACGCCCCCCGACTCCTTGGCGGTAGCAATATCTGGCGTACCCACCGGGTTATCGTTTTTGCCGCTGATAACCACAATTATCTCGGCGACGTCGATTTCGCCTTGACCATCACTGATGGTGTAGGTGAAGCGTTCGGTGAGCATTTGGCTGGGAAGGCGCAGCGATTTCACTGCATCCAGGCTGTTATCCAGCGCATAGGTGTAACTGCCGTCCGCATTGATGGTCAGGGTGCCGTAAGTACCCAAAACAGACGTGGGGGTGCCGTCAACTACTGGGTTCTCAGTGCCTGCAACGCCGCCAGTTTCGGGGCCGGTGCGCACAGAAGTCACGGTAATGGGATCGCCATCCGGGTCGAAGGCATTGGTGGTTACATCGCCAGACGGCACACGACCGAGATCGGTGTTATTGAGGCCGCCATTCTCAACGGCCAGTGCAACAACATTTTGCGCAACGGGTGGATCATTAACGCCTTTCACGGTGATAACCAGTTGGCCAAGGTCGGTTAAGCCGCCCGTGTCGGTAATCTGGTAAGTGAACGTCTCAGTCAGGGTTTCACCTGCCGCCAAACCTTGTACAGCGGTATTGGTGCTGTCCACATCGTAGATGAACGAGCCATCAGCACCGATTGTCAATGTACCGTAGGTGCCGACAATTACGGTGCCATTAGCGGTTGAGGTGGAGCCGCTGGAAACGTCAGAAAGGTTACCGGAACCCGTTTCGACGCCTACTCTTATCCCGGTTACGATCAACTGATCGCTAGGTTGATCGGTGCGATCAACATCCAGGTCTATACCGTTGCCCCCCGGTTGATCTGAGTTTCCGGGACGGCTTGGAAAGGTAATGACGTTTCCGGTTGGGTTACTTTCCTGAGCATTGTTATTGGTTGATGCGGCTTGTGCTTCAGCCGCATCATCACTGGCCACGGGGTTATCATATGCGCCGGTGATGATGACGGTCAGTTGCGCGACGGTATCCAGTGCGCCCGCGTCAACCAACCGATAGCTGAAAATCTCCTGCAGGGTATCGCCGGGGACCATTTGCTGGACGTCCGCATTATCGTTATCGACGACATAGGTGTATGAACCGTCCGCACCGATTGTCAGCGTGCCGTACAAACCAGTGATAACCGTGCCATTACTTGCGCCGGTTGAACCGGCAGTGACCGCATCGAAGTCGCCCGGTAAGTCCTTGGCTCCTACACGGATACCCGAGACACTCAAAACCTCACCATTTGCGGCGGAGTCGACGTCGGTGTCGGGACCAGAAACGTCGGTGATGGCACCAGGGCCGTCGATCACGCCAAGTATTACGTTGCCGCTTGCAGGCCCGGAATCCTGGCCATTATTAACGCCCCCAGCTTCTGCGACAGTGACAACATCATCGACGCCAACCGGCGTGTCGTTGGCACCCTGTATGGTTATAAATAGATTCGCTGTGGAAGAGGCGCCGGCGATATCTTTGATGGTATAGGTGAACGTTTCAGCCAATGTTTGGCCGGATATACGCAGCGCTTCTACAGCCGGATTGTCATTGTCTACCACGTATATATAACCACCGGCCGCATTTACGAACAGAGTGCCGTAATTGCCTTGAATCCCCCCGGATCCAGTGCTTGGCAGGCTGATAGGTGGGTTGCCACCAAATCCGATACTAGTCACACGCAGCTCATCGGCATTGGTGGCGATGTCGACATCGGTATCAGCGGGCGCGTCAGTAATCAGATTGCCGCGCGGGTTAACCCCAGTCACGCTGTTGTTAGTGCCGCCAGCCTCTACCGCCGTTGCGCTGTTGTCATTGGCTTGCGGAGCGTCATTGACTGCCTCCAGCACAATGCTCAGCGTCTCTGTGTCGGTCAATGCATCAGTCAAATCATTGGGAATACCGTTACCGTCTGCTTCACCGAAACTGCCGAGGTCACTGGTGACTACCGTCAGGGTGTCCGTGCCGTTGAAGTCTTGGTCACCCAGATACTGCAGGGTTTTCAAGGCCTCATTGAGATCAGCCTGAGTACCCGTGAGAATCAACGTTTTGCCAGACCCCGAGACGGTTACACCGGTTGGAGTTGGATTGCTTAACGACAAGGTGCCGCTGACCACACTCAGCGTCACTTGCAGATCATGACTGCCTACACCCTGATACCTGTCGGCATCCACGTCGGCAATACTGATCGGGTCGATGGCCAGCAATACATCCTCCTGGCCATTTTGCGTGCCGGGCAGGGTGATGACGGGGGCATCGTTGAGTTCAACGTAACCAGCATCAGCCTCGCCGGTATCGCCCTCACCGAGCGTCACAACAACCTGGCCCAGCGTACCCCCGGTTCCATCGCTGTCGATACGTACGCGCAAATCACCAATGGGTTGTGCATAGCTGATCGTGCCTTTTGGGGTATCAATCTGGAAAATACCCGCCGGCAACACGCCAAACTGATAGAAACCGTTGGCATCCGTTGTGGCCTGGAACGTGAGGTTATCGGCCGTTGTGGTCAGATCATCGTCGGTACCTGCCCACGTCAACGTGACGGTTTGACCGGCCAAACCTGCGCCGTCCACCGCTACACTATCGTCAGCTGAGCCTGTGTCGTTCCACAGTGTGCCGCTGATAACGCCGATGCCGGCACCACTGGTGAGAATGTAGTTGTTGGCACCGGTCTGCTCGCCGGTACGCTCGCCTCGTTCTGTGCCGTCGGCCCCGACACTGGAACCGCCCCAGCTGGTGAAGTCTTCTGGCAAACTGGTCCAGGTCAGCGTCGCATCAGACGTTGCAATCACCACATCGTTTGGCAGGGTCACCGAGTACAGCACTTTGATGGTGACATTCGGGTCGATCTGGGTGAAGTCGACGCTAATCGAGCCGCCATCGGTGAAGCTCACACCAGCGGGTAAAGCGCCTGGCAAATAGGTTGTGCCGCCGATCTGGATACTGATTAAGGTGTAATTACTGGCGTTTGCATTGGCAAAACTGTCCGTCAGTTGCGCATCAAACGCTGGTATTTGACCGTTTTGAGTGAAACTCACGGCAACGGTTGCTGTGCCGGTATTGGTCGCACTGGCGGTGTCTGGATTGAAGCTGACAACTTCCTTAACCATCCCGGTGAAGGAAGACTCAACAATCGTTTCAGTGAGCGTTGGGCTTTCTGAAAGTGGGGTAGGGCCGTCGCCTGAAAAATCTGCGGCTCTTGCAGAAATCGATGCGCCTGCCACGTTTGTGCCGATGTTTTGCACCTTAGCATTGAACTCGATGGTGATCAGCTCAAAGTCGACATCGCGATCATTAACGGTTATGTCCCCAAGGTGGAATATGACCAGAGTCTCGCCAGTGGTCGGGTCTTTGATGACTTCAATCTGCGCAGCGTTGAGCAAGCCTTGCGGTGCCGGACCGGAAAGGTTGGGATCAATAGGACCGACCTCACCTTGAGTCTGATTGCCAATCACAATGCCGTCAGGCGTTACGACGCCCGTCACCGAACTGGTGATGCCATCGTTTGATGTGAAAGAAATCCTCACCGTACCGTCGTTAAGAAACTCGAGCCCATCGCCGAGGCTTACGCGAATGCTGTAGTCATCGGTTGTTCCTTCAGCCAAAACCGCGCTGACCCGATAGCGGATGATTTCGCCAACCGCGACATTTTCGTTCTCGCTGAATGTAGGGTCTGGCGCCGCGGTGTCGGGTAATCCACCGACACGTGCAATGCCAATTTTTTGGGATACCGGGATGTTGATTGTTGAACTGCTGCGATAGTCATTGAGCGCCCCTGAATTCAGGAGGCCATCAGCGCCTGTTCGTTCTCCGGCCGGATCTGCAGTGGTATTGGTGGTGCCGTCCAGGCTCGTCCATTGCACAGTTGCAACGTTATCAAAGCTGGGCACACTTGCAGCCGTTGCATTAACAATACCGCCAACACGGATGTTAATAACCCCGCCTTTGACGATATCAATATTGGCGCCGTCTACCGTTTGCAGGACGTTGCCTGTAAGCGTGAACTGGCTGGTTATGTTGGTGGTTGTAGTGCCGTCGTTATAAACGACGCTGATTAACGTGACATTGCCGAGCTGGCTGGGCAGGTTGTCGAGAAAGCTGATATCAAACGCGTCAAAATCGTTTGAAGACGTGCCGTTGCTGATGGAGATGATGTACTCGACAAGGTCGCCTTCATCCACTTGGCCATCGCCACGCACTACCGTGGTTTGATCAATGGTAAGGGTCGGTTCGCGGATAACCACCGAGGGCTGCCCACCGGTTAATGCGACAGTGCGGTCGACAGGCGTTGTGCCATTCGGAATATCACCATCTGCATCGCTGTAAATCAGTTGTGCATTATTTTGCAGGGTCTTATTGGCTTGGTTGTCGCTGATATTGCTGGCCACGAGCCGAACACGCAAAACGAAACTGTTATTGCCGGTGTTGTTATCCGCCGACGTGGTCGAAGCCGTGAAAGTGAAACGCACATCGCCGCCATCGTCCCCCAACGCCCCGGTTACGGCGGTAAATGTGCCGACGACAACATTGCCGGCAAAGTCGGCGCTGAGTGCGCCACTGTCGGCCGCCAGTAAAATCAGCTCATAGCCGCCGGTGCCAAAGCTGGTGTCCAGTCGCATCCCCTGCGGAATGAGGTCTTCAATTCGCAGGTTTTGTGTGCCGCCCTCTGGCAGCGTCACAACGATGTCGTAGAGCATGCTTTCGCCAATCACCAGGTCGTTACCGCTGGTGTGAGTGGCACTTGAGTCGGAATCATCAAGGCTGCCATCGGCAAATACCTTGCGTATTTCGGGTGCGGCAATCTGCTGGCCAGCTACTTCAGTCAGGTCGTTCGGAGTAAAGTCGGTGCCGCCATCAACACTGGCGTAATTGCTCAGGGTTGCCGTGCTTTGCAGCGTGCTGCTGGCGGTAATCGCGGTGTCGACCGTCGCGTCGTAAGTGATAATCACCACGTTGGCGCCGCTGGCATCGGCAGCTGTTCCTGCGCGCCCGGCGAGCAAGCTGGCGGTGCTTCCGGCATCAAGGAAAGTAATGGCATTGCCATTGACACTGTAATCGGTGCCCAACACCAACAGGGTGCCATCGCCGCGATAAATTTGCAGATTGGCCGCCGCTAAACTGCCGCCGACAAAGCTCAAGCCGGAGGGCAGGGTGATGCTGGTGGTGACATCAAATGCACCGCCACCGCCGGTGTTCTCAATCGCGGTGGCAAGGCGCAGCGTGTCGCCGGCGTCGATACCGGTTACATCGCCATTAACTGCCAGCGGATCAGTCACGCTACCGGTAAACGGGGCTCCGGTCGTGTCGGGCGCTTGCCATGTACCTGTTGTCCCGCTGATGGTGCCGTTCGAACTCGAAACAACACCGTGGGTGATGCTCAACTCAGGCTCGGCAACCGAGACAATCGCCACAACATCCGAGGAGACCAGTGTTTGCTGGGTCGCCAGCGTGGTTTGCTGGCTGGACTGCGCCAGAACATCCAACGAACGCTGGTCGGCAAACGGCTGATTACCGACCAATACAGTGAATTGAACAACTATGCGCGTGCCGCCAACATCACTGGTTGCATAGTCGCCGAAATCGAACACAACGGAGTTGCCGGGACCGGTTGTTACACTCACGAGCGCACCGTTATTGGTGTTATCAGCGCCCAAAGTCCAAGTACCAACGCCTGTGCCTTGTGTCCAGGAAACGCCGCTCACATCAAGCAGTGGTTCAGGCAGGTAGGCAGTGAGGATGAAGTTTTCATAGTCGCCGGTAACAAGGTCATAACTGAGCTCAAACGTAACGACATCGCCGGGGCGTATTTCACCATTTGCCGGCGGTGTGCCGTTATTAACCGAGGCAATGGATATATCGACGCGGTTGGTCGGCACGGTCACACTGGCGCTGGATGTATCGGTTTGTGCGACATCGCTGCCGACGTTGAAACGGTCTGTCAGCACTGTGCCGGAAAGAATCGCACTGTTACTGAGGCTGTCGCCTTCGTTTATCTCTTGCTGGTCTGCTGGGCTGGTATAGGCCTGGCTGATCAAGCTGCTGTAAGTGATAACAGCGCGGGTTGCGCCTTCCTGTACATCATCAAACGAGAGATCGCCGTTGAGCCAGCCGCTGACACCGCCAAAAGCGTCTCTCAACGACTGGGCGATGTCGAAAACAATAGTGCTGATGCCTGTAGTGGAGTCTGTAGTGACTGTGCTGACCAACGCTATCGACTGAGTAACGCCAGCAATAGTTACACTCATGGTGGCGCTGCCCGGCACCAGAGATTGGCCGTCACCGAGTGTGTCAGTGACGAGCAGACTGCCTTCGTTGAAAAAATCTCGGCCGTAGGCAAAGTAGTCGGATATTTCAATGTCCAGCGTGTATTGCAAGGTATCGCCAGGGCTTACGCCAGATGCACCTTCGTCGATCTGAATATCGACTTGTTTTTCCAGAGTTAACGACTTGGCAATGAAGGTTGAAGTATTACCGGTGCCGCTGAACTCGATTGTTGTTGCGGGCGCAGTTACATCACGGGGGTCAATCGGCACCCAGCTTCCCTCCGCAGTTGGAGGGCCAATGGTGATAGTGCGTGGAGCGCCCGTAGCGGGGTCAAGTACAGAAAGCCCACTGCTGTCGACTTCTGGTACATAGAACGAAACCACCGTATCGGTTGACCCGGTCAGGTTGGCATATTCAACACTGAATGAAGAAATATAAACGTCATCCGCCGCGATAGCAGCCTGGATTTCCGCAGGATCGGTAACAGTGGTGCCGTCATACAGTGTTAACGAGGTAATCACGCCGCCAGCGCCCGGCGTAATGGCGGTGACTTGTATGTTATCGGGTAAGGGTTGAGTGATGACTACATTGGTTAATGTCTGGCCGGGCGCTGGAATTACGGTGGCTGTGTAGCTCTGGTTATGATTGGGGCCAGTAACTGTTTCGCCTTCAGGTGTGCTCAGGGTTTGATCGAAAGTGATCACCGTTGGGTGGATGACAAAATCGACGAAGCCGGGCATGACGATGCTGGGGTCATCAGTCGGGTTGTCGAGTGAATCATTACCGAGCTCAAAGCCGCTACTGACTTGGATGGTCAGGTCGGGGGCGCCGTCTGAGAAATCGGTGTCTGCCAGATTGCTCAGGCTGCCCGTAATCACAATCGGCAGCGCTGGCTGGTTCCTCGAAATACTGGCAAAGGGCAGGGCGATGACTACCAGTTGATCACCTGGATTGCCGGTGATGATCAATGGGTTGCCACTGGCATCTTTAGCCAGTGGGTGCGTTGCGTTGCCGGATGCATCAAAGGTGATGACGGTCGCTGAAAGTGACTGGCCTAGGTAAGTAGCCGAAATGAAAGTAGCGCCATCGTCGCCATCAACGCCGGTCGCCGGCATGATCACGTTCAAAAATGGGGCGTAACCCAAGGCTGTGTCGTCTGTTGCGTTGTTTGAGAAATTGACCGTGAAAGTAAATTGATCGCCGAGCAGTACATCCTGACCCGTAGAGCTAAGGGTAACTGTTGGACTTGCATCCGCCAGCAAGTTGGCGTAGCCGTCAATCACATCGGCGCTGAGCACTAAAGCCTTGTCGATATTGCCACTGCGTACTTCTAGGTCCCAGTCACCGCCCAGCGCAGCACTGCCAGTGTCATCACTTGAGGCGCCAACATCCGCGCCAGTAATGCGTGCAAGCTCGCTGACCAATACCCGACCGGCTTCACCTGAACCCACGTTACAGCCGTACAACTGGATATCTGCGCCTTGGTTGAGGGATGCACTCCAACTGCTCAAGAGACCGGACAGTTGACCGACGTTGTCACTGGAAAGCGTGCGATTGCCCAGCGTGAATTGTCCGCTGGAACCGTGGGAAAGGATCTGGATTGAATCGACTTTGCCCATTTCGGTAAGGGCTGACGAAATCGCGGCGAGGCCATCTTCCGAGGTGTTAACCACCAACACCCTCACATTGGCCGGCAACTGCGCAGTTAGCTGATTAGCATTCTCGACCCGGCTGTCGACCACCAGTAACTCTTTGGCTGCTGAATAGTCAGTAGGCTTGGCCGTGGCCACTTCGCTCGGGGCCGCATAATTAGGCGCCGTGTCGTTCGATTCATGGGCGTCGGCCGTGTTGTTGTGCTGCTGGTCTACAGCTGCCGCCGCCGCACCGTCGAACAAAATACGCTGTTCGAGGGCTAACGCCTGACTCCGCGGGCGAAAAACGTTTAGAGCAGAAGAGCTCGGCTTGCTCTGCATATCCATATCCCCAAGTGTTCGCGACACTCAACCAGTCCAGTATTGTGTGGCTTTTTATCAAGGCCAATTCACTGAAGAATAGACTCACTTTTCAACTGCTGCACAGGCTCGCCTGTCGAAAAGATGGGTCTAGCACGGCTTTTTGGGGATGACTGGTATGGGGGAGGTCTAGCAGTACTTCATCGGCAGGCGGGCTTGAACCTACAGCAACTGATCAACTAAAAGTGCACCTCAGCAATCTTGAGGCCCATCGCGGACAGCTCGGCGATAAGCAGATTGAGATCTGCAAATGACTCGACTTGCTCTTGGTCATCAACCAGGAAAAAACTTCGCCCGGCATTTTTCTTGAAGAAAACAATCCATTCCTTGGTATTGCTTGGGTTCGCACTGATGTGGGTTTCGAGAGAAACGCCTTCAGCCAGCCTTGCTTTTACATCCTGACGCCTCATGGGAGCCTTCCTGGTTGGTCGGGTGAGTTGGCAGTCTATCTCCGGTTGCACCTGTGCAGATAGCGCGGCTGCAAGAGGGGATTTGACATGCGGGGCAGATTCGATCAGTGACAGGCGTAAAGGTTCGATGCGGTTTAGTCCGAATCGCAACCTAATCGCGATGTAGCTGTGGCCTGAGTGAAGAGGACTTAATTTTTACTGTGCGTCTCGCCGTATGCTCTTATACATAATTTAACATAATATACATTATGCGTAGTAATAGGTATTACATTCAAAGCATCCCCTCATGCAATTGCCCACAGAAAATCACAATTTCTTGCCTGATCAGGCAACCACGGCTTGCCGCTTGTTAGCTCTGATTCCTGCAGCCTATGCGTTAATCAAGCTGCAATCTATACGGTGCGTGAAAGCTGGCCCGTTTTGTATGTGGAACCAAGTAGTCAGGATAAGCCAACAACATGCACCATCACACAACCATGCAGAACCAACAGTACCTTCGCGGCTGAGTTCCGTCTTGCTTCGACCTCAATGGTCGCCGCTAACGGGAAAACCGACCAAATCCATTGACCCATGAAACCGGCGACTTTATGATTTGCACCAAAACCTACCGACCGATAGGAAGTTTAAAGAGTAAATCATGGCTACCAATTCCCTAACCCCAGCAGCCGAGCGCATTGTTTTGCATGCCTTAGAGCATTTTGCTGAACGCGGTTATGACGCGGCGTCTCTGAACGATATTGCAGGCAGCGCTGGGATCAAGAAGGCATCGCTCTACGCCCACTTCACCGGCAAAGATGATCTCTACAGCGCGGTGCTGAACCTCGCGTTGCAGCACGAGCGAGACTACGTTGCGGCACAGTTCAAGGCCGAGAACTCTGCTGAGGTGCCCGGTGAGTGTTACGTCACTAATCTTCAAACACGGTACGCACAAAGTGCGGCGTTACGATTTCTGCTGCGGGCAGCCTTTTATCCGCCGGCACCGCTTGAGCACAAAGTGAAAGCAGATTTTGGCGAGTATCTAACCTTCATCCGTGGGCATTTTCAGGCGTGCCTTGAACGCTCGTATGCAGGGATATCTGCACCTCGTGCGGACTTGCTCGCAGAGGCCTATTTAGCCTTGATCGACAGTCTTAACGTCGAGCTTATATACGGGAACGACGCCGCCTATTTACGGCGCTTTGATGCGATACGCCAACTGCTTAGCATCATTGGCCTGCCGTTAGTTGAGCGCTCGGCCCCGGATATGCGTTAACCAAAGACGCCGCAACCAGCGGTCAGGTTCCCAGCTTTTTACATTGTCGAATGCAATGCGCAACCCGCATTGAACGTTGTTTTGGATAGATACGATGAACTCAAACATTGATCTGGTTGCGACACTCGCAAGCCGTGGTTTTATTCACCAGTCCACTGATCTCGAAGGGCTTCGTACTCACTTGGCTACCGGCTCGCGAACCGTGTACCTGGGTTTTGATGCGACAGCGGATAGCCTGCATGTCGGGCATCTTCAGGGGATTATGCTTATGCGCTGGATGCAAAAAGCTGGGCATCGGCCGGTTCTGTTGATTGGCGGTGCTACCACACGCATCGGCGATCCGAGCTTTCGCGATGAGAGCCGCCCTCTCCTCACCAATGAGCAAATTGACGCGAATATTGCCGGCATTACACGCACTTTTTCGCGCTATCTAACCCTTGGCGAGACGGCCGGTCAGGTCGTTGATAACGCAGAATGGTTGGATCAGATCGGCTACCTGCAGTTCTTGAACGACGTGGGCCGCTACTTCTCGATCAATCGCTTGTTGACCTTTGACGCTGTGCGTCAGCGCCTTGATCGCGAAAACTCGTTGTCGTTTCTGGAGTTCGGTTACACGTTGCTCCAGGCACATGACTTTACCGAACTGGCCAAACGTCATAACTGCACGGTGCAATTGGGCGGCGCAGATCAGTGGGCAAACATAATCAACGGTGTCGAGCTCGGTCGCCGCCGTGATGGCCGTGAACTGTTCGGTCTTACGATGCCGCTGCTGGCAACGGCGGATGGCAAGAAGATGGGTAAATCCATGAACGGAGCTGTGTGGCTGGATAGCGAGCGGCTTTCGCCCTTCGACTTCTGGCAGTTCTGGCGCAATTGTGACGACCGTGATGTTCGACGGTTTCTCGCTCTCTTTACCGAGCTGCCACTCGACGATATCGACCGTTTAGCCAACGTAGACGGCGCCGCGCTGAACCAAGCGAAAATTGTGCTCGCCAATCACGTGACGGCCCTAGCTCACGGCGAAGCAGCGGCCGAGCAAGCCAGCGCCACGGCCTTGGCTTTGTTTGCGGGCGGCAAGCATGGAAATGATTTGCCTTGTTTCTCGGTAGATCGATCTCAGCTGACTGGTGGCCTCACCGTCGCTGCTGCATTGGTGACGTGTGGAGTGGAGCCTTCACTAAGTGCCGTGCGGCGCTTGGCCAAAGGCGGTGGCCTGCGTGTGAACGGAGAAGTAATGCAATCCGGAGACGAACTATTGAGCCCTGACGATTCGCGCTGGCATGTTGCGCTGGGCAAGAAACGTCACATCCAGATTGAAGTTTCGCAGTGAATTCTTTCTATCTGGCATTGTAAAAATTGATGCGTAACAGCACAGAGCAGCCGCTACCTGCATAGCGGCTGCTCTGTTGCGCAAAACGTTCGGCGGACATGGGCTGACTCAAATCGAGGCATTCTGTTGATCGCTGAGCGGCGAGTTTGCGCGAGCGGTTGTGAATGCAAGCGCTACGATCAACAAAGCCTGAGCCTGCTCAGGTTAGAACATTGAACTCACTGACGATCCACCAGACTTCTGCTGCCAAGGCGATGATGACAAACGCCTGATGATAACGGTCATTGGCGACGCGGGTGCCGATAAGCGACATAGTAATCAAACACGCCTGACGTATTTGATACTCGATTCCCAACGCACGGAAATGCTCATCACCTTTCAGTGCACTGTCGATCATGTCGACTGCGAACAACGCTGCAAGCAGGCCATAAAACCAGGTTCGGCGTGAATGGAAATACGCTTTGAACCCGGAGTATTCATCGAGGTTGTCTGGAAACAAGATGGCGCAAATGAAGAAATACAGCGCGGCATAACAGATAACAAAGAAGTACAGCTCAAAGGTCCAGCGCGTTATTTTGACCAGCGCAAACTCGAACCACCAAAAATGCACGACAGCGAGCAGCAAGAAAAATACCCAGGCCAAATGCACGCTATAGATGTATTCACGTTTTGGGTGCTGCACGAAACGCGCAAGGCCATTGAGCAGCCTTGCCACGCTGAGGCCTGTTACCATGCCGATGATCACTCGAACGTGGAAAAACGAGTCCGGATTGAGTACCTCTGACTCCATACACGATCCTTAGAAGTGGAACCCATTGACCCATCTATGATGGCTACTTGCTGAGTAAATCATCTGTGAAACGCCATATGCGTTTGTGCACAGGCTTATGCGGTTGGACGTGCGCAAAGTTGTTTCGAGTGTAGAAGAAAACAGCGGTTTATCACTCCCCTGCCCTTGATCGCTTCGACTCCAGTGAACCCGACGCCGTTTACGCCGGGCTGTAGCAAATGCAGCTAGTCGAGAAAGAAATTCGCGGCCAGCGGTAGCAATACGGCAGTGAAAACGCCAAGCAAACTCATGGCCAGTGCTGCAAATGCGCCAGTTTCGCTACTTTCTTCCAGGGCGCGGGCGGTGCCGATGGCGTGTGCATTCATGCCATAAGTCATGCCGCGTGCAGCTGGATGCACAACGCCAACTCGACGCAATAACATTGGCCCGAGCGCTGTGCCGATAACCCCGGTGAGCATGACGAACACTGCCGCCAACGATGCGATACCGTGCAACTGATCCGTCACCAGCATGGCAATAGGCATGGTTACTGATTTAGATGACAGCGTAATCATCACGGGCAGGCTGGCACCCAGCAAATGGGCAATCAGCACGGTGAGTACCACGATCAAAATTCCACCGACCAATACCGTGATAAGAATTGGCCATAGCAGCAGACGTATACGCTTCATATTGTTGTAAAGCGGTACGGCCAAGCCAACTGTTGCCGGGCCTAACAGCATTGCAATGGGTTCTGCGCCTTGGCGATAGGTTGTGTAATCAAGGCCGGTAATCAGCAAGGTCGATACGATCAGAACCATTGCAACCATGACCGGCTGCAGCACCAACCAACCACTACGACGGTAAATCACGACGGCAATTTGAAACGCAACCAACGTCACAACCAACGAGAATACCGGATTGAATATGAAGTTGTGCCAGGCGGCTGAAACGTCACTCAGGCTCATTGGCAGCCTCGGCTTTGCGTTCAAGGCGCACGGTGAGGTACTGCATCAGCAGGCCGCAAAGCGGTACGGTAATAATCACCGAGAGCACTAGCGCCGCTGCAATGGCCACTCCTTCGTCGAGTAAGGCGGTGCCGGAAACCATGATTCCGGCAGCAGGCACTACCAGCAGCAAGGGTAGATAGCTCAACAGCCAGTTAGCCGCTTGTTGCAGTGACTCATCAATCCCGCGTATGGCCAAAATAACCACCAGCAACAACATGCCGATAATGGCGCCGGGCAACATCGGCAGCCACAGGGTGCTTATCAAACTCCCCAACAATTGCAGCGCTAACAGTAAGGTCAGTCCTTTGAGCATGAGATTTTCTCGACGGAAAAACTCTAACTATGCCTCGCAGTAAAGCGACTGCATAGCATCAGTCGTGAACACAAAAACCATATCAGTCAGTTGAAAACCCAGGATTCACTTATAAAAAGTCGTGTAGATCACATCAAAGCCGAACTCACCGGGGTTTAGTCGCTCTAGTTGGGACAGTTCGGCGGTGAAGGAAATGTCGGTTCCGCCCGAGGGGATTTGTTTAGCCTGTTCAGTACCAAAGGGAATGTAGGCGCCCGTCTCGGTATTTTTCAGCTTGAGGATGACCCGGGTCTTTTCATCCTGAATGCCCTCCCCGCCGCTCACAGGCACATAGCCAGGCGCAGAGAAACTAGTTGTGGTGTTGGCGATTGAGCTGCACGTCCATGAAAACTTGAAGTCCTTGCTGGGCTTCGTATCCCCCAACCGCGTAGGGATAGTGGGAAAAACCACATTGGTCGGCGCAGTCATGGTGCAGGTTGTCGCTGCAGCATCGATGGTGGCAACTGACGGCACCACGCGCAGGGTCTTGGTGTTTGTCGCAGCGTTGGAATAACGCGCCGTCATGAAACTGACCGTGCGCGGGAAATCCAGGGCGATGTGGGTGGTGTCGGTAATCTGACCGTCCTTGATTACATCAAAAACCTTTACGCTATTGCTGCCTTCAACACAGGTATCGGCATTTCCGTTAGCAGGTCTTATCGCGTCAATCTGAACCCGATTATTGACGCCACCCAGTTTGGTCAGGAAAGGATCGGAACCAACACTCACACCCCCTGCGACCCGATAGGTGAGTCCATCGACATTGGTCAGAAGATCGGCGCCACTTCTCACATTGTTTTCAGTTGCCATACCGAAGCGAATGGTCCGGTCACCCGAACTCATGGGGATTGAGCATGAGTACTGATAATTAACGGTCACATTGCCGATCACAGTGCCCGCGACGATGTCGTTGTTCACCGCAGTCATGCCTGAGTAAATTGTATTCAAAGCAGAGAAGCGGCATTCCCAATTCTCAACGCCGGAACACGAGGCAAGCGCATCGCCGGTAAACAACAATCCTGTCAGTGCACTGAGAGTCGTGGGCACGAGCAACGCCCGTGCATTTGCAGCTAAAAATGAAGTCTTCATGAATATAAGATCCTTTTATCATCATGATTGGCAATTAGCTGGCTTCAGATATGCACTGCGCCTGAACCTGCACATAATTACCGTCGGGCGCGTCTTCGGGCCTGTCGTAAACCAGCGTACAAGACTCGTCTATTCCTTGTCCCCACACAACGCGCAGTTCGGGATATTCCCCACGAATAAAGATAAGACCACCCTGCCCCACAAGGCTTACCTGCTCGCCGGCAGCATCTAAAACCTGAGCGCCGAAAGGAATCTTAGGGTCGCGCTTAACGCGCAATAACAATGGGCTACCGGTAACTGTAGGGTATTCAAGCTTAACAACGGCCCCCCGACGCGGCACGGTTTCTTGAGAAGTCAGTGACAACTCAACATCACGTGAAAGCCCTTTAGGGTCGAGTGCAACGGTATTTTTGCGATACGGGGTCAGGTTGGTCACCGCCGCATATCCGCCAGCGTTGACTTTAGTCCCTAATCCGCCCCTGATCGCCGCGCCTTCTGCGCCCTCTGCCTCGATCAAGGCCATGGTGTCGCCCTGCTCCGGCGACGCGACTAAACCGCCGCTGTGTGCCAACAAGGTGCCGGTTGCAGAGACTGTATATTGGCTGAAGTCTTCACCTTGACTGGTGCTCGTACCTAACTGGGTCAAGCTCGTACGGTACTGCAAATCGCCACCGTAGTTTTCAGTGTTACCCGAGCTGTCCAAGTCGGCAGCGCCGTAAACACCATAATTGAGCTGATCGTTAGCACCGCCGGTGCCATTCAAACTGGTACGAAAACCATGCTTGTCGTCACCGTCCGACGACACACTGGTATTGATATAGGCGCGATCGCTGCCAAGTTCAAAAGGCATGCTGATAGTGAGCAAGAACGAATCACTGGACTCATCACTGTCATCCTCAAGATCACGGCTGGCAGTAAGGTTGACATTGCCCCAACTGAAGCTCTTGTTCAGACCGATTTGAAACGTCGTGGTGTCTTGCTCCGAGTCCCAATAATTCTGCACAACACCAGACATATAAATGCTGCCGTAGTCGCCTATGGGTTGATCTAAATTGAATTGATAACGACTTTTCTCTCGGTTGAAGTCGTTTAACGGATTATCACTCAACTGCACGAAGTCCGAGAACGCCAAATAGTCTTCATTGGAAAAGCGCGATGCCGTAATTGAAATATTCGTTTGGCTGTAGTCAATAAAGCGGTTGTAACTGAGTCGATAACTTTCACCCGAGAATTTGTCGTCTTCGGGGCGGGCATCAACAGAGAGATTACTGGCTTGAGTGTGCGTAACATCCAACGAAATCGCGCCCAGTGGCGTACCGACTGCTGCACCGGCAAGAAATGCATAATAATCCTGCGCGCCAGTCGCACCGGTATACAGCGTCAAATCATTGGTGATACCACGGCGGTATGTGCCTTGAGCGAACTCGGGCTCATCAGAAATATTATCGTCTCGGAAACGGCCCAGCGTAGTACTGAAGCGTGAAGTGCCGGGCCGCAGCATTTGGATTACCGCCGAGAAAGGCACAGTGAAACGTTTAACCCTGCCATCGGCCTCGGTGACTTCTACATCAAGATCGCCCGAGTTGCTGTTGGGATAAAGATCATTGATAGCAAAAGGGCCTGGAGCAACGGTTGACTCGTAGATAACGTTATCACCCTGAGTAATAGTTACCTTCGCATTAGTGTCTGCCGTACCACGCACAACCGGAGCGAAACCACGCTCAGTCTCAGGCAGCATTGACTCATCGCTGGCTATCTGGATGCCCGTAAACGAAAAGCTATCCAGGGTTTCACCTGGCGTAAAGTACTCTCCCACGGTGAACTGAGACAGCGCCCCAGTTACATCGGTCTGCACATAGGTCTTTTGCGAGTCGTAGTCTGATGCCTCATCATTTTTATTCTCGTACCGGCCATCGTGTCGAAAGCGCCAGCCTGCGATATTGATGCCGGTGCGCAAGTTAGCGCTGAAAGAGGATGAATCATCCGAACCAGTTTGCTTATTGAGGAACGCATTAGTTGAGTAGTTAATGTAACCGGCAGTGATACCCGCATCCCAATCTTCTGGATCGATGTAATCCGGTCTGACCATGCCTACATACGCTTGGGGAATACTCAACTGGGCATTGAGTTTTGCTAAGTTCATGCTGAATGTAGCATCGGGAATGAGCATCTTGGCTTCGATGCAAGACTCTTGCAGAAGCTGCTTGACCTTTTTCTGGTTGGGCAAGCTTGGAATGTCGACACCCCATTGTGCGACGTCTGACGCCGTGAAACAGAAGCGTTTCTCGCCCTCTTCTGCCTCATCTTTGATTACTGTAACGGTCTGGCGAAGCGACGACTGACCATTAACAATAACATCGATCCGATAAGTGCCAGCATCAATCGCCCCTGCTTTAGCAAAACGAGACAGGTCTATGTTCTGGCCCATCCCCTTAAGCAGGCTACTGTCGAACATCTGATCATCATCGACCGGGTTCTCATCTACTTCAGTTGTTTTCTGTATATCGCTTTCTGATGTCGATTGACTCTCTGACAGAGGTGTTTCCTCAGCAAATACAGCTTGAGGCGACATTAGAAACAGCACAACTATAAGCAAATTCGACTTTGAAAAAATAGACTGAGTGCAGAAGTCATAAGATTGCCAGCGCACAGTTACACCAATTTATTATGAAAAATCAAACAAAGCTAGATGTTAGCGATGCACTCACTTAAGTTTGGTGACTTGTGTTTGGGCGATACCAAAATCATTGAGCCAGCGGAAGGTAATGGTTCCACTTTTTAATGGTCCGGGTGAGTCAGTGAGGGGGTAATCCTTGCTTGCCATAGGACTAATCATCCCACCATTCTTGTTGTTGTATTCCTTACCCGCAGATTCTAACTTCACACCACTAATACTTGTGTGGTATGGACTATCATTCGTAGCGCGAAGTACATAGTGGTCCGTATCTTTAACCATGGACCACGTTATTGCCTTAGCAGCGTCATAGATTGTGCCGTGTAAACCGACAGGTCGATAAAACAACTTTATGCGAGACCTGAAAGCCATCCGCATAACGTTTTTGCCTTCGACATCCTTCTTTTTCGCCGGGATTTCAAGTACGTTCAACCAGTACACAGACTCTTTATCGTTGGGCAGTGGCTCTCCTGTATAGGCGATTCGAAGTGTCTGGCCTTCTTTCGGTTCAATACGGGTAAGCGGCGGCGTTATGATAAAAGGCAGTTCTTCAACGCCTGGAGCCACTGCTGGATCACCACTGTCGAGCCATGCTTGTATGAGTGCCGGGGTGTCATTCTGATTGGTCATATCAACTGTAATCTCACGCGCATCGCCTGGATAAACAGCCCGCGTACCAGATAAAGTAACACTGGCATTGCTGGCAACAGACACGCTCATGAGAACAACGACTAAACCAAAATTACGAACACAATCTTGCACAAACATACACTGTCCTTAGTGATGACCAGCAGCTAATTACTGCTTATTGATACTCAAGGGTGTAAACGAGAGCAGTGTTAACCAAACCTGCAATAACTTGACCGTTGGTGCTAACATACTGAGCCTTATACGGCAGAGATGCTGCATCGTTGGTAATATCGATGTATGGGTTATTTGTTTGTGCCTCACTGGCGAGGTCAATACGGGTACCATCGCCATCAGTGATTTGTACTTGTACGTTAGCTGCGCCACCGTCGACTGGAGCAGTGTTGTTTTGAAGGTTGCCAGTACCGGTATTGACGTTGTCAGTTTCGAAGTAAGCACGAACCTTGCCGCCAGCGCTGCAACCAGTAAGTGCGAAGATGAAGTCTTCTGCGCCCGCTACATCACCTGTTGCGGCCAACTGAGACGAAGAAACATCAGGCAGGGTCAGAGTGGCATCGCCCGTGCCGCCATTAACTGATACATCACAAGAGTTGGTGGTAACCAGACCGTTGATTGTGATAGTGCCGTCAGCAGCAACAGCCATACCAGACGAGAGGATGCCCATGCCAATAACAGCGGTTGCGATAATCTTCTTCATAAATTCCTCGATGCTTTCAGATGTTAGAGTTGTTGTTACTCACGTGCATGAATTTGCCCAGAGCAACAACTGCACAATAGCCAAAGTTTGAAAATTAATATGTAGGAAAAGTCCGACTTATATGGGTTATGATAAGATTTTTTGCATAAAAAAAGCTGTGCAAGTGCACAGCTTCTATACTCAGGATTTCGAGTGTGTGACAAGATGAATCTGAACCAAGCCCCAGCTAGAACTGGTGGGTTAACAAGCCAGGCAATTACATCAGATTGATCCAGACACTGTTATTTGATCAACGATAGTCAATCGTATAAACCAACGCGGTGTATACGTGACCAGCCGATACCTGCCCATCATATGCAAAGTATTGGGCTTGATAAGTTACACTCGCATTCCCGTTTTCTATCGGCACATACAAATTAGCATCGCCGTTGGCGGTCAGATCAATAGCGTTGCCTAATGCATTGGTAATTTGGACTTGGACTTTGGCTGCACCGCCAACTTCAACGGGAATCAGGTTCACCAGATTGCCCTCGGTTGGAGAAACATTATCTTGCTCAAATTTAGCGCGAACACCTTCTACCTGTGGGCAAGCAACCATATCAAGAGTAAAAGGACGCGCGCCTGCAATATCGCCCGTATTGATGAGCAAATTTTCACTCACGGTTTCAAGCTTGATGTTTGCATCAGTGCCCTGCCCATCTACGACTACGTTGCATGAGGTGTTATTAACACCTCCATTGATTGTAATGGTTCCATCAACTGCAAAAGCAGGTGAGATGTAACCAATAGCAATGACTGCAGATAAGATACTTTTATTCATATTTTCCTCCAACGCTATCATTGAGGCTCCAGGTCTCTGGAGCGAAACCGTTTATGCACATTACCGAAGTGGCAAAATGATAGCTGTAAGAGGTTTCCGATCTACCGAGGCATTATGTAACAGAGCAGAAGACAAATGCCGAGCTAAGTGCTCGCAACCAAGTTCGATAACGGACAAGAGCAAATGGAATCCATTCAGTCAGAACTCAGTTTAGACTCTGTAGTGGTAATACTGCCGAAGTCATTAATCCACCTGTATGAAACTTTTCCGCCTGCAACAGGTTTGTTTAGGCCTTCAAGCTTATAGTCGAAAGTTGACTTGGGGGGGATCATGCCACCTTGCTGATTAGGGTAATCCTTACCACCTACAGTGAGTGTGGCTCCCGCGATGCTAATGTGAAACGCAGAGTCATTGGTTCCACGCAGTACATAACCCTGGTCTGCTTTGGCTATCGACCAACTTACATTTACACCTGCTGCTTTAGGATTGCCGCTCAACCCTTCTGGACGAAAGAAGAACTTTAATTGTGAGCGGTATGCCAACTGGATATAGTTATTACCTTTGGCATCTTTTCCGATCGGCGGCACCTCCAGCATGTTGAACCAAAATACCGACTCTACATCTTCAGGAAGCGGTTCACCTGTGTATGCAATGCGCAGCGACTGGCCCTGATTGGGCTCGATTCGTGTAAGGGGTGGCGTAACGATAAATGGTAGCTGCTCCTCGCCGGGCCCGACTTTAGAGTCGCCAGTGCCAATCCAAGACTGAATCAGTGCAGGCGTATCATTTTTATTATTGAGGTCTATGGTGACTTCGCGCTCTTGCGCGGGGTAAATGATACGGGTACCACTGATGGTTACACTGGCTAAGCTGCTGATCGAAAGGCTCAGTAGAAGAGCGGTAAAAACAAACTTGCTACGCATTGTCATAATATCTGAGTTATCCATTCAATGGTCATATGGATTTGATTCATATGACAACTTCGAGAGCAATTTCAATAAATTCTAGCTAACTTACTGATAAATCATGTTGTAGACTAGTGCGCTGGTTACTTTACCGACGCCAACATTCCCAATAGCCAAATAACCTGCTTTGTAAACAAAGCTAACCTCTCCATTGTTGTCAATTTCTTTGAAAGGATTATCAGCTACCAGATTGGTATTGAGGTCGAGCCGTGTTCCTTGATCATTAGTAATCGCTACATTTATGTTTTCAGCACCACCAGCGGATGGCAAAGTAGAATTACCCAATGCGCCAGTGGGCACGTACACATTATTCGATTCAAAAAACGGACGGACCATCAAGCCCGGCGTGCAGTCTTGCAATGCAATAGTGAAAGGTGTCTTACCTGCTTCGACTCCAGGACTATCCAGTTCTGAAAGTAGTACGTTTGGCAATGTAACCGTGCCATCGCCACTGCCACTGCCATTAATCGAGAGATCACAAGATTGGTCTTGCACCAATCCGGAGAAATGAATCGTGCCGTCATCCGCGCTGGTAAACTGCGCTGAAAGCAGACTTACCCCTAATGTAATCGCAGAGAGCGTATATCTCATAGCCAGCAACATCCATGTTGAAGATTCATCCTCGTACTGCCCTGCACAACTCACTGCTTGGCGTTGTGCAGTTTGCTTTTAACAGTACTCTCTAGGCCACAACCATATTCATGTAAATTCTGCTTAACATCAATAAGCATGAACAAGGACCAGTTGTTCTCTTACTTGTACTCTATGCTGTACACCAAGGAACTGGTAACCAGACCAACAGTTGCAGAGTTTGGCCCATCACCTACAACGCCAGCGACTGCCGCGTTGTAATAGAATACTGTTTCTCCATCCACTGAAACTGGCTTATAGGGATTCCTATCATCTGCGTTGTATCCACCGGCATTCAGCGGTGTACCTTCTTCGTTATAGAGCGCAATATGAACATTCTCAGCACCACCACTTTCGGGCGGTGTCGTGTTTACCAAGAAACCCGAAATTGTGTTGTCTGCTTCAAAACGCGGGCGCACTGTCAATGCGGTATTACAGTTTCTGAGAGCAATGGAGAATTGGGTTTGTTGTGCATCCTCATGAACTGTCAATTCACTCAATGGTACAGGCGGCAAAATTACCATCCCATCGGAATAGCCATTGCCATCTACTGACAAATCGCAAGATTCTTCGGTCAACATGCCGTTAAATTGGACTATCCCATCAGCCGAATAAGCAAAACCAGAACCGATGAATCCAAAACCCAAAACCGTACAAGCCAAAAACTTTTTCATAAAAACCTCTTAATAGTCAAACAGTATGTAACCAATTTCCAGTGTGATTACTGCCAAGGTTTATCTGTATTGAAGTGTGTAGGTCAACGCACTGCTAACGGCACCCGAAGTCGGATTTGCACCTGCTGAATATTGGACATAGTATTCGAACACCGTCGACCCTGAATCGGTTATATCTCGGAAAAAGTTTACGCTTTCGGGATTCGTTCTCAAATCAATTGATTCATTATCTACGTTCAATATCTCCAGTTCTACGCCAGACGAACCGCCGTTGGTTGTTGATACTGTGTTTAGCAGGTAGCCACTTGAAGGGTTTACATTTGATGACTCGAAGAACGGCCGTACCGTTGCTCCAGGCATACAATCAGAAAGAAGCAATAAGAAAGATGTGCTGCCAGCTTTTGAGCCTTCACCTGGCAATGCAGAGATACCCAACGTAGGTAGTGTCACCAAACCGTTAGGGCCAGTACCATTTACAGCTTGGCCTTGTGAAATATCGATATTGCAGCTTTCTCCAATTACGCTGCCTACGAAGTTTACGGTGCCGTCCGACGCTGATGCGATACCTGCCGTCATGACGCCTACGCTGAATAAAGCTGAGCTCAATATAGTCTTCATCGTTCCCTCGATGTTTGAATTTTAGATTACTTGTAGAAACCCCGACATTGCTCTCGCGCTCTGTTACGAATTAAGCACTGCTGAGCAAATTCGATACTAGCCAATGGCCAAAGGCAAATATGTAGGAGTTTTCTGATGAGCCGCAGTGTAATTGAACTTCGAGTTTATGTACTTGAAGTAATAGACACTTTCGTAACTTCTCTTAAGGATGCAGAAACGTTCTGCAGGTGCTTTCTGTTCAGAGCCTACTTACTATATATGTAACTCAACGTTTCATATTAAACTGCGACGACAAATCGTGTTTATTTCATTTGTGTGAATTACAACCAACCTATTGATGGTTCTGTAATTAATAAAGGATAATTATCACTTATTTGAGTACCAGTACGCCCGACTTACCGCTCGGGTGATCGCGACATAACCAAGACGTTGCACCTCATCGTTCATGGTTTGGTCGTAGCTGCTGCTAAAGAACCCGGAATATTGATACAGCGCATTACGCAATGGGTAATGCATCGCAGAGGCGCCGTCGTCCAGAATGATCGCCACTTGCGCTTGCAGCCCCTTGGCGCGGTGGATGGTCATGCACTTGACCGCCAACCCTTTATCCAGCTGGGCCTTTATGCGCTTTAGCGGTTCATTGCGCCGGCTGAGCAGCAACACCGCTGTGGCCTCAGTGGAGTTGCATTGCGCGGCATAGTCGCACTGTTGGGTGATCTGCTTGATCAGTTGCGGCATTTGCTGGGTAAGGTCGAAACCGCGAATCTGTTTGAGCCCGTGATCGCCAGATTGAGCCTTGCGCACGGCCGTTGCAGCTTTATCTTGCTTGCAGGCCACTGCCTGCAGATAGTTCTGCGCATCCTTCACAATGGGGGCGATGGAACGGTAATTGGTTTCCAGCATCAGCACTTGGCTTGTGCGGGTTTTCGGTTTGCACGGGAAGTGCACGTCGAAGTTCATGAACAATTCAGGCGAGCTGCCCCGCCACGCGTAAATCGACTGCCAGTCATCACCAATGGCCATCAAGCTTACGTGCTGTTTATGAGTGCTTAAGTGCCGATGCAAGGCTTGGAGCCACTGAACGATTTGCGGCGAGATGTCCTGGAACTCATCGACCAACAAGTGGCTGTAAGCACTGGCAGCTGACTGCGCAGTGCCCTCCTCCGGCGCCATAAGCATGGCACTGAGCTGAGCAAATGCGCAGTTGAAGGTCATGAGCCCATGCGCCTGTAGAGTGGCCATGAAGTAGCCGTTGAACTGCTGCAAGGCTTTGATGAAGGTGCGTTCTTGCTCTGCGCATTGGAGTTTTTGCAGCTGGATGTCGGCAATCGTGATGCCGATGCTTTCAATAAACAGCGCCTGAGCATAAAACGCCTCAGGCAGCGGCGTTGGTTTGAACTCGCCATTAAGCTTGAAACCAGCCATGGGCGCCTTGCCTGGCGCGTCTGTTTGCTGCGGTGCTGGCAGTTGCAGCAGTGAATGAACCAACTCGCGGAATTCTGCAACCTCTGAATAGCACTGCTGATAGGCATCGTTGAGAAGATTTAACTGTGCAGATTGCAATCTTGCGCCCGTTAGCGGGTTATCCAGTTCACCAGCGCTGGCACCGCGCGCGCCCAACTGTTCAAACCATTGCGGATTACCCAGCGAGGCCTTGGCCATAACGCCCATTGCGGAATGGAATGTGCGTACGGTTGCGCGGGCTTGTGTTGCATCGAACGGGTATTGCCAGAACCGCAGTAGCTTAATCAGGCGCTCACGCAGCTCTGCGCACGAGGCGCTGGTAAACGAGATGACGCAAAGCTTGTCTACTTCTATGCCCATATGACAAAGCATGAACACAACGCGCAAGACCAATGTGGTCGACTTGCCTGAACCTGCGCCGGCAAAAATACGCGTGAGCGGGCTCTCACAGACAATCATCGCCCACTGCTCGTCTGAAGGCTGGCTGATCACGCCAGCTTGAACGGCGGCAGCTACTTTGTCGCGCATGGCTTGAACATGGGCCGGGGTAATGTCCATGGGCTTTGCGGAGTAAATGCCGGGTGTTGCGCGCTTTCGCCCGGCACTGGCTGGCTTAGTTTTATCCGTTACGGCTTTGCTTGCTGAAGCCTTGACAGATTTCTTGCCCGTACGCGGTTTTGAAGTTGGCGCTAATGGACTGTGCAGAGAACCTTGCTCACGCAGGTATTCAGCCGTCCTTGGGAAGTAACGGGCTAATGCGCCGGATAAACGAAACCTGTAGCGCTTGACAGCAGAGAGCATTACCAACGTCCATCGGGTAGATGTATATCGTTGATATCATATGTTTTTTTAGGCTGCTGCGGGAAATTTGCAGATACGCGCAAGTGTTTGTGGGGGCTCTGCGACTCAAAAAAAAAGCCCCTTATGCGTGGTAAGGGGCTTTTGCACACGGGATAGGGATTACGCTCGCTCGATAGCCAGCGCTACGCCCTGCCCGCCGCCAATGCACAAGGTCGCAAGGCCTTTATGGGCGTCACGCTTGAGCATTTCATGGAGCAAAGTCACCAGCACCCGACAGCCTGATGCGCCAATCGGATGGCCGATAGCGATGGCACCGCCGTTGACGTTGACCTTCTCTGCGTCCCATTGCAGCTCTTTACCCACGGCCAGCGCTTGCGCGGCGAAGGCTTCGTTCGCTTCGATCAAGTCGAGGTCAGCCAAGGCCCAACCCGCTTTGGCCAGGCAGCGTTGCGTGGCACTAACCGGGGCAATCCCCATGATTGCCGGGTCTACACCTGCGTTGGCATAGCTTGCGATGCGCGCGAGCACCGGCAAGCCCAACGCTTTGGCCTTTGCCGCGCTCATCAACATCACGGCAGCCGCGCCATCGTTGAGGCTGGAAGCATTACCGGCGGTTACGCTGCCGTCTTTCTTGAATGCAGGGCGTAATTTGCTCAGGCTTTCTGCGGTGGTTGCGCCCCGAGGTTGTTCATCGGTCGCAAAAGCCACTGGCTCGCCTTTACGCTGCGGAATCATCACCGGGGTGATTTCTGCAGTGAAGCGGCCCGCCTCGATCGCCGCGCTGGCCTTGGCTTGCGATTGAGCGGCAAATGCATCTTGCTCTTCACGGCTAATAGCGTACTTGTCGACCAGATTCTCGGCGGTGATGCCCATGTGGTAGTCATTGAATGCATCCCACAAGCCATCGACAATCATGCTGTCGAGCATTTGCGCGTGGCCCATACGCAAACCGGTGCGTGCGCCCGGCATTACATAGGGCGCCAGGCTCATGTTTTCCTGGCCGCCGGCAATAATCACCTCGGCATCGCCACAGCGGATGGCTTGCGCGCCCAGGTGCAGTGCTTTAAGGCCACTGCCGCAGACTTTATTGAGGGTTAGCGCCGGCACGGCGTTGGGCAGGCCCGCCTTAATTGCAGCCTGGCGGGCGGGATTTTGCCCTGCGCCTGCGGTCAACACCTGGCCCATGATCACTTCGTCTACATCTGCGCCGTCGATACCGGTTTGTTCCAGCAGCGCGCGGATCACCACCGCACCCAATTCAACGGCGGGTACTTGCGCCAACGCGCCCTGAAAACTGCCGACAGCCGTGCGGGTGGCGGCGACGATGACGACGTCCTGAATGGTTTGTTCGGTCACTTGTGATTCTCCGTAGACTCAGGCGAACTGCATTTCTGGCACGTGATCCGGCACGATCAATTTGCCGGCTGTCTTTTCAATAATCTCCTCGACGCTCACGCCGGGTGCGCGTTCTTTGAGGATGAATGCGCCATCGCTGATTTCAAGGTAAGCCAGATCGGTGAGCACGCGCTTGATGCAGCCGGCGCCTGTGAGTGGCAAGGAGCAGCGCTCCAGCAGCTTGGACTCACCATTCTTTGAGGCGTGGGTCATGGTCACGATGATGTTCTCGGCCCCTGCGACCAGATCCATCGCGCCACCCATGCCTTTGACCAACTTGCCCGGCACCATCCAGGACGCGATATTGCCGGCGACGTCGACTTCGAATGCCCCGAGTACGGTGAGGTCAATGTGGCCGCCGCGAATCATCGCGAATGATTCTGCGGAGGAAAAAATTGAAGCACCGGTGCGCGCTGTAACCGTCTGCTTGCCGGCGTTGATCATGTCGGCATCGATTGTGTCTTCAGTCGGGAACGCGCCCATGCCAAGCAAGCCGTTCTCGGATTGCAGCATGACTTCCATGCCTTCCGGCACATAGTTGGCGACCAGCGTCGGGATGCCGATGCCAAGGTTGACGTAAAAACCATCTTGCAGCTCACGGGCAACGCGCTGCGCCATTTGTTCGCGGGAAAGGGCCATTTCTTATCTCTCTCTTATCTGAAATATCGCGGTTTCGACGCGGGTGATTAGCAGCGCTCAGTGCGTTGTTCGATGCGTTTCTCGAACTGGCCAAGTATCACTCGGTCGACATAAATGCCGGGTGTGTGAATCTGGGTAGGCTCCAGCTCTCCCGGTGCGACGATTTCTTCAACTTCAACCACGGTGATCTTGCCCGCAGCGGCCGCGAGCGGGTTGAAATTCTGTGCCGTGTGGCGGTAGATCACGTTGCCATACCAGTCGGCCTTCCAGCCTTTGACGATGGCGAAGTCGCCAACGATAGAGGTTTCCATCAGGTAATCGCGGCCATTGAACTGACGGGTTTCTTTGCCCTCGGCGACCGGCGTACCGACACCCGTTGCGGTAAAGAACGCCGGAATGCCAGCGCCGCCGGCGCGCATTTTTTCAGCCAGGGTGCCTTGCGGCGTGAGTTCGACTTCTAGTTCGCCGCTGAGCAGTTGCTTTTCAAACAGCGCGTTTTCGCCAACGTATGAAGCGATCATTTTGCGGATCTGGCGGTCTTCGAGCAGTACGCCGAGACCAAAGCCATCGACGCCGCAGTTGTTCGAAACAACTGTCAGGTCGCGTGCGCCCATGCGCTTGATTTCGGCGATGAGATTTTCAGGGATGCCGCACAGGCCAAAACCACCGGCGATGACGGTCATGCCATCACTCAATCCAGCCATTGCCTCTGCGTAGGAGTTAACGCGCTTATCAAAACCTGCCATGTGCACTGTCCTCTTTATTATTGGGCCGCAAGCGGCTGTATGGTTTGAGTCTCGGCGCAATAGCGTATTTTGTTAAGTTGATTTTTAAGCATGATTAATTAGAAAATCGAAACAATACGATCTCAGGAAAACACAACGGATGACCATCAAACAGCTGCGGGCCTTTTTAGCAGTGGCGCAAAGCCTGAGTTTTGCTCAGGCTTGCGAACGACTGCATCTGTCGCAATCCGCGCTGAGCCTGACGATTAAGGCGCTGGAAGACGGCCTCGGTGGACGCCTGTTCAGCCGTACCACCCGCAACGTCAATCTGACGCCCGAGGGCGAAGCGCTGCTGCCAATGGCACGTCGGCTGCTGGCAGACTGGGAGAATGCCGAGGAACAACTTCGCCAGCGTTTCACCTTGCAGCAAGGGCGCGTAACCCTTGCGGCCATGCCCTCCTTCGCCTGCAACTTACTGCCCGATGTATTGATGAATTTCCGGGCGCGCTACCCCAACGTCAACGTGACCGTTAACGATGTCATCAACGAGCAGGTGATTGCGATGGTGCGCGACCGCGAAGTGGAGCTGGGCATTGCTTTCGAGCCGGATGGCGATACATCGTTGCAGTTCACCGCGCTTTACCGTGACCGTTTTATCGCCGTGGTGGGCACCGATTCACCCTTGTCAGCGCAGCACACCGTCAGTTGGCCAACCCTTTTGCATCAGCCGTTTATTACATTGCAACGGCCTTCTGCCGTGCGGGTAATGCTTGAGCAGCATCTGGCGCGCCACGCGATGCAATTGCCGGTGGTGTTCGAGAGCCATCAATTGGCGACAGTGGGCCGGATGGTTGCCAGCGGCCTTGGCGTGAGCGCGGTGCCGGCGTTGTGCAGGCAACAAATGCGCGAGTTGGGCGCGCATTGCCTTGAGCTGGAAGCGCCTATTGTCGAGCGAAATATCGGCATTCTTACCAAGCCGGATAATCAGCTATCGGTATCAGCGCAGGCCTTGTTCGACTCTTTACGGGCAATGCATGTGGCCTGAGTTGCATCACCAGACTGCAGCAAGACGGCTGGCGAGTTGACCTGCGCCAGCCGATTTAACGCGTATTTACCAGGTATAACCAGCGCCTATCAGGAAGGTGGTTTCGCCTTTGGTATCGATCAACGGGCTGTCGGCAATATCGCTGTCGTAATGCTCATAAGCCAGCGAGGCGGTGCCGATCCAGTTCTTGCTGATGCGGTACATGGTAATCAGCGAGACCATCGGCGAAACCGTTGCGCCTGTCGAATAGCTGGGGCGCTCGAAAGTGGCTTCATCGTCCGATACGCCACCAAAATAATAATTGGCCATTTTGCTTGAGCGCCAGACAACGCCCATTCCCGGCATCACCAGCCAGCGATCATGCAGCCAGGGGAAGTCAGCCCAGAGCAGCATTTCCTGGCCGTTACTGGTGCCAGTTATATCCGTCGATGCCCGGGCGGTCAGCAAGGCATACGGGGTAATAATGTTGGCGCCTAAACCTGCTTCAAGCTGCGAATGGCGTTTATCCATGCCTTCAAACTCGCGTTCATCGTCCGGGTCGAGATTACCGAAGCGAACACGGCCATAGGCGAATGCGGCGAAGTTTTCATTACGGTGAAAGTAATAGCGTCCCCGGTCGCCGACATACAGTAAATCGTCGCCGAAGTAGACAAAGCCCGGAATCACATAACCCTGGCTGCCCGATGCTTCGTAGCGGGCACTTGTGCCGAGTGCGACGCCGCCGACGGCAAAGCCACGCGGAATCGGCGATGTGTCGTTATCTTCAGATAACAATTGCAGCGAACCGAGCTCAACGTCGGCAAGTGCAGATTGTGTGGTCATTAGCGCGCCCATACTGGCAGCAATCGACCACATTGCGATTTTGCGAAGTGCACTTACCATCAAGAATCCCCATGATGTATTCGAAGAGTCGAATCTTTTGTATTTGGCTACTGTCTTAAGGTTGGTTATAGCTGCTAGCCAAGTTATTGCTTCATTCCTTTCGCAGGCTCACAACTGGTAAGTCGATTTCCTCAACAAAAATAGCATTAATTAGCTGTTTGTATGGCTTAGGTGAACGCTATTTACTGTTGCTGAAACGCATATTGTTGGCAGTCATTCGGTTTACGTTGCAGCGACTATGTTTAAAAACTCACGGCCAGCCCCAGCGATAAGCCTGAGAGGTTATCGCCCAGTACGTGACGCACGACCAGGCGTGTGCGCGTGATAAACAGGTCATACGCACTTGAGTCGAACTCAAGGCCAACACCGGCTGTGGCCAGGCGGTCAAATCCCAGCACTCCACGTTGGTCGCCAAGGTATTCCGAGTAAGAAAACTCAAGCACATAGCGCAGCGGCCGGTGCATGACATTGAACGGGGTTGGCGCGCGCCAGCGTGACCAGAGGTTGGCGGTTTCGGCGTTGGCACTGCCCTGCACCACATCCGAGCCGCCGATGCTTTTGAGATGTATGTAGCTGTAGCGCAATTCTAGATCGACTTCATACTCAGGGCGCACACGCTCCCAGTCGATCATCATTGAACCACCCAAACCGGCTGCACTCATGTGGCCGTCATCAAGAAAGTCGATTTCCTTGTCGAACTGACTGTTGACGAATATCCGCGCGGTGTTCAGGTCGCTGGTGACATAGCCGAGCGATACGTTGCCGATCGGCCGCAACACCACCTCATCTGACAACGGGAAGTCCCAGCCGATACCACCTGTGGCCGAAACCGAGGTCCATTTAGCGGGCACCCTGCGAGACTCGTTACCGGCTGAGGCGACAAACCTTGGGTCGTAACGGCTGTAAGCGGCTGCACCTTCGAGGTACAGCGGCAGTTCTTTGCTGATGGTGGCGCCGCCACCGAACTGGGTCATGTTGATTTCAGGATTGCCGGCGCTGTTGTCATCCACGCTGATTGAGCTGGAGGCCAGATCGGGCACGACTGAGTAGGCCATGAGCGCCAGAATACCGTTGGCGCGATCCTGAATATTGCCCTCTGGGAGTATAAAGCCTTCTGCAGCTGCATCTGCTGCCAAAAACATACCGATCAACGGAACGGCATAGCGAGCATGTGGCATGAAACGACTTCCCTGTTAGAAATTAAGCATCATTCTAGACGCTGATCAGCCAAGGGTAGTGAATCTCATGTACTTTTGTTGCCCGCCTCTCATCGCGCGTAATAGCCCGCGAAAATTATGGCTTTAGCGAGCAAATTACCGGGCTAGCGATAGCCCTCCTCAGTCAACGCGCCATCGGTAACCTTGATGGTCTGAATGTCTTCTTCAGTGATGCGGGTCTTTTTCCAACTGCCGCGCGCAAACCAGCACAGCGCAATTATCGCCACCAGAATGTTGGTGACCGGAAACGACCACCAGATCCCGGCCGAGCCAAGGGTGGTGTGCTTAGCCAGAACGTAGGCCAACGGGAACTGGATCATCCATTGCGAGACCATGGCAATAATCATCGCGCTGAGCATGTTGCCTGACGCCCGAAACGCCGACACCACGCACAGCTGAACGCCGATTCCTCCCCAAGCCAGACACATGGTGCGGATGAACTGTGAGCCTTCACGAATCACCGCTTGGTCGGTTGGGGCAAATACCGCAACGATCAGCGGCGCCAGCCAGTATGCAATGCAGCCCACCAGCGTAAGGGCGGTAAAACCGTAGGCCGTGCCGAGCAGAGTAATGGTTGAAGCACGCTGGATATTTCCGGCGCCGATGTTCTGCCCGACCAGTGTCGAGACGGCCATCGACAAGCCCATGGCCGGGATCATTACCACCTGCAGGACATTCGAGCCGATGCCGTAAGAGGCAATGGTTGTGGTGCTGAAACTGGCCACCAAAAACGACATCACGATCAGCCCGAGGCCGCGTGTCGACAGTTCAACAGAACCGGGAAAACCGAGAAAAAACGCTTTCTTGATGTAATTGAAGTCAGGCTTGAAACCGCTCCATTTGAGCTTGATGCCATGCCGGCCGCGCAGAAAAATAATCATGCCGATGCACGCGGCAATGCCCTGCGTCACCAGCGTTGCCATTGCCGCGCCCATCACGCCGTGCCCTTTGAACGGGCCGTAGCCAAAGATGAACAACGGGTCGAGGCCAAAATTGAGGATAACCGTGGCCAATACGATAAACAGCGGCACGCGTGTTTGGCCAACGCCGCGCATTAACGACTGGAACATCACATAAATGAAGACGAATATCACCCCGATAAACGAGACGCGCATGTAACCGAGTGCGCCCTCCTGAACCTCAGGCGTTACGCCAAGCAGGCCGAGCAAATGCGGAGACAGGAAATAACCGAGCGCCCCCAGCACAACCGAGGTAATAGTCACCATTAACATCGACTGCGCGGCCACATGGTTGACCATGTCTTGCTTGCCGGCGCCCATGTATTGCGCCGTGAGTGTGGCGCCGGCCATCGCCAGCCCCGAACCCATGGCGATCACCAGGAATGTGACGGGCGCGCTGACGGCCACAGCCGCGATGGCATCGGCGCCGACACGGCCGACCCAATACGCATCGGTGAGTTGGTAACCAGCCTGAAGAATGTTGGCGAGAATTATTGGAAATGCCAGCGTTAACAATGCACGCGGAATCGAGCCATTAATGAAAAGATCTTGGCGAGATTTAGCCACATGGACTCCTGTCAGCACCGAAGGGATTAAGCGGTTTGGGTCAAAGTGTAGATGCTGTTGGCAGCCGCCAAACTGGAAATAAACCGCAGCACATCAGCAACACAACAACAGGGGCGCGCTGTGATGGGTGAACCACGGTTATTTATTACCCGCGAGATCGAGGCAGTCAGATGTTGAGCTGCCTCGCTGCGTTGATCAGTCCTGCATCTCGCTCAATTGCTTGAGCATTGAAGTGTAGTTAGCTACGCCCTGCGCACCCGTGACCAGATGCCGGCGATTGAAGATAACCGCAGGCACGCCGGTGATTTGCTGCTGGACCCAGAACTGCTCGTTCCCGCGCACCTCATCGGCGTAGCGCTGATCCTGCAACACGGCAAGTGCCTGCGCCCGGTCCAGGCCAATTTCAGCGGCGATATCGGCCAGCACGTTGATATCGGACAGGTTACGGCGATCGGTAAAGTGAGCCGTGAACAGCGCCATTTTCAGGTCGTGTTTGCGCCCGCCCTGCTCGGCCCAATGCAACAATTGATGGGCGTTGAAGGTGTTGTGCATGCGCATGTCTTCGCTGAAACGAAAATCGATTCCCAACTCATTACCGATTTCGGTCATGCGGGCACGGTTTTCTGCCGACTCGGCGTCGGTACTGCCGTACTTCTCTTTGATGTGCTCGCGCAGATTTTGTCCCTCGGCGGGCATTTGCGGATTCAACTCAAACGGCTGCCAGTTAATTTCATAGGCCGTACCGGTGGCTTGCAACGCCTGAGCGAGTTGCTTGTAGCCGATCACACACCAGGGGCACATCACGTCAGAGACAATGTCGATCTGCAATACAGGGGTTGAGCTGCTCATAGTGGCTCCAAAGCTTTTATCCAAACACTTGCGTCATAGACTGCCACAGACCGGTTTAATTCACCGGCGTAGTGGCGAGGTGCTGATTGCGTGAATAGCGCGTCATGCCATCAAAACGTTTTGCAAAGCACGTACAGCTGAGTCAACGCGTGCCGACGCCAAGCAATTGTCAACTAAGCAGCACTCATGCTGCGACTGAAACGATCAGGTCAAACCAGCCATGCGCCTTAACCGCTCGATGCTGGCAGGTTCTTCATCCCGTTGTTCTGCCGCCGCCAGACGCATGATTACCTGCTTGCGGCGGATTTGAGTCTTGGGCAGCGCGTAGACCGCGCCAATCAACTCACGCAGCGGCATTGGCAACTGCCAGTTAACCTTGAGGCTGTTGGCAAAATTCTCGCTGAACAGGTTGATTGCTTGCAGCAATTCATCTTCACCCAGGCTCGAGCCACTGTTGACCCAAACCTGCGCATGATAAAGCACACAGAGTTCGCCCATGCGGTGCAGTAACGCGGCGGTATGCAGCAGAGCTGGTTCTTTATTGCACTTTACGGCCAATGCGACCGCCTTTTCAGCGAGCTGATCTGTGGCGAGAAGCTGGCGTTCAATCATCTCTTTAACCGGCCCCTCAGCCTGTTGTGTAAATTGGCGTAGCGCCATACCGAGAGCGATATTCAAACTCGTTTGCACACCAAGTTTGCGCAATGCCTCAAGGTGGCTGAGGCACGCCCGCCCATCGGTGTTGTAGGCCGTACTGTTGGCAACCGCGACCAGCTTCGCGCACAGCGCAGGATCATGTTTCATCGACTCGGCTAATTTGCGCAGATCGAATGGCTGACCATCCAGATAGTTGAGTAATTGCGTACGCACCGTGGCTATCACCGGAAGGTCCAGCGCTTGCGCCGGTAACGTGGCCAGATGCTCCTTGAAGCTTGTGCTGTGCGCAGGCGAGCTATCTGTGGCGGTACCGGCAGGCAGCAGTTTGCTCAGGCAGTCGAGCACATGACGCACCTGAAACGGCTTGGTGATAAAGGCGCTGATACCCAACGGCCGGACGGCCATGATGCTAGACCGATCCGCTTGTCCGGTAATAATCACCAGCGGTGTAGTGCTGTCGGTTCGCCGGATCTGTTTGAGCAAGTCGCTGCCTGGCGCATCGGGCAGGCTCAATTCACTCATCACCAGTTGATAGTCGCCTTCGCGGTGCGCAGCAATCGCTTGGTGCACGCGGCTGTATATATCGACTTTCAGATTGGGGCTAATGCTCAGGATGATCTTCTCTAGAACCTCCGCATTCCATCGGTCGTTATCCAGAATCATCACACGCATAACATTTCCTTATCAGCCTGAACTCGCACCTTACACCTGCAATCACTCAACACACTGCCCTCTGCGCTGCAGTTAGCTCAGGCGATCACTTCCGTGCGGGCTCAGATCGCAATAATGCCAATCGGTGGCACGGGTTGAGCAGGCAAGTCTTATTACACATTATAAATGTAAGGTTAATTGGCGTCAGCATGATTGCCCTTTCAGCACTGGTTTGGCTGCCGCACAGTATTCTGTGCGCGTTTGGATTGATGGAGGCGACGAAATGTGCGGTCGGTTTGCGCGGTACTAGGTGCATCTGTTTATTTGCGTCAGTTCGATAGCGAGCACTACGTGGTGAGTGGCTACCTGCAAAAACTCCGATAAATTAAGGGCAAAGCTGTGCCGCTCTATCAACGTGATAACACGCAGCAATAATCGGTCGAACCCATTTGGCTGGTACACCTCTGATCTTCTATTGTGAAACCGCCATAAACGCCACCCCGAGCTTTATGGCTAAAGCCCTCGCAGTGCCGGGTTCTTCAATGGCCCTATCAAGCATTGAAAGTACTGAACTGGATATGAAAACAGTGCATCTTCGCTTTTATCTGTTACCACTAATAAGTTTATTTCAGAAATCTCACAAGGCGCATAAGCTATTTGCTTATGACCAAATCAAATTCTGGCGATCGACTTCGTAAAGTAATACACGACCTGGACCTGAGCAAAACCGCGGCTGCAGCTAAACTAGGTATCGTCCCTCAAAATCTACAAAACTGGTTTGTTCGAGGTGTGCCGGCCAGGCAGATGAAGCGCGTCAGTGCACGCTTTGGGATCTCTCGAGACTGGCTTGAGTGCGGGACCGGACCTGAACGCGCAGACCAACTCAGTTACAACACCGGTAAAACAGAAAATGCTGGAGACTCTGCAGCCCTAACACCTACGCCAGAGCATCAACAGCTTAATATGGTCGGGCTTGACAGCACCTGGCTGGAAAAAAACGACTTATCTTCCGACATCATCACCGTGCCATTCCTGGTTGAGATTGAAATGTCGCCACGGATGGAGGGCAGAATGCCAATTGCAGTCAACAATGAGAAAAAGTTCCCGTTTAGCAGATCGCAGCTCGCGGCAGAGGGCATAAAACCAGACGTTGCACGCTGCGTCCTAGTATCCGACAACAGCATGGGTCCCGTAATCCCCAAGGGCTCTGTAGTCGGGATAGACACGTCCACAATCCGCGTCAACAACGGTGATATATACGCGGTCGATCACGCAGGCCAGCTCAGAGTGAAACAACTCTACAAACTCCCCGGTGGTGGACTTCGACTGCGCAGCTTCAACCGCGACGAGCATAGTTCCGAAAAGTTCTCACACCAAGTTGTGCTCGATCCAAACGACGGAATAACCATAATAGGCCGAGTGTTTTGGATAAGCGCGTTCCGCTGACCCTCCTTCATTGAGAGCCATTGTTTAAACCCGCCCGCCCAAGGAAATCGCTCAAGCAGTCGGTCTTTCCCCCGAGTCATTCAAGAAGCGAAGGTTCTTTGCGATGGCCCGGCTCGGCGGACGGCGGTATCGCAAAGCGGCATAAGTACATCTCAAGTCCATCGAATTCAGATGTACTTAATAATGTACTTAAAAATGCGGTTGGCAGAGAACTGATGCGAAAGCCAGAGGAAGTGAAATGTTGCGAAGTGCTTGGTTTTGCTGGGCTTGCGGCGTTTAGCGGAACCCAGCGAAACCTGAATTGGTGCCCGAAGCCGGAATCGAACCGGCACGGGGTTACCCCCGAGGGATTTTAAGTCCCTTGCGTCTACCGATTTCGCCATTCGGGCGGCAGAAGCAGTGCGTTTAAGCGCTCGGCATTTAACCTTAAATTTAAAGAGTTATCAATCACTTGGGCCGACAAAAATGTCGGCATAAATCAATTCAAGGAAAAAAGATTGATGTCACTCACAGCTAAGGCTCAGCGGTGCGTGCGACTAATAGGCCAATGAAACGGTGTGCATATGTCGCCGTTTCAATGTAGTTAGTGTTGAACAAGCCAAGCCTAGCGAGACGCCATTATCCCCGTTCAGCAACATGCAAAACAAACAGCATGCCCCGCATCAGTGAATCGTCGGAAAGCGCTCTTTAACCAATAATTCAGCCTGATAAGCCACTTGGTCGAGTACCCGATCACGCTTACTTTCGGCGTCGCTCATGGCCTTTTTGCCGTGTTGTTTGAGCAGGTACGCATGGATCTGCCGCACTTCAGTCGCCTGGAATATCGGGGCCAGATCCTGCACGGCAACCATGCCGGCCGAACGGTAATTACGTGTACTCATGACAACATGTGGCCCTTGCGCGGCCAGCACCTGAAAACCTAAAGCCTCAAAGGTTGGCACCTTGTCGGCGGCGCACGCCAGCTCGGCATGCGGGCGATGCGCAATCATCTTCTTTAGCATGGCTCTGGCAATTCCGCTGCGCCGATGATCTGCCTGAACAGCCATGTAAGCCAACGTGCACGCCTGCTCATCATCCTCGCTGGGCAGGTACAGGGCAAAACCGAGCACCTGCGAGGGATCTTCATCATCGAGAGCCAGAATCAACCGGGCGCTGCTCTGCTGATCGCTGTTCATGGCTTGCAGATACAGGTGTACCTCGTAGCCAATCACGTACTGGTACAACTGATACAGCGGATTACTTGGCGTCAGCGAAACCGGGCTGATGTCGCTGAAGTAGTCCACCACCATTTGCAGAACCTGGCTTTTCAGGTCTTCGGGTGGCGGTGTTTCCAAGTGCACAAGGGTGAACATCGAGAAGCTGGCTCCGGGCGTGCCCGATCGGGGCAATCGGCGCTGACGCTATTGTAACGCCCACAGCCACCACACCCAACACACTCTCGCCGCGCAAAGGGGCATCGCATTAATGTGCGCGGCAAACAAGCGCCCCGGCTTTATCCGCGTGCGGGCGTCGTGGCGCGAGCGTTCTTTTTCTGCAGGATTATCGAGGCTTCGTTGTAGGCATTCTGGAAGGATTCACCACCGATCCAGTTCACTGCCGCTTCTTCGTCTTCATCATGGAAAATGCCGCGGTAGGTAATCAGCAGGCCCATCATGAAGTCGGTGGCTGCGTCTTCCGACTCTTCAGCGACCACCAATTCCAATACCGGGTATTGCAGGAACACCAGGCACATTGCCAACAGACTGATGCCTTCGCCGACTTTCATCGCCTGAAACAAGTCGTCGAAGTGCGCCGGGTCGAAACCATTCTCTTCAATATCTTTGAAGTCGAAAGTGCTCAAGTCGATCTCGACATCATCGAACGGCTCATCAATCAGCGGATTGGCCAATACCGGATGCACAACATTGACCTTGGACTTGCCGGAGCGGTTTTGCTTGGCCTTGAATTTGGCGCGCTTTGCACGCTTTTGCTGTTTCTCTGCGGAGGCCATAGTGGCGAGTTCCTTGTTCGGTACAGCCATGGGTATGGCCCGGATTATCAGCGCATAGTGTAATCATTACCGGCAGAATTCGCTGACCAAGAATAAACCGCAGGCAAGCAAACACCTCTGACTACCTGATGAGTCAACCAGAATAATTTAGCCGGTTACCTTCAGTAGCCTGTAGAGCCCCGCCACGCACGGGCTTCAACGTACCATCAGGCGAGTAAGAGCCGTGAATTGATCAACTGCCGGCTGCAAACAAACGGCTTGGCGGCTCAATGCTGTCTACTATTGGCGAAGGTAATGCTGCGTTGCGCGATACGTGACTCATTATTGCGCGCATGCAGCCGATACGTAATTGAGCCACTCCGTGCCTGAGCCGACCGCGAGACGCTATGCCGAGCAACCCTCTCTCCCTTGATGACACCCAGCCAAATCACTCAAGCGTGGCGCTGATACGCACATCCTTGTTCAAATTCGTTTGCCTGCTTGTTGGATTATTCATGCTTACCGGTGGTCTGCTGGCGTATATCGCCCATACGCTGGATGCCCGGGAGATCAAAGAAGGCCAATTTCACACTGCCAATGCGCTGAAGTCATTAGAAAGCTCGATGGATTCTTACATCCGGGATAACGCTAGCTGGGGAGATGCGTATGAGCATTTGCACCTGCAAGTAGACACGGACTGGGCTTACGTTAAGCAGAATCTCGGCGCATCACTTTATAGCGACTTTTTTATTAACGGGGTGTTTGTCATTGATCCGCAGGGACGCACGGTTTACTCGGTCATCAATGGCAAGCTTGCACAAATTAATGCCGAAAAGTGGCTGCAACAACCCGCTCTCCCACTGGTAGAACAGGCACGCGCCCGTGCGGAAGCAGAGATACCGGTAGCCACTTACACGCAGGTTGCTGGCACGCCAGCCTATGTAACCGCAATGGCGATTACCACGGGCGATGATCCAACGATAAAAAATGATGGTCGCTCGCCATCGGTGATGGTATTGGCGACCTTGTTGAATAACAGCCGACTCAAGGCGCTGGGTCAGGACTATGGCGTCAACGACTTGCGCTTAGCAAGCACCTCGCAAGCCGTTGGCTCGAATGTTATGGCACTGGGTGAAGACGGCAATGCAGGAAAGATACAGTGGAATCCCGAAGTGCCGAGCCAAGGAATATTGATTATTGGCATCCCCTTAATAGGCTGTGCTGCGTTGGTTGTATGCCTCATGGCGTGGGTCATATTGAGACGCACAACCGTCGCTGCCAAAGCGCTTGATAACAGTTACGAGTCGCTTAAACACAGTGAAGCTGCGCTTAACACCAGTGAGAAGCGATTTCGGGATGTCGTTGAAGCAAGTTCGGATTGGGTGTGGGAAATCAACCGTGACATGCGCTTCACCTTTTTATCGGAGCGATTTGAAAGCGTCACAGGATTGCCTGTAGCGTCGTGGATTGGCCGGAGCATGGACAGCTTGCTGTACAGACAGGCCGGCTCGATGTCTGATTATCTGAACAACCCCGATCGAGATCCGCATCCAAGCATCCAATGCCACTACCGCGATACGCAAGGGCAGGAACGTATTACCCGGCTTTCTGCGCGGGCAATGGTGGATGGCGGTTTCCGGGGCACGGCGACGGATGTGACTGAGGAGGAAGAAGCGCGTCGGCGGATCGAATTCCTCTCGCTACACGATGCGCTTACCGGCCTTGCCAACAGAACGCGACTGTTGGCGTTTCTCGGTGAGAAACTCAAATCCAAGCGCTCGATGGAACAACCGCTGCTGGTGCTCAGCGTCGACCTGGATCGCTTCAAGCCGGTCAACGATCTCTTGGGGCACGCCGCGGGTGACTTGGTGCTGAATGAAATATCCAGCCGGCTGATTAACTGTATCCGCCACGGCGATCTGGTGTCGCGTGTGGGCGGCGATGAGTTTGTCTTGGTTCTCGAGGGAATCAACAATGAAGAGGCCGTTGAAGAAGTGTGTCGCCGGCTGATCATGGCAATCGAGCAACCCATCAAAATGGCTGAACAGGGGGTGTTCGTCGGCGCCAGCGTGGGTATCGCAATGGCGCCCAACGATGCCGATAATGTCACCGAGATACTGCGCTATTCAGACATAGCGCTGTATGAAGCGAAAGCTGCCGGGCGCAATACCTGGCGCTTTTATGCCAGTGACATGAATGACAAGATCATTGAGCGTCGGCGCATGGAAAGTGACCTGCGCTATGCGATCAATCACGACGAGTTAAGGCTGCATTTCCAGCCGCGCTATCGCATCTCGGACGGTCAGATGGTCGGCGCCGAAGCACTGGTGCGCTGGCAACATCCGACGCGGGGTTTAATTGCGCCAGACACCTTCATCCCGATTGCCGAGGACACCGGCTTAATCGTGCATCTGGGCAACTGGGTACTGGAAAACGCCTGCATCAACGCCGCGCGCTGGCCCGATAACCTATTTGTATCGGTCAATCTTTCACCCAGCGAATTCAAACGCGGAAACTTGGCCGAGCGGGTTAAAAACAGCCTCATTAGCAGCGGAATCGACCCTGCCCGACTGGAACTGGAAATAACCGAAAACGCCACACTGGACGATGCCGTCGGCACCCTCGAGGTGATGAACGAGCTGAAAAACCTCGGTGTTCGTATCACCATGGACGATTTCGGCACGGGTTATTCTTCGCTGAATAACCTGCGCACCTTTCCATTCGACGGACTAAAAATTGACCGGGGCTTTTTAAATCGCCTGGTTGACAGCGAAGAAGATAAATCCATCATCCAGGCCATGATCAGCCTCGGCCGCGCGCTGTCGCTCACCGTTACAGCCGAAGGCATTGAAACCACCGAGCAACTCAGCTGGCTCGAGACAGTGGACTGCCATGAAGGCCAGGGATACTTCCTGAGCCGGCCGCTGGACGCCAAAGTGTTCAACGCAATGCTTGAGTAACCGCGCCAACCTTGTCGTGACCACAACACAAATCCAAAAACCTTGATAACGCCACCAGGCGGACAATAACCAGACTGAGTCGGGGCATTGTCCGCCAACCTTAACTGCGGGTAATCGAAGCGCCGCCATCAACCAGCGAGGCAGTTCCGGTGACGAACGATGAATCGTCCGATGCCAGATACAACACCGAACGCGCCAGCTCATCGACGGCGCCTACGCGTTTAAGTGCGTGCAGCCCGGTGATGAAGGCTTGTGATTGCGCCGTATTGTTCATGCTGCGGTACATATCGGTATCAACTGCGCCCGGCAGAATGGCGTTCACCCGGATGTTGTTGGGGCCGTATTCGGACGCCAGCGCTTGCGTGAGACCGATCAGCCCGGATTTACTCGCGGCATAAGCAGCAACGCCAGGAAACGCGAAGGTATGGCCGACAAAGGTCGATGTGAAGATCACCGAGCCGCCACCATTATTGAGCATTTGGGCGATTTGATGCTTAGCGCCAAGAAACGATCCGGTCAGGTTGATTTCTACGGTATCGGTCCAGCCTTTTTCCGACACGTCGGTGCTTGGGCCGCCCTCACCCAGTGTTCCGGCATTGTTGAAAGCCACATCGAGACGCCCGTATTGCTCGACTGCAAGCGCCACCAGCGCTTTGGCGTAATCTTCTGAACGCACATCGCCGGCCAGAGCCAGCGCCTCGCCACCGGCAGCGCGGATTTCTGCGACCAGATCATTGAGCTCACTTTCTCGGCGTGCGCCGACAATCACCTTGGCCCCTTCGGCGGCGAACAATTTGGCGGTTGCGTAACCGATGCCCGAACTTGCGCCTGTGACGATGGCAACTTTATCTGCTAAACGTTTCATGTCTCTTCTCCTGAGTAATCCTTAGCAGCTGTTGGCTGCCTGAGTGAAAGGCTTGGGTTATCAGCGTGCTCGACTGGGCCTGGCTGGTGAGGCGAATTTGGGCCGTGGTGAGTGTTTGGACTAGCCGGCAATTACCGGTTCTACCTTTCGGAAAACCAGAACAATGCTAAAGCTCGACGGAATCGCCAGTTTTGTCGCCGTGGCCGAATCAGGCTCGATCAGTGAGGCCGGCAGACGGCTGAATCTGTCGAAATCGGTGGTCAGCGAACGGCTGGCAGAGCTTGAGCGGATGCTCGGCACTCGCCTGCTGCATCGCACCACACGCAAGGTCAGCCTCACCGAAGATGGTGCCGTGTTTCTGCAGCAGGCCACACGGATAATTCGTGATGTCGAGGCGGCAACGGCGGACATGGCTGAACGCCGTGGCGGATTGTCTGGCCCGCTGCGTATTTCGGCGCCCGTCACCTTTGGCCGTATGCATTTGGGCCCGGCGCTCTACCCGTTCATTGCTGCGCACCCGCAACTTGAGGTGACGCTTGATTTGAATGACCGGCGCATCGACGCCTCATCCGAAGGCTTCGATGCAGTGATCCGCCATGGCCCGCTGCAAGACTCGCGCTTAGTGGCCTGGCAATTGGCGACCAGCCAGCGGTTGTTGGTCGCAAGCCCGACTTATCTTGAACAATATGGAAGCCCCGCTTCGGTCGATGACTTACCCAACCACAAGGGTATTTTCTACACCAACCGCGGCACTGCAGATTGGCGCTTCGATGGCCAGCACGGCGCGCGAATCGCCCGCGCCAAAAATGCATTCAGGGTCAATAACGGCGACATGATGCTCGACGCAACACTGGCGGGATTAGGCATCGCGCTGTTGCCCACATTCATCGCGGGCGCGGCTATCCGTTCGGGTGCATTGCACGTGGTCGATATTGGCCTGAGCACCGCCACCGAGTACATATACGTAGCGCACCCGGAAGGTCGCCACGCATCGGCCAAGCTAAGGGCGTTGGTTGACTGCCTGAAGCTGGCGTTCGGCAGCCCGCCGTACTGGGATAACCAAAGCTGATAAGAGCAGATGACTCACTGCACTGTGTTTGCTTGATGGCTACACAGGTAAAAAGCAAAAAGCCCCGAAATACGGGGCTTTGCAGGTCAGGCAGGCGTTTAGTCGGACATCGATTCCACGCCCATCTCGTCCCACACTTCTTCTGCGAGGTGGAACGTAGCGTTGGCTGCCGGAATGCCGCAGTAGATCGCGCTCTGCATCAACACTTCCTTGATCTCTTCGCGGCTCACGCCATTGTTCTTGGCGGCCTTGAGGTGCAGCTTCAATTCACCCTCGCGGTTCATGCCAATCAGCATGGCGATGGTAATCAGGCTGCGCGTGTGGCGCGGCAGGCCGGGACGCGTCCAAATATCGCCCCAGGCATGACGGGTAATCATCTCCTGAAACTCCTGGTTGAATGGCGTCAGCTTTTCCAGGCTGCGGTCGACGTGGGCATCGCCCAGTACAGCGCGACGCACTTGCATGCCGTCTTCATAGCGTTGCGTCTCATCCATCTGAATAGCTCCGGGTCAGGCTTGCAGGAAGGTCATAACGCACTGGGTAAACAGCTCGCCAGCTTCGACGTTGGACAAATGCGCAGCGTGAAATTCGATCATTTGCGCGCCTTCAATGCGCTCAACCATAAACCCGCCATCCGCCGGTGTCGTCACAGCATCCTGCGTACCGCACACCACCAGAACCGGCAGGCGAATGCTGCCCAGTTGCTCGCGGAAATCAGCATCGCGTACCGCCGCGCAATTGGCGGCGTAGCCCTGCGGGGAAGTCTGCGCGAGCATGCCGACAATGGGCTCGACCTTGGCCGGTTCGGCCTTGGCGAACTCAGGTGTAAACCAGCGCGCAATCGAGGCGTCACGCAGGGCAACCATGGCTGCTGCGCCGTCGCGCAGCACGGTTTCGATACGCGGATTCCACACATCCGGATTGCCGATCTTCGCCGCGGTGTTGCACACCACAACCTTGTGCAGGCGCTCAGGTGCATTAATAGCCAGCCATTGACCAATCAGGCCGCCCATCGACAGCCCGCAGAAATAGGCCTTATCAATGTGCAGCGCGTCCAGCAGAGCCAGCACATCACGGCCATTTTGCTCAATGCTGTAAGGGCCTTCGGTGACCAGCGATTGACCATGGCCACGGGTGTCGTAACGCAGCACGCGAAAGTGCTCAGAGAACGCCGCCACTTGCGCGTCCCACATGTGCAAATCGGTGCCCAGCGAATTCGACAACACCAGCACTGGCGCATCTGAGGGGCCTTCGAGCAGATAATTCAGTTCGCCATCGGCGAGTTGTACGGCAGACATACCGCGCTCCTATCGGGAGAAATTTTGATGTTCGGCCACAGCGCGCTCGACCCAGCGACGGGCTTGACCAAGATAAAATGCAGGATCCAGCAGGCGATCGAGTTCTGCCGCACTCAAGTGGGCGCTGACTTCATTGTTGTCGCCGAGAACCTGGCGTAAATGCGCGCCCTGCTCCACGGCTTGGCGGCAACAGCTTTCGAGCAAATGATGAGCCGCGTCGCGACCGATTTTCTGCGCCAGCGCAATACTGACTGCTTCGGCCAGAACCAGCCCCTGAGTCAGGTCGAGGTTGCTGCGCATCCGCGCCGCTTGCACTTCAAGCCCGGGCACCACCAGTAATGCTTGTTGCAGCGCGCCCGAGACCAAACAGCACAACTCGGGCAAGGTTTCCCACTCGGCATGCCACAAACCCAGGCTGCGTTCGTGTTCTTGTGGCATCGCGGCGAGCATGGTTGCCACCAGCCCCGGCGCTCGTGTTGCTGCGCCGATCAGCACCGCAGCACTCACCGGATTGCGCTTGTGCGGCATGGTTGATGAGCCACCCTTACCCGGCGCTGCGGGCTCGAATACTTCACCCGCCTCGGTCTGCATCAGCAGGCTCAGGTCGCGGCCAAGTTTGCCAAGGCTACCAGCGAGCATCCCGAGCAGGCTGGCGAACTCCACCAGACGATCACGCTGGGTGTGCCACGGCTGATCCGGCAGGCTCAGTTGCAATTCACTCGCCAGCGCCTCGGACACCGGCCAGGCCTGTTCGCCTAATGCTGCCAAACTGCCGGAAGCGCCACCAAATTGCAGGCACAGCAAACGCGGCTTTATTTCAGTCAGCCTCTGACGATGGCGTGTGATCGCGCCGAGTACACCGGCCAGCTTCATGCCCAGCGTCACAGGCGTTGCATGTTGCAGCCATGTGCGTCCGGCCATTGGCGTGTCGGCATGGCGCTCAGCTTGCTCGGCCAGTGCATCAGCCAGACTGGCCAGATCATGTTCCAGCAACTCAATTGCGCCGCGCAGCTGCACCACCAAGCCGCTGTCCATGACATCCTGACTGGTTGCGCCAAGGTGCACATAGCGTTCGGCTTCGGGGTTGCGGCTGGCAACTTGTTTGCCCAACGCTTTGACCAACGGAATGGCTGAGTTGCCCGCGATCACAATGGCCTGAGCCAGGCTGTTGTAGTCGTAAAGTTCAGCGCGGCAAGCGGCCTCGATGGGCGCCACCAGCGCCGGTGAAAACAGGCCGACCTTGGCTTCAGCGCGGGCCAGCGCGGCTTCAAAATCCAGCATGCCTTGCACACGCCCATCATCAGAGAAGATAGCGCGCATGGCAGGCTGGGTGAAGTAGGCGTCAAAAAGTTGATTGCTCGGGCTATTCAAGCCGTTACTCCAGCAAAAGAACAAACATCAGTTGTATAACAGCGCGCCGTTTGCGGCCAGCTTTTGCTAACTGCAAACGGCGCTTGCTTCAGTAGTTACAATGGCACAGGTGCAACTCAGACGCGTTCGATTGCCAGCGCCAAGCCCTGACCGACGCCTACGCACATGGTTGCCAGACCCAGCTTGCCGCCAGTCTTTTGCAGCTGGTGAACCGCAGTCAGCACCAGACGATTTCCGCTCATGCCCAGTGGGTGACCCAACGCAATTGCCCCCCCATTGGGATTGACCTTGGCGCTGTCGTCCGCCAGCCCAAGCTCGCGGGTGACCGCCAAGCCTTGCGCGGCAAAAGCTTCGTTGAGCTCGATAACATCGAAGGCGTTGATATCGAGATTAAGACGCGCCAGCAGTTTGCGCACAGCAGGCACCGGACCAATTCCCATGACTCGCGGCGCCACACCCGCGCTGGCCATGCCAAGCACTTTGGCGCGCGGCGTGAGGCCGTACTTCTGCACCGCTTCTGCCGAGGCCAGAATGATTGCGCTGGCACCGTCGTTAAGACCCGACGCATTGCCTGCTGTGACGGTTTTATCAGGGCCGTTAACCGGCTTGAGCTTGGCCATGGCTTCAGCGCTGCTGTCGGCACGCGGGTGCTCGTCGGTGTCGACTATGGTCTCGCCCTTGCGGGTCTTTATCACCACCGGCACGATTTCCTCGGCGTAGTAGCCGGACTCCTGCGCAGCAGCGGCGCGTTGTTGGCTGCGCAGCGCGAAAGCATCCTGATCCTCACGGCTCACGGCATATTCCTGCGCCACGTTGTCGGCGGTCACCGGCATGGCGTCTACACCAAACTGCTCTTTCATCTGCGGGTTGATGAAACGCCAGCCCATGGTCGTGTCTTCGATTTTCTGGCCACGGCCAAACGCGCTGTCGGCTTTACCCATCACATACGGCGCGCGGGTCATCGACTCGACGCCCGCCGCAATTGCCAGGTCCATCTCGCCCATCGCTATGGCGCGGAAGGCTGAGCCGACCGCATCAAGACCCGAGGCACACAAACGATTGAGGGTCACACCGGGAACGGTTTCCGGCAGGCCGGCGAGCAACAGCGCCATACGCGCAACGTTACGGTTGTCCTCGCCAGACTGGTTTGCGCAGCCCATGAACACTTCATCGAGCGCGTTCCAGTCGACGTTCGGGTTACGCTCGATCAGCGCCCGCAGCGGGATCGCTGCGAGATCATCTGCACGTACCGCCGAGAGAGCGCCGTTCAGGCGCCCAATCGGTGTACGCACTGCGTCGCAAATAAATACATCGCGGCTCATTCCTCACCTCCGGCCTGGCCATGAGCGGCTGCAGTACGCGCTTCAAGTGCGCGCAGTGCTTCCAGCTCAACAGATGTCGGGGCATCGGTTTCACCGACAACCGCGGCAAAACGAATCTGCCAGCCAGTCGCTTCAATCACCTGCTCACGGGTAATCCCGGGATGCAGCGAGGTCACGATGAATTCGTTGGTGCCCTCTTCCGGTTCCATGATGCACAGGTCGGTGATGATCGCGACCGGACCGGCACCTGGCAGCCCGAGTTGCTTACGGCTGTCGCCGCCTTCACCGTGGCCGACAGAGGTAATGAACGCCAGCTTGTCGACGAAGGTGCGATGGCCTTGCTTGAGAATGATCAACACTTTCTTTGCCGAACCGGCAATTTCCGGCGCGCCACCAGCACCTGGCAAACGTACTTTCGGCTGATGGTAATCACCGATCACCGTGGTGTTGATGTTGCCGTATTTGTCGACTTGCGCAGCACCGAGGAAGCCGACGTCGATGCGCCCGCCCTGCAGCCAATAGCGGAAGATTTCACCCGTTGGCACCACGGTATCGGCGGTTTCGGCCAGCTCACCGTCCCCGATGGACAACGGAAGAACCGACGGCTTGGCACCGATCGGGCCGGATTCGTAGATCAACGTGACATCCGGCGAATGCGTAAGGCGCGCCAAGTTGGCGGCCTTGGATGGCAGGCCAATGCCGACGAAGGTCACATCGTTGTTGCCGAGGCGGCGGGCAGCTGCCACGGTCATCATTTCATTGGTGCTGTAGGCGCTCATTATTTGGCCTCCGCGAGCTTGGCTTGAAACTCGGAAAAATCGGCAGTGCCACGGATGAAGCTATCAATCCAGGCGGTGAAAGTGTCACGGTCGCGGGCAATCGGGTCCCACGCCTGATAGAAACGGTTGTCGCGCTCGTAATAACCATGTGCATAGGAAGGATGGGCACCACCCGGCACTACGCAAACGGCGGTAAGTGCCCAGGCTGGCAATACGCAGGCATTCATTGGCGCTTGCAGATCGTCGACAATCTCTTCAACGGTGACGATACAACGCTTGGCTGCCAACGCCGCTTCTTTCTGCACACCCAGAATGCCCTGAATCAGCACGTTGCCTTTGCGGTCGGCTTTTTGCGCGTGAATAACGGTTACGTCCGGACGTACGCTCGGCACGGCCGCCAGCTTCTCGCCGGTAAACGGGCAGTTGATGAACTTGATTTGCGGATTGACCTTGGCCAGATCCGAACCCTGATAGCCGCGCAATACTGCGAACGGCAGGTTCGAGGCACCGGACACATAAGCGTTGGCCATGGCAGCATGGCTGTGCTCTTCAATGGCCAACGGCTGTGGCCAGCCCTTCTCGACCGCATCACGCAAGCGGTGCAGAGAACCCACACCCGGATTACCGCCCCAGGAGAAAATCAACTTCTTGGCGCAGCCGGCACCGATCAACAAGTCATACACCAGATCGGGCGTCATACGCACCAGCGTCAGGTCCTTTTTACCCTGACGAATCAGTTCGTGCGCGGCAGCAGTCGGGATCAGATGGGTGAAGCCTTCAAGGGCAACCGTGTCGCCATCATGTACAAAGCGCTCTACGGCCTCGTGCAGGGAGATAATTTCAGCCATGGTGGTTCTCTTGTTGGTTTTGGGCGGCGGGGAGCCACGCCAGTTGCCGCTAAATTACGCCTGCCACCGAGGCCAAACAATCCGATAATCGACTATGCGTGCGATTATCGAACGCTAGATAATCAGCAGGTATAAACCGCAAAAATAGCTACGCCCCAGCAATCCCGGGGCGTAACGATGCAAACACTGTGCACGTGCGCAAGGCCAAGCAACTCTGCACTACAGCGTGCCGTGCAAGCGCTGAAAACTCAGAGCAGATTCCAGGTGTAATTGAGAATCAGCCGGTTCTCGTCGATATCGATGCGCTAATTCGAGCCCGCCGCCACAATGCCGCGTTTGTGCGCATGAAGACGATCTTTTCATTTTGCGTAATAATCTCAGCCGCGCGCATGCGCATTATTCAGGCGAGGGTTGATGGACGTCCTACAAGCAATGCGAGTATTTGTTCAGGTGGTTGATTGCGGCACGTTCACCGCGGCCGCCAACTCGATGAATATATCGACCGCGCAAGTCTCGCGCCTGGTCAGTGAACTTGAATCCGATCTGCAAGCCAGACTGCTCCAGCGCAGCACCCGACGCCTCGGTTTAACCGAGGTGGGAGAGCGTTATCTGGAGCGCTGCCGTTCGGTATTGGCCCAAGTCGATGAGGCCTCGGCGGAAGCCAGTGGCGCGCATCTGGTACCCAAAGGCCGCCTGCGCATTCACTCCATCACCGCCCTCGGCACGCAGTTGTTAGGACCTCTGGCGGTGCGCTATGGCGAGCGCTTTCCTGAGGTCAATATTGAAATGAGCCTCTCGCAGCGTCATCCCGACCTGCTCGAAGAAGGCCACGATGTAGTCCTGACACTGGCGCGTACATTGCCGGATTCAGAACTGGTCGCGCAGCAAGTGTGCGACATTTACAGCGTGGTTTGCGCGGCGCCCGCCTACCTCGACAAGTACGGCATTCCAAAGAGTATCGGCGACCTGGAGAACCATCGTTGCCTGCAACTGATTGACCCGGTATTCGGCGAAAGTTGGCTGTTTAACGACAACGGGGTTGAGCAGCGCGTGCAACCCGGCAAGATCTTTCAGGTCAATGTGGCCGAAGCCATGGCGCAAACCGCAGCGGCCGGGATGGGCATTTGTCTGTTACCCGACCTCGTTGCGGCCAAGGCATTGCAGCAAGGCACACTGGTGCGGGTGTTGCCCCAGCACCGCCTGCATGAGCGCAGCCTTTACGCGCTATACCCCTCACGCAGGTATCTGGATGCCAAGGTGCGGACCTGGATCGAGTTCCTCAAGGAGGAGTTACCCAAGGCGATGCGCAGCCATCAGGCCATTCTCGAAAACGCGCTGTTCTGGGCCTGATCAACTCCAGCGCAACGCCCCGCAATTGTTACGTATCAGGCAAAAGTTCTTCTCATTTTCACTTCTGTTTAGCAGGGACGGCGACTTTTAAGCTTGCCCCGTCGTTAACCAACAGAGGTAAAAAAATGAAAATTTTAGCGTTGGCGGTCTGCCTGGGTCTTGTTGCTCCGTGGGCTGCTGCAGCCACCACTCCAGCCGCTGCAGATGCTCCGGTAAAACCTGAAACTTATCAGTACGGTGACACACTCGATGTGGCCCGGGTTATTTCACAGACAGCGACCGATGAAGGCTGCGGCGTGGTTGACGCGACCATGGTGTATGAGGATTCCAAAGGTGAAACGCACCGTCTGCAATACGAGCGTCTGGGCAACAACTGCGCCTATTGAAACCTAACCCAACAAAGCGTTTGTCGGCGCTGGCGGGTTGATAAAACGGCGCCGCAAACAGGGAATTCGGGGATGGTTCGCCTGCCGAACCCATCCCATGGTTTCGTCCAATTTGGCGTAAGCTCAGCCTCTCATACCCGCTGATGACAAAAGATCGATTGCTCCTGCAATTGCCCATCTCACGCCAATCCAAACCGTGCAACACCAACGGCGCATGTTTCCGTTAGCGCCATTACTCAGTGGAACAAGCGCTCGCTAAGCTCTTTGCTGGCTTCAAGTAAGACCGGCAAAAAGCGGGTTTCCAGTTCTTGGCGGGAGGTGCGACCAACATGCGTGCCCACGTTCAGAGCTGCCAGAACCTGGCCAGCTGAGTCCTTCAGCGGCACCGCGATTGAACGTAAACCGACCTCCAGCTCCTGATCGATAATCACCCAACCCTGCTCACGAATCTGCGCCACGCTGTCACGCAAGCCCTGTGCGGTGTGCACCGTGCGGCTGGTTTTGATTTGCATGTCGGCATGCGCCAGATAGTCATCCAGCGCCGGATCGGTCAGGCCTGCCAGCAAAATTCGGCCCATTGATGTGCAATACGCCGGCAAGCGGCTGCCCACACTGAGATCGACCGAGATCAGGCGTTGCGGAGTGGCTGAACGGGCGATGTAGAGAATCTCGTCACCTTCGAGCGTGGCCATCGAACAGGCCTCGTGCAGTTGCTCGCTGATGCGGTCGAGTATCGGCTGCGCCGTGACCGCGAGTGGCGTCGATGACAGATAAGCATGGCCGAGAGTCAGCACCTTGGGCAGCAGTGAGTAAGTGCGCCCGTCGGTGGTTGCATAACCGAGCTTCATCAGCGTGTGCAGGCAACGACGAACTGCCGCGCGCGGAATTTCGGTGCGATGACTGATCTGTGCAATCGTCAGTTGTCGCTTACGCTCCTGAAACGCATGAATCACGGCTAATCCGCGCGCCAGAGAGGTCATAAAGTTAGGGTCGCCCGTCAGCGCCTCAATGCGCTTGGCTGGGGAAGCCACGATGGGCGGTGCCAGTGTCGCCAGCGGTAAGTGTTGATCGTCACTCATTGTTATTGTGTCCTGAACAGCTTTGGCAGTTTTGATCGATTATCGAACCAAAGTTCGATAATCGCAATTGACCTATGCATTGCTTGCCACTATTTTGCGCTGCCGCTGCGCGCAACCGGGTTCTATCAGGCTTTGTTGGGTGGCAGCGGTATAACCCTGCCCACAAGGCATGGCTATTCCCCCACACGCGGCACCCTCCTCCGTCACACTACCCGTGTGACTGGAGGACTGCTTGGGGTGCAGCCGAATCGACAGTTTCCACTACAGGGCAAGGCTGCAACTGCATCAGGCGGCTGCGGGTGCGATTGAAGTCGACATGGCTGGCGACATTGCACAGTTGATCGAGGCCTGCGCTGCAGCCCAGCAGCAACTCAATACCGCTGTCGTAAGCGATGTCGATGAAATTGAGAAAGCGCTGTTGTACATCAATGCCCTCGTTCTCCAGCGTGCTAACTCCGCCCAGCGCAACCTGCTGGAAGTGCTCGCACAACCAGAGAAAATCAGCGCTTGAGCGCGGGCTGCGGCACAACTCGGTAAAATCGACCCAAACCCGTTGCCCTTCGCGATTGCGCAGTTGCAGTGGCCGGTGATTGACCTCAACACAATGCACGCCCGGCGCTTGCGCAGTGAAGCCCAGCACGTCGCCGAGGCGCTCGCTGCCCTCCTCCAATGGCCAATACAGGCGGCCCCAGCAATAGTCAGAGGCTTGGCGATAATCCGTAGCGCCGCCTAGCTCCAGCACATCAAAGCGCTTGTTGAGCAGGTCGATCGCCGGTTGGAAGCGGTCGCGATACAAGGGATTGGGGCACAGTTTTGCCGGCGGATAATTGGAGGTGCAGATCAACCCGACACCGGCATCCACCAACGCTTTAAGCATGCGCCCGAGCAGCATGGCGTCGCCAATGTCGTGCACATGGAATTCGTCAAAACATAGCAGACGAGTTTCGCTGGCAATCTGCTCAGCAACCCGTGCCAACGAATCTCGCTGACCGGCGAAAGCGCGCATGCGCAGTTGCAGCTCTTGCAGGAAGGCGTGGAAATGCACGCGACGTTTTTCTGCCAGCGGCGCCGCATTGAACACCGCATCCAGCACAAAGCTCTTGCCGCGCCCAACGCTGCCCCATAAATAAACGCCAGCGGAAGGTCGTCGTAACCAGCGCTGGCGACCCTCCATAAACGCGCAAAGCCACTGACCGAGATGATCAATGGCTGCTTGTTGCGCTGGGTCCGCGTGATAGCCACGCGCGCCCAGTAACGCTGCAAAGTGCTGCCGGACCAGGAGGTCCGGCGCGGTTGAATCAGAAGTCAAAGAACACCGTTTCGCCTTCACCCTGAATGCGGATATCAAAGCGATAAGCCGTTTTGCCATCGACCTCACAACGCTGCGCGATCAGGGTCTCACGGCGCTGCGGTTGCTCGATCAGGTTAAGCACCGGATCAATTTGATTGGCCTCGGCCTCATCAGAGAAATACACACGGGTTTGCAAGTGAATATTGATGCCACGGGCAAACAACGACAGATTGATATGCGGCGCCATCGCCACACCCGCCGCGTTATTGACGACGCCCGGCTTGATCGTGTGCATGGTCCATTCGCCCGCATCGAACGTAGTGGCCGTGCGGCCAAAACCGTTGAACGGCTTTTCCAGATCGTAGGCGTTGTCGTAGCGACCCTGATGGTCAGCTTGCCACAGCTCGATAAACGAGTCGCGGACCAGATGGCCATTGCCATCATAGACATGACCAATCAGCACAATGTGCTCACCTTCAGCTTCTGGCTTAGCCATCTGGTTCCAGATTTCCTGCGGGCGCGGCGGATTACCGGCAGCCGCTAGCGCCAAGCCGATATGCACATACGGGCCAGCAGTTTGAGATGGCGTTTCCGGCAGTAATTGAATAGGCATTTGCAGGTATCCTCAACGATTCTCGAAATGGGTCTGACGCTGGCCACGCAGCACAATATCGAACCGATACGCCAGGCAATCCATGGGATTGGCCGTTGCCATGTCGAGCTTGGCAATCAGGGACTGCACCGCATCGGGGTTGGCAATCGACTTGACGATGGGGCACATCGGAATCAGCGGGTCACCTTCAAAATACAGCTGGGTAATCAGGCGGCTCGAAATTGAAGGCCCGCTGATCGACACATGCACATGCGCCGGACGCCAGTCATTCGGGCCATTGCGCCACGGATACGGGCCGGGCTTGATGGTGCGGAAGCTGTAGAAGCCGTCGCGGTCAGTCAGCGTACGGCCGACACCACCAAAATTCGGATCTAGCGGAGCCAGATAACGGTCGTTCTTGTGGCGATAGCGGCCACCCGCGTTGGCTTGCCAGATTTCCACCAGGGTATTCGGCACCGGCTTGCCGTACTGATCGCAGACACGACCGGCAAGGATGATGCGCTCGCCAACCGGCAAGCCACCATTGTTGAAATTGAGCAGCAAATCGTTGTCGTGCTCGCCACGCTTCAGGTGGCTGAAATCCGGGCCAGTGGTTTCGGAAATCGACTGTGGAATGCTGACCAGCGCCTGACGGGGAGAACGTGCAATGGAAGTTTTGTAATCCGGGGTCAGCGCCTTGGGGTGCCAGTTACGGTCGCGAATGACGAAGCGGCTTTGCGCGTCAGACATGACGATTTCCTCTTATTGGAATGGATGAATCAATCTGCCGGCCCAATCAGGCCAAGTTCGGCGCAGTGTCCATCAGAAGTTCCAGCCTGAATAATGAAAAGATTGCGCCTATCCATAACCATATAGTTATGGATAGGCGCTTCAGTTGCACTCCACGCGGATAAACCTGAGTGCACGCAAGCGCTTTTCGCTTTCAATCTCCACAACCCCAGCCTCAGGCCTTGCAAAAATTACTGCTGGCAGGCGACCCGTTGCGCTAGATGTGGTCGATTATCGAACAGCAATTCACCCGCCACCTATCGCTGCCTGTACCTTCAAAACGCCTCTGCCATGGGCCTTTCGGCCCTGTTCGACATGTATATAGAGCCTTGCACCAGATACTGAACAGCGGTTCTGTCGTGACCGTCAGTTGACCAAACTAACTATTTAGTACATTTTTATCGCAGATGCTTTTTGCCAGATTAAAATAATAGAGGTCGTCGCAATGACGCGTACTGTTCTGATTCTTAACGGGCCTAATCTCAATATGCTGGGCACCCGTGAACCTGCTACTTATGGCCACGAAACCCTGGATGATATTGCTGACATGTGTCGTCTCACCGGCGAACGCCTTGAACTGCAGGTTGAGTTCCAGCAAACCAATCATGAAGGCCAGATGATCGACTGGATTCATCAAGCGCGTGGCCGTTGCGCCGGAATCATCATCAACCCTGCGGCCTGGACACATACCTCGGTTGCTATACGCGATGCATTGGTTGCCAGTGAAGTGCCGGTCATTGAAGTACACCTTTCCAACGTACACGCACGAGAAACCTTCCGTCACCACTCGTATGTGTCCGCCATCGCTGTTGGTGTGATGTGCGGTTTCGGCAGCAACGGCTACCGCCTTGCGCTCGAACATTTTGCCCAACTGATCAAAGCCTGATGACCATGAATACTCCAATTCCCTCAATACTTGCCGGCCTGATTGGCGCAGGCATACAGGCCTCACGCACGCCCGCACTGCATGAGCACGAAGGCGACGCTCAAGGCATCCGCTATCTTTATCGCCTGATCGACCTCGATGCCCTGAAGCTTGACATGAGCGCCCTGCCCGACCTGCTTGAATCGGCACAGCGCATGGGATTTACCGGCCTCAACATTACCTTCCCGTGCAAACAGGCCGTTATTCCGCTGCTCGATGAGCTTTCTGATGAAGCACGCGGTATTGGTGCGGTTAACACCGTGGTGTTCAGGGATGGCAAGCGCATCGGCCACAACACCGACTGTCTGGGATTTGCCGAAGGGTTTCGCCGAGGTCTGGGGGATGTTGACTGCAGCCAAGTCGTGCAGATGGGCGCGGGCGGTGCGGGCGCTGCCGTGGCACACGCCTTACTCAGTGAAGGCGTTAAACGCCTGATCATTCACGAAGTTGATCCGCTCAAGGCGCAAGGCCTGGTTGATAGCCTCAATTGCCACTTCGGTGAAGGTCGCGCGCAAGTTGGCCAGAACCTGGCTGCAGATGTTGCGGGCGCAACGGGCCTGGTCAATACCACACCGGTTGGCATGGCCAAACTGCCGGGCACACCATTACCACCCGAACTGTTGCATGCGGGCTTATGGGTTGCCGAGATTGTTTATTTCCCCTTGGAAACCGAGCTGCTCAAGCAGGCCCGTGCGCTGGGCTGTCGCACTCTGGACGGGGGCACCATGGCAGTGTTTCAGGCGGTCAAGGCGTTTGAACTGTTCTGCTCGCGTCCTGCCGATGCCGAGCGTATGCAAGCGCACTTCCATAGCATGAATGGCTAAGCGCTGGATGCGGGGTTATGTCGCCGGATGACACAACCCCGCAGCTCGAACACATATCAAATACTCAGGCTTTCAGGTAACTCAACACAGCGTCACAAATCATCTGCTTGTGGCGCTGTTTAACAGCGGCATCTTCTGCCAGATCAATCTGAAAGATCTCGCTGAAGGTATGGCGGTTCGAGACACGATAAAAGCAGAACGAACTCATCAGCAGGTGCAAATCTATCGCCTGTACACCCTTGCGAAAATCCCCACTGGCTTCACCCCGGCGCAGCGTGTCATCGAGCATGTCCAGCACATTACTGCTCAATGAGCGTATCGTCGGCGACTGCTTAACGTACTCGCCACGATGAATGTTTTCGATGCTGACAATGCGCACGAAGTCTACATTGCGATCATGGTGATCGAAGGTGAACTCGACCAGTCGCGCAATAGCTTCAGGGGCCGGCAGTTCTGCCAGATGAAGCTGCGCTTCGGTGCGACGAATGTCGCCATACAGCTTCTCCAGTACCTCGACATATAACTGCTCCTTGCTTGAGAAGTAATAGTAGATCATGCGTTTCGAGGTATGCGTGCGCTCCGCAATGGCATCGACCCGAGCGCCCGACAGCCCCTGATTGACGAATTCATGAACCGCCGCCAGAAGAATATCCTCACGGGTTTTCTCAGGGTTGTTCTTGCGGCTTTTTCGCGGAGTTTCGGCCAATGGCTCGGTAATATCGATACTTGTGGTCATGTAGAGCTCGTGCCTGTTTCTTGTTATGCGATTATGAGCTGGCTGACCTGCAGATAAAAGTGCCAGCCTGGTTGATCAGACGGGCACTTTTAACACATTGCAGCAGTTACAGGTTTACCTGACGCGGCGCCCCACCACTGCGCGCCTTGGCCATAGCCGCCAGCCGCACTGCAACGTTGGCCGCGCCGTATCCGACATAGTCGTTCTTGCGCTGGATGATTTCGAAGAAAAAGCGTCCATCGAAAGGCTCGGTGTACACGTGAAACAACTCACCACCCTGTGCATCACGGTCATAAAGAACATTGTAGTAAGCCAGTTCGCTGAGAAACTCGTCGTCGAAATCGAAGCGTGCGGCGAGGTCATCGTAGTAATTAAGCGGGATTTCCAACAACGGCACCCCCGCCTCTTTGGCGCGGCTGACTTCGGCGAAAATGTCGGTGCATGAAAAAGCGATGTGGTGAACACCCGAACCACGGTAGCTAGACAGCGCATGTGAAATGGCCGTATTACGATTTTCCGAGACGTTCAACGGCAGGCGCACAGTACTGCAACGGCTGCGAATCGCACGGCTTTTAACCAGGCCATAAGGATCTGGCAACACGACTTCGTCGTCCGCCTGAAAGTCCAGCACACCTTTATAGAACAGCACCCAGCTGTCGAGGCTGTCGGCTGGCAGTGCCATGGCCATATGATCGATACGTTCAAGACCGCCTACAGCCAGCGCATCCGGATCCAACTTGAAGTCGGAGTCATAAATGGTGCTGCCAGGCTCACCCGGCTCAACCAGATAGATCAGGCTGCCATCCGGTGCGCGAACAGCCGAAAGCTCACGTTCATTGGGCCCAGCAAGACCGCGATACGGCTGAGCCTTGTAAGCGCGTGCACGCTCCAGCGCAGTGTCGGCATCCTTCACCCGCAAGGCAGTCGCACAGAGCGATGGCCCGTGTGCTTCAAAGAAACTGTGTGCGAACGAATACGGTTCGGCGTTAAGCACAATTTTTATATCGCCCTGAGTTAGCAAACTAACCGCCTTTGAGCGATGCTCTCCGGTTCGGGCAAACCCCATACGTTCAAGCCAGCCCGCCAGTTTTGCGCCCTGCGCTTCATTGACGGCAAACTCGAGGAACTCGACGCCGTCATAGCGGCTGGCAGGTGTCGGCGCGAACAGCAACGCCGGATCCGCCGGCATTGCATTCTCTTTTTGCAGCAGCTTACGGGTGTTTTCTTCGAGGTAGAGCAGCGAGCGCAGACCATCTGCAGCATTGGCGCGTGGCGGCGCAGCGCGGAAACCGTCGTTGAAGATCTCGAGCGACAACGGACCGGCGTAACCGGTTTTAAGAATCGGTGCGAGGAAACCCGCAAGGTCAAATTCCCCCTGGCCTGGAAAGCAGCGGAAATGACGGCTCCACTCGAGGACATCCATCGTCAGAATGGGCGCATCGGCCATCTGCACAAAGAAGATCTTGTCACCCGGAATCTGCGCGATACCGCTGGGATCACCCTTGATCGACAAGGTATGAAAACTGTCGAGCAATACGCCCAACGCTGGATGGTTTGCCTGGCGAACAATACTCCAGACCTGTTGCCAAGTATTTACATGACGCCCCCAGGCCAGCGCCTCATAGCCGATTCGCAGATTACGCGCCCCGGCCCGTTCTGCCATCTGACGCAGGTCGTCGATCAGAATCTCTTCATCGCCAAGCGAGTCGGCAGCAACGTTGCTGCACACCAACACCAGATCAGTGCCGAGTTCCTGCATCAGATCGAATTTACGCTCGGCACGGTCGAGGTTCTTGCTCAGGCGATCACGGCGACAGCCTTCAAAGTCGCGAAAGGGCTGAAACAAGGTAATTGCGATGCCCAGATCAGCGCAGAGTTTTCGCACATCGCGAGGGCTGCCGTCGTAGTAGAGAAGATCGTTCTCGAAGATTTCGACACCATCAAAGCCGGCTGCGGCGATGGCTTCGAGCTTTTCCGGCAGAGTACCGCTCAACGAAACGGTGGCAATAGAACGCTGCATGCTGCAACTCCTTGTGGGAGGCGATTCGACATGTACGCATGGGCAAAAACCACACTGTTTATCGACCGCCCGAACGGAGACTAATTAGAGTTTTGATTATTAGCCGATGTGTAGGTCACAGCAATTTAAAACGTACCATCCAGTTAGTTTTATGTTCGATTATCGATCAATTCGGCCTTAATCGAATTGACCTGTTCAGCGATTGTGCGCAACATCTTCTCCATGTTGCATCCAGCATCGCTGCCAAGACTGCCCTGTAATGCGGCTTCGATGACTTTACCCAGTGACATGTTGCTAACAATTTCAAGAAACAGGTAACCGCTATGACCCCCATTACTGCTCTGCTTTCCTATCCGTTTGTGTGTGGCGCCCTGCCCGCGCCGGCTGTTGTTCAGCATCTGACTGAACTTGCAATCGCCTAACACAAACCCGGCGTGCACAGATAAAGCCCGCTCAACCTGCCAGCATTCCAACGTCCGGTTACCAACATTCGGTGTACTGCGTCGTTCTGTCTGTGCGGTCTTTATGTGCACTTGCTGACTGACTGCTGCCCTTGCGCAGTCCCGAACGGATGGCCCCACCATGATCCAGTCTCAAAGCAAATCACATCCGCTTGCCAGCTTGGCAAGCCCAGCCAGCCAAAGCGGCATCGGCAGTAAAATGCGCAACGCGCTGGCAGTCGGCAAAACCCGCTGGGGCATGCTCGCGCTGGTATTTTTAGCCACTACGCTGAACTACATCGACCGCGCTGCGCTGGGCATCATGCAGCCAGTGCTCGCCAAGGAAATGAGTTGGACGGCGATGGATTACGCCAACATCAACTTCTGGTTTCAGGTCGGTTATGCCATCGGTTTTCTGCTGCAAGGCCGGTTGATCGACAAGATAGGCGTCAAACGTGCGTTCTTCTTTGCAGTCCTGCTGTGGAGCCTGGCTACCGGGGCACATGGGCTGGCCACCTCAGCGGCAGGTTTCATGGTGTGCCGGTTTATTCTGGGCCTCACCGAAGCGGCCAACTACCCGGCATGCGTCAAGACCACTCGCACCTGGTTCCCGGCGAGCGAACGGGCAATGGCCACTGGTTTCTTCAATGCAGGGACTAACGTCGGCGCGATGCTTACCCCGGCGTTGTTACCTCTGATTCTGAGTGTTTGGGGCTGGCAGGCAGCCTTCATGTGCATGAGCGGTCTGGGTTTGTTCTGGGCGGTGCTCTGGGCGATCAAATACTACAACCCGGAAGATCATCCGAATGTTAAGCAGTCGGAACTGGATTACATCAATCAGGACGTGGAACCAGAACCGACCAAGGTGCCGTTCTCGGAGATCCTGCGCATGCGTGGAACCTGGGCGTTTGCGATTGCTTTCTCGCTCACCGCGCCGGTGTTTTGGTTCTACCTCTACTGGCTGCCACCTTTCCTTAATCAGCAATACAACCTGGGCATCAGTGTCAGTGAGTTGGGCCTTCCGTTGATGGCGATCTGGCTGACTGCAGACTTCGGCAGTATTGGCGGCGGGATTCTTTCTTCCTGGCTGATCGGTCGTGGCATGCGCGCAACCACCGCGCGGCTGGTGTCGATGCTGATATTCGCCTGCACCATTATCGGGGTGATTTTCGCGGCACACGCAAGCAGCTTGTGGATCGCAGTCCTGGCTATTTCGCTGGCGGTAGGCGCACATCAGGCCTGGACATCGAATATCTGGAGCCTGGTGATGGATTACACCCCCAAGCACATGATGAGCACAGTGTTTGGCTTTGGCGGCATGTGCGCGGCCATTGGCGGGATGTTCATGACGCAGGTGGTTGGTGCAATCCTCACAGCGACCGACAATAACTATTCGGTGCTATTCACCATCATCCCAACCATGTACTTCATTGCGCTGGTCTGGCTGTATTTCATGGCACCGCGAAAGCTGCCCGAATCTAACTGATGCATTGCAAGCAAAGGCCCCGATGAGGGGCTTTTGCTTATCTGCCCCGCCATCGCCGGATTAATCCAAGCCAGTTAGATCGCCCTGTCACAAGCCCCGCTGCGGATTCCAACCTCCACGCAACCATCACACACTCCGCACCGTCCACAAACCAACAAACCAACAAACCAACAAACCAACGGAGGATGGATAGCGGCGCGAAGCAACGCAATCCGTCATAGCAATTTCACGGCATCGAAGAGTTAAGCCGTCCAGTCAAACATCTGTGTCACAAGCCTCGCCGCAGATACAAGCCGTCGCCACCCAACCTACACAAAGCTCCCTAATCCCCCCAAATACGCGTCCGCCGATCACTGCCTGGCCAATACCGCTTTCGCAGCACGCAACGCCATTTCGGCGCGCTGCAACGCAGTAACGCCTTGCTTCAGCAACTGCTGGGTCGGTACTTCCAGGCTGAGTGGAATCGCACTTGGCAATGCGCGCAATAAGCCTTGCAAATCGCAATCTCCTTCCCCGGGAAAACGTCGCTCGCTGCGCGCCTGACGGAGTATTTCCTGCATGTCTGCAGGTCGCGGTCCGGCCACATCACAGAGTTGCGCATAGCGCAGACGCGCGGGCGCCACCTGCGCCAGTTGTTTGAGGCTTGAGGTCGAGCGATCAAAGTGGAATGCATCGACCAACACGCAACCATTACTGCGCCCCGCCGATTCGACAATCCGCAGCGCCTGATCCAGATTGCGCACATCGGTCCATGGCATAAATTCGAGATGCGGATGGATGCCCAATGGTTTGGCCAGATCGCAAAGCTGAGCAAATTTGTCGGTCAGCCTTACTTCATCGGGGTCATTACCGGCCACCAGCAACTCTGTGGCTTCAAATTCGGCACAAACCTCAAGCAGCGTGCGCAGATCTTCAACCTGAGTCTGCGGCTGCAAGCGCACTATTTCGGCGTCGAGCACACGCACGCCACAATCGCGAAGTCGCGCTTGTGTCTGACGCCGCAGCCCGGCATCGGTCATCAGTGCAAAGTGATGCTCTTCAACTGTTGCAGGCAGTAAACGCAGACCGACATGGCTATAACCGGCGCGAGCCGCTACCTCAACCATATCGACGGGCGACAGTTCGAGCACAGTAAGCGCGGCCAGAGAAAACAATTGTTCAGTCATGAAAGGGTTCCAGCAGTGGGTCGGTGAAGGCCCGCAGTCATATTTTTGCAGGCGCACAGGCCTGCCCGGTTTCGGCGGCAATGCGGATTGCCTCAATCAAAGCCAAGGTACGGCCTGCATCGGCAGCACTGACGATAGGCTCGGCCTGGCCACGAACAACCTCTATGAAATGCTGTAACTGACGTGTCAGAGCCTCGGCGGCGGTGAACGCTTGAACATCACTGAGAAGTGGCTGATGCCAACCCGCATCGGCCTGCTCGAAGTACCAGTGTTTGAGTTGCGGCAGGCTCAATGCGCCACGTGTTCCGGCGAGCATATAGCAAGGCTGGTCTACCTGACTTGGATACACAGGGTTCTCGCCGGAGCACAATTCCCAGCTCCAGGGAGCGGCTACTGCATCGGAACCTGTCAGGCTGCCCAGCGCCCCACTGGCGAACTGCAACAACACAGCGACGCTGTCTTCATTGGCAAAACCACGGACTTCATTGCGCGTAATGGCCTGAACGGATTCAACCTCGCCACACAGATAACGCAGCAGGTCGAGGTCATGAATCAGGTTGGTCAACAGCATCCCCGCGCCCGGTTCACGGCGCCATGGAATATCGAAATAACTGTCGGGTTTACGCACTTGCCACAAGGAAGTCACGTTGGTCAGCCGGCCCAATATGCCGCTTGCCAACAGCTCACGAGCTTTGGAAATCAGCGGATTATGCCGTCGATGATGGCCCACCAACACTGCAACCCCGCGGGCCTCAGACGCCCTGACCAGTTCACGCACTTCATCAAGGTGCACACCCACCGGTTTTTCCAGCAACACCGCAACGCCCGCCGCTACACAGTCAAGCGCTGTCTGAACATGCTGGGTATTGGGATTGGCGATGATCACAGCGTCTGGTCGGACTTCGTCAAGCATTACCAGGTGATCGGCGAAATAAGGCACCCCACGCGCTGCAGCGAGCATTGCAGCTGGCGGCGCCGGATCGGCGATTGCGCAGAGGCGCGTCTCACTCAAGCCATCCAGATGCTCAAGGTGTTGCTGGCCCATGACCCCAGCACCGATCAAGGCGATATGCAGTGGCGTTGGCAAAGTTGAGTCCTCTTGTCTGATTCGAACGGGTCTGATTGAAGTAGATTTTCTGCTCTCTTTTAATATTTAGAACCTAGTTCTATTTTTAAATCAAGAGGGCAAAGCAATCCACCAATCATCCAGTAGTGAAAGGACGAGAAAACACTGAAGATTGATAGGCCGCGAATGCGGCCGCAGGATCAGACGAACAATTCGGAGGCCGGACTCGCTTGCGCCAACTCCCCGGCAGCACTGAGTAACACTGGCGCCAGTGCGTGTATGCGCGCTTCATTCAAGCGTGCGCTTGGCCCAGCGATACTTAACACACCAATGATGCGGCCGCCGTCAGGGCTCTGCACTGCTGCCGCCATTGCCGAAGTACCGACTGCCGAGCTTTGTTCAACCCAGGCATAACCAAGCTTGCGAGCAAGCGTTAAACGCGCGAGCAAATCGGCCGTATTGCGCGGTGCATTGGGGCCCAACTCTTGCGGAGCAATGACCGCGCCCTGACGCTCGACCAACGTAATGGCGGCAGAGTCTTCCATGCTCGCCAACCAGGCATGCCCGGATGCGGTATAGAACAAGGGGGCATCGCGCCCCATGTCGGGGTCATAGCGCAGGCCGCCCTTGGCACCTTGCGCCTTGGCAATCCAGGTCAGGTTGTCTCCATCAATAACGCCCAGTCGCACTAGCTCGCCACACTCCTCGGCCAGACGATCGAGAATCGACTGCACGATATCCGCTCCCGCATTGGACAAATAGCGAAAACCCAACGCAACCAGCTTGGTCGACAGTTGATAGCGGCTGTTATCCGGATTCTGGCGCACGTAACCCAAGCGGATGAGCTCAGCGAGCATGCGGTGGGTGGCGCTTTTGGGAATCTGCAAGTCGTCCGCAAGGCTCTGCATCTGCAAGCCTTGCGGCTCGCCAGTGAGGCTTTCGAGAAGCCCGAGTGCGCGTTCTATCTGACTGCCGGCCATAGTGCTGAATCCACATTGAGTTTGGCGTGGATTCTAACGGGATACTTATGCACGGGGAAACTTAGCGCAGCGTTTAAGCAGAAGTCGCAACAATGAGAATGTACGAACTGGTTAATTACTGTTCGTTAACCGAACAGTACAGCGTACACCGCATTGCGCGAGGTATTGGCCGAACACACAATCAAGCACAGGGAATCACGGCTCAGTCCACTCAAAGACAACACAGCCGCCCACAATAAATATAAAAAGGTTATCAAAATGCCTCAGCCAATGACTCATCTAGCGACCCCTTCAGCCCACTGCTCTGCAATCACATACTTGCCAGATATGCGATGTCACATGAGGCATACCTGCGCGCCAGCCTAGGCCACACAGCCCCCCATTCATTCGTAAAAAACCAAAGCCTGTTGTCGTCCGCATGAAGCGGAGGGCCTTGCTCGTACCCAACAAAAACAAGTAACGGGAGTAAATCCGCATGAAGCACTATCCACGTATCAGCGCACTGGCCCTCGCCTGCTCGACTGCCACCGTGATACCAACCGCCGTGCATGCAGCAGGTTTCGTAGATGACGCCAAAGTCACACTCAATTCGCGTAACTACTACATCAATCGTAATTTCGTAGACTCCAACGCCTCGCAGAATTACGCCGAGGAATGGACCCAGAGCTTTATTCTTGACGCTAAATCCGGCTTCACTGAGGGCACTGTCGGTTTTGGTCTCGACACACTGGGCATGCTTGCAGTGAAACTCGATGGCGGCCGCGGAACGGCTGGCACAGCATTGCTGCCAGTGCACGATGATGGCCGCCCTGCCGATGAGTTTGGTCGCTTGGCTGTTGCTGCCAAGGCCAGAATATCGAGCACCGAGTTGAAAGTTGGTGAATGGATGCCGGTCTTGCCGATTCTGCGTGCAGATGATGGCCGCTCTCTGCCGCAAACCTTTCAGGGTGGCCAGCTGACGTCGCAAGAGATCAGCGGCCTGACACTCTATGGCGGCCAGTTCCGCAAGAACAGCCCGCGCAACGATGCCAGCATGGAAGACATGTCCATGAACGGCAAAGGTGCATTCACTTCCGACCGTTTCAACTTTGCCGGTGGCGAATTCACCTTCAACGATAAGCGCACTGTAGTCGGCGTTTGGTACAACGAACTCGAAGATATTTATCAGCAGCAATTCTTCAATCTGGTTCACAACCAACCTATTGGCAACTGGGTGCTCGGGGCCAATCTTGGATACTTTACCGGCAAGGAAAACGGCAACGCACTGGCAGGTAACCTCGACAACGACACGGCCTACGGGCTGTTCTCAGCCAAAACCGGCAGCCATGGATTCTATGTAGGCCTGCAGCAACTCAACGGGGACAGCGCGTGGATGCGGGTTAACGGCACCAGCGGCGGTACCCTTGCCAACGACAGCTTCAACAACAGCTACGACAATGCTGAAGAGCGTTCGTGGCAGGTTCGCTATGACTTCAACTTCGCAGGCGTTGGCATCCCAGGCCTGACCCTGATGAACCGCTACATCAGCGGTGATCATGTAAAAGTTGGCAGCATCGATAACGGCAAGGAATGGGGCCGTGAATCCGAACTGGCCTACACGGTTCAAAGCGGCTCGTTCAAGTCACTAAACGTCAAATGGCGTAACTCCAGCCTGCGCCAGGACTTTGCCAGCCGTGACATGGATGAAAACCGCATCATCATCAACTACCCGTTGAACCTGCTGTAACGCAACCCAACGGCTGCCTCGGCAGCGGCCGTAAACACCGCACGCTCCTTTGGCCCATCCACGTGATGGGCCTTTTTGCACATGACTGGCCGAGTCCAAGCCCACGTTAGCCGCCTGTACATCCACTAATGACTCACAAGGAATGCCTTGCCTGAGCAATTGCTGCTTGGCGGTTGATATCAAGCAAAATACAATATGGAACCAAGTTCCATTTTATAAACAAACATCTTTCGAGGGTTACTGCCATGTCTGACACCCAGCAATCACAACCTCAAACGGACGCACAATTGCAGTGCGACTTGCTGGTTATCGGCTCTGGGGCCGCCGGTTTGTCTGCAGCGGTGACCGCAGCCTGGCATGGATTAAAAGTGATAGTCGCCGAGAAGGATGACGTGCTTGGCGGCGCTACCGCCTGGTCCGGTGGCTGGATGTGGCTGCCGCGCAACCCACTGGCGCGACGTGCAGGAATTGATGAAGCAATAGAGCAACCGCGCACTTATCTGCAGAACGAACTGGGTAATCAATTCAATGCCGAACGGGTAGATGCCTTCCTTGGAGCCTGCCCTTCTATGGTCAGGTTTTTCGAGCAGCACACGGCACTGCAATTTGTCGACGGCAATGCAATTCCCGACATGCATGGCAATACGCCGGGCGCTGCTACAGGCGGCCATCAGGTGATTGCTGCACCTTACAACGGCGCAGAAATCATCGACTTGCTGCCACGGTTGCGCAAGACCATGGCCGAGACCTCATTCATGGGCATGCCGATAATGGCGGGCGCGGATCTGGCCGCGTTCATGTCGATGACGCGCTCACCCAAAGCCCTGCTACATGTCAGTAAACGCTTTCTCACCCACCTCTATCACCTGGCGCGTTTTGGCAGAACCTTGCATCTGGTCAACGGTGTTGCGTTGATCGGCCGATTGGCGAAATCCGCTACCGACCTTGGCGTGCAGTTAATAGAATCCGCCCCTGCCGTACAGTTGCTGCATGAACCGTCAGGTGTACGTGGCGCCGTGCTCGCGGGTAAGAATGGTCAACAGATCGTCAGCGCCCGCGCCGTCCTGCTGGCCGCTGGCGGCTTCCCCAACGATCCGGTCAGACGTGCACAGCTGTTCCCGCGCGCAGACCATGAGCATCTGGCGCTTCCACCCAAGTCTTGCAGTGGCGATGGCCTGCGCCTTGGCGAAGCTGTTGGTGGGCAAGTCAGCACCCAGTTGCAATCCCCTGTGGCGTGGGCGCCTGTCTCTAAAGTGCCCTATCGCGACGGCAGTTTTGGCCATTTCCCGCACATTATCGAACGCGGCAAACCGGGCATTATCGGTGTATTGCAAAACGGCAGACGCTTCGTCAATGAAGCGCATGGTTACTACGACTATGTATCAGCAATGATCGAACAAGTTCCGGCTGATCAAGAGGTCTGTTCGTGGCTGATCTGCGACCACAGATTTCAGCGCCGCTATGGGCTGGGCTTCGCCCGACCTTCGCCGTTGCCGGTCGGGCCGCATGTACGTAATGGCTATCTCAAGCGCGGTTCCACACTCGAACAACTGGCTGCGCAATGCGGCATTGATGCCCACAATCTGACGCAGACGGTTGCGCAGTTCAATCAGCATGCGCGCAACGGTGAGGACCCTGAGTTTGGTCGCGGCTCCACTCCGTTCAATCGCAAGAATGGCGACCCGTTGCACAACGGCACAAACCCTTGCGTTGCGCCGATAGAGCACGGGCCTTTTTACGCCGTCAAGGTACAGCCCGGGTGCTTTGGCACCTTTGCCGGCCTGAAAACCGACGGCAGCGCCCGTGTGCTCGATGCCAACGGTGATGCGATTAACGGGTTGTATGCAGCCGGCTCAGACATGTCCAGTGTCATGGGTGGGTTCTATCCCTCCGGCGGCATCAACCTTGGCCCGGCGATGACATTCGGCTACATCGCGGCTTGTCATCTAGCAGGCGTATCACCGAGCAATGAGCTTAAGTAGTTCCATGGAAACGGAGGTTTCACATGCAAAAAATCATCACCCGTCACGGACTTAAATTACCGAAAATCGGCCTCGGAACATGGCCGATGCTCGGGGATGAATGCACCCGCGCCGTCACACAGGCACTTGAGCTGGGCTATCGGCATATTGATACGGCCAGCGGTTATCACAACGAGGCCGCTGTGGGTGCCGCGCTAAGCAGTACTTCAGTACCCCGCGAGCAGATACATGTAACCAGCAAGGTCTGGTGGGACAAACTGACACCCGCTGCCATGCGCCAATAGATGGATGACAGCCTAAAGGCACTCAACAGCGATTATCTTGATCTGTTCCTGATTCACTGGCCGGGCGGGAAAGACTGGAGCCTCGAACACAGCATCGAGGCACTGGTCGAGTTGCAACAACAGGGCAAAGCCAGGGCCATTGGCGTGGCTAACTTCACCCTGCCCCTTCTGCATCAGGCAGTTGTAGAACTGGGCGCGCCGCTGGCGGCCTTGCAGGTTGAATACCACGTGATGCTCAACCAACAACCACTGCTGCAATTCGCCCGCAAACACGATATGGCGCTAACAGCATATACGCCACTGGCACGCGGGCAGGCTGGCGAGTCGCCAATCATTCAGGCGATTGCCCGTAAGCATGGGGTTTTACCCAGCCAGGTTGCGTTGCAATGGTTGCTTGAGCAGGACGGCGTCGCGGCTATTCCGAAAGCGACCGGCCGGCAAAATCAACAAGCCAACCTTGAGTCGCTGAAAGTAAAACTGGATGAAGAGGATCGCGCCAGCATCGCCACGCTGCGCAAAGACTTGCGCGTTGTCAGTCCCAATTTCGCCCCGCAATGGGATGTGTGCTAAACAGCCGTCTTTGTCGCAGACATGAAAAAGCCGGGGCTTGATGCCCGGCTTTTTCATGTCTCAGATAACCAACTTATGGTTCGATTTTTAACACTCTATTCATCCAGCAACCCCACCAAAAGCACCGCCCCTTACGTAACTATTGGTGAGCGGTCTGCGGTTATACCGACACCGCTGCGCTGCGCTTGAACAGTCGCTTGAAACCGGGAACACGACTCAACAGCAAGAGCAGCAATACGCTGCACAGAATCAACGACAACGGATTACCGACCAACTCGTACATCAGCGCCGCCGGGCTGTCGCCCACCGCAGACATTGCCTGACGATACGACGTGTCCATCAGCGGGCCGAGAATCACCCCGAGTATCACCGGGCCCATCTGGAACCCGAATATCTTCAGCAAGTAGCCGAAGAAGCCGAAACCCAACATCCAGGTGACATCGCTCATGTTGCTATTGATCGAGTAAGTACCGACCACACAGAGCACCAGAATCACCGGCACCAGTATCGCTTTGGGCAGCTCAACGACCTTGGCGAATAGCTTGATGCCCATCAGTCCGAACACCAGCAGGAAGATGTTCGCCAGCGCCAGATTGCCCACGGTAAACCAGAAGATGTGCGGGTTTTCGACCATCATCAGAGGGCCCGGATTGATACCGTGAATCACCAGCGCCCCGAGGATTACCGCAGTAACCGCATCGCCCGGCATGCCGAGGGTCAGCATCGGCATATAAGCCCCGCCTACCGCTGCACTATTGGCAGTTTCCGGGGCAACCAGGCCTTCATAAGCGCCCTCACCAAATGGCCGCGATGGATTCTTGACCGTGCGTTTGGCGTGGTCATAGGCGAACAGTGCGGCGATATCACCACCCGCGCCAGGCAATGCGCCGACCAGTACACCGATCAATGAGGTGCGTACCGACAACGGCAGAAACTTCAGCACCAGACGCAGTGGCGGCACGATCTTACTGACATCCTGGCGCACCGGTACTTGCTTGAGGTTGTGCAGTTGATACAAGGCCTCGGACACCCCGAACAGGCCGATCATCACCGCCACGTAATTGATCCCGCCCATGAGTTGCATATTGCCCATGGTGAAGCGACCCTGAGCGGTCACCGGGTCCATGCCGACCATGCTAATTAACACACCCAATGCAGCAGCAAAGACACCTTTGGCCAGCGAATCAGTGGCCAGACTCCCGACCAGCAACAGGCCCAAAACGGCAATCAGAAAGTAATCCCTTGGGGCGAACTTCAAGGCAAAGTCAGCCAGATAAGGCGCAACGAGCGCCAGCACCAACACACTGATCAAGCCACCGATGACTGACATCACTGTGCTCAGGCCAATCGCCCGCCCTGCTTCGCCGCGTTTGGCCAGCGGATAGCCATCGAACGAGGTCGCGACTGATGCGGGTGTGCCGGGCATATTGAGCAATATCGATGCTCGCGAGCCACCATACACCCCGCCGACAAATATCCCGACGATCAAGGCCAACGCATCATTGACCTCCCACGAGAATGTGAATGAAACCAGCAGCGACACGGCCATGGTCACAGAAAGCCCTGGCATGGCACCGATGTAGATTCCGGCGAATGTGCCCAACGCGGTGAGCATGAGCAACTGGGGATCAACCCAGGCCATGCTCAGGAAAGCAAACATATCAGTCATTTCAGCAGTCTCGACTCAGGGCAGGTAGACACGGAAAACCAGAGAAAACAGCGCGTAGATAAACAGCAGCGAACCGCCGGCAATCAACAGCGCGTAAAGCACCCTGCCGCGCATCAGGTAAATCATGCTGCACGCGAGGAAAATCAGTGTGCAGGGATAAAAGCCCAGGTATTCCATGCCAATCACGTAAGCAATGCACAAGGCCGAGAAAACCAGCACCTCACCGGGTAAGTGACGTTCGCGAAATACCCGCAATTGATCGAGCAGACCGCTCAACTGCGGTGGCTGACGGCGGTAAGAGCCAATCAGGATCACCAGCGCCGAAATACCCAGCGCGAGGCCCGCGCCAATAGGCATCGAACCCGCAGAGTTGAGTGACTCGACACCACTGATGTTGACCGCCTGATAAATCACGGCGCCACTAAAGATAAGCAGCAGCCAGTAAAAAAACCGTTCCAGCGGTTGCAGCGGATTGTTTGATGCAGCTTTCATAACAAGACCTCCTGAACCGGGCAGGCAAACAGGCCCGTCCGGTTCACCCAGCTTAGGAACGATCAGGGCTTGGGAATGCCCAGCGACTCGGGAGAAACCTTCACTGCACCGGCCGTATACATCGACCAGGTGGTCACTGACTGCCAGCGGTCTAGATAGGCCTTGGCTTCAGCGCCACTGAGGTTCAGCGGCGTAGCACCAAAGTTCTTGATGAAGGTTTGCGCCTCTGGGGTGGCCAGGGTCTTGGTAAATGCGGCTGTGAGCGTCTGCTTGATTGGCTCTGGCGTGCCTTTGCGTACCCAAACGCCCCAGAACGGACCCCATGGCAGGTAGGAAGCGATTTCCGGCAGCGCTTTGGTAATCGGCGGAACACCTGGCAGGCTTGGTAATTCTTCAGCACCAAATACTGCCAGACCTTTGAGCTTTCCAGCCGCAATTTGCTCACGCGCAGCCGCCATACTCAGCGGCATGAAATCGATGTGCTTGCCAAGCAATGCAGCAACACCTGGGCCATCACCGGCGAAGGTCACTTCACGCACATCCAACGGTTGAATCGAGCTGATCATGGCGTGCACGCTGCCCGGCAAGCCGCCAGGACCCGTGCTGCCCATGCGCAGCGTACCCGGATTCGCCTTGGCTTCTGCCAATAGCTCTTCCATGCTGTTAAACGGGCTGTCTGGCGAGGTGGCGATAACAGCCATGTTCTGACCGATCAAGCTGATCAGATCAAGCCCGCTGTAGTCGAAATCGGCAAGCCCCAGCAGCGGATACAACTGCGGATTCTCAGCGCCAATCAGAAGGGTGTAGCCATCGGGACGCTGCTTCATGACGAAGCTGGTACCTATTACACCGGTGCCGCCCGGGCGGTTGGAAATGATCAGGCTTTGACCCAGATCTTTCTCGACCAGCGCCGCCAGGCTTCGCGCAACGTTATCCGTGGCGCCGCCCGGGCTCCATGGCACAACAGCCTGAATATTGCGTTCGGGGTAATCGGCATGAGCTGGCAATGCAGCCAGTAGAGAACTAGAAGACAGCAGGAAGCCTGCGACAAGGCGTTTAAACATGGGTGAACCCTCTGAGCTTTTTATGTTTGTTGTGCTCTGCCCGTCCGACTCCATAGGGTCGTTCGTAGCAATCCGGTTGCAATCTGTTAATTGCGTATTAACCAGTTAGTACAATTTATGACTATGGGATCCCCTCGTCAAATACCTGTTCATGCAGTCGGTCGATTATCGCACGGTTTACAAACGTAAGTGCCCCACTGCAGGCAACAAGCGGCGGCCTCGCTCCCTGCTCACCCTGGTTCAGGCCTCATAGCGTTCAAGGTACTCAACCGCACTCGCCCGCAGGGCATCGCGACACCATTGCGCGGCCAGTGTGTCGGCGGTTGATGGATTGCTGCAGATACCCACGGAGCCGCCGGGCTCTTTGAGGCCCAGATCCAACAGCACCAGTTGCCCGCGCGCCAGATCCTCGCGGACGGCATCTTGAGGTGCAACCCACACCGCCTCGCTGGACTGCACATAGCGTCGGCTCAGGGCTATAGACAAGGTTTCCAGGCGTTGTTGTGGCAAGCCAATACCACACTGCACATAGAGGCTATCGGCAAAACGGCGAATGGTTGTGCCGGCCAGTGGCAACACCACCGGGTATTCGCCAAGGCGGCTGCGGTCATCCAGATTAACCTGCAATAACGGATGCCCGGGGCTGACCACCAACACCATCGACTCACTGTATAAATGCTCGAATGTCAGCCCGGCAATTTGCGGGCTGTCGGTCATTCGGCCCACCACAAGATCCAGCGCACCCACGCGCAGCTGATCGAGCAAATATGCACTGGGGCCGGTCTCGACGCTGACCACCAACGCCGCGTGTTCCTCGTGCAGCCGCTTAATCACATCTGGCAGCAGCGAACTCTCAACCGTCGACAACACACCAAGTCGTACGGTGCCCGCCTCATGTTCACCGCTGCGCAGGCTGCGTACACCCTCGCGCAGTGCCTGAACACTTGGCCCCGCGTAGCGTTGGAACGCCAGCCCGGCGGATGTGAGTGTCGCGCCCTGCTTGCTGCGCTCGAACAGACGGGTTTCGAGCATGTCTTCAAGCTCTTTGAGGGTCTTCGACACCGCCGGTTGGCTGATCGCAAGCTCGCTGGCAGCGCGCGCCAGACTGCCGCGCCGGGCGACTTCAAGAAAGCACAGCAGGTGGCGGTACTTGATCCGGTTATCAATATTCATTTGAACTCGCTGTCAGCGTTGCAGACGGAACACCTTGGGCGTAACCCCGGTGCTGCGCTTGAAGAATCGGGAAAAGTAAGCCGGCTCGGAAAAGCCCAGACTGTCAGACACCTGATTGACCGTCATTGCGCTATACACCAGGCAACGCTTGGCCTCCAACAGCAGGCGCTGATTGATTATCTGCAGCGCAGATTGACCGGCAAGGCGCCGACACAGGGCATTGAGGTGCGCGGCACTGATGCCCAACTCGCCGGCATAGTGCTCGATTGAACGATGCTCGCGATAGTGCGCCTCTAGCAGTCGATGGAAGCGCTGCAAATGCTCACGACCCCGGTCCGGCAGCAGGTTTTCTGCATGCGTGACGGCCTGCTCACGGCGGGCCACCCACACCAGCAGCGCGCTGATCAGCGACTGCAACATCAAATCGCGGCCCAGCGCCGGCTGGCTGTATTCAGAAGTAATGGTCTCGAATAACGCGTCGAGGTAGTGCTTCTGCCCGCCCACCGGATAGCACGCCGCTCGCGCCAACGGCGTCTGCTCAAGCACGCTGCTGAGCTGATCGACCAGAGGCTGCGCCAGGCTTAATACATGCCCGCAAATGTCCTCGGAAAAGCGAAAGCCGTGCACGCTGAGCGCCGGTACAACTTGTAATGCAGCCTGCTCAACCACCACCAACTGATCCTCGACCAGCAACTCGGCACTCCCCGATTGCACGTAGAGCAACTGCACCAGATCGGCGTGACGGTGCGGTTTGATCTCCCAGTCGTGGGGCTTGCTGCGCTCGGGAATCGACTCGCAATGAATCAGGTCCGGCGTCGGCCATGCCGCCGTTTCACCGTACAGCTTAAACACCGGAACCACGCTGCCCGAGGTTTTTGTCATTTGCGCGGCAACCTACGAAAAGTCCAGAAAATTAAATCAATAGTGCCTTCAAACCCACGCTTAATCCACCAAAAATACAGAGGACTTCATCACTAAAGCACGCGCGCTCTGACGTTCGGGCAATAACAAGGACAACAATAATGAAGACTCAAGTCGCCATTATCGGCGCTGGCCCTTCGGGTCTGCTGCTCGGCCAACTGCTCACTAAAGCGGGCATTGATAACATCATCATCGAACGTCAAACCCCGGATTATGTACTTGGCCGCATCCGCGCCGGCGTGCTTGAACAAGGCATGGTCGACTTGCTGCGCGAAGCCGGGGTCAGTGAACGCATGGACCGCGAAGGTCTGGTGCACGACGGTTTTGAACTGGCCTTCGACGGACGCCGTGAACGTATCGACCTGAAGCAACTAACCGGCGGCAAAACGGTGATGATCTACGGCCAGACCGAAGTGACCCGCGACCTGATGGCCGCCCGCGAGGCCAGCGGCGGCAAAACCTTTTACGGGGTCACCGACGCTCAGTTGCATGACCTCAAGGGTGAAAGCCCTCACGTCACCTTTACCTACAACAATGAACCCGTGCGCCTGAACTGCGAGTACATTGCCGGCTGCGACGGTTTCCACGGCGTCTCTCGCCAGTCGATTCCCGAGGGTGTACTTAAAGAATTCGAGCGCGTTTACCCGTTCGGCTGGCTGGGCATTCTGGCCGACACGCCGCCGGTTAATGAAGAACTGATTTACGCCAACCACCCTCGCGGATTTGCCCTGTGCAGCATGCGCTCCCCCACTCGCACCCGTTACTACGTGCAGGTGGCCAGCGATGAAAAAGTTGAGGACTGGTCGGATCAACGCTTCTGGGATGAGTTGAAGTGCCGCCTGCCAGCGGACACGGCCGAAAAGCTGATCACCGGGCCGTCTATTGAAAAAAGCATCGCGCCGCTGCGCAGTTTCGTGGTTGAACCCATGCAATACGGCAACCTGTTTCTGGTCGGCGACGCAGCGCATATCGTTCCGCCAACCGGAGCTAAAGGCCTCAACCTCGCCGCCAGCGATGTCAGCACGCTATACAACATCCTGGTCAAGGTGTACCGCGAAGGCCGCACCGAGCTGCTGGAGAATTACTCGCAGGTGTGCCTGAAGCGCATCTGGAAAGCCGAGCGTTTTTCCTGGTGGATGACCTCAATGCTGCACAAATTCCCCGACACCGATAACTTCAGCCAACGCATGCAGCAGACCGAGCTGGATTACTTCGTCGGCTCCGAGGCCGGGCGCAGAACGATTGCCGAGAACTACGTTGGTTTGCCCTACGAGCCAATCGAATAAGCCCCCTGCACACTCAAACAGTCGCGTGCCTGCTGCCAATTGTGGGCGCTGATCGCACCTGATCGGCCTGCGCAATTGCCACAACGGCAGGCATGCTTCAGGATTCCACGCGGTGGAATTCAGGCTGTCAGCAATCCGCCACAAGCGGGTTGCTGCCTTTATCAAGTTGCGCCCGTCAAACGCACGGGACTATCCGCCTCGTTGCTGATGACCCCGACCCTGGGCAATTCCAGGGTCGGCACCGCGCTTAGCAGCAAACCTTCGACGTTACTTATGGTCAGTTGTTGCAGCGGGCTCTGCGCCCGTGAAGACTGCGCCCATCCTTATAAAGAAACCCATGCATGAATGACCTAGCCACTGCCGCGCCGCTGTCCCCTGCTCAATTACGCCATATTCTGATGGGCCTGATGCTCGGCGTCTTTCTCGCAGCGCTCGATCAAACAGTCGTTGCTGTCGCCCTGCCCACCATCTCGCAGCAATTGCCAGGCAGTGGCCTGCTTGCATGGATCATGTCGGGCTATATGCTCGCGTTGACGGTGACCACACCCATCCTCGGCAAGCTCAGTGACCTGTTTGGCCGCAGACGTTTGCTGATGCTTTCCATCGGGCTTTTTGTTTTGGCCTCTGTACTGTGCGGGCTCGCACAAAGCATGCAGCAACTGGTCGGCGCGCGCGTGCTGCAAGGCATTGGCGCAGGCGGGATGATGGCGATTATTCAGGCGCTGGTCGGGGATCTGATTGCACCGGCAGAACGCGGCCGTTATCAGGCATGGTTCAGCGGCATGTTCGCGCTTGCAAGCCTGCTTGGCCCCTCTCTGGGCGGCTTTCTCAGCAGCCAGTTGTCGTGGCGCTGGGTGTTCTGGATCAACCTGCCGCTGGGCGCTATTGCGATGTGGCTGTGCTGGAACCGACTCGCCGGCCTGGTCGAAATTCGTCGTCGGGCGCGCATCGACTACTTCGGCTGTGCACTGCTGATTATCGGCTTGAGCAGCCTGCTATTGCTGATTACCGAATTGGGCGAACAGCCCGTTCAAGTAGGGCCTTCATTGGCTGTTACAGCACTGCTTGCACTGGTTGGCCTGAGTGTTTTCATCTGGCATCAGCGGCGCACAACTGATCCGTTGATTCCACCACTGTTGCTGCGCATTGCCGCGATTCGCAGCGGTTGGTCACTGCTGTTTTTCGCTAACTTTCAGGCAATTGGCCTGGCCGTAGTTGTGCCGTTGCAACTGCAAGGCGTGGGCGGCATGGGCGAAAGCGCCAGCCAGTTAATGGCACTGGCGTTTGGTGCCCCAATCGGCGCCTACATCGGCGGTCGTTTAAGCGCCCACCTGGCCCGTTACAAGCCTCCGATCATCAGCGGCGCGCTGTTAGTGCCAGTGGCCCTGACATTGCTCGCGTTCGTCGATCCAGGCTCATTTTTTCTGCGCCTGCCGGTGTTGCTGCTGTGCGGTATTTCACTTGGCCTGCAATTCCCAACTTCACTGGTTGCTGTGCAAAACGCAGCACCGAAAACCCATCTTGGCGTGGCGACCGGTGTGTGCGGCCTGTTTCGAGGGTTTGGCGGTGCGGTGGGCGCGGCGCTGTTGTCGAGCCTGCTCTGGCATCTGCTGCCGAGCCTGGCGCTTGGTCAAGCAGCCTTCAATGCAGATGACTCCGGGACAGTTGGACTGGCCTTCCGGCATCTGTTATTGATTGATGCCGCGATTGCCCTCATCCCGCTGGTAATCGCCCTGCGCATGGAAGATCGGCCTTTAAGCCTGCACCAAAGCAAACCGGCAGAAAGCCAAGCCACTTGAGCAAGAAATAGTGTGGTTGGCGACTGTTGCAAGCAACAATATTGCAAAACCGGAGGATGCTTAACCCATCAGGTTAACCGTCATGGGGCCAGCGCAATCAGCACATAATTTGGCCATGGTTAAACGCAGAAGCCCACGAAACCATCGGACTATTGCTGCATTGTCCGATGCTTTCGCAGGCTCCGACGGTTTGTTTTCTATCCGAAATATTCCGACTTCAGATGACCGCTAATCACGAGGTTTGCGGTAATAACCCACAGCCACCAGATAGTTGCCGACCTTGCGAATCAAGGCATGCTTGTCCTCGACTTTACCGGTCACCGGGTTCTTCCAGCTGTAGTCGTAGCCGCCGCGATCCGCTGTTTCCATGAGTTTGAGAATGGGCACGCCAACCGGCTTTCCTTGCGGGTCCTCAACAGTTGCGAAATCGACGCCAATCAGGCGTTTGTTGTAACCATGGGCAAGATAGCGATGATTGCTCTGATCGACGACAAAGGCGTAGAGATCATCCTCATGAAATTGCGGCGAGAGATCATTGATCGCCCGTAGCGTTGCCTCTGGATCTTTCTCGACAGCCGTCGCCACGCGGTCCAGAAATTTCTCGGCCTGCTCCGGCGTGGCGCGCGGCAGATACAGGCCAACAGCAATGACCCTGTCACCTTCACGCTGGAAGTAGACCTTCTTGCGCTCAACCCGCCCGTCACGTGCGTTCATCCAGCGGTACTCGGCGCTATGAATCTGGCCAACGTTCGAACCTGCCAGTGCCTGCGATAATGCATCACGCAACTCAGGCTCCAGCGTGTTGAGTACGTTGCGGCCGATCAGCACAGCAGAGGTGCCGCCACTGGCAAGCATGGTGCCGTCGTCATCAATGACAAACACATAGTGCTCACCATCAATGAATTCGCCCTGACGACTAAACGCTGCAAACGCCGCATCGCCCTGCATCCGGTAATACTCGACAGCATTACTCAACAGGTTTTTGGCAGCGGTTTCCTGCTGTTCGGTTTGCGCGCTGGCGCCTGCGGCACCCAACACGCCCAAGGTCAGTAATAAAGCGCAACTGATCCGGTTAATGATGTGCATGATGTCACTCCTGTAAGCGGCAACAGATTGTCCTGTCGCCGCGTATAACTGGTGCGCGCGCAAGCCCGCAGCACGTTAGTCAGCTTTGGCCTGTGCAGCGGGTGGGAATACAACGCCAACCTGCTTGGTGTAAGCCCCCCAGGCCTGTTGCATACGCTTGACCTGCTCTGGCTGAGCGGCGGCAAGATCATTGGTTTCGCCACGGTCTTTGGAGAGATCATAGAGCGTCCATTTCGGCGGCTGCGGTGCGTCGCCAAAACCTGCCCGAGGGCGCATCCCGAGCAGTTTCATATTGCCTTCACGGTAGTAGGCGTTGCCGAACAACTCCCCGGCCAGCACAGGCTGTTGAGCTTGCTCTTGCTTGCCAGAAAGCATCGCCAGCATCGACTTGCCGGTAATGGCGTGCTTGTCAGCATCAGCCGCAGGCAGTGGCAGGCCTGCAACCGCCAAGAAGGTAGGCAGTAGATCATCTACCCGCGCGACTTCGCTCAACCGGCCCTGACGCGCCATGGCTTTGGGCATTTTGACGATGGCCGGAACACTGATTCCGCCCTCGGCCGTGGTGCTTTTGAACAGGTGGAATGGCGCGGCACTGACCTCAGCCCAGCGCACGCCGTAATCGACTTCCGAATTGATTCGGCCGAGGTTCGCCAGGCTGTTATCGGTGTGCTTGCCGTTTGGATACCACTGGCTGTGGTTTTCGCCTGCGGCGCCGTTATCCGACATGAACACGATGAGGGTGTTGTCGTACTGGCCGCTTTCACGCAGGTAGTCCAGCAACCGGCCGATGTTATGGTCGAGGTTATCGACCATCGCCGCGTAGATTTCCATCTTGCGCGCCTCGGCTTGCTGTTGCTCAGGCGTCAGTTGCTCCCAACCAGGCAGGTGCGGATTGGCCGGAATTGGTCTGGCGGCAGTAAAATCAGCTGGCAGCAAGCCGAGCTTTTTCATCTGCTCAATACGTGCCGTGCGCACGCTGTCATAGCCTTTGTCGTAACGCCCCTTGTACTTGTCCAGATAAGCATCCGGGGCTTGTAACGGCCAATGTGGCGCCGTGTAGGCTGCGTAGGCGAAGAACGGTTTGCCGTCCTTGCGGGTGTTCTTCATGTAGCTGATCAGTTTGTCGGTGTAGAAGTCCGTCGAGTAAAAATCATCCGGCACCTCGACCGCTTTGCCGTTCTCAACGTAATGCACCTGCTCGATCTTGCTTGGCTCATCAGCGCGCGGTTTGAAGTGCGATGCGCCGCCTTCAAGCATGCTGAAGGACTGCTGAAAACCACGCGCAGCCGGCCCCTGCTCAGGCGTCAGGCCCAAGTGCCACTTGCCCACCATCATGGTGTCGTAACCGCCGTTTTGCAGCAGTTGCGGCATCGAGTAAACCTGTTGATTGAGATAACCCTCATAGCCCGGATGGCCTTTTTGGAAAGGCATCAAAGCTTCAGCCATCGTGCCCAGCCCGGCCAGATGGTGATCGGTGCCAGACATCAGCATCGAGCGGGTTGGCGAGCAGGTCGGCGCGGCGTACATGCTGGTCAATTGCAGGTTGGCCTTGGCCAGCGTATCGAGTTGCGGTGTGTTGATCTCACCACCAAAAGCACCCAGATCGGAATAGCCCAGATCATCGGCGAGAATCAGCAGAATGTTCGGCTGGCTGCTGGTGGCGGCCGCTGCATTACTAGCAGCCAGGAGCCCAAACAGCAAGGCTTGGGTCAGACGGTTAATACGCATTACAACCTCTCTTGTTCTTGTAAAGCATTGGCGCGCCACGCAGGCGCAGCTCAATCCTCGAAAATAGCGACAGCGCGCACGAAGCCGGCCGAAGCGTGTTTGATTTTATAGGGGAAGCACGAAACCATAAATCCGTTGGCAGGCAACTGATCGAGGTTGGCGAGCTTTTCCATCTGCCCGTAACCAATGTCGCGGCCAGCCTTGTGGCCTTCCCAGATGATCGACGCGTCGCCGCTTTCAGCAAAGCGCTCGCGGGTGTACTTGAACGGTGCATCCCAGCTCCAGGCATCGGTTCCGACCACCCGCACACCGCGCTCCAGCAGATACAAAGTGGCTTCACGGCCAATACCAACGCCGGCATCGAGATAACCCGGCTGGCCAAATATTTCACCGGCTCGGGTGTTGATCAGAACGATGTCCAGCGGCTGCAAATCGTGGCCAATGCGCGCCAGTTCAGCTTCAATTTCGGCAGCCGTCACCACATGGCCGTCCGGCAGCGCGCGGAAATCGAGTTTCACACCCGGCTGCAAACACCAGTCCAGCGGCAACTCGTCGATACCGAACGCAGGTTTGCCGCCATCGGTGGTCGAGGCGTAATGCCACGGCGCATCCATGTGGGTGCCGCTGTGCGTAGTGATTTGCAGGCGTTCGGCGGCCCACGACTCATCACCCGGCAATTGATCCTTGGTCAGGCCCGGAAACATCGCCGCCATCTCTGGCCAGCCTTGCTGGTGGTCGGTGTATTCGATCTTTGGCAGCAACGGCGGCGGATCGGTGTACGGGTTGTTCTCAAGCGTGACCGAAAGGTCAACCAAACGACGGTTAGACGTTTTCATAAGCAGTAACTCCGGACTTCCTGGCCCCTGCGGATTCGCTTCGCGCAACGGCTTTTGGTTTGAGTGAATTGCGGATCAGTGCAGCGGCCGAGCCGTCATGGCGAAAGCCAAGGGCCCGCGCCTGCGGGGTTTTCATCGGCGGGTAATTGCCGAACAATTCTTCGAGTTGGGCATCGGCAGCAAAGCTGATCAGCTGCCGGCGCTCTTCGCCGTATGTGGCGGCCAGCGCATCAATAATCTGGGCAATGCTCAGGTGCAATACAGGCAGCTGCCAGACCCGCTCGCCGTCCAGATCGGAGCCGTCGAGTTGGGCCGCATGTATCAGGTTATCGACACAGCACTGCGCCGACATCCACCAACAACGCGCCTCTGGCGATACGGGGCAACAGTAGGGTTTACACTCAGCGAAGGCACTCAGCAGATCGCTCATGAATGCCGAGCGCAGGCCATTAGGTTGCTGCGGCCGCACAACAATGCCTGGCAGGCGCACTGCGCGGGCGTCAACATCGCCGCGCCGGGCAAGGTCGTTAATCGCCGTTTCGACCATCAGTTTGTGCGCGCCGTAAGACAATGCCGGACGCTTGGCCGCTGACTCATCCATACGTGTGGCAAAGTCCGGGCTGTAAACGGCAACGCTGCTGGCGTAAACCATCACCGGTGAACCCGAATGCTCGCGTAACTGATCGAGCAGCTCCAGGCTCGCCAACAGGTTGATCTGATAGCCAAGGGAATACTGCGCTTCGGCCGCGCCGCCTGGCAGACTGACCAGATGAAACACCACGTCGATGCCATCGGCCAGCGCACGGCGTAACAAGGCCGGGTCGGTAATGCTGCCAATGTGCCGGCGCAGGCGAGAGTCTTCCGGGAAACCGTTCAGTTCCTGATCCAACAGCAACAACGCCGCTATTTCACGACCGCGCAGTTGCCCTTGCGCCAACAGGCGCTCAACCAGTACACGACCGACAAAACCGTTTGCGCCCGTAACCATTACCCGCATGACCTGCTCCTTAGTCGGCAGCGACTACACGTTGGTCGATGCCGCCAAACAGCGATTGGCCATCGGCACCAATCACGTCCATCTGCACGCGATCACCAAACTGCATGAAACCGGTTTGCGGTTTGCCGTGTTCGATCATCTCGATCGCGCGACGCTCCGAGATGCACGCAGAACCTGCGCTGCGATCGGCATTGGAGACCGTGCCCGAACCGATGATCGTGCCGGCGGATAATTTGCGGGTGAACGCAGCGTGGGCGATCAATTCGGCGAAACTGAAGTTCATCTCACGCCCATTCGGATGCCCGAACCATTCACCGTTCCAGTTCACCTGCAACGGCAGATGCACGCGCTGGTCCTGCCAGGCATCACCGAGCTCATCCGGAGTAACGGCCACAGCGGCAAAACTTGAAGACGATTTGGCCTGGACAAAGCCGAAGCCGGTTTTCATTTCACGTGGTGCCAGCGCACGCAGGCTCATGTCGTTGATTTGCACGATCAGTTTGATATGCGCCGCTGCATCAGCTGCGCTGCAGCTCATCGGCACTGAATCGACGATCACCCCGTACTCGCCCTCAAAGTCGATACCAAGGCTTTCGCTGGGCAAAGGGATATCAGCACGTGAACCGAGAAAGTCGTCGCCTGCGCCCTGATACATCAGCGGTGTGATGTCTGCCCCCTCAATCGGGTCAAGGTGGAAGGCTTTCTGCATCAATTCGCCGTGATTAAGGAACGCCGAACCATCCAGCCATTGATACGTGCGTGGTAGCGGCGCCATCACCGCAGTTGGGTCGAAGGCTAAACTGCCATCAAACTGGCCTGCGTTGAGCTGGGTATACAGCGCCTGTAATTGCGGCTCGACACTGCGCCAGTTCTCGATGGCTGCGAGCATATTTACAGCGATATGGCTTACATCGAGGGCACGTTTCAGGTCACGTGAGACCACCAGCAAGCAGCCGTCGCGAGTGCCGTTATCAAGGGTTGCCAATTTCATGTGTGTGCTCCGAGTAATGCAGCCAGATGCGGCGCGTACTGGCCGTCCAGAAGAATGAAAACCATGCGCGACATGGCTTCTGTGCGATTGCTCCATGCGTGATTTGTGCCGCGCTGCACAACCACATCACCGCGTTTGAGGTGCACCTCTTCGCCGTCGAGTACCAGCCACACTTCACCTTCGGTGACGATGCCGTAGTCGAGAGTTTCGGTGCGATGCATCAGTTTGTGCTTCGAGTCCTTGGTGCCCGTGCCCGCATGGGCCTGGCCAATTTCCGCGAAGGTGGCAGCAGCCTCAGCATCACTGACGTTGTTCTGGACGCTGTCTGGTGGAATATCGACGACGCGGATTACGCTGCCCAGCAAACCGGGGCTCAACTGCAATGGTTTGTCAGTCGGGTCATCGCCGTTATCCAGCACTGCCGGGCTGCTCTGGCTGTTCCATACCTCATAAAACACCGTGCCGGGAACAGCCTTGAGGGGAAAGTTGTTCGGCGTCTCGCCGCTCATCGCGACCACTGCTTGGCCGCTGGCATCGTGGCCTGTGACCACGCGTTTAAAGCTAGGCAGTTTTTGCATCAATCAATCCTCGATCCGTTACCGTCGCCGACAGGGCTAGGGCAATGTCATGCCAACACGCACGCCTGCTCGAAAGACAAACGCGGGCCAGCCGGTCGCAACTTGCTGGAATCGCCATAGCCCAAGCTGCACAGGAAATTGCTCTTCCAGCGGCCATCCACGAAGAACGTGCTATCAACCAGGGCATTGTCGAAGCCAGACATCGGCCCGCAATCCAACCCCAGCGCACGCGCTGCGAGCATCAGGTAGGCGCCTTGCAAGCTGCCGTTGCGCAACGCCGCGATGTGCGCCAACTGAGGATTACCGCGATATGGCGCGGCGGCGTCGTAGATCGGGAACAGCTTAGGCAGGAACTCGAAGAACTGGCTGTCGAAGGCCACAATTGCTGTAACAGGCGCTTGCAGCATCTTCTCGCCGTTGTGGCCTTTCAGTGCCGGTAACAACTGCTGTTTAGCTTCTTCGCTGCGCACAAATACAAAGCGTGCCGGGCTGCAATTATTGCTGGTTGGCCCTTGCTTGAATGTGTTGTAAAGCGTGTGCAGTAACTCATCTGATACCGGCTTATCCAGCCAGGCATTGTGTGAGCGGGCCTCAACAAACAGTTGTGCTAAAACGTCACTGGATAATGCTTGATTCATCAAAAACACCTTATCAATCGAGTAGCGGATGCCCGTATTTGCGGGTGCAAATGCTCAGTGCTGAGCCAGATTTTCAACACTCATCGCGGGGGCTTTACTGGCCGTCAGTCGCGGCAGAAACAGGCACAGCAATGCGATCAGCAACTGCGCCACAGCGATCACAGCCAGTGCGGTCGGCAGTGTGTTGTTGACCCCGCTGGTGATGGCAAGCACTGCCAGCGGGCTGACAAACTCACCTGCAAACAAGGCGGCAGTGAACATGCCTGCCGCACGGCCGCGCTGGAAGAAGTCGACGTGCGACATAATCCAGGTGATCAGGGTCGGCAGCATCAGACCAATACCCAGGCCATTGATCAGCACGGCCACCACAACCATGGCGTGGCTGGTGGACAGCGCCATGAGCAGACCGCCGAGCCCTGCCAGCGCAAAAGCCAGCAGCAGCTGGCGATGGCTGGCCAAACCGCTGAGCACACGGAAACTCAGTGCCCCTGCCAGTACGCCGAGTTGATTGGCACCCATGGTCATGCCGATTTGCTTGGGCGCATCGACATGCAGCAGGTTAAGCAGATAACCCGCCTGCACCGGAACAATGAACAGGCTCAACCCGGCCAGAAAAGTCAGCACATATAAAGGTGCCAACGTGCCCCACGGGAATGCTTGCTGTGCGGACTTCTCCAGCAGCGCCCCGGCGCCTTGCGCAACCGGCTCCCACAGCAATTTGGCCATCAAGGGTAGAAACACCAAACCCACCGCATACAGGGCAAACGGCGTACGCCAGCCGCTCTCACCCAGCGCACCACCCAGCCCCATGAAAATAGCCGCCGACAGCGAAGTGGCAACCATTTGCAAGGCGAACAGCCGCTCGCGCCGTGCCCCGTCGTAGTAATCGCCCATGAGCGTGGTGCAGCAGGTCATGATCGCGGCTTCTGCCAGGCCGATACCGGCGCGACTGATCACGATTGCCTCGAGCGACTCAAGCCACAAGGGCAACACGCCGCACACCGAATACAACAGCATTGCACCCAGCAGCAGGGATTTACGGCCCAGACGGTCGGCAATTACGCCGGCGAATGGGGCCAGTAAAGCGATGACCAACGCCGGTAATGTCAGGGCAATCGGCACCAGCACCTGAGCGCCCGGGGTTTCGGCAAAATGCGCCTGCATACGCGGCAACACCGGTGCCAATAACACCGCGCCCAACACCGGCAAACAGCTGCCCAACAGCAACAACAATGACTGCGGTAAACCCGCCTGACGCACGCTGCTCATTGGTTTTCCTCTTGCTGGCTGATGCCACACACAGCCGCGCCGTAAGCGGCCAAACCAAAAACCAACACGCTCCAGAAACCCTGGCTTAAGGCAATTGCTCGATTCATCTCAGGTTCACTCTTGTTATTGTTGGGTTGTTACACGCAATCAGGTCGGCGAGACGCTGCGCGCCAGTGGCGCAACATCGACCGTGGTCTGTGATTTAGTTGTGGGTTGGCCGTTTACCGACGGTTTATCAGCAGTGTTTGCGGCTTGCTCGCTGACCTTGCTCGGCAACAGGAAGTACGCCAGTGCCGGCAGCAGAATCAGTGCTCCCACCATGTTCCAGATGAACATGAAGGCCAGCAGCACGCCCATGTCGGCCTGGAACTTGATCGGCGAAAGAATCCACGTCGCCACACCAATCGCCAGCGTCACACCAGTGAGCATCACCACCTTGCCGGTCGACAGCAGCGCGTTGTAGTAAGACTCGGACAGGCTCTCACCTCGGCGCAGATGCGCGAGCATGATGCTCATGACATACAACGCGTAGTCCACGCCAATGCCCACACCGAGTGCGATCACTGGCAAGGTTGCGACCTTGACGCCGATATTCAGCCAGACCATCAGTGCTTCGCAGAGAATCGAGGTGAGCATCAGCGGGATCACCGCGCACACCGTGGCGCGCCACGAGCGGAAAGTGACCAGGCACAGCAGGATCACCGCGGCGTACACCCAGATCAGCATCTCACGGTTTGCCTGCTTGACCACGATATTGGTGGCCGCTTCGATGCCGGCACTGCCCGCGGCCAACATGAACTGCACTTCATCGGTGTTATTCGCCGCGGCAAAGGCTTCAACATGATCGACCAAGCGCGTCAGCGTCGCGGCTTTGTGGTCGGTCAGGTAGGCGTACAGCGTAAGCAAGCTGCAGTTTTCGTTGTACAGACCACGCGGCGCACTGGCGGTGATCATGTTGAGCATCGCTTGGTTGTTCTGCAGCTCGTACCACTTGGCGCTGCCCTCGCTGAAGCCCACCAGCATGCGCCGGTTGAGCAACGCCAGCGAGTTGGTCGAGTCGACACCCGGCAGGCTGCGCAGTTGCCAGTCGAGGTTATCGACCTTGTTGAGAATGTCGTAACGGGCGCACGCACCGGCCGGGGTTTTGACCATGACCGCGAACAGATCACTGCTTGCCCCGTACTTCTCGGTAAGGAAGGCATCGTCACGGTTGTAACGTGAATCCGGACGCAGTTCCGGCGCACCGGCATCGAGGTCACCGATGCTCAAATGCTCACTGACCATGAAACCGAATACCGCCAGCGCCAGGCTTGCTGCCACGCAGATGGACGCCCAGCGACGCTGGGTGAACAGGTCGAGGAAGCGCCAGAACGCATGACGCTGCTGGCCGGATTGCTCGGCTTGCTCGCTCTTCAGGCTTAGCTGCGCAGCACGCGGGCTCACGCCAACATACGAAAGCAGTACAGGCAGCAGGATCAGGTTGGTGAAGATCAGCACGGCCACACCGATACTGGCGATCAGCGCCAGATCCTGAATCACCTGAATCTTGATGATCATCAGCACCGCGAAGCCCACGGCATCACACAGCAGTGCAGTCAGACCCGCCAGGAACAACCGGCGGAAGGTGAAGCGCGCAGCGACCACCCGGTGCATGCCGCGACCGATGTCCTGCATGATGCCGTTCATTTTTTGTGCGCCGTGGCTCATGCCGATGGCGAACACCAGAAACGGCACGAGTACCGAGTACGGATCGAGTTGGTAGCCGAGAATCGGCAGCAAACCAAGCTGCCAGACCACCGCCACCAGCGAACAGAACACCACCAACAAGGTGCTGCGAACGCAGCGGGTGTACCAGTACAGCACCACCGTGGTGATCAGGATCGCGACGATGAAGAACAGCACAATTTGCTTGAGACCGGCGATCAGGTCGCCGACCTTCTTGGCGAAGCCGGTTATGTGAATATCGATCGAGTCGCTTGAATACTTTGCACGCAGCGCTTCGAGTTGCTCGGACAATACTGAGTAGTCGAGTGATTTGCCGTCCGGTGTTTTCGCCAGCAGTGGCACATAGATAATGCTTGAGCGCTGATCAAACGCGACCAGTTGGCCGATCTCGTTGGACTGCTGCACATTGCGCCGTAACTGGGCCAGGCTTTGCGCCTTGCCATCGTATTCATCGGGGATTACCGGGCCGCCATCCAGGCCCTCTTCCGTCACTGCGACCCAGCGGGTTGCCGGGGTCCAGAGCGACTTCATGTAAGCGCGGTCAACACCTGGCAGCAGGTAAATCTGATCGCTCAGTTGCTGCAAGGTTTTCAGGTAGTCAGCGTCGTAGATATCACCCTTTTTATTGGCGACAGCAATGCGCAGCGCATTGCCCAACCCACTCAACTCACGCTGGTGATCCAGATAGTTGGCAATATAGGGGTGCTGCGTCGGGATCATTTTCTCGAAGCTGGCATTGAGCTCCACGCGGGATGTCTGAAAACCCAGCACCACCGTGGTGATCAAACACACCAGCAGAACCCAGATGCGGTGGTTGAACAGCGCGCGCTCAAGAACCGAGCCAGAGCGTGGGTCGAAATCAGCCATGTCACTGGCGTTGAAACTGTTAGAGGACTTCATAACCTCACTCCGTCGCAGCTGTGGATGGCTGCGTCAGGCGCAACAATCCGGTGAACCCGGCAACAACCACACTGCCATCGGCAGCCTGGACCAAACTCGCAACTGGCTTACCCAGTGGCTTGCCAAACATTTGCAATGCAGCGCCCGCCTTGGCATCGCTGAGGAACAGCCCGCCGGCCTGATTGGCCAGCAAGGTGCGACCGTCTGCCAGTTGCGTGGAGTCGCTGAAAGAAACCGGCATTGGCACAGGCATCAGCTCAAAGGACTGGCCGCTGTCGTGAGAAATAAACGCGTGACCTTTCAGACCGGCCACGACCAGGGCGCCGTCATCCGTAACGTGCGCGGTGAAAAAGCTGCCCTCGTAAGGGCTTTCGAGTTGCACAAATGACTGGCCAGCATCGCTGGAACGGGCCACAAAGCCTTGCTCGCCCGCGAGGTACCAGTCATTACCGTGCTGGGCGATTGCATACAAATGCACCCCCATCGGATTGTCGACATGACCAACCAGCGACTGCCAGCTGGCACCGCCGTCGTTGGTTTGCAGCAACATGCCGTAAGCACCGGCGATCAGCCCATGCTTGGAATCAGTGAAGTGGATAGCCAGAAATGGCTTGTCCGGGCCGTCCGCAATCAAGCGTTCGGCGTTTTGAACGCGCAGATCGGCGTTATCGACTGCGGTTGAGTCCAGCGTTTGTTCATCGACGGCCGTAGCGTCGCTTGTATTCACCGCGGCGGCGGCCGTCACTGCGAGCAAGTCTTTGCGCGCGGCTTCAAGTTCAATATTGGCGGCGTCCAGGCCGCTGAGTTGCAATTTCCAGCTTTCGCCACCATCAACCGTCGCTAACACGACCCCGGCGTGACCGATTGCCCAGCCATGTTTGGCATCGGCAAACTGCACGGCTGTAAGGCTCACCGAAACAGGCACCGGTACTTGTTTCCAGCTCTGGCCATTGTCGTCAGAGACCAGCACCAGACCCCGCTCACCCACCGCAACCAAACGCGAGCCGGCACGTGCCAGATCAATCAGCACGGCTTTTGCCGGGGCAGCCACGTGCATGGCAGCGGTCGTCAACGGTGAACCGGCAGCTGGCATAGCCGCTTGGCAGACCAGGCTATTAGCACACAAAGCCAAGGCCACAATCAGGCCATTGGTGGGCGATTTTATTTTCATAATTGACCTCAAAAAACGCGTCTTGCAGTGGGGCCAGCAAAGGCTGGCCCCGAACATCAAGCAACTGCTTTACCGCACGCCCTGCCCGGCCATCGCGGCTGGCGAGAACTCGGATTTTCTGTAGCGATCAACCACGCCGTACTGCTCCGGCAACCCGGTGTAGACGTTCTGGATAAACCAGGCGCCGGAGGTCAGGTCGTAGAAACCCGAAGACAAGGTGGCGTGAGCCGGGATATCCGGCATAACCGCAGGCAGCGCCCACAGGGTTTTGGCCAGCTGGCCGTTAGCATCCCAGCGGTCACCCAACATGGCCTGCCAGGTGTCTTCGTCGAGGTAGTAGCGCCCTTTCGGCAACTGGTGACGTTTGCCCGGTGCCAGATCTGCTTCAACCACCCAAACGCGGTGCAGTTCCCAACGCACGTAATCCGGGTTCATGTGATGCTTGGCAAACAGGTCTTCGGGCTTGGCTGCGGTCTGCACCTTGTTGTCGTTATAAGGCACATACATCTCTTTCTTGCCGATCAACTTCCAGTTGAAGCGATCGATTCGGCCTTGGAACACCGACAATTCGTCGAAGCTCATCACCCCGGCGGTAGCAGGTGTAGGCGTGTCGCAGCAGGCGTTTGGTAGTTTGCGCACGCGGCGCTGGCCAGCCAGATAAACGTGAGCCTGCGACTTGTCACCGTTGAGGTTGGTACGCCCCATGATCTGCTCACCGGCGCGGATTGGCGGGCCGACGTTCAACAGGCGGAACAGCCAGTAATCACCTTCAAACTTCTCGGCAGACCCTTCCGGGTAGTAGTACGGCATTTCCTGAATGGCTTTACCGTCCGTGGTCATTACCTGAGTACCATCTGCGGTCATCAGGTAGTGACGGAAATGCATCGAAACCGAGGTGCCACGCCAGTTGAGGATGTGGTTCCAGATAGCCTCGGTTCCGTCTTTCGGGATCGGGAATGGCACGCCACCGTAAGCGCCCTGCGGAATTCGCCCAGCGCTGCTGTCAACCAGTGTCGCGTTAACGGCGTTCTTCGCGACGTTGTCATATACCCATTGCGGTGCTGCCGCAGTCCGGTGAGTCGGGTAGACATCGACGCGGTAGGTTTCTGGATACTTGGCAAACATCGCCTTAGTGCCATCGCTCAGCTTGTCGGCGTATTGCGCCATGTTCTGGGCGGTGATGCTGAACAACGGCTTTTCCGCTACGAACGGGTCAAGGCGCTTGCCACCTTGTTTGTAGGCCGGATCAACCTTGGTATAGCCACCATCCCAAGCGGGAATTGTGCCGTCGGCATTACCGGCTTTCTCTGCGCCCATCGGCGTCAAGTTCTTGCCCAGCTGGGCGGCTTCTTCAGCAGTGGCTGCAAAAGCTGGCGAGGCGCTGACGGCCAGGCTGGTCAGCACGGCAAAACACAAAGCCTTGAGTTTGAACTGGGTAGTCATTCTCACGTCCTCTTAGAAAGTGGTTTTAACGTTGAAGGCGACGTAGTCACGGTCTTTCAGCGACTGCTCGAAGTTGAAGTGCGTCTGCCCGTCGAGGTTGGTGTCTTCCGGTCCGTAGTAGTGGGTGTAACTAAGGCCGAAGGTCACGCGGTCGAGATAGGTCGCGGTGACGCCGATGTTCAAATCGCCGCCGCGATCAGGCCCAAACGAGCCGACCACCGCCGACTTGCCCATCGGGAAGTAGCTGATGCCCATCGGCACACTCAAATCGATGCCCGGATAGACCTGACGATACGTCGGGGTGAACACCAGCTTCATGCCAACGCCATCGTCAGTCGCTTTCGGTGAAAGCTGTTCGCGGTTGTCGGTCACGCTGAGCAAGCGGTTCCAGGCCAGTTCGCCGACCATTGCCGACTCTTCGGAGATAAACGAAGGACCAAACGTTGCGAGGAAGTTGAGGTTGACGTGCGCCGTGCGGCCGATTGCGTAGAGCGCGTCATCGTTGTTGTCTGCAGCTTGTCCTGGCGCGATGGTTACACCGTTGGATACCAGCGGCATGTTCCAGCGCATCGAGGCTTCACCCGCCCAGTTGAACTCGCCGGACGTTGTCGAAAAGCTGGCGCCCAGGGCTTGGATGTCTTCCGGGTATACCCAGTAGTATTCGCTGAGTTTGCCAGTCTGGAAATTGGCTGGGCCGGTGGGTTGCTTGAGGTACAGCTTCGGGGTTTTGTCGTGGTACTGAATCGCGTAGAAGCCGTAGTCCACGGTGTCTGCTGCATAGCGCAGCTGCACACCGCCCTGCCCTGAACTGCGCGCTTCTTTATCGTTGCCATGCCAAAACGCAACCTTCTGGCCATTAGGCAATACACCGCCAGTGAGCAGCCGCTCGTTACCTTCGCCAATGGTGTCACTCACCGAGAAGTAGCTACCCGAGCCCGGCAGACGGGTCTCTTCCCATTCCAACTGGTAGTAGGCGCCGAGCGATACATCGTCCGTCAACTGATAAGTTGTCGAGAGCTGATTAACCGGGCGAACGATTTCCTTGAACTGGGTGTTAGGCACCGATACCGCTTTCACAACGTCGATCGGAGCCATACCACCGGCAATGCCGTTAGCCCCGAAGAACAGGCTCTCACCCCAGACCAGGCCATGACGACCGGCGCGAACCGACATCGCGCGCTCGGCAAGCTCGCCATTCCAGTAGACGAATGCATCGAGAATCTCACCACTGCCGCCATGCAGGTGGCGGGTGTCATCGGTGAACTCGTCATACGCAACAGAGCGCTGGTTGGCCCGCAGGGGATCATCAGCGTCGGTGTCTTTCTGGTATTCGGTGTCGTACCAGGCAGCGCCGCTGATACGCGCACCGAAGTCGCCGAACGACATGTCCAGTTCAGACAACAGATCGAGACGATTGGAGATCAGGCCCTTGTCGAAGTTGCGATCACCGTCGTCCTGGTTCAGCGCAACAGGACCTTCAGTCAGGCGGCTGCTCTGATCCTTAACACGCCAGGCGGCGCTGTATTTGACGGTGTTGTCCCAGCGCAGGCCAAAATCCGGATTACCGGTATTGATCTGAAACGCCTGAGCAGCGGGCGCGCCAAGCACCAGCATTGCAGCAAGGGACAGGGTGAAGGGTGCGTAGCGAGACGCAGCGATGTTGCGATATGACATCGGTGTAGCCCTCTTTATTGTTTTTATGCGTTGGTTCTTACAGGTTCCCGACTTGAGCGGGGCAAGGCAGGCCCCTACCCAAGCCGGGTATGCACGGTAAAAGCGTTGTTTTGCGTTGGTTTAGATAGGCTCAGCCGTACGGGCAAGCATCTGTTTAACCAGGCCGATGCGATCGAACTCGCGGTCATGCGCAATTTCTTTATCGCCGGCCAGCACCGAGCTCTCTGCGATGTACTTGCAGCGCTCAAAACGGCGCGCCATGAACCGTTGCAGTTGCTGCTCGAGAGAACCGCCTGCAGTCAGTTCCTCGCTGAGAACCACTGCATCTTCGATGGCCATGCCTGCGCCCTGCCCCAGATGTGGCGTGGTGGCGTGAGCAGCATCACCGATCAGCAGAACGCGACCGCGATACCAGGGCTCATCGACAAACACCACTTCGAGCGGTTTGTAGACCACCTGTTCGCCGTCGGTGATCTGTTCACGCAGCTCGCCGATCAAACCTTCGAAGCCGCTCAGGCGCTTGCGCATTTCAGTCGCCAGCACGCTCTTGTCCATCCACGGGTTGTTCGGCTCATGCGAGGTCACGAACATGTACATCAGGTTATCGGCCAGCGGCACCAGACCGGCATTGCCTGCCGGGCCCATGTAGTTGGCCAGATGATCGATTTCTGCGGTGCGCGGGAAGTTGTAGCGCCAGACGGACTGGCCAGTGAAGCGCGGCTGGTATTTATCGCCAAACAACAGGCCGCGTACTTTCGAGAACAGGCCATCAGCGCCGACCACCAGGCTGTAACGACCCTGCGTGCCATCGGTGAATTGCACGTTTACGCCGTCAGCATCTTCATTAAGGGTTTCAACCGAAAGACCCAAACGCACCTGAGTGCCGAGTTCAATAGCGGTTTCGCTGAGCACCTTGTGCAGCGCAAGGCGTGAGATGCCCACGTTGGCCGGGTATTCCGGGCCGGCCAGACGCTGGCCGGGAATGCGCGCCAGTTGCTGGCCGGAGGTGGTGTTGATGGTGACGTCTTCGAATGCATAGGCAGCATCGAGATAACCATCGAGAACGCCCAGCTTGGCCATTTCGCGAACCACGTTGCTCTGCTGGATGATGCCAACACCGTAAACAGTCCACTCTGCTTTAAGCTCGACCAGATCGACTGCAACGCCTTTGCGGCGCAGGGCGATTGCGGCGCACAGACCGCCAATGCCACCGCCTACGATTAATACCTTGTTCTCTGCACTCATGATGTTCTCACTCTTGTTCTTATGATCCGGGTTGGACGCCAAGTGCTGACCTTCAGGCGTGGTCATCTGCGCGTACGTGCTCCACCCAAGCTTTGTGGATGAAGCATCGGGCCTTACCAGCAATTTGACTAATCGCATGTAAGGATGTGATGTATCGCAAAACGCGATACCTCAATCACGACTCGCAAAAACTCAACTGAGCGGTATCCAGCACCAGCCAACCCTCATCAATCTGGTATTCAAGGGCACTCAACTGCTCACCAAGACACGGCCCGTAAACACAGAGGCCGGACTCAGGAAGAAACTGGGCACCGTGGGCGTAACAGATAATTCGCTGGCCATCGGCGGACATGAAACGGTCCTTGCGATACTCCAGACGCACATCCAGATGCGGGCAGCTGTTGCGATAAAGCCGAACCTGGCCCTGATGCAATACCGCGAAAACGCTGTCGCGGCCCTGGCCCAGCGGATCGAATCCGCGGGCCTGGCCTTCAGCCAATTCACTCATCAGGCACAGGGCAACGAGCGCTGCACTCATCGCTCAATCAGCCCTGCTTCGGCGGTGGACCACCCGGCGCCCATTTCTCTTTCGAGGTAAACAGGAACAATTGCGAGTTGTCTGCCGAGAGCGGAGCCTGACGGGCGACCCACTCGTCATCGTGCTTGTCCATGTCGGCGTCGTACTCGATGTGGCAGCCCAACGGGCTGTTGAAGTACCAGAACCAGTTGGAGCCAAACAGGTGACGGCCAGGCCCCCAGAAACTGGTCCAGCCGCTTTGCTCGAAACGGCGTCCGGCGAGCAGTACTTCGGTGCCGCTGCCCATGTGGAAGGTGAAGTGCTCGCAGCCCTTCATGTGTGGCGGCGTCTGGATCATGAACAGGCAATGGTGATCGTCAGAGCCGGCTGGGCGCATGAACGGGCCGGCGCCGATGAAGGTGTCGGTAGTGCGGAAACCCAGACGCTCGGCGTAGAACGCCTCGGCCTTGGCTACATCCGGAACGAAATACACAACGTGCGACAGCGTGCGTGGAATCGCCGGCATATCGAGGGTGATGCCTGGCTGATTCAGCGGGCGCTGTGGCGCATGGCCTGGCGTGTTGGTCAGATCGGCAGGGGCTGCGAATGCTTTGCGCACGGTGACCTGAAAGCCAATCGCGAAACCCATGTCGTCGACACTGTGTACCGAACCATCGGCGCCACGGGTGACGTCGCGATCACGGCCCAGCTCATCAGCAATGGCTTCGAGGTCGGCCGCGTCAGCTACGCCATAGATTGTTTCGCGGATGGAAGGGGCCGGGCCAATTGCGGCCGGGAGCGAGGCGTCATCGGCTGCCCGAATAACGATTGCGGTGCCGTCCAGCGCTTCGAAACGACCGCCCTTCACGTCCGCACCCACTGGGGTTAAACCGTAATCACGCAAACAATCTGTACAGGCTTGAATGTCATCGACGCCAAAGACCAGGGCGTCAAGGCCAATAATGTTCATGGCATACCACTCCATTGAAATTATGATCCGCATCCGTGGCTCAGTCGCCAGCGCATACGGTGGTGGAGGCCGGGTAGATCCGACTGGTTGCAAAGATTGCGGGGGCTTAATGAAGTTGACTAATCGCATGTGAGGATGCGACCTATCGAAAAACGCGATACCTCACGCCGAACCGATCAGCGCTGGCTGCAGTGATGAATAATGAACACGGATTCACTTTCTTACTTGACGTACAACTGATTGCGCACGAAGGTATCGCAAAAATAAATACAACTCGCAGGACCCTGCCATGCGCTTCAATCACCTGGACTTAAATCTGCTGGTTGCCCTCGACGTTTTGCTTGAGGAGCAAAACATCACCCGTGCGGCCGAGCGCCTGCACATGACGCAGTCCGCAACCAGTGGGGTTCTCGGGCGTTTGCGCACATTTTTCGAAGACGACCTGCTGGTACAGGTCGGCCGCAAGATGCAGCCAACCCCCTACGCACTGGAACTGGCGAAACCGGTGCGCGAAGTGCTCATCACCATTCGTTCCTCAATCACCACCAAGCAGGTGTTCGACCCCGGCACCAGCAAACGCCACTTTCGCCTGGTGACGTCCGATTACCTGATCAGCGTGCTGTTTGCCCGCGTTATCCAGCATCTGCAAAAGGAAGCGCCCAACGTCACCTTCGAGATGCTCGGCCCAAGCGACAATTCCGGTGAATTGCTGATTCGCGGCGAGGTTGACCTGATGATCGTGCCCGAACGCTACATCATCGAAGGCCACCCTTCGCAATTGCTCTTCGAGGAAGACCACGTCTGCGTGGTGTGTAAAGACAACACCAAAATTGGCGACAGCCTGTCACTTGAGCAATACATGCAGATGGGCCATATCTCGGTGGGCTTTGGCCGTACGCGGCACATGAGTATCGAGGACTGGTTCATGAGCCAGTACGGTTTCAACCGGCGTATTGAAGTCATCACCAACGACTTCAATACCCTGCCGCAGCTGGTGGTCGGCACCGAACGCATTGCCACCATGCACAAACGGCTTGCCGAACTGTACGCGACCTACCTGCCACTGCGTATTCTGCCAACGCCGGTGCAAGTACCGATCATGCGCGAATACATGCTCTGGCACCGCAGCATGGATGGCGACCCGATGCACCGCTGGATACGCGAACGCATCAGCCAGTGCATCCATAATATCGAACAAAACAAGGCGGCTTGATGGCCAATCTGGCTGCGCGTGCTGGTATCTCACAGGCCAGCACGCGCCGTCAGATCAACGACCGGCTCGGGTATTAGCGAGGCGCCTGCCCGCATCATCAGCACACCGAGTTGTCATCCAATTAACGGTTAGCAAGTATCGGCATCTGCAATCCGCGGAATCTGGATCATCCACTTGCGCGATGAAACCAGCGCCAGTTAAACCTGAGGTCGCAAACTCGACACTGCTAGATTGCGCTGGCGGGTATCGCGAATGCCGATACCTCTCATCCTTACTCACGATTGGCCAAATACCCGCGTCACTGCTTAACGTAGTTGCCCTGATAGTCCGTATTTGCCTGCCTGGCCGCGGACACTGCCTTTGCTCAGAATAAGGACAACAACAATGTTCCGTTACTTCCCCACCAATTATGTTTGGGACCTTTCTGTAAACCTGGCCATTGAGATGGGCGCGCGCATCGGCGAAATTGAAGAGATGTGCAAGCCGCTGGCTGAAGCGGCCAAGCAACCCGATGCGGCCGGTACTGCAGCGTTTCGTGCAACCTGGTCGAAAATGGCCGACAAACTCTGCAGCCTTGCTGAAGAAGACGAAGCTGCCGGTCGCCTGCTTTCTGCCGGTGAGAAATACAACCGTGCATCCACTTATTACCTCACTGGCGAGCGCCTGCAAGCGCACGGCTCGGAAGGCCGCGCCGAATTGTACCAGCGGGTACTGTCAACCTTTGCCCGTGGCATTGAGCTGAGCAAAGAGAACTGCGAGCGCGTTGAAATCCCTTATGAAGGCGCCCACATCAGTGGCCTGCTGGTTCGCGCGGAAGGCGTTGAAGGTCCGGCGCCGCTGCTGGTTCAGGTCAATGGCCTGGATTCAACCAAGGAAATGAAATACCGCGTAGGCCTGCCTGCATGGCTGGCCAAACGCGGCGTCTCTTCGCTGATTATTGATCAGCCAGGCACCGGTGAAGCGCTGCGTCTGCACAACCTCACCGCTCGTTATGACACCGAGCATTGGGCCAGCCGTGTGGTTGACTGGCTTGAAACCCGCGCGGATGTGGACGCCAAGCGGATTGGCATGGAAGGCGTTTCGCTGGGCGGTTACTACTGCCCGCGCGCGGTAGCCTTCGAACCCCGCTTCGCCTGCGGTGTAGTCTGGGGCGCCAACCACGACTGGCGCGATGTGCAAAAACGCCGTCTGGAAAAAGAAGGCAGCTTCCCAGTTCCGCATTACTGGGCGCACGTGCAGTGGGTGTGGGGCGCCAAGGACATGGACGAGTTCATGACCATCGCCGAAAACGTCCATCTCGATGGCGTACTGGATCGCATCAAGGTGCCGTTCCTGGTCACGCATGGCGAGAAGGACTCGCAAATCCCGCTCAAGTGGGCCGAGCGCACGTATGAGCAACTGGTCAACAGCCCTAAGCGCGAGCTGAAAATCTTCACCGAGCGTACCGGTGGCGTTCAACACTCAAGCTTCGACAACAGCATCAACGCCGGTCAGTACATCGCCGACTGGGTTGCAGAAACACTGGGCGGCCGCACCGCTTAAGCACTTTCTGCAACGCATAAAAAAGCCGAATCCTTTGGCGGGGATTCGGCTTTTTCGTGTCCGTTAGAGCGCTTAGCTGACGACTTTTGTGGCGTGAAACGAACTCATCTGCCAGCCTTTGGCCGTGCGTACCCACACCTGAGTCGCGAATCCTTCGCCACGCATGGCCTGATCACCGCCACGTTTTTGCAGCGTGTTGCACTGCGGGCCCGTCATGATGGCAAGATCATCGCCATAAAAACGAATGTCCAAAGGGCCACGTTCGATCGCCAGATACTGCACGGCGCTGCGAGCATAATCGAGATAGTCCGCCTTGCCTTGCACCAGCCCGGTGGTGTGCACGTACACCAGATCATCGGCAAACAACTCATTCACCGCCGTGTAGTCTTCTTCAACCAATGCACGGCTGCGTTCTTTCTCCAGAGCCAGCAGTTGTTGTTGCGCACTCATTGTTGCTCTCCTTGATAGATCTCGCCGACATGGCGACGCAGCACCATAGAGGCCCGGCGCAGGCGCAAAAAAATCGTCTATCAGGATGGCAACTATCGCCACTTACGATACCCACTGCACGATGATTATCATCAGCGCGCCCTCCCCGTACCACGTGGCCTGCGACTGATATTGAGCGGATCAATAGCCGCGCATCGATACAATCTGCTGGTCGCACAGCAGTTATTTACCTAGCGTGCCGCACATAACAATCAACCGAGCGAAATCGTTATGAGCGCCCTGCATCTGCACTGCCAAACCCTCTTCGACAGCACCGGCCTGGAAACACGTCAGCAGCAAACCCTGGTCGTGGAAAACGGCCTGTTCAGCTACGTCGGCCCAACCGCCAGCGCACCGTCTGTAAAGCCAGGCGATAACGTAGTCGATGCCGGCGACAACTTCGTCATGCCGGGCCTGATCGACGTTCATACACACCTGGCATTCGGTAACGCCCAGAGCGAAGAAGACATCGACATCTGGACCACTGACGAATTTCGCGCCCTGCGCGGCATGTTCTTCGCGCAGCACGTTGTCGCCGCCGGCGTGACCAGCATGGTCTGCCCCGGCGACAGCGGCCAGCTGAGTATTGCGGTGCGCAATGCCATCGCCGCCGGTATGTTCGAAGGCCCGCGCATTGCAGCAAGCAGCCGGGTGATCACCAACCGCCAAAGCCTTAACGACTGGTTCCCGAGCCGCGTCGGCGCGCCCGAATATTTCACCGCACGGCTGGTGACGAGCCGCAGTGAGGCGCTGGCAGAGATTCGTCGCCAAGCCAAAGACGGCGTAGACCTGATCAAAATCGCCATGGACGGCACCCATCGTCGGCCTAACGGCGAGATCATCGCGGCGTTCACCGCAGAAGAAACCTATGAAATGGTTGAGGAAGCGCATCGCCTCGGGTGCAAGGTGGCAACTCACGCCTACGGCCGCGAAGCCGTGATGTACACCGCCAAAGCTGGTGTGGACCTGGTATTCCACGCGTTCTATATGGACGATGCCTGCATCGAGGCACTGCTCGAATCCGGCAGCATCCTTGCCCCGACCATGACCTTCCCGCAGAACACCGTGGATTTCTGCCAGCCACACGACCCGGCGATTACCACCGGTTACGCGGGCTACTGCGCCCGCACGCTGGAGGTTGGCAGTGAAGTACTGAAGCGGGCAAAAGCTGCGGGCATCCCGTTCGCCTGTGGCAGCGACAGTGGTTTTGCAGTAACGCCTTACGGCGAGTGGCACGCCCGCGAACTGGAGCTGCTGGTCAAGCGCCTCAACTTCACCCCAGCAGAAGCGCTTTATGCCGCCACAGCTGTCGGCTCGCGCTGTATGCCGCGCGGTGAAACCCTCGGCACTATCGAAGTCGGCAAGCAGGCAGATTTTCTGCTCATCGATGGCTCGCCCCTGCAAGACATCCGCATTCTGCAAGACCGCTCACGCCTCAAGGCCGTGTACAAGGGCGGCCAACTGATGAAGCAGCAGCGCACCCCGTATAACCCCAAGCAAGTCAGCGATTTCAACTCGCTTAAATGGACCGATCTATACACCCGCGACCGCGTCGCTGAACTTGGCAAGTGGAGCCTGTAAGCATGACCATCACCACGCTAGACCTGAAAACCGCGACCCAGTTGGCCAACGCCGCCATTGCCGCCTCGCACGAGTTGGGCGTGAAACCACTGGCCGTTGCCGTGCTCGATGCCGCCGGGCATCCGCTGGCAGTGCTGCGCGATGAGCAGGCGAGTTTCCTGCGCCCGAAAATTGCCACCGGTAAAGCGCGTGGGTGTCTGGGCATGGGCTTCGGCGGGCGTGAACTGGCACGTCGCGCCCAGGCGATGCCGGCCTTCTTCGATGCCATCAACAGCCTCACCGACGGCGAAGTGATTCCCGTGGCCGGTGGCGTGTTGATCCGCAATAGCCAGGGAACCCTGCTCGGTGCTGTAGGCATTAGCGGCGACACCTCAGACAACGATGAACGCTGCGCCCTGCAAGGCATTAGTGCAGTCGGTTTGGTTGCCGATACCGGTGACGCTCAGGCCTGATCCAGTTGCGCGGCCTGCTCAACCAGCAGGTCGCGAAACCAGGCCAGCGCCGGATCGTTATCCTGATAAGGATGCCACTGCATCACCTGCACCGCCTCTGGAAATGCCAGCGGCGCAGGCAAAATTCTCAGCGCATAGCGCTGCGCAAACTGCTCAGCCTGGCGGCGGAACAAGGTCGCCACGCGGGCGGTGCCCACCACAAATTCCGGCATTAACGCAAAGCTCTCAAGCGCTACGCCAACCTTGCGTTCAATGCCTATTTCACTCAGGTGCGCCGCATCGAGTGCAAGATTGCGCCCTTCGGCAAACTCACGTACCACATGTTCGGCAGCGCAATAAGCGGCCAGCGTCATGCCGCTGGTAAACTGCTGTTGCTCACGGCAGACAATACAGCAGAGCTGATCGCTGAGTAGTGGCGTTTGCGGATAGCCGGGATTCAAGCGTTGCTGCGGCACAATCACCAGATCGCTGCGGCGATAATCCAGGGCTTCACTGACCACATCGCCATCGCGAGGCATCGGCAAGTCACGCAACTTCAAACTCACACCCGGCGCCACGCGGGCAAGTTCACGACTGACCGCCGGCAGCAGTACCGCCGCGACATAATCCGACGCCACGAGAGTGAACTGACGATTGCACATGGCCGGATCAAAGGTCATTGGCGCATCGACAATCTCACGCGCCAAGGTCAATGCTTCGCGCACCTTGGGTTGCAGTTGCAGCGCCAGCGCTGTCGGCTCAAGCCGTCGTCCGACTTGCACCAGCAACGGATCATTGAAGTGCTCACGTAAACGGCGCAACGCGGAACTGGTAGCCGATTGCCCGAGATGCAAACGCTCAGCCGCACGGCTGACATTGCACTCGCTGAGCAGCACATCAAGGGCGACCAACAAGTTAAGGTCAAGGTGGCGATAACGCATGCGGGCTCGGTTCCAGTGGCAGTGGTTGCACAGTGCGGTCGCTATGATTAGCTGATCGGGAAGTGGTTGCAACCATAGATGGCGGGCTTTTTCAGGCGCGTTGCGAAACGACTGTTGCAGCACGCAGACCATAGCGCCTAACACAAACAAAACGGCGGATTGTTACGCCACAGTTAACAGTGATTTACATAAAGCGCTATTTAAAGCAGGACGCTGCCCGCCCATGATGCCGCCCGCTGTACAGACAGCCCCGACGTTTAGGCGTGACTGCACTGACGTCTTTATCGGCCACTCTTTCGGGGTGGCCTTTTTTATGGGCTGAAATCACTTGCAGATTATTACCTGCAAAGTAAGGGTATTTCAGCCCTTGCGCCCAGGATTCCCCGCTGCGAGCACAGATATACCGGTGGGTCTGTTGGGCGTGATCGACACAGTACGGCCCGAATAGTCGCTCATACCGGTTGTTTACCTGAGGTTTTTGATGACGCCAGACCAACGTTTTGCACGCTGGGTGCAAATCGCTATTGCAGCCCTGGCTTGCTGCTTTATCTACTTTCTCACCGCTGACCTGTTCATGCCCCTGACGCCGCAAGCTCAGCTCAATCGCTCGGTGCTCAAGCTCGCGCCGCGCATACCCGGCCAGGTCATAGAGGTGGCCGTGACCAACAACCAGCACGTTCAACCGGGGCAACTGCTGTTTCGGCTAGACCCGCAGCCCTTTGAGATTGAAGTGCAGCAGGCCCAACTGCAACTTGAGCAGGCCGAACAAGACAACGCTGAACTGGACGCGCAACTAGAGGCCGCCAAAGCGCAGGAAAAGGCAGCGCAAGCACAGTCTGCGGATCTGGCAGCGCAGGCCAAACGTATGCAGCGTTTGATCGCCCGCCAACTGGTCTCGAAACAAAACTACGAAACCCTCGACGCGCAACGCCTGATGGCAGTGGCCGAACTCAGCGCTGCACGCGCCAGAATTGGCGAACTAAAAGCCCGCCGTGGCAGCAGCGATAACGACAACTTGCACCTGCGTCAGGCCCGCAATGCGCTACGTCGGGCTAAATTGAACCTGCAATACAGTGAAGTACGCGCTGAGCGCAGCGGCGTAGTCAGCAACTTGCAACTCACAGCGGGCACCTTCGTGGCCGCTGGCGCACCAGTTGCCGCCTTGGTGGAAGACAGCGTGGACATCATCGCCGACTTTCGCGAGAAAGCGCTGCGATATGTCAGCGCCAACACCCCTGCCGTTGTGGTCTTCGATGCGCGGCCGGGCGAGCGCTTCAGCGCTACCGTCAGCCACTTTGATGCGGGAGTTCGCGAAGGGCAGATAGAAGCCAACGGCCAACTGGTAGCGCCAGTGCAATCGGAGCGTTGGGTTCGCGATGCGCAACGCCAGCGTCTGCACCTGCAACTCAACCAGGCGCTCGACTTCACATTGCCGACCGGCGCCAAGGCCACAGTGCAACTCAAGCCCTTCGACAACCCGCTCGCCAGCGCAGCCGCCGCGATGCAGATTCGCCTGATCAGCTGGCTGCACTATGTCTACTGAGCAAGCCGCTAACGGCGGCGCGCCGGTTAAAACACTCAACGAAAATGACCTGCGCCAATGCTTGCGGATCGCCACAGGCGGCTGCCTGGCACTGTTGTCCTGCAAGCTGCTCAACCTGGAGTACGGCGCGTTCTTCTGCGTTTATCCGATGTTGTTGCTTGGCCTGGCACCCAGAATCAATGCCCACCTGATCCGCCAGTTTTTCGCTCAGGGCATGCTCGTCAGCGTTGAGATCGCCCTGCTCTACGGACTATTCGGCGGTCGTCCGCTGGTCATCACGCCGTTGATATTCTTGTCGTTCTGCTACCGCTTTGCGCTCATGGCCAGAGGCAATCACTTCATGTTTGGCGCACTTGGCGCGGTGTTTCTGTCGATCCAGCTGAATTTCGCCAGTTACCCGCAGACCGATGTCATAGACATGCTCGGCTACAACAGTTGGGCAATCCTGCAGGCCACTGCAATTGCCGTACTGATGTTCTATGTATTCCCCGACGCCGAGCCCAGACAAGCACGGACGCCACCGAACAAAGACCTGCCCAGCCGCCGACACGAAGCCTTGCTTGGCGCCACGGTCGCCACGCTGTCGTTTGTTGTATTTCAGTGCCTGAACCTGCATGACTCGCTCTCCGCGCAGGTCGCGAGCATTCTGCTGCTGTTTCCGATGCACTGGAAAGGCTCGCACTTTGCCGGCAGAGTCCGCGCCAAAGGCACATTACTGGGCTGCGCAATGGCGCTGCTGATCATGCTGCTGCTCTACAACCACTACGACGTGCTGCCGCTGCTGATCATCATGGTATGGATAGCCGCCATGGTTTGCGCACGCTGGCACATGCTCGAAAATGGCGTGCCCGGCGTCGGCTTTGGCGCCCTGACCACCCTGGCCATTCTCTTTGGCCAATCGCTAACCCCTGAACACGACATCATGTACGCCACGCTCTACCGCCTGACTTCAGTGAGCCTGTCGGTACTGCTGACCCTGTTCGCCGTATTTATTGTTCATCGCTTGCTCAACAGGTTTGAAGCGACTCGCCATTTCAGTCATTGAGTTCACCGGCCCGGAAGCGGTGATGGATAACGACAGCGCACTGCGGAGCTACCTCGAAGCCCTCCAACAATGCGCCCGCGAAATCCCCCGAGAACTGGGCGCCAGCGCGCGGCATGGCGTCGCCTCAAATTATCGGTAGCGGCTGCTGGTGGCTTGCTTCGACTGACTCAGAAACCCCCAATAGCAGCCCTCATGTGCCGGCCCAGGCTTGGCACGGCCTTCTCGTTTACGCTGCTGAAACACAGGCTTCGGGCTTGGGTAGCATTTCAGTTTTTGCGCGAGGGAAAAAACAAAGCCGCTGACAATCTCGCGTCAGCGGCTTTGGGGTTTGCATAGCCCGTCTGAATCAGGCGCGACTTTCAGTCGCCAGTGCTTTGATAAAACCGAGCATTAACAGCAGCATGATAAACATGAACGGTAGCCCCATCGCTACGGCACCTGCCTGAATCCCTTTCAGCGCTGTGTCGCCACCAATCACGAACAACGTAATGGTGACCAGCGCCACCAGCAGGAGCCAGAGCACGCGTTGGCCTGCATGCGTATTGGGTTCTCCGCCGGCGGCCAGGTTATCAACGACCAATGCACCAGAGTCCATTGAAGTCACCATGAAGATCACCAAAAGCACAACCACCAGCCCCGAGGTGATTGCAGACATGGGCAGCACTTCCAGAAATTGGAACAACGCCATGTTGATATCGCTAAGGCCAGCCACCAACGTTCCTTCACCAGCAGCAATCTGATTGATCGAGCCGAGACCAAACGCCGCGAACCAGAAAATGCTCGCCACAGTTGGGAACAGCATTGCCGCGCAAACCAATTGTCGCAGGGTACGGCCTCGGGAAACCCGAGCGACGAATACGCCAACAATCGGTCCCCATGTGCACCACCAAGCCCAATAAAACACGGTCCAGCCCTGGAACCAGTCCTGATCAGGACGATCAATCCAGTTACTTAATGGCAGAAAATATTCGGCGTAGTCGACAGCCGTTGTCGCAACCGAACTGAAGAAGCTGCCCGCGCCCACCGCGACGGCAACCACCACAAACAATGCCAACGCCAGGAGCATGTTGATGTTGCTTAACAGCTTCACCCCGGAATGCATGCCGCGCCACAAGGAAAAACCAGCGAGGCCCGTCACGGTTAAAATGAACATCAATTGGAAGGTAAACGAGTTGGCAATGCCCAGTACATGGGTAATACCCGCAGTTGCTTGCATGGCGCCCAGGCCCAGGGATGTCGCCAGACCAAACACTGTTAGTACCACGGTAAAAATATCGACGATCTGACCCGGCAAACCCTTGTAAGCATCCCCGATGAGCGGTTTCAGTCCAGAGCTAAGGGAAAATGGCATGCCTTTGTTAAACGCGAAATAACCGATTACCAGGGCGCTGGTGAGATAAATCGCCCACGGGTGAAAGCCCCAGTGAAACATAGTGGCGCCCATTGCGGCGTGAGCTGCCTCCGGTGTTTCTTTGAGTACATTCAAGGGCGTTTTCCACCACTCGGTATACTGCGCTACAGGTTCGGCAACGCCCCAGTAAAGCAGCCCGACGCCCATGCCAGCGGCAAACATCATGGAGAACCAGGAAAGCACGCTGAATTCAGGTTTGGCATCCTTGCCGCCCAGACGAATTTTTCCGTACGGAGACACTGCAATTCCGGCGCAGAACAGTACCGCCAGATTGCCCATGATCATGATGAACCCATCGCAGTTTTTCAGAATCCAACCTTTCGTGGCTTCCAGCGTCTGACCAAACGCAACCGGGTCGTATAGGGCTGCCAATATGAGTGACAACACGATGAAGAAGGAGACGGGAAAGATTACCCGGTGGAAATTCAACCCCATGAACTGAATGTTCAAGGCCGGCGGTTGAGCAGCGTCTACAGCAATGTCTTTCATAACGGGGGCCTCGCTATTGTTTTTGTATTTAAGTCAATTCTGGAGCGTGTTTCGTCGCCGCGAAATCACTACAAGGCAGTTTTCCAGAACTGTGCCTGATACCGATATTCAGTGAGTCCAAACCGCAGGACAAACTATTTTATTGCGCCGATTTATGACTTTTAATCACTTCTGTAAAAGGCCAAAAGTCGTCAACCAGCAAGCATCGATCAACCTGCTTCAAGACCGATAAAGTCTCAGTCTATGTTTCGCAATCACACGCTAGTCGGGCACGCCCAAGCGTGTACCCGGCGCAACATTCCATGCACGCCATGACGCAGCATCGCGTCCGTTTCAGCGATGCCTATTCATGACTTTTTGGCGACTAACGCAGGATGCAAATGGACTTGAATTGACCAGGCTTCATGCAAAAACACGCGCCGCGCCAAAGCCCCATCAAAGCCAATCCGTCTGCCAGGGGTAAGTCGATAACGCCTGGCAACCCTGGGCTGTAATCAGCACCTGTTGCTCAAGCTTGATACCTTCTTTACCGTTCTGCTCGCCGATGTAGCTTTCAACGCACACCACCATGTTTTCTGCGAACACGCCGTCGTAGCCCGCACCCTCCCAGTCCGCGCCTTTATGCGCCAACGCCGGATATTCATCGGCAAGCCCGACACCGTGGGCAATGCAGCAGTAGCGATTGGGTTGATAGACTGACGGGATATCCCATGCCTGCTCAGAAAAATCGCGATAACTCAGGCCTGGGCGCAGCAGGTCCATGTTGAAATGTATTTGCTCATACGCGAGTGCATAGAGCCTGCGCTGATTATCCGTTGGTGCAACATGGCCAACCGTCCAGGCCCGGGAGATATCGGCGCAATAACCGTATGGGCCTATCAAATCGGTGTCGAACGAGACAACTTCACCCGCCTGCATAACCCGGTCACTGGACTCCTGCATCCATGGGTTAGTCCGCGGGCCTGAAGAGAGCAGCCGGGTCTCTATCCACTCACCGCCATGACGAATGTTTTCATAATGCAGCCAGGCCCAGAGCTGGTTCTCAGTCATTCCGGGGTGTTGTTCGTCGTGCATGCGCTGGATGCCTTGTTGGCAGACGCTGATCGTCCAACGCATTAACTCGAGCTCATCAGCCGATTTGATCATCCTTGCGCGTTCCATCAGGCTGTGGCCTTCATAGAGAGACAGCCCTTTTGACTGGAGTAGCTCAAGCCCTTCGAAGTCTGCGCGATCCACTGCAAGCCTTGCATCAGCACCGGCATGGTGTTTGACCGTAGCGACGATCTCATCCGCCCATTGCGCTGCCTTCTCGCTAATGCGTGAGCCGGCGCCGAAATAGCTCCAGTTCAGCGCGGGGCGAATTTCATCCAGCAAACTGTTGCCGGCATGCAAGTGCTCACAGTTATGAAACTCCCAGAGAATCACCGGGCCATCGGCAAACACCAGGGCGTAGCGTGCGTAGTTATGCAGCGTCCAGATCTGCATGTTCGAGGTATCAGTGGCATAGCGAATATTCACCGGGTCATATAGCAGCACCGCAGCACATTGCTCTTTGCTCAACTGCTGACGAACCCGCTGCAACCGGAAGGCGCAGGCAGCGCGATAGGTGGCGGCTGAGACAGGGTTTTTCAACACCTGCTGGTTTGACTGGCCCGTTGGATACTTATTTTTATTTTCAAACATGGCTATTTTCCGTCATTCATATTTGCGCTTGCACAGCCCCAGGCGCTGCTGCATGCCTGTCATCGTGATCTGCATCTGGGATAACCGGCTCAACCTGAGCAGCCAGCGTCGAACTGGCCAGACCGCTTGGCGTCGCCTGATGTTGCAAGGGCGCATCGTCTTGCAGATAAACACCCGTTACCTTGCGCTGCGTCACCAGCACTGCCAGAAAGGCGGCGCAACCGGTGAAGAAGTAGTACAGACTGGAAGCACCAAAACTGGCCATCACCACGCCAGCAATCAGCGGACCGACTGCTGAACCCAGGCCAAAGGTAATCAGCAATATGCCGGCGAGTGAGACACGCAGATGCGCCTCGATGTTGTCATTTGCCAGGGCCACGCCCAGTGGATACAGACAGAACTGCAGGCAGCCAATCAGAATGCCCAGGCCAATCAAAGCAGTCATTGAGAGTTCATGGATAATGGCCATCGGCAAACAGGCCAGGGTCAGCATAACCGCGACCAGCCTGATCAGGCTGGCACGAGGGAATCGATCAGAAAGCAGGCCCAACGGCAGCTGAGCCAACAACCCGGCACCGATGGTCAATGCCATGAACAGCCCGATTTGTGCAGTATCCAACCCTTGTTCGCTGGCATAAATAGCGGCCAGCCCATAAAAGCTTCCATTGATCATGCCGGACACCAGCACGGTTGCCAGCGACTGCGGCACGCGGTGCAAAAAGTGCCTGATAACAACCGGCGCGGGTGGATGCGGTGTAGGGTGAATACTGCCGGTGAGTGCAACTGGCACCAGGCATAACGCGAATGCCATCGCCACGCCCAGCAGCGCATTAATGCCCAGATCGCCATTGATGCTCAATGCCAGCTGGCCCAGCATCATACCGACATAGGTCGACAGCATATAAATGGCCATAACACTGCCGCGCTGATGATTTTGCGAGCACTCGTTCAACCAGCTTTCGAGCACCATCAGCTGACACATCATGGCCACGCCCACCAACAATCGCAGCATCAGCCAGACGCCCATGTTCTCGCTGAAGGCATGGGCCAGGACTCCGGCCGCAATCACACCCGCACAGGCGACATAGGTACGGATATGTCCCACGCGATCGATCAGCGTATGACCAAGCCTTGCCCCCAGAACCATACCGAGCGCATTAGCGGCCATCAAAGCCCCGCTCCAGACCGCAGCACCACCACTGGCATTAAGACGCAGCGCCAGATAAGTCATCAGGAGGCTGGAACCCAATTGCATCAGCATGCACGCCAGATATAACGCACCAAATGCCCGAGTCAGCCCCAGCATGTGTGTTCTCCAACCCGCTATAAACAGGCTGCGCCCAGCCAGTGCCGGGCGCAGCGATCATTTGAGGTGACTGCGACTCATGCCAGGCCGTGGCGTTGTTTCCAGTCACCCGGATGCACCACATAACCGAACAGCGCGTGACCGCCATAGACCAGCTCGGTGCCTTCGGGTATCCATAACATCTGACCGGGTTCAACCCGATACAGCTGACCATTCGCCTGCAACTCGAAGCAGCCTTCAATGACGAAAATCACTTCGTCATACAACAGCGTCCAGGCCACTTCTGCCCCTTCCCAGCGAGCAAAGCCGATTCCAATATTGGGCGAGACCTCATTGCTGATCGCGCGCGCGACAAAGGCTTGCCCATTGCCATCCCCGGCGGCGCTTCTTAGCGCAAAATCCAGATCGCGGTGATCGACCAGCAACACCGGACCTTTACCAGTAGTGGCGACTAAAACACTCATAATTCACTCCGACTGTTCCAGGCCGCCAAACGTATACGCGAGCGCACGCCAATTCCGAGGAATGGCTCAGGGGGATTTAACGAAGGCATGCCGGTTACCGCCTGAATGTCACGCAGCTGGTTTGAATCTGCGCCAATCGCCAAGTCGGCCAGCAGGGTCCCGGAAATGGTGCCCCAAGCGGCACCTACGCCGTTGTCGCAGGCTGAGGCGTATACATTGTCCTGCAGCTCACCGAAGAAGTTGGTGAAGTTACGCGAAATCGCGTACACACCGCCCCACGTATGCGTGAACGGCACATCGGCCAACTGCGGATAACGCGCCAGAAAAGCCTTGCGATGATCATTACGTACGCCTTCGCGCATCGCATCACTGGTGCTACGACCATACTTGGGCACGTGCTTGTAGGTATTACGGATGATCAACCGACGATCTTGAGTCATGCGCACGGTAGTGCCCGCATGATCGGCAGGGGTTAGACCCCAATCGAGCTGGCCACCGAACCGTGCCAGCTCGGCATCACTCAGCGGTCGCGTCCAGCTGGCAAACGTCATCACCGGCAGCAGGCGGTTGCGCAAAAAGCCAAATTCCTGGGTGAATATACTGGTGCCCAAGAGCAATTTGGGTGTGGTTATCTGGCCTTTGCTGCCGTGCAGAATCCATCCACCATTGGAGTCACGCTCCAGACGCTGAATGGGCGATTCTTCGAGTAGCTCTACATTCTCGGGCAAGCTACACCCCAGGCCATTGACCAGTGCTGCCGGTTGCATCAAATAGCATCCGGGTGTGTAGATAGCCTGGCTGTAATGCTGACTGCCGATGACGTCGGCTAATGCCTCGCCATTGACCCATTTGAATGGCTCGCCCAACTCGTCCATCAATTTCGCAAAATGCTCGAGATGCGCCTGCCCACGAGGGCCGACTGCACCTTGATACTTGCCGGCATGAGACCACTGACAATCAATCCCATGCTTAGTGACCAACCCCTGTAACTGGCTGATGGCTGATCGGTTCAGCGACAACAGGCGTTGCTTGTGGGCCGGATCCGGGTGTTCCAGCGCAAACTTGTGCGGCAGATCAATCACAAACCCCGAATTGCGGCCCGAGGCGCCATACCCAACACGCTGGGCATCGACAAGAATGATCCGCGCTTGTGGCAATTGCTCAGCCAAACGCCGCGCCGCAGCAAGGCCGGCAAAGCCTGCGCCGATAACCGCAAAATCAGCCCGCTGCATCCCCTGTAAACGCTTTGCCGCAGGGAGGTCATTCAGCGCGCTGTACCAACCGCAAGTTGAATCATCCAAAGGCAGATTAACGCTTTTATTATTCATGATGCGGCCCTCAGGCTACGGCTTGTTGCGCGGTTTGGCAGGATTGCAGCCAGCTATTGCGTTGCAGCTGCGCTTGGCGCCCCAGCAGGACAAAACCGCAAAGCTTGCCTTCTGCGCTGTAGAACCCTGCACTCATGCCATCGTCGGTTGGCGTGCAACGCCACTCTCCTGCTGTGCCCATTCCAGGCGGTAGCAGGCACAGAGGCGCGGCCGGGGTTTTAACCATGACCGGCATCAGCGGGTAGCTGACTGGGCTCGCGTGTCCTAGCAAGGTTTTACTCAGCGCCTGAATGCCCTGGTTGATTGGTGCCAGATACGGCAACAGTTGCCCGTCAATCTCGATGCAGTCACCCAAAGCAAAGATCCCGGCAACCGAAGTCTGCAAATGAGCGTCGACCTTTATCCCACGATCGGTGGCAATACCACTGCGCTGCGCCAGTTCCAGATTGGGCCGCAATCCAACAGCGGACAGCACCAGATCAGCTTGCAGTTGCTGGCCGTCGGTAAGGCTAAGGTTGTACCCATGTTCGTTACGCTGAACCCGCTCAAGTGAATTGCGCAGATACCAGCTAACGCCCTGCTCGCTCAATGCACGCTGTAAATGCTGGCCGGCATCCGCCGGAAGAAGACGCTCCATCGGCCATTGGCCCAAACCGATAACACTCACATCAAAACCATTGCTGGCAAGGTCATTGGCAAACTCGCAGCCAATCAGCCCATCACCCAGAATTGCCACACGCTTAATGCCCACCAGACGCTCACGAAAACGCTGATAATCGTTGAGGTTGTTAACGCTGAGCAGCGCTTCATTGTCTCCGGAAATAGGCAGGCGAATTGGCGATGCACCGCTGGCCAGAACCAGTTGGCCGTACTCCATCTCACCTAAATTGGTGTGCAGTACACGCTTGTTGCTGTCGATTTTATCTACCTTGCAGTGCGCATAAACGCGCAAGCCCAGACGCTTTTCGATTGCCATTGCTGACTCACCTGTCAGCCCCTCAGCGGTCTTGCCCTGGGCCAGGCCGATAGACAATGCAGGCTTTGAATACAGATGTCCGGAATCCTGAGTCAGCACGCGAATTTCAACATTGGCGTCACTGCGACGCAGTGCCTGTGCTAAGCCATAACCTGCATAACCACTGCCGATGATGACGATAGGTTGACGCGGCAGAGCCGCTGCAACAGGAGCCGGCTTAACCGGCGCAGCCGCCACAGCAATAACCGGCTCATTGATTTCGAGCATTTCAAAATCACTTTTACCAACCCCACACTCCGGGCATACCCAATCTTCGGGTACGTCTTCCCAGCGAGTACCTGCGGCAATTCCGTCTTTAGGCCAGCCTTCGGCCTCGTCGTAAATCAGGCCGCACACCACACAGAGCCACTTTTTCATGATTGCCTCCGTCACTCGCCAGTCACACGAATCGCGACGTTTTTAGTCCGCACATAGCTGTACAGCGCCTCCTGGCCTTTCTCACGCCCGAAGCCAGACAAGCCCACGCCACCAAAGGGGGTTTCGATGCCGCCCGCGTACCACTCATTAATGAATACCTGGCCTGCTTTCAGTCGCCGGGTACAGCGCATGGCGCGGCTGATATCCTGGGTGAACACACCGGCCACCAAGCCGAAATCGGTGCCATTGGCGATGCTCAGCGCTTGCTCTTCGGTGTCGAACGGAATCACCGCCAAGACCGGCCCGAACACTTCTTCCTGAGCGATGCCCATTTGCGGCGTTACATCGCGCAATACCGTGGGCCGCATGAAGTGGCCATGGCGATCACTGAAGGCTTCGCCACCGGTTGCCACAATTGCACCTTCCTCGACGGCGCGGCGGCAAAGCTTCTCGATACCGGACAACTGCGCCGCGCTGATTACCGGCGTGAGATCCGGATTATGCTCACCCGCACCGACCGTCAGACCCTCGGCAAGCTGAACCACTGAATCAACCACTTCTTCGTAGATTTCACGTTGCACCAACAGCCGCGACATGGCTGAACACACTTGGCCTGCGTTGAAGAAAATCCCACCCTTGACGCTCGACAACACCTGCTCACGGTCGGCATCGGCAAACACCAATGCCGCCGATTTACCGCCCAATTCCATAACGCTTGGGGTGGCATTCTCAGCAGCTGCACGCAAGATCGACTGTCCGGTTGGCACCGAGCCGGTAAATACAATCTGATCAACCTGTTTGCTGCTGACCAGATAGTTGCCCACTTCACGTCCGCGCCCACAGATGAGGTTGACCGCACCTTTGGGCAAATCCACTTTGGCGATGGCCTTGATCAATACACACATTCCCAGCGGCGACAGTTCTGGCGACTTAATCACCACCGCGTTCCCTGCTGCCAAAGCGGGGGCCAGAGAGCGTGCGCAGATCGACACAGGGAAATTCCACGGCACAATCTGCGCCGAGACGCCCATTGGATCGTATTGGGTAAAATCCATGTAGCCATTGCCCAACGGGATCGAAGTGCCTTCGATCTTGTCCGCCATGCCAGCGTAGTATTCGAAGTAGCGTGCGGCCTCGGTGAACTCATCACGCGCATCGTTCAGGCTTTTGCCATTTTCCTGGCAAAGGACCCAGGCGCCCTCTTCGGCTACTGCACGAATCTCGGCGGCTATTTGCAACAGCCAGGTCACTCGTTGCGCCGGACGCACCCGGCTCATTGCCTGGCTGTCAGCACAACGCCGTGCTGCTTCGAGGGCGCGCTGAGCATCTTCAACCGAAGTCTGAGCAATGGTTGCCAGCGGCTCGCCTGTGGCGGGTTGATTGACGCTGAGACGGCTGGAACTGTCGACCCATTCGCCGTCGATAAAATTAAGCCAGTGATTAGCAATTGCACTCATGACTCTCTCCTCAGGCCAACTGGTCGGTGGACAAGAATTGACGCGCCGCCCAGGTGTGGAAAAAGTGGGTCGGGATGTCCATCTCGGGCGAGAATGCGCCGCCCTTGTAGCCAGGTGAGTAACGGCCTTTCTGCATGCCTTCTACCGAGCTGATGTCTTCAGCGAACACCACCTTCCAAGATTCAAGAATCGAGTTGCGGCAGGCGGCATACTCGTCGTTAAGCGCCTCATCACCGACATAGAACAAGCGCAGATGCTCAATGGTGCGCCCAGGTGCAACCGGCTCGAGTTGCATGGCAAAAGCGTGATCCGCCTGAATGCCAAGCAGCACGTTAGGGAAAAATGCCACGTATTCGGCATTGCGCAGACGATCCTGTGGCCAGCTCGGGAACATTGGCAGGTGCGTACCGGCCACGTCAGACAGGTTGTAGGCGTAGCTGCCTTGCCCGGCAAAGCTGTCACCGAACATGATGTTGTAGTGATCTTCAAGTCGCGAATAGGTGTTCAGGCTCGGGTGAACCCACGGCAGGTGGTAAGCCTCGCAATAATTCTCGACGGCCAGTTTCCAGTTGCAATTGATGTCCAGCGTGGTGGCATCAAAACCAGGGCGACGGCGCAGCAAATCCATGCCGTCGGCACCGAGGAACTGGGTCCAGCGATCGGTCAGCGGTGCGAGCATTTCCTCCAGCGGCTGCGCGTCGCCGGACAGGTTGACGAATACCATGTCCATCCAGATAGCACTGCGCAAAGCCTTGAGGCCATGCTTCTCGCAAGCGAAACGGTCATCTTTGTGCTTGTCGATACCGCCAACATGCGGTGTACCGCGCAAGCTGCCATTAAGGTCATACGTCCAGGAATGGTATGGGCAGCGAATAACACCCTGCACTTCGCCTTCTTCTTGCACCAGTTTCATGCCGCGATGGCTGCACACGTTGTGAAAGACCTGGACCAGGCCTTCGCGATTGCGCATCAACAGCAACGGCAAACCCATGAAGTCGATCGGCTTGACCGAACCATTCTTGATCAAGTCACTGGCAAAGCCGACACACGCCCAGGTTTTACCCATCACCTCATCGCGCTCCAGCTCAAAATAGCGCTGCTCGGTATAGAACTCGTTACCAAGACCAGTGGCTTGATGGATTGGATTGAGGACACTTTCCAGTTGCTGAACGGGAATGCGTTGAGAGATGGAATTGTTCATTGTTTTTCTCCCCTGCTGGGCACGTTAGGTCAGGTTCGGCAGGCGCATTGGCCACTCTCCGTTGACCGCGAGTTTCGAGAAAAACAGGGATTAGCGACAAACGATTATTTTCGTCAGCATTTATGACTTTTTATCACAGGTAATTCGCCAGCCACCGCTATTTGCGGCCTTTAGTGATATACCCAGCATACATATGACAAACGCTCATCAATCCATGCGTAAAAATAGCGCATCAGCTTGCCAATACGCGCGCGCGAAGAACCGCCGGTGTGCTCATTGCGTTACATGCAATGAGCACACCGGCGCATCTGTTGAAAACGCGGATCAGAGACCAGCGTCAACAGCATCGGGAAGGGTTGGAAGCTGCGAGATTAACCAGGAGCGAAACTGCTTGACGCTCTGACGGGAAGACGTACGGTTGCTGGGCTCAAGCAGGCAGAACTGTCCCTCGGTGAGCAAGGTTGACTGCACAGGACGCACCAACGCACCAGTTTGCAGATGGTTATCAACCAGATTCGACCAGGCCAGGGCTATACCCTGGCCGCTGATCGCGGACTGCAACAGCATCGAGTAGCTGTTGATGTTGATCCGGTGCTTGGGCTCGACCATCTTCCGGCCGAGGCGCAAGAACCACTCGGACCAGCCGATCCAATCGCGCTGCGGATCCTCAAGCCATAGCAAGGTGCAGGTAGAAAATTGTTCGACGCTCACAAGCTCTGGGTGCTTGGCCAAATAATCCGGGCTGCACACCGGGAATACTTCTTCGGAAAACAACGGCGTAACCTGCATGCCTTTGGGCGCAGTTCGGCAATAGTAAAGCGCCAGATCGCAGTCCAGCCGCGAGTAGTCCTTGACGTGATCGTAGGCGATTATGCGCAGGTCGATGTCTTCGTTGTCACGCTGAAACTCGGCAACTTTTGGCAGTAACCACAGCGACGCCATTGCCGTGCTGGTGGCCACCGTGACTTGCTGGGCACCGCGCCAATGGCGGATCTCGCCGGTGGCGCTGGCGAGTTGCAGCAAAGACTCACGCACAACCTCGTAATACTGATTGCCCGTTGGGGTCAGGCTCATGGCTCGGGTTGTACGCTCGAACAGCGCCTTTCCCAGATAGTCCTCTAGCAGACGCACTTGGCGACTGATCGCTCCCTGCGTCACGTTGAGCTCGTTCGCGGCGAAGGTGAAACTCAAATGTCGCGCGGCGCTCTCAAAGGCAACCAGGCTATTGAGTGGCGGCAGTGGATTAATTTTCATCAGGCAATCCGTAATTCTTTGTTTTTATATCGACCCGCTGCCGCGCTCCAACTCAATCAACCAGTGAATTGTTGAGAGAAATGACTGGCGAGTCGCGAATATCGAGCCCGCCTTTTACGCCATCCGAGATTCACTCCGCCAGTGTTTTCTGCAAATCGACTGCATCAATTTGTGAGAAAACGACCACCGGTAAGTCGCTGCAATAAAAGCAAAAAGCCTGCACTCAGGCAGACTTTTCTTGAGTCGATTTCAGACTTGAGAATGCCCTCCTAATTTCAGAAACGCATGTTATATGGATCGCACGAAAAGTCTCTGCTTTTCAGACGATTGCCGACGTTCGCCTAAATATCCAACACCAGACAAGCACTTTTAGCCCGTGAGCAGCAGGGTGTGAACTGGTCGTTCAGGGCGTGTTCAGCGGGTGTCATAAAGGCATCCCGGTGGTCGGGCTGGCCGTCGATCACGCGAGTCAGGCAAGTGCCGCATATGCCCTGCTCGCACGACACAGGAATGATCACGCCAGCTTCATCGAGAACTTGTACCGCCGTTTTGTCTGCCGGAATTTGCAACACCAGACCGCTGCTGTTCAACCGGACTTCAAAACTAGTGTCATCAGCCGTAACTGTAGGCGCAGCGCTGAAGTATTCGCGGTGCAGGCGATTTTCCGACCAGCTCAATGCTCGCGCACTCTCAAGTACAAAGTCCATGTAGCCCGTTGGCCCGCAGACGTACAAGTGGGTTTGCGTGCATTGCCTGGCCAGAACAGCTGTAATGTCGAGCCGTTGTTGCTCATCGCCATCATCAAGGTGAACATGAACATTGGCGGCAAATTCGAGTTGCTGCAGGCGTCTAACAAACGCCGCTTGCTGCGCAGAGCGACTCGAATAGTGCAGTTCGAACGCAGCCCCATTTGAAGCCAGGCGTTGCGCCATGCAGAAGATCGGCGTGATACCAATCCCCCCGGCGAACAACACACTTCGCGGTGCGCTTTCATCCAGCGCAAACAGATTGCGTGGCTCGCTGATCCCTATTCTCTGGCCGACGCGCAGCGCTTCGTGCACAGCGCTCGAGCCACCTCGCGAGGCAGGGTCTTTGAGGACAGCAATACAGTAACGATTGCGCTCTTGCGGATTATTGAACAGCGAGTACTGACGGACCAGCCCGTTGGGTAGGTGCACATCGATGTGCGAACCGGCAGCAAATGCTGGCAAGTCACTGCCATCAGGATTAACCAACTCAACGCTGACAATGTCTCTGGCGACTAGGCGCATGGCCGAGATCAATACGTCCATCACGATGCACTCCGGGCGATAACTGCATCATCCGCCTGTTTTTCTGCTGCAATGATGCGTTCGATAATTCGGCGCGACTGCACTCCGCCAGCATCAATATTGAGTTTGAGCAGATTGCGTTCGGGATGCGCCAACAAGTTGCGTTGCTGACGTTCGAGCATTTCCAGATCCTCCGAGAAGATCTTGCCTTGGCCCGCGCGAATGGTCTCGGTCAACTCAGCATCTTGCGCCTTGAAGTTGCGCGCCATGCCCCAGAAATACCAGATGGATGTGTCGGTCTCCGGGGTAATGAAATCCACCACGATACTGCCGGCCTTGTGCTCTGGCGCGGCGTCATAACCGCCGTTGCCCGCATGCGCTACACCCACTTCAATCATTACATGGCTTGGTGGTGAGAAGCGGCAGATCTGCCAGCGGTCCACCGGCACATCATCGGCCAAACCATTACCGCGCAATGCCGCACGCCAGAACGGTGGCGGCATGACACCTTCCATGAAGCGACTGGTTATCACGTTCTGGCCGTCAACTTTAGTGGTCACCGGCGCTTCATCGATCTCTTTCTGACCAATGCTGGAAGCATGCACATAGGTTTCATGGGTCAGATCCATGAGGTTGTCGACCATCAGCCGATAATCGCAATTGATGTGGAACAAGCCACCGCCGTACGCCCACTCAGGATTCTGAGCCCATTCAAGATGAGGAATCAGGTCGGCACTGGCTTGCTTGGGATCACCCGGCCACACCCAGATAAAGCCATAACGCTCCTCTACCGGGAAACTGCGAATTGCCGGAAAACCCTGCACACGCTGATTCGGCATGGCAGCCACCTTGCCATTACATTCCATCACCAGCCCGTGGTAGCCGCACACCAGTTGACCGTTCTGCACATAACCAAGGGACAACGGCGCTCCACGATGCGGGCAGAAATCCTCAACGGCCGCGACCCGGCCTTCGTGGCCACGGTAGAACACAATGCTCTCGTTACAGACTTTGCGCCCCAAAGGCTTATCCGCAATTTCATCCGGGGTGCAGGCAACGTACCAGGCGTTTTTCGGGAACATGCTCAGATCTCGCTTACTGTTATCAATGGATCCATCTTGAGCAAAATCTACTCATAACACTGAGCTTAATCTAGCCATTGGATCCAGCGAACGTGCGATTAACGAACACAATAAGCTCTAATAACCCGCCGAATCCAACACTGGAATCAGGGACTGGTTCAAGAGTACATTGGCAACCTATAAATCTAATTGGATCCAATAGAGGCTTTAATGAGCGGTTCAGGCCAGCGCGTTCTCAACCTGTTACGCAAGATGATCATCGACGGCGAGTTCCCTGCCGGTGAGCGGCTCGCAGAGATTCCCACAGCCGAACGGCTGGGCGTGTCGCGGATGCCTGTGCGCATGGCTTTTCGCGCTTTGGAACAGGAAGGCCTGCTGATTCGGCTCGGCGCCCGTGGCTTCACGGTTAAACAGATGACCGCCGATGATCTTGCCGGAGCGGTTGAAGTGCGTGGCGTTCTCGAAGGGCTGGCCGCGCGCCAGGCAGCAGAACGCGGGATACCAACCGGGATTCGCGAGGTGTTGCTGTCCTGCCTTGAACAAGGCGATCAGTTGTTCGCCAAGGGCTACGTCTGCGAGGAGGATCTGGCTGAATATCACGACATCAATAAGCGCTTTCATCAGGCAATTATCGACGCCAGCAATAACATGGCCATCGCCGAGGCGCTTGCCCGCAATGAGCACCTACCCTTCGCGTCCGTCAGCTCATTAGCCGTCGACCGCAACGACCTGGCTCTGGAGTACCGCCGCTTCAACTTTGCCCATATGCAACATCACACCGTCGTAGATGCGCTGTTAAGCGGCCAGGGCGCACGTGCCGAAATGATCATGCGTGAGCACGCCAATGCCACATTGCGCTACGCACACCTCTTCGGCTCCGCGCCGAGGGACGGGCTCAAAATCATTCAGTGATGGCTGAATCAAGGCTGCACGAGAATCCGCAAGAGCAATAAACTGTGTTCGAAACTTGGCAGATCTAAGCAAACGCAGCGGCCTGCCCCTCGCCAAAGCAGCCTTGCTGTTTGGCGAGGGGCAGCAATTAGGGCTTACACCACAAACCCGTAAAGGTCCCACTCGGCTTCAGATATGTCCAGCTCCAGGCGTTGCAACTCGGCCCGTTTAATCGCTACAAACGACTCGTGCAAACACTGCCCGAATACCTCTTGCATGAAAGCGGATTGCTCAAAGCGATCAATTGCGCCTTTCCAGCTGGTCGGCAAATCCGCCACATGCTCCTTGCTGTAGCCATTGCCCTCTACCGCAGGGCCCGGATCGGTTTCTTCGCGAATACCTTGCATGGCCCCGGCTAATGTCACTGCGGCCACCAGATAAGCGTTGGCATCAACGCCGGCTACGCGGTGTTCGAAGTGACGGGTCTGGGCTGAACCGTCAGGTACGCGCAATGCCACTGTGCGGTTTTCAAAGCCCCAGGTATCCGATGCTGGCGAGTAGACCGCCGAGGCAAACCGCCGCCACGAGTTGAGGAACGGCGCCAGAATCAGCGCCGTGTCGCCGACTGTTTTGCGGATGCCACCGATGGACTGCAGCATCAGCGGGCTCAATTCACCGCAAGGCTGATCAGCGTACAAGTTGCTGCCGCCTTCATCGTTCAATGACAGATGCAGGTGCATACCCGAACCCGCTTCCTGCCCGAATGGCTTGGCCATGAAGCAGGCCTCCACCCCGAAGCGACGGGCCACCGAGCGAATCAGGCGCTTGGCCAATATCACATCATCCGCGGCGCGCAGCAGGTCCCGGTAGCGGATGGTCAGCTCGTACTGACCCACCGCGTATTCCGAAATAACTGACTCCATGGGAATGCCCAGATGCTCGGCACCGGCGTAGATCATCTCGAACAAGGGTGACATTTCATCCAGCTCATCAACCGCCATGGTGTTGCGATTGCGCGAACGACGGCCCGACAGCAAATAGCGCGCCGGCTGATACCGTCCGTTGGCATCTCGTTCTTTGTCGATCAGGTAAAACTCAAGCTCAAACGCGCCCATGGGTGAGTAGCCGGCCTTATTGGCGGCCTCGACCTGCCGGACTAGAACTGCACGCGGATCGGCATTAAAGGGCGTGCCATCGGCGTTGTACATGCTCACCAGCACCACGCCCCGCCCTGAATGGGGTTGCAAACCGAGCGTTCCCGGCACTGGCCAACAGCGTTTGTCGCCACCGCCATCGTGCAATACCAGTGAACAGTCGACGTCATCGCCCGCAACATCCTGTCCAAACAGCGAGGTCGGCATGGCGCGTCCCGACTCATACAGCGACTCCAGCTCATGCCGGCGAATGGTCTTGCCACGCCCGATGCCGTGGCAATCGGTCATGACAATGTCGACGCCTTTAACGTCCGGATACTTGGCCAGAAACTGATTCAACTCTTCCATCGTGGCCCCTGAGGGCGATTTAGCATTCATATCGGCGACCAATAGTGGGCAGGGAGTTAGTCAATCAAACCCAGATTACGGGCGTGAGCATAGGTCAGCTCAATGACTTTTTGCGTCTTGGCGATCAGCTCATCGGCTTCGGTGTGCGTCAGGCTGAACGGCGGCGCGATGACCATCCGATCGCCAACCGCGCGCATGACCAGGCCATTGTTGAACGAGTGCTCACGGGCGATCATGCCGATCCTGGCCTCGGCCGGGAAGCTGCTGCGTTTGGCCTTGTTCGAGGTGAACTGAAAGGCGCCAATCAGGCCGGCCATAACCGCTTCACCCACCATCGGATGCTCAGCCAGTGCTTGCCATTTCTGCTGCAGATAAGGGCCTATGTCATCGCGCACGCGCGTGACCATTTGCTCTGACTCAAGAATCTCAAGGTTGGCAATCGCCGCCGCGCACGCAGCCGGGTGGCCGGAATAGGTAAAACCGTGGGCAAACTCATCGCCGCGCTCAAGCAACACTTGGGCGATGCGATCGGACACGGCGACAGCGCCCATGGGCACATAGCCCGAGGTGATGCCCTTGGCCATGGTCATGAAATCGGGCTCGGTGCCCATCAGCTCGCAACCAAACCACTCACCTGTGCGCCCGAAGCCGCAGATAACCTCATCGGAAATCAGCAGAATGTCACGCGCTTTGAGGCCCGCAGAGAGTGCCGGCCAGTAGGTAGAAGGTGGAATGATGACCCCGCCAGCGCCCTGAATTGGCTCGGCAATCATCGCGGCGACTTTGTCGGCACCGATTTCGTCGATCATGTCGAGGGTTTGTTGTGCCACATGCAGGCCGAAGGCTTCCGGGATCATGTCGCCGCCATTCGCCCACCAGAACGGTTGCGGCGCGTGCACCACATCGGGAATCAGCATGCCGCCCTGTGCGTGCATACCGCCAAAGCCGCCCAATGAGGCCGCCGCGACTGTAGAGCCGTGATAGCCATTGGTGCGACCCACCATGATGCGTTTCTCGGGCTTGCCTTGCAGCTCCCAAAAATAGCGGGCCAGGCGGAAAATCGTGTCGTTGGATTCAGAGCCGGAACCGGTATAGAAAAAGTGGTTGAACTGCGCTGGCGTGACTGCTGCCAACTTGCGCGACAACTCGATAACCGGCGGGTGCGAGGTATTGAAGAAGGTGTTGTAGAACGTCAGTTCGCTGAGCTGACGGGACACCGCGTCAATAATCTCCTGACGACCATGCCCAACGGACACACACCACAGCCCGCTCATGCCATCAAGCAACTGGTTGCCTTCGGTGTCGGTGAGATACACCCCTTTGGCCGAGCTGATCACGCGCACGCCACGGTCATTCAGCTCGCGGGAATTGGTAAACGGGTGCAGGTGATGCTGCGCATCGGTGTGTTGCAATGCCAGGGTTTGTTTCGACAAGCTCATGATTTCCTCTCTATTGCTTGGGCACGAAGGCCCTGCTGTTATTGGGTTGCGACGCTGCGGTCGGTCAACCGGGAAAAATTAAGTCGCGGCTTTGTAACTGAGTGTTCACCGCTGCCAGGCTTAGCCGGCCAGCGGCTTTTCTTGATCATTTATGCGGCGTAGATCGCAGCCGATTCAGGCCTATGAGCCCGCCGACAACGCATCCAGTTCCGGCATCGCCATCTGCAGCGCCTTGGCATAAAGCTGCACGGCCTGATCGATATCGCGCTGGGTAACGCCTGATGTCTGCGCTGGATGCATACAGCAATAAATTCCATAATTTTTTGCGATCGCAGATCACACGATATAGGCTTAACGAGAGATTTCGCAAGCCCATCGAATAGATATATTTTTGTGCCCTGCTGCGGCTGACTTTTGCGGAAAAATCGGCGTTCAAGCGCCCTTCTGACGTGATACCGCCGGGTTTGGCGTCATCAATGTGCCAATTTTTTCTGGCCCGACGTGCCGCTGCAGAATAAGATTCCACAGGCGCACAAGCTTGTAGAACTGTTTGGCGAGCACCACCGCAGAGTCCTCACATGGAGAACACGTGAAAGATAAAAGCCCGATAGGCCTTGAAACCATTGAAGTGGCCCCGCTCCATGAAGTCGTCTATCAACGGCTGACGCATGCGCTGATGTCGGGCCAGATCAAGCCCGGTCAAAAACTCACTTCACGCAAGATTGCCCATGAGTTGGGCACCAGCGACATGCCGGTTCGCGCCGCGCTGATGAAGCTGCAATCGCTCAAGGCGCTGGACCAATTACCCAATGGCTCGCTTACGTTGCCAGTCATGACTCGTCAGCGCTTTGCCGACCTGATGAGCACGCGATTAGTGTGTGAAGTTGCAGCGGCGCGGGCGGCAGCCGATGCGTTTAAAAAGGCTGAGCTAAAGGCCATTCAAAACGCCTCCTCTGCCCTGACGCAAGCGGCCAAGAACAAGGACATCGACGATTACCTGCTGCGCAATTACGAATTCAAATTCATGATCTATCGCGCCTGCCATTCAGAGTCGTTGATCTTTCTGATCGAGACATTATGGCTGCAAGTCGGCCCGTTTCTACGCCAGTTTGGCAGCAGTTACGCGGGCAATCTGGAGGCCATTCTCGACATCGATTACCACGAGGAAATCGTCGAAGCACTCGGCCGTGGCGATGGTGATGCAGCCGCTGAGGCGTTGCGCAAAGACATCGCCGACGGCATGGCTTTTCTGTTGGAGCATGGCGAGTTTCAGTGACGATCAGCCCGCTTTAACTAAGCCGGTTGCGGTTTGAAGCGGCTCCGATATTCACTGGGTGACAGCCCGACAATGCGCGTAAAAACCTTACGAAAGGCACTGGGGTCGGAGTAGCCAACGGCCCAGGCCACGCGCTCCACCGACAGGTGGCCCAGTTGTAGCGCTGATCGCGCCTTGCTGACCCTGAGTTGCTGGCAATATTCTGATGAAGTCATGCCGGTGGCTTTTTGAAAGCGCCGCAAGAACGTGCGCTCTTCGAGGTTGGCCAATGATGCCAGCTGGGCAAGCGACACATCCTTGCCTTCTACCGTTTGCAGCCAGTGCTGGACTTTAAGGATGGCACTGTCGCCATGCGCCAGTCGCGGCGCAAACATGCTGTAGTAGCGCTGCTCCCTTCCCGGCACATCAATCAGCAACACTTGCGCGGTCTGCAGCATCACATTCGGCCCGAGAAAACGTTCGACCAACCGCAGGCCCAAATCTGTCCAGCTCATCAGGCCGCTGCTGGTGATGATGTCTACGTCATCGATCAATAGTTGGTCGGTGTCTACGCAAATATCCGGAAAACGCGCCTCGAACGACTCGGCTAGTGCCCAGTGCGCGGTAACCGTGCGTTGGTTAAGCAGCCCGGTTTCGGCCAGTACAAAAGTACCTGCACAAACAGAGGCCAGGATGCCGCCATTGGCATGCACGCCTTGCAGCCATGTAACGGTCGAAGCAACGCGGTGTGGAGCAATCGGATCACCGAGCTTTGGCGGCACAATCACCACGGCCAGCTCGCAGGGCAAGTCTGGCGAGCTGTCGAACACCCGCACGGGTGGCGTTTTCTCAGAGCTAGCCTGCCAGTGCGTTACACGTACGGGATTGTGCTCGAGGCCTGCATGTTCAGTCGCAATTCCTCCTGCCATCAGCAGTAAATCAGTCACGCCAAGCACGGCCGCCTGCTGCGCTGACGGGTATAAAACTACACCGATTTCGATTGGCTGCATGGTTGTCATGTGTCGTTTTGTACCCGAATTATGTCGATATGGCCACTCGATACTCTAGCGCATCCCCGTGAGAATGGAACCGTCATCCATTCAATATCGCTGGAGTGAAGCATGAGCAAGCACGCAGTTATTGTCGTCGACCTGCAAAACGAATACCTGCCAACCGGCAACCTGCCTTTGCACCGCATCGAGCAAACCATCAGCACTGCACAGGCGGTCGTAACCAAGGCGCGTAAAGCCGGTGATCTGATCATTAACATCAGGCATGAATCGGCTGAACCTGATGCCCCGCTGTTCACTAAAAACACGCCAGCGGTTCAGTTCATCGAAGCAATGGCGGCGCAGGATGATGAGCCGGTGATTGTCAAAAATTTCCCCAACTCATTTCGTGAAACCGAACTCAAGTCGATCCTGCAGGCGCACGCCATCGACACGCTCACAGTGGTCGGCGCAATGAGCCACATGTGCATCGATGCCACCGTGCGTGCGGCAGCTGACTTTGGCTACCCGGTGACAGTTGTAGAAGATGCCTGCACCACCCTCGACCTGGAATTTGCAGGCCGTAAAGTACCGGCCCCGGACGTGCACGCCGCGTTCATGGCAGGCCTGGCGTTCGCCTATGCGAACGTGGTTAACAGTGCTGAATACCTGAAGGGCTGAACACTAACAATCGCTGCATGATCCGTTTGCAGGGGCGCTGAAATGCCCCTGCAAACCTCACATACCAACTGGCTAATTATCGACGTAAGCCCATCGCGCAATCTGAGCGTCACTCACGCCAGCCAGTCCAGCGTCAGTAACAGCCGGGGCACACCGTTAGAAGCCTGCGGTGAGCGGTGGATCAAACCCTGCCCCTCATTACCCACCCAACGCTCTCCCTTGGCCAGTAACACATGGCCCGTTTGAGCGCGATTGATCAACCCGTCATCTACTGGCTCCGCAGCTGGCTGGCCGAGCAATCGGCGGTCCATTGCATCCTCTGACAACCATTCACTGCCCAGCCCGGCGTAACAAGTAATCAGCCTGAGCGGCACATGGTCGACGTGAAAGCGCGGGCACATGGCTTTGTCCAATACCCGCATGCGCACACCAATGCGCTTTGCGTCGACCAGGCAGACAAAAGCACTGATCAGCGAGCGCACATCACCAACCAAAGCCTCATGGCCGGGTAAATGACTATATCGCGCGAGCAAACCTGTAAGGTCGGGTTGCTCGTCTGCATCACTAAGTTCGAGCGTGATCGATTCAGCTAAGGTTCGATCATGGGCGACGACATTTGCTGCGCAATCGGTAATGTGCACCGGTAACTGCCGTTGCCAAACGGCCAAGTTAACTTGCTCTCTGAGCACCTGTGCCAAAACATCTGCACGCTCGCCGATAACCTGTTGCACAGCGTGTTTGATATTCAGAGCCAGCATCAGGCGACTTCCTGCTCGGTCCATGGGCCGAATGGGTCTGGCAGTGCTTGCCAGGCAGCAGCACCCAGAGCCATTTCCTGATCATCCAACAAGCAGGCATCCAGTTCTGCAGTCAGCCGCGTGAAGTCGATGTTCTGGCCGATAAAGACCAATTCCTGACGACAGTCGCCGACCTCTTCCTGCCAGTGCTTCTTAATTATTTGTAAGCCTTGCTCATCCTGCGGCCATTGATCTTGCGGCACAAAGCGCCACCAGCGCCCAGCAAAACCGTGGCGCATCAACCCACCCGCCTGCGACCAACTGCCGGCCTCGCGGTACTTGCTCGCCAACCAGAAAAAACCCTTGGAGCGAAGCAGGCGGCCATTGGTCCATTCACGGTTAATGAAGTTGAAAAAGCGCTGGGGATGCAGCGGCCGGCGCGCCCTGTAGGCACCAGAGGCGATGCCATATTCCTGCGTTTCCGGCACGTGCTCGCCGCGCAACTCCTTGAGCCAACCCGGGGCCTGAGCGGCACGTTCAAAGTCAAATCGCCCCGTGTTGAGGATTTTTTCCAGCGGCACTGCGCCCATCACCATCGGCACAATTTCGGCATGGGTATTGAGCCCCCGCAGAATAGCCATCAACTCATCGCGTTCATGACTGCTGATCAAGTCTGCCTTGCTCACCAACAGCACATCGGCAAACTCGACCTGCTCGATCAGCAGATCGGTGATCGAACGTTCATCCTCATCACCAAGGGTTTCGCCGCGGCTGGCAAGGCTCTCAGCCTCATGAAAGTCCCGCAGAAAATTAATCCCGTCGACCACCGTGACCATGGTATCCAGACGCGCGAGATCAGCCAGACTCAGGCCGTCTTCACCGCGAAAGGTAAAGGTTTCCGCCACAGGAAGCGGCTCAGAAATACCGGTGGACTCAATCAGCAAGTAGTCAAAGCGGCCTTCGCGGGCGAGCCGCCCTACTTCTTCCAACAGGTCTTCACGCAAGGTGCAGCAGATGCAGCCGTTACTCATTTCCACCAGTTTTTCTTCGGCACGATTGAGGCTGACATCGCGCTGAACCTCGCTGCCATCAATATTGATTTCGCTCATATCGTTGACGATTACCGCCACCTTCAAATTCTGTCGGTTCTTCAAAATGGCGTTGAGCAACGTGCTTTTTCCTGCCCCAAGAAAGCCGGACAACACGGTGACAGGAAGGCGGTTTTTCATGTTTTGAACTCCATCAGTATTCGGGTTGCTGCATCGGTGGGTGTTTGTGCGAGCGGTTCAAGTGCGCTTGGTGTATGGGAGCGTGACATTCATCTGCCAAACGTATTATCACGTTATAACATAACAATACGCAAATCAAAAAAACAGCAGATACCTAACACGAAAATTTTGAGGCCGATGGTGATGAACGCATCACCATCGGCCTATATTTGGAAGGGATCTCGGCAGTCCCAATCTGTTGTCTTCGCTAATCACCCTCAGACCAGCAATGCGAGCTCATAACGAGCCCTGTTCACTGACCCCTATTTCTACACGCTCGCCCTGCAACCGCACCGGCCATGTGCGCAGTTGTTGCTCTGGGTATTCCAGGCACGTGCCATCTTCTAAGCGAAAATGTTGTTTGTAGAGCGGCGCCGCGATCACCAGATCACCGGCCAAATTGCCGACGATTCCGCGACCTATTACGTTAGCGCCTGACTTGGGGTCGCGATTATCAATGGCGTAAAGCTGTTTACCGCTCTCCTCGCCGGGCAGGTAGATCAGCGCAATTTGGGCGCCATCAACCCATGCCACCACACCAGAGTTGGCGACCAGATCAGCACGGCTGCACAGCGATTGCCATTGCAGGGTCTGTTGTTGCTCAAGCAGGGTTGCACTTGATGGGCTCATCAAACCACCTCCTCATATAACGGGATCAGGGAAAGTTCGGCGTCGCGTACTGGCCGGCGTTGCTGGCGTTCTTTAACGAAGTGGATGTCCGGATCGCTGCGTTTGTCGTTGACGAAAGTCCGGAAGCGTTTGAGTTTCTCGGGGTCGTTGAGGGCGTTTTTCCACTCGCACTCATAACGGTCGACGACTAATTGCATCTGCGCTTCCAGTTCAGCCGCAAGCCCCAGGCTGTCATCGATAATCACCGCCTTGAGATAATCCAGCCCGCCCTCCAACGACTCGCGCCACACCGAGGTACGCTGCAGGCGGTCGGCAGTCTGCACGTAGAACATCAAGAAGCGATCGATGTAACGGATGAGCGTGGCGTCATCCAGATCTGTCGCAAACAGCTCGGCATGCCGTGGACGCATACCGCCATTACCACTGACGTAGAGGTTCCAGCCGTTCTCAGTGGCAATCACGCCGACGTCTTTGCTTTGCGCTTCCGCGCATTCGCGGGTACAGCCCGAAACTGCAAACTTGATCTTGTGCGGTGAGCGCAAACCTTTGTAGCGATCTTCAAGGCGCAGCGCCATGCCGACACTGTCTTGCACGCCGTAGCGGCACCAATTACTGCCGACACACGATTTCACCGTACGCAGCGATTTGCCGTAGGCGTGCCCTGTCTCGAAGCCTGCGGCAATCAGCTCACTCCAGATATCGGGCAGCTCGTGTAGCTGCGCACCGAACAGATCGATACGCTGGCCGCCAGTGATCTTGGTGTAGAGGTCGTATTTTTTCGCCACAGCGCCAATGGCGATGAGCCCATCAGGGGTAATTTCACCCCCTGGAATGCGCGGCACCACCGAGTAGGTGCCGTTCTTCTGCATGTTGGCCATGAAGGTGTCGTTAGTGTCTTGTAACGGCACCAGCGACGGATCGGTAATCGAGCGGTTCCAGCAGGATGCCAGCACTGAGCCCACCGCGGGTTTGCAGATATCGCAACCGAGATGACCCTTGCCATGCTTGGCCAGCAGCTCTTCAAAGCTTTCAATGCCCTCGACCCGAACAATCGCGTACAGCTCTTGGCGGGTATAGGCGAAATGCTCACACAAGCTTTTGTCGACCACCACGCCGCGCGCAGTCAGCTCATGTTCAAAGACCTGCTTGAGCAGTGCCGAACAACCGCCACAACCCGTTGCAGCTTTGGTGCATGATTTAAGACCGGCAAGGTCGCTGCAACCGCCATCGATAGCTGCACACACAGCCGCTTTGCTGACGTTATGGCACGAGCAAATGGTCGCCGTCGCAGGTAGTGCATCAGCCCCTAATGCCGGCGCGCCTTCGCCTTGCGGCAAGATCAGGCAAGACGGATCTGCCGGTAATTTGATGTCGTTTTGTACGTACTGCAACAGGGTGTCGTAATAGCTGTTGTCACCCACCAGCACCGCACCGATGGCATGTTTGCCATCAGCCGAAACCACTAAGCGGCGATAGCTGGCAGTGGCTTCGTCGATGAAGCGATAGCTGCGTGAACCGGCAGTGGCGCCGTGTGCATCGCCGATAGAACCGACGTCGACGCCAAGCAATTTAAGCTTTGTCGACATATCGGCGCCCATGAATGGTTCGCTGTCTTCACCGCATATTTGTGCGGCAACTGCACGGGCCATTTGGTAGCCCGGCGCGACCAAACCGAACACTCCGCCGTTCCAGGCAGCGCACTCACCAATGGCATAAATGTTCGGATCGTTAGTGCGGCACTGGCTGTCGATCGCCACCCCACCGCGAGGCCCGAGCTCCAGATTGCATTGCCGGGCCAATGCATCCTGCGGACGAATACCAGCAGAGAAGACAATCAGGTCGGTTTCGAGGAACTCATCACCGCTGAAGTTCATGCGATAGCGGAATTCGCGTCCGGCGCTGATTGACTGGGTAGCCCGCGACAAATGCACGCTGACGCCCAGCGCTTCTATTTGAGCTTTCAGTGCTAAGCCGCCGTGATCATCCAGTTGCACCGGCATCAAGCGTGGCGCGAACTCGACAACGTGCGCTTCAAGGCCCAGCGACTTCAGCGCATTGGCTGCCTCTAAACCCAGCAATCCGCCACCGACCACTACCCCACGAGTCGCCTGCTTGGCCGCCAAGCGAATAGTGTCGAGATCCGCCAGTGTGCGATACACCAAGCGCGAATGTCCTTCAGCGCCTTCAATAGGCGGCACGAACGGGTAAGAGCCTGTCGCCAGCACCAACTTGTCGAAGCTAAAACAGCCTTGGGCAGTGATCACCTCACAGCGCTCGCGATCAATCTCCAGCACGGGAATCCCCAGATGCAACGTAACGCCCGGCTGTTGATACAGTTCAGCGCCGCTGAGTGCCAACGACTCGGCGTCACGCCCGCCAAAGTACTCGGAGAGGTGCACACGGTCGTATGCGCGCAGCGGCTCTTCGCTGAATACCTGAATCTGGTACTGAGCCAACGCGCCGCGCTCAATCAGCTGCTCTACGCAGTGGTGACCGACCATGCCATTGCCGATAACGATCAGCGTTGGCAGATTATTTGTGGTTGCGACAGTGGAGTTCATAGAGCACCCGTTCGAGCTGATCACATTTTCAAAAGCAAAAAAAAGGCGCCTGGAACCTCACGGTCCCAGGCGCCATTGCCTGTTCGTTTGCGGTATTACTGCGGCCGCCATGCCGAGTTCACCGTCTGTGCCCTTGTTCTTTACAGAACGCTCGATCGCCATTGACCGATTGGGCTGCCCTCAAAAGAGAGAGCACTGATTGAGTATTAGCAAGGCCTATGCCAGATAGCTGAAATGGCTGGTTTATGCGCCTGCGCTGCGCATATAACCAACTCAGCAGTCATCCGCAGAACGGGTTTGGAACTCAATTGGTGCACCTTGAATGAAAATTGCACCGCGCTGATGCCAAACCCAAGCGCTGAGCATTCGAGTGTTAAGGATGTTAAGAGCCGGTGCTTAACAGCCAGATAATCACGGCGCCCAGAATCGCGGAAAGTCCCTTCCAGAACATCAGGGGATTTCGCTCAAGCAACGGTGGGCGGTGCTTCTTGAGCAGCGACTGATTGGGCTGACGCAGCTCGAAAATAAATTCCGAGAGCGCGGCATAACGCTTTAACGGATCGGGTTGCAGCGCCTTGCGCAGCACATCATCAATCCACACGGGAAGCTCACGGTCGTTGTCACGCAACGGCTGATAGACCAGGCGATTCTGCGCTGTACGGCTTTTGCACTTGGCCACTTCAGCGCCATACGGCAAGCGCCCGCTGAGCATTTGGTAAATGATGACCGCCAGCGAGAATTGATCGGAGCGTGGCGAGCCCGCCTCACCCAGAAAATATTCGGGTGCGGTGTATTGCGCGGTGCCCAGCAGTTGGTTGCGCGCAAATGGCGCGGTGATTTCAACCAGCCCGGCGACCTGCGCAGAACCAAAATCGATCAGTTTCAACGTACCGCTGGCATCAATCATGATGTTGTCGGGGCGCAAGTCCTGATGGAGCATTTCCAGGCGATGGAATGCCTGCAAGCCTTTGCCAATCTGCTCGGCCATGCTGCGTACTTTCTCCAGCGGCGCTTGTGGATGGTCGATAATCCACTGACGCAACGTCTGCCCCTCAATGTATTCACTGACGCTGTAGAGAAAGTTGCGTTTACGGGTTGGCACGGGCGCTTTGAGCACATGCGGGCTGTCGATACGCCTCGCGACCCACTCCTCGCTCAGCAAACGCTCCAGATGCTGTAAATCATGCTGCAGGTCAACCGATGGAATTTTCAGTACCACCTGCGCGGCGCTGTCGATATCGTCAGCCAGGTAAAGATGGCTGCGGCTGCTGGCGTGCAATTCGCGAATTACCCGAAAGCCTTCAAACTCCATGCGTGGGTGCAGCAACGGGGCGAATGCCAGTTCAGCAACTTGCTGCTGCAACTCACTCGCCTCGTGCAGCGGCAAGCTGTCGACTCGAACAATCTGCACGGTGAGATTGTCATCACTGCCTTGTGCATAGGCATGTTCGACAATCGCCCGGGCGGCACCATCGAGGTCAGTATTCTGCGTCGTAATCAACTCAACCATGCGCGCATCGCTGGCGAATTCGTAAACGCCGTCGGTGGCAAACAAAAAGCAGTCGCCCTGCTCCACCTGAAACGTACGGTAATCGAGCTCAAGGTGAGTATTGATACCCATCGCACGGCTTAGATAGCTTTTGTCTTGCGATACCCAAAGCCGATGGTCTTCGGTCAATTGCTCCAAGCGGCCATCACGTAATCGGTAGATTCGCGTGTCGCCCGCATGGAAAATATGCGCGGTCGTCGACTTGATAACCATCGCGCTGAGCGTGCAAACGTAGCCTCGGTCGAGGTCATAGCGGAACTGGCTCTGACGGGTTTGTGCGTACAACCACGAGTTGGTCGCCATCAACACCCGCTGCGCGGACTTCTTCACTGACCACGCATCAGAGGTGCAGAAATAATCGCCAAGAAAACTGCCCACCGCCGACTCACTGGCAATGTGGCTCACCGCGCTACTGCTTATGCCATCAGCCAAGGCAATGGCGATACCTTTGGCCGTAAGCTGCGGTTCCTGCGGGATATAAACCCCATGAAAGTCCTGATTGGCAGCCTTGCGTCCCTTGTCGGAGTGCTGCCCTACGGTCACCTTGAGCTGGCTGGCCATGTCGCTCCTGACACGGCCCGACAGATTAGCTGCCGGACCGTGATTGCATTTAGCTGAACGTACGCTTCGGCGCCGTCTTCACATGGGTGGTGTAAAGCGTCAGGCCGGTGAAGGCTAAACCGCCCACCAGATTACCCAATGCAGTCGGGATCTCGTTCCAAAGCATGTAATCCATGACCGAGAAATTACCGCCCATAATCATCGCCGACGGGAACAGGAACATGTTCACTACTGAGTGCTCAAACCCCATGTAGAAAAACAGCATGATCGGCATCCACATGGCGATGGTTTTACCGCTGACAGTGGTCGAAATCATCGCGCCAACCACGCCCATCGAAACCATCCAGTTGCACAGCATGCCGCGCAAGAAAATCGTCATCCAGCCCGCCAGACCGTACTCGGCATAGCCCAATGTACGCGCCTCACCGATGTGCGAGATCTTCTCACCGATAACGCCCGGGCTCGCAGAGAAGCCATAGGTGAAGACGAAAGCCATCATCACTGCCACCGTCAATGCGCCGCCAAAATTACCGAGGAATACCAATCCCCAGTTACGCAGCACACCGTTCACCGTCACACCCGGGCGACGGTCCAGCAATGCCAATGGCGTCAATACAAACACTCCGGTGAGCAGATCAAAGCCCATCAGATAGAGCATCACGAAACCCACCGGGAACAACATAGCGCCCACCAGCGGCATACCTGTTTGCACGGTGATGGTAATCGCAAACACGGCAGCCAGCGCCAGGATCGCACCTGCCATAAAGGCGCGGATCAAGGTGTCGCGAGTGGACATGAAAATTTTCGATTCGCCGGAATCCACCATCTTGGTGACGAACTCAGCAGGAGCTAGATAGGACATGTATTTTCCCCAAGTGTCAGTATCGCAACGCAAAAAAAAACGCCTGAAGCCTCTCAGCTCCAGGCGCCTTTGCCTGTTAATTCTTTGCCTAGTTAGTTGTGCGTTACACCGGGCGCAATGGCCCCAACTTATCGCAATCAGCAGTGGTTATTTTGAGCTGCCTGATCGCCGTTGATCATTGGCTGCCACTCGCGTGATTGCGAAGGTGTCACCGATGATTAGCAAGTAGCGCGCCAAACACCCTGAATCTTCGCGGACATCGCGCCAGCAGGGACTTCGCGGGCTGTTGGCAGAGAGCGACTAAGTGATACTCACAGCGGCTTACGCGACATTCGGAACCAAAACAGCGCACACAACCGGAGAAACGCCCCACCCTGAGCCGTGACTGAGACGGCTGGCGCTGACGTATGTTGCTTGAGCCATTGTTGTGCCGGGATTTTACGGTCATGGGTTTGGCTTTCTTGATAGAATACTGGCTGGTGCTGTTTATCCAGACTTGCGCGGTACATCTAACATCTCCGCCTTTTCGCAGCCTTGATGTGATCGTGACTTAAACCGACCCGTGCTACACGACCTTGTTGCGGTGCTAAAAAGTCGTACAAGGAACGAGAAAACGATCACACACAGACCAAAACCCCACAGAATCAGACGACTCAAATGCCCGCAGAATCAGCCTCAACCCCAGTAACCACGCCGCCGGCCCTGTCCCGCCGCTTCAGCGTTGCACCTATGATGGACTGGACAGACCGTCATTGCCGGTTCTTCTTGCGCCAGCTTTCGCGCAATGCGCTGCTGTATACCGAAATGGTCACCACCGGGGCGTTGCTGCATGGCGATACGGCGCGGTTTTTACGCCATGACGAGGCGGAGTATCCGCTGGCATTGCAGTTGGGCGGCAGCACGCCTGCGGATTTGGCAGCCTGCGCCAAGCTTGCCGAGGCGGCGGGTTATGACGAGGTGAATCTGAATGTTGGCTGCCCGAGCGATCGGGTGCAGAATAATATGATCGGCGCCTGCCTGATGGCGCATCCGGCATTAGTGGCTGATTGCGTGAAGGCGATGCGCGATGCGGTGAGCATTCCGGTCACGGTCAAGCATCGCATCGGCATTGATGGGCGTGACAGCTATGCAGAGCTGAGTGACTTTGTCGGCACGGTACGCGATGCGGGTTGCGAGAGTTTCACTGTGCATGCGCGTATCGCGATTCTTTCGGGTTTGTCGCCGAAAGAGAACCGCGAAGTACCGCCGCTGCGTTATGAAGTGGCTGCGCAGATCAAGCAGGACTTCCCGGACCTTGAGATCATTCTCAATGGCGGCATCAAGACCCTTGAGGACTGCAAGACCCACCTCGAAACCTTTGATGGCGTGATGCTCGGCCGCGAGGCTTACCACAACCCTTATTTATTGGCGCAGGTCGATCAACAGTTGTTTGGTTGCGACAAGCCGGTGCTCAGCCGCTATGAAGCGATGCTGAGCATGCGCAGCTATATCGAGCAGCATTTGCAGGAAGAGCGCGCGGCCATGCACCACGTGACTCGTCATATGCTCGGTTTGGCGCAAGGTTTCAAGGGTGCGCGGCGCTTCCGCCAATTGCTTTCGGTGGACATTCACAAGGCTCCTAATCCCATGGAACTGTTTGATCAGGCGGCTCTTTTGCTCGAAGGACATTGAGCCGGCAATCGCCCTCGGGTAATGTCATGGCATCTGCAACGACAAGGCACTGTCATGACTTCCAAGCTGGATCAACTCAAGCAGTTCACTACCGTGGTCGCCGACACCGGCGATCTCGACGCGATTGTCCGGTTAAAGCCGGTAGACGCGACCACCAACCCTTCCCTGCTGCTTAAAGCTGCCGCCATGCCGCGCTATAGCGAATTGCTCAAGAATGCCGTAAGCGCCAGCAACGGTGATCTGGGCATGGCTTGCGACCGCTTTGGTGTGGCGGTTGGCCAGGAAATTCTCAAGGTTATTCCGGGCCGTATTTCGACCGAAGTCGATGCGCGCCTGTCTTTCGACACCGAGGCCACGCTTGAGCGTGCCCACCGCCTGATTGATCTGTATCAGCAGGCCGGTATTGGTCGCGAGCGCGTACTGATAAAAATCGCTTCGACGTGGGAAGGGATTCGCGCTGCCGAGCAGCTTGAGAAAGATGGTATTCAGACCAACCTGACGCTGCTGTTCTCCTTTGCTCAGGCGCAAGCGTGCGCGGATGCCGGGGTCTTTTTAATCTCGCCTTTTGTGGGGCGGATTTACGACTGGTACAAGAAAGCCGAAGGCTGCGATTACGTCGGCGCGGCAGATCCTGGCGTGCAGTCGGTAAGCCGGATTTACAAGTACTACAAAGCCAACGGCTACAAGACTGTTGTGATGGGTGCGAGCTTCCGCAATCTCAGCCAGATCGAGCAACTGGCCGGTTGCGATCGCCTGACCATCAGCCCTGAACTGCTGCAATCGCTGGCTGACGACAACGGCAAGCTTGAGCGCAAGCTCGACGTCAATGCGCAAGGCGAAGCCCGTCAGAGCCTCAACCAGAGCCAATTCCGTTGGGCAATGAATGAAGACCCGATGGCAACTGAAAAGCTTGCCGAAGGCATTCGCCAGTTCGCCCGCGATCAGGAAAAGCTCGAGAAACTGCTGATCAGCTAAACGCAAACGGGGCGCCTAAGCGCCCCGTCATGCTGTAATTTCAAGACTCAGGAATGCTCAAGCGCATTGACCAGGTCATGGAATGCTTCACGATTGGACTCGTTAAGGCCCATCAGAATCCGGTGCGCTTCCAGCACTTTAGCCCGCACCACTTCTTCCGACTGATCTTGTGACGGCAAATCGTCTAATGCCTGCGGACACGGCACCGGTTGGTCGACGATGTTGAACACCTGATCGAAACCCATCGATTGCAGCAATCGTGTGATGTCCGCGTGCGTGGTGACGACCGTGGGCAACAGGCCGATCTTCTGCCGCGACAATATCGACAGCTTCGCCAGCAAGCCCAAGGTAGTGCTGTCGATGCTGCGCGTTTCCGTCAGATCGATGACGATCGCGGAAAAATTGAGCGCCGTGAAGATTTTTTCAATGGTCGAGTCCAGCGCGGAACAGAGCGTCAGGCGCACTTCTCCCACGAACTTAAGAACAAATGTGCCGTCAAGTTCAGCGAATTGGATTCTTCCGGGACCGATCCCAGGATTCATGCAAGGTTCCTGCATAACACCATCAATGCGATATCATCCGGCATATCAGCGAGGTTGGCCAGCCCCAAAGCTGTGCTCAACCCCTCTAAAGAGCCGCCTGCCGAGCTAACTAGCTGAGGCAGTTGGGTTTCTTTTTCCTGCAGAGTGTCGCCCGGCAACAAATCGAGAATGCCGTCAGACAACAGCGTCAGGCTGAACGATTGCGGCAACTCGATCTCGTGATCCGAATATTCGGCCTCATCAAACAGACCGACCGGCAAGCCACGCCCCTGCAGATATTGTGCATCACCATTGCTGTACATCACCGGCAGCGGCAAATGCCCGCCAATGCTGTACGTCAGGCGATTGGTTTGTTCATCAATCACGCCGCCTAGCATGGTCACATGCTTGCCCAGCTTGCAATTGATGAGCCCGCGATTGATGTGCCCAAGCACTTCAGACGGTTTGAACTTCGGCAACGTGCCATTGCGCTTCGACTCGAAGAGCAGGCGCGTGGTCATGAACTTGAGCAATACGGTGATGAACGCCGAGGATGCGCCATGGCCAGACACGTCAGCCAGATAGAATGCCACACGGTGCTCATCAACACGAAAGTAGTCGACGAAATCACCCGACAGATACAGCGACGGGATGATTCTGTGTGAGAACTGCAAATCTGCAACCTGCCAGGGTGTTTCCGGCAGCATGTTCATCTGCACCTGGCGACCAGCATTCTGGTCTTCCTGCAACAAGTGCAAGCTGGCCTGCAGCTCACGGTTGGCAACCTCGAGTTGCTCGCCGTAACGTTTGTTTTCCAGGCGCAGATTGACCCGATCCAGCGCACGGCGAATCGAGTGCTCGAGAACAGCCAGGTCTTCCAACGGCTTGATCAGGTAATCCACCGCACCGAGGCGCAGCGCTTCGACCACATCGCCCATCACACCGGCACCCGAAACCACGATGACCGGAGCCTCGACCTCAAGCGCATTGATGCGCCGGATCAGCTCAAGTCCATCGACTTGGGGCATACGTAGATCGCATATCACCAGATCGGGGTTCTCACGCTGGAAGACTTCCAGACCTTGTAGACCGTTACTGGCTTGCAAAACGTTAAAGCCGCTGTCTTCCAAGTAGGCCGCAAGGCTTGCGCGCACTACTTCGTCGTCATCAATAATCAGCAGCGTGGCACTGGTTTTGTGCATGGGATATCCAGGCAAACTACGCCGGAGATGGGTTGGCGTAAACACTGATCACCAACCCTTTCAGGCGAGCTATCAGTTCGTATTAAGGCGCAGACGGTACTCCCATCCGATTCCTGATTCAAGGGTGTGACGATCCGCAAAAGATCCACTGAATATGACTTTACACCTCAAATAGCTGGAGGCTATAACAACTGCAAACAAGTCGAGCTTATCTTTGAGGATAGCCCTATGTCTCAGGATGAACGTAATTTTACCGAAAAGCGCGATTTCCTGCGTATGCGCCTCAACTCGAACGCCACCCTTGTGTTCAACGATAACGAGTTCCCGGCCGTTTGCCGCGACCTCTCAAGCTCCGGCATGCAACTCGAAACCGAATGCGCTTTAGCCTTGGGCGACCGCGTGTTGGTGCACATTGCCTCCGGGCTGGACAGCTTTGAAGACTTACAAGCAGAGGCCGAGGTTGTGCGTGTCAACGAACTGCCTGCCGGCACCAGACTGGTCGGTGTCTCGGTCATCCGGATGATCTGAGTCCGATACAACGCGTAACAAATCAGCTTTGGCGATAGTTCTTGCGTGGGCCGGTACGCAAGGGATCGAGCAAGCCAGACAGACCGTTGTGATCAATCTCCTGCATTAGTTCAAGCAATCGCCCCGTCTCGTTCTTCGGAAACCCTTCGCGGGCAAACCAGTTCAGGTAATGGCCAGGCAAGTCGGCGAACAACCGGCCCTTGTACTTGCCATAAGGCATTTCGCGGGTCACCAGTAACAACAGGTCTTCAGGTTTCATGGGCACACTTTGAAGATTTGGGCTTGGCTGCGAAGGTTAAGCCCGCGCAGCCACGCTCGCAAGCCAAAGGCTGGCCTGGCGGACCTCATGCATACAGAGCTTGCCGCTCGTAAAGTTGCGCAGGCCAAGCCACTAAAACTCCGGTAAGCTGCGCACCTTGTTTGACTCAACGCAGGTTTTAAACGGCAATGCTTATCAAAGCCCTCAGAAATGGCCTCGGCCAAATCATCATCTTTCTCGACTTTATTACCCGTCCGCGCAAGATGAAACGCACCCCGCAAGCTCAGGCTGCTGTCGAGCAAAGCGCTGCCAATCTTGCCCTTTATCAGTTCAAGGCTTGCCCTTTCTGCGTTAAAACCCGCCGCACCCTGCACAAACTCAACGTGCCTGTTGTGCTGCGAGATGCCAAAAACAACGAGCAAGACCGTCAGGCGCTGCTGGAACAAGGCGGCAAGATTCAGGTGCCGTGCCTGCGCATTGAAGAGAATGGCGAGAGCAAATGGCTGTACGAATCAAAAGCCATCAATGCCTACCTTGAAGAGCGCTTTGCTGCCTGATCAATAAGCCTCGTGGCGACTCAGCTCGCCAGTTAGCGCAATAAAAAGGGCCACTGCGTTTTACCGCAGCGGCCCTTTTTAGTGAACGCAGATTTGCCTGAACGCTACTGGGACGCAGCAACCACGTTGACCTTGCCGACCATGCCAGCCTGATAATGCCCGGCTATCAGGCAAGCAAAATCAAATACCCCAGTGCGGTTGAAGTTCCAGATCATCTCTCCAGTCTCACCCGGCGCTACATGCACCATGTACGGCTGGTGATGCTCCATTTGCACATTGCTGGCCATCATGGCCGCATGGGCATCCAGTTCGGCCTGCGTGCCCAGTACATATTCGTGCACGACCTTGCCGTCGTTATGCAGCACCACGCGGATGGTTTCACCCTCTTGCACGTCGAACTTGGCGGGCACAAACATCATCTGATCATTCATGCGCAGCTCGACAGTGCGCGTGACCAGCGCTTCATTGCCGGCAATACCCCAGGGCTTTTGCTGGTTCACCTGAGTGTGCTCACCTTGCATATCGTGATGCATCGCGTGGGAGTCGTCGTGACCTTGGGCGGCCATTGCGGAGCTGGCCATGCTGATTGCAGTCGCGACTGCAACCATGGAAAAAGTCATGCTGGTAAACATATTCAATCCTCAATAACTGATAAAAACTCGGCACAGGCGGGAGTTGATCAGCCGCGCGGAGGCGGTAAGGCAATCTCTGGAATATGTTGACTGAACAAGCTGTCGGGTATGACGACGGGTTTGGCTGCCTGCAACGGCGCCACCCGTGTCAGCGATGCGCTTTGCAGCAATGTACCGGTGCACACCTGACAATGGCTGCACGGTGTAAGTGATGAGTCAGGGCAATGTTCAGCCGCTGAACTGGCAAACGGCGACAAGCTCTGGCAGTGGTCATTCGTACTCGCAGCATTGCTCATTACCGGCAGGCAAAGGGCAAATACAACCAGCAGTACGAAACGAACAAAGCTCGACATTGGCGCTCTGGCGAAGAAGTTTAAGCGCGGCATTATCCGCTATTTAGTGCCCACACGGGATGACTTGTCCGAGGCATTTTGTCATCCCGTGTTGCGCAGCTAGCGCTGAGACTATCAGCCGAACATAGTGACATGTTTGGGATGGCTGGCAACGCGCTCGAGCCAACCACGGATCGCCGGAAACTCGACCAGATCAAAGCCGCCTTCATCGGCCACATGGGTGTAGGCATACAGCGCGATATCGGCGATGGAGTATTGCGAGCCCACCAGATATTCGGTTTGCTGCAATTGCTTTTCCATCACCCGCAGCGCCTTGTAGCCAAGCTTCTGGCAGCGCTGATATTCATCCATGCGCTCGGCAGGCATGCCTTGATAAAGCTGGATAAAGCGCGCGACTGCCACATTCGGCTCGTGGCTATATTGCTCGAAGAACTGCCACTGCAGCACCTGAGTGCGCAGGCGCGGCTCGACGGGCAAGAACCCGGTGCCATCGGCGAGGTAATTCAGAATCGCGTTGGATTCCCACAAGCAGGTGCCATCTTCAAGCTCAAGCACCGGAATCTTGCCGTTTGGGTTCTTGGCCAGAAACGCTTCGCCCTGGGTCTCGCCCTTGAGAATATCGATTGCGATCCACTCGTATGGCAAGCCCAGCAGGTGCAGCATCAGCTTGACCTTGTAGCAGTTGCCCGAACGCAGATCACCGTAAACCTTCAACATAACCAGCCTCCTCTACTGTGCAGCACTGAGAAATCAGCCCTGACGCTCCCTATCATGCAAACCCGGGGCCGGCATCACAGCCCGCCCCGCCCGCCTCACGCTGCCAGACTGGCCTGCGCTTCACGGATTACCTGTGCAAGACGCTTTAGACCTTCACCCAGGCGCTCTGGCGCCACGTGGCTGAAGTTCAAGCGTAGATGACCCGGATTCTGCTCGGGATCAATAAAGAACGGTTCGCCCGGCATGAACGCAACATTCTGCGCCAACGCCGGTGCCAGCAATGTACGGGTATCAAGTGGTTGCTTGAGTGTCAGCCAGAAGAACAACCCGCCTTGCGGCACTTGCCAGTCAGCCAGATCAGCGAAATGCTCTTCAAGGCACGCCTGCATCGCATCACGACGCTGACGATAGAAGTCGCGTAATTGCGCCAGATGATCGCGATGCTGCTGGCTTCCCAGCCACTGCAGCGCCTGCCACTGACCTACACGGTTAGTGTGCAGGTCTGCCGACTGTTTCAGGCGCAGCAAGTAGGGATACAGATCCGGTGTAGCAATCAGGTAGCCCACACGCAAACCGGGCAATAAGGTTTTCGACACAGTGCCAGTGTAGATCCAGCTGGCTTTTTTCAGGCGGCTGACGATCGGTGTTGCGCTGCCCGCATCAAATACCAGATCACGGTACGGCTCATCTTCAATCAAGGTCACGCCGAACTCATCGAGCAACGCCGCCACAGCATCACGCTTGGCTTCGCTGTAACGCACCGCGGATGGGTTCTGGAAAGTAGGAATCAGGTAGGCGAATGCCGGCTTGTGCGCCTCTAGACGCTGGCGCAAGGCGTCGAGCATCGGGCCATCCGACTCTTGCGGCACGGCAATGCAATCTGCGCCGAACAGCTGGAATGCCTGCAAAGCGGCCAGATAGGTCGGCGCTTCAACCAACACTTCGGTGCCCGGATCAATGAACAGTTTGCTGGCCAGATCGAGGGTCTGCTGTGAGCCGCTGACGATCAAAACCTGGCTGGCATCGCACGGAACGCCCAGTGCACGAGCCTCGGCGGCGATCACTTCACGCAGTGCCGGCTCGCCTTCGCTCATGCCGTACTGGCCCATGCTGGTGGGCATGTCGGCCCACTCGACTTTCGGCAACATGGGTTCTGCCGGCAAGCCGCCAGCAAATGACATGACTTCCGGGCGCTGCGCTGCCGCCAGAATTTCGCGGATCAGGGAGCTTTTGAGGCGAGCAACACGTTCAGAGAAAGCCATTCATATCACCAGTAGCACGAGTCGGGGGAAATAGGTCAAACTGCTTGACTGAAACTACGCTGACTTGAGTAGATACGTCAATATGCTTGACCTTAAAAATCCGACCGCTCAGCAAGCTGCGATGGAAGCATTTTTCTTTGGTTATCAGGCGTTCACCGCCAAAGCCGATGAAATGCTGGCGCGCCGTGGGCTGTCACGCGTGCATCATCGCATCCTGTTTTTCATCGCCCGCCATCCCGGCTTGAGCGTTAAAGAATTGCTCGGCTATCTGGGCGTCAGCAAGCAGGCACTGAGTACTCCGCTGCGCCAATTGCTGGAAATGCATCTGGTGCAAAGCGTCACCGCCAACGACGACAAGCGTAAGCGTTTGCTCGACTTCACCGCTGAAGGCGCAAAACTAGAAAAAGCCCTGCGCCGCGAACAGACCCGGCTGCTGCAGAAGGCTTTTGGCGAAACAGGTGAAGCCGCCGCGCAAAGCTGGATACAAGTGAATCTAGCACTGGGTAAAAGCCGCTAGAACAGCTTTGGTTTTACAGCAATAAAGCTGAAACTGTATCGGTTGATTTGCTCCATGGCTGTACGGCGACGAAGGCTCAAACAGCGCTTAGGCTCTGTATTCGTCTCCCGAGGCCATCATCATGACCGCTGAATTACTCGTCGCCTTTATCGCGTTCGCCTTCGTTACTTCTGTGACGCCCGGCCCCAACAACATGATGCTGCTGACCTCGGGCGTGAACTTCGGCCTGCGTCGCAGCGTGCCGCACATGCTGGGGATCAGCCTCGGTTTTATGGTGCTGGTGATCGCCGTCGGCCTTGGGCTTGGCGAACTGTTCACTCAATTCCCGCCCTTATATGCAGTGCTGCGTTATCTCGGCGCCGCCTATCTTTTGTATCTGGCCTGGAAAATCTCAGGCTCGGGCGCTCCGAGCAGTGATGTCACTGCCAATGCAAAACCCTTTACCTTCTTGCAGGCGGCGGCGTTTCAGTGGGTAAATCCCAAGGCCTGGGTCATGGCCATTGGCGCGATTACCACTTACACCCCGCATGAGAACTTTCTGTTCAATGTGCTGCTGATTGCCGGCCTGTTTGCGCTGGTAAACTGCCCAAGCGTGGCCATCTGGACTGTTGCCGGCAGCATGTTGCGCAAGTGGCTGAGCAATCCGCGGATTTTGCGGGTTTTCAATATCGGCATGGCGTTGCTGCTGGTGGCATCGCTCTACCCGATTCTGGTTGATGTGAAAGGAACAATTTGATGGCTGAAGCTGCACAAACCCCGCTGCGACCACTCGCTGACAGTTCTGCCTCTGCCGTAGTGGCAGGCTTCATCGCAATGCTCACCGGCTACACCAGCTCCCTGGTACTGATGTTTCAGGCAGGCCAGGCCGCCGGTTTGAGCAATGGTCAGATCTCCTCATGGATCTGGGCACTGTCAATTGGCATGGCCATCACCTGCATCGGCTTGTCTTTGCGTTATCGGGCGCCCGTGATGATCGCGTGGTCGACACCAGGTGCCGCGCTGCTCATCAGCAGCCTGCCGGGCGTGCCGTATAGCGAGGCAATTGGCGCGTACATCATCTGTTCAGGCTTGATCGTGATATGCGGCATGACGGGCAGCTTCGACCGTTTCATGCGCCACATACCGGCCTCTATCGCGGCGGCGCTGTTGGCGGGCGTGCTGTTCAAGATCGGCCTCGAAATTTGTGTCGCCGCCGATCAGCAACCGGTTCTGGTGGTGAGCATGTTGCTCGCCTATCTGCTCGGCAAACGCCTGATGCCTCGTTATGCGGTGCTGGCGGCACTGGTTGTCGGCTGCGTGCTGGCAGGTATTTTCGGTCTGCTCAACTTCGAGAATTTTCATCTGGAATTGGCGACACCGGTCTGGACTACGCCGAGCTTCTCGCTGGCCGCGACCATCAGCATCGGCATCCCGTTGTTCATCGTGGCCATGACTTCGCAGAACCTTCCTGGCATGGCGGTCTTGCGCGCTAACGGTTATCAGGTGCCGGCTTCGCCACTGCTCAACACCACCGGGATTTTCTCGATTTTGCTGGCACCGTTCGGCTCGCACGGTATTCACATGGCCGCCATCAGCGCCGCGATTTGCGCGGGCCCGGAAGCCCATGAAGACCCGAACAAACGCTACACAGCTGCCGTCTGGTGCGGAGTGTTTTATGGCATTGCCGGCATCTTTGGCGCAACCATGGCGGCGCTGTTTGCAGCACTGCCGAAAGCCTTGATCCTGTCGATTGCCGCGCTGGCGCTGTTCGCCTCGATCATCGGCGGCCTGACCCAGGCCATGAGCGTGCCCAAAGAGCGTGAAGCGGCGCTGATCACCTTTCTGGTGACGGCTTCGGGGATGACGCTATTCTCGGTAGGTTCAGCATTCTGGGGGATTGTCGCGGGCCTGCTGACGCTGGTGATTCTCAACGCCGGCAAGAAAGACGCCGCCTAAGCCGGCTCAGGGATAAGCCGGTTCAGGGATTGGTCGTGGCGTCTTGCAAAAGCTGGCGCTGCTGCGCCAATTTGTACGCCACGTAGTACTTATAGATATTGCCGACGTAGTCCACAGTTTCGCGGCCGACAATGCGCGCGGCGCCATGTTCGACATTGCCAAACCAGACATCACGGTCAAGCCCGGACTTTTCCGCGAGCCGGCGAAATTTGCGTAAGTTGGTTGGCCCCGCGTTGTATGCAGCGAAGGCCATCAGCACCTTGTTGGTCGGTGAGATTCCGGGCTCATCGAGGTACTTCTGTTCCAGTAAACGTAAATACTTAGCGCCCGCCTCCACGTTATTGTCCGCACTCTTGGCGACATTCTTGATGCCAACTTGCGGGTCTGCCGCCGTGCTTGGCAGGATCTGCATGACCCCGACTGCCCCGTTCGGGCTGCGCGCCTGCTGATCCAACCGCGATTCCTGATATCCCTGCGCCATGAGCATCAGGTAATCGAAATCGTAGGTTTGCGCATGCTTCTTGAATATCTTGACCAGCGACATGAACTTGGCCAACTCGCGTGCAGAAGTCGGGTCCACGATAGAGGTCTGCTCAAGGTAATCTTTGCGCAGGCTGTTACCGAACAAGGTGCCGACTTTGTGCGCCTCTACAAACTTGTCTAATTGCTTTTTAAGCTGCGGATTGTCCGGGCGAATCGCCCAGGCAAAAGCAGAACCCTCATGCACTTTTACCGCCTCGTTGATCTGCATGTCCGGATACAGCCCAGACCATGCTTCGGCGATATAGTGGTCGGCCACCGTCGCCGGAATAACCCCGACGTTGACCATTTCCAGCAGGTCTTCGGTTTCCAGATTCTCATCGACCAACTGAATATCAATCGGCTTGAGCCCTTGCGCCTGAAAGGTTTTATTGAGTTCGGTAAGGTGCTCGAAATAACTGCTGGAGCGGCGCACCATCACTTGACGCCCCGCCAGTTGCGCCACTCCGGTTACCGGTTCAGTGCCTGGCGCACTGACCCAGAGCTCGCCAACGCTGACTGTAAACGGCGCGGTGAAGGCGACTTGTGCAGAGCGCTTGTCGGTGATGACCAAACCACCAGCAGCAATGTCGCCCTGCCCTTTGAGTAATTGGCTGATCAGTTCATCACGCGCCACCGGAATCAGCATCACCTGCCAGCGCACAGCAGCTTTGGGATCAGCATGATTTTTATTCAACCAGGCCGCCAGCGCTACGCTGAGGTCGTAGCTGATACCGGCTTGCTGGCCGCGATCGACGCTGTAAAAGCTCTTGCTGTAGGGCACCAGCACCCGGACCATATGGCGTTTTTGCATGCCGGCAAAATCACCCGTCCAGAGCTTGGGCAAAGGCAGCACCAAGGCATCGACTTCGGCCTCTTCGGCCACACTCAACTCATCACCCTCAGTCGTTGAGAGCGCCACGCCAACAGCGAATGTAACGCAAAAAACGATGCCCACTGCCCACAACGCAAGGCGCTTGATTTGCATGCTCGTCACTCGTTAACCGGGATATTGATTAAAGCTCAAATCCACCCAGCTGACGAACCAGCGCTTCGGATTTGCAGGGGCTCGCGCGAGCCTGAGAGCACCGCTCGCGCCCTGCTCACGGGATCAAATCGCCGTTGCGCCGCCATCAACCGCCAGCGCATGCCCGGTGGTGAACGCAGCTTCATCGCTGCACAGGTACATCACGGCTGCGGCAATTTCCTCAACCCGGCCAATGCGGCCGACCGGATGCATGGCAGCGGCAAACTCAGCCTTGCGCGGATCTGCTTCATAAGCGCGGCGGAACATGTCGGTATCGATCACCGCCGGGCATACCGCATTAACCCGAATTTTCTTCTTGGCGTACTCGACAGCCGCCGACTTGGTCAGGCCGATTACCGCGTGCTTGGAAGCACTGTAAATACTCATCTTCGGTGCAGCGCCCAGGCCGGCAACCGACGCTGTATTGACGATGGCACCCGCGCCTTGAGCCAGCAAGAGCGGCAATTGATGCTTCATGCACAGCCACACGCCTTTAACGTTGACGTTCATGATCGCATCGAACTCGGACTCGTTACCGTCGGCCAGCTTGCCTTGCTCGATTTCGATGCCGGCATTGTTGAAGGCATAGTCGAGACGCCCAAAAGCGGCGATGGTTTGCTGCATCAGCGCCTGCACCTCGGCATCACGGGTCACGTCGCAAGGTACAAACACCGCTTCACCGCCGGCGGCCTGAATCAGCCCAACGGTGGCCTCACCGCCAGCGCTATCGAGATCAGACACCACAACTTTAAGCCCCGCCTCGGCGAACGCCAAAGCAGTTGCACGACCAATACCGGCTGCCCCGCCTGTTACCAGCGCAACCTCTCCCGAATAGCTCAAGCCCATGGGTGTATCCTCTGTTTGAATAGTTATGCGCCGAGTCTAGGCTGATCAGTTATCGGCGCCCCAGCACTATCAGAAAGGCGTTTATTGCTTGATCGACTTGAGTGATTAACACCCCAATCCAATCATCACTCAAATGTATCAGTCAGCATTCTGCGCCCAGCCAACACTTGCCGATAGCACGCAGGACGGCTATCACCTATGCATCGCACTCTGCGCAATTTTTGCGTGGGCAAAATCCGCTGCCGTACAACAAGAGATCTCACCATGTCCGCTTCAATCAATCGCCAATTCCTGCTTGCTCAGCGCCCTGTCGGCCTGCCTTCGCGCGAAACCTTCGAGTTTGTTGAAACGCCGCTGGGTGAACCTGCCGACGGTCAGATCCTGGTCAAGAACGCCTATCTGTCGCTCGACCCGGCCATGCGGGGCTGGATGAACGACGCCAAGTCGTACATCCCACCAGTAGGTTTGGGTGATGTAATGCGTGCACTGGGCGTGGGCGAAGTGGTTGCATCCAAGCACCCTGATTACGCCGTGGGCGACTTTGTAAACGGCGCCCTCGGTGTTCAGGATTATTACCTTGGCGCGCCGAGCGGCTTCTACAAGGTAGACCCCAAGCGCGCTCCGCTGCCGCTGTATCTCTCGGCACTGGGCATGACCGGCATGACCGCCTACTTCGCCCTGCTCGATGTAGGCGCCCCCAAAGCCGGTGACACCGTGGTGATTTCTGGCGCAGCCGGCGCTGTTGGCAGCGTTGCCGGGCAGATCGCCAAGATCAAGGGCTGCCGCGTGATCGGCATTGCCGGTGGCGCCGAGAAGAGCAAGTTCCTGATTGACGAGCTGGGCTTCGACGGCGCCATCGATTACAAGAACGAAGACCTCAACGAGGCGTTGAAGCGCGAGTGCCCGAAAGGCATCAATGTCTACTTCGATAACGTCGGCGGCGACATTCTCGATGCCGTGCTCACCCGCATCGCCCCGAAAGCCCGCATCGTGATCTGCGGGGCTATCAGCCAGTACAACAACAAGGAAGCGGTAAAAGGCCCTTCCAACTACCTGTCACTGCTGGTTAACCGCGCGCGCATGGAAGGCTTCGTGGTGATGGATTACGTCTCGCAGTATCAGGCAGCCGCCGCAGAAATGGCCGGCTGGCTGGCCGACGGCAAACTCAAATCCAAGGAAGATGTTGTCAGTGGTCTGGAGACTTTCCCCGAGACGCTGCTGAAACTGTTCAGCGGGGAAAACTTCGGCAAACTGGTGCTCAAGGTCTGACTCTCAAGCCCGACTGACGCCGCATAAAAAAGGCCAGAGCAATTGCTCTGGCCTTTTACGTTGCAGCGAGACTATTACTGGCGCATACCGCGACCGCTAACCAGCAGGCGCACGCAGGCGAAGTACAGCACGATGGTCGCCACCAACATGAAGCCAATGGCAACGCCGATGCTGATATCCGACACCCCGAGAATGCCGTAACGGAAGGCGTTGACCATGTGCAGAACCGGGTTGGCCATCGACACGGTTTGCCAGAACGGCGGCAACAGCGAGATCGAGTAAAACACCCCACCAAGATAGGTCAGCGGAGTCAGCACGAAGGTCGGAATAATCGAAATGTCGTCGAAGTTACGCGCGAACACTGCGTTGATGAATCCACACAGCGAGAAGATTGTCGCCGTCATCAACACCACCAGAACGGTCAGGCCCAGATGATGAACCTGCAGGTGAGTGAAGAACAGGGACAGCAGCGTAACGATCAAGCCGACCAGCAAACCACGCGCAACGCCGCCGATGACATAACCGATAAGAATGATGTGCGGCGACACCGGCGACACCATCAGCTCTTCGATTGAGCGCTGGAACTTGCTGCCGAAGAAGCTCGACACCACGTTGCCGTACGAGTTGGTAATCACCGACATCATGATCAGCCCCGGAACGATGTATTCCATGTAGCTGAAGCCGCCCATGTCACCGATCTGACGGCCGATCAAATTACCAAAGATCACAAAATACAGGACCATGGTAATCGCCGGCGGCAGCAGTGTCTGCGGCCAGATGCGGGTGAAACGGCGTATCTCGCGCACGACAATTGTGCGCAGCGCCACCATATTGGCGGCCAGTTCCGAGGTCATTTGCGGAGCACTCATTTAGGGGCCTTTACCAGATTTTTCTCTACCAGAGAAACGAACAGTTCCTCCAGGCGATTGGTTTTGTTGCGCAGGCTGCAAACATCGATATTTAGCGCGGAGAGCTGCTGGAACAGATCGGTCATGCCCTGGGTTTTCTCAACCTGAACTTCGAGGGTGTGATCATCAATCAGACGGGTCGGATAACCCTGCAGCTGCGGCGCGGCTTGCAACGTTGTAGTCAGGTCGAGCAGGAAGGTCTCGACATGCAGCTTTTGCAGCAGTTCACGCATGCTGGTGTTTTCGACGATACGGCCGTGGTCGATGATGCCGATGTTGCGGCACAGCTGCTCGGCTTCTTCGAGGTAATGGGTGGTCAGAATAATGGTAATGCCGCGCTCATTAAGCCCGGTCAGAAACGACCACATGGAACGGCGCAGTTCGATATCAACGCCCGCTGTGGGCTCATCGAGAATCAGCAGACGCGGCTCATGGACCAGCGCACGGGCAATCATCAAACGGCGCTTCATGCCGCCCGAGAGCTCACGAGAAGCCACGTTGCGTTTGTCCCACAAGCCCAGCTGCTTGAGGTACTGCTCAGCGCGCTCCTTGGCCAGACGCGGTGGAATGCCGTAATAACCCGCCTGGGTCACGACGATGTCGAAGACCTTTTCAAACTGGTTAAAGTTGAACTCTTGCGGCACCACGCCAATGCTGCGCTTGAGTTGCGCGGGATTGGTGTCCAGGTCATTGCCGAAGATTTTCACGCTGCCGCTGGTTTTATTAACCAGGGTCGAGAGAATCCCGATGGTGGTGGATTTACCGGCGCCATTGGGGCCGAGCAATGCGAAAAAATCGCCTTCGGCAACATCCAGATCCAGGCCATGCAGGGCCTGGAATCCATTGCCGTAGGTTTTGGTCAACTGCCGGATGGACAGAGCGGTAGTCATAAAAAATGTGCACGCCTGATAAGAAGGAAAACATCGGCTGCCATGCAATGCGCAGCAACAAAACCAGCCAAGTCTAGCGCTAAGCAAACTTGAACGCAGTGATTGCTGAACATGAGTCGAGTCTGATTGGCACTGCACGTGCAATCATCAAGCAACCTTTGGAGGGTTGCCAGACTAGCACTGCCAGCGAAATAGTGAAGGCCTTGAAGCTGATGTTATCCATCACCGAGATTCATGGAACGCTCGCAAGGCTCGCCTCCTGGGCGAAATCTCCGCGCATGTTCAACGTCTCGCCGTTGAACAAATGCGGGTAGATCTTGCGCAAGTGTGCATAGAACAAATCCACCGGCAAGTCAGCGAACTGGCCGTGGTCGGTCAGGTATTCCATGTAGCGCTGGCCTTGAGCGTTGAACGGGTGAAACACGCTGTCATTGAAGCCGTCGAACTCAAGCGCGTCCACCCCAAAAATCTCGCACAGCTCGCGGTTAAACGTGGGCGTGGCCTTGACCCAGCGGCCATGCAAATACAACTCGGTGTAACCATGCATGGCAAACACCTCGGTGCGCAGCGCCTCAAGCAGACGTGCAGTCGCCAGATGATTACGCACATCAGCCAGGCCAATGCGCGAGGGGATGTTGCAGTGGCGCGCGCATGCCGCAAGCAAAATCGCCTTGGGCACACAGTAATTTTCGGGCTGGTTTACCGCGCAGCTGGCAGTCAGGCTTTGAGGGTCAAGGCTCAGCACATAGGGGTTATAACGAATACCATCGCGCACAGCGTTGTACAGATTAATCGCCACCTGCACAGGATCACGAATGGCACCGCGTGCCCGTTCAGCGAACTCAACCACCGCTGGGTGGTCACTATTAATGAATCGGCCGGGCAGTAAATAGTCGTTCATGGCATTCACTCTGGTTTTTATAGAGTTTACCCATGGCATATTCGCCGTTAAAACGGCAAACCGGCCAAGTTCGCCGCGCTTATCGCCACACCGGCGCTGATGAGGGCTAAGCTCGTAGAGCGCAGTACGCATTGCGCCATCATGGAGGAGTCAGAATGCTTGTAGTCTGGTTGATCGTTTTAGTCGTAGGTGTGGCTTATATCGCCCACCGGCGCACCCCACCCTTAATTGCCCTGGCAATTGTCGCGGCCTATCTGTTGGCCATGGCGACATGGAGCCACGCACCTACTTTGCTGATGGCAGTGTTCTGGGTGCTCTGGCTGGTGGTTGCCCTGCCCCTGGCGTTGCCCGAACAACGCCGCCAGTGGCTGACCGAGCCGCTGTTCAAGTGGTTCAAGAAAGTTCTCCCACCCATGTCCGCCACCGAGCGCGAGGCTATCGAAGCCGGTACGGTGTGGTGGGATGGCCAACTATTCAGCGGTCGTCCGGACTGGGACACACTGCTGTCTTACCCGAAGGCCAAGCTGACCGAAGAGGAGCAGGCATTTCTTGACGGCCCGACTGAAGAGTTGTGCGCCATGGTCACTGACTGGGAGATCGGCCAGCAGATGGACCTGCCGGAAAAAGCCTGGCAACACATCAAGGAGCACGGCTTCTTCGCCCTGATCATTCCTAAAGAATATGGCGGCAAGGGCTTCTCAGCTTACGCACACTCGCAAGTGGCAATGAAGCTTGCGACCCGCAGCGGTGACCTCGCGTCCACCGTCATGGTGCCAAACTCACTCGGCCCCGCCGAACTGTTGCTGCACTACGGCACTGAAGAGCAGCGCAACCATTACCTGCCACGTCTGGCCAGCGGTGAAGATATTCCCTGCTTCGGTCTTACTGGCCCCCTCGCCGGCTCCGATGCGGGCGCGATGCCGGATGTCGGCATCATCTGCATGGGTGAATGGGAAGGTAAAGAAGTCATCGGCATGCGCCTGACCTGGGAGAAGCGTTACATCACCCTCGGGCCGGTCGCGACCCTGCTTGGCCTCGCGTTCAAGGCACTCGACCCCGATCACTTGCTTGGCGACAAGGAAGACCTGGGCATCAGCCTTGCGCTGATTCCGACCGAAACGCCGGGCGTTGAAATTGGTCGCCGTCACCTGCCATTGGGCGCCGCCTTCATGAACGGGCCGAACTCGGGCAAGGATGTTTTCCTGCCGCTCGAATACCTGATTGGTGGCCCGGAGTATCTGGGTAAAGGCTGGATGATGTTGATGAACTGCCTGTCTGTCGGGCGTTCAATCTCGCTGCCTGCTGTCGGCACTGGCGCGGCCAAGTTCACCAGCATGGTGACGGGCCAATATTCAGAGATTCGCGAGCAGTTCAATGTGCCCATCAGCGCATTTGAAGGTATTCAGGAAGCTCTGGCGCGCATTGGCGGCAACGCCTGGATGATGGACAGCGCCCGTATCCTGACCGCCAACGCAGTCGATCTTGGCGAGAAGCCGTCCGTTCTCTCGGCCATTCTCAAGTATCACCTGACTGAGCGCGGCCGCGAGTGCATCAGCCACGCAATGGATGTGCACGGTGGTAAAGGCATCATCATGGGGCCGAATAATTATCTGGGCCGTTCATGGCAAGGTGCGCCGATTTTCATCACGGTTGAAGGGGCCAACATTCTCTCGCGCAACCTGATGATCTTCGGTCAGGGCGCCATTCGCTGCCATCCGTTTGTACTCAAGGAAATGCAGCTGGCCAATGAACCGGATCAAGACCAGGCCTTGGTCGAGTTCGATGAATTGCTCATGCAGCACATTGGGTTTGCAGTCGGCAACTTTGCCAGCACGCTGGTGTTGGGCCTTAAGCTTGACGCCCTGAAAACCCAGCCGGGCGATGGCCTCAGTGCCAAGTATTTCCGCTCACTGGATCGTCTGTCGGCCGCATTCGCCATGCTCGCAGACATGAGCATGATGCTGCTGGGCGGTGAACTGAAGCGCCGCGAGCGTTTGTCAGCACGACTTGGTGATGTACTCAGCCATCTGTATCTGGCATCGGCATCACTCAAGCGTTACCACGATCTGGATTATCCGGAGCATTCCCGCGTATTCGTTACCTGGGCACTGGAAGAGAGCCTGAGCAAAGCCGAAGAGGCACTCGACGGCATACTCAGCAACTTCCCGAACAAGTGGCTGGGCTGCGCACTGCGCATCATCGTGTTCCCACTGGGTCGCCAGCACAAAGGCCCAAGCGATGCACTGGATGCAGAGATTGCCGAGATTCTGGGTCGCAACAAAGGTGATCCGGCCCTAGAGGAAGTGCTAGAAGGTTGCTTCCGCCCACAAGACAACAAGGATGCAGTCGGCGCGCTGCAATTTGCACTGGACCAACTGGAAGCGGCCAAGCCGTTGCACAAGCAACTGCACAAAGCGCTGAAAGCAGGCGAAGTCGAAGAAGTCCCTGGACAGAACCTGATTGCAGCAGCTGTTTCGGCCGGGGTTTTCACCGAGGAGCAAGCCGAGCAGTTACAACAGGCTGAAAACGCCCGCCGCGTGGTGATCGATGTCGATGACTTCAGCAAAGACGAACTGAAACTCAGCCGCAGCAAAGTGCGTTAATGCTGCCCCGGTAACAGCCACTAACGGCTAATTTGATCAACCGCACGACAGCGGGCGCCGCGAGCTTTATACTCCGGCGCCCGTTTTTTGTTTTCAGGATCCAACCCATGGCCAACACAAACCTCGATCACCACCTTGCCCTGCTCGATCATCTGCGCAAGATTTTGGTTGCCCTGGGTGAAGCTGAACAGATTCTCGACTCCAGCCACGCCCTGTTTCTGGAGCGCTTTGATGAACTGGTCGCCGCTCTGCCGGTAGATCAGGAAGGCAGCCTGTATCTGGGCCAGGATTTGATCAGTCAGATTTTCCAGCGCTACCCTCAAATTGCCCACTTGGTCCCGCGTGACCTGCTGTGGTTCTTCGGCGGCGACTGCCTGCACTTTATGCCGGATGAAGAAATCGCAATTTACCAGCGACTCGATGAGCGTCGTTTTGAAGCCGAGGAGAACGGCGAGCCGTTCGACTGGAATCAAGAGCGTCAATTGCTGAGCATGCCGGACGAAGGCAGCAAACACTAATCATTCAAGCCCGCACAGGGCCTCTGCGCCCTGTTAGCTGTAAGTCATCAGCTGTTCAGAAGCTGTCATTTCACGGTCATTGTTTGGTCATGTTTAGCCCCTATGTTGGACTAGACCATACCAAGGATGACCGTTATGCCAACCCCGCCCTCAAACTTCACAGCGGTTCTTTTGGGACTCTCCGGATGCCTAGTAGATTTTGGCGCGCGCAGTAAAACCGCAACACCCGCCCCCGTTCATCCTTTCAATCACGGCGCCGCTGCTACCCGCCTTGAGCCAGCTTGGGCTGAAACTCAGCCGATCAGCAACGAGCAAGCCCAACCAACACCCGGCGCGCTTGAGCTACTGTTTGCCTTACAACGCAAAAATATCACCTGCGCCTGGATTGATGATCTAGCACCACAAACAGCGAGCGCCCTGACTCAGGAACTACCTGACTGGCTCGACGGCTGCCTGGCTAAACGCGCATGGCCGGCGCCGGATGCGTGCTGGCAGGCCCTGATTGATTTGCAGGCTGAGCAACACTCGGGCTGCATTCTGATTGGCAGTGATCCGCAAATGCTCCAGGCCGCATTGAATGCTGGCTTCTGGACAGTGGGGCTGGCTGCCTGTGGCGCAGCCTGTGGGAAGAGCCTTGCAGAGTGGCAACGCCTCGACACGCAAACCCGTGAAAAACTGCGCGCCGATGCAACCTTGCAGCTCTATCGGCTGGGCGTGCACTCAGTGATAGACGACCTGACCGACGCGCAATCGTGTCTGGCTGAACTTTACAAACGCTACAGCAAAGGTGAAAGACCATGACCCTGAGCCGCACCGACTTTATCGCCCAGGTGGAGCAACTGTTTGCCAACCAAGGCCAGGCGCAATACGGTGAAGATATCAGCCAGACCCAGCACGCACTGCAATGCGCAACCCTTGCGCAGCGCTCAGGCTGCAGTGAAAGCCTGATAGTTGCAGCCCTGCTGCACGACATCGGGCATTTATACGAGTCACCTGAAGCAAGTGCCGCACACGACCTGCGCCACGAAGAACAGGCGGCCAACCTGCTGCGAAATGTATTACCCGAGAGCGTATGGCAGCCCATTCGTTTGCATGTAGCCGCTAAGCGCTATTTTTGCGCCGTCGATCCTGCCTATCACGCGGATCTTTCCAGCGCCTCAAGGGACAGTCTGGCCTTACAGGGCGGCCCCTTTGACCCGAGCGCCGCCAACGCTTTCTTACGCGCGCCGTTTGCGAAGGACGCCTTGACCCTCAGACGCCTCGACGACTTGGGTAAAGATCCACACATGCAAACGCCGCCATTGAGCCATTTCTACCCCCTGATAGAAAATCTGTTAGTGGCTCACGAGCAGGCTGCATAAGCGCCAGTCAAAAGCGCCGCGCGCATAGCGATAAAACAGGCAAAAGACGCATCCATGGATTAATCTTTAATCAGGCAGGGATTTTTGCGGCCTGCCGAGGGTCAATCTATTTGTGTATCTATTAAGGGAGCGTCTCATGCCTGCAAACGAACTGCGGCAGCAACTGGAAGACCTGCGTGCGCAACTGGCGCAAAAACCTGCGCTGACTGAAGAAGATCGCGCGTCGCTGTACATCCTCACTCAGGAAATCGAGCTGCAACTGGCGCAAGACGCTGCAGCTGCACCCGATGCAACCTTGGTAGACGGCGTCAACCTCGCGGTTGAACGTTTTGAAGTGAGCCACCCGACCCTCGCCGGAAGCTTGCGCAATATTCTGCAGAGCTTGGCCAATATGGGTATTTAAGCGCCCAGCCAAGCATGCCTGCCTGACCCAAACCCAGCTACGGCTGGGTTTTTTGTGCCTGCGCCAGTTCATCAACCAGGGCACTAATTGCCTGCACGGCGCAAAGCATATGATCGGCATGGCTGAAGCCAGAGCTTTTCAACGGTTTCAAATCATGGTCGCCCGCTTTCAGCCAATGCAGGCGTATCGAATCAGATAAAGAGTAGCCAGCAACAGCCTCAAAGTTGCCCATGATGTCGCGCTCGCCCTGAACGATCAGGGTTGGGGTACGCAAATCGGCGAGGTGCGCGGTACGCGGCTTGTCTTGCTTGCCCGCGGCATAAAACGGATAACCGAGACAAACCAAGCCATCTGCGCCCAATTCGTCTGCCAGCAAACTGGCCATGCGTCCGCCCATTGATTTACCACCGATCAACAGCGGCCCGGAAACCTGCTCCCGAACCTGGCGATAGACATCGCGCCATTGTTCCAGCAGTCGCGCTTGCGGATTAGGCGGGCGCTTTTTGCCGTCGGTGCGCCGCGCAGCCATGTAGGCAAACTCAAAGCGCACCACCTGAATACCACGCTGAGCCAGCAACGCGGCCATGCTTTGCATGAATTCGCTGTCCATTGGCGCACCGGCACCGTGCGCCAGAATGAATGTGGCGCGTGCAGGGCCGACGGGGTTATCAGTTAATAAAGAAACCGAAGGCTGCGGCTGCGCCTGTTGATCCTGATCAAGTTCTTGAGTTTTGCGACTGCTCATACTGGCTCACGTAAAGTTATGTCCGCACTATTGTGAGTGGACAAACTGGAGCATGCCAAACAATAACAGCGAAAGGAGTCGTCAGGTGTTGCAATGCGCCAACGCCAACCCAGCCCAAAAACCTACAAACCCAACCATTGAACATCAGGCACACACGTGAGGCGCTGATAGGATTTTCTGTGCATTTGAAGGCCCGCAGACCTGCAAACTAGAGCGAGGTTTGAGGTGTGCGACCCAAAGTCGCACCCCGCCGACAAACGGCTTTCATCCTGCTCCAGTTGAGCTAATCTTGTCTGCAGTCGCCACTGTCCACACTCTAAGGCGATTCCCGTCTTCGTCGTGCCGGTTCGTGCATGGTGATGTTTGCGTTCAAAGGCCCTTCGGCGTGCACCCGAAAGGCACTGAAATGCCCTTGAAAGCTTGATCGCGTTGGCATGTATCGTTGCAATGGTTATCCGCTTTATACATACTTGCCGCCGATTTTTATCCCTAAAAAATCCATTAACCGTGGAACCCCAGCAATGAGCACAGCAATCAGTCCGACTGCTTATAACTACAAGGTGGTCCGCCAATTCGCCGTCATGACGGTAATTTGGGGGGTCATAGGCATGGGCCTAGGCGTTTTCATCGCTTCACAACTTGTGTGGCCTGAACTCAACTTTGGCTTGGAATGGACGACTTTCGGTCGTTTACGTCCACTGCACACCAATGCAGTGATCTTCGCTTTCGGCGGATGCGCGCTGATGGCAACCTCACTCTATGTGGTGCAGCGCACCAGTCAGGCGCGTCTGATTTCTGACTCTCTGGCATCATTCGTTTTCTGGGGCTGGCAGCTTGTCATCGTCCTGGCCGTCATCACCCTGCCTTTGGGTATGACCAGCTCGAAAGAGTACGCAGAACTGGAATGGCCGATCGACATTCTGCTCGGCGTAGTCTGGGTTTGTTACGCAGTGCTGTTCTTCGGCACCATCGTCAAGCGTCAAACCAAGCACATTTATGTCGGTAACTGGTTCTTCGGTGGCTTCATTCTGGTTACGGCCATGCTGCACATCGTCAACAGTGCCGAAATGCCAGTCACCCTGTTCAAGTCGTACTCGATGTACTCCGGTGCAACCGATGCGATGATCCAGTGGTGGTACGGTCACAACGCCGTAGGTTTCTTCCTGACCACCGGCTTCCTCGGCATGATGTACTACTTCGTACCGAAGCAGGCTGAGCGTCCGATCTACTCGTATCGCCTGTCTATCGTGCACTTCTGGGCACTGATCACCCTGTACATCTGGGCCGGTCCTCACCACCTGCACTACACCGCTCTGCCGGACTGGGCTCAGTCGCTCGGTATGGCCATGTCGATCATTCTGCTGGCTCCAAGCTGGGGCGGCATGATCAACGGCATGATGAGCCTGTCTGGCGCATGGCATAAGCTGCGTACCGACCCGATCCTGCGCTTCCTGGTGGTATCGCTGGCGTTCTACGGCATGTCGACCTTCGAAGGTCCGATGATGGCCATCAAGACCGTCAACGCCCTGTCTCACTACACTGACTGGACTATCGGCCACGTACACGCCGGTGCTCTTGGCTGGGTTGCGATGATCTCCATCGGTTCGCTCTATCACCTGATTCCGAAGGTGTTTGGTCGCGAGCAGATGCACAGCGTCACACTGATCAACACTCACTTCTGGCTGGCTACTATCGGTACCGTTCTGTACATCGCTTCGATGTGGGTTAACGGCATCACTCAGGGCCTGATGTGGCGTGCAGTGAACGAAGACGGCACGCTGACCTACTCGTTCGTTGAAGCCCTCGAAGCCAGCCACCCTGGCTACGTTGTGCGTGCACTCGGTGGTGCATTCTTCGTCCTCGGCATGCTGCTGATGGCTTACAACACCTACCGCACAGTACGTGCCGCCAAAGCTTCTGAATACGATGCAGCTGCACAGATTCCCGTTGGAGTAGCTCACTGATGAAACACGAAATCATCGAGAAGAATATTGGCCTGATGGCGTTGCTGATGGTGCTTTGCGTCAGCATCGGTGGCCTGACTCAGATCGTCCCGCTGTTTTTCCAGGATGTGACCAACGATCCGGTTGAGGGCCTCAAGCCTTACACCGCGCTTGAGTTGGAAGGCCGTGACGTTTACATCGCCAACGGTTGTGTCGGCTGCCACTCGCAGATGATCCGCCCGTTCCGTGCTGAAACCGAGCGCTACGGTCACTACTCCGTAGCCGGTGAAAGCGTTTGGGATCACCCATTCCTGTGGGGCTCCAAGCGTACTGGCCCGGATCTGGCCCGCGTAGGCGGCCGCTACTCGGACGAGTGGCAGCGTGCTCACCTGTACAACCCACGCAACGTGGTGCCTGAGTCGATCATGCCGGCATTCCCGTTCCTGGTTGAGAAGAAACTGGACGGTAAGGACACCGCGAGGAAGATGGAAGTTATGCGCGGCTTTGGCGTGCCATACACCGATGAAGACATCGCTGGCGCACGCGAAGCAGTTAAAGGCAAAACCGAAATGGACGCGATCGTTGCGTACCTGCAGGTTCTTGGCACCTCTATCACGAGCAAACGGTAACGCACGATGGAAATCGGGACTATTCGCGGTATAGGTACAGCACTGGTATTCGTTGCCTTCATCGGCTTGCTGCTGTGGGCATTCAGCAGCAAGCGCAAATCGGAGTTTGACGACGCTGCCAATCTGCCTTTTGCCGACGAACCCAAAAAAACCAGCGAGCGCGACGAGCAATCTTCCAGGAGCAATAACCAATGACCACTTTCTGGAGTTGGTACGTAACAATTCTTTCACTCGGCACGATTTTCGCGCTGACGTGGCTTATTTTTGGTACCCGTAAAAGCCAGCCTAACGATGAAGTGACCAACGAAACTGTTGGCCACTCCTTCGACGGCATCGAGGAATATGACAACCCGCTGCCAAAGTGGTGGTTCATGTTGTTCGTAGGCACCATCATTTTCGCACTCGGCTATCTCGTCCTTTACCCGGGCCTGGGTAACTGGAAAGGCCTGTTGCCAGGTTATGACTACCTGGACAACGAGGCCAAAACGCCTTTTGCAACCAATGTCGACATTGCCAATGGCAAAGAGCGTAATGGTGGCTGGACTGGCGTTCACGAGTGGGAAAAGGAAATGGCCAAGGCCGACGCCAAATATGGCCCGATCTACGCCAAGTACGCCGCTATGCCAATCGTTGAAGTGGCCAAGGACGAACAAGCGTTGAAAATGGGCGGCCGCCTGTTTGCTTCGAACTGCTCGGTTTGCCACGGTTCTGATGCCAAGGGCGCTTATGGCTTCCCTAACCTGACGGACAACGAATGGCGCTGGGGCGGTGATCCGGAAACTGAAATCAAGAAGACCATTCTTGCCGGTCGTGAAGGCGCTATGCCAGCTCACGGTCCGATCATCGGCGAAGACGGCGTCAAGAACGTAGCTGCTTACGTCCTCACCGAACTGGCGGGTCGCAAGCTGCCGGAAGGCACTGAAGCGGATATTGCTGCAGGCCAGAAAGTTTTCAGCACCACCTGCTTCGCTTGCCACGGGGCTGACGGCAAGGGTACCCACGCAATGGGCGCACCGAACCTGACCAACCCTGCAGCATTTATCTACGGCACCAGCTACGCTCAGCTACAGCAGACTATTCGTTATGGCCGTCATGGCCGTATGCCAGCTCAGGAAGCCTTCCTGGGCAACGATAAAGTCCACCTGCTGGCCGCTTACGTGTACAGCCTGTCGCACAAGACCGCGGAGTAACTAGCTCTCCGCCAATCAGGGCGCGACTCACAGTCGCACCCTGATTTGCAACCTCAGGCGTAACATAGCGGTATAGAGAAATGACTTTGGCTGGCACGTATCAGCCAAAGCACCCAATCCAACCGCTGTGGTACAAACTGATGAGCCAACAGATACCGGTAAAAAACGTTACCCCGAACATCCCCAAAGGCCAGTCAACTGACCTTTACGCAAGTTCTGAAAAAATCTACACCCGTGCCTTCTCCGGCGTTTTCCGCAATCTGCGCAGAATGGGTGGCGCCCTTCTCTTTCTTCTCTATTTCGGCACCGTCTGGCTCAATTACGACGGCCGCCAAGCTGTCTGGTGGAACCTGCCAGAACGCAAATTTTATATTTTTGGCTCAACCTTCTGGCCTCAGGACTTCGTCCTGCTATCAGCGCTGCTGATCATCTGCGCCTTCGGTTTATTTTTTATTACGGTGTTTGCCGGTCGCGTCTGGTGCGGGTACACCTGCCCCCAGAGCGTATTTACCTGGGTTTTCATGTGGGGCGAAAAAGTCACTGAAGGTGATCGCAACCAACGCATGAAGCTCGACAAAGCGCCCATGAGCGCCAACAAGTTCATGCGCAAGTTTGCCAAGCACAGCATCTGGATTGGCGTTTCACTGGCTACCGCCATCACCTTTGTTGGCTACTTCAGTCCGATCCGCGAGCTTATCCCGGACCTCTTCACCCTGAGTGCCAGCGGCTGGGCATTGTTCTGGGTCGGTTTCCTGACCCTCGCGACCTACGGCAACGCGGGCTGGCTGCGCGAGCAGGTGTGCATTTACATGTGCCCCTACGCACGCTTCCAGAGCGTTATGTTCGACGCCGACACCCTGATCGTCTCTTACGATCCGCGCCGTGGTGAAGCTCGCGGACCGCGTAAAAAGGATGCCGATTACAAAGCCCAGGGTCTGGGCGACTGTATCGACTGCAAAATGTGTGTACAGGTATGTCCGACCGGCATCGACATTCGTGACGGTCTGCAACTTGAGTGTATTGGCTGCGCGGCCTGTATTGACGCGTGTGACAGCATCATGGAGAAGATGGATTATCCCAAAGGTCTGATCAGTTACACCACTGAACACAACCTGACCGGACACAAAACACACCTTATTCGTCCACGCCTGATTGGGTATGCTATCGCGCTGATCGCCATGATGAGTGTATTTGTCTGGGCCGTAAGCTCGCGCTCGCTGGTCGGTCTCGACGTGATCAAGGATCGGGTCATGTACCGTGAAAATCAGGATGGGCACATCGAAAACGTCTACACCCTGAAGATCATGAACAAAGCCCAGCACGACATGACCGTGGTGATCAGTGCCGACGGCATTGAAGGCCTTGAGTTTGAGGGCAACACTGAGATCAAAGCCGCGGCGGGTGAAGTGCTTTCGGTGCCGGTGGAGTTGTCCATCCCGCCTGAGAAGCTGCCATCAAGCGCGAACAAGATCATGTTCCACGTCAAATCCATGGATGATCCGAGCATAAACTCTGACGCTGACAGCCGCTTCAATGGCCCAAGCATCCGCTAACATTTAGGCAAAACATAGAATGACCGAACAACCTGTAGTCTCGCCTTGGTACAAGCAATTCTGGCCGTGGTTCATCATTGGCTTGCTTGGCTTGTCTGTTGTCCAAGGCAGTTCGATGCTGATTTTTGCCACGCTCAACCCACCAGGTCTGATCTCCGATGACTACTACGAAGTAGGCAAAGGCATTAACCAGTCGCTGGATCGCGAGAACCTGGCCAAGCAACTTAAGATCAATGCCAAGGTGACCTTCAACAACGAGACCGGTGTTGCAGACATGCAACTTTCCGGTTTCAGTGGCCCTGCAACGCTCAAACTCAACGTGATCTCCCCTACCCAACCGGAGCGTGACCGGCGCATCACCATGCAGAAGGTTGGTGACGGCCACTACACCGGCCAAATGGAAGACGCAGTAGAGGGTCGCCGTTTTGTTGAGCTGATCGGTCAGGAAGGTGGCAAGGACTGGCGTTTGTTTGACGAAGAAGTGCTCGCATCCGGCAGCGTTATTCGTCTCGGCGATGCCAAGTAAATCCGACTTTCTTTTGCGGCGCGGCTACCGCGCCTTTCTGCCAAGCTGGCCTGCCGGCACTCCCGCCCCAGGCCACACGCACACGGCACAAGATCCTTGATCCATGGCTAGCCCTACCCCCTGTTATCACTGCGGTCTGCCGGTACCCACTGGCGGCCACTTCCACGCCAGCGTTTTAGGCCAAGAGCGCGAAATGTGCTGCCCTGGCTGCCAGGCTGTGGCCGAAGCCATTGTGGCTGGCGGGCTTGAACACTATTACAAGCACCGCACCGAAACCGCAGCCAACCCGGATAATCTTCCGCAATTGCTGCCCGATGAACTGGCGCTCTACGACCGCGAAGAAATCCAGCAGCCGTTCGTTGAGCATCAGGGTGAACTCAGCGAAACCTGCCTGCTGATCGAAGGCATCAGCTGCGCTGCCTGTGGCTGGCTGATCGAAAAGCACCTGCGCAGCATGCCTGGCGTCGCCTCTGCCGGCCTTAACCTGTCGAACCATCGCCTACAGGTCCGCTGGGCGGATAGCCAACTGCCGCTCAGCGACATCCTCAAAGAACTGCGCAGCATTGGTTATGCCGGCCACCCGTGGCAAGCCGACAGCGCCGCGCAGCAACTGGCCAAGGAAAATCGCCGGGCAATGCGCGAACTCGGTGTAGCCGGCTTGCTGTGGATGCAGGTCATGATGGCGGCTATGGCGACATGGCCGGAGTTCAACATTGACCTGACGCCTGAGCTGGACAAGATTCTGCGCTGGGTCAGCCTGTTTATGACCACGCCCATTGTTTTCTACTGCTGCGGCCAGTTCTTCCGTGGCGCGCTGCGTGATATCCGCACTCGCCACCTGAGCATGGACATCTCGGTGTCACTGGCGATTGGCGGTGCGTACATCGCAGGTATCTGGTCGACCGTCACCGGCACTGGCGAACTCTACTTCGATGCCGTGGGCATGTTCGCGCTCTTCCTGCTTGCCGGGCGTTATCTTGAGCGCCGTGCCCGGGAACGCACCGCCGCCGCGACGGCGCAGTTGGTTAACCTGCTGCCAGCCTCATGCTTGCGCCTGGAACCGGACGGCCAGACCGTGCGCATTTTGCTCAAGGAACTCAAGTGCGGTGATCGCGTGCAAGTGCCGCCAGGCGCGTTATTACCTGCAGACGGGCGCATCGTCAGCGGTCAGTCCAGCGTCGACGAGTCTGTCCTCACCGGCGAATATCTGCCGCAAGCACGCGCGGTGGGCGACAATGTCACCGCCGGCACGTTGAACGTCGAAGGCCCGCTCACCGTTGAGGTTGAAGCGCTGGGCGATGCCACCCGCCTCTCCGCTATTGTGCGACTGCTGGAACGCGCGCAAACCGACAAGCCGCGCCTGGCTGAGCTTGCCGATAAAGTCTCGCAATGGTTTCTGCTCTTCGTGCTGATTGCAGCCGCCGTGGTCGGCATCATCTGGCTGGAGATCGACCCGTCTCGCGCCTTCTGGGTCGTCCTCGCGCTGCTGGTCGCCACGTGTCCCTGCGCACTGGCGCTGGCAACGCCGACAGCGCTTACAGCCGCCACCGGCACGTTGCATGGCTTGGGCCTGCTGTTAACCCGCGGGCATGTTCTCGAAGGCCTGAACCAGATAGACACGGTCATTTTTGACAAGACTGGCACCCTCACCGAAGGCAAGCTGACCCTCAGTGAAATCCGCCCGCTGGCAGACCAGAGCAGCGACGAATGCCTGATGCTCGCCGCCGCGCTGGAGAACCGCTCCGAGCACCCGATCGCCAAAGCTTTTGGCCGCGCCACGATTGCTGCCGAGGAAGTCGAGAGCACGCCGGGTCATGGCCTGCAGGGCCGAGTCAATGGCCGTCTGCTGCGCATCGGGCAAGCCGCCTATGTCTGTCAGCTAAGCCAGCAACCTTGCCCGGCAATCCCCGGCACTAACGGCCAATGGCTGCTTCTAGGCGATGAGCAAGGTCCGCTGGCCTGGTTTGTCCTTAATGACCGACTGCGCGAAGATGCGCCGGAGCTGGTTGCCGCCTGCCAGCAGCGCGGTTGGCAGGTCATGTTGCTCTCGGGTGATACCTCGCCGATGGTTGGCGAAATTGCCCAAGAGCTTAAAATCGACACCTATCAGGGCGGCATGTCGCCGGCGGATAAACTCGCGCAACTGCAGCATCTGCATGATCAGGGCAAGCGCGTGCTGATGCTCGGTGATGGCGTTAATGACGTGCCAGTGCTGGCGGGTGCAGACATCAGCGTGGCGATGGGCAGCGCAACCGATCTGGCCAAAACCAGTGCAGACGCCGTGCTCCTGTCCAATCGTTTGAGCAGCCTGGTGCAAGCATTCAAGCTGGCTCGCCGCACTCGGCGTATCATTATCGAGAACCTGGTCTGGGCCGGTCTCTACAACAGCTCGATTCTGCCGTTTGCGGCACTTGGCCTGATCACCCCATTATGGGCAGCGCTGGGCATGTCCCTGAGCTCGCTGCTGGTCGTACTCAATGCCCTGCGCCTCACCCGCGCATGAGGCTAAATCGACTTAATCAGGAATCAGCATGCCTGCACTGTATATCTTAATCCCCGTTGCGCTGGCCCTTGTTGCGCTGGCCATCTGGGTATTTTTCTGGGCGGTAGACAGCGGCCAGTACGATGACCTCGACGGCCCTGCGCACAGCATCCTGTTCGACGACGAAGACCCGATGCACAAAGCCGGCATCGACGAAGCGCAACACTCCAGCGAAGACGCGCCAGATACCGATGATAAGGACAAGCGCGATGCTTGAGCTGGCTCCACTGCTGGCGTCGGCGTTGATTCTTGGCCTATTGGGCGGCGGACACTGCCTCGGCATGTGTGGCGGCCTGATGGGCGCCCTGACCCTGGCAATACCGCCCGAGCAACGCGGCAAGCGCTTGCAGTTGCTCATCGCCTACAACGCCGGGCGCATTTTCAGTTACACCTGCGCCGGCCTGATCATTGGCCTTGCCGGTTTTGCCGTCGCCAACAGCCCTGGCGCCATGATTTTGCGGGTGATTGCCGCCTGCCTGTTGATTGCTATGGGCTTGTATCTGGCCGGGATCTGGAGCGGCCTGACGCGCATTGAAGCGCTGGGACGCGGGCTGTGGCGCTACATCCAACCTCTCACCAAACGCTTTATGCCGGTCACCAGCCTGCCTCGCGCCGTTATTCTGGGTGCGCTCTGGGGCTGGCTGCCGTGCGGTCTGGTCTACAGCACCCTGCTGTGGGCCGCCAGCCAGGGCAATGCGCTCGACAGCGCGGCACTGATGCTGGCCTTTGGACTTGGCACCATACCGGTGCTGCTGGCGACAGGGCTCGCTGCCGAGCGGCTCAACGGTTTTCTGCGTAAGCGTGGCGTGCGTGTTGCTGCCGGCATCATGGTCATGCTGTTTGGCCTGTGGACGCTGCCCGGCCCGCACCAACACTGGCTGATGGGTCACTGAGCAAGCCTAAAATTGTAGCTGAGTCACTCAAAGCCTCCTGACTGATCTGTGTCAAGGAGATGCTGGCGTATCGCCAATAGACTGTCTGTTACTGATTTAACAGACCGTGGAACAGCCAATGCTCGACAGCATCCAGTGGGATACAGCCTTGATCCAGCGCTACGATCAGGCTGGTCCACGTTACACCTCCTACCCGACAGCCGTGCAATTCAACGACTCGGTAGGCCCGCTTAACGTGCTCGCGGCTGCGCGTGAGAGCGCCAAGCATAGCCGCGCACTGTCGCTGTACGTGCACATTCCGTTCTGCGCCAACATTTGCTACTACTGCGCCTGCAACAAGGTCATCACCAAAGACCGCAGCCGTGCGGCGGCTTATCTGGTGGCACTTGAACAGGAAATGGCGATCATCAGCCGGCACTTGCACCCAGATCAGGTGATCGAACAACTGCATTTCGGTGGCGGTACGCCGACCTTCCTCAGCCACAGCCAGTTGCGCGAGCTGATGGCGATGATCGGTAAATACTTCAACCTGCTCGATGATGACAGTGGCGACTACAGCATCGAGATCGACCCACGTGAGGCAGACTGGGCGACCATGGGCCTGCTCCGCGAGCTGGGTTTCAACCGGGTCAGCCTTGGCGTACAGGATCTCGACCCGCAGGTGCAGCGCGCGATCAACCGGATGCAGAGTCTCGAAGAAACCGAGGCAATCATCGACGCTGCGCACACCCTGCAGTTTCGCTCAGTCAACATCGACCTGATCTACGGCCTGCCGCTGCAAACCCCCGAGCGTTTCGCCGAAAGCGTGGCCGCGGTGATTGCCTTGCAGCCGGATCGCCTGTCGCTGTTCAACTACGCGCACCTGCCGGAACGGTTCAAACCGCAACGGCGTATCAACACTCAGGATCTGCCCTCGCCCGCCACCAAGCTGGCCATGTTACAAGGCAGCATCGAACAACTGCTGGCCGCCGGCTACCGCTACATCGGCATGGACCATTTCGCCCTGCCGGATGATGAGCTGGCCATCGCGCAGGAAGACGGCAGCCTGCACCGCAACTTTCAGGGCTATACCACGCACGGCCATTGCGACCTGATCGGCCTCGGCGTTTCAGCCATCAGCCAGATCGGCACGCTTTACAGCCAGAACAACAGCGATCTCAATGAGTATCAGCAAAGTCTCGCTCTGGGCCAGCTCGCGACCAAACGCGGGCTCACCAGTAGCGACGATGACCATATTCGCCAGGCGGTTATCCAGCAGATCATTTGTCACTTCGAGCTGCAATTTGCCGACATCGAGCAGCGCTTCGGCATCAACGTACTCGACTACTTCAGCGATTGCCTGCCAGCACTGCACGACATGCATGAGGACGGCTTGATCCGCTTTGACGATAAAGCCATCGAAGTCTTGCCGGCTGGGCGACTATTGGTGCGCTCGGTGTGCATGGTCTTTGACCACTACCTGCATTCGACCAATACGCAACGTTACTCGCGCGTCATCTGACGCGCAGCAATACTTTACCGAGTACCGGGCATTTAAAGTTTCACAGGGTGTATGCCCATGGATACGGACTAAACCGACCGAGTCCGCCAGTTGCTGTAACCCCTTCAGCATGCGGGTTACAGTAATCCCGCTGGCCGAGAATGCATGCGTGATGTAACCTTACGTTATCTGCGTGTATTCCCGGGAACCGACTCGATGTCTGATAGCCTCAAGCTACGCACTCCTCATCAGGTGCACTGCAAGGATTGCAGCCTGGCTGCGCTTTGTTTGCCTTTGTCACTCGACTTTGAAGATATGGACGCGCTCGACAATATCGTCAAGCGCGGGCGTCCGCTCAAGCGTGGCGAGTTTTTATACCGTCAGGGCGATGCCTTTCAATCAGTATACGCCGTGCGTTCCGGGGCGCTCAAATCGTTCAGCGTGAGCGACAGCGGAGAAGAACAAATCACCGGCTTCCACTTGCCGAGCGAGCTGGTTGGCTTGTCGGGTATGGATACGTCAACCTATATGTCCTCTGCGCAAGCGCTGGAAACCACTTCGATTTGCGAGATACCGTTCGAGCGCCTCGATGATCTGGCCCTGCAACTGCCACAGTTACGTCGTCAGTTGATGCGCATCATGAGCCGAGAAATTCGCGACGATAAGCAGATGCTGATGCTCCTGTCGAAGAAGACGGCAGACGAGCGCATCGCCACTTTTCTGGTCAACTTGTCTTCGAGGTTCAGTGCACGTGGCTTCTCTGCGAATCAATTTCGCCTGGCTATGTCGCGCAACGATATCGGTAATTTCCTGGGTTTGGCGGTTGAAACTGTTTCCCGGGTATTCACCCGCTTTCAACACAACAACCTGATTGAAGCGGAAGGCAAGGAAATCAACATTATCGACCCTATCGAGTTGTGCGCCTTGGCCGGTGGCCAGATCAACAACTGATCCCCCGCGCCGCCGGTCATGGCGGCGCAGCTTTACCCCTAAACGCTTACATGCAGGATCCTTGCAATGATTTTCGACGAATTCAGCGTTAAAACGCTGATCCGCCCGGTTATAGATTTCCCCAAGCCAGGCGTGGTTTTCCGTGACATTACGCCACTGTTCCAATCACCGCGCGCACTGCGCATGGTCATCGACAGCTTTATCCAACGCTACATCGACGCCGACTTCAGTCACATCGGGGTAATGGATGCACGTGGCTTTTTGATCGGATCGATCATCGCCTATGAGCTGAACAAACCACTGGTGTTGTTCCGCAAGCAAGGCAAGCTGCCGGCCGACGTTGTCACCGAAGGCTACCAGACCGAATACGGTGAAGCGTTCCTGGAAATTCACGCAGACAGCCTGAAACAAGGCGACAAAGTGCTGATCGTCGATGACCTGATCGCCACTGGCGGCACGCTGCTCGCAGCCGTGCAACTGGTCAAGCGACTGGGCGCCAGCGTTATTGAAGCCGCAGCCATTATCGACCTGCCAGAGCTTGGCGGTTCGCAAAAACTGCAGGACAGCGGCGTGCCGACATTCGCCCTGACAGCCTTCGCCCTGGATGAGCGCTGATTGCTCGACTTATGCGTTTGCTGCTCATAAAAAACCGGCCTTGTGCCGGTTTTTTAATGGTCCAGTGATCTGTGCAGACGCGTCAGCGCTAGAGCCCCATCTGCTTGCTGATGATCTCGTTCATGATCTCGCGTGAGCCGCCGCCAATCGAGAGAATCCGATTGTCACGGTACAAGCGCTCGACCAGGCTCTCGCGCATGTAACCCATGCCGCCGAGAATCTGCACGGCGTCATAAGTGATCTTGTCGGCAATATCGGTGGCAAAGTTCTTGGCCATGGAGATTTCCTTGACCACGCTTTGCCCCGCCGCCATTTTCGCCGCTTGCCGGTAAGTGAACTCGCGTGACACTTCAAGCTGTGTGGCCATCTCTGTCAGTCGATGCTTGAGCACCTGAAACTTGCCGATCAGCTTGCCGAACGCCTGCCGCTCGCGCGCCCACGCCATCGACTCTTCAAAGGCCAGCTGCGCGGTCATGTTGGCCATGATCGCCAGTGAAAGGCGCTCGCTCTGAAAATTCGCCATGATTCCGGCAAAGCCCATGTTCTCGGCTCCGATCAGGTTATCGACCGGCACCCTGCAATCATCGAAGAACAGTTCTGCCGTATCAGACGCCCACCACCCCATCTTTTTCAACTGGCGGCCCACGGTGAAACCTGGCGTGCCCTTCTCGATCAATAACAGGCTGACACCTGAAAATCCCTCGCCCCCGGTGCGCACCGCGACGGTGTAATAGTCGGCGCGCACGCCACTGGTAATGAAGGTCTTGCTGCCGCTGACCCGATAAAACTCACCGTCACGCACGGCGCGGGTTTTCAGGTTTGCCACATCGGAGCCGCCAGAGGGTTCGGTCACCGCCAGCGCCATGATTTTCTCACCCGCCAGCACCTGCGGCACCACCTGATCACGAATGGCCGGCTTGGCCCACTTGAGTACGGGCGGCAAGCCGATATCCAGAGATCCCAGGCCCGCAACCAGCCCACCCGAACCTGAACGCATGAGCTCCTCACTGGCGGCCACCTTGGCAAAAATATCGCCTTCGTGGCTGCCGCCGAAGCGCTCGGGGTAACCAATACCCAAAATCCCTGCTGCACCCGCCTTGCGATAAAGCTCACGGGGGAAACCACCGGCCTCCTCCCAATCGTCTACGTGCGGCAGGATTTCACGCTCAACAAAGCGGCGGACAGAGTCGCGCACGAGGGTGTGGGAGTCATCGAAATAATCTTGCAAGACTGGCATGGCGGCTGCTCGCTGAGGTTTTCCAGACCATACCTAGCGCTTGCTTGGTTAGCAAGATGATAAAACGGCCAGATGCCCCGCTGTTTTTTACAGACGCAGCCTGACTGAACGCCCGTTGAAACGCAGACTTCAGTGGCGCAATTGCCAAGCTGGAGAAAGCAAATGCCGGGTTTTGGTTACAGAACGATTGGGCGGCGACCTGAGAATGCATGGGCAAGCGTACCGCCATCGACCAACTCAAGCTCACCACCGAGCGGCATGCCATGGGCAATACGCGAAGTGACAAGGCCTTTATTGGCCAGCAACTGTGCGATGTAGTGCGCGGTAGCCTCGCCTTCCACTGTCGGGTTAGTGGCCAGAATGATCTCGACGAAAGTACCTTGCTCGATACGCGCCAGTAACTCGGGGATGCCAATGGCTTCAGGCCCAAGACCGTCCAGCGGCGACAAATGCCCCTTGAGGACAAAGTAGCGCCCGCGAAACCCTGTTTGATCAACGGCGTAGACATCCATCGGGCCTTGCACAACGCACAACAGATTGTCGTCGCGGCGCGGATCGAGGCAGATTTCGCACACCTCATCTTCGCTCAGCGTGCGACAACGTTTGCAGTGCCCTACGCCCTCCATCGCCTGCGTCAGCGCCTGAGCAAGGCGCAAGCCGCCACTGCGGTCACGCTCGAGCATCTGCAAGGCCATGCGCTGGGCCGTTTTCTGGCCAACGCCGGGCAGAATGCGCAGTGAATCGATCAGGTGACGAATCAGGGGACTGAAGCTCATGCAGTTTCTCGGTCGCAGGGGAAGTATGAAAATCGCGTTGCAGCATTGTTCGTGTCAGGGCGACACGCTGCACAAGTGGTCGGCGTGAATCCGCCGCCCTTGTGCCAGATACGGGTGCGGCTGCCGTGGCAGCCACACCCGTAGCACTTTTTAGAACGGCATTTTGAAACCGGGTGGCAGTTGCATGCCTTCGGTCATGCCGCCCATTTTCTCTTTGCTGTTGGCTTCAACTTTGCGCACGGCATCGTTGACTGCAGCGGCGATCAGGTCTTCAAGGATTTCCTTGTCTTCCTGCATCAGGCTGTCATCCAGGCTCACGCGCTTGATGTCGTGACGACCAGTCATAACAACGCTGACCAGGCCGGCGCCGGATTGACCGGTGACTTCGGCGTTAGCAAGTTCTTCCTGCATCTTCGCCATTTTTTCCTGCATCTGCTGCGCCTGCTTCATCAGGCCGGCCATGCCACCTTTCATCATGGTGTTGTCCTCGTAATCAGGGGGTAATAATAGGGTCTATGGGTTCAATACTATCGGCACGAATGACCGCAGTGAACTGCTCAATCATTTGCTGGACGAGCGGATCGTTATGGATCGACTCCTCAGCTTCGCGCTGGCGATTCGCACGTTTGCGCGAAGCCGCCTGAGCAGGTGTTTCCTGTTCAGGTTTAATCAATTCGATGTGCAGCTTGAGCTCTCGCCCCTGCTGCTGGTTGAGCGCGTCATTCAGGCGGCGTTGCTGGGTCGGATTAAACAACGCGCTGTGCGCTGGATCCAGGTGCAACAGCCAGTTGTCGCCTTCAACCGAAATCAGTGTGCAGTTAGCGCCAATGCTGCCGGTCATGCCGGCCAGGCCTAACTTGGGGAACAGCTCCAGCCACTCAGCGGCAAGACCGGTGGCGGGCACCGCAGCCGCTGATGGTTCAGGCGCCTCGATTACTTCGGGCTCAATCGCGCCGAAGTCATAATCCATTGATTCTGCGTCCATCTCGACGTAGTCGTAATCACCCAACGGCGGCTCGTCATCCGCATCGTTGTCTGGCAATTGTGCGGCCTCAATCACCACGGCTTCTTCGGTGACAACCGCGACAGTCTCGACGTGCAGCTCTTCAACAGGCTCGCTCGCAGCCTCAGCGACGATCTCCGGCGTTTTCGCTGCAACGCCATCATCTGCAGGCGCCGGATCAGAAACGCTCTCCTGAACAGCCTCTGCTGGCGTTGGAATAACGGACGCTGCAACCGCTGCCGGCTCTTCCCAAGGCAAATCAACCACTGGCGCAGACGCTTCTGGCAGGGGTTGCGGTGCCGCCACGGTTGGCGCCGGCGCTACAGCCGCCACGCTCGCAGCAGCAACGGGCGCAGGCTCAGGCGCAGCAGCTGCTGGCTGAGGTGGTACGGCAGCCGGCGCCGCAATAGCAGCGCCGGCCACTAAATCGCTTGGGGGATTAGCAGTGGCCTGGCTAATCCCGAGCGGCTTTAGCGAAAGCCTTGGTGCGTCCGCTGAATCAGCGGGCCTGAAAGCGAGCATTCGCAGCAGGACCATCTCAAACCCGCTGCGCGGGTCCGGCGCCAAGGGCAGGTCACGGCGACCGATAAGGCCCATCTGGTAGTAAAACTGAATGTCTTCGGCCGGTAATGCACCCGCCAGCTCAAGCACCCGATCACGGTCGCCGTAGCCATTGTCGACCGCATCCGGCAGCGCCTGGGCGATTGCTACGCGGTGCAAGACGTTGAGAATCTCGCTGAGTACGCCATTCCAGTCCGGCCCCTGTTCAGCCAGATGCCGAACCGCGTCAATCACGCCGCGCGCATCGCCCTCAAGCAATGCATGCAACACGCCATACACCTGACCGTGGTCGAGAGTGCCGAGCATGGCCCGCACATCAGCAGCCAGCACCTTGCCCTCACCAAAGGCAATTGCCTGATCGGTAAGGCTCATGGCGTCACGCATCGAGCCGTCGGCAGCACGGCCGAGCAACCACAGCGCGTCTTCTTCGAACGGAATGGTTTCAGCCGCCAACACATGGCTTAAGTGCTCGACCACACGCTCGGGCGGCATGTTCTTCAACGAGAACTGCAGACAGCGCGACAGGATGGTGACCGGCAGTTTTTGCGGATCGGTCGTCGCCAGCAGGAATTTAACGTGCGGCGGCGGCTCTTCCAGGGTTTTCAGCAGCGCATTGAAGGAGTGCGACGACAGCATGTGCACTTCGTCGATCAGGTAGACCTTGAAGCGCCCACGGCTCGGCGAGTACTGCACGTTGTCGAGCAACTCACGGGTGTCTTCGACTTTGGTCCGGCTCGCGGCGTCGACCTCGATCAGGTCAACAAAGCGGCCCTCGTCAATCTCTTTGCAGATCGAGCAGGTTCCGCATGGCGTGGAGCTGATACCGGTTTCGCAGTTCAGGCATTTGGCGATAATCCGCGCAATCGTAGTTTTACCTACCCCGCGGGTGCCCGTGAAAAGATAGGCGTGGTGCAACCGCTGGCTATCCAGAGCATTGATCAGTGCTTTGAGCACATGCGTCTGGCCAACCATTTCGCGGAAGGAGCGCGGACGCCACTTGCGTGCAAGAACCTGATAACTCATCGAAACCCGTCATGAGATGAAAGCAAAAGTGGGCTAATCCTAACGGAGCGACCCGCAAATTGCATCCAATCAGCCGCTTCTTGATTCACAGAAAATACAACTGGCTATTTTTTACACAGACACGTACAATCCGCCTGTTCGTACCAAGCTGTAAGTCAATAAGGCACCGGATACTGCTGTTGAGACTCAACAACACTGTCCACCCCCTCCGATGGAACCCTGGTAAAAAGCGCATACGCCTATCAAGCGATGCCGCACAGCTTTCTACCTGACCCAATCTGATGACTATTCAGGATGTCTCGCCTCAGCGACGACGCAAACCTGCATCCGAAGTACTGACCCGATCCCGGCGATTTCGCCCAATGGTCGTGTAACTTCGCTCCATATGAAAAAAAGTATCTGACCAGAAACCGTCAGTGCTCTGGAGCTTTACTCTGCGCACGAAGCGCTTTTGCTTTAGGAAACACCCAAAAAATGAATACACAAACTCAAATTCAGGTTGCCATTAGCACCCTAGCCAGCGCATTTGCGCCACTCGACTGCCATATTCTTGCTGCACGCAAAGGCAGTTTCAGCTTCACCATTGTCGACAATGCCGGCATTGCCAAGCACAGCCAGCGCCTGTATCCGGGCCAGTACTCGGCTGACTCGCTGGAGCAGGTAATTGCCAAGGCGCGCCAGTCACTCAGCGCCTAAATTATGGCCTGCTGAACTTTAGGCGTAGACTGGGGGTCTGTTTGTTACCCCCAGGATGGAGCCCAGTGAATGGACAGCACCAAACGCGAATTTGTCGAACAACTGTTTTCACCCCTCAAGGCCAATTTCAGCTTGCCACGACCCGATAGCAGCATTGTGCTATCGCTGATCGATGACAGCGAAACCACCGTTTACAGCCGTGTACTGGGTGCAGCTCAATTGAATGACACACAGGCTTTCGCCCAGAGCCTCGAAGAGATCCGCCTGGAACTGGCCGTACGCTCCGGCAATATTCCGGCAGATCTGCGTAAATCCCTGAAAGAGCAAGACAGCGTTCTCAGCTATCACATAGCCTGATTCCGTCTGCCAAAAGCCACAACAGTTCGCTGTTGTGGCTTTTTTAATGCCTGCAGGAAAGCACAAGCTGATAGCGGCCAACCGCCCTGCTTCGCACAGACAATCCCAAGTGCGTCGCGCCAACCCCAACCTGCGGCGCCTTTCATGCAGCCATAAAAAAACCCGAACCTTTCGATTCGGGTTTTCTCGTTAGCTTACGCGGGCCTGATTAGCTGGCCCTGCGCGAGGACTGAACTGAATCAGTCTTCGCGGTAACGGCGCAGCTTCAATGGCTTACCAGCAACACGGGTGTCCTTGAGCTTGGCCAGCAAGCGCTCCAGGCCGTCTTCCGGCAGTTCAACGAGACTGAAGCTCTCGCGGATCTGGATGCGACCGATTGCGTCACGCGCAAGGCCGCCTTCGTTGAGGATTGCGCCCAGCAGGTTCTTGGCAGCAATACCGTCACGCGCACCCAGCGCGGTACGGCAACGTGCACGGCCTTCGCCCAGCGGCATTGGCGCACGACGCTCGCGATCAGAACGAACCGGACGCTCGCCACGCTCACCGCCACGATCGCTGCGCTCACGCGGGCCACTGTTTGGAACCAATGGCTGTTCTTTCTCGACGTCAGCCAAAGTCAGCGCCTGACCATTGGTGGCCTTGCGCAGCAATGCGGCAGCCAGAGCACGTGGCGAGCAACCGATGTCTGCAGTCAGACGATCAAGCAAATCACCGTGGCTGGCCTCAGCGTCGGCAACCAGAGGTGCCAGGCTGGTGGTCAGCTTCTTGATGCGTGCATCGAGAACTTGCTGAGCGTTTGGCAGTTTGACTTCGCCAACCTTCTGGCCGGTAACACGCTCGATAACCTGCAGCATACGACGCTCACGCGGCGTTACCAGCAACAGTGCACGACCTTCGCGACCGGCACGGCCAGTACGGCCGATACGGTGAACGTAAGACTCTGGGTCGTACGGCATGTCCACGTTGAAAACGTGAGTGATGCGCGGCACGTCGAGGCCACGAGCAGCCACGTCGGTTGCGACTACGATGTCCAGACGACCGTCTTTCAGCGAGTCGATTACGCGCTCACGCTGATTCTGGGCGATGTCACCGTTCAGTGCAGCAGCCTTGTAGCCTTTGGCTTCAAGGGCGCTGGCCAGATCCAGAGTGGCTTGCTTGGTACGCACGAATGCGATCAGCGCATCAAACTCTTCAACTTCGAGCAAACGCAGTACGGCGTTAACCTTCTGGTCAGCGTGGATCAACAGGTGAGCCTGTTCGATACGCGCAACGGTTTGGGTCTTGGCAGCGATTTTGATGTGCTGCGGATTGCGCAGGTGCTTTTCAGCAATGGCGCGAATCGAGTGCGGCAGAGTGGCCGAGAACAATACTGTCTGGCGAGTTGCCGGCATGGCCTGGAAAATAACTTCCAGATCGTCCATAAAGCCCAGCTTGAGCATCTCGTCCGCTTCATCGAGCACCAGGTGCTGAATGGTCGAGAGTACTTTCTCGTCGCGGCGCAGGTGGTCAACCAGACGACCCGGCGTTGCCACGATAACCTGGGCACCCTGACGGATTGCTTTCAACTGCGGGCCCATCGGGGCGCCACCGTAAACAGCAACAACGTTAAGGCCAGGCAATTGCTTGGAATAGGTTTCGAATGCCGTTGCAACCTGCAGAGCCAGTTCGCGGGTCGGCGCCAGAATCAGAGCCTGCGGCTCACGCTTGCTGATGTCGATACGGCTGAGCAGCGGCAAAGCGAATGCGGCTGTTTTACCGGTACCCGTCTGCGCCTGACCAATCATGTCCTGGCCGGCGAGAATAACTGGGATGGCTTGTTGCTGAATTGGGGATGGCTCTTCGTAGCCCACTGCAGTCAGTGCTGCAAGAATACTTGGGTGAAGTCCGAGCGCGGCGAAGCCGCCGATTTCCTGGGTCATGGGTCTGCCTCTAAGTGCATCCGCAAAGACCCATGTTCCAAAGCTGCGCATGCCGTGTAAGACCGTGAAGTCACCCTGGCAGCCCTGTCGGCGGGGATTTGCGAAAACGTAATGATTAAAGTGAATCGTCTAGGATAGCCCGCACTTTGCGGACTGGCTGCCGAAGATAGCCTTCGGGCGCGTTGCACTACCTGAACGTGGCCATAAATTGACCGGCGCGCACTATACCGGAAAAGCTGATCAATGTGATGATTTTCGTCTATTTATTAATAAGCTACCGCTAAACGGTCATAACTTGATCAATCCCCGCCTGCGTTTGGACAAGGCTTGTCAGTGACGCTATACCGTTTGCAGGACCTTTACCCGCCGAGAGCCCACCAATGAATGCCAGCAGCAAAGGCCGAGTCAGTCGCGAAAGTCGTGGTGCCGTCATGCTTATCGGGTTGGATCGCGCCAGCAAACGCAATGCATTTGACCTTGAGATGCTCAACGACCTCTGCCTCGCCTATGGAGAGTTCGAGCGCGATGCTGCGCTGCGGGTTGCCCTGGTATTTGCTCACGGCGAACATTTCACGGCAGGGCTGGATCTGGCCAAGGTTGCCGCGACATTTGCCGCTGGCTGGCAAATACCGCCAGGCGGTTGCGATCCGTGGGGCGTATTCGGCGGGCCACGGGTCAGCAAACCGGTAATCGTCGCCGTACAGGGCTACTGCTACACCATCGGTATTGAATTAATGCTGGCCTCCGACATTAACCTCTGCGCCAGCAACACGCGCTTCGCCCAGCTTGAAGTGCAACGCGGCATCTTCCCTTTTGGCGGCGCCACTTTGCGCATGCACCGCGTTGCCGGCTGGGGCAACGCCATGCGCTGGCTGCTGACCGGTGACGAGTTCGATGCTCACGAAGCTCAGCGCTGTAATCTGGTGCAAGAGGTCATGGCCTCGGAAGATTTATTACCGCGCGCCTTGTGGTTAGCCGAACGAATCGCCAAGCAGGCGCCGCTCGGTGTTCAGGCAACCCTGGCGTCAGCGCGTCAGGCGCTCAAAGAAGGTGAAGCCGCCGCGGCCGCTGACTTGCACCCCACGGCAGCCAAATTAATGGCCAGCGAGGATGCCCGCGAAGGCTTGAATGCCATGCTGGAACGGCGCGAAGGCTTGTTCACCGGCAAGTAGCGCACGGTTATTAGAAAGAACAGGCTCAGGTAGCCGGACGGATCTGCTCGACCAGCGGCTGCAATGAATAGCCGAGCGTTGGCGCAAGCATTTCGGCGCGCCACTGCAACTCGCCGAAATCCAGCGTTTGCTCAAGGTCGGCCGGCACCAGCAGCACGACATTGCCCTCTTTCACCGGGCACTCCCAGTAATGACGGTTATACAGCCCGCGCAGCAAGGCAGCGCCAAGCGGTTTGCCATCGTCACCGGCCCACTGGTTGATCACCAGCCAGCCACCCGGGTTGAGTTTGCGCTGACAGTCCTCCAGAAAGCGCCATGCCAGATGCGCTACGCCAGGACCGTGATCGGTATAAAGGTCGACAAAGATCAAATCGGCCGTCTCGGCACTCGGCAACAAATCCAACGCATCCCCCACGCGCACAGTCAGACGCGGGTCATCTTCAAGGCCGAGATATTCCATGGCCAGGCGCGGTACATCGGGACGCAACTCAATGGTTTCGACATCATCCAGCGGCAAGTACTTGAGGCAGGCCTGGGTCAGATTACCGGCGCCCAACCCCAGAAACAGCGCGCTTTCAGGCTGCGGATGGCACAACGCGCCAATGAACATGGCGCGCGTATAGTCGTACTCAAGCCAGCTGGGGTCTGCCATGAATACACAGCTTTGCTCGATTGCATCGCCAAATTCCAGAAAACGGTAGGCGCCTATCTCAACCACGCGAATGGTTCCAAACGCGTCCTTGACCTCGGCAAGCAACACCTCATCCTGCATTTCTTCGACTGGGGGCAAACCCGGCATTGCATTGACTCCACCGTGACAAAGGCGACCACAGGTCACCCGGGAAAGGCGTCAATTGTCATTGAACCGAACCCCCAAGGTCACGCAATAATTAACCATCGACGACTGGCCCCAAAACCAGCGTGCCAAAATAACAATAAGCGCCCTGTTTGAATGCCGCGCAATGCGCCGCAAACACTGCGCAATGATCAATGAGGAAAGTTATGTACGCCATTATCGGCGCAGGCCCAATGGGGCTGTGCACAGCCCGTCAGCTAAAGAAGCACGGCATCGACTTTGTCGGTTTCGAGCTGAACAGTGATGTCGGCGGCTTGTGGGACATCGATAATCCGCACAGCACCATGTACGACTCTGCTCACCTGATCTCCTCCAAGTCGACTACCCAATTCAGCGAATTTCCGATGCGTGACGAGGTAGCGCCCTACCCGCACCACAGCGAAATGCGCCGCTATTTCCGTGATTACGCCGATCACTTCCAACTCAAGACGCACTACCAATTCAACACCCGCGTGGTTGAGGTAAACCGTCTGGAGCGTGGCTGGCAGTTGATCAGCGAGCAGAACGGCGTGCGCCGCAACTGGCAGTTCGACGGGGTGCTGATTGCCAATGGCACGCTGCACAAACCCAACAGCGTCAGCCTGCCCGGCGACTTCGACGGCCAGGTCATGCATTCCAGTGAATACCGCAGCGCCGCCGTATTCGAAGGCAAGCGCGTGCTGGTTGTCGGTTGTGGTAACTCTGCCTGCGACATTGCCGTCGATGCCGTGCACCGCGCCGCCTCAGTCGATATCTCGGTTCGTCGTGGCTACTTCTTCCTGCCCAAGTTCATTCTGGGCAAACCCACCGACACCTTTGGCGGCGCAATCAAATTGCCGCGCCCGCTCAAACAGCGCCTCGACGGCCTGCTGGTGCGTGCGCTGGTAGGCAAGCCATCGAGCTATGGCTTGCCCGACCCGGATTACAAACTCTATGAATCGCACCCGGTGATGAATTCACTGGTGTTGCATTACTTAGGTCATGGCGACATCAAGGCGCGCCGCGACATCAGCAAGGTCGACGGCAAACAGGTGACCTTCACCGACGGCGAACAGGGCGAATATGACCTGATCCTGCAAGGCACAGGCTATAAGCTCGACTACCCGTTTATTGACCGCGCCCATCTCAACTGGCCGGAAAAGGCCGGTGCGCCGCAGCTTTACCTCAACGTGTTCCACCCGCAATACGATGACCTGTTCATGATGGGCATGGTTGAGGCCTCAGGCCTGGGCTGGCAAGGTCGCGATGAACAGGCCGAATTGGTGGCCCTGTATATACGGCAGTTGCAGCAAGGCGCGGCGTCAGCCAAGGCACTGCAACAGACCAAGCGCGAGCGCGCCAGTATTCGCCTCGACGGCGGCTACAACTATCTGGACCTGGAACGCATGGCTTACTACGTGCATAAAGACACCTATCGCGCCAGCATTGCCGAACACACAGCGCAACTCAACGCTGATCTCGACCACAATGGCGCTACCTACGCCACCCGTAGCGCGGTGTAAGGATCAGCATGGAAACGGTAAACATTCAATTCGACCCATCGAGCCTGGTGCTGCTCAATCTGATCCTCGCCGTGATGATGTTCGGGGTCTCGCTGGAACTGCGCGCAGACGACTTCAAAAGCATTCTGCGCTCGCCCAAGGCCCCGGCAATCGGCCTGATTGCGCAGTTCATTCTGCTGCCTGCCCTGACTTGTCTGGGCTGCTGGGCATTCAATGTCGAGCCGATGTTGGCGCTGGGCATGGCGCTTGTGGCCGCCTGCCCCGGCGGTAGCTTTTCAAACATCATGACGTGGATGGCCCGCGGCAACGTCGCGGTTTCGGTGAGCATGACCGCTGTATCCAGCGTGGCGGCAAGCGTACTGACGCCGATCAACTTCGGTTTATACGCCTGGCTTAATCCACACACCCGACCGCTGCTCACTGAAATCTCGATGGACCCGCTGAGCCTGCTGCTCATGGTGTTGATGGTATTGGGCTTGCCTCTGTTGGTCGGCATGTACGTTGGCAAACGCTATCCAGGCTTGTCGAAACGCATCGAAAAACCACTGCGGATCTTTGCCTTGCTGGTCATGCTCAGTTTTGTCGGCTTGGCCTTTGGCAAGAACTACGCGCAATTCATTGCACACTTCCATCTGTTCTTCTGGCTGGTGGTTATTCATAACGCGCTGGCATTGAGTACGGGCTACCTGAGCGCACGCCTCAGCGGCCTGCCCGCCGCCGATCGCCGGGCGATTACCCTTGAAGTCGGCATCCAGAACTCGGCGCTGGGGCTGGTAATTATCTTCACCTTCTTCCCGCAGGCGACCGGAATGCTGCTGATTGCAGCCTTCTGGGGTTGCTGGCATCTGGTCACCGGCCTGAGCCTGGCGTTTTTCTGGTCACGGCGTCCGCCCACCCCGAGCATAACCCTGCAACCGTTGAGCCCAATCGGAGAGAAATGATGAATGTGGTACTGATTACCGGGGCTGCCAGCGGCCTCGGCTGGGAGCTTGCGCGCGCGTGTCACGCCCGTGGCGATGCATTGGTCCTCACCGATATCAATGCGGCTGGGCTGCACGAGCGCATGGCTGAACTGGGTAACGAGCAGATCATCGGCATTGCCGGCGATATAACCGACCCGCAATTGCACCAGCAGCTCATCGCCGCCTGCAGCGAGCGCTTTGGCAAGCTCGACGTACTGATCAACAACGCCGGGATTACCCATCGTTCGCCCACGATCAAAACCGATCCCGCGGTATTTCGCAAAGTCATGGCGGTTGATTATCACGCGCCGCTGGAACTGACCCTCAGCGCTCTGCCGCTGCTGCGCAAAGCTGGCGGGCAAATTGCTGCAATCGGCTCAATGGCTGGCTGGATGCCCGTATTGGGGCGCGCCGGTTATTGCGCGGCAAAAAGTGCCCTGAGCCAGAGCTTTGAAGTGCTGCGCGCAGAAGTGGCCCGCGACGGAATCGGCATGCTCATGGTCTACCCAAGCTTTCTCGACACCCCGATTGATCGCAATGCACTCGGCGCCGATGGCAAGCCGGCCAACCATGCCCGCTCAACCATCGGCAATATTCGCGGTGCCGACTGGATGGCCAGCCAAATCATCGAGGCGTTGGATAAACGCCAGCAACGCCTGTTTCCCGACCGTGGCAGCTGGCTGGCCAGCTTGCTGTGGCGCATCGCCCCGGCGTTTTACTACCGCAAGATGAGTGCACGCTTCGCTGGAGAAATGGCTTGATCGACTTTATCTGGTTGGCGCTCGGCGCTTTCATTCTGCTGGCGTACACCCTTGAGGCCATTACCGGTTTTGGCAGCATTGTTATCGCGCTGTCGCTGGGCGCCCTGCTGTTGCCGATTGAACAGCTGCTGCCAGTATTGGTGCCGCTGAACATCTGCATGACCGGCTACATGACGCTGCGCTACCGCAAACTGATCGACCGCGGTTTGCTGTTCGGCATGATCCTGCCCGGCATGGCCGCCGGCACGCTAATCGGTTACTTCCTGCTGCCATGGCTCGACGCCAATCTGGCCAAACAACTATTTGGCGTTTTCGTGCTGCTGTTCGCCAGCCGCGAACTCTGGCGCATGCGCCACAGCGCAGTTGCGCGCCCGCGTCCGCTTTGGGTCAACCGGCTGATCACCCTGGCCGCTGGCGTAACCCACGGCCTGTTCGCCTCGGGCGGCCCGCTGTTGGTGCATGCACTGGCAGGCACCAATCTGGATAAATCACGCTTTCGCGCAACCTTAATCAGTGTCTGGTTCAGCATGAACAGCCTGCTGACTGTTGCATTCCTGCTGGATGGCCGACTGCTACCCGCGCTACCGCAAGTTCTCAGCTACGCACCTTTGTTGTTGGTGGGTGTCTGGCTGGGCGAACGCTTGCATAAGCGGGTCGACGAAAAACACTTTCGCATCGCCATCTACCTCCTTCTTCTGACCACCGGCGCGCTGCTCAGCTTCCCGCGCTAGCACTGGAGATTGATATGCCGTATCAAATAATCATAAAAAATGCAGCGTACTTCGATGGTTCCGCCCAAGGCGGAGAGATTCGTCATGTTGGAATCAACGATGGCCGCATCGACGCCGTCAGCCTCAGCCCGCTGGACGAAACGGGTTGCCCCGAAGTCATCGACGCGAGCGGCAAGTGGCTGACGCCCGGTTTCATTGAAATCCACTCGCACTACGATGCCGAAGTGATCGCCGCGCCCGCGCTCAAAGAGTCCGTGCGCCACGGCGTAACCACGGTGACAGTCGGCTCCTGCTCGATCAGCATGGTGCTGGCCGATGCCGAAGACTGTTCAGACCTGTTCACCCGCGTAGAAGCTGTGCCGCGCGAATACGTGCTGCCGATTCTTCAGGAACGTAAAACCTGGAACGATGCCGCCGGTTATCGCGCCTTCTACAACAAGCATCCGCTGGGCCCGAACCTGTGTTCATTCCTTGGCCACTCCGAACTGCGCGTTGCGGTGATGGGGCTTGAGCGCGCAACCAGCAAGGTAACCCCGACCGAGGCCGAATTGCAGCGCATGGAGCAGCTGCTCGAAGAAGCGCTGGACGCCGGCTGCCTGGGTTTGTCGGTGATGACTACACGCCTCGACAAAATGGACGGCGACCGGGCATGGTCCAGCCCGTTGCCCTCGACTTTCGCCAACTGGAAAGAGTTCTCGCGACTGTTTGCCGTGCTGCGCAAACGCAACGCAATCATGCAGGGCGCGCCGGACGCGGTTACCAAGGTCAACGTATTTGCATTCTTGTGGCAGGCTCACGGCTGGTTCCGCCGTCCGCTGAAGAGCACCATGCTCACTGCGCTCGACCTTAAATCGCAGCCGATGCTGCATCGCTTCACGCGTTTCTCCGGCTGGATCGCCAACAAACTGCTGCGCGGCAATTTCCGCTGGCAGACCCTGCCGGCGCCGTTCCTGCTCAACCTTGAAGGGCTTAACGTCAATGCCTTCGAGGAGTTTGGCGCCGGGGAGATCCTGCGTAATCTGAAAGACCCGGACGAAATCTATGCCAAGGTCAACGACCCGCAATTCCGTGCGCTGTTCAAGAAGCACGTCAAAGCGATTTTCACCATCGGCCTCTGGCACCGCGACTTCTCGGACTGCTGGGTAACGGCCTGTCCTGACGCGAGCATGGTCGGCAAGAATTTCGAGCAGCTCGGCCGCGAACGTGGCGTCGATGCAGTGGATGCCTACTTTGATATCGCCAGCCAATACCGCGACGCGCTGAAGTGGCAAACCTGCTATGGCAACCACCGTCCCGAGGTAATGCACAAGCTCCTGGCCAGTGAATGGACCCATCCCGGTTTTGCCGATTCGGGTGCGCACCTGCGCTCGATTGCCCAATACAACTTTCCACTGCGCTTGCTCAAATATGTGCGTGATGCACAAATCGCTGGCAAACCGTTCATGTCCACTGCACGCGGTGTGCATCGGGTCAGCGGCGAGTTGGGCGACTGGCTGGGGATTGATGCCGGGCATATTCGCGTCGGCGACCGTGCAGACGTGGTGATCATCAACCCGGAAGGGCTCACCGAAGCGGTGGATGAATTCACTGAAGCGCCGATGGACGTGCTCGGCTTGCAGCGCGTGGTCAAGCGCAATGATGAGGCCGTGGAAGCGACCATTATCAATGGCCGCGTGGCTTACCGGCGCGGTAGCGAGTTCGTCGCTGAACTCGGCAAAGAGCAAGGCTTTGGCCAGTTCCTGGAGAGTCGCGAGGTGCTTGAACGCCAGCAGGCGCAGGGTTTCAATCCGGCCGTCGCCTGAGCCCCAACTAAACCGCACCTGCAGGCATTGCGCCTGAAGGTGCGAGAATTGCGTAAGCCTACTGGGCTTGAGTCACTTGCTGGTTGACCAGATCAATCAGCTGCTTGGCGCCAAAACTCTCCAGCGGCTGACCATTGACAAAGAACGTCGGCGTCTGACGGATGCCGATAGCCTTGGCATCGGCAGCATCCTTCTCCAGCGTTGCGCTGATGTCTGCGGACATCAACTCAGCATGCGCCTTGTCCAGATCCAGCCCGGCACGTTCTGCAGCGGCCCACGCCTGCAACACTTGCGGGTCATCATGCCACTGCGGCTGCGCTGCCATGACGGCCTCTAACACCTGCGGATAAATGTCCTGCTTGCGCGCGGTCTCGAGAATTCGCGCGGCGGTTTCCGAACCGTCATGGAACAGCACATAACGCAGGACCAGGCGCACATCGTCAGGATTGTCAGCCATGAGCTTTTTCACCAGCGGAAAGAACGCCCGGCACGCCTCGCACGACGGGTCAAAGAACTCGACAATCGTCACCGGTGCGTTGGCAACACCAATTACCGGTGAGTGAAAACGCACCAGCGAACTCGATTTCGGAGCCGCTGCCGTGCTGGGTTCTGGCGCTTTGGTTGAGTTGTAGAAAATCGCCGCACCGGCAAAACCGAGCAGCACAACGATCGCGATGACGAGCACAGTTAAACGTTTGCTCATTGACTGGATCTCCGGAAAATAATCAAAAGAAGAGCGCTGATCAGGCTAAAAATAATCAGCGAAAGAACGGGCAACGGCACAACGCCGAAAATAGTCATGTTGCTGCCGGAGCACGAGCCACCCGCGCCACAGGGCTGGATGCTGTCGCCGAACACGCCGGCATAGAGCAGGCTGTGATACAGCGCGATAAACCCTCCAACGCTCGCAACGGGCAGCGCATAACGCCACACGGCGAAATCCGAGCGGTAGCTGGCCACTGCCAGAATAATCACCAGCGGGAACATGAATGCGCGCTGAAACCAGCACAGATTACAGGGCGCCTGCCCCATGACCTCGCCGATAAACAGCGCACTCAATGTGGCCACCAGCGCCAGCAGCCAGGCTGCAAGCAACAGGCACCAGCTACTGAACGCGTGAGCGCTTGTGTCGGACGCGCTCATGACGTCGCGCCCTGCGAAAGGGAAAACGATTGCATAGATTGATCCTTAATTGCACAAGTCCGGAGCCGCAAAGCGGCCAAGGGTTAACTCGGCAACAAGAACCGTGGCGGGCGCTCGATGTGATAAACCGGCCGCAGTGGCTCACCCACGACCCGTTTGCTGTCAGGCAATGCAGTGCTTGGCTGTACTGGCAGCAGCAAACCGCTCACCAACGATGGCGGCTCGTGAGCATGATCGGCTGTGGCGGATGCCTGATTCTCGGCGGTGCAGAGCATGCAGCTTAGCGTCACCGCGCCTTTAGCGGCGCCACTGTGCAGGCTTACTGGCGCGTCAATACCAGTGAGCAAGGCACTGGTCTGCCAAAGCCAGACTGTTAAAAAAGCCAGGCTCAGCGCGCGGAGCAATTTCTGGGTGAACAGGCGGCCGGGCATTCAGGGCAAACCGAGGGAACGCAGAAGATTCGGCATTCGAGCACAGGCGCTCGGCGAGGGGCAAGCTTGAGCGCTTTGCTGGCACAGGCAATTGTTTACTGATTGCTACAACTAATGGCCGGTGCAGCACGGCCGTCGATATAGTCCGCCTATCAAAGCGATGCTTTTGAAGCCTTATGCCAATCGGTTACCATTCAGGTCTGCCCAAACTGAAGAGCCGAGAGCCACCATGTCGCAACCCTGGAGCCCTACCAGCTGGAGAAGCAAACCCATCCAGCAACAGCCGCAATACCCGGACGCCGCCAAACTGGCCAGCGTCGAACAAACGCTGGCGGGCTATCCACCACTGGTATTTGCAGGCGAAGCCCGTGAGCTGCGTCGCCAGTTTGCCGAGGTCACTCAGGGTCGCGCATTTTTGCTGCAAGGTGGCGACTGCGCCGAAAGCTTCGCCGAGTTCAGCGCCGGCAAGATCCGCGACACGTTCAAAGTGCTGCTGCAAATGGCCATCGTCATGACCTTCGCGGCCGGTTGCCCGGTGGTCAAAGTCGGGCGTATGGCGGGCCAGTTCGCCAAGCCGCGCTCCGCCAATGACGAAACCCTCGACGGCGTTACCCTGCCCGCTTACCGCGGCGATATCGTCAATGGCATCAACTTCGATGCTGCCAGCCGTGTGCCAGACCCGGAGCGTTTGCTGCAGGCCTATCACCAGTCCACGGCCTCGCTGAACCTGCTGCGCGCCTTTGCTCAGGGCGGTTTTGCCGACCTGCATGAGGTGCATCAGTGGAACCTCGACTTCATCGCCAACGCCTCGCTGGCAGAGAAGTACAGCGCACTTGCCAGCCGCATCGATGAAACCCTCGCCTTCATGCGCGCTTGCGGCATGGATGGTTCATCGCAAGTTCGCGAGACCAGCTTCTTCACCGCTCACGAAGCCTTGCTGCTCAACTACGAGCAAGCCTTTGTACGCACCGACAGCCTGACGGGGCGTGACTACGCCTGTTCCGCGCACATGCTCTGGATCGGCGACCGCACGCGTCAGCTCGACGGCGCGCATGTCGAGTTCTTGCGCGGCGTGCAAAACCCAATCGGGGTCAAGGTTGGCCCAAGCATGAACAGCGAAGAGCTGATCCGCTTGATCGACATTCTCAACCCTGATAACGACCCGGGCCGCCTCAACCTCATCGTGCGCATGGGCGCTGGCAAGGTTGAAGAAGGCCTGCCGCGCCTGATCCAGACGGTTCAGGGCGAAGGCCGCCAGGTGCTGTGGAGTTGCGACCCGATGCACGGCAACACTATCAAGGCGTCCAACGGCTACAAGACCCGTGATTTCGCGCAGATTCTGGCCGAGGTCAAACAGTTCTTCGCCGTGCATCAGGCTGAAGGCAGCTACGCAGGCGGTATCCACATCGAGATGACCGGACAGAACGTCACCGAATGCATCGGCGGCTCGCGTCCTGTCACCGAAGCCGGCTTGTCTGACCGTTATCACACCCATTGTGACCCACGCATGAATGCCGACCAGTCGCTGGAGCTGGCCTTCATGATCGCGGAAACCCTCAAGCAAGTCCGCCGTTAATTACTGGCGGCGAATAGCGCCCTGCTATTCGCCGTCACGTCCGCCTCTCTGCATCCCCATTTATTGATTGTGCTCGCCAACCGTCCCGCTCCGGGCGTAGCGTAGGCATGAACGCCATTTACCTGTGGCGCCATGCACTGCTGCTGCACTACGCACAGGTTAAATGCACCAGCACGCAGCATTAACGCCGATTTCAACCTGAGCCTTAACTGCAGCAGGCTGGCAATCGCTGGCTTGCAGCGCTGTGGCATGGTGACTGCAGGTGATTGCAACAACGCGGCGCCCCAACATCGGCGCGCTATTGATTACGCCGGTTGCTGGCAGACATCACAGCCGCAACCGCTCGCAATTGGAGTGCAGGCTTTGCTTTATCAAACCGCTGTAGGTGCGCTGCAATACCGTTTTGCCGACCTCAAGACCTTACTCGCCAAGGCGAGCCCGGCGCGCTCCGGGGATTATCTGGCAGGCCTGGCTGCGGCCACTTACGAGGAACGCATGGCGGCGAAAATCATCCTCGCCGATGTGCCGCTCAAGCAGTTCTTGCAGGAGGCGCTGATTCCTTACGAATCGGACGAAGTCAGCCGCCTGATCATCGACACCCACGACAAGGCCGCGTTTGCCCCGATCAGCCATCTTACCGTCGGCGACTTACGCGACTGGCTGCTGCTCGACAGCACCGACAGCCAGGCATTGGCCGCTGTTGCCGCCGGCATTACCCCGGAAATGGCCGCTGCCGTGAGCAAGCTGATGCGCAATCAGGATTTGATTCTGGTGGCCAAAAAATGCCGCGTGGTTACCGCGTTTCGCAACACCATCGGCCTGCCCGGTCATCTGTCGGTGCGCCTGCAACCCAATCACCCCACCGACGATGTGCGCGGCATTGCAGCCAGCCTGCTCGACGGCCTGCTCTACGGCTCGGGCGATGCCACGGTCGGTATCAATCCTGCCAGCGACTCGTTATCGACGCTGATGCGCCTGTGGCAAATGCTCGATGAGGTGCGCGAGCACTTCGATATCCCCATGCAAAGTTGCGTACTCACCCATGTCACCACCCAGATACAGGCGATTGCAGCCGGCGCGCCAATTGATCTGGTGTTCCAGTCCATCGCCGGCACCGAGAAGACCAACAGCAGTTTCGGCGTGAATCTGGCGCTACTGCGTGAAGCTCACGACGCGGCGCAGTCGCTCAAGCGCGGCACAGTGGGCAACAACCTCATGTACTTTGAAACCGGCCAGGGCAGCGCGCTCTCGGCAGGCGGCCACCACGATGTCGACCAACAAACCTGCGAGGCGCGCGCCTATGCCGTGGCCCGTGAATTCAAGCCATTACTGGTCAACACGGTGGTCGGCTTTATCGGCCCGGAATACCTGTACGACGGCAAGCAGATCATCCGCGCCGGACTTGAAGATCACTTCTGCGGCAAATTGCTGGGCCTGCCAATGGGCTGCGACGTCTGTTACACCAACCACGCCGAAGCTGACCAGGACGACATGGACACCTTGCTTACGCTGTTCGGCGCGGCAGGTATCAACTTCATCATGGGCATTCCCGGCGCGGACGACATCATGCTCAACTACCAGAGCACTTCGTTCCACGACGCCCTGTATCTGCGCAGCGTGCTCGGCCTCAAACGCGCCCCCGAGTTCGATGCATGGCTGGCCAAAATGGCCATTACCGACACCACCGGCCAGCTGCGCGAAATTGGCCGGGGCCATCACCTGCTCAAGCAATTGCCCTTTATTTCCGGTGCCGCCTGAGGAGTCGTATGCATGCACAATGACGATAAAACCCTGATTCAGGCCAATCCGTGGGATGAGCTGCGCAGCCACACCAATGCCCGCATTGCGCTGGGCCGCGTCGGCTCAAGCCTGCCGACCCGCGAAGTACTCAAATTTGGCCTGGCCCATGCGCAGGCGCGCGATGCCGTGCACCGGCCACTGGACTTCACCCACCTCAAGCACGAGTTGCACGCCGAAGGCTTTCGCACCTTGCACGTGCACAGCAATGCGCAGGATCGCCAAACCTATTTACTACGCCCGGATTACGGCCGGCAGCTACACGATGAAAGCCGCATTTATCTGGAACACGCGCTGCCCGCACCCGAACTGGCTGTAGTCATCTGCGATGGCCTGTCCTCGATTGCCGCCCAGCGTCATTCGCTGCCGTTGCTCAAGGCCTTTCGCGAACGATTCAGCACCGACTGGGCCAACACGCCCGTGGTCATCGCCGAACAAGGCCGCGTTGCCATTGGCGATGGCATTGCCGTGGCATTACGCGCGCGTCTGTTGATCGTGTTGATTGGTGAGCGGCCCGGCCTGAGTTCGCCCGACAGTTTAGGCATTTATCTGACCTATCAACCTGCGCACGGCAGCATGGACAGCCAACGCAACTGCATCTCCAACGTGCGCCCCGAAGGCTTGCCGTATGCGCAGGCCGCGCTGAAACTCGACTATCTGGCCCGCGAGTCGCTGCGCCTGCAACTTTCCGGCGTGTCACTCAAGGATGACAGCAACCAGCTTAAAATCAGTTCCTGAAGCGCTCTTGCTGCAACTTGCAGATGCGAACAACCTGACAGCCCGCCAGCGCCGGAGTAAGCTGCTAACTCAAGCCTAAAGGGAGTTTCTGTATGCCTTGGTATATCTGGCTGTTAATCATCGTGGTGCTCGGCTCCATTGTTGGCGGTTTGATGGTGTTGCGTGACACCGCCAAACCCCTGCCGCTCGATGAAGAGCAACTGAAACGGATACACGAGCGTAATGCCGAACAAGATGCCAAGGACCAGCGCGACGCCTGAGCGCATCTTGGTTTCTACGCAGCCCGGCCAATGCGCAGCGTTTCTGGCAATAACGCCTGCCAGCCTGCGAGTTGCGCTCGCGTCACTGTTGCTGCTGACAGGAGCTGGCTGCAGCCAGCAACCTGTCTCGTCCGAACAATCCTGCGAGCAACTGTTTGCCACGCGCGATCAGCTCACGCAGGCCACGCGCGATGGCCAGTTTGCGCAGATTAAAGGCTTTTACGGCCTGCGCAGCAGTCGCCTCGATACGCTGCTCGCAAGCCAGGCCATAAACCCGGAGCAACAGCGGCTATGGCTGCAGCGACTGGCCGCCAACGACATCGCCGCCAGTGCCATTGAGCAACGCAACCTGCCCGCCTCTGCACGCAATGGTCTGGATAATCCGGCCTTCCAAGCGCGATTGAATGCCTGTCGCAACAATCAGATTCAACAGCTTTTGAGCGATCCATCGGCGCTGGATCAACTGCGCAACGCCAGCGCAGTTGCCGATGACTATTCGCACTGGGCGCGTGCATTGGGCCTCTACCCTCTGCTCAAACCGTTGTACCGCAAAGGTATTGCCCAGTGGCAAGCTGAGGCCGCCACCACGACCGCGCCGCAAGACTCTGCCCGCTGGCTGAATTACCAGCCGGTGGCCACAGATACTTCAGCGCTTCCGACAAAGTTCTCGCTTGACGCACTGGGCTTGCCGCAAGTTGACGCCGAGCAATTGCAGGCGCTATTTGCCAGGCACGCGCCGCTGATAAATGTTGAACAAGCAAGCCCGGCGGATCGTATCGGTCAACCGCGTTTCAATGCGCAAGGCGAGCGCCAGTTCAGCCCGTTGCCGGTGATTTATCAGCATACGGGCTGGAGCCGGATTGACGGGCGCTGGCATCTGCAGCTGATCTACCAGATGTGGTTCCGCGAGCGCCCCAAATCCAATCCGCTGGACATGCTCGGCGGCGATCTCGACGGGCTGATCTGGCGCGTAACCCTTGATGATCAAGGCGCTGCCATGTTGTACGACAGCATTCACCCCTGTGGCTGCTGGCACAGTTTCTTTGTGCCGCAGAGCTCTGCCTTACGCTTCAGCCAAGCGCGGGATGAAGAAAGCCGTCCACATCGGCTGGTGGCTGTTGACGCCAGCAAGCCCGCGACATTGTGGTTAAGCGCCAGAGAGCATGCGCTGGTCTGGGTGGACCAGCGAACCAGCGCCAGCGTGCCGATCACCTATCAGCAAGCCTCGCTGGATCAGTTGCGCCAGCTTGACCACGGCCAAGGCACTAAGAGCCTCTATCAACCGGACGGCTTAATCAGCGGCACTGAGCGACTGGAGCGCTGGGTACTCTGGCCATCCGGCGTACACGCGCCAGGCAGCATGCGCCAATGGGGCCGGCATGCGACAGCCTTTATCGGCCGTGCGCATTTCGATGATCCGCTGTTGCTTGAGCGCTATTTCAACGCGGCGCCATAAGCGGGGCTTACGCCGGTTTAATCACCAGGGTAAGTGCTTGTTCGGCTAACTGATCAAGGCTCATCGGGCCTTCTGAACGGAACCAGGTGTTGGTCCAGCTCAACGCGCCGGTAAGAAAGCGGCGAATGATGAACGGGTCGCCGCTGAATTCGCCCTGCACGCGCGCCTCTTCGAGCACATCGAGCCAGATCTGCTCGTATTCGTCACGCAGGGCCAGAATGAACTGCTGGCCATCGTCCGACAGCGAACGCCACTCATACACAAGCACCGCCATCGCCTCGCCGGTGCCGCCCATAATCGACTGCAACTCGCAACGAATCAGCGCCAGCATGCGTTCACGGGTGTTCGCGGCCTGCCCCAACGCATCACGCATCAAGGCGGTGTTATAACGAATGGTTTCCTCCATCACCGAGCGCAGGATCTCATCCTTGCTCTTGAAGTGATGAAAGATACTTCCTGATTGAATCCCTACAGCGCCCGCCAGATCACGCACTGTGGTGCGATCAAAACCCTTGCTACGAAACAGATGCGCAGCCATTTGCAGCAATTTACCGCGAGCACTTTCAGGGTCTGTGACCTGACCACTGGCGACCAATTGCTGCATAACTGCATGGGCTTGTTGTTCATTCACGCGACATTCTCTCCACCGGCTCACTGCTGCATGACCTGCAGCGCCTTCTCAGCCCAACAGTTGTAAGGCAGGAATTTATTCTGCACAGGCCCACCAAGCAAGCGCTTGGCTAAATTTTCTGAAATTTACCCACAAAGACTTTTCAACCAAGCGCTTGCTTGGTAGTGTTGAAGCCATTGCAAAACGCTAACGCACAGCCGGTATCTGCACCCGCAATCCGCTGGCAATAACAACAAAGCTGAAGACGCCAGCGTCAACCAGCAACTTTTAGCGCAATTGTTTCAGGGGCCTGAGCATGAGTAAAACCATCCGCATTGGCTGTGCCTCGGCATTTTGGGGCGACACCTCCACCGCCGCTGCGCAGTTGGTCAACGGTAGCGAACTGGATTATCTGGTTTTCGATTACCTGGCCGAGGTGACCATGTCGATCATGGCCGGGGCACGCATGAAGCAGCCCGACGCGGGCTACGCGCGAGATTTTGTCGAGGTGCTCGAGCCGCTGCTGCCAACACTGGCGACCAAACAGATCAAGGTCATCAGCAATGCTGGCGGGGTTAATCCACAAGCCTGTGCGCAAGCGCTGGCAGCGGCCTGCGAAAAAGCTGGGGTCGATCTGAAAATTGCCGTTGTGCATGGCGACAACCTGCAACCCAAACACAGCGAACTGCGTAACAGTGATGTTCGCGAGATGTTCAGCGGCGAGCCTTTACCGCCGTTCTGCGTATCAATCAACGCCTATCTGGGCGCGCCGGGCATTGTTGAGGCGCTAAAGCATGGCGCAGACATCGTCATCACCGGCCGCGTGGTCGACAGCGCCGTAGTCAGCGCTGCGCTGGTGCATGAATTCAATTGGCCTTGGGACGCTTACGACAAACTCGCCCAAGCCGCCCTGGCTGGGCACATCATCGAATGCGGCGCGCAGTGTACCGGTGGCAATTTCACCGACTGGCAAAGCGTGCCTGATTACGCCCACATCGGCTTCCCGGTGGTTGAGGTCGCCGCCAATGGCGATTTCACCGTGAGCAAACCACAAGGCAGCGGCGGACTGGTGACGCCATGGACAGTCGGCGAGCAGATGCTCTATGAAATCGGCGACCCGCAAGCCTATTTACTACCCGATGTCATCTGCGACTTCTCGCAGGTCACGCTCGAGCAAACAGCCGAGAACGTGGTGTCCGTGCGTGGGGCCAAAGGCCTGCCACCGACGGACCAATATAAAGTTAGCGCGACCTATCCAGACGGCTTCCGCTGCACCGCCAGCTGCCTGATGGCAGGCATTGATGCGGTCAAAAAAGCCCAGCGGGTCAGTCAGGCAATTATCGACAAGACCAGCGAAATGTTCGCCGAGCGCGGTTGGGGCGACTATTCACAGGTGTGCATTGAATTGCTCGGCAGCGAAGCCACGTACGGCAGCCACGCCCTGCGCGACGACACACGTGAGGTGGTGATAAAGATCGGTGTGCGTCACGCCAAGAAAGAGGCGCTGGTGTTGTTTTCGCGTGAGATTGCCCAAGCCGCAACCGGTATGGCGCCAGGCCTGACCGGGATTGTCGGAGGGCGCCCGACGGTGTATCCGGTGATCCGTCTCTTCTCCTTCCTCACCGATAAAAGCCTGTGCCAACTGCATGTGGCCATCGGCGATCAGCAGCACGCCGTGCAGCTGCCAGACCGCGCAACGCCCGCCCAGCCAGCAACACCTGCCACCGCGCCGTTGCCGAAAGAAACCGGCAGCTCACGCGTGCCGCTGGTGCGTCTCGCCGTCGCCCGCTCCGGCGACAAGGGTGACCACAGCAATATTGGTGTCATGGCCAGAAAGCCCGAATACCTGGCATGGATAGCGGCTGCTCTCACCCCGGAAGCCGTGGCTCAATGGTTCTCGCATGTACTCGACAGCCCGCACAGCAAAGTGTCGCGCTGGTATTTACCTGGCACCCATAGCTTGAATTTCCTGCTTGAAAACAGCCTCGGTGGCGGCGGTGTTGCCAGCCTGCGGATCGACCCGCAAGGCAAGGCGTTTGCCCAGCAACTGCTGGAGATTCCAATACCGTTGCCAGCAGAACTGGCCGCTGAGCTGGCTTGAAGCCAAGCCCTGCAAATTACCGATTAACCCGTTGCCCGCTCGCAGCTTGTCGCGCGCAAAACACAGGATATTTGTCAGCATGAGTTATCAATCAGTCTTCTCAGCAGGGTTGTTCGCCGGGCAAACCATCATGGTTACCGGTGGCGGCAGTGGCATCGGGCGCTGCACCGCGCATGAACTGGCGGCGCTCGGTGCACATGTGGTGTTGGTCGGGCGCAACCTTGAAAAGCTTGAAAAGACCGCGGGCGAAATCAGTCAGGACGGTGGCAGCGTCAGCCTGCACACCTGCGACATCCGCGATGAGGAGTCGGTCAAGGCGATGGTCGCGGCGACAATCGCCGAGCATGGCGCCATCCATCATCTGGTCAACAATGCCGGTGGCCAATACCCGGCGCCACTGGCCTCAATCACCCTCAAAGGCTTTGAGGCCGTGGTGAAGACCAATCTGGTCGGCGGTTTTCTGGTGGCCCGCGAGGTGTTCAACCAGAGCATGAATAAAACCGGCGGCAGCATCGTCAACATGCTCGCCGACATGTGGGGCGGCATGCCCGGCATGGGCCATTCGGGTGCGGCACGGGCGGGCATGGAAAACTTCACCAAAACCGCCGCCTTCGAGTGGGCGCATGCGGGCGTGCGGGTGAATGCCGTCGCGCCGGGTTGGATTGCTTCCAGCGGCATGGACACCTACGACGGCGCCTTCAAGGCCGCGATTCCGCTGCTGCGCGAGCATGTTCCGCTAAAACGCATCGGCACTGAATCTGAAGTTTCGGCGGCGATCGTCTTCTTGCTTAGCCCGGGCGCTTCATTCATCAGCGGCACCACCGTGCGCATCGACGGCGCCGCCAGTCAGGGCGGCCGGGCGTTCCCGCTGAGCAAAGCCAAAGCAGGGCAAAGCCAGCCGTTCAATGGTTTCCATCGCGCCTACATGCCTGACGTTCTCAAAGGGGAATAACCGATGCCGGTGATCCAGTCCGAAATAGACCCGCACAGTGAAGACTTTGCGAGCAATCGCGAGGCCATGCTCAGCGCCATTGCCAGTTTTCGCGAAGTCGAACGCAATTGCCTGGAGAAAGCCTGTGAGGCCAAGGCCAAGTTCGAAAAGCGCGGCCAGCTGCTACCCCGTGAGCGGCTCAATCTGCTGCTTGATCCGGGCGCGCCGTTTCTCGAACTGGCGTCTCTGGCCGGCTACAAACTGCATGACGATAAAGATGGCAGCCAGGCCGGCGGCGGGATTATCTCCGGGATTGGTTACATCGCCGGCATCCGCTGCCTGATCACGGCCAGCAACAGCGCGATCAAAGGCGGCACCATTTCGCCAACCGGCCTGAAGAAAACCCTGCGTTTGCAGCAGATCGCGATGGAAAACAAACTGCCGGTAGTCGCCCTCACCGAAAGCGGCGGCGCCAACCTCAATTATGCCGCCGAGATTTTCATCGAAGGCGCGCGGGGCTTTGCCAATCAGGCGCGGATGTCCGCGATGGGGTTGCCGCAGATCACCGTCGTGCACGGTTCCAGCACCGCAGGCGGTGCGTATCAGCCGGGGTTGTCTGACTACGTGGTGGTGATTCGCGGCAAGGCCAAGATGTTTCTGGCCGGCCCGCCGCTGCTCAAGGCCGCCACCGGCGAGATTGCCACCGACGAAGAGCTCGGCGGTGCGCAGATGCACGCCGAGGTAGCCGGCACGGCCGAATATCTGGCGGAAAGTGACGCCGACGGCTTGCGCATTACCCGCGAAATCATGGCCATGTTGCCGTGGAACCAGCAATTGCCGGTGCGCCCGCAACGCACCTATCGCGAGCCGCTGTATCCGCCCGAAGAGCTGCTGGGCGTAGTCCCATCCGATGCCAAGAAGCCCTACGACGTGCGCGAGATTATTGCGCGCATTGCCGATGGCTCGGAGTTTCTCGACTTCAAGCACAACTACGACAACCAGACCATTTGCGGCCACTTGAGCATCGCCGGGCAGCCCTGTGGCGTGATTGGCAATAACGGCCCGATTACCCCGCAAGGCGCCAGCAAGGCCGCGCAGTTCATCCAACTGTGCGAGCAAAGCAACACGCCGCTGTTGTTCTTGCAGAACACCACAGGGTTCATGGTTGGCAGCGAATCCGAGCAGCTCGGGGTGATCAAGCACGGCTCGAAAATGATCCAGGCTGTCGCCAACGCCACGGTGCCCAAGCTGACGCTGGTTGTCGGTGGCTCGTACGGCGCCGGTAACTACGCGATGTGCGGCCGCGGCCTTGATCCACGCTTTATCTTTGGCTGGCCCAACTGCAAAACCGCGGTCATGGGCGGCGCGCAGGCCGGCAAGGTGCTGCGCATTGTCACCGAAGCCAAACACGCCAAGGACGGCAAGGAAGCAGACCCGAAGATGCTCGACATGCTGGAACAGGTCACCGCGCAAAAGCTCGACAGCCAGTCGACAGCCTTGTTCGGCACCGCCAGTTTGTGGGATGACGGCCTGATCGACCCACGCGACACGCGCACCCTTTTGAGTTTCTTGCTGGATATCTGCGCCGAAGCGCAGGTGCGCCCGCTCAAATCCAACACCTTTGGCGTCGCCCGCCTCTGATCCGGAGAATAATAAAAAATGATTTTCACTCAAGAACACCAGGAACTGCGCCGCACCGTGCGCAACTTCGTCGACAAGGAAATCAACCCGCACGTTGAGGAGTGGGAAAAGGACGGGCGTTTCCCGATCAAGGAAATCTTCAAAAAAGCCGGTGATCTAGGCTTGCTGGGTATTTCCAAACCGGAAAAATTTGGCGGCATGGGCCTCGATTACAGCTACTCGATTGTTGCCTCTGAAGAGTTCGGCACCATTCACTGCGGCGGCATTCCGATGGCCTTTGGCGTGCAAACCGACATGTGCACGCCCGCCCTCGCCCGCTTTGGCTCGGACGAGCTGCGCGACGAATTTTTGCGCCCGGCCATCAGCGGCGACATGGTCGGCTGTATTGGCGTATCCGAAGTGGGCGCAGGCTCTGACGTGGCCGGTTTGAAAACCTCCGCACGCAAAGACGGCGACGACTATGTGATCAATGGCAGCAAGATGTGGATCACCAACTCGCCCAGCGCCGACTTCATTTGCCTGCTGGCCAACACCTCTGACGACAAGCCGCACGTCAACAAGTCGCTGATTATGGTGCCGATGAATACGCCGGGAATTTCCCTGAGCCCGCACCTCGACAAACTGGGCATGCGCAGCTCGGAAACCGCTCAGGTGTTCTTCGACGAGGTGCGTGTACCGCAACGCTATCGCATCGGCCACGAAGGCGCGGGCTTCATGATGCAGATGCTGCAGTTTCAGGAGGAACGCCTGTTCGGTGCGGCAAACATGATCAAGGGACTGGAGCACTGCGTAGACGCCACTATCGAGTACTGCAAAGAGCGCAAAACCTTTGGCAATCCGCTGATCGACAATCAGGTCATTCACTTTCGCATGGCCGAACTGGCCTCTGAAATCGAAGCCCTGCGTGCGCTCGTCTACCACGCCACAGAGCTGTATGTGAGCGGCAAGGATGTCACCAAACTGGCATCGATGGCCAAGCTCAAGGCCGGCCGCCTGGGCCGTGAAGTGACCGACAGCTGCCTGCAATATTGGGGCGGCATGGGCTTCATGTGGGACAACCCGGTGTCGCGCGCCTATCGCGACGTGCGTCTGGTTTCGATTGGCGGCGGCGCGGACGAAATCATGCTCGGCATCATCTGCAAGCTGATGGGTATTTTGCCCGGCAAGAAAAAGGCTTGAGTCGATGATGACTCAATCACGGCAAACCCCTCTGTCAAAGGAACGCCCATGAAGCTGCCGAGTACCACCACGCTGTTGCTTGAGGTCTGCGACTTCAGCCTGCGCATTACCCTTAACCGCCCCGCCAGCCGCAACGCCATGAGTCTGGAAATGGTCACCGAGTTGCGCGAGGTGTTCAGTCTGCTGCGCCAGCAGACAGCAATACGCGCAGTGGTGATTCGCGGCGCAGACGGGCACTTCTGCGCCGGTGGCGATATCAAGGACATGGCGGCAGCACGCAGCGTTGGCGTTAATGCCTACCGCGAGCTGAACCGGGCCTTCGGCAGCATGCTTGAAGAAGCCCAGCAGTTGCCACAGGTGGTGATTGCCGTGCTCGAAGGCGCGGTACTCGGCGGGGGTTTCGGTCTGGCGTGCGTCTCGGACATCGCCATTGCCAGCCACGCTGCAAAGTTTGGCCTGCCCGAAACCACACTGGGAATCCTGCCCGCGCAAATCGCCCCGTTCGTGGCCAAACGTATCGGCCTGACGCAAGCGCGCCGGCTGGCACTGACAGCCGCCCGGTTCGGCGGCGAAGAAGCCGTCAGCCTGGGTCTGGTGCATTTCAGCGAACCCGACAACGCGGCATTGGAACAGCGCTTGGCGACAACACTGGCGAATATTCAGCGTTGCGCACCGGCCGCCAATGCGGCAACCAAGGCCTTGCTGCTGCGCACCGAGCAGGAGCCGCTGGGTGAGTTACTGGATGCGGCAGCAGAGCAATTCGCCGAGACGGTGGTGAGCGCAGAAGGTGCCGAAGGAACCCTGGCATTCGTCCAGAAACGCGCCCCGAGTTGGGCGCAATAAGCAGGAGCCGCACGCATGCCCGCTTTCAATAAAATTCTCATCGCCAACCGCGGCGAAATCGCCTGCCGGGTCATCCATACCGCTCAGGCATTAGGCTATCGCACGGTCGCGGTCTACAGCAGCAGCGATGCCGACTCACGCCACGTTGAGCTGGCCGATGAAGCGGTTTGTATCGGCCCTGCGCAGGTCAGTCAGTCGTACCTGAAAATCGACGCGATCATCAACGCCGCCCAACAAACCGGCGCCGATGCCATTCATCCGGGCTATGGCTTCCTCTCGGAAAACGCTGCGTTTGCCGAGGCCTGCAAGGCTGCGGACATTGTGTTCATCGGCCCGAGTGTCGAGTCGATTCACCTGATGGGCAGCAAGCGCTTGTCGAAAATCGCCATGCTCGAAGCCGGTGTGCCGTGCATTCCGGGCTACGAGGGTGCCGCGCAGGATGATGCAACGCTGGCGCGCGAGGCCGAGGCAATTGGCTATCCGCTGATGATCAAAGCCAGCGCCGGTGGCGGCGGACGTGGCATGCGCCTAGTCGAATCTGCGGCGCAGCTCGGCGAGCAGTTGCGCACGGCCCGTTCCGAGGCGCTGAATGCGTTTGGCAGCGATGAGCTGATTCTGGAGAAAGCCGTGATTCGCCCGCGCCATGTCGAGGTGCAGGTGTTTGGCGATCAGCACGGTAATCTGGTGTACCTCGGTGAGCGTGACTGCTCGGTGCAGCGCCGCCATCAAAAGGTGGTCGAAGAAGCGCCCTGCCCGGTCATGACCGAAACACTGCGCAACGCTATGGGCGCAGCCGCCATCAAAGCCGCTGGCTGGGTGGATTACGTCGGCGCTGGCACGGTCGAGTTCCTGCTCGACAGCAGCAATGGCGAATTTTACTTTCTGGAGATGAACACCCGTTTGCAAGTTGAGCATCCGGTCACCGAACTGATCACCGGGCAGGATCTGGTGGCGTGGCAAATCATGGTCGCCGAAGGTCAGGCACTGCCGCTGCAACAAGAGCAGATCCAGCTCAACGGCCATGCCATGGAAGTGCGCCTTTACGCCGAGGACTCTACGCATAACTTCATGCCGCAAACCGGCGCGGTGTTGCAGTGGTCGCCGGAGCTGCTGGACGGTATCCGCATCGATCACGGCCTGCGCGAAGGCCAGCAAATTTCGGCGTTCTACGACCCTATGCTGGCGAAAATCATCGCCTACGGCGCAACCCGTGAAGAGGCGCGGCGCAAGCTGGTGCGTGCGGTCGAACAATGTGTGTTGCTTGGCGTTAATGCCAACCAGCGTTTCCTTGCCAATCTGCTCAAGCATCCGGAATTTGCAGCGGGCAATGCCACCACCGCATTCATTGCCGAGCATTTTCAACAGGACCCAAGCCTGAGCCCGGCGGCACCTGACAACGCTGAAATTGCACTGGCTGGCGCCCTGTTGTTTCAAACAGGCGCGCAGCAACCTGGCGGTACTAATGGACTGTCCGGCTGGCGCAATGTGGCAAGCTCACCGCTGCAACTGAAACTGCAGGTGCTGGAGCAAAGCGTGGCCTTGCAAGTGGACGTTAAGCAAGCCGGCAGTCAGGCGCAGTTGGCTGTCACCGTCAATGATCAACAACTGGAAATTCAGTTGCTGGACATGCATCAGGGACGCGCCACAGTGGTGATCGACGGCGTGCGCAAGCGTGTTGCCTTTCATCTGCAGGGCGGCAGCCTGTGGCTTTACGGGCACAGCGGCAACCTGCATTTCACCGACGTCACCCACGCTCAAGTTACCGCAGCGGCCAGCGCCACCACCGGCACCGTCAAGGCGCCCATGGATGGCGCAATCGTCGATGTGCAGGTTGAGATGGGCAGTCGCGTCAGCAAGGGCCAGCTGTTGTTGGTGCTGGAGGCGATGAAAATGGAACACCCGCTCAAGGCCAGTATCGACGGCGTCATCAGCAGTGTTCAGGTGCGCCAAGGGGATCAGGTGCGCAATCGCCAGGTACTGATTGAGATCGAGCCCGAACATCCAGACGCCGAGGCCGTTACCGGCTGAATCGCATCACTTCATCTACTGAACGGAATGCCTCTATGTCACTGAATAACAAGACCCTGTTCATCACCGGCGCCAGCCGCGGTATCGGCCGCGAAATTGCCCTGCGTGCGGCCCGCGATGGCGCCAATATCGTGATTGCAGCCAAGAGCGCCGAAGCCCACGCCAAGCTCCCAGGCACCATCCACAGTGTTGCCGAGGAAGTGATCGCCGCCGGTGGCCAGGCTCTGGCCTTGCAACTCGATGTGCGCGATGAAAATGCGGTGGCAGTGGCCATGGCCAAAGCCGCTGAACACTTTGGCGGCATCGATGCGCTGATCAACAATGCCGGCGCAATCAAGCTGATGGGCGTCGAGCATCTGCCGGCTAAACGCTTCGACCTGATGTATCAGATCAACACCCGAGCGGTGATGGTTTGCAGCCAGGCAGCGTTGCCGTACCTGAAAAAAAGCAGTAACGGGCACATCATCAACCTCTCGCCTCCGTTGAATCTCGACGAAAAATGGTTTGCCCAACACGGCCCCTACACCGTGACCAAATATGGCATGAGCATGCTCACATTGGGCATGAGCGCGGAGTTCAAGAAGTACGCCATCAGCGTCAACTCGTTGTGGCCGAAAACCATGATCGCCACCGCCGCCATTGAGTTTGAACTGGGCAGCCGTGACGCCTTCAAACGTGCCCGCTCGCCGCTGATCATGGCCGACGCCGCTTACACAATCCTCAACAGCAAGCAACGCAGCATCAGCGGCCGCCTGCTGATCGACGAAGAGATTTTGCGCGAGCACGGGCAGACCGAGTTCGAACACTATCGCTTTGATCCCGAAGGCGGCGACCTGATCCCTGATTTGTTTGTCGACTGATTTCAGTTGAGCCAAAAGCCGGCACTGCAGGCAGATATATTTGCCCTATCCAACCTGCAGCGCTGGCTAAAATTCCGAGCAAGCGCCATCCTTGGCTCTTTAGCGGCGCGCAGTTTTTTCGCCGCCCGATAAGTTAAGGATCATTGCTATGCAAAATGCACCTCTGGCTGCCAACGATTACGAGTTCCTCGAAGATGCACTGCTGAAGTACGGCGACGATAACTCCGTACTCAACGTCTCCGAACTCGATGGCTACCTGACCGCACTCGCGTCTGGCCCGGTTCAGGTGGATATTGCCGAGTGGTTCCCGGCTATCTGGGGCGGAGAGAATCCGGACTGGCAAAGCCCGGACGAAGCCAAGCAATTCATCGACCTCAGCGTACGTCACCTCAACACCCTGGCCGCCCAACTGGGCACTGATGTGCAGGCGTTCGAACCGCGCTTCGAGACCACCGACCATCATGGCCAGAGCGTAACGCTGGCTGAAGAATGGTGCTTCGGTTACCTGCGCGGAATCAGCGTCAGCAACTGGCCTGAATTGCCGGCGCAACTGGCCGCGCAACTTGAGCTGATTGCCCAGTGCGCCGAAGAAGACAATTTCGAGTTGCCAGCCAATTTCGATGCTAATCAGCATAACCAGCAGCTGGCAGCAATCAAGCCGGCCGCGATTGCCCTGCATGATTACTGGGTGACTCAGCGCTAAGCCTGCTGCAACTTAAAAGGGCGGCCCAGTTGTTCTGGAGCCGCCCTTTTCATTTCTAGCCCAGGCCAGTCACTCAGGCATGGTCTGTTCGCACGGCTGCCGGAGCCTTGGCTTGCGCGGGTGGTGCCGCAGCGCCGTGATCGTCTTCGGCAATCACCGGCACCTCGTTACCTTCACAGTCGTAGAGTTTGCCGTCGACGAAGTGATCGCCGTCGTTAAGGCAGGCAATATCGGTGAAACGCAGCGAACGTTCAGTACCCGCGACAAACACCGACTGCTGATCGGAGTTACCGGTGGTGAAGTGGTTGAACGCCAGATTGAGGATGATCGCCATGATGGCCGACGAGCTGATGCCCGAATGGAAGATGGTGGCGAACCAGTCTGGGAACGCGTGATAGAAAGTCGGCGCGGCAATCGGGATCATGCCGAAGCCGATTGAGGTGGCAACGATGATCAGGTTCATGTTGTTGCGATAATCAACCTTGGACAACGTGCGAATACCGCTCGCCGCCACAGTACCAAACAGCACGATACCCGCCCCGCCCAGCACCGAAGTCGGCACAGCGGCGATAATGCGGCCCATGATCGGCAGCAGGCCCAGGGTGACCAGAATCAAACCGCCGGTGGCAACCACGAAGCGGCTCTTAACGCCGGTAACGGCAACCAGACCCACGTTCTGCGCAAATGCACTCTGGGTGAATGAACCGAAGACAGGCGCTAGCATGCTCGACAGCATGTCGGCGCGCAGGCCATTGCCGAGGCGCTTGGAGTCAACCTTGGTGCCGATGATTTCGCCGACGGCAAGGATGTCGGCGGAGGTTTCGACCAGCGTCACCATGATTACGATGCACATCGAGATGATCGCTGCGATGTGAAAGGTTGGCATGCCGAAGTGGAACGGTGTCGGGAATGCGACAATCGAGCCTTCAGCGACTTTCGAGAAGTCCGCCATGCCCAGCGCCATGGCGATTAATGTACCGATGACCATGGCCAGCAGGATCGACAGGCGCGAAATTGTTGCGCTGCCGATTTTGCTCAGCAGCAGCACGATAACCAGGGTGATGGCTGCGAGGCCGATGTTGCCCATGCTGCCGAAGTCTTCCGCACGGCTGTTGCCGCCCATTGCCCAGCGCGCCGCGACCGGCATCAGTGTCAGGCCAATGGTGGTAATCACGATTCCGGTGACCAGCGGCGGGAAGAACCGGGTTATTCGGGAGAAAACCGGGGTTATCAATAAGCCGATTAGCGAGGCGGCTATGACCGCGCCAAAGATCGCCTGGATTCCGCCACTCCCCCCTGTGGTGACAATCGCAACCATGGTCGCGACACCGGCGAATGAAACGCCCTGTACCAGCGGTAACTGGCAACCGAAGAACGGCAGCCCGAGGGTTTGCAGCATGGTCGCCAGACCACCGGCGAACAGTGAAGCGGCAATCAGCAGGCCGATATCACTGGGAGACAAGCCGGCGGCCTGACCGACAATCAGCGGCACGGCAACGATGCCGCCGTACATGGTGAGTACGTGTTGCAAGCCGTAGGCCATATTGGCCGGGGCTCCGAGGTTCTCATCTTCCGGGCGTGGCGCTGAAGTACTGCTATCTACAGACGTAGTCATAGGGAGTCTCTCGCTTTTTATTGTATTCACGACGCTGGCAATAATATGCGTCGATTTTTTCCACTTGTATACAATAAATATTGAGAGCCAAACCTAAGTAGAGTCAGCGCCAAAAACATCCAGCGTGACTTGTCAGTCAAATCAGTTATTTAAGCGCGAAAAGGCAGAAGAAACGCAAAGAAAAGTGTGCACAATAAATTGTAAACTGCCGCACAAAACTCTGTGCAGACGACGCTTAAGGCGTTACTGCTTGATCTCGATTTGCAGTTCAGCACCGTCAATCGACTGCAAATACTCGTCGTCATCGTTGGTGTGCAGCTTGCCGCTTAGCTGATATTTGCTCGGCTGATCGTCTTCAGGCACAAACAACGGTGGCAGCAATGGATCGGCGGTCGGTTCATCGACTGCGGCCTCATTGAGCTCCTTGAGCAGGCCTTTAGGCAAACTCAGGTCGAGTTTGGGCTTTTCCGGCTCTTTGGGCTTGATCGGCGCTTTCGGCTTGGGTTTGACGGGCGGCTGGTAGGTGATTTCGGGGGAATCCGCAGCCTCGACTGGTTCCAGCGGCTCGCTGACTTCAGGCTCGATGGCACCTGCTGGGTCTGGCAGCGCCTCGGGCACCAGCTCTGCCTCTGCAGGCACCGGCGGCTGGACGACTACAGTTTGCTCTGGCGGCTTTTCGGCTGGAACAGTCGCGACCGGTTTCACCACCTTTTTCGGCGCTGAATCTTGCTCGCAGGCAACGAGTAAGGGGGCCAAAAGTGCCAAAAGGAGCAAACGCTGCGTAGTCATAGTCGATCTGAAGAAGAGATAACCTGCACCCTCGCCCAGCATTGCTGCTGCGAGGATGTCATTCAATAGCACTATGCTCGCGTACTGCCCGCTAACTGACAAGCTGGATTTTGTCGCAGGCGCCGGCTTTAGCGCTCCTTGGCGAGCCGCGTCAGCTGTTGCTCAATATCCAGCGCGGGTAAACGCTGCTGCAAGCGTTGAATACGCGCATTGGCCTCAGCAGTGTCACCCGCCTTGCGCAAGTCGAGAATTTCGAGCAACTGCGCACGCGTCTGCTCATCAACTGCAAGTTGCAGATTGTCTGTTTTACTCTCGGCGCTCGACGCCATGGAGGCGACCGAAGCTGGAGGCGCTGCGGCTTCCATTTCAGGCTTGGCAGATGGGGCGCTGAGCTGCGGACTCTGCTGAGCCTGACTGCGCTCCAGTACTTTCTTGCTGGCCTGTTGTTCGTGCATCGCTGGCGCCGCGTACTGGCGGGCGGCCGGGCTATCGTAGGCCGTTGGCTCTGGCTCGACTGTATTGAACACCAGGCCCACGGCGACGCCGATCACCATTACGCTGGCCAGCGCCACAGGCCAACGCCCCCCGCGCTCACCGGCAAACAACCAGGCATGCAGACGCGACAATACGGATGAACTCGCCGCCGGCTTTTTCGCCGCTCTGGCCGCCGCACTAGCCGCCGCACTCGCCGCCTGCATAATGCTGGCATCGGTGACAGCCGATGGTTGCAGATCATGATGGGTTCGGTAGTGCTCAATCAGTTGCTGCTCACTGGCATCCAGTGGGTTGGGTTGCTTACTCATACGTTGACCTCTTCAGCTGCCGGATCGGCCAGCAGCCGACGTAACTTTTGCAATGCGTAGCGCAGGCGACTCTTGACTGTTTCAGCTGGTGTTTGGGTAATGTCTGCTATTTCGTGCAATTCAAGGTCAGCGTGCGTGCGCAATAAAAACACTTCGCGTTGATCCAGCGGCAAATCCGCCAGTGCGGCGTCCAGACGCTGCCGGTCCTGACTCAGGCTCAATTGCTGTTCCGGCGTCGCCTCGCCGGTCGGTTGCGCGTGCAGCTGATCATCGTACTGATCTTCGCGACTCGCCCGCGTGCCGTTTTTGCGCCAATAGTCGATCAGTCGGTTGCGGCCGATCTGGTACAACCAGGTTTTAAACTGCACCGCTTCGCGCTGCAACGACTGGCTGCGGATCAGGCTCAACCAGGTTTCCTGAAACACCTCTTCAGCCACAATCGGGTCATTGCACAGGCCATGCAAAAATCGCAAAAGCCCGAGGCGATGGCGCTGGTAAAGTTGGCCGAAAGCGTCCTCATCGCCCAGACGATAGCGGCGCAACAGTTCGCTATCGTCAATTTGGGCATCGCCAGATTGCGTCACTCAATCAATCCTTGCTGTTGGTGAAATAGTTGCCTGAGTCGAGGTTTGCAGACTGTGCGCCAGCTCGACCAGTTGCACAAACTCTGCGCGCAACCCCAGCCCATCGCGGACCTTGCTCCTGCGCGGCAATCTCGCAGTGGCAGCCATATCGAACGCGCCGGTGAACTTACCGCCTTTAGCTGTTGGGCGAATGCGCCGACTGCAGCTGATGATATTCGCAAGCTGTAATCAGGCTGGCAGAAAAGCCCAGCGGCAATGCGTGGCAGGCAATAATCGTGGCGCATCTCCTTGGCGATCAGTCCCGATGCCAAGGTAGACGAAGCTCGATGCAGATCCGGGTTAATAGCCTGGGTTGACTTCCTGGCACAGCTGATTGGCCAACATGCCCAGTGTCATCAGCGCCCGCTCTGTTTCGCGGGTTAACGGAATGCCGCAGTTCAGCCGAACACAGTGATTAAACTGCTCGGTATTACTGAAAATTAGTCCCGGTGCGATGCTGATGCCCTGCTGCAACGCGCTGACGTGAAGGTCTTTGGTGTTCACCCGTGCCGGCAAACTCACCCACAAAATGAAGCCGCCATTGGGCCGGGTCATTTGCGTGCCTTCCGGGAAATAGCGCTGCACCGCCAACTGGAACACGCTGAGATTCTTGCGGTATTCCTGACGGATGTAGCGCAGATGGCGGTCATAACCACCATTTTCCAAGTAGGCGGCCACCGCCATTTGCGTCACGCTGCAAGCCGAGTGCGTGCTGAATGTCTGCAGCCGCTGAATTTCTTCCTGATACTTGCCCGCAATGATCCAGCCGATCCGCACACCGGGCGACAGGGTTTTCGAGAAGCTGGAGCAATACACAACGCGCCCCTCTTTATCGCTGGCTTTAAGCGCCTTGCTCGGGCCTTGCTCGAACATCAACTCGCCGTAGATATCGTCTTCAACAATCTGAATGTCGAAATTCTCGGCCATGCGCAGCAGTTGCTTCTGGCGGTCTTCGGGAATGGTTCCGCCGAGAGGATTGCTCAGACGCGCGGTCAGTACCAAGGCTTTGATCGACCACTGGCTGGCTGCCAGTTGCAGCGCTTCAAGGCTGATGCCGGTGGTTGGGTCGCTGGGAATCTCGATTACCTTGAGGCCCAGCAAGTCCGCCAATTGCAGCAGCCCGTAATAGGTCGGCGACTCAGTGGCGATCAGATCGCCGGGCTTGGTCAGCACGCGCAGCGACATTTGCAGTGCATCGACGCAGCCATGGGTGATGACCACCTCAGCTGGACCGACCACCACACCCGCATCACGCATGCGGATCGCAACCTGACGGCGCAACGGCTCAAAGCCCGGGCTGAACATATAACTAAAGGCACGGGCACTTTGGAAACGAGTGACCTTGGACAACTGCTGATGCAGCGCCCGCGCCGGTAAATAATCGACATGGGGCACAGCCGCCCCCAGCGGGAACACACCTTCGCGGCGAGACTCGGTGAGCACCTGATTGATAATGCTACTGCGGGTAACCAGGCTGGGCCGCTCGACCCTCGCCAGATCAGGCGTTTGCGCAGTCAGAGCCGGAGTTTGGTGCACATAGAAGCCGGATTGCGGCCGCGCACGAATCAGCCCCTGATCCTCAAGATTGGCGTAGGCCTGCAGTACAGTTGCGTGGCTGACATTGAGCTGCGAACTCATCTTGCGCACCGACGGCACCCGCTCACCCGGCTGATACACCCCGCGACGGATGTCCTCTGCCAGCTGTTGGGCAATACGTTGATAGAGCAAAAGATTGGTCATGGCCACTTCTCACCGAACTGAACCGTTACAGTAACCGGTCACACTGAAATTGCACCGGTACAGATTCGATAATTGTGGACGATACAGTGGCAAATTCAAGGGACTGTTACGGTTTAGTTTGCCCATAGAGCAACTGTTCCGCAGGACGAATAACGCACGGTGGATGGATTGGTGCATAGCGTGCGGAGGATGGATAGCGTGCACCGCACCGCAATCCGTCAAGGCGATGCAATCGCCCAATCAACAGACCAACGCAAATCCCGCACCGCCCAAAGCCAAAAGCCAATCCGCGCAACATAGCCCCACCGCCATGACGGAAGCCGCAATGCGGATTCCATCCTCCAGCGGGTTTATCGTGCGGCGCCCATGCGGCCTTGTTCGTCGGAGAAGACCACTTCGACGCGACGGTTTTGTGCCCGGCCTTTGGCCGATGCGTTCTCAGCCACCGGGAAGCTCTCTCCGAGGCCTTGAACGGAAATACGCTTGCTGTCGATGCCAAGGTCAACCAACGCATCCGCCACGGTCTGTGCGCGTGCCTGCGACAATTCGATGTTTTGCTGGGTGTCGCCGCTGCTGTCGGTATAGCCTTCGATACGCACAACCCGCAGCGGATGCAATTGGAGGAACTGCACAAGTTTGAGCACGGTGCGATTGGCAGAGGCTTTGAGGTCTGCATGGCCGGCATCAAACAGCACATCGCCGATGGTAATGACCAGGCCGCGCTCGGTGTCGGTGGTGACCAGATTGACCATCTGCTCACCGAGCAAGCCGTTTTGCTCCTGCAACGTCAGCAGCTTGGCTTCGCGCAGGGTCAGTTGCAGGCGCTGACGCTCCAATTCGAGCTTGGCGGCACGTTCGTTATTGGCGGTGAGCAGGCTCTTCTGTTTAGCGATGTCGCTGTAGCGCTGGCTCAGGTAGGCGTAATGCATTACATCTTCGCTGCTGCCCAGATAACTGGAAAAACGTTCCGCACGGACCAATGTCTCGCCCGAGCGGATTACGTCTTTGGGTGCGCTGCGCAACACCTCGGTGTTGTCGCGAATACTTTCAAAGCTCGCCTGCGCTTTCTGCAATTGCTGGGCGGCGTCCTGCGAGGTCGCACAACCACTCAACGCTGCCACTAGTAAGGCTCCACACATTCCCTGCAAACCGTTCATTGCTGCGCCCTCAACTGCGTACGCAGACGATTGATCTGCTTGTTCAACTCTTGCAGACGTACCTCGCTCTGGCCCACTAGATAGTCGGCCTCAGCCTCACGGGCATCCAGTTCAGCCTGTTCTGCGAGCATGCGCGCCTCTTTGAATTGCTGCTGCGCGACAGCCTGATCGGCGAGCTGCAACTTGGCTTCGGCTTGCTTGAGCGATTCTATGTCGGTTGTGGCGCCGACAGCTTTCGCCTGCGCAATGCTCTGCGCGGTCAACTGCAACTGCTCGGTCGGTTGCGGGTCGCTGGCACAGCCGGCCATCGCCAATAGCAGCACGGCGCTGCATGACAGTTTATTGATCACAAAGTGTTCCTACTGATTCGAAGGGCTATCCGTGGTGCTGGCGGCTTGCAACACATGCTGCTGCCAAAGGATGTAGTTCTGTTCAAGCCAGGCTTGCGGAAGCTCGGTTGCTGCCAATTCTGTCATTTTTTTGGCCAGCTGTCCGCGCAGCCATGGCGTGTTGCACGCCGAGTTGTGCGAAATCGCTAAGTGCAGGCCAGTGCTTTCAATCGGTGGCGACAATGCCAGCAAATCCTTGGCCAAGCCTTTGCTGTTCGCCAGCAACTGGCCCGGCTCGCGCTCAGCCACTACATAGTCCAACTCACCGGCCATCAGCTTGTCGAACAGCTGGGCCAGATTGGCGCCCTGCTCAAGCGACAGATTTTCGCTGGCGTAGGCTTTGAACGCCGGGCTGAAATCCATGCCGACACTGGCGCCACGGCGCTCGCGCAAATCAGCCCACTCGATATAGGGGAAACTCAGGATGTTGCGCACCCACACCACGTCCGCTTGCTGGAACAGAGCCGGATAGACGATATCCAGATGCTCAAGATCCTGCGGGGTAATGCTCGCGCCCGCCAACAGATCAACCCGGCCACTGCTCACCTCGGACTCGGCCTTGGTTTTGGAGCTGCTGTAAACCACATCAATGCGGATACCCAGCTCCTTGCCCAGATGCGCAAGTAGATCGGCTTGCGCGCCAATCAAGCGCTTGGGGTTTTGCGGGTCGCGCCAGAGAAATGGCGGATAATCCGGCTGGCCCGTTGCAACCATGCGCTCGCACGCCATCTCGGCCATGGCCGCCGGCATGCTCAACACACAGATCAACGCGACGAGGGGTCTTGCGAGCAATCGATAAAGCATTAAAAAATTCAACCTTGGGTCAGGAGACTGGCAAGCAAATGAGGCCGCTAAAGCCTGCGCGCCACACACCGCTTGTGCTGCGCGAGGTGTTGCTAGGCTAAAGGCATTGCACTGGGGAAAACACTTAATAACGTCCCTAATCGCAATTTTTCGCCTACTTGCAGAACAGTGTCAGGATTTTTAACAGATCGCAAAGATGGCTTCATGCTAGCGTATGAGCCGCTAAAAAACCCAGCGACAAGGATTCGCAATGAAAAAACTAGTGGCCGCCCTCCTCCTTTTGGTCGCCGCAACGGCCGGTGTTCTCTACGCATTCCCCGCCACAATGCTGTGGAGTGTGCAGTGGGTCGGTGAACGCGTAGCCGGTGTTTCGAGCCGGCAAATCGAGGTCGCCGATCTTAGCATTCATTATTACGAAGGCGGGCCTGCGGGCGCTGAAACCTTGCTTCTGGTGCATGGTTTTGGCGGCGACAAGAGCAACTGGTTGAAATTCGTCGGCCACTTTACCGGCAAATACCACGTAATCGCCCTCGACCTGCCCGGTTTTGGTGACAGCAGCAAGCCGCAGCTCAGCTTCGATGTTGGCACACAAGCCGAACGCTTACTGACCTTTACCGACGCCCTGAACCTGCCGCCAGTCAATCTGGTTGGCAACTCGATGGGCGGCCACATCAGCGCACTCTATGCCGCACGCTACCCGCAGCGGGTCAAAAGCCTGGCATTGTTTGATAACGCCGGGATCACGGCGCCGGTCGACAGTGTGTTGTTCAAGCGCCTGAAAAGCGGCCAGTCCAACCCTCTGCTGATTCAAAGCCGCAGCGACTTCAAGCAGATGCTCGACCTGGTGTTCGTCAACGTGCCGCCCATGCCTGAGCGCCTGAAGAACTATCTGGCAGATAAGGCAATCGCCAGTTATCCGCGCAACAGCAAAATCTTCGAGCAACTGCAAACCCGCTACATTGCCCTCGAACCCGAGCTTGGGAAGATCCAGGTGCCTACCTTGCTGCTCTGGGGCGATCAGGATCAGATACTCGACATTTCCAGCATGGCGGTCATGCAGCCGTTACTGGCAAAGCCCAACACGGCCGTGATCAACAACTGCGGCCACGTGCCAATGCTTGAATGCCCGGACGCGACAGCCCGGCAATACCAGCAATTTCTCACCGCCAACGGCAAAGGCTGAGCCAATCGCAGGCAACAAAAAACCCGCACAAGGCGGGTTTTTTGTTGCCTGAAAAGACTGGAAGTTAAACCAGTTTTTCCAGCTCTGGTACCGCTTCAAACAGGTCAGCAACCAGACCGTAGTCTGCAACCTGGAAGATTGGCGCCTCTTCGTCTTTGTTGATCGCAACAATGACTTTCGAGTCTTTCATACCAGCCAGGTGCTGAATGGCACCCGAGATACCAACAGCGATGTACAGCTGCGGTGCAACGATCTTACCGGTCTGGCCGACCTGCATGTCGTTCGGTACGAAACCTGCGTCAACTGCAGCGCGCGAAGCGCCAACAGCAGCGCCCAGCTTGTCAGCCAGTGCGTACAGGTGCTTGAAGTTGTCACCGTTCTGCATGCCACGACCGCCAGATACGACAATTTTGGCAGCGGTCAGTTCAGGACGATCAGACTTCGCCAGCTCTTCGCCAACGAATGCCGAAGTGCCTGCGTCTGCACCAGCAGAAACTGCTTCAACAGCAGCGGAACCGCCTTCAGCAGCAACCGGATCGAAACCGGTAGCACGCACGGTGATCACTTTCACGGCAGCCGAAGACTGCACGGTCGCGATAGCGTTACCGGCATAGATTGGGCGTTTGAAGGTGTCTGCGCTTTCAACCGCAACGATCTCGGAGATCTGGTCAACGTCCAGCTGAGCGGCAACGCGCGGCAGGATGTTCTTACCATTGCTGGTGGCAGCAGCCAGGATGTGGCTGTAGCCAGCACCCAGTTCTGCGATCAGCGGAGCAACGTTTTCTGGCAGCTGATGAGCAAAGGCTGCGTTATCAGCAACCAGTACCTTGCTGACGCCAGCGATTTTGCCAGCCGCTTCAGCAGCAGCGCCGCAAGCAGCACCTGCAACCAGAACGTGGATATCGCCACCAATTGCCTGCGCAGAAGCAACGGTGTTCAGCGTGGCAGGAGCCAGAGCAGCGTTCGTGTGTTCTGCAACTACTAAGATAGCCATTTAGATTACCTTCGCTTCGTTCTTCAGTTTCTCGACCAGTTCAGCAACCGACTTGACCTTGATACCCGCGCTGCGTGCAGCAGGCGCTTCGACTTTCAGGGTCTTGACGGTGGAAGCAGTGGAGACACCGAGTGCGTCAGGAGTTACCACTTCAAGCGGCTTCTTCTTGGCTTTCATGATGTTCGGCAGCGACGCGTAACGCGGCTCATTGAGGCGCAGGTCGGTGGTCACGATAGCTGGCAGGTTCAATGCAACAGTCTGCAGGCCGCCATCGATTTCACGGGTTACGTTTACTTTGTCGCCAGCCACTTCAACCTTGGAGGCGAAGGTGCCTTGAGCGAAACCAGTCAGAGCGCCCAGCATTTGGCCAGTCTGATTGTTGTCGCTGTCGATCGCCTGCTTACCCAGGATAACCAGCTGTGGCTGCTCTTTCTCTACAACCGCTTTCAGCAGTTTGGCCACAGCCAGAGAATTCAGTTCGTCGCCGGACTCAACCAGAATCGCGCGATCAGCACCCAGTGCCAGTGCGGTACGCAGTTGTTCCTGCGCAGCAGTTGGGCCGATGGCAACGACGACGATTTCGCTCGCAACGCCTTTTTCTTTCAGGCGAACTGCTTCTTCAACAGCGATTTCGCAGAAAGGGTTCATCGACATCTTGACGTTGGCAAGATCAACGCCGCTGTTGTCCGCTTTGACACGAACCTTGACGTTGTAGTCAACCACTCGTTTGACAGCTACAAGAACCTTCATGGATTCCTCGTTACTCTCTTGTGAATAGGATTATCGCCGACACCTGATGGGCATGTGTGCAGATCGGCAGTACTAACCTGCGCCCCTGACGACGAATGTAAAACCGACCGTATCTTGACCGCACAGACCCGATGGGTCAATACAGCGAACTGCCCAGTCATCCGTGATGTAGTAAGATTCTACCAGTCCTACAGAAAATTCAAACAAACGTTTGTATTGGACCCAAGCGCGCCTGACGATATAATGCGCGCGCACTGTTCACGGACTGAACCTGCCTTTCCAATAAAATATCAAGTAAGAGCCTGACTAGGAGATAGCCTGTGGAACGCGAATTTATGGAGTTCGACGTCGTCATCGTCGGAGCTGGCCCTGCTGGCTTGTCCGCCGCCTGCCGCCTGAAGCAGAAAGCTGCTGACGCGGGTAAAGAATTGAGCGTCTGCGTGGTCGAAAAAGGCTCCGAAGTCGGCGCACATATTTTATCGGGCGCTGTATTTGAGCCACGCGCACTGAACGAGTTGTTCCCAAACTGGAAAGAACTCGAAGCACCGCTGAACACGCCGGTGAAGCGCGACGACATCTACATGCTGAAGAACGCGGAAAGCGCCAGCAAGATTCCAGACTTCTTTGTGCCTAAAACCATGCACAACGAAGGCAACTACATTATTTCACTGGGCAACCTGTGCCGCTGGCTGGCTCAGCAAGCCGAGAATCTGGGTGTTGAGGTCTATCCGGGCTTTGCTGCTCAGGAAGCACTTATCGACGAGAACGGCGTAGTTACCGGCATTTTGACCGGTGATCTCGGCGTAGACCGCGAAGGCAATCCGAAAGAAGGCGTCTTCACGCCCGGTATCGAACTGCGCGCCAAGTACACCCTGTTCGCTGAAGGCTGCCGTGGCCACATCGGCAAGCAGCTGATCAAAAAGTACAACCTCGACTCCGAAGCCGATGCTCAGCATTACGGCATCGGCATCAAGGAAATCTGGGACGTCGATCCATCCAAGCACGAGCAAGGTCTGGTGGTTCACACTGCCGGCTGGCCGCTGGATGACGAAAACATGGGCGGCTCGTTCCTCTATCACCTGGAAAACAACCAGGTAGTCGTCGGTCTGATTGTTGACCTGTCCTACAGCAACCCATACCTGTCTCCGTTCGATGAATTCCAGCGTTACAAGCATCACCCGGTGATTGCTCAGTACCTGGAAGGCGGCAAGCGCGTTGCTTACGGCGCACGTGCCATCTGCAAAGGCGGCTTGAACTCGCTGCCGAAAATGGTCTTCAAGGGCGGCGCGCTGATCGGTTGCGACCTCGGCACCCTCAACTTCGCCAAGATCAAGGGCAGCCACACGGCCATGAAGTCCGGCATGCTTGCAGCCGAAGCCGTAGCCGATGCGCTGTTGGCAGGCGGCGAAGGTGGCGATGAACTGACCAGCTACGTTGATGGTTTCAAAGCCAGCTGGCTGTACGACGAACTGTTCCGCAGCCGTAACTTCGGCCCGGCCATGCACAAGTTCGGCGCTCTGGGCGGCGGTGCTTTCAACTTTATCGACCAGAACATTTTTGGCGGCAAGATTCCATTCACCCTGCACGACACCAAGCCGGATTACGCCTGCTTGAAGCCGGCCGCAGAATCGAAAAAAATCAACTATCCGAAGCCGGATGGCAAGCTCAGCTTCGACAAGCTGTCGTCGGTGTTCCTGTCGAGCACCAACCACGAAGAAGAGCAGCCTTGCCACCTGAAACTGGCTGACGCGAGCATCCCGCTGGACAAAAACCTGCCTATGTATGACGAGCCTGCGCAGCGTTATTGCCCGGCTGGCGTGTACGAGATCGTCACCCAGGAAAGCGGTGAGCAGAAGTTCCAGATCAACGCCCAGAACTGCGTTCACTGTAAGACCTGTGACATCAAGGACCCTGCACAGAACATCACCTGGGTTGCCCCAGAAGGCGCAGGCGGCCCGAATTACCCGAACATGTAATTCGGCTGCACAAGAACAAAAGGCTCCCTCGGGAGCCTTTTGTTTTTTAGCGATTAATAACCGGCGATTTATTCTGGCTGTGGCGCTATCGGGAAAAACTCACCACTGCTCCAGACACCGAGCCATGCTTTGCCCTCGATCACGCGCTCTACGGCTAACTCAACCAACTGATAAAACACGTTGCGATGAATCAACGCTTCGAGGTTGCTGCGCACCAGCACATAAGGCGCAGGCTCCTGGGTTTGCTCATCGAACGTCACCCGAATCGGGTGCTCTTTATCGGCGATGAACTGATCTTCAACGTTATTGGTAAAGCGCAAAACCTGCGTCTCACCTTCGCCTTCCACCGTCAGCAATGTTGCCACGAAAGGCGCATCATCAACGGTGATGCCTACCTTTTCGACTGGTGTAATCAGGAAGTAATCATCGCCATCGCGACGGATAATCGTCGAAAACAGCTTAACCATCGGCTTGCGCCCAATCGGCGTGCCCATATAAAACCAGGTGCCGTCGCGCGCGATGCGCATGTCGATATCGCCGCAGAAATCAGGATTCCACAGATGCACCGGCGGCAGTCCTTTTGCGCTGCTGGGGATCTGCGCAAGCAAATCACTGACATTGGCTGTATCTGTCATCTTGACCTCCGGTCAATTCAGTCGAGCTGTAAAAATAGCTGAGAACAGGCAACAAAAATAATCGCCAGCGTATTTCTCAGGGCAGTCTAGTCGCTCAAGCCTATCAAGCTGCGCGCATACTGTTCCAGCGGCGGGCCAATCAAATCCTCTGGTTTCGTGTCGTAGGTCGTCAGCAAACCACCGCGCAAGCGTATGCGTGCGGTATCAACCAGATACCGGGTACTGGTTTCGATCACCATCAACTGGATCACCCCGCTGTCTGGCCCCAAACGGTCAAGCGCCTCCTGATCTTCCCACTCCTCAACCGTACCGATTCGGTCGTCCGCCGTGGCGAAACGGCAATACAGCAAGTAATGCGCGCCATCCGCCCGCGCCTGACTCATTGCCTGCTCAAGCCCAAGCGGGGTGCGGGACTTGCGCACCAGCGGGAAGTATTCGATGAATCCCTTAAACGCCTCTTCGGCAACCACATTGGCGGTGGGGTTAGCCTCGCCGCGCGGCTTGAAATAGCCTTGCGCGATGTAAATGAAAGAATCTTGCTGTATGCGCCGCGAATTGGCGCGCTGCGTTTGCGCGTGTTCCAGCACGCCAACGTCACGCAATTGGTACTCGGCGCCATCTGCCAAGTCACTGACCTTCATGCATCCGCTCGTCATCGAAAGCGCCAGCAAGGCCAGCAGTGAAATCAGGCTACGCATTTGAAATCTCCAATACCGGCGACAAAAATCCGGCGAATTTCCCTTTAATGCAGAATCCACGCCAGCCTGTGCGAAATTGCAGTCAACATGCTAACCATCGCCCCAGACTTGCCGGTTAACGAGCTAAAACGGCCCACTGTTGCAGGCTTGAATATACGGCTATCTATACCCCGAACGTCACTCTGCGCTGCGCTGCTCGGAGGAAATCCGGATGAACTTTCTGATCCGCCCTGCCCTCACATCTTCAGACGTCAGATGAATCATAAGCTGCATGCTTTCCTTTATTTATCTAGATCAGAGGACTAAATGACCGCCATGAGTAATCTACTAGCAGGCAAGAAAGTATTGTTCATCACCTCGAATACGGGGATCGAACGCGATGAGTTGGTTAAACCGCTGGAGTCGCTCAAGGCGCAGGGAGCCTTGGTCACTCATGCCTCAAGTGACGGCGGTACGACCCAGACATTCGTTAATGACACAGACAAAGACCGCACTGTTGAGTCGCATACCTCGCTGGCTGGGCTCAAAGCCTCGGACTTCGATGCCCTGGTGATTCCGGGCGGTACAGTCAACGCGGATACGTTACGACTGGATGAAAACGCCCAGCGTTTGGCCAAGGAATTTGCCGATGCCGGCAAAGTAATCGCAGCGATTTGCCACGGGCCATGGCTGCTGATTAACGCTGGCATTGTCGCTGGCAAAACCCTCACCTCATACACCAGCGTCAAGCTCGACCTGGAAAATGCCGGCGCTGCCGGCTGGGTCGACACAGAGGTTAAACAGTGCCCAGCCAATGGCTGGACGTTGATTACTTCGCGCACCCCGAAAGACATCCCAGCGTTCACCGAAACGATAGTAGCGGCGCTTAAATAGGTGTAAGACGTGAATAGGTCGAAAGCTCCAGCCGACTGGCTCAGTGGCTGGAGTCTACAAAATATGGACTTTCGTCGATTGGCCGATAGCGTCGGCATGCCCCCTCTCTTCTGGCTCAACCTGTGTCTAGTGAGTGGCCTCAACGAGTTGAAGCCAGACTGACGACTGCCGATCACAAGAGGCAATATTCGTTAAGTAGTTACTCGCGCGTCACTCAACAACGGCTTCCGTCTCATCCGAGACCTCTTCAAATTGGATCTGATGGCGTGTCCATTCAGCAGCTACCACAGGGTTTTCACGAATCTGCTGGTCGATCTGGAGTGTCTCTCGATACTCACGAGCTTGGGCTGCCATCGACCACTGCGTCTGCACGCCGAGTACTTCAAGCTCTTGTTTAATGTCAGTAATACCTATCCGGAAAAACTCTTTTCGCGGATTGACCTTGTTGACCTGCTGCCGAAGGAAGTGGCGGTGAAGCTGTTTCTCTAGGCTAGGAGCATCCTCGCTGAAGATCATCGCATGTACGTCGAATTCAAACGGTACGCTGGCATCACCAAGTTCGCGAATGCGGTCCGTTGGCTCTAACCGGCGAGTCATGCCGATTTTGAATACATCCTCACCGAACGAGCCGATGTTCGAGATGACATAGACATGGCCCGTGCGGGTTTGCTGCGCCATTGAAAGCGCACGCTGGTTCTTCTCTTCAGCTTGGCGCAACTGCTCCTGCAGTAGCGCCAATTTAGCCTCGAACTCTGCACGCTGCGCTTCGGAGGAGGCAGCCACCTGAGCCTCAGCCTTCTCCATGGCCTTACGGAGGTTCTGCTCTTCCTTTGCAGCTTCCTTGATGGCACGTTCATATTCGCGACGGGCTTTTTCTTCCTCGCGAATCTGTTCACGCAGGCGACGTTGCTCCTCGCGCTCTTGGTCCCGAATCGCCTGTGCAATTGCAGCCCATCTCAACTCCTCTAGCCGAGCTAACAAGTAGGCCTCAGTAACCCTGGCATTGCGAAATGACGCGCCATTGACATTGACCAAGGCAAACGAGTCCCTAATCTCTTTTTCGAGTGTTCCGTGATTATCCGACTTGGCCCGAGATAGGATCGAGTCCACCTTGCCGTTGAAGGCGTCCGTGACAAAACGGATTGCAGTTGATCGACGATTTGTCTCGGCGTAGTCACAAACCGCAGCCTGCCCATTTCTGACCATCAGCTTGGTAAGTTCGCGAGCAGCCTTCAGCTTCTGTCCGGCCTCGGTATAACCGATCTCATCCGCCAGATCATCAAGCAAGTGGTAGGTCGGAATGATGTAAGAATCGCCGTAACCTTCGATCTTATTCTTGATCGCGGCAGCTGCCTCTGTGAGCTCTTTCAAACGCCCAGCGGCACCATAGGCCTCGCCAGCAATTTCCTCAGCTTTGGTATGCGCCGAGCTTACAATGCGCTCGGCCTCAGCTAGCGCAGAAGATAGCCGTGCTTCCGCTTGCTCCAGACGCTGTCTCGAAGTTTTGAGCATTAAGTCTTTCTGAGACTTGATCTCGTCGTTCAGTTTTTCAACCTCAGCCTCTACGTCAGCGAGAGCCTGGTAACGCTCCAGCTGAGCTTGCAAGGTTTTCAGCCTATTGCTCTGATCAACATACCTCTGTGCAGCAACTTTGGCCTCATCGAGTAGAACTTGAATTTCACGCCGCTGAGCTGACGCCAAGTCGTCGAGCTGTTTGATCCTACCAAGCAGCTGGTTACGCTCTGTAAGAAGGGTCGCTCTGGCTTTCTGATGCCTGGCACTTTGGACAACGAGATATATCAGCGCCGCAGCGGCACCGATGAGGATAAGTTCCATCTACTGTAGTTCCTTGCTTTCGACTGGCTGTTGATTATTGGAGTGAGATGATCAGTAGCCATCATAGTGTCATCTTCAAATGGGCTTACCAAGTGCGTGATGTTCGCTATTGGCCGGTTAAAACCGTCATGACCCCGCTGCATCATAGTCAAGTGTTACGCAGACCGGAGGTCGAGTCTGTGCACTTCCCAAGCCTGCATCTACCCGCTCAAACATCGCCTTTAAAACATGACGGCGGCACGCCTTCCCACCGTTTGAAGGCGCGTCTGAAATTGGCGACGTCGTTATAGCCGAGGGAATAGGCAATCTGCTCAACGCTGAGGCGCCCTGCCTTGAGTTGTTCCAGAGCCAACGTGTGGCGTACTTCCTGAAGGATTTGTTTGTACGAGGTGCCCTCCTCGCGTAAATGCCGATGCAATGTGCGCGGGGTGAGCAAGAGCAACCGGGCGATGGCATTGAGGCTGGGAAAGTTCTGCTGCCGTTCGAGCAAGAGCCGCCGGACACGTGAACTCACTGCCGCAGTCTCGCGGTGCTTGCTCAACTCACGCTGACAAATCAGCTCTGCTTGCTTGAGCGCTTCAGGATCGGCCATGCGCAAGGGCTGATCCAGCTGAGCAGAGCTGAAGGTAAACCCGGCCCAAGGCTGAGCATAAGCCACAGGGCAGCCGAATATTTCAGCAGCCAGTGGCGCGTAGCGCGGTGCAGCGCAGGGAAAGCTGACTCGCTCTGCACGGACAGCGCCTTGAGTCGCCGCATCGAGCACGTTTTTGATCGACAGCATCACCGCCTCAAACACACTGGTCTGGATCGACCCCAACGGGTAACAAGGAACCAGCTGTATCTGCTCTTGCTGCAACGCCACATCGGTTATGTGCTCAAGCCGAACAAGGCTGGTGCGCAATCCAAGATAGCGCTCCAGCAACTCAATGGCCTGGCGCAACGTGGCGCTTTGCAGGGCGGCAAAACCAAGGATGCCATGGCTGTTAACCAGCAGACGCTCGCCGAGCAGCAAGCCCAAGGCTGGCTCTGCAGACACCTGCAGGGCCTCTTCAACCAACCGGCAGAACAACTCATAACTCGGGTGAAAATCAGCCGCATCAAGCTGCTGCGCGTCGACACCACAGCGCAGCAGCCAGATATCTGAGGACTTGCCCTTCGCGTCGAGTATTTCGCCGATCTGACGCAGGTAAAGCGCAGGAAGCATGAAGTCGGACATAGCATTTCACTGGCTGGCACGAAGCCACAATGTCAATTAATGACCCCATGAATGTCAATCCTTAACCTCACGCCAATCACGCACACGGCCTAGCCTATCGACCATGGGCCTGCCTCTCGCGCTCGTGCGCGAACGCTACAAACGCCCATAAACAATACGTGCCCATAATGATAAAGAGACGACCATGAACGCTCTGCACTACCTCAAGTTTTTCCTGTTCCACCTCGTTGGTTTATTCGCCATTGCCGCCATCCTCGCGGGCGGCGCCTGGATAACGCTGGCGTTGATCACGATTGTCAGCGTTTATCTGGTTGGCGACGCCGTGGGCGGTGACGACACCAGCACACCAACGCTCAACCATCCGTGGATACTTACCACGCATTTATGGCTGGCATTACCGCTGTTGGTGCTGTTGGTGTTTGCTGCGGTGTGGAGCGTCAGCACGACTGACTTTGCAGGCTTCGGCGCCGCCCTCAGCCAACTCAGCGGAGTTGACCTGTTGGCAGCCCGCGAAAGCACGTCCATTGGCCATCACTTTTCCGCCTGGATACTCACCGGCCTGATGATTGGCATGCTCGGCACCATTACCGCCCATGAGCTGATTCACCGGACATGGGACCCGATCTCTCTGTTTATCGGGCGCTGCTTACTGGCCTTCAGTTTCGACACGGTGTTCTCAATCGAGCATGTCTACGGTCATCACCGTTACGTGGCCACGCCGAAGGACCCGGCCACTGCCCCGCGCGGGCGCAACGTGTACACGCACATCGTTAAATCAACGATTGATGGCAACCTCAGCGCTTGGGAAATTGAGAAGAAGCAACTCGCTCGAAAAGGAAAGCCTGTATTCAGCTGGCACAACCGGGTTATCCGCGGGCACCTGATGAGCGTGTTGCTGGTGATTCTGGCTTTTGCCATCGGCGGCATTGCGGGCATGTTGTTCTTCATCGCCTGCGCTTTGTGGGGTAAAGCGCTGTTGGAGATTGTGAACTACATGGAGCATTACGGCATCGTTCGTAACCCCGCCACGCAGGTGCAGCCGCGTCACTCATGGAACACCAATAAACGGCTCAGTTCCTGGACCATGTTTAACCTGACCCGCCACTCGCACCATCATGCCAAAGCCATTACCCCGTATCAGGATCTGCGGCCATTTCCGGATGCGCCGATGATGCTCGGTGGTTACCTGACCACCATTGTCATCGCCATGTGCCCACCGCTGTGGCACAAGCTGATGGCGCCAAAATTACTGGCCTGGGACCGCGACTATGCTAACGCCGAGGAGCGTGAATTGGCCCGACAGGCGAACGCCAGCAGCTCACAGCCCGCTCTGCAGAAGGCGACGGCTTAAGCCCAAACTGCTTGGGTTGGCGTCAATGCCAACCCACGCCACAAGTCGCTCTCACCATTGCAGCCTCCTCCGGCCAGAATCAGATGCTCAAGCCTTCCCCTGCGCTTGGGCGCACCAGCGTTTGCTCTTCTCACGACCAGAACTCACCTGAACTTTCAATTATCAAGGCCCTCAGAAACTTAAGGGACGTTGGCATCTAGCCATTAATGGCACGCCGATTCGGCCTCGTCATACAGCAGTCGATTTCGTTCGATAAGCCATCTGACAGCGTGAGGAGATAACGTGAGTGACATTAAAAAGCAGGCACGAATTTATCGCATGGTCATGCCCGAACACATCTGTCCGTTTGGTTTAAAAGCCCTCGATCTACTCAAGCGTGAGGGCTACGACGTGGTCGATAAGTGGCTGCGTACGCGCGAAGAAACCGATGAGTTCAAGCAACAACATGCGGTCGAAACAACCCCGCAAATCTTCATTGGCGGTGAACGGATCGGCGGGCTGGATGAGCTGAAAAGCTACTTGGGTAAACCCGCCAAAGACCCGGATGCAGTGACCTACCAGCCGGTTATCGCAGTATTTGCAACGGCAGCACTGATCGCGATGGCTTCAACGTGGGCGACCTTGGGCGATATCTGGACGGTGCGCACAATTGAATGGTTTATCGCCATCAGCATGTGCATGTTGGCATCGCTGAAATTGCGCGATTTAGAGAGTTTCACCAACATGTTTTTGGGCTACGACTTGCTCGCGCAAAAAGTCGTGCGCTATGCCTATGCGTATCCTTTTGCCGAGTTGATTGCCGGGGTGCTGATGATTTCCGGAGCGCTGATCTGGTTTGCCGCGCCACTGGCCCTGTTCATCGGCAGCATAGGCGCCTACTCGGTTTACAAGGCTGTTTACATAGAAAAGCGAGACCTCAAATGCGCCTGTGTCGGTGGCGACAGCAACGTGCCGCTCGGATTTATTTCCTTGACCGAGAACCTGATGATGGTCGGCATGGCAATTTGGATGCTGGTCGCATACTGAGCAATGATGGCCGATGCCTGATGATCGGCCGCTCAATACAAACGGGATAAACGCAGCGCGATGCAACCGCGCTGCGCTTGGCTCATTCAAGCGATAAGCGTCAGTTCATCAAGCGTCCACGACTCGACAGCCCCTGCAACCGCATCGCCATAGGCAATCATGTGCGGTGCACTCATATGGCTCTGCCACAACTCACGGGTTTGCCACGTTTCATGGAAAACGAAGTGGTTGGGGTTTTCATTATTCACGTGCAAGTCGTAATTAATGCAGCCCTCTTCCGCTCGGGTGCTGTCTATCAGCTTCAACAGTTCGGCTTTAACCAGGTCTGCATAGCCAGGATTGGCTTTGATGTTGGCAACAAGAGTGAGTACAGTCATTTTCAAATCCCTTTGAACATTCAGTGATGCGCTGCGGTTAAGCAGCGCGTGTGATAGAGCGACCCAGTCGGGGCGCTAGAAACCTTCCAATACAATCTTGCCAATCGAGCGACCCGCTTCCAGTTCGGCATGGGCGGCGCGCAAGTTCGCGGCATTGATTGGCCCTAAATGCTTGCCGACCGTGGTGGCAATGCGTTCTTGCTCAATCAAATCAGCCACTCGATCAAGCAGCCGACCCTGCTCATGCATATCGTTGGCGTTATGCATGGAGCGGGCGAACATGAACTCGAAGTGCAGAGACAGGCTTTTCGGCTTAATTTTGGTTGCGTCCAATTCTTCAGGATCATCAATCAAAGCGATCCGGCCAAAAGGCTTGAGCAATTCGATGTAGCTGTCCAAGTAAGCCGCCGAATCATTCAGGCTGGCTACATGGGTTACCTGACCAACACCCAGCGCCTCAACTTGCGGAGCCAGCGGCTGCGTGTGATCGACCACATGATGCGCACCGAGCTTTTTAACCCAGGCTTGCGAGCTTTCCCGCGAGGCTGTGGCGATAATCGTTGCGCCCGTTAAGGTGCGTGCCAATTGCAGCAGGATTGAACCGACCCCGCCGGCTGCGCCGACCACCAGAATCACCTCATCCGACGGCGCGACTGCAGTGTCAGATAGTTGTTTGATTTGCAGGTGTTCGAACAACAACTCCCACGCGGTGATCGTCGTCAGCGGCAATGCCGCCGCTTCGCTGTCACTCAGACGCTTGGGCTTATGGCCGACGATGCGTTCATCCACCAATTGATATTCAGCATTGCTGCCCGGACGCGTCAGGTCGCCGGCGTAGTACACCGCATCACCCGGCTTGAACAACGTAACCGCTTCGCCGACCGCCACGACTTCACCGACCGCATCCCAGCCCAACACTTTGTATTCGCCATCCTTGGGTGCAGCTCGCAAGCGCACTTTAGTGTCCACCGGGTTTACCGCTATCGCCTTGATCTTCACCAGCAGATCGCGGCCGCTGGCCACAGGTTGCGGCAGTTCAATATCGATCAGTGCAGCAGAATCGGTAATAGGCAGTGACTTGCTGTAACCAATAGCTTTCATGGGTGACTCCAGTCATTCAGTTGATGGCACCTAGAATAGGCCTTGATTTACCTGAGATATACGGAGTAATAATTGATTAATTATCAATAAATTTTTGACTATATGCTCATTGAAGACCTGCACGTCATCCTCAAAGTCGCCGAGTTTCGCAACATCACTGCGGCCGCTGCACACTTGGATATGAGCACGGCCACCGCCAGCGTCGCGATAAAACGCGTTGAGGCAGCGCTGGGCACCGAATTGTTTATTCGCACGACGCGTAAGCTGAGGTTATCGAGCGCGGGCGAACGTTATATCCCGCAATGCGAACAAGCGCTGCTCATGCTTGAGCACGCCAAGCAGAACATGAAGAGCGATCTGGATGTGGTTGACGGCGAGTTGCGCATCGCCCTGCCTTCCGATCTGGGCCGTAATATTGTGGTGCCCTGGCTGGATGAGTTTATGCAGGCGCACCCCAACGTCAGCCTCAGCCTGAATATCAGTGACCGAAATCTGGATTTCTATCGCGACCCGATAGACCTGGCCCTGCGTTATGGCTCGCCTAAAGACGCCAATGTTTATGGCTTCAAGATCTGTAATGTGCCGCGAGTTGTCTGCGCTGCGCCGAGCTATCTGGAGCAACACGGCACACCCGAGCACCCGCATGATCTAGCGTCGCATCACGGGTTGTTTTACCAACTGCAGGACACCTTGCATAACGTCTGGCATTTTTCCCAGGGCGCCGGCAGTTTCAAGGTCAAGATGAGCGGACGCCATGCCTCGAATGACGCCGACTTGGTCAGGCGCTGGTGCGTCGCGGGGAAAGGCATCGCCGCCAAATCAAGTCTGGACATGTCACGCGACTTGCTCGCCGGCAATGTCGTCAGTGTGCTGGATGAGTACCAGTGCGCGCCTACTGAGCTGTGGCTGATTTTTCCCAGTCGTCAGTCCATAACGCCGGCCGCACGCCTGTTGCGCGACCTGCTCAAGGAGAAAACGGCTGAGGTATTGGACCAGTTAGTCAAACGCGGCATCCTCGCGCCCAGCGCCCTCGACTGAGTTGGCAGCGGTCGATTAACTCGGCGCTGCGAACGATTGCTTGCAAAAGCGCCCACCGGGCCAGCGCTCTGCGAAAGCGGCAATTGCGGCGTGGATTACAGTTGGTCGCGGCTGACGCCGCTGCGAACCCGAACAATATCGGCGAGTACCGCCAAGGCAATCTCACCCGGCGTTCGGCTGCCGATATTCAGCCCGATCGGCGCATGAATACGGGCAAGCTCGGCATCAGTCAAACCGCCCACGCGGCTCAATCGCTCAAGGCGCTTTTGCGAGGTCTGCAGTGAGCCCATCACGCCGATATAAAATGCGTCGGTGCGCACGGCTTCGATCATCGCTAAATCGTCAATGCGCGGATCATGGGTTAACGCCACGACGGCGGTATCACAGTGACACCCTCCATCGGCAATAAACTGCGAAGGCAGTTGCCGGCGTATTTCTACGTTGTACAACACCACGTCCGCGATTACTTCCTCACGTGGGTCACACAAGATCACCTCGAATCCGAGACCCACCGCAAACTCGGCGCACACCTGAGAAACACTGGAGTAACCCGCCAACAGCAGGCGTTGCGCCGCTCCCACCCGCACACGTACCCGGTCGATTTCACGCTCGATGCGCAAACCTTGTTCGCGGTCAGCAAACAGGCTGCGCGCACCACTGCTCAGATCAACCTCACGAATGAGCCGCTGTTGCCCGCGCAAAGCAGACACCATCTGCTGCAAATGTGCCTGCACCTCACAACCGGGCTGCATATGCTCGACCAGTACATCAAGCACTCCGCCACACGGCAGGCTTACCCGCGCCTGTGCATCGTCGCCTTCGCCATAACGGACGATAGTCACTGGCCGGGCAAACTCGCCCTGCGCCACTTGTTCAAGAAATGCCTCTTCAACACAGCCGCCCGACAAAGATCCCAACCATTGGCCTTGCGCGTTCACCACCAACAACGAGCCCGGCGCACGGGGCGCCGAACCGTATGTGGCGAGTACCGTGCACAACCAGATTGGCTGGCCGGCCTGTGACCATTCCAGCGCTCGGCGTACAACTTGTAAGTCCATATGCTGCACGTCAGTCAGCCTTGCTATGCGTATCAGACTTATCGGCTTGCAGCTTTTGCACATCGCTGACCGCCAACTCGCCGGTTTGCCCGCCCCAGCGTTGGCGCAGGTAATTGAGCAGGTCGGTCAGCTGCGTCTGGTCGAGCTTATCGGCGAAGCCCGGCATCGGCTGCATACGCTCAAACCCGGAGAACTGCTGCTCATCAATACCGTCTTCAATCACCCGCAGTAAGTTGCGCGGATCATCCAGGCGCACGGTGGTGTTGCCGCGCATGGCGACCGCGATGTGCGGTTTGCCTTCACCCTCAGGCGCGTGACAACCGGCGCATACATTGAGGTATTGCTGATGGCCGCGTTTGGCACTGTCATTCAAATCATCCAGAGCCCGTGTTTCGACGACTTTAGCCGCTGGCGGTGTGTCGCCCAGCAGATAAGTCGCCATTGCCGCCAGGTCTTTATCGTCAAGGAACTGAGTGCTGTTGTGAAACACCGGATACATCTCATTGAACATCGTGCCCTGGGAGCTCATGCCGTGCTTGAGGAACGTGCTCAGATCCTGATGATTCCAGCCACGGTTCGCCAGATCATCAGCCAGCAAGCTGGGTGACAGATACCCATTGAGCAGGCCGCCGCTTAAGTGCTTATCGACTTCCATGGCGCCGGTTGCACTGCGCGGGGTATGGCATTCGCCGCAATGCCCCATCACCTCAACCATGTATTGCCCACGCTGCCAGGCCGCGCTTTTATCCTCGGCGGGCTTTAGCTGAAGATCGTCGGCGTACATCAGGTTCCAGGCGGTTAACCCCAAGCGCACATTAAACGGAAAGCTCAGGCTGGTTTCGGGAGCGTCACGTTCGATCGGCGCGACGGTTTTAAGGTAGGCGTGAATCGCGTCTGAGTCCTCACGCGGCATCAGGTGATACGAGGTGTACGGCATTGCCGGATAAAGATTGGCGCCGTCACGCCGCTTGCCTTCGGTGAGCGCGGCAAAGAACTCATCATCGGTATACAGCCCGATTCCATGTTCTTTGCTTTGGGTGATGTTGGTGCCATAAATGATGCCGAATGGCGACTCAATCGCCAGCCCACCCGCGAATGGCGCGCCGCCCGGTGCGGTGTGACACGCCATGCAGTCAGCCGCCCGGGTCAGGTACTCACCGCGCTCTACCTGATCATCCGCCTGCGCCTGCAACAACGGCGCAGCCAAACCAACCGCCAAGGTGATGCGGGTCAGTAAATGCTTCATGCTTAACCCTCCTTGACCAGGCCGAGATCGGACAACACATTGCGGGTGGCGCTGTAATAGCGCACGTAGCCGGTGCAACGGCAAATGTGATGGCCCAGGCTTTCTTCAATGACCTGTTCCAACTGACTCTTGGCAACGGGTTGGCGTTGAAGTTTTTCGACCAGAACGGTTGCCGCGTTAACAAAGCCCGGCGCGCAGTAACTGCACTGGAACGCAAACTCATCAACAAAGCGTTGCTGGATAGGGTTCAACTCGGTGACCACACCTTGTTCATCGCGCTTCGCGTGGCCCTCAATCGTGCGAATTTGTTTACCCGCGAAATAATGCGCGCCGGTGATACAGGTGCGCACTTCTTCGCTGGTACCGTCCGGATTATCAACGATCACCACGCAGGCATGGCAGATGCCCTGACCACAGCCGAGGCGTGAGCCAGTAAGGTTGTTGTATTCGTGAAGGTAATCAATCATCGGCAGGTCATCAGGGATGTCCACCGCGTCGACGGGCTTGCCGTTGATTGTCATTTGCAGCGGATGCTTAGCCATTGAGGGCCTCCTTGATGCGAGCTGGCGAGATTGGCAAATCGCGTACGCGCTTGCCGATTGCATGGGCAACAGCGTTACCGATTGCGCCGACCACCGGGATCATCACCACTTCGGCAATGCCCTTGGACGGATCGCTCGCCGACAACGGCGGCAGAATTTCGGCCGTCTGCTTCCACACCGCCACATGCTTGGCCAGCGGCAGGCGGTAACGGTTGAAATTCCAGTCGCCCTCACCCGGCCCGCCTTCATAGAAAGGCATTTCCTCCAACAACGCATGGCCGATGCCCATGGCGATGCCGCCTTCAAGCTGCCCCCTGACCAGCTCTTCTACCAATACCCGGCCGCACTCAACCCATGAGTGATGATTGAGCACCTGCACCTCGGCAGAACCTTTGTTGACCTTCAATTCAACCAGCGTCGCGACAGGGCTGTAGTAAGTCACCGCCGCGTTGTTCAGTTGAACATCGGGGTAATGCACGTTCTGCCGGTCCAGCAAGTGGAAGCCAGCGCTATTCATTTGGGCTTTCTTAACGCTGACAGCGCCATCGCCGTATTTGACTGCCAGGCTGTCGAGCGGCAAACGCTCGCGCACGCCGTCAATGCTGAATTCAGCCTCAGCCCAACTCCAGCGGTTGAAGCCATGTACGGTGGCGCCCGTCACCAAACCCTGCTCGTGGGCACGTTTGGCCAGCATCTCAAAGCTCAACGGCTGCATGCCATTGGCCGTCAGCTTGCCGTCGACCCAGTGCGCGTCTTCGCGACGCACCACGTAGGGATTGGCCTGACCGCCATAAGGGCCTTGCCGCCAGATCTGTAACGCAGCTGGCCAAAGACCGTGATTGAACAGTACCCGAGCGGCTTCGCGGGTGGCGTGGCTAAAGTAATACGCGGAGTTGGTCGCCGAGGATGCAGAAGCCAGCTTGCCGACCCAACGCGGGTTACGCAAAAACTCATTCTGCTCAGCCTGGCTCATGGTGTAAGGGTTACCGCCGGAGGTGAGCTGCAGCTCGTCCCATTCGGTTTCACCGGTTTTCACATGCGCTGCCGGAACGCCAAGGAAATCCGCGACCACCAGCGCTTGCGAAGTGGCCATGCCCGTACCAATTTCGATGCCGATGTGACGCAGGCTGACGTCGCCGTCTGCGGTGAACTCGATACTCGCCATTGGCGCTTCCGCACCGGTGCCGAAATCCTTCTGGCAGATTGCAAAACCGACGCCGTACCAGTTATCCGGGTCGGCGGCCTCACGTTCTTGCTTGATCACATCACGGTTTTTCCAGACCGGATGAACTGCCGCCTTGTCGAGAATTTCATGCAAGCGCAACGCCCCGGCCGGCACAGCGCCCTGGGTATTCTTCATGCCGGAAACCATGGCATTTTTCTGGCGCAACTTGATGGCATCAATATTCAGCCGGCCGGCAATTTCATCGACCATCATTTCAGTCGCGGCCATGCTCTGCAGCGTGCCGTAGCCACGCATCGAGCCTGCTTCCACGCCGCGCGAATGGAAGGCTGTGACCTGCAAATCGTTCTGCGGCATGTAATAAATCGATTGCGCAGCCGTGGCGCCAACCGCCGCCACCGACGAGCTGTAATTGGCCCGCCCGCCGCCATCGACGGTCATCTCGGAACGGAAAATCTTGAAACTGTGATCGTTCTTGTCCACGGCCAGTTGGTAATGGATATCGAACGGATGACGCTTGATTCCGCTTTGGAACTGCTCGTAACGGTCATTCGCCAGCCGCACCGGCACACCGTTGCCGTACAACGCCGCGAGCGCCGCGTAATAAACGAAAATATTGTGGTCTTTAGAGCCATAACCCACGGTGTAACCGGGGTGAACATTGAGTTGCGCCAGACTAAATCGCGACGGCGCGATCATCTTCGCGGTTTCGGTAGCCGCTTCATGCGGGCATTGCGTCGCCACCACAAAGTGCAAGGTTTTGCTGGCGGGGTCGTACCAGCCATTGCCGTTGTCTGGCTCCAGCGCCGCTGGTTCAATCGAGGGTGTCTTGTAGCGCTCATCGAACACCAGCCAGTTATCCGGCGGGCTATCAATCTGCTGCTTCATGCGCTCGGCATAAAACAGCCCGCGCTCGGTCAGGTTGCCGTGCAGATCAGGTTGCGAGTTCCACACCGGACGCCGGTTTCGCAGCATTGGAAACAGAATCGAATCCTTGAGGCTGGCAAACTCATCTCCATCAGCAGATGTCTTACCACCTACGCGGACATAGCGAAAACTGCCGTAAGGATCGGTGGTGTAAAGCGCTGCTTTTTCGCCATAGCGGATAGCCTTGTCATTAAACTTGAGCTTGGCTTTGGCCTGGCGGAATCGCTCGAAGTCATGCCAGATCAGAATCGCTACCGGATGACCAATAAACATCGGCACCTGGCCGACGGGAAGCAGTGGATCGGGCGCATGGTCTTCAGGAAAGACGATGCCATCCTTGCTCAAGTCTTCGGCGGTTACCGTGCGGTCAGGCTGCAATTCAGCGCCGAGGAATGTCAGGTCGATGCCCGCAAACAGATGGTCGGCTTTGGTGGTTTTCAGCAACATGGCATGACCCTGCTGTTCGGGCCAGCCGGGCATGTCCTTGGCGCGAATGTCGCGCGCGAAAACTTTGCTGCCACAGACCTTCGACATCGCATCACTGCGCGCGCGGGCTTTGCCATTATTGCCGAGCCATTGTTCGGGCGGCACGGTGACACTGTTTTCTCTCAAGGCAGCAAGGGCCGGATTGCTTAGCGGCATAAGCGTAACGCTCACGCCAGCCACCAACCCGCCCTGCAAAAACGAGCGTCGGGAAATATCACGGTTGGACATTGATTATCCTCTGGGCGGTTATCTTTCCGCCGTTTTGAGTATGTACTTTTCAGCCTCGCAGTTTGCCTAGGCATGTGCGAGCAGGCCGGCAAGCCTATCGACTCAACAAAGCTGACTTAGGGGTTAAGTTATAGATTTCTGCATTAATCGCAAACATTTTGTTACATGTAGTCCCGCCTGAGCGGCAACAGACAGCCCGGTTTTGAGGGCTCAAGACGTGTGAAAACCGCTGCAGGCGGGAGAGTGACGGGCGTGATGCGAGCGTTAGCCCTGAGGCAAATCGATGTCTGCGAGAATTCCGTGATCATCCACCTCAACCCGTTGTACCGCCTGTGAATTCGCCTGGATTACCGCTTTGGCACCGGTGTCTCCTGTCAGCCCCTGCATCTCTGCCCAGAATTTGCGACCGAATAAAACCGGGTGGCCGGGCTGACCTCGGTAGGTCGCCACCACAATCTGATCAGCCGATGCCCGCTCAATCAGCGTGTGCAACGTCTCTGGATTAATCCACGGCATATCGCCAAGAAAAATTGCCACAGCAGCTGCGCTCGACTGCTCTTCAACTGCGCGCATGCCGCTGGCAATGCTGTGCCCCATTCCGTCATAAGTTCTTTCGCTGCGCACAACGTGACTGGACTGAGGTATTTGCAACGGCTCAAGATCATCGTCCGGACGCACAACCACCCAAACGTCCTGCAGCAGTGAACACGGCAGGCGCAAACTTGCTGACAGTAGCTTTTGGCCATTGTTCAATTCAGCGATGCGTTTATCAGCGCCAAAACGGCGCGAAAAACCAGCCGCGAGAACCAGCCCTGCTACCGTGCGGATTTTTTCAACCTGCGAGTGCTGCACGTTGCTCACGCCTCCTAACCGATACTTGATTTGCGTGAAATGGATGCTCAGGCTTGCAAGCAAACACCCGATATTTGCAGGCACAATTAAAGCTGCGTGCGACTCTATACTAACGATGCGCCGCGCCGCAGGCGTTAAAAACGTATTAACACCGCCCGACTAACCTGTATTTGAGGAGCTTTGCTTTCGTGACCACAGCAGCAGAAAGCCCAACTGACACGCCGCGCATCATCGGCTTTCATGCCCACGTCTACTTCAATGCAGAGACACTGGAATTGGCCCGGCAACTCTGCGAGCAGGCCGCTTCCCTGTTCCCCTTAAAGATGGGCCGCATTCATCAAAAACCTGTAGGGCCGCATCCCGACTGGAGCTGTCAGCTGGCATTCAAACCCGAGCTGTTCGGTCAGTTCATTCCCTGGCTTGCCCTTAATCGTAAGGGTCTTGTGGTGTTCATTCACCCGATTACCGGCAACGACCTTGTTGATCACCGCGATCGCGCCATGTGGATGGGCGCAGTCCGCCCGCTCGATCTTTCGGTGTTGCCAGAAGAGACGCCGCATTACAGCTTCTGATGCAGCGTTCGCTCAGGGTCAGCCCTGCCGGGTTTTGTGAACGTCGAACAACTTCGACTGGGCGACCCCGAACGCGCGGTTGACGCCGCCACTCACACTGCGCTCAAAGCCATCAGCCAGCATTCCCTCGATGCCAGCGGCGCTGACGCCACGATAGTTCTTCAGTGTCTCCAGCAGCTCTTCGAAGCTGCGCCCCTGATTGATCAGTTGGCTGGCATGCAACACGACGCCGTTAACCGCCCGCCGTGCAACGTGCTCGGACACGCCATGGGCCAGCGCATCGTGATACAGCGTCTGAGCGAGCAGCGCCGGATACGCAGGCCCAGTCCCAGACAACGCGGTGAGGTAATCAAGCTGCGCCTCGTCGGCCACTTCATCTGCATAGCCGCAGGTGGCGAACAGTTGCTGGACAAAGGATCGGCTCACGGCATCCACCTGCTCATTGGCCAACCACGGCGTGTAAGACTTACCGATTTCCAACGCCGCGTTGGGCATTGCACGCACCACACGTGTACCGCCGGTGAATAATTGGATGTCCGCAAGCGGTACACCGGCGACCAACGAGATAAGCAATTTGTCCTGCACGTTAATGTGTACAGAAGCCAAATCTTCTGGCCGGACCGACAGGATGACCACATCGCTGTGCGCGACCAGAAACCGGTTGTCATCAGTCACGCGCACATCGCCAAGGGCCTCAACCGGCTCTCTGAGCTTGCCGGAGCGGCTCGATAGAATCATCGACTGCGGCTGTACAAATCCGCTGCCAACCAATGCAGCGGCAATCGAGCGGCCCAACCACCCCGCTCCGCCAACGACGCCTATTGTCTGTCCGGTCATTGAACACAGTCCTTTAACATCTGATGGGTTCAGGTCAAACCCTTGCCCGATTCAGGGTAACAGCACCCGCGATGAACTGGCGCATCACGCTTCTGAGCATCCGCCTCACCGCCGTAACCGCGAATTAACTTATCAGGCGTAAACAATGCAAACCGTTGGCTAATCCGCTGACGATTGGCTACATTTCGGGTGCGCTGCGAGAATGGCTATTAGCCACCAAATCAAATACCACACCGGAACCATAACCGGCACTTGGGGAGCAGCTCAGTTGCAAGGGATGCACACACAAAACCCGCATACACGAGACGCCCGCCCCGAGTTCTGGGCGCTTTGCATACGTTGCTGCCAGCTGGCCGGCAGTGTGGACGTGGCCTTCTTCTTTATTTTTCTGGCGCTGGGCTCGCCCATTCTGGCCTGGGTAAACGTCATCAGCGTGGCGATGTATGTCTACGCTTATCGCGCCTTCAAGCAACGCCGCAATCGCCTGGCGATCATGTTGATTCGCACCGAGGTGCTGGTTCATGCCTGCCTGGGCACTTTGCTGGTCGGCTGGGAAAGCGGCTTTCACTACTACTTGCTGATGTTCATTCCAGCGCTGTTCGTGTCGATGCGTGCACGTAGCGCCTGGATACTTGCAGCCTGCCTGTGGGCTTATTACGTCGCGCTGGACGTAATCATGTGGTACGTCGAGCCGCTGCAACCGATTTCCACCAACGCTCTGCTTGGCGTGCATGTATTCAACCTCACTGTAGTGTTCTTGATGTTCAGCTATCTGGCGCTGTTTTACGTCATTACGGTGACCAACGCGCACAAGAATCTGGCGCGGATGGCGACGACTGACTCTCTGACGGGCCTGCTCAATCGCCGGCATGTTATTGCCCTGACCGAGAAAGAGCTGGCGCGCCAGCATCGCCGGCCGAGCAATCTGACATTGATGCTGATGGATATCGATCACTTCAAGCAGGTCAACGATCAGCACGGGCACGACATGGGTGACCGCGTACTTGCAGCCGTCAGTGAGCGACTCAAATGCACGATTCGTGAGCAGGATTTCATTGGCCGCTGGGGCGGTGAGGAATTTCTAGTGGTGATGCCGGAAACCGATCTGGCCCAGGCAAACGCCAGCGCTGAGCGAATACGCCAGGCAATTCAGGAGCTGGTGATTGACAGTGATCAGCTGCAGGTGCGCGTGACACTCTCGATCGGCATCACTCAGTACCAGCCGGAGGAGATGCTCAGCGACGCCATAGCCCGCGCTGACCATGCCCTTTACGCGAGCAAGTCAGCCGGGCGTAATCGCGTCGATACGACGCTCGCCTGATTGGGCTGAATTACAAGCCGCGCTGCCACTCTTTGCGCAGATGCGCTTGCTGCGGTCGTTCGATGGCCTCACGAACCTGAGCCAGAAGGCGCTGCTTGTCGGCGCCTAAGTTGCCTTTCAGCACCAGGTAGTTCGAGGCATGGTCGCTGCGAAATACCGTATTGTTAAGCTCCAGCCCTTGCAGCAAGCGTTCGATTTCAACAAACAATTGCGCTTGATCCAATTGCTTGAAGTCTTCAAAGCCAAGACGCAGACGCGCATCGCCCTGCGGGAAGCTGACCACCAAGGTCGAAAGAAACTCGGGTTGAGCGGCGTTCATCAAACGTGCTGAATTGTCCGCGTGCTGCTCGCTGAGCACACTGCCGCCCAAACCGTTGAGGATCATCACCGAACGGGTGATGCCCGCCTCGCCCAGCTTCTCAAGCGCACTCAGGCTCGACTCGTACGTCTCGCCCTTGTTGATGCGCGCCAGCACTTCATCGTCGCCAGACTCACAGCCGATATACGCCATGCCCAATCCGGCATCCGCCAATTCCTTGAGTTCGCTCACCGACTTCTTGCGCAGGTTGCGCGGCAGGCAATAACTCGACACCCGATTGACCTCGGGCATGTTTTCGCGAATGGCGTTAAGGATATTCAGCAATCGGCGCGTCGGCAGTACCAACGCATCGCCGTCCGCAAGAAATACGCGCTGCACGATCAGTTGCTCGCCAGACTTGCGGATTTCGTCGAGAACTTGTGCCTCATCGCGGGCACGAAACTTCTTCTGCGGCTGCGTGTACATTTCGCAGAAGGTGCAGTTGTTCCAGGAGCAGCCATTGGTGACCGGCAAGATCAGCGAGTGCGCCTCACTGGGTGGGCGAAATACCGGTTCGATGTAGGAAATCGGGAATTCAGACATAAGCAATCCGATGGCCGTAGCGGTGATATTCAAGCTGCGCCCGGCAGTTGAATGGCCGGGCCAGCGGCTCAGTCGCGCAGGGCTGCGCGACTTGATTGCGACAGTTCAGGTCTGCGGTCAGGCCGGGCCGCTGTCGCCGTCACGCTTGCGCTTGTTGCCCATGCGCACGCCGATGTCCATCAGGAACTGGAAGAAGCCTTCCTGATCTTCCAGCACGTTGCTCCAGAATGGCGAGTGGTACAGCGCAACAGCGCCGTGTACCAGTGCCCAGGCAGCACAGTAATGGAAGTATGGCGGCACGTCTTCCAGCTTGCCTTCAGCGATACGGCCCTTGATCAGCAGCGTTAAGCGCTCGAAGTTGGACGCACGAATCTTGTGCAGTTGTTCGACCATTTCCGGGACCTGATTGCCCTTCACCACCTTCTCTTCGAGGCGGTCGAACAAACGGTAGCGCTGCGGATCGCGCATGCGGAATTCGAAATAGGCACGTGACAATGCCTCTTTGTCGCGGTCAACATCAGCCGAATGCAGCAACTCATTCAAATCACGCTCGTAGTCGAGCATCAGGCGCAGATAGATCTCCGCCTTGGATTTGAAGTGTTTGTAAATCGTGCCTTTACCGATACCAACAGCGTCGGCGATCATTTCGACAGTTACACTGTCTTCGCCTTGCTCAAGGAACAGCTTCAGCGAGGTATCGAGTATCTCTTGCTCACGGCGGCGAAACTCGCGGACCTTACGGGGTTCTTTCTGCATAAAAGGACTAAGTGGTCAAAAATCGAAGCCGGCTATTATGCCTAACTAACGCAAAAATGCACGGATCATCCGACCATGTACGCACTTCATGACGAATTTTCGCAACTTCTTGACCTTCGCTACCTCAATCACGCGGCTGTTGCACCCTGGCCAAAACGCGCTGTAAGCGCCGTTGCACGCTTCGCCGAGGAGAATGCGCAACGCGGCGCACGTGATTATCCAAGCTGGATACAGGTAGAAGATAAACTGCGCCAGCGCCTGAGCCGGTTGCTCAATGCGCCATCGACCGACGACATCGCATTGGTAAAGAACACCTCCGAGGCGTTGTCTTTTGTCGCTTTCGGTCTCGACTGGAAGGCCGGCGACCAGATCATCATCAGCGATGAAGAATTCCCCTCCAATCGCATCGTCTGGGAAGCACTGCGACCGCAAGGCGTCGAAATCATTCAGGTCAACCTGCAACAGGGTGACCCTGAAACCAACCTGCTGGAGGCTTGCGGGCCGCGCACCCGCCTGATGTCGGTGAGTGCCGTGCAGTTTGCCAGCGGTTTGCGTCTGGATCTGCCACGCCTGGGCCAGGGCTGCAAAGAGCGCGGCGTGCTGTTCTGCGTAGACGCGATTCAACAGATCGGCGCCCTGCCCTTTGATGTGCAGGCCTGCCAATGCGCCTTCGCCATGGCCGACGGCCACAAGTGGATGCTCGGCCCTGAAGGGCTCGGGGTGTTTTATTGCCGCAGTGATTTGCGCGACCAGCTCACGCTCCACGAGTTTGGCTGGCACATGCTCGAACACATGGGTGATTACCAGCGTACCGAATGGCAACCCGCTAACAGCGCACGGCGCTTTGAATGCGGCAGCCCGAACATGCTAGGCACAATGGCGCTGGAAGCCAGTTTGTCGCTACTTGAAGAGGTGACGATGGCTGAGGTCGGCAACGCCCTTGAGCAGCGCGTACAGTGGCTTATCGACGGACTGGGCGAGATACCTGGCGTGCAGCTGCACAGCGCGCTAGCGCCTGAACGACGCGCCGGGATCATCAACTTCACCGTTGATGGGCACGACAATCATGCCCTGCACAAGCAGCTCATGGCCGAGCAAGTGGTGTGTATCCCGCGTGGTAAAGGCATTCGCTTCTCCCCGCACTTCTACACCGAACCAAAAGTTATCGAGGACACTTTGAGGATTTTGCGCAAGCTGAGCGGAATATGAGAACTCAAGCGCTGCACCGGTATTCCAAATCCGTTTAAAAACCGAGGTTATTGGGCTGGAAGATTGCCCAACATAGCCAATACTGATGAGTACTGACGGCGCATCTCCCCCCAAGTGTGCTGTCAGCCAAGGTGCCGTGGACCGCGCATCTTGATTTACTCCTAATGGTCTTAACCCGGATTCATCCCCCAGAACCCGGGTTTTTTTTGCCTGCGATTCAGCCTTGCAGGTTGACCCGGGCCAGCGGGAACAGGCGCTTGAAGTTCGCGCCCGTCTGCTCGGCCAGCGTCTCGTAGCTAACGCCGCGCAACACGGCCAGATACTCGGCTACATCACGCACGTATTCCGGCAGGTTGGGTTTGCCGCGATGCGGTACAGGCGCCAGATACGGTGAGTCGGTCTCGACCAACAAGCGATCGGCCGGCACCTGACGGGCCACTTCACGCAGCGCCTCGGCATTGCGGAAGGTGACAATGCCCGACAACGAGATATAGAAGCCCAGATCCAGCGCGGCCTTGGCCATGTCCCAGTCTTCGGTGAAGCAATGCAGCACGCCGGCTTGCGGCAAGGCCGCTTCACGCAACAGCGTCAGGGTATCGGCACGCGCACCGCGGGTATGCACGATCACCGGCTTGCCCGTGGTTTGCGCCGCCTGCAGGTGCAAACGGAAAGAGGCCTGCTGCAACTCGGCGGCTTCCGGCTCGTAGTGATAATCGAGGCCGGTTTCGCCAATCGCGACCACATTGGGATGCTCAAGCTCACTCAGCAGCCAGTCCATCGCCGGCGCTGCACCCGGCTCGAGGTCAAGCGGATGCACGCCTACCGAGCAATCGACGTCGCTGTAGCGCTCGGCCATCTGCTTGACCGCGCCGGCGTTTTCCGCGCTGACGCCAATGCACAAGAAGTGGCCGACGCCACGTGCACGCGCGGCATCCAGAGCGGCGTCCAGCGAGCCGTTGTGGGCGCCAAGGTCCAGGCGGTCGAGGTGGCAGTGCGAGTCAATCAACATAACAATTCTTAATCTTCAACAATTGGGTCAATGCAAAAGGCCGCAATCAATGCGGCCTGCGGTGGAGCGTAACGCTATCGGTCAAGGTTACATGGTGTGCGTTGGGCGGTCCGATTTCAATGCACCAGCCAGATAGGTTTCTATCTTGTTCCGGGCGTTGTCGTCGCCGTCATTGAACTGCACACCTACGCCTGCGGCGCGATTACCTTGTGCGCCCTTGGGCGTGATCCATACCACTTTGCCGGCGACCGGGATTTTTTCCGGCTCGTCCATGAGGTTGAGCAACATAAACACTTCATCGCCAAGGCGGTAAGTCTTGTTGGTGGGGATAAACAACCCACCATTTTTGATGAACGGCATGTAAGCGGCATAGAGCACGGATTTGTCTTTGATGGTCAGTGACAAGATTCCGTTACGCGGACCCAGATTAGGTGGCAAGCTCATGCTGCATTCCTGATTTGCGATGTCTTAGTGGCCGATTCTAGCGCGGTACTGCCAAGCTTGCCCACTGCACAAGCAGCGCTTCGAGAAGCAAGGCACGGTTAAGGTTGGCTTTACTCATGACTTTTTGCCGTTGTTCGAGCAACCAGTCCTGAATATTCAGAATCCTCGACTGTGGCGTCTTGCCAGCCAGATACTGCACGACAGCGCGCATATCCTGCTGACCCAAGCCTTCTTCATCCTGAGTCATCTGGTAACGCAAAATCAACTGTGCCCAGTCACAAAACCAGTCAAAAAGCAGCGTTAATGCCACAGGGTTCAAGGTTTCAGTCAATTGACTCGGGGCAACTTGCTGTTTGAGCAGCTTTTTCACCCCCTCAACGACTAGCTCACGTTGCGCCGGCACACCCGCGGCGTGCATGTTTACCGCCAATAATGGTGAGCCAGCCGCCAGATACAGCAGTTGCTGACGCTGCTCAGCTGATGACTCGGGCAACGCTTTAGCCAGCCAACCGAGGCTCATGGCTTCGCTGGGCAGCGGACAGGCCTGCTGCACACAGCGACTTTTGATGGTTGGCAACAAGCGACTCGGCTGATGGCTGATCAGCAGAATCACGGTATCGCCCGAAGGCTCTTCGAGACTCTTCAGCAGCGCATTGGCCGCGTTCAGGTTCATTGCCTCACCCGGCTCGACCAGCACCACCTTGCGTCCGGCCAGCTGCGCGGTTTGCACCACAAAACTGACCAGATCGCGAACCTGATCGACCTTGATCGGTTTGTCGGCCTCTTCCGGCTCCAGCACGTAATTATCCGGATGCGTGCCAGCGGCCAGCAAATGACACGACTTGCAATCGCCGCAGGCCTCAAGCCCTTGCCGGTTCTGACACAACAAGCTGTGCATCAGACGCTCCGCCAGCGCGCGCTTACCGATGCCGGCAGGGCCATGCAGCAGATAGGCGTGAGCGTGTTGCGCGCGGCCCGCCAGTTGCCTCCAGAGGTCGTCCTGCCACGGATAGGCTTCAGCCACGGCACAACTCCACAATCTGCGGCAGCAATGCGTCAATGGATGCCTGGACTTCTGCGAGACTTTGCGCGGCGTTGACAATCCGATAGCGCTCGGGCGCCTGCGCAGCATGGCGCAGGTACGTCTGGCGAACGGCATTGAAGAAGTCATGGCCTTCTTGCTCGAAGCGATCCAGACGGCCGCGCTCGGCAGCACGCGCCAGACCGACCTCGATTGGCAAATCGAAAACCAGAGTCAGATCCGGACGCAAATCGCCCTGTACGAAACTCTCCAGCACGCCAATGCGCGCCTCGGACAGACCGCGACCACCGCCTTGATAGGCGTATGTCGCATCGGTAAAGCGATCACACAACACCACTGCGCCGCGTTTAAGCGCGGGGCGGATCACCTGCGCAAGATGCTGGGCACGCGCGGCAAACACCAATAACAGTTCGGTGTCGGCGGCCATGGCCTCGTCGGTAGGTGACAGGAGGATTTCGCGGATCTTCTCGGCCAAAGGCGTGCCGCCCGGCTCGCGGGTCATCACGACGTCGATAGAATGTTCGCGCAAGCGCTCAGCCAGGTATTCCCGATTGGTGCTCTTGCCTGCGCCTTCCGGGCCTTCAAGGGTGATAAACAAACCGCTCACTGGCTGTCCTTTTGTGGTTCTGGCTCACTCGGTGCTGGGCTGGACCGGTAATCGGCCCGACGCTTGAGTTGATACTCGCGCACCGCTTTATTGTGGGCATTCAAAGAGTTGGAGAATACATGGCTGCCGTCGCCGCGTGCGACAAAGTACAGGCTTTTGCCTTCCGCCGGATGCAGGGCGGCGTGAATCGCTTCACGGCCAACCAAGGCAATCGGCGTCGGCGGCATGCCATCTATCTGGTAAGTATTGTACGGCGTCGGCTCGCGCAGATCGGCGCGGGTGATGCGGCCTTTGTAGCGCTCTCCCATGCCGTAGATCACCGTCGGGTCGGTTTGCAGGCGCATGCCAATGGCCAGACGGCGGATGAAAACCCCGGCGATCTGTTCACGCTCGTGCGGAACACCGGTTTCCTTCTCGATCATCGAGGCCATGATCAACGCCTCGTAAGGCGTCTTGTACGGCAGATCAGCGGCGCGTTGCTGCCACTCTTCATCAAGCACTTTCTGCAGACGCGTATGCGCTTGTTTGAGCAATTCGAAATCGCTCATGCCGCGCACAAACTGATAAGTATCGGGGAAGAAGCGCCCTTCCGGATTGACGCCGGGCTCACCCAAACGCTCCATCAACTCGGCGTCGCTGAGCTCGCCCAGTGTCGCCTTGAGTTCGGTTTGTTTGGCGAACGCGCTGCGCACCTGACGGAAGTTCCAGCCTTCTACCAGCGTCAGGCTGTATTGCACCACCTCGCCATCACGCCACAACTGCAGCATGTCGCGCACCGTCATTCCCGGTTGCAAGCGATACTCACCGGAATGCAGCGACTCGTCTTTAAGGTTGAAGCGCCAGTAAAGCCGCAACCAAAAGGCCTTGTCGAGCACGCCTTCAGCCTCAAGCTGATTGAGCATACCGCCAGGCGTAGACCCTTTGGGCACATCCACCAAGCGTTCGGCTGGCAGCGCCAGAGGTTGTTGCAACGCGCTGTGCTGCTGCCATGCGGCGAAGGCCACGAGCAAGCCAGCCACTAACACGGCGCATTCAAGCAACAGCAGAAATTTTCGTATCACGAATCAGTTGTCCAATAAATCACAGGCAATGGACTGTAGTTTACGGGTGAGCGGCCCCACGGGCCAGCTATGCTCGGCAATACGCGTGACGGGCCACACGCCATACAGGCTATTGCACAGAAAAACCTCATCGGTGCCGAGCAATTCCAGGCGGGGAATGTCGCGCACGAAGCAGTCGATACCCAACGCCTCTGCCTGCGCCAACAACTCACTGCGCATAACCCCGGCAACCCCGCAGCGGCTCAGGTCTGGCGTATGCAATTGGCCTTTTTGAATCAATATGAGGTTGCTGTAAACGCCCTCAATCAAGCGCCCGGAATAATCCAGCATCAAGCCTTCAGCATAGGCCGGGTCTTGCCACTCGCTGCGCGCCAAGACCTGCTCAAGGCGATTGAGGTGTTTCATGCCCGCCAACAACGGCTGCTCGGCCAGTCGTGTCTGGCACGCGAACAGGCTTACGCCATGCTGCGCATTAGCGGCTGGATAGTTTGGTCGTGGTGAACCCGTTAAAACCCTGCGCGGGGCGCACGGCTCAGGTAACGCATATCCGCGCATGCCCTGGCCGCGGGTGAGAATCAGCTTGGCGACGCCATCACCCAGCAACGCGCTGAACGCGAGTATTTCACTGCGCACGATGAAGGCATCAAAAGGGATCAGTAAGCGCTCGCAACTCAGCGCCAGACGCGACATGTGTCGCTCTAAAAGAGAAGGCTTGCCATGAGATACGGAGATGGTCTCGAACAGACCATCTCCGTAAGCCAGACCACGATCACTTGCAGGCAGTGAATCCGCCGCAACACCGTCGATCCAGCTGAACATCAACCGTTAAACCGACGGAATACCAGGGAACCGTTGGTGCCACCAAACCCGAACGAGTTGGACAGAACGGCATCAATCGCCATTGGCTTGGCGTGATGCGGCACCAGATCCAGATCGCAGCCTTCATCAGGCTGATCGAGGTTTATGGTCGGCGGTGCAACCTGATCTTGCAGTGCCAGAACGCTGAAGATCGCCTCGACCGCTCCCGCCGCACCCAGCAGGTGACCGGTCATGGACTTGGTCGAGCTGACCGACAGATTGTAGGCGTGCTCACCGAATACTGACTTGATCGCAGCAATCTCGGCCTTGTCGCCAGCATTGGTCGACGTGCCGTGGGCATTGATGTACTGCACCTGATCCGGGTTCAAACCCGCATCACGCAGCGCATTGGTCATGCAGCGGGCAGCACCGGCGCCATCTTCGGGTGGCGAGGTCATGTGGAACGCATCGCCGCTCATGCCAAAACCTGTGAGTTCGGCATAAATGGTCGCGCCACGCGCCTTGGCATGTTCAAGCTCTTCGAGAACCATGGTGCCAGCGCCGTCAGACAAGACGAAGCCATCACGATCAACATCCCACGGACGACTGGCCCGCGCCGGGTCATCGTTGCGTGTAGACAACGCACGGGCGGCAGCGAAACCGCCAATACCCAGGCCGCAGGCGGCCATCTCGGCGCCACCGGCAACCATCGCGTCGGCTTCACCGTAAGCAATGTTGCGCGCCGCCATACCGATGCAGTGCGTGCCGGTAGTGCAGGCGGTAGCAATGGCGTAGTTCGGGCCTTGCAGACCCAGGTGAATCGACAGGAAACCGGAAATCATGTTGATGATCGAACCCGGAACAAAGAACGGCGAAATGCGCCGTGGGCCCTGCTCGATCAACGCTTTGCAGCTGTTTTCAATATTGGTCAAACCGCCAATACCCGAACCCAGCGCAACACCGATACGCTCGCGATTGGCGTCGGTGACTTCCAGCCCGGAGTTGGTCATCGCCTGAAAACTGGCGGCCATACCGTACTGGATAAACAAGTCGAGCTTGCGCGCCTCTTTTGCGGAGAGGTACTGCTCAACATCAAAATTCTTTACCGAACCACCAAAACGGGTGGAATAGGCAGAAAGGTCCATATGCTCGATCGAGCCTATGCCACTGCGCCCGGCCAAAATGCCCTGCCAGCTGCTCGGCACATCGTTACCCAGCGGTGAGACCATGCCCATACCGGTAACCACGACGCGTCTACGCGACACAGCAATCTCCTTTTAATTCTGATTACAACGCAAGGATTGCGTAAAGCCAGTTAACAACAGACATAACGCCCGAAAACCGCAGCGCTGCGTAACCTGACGATGAATTACAGCCTGATAAAGAAAAGCCGCACAGCCCTAAGACAGTGCGGCTTATCCATGTCAGGAACTGACGATCTACTTACGATGCGTGAGCAGTAACGTAGTCGATAGCTTCCTGAACGCTAGTGATCTTCTCAGCTTGCTCGTCCGGGATTTCGGTCTCGAACTCTTCTTCGAGGGCCATTACCAGCTCAACGGTGTCAAGAGAGTCAGCACCCAGGTCTTCGACGAAGGAAGCGCTGTTGGTTACTTCCTCTTCTTTTACGCCAAGCTGCTCGGCAACGATTTTCTTGACGCGTTCTTCGATGGTGCTCATACCGTGTTTTCACTCCTATTGGATAAATCTAGGCAGCTGTTTTAATTAAGACAGCTAAGTGTATAGAAAGGTTTTTTAGCATTTCAAGCTAAACGCTCAAACGCCCCAAAATCACATCAAATGCCCATCTATAAACCTGTTGCAGCTTTATAACGGATTTTAGATAGCAGCTATGACAGTTTTTTTAAGGCAATCGTCACATTTAGCTCATATACATACCGCCATTCACAGGAATAGTAGCCCCTGTGACATAAGCTGCGCCATCAGAAGCGAGGAATCCGACCACTTTCGCGATCTCTTCAGCCTGCCCCAAACGACCCAGCGGAATCTGTGTCAGCAATGCTTCACGCTGTGCTTCCGGCAATTCACGGGTCATATCGGTGTCGATAAAGCCCGGTGCCACTGCGTTTACTGTGATCGAGCGCGAACCCACTTCACGGGCCAGTGCACGACCAAAGCCCTCAAGACCAGCCTTGGCAGCAGCATAGTTTACCTGACCGCCGTTGCCCATCGAGCCTACAACCGAGCCGATGTTGATGATACGACCAAAACGCGCCTTAGTCATACCACGCAATACACCTTTGCTCAGGCGATAGAGGCTGTTGAGGTTGGTATCAATGACGTCAAACCACTCGTCATCTTTCATCCGCATCATCAAATTGTCGCGCGTAATGCCGGCATTATTGACCAGAATCAGCGGCTGACCGAATTGTTGCGAGATATTGGCAAGTACCGTGGCAACCGACTCGTCGTTGCTCACGTCCAGCTCCATGCCAGCGCCTTCGACGCCATTGGCCTTGAGCGTTTCGCTGATGCGCTCAGCGCCTGCAGCCGATGTTGCAGTACCAATAACAGTCGCGCCCTGACGACCCAGTTCCAGCGCGATGGCCTGACCGATACCCCGACTCGCACCTGTTACCAGGGCAACTTTACCTTGCAAGCTCATATCACTCTCCTCAATCAGGCCAAGGCCGCGCGCGTGGCGGCAAAGGCTTCTGGGGTCTCCAGATTGTGGGTATTGACGCCTTTGACGCAGCGTTTGTTCAATCCGGACAAAACTTTTCCAGGGCCGCACTCAACCAAGTCGGTTACGCCCTGATCCGCCAGGCACACCATGGATTCAACCCAGCGAACCGGGCTGTACAGCTGTGCCAGCAAATCGTTCTTCAAAACATCCAGGTCGGCGACCACAGCAGCACTAACGTTCTGCACCAGTGCGATCTTCGGCGCCTGCCAGTTGATCGCCTGCACGGCTTCGGCAAAACGCTCAGCAGCCGGGCGCATCAACTCGCAATGCGAAGGCACGCTGACTGGCAACGCCATGGCGCGCTTGGCGCCACGCGCCTTACACGCCTCGATCGCGCGGGCAACGGCCGCGGCACTGCCGGCGATAACCACCTGGCCAGGCGCGTTGAAGTTTACTGCGCTAACTACTTCACCCTGCGCCGCTTCAGCGCAAGCTGCCAGCACGTCCGCGTCTTCCAGACCCAGAATCGCCGCCATTCCGCCCTGGCCAGCAGGAACAGCCTGCTGCATCAGCTGACCGCGATGCTCGACCAACTTGACCGCATCAGCCAATTCCAGGCTGCCAGCGGCGACCAGCGCCGAGTATTCGCCAAGGCTGTGGCCCGCAACGAAAGCCGGGGTTGCGCCGCCTTCAGCCAGCCACAAACGCCACAGCGCAACGGATGCCGTGAGGATTGCCGGTTGGGTTTTATCAGTTTGATTGAGTTGCTCTTCCGGGCCCTGCTGAGTCAATGCCCAGAGGTCGTAACCCAGCGCCGCGGAGGCCTCGGCGAACGTATCGAGTACCAGCGGCTGCTGGGCACCCTGCTCTGCCAGCATGGTCAGAGATTGCGAACCCTGACCTGGGAAAACGAATGCAAGGGATGCAGTCATGTTAACGAGCCCCAAATAATCTTATTGGTAAAAAAGCGTGACCTGAATGGATCAGAGCACAGAAAACTCTCAGTTGGATGACAACCTAGCGCCTGCGGTCACATCTCAGAGCAATAGATCTTCGAGCTTACCACTCAAACGCTGTGGTAAATCCTCTTCGATCTCCTTTAAAGCTCGGCGAATTGCGGATTTGAAGCCGGCGCGACCGGCAGAACCATGACTCTTTACCACGATACCCTGCAAGCCCAGCAGGCTCGCACCATTGTATTGCGCAGGCGCCAACTCATTCTTCACCCTCGCCAGCAGCGGCAGCGCGACCAAGCCGACCAGACGCCCCGCCCAGTGACGCTTGAAAATAGCCTCAATGCGCAGGGCAATCATTTTGGCCAGCCCTTCGCTTGATTTGAGCACGATGTTGCCGACAAAACCGTCGCACACCACAACATCTGCCTCGCCGCGATACAGGCCGTCACCCTCTATGAAACCGGTGTAGTTGACGCTGCCGGCCTCTTGCAGCAACTGCGCGGCCAGTTTGACCTGCTGATTACCCTTGATCATCTCGGTGCCGACATTCAGCAGCGCAACCCTTGGCGCAGGCGTACCGAGGACCTCGGCGGCCACCGAACCCATTACCGCAAACTGATAGAGCTGCTCGGGGCTGCAATCGACATTGGCGCCCAGATCGAGCAAATGGCAGAAACCGTTATTCGTCGGAATCGCGCTGACAATGGCCGGACGGTCGATACCCGGCAGGGTTTTCAGAACAAACCGCGACAGCGCCATCAACGCGCCGGTATTGCCGGCACTGACGCAGGCATTCGCCCGGCCCTGCTGCACCATATCCAGCGCCACACGCATGGATGAGTCGGTCTTTCTGCGCAAGACCTGAGCAGGCGCATCGTCCATGGCAATCACTTCGCTGGCATGCTGAACATGCAGACGCGCGCGATCAACACCTGGGCGTTGGGCGATCAGTTCTTCAATAAGGGAGGCTTGGCCGACAAGGACCAGATGTAACGAGGGGATTTCTTCCAGACAGTCGAGACTGGCTGGAACAATGCAGCGAGGACCGAAGTCCCCGCCCATTGCATCAATCGCGATGATTGAGGCGGACAAGTTATTACTCGTCAGCGCCCTTATCAATCACTTTGCGGCCCTTGTATACGCCTTCTGGCGATACGTGGTGACGCAGGTGAACTTCACCAGTGCTCTTCTCAACGGACAGAGCGTTACCAGTGAGGGCGTCGTGCGAACGGCGCATGTCACGGGCGGAACGGGATTTTTTGTTCTGCTGAACAGCCATACTAATAAACTCCTAAACGTTTGGGTCACGCTTTAACTGTGCCAATACACTGAACGGGTTGGACCGCGTTACCTCGTCCTCGCTCGACTCAGGCTCTATATGTCCGGCCGGCTGCTGGCAATCTTTCGGATCATGCATCGGCACGATCGGCAAGGCGAGCAAAAGCTCCTCCTCAACCAGTGCCAACAGATCCAATGGGTCTTCACCCAATTCAAGCACGTCATAGCCTTGCGGCACAGACTGGGTATTTGCGCCCTCCTTCACCACAGCGTAATCACACTCACTGTAGATCGGAAGAGTTACCTGCTCCAGACAACGCTGGCAAACCATTTTGACGTCAACCTCGAGCTCGCTGTGGAAAACCACAGCGTTACGCTCGTCGCGTTCAAACATGAACTTGACGTGCACAGTGCCTTGGTTATCGGCAAGCGCGCCGCAGAGCCTTTTCAAGTCGGCAAGAGGCACCACACCGTCGAGGGTGGTAGTGCGATCTGCAAGCTTGCGCGGATCAACGTGAGGTGGAATCGGGCCATTTAACATAGGCGCCGCATTCTAGGGATGCGACCCGCCTCTGTCAAAGGAAATTCAGCCTGTGCAGCATGTTAGGCGACGATTAGAATCACATACACCCAATTTGCCGCCCGAGAGTAACGCAATGCACCCCCTGGTACTGGCCTCAAGCTCACCCTACCGCCGCCAATTACTGGCCCGTTTGTGCGTGCCGTTCGAGTGCAACTCGCCCGACATAGATGAGTCGCCGCATCCAAACGAGGACGCCACAAGCTTGGTCCGCCGCCTGTCTCTCGAAAAAGCTCAGGCCCTGCGCGACCACTATCCGCAGCACCTTATTATAGGCTCGGATCAAGTCGCTGTGCTGAACGGCCAGATACTCGGCAAACCGCACACCTTTGAGCGCGCCGCGCAACAACTGCGCGCCGCCAGCGGCAACAGCGTGAGCTTCCTTACCGGCCTGACGTTATTCAACAGCGCCAACAACACCTACCAAACCGACTGCGTACCATTTACCGTGCATTTTCGCACACTCAGCGACGCCCAGATAAAGCGTTACCTCGAAGCCGAGCAACCGTTCGATTGCGCCGGCAGCTTCAAGGCCGAAGGCCTGGGCATTAGCTTGTTTAAAAGCACCGAAGGCAGCGACGTCAACAGCCTGATCGGCTTACCCCTGATTCGCCTGGTAGACATGCTCAATAATGAAGGGATTGAGCTGCCCTGACGCAAAAGCCCTGCACAGCATGACTGCGCAGGGCTTTGTTGAAGCCGAATGCAAACCTTAGCGCAGGCTTGGACCTTCAAAACCCATCCATACCGCAAGGTTCTGAGCGACGCTGGCGCCAATCTTCTTGGCAAAGCGATCCAGCGGTGAATCCTGCACTGTGAAGTCAACCAGATTCTTCTCGCCAATCACCTCACGCGCCACGTAACTGGTGCTGCCCAGCGCATCAACCAGCCCCAACAGCAGGGCTTGCTCGCCAGACCAGACCAGACCGGAGAACAGCTCAGGGTTCTCCGCGACCTTCAGGCGATCACCACGGCCTTTCTTGACGCTATTGATGAACTGCTGATGCGTTGTATCGAGCACGCCCTGCCAGAACTTGGCTTCTTCTTCCTTCGGCGGCTGGAACGGATCCAGGAACGCTTTGTGTTCGCCCGAGGTGTAAACACGACGATCAACACCGAGCTTATCCATCAGGCCGACGAAACCGAAACTTGCCGCCGTCACACCAATCGAGCCGACCAGACTGGCTTTGTCGGCATAGATCTCATCAGCAGCACTGGCGATGTAATAAGCGCCCGAGGCGCCCAGATCACTGATCACCGCGTAGACCTTGATTTTCGGGTATTCAGCGCGCAGACGGCCGATTTCGTCATATATATAGCCAGACTGCACAGGGCTACCGCCCGGACTGTTAATACGCAGGATCACACCCTTGGTGTTTTCATCCTCAAAAGCGGCGCGCAGGCTGCTGACGATATTGTCGGCACTGGCAGCCTCTTTATCAGCAATCATGCCGTTAACATCAATAACCGCCGTATGACTGGCACTGCTGTCACCGCCCGACTTACCCAACTGCAACATGGGCGAGAACATGGCCAGCGCAACAAACAGATAGATGAAGGTCAGGGTCTTGAAGAAGATCCCCCAACGCCGGGAACGACGCTGCTCAATGACACCGGCGAGCAGTGTTTTTTCCAGCAACTTCCAACTCTTACCATCAGAATCGCCTTCAACCGGCGCTTTCCACTCATCCGACATACACACCCACCTCAATCGATTATTGATCTGCGCCCGGCCTTGCGATCCTTTCAGCCGCGACCCAGCCAGTCATGTAACTCGCAGAACTGCTCCACCGCCAACACCGGCCCGAATTCACGCAGAGTTTCCAGCGGCTGCGCACCATAACCCACAGCTACCGAGTCTACGCCAGCGTTACGCGCCATTAACAAATCGAACGACGAGTCACCGACCATCAGCGCCTCACTCGGTTTGGCCGCGCAATGCGCAAGAATCTCTTCGATCATCAGCGGATGCGGCTTGCTTGAACCCTCATCGCCGCAACGGGTGACATCGAAAAAGTTCTCCCAGCCATTACCCTGCAAAACACGCTCAAGCCCAGCACGCCCTTTGCCAGTGGCAACTGCCAACTGATAGCCCTGCGCGCGAAAACTCTCCAGCGACTCCGCCACACCTGCAAACAACGGCGAAGGCGTGGCTTCAAGCTTTAGATAATGCTCACTGTAGGCACTGCGAAAACGCTGAACATGCAGCGGGTCCGTCATGTCCGGGTATAGGGATACAGCCGCCTCAGGCAAGCTCAGGCCAATAATACCCTTGACCCGCACATCATCTCTTTGCGGCAATCCGCATTCGCGGGAGGCCTGATGGATCGAGACAACGATTCGGTCGATTGAGTCTGCCAGCGTGCCATCCCAATCAAAAATCAGCACACGGTAATCAGACACTCAAGCGCTCCACAGTTTTTGCCCACATCTCATCGACCGGCGCTTCGAGCTTAAGTTGCGTACCATCAAGCATTGGCACAACCAACTCGTACGCATGCAGAAACAAGCGCTTACCGCCAAGATCGCGAATTTCGCGGGTAAAGTCGTCATCGCCATATTTACTGTCACCGGCAATGCAATGGCCGGCAAACTGTGTGTGCACACGAATCTGGTGGGTACGCCCGGTTACAGGCTTGGCCTCGACCAGGGTTGCGAACTCGCCAAAACGGCGCAGCACACGGAAACGTGTCAGCGCTTCCTTGCCTTCATTATTGACTTCGACCATGCGCTCACCCGAACGCAAGTTGCTCTTGAGCAGCGGCGCATTGACCATTTTCTTAGATGCCGCCCAATTACCGCGCACCAACGCCATGTAACGCTTATCCACGCCATCGCCGCGCAACGCTTCATGCAGATGGCGCAGCATGCTGCGTTTTTTAGCGATCATCAGCAGGCCGGAGGTGTCACGGTCGAGACGATGCACCAGCTCCAGCTCTTTGGCGTCGGGACGCAACTGACGGAAGGCCTCGATCACCCCGTAATTCAGGCCGCTGCCGCCGTGCACGGCGATCCCGGCAGGCTTGTTCAGGACAATGAGGGCTTTGTCTTCGTAGACAATCGCCGCTTCCAGACGCTTGAGCAGCCCTTGCGCCAGCGGCTCGACCTCATCACGCTCAGGCAGGCGAAGCGGCGGCACGCGCACAATATCGCCGACCTGCAGCTTGTACTCAGGTTTGATCCGACCTTTATTCACGCGCACTTCGCCTTTGCGCAAAATGCGGTAAATCAAAGTCTTGGGAACACCCTTCAGCTGGGTGCGAAGAAAGTTGTCGATACGCTGGCCGGCAAGTTCCGGCGCAACCTCAAGCAGCTGAACGCCGGAGGTTGGAGATTGAGATGTAGTCATCGCGCAATCATAACAATTTTTATGGATTTGAAGCACTTAATCATTACTGCTATAGTCCCGACGCCGCCAAAAGCGGACTGGTTTGGGAATGATCGCTAGAACTGCCATCCCAACCAAGGCAACCCATTTTGGACGAGAGGCCGTCCGACGGGTTCTTCAGAGGTTTTAAGCCAGAACGGCTCTCGAAGAATTCGGAAATAAAGCCTAAGGAAGCCTCACTAAAAGGCAGCCAGCGACGGGAATGCAAGGCAAGAAGTTGCGCAACAGCGGTTTACCCAGCGTAAACGTGCAATAGGGCCACTTCTAATGCAGCAACAACCTGGCGCAACGCTGACTTGGAGGCATCTAAGACATCATGCGCACCCTTCCCCTTTGGAAGACTGCGATAAATGCTAACCCGCTACGGATTCTGCGAGCGGCACCCGATTTTCAGCGTTACGTGTAGGGTGGAGATGTACAACTGCAGGTCTGCGTAGCAATTAGCTTTACCAAGACGCCTTATCTCGTCCGCTACCTGCAATTGATTCCTCCTCCTTTAACAAATGCTTGTTGTTGATTCAGCGAGCAGGAGATGTCCGTCGCGACCCAGCCCTATTTGGCTGACTGTCGCTTGACAATGCAGCGGCTTATGACCGCTGCTGACGCGCCTGACACCGACCCTGAGAGTCGTGTGTGCCGAACGCCGTTTCCGAGAGCACCGGAAACCGACGGTACTACATGAAAAGAATGCTGATTAACGCAACTCAACCCGAAGAGTTGCGTGTTGCCCTAGTCGATGGCCAACGCCTATACGACCTGGACATTGAATCTGGCGCCCGTGAGCAAAAAAAGGCCAACATCTATAAAGGCCGCATCACCCGCGTCGAACCTAGCCTGGAAGCCGCTTTCGTAGATTTCGGCTCCGAGCGTCATGGTTTCCTCCCGCTAAAAGAAATCTCCCGCGAATACTTCAAGAAGGCTCCTGAAGGCCGCGTCAACATTAAAGAAGTGTTGAGCGAAGGTCAGGAAGTCATCGTTCAGGTCGAGAAAGAAGAACGCGGCAACAAGGGCGCAGCCCTGACCACGTTCATCAGTCTGGCCGGCCGTTACCTCGTGCTGATGCCGAACAACCCGCGTGCTGGTGGCATCTCGCGCCGTATTGAAGGCGAAGAGCGCAACGAACTGCGCGAAGCCCTGAATGGCCTCAACGCCCCTGCTGACATGGGCCTGATCGTGCGCACTGCGGGTCTGGGTCGTTCCAGCGAAGAAATGCAGTGGGACCTCGATTACCTGCTGCAACTGTGGAGCGCGATCAAAGAAGCCTCGCAGGATCGCCCGGCACCCTTCCTGATCTATCAGGAGAGCAACGTCATTATCCGCGCTATCCGCGATTACCTGCGCCAGGACATCGGCGAAGTACTGGTCGACAGCGTTGAAGCACAGGAAGAAGCCCTGAGCTTCATCCGTCAGGTGATGCCGCAGTACGCCAGTAAGATCAAGCTGTACGAAGACAGCGTGCCGCTGTTCAATCGCTTCCAGATCGAAAGCCAGATCGAAACCGCTTTCCAGCGTGAAGTTAAATTGCCTTCCGGCGGCTCGATCTTCATCGACCCGACAGAAGCACTGGTGTCGATCGACATCAACTCGGCGCGCGCCACCAAAGGCAGCGACATCGAAGAAACTGCTCTGCAGACCAACCTTGAAGCCGCTGAAGAGATCGCGCGCCAACTGCGCCTGCGTGACATCGGTGGCCTGATCGTGATCGACTTCATCGACATGACGCCGGCCAAAAACCAGCGCGCAGTCGAGGAGAAGGTTCGCGAAGCGCTGGAAGCTGACCGCGCCCGTGTTCAGGTTGGCCGCATTTCGCGTTTCGGCCTGCTGGAAATGTCGCGTCAGCGTCTGCGTCCGTCACTGGGTGAAACCAGCGGCATCGTTTGCCCACGTTGCAACGGCCAAGGCATCATCCGTGACGTTGAGTCGCTGTCGCTGGCCATCCTGCGCCTGATCGAAGAAGAAGCCCTGAAAGACCGTACCGCCGAAGTACGCGCTCAGGTGCCAATCCCGGTTGCCGCCTTCCTGCTGAACGAGAAACGCAACTCGATCACCAAGATCGAACTGCGCACCCGTGCACGCATCGTCATTCTGCCGAACGATCACCTCGAAACGCCGCACTTCGAAGTGCAGCGCCTGCGTGACGACAGCCTCGAAGCTCAGACGACCCAGTCGAGCTACGAGATGGCCGTGACCGAAGTTGAAGAAGAGAAGCAAGCCAGCGGTACTCGTACTCTGGTTCGCCAGGAAGCCGCCATCAAGGCTGCTCCTCCGCGCTCTGCGCCAACGCCGGCAGAAGCTCCTGCTGCAGCCCCAGCTGCTGCAACCGAGCCAAGCCTGTTCAAAGGTCTGGTGAAGTCGCTGGTGAGCCTGTTCGCCACCAAAGAAGAAGAGAAGCCTGCGGTAATCGAAGCCAAGCCTGTCGAGCGTAAGCCACGCAGCAGCGAAGAGCGTCGTAATGGCCGTCAGCAGAACCGTAATCGCGGCAACCGTCGTGATGAAGAGCGCAAGCCACGCGAAGAACGCGCACCGCGTGAAGAGCGTGCTCCACGTGAGGAGCGCCAACCGCGCGCCGCCCGTGAAGAGCGCCAGCCGCGTGACAGCGTAGAAATCCGTGAGCCGCAGGAACAGCGCCAGTCGCGTCCGCCGCGTGACGGGGGCGAAGGCCGTCGTGAGCGCAAGCCGCGTGAAGAGCGTCAGCCACGTGAACTGCGTGACCCAATCGACAGTAACGACAGCAACAACGCCGAGCAGGCGCAAAACGAACGCCCTGCACGTGAGCCGCGCCAGCCGCGTCCACCGCGCGAAGAGCGTCAGCCGCGCAAAGAAGCTGTAGCTGCCGACACTGCTGAAGAAGCCCTGCCGGATACCGATCAGCAAGCCTCTGACGAGCAAGACAGCAACGAAGGCGAGCGTCCTCGTCGCCGTTCACGCGGTCAGCGTCGTCGCAGCAACCGTCGTGAGCGTCAGCGTGATGCCAACGGCAACCTGATCGAAAACGCTGAAGAAAGCACCGAAGGCGCTGAACCAGCCAAAACCGAAAACTCTACGCTGGCAGAAACCACTGCAGCAGCAACCGGCGCCGTAGCCGCCACAGCATTGGCCGCAACTGCAGCCGCTGTTGAAGCCGCCACTGCTGAATCGGCACCTGCCGAGCAGAAGCCTGCTATTGAGCCGAAGCAGCCTAAAACTGAAGTTGCCGCACCTGCGGAAGTTGCAGCTGGCGCAGCAGAAGTTGAAGCACCTGCCAAGGCTGAGCCGACTGAAGCTGTAGAAGCTGTGGTTGAGGCAAATGCTGAAACTGCTACTGAAACAGCCCAGCCAGAAACCGTTAGCACTGCTCCGGTTGAAGCAGAAGTTGCTGCTGAAGCACAGGCACCGGTAGAGGCTGCACCTGCAGTCGAGCCTACTGCCGTGCCTGCCGCCGAGCCTAAAGCTGAAGTTGTAGCCGAGCCCATTGCTCAGCCTGCAAGCGAAGCGCCAGCAGTTGCTGAAACGACTGAAAAGTCTGAATCAGTTGAAGTGCAAGCACCTGTTGCTGAGCCGGCCGTTGAAGCAGCCAGCGAAGTAGCTGCCGAGGTTGCTGAGCAACCCGCTGCTAAAGAGCCTGCTCAACTGCCAACACTGAACGGTCGCGCACCTAACGACCCACGTGAAGTTCGCCGCCGTCGCCTTGAGGCCGAGCGCATTGCTCGTGAAGCAGAAGCTGCAAAGGCAGATGTATCTGAAACTGCTGAGGCCACTGAGCCGCAAGCAGAGCAGGACGCAGACAAGCCGCAAGCCTGATTCTGATCAGGTCGCAATAAAAAAGGGGATGCTTCGGCATCCCCTTTTGCGTTTCTGTAGGCCAATAATCACATCGACTCCTGAAATCCGCCCTGCCCCTGCGCCGCACCAGCCCGCCCCCAACAGCGCCACCGTCGCACGCCTGTGTGGCCGGATATGCTCAAAGCTGGCATTAACAGCGGCCACAACAGGCTCTGAATTGCACTGCTCTGCTCCCTACAGTTGTTGGCACGAAATGCGCTAGCAATCTGGCTATACGCTGGAAGTTAGGCTCATAACCCAAGTGAATTACAAGGATCTGACTCCGAGGTTAAATATTTGTTGACCCAGAAGTCAGAAAAATCTAAATTCGCACCATAGAAGGCCGATAAAGGGCATCACACGCCCCTGCGTAGCCGCTTCTTATCGCCCGATACGAGTGCACCGCTGCCTCGTAAAGAACAATAAAATGCCTGGAGGTCGCCTTGATCCAGTTTTTACTCAACCGAGAGCTGCGCACAGAGCAGCAACTCGATCCAAACGTCACCGTGCTCAATTACCTGCGTGAGCATCTCGCCAAACCCGGCACCAAAGAAGGTTGCGCCTCTGGCGACTGCGGCGCATGCACCGTGGTTGTCGGTGAGTTGGCCAACGTCAATGGCCGCGAGTGCGTGCGTTACCGCACCCTCAACTCCTGCCTGACCTTTGTTGCCAGCCTGCACGGCAAGCAACTGATCACCGTGGAAGACCTCAAGCATCAGGGCAAGCTGCATAGCGTGCAGCAGGCTATGGTTGACTGCCACGGTTCACAGTGCGGTTTCTGCACACCGGGCTTTGTCATGTCGCTGTTTGCCCTGCAGAAGAACTCCAGCAGTTTCAGCAAGGCTGAAACCATGGAAGCACTGGCGGGCAACCTCTGCCGCTGCACCGGTTACCGGCCAATCATTGATGCCGCCGAGCAAGCGTGCTGCCAGAAGCAGCCGGACCAGTTCGATGTTTTTGAAGCGCAAACCATCGCTCAACTGAAGGCCATCGCCCCGGCCGAAACCGCCGAACTCAACAGTGGCGACAAGCGCTGCCTGCTGCCGCTGACCGTAGCGGATCTGGCCGATATCTACGCCGCCAACCCCGAGGCGCGCCTGCTCGCGGGCGGTACGGATCTGGCACTGGAAGTGACTCAGTTCCACCGCGAACTGCCGGTGATGATTTATGTCGGCCACATCGAGTCGATGAAGCGCATTGAGGTGACTGAACGCAGCATCGAAATCGGCGCGGCCACGGCGCTGTCTGACTGCTACGCCGCGCTGGCGCAGGATTACCCGGACTTCGGCGAGCTGCTGCACCGCTTCGCCTCGTTGCAAATTCGTAACCAGGGCACGCTGGGCGGGAATATCGGCAACGCCTCACCGATTGGCGACGCCCCGCCGCTGCTGATCGCCTTGGGTGCGCAGATCGTCCTGCGCAAAGGCGCCGAGTCGCGCACCTTGTCACTGGAAGATTACTTTATCGATTACAAGGTCACTGCCCGTCAGGAAGCTGAGTTCATCGAGAAAATCATCGTACCGCGCCCGCAGGCAAACCAGGCATTTCGCGCCTATAAAGTCTCCAAGCGTCTGGATGATGACATCTCGGCGGTGTGCGCCGCCTTCAACCTCAAAGTTGTGGACGGCACCGTACAAACCGCACGCATTGCCTTCGGCGGCATGGCTGCCATCCCCAAGCGGGCAAGCGCCTGTGAAGCTGTACTCAAGGGCGCAGCGTGGTATCCGGAGATTATCGAGCAAGCATGCGCTGCACTGGCGGAAGACTTCACGCCGCTCAGTGACTTCCGTGCCAGCAAGGAATATCGCCTGCTTACCGCACAGAACCTGCTCCGCAAATGCTTCCTTGAGTTGCAAGCTCCTGAAGTCGAAACACGGGTGACCGCTTATGTCTAATCACAGCATTCAAAAAAGTCAGGCCGAACTGGCCGAACTGTTCCGCGCCGGCCTAACCACAGGCGTGGGCCGCAGCGTTAAACACGAAAGCGCAGACAAGCATGTGTCGGGCGAAGCTGTTTATGTGGATGACCGCCTTGAATTCCCCAACCAACTACACGTTTATGCGCGCACCAGTGACCGCGCCCATGCGCGTATCACCCGCATCGACACCACGCCGTGCTATGCAATACCGGGCGTAGCAATTGCCATCACCAGCAAAGATGTACCGGGCCAACTGGACATCGGCGCCGTCGCGCCGGGCGATCCATTACTGGCAGACGGACTGGTTGAGTTTGTTGGCCAGCCGGTAATTGCGGTCGGTGCCGACACTCTCGAGAACGCCCGCAAAGCAGCAATGGCGGCGATTATCGAGTATGAAGACCTTGAGCCGGTGCTGGATGTTGAGGAAGCCCTGCGCAAGAAGCATTTTGTGCTGGAGAGCCATCAGCACCGCATTGGCGACTCACAGGCCAAGCTCGACACGGCGCCGCGTCGCCTGCAAGGCAAACTGCACATCGGCGGTCAGGAGCATTTTTATCTGGAGACTCAGATCTCCTCGGTCATGCCGACCGAAGATGGCGGCATGATAGTTTACACCTCGACTCAGAACGCCACTGAAGTGCAGAAACTGGTCGCCGAGGTTCTCGGTGTAGCCATGCATAAAGTGGTGATCGACATGCGCCGCATGGGTGGCGGTTTTGGCGGCAAGGAAACCCAGGCTGCCTCCCCTGCCTGCCTGTGTGCGGTAATTGCTCACCTGACAGGCCGCCCGACCAAAATGCGCCTGCCGCGCATGGAAGACATGAGCATGACCGGCAAGCGTCACCCGTTCTATGTTGAGTACGACGTCGGTTTTGATGACAACGGCTTGCTGCACGGCATCCAGATCGAACTGGCCGGTAACTGCGGCTATTCGCCGGACTTGTCTGGCTCGATTGTCGACCGTGCAATGTTCCACTCAGACAATGCCTACTTCCTCGGCAACGCCACCATCAATGGTCATCGCTGCAAGACCAACACCGCCTCGAACACCGCCTACCGTGGCTTCGGCGGCCCGCAGGGGATGGTTGCGATCGAGCAGATCATGGATCACATCGCCCGCAATCTCGGGAAAGATCCGCTCGAAGTGCGCAAGACCAACTACTACGGCAAGACCGACCGTAACATCACCCACTATTACCAAACGGTTGAGCACAACCTGCTCGACGAGATGACCGCCGACCTCGAAGCCAGCTGCGAATACAGCAAGCGTCGCGAAGAGATTCGCGCCTACAACGCCAAGAGTCCGGTGTTGAAGAAAGGCTTGTCGATGACGCCGGTGAAATTCGGCATCAGCTTCACTGCCAGCTTCCTCAATCAGGCTGGCGCCTTGGTGCATATCTACACCGACGGCAGCATTCACCTCAACCATGGCGGCACTGAGATGGGCCAGGGTTTGAACACCAAAGTGGCGCAGGTTGTCGCCGAAGTGTTTCAGGTGGATATCAGCCGTATCCAGATCACCGCAACCAACACCGACAAGGTACCGAACACCTCGCCGACTGCAGCGTCCAGCGGCACCGACTTGAACGGTAAAGCGGCGCAAAACGCGGCGGAGACCATCAAGCAGCGTCTGGTTGATTTTCTGGTGCGCGAGCACAAGGTCACGCCGGAAGACATCGAGTTCCGCAATGGCCAGGTGCGCATCCGCGATGAGTTCATGAGCTTCGACGCCGTGGTGCAACAGGCCTATTTCGCACAGGTGTCGTTGTCGAGCACCGGCTTCTACCGCACCCCGAAAATCTACTACGACCGCAGCAAGGCCGCTGGCCGTCCGTTCTACTACTTCGCCTACGGCATGGCATGTTCCGAGGTGATCGTCGACACGCTCACCGGCGAATACAAGATGCTGCGTACCGATATCCTGCATGACGTGGGTGCGTCACTGAACCCCGCAATCGACATTGGCCAGGTCGAGGGCGCGTTCGTGCAGGGTATGGGCTGGCTGACCACCGAGGAGTTGGTGTGGAACAACAAGGGCAAGCTTATGACCAGCGGCCCCGCCAGTTACAAGATCCCGGCCATTGCCGATATGCCGCTGGACCTGCGCGTTAAACTGGTCGAGAACCGCAAGAACCCGGAAGACACGGTGTTCCACTCCAAGGCTGTGGGTGAGCCGCCGTTCATGCTCGGAATCGCGGTGTGGTGCGCGATCAAGGATGCCGTGGCCAGCCTCGCTGATTACCGCGAGCAGCCTGATATCGATGCGCCTGCCACTCCCGAGCGCGTACTCTGGGGCGTCGAGCAGATGCGCAAACTGCGCAGCACGGCGAAAGCGGTTGCCAGCGAAGCTGTCGAGCCCGCCTGAGGCCATGAGCGCAACTTGCGGGTTGCGCCCAACCCTTTAACGAGTGGTTAAGTGTATGACTACAGCCGAACACATCAATCAAACCGCCGAGTTGGCCGCAGCGCAACTGAGCGCTAAACGGCCGCACAACGACGCATGGCGCCTGTCACGTTCGGGCAAGCCGCTGAGCAGCTGGAGATTAAGCAAATGAGTTGGATCAGTGCTCTCGCCGAGTTGCAGCAAAGCGGTACACCCTGCGTACTGGTGACGATTATCGAGGAGCGCGGCTCAACCCCGCGCAATGCCGGCTCTAAAATGGTGGTCAGCGCCGAGCGCATCTACCAGACCATTGGCGGCGGCCATCTCGAATACAAGGCGATGCAGATCGCCCGTGAAATGCTTGAAAGCCGCACGCAGGACTCACGTCTTGAACGCTTTAGTCTCGGCGCCAGTCTCGGCCAATGCTGCGGTGGCGCCACCGTGCTGTTATTCGAGCCCATGGGCCAGCCGCAAGCGCATATCGCCGTATTTGGTGCCGGCCATGTCGGCCGCGCCCTGATCCCGATTCTTGCCAGCCTGCCGTGCAAAGTTCGCTGGATCGATTCGCGCGAGAGTGAGTTCCCGGCGCAGATTGCCGACAACGTCGAAAAGGTTGTCAGCGAAGATGTTGTCGATGAAGTCGAGGCCATGCCGTCCGGCAGCTACTACATCGTCATGACCCACAATCATCAGCTCGATCTGGAATTGACGGCGGCCATTCTCAAGCGGGAAGACTTCGCCTATTACGGCTTGATCGGCTCGCAAACCAAGCGCGTCAAATTTGAACATCGCCTGCGCGATCGAGGCTTCAGCGCAGACGTCATGCAACGCATGCGCTGCCCGCTGGGCCTTGCCGAAGTCAAAGGCAAACTGCCGGTAGAGATCGCCGTATCGATCGCCGGAGAAGTTATCGCCACGTACAACTCAACGTTCGGCGAACACAAGAACAGCAAAAGCGGCAAAGGCGAAAGCATCGCCAAACTCATGCCGACTTCACGCCGCAGTCAGGGCTGAACAGCCCGCCCGCGCCGCTTATTGAATATTGCAGCCTGCTAACGAGTAGACCATGAATCAATCTGTTAAAGCCTACCGCGCCGCCATCCTTCACAGCATCGCCGACCCGGCCGTGGTGGGAGTCGAGCAATCGTATGAGTACTTCGAAGATGGCGTACTGGTCATCGACAATGGTCAGGTGGCTAAAGTCGGCCCGGCCGAACAGGTGCTGGCCACACTGAATGGCGTCGAGGTAATCGAATACAGCAATGCGCTGATTACACCGGGCTTTATCGACACCCACATTCATTACCCGCAAAGCGGCATGATCGCCTCTTATGGCGAGCAGTTACTCGACTGGTTGAATACGTACACCTTCCCGACCGAACAGCAGTTTTCCGACAAGGCCCATGCCAGCGATGTCGCCGGTATTTTCCTCAAGGAGTTGCTGCGTAACGGCACCACCACTGCACTGGTTTTTGGCAGCGTGCACAAGCAGTCGGTCGATGCCTTTTTTGAGGCCTGCGAGTCGCTCAATCTGCGGATGATTGCCGGCAAGGTATTGATGGACCGCAACGCCCCGGATTACCTGACCGACACGCCTGAATCCGGCTATGCCGACAGCAAAGAACTGATCCAGCGCTGGCACGGCAAAGGCCGCCTGCACTACGCCGTAACGCCGCGTTTCGCCCCGACCAGCACCCCTGAGCAATTGGCGCTGGCGGGCAAGCTGTACCAGGAGTTCCCGGACCTGTACATGCACACCCACCTGAGCGAGAACCTCAAGGAGATTGAGTGGGTTAAAGCCCTGTTCCCTGAGCGCAGCGGCTACCTCGATGTGTACGATCACTACCAGTTGATTGGTCCGCGTTCGGTGTTCGCGCACGGCGTGCATCTGTGTGATGACGAATGCCAGCGCCTGGCTGAGACCGGTTCTGCCGTTGCGTTCTGCCCGACCTCTAACCTGTTTCTCGGCAGCGGCTTGTTTGACCTGAACAAGATGGAACAGCACAAGGTTCGCGTGGGTCTGGGCACCGATGTGGGCGCAGGCACCAGCTTCTCTCAGCTGCAATCGCTGAACGAGGCGTACAAGATCATGCAGTTGCAAGGTAAGAAACTCGACCCGTTCAAATCGTTCTATCTGGCAACACTGGGCGGCGCCAATGCGCTGTATCTGGATGACAAGATCGGTAACTTCTCGACCGGAAAAGATGCCGACTTCGTGGTCCTCGATTACAACTCCACGCCACTGATGAGCTATCGCATGCAACAGGCCAAGAGCTTCGAGGAGAAGCTGTTTGCCCTGACCATGTTGGGTGACGATCGCAGCGTCAAAGAGACCTTTGCTGCCGGTGTATCGGTGCATCGTCGGGGGTGAGGGTTGAACGGGGAGATTGGATGGCGCGGGTCTTGGGGTTGATCTTGCGGTTGCCCGACGGATTGCGTTGCTATCCATCCTCCGGTTTGGATTTCCCCTGCGTATCTGTTCATGGAGGTTGGAATCCGCTTGCAGCTTCCGACATGACGCTCTGACTGCCTGGCGCGGGCTGGGTGTTGATCTTGCGATTGCCTGACGGATTGCGTTGCTTCGCGTCGCTATCCATCCTCCGGTTGGCGGTTCTTCTGTGGTGTGTTTGATGGAGGTTGGAATCCGCTTGCGGCTTCCGACACGGCGATCTGACGGTCTGGCGCGGGTTTGGGGTTGATCTTGCGATTGCTCGACGGATTGCGTTGCTGCGCGCCGCTATCCATCCTCCGGTATGCGGTCCTGCTCCGGTCTGTTCGTGGAGGTTGGAATCCGCTTGCGGCTTCCGACATGGCGGTCTGGCTGTCTGGCGCGGGCAGGGGGTTGATCTTGCGGTCGTCCGACGGATTGCGTTGCTTCGCGTCGCTATCCATCCTCCGGTTTGGGTTTCTCCTGCGTATCTATTCGTGGAGGTTGGAATCCGCTTGCGGCTTCCGACATGACGGTCTGATTGTCTGGCGCGGGGTTGGGGTTGATCTTGCGATTGCCTGACGGATTGCGTTGCTTCACGCCGCTATCCATCCTCCGGTTTGGGTTCATGCTTTGGGATGGGTTCGTTTTGCGGCGAATTTAATCGCTTGTACCGTCACACTGGAACGGCATAATGGGGCCTCAAATCCACCGCTACGGTATATCGCAATGCAAAGTCTCGACCCGCAGCAACGCCTCGCCCTGCATGCCGCCATCATCGCGCATGATGACGCGCAAAATTGCACTGTATACCGCCCGGATGAAAGTGACCCTGACGCCGAAGAAGAAGACCTCGGTGACGGCAAGATAATACTCGGAGGCACCTATGTGCCGCCTGCCGAATGGGATCAGGAAGCGCTGGATGACTATTACGACGACAGCGACCCAAGCCTGTTTGTCACCGCCCGAATAGCCAGCGATTACAAGCCGGGCAGCGCAGACTACTTTGAAGTGGAACCCGGTGATTTTGTTGCCACCCTCCCCGCGCCAGGCAAAGTGCAGATGTACTTCGTTTACGACTACACCGAAGACGCGCAAGGCCGCGAATACGTGCTGATCCGCGACGACGAGTAACACTGTTCACGGTCATCCGCTGGCCGCACTAACGGATGACCGCGCTAATGCAAAAAGCCCCCGCTGAATCGACAGCGAGGGCTTTTTTATGCAGAACCGCCGGGCTTACTTGATGCTGCCTGCGCGGCCCGGCTTCTTGCTTTGCAGAATGTGCGAGAACACTGCGTGAAGATCATCCGAGGCGCTTTCTTCGTCGAGGTTGAGCTTGCTGTCGATGTGATCCATGTGATGCATCATCAGGCTCACGGCCTTGGCGGTGTCACGTGCCTCGATGGCGTCGATCAACTGATTATGCTCATCGTATGAGCAATGCGAGCGACTGCCACTTTCGTACTGGGCAATGATCAGCGAAGTCTGCGAAACGAGACTGCGCTGAAAGCTGGTCAGCGGTGCGTTTTTGGCCGCCTCAGCAAGTTTGAGGTGGAACTCACCCGACAAACGAATACCGGCGCCGCGATCACCGCGCGAGAAGCTGGTTTGCTCGTCCTCAACCATCTGCCGCAGCTCAGTCAACTGATCGGCCGTGGCATGCTGTACGGCAAGCTCGGTGATGGCGCGCTCAACCATGCGCCGCGCATAAAAAATCTGCCGCGCTTCATCGACGCTTGGGCTGGCAACGACAGCGCCGCGATTTGGGCGCAGCAGCACCACGCCTTCGTGGGCAAGCCGGGACAGCGAACGACGGATGATGGTGCGGCTGACACCAAAAATCTCGCCCAGCGCTTCCTCGCTCAACTTGGTGCCAGGTGCCAGGCGCTGTTCGAGAATTGCATCAAAGATATGAGCGTAAACAATATCGTCCTGAGTCCCGCTGCGACCGGCAAGGCTGGCGCGTGACTGCTTTTTGAGAGGCTGCAATTGATCGTTCATTCTGGCTCGCGTTGTCATGTCCGACAGTTTTAATACTGCCTAAACGCGCTGATGCATCCCTGGATGTCAGCGCTTTTAATATTCAGTCCAGAGCAATGCAATCTCTGGACCCCACAGATCCCGGCGGGTTGGCATTAATCGCCAGCTGTAATCTGAACTCTACTGCTATTCGGCCGACTGGCAAGGAAAATTCGCCAGAAAGATGAATAAATCGGCACGCGCATTGTACACAATTTGACCAGCACAGGCACTTTTTACGACCAAGGTCGCAGCTTGCACTGTTGCAGTGCGCGGGTAACTAAGCATCTGTCGAGATCAGAAATTTGTGTGCGGGGATAAATCAATTTGGTCTAAGCATCGAATTGTTCAATTCCGATCATTTTAGCGCAAGGCTGATTGCTGCCAAAACAGCGGCAATGAAACGCCCAGAGCGCGCTAAAAAGCACGTCATTCGTTTTCTAATCTTCTGTTTTTATTAGCTTATTCCTCATATCAAGGCATATACAGGCGGCCCACTGCATTGCCACACGTGAAAATGCAGTTGATCACTATCGGTAAAACAGTAATTGCTTTTTTTGTATACAACCGCATAATCGCGCATAGTGATTTCTTGACCCAACAGTCAACTACTCACCCGCAAGAGCACCTTAACGCATCGCCTGCCTCAGAGACTTTGTCGTGCACAGCACCGGGTCTGGGCGGTACACAACAAAAGCAATGAGGAGTACCTGCTGTGGAAAGCGCCAAACAAGAACAATATGCAACGCCTGATTCAGGGACTGGGAGCGGTGGATTGCTGGACCGTTTCTTCAAACTTACCGAGCATCGCACCACCATCAAAACCGAACTGATCGCGGGCCTGACTACCTTTGTCACGATGGCCTACATCATCTTCGTTAACCCCAATATCATGGCAAATGCCGGCGTTGACCACGGGGCCGCCTTCGTCGCGACCTGTATCGGTGCTGCGCTGGGCTGCTTTCTCATGGGCCTGTACGCCAACTGGCCAGTCGGGCTTGCGCCGGGCATGGGTCTCAACGCGTTTTTCACTTACACCGTCGTCGGCGAGATGGGCTACAGCTGGGAGACCGCATTGGGCGCGGTGTTTATCTCCGGCGTGTTGTTCATGATCATGAGCTTGTCGCGGATACGTGAGTGGCTGCTCAACAGCATTCCCATGAGCCTGCGCTTCGCAATGGGCGCGGGGGTCGGATTATTCCTCGGACTGATTGGTTTGAAGACCGCCGGCATTGTCGTCGACAGCCCGGCGACCCTGCTGACCATGGGCTCGTTCGGTGAACCCAACGCCCTCCTCGCGGCCGTTTGCTTCCTGCTGATTGCCGTGCTCAGCCACCGCAACGTGTTCGGCGCAATCCTGTTCAGCATGCTGGCCGTAACAGCGATTGGCTGGGGCATGGGCATCGTCGAATTTGGCGGCGTGGTTTCGATGCCACCGAGCCTGGCGCCGACGTTCCTGGCAATGGACATCAAAGGCGCGTTCAATGTGTCGATGATCAGCGTCATTCTGGCGTTCCTGTTCGTCAACATGTTCGACACCGCCGGCACTCTGATGGGCGTTGCCCACCGCGCCAATCTGGTCGATGACGACGGGCAGATCCAGAACCTGTCAAAAGCCCTCAAGGCGGACAGTACGTCCAGCGTTATTGGCTCACTGGTCGGCTGCCCGCCGGTCACCAGCTATGTCGAAAGCGCATCCGGCGTGGCTGCAGGTGGCCGCACCGGCCTTACCGCAATCACCGTTGGCGTGCTGTTCCTCGTCGCCATGTTCTTCGCCCCGCTGGCGGGCATGATCCCGGCCTACGCCACCGCAGGCGCGTTGATTTACGTGGCCATGCTGATGATGAGCGGCATGGCGCATATCGACTGGGAAGACCTGACAGACACGATTCCGGCTATTGTTACCGTGGTGATGATGCCGCTAACCTTCTCGATCGCCAATGGCATCGCGCTGGGCTTCTTGACATACGCAACGCTCAAGCTGCTGACTGGTCAGCGCGACAAGGTTTCGGTGTCGCTGTATGTGCTCTGCGTCATCTTCATTGCAAAGTTCGCTTTCCTGTAAAAGCAGCCTGTTTGGGCTGGACCGTGCGCAGCACTTTGCGGCGCACGGGATAATCACCCTAAACCCCGACGCCAAGGTGCCGGGGTTTTTCAACGTCTGGAGTAAGCAGCATGAGTCTGGAAACCTGGTTATTGTTCAGCAGCGCCGCCTTGATCGTGATCCTGATTCCGGGGCCGCTGTCGCTGCTGATGGTCAGCAATAGCCTGAACTATGGCCTGCGCCGTTCGATCCCGGCGTTCATCGGCGGCGTCTCGGCCTCGATCTGCCTGCTCAGCGCATCGGCACTGGGGTTGGGCGCATTGCTGCTGGCCTCGGAGAAGCTGTTTTCAGCGCTGAAACTGATCGGTGCGCTGTACTTGTTTTACTTGGCCTTCCAAAGCTGGCAGGCCTCACGCCAAGCCGCCAGGCCCGTTACCGCAGAAGAGCAGCCGGTCAACCCAAGCTTCAACAGCATGTTCTGGAAAGCCTTCGGCCTGGGCGCGAGCAACCCGAAAGACATCCTGTTCTTTGCCGCTTTCCTGCCGCAGTTCCTCTCCACCGAATACTCGATGACCCAGCAACTGCTGGTGATGATCGCCACCTGGGCGGTACTCGATCTGGCCTGCAAGCTGTTCTACGGCCTCAGCGCCCAGGGCGCCGCCCGCTACCTGCGCTCAGGCAAGGGCCAGGTCTGGTTCAACCGCATCAGCGCCGGACTATTCGGCGCGGCTGGAACGGCTTCATTGCTGAGCCGCTGAACACACCCCGAAACCTGGGTAGAGGCACAGCCGCTACCCAGGGAAATGGCCACCACACAACCGTCGCCATGCAGCAAGCCGCAAACGGATTCCAACCGCAATCAAACACACAAACGAAGCCCCGCCAACCGGAGGATGGATAGCGGCGCGCAGCAACGCAATCCGTCGGGCGATCGCAGAATCAACCCCAAACCCTCGCCAGACAGTCAGACCGCAATGTCGGAAGCCGCAAGCGGATTCCAACCGCCATCAGCCACACCACCGAAAAACCGCCAAACGGAGGATGGATAGCGGCGCGCAGCAACGCAATCCGTCGGGCGATCGCAAGAGCAACATCCAGCCCGCGTCATGCAGTTAGACCGCAATGTCGGAAGCCGCAAGCGGATTCCAACCTCCACGAATGCACCGGAGCAGAGCCGCATACCGGAGGATGGATAGCGGCGCGAAGCAACGCAATCCGTCGAGCGATCGCAAGATCGACACCCAGCCCGCGCCAGGCAGTCAGATTGCCATGTCGGAAGCCGCAAGCGGATTCCAACCGCCATCAGCCACACCACCGAAAAACCGCCAAACGGAGGATGGATAGCGGCGCGAAGCAACGCAATCCGTCGGACGATCGCAAGATCAACACCCAGCCCGCGCCAGACAGTCAGACCGCCATGTCGGAAGCCGCAAGCGGATTCCAACCTCCATCGAACATATTAGGCAGGGTGTTTGTTGGCCCACCAATCAATCGCCCCCTTAATCGCCACGCAAAAAAAAGCCCGCAGTGCGGCGGGCAAGGACTCTATTAATGAGTCAGAGGGTGACAAGCATTCGGTGCATCAGCTGCCGCGATATGTCGAGTAGCTGTATGGGGAAATCAGCAGTGGCACGTGGTAGTGCTCCTGATTGGCGTCGATGCCAAAACGCAGCACAACCACATCGAGAAACGCCGGATCAGGCAGGGCAACGCCGCGGGCGCGGTAGTAGTCGCCTGCATGGAAGTGCAGTTGATAGACGCCGGTACGGTAATCGTCGCCTTGCAGAACTGGCGCGTCGCAGCGGCCATCGGAGTTGGTCAATACGCTGGTGAGCAATTCCAGCTGCGCGCCTTCTACGCGGTACAGCTCGACTTTCAACTCGCTCCCCGGGCAGCCGTGAGCTGCATCCAGAACGTGGGTGGTTAATCGTCCCATGGCTTCAGGGCGCCAGCAGCCTCAGCTGCACCAGCACCACACCTCCTCTACTGTTTGAATGTTGACGAATCCAGCGTTCTCGCCGCGCCGGCCTGCTGCTATATAAAGCACAAGACCCGCTGACCTGCAGCCGCTGATTCGCAGTTGTTGGCAGAATAGCATGCAATAAAATATTTGCGACACTTTTTTGATAAATTGTACACAATGTCAAAAGCATCACGCCTGAACCACTGCCGCAAATTGCCAGGCCAAATTTGCTCATCGCCAGACCATGAGGGCGATGTGGCGCAAAGAGCTGACCATTTAGGCAAGTTTCTTGCTAGGTATTCAATACAACCATTGGCTATGACTGCTCATGAAAAATAGCTAAATTTTAGATTTACAAAACATCATCTACTTTGTATACAATTAGCCCATCACGGTCGCCAGTCCAAAAAGTCGGACAGTGCAATGACCGCAACACCATTACAAAGGAAGACTGCAGTGAGCGCTGAATACCCTCGCGACCTGATCGGTTACGCCAACAACCCACCGCATCCGCAGTGGCCGAATGATGCTCGCATCGCCCTCTCGTTTGTCCTCAATTATGAGGAAGGTGGTGAGCGCAACATTTTGCATGGCGACAAGGAATCTGAAGCGTTCTTATCGGAAATGGTTTCGGCTCAGCCGCTGCAAGGCGAGCGCAACATGAGCATGGAATCGCTTTACGAGTACGGCAGCCGTGCCGGTGTGTGGCGCCTGCTCAAGCTGTTCCAGAAGCACAATATTCCGCTGACTATCTTTGCCGTAGCGATGGCTGCCGAGCGCCACCCTGAGGTGATCAAGGCGATGGTTGCTGCGGGCCACGAGATCTGCAGCCACGGTTATCGCTGGATCGACTATCAGTACATGGATGAGCAGCAGGAACGCGAGCACATGCTCGAAGCGATCCGCATCTTCACCGAATTGACTGGCGAGCGCCCACTGGGCTGGTACACCGGCCGGACGGGTCCGAACACTCGTCGCATCGTTATGGAAGAAGGCGGATTCCTCTATGACTCCGACACCTACGACGATGATCTGCCTTACTGGGACCCGGCCAGCACCGAGGCTAAACCTCATTTGGTAATCCCTTACACGCTGGACACCAACGACATGCGTTTCACGCAAGTGCAGGGTTTCAATAAGGGTGACGATTTCTTCGAATACCTCAAAGACGCCTTCGACGTGCTGTATGCCGAAGGTCTTGAAGGCGCACCGAAAATGCTCTCGATCGGCATGCATTGCCGCTTGTTAGGTCGTCCCGCTCGTCTCGCGGCTTTGGCGCGGTTCATCGAGTACGTCAACAGCCATGAAAAAGTCTGGATCGCCCGCCGCGTAGATATCGCGCGCCATTGGCATGCCACACACCCGTTCAAGCAGGAGCACGCAAAATGAGCCGTTTTCAGACCCTGACTCCGTCGCAGCTAAGCCGCGAGGACTTCGTCAGCGCCTTTGCCGACATTTATGAGCACTCACCGTGGGTTGCCGAAAAGGCTTATGACCTGGGTGCGGATGACACGCTCAATGACATTGATGGCCTGCATCAGCGCATGGCCGATATTTTGCTCAGTGCCAGCCGCGAAACCCAACTGGCATTGATCAACGCTCACCCGGACCTCGCTGGTAAAGCGGCGGTTCGCGGTGAACTGACCGCCTCCTCCACATCGGAGCAGGCCGGTGCGGGCATTCAGGATTGCACCGCCGAGGAGTTTGCCCGCTTCACCGAACTGAACGACGCCTACAAGGCCAAGTTCGGCTTCATTTTCATCATGGCGGTAAAAGGCAGCAACCGTCACCAGATCCTGGCGGCTTTCGAGGAGCGCATCCATAACTCCCCGGAACAGGAATTTGCCCGTGCTCTGGCTGAAATAAACAAGATTGCGTTGTTCCGTCTGCAGCAGCTCTAGCTCCGACCGGAGAACTCTGCACACAGCGACGCAACTATTCCCTACGCCCTCATTTAAGGCAGACATTCATGAAAGCTTACGCCGTACCTTTCGAAAAATACGTCAACCTCGCCGACGCCCGTCTGGGAACCAAGGCCATTTCGGTAACCGATGACTGGTTCGCCGACGTTAACCGCCTGTTCCAGCCGACCCCGGCCGTATGGAAGGAGGGCGTTTTCGATGACAACGGCAAGTGGATGGACGGCTGGGAGTCACGCCGCAAGCGCTTTGAAGGCTACGACAGCGCAGTGATTCGACTGGGCGTGCCGGGCTCGATCAAGGGTGTGGATATTGACACCAGTTTCTTCACCGGCAACTTCCCGCCGTCAGCCTCGCTTGAAGGCTGCTTTGTTGCAGAAGGTGACCCGAGCGACACCACCGAGTGGACCGAAGTACTGGGCGCCGTAGAGCTGCAAGGTAACAGCCACCACTATCACGAAATCAACGATGCTCAGGCATTCACTCACCTACGCTTTAACATCTATCCAGATGGCGGCGTTGCCCGTTTGCGCGTTTACGGCATTCCGTTCCGCGACTGGAGTGCTGTTGGCGATAACGAAGAAGTCGATCTGGCGGCTGCACTCAATGGCGGTCGCGCACTGGCTTGCTCAGACGAGCACTTCGGTCGCATGAGCAACATCCTCAACCCGGGTCGCGGCATCAACATGGGCGACGGCTGGGAAACTGCACGCCGCCGCACACCGGGTAATGACTGGGTCATCGTCGCACTCGGCGCGCCGGGCTCAATCGAGCGCATCGTTGTCGACACCCTGCACTTCAAAGGCAACTACCCGGACAGCTGCTCGATTCAGGGCGCATTCGTCAAGGGCGGTACCGACAGCCAGATCGAAACCCAGAGCCTGTTCTGGCGCGAACTGTTGCCAAGCCAGAAGCTGGAAATGCACGCCGAGCACGAGTTCAGCGAGCAGATCAAAGACCTCGGCACCATCACCCACGTGCGCATCAATGTGTTCCCGGATGGTGGCATCAGCCGTCTGCGCCTGTTCGGCAAAGTGGCCAAGTAAACAGCAACACCGCGAGTCCTGCAGGGCGCACTGCCCTGCAGGCAACAGAATTTAGATCGGCAGGCGTGAGTTTGAATGCGCGCTTGCCTTGAAGAGAAAACGACATGCGTAAACTGATCATCGAGCCTTTGAGCAAAGAAGCCTTCGCCCCTTTCGGCGACGTCATCGAGACCGAAGGCAGCGAGTATTTCATGATCAATAACGGCTCAACCCGCCGCTATCACAAACTGGCCGAGGTCGAGACCGCGCAGCCAGACGATAAGGCAATCATCAGTATTTTCAGCGCCGAAGCACTGGAAATGCCGTTGACCGTACGCATGTTGGAACGCCATCCGCAGGGCAGTCAGGCGTTTATACCGCTGCTCGGCAACCCCTTTCTGATCGTGGTCGCGCCAGTTGGCGATGTACCTGATTCAGAGCTTGTCCGTGCTTTCCGCAGTAACGGTAAGCAGGGCATTAATTACCATCGCGGCGTTTGGCACCACCCGGTGCTTACGATCGAAAAGCGGGATGACTTCCTGGTGGTTGATCGCAGTGGCTCTGGCAACAACTGTGATGAGTACTTCTTTACTGAGGATGCGCAGCTGCTCCTCAACCCCCACCAATAAGAGAAGCCCAGGGGACCTGATTTCAGGCACTGGGAGAAGAGGTAAAGACTGTGGAAGCACATTTGATTGAATGGCTGAACCTGAGCGTGCGCTGGGTTCACATGATCGTCGGTATCGCCTGGATCGGCGCGTCCTTCTATTTCGTATGGCTGGAGAACAACCTCAACCGCGTTAACCCCAAAGACGGCCTGGCGGGCGATTTGTGGGCGATTCACGGCGGCGGTATCTACCACCTCGAAAAATACAAACTGGCCCCGCCGAAAATGCCGGAAAACCTGCATTGGTTTAAGTGGGAAGCCTACTGGACGTGGATGTCCGGCGTTACCCTGTTGATGGTGGTTTACTACCTCAACCCGTCGCTCTACCTGATTGCGCCAGGTAGTGATCTGGCGCCAGGCGCGGCTATCGCCATCGGCATCGGCTCGCTGGTTGCGGGCTGGTTCATCTACGACATCCTCTGCGACTCGGCGCTGGGTAAGCAACCTGCCCTGCTCGGCTTTGTGCTGTTCATCCTGTTGGTCGGCGCAGCATTCGGTTTGAGCCAGGTGTTCAGCGGCCGCGGTGCCTATATCCATGTCGGCGCGATTATCGGCACCATCATGGTCGGTAACGTATTTCGCACCATCATGCCGGCTCAGCGCGCACTGGTTAAGGCCATCGAGGAAGGCAGCACGCCAGACCCGGCACTACCAGCCAAAGGCCTGCTGCGTTCACGCCACAACAACTACTTCACCTTGCCGGTGCTGTTCATCATGATCAGCAACCACTTCCCAAGCACTTACGGCAGCAGCTACAACTGGCTGATTCTCGCCGGTATCGCAATTGCTGCGGTGTTGATTCGTCACTACTTCAACACCCGCCACAACAGCAACAAGTTCGCCTGGGCATTGCCTGCGGGCGCACTGGCAATGATCTGCCTGGCATTTGTTACGGGCCCGGCTTCACAGCCTGCGATGCCAACCGCCAGCCAGCCTGCCGCGATCAAGTATGCACCGCTGCCAGCCACTGCAATGCCAGGGCCGGGTGCTGCAAAGCCGATACAGCCGCAAGCACCTGCTGCGCCCGAACAACCGCAACAAGCCAACACTGCGCCAGCGGCTGGCGGCGAAGGGTTTGCCCAGGTCGATAGTGTTATTCAGGAGCGTTGTTCGGTGTGCCATTCGGCCAAGCCAAGCAGCCCGATGTTCAGCGCAGCCCCTGCCGGCGTGATGTTTGATACCCCGCAGCAGATCCAGCAGCAGGCGGCGCGTATTCAGGCTCAGGCTGTAGCAACACAGACCATGCCGCTGGGCAACATCACCCAGATGACGCAAGCGGAACGTGATTTGATCGGCCAGTGGATTGCACAGGGCGCGCAAATCAATTGATTGACCCGATGCCGCACCGCTCACCCGGTGCGGCATTTTTGTATCTGCAATAAAGCTGACTTGCTAGTGCCACCCATCGAACGCACTCCGTGTGACATGATGATTTGGCAGCCCCGCGACTGATAAAAATAAAAGCGCTTGAGGTGTTTGCATGACCCGGTTGAATAACAACTCGGCGGCCGTTTCTGCCGTCGATCAGCGTCTGCCTTGGCTGCAGATGCTTCTGGTGAGTTTTCAGCATTTGCTGCTGATGTACGGCGGTGCGATTGCCGTGCCGCTGATCATTGGCGAAGCCGTCGGTTTATCCAGGGAAGAAGTCGCGTTTCTGATCAACGCCGATTTGCTGGTAGCCGGTGCAGCAACACTGGTGCAATCGCTCGGCATCGGCCCGATGGGCATCCGGATGCCGATCATGATGGGCGCAAGCTTTGCCGCTGTCGGCAGCATGGTCGCCATGGCCGGCACGCCCGGAATCGGCCTCAACGGCATATTCGGGGCGACCATCGCCGCTGGATTTTTCGGCATGCTGATCGCGCCGTTCATGTCGCGCATCGTGCACTTCTTCCCACCGTTGGTGACCGGCACCGTGATCACTTCAATCGGCCTGTCGCTGTTTCCCGCCGCCATCAACTGGGCCGGTGGTGGCAGCGATGCAACCCAGTTCGGCGACCTTAAATACCTGGCCATTTCGGCAATGGTGCTGATCTCGATTCTGCTGATCAATCGCTTCATGCGCGGATTCTGGGTAAACGTTTCGGTACTGGTCGGCATGCTGCTGGGCTACGCCATTTCAGCGTGTCTGGGCATGGTCGATCTGAGCGGGTTGTCTCAAGCGCCATGGCTGCAAGTGGTGACTCCGCTGCATTTCGGCATGCCGCAATTCAGCCTCGCACCAATTCTGTCGATGTGCCTGGTGGTGGTCATCATCTTTGTTGAATCAACAGGCATGTTTATCGCGCTGGGCAAAATCACGGAACAGGAAATCACCCCGGCCAAGCTGCGACGCGGCCTGCTGTGCGACGCTGGCGCATCGTTTGTCGCGGGCATTTTCAATACCTTCACTCATTCATCGTTCGCCCAGAATATTGGCCTGGTGCAGATGACAGGCGTGCGCAGCCGGTTTGTCACCGCTTGCGCCGGCTGCATGCTGATCACCTTGAGCTTGCTGCCCAAGGCGGCCTTTCTGGTGGCCTCGATTCCGCCGGCGGTATTGGGCGGCGCGGGCATTGCGATGTTCGGCATGGTTGCCGCTACCGGCATCAATATCTTGCAGGAGGCCAACATTGCCGACCGCCGCAATCAATTGCTGGTCGCCGTTAGCATCGGCATGGGCCTCGCCCCGGTGGTACGTCCAGAGCTGTTTGCTCAACTGCCACAGTGGATGGACCCAATCACTCACAGCGGGATAGCCCTGGCGACGCTGAGCGCCGTCTCGCTGAATCTGCTGTTCAACATCCTTGGCGGCGCCGACCGAGCGCAGCTGGTCCGCCAACCCGCCAGCCACTGATACAAAACAAGGCTCATCCCTGTGTTGAGCCTTGTTCTCCCGCCTTAAAGCCCTCTCTTCACATCCGCCAATCAGCCCGCTGTTTGGCAGATGACCATGCATCCACTTTTTGTACACATAATCACAATAAATTGTTTTTACGCTTGTAAACAAATTGCTATAGTCGATATATTCTGACTGATCAGACAACTTTCTGATGTGCAGATTGAGGCGCCGTGAAGCCTCGTGTAAGCCCATGACCGTATAAAAAAAACAGGCAGGCTCCAACATGACCGCTACTCGCTCGACCCCAGCCCAAGCTCCGTCTGCAAAAAGCAGCGAGCTGATCTATCAACTCGATGACCGTCCCGCTTTCGGCCCCGCGCTGTTCGCAGCCTTGCAGCATGTACTGGCCAGTTTCGTTGGCATCATCACTCCCACCCTGATTATCGGTAACGTGCTCGGCCTCGGTGCTCATGTACCGTATCTGGTGAGCATGGCGCTGTTCGTGTCCGGCATCGGCACCTTCGTGCAGGCTCGCCGCATTGGCCCAATCGGTTCAGGCCTGCTCTGCCTGCAAGGCACCAGTTTCGGTTTTCTCAGTGTGATTCTCAGCGCTGGATTCATCGTCAAGGGGCGCGGCGGCAGCCCGGAAGATATTCTCGCGACCCTGTTTGGCGTGTGTTTTTGCGCTGCCTTTGTCGAGATCGCATTCAGCCAGTTCATCAACAAACTGCGTCAGGTCATTACCCCTGTCGTGACGGGCACCATCATCTGCCTGATGGGTTTGTCGCTGATCAAAGTCGCCATGACCGACATCGCCGGTGGCGTCGGCGCCAAAGATTTTGGCGCCTTGCATAACCTCGCGCTGGGCGGTGTGGTCATGGCCACAATCATTATCTTCAACCGCTTCAAGTCGCAGGCCGTGCGGCTCAGCGCCGTGGTAGCCGGCTTGCTGCTGGGCTCGCTGGTGGCCTGGTTTACCGGCCAGCTGAGTTTTGCCGATATGCCGGAGGTACCGCTGGTCAGCGTGCCGCAGCCGTTCAAGTACGGCTTCAGCTTCGACTGGATTGCATTCGTGCCGGTCGCGGTGATTTTCCTGATTACCCCGCTGGAAACCGCTGGCGACCTGACAGCCAACTCGATCATATCCAAACAACCTGTCACCGGCCCGCTGTACCTGCGCCGGATCAAGTCCGGTGTGCTCGCCGACGGCTGCACCTCGGCAATGGCCGCCGTGTTCAACAGCCTGCCAATGACCACATTCAGCCAGAACAACGGGGTTATCCAGCTCACCGGCGTAGCCAGCCGCCATGTCGGCCTGTACATCGCTGGCATTCTGGTGCTGCTGGGTCTGTTCCCGATTGTCGGCGCCGTGCTGCAAATGATGCCCAAGCCAGTACTCGGCGGCGCCACGCTGATCATGTTCGGCACGGTGGGTGTTGCCGGTATCAAGATTCTCGCCGAGGCCGGACTGCATCGGCGCAACGTCATGATCGTGGCCATTTCGCTCGGCCTCGGGCTCGGCGTTGCCGGTGTACCCGAAGTGCTTTCGCAGATGCCGGACACCCTGAAAAACATCTTTGGCTCACCGATCACCATTGGTGCAATGAGCGCCATTTTGCTGAATTTCTTCCTGCCCGAAGAACACGCCCTTGAAGTGGCTGAAGACGATTTCGACCCCGAAGCGCACCTGCATTCGGTACTCCAGGATTCACAAGATAAGACACCGCAAATCGCGACCGAGCAGCCACAAGCTAGCCCGCAGCGTTATTCCGCACCTGCCCAAGGCCAACCCGGCACCTACCCAGCAGTCGCAAGCGGCCAGCTGTGAACACATATCCCACAACTCAAACAATAAGGAAGACCCGATGAACCTGAAGCGACTGCCACTCTGCCTCTCACTCACGGCAGGCCTGTTTGCAGCCCAGCACGCCAACGCCGATGACCTGCTGTACTGGCAAAGCAACAGCCTGTCGTACCTCAACGGCAGCAATTTCCAGCGTGGCAACTTCAACGCCGAAGAACAACGCTCGCAATCGACCTTCACCTTCGAACACGCCAGCGGCTGGGTATGGGGCGATATTTTCTACTTCCTCGACTACGTTAATGCCGACAACCTGCAATCACGCGGCAGTTTCAGCAACGGCACCTTCGAGCAGAAAGAGCACAACACCTTTTACTACATGGAGTTCTCGCCACGGGTAAGCCTCAGTTGGCTTACTGGCCAGGATCTTTCGGCCGGGCCGCTTAAGGACGTGAAAGCGGCCTTTACTTACGAAAAAGGCGAAGGCGGCCCAGGCACTGAAAACTACCTGTACGGTCTCGGTTTCGACTGGAATGTGCCGGGCTTCGCGTTCCTCAACACCAACATTTACCGGGTGAAGATCAACAACCAGGTGTTCTTTGCCGACCCGAACAGCAACGGCTACACCGAGCAGTTGACGGTTGCAGGCGCCTATCCATTCGCCGTTGGCGAGCAGGACTTTTTGATCGACGGTTACGTCGACTGGCGCGCACCGTCTGATGAGGCCGGCACCCAGACTTCGGTCGGCTCCTCTATCCAGATCAAGTGGGATGCGGGTAAAGCGCTGTTCAATCAGGACAAGAAGCTTTACGTCGGTACCGAGCTGAACATGTGGCACAACAAATACGGTGTTAAGCCGGTAGACGGCTCGGCTGATGGCTTCGACCAGACCGCCGTTCAGGCGCTGGTGAAGTACTACTTCTAACGCCTGAGTTGTACCCGACAAGGCAATTGCGCAGCCGCGCAGTTGCCTTTTTTTGTGGGCGCAGATTGGGAGGTCGCTTGCACCTTGCGGATTTGGCAGGCATGAGCCGTATACCGCCATGATGGTTTGCCTTGCAGGCTAACCATCCTCCGTCAATGGGCGAAGGGCGATGGCAGGCATGAGCGGCATGACGCAACAGTCATTTAAAAACCAATTAGACGCACCAGAGTTTTGTTGCGCTATCCAGCTAATCATGTGTACAACTGTCGCCACCAAGCCAATCAGAACACGGCATAACTGGAACGCAAACTGCATACAATTATCAAATAAACGTGCAACTACCGACTCTGAGCCAAGGAAGTTCAATGCCTGCTGAAGACCTAAAAATAAAACACATCGAACCGACGCTGTATAACGACGACCTTGCACCGCTTGAGCATGCCAAGCGCAACTGGGGCAGTTTCGAGATCTTCAACGTCTGGTCCAACGATATTCAGAGCCTCTTCGGCTACACACTGGCTGCAACCCTGTTCATTTCCTACGGCCTTAGCGGCTGGGCTGTGCTGGCCGGGATTGTGCTGGCAGGCTTCATTGTTATGGGTCTGGTACAGCTAACCGGAAAGCCATCGGTTAAATACGGTGTGCCATTTCCGGTCATGGCACGCGCCAGCATGGGCGTTCGTGGTGCAAATTTCCCGGCGCTGGTGCGCGCAATCGTCGCCATCTTCTGGTACGGCGTGCAGAGTTACTTCGCCTCAACCGCAGTGGCACTGCTGCTCAACTCCGTTACCGGTGCCAGCACCGAGCCGGTGTTTCTCGGGCTTAGCGCGATTGGCTGGTTGTCCTATGTATTGGTCTGCGCGTTTCAGGTCATGCTGTTTATGCGCGGCATCGAGTGGATCACCAAGTTCCTGAACTGGGCCGGCCCATTTGTTTATGCCGTGATGATCGTGCTGATGATCGTGATCTGGTACAAAGCCAGCCCGAGTTTGCTCGATGAACTGGGTACAATCTTCAGCGGTCAGGGCGAATTTGCCGCCGGCCCGGTCGCCGCATTTGCCACGGTAGTGGGTACGATGGTCGCCTACTTTGCAGCTGTGGTGATCAACTACGGCGACTTTGCGCGCTTCGTCAAAAGCCAGAAGCAAATGACCATCGGCAACTTTCTGGGGCTACCGGTGAGCCTGGCGATCTTCTCGCTGATCGCCCTGATCATTACCGCTGGCACGGTGGTGGTGTTCGGTGAAACGCTGACCAACCCGACCGATATCATCGCCCGTGTCGACAACCTGACCCTGACCATCATTGCCGCGATCACCTTCTTCGCCGCAACTGTCGGGATCAATCTGGTCGCCAACTTCATACCGCCCGCCTACGACATCGCCAACCTTGCACCGGCTCGCATCAGCGCGCGCACGGGCGGTTTCATTACCGCGGCCATTGCCTTCGTTATCGGCGCGCTGTGGATTGCCTTCATCAGCAAGGTCGGTATCGCCGGCTTCGTTGATACTCTGGGCGCAGTGCTGGCCCCGCTCTACGGCATTATCGTTGCGGACTACTATCTGGTGCGTAAGCAGCAGCTCAACCTGCAAGACCTGTTCAGCACAGAAACCAGCGGTGCTTACTACTACGATAACGGCTGGAACCGCAAAGCGATGCTGGCGTTCGGCGCTGCTTCGGTGTTCTCGGTCTGCACGGTCTGGGTGCCAAGCCTGAGTATTTTCTCCGGCTACTCATGGCTGTTCGGCGCCTTCCTTGGCGCGGCCCTGCATTACCTGCTGATGCGCAAGCAAGTCGCATTGGTTGCCGTTACCGAATAAGCCCGATGATGTTCGGTCGTGCCCAGCGCAGCCTGCGCACGACCGATGGTTTACTCAGGGCTGGTTGATTGCTGCGCTGTTTCGGCCCGGGCTTTTTGCCGCTTTAGAAAGTCGACCTTCCACTGCTCCATCCCCAAGTATTCTGAATCCAGATTGGCCTCGACCCGGTACTTGCTTTTCAGGGCAGCGACTTCACTTGCGTGCGCGCTCAGATAGCGGTCAAAGCTGGCAATTACCTGCGGCTGTTTGCGGCTCGAGAGCTGGTACTGAATGCGTGAGTATGGCAGCGACGGATCGAACACCAGCGCGCCAGGTCGGGTACTGATGGTGTCGAGATAATGCGTGGCCACCACCACGTTGTAATACGCTCCATCGGTGTCTTTTTTCAGCGCCTGATTGATCATCGAACGCAAGTCATCATTGGCCACCCATTCCACCGGCTGCGCGGCAAAACCCTGCGGCGTCCAGCCGTTGACGATGGCCAGACGCTGTAACTGTTGCAGCGGCCTGCCAACCCGGCCAGGCGCGACCAGCACGCCATCGACCGACTCAACGATGTCAGCGCTGTACACCAGTGCGCTGCCCGCCTTGGCGGACGCCGACCATGTTGGATTGTCCGGGTATTTGAAGTCGACCTCGCCACTGAGCAAGGCCGGTAACAGTTGCTCGACCGGCAACGGTTTGTAGATCAGCTCAACCCCGCTGTCCGCTGCAAATCCATCGAATAGCTCGCGGGCGAAACCGCGGAACTGACCGTGTTTATCGACTGAATAGTGCGGCGCAAATGCAACGGCTTCAACGCCCACAACATAGCTCTGCGCGGCTGCATTGCCGGCAAATACTGCGATGCAAATACCGCATAGGTAACTCGGATGCACATTGATCTCCCGATTATTGTTGGATTAAGGAGTAGAACCAATCGCTGTTACTGGCGCTGCGTACAGCACCACCGAAGAAGCCCGCATTAGCGGGCGCGATGAGTAATCTGGCGGGATCAGGCTGCTAGCGAAGCATCTGGCTAGCCACCGGTCATGCTCATGAAGCGAATGACTTGCACCTGCTCGTCGTTGGCAAAATGGTGACGCTCAGGCTTGAGCTGCAAGGCATCACATAATGCCGCCTGCAAGCGCTGGGTATCCCCCGGATATGCACGCACCAATTGCTTGAGATCCAGCGCATTATCATGGCCCAGACACAACACCAACTTGCCTTCGGCGGTCACCCGAACCCGGTTGCAGGCACCGCAAAAATTGTTGCTGTGCGGAGATATGAAACCCACCTGCGTGTCAGTTCCTGTCACTTGCCAATAACGCGATGGCCCGCCGGTAAGCTTGCTGCTGGCTTGCAGGCTGTAGCGCTGTTCGATACGTTCGCGCACCTCGCTGCTTGAGCAAAAGGTCAGTTGCCGCTGATGGCTGGTCACGCTGCCCAACGGCATCTCTTCGATAAAGCTGATGTCGAGACCGCGACCCACGGCAAACTCGACCAGGTCGAGAACCTCATCATCGTTGTGGCCTTTCTGGATCACGCTGTTGAGTTTGATCTTGCTGAAACCCAGCTGGCGGGCGGCATCGATTCCGCCGATCACCTGATCCAGCATGTCGCGCCGGGTAAGCGCTGCAAACCGCTCGCGCTTGAGCGAATCGAGGCTGACATTGAGCCGATTTACACCCGCTTCAAAGAGTTGCCTGGCCATGGCGGCCAGTTGCGAGCCATTGGTGGTAATCGCCAGATCCTCAAGCTCGGCGCGCGCGCCCAGTCGCCTGAGCAAAGACACAAGATTCTTGCGCACCAGCGGTTCGCCGCCGGTGATGCGAATGCGCTTAACCCCCAAACCGATGAAGGCATCGGCCACAGCGTAGAGTTCTTCCAGGCTGAGAATTTGCTCACGTGGGGCGAACACCATGTCTTCGCCCATGCAGTAGGTGCAGCGAAAATCACAGCGGTCAGTGACAGACAGGCGCAAGTAGGTGATGCGCCGCCCGAACGGGTCGACTAGTTGTGCAGGTTGGGCATTAAGCAAATCAGGTCTCCGGATTCTGGGAGCCGGTTATTTGTTGTTGGAGTCCGCAGACAGATGAATAGAAACAGAAAAAGCAATTTGTGTACACGATTTATTGACCCAAAAGTCAGGATAGTGCGCACAACGTGCCCGGAGGCTGGCTTGAGACTCATGTGAGCAGGGTGATAACATGCCCGACCGCCGCTTTATTCGAGCGATTCAAGGGACATCAAAGGGCATATGACCAGCATTCGCGAGCGCAACAAAGAACTGATCTTGCGTGCGGCCAGTGAAGAGTTTGCAGACAAGGGCTTCGCCGCCACTAAAACCAGCGACATCGCTGCCAAAGCCGGCCTGCCAAAACCTAACGTCTACTACTACTTCAAGTCGAAAGAAAACCTCTACCGCGAGGTACTCGAAAGCATTATCGAGCCCTTGCAAGCAGCCTCCTCGATCTTCAATCAACCGGGTTTACCGGCCGATGTCTTGAGTGGCTACATTCGTTCGAAAATCCGTATTTCCCGCGACCTGCCCTTTGCCTCCAAGGTATTTGCCAGCGAGATCATGCACGGTGCGCCGCACTTGTCGCCCGAGCAAACCGAGCAACTCAACGCCCAGGCCAAGCACAATATTTCCTGCATTCGCCGCTGGATCGATCAGGGCTTGATGGCCGAGGTAGATCCGCATCACCTGATGTTCAGCATCTGGGCTGCGACGCAAACTTACGCCGACTTCGACTGGCAGATTTCTACCGTCACCGGTAAAGCCAAACTCGAAGACGCCGACTATGAAGCGGCCACGCAAACCATTACCCGGCTGGTTCTCAAAGGTTGCGAAATCGCCGAGCACGCGCCTGTCGCCTCCGAACAAGTGGGCTGAAAAAACCCGCCTCGCCTGCATAACGCCCAAGGCATAGCGCGACGCAGAACGCCGTCGCGCCCGCCAACCTCAGGCCGCCACGCCCGCATCGGCTTTAAAGCCAATCGACTCGATCGCGCTGATTGCGCATTGCTCGTCGATATCCGAGGTATCGCCGGTAATCCCGACCGCGCCAATCACCTCACCTTGCGCATCACGGATCAGCACACCACCTGGCGCCGGAACCAGATTGCCGTCGGCCAGGTTGTTCACTGCCCCGATAAACGCCGGACGCTTTTGCGCATCGGCGGCGATAAAACGCGAGCCCTTGCCTAGCGCCACCGCACCCCAAGCCTTGCCAATGGCAATTTGCGGGCGCAGCAAGCTGGCGCCGTCCTGACGTTGCAAGCTGATCAAGTGGCCACCTGCATCGAGCACCGCGACGGTCAGCGGTGCAGATTTGATCTCGGCCCCTACCGCCATTGCGCACTGGGTAATACGCGTTGCCATTTCCAGAGTGAGCGTATTCATGAATTCACCTTCCTCAAGTTAATAAATCAACACGCACCCGGCGGCAGCTACCGAGTTGGGTGCGTTTTCAAAGCTGGCATCACTATCCTTATCATGAGCAAAAAACTCAACAACAAGAACACAATATTATTTGTGATTGTATACATTAGTTAGCTTGGCAACATTCAAAGAACGCGCAATTGCTATTCAGGCCGCGTCAAACAGGCGTTTAAAAAGAATCGGACCGTGCAGTCAGGTAAGCGCGAAAAATTGTTGACCGCAAACTCAAGCTCTGAATAGAATCAGCACCAAGCAACATGTATACAATTTAACAATAAAAGAGGCACAAGAATATGGCCAAAATGAGAGCAATCGAGGCTGCCGTACTGGTGATGCGCCGCGAAGGCGTTGAAACTGCGTTCGGCATTCCCGGCGCCGCAATCAACCCGCTGTACGCGGCACTGAATAAAGTGGGCGGCATCGACCACGTCTTGGCCCGTCACGTTGAAGGCGCCTCGCACATGGCCGAGGGTTACACCCGCACCAACGCCGGTAACATCGGCGTGTGCATCGGCACATCCGGCCCGGCTGGCACCGACATGGTCACCGGCCTCTACTCTGCCAGCGCTGACTCCATCCCGATTCTGTGCATCACCGGCCAGGCGCCGCGTGCGCGCATGCACAAAGAAGACTTCCAAGCTGTCGATATCACCAGCATCGTCAAACCTGTAACCAAGTGGGCAACCACTGTGATGGAGCCGGGCCAAGTGCCGCGCGCCTTCCAGAAAGCCTTCTACGAGATGCGTTCCGGTCGCCCTGGCCCGGTACTGATCGATCTGCCATTCGATGTGCAGATGGCCGAGATCGAATTCGACATCGACGCCTACGAGCCGCTGCCGCTGGCCAAACCTGCTGCCACTCGCGTGCAGGCTGAAAAAGCCATTGCCATGCTCAACGAAGCCGAGCGCCCATTGCTGGTGGCCGGTGGCGGTATTTTCAACGCCGACGCCGCTGCCAAACTGGTTGAGTTCGCCGAACTGACTGGCGTGCCGGTCGTGCCGACCCTGATGGGCTGGGGTTCGATTCCGGACGACCACAAACTGATGGTCGGCATGGTTGGCTTGCAGACTTCACACCGTTACGGCAACGCCACCCTGCTTGAATCCGATCTGGTATTTGGCATCGGCAATCGCTGGGCTAACCGCCACACCGGCACCGTTGAGGTGTACACCGAAGGCCGCAAGTTCATCCACGTGGATATTGAGCCGACGCAAATCGGCCGTGTATTCAACCCGGATCTGGGCATTGTTTCCGACGCAGGCGCGGCACTGGATGCCTTCCTGGCTGTTGCCCGCGAGTGGAAAGACGCTGGCAAATTGAAAGACCGCAGCAGCTGGGTTGAAGCCTGCCGCGAGCGCAAGCGTACGCTGCAGCGCAAGACTCACTTCGACAACGTGCCGGTGAAACCACAGCGCGTATACGAAGAAATGAACGAGTTCTTCGGCAAAGACACCTGCTACGTGACCACCATCGGCCTGTCGCAGATTGCCGGTGCGCAGTTCCTCCACGTCTACAAGCCGCGCCACTGGATCAACTGTGGTCAGGCTGGCCCGCTGGGCTGGACAGTGCCTGCGGCATTGGGCGTGGCCAAGGCCGACCCGAGCCGCAACATCGTTGCGTTGTCTGGCGACTATGACTTCCAGTTCATGATCGAAGAGTTGGCCGTAGGCGCGCAGTTCAACCTGCCTTACATCCACGTCGTGGTGAACAACTCCTACCTGGGCCTGATCCGTCAGGCGCAGCGCGGCTTTGAGATGGATTACTGCGTGCAGTTGGCGTTCGAGAACATCAACGCACCCGAGCTTAACGGCTACGGCGTGGATCACGTTGCCGTGGTTGAAGGCCTGGGCTGTAAAGCCATCCGCGTATTCGAGCCAAACGATTTGCAAGCTGCGTTCGCCAAAGCCAAGGCCTTGATGGAAGAGCACCGCGTACCGGTTGTGGTTGAAGTGATTCTGGAGCGTGTTACCAACATCTCCATGGGCACTGAAATCAACGCCATCAACGAGTTTGAAGAACTCGCTGCACGCGGCGCCGATGCCCCGTCTGCCATCGCTTTGCTGGATTGATTCAACGCTGGCTGGCCGTCCTTCCGGGGGCGGCCGCCGGGTGCAACCGTAAAGTACTCAATGCCACCTGTGTTGACTGTGCTTTGCGCTATCCACCCCACTTTCAAGGAGCATTTTATGCCTCGTTTCGCTGCCAACTTGTCCATGCTGTTCACCGAAGTGGACTTCATGGATCGCTTCGCCGCTGCTGCCGACGCAGGTTTCAGCGGTGTTGAATACCTGTTTCCGTATGACTTCCCAGCCACCGAAATCAAAGCACAACTCGACAGCAACAAGCTTGAGCAGGTGCTGTTCAACCTGCCTGCCGACGACTGGGCCAGCGGCTCTCGCGGTATCGCCTGCCACCCGGACCGGGTTGAAGAATTCCGCGCCGGTGTAGACACCGCAATCGCCTACGCCAAGGTTCTGGGCAATACCCAGATCAACTGCCTGGCCGGTATTCGCCCGCAAGGCTATGACTGCGCAACCATCGAGAAAACCTTCGTCGACAACCTGAAGTTTGCCGCCGAAAAACTCGAGGCGGCCGGGATCAAGCTGGTCATGGAAATGATCAACACCCGCGACATTCCGGGCTTCTACCTGAACACCACAGCGCAGGCGCTGGCGATTCGCGACAAGGTCGCAAGCAGCAATCTGTACCTGCAATACGACATCTATCACATGCAAATCATGGAAGGTGATCTGGCCCGTACCGTGGCGGACAACCTGGCTGTGATCAACCACGTACAACTCGCCGACAACCCGGGCCGCAACGAGCCGGGCACTGGTGAGATCAACTACCGCTTCATGTTCGAACACCTGGACCGCATTGGCTACCAGGGCTGGATTGGCTGCGAATACAAGCCTGCCACCACCACCGCTGCCGGCCTCGGCTGGATGAAAGCGCACAACGCGATTTAAGGAGCATTAACATGGCTAAGATTGGTTTTATCGGCACCGGCATCATGGGCAAGCCTATGGCCGAGAACCTGCAAAAAGCAGGTCATCAACTGTTTCTCTCCACCCACCACGACGCCGCACCGGATGATCTGGTCGCAGCAGGCGCCATCGCGCTGGCCAACCCGAAGGAAGTCGCGCAGGAAGCCGAATTCATTATCGTCATGGTGCCGGATACCCCGCACGTAGAAGACGTGCTGTTCCGCAGCGAAGGCGTTGCCGAAGGTGTAGGCCCGAACAAGGTGGTGATCGACATGAGCTCGATCTCGCCAAGCGCGACCAAAACCTTCGCTGACAAGATCAAAGCCACTGGCGCGGCTTACCTCGACGCACCGGTTTCCGGCGGCGAAGTGGGCGCCAAGGCAGCAACCCTGTCGATCATGGTCGGGGGTTGCCCGAACGCCTTTGAACGCGCCCTGCCGCTGTTCCAGTCGATGGGTAAGAACATTACCCGCGTTGGCGGCAACGGCGACGGCCAAACAGCCAAAGTGGCTAACCAGATCATCGTCGCCCTGAACATTCAGGCCGTCGCTGAAGCCCTGCTGTTTGCGGCCAAGAACGGCGCAGATCCTGCCAAGGTGCGTGAAGCACTGATGGGTGGCTTTGCTGGCTCGAAGATTCTCGAAGTTCACGGCGAACGCATGATCAAAGGCACCTTCGATCCGGGCTTCCGCATCAGCCTGCACCAGAAAGACCTCAACTTGGCACTGGCTGGCGCACGCGAGTTGGGCCTGAACCTGCCGAACACCGCCAACGCCCAGCAAGTGTTCAGCACCTGCGCCGCTATCGGTGGCAGCAACTGGGACCACTCGGCACTGGTTAAAGGCCTTGAGCACATGGCCAACTTCTCGATCCGCAAGGACTGAGACCGGCGCGTACCGCCAGGCGAGCCGCAAGGCCCGCTCGCGGTAACGCCAAGAGCAACACATCAGGTGGCGTGCCCAAGGTAGGTTGGGCTCGCCATCTGATGCCCCTTTCGACCTCCCGGCAGCCGGTGTCACGGCCTGTCTGACGGGTTGGTCGATTCCAGTCCAGAGCGGCCGAGACCGGCAATTGTGGACTGTAATCGGCCCAGCACCACCGCCTTGCTGCCTTTGCAATGCCCTGCGGCCGCCGCCAACAACAAGAGAGCCTGCCATGTCCTTCGACCCGCAAACCCTGCTCCGCGACCTGTTCAATACCGCCATTGATGCCGCGCACCCACGCCACGTTCTCGCCGATCATTTACCGGCGGATCGCAGCGGCCGGGTCATTGTGATTGGCGCGGGCAAGGCCGCCGCCGCCATGGCTGAAGTCATTGAGCGCGAATGGCAAGGCGAGGTCAGCGGGCTGGTGGTGACCCGTTATGGTCATGGCGCAGATTGCCGCAAGATCGAGGTGGTGGAAGCGGCCCATCCGGTGCCTGATGATGCCGGTGAGCGCGTGGCCAAACGCGTACTGGCGCTGGTCAGCAACCTGAGCGAAAGCGACCGGGTCATCTTCCTATTGTCCGGTGGCGGCTCTTCCCTGCTCGCCCTGCCCGCCGAAGGCATTACCCTGCAAAACAAGCAGGCGATCAACAAAGCATTGCTGAAATCCGGCGCGACCATTGCCGAGATGAACTGCGTGCGCAAACACCTCTCGGCGATCAAGGGTGGCCGTCTGGCCAAGGCTAGTTGGCCCGCCACGGTTTACACCTACGCCATTTCCGATGTGCCTGGCGATGAGGCCACGGTGATTGCCTCTGGCCCGACCGTGGCAGACCCGAGCACTTCGGTTGAGGCGCTGGCGATATTGGCTCGCTACAACATCGAAATCACGGTCAACGTGCGCAAATGGCTGCAAGACCCGCGCTCAGAAACGGTCAAGCCCGGCGATCCGTGCCTGGCGCGTAGCCACTTCCAGCTGATCGCGACCCCGCAACAATCGCTGGAGGCGGCCGCCGCCAAAGTCCAAGCCGCCGGCCTGCCGGTACTGATTCTCGGCGACCTTGAGGGCGAAGCGCGTGACGTGGCCAAAGTCCATGCTGGTATTGCGCGTCAAGTCGTGCTGCACGGCCAGCCAATCAAGGCGCCATGCGTGATTCTCTCTGGCGGTGAAACCACGGTGACCGTGCGCGGCAATGGCCGTGGCGGGCGTAATGCCGAGTTCCTGCTGAGCCTCACCGAAAGCCTCAAGGGGCTGGACGGCGTGTACGCCATTGCCGGTGATACCGATGGCATCGACGGCTCCGAAGACAACGCGGGCGCGATCATGACGCCGTTCAGTTATGCGCGGGCAGGCCTGCAGAACCTCAGCGCGCGTGATGAGCTGGACAACAACAACGGCTATGGCTACTTCGCCGCACTCGATGAGCTGATCGTTACCGGCCCGACGTGCACCAACGTCAACGACTTCCGTGCGCTGCTGATCCTCGGCAACGAAGCGCAGTAACTGCGCGGCGCACACACACCGAATTCCATCACTTCAAGAGCATCATCATGACGGCTGACAAGAAAGTAAAAATCCTCGCCACGCTGGGCCCGGCGATCAAAACCATCGACGACATCCGCCAGCTGGTCGAAGCCGGGGTGAACATTTTCCGCCTCAACTTCAGCCACGGCGAGCATGCCGATCACGCCGAGCGTTACAACTGGGTGCGTGAAGTCGAGCGCCAACTTAACCAGCCCATCGGCATCCTGATGGACCTGCAAGGCCCGAAACTGCGCGTTGGCCGCTTCGCGGAGGGCAAGGTCATGCTGCAACGCGGCGACAGCTTGCGCCTGGATCTGGATAAAACCCCGGGTAACGCCCAACGCGTAAATCTGCCGCACCCGGAAATCATCGAAGCCCTGCAGCCGGGTATGAGCCTGTTGCTGGACGATGGCCGCCTGCGCCTGCAAGTGACGGCCAAACACAGCGATGCGGTTGATACCGAGGTGATTGCCGGCGGCGAGTTGTCGGACCGCAAAGGCGTTAACGTGCCCGAGGCCGTTCTGCAACTCAGCCCGCTAACCGAGAAGGATCGCCGCGACCTGAGCTTCGGTCTGGAATTGGGTGTGGACTGGGTGGCGCTGTCGTTTGTGCAACGCCCGCAAGACATCATCGAGGCACGCGAACTGATTCAGGGCAAGGCGTTTCTGATGGCCAAGATCGAGAAGCCATCGGCGGTGACCCACCTCGAAGAAATCGCCACGCTGTGCGACGCAATCATGGTCGCGCGTGGCGATCTGGGTGTTGAAGTGCCGGCCGAGAACGTGCCGCGCATCCAGAAAGACATCATCCGCACCTGCCGCCAACTGGGCCGCCCGGTGGTTGTCGCCACGCAGATGCTGGAGTCGATGCGCTTCTCCCCGGCGCCGACCCGCGCCGAAGTCACCGACGTTGCCAATGCCGTGGCCGAAGGCGCAGACGCGGTGATGTTGTCGGCAGAGACCGCCTCCGGCGAGTACCCACTGGAAGCTGTGGGCATGATGAGCAAAATCATTCGTCAGGTTGAAAGCGGCCCGGATTTTCAGGCGCAGCTGGACGTCAGCCGCCCACAAGCCGAGGCCACCAGCTCCGATGCCATCAGCTGCGCCATACGCCGCATCAGCGGAATTTTGCCGGTGGCGGCGCTGGTCAACTACACCGAATCCGGCGCATCCAGCCTGCGTGCCTCACGTGAACGGCCCAAGGCGCCAATCCTCAGTCTCACCCCGAACCTGCACACCGCGCGCCGCCTGACAGTGGCATGGGGCATTTATTCGGTGGTTAACGAACGCCTGCACAAGGTCGAGGAAGTCACCGCCACCGCGCTGGAAATCGCTCAGGCGCAAGGCATGGCCAAACGTGGCGACACCGTGGTCATTACCGCCGGCGAGCCTTTTGGGCAGCCGGGCAGCACCAACAGCCTGCGCATCGAAACCTTGCACTAACCGTGCGCACGAATGCGCCAAACGCATCGGCGTTTGGCGTAACCCGGGCAATCGCTCCACGAACAGCGACTGCATCTTTATGGCGCCTTCTGCATCTGCGGTCGGCGCTGTTTTTTATTGAGCCTGTTGCCGAGTCATTCGATGCAGCCCATTACCGAACACACCCTCAGCGGTTTTCGCGCCCTGCTCAACGGTTTCAGCCAGATATTTTTACAGGCCAATCCGCGCTGCGGCCTGTTGGTGCTGTTGGCCCTGTGCACCGGCGCGCCCGACTTGCTCGGCGGCGCACTGCTTGGCGGGCTTTGCAGCATGCTCACGGCGCAACGCCGAGGTTACCCGGCGGCGGACATTAGCCAGGGTTTGTATGGCTACAACGGCATCCTGCTGGGAATTCTGATCACCAGCCAATTCAACTGGTCGCAACTCAACCCACTGCTGATTATGTTCAGCGCAGGGGCATCAAGCCTGCTGCTGGCGCCGTGGATGGCGCGCATGCGCAAACGCCAATGGCTCCCCGCCTTCACCTGCCCGTTTGTCCTGCTCGGCTGGCTGGTCCTGCAGTTGGCTGGCCCTCTGCAACTTGAAGCCACAGCCAACGCGGCAGACTTAACGCATCAGCTCAATTGGCCAACCGCGCTGTCCGCCGTGGCACGCGGATTGGGCCAAGTGATTTTTATCGACCGTCCACTGGCTGGGATTTGCCTGCTCTTGGGGCTGCTGATAGCCGATCGGCGTGCGGCATTGTGGGCGCTGATCGGCACCAGTGCGGGGCTGGCGTTCGCCCTGTTGCAAGGCTGGGAGCAGCACAGTGCGCTGGCCGGGCTATTCGGCTACAACGCAGTGTTAACCGCCATCGCCGTGAGTCAGGTTAATCGCGGCGCGTGCCTGCCGGTGATCGGTATCGTTCTGGCGTTGCTGCTGCAGCCGGGATTCAGCAGTCTGGGGCTCCCGGCGCTGACCATGCCTTTCATTCTCGCCTGCTGGTTGCTCAAGGCCAGCCAGCGACTGCTCAAGCAAAGTGCCAACGACTGCGCTCCGGTTAAATAAGTCCGGCGCGCAACAAGGTCGCCACTCAGGCTAAACTCCCTAGGCTAATCGCCGATTCACCCGCCTTGATCTAAGCGCGGACAACAGGGAGCACGCTAGCAGCACATGGATAACCATTTGAGTTTGCGCCGCCGGATTTACCGGATCATCTTTTTCACCGACACCCCCGCCGGCCAGCGCTTCGACAATATTTTGCTGGTGACCATTCTGGCCAGCCTTGTGGTGGTGATGCTCGACAGCATCCAAGGCGTACACAGCCAATACAAGTCGTTGATGTCCGGGCTTGAGTGGATGTTTACCGCCCTGTTCGCCGCCGAATATCTGGTGCGTATTTACTGCTCGCCAAAGCCTCTGCGCTACATTTTCAGCTTCTATGGCCTGATCGATTTACTGGCGATTTTGCCCGGCCTGCTGATTCTGCTGTTCCCGAGCGCCCAATACCTGCTCATCGTGCGGGTTATCCGGATGATGCGGGTGTTTCGCGTACTCAAGCTCAGCCCTTACCTGCGCCAGGCCAATTTTTTGATGACCGCCCTGCGCGGCAGCCGCCAGAAGATCATCGTGTTCTTCTCCTGCATTGCCGTGCTGGTGACGGTGTTCGGAACGCTGATGTACGTGATTGAAGGCCCGGAGCATGGTTTCACCAGCATCCCCAAAGGGATTTACTGGGCGGTCGTAACCCTGACCACGGTGGGCTTTGGCGACATCGTGCCGAAAACCGCGCTGGGCCAGTTTCTCTCGACGCTGGTGATGATTACCGGTTATTCGATTATCGCCGTGCCCACCGGCATATTTACCGCCGAACTGGCTACCGCAATGAATGGCGGTGAAGGCCTTGAGCGCGAATGCCCAAGCTGCAAGAAACCCAGCCATGAGCCGAACGCGGCCTTCTGCAATCGCTGCGGCAATCCGCTCTATCCGCGTGAGGCGGATCAGCCCGCCTCCAGCCCGCCATCTGCAGCAGAGCAAGGTCCGGTTTGATCAAACGGCGCGCAGCTGCTGTAAATCAGCTGCGCTCGTTGGGCGTTGAAGTCAGCTCGAATGGGCTGTTGTTGCGCCGCTGGTTGCGATCTTCACGTGGCGTTGCGCCGAAGAAATTGCGGTAGGCGCTGGAGAAATGCGGGCCGGACGAGAAGCCACACGACAGGCCAATCTGAATGATCGACTTACTGGTCTGCATCAGCAACTGACGCGCCTTGTTCAGGCGCAGTTCAAGGTAATACTGGCTGGGAACGCGGTTGAGGTACTGCTTGAAAATCCGCTCCAACTGACGCCTTGAGACGCACACGTGCTGGGCAATTTCGTCGGTGGTCAGCGGCTCTTCAATGTTCGCCTCCATCAACAAAACTGCCTGAGTCAGCTTGGGATGGCTTGAGCCAAGGCGATTTTGCAGCGGAATGCGCTGGCGCTCGCCGCCTTCACGAATCCGCTCCACCACCAACTCTTCGCTCACCGCACCGGCAAGCTCAGCGCCGTGATCGCGCGCCAGCAAGGCCAGCATCAGGTCGAGCACGGCCAGACCGCCGCATGCCGTCATGCGATCACGATCCCAGTCAAACAAGTGGCTGGTGGCGATGACCTTGGGATAGCGCTCGGAAAAATCATCCTGCCAGCGCCAATGCACCGAAGCGCGATAGCCGTCGAGCAAGCCCAGTTGCGCCAACGGATAAACCCCGGCCGCGATACCGCCAACCAGACACCCCGCACGCACCTGCTGTTTGAGTGCAGTGGAGAGCGTCATGTGCAGGTTGGCAGGCGGCTCGTCGGCCAGCAGAAACAGCCGCTGGCAGCCTTCAAGTTTGCCCTGCCAGGGTTCACCCGGCATTTTCCAGCTGTTCTCGGCCGGCGGTTCTGCCTGCAAAAAGCACAGTTCGTAGACAACCTCAGGGTGAACGCGCTGGGCCACCAGCAGCGCTTCCTCGGCCAGTGCCAAGGTCAGCGCTTTGGTGCTGGGCCAGATCAGGAAGCCAATTCGATGGGCATTCATTTGGGGCAGTTCGTGCTCTTAATCAGGGAAAAGCGCCGCCTTGGCGACGCCCGGAAAACTCAGCCAAACCTGCACAGGCAAACTGATGAGTTGCATAGTACTGCGTTACAAAACCTTAAGGCATTGATTTCGCACCATGTTAGGGCGCAAATACCTGCCGGGCCTGTTCAATCCTAAGCGCTCCGTGCGAGTCGACTGTCTCCCTGATGCCACTTATTTAAGGCTACCGGAAAGAAACTGCTGGAGCCGCTCAGATTGCGGATTAACCAACACTTCGCGCGGATCACCCCGCTCCTCAACGACGCCCTTGTGCAGGAACACCAGCTGATTGGAGACTTCACGGGCGAAGCCCATTTCGTGAGTCACCACCACCATGGTGCGACCTTCCTGCGCGAGGTCTTGCATGACCTTGAGCACTTCGCCTACCAGCTCCGGATCAAGTGCCGAGGTTGGCTCATCGAACAGCATAACCTCAGGCTCCATTGCCAATGCACGGGCAATAGCCACACGCTGCTGCTCGCCGCCGGACATGTGCGCCGGATAAGCGTCTTTGCGGTGCGCCACCCCCACTTTATTGAGGTAATGCTCGGCCTTTTCCAGCGCCTCTTTCTTTGCCATGCCCAGTACGTGAACCGGCGCTTCGATAACGTTTTCCAACGCGCTCATGTGCGACCACAGGTTGAAGTGCTGAAACACCATCGCCAGACGTGAACGCATGCGCTGCAACTGCTTGGGATCAGCCGCCTTGAGTGCACCGTCTTTGCTTGGAACCAGTTTCAGCTCTTCATTGTTGAGCAGGATTTTGCCGCCATACGGCTGCTCAAGCATGTTGATGCAACGCAGGAACGTACTCTTACCGGAACCGCTGGAACCGATGATGCTAATGACGTCGCCTGCCTTTGCCGCGAGCGAAACGCCCTTGAGCACTTCATGGCTGCCGTAGCGTTTGTGCAGATCTTGGACTTCCAGTTTGTACATGGTGTCGACTCTCGAATGCAGTGAATCAGTCGTTGAGCAAGCGGCCCTGACGGATAGATTGATGTCCGGCCACCTTGGCCAACCAGCGTCCAGGCTGCGCAAAACGCATGCGCTCTATCGCAAACAAAACCCCGGATGTGCCAGCACAAACAATCGTACCGTTATCATCCAGCGGGTCCAGAACTTCGAATATCGGTGTACCGGCTTCGACGTATTCGCCGGCCTTGTGAAAGAAGCTGACCACACCACAGTGCGGCGGAAACAGCAGCTCAGTGCCGCTGAAAGGCACTGCATCGCAGCACGCTTGCGGCGCTTGAGGCCATTCACCACTGATCAGGCCTTGTTCAGCCAGAAACGCCAGAATCGCCTCAGCGTATTCCCGCGCCTTGTGCGCATCGGTGTTGTCCATGCCGCCCAGCTCGACGGTGGTCGACAGGCATGCCGGCGCAATGGCCGCATCCGGGAAGCGCTGCGCCAGTCGCAACCACGGCGCAGAGCAGGCTTCATCGAATGATGAGCCGCCGGAGTCTTCCGCCAGCAACACCGTACCCGCCTCAAGCCGCGCGGCCAGAGAGCGTAGCGCCGGCCACTGCTGCGGAATCCCGTAGAGGTGTACAGCAGCTTCAAAGTCGCAATGCAGATCGAGCATCACATCGGCGTCGCAGGCGTGGCGCAACAACAGCCGCTGCATGCCTTCCAGCGCCGATGCGGCGGGCTCAAGCGCATCCAGAACAGCGCGCATGCTGCTGCGGATTAGCGCCGTATTGGCCGCTTCATCGCTGCCCACGTGGCCCTGCAACGCCGGCCCGATCAACTCGGCCAGATCGGCAAAGTCACGGTTGAAGTTCTTGCCGCTCGACAGTTCGAAACGGCCTTGATGCTGACCCTGAACCATCTGTTCCAGGCCGATTGGGTTGGCTACCGGCACCAGTTCGATGACGCCAAGCAAGCGCCCCTGCTCTTCAAGCTCACGCAGGCGGCGACGCAACTCGACCGCGACCCGCATGCCCGGCAACTCATCGGCGTGCAAAGAGGCCTGAATGTAAGCCTTGCGCTCGCCACTGCCATAACGCAGTACCGTCAGACGGCGCTCAGTGCCGGGTGTACTCCACGGCAATACATGATCAATACGCTGCATGCGTTACTCCTCAGGACTTGCGCGGGGCCATGTAGGCCAGCCAGCGCAATTCGGCGCGCTTGAACAGGCGCACCAGAATGAAGGTCAGGCAGAGGTAGAAAACACCTGCCGTGATAAACGCCTCGAACGGCAGGTAATACTGCGAGCTAACCGTACGCGCTGCACCAGTGATATCGATCAGGGTCACGATCGACGCCAGACTGGTGGTGTGCAGCATCATGATCACTTCGTTGCTGTACTGCGGCAGCGCCCGGCGCAATGCCGAAGGCAGCAAGATGCGCTTGTACAGTTTGAACCGCGACATGCCCATGGCTTTGGCTGCTTCGATTTCACCGTGCGGCGTGGCCTTGAGGCTGCCCGCCAGAATCTCGGCGGTGTAGGCGCTGGTGTTGATGGCAAAGGCCAGGCAAGCACAGAACGTGGCGTTCGACAGATACGGCCAGAGCGCGGATTCACGCACCGACTCGAACTGCGCCAACCCGTAATAGATCAGGAACAGCTGCACCAGCATCGGCGTGCCGCGAATCACGTAGGTATACAGCCAGGCCGGGAAATTCAGCCAGACCGCCTTGGAAACTCGCATCAAGCCCAGCGGAATGGCCATCGCCAAACCCAGCGCCAGCGAGATCAGCAGCAGCTTGATGGTGACCAGTACACCGCCGAAGTACAGCGGCAAACTGTCGATAATGACGTTGTAATCGAAAATCATCAGTCGATCCTCCGGCTCACAGGTCAGCGGCTTTGGTGCCGACCGAGTAGCGTTTTTCGAGGAAGCGCAGCGCTAACAGCGACACACTCGTGAGCACCAGATACAGCCCGGCAACAGCCAGGTAAAAGGTGAATGGCTCACGCGTGGCGTCAGCAGCACTCTTGGCCTTGAACATCATGTCTTGCAGGCCAACCACAGAAATCAGCGCAGTCGCCTTGGTCAATACCAGCCAGTTATTGGTGAAACCGGGGATTGCAAAACGGATCATCTGCGGCACGAGGATTCTGAAAAACACCTTGGCCGAACTCATGCCATACGCCATGCCCGCCTCGGACTGGCCCTTGGGGATCGCCATGAATGCACCGCGAAAGGTCTCGGACAGATAAGCCCCGAAGATGAAGCCCATGGTGAAGACGCCGGCCATGAACGGATTGATGTCGATGTAATCCTCATAGCCAAACATTGGGGCCAGACGGTTGACCATGTCCTGGCCGCCGTAAAAGATCAGCAGAATCAAAACCAGATCAGGAATCCCGCGCACAACTGTCGCGTAGGTTTCGCCGAGGAATGCCAGCCACTTGATGGGCGATAACCGAAAGGCTGCGCCCACCAGCCCCAGAAACGTTGCGACTGCCATTGAAGTCAGCGCCAACACCAGGGTGAGCCAAGCTCCATCGAGAATGGTCGAACCATAGCCATTCAGCATGCTCTGATTACCTCAAGCAAGCGCCAGACGGCGCCAGAGAACGGTCGGATTGACTGGCAGAGAGGCCAATCAAACAAAATTCGGGTGGGTAGAAGTCAGCCGGCAAACACTGCAATTGCCACGCAGTGCTGGAAAATGCCGGCCTGACGGCACCGCATTGAATGGGCTGCGCGTGCAAACACTGAGCCCACTCATGCGTAACGCTTACTCGCCGTAAACGTCGAAATCGAAGTACTTGTCCTGCACTTCTTTGTACTTACCGTTGGCGCGAATGCCAGCGATTGCAGCAGTAATCTTGTCGGCCAGAGCGGTATCGCCCTTGCGTACTGCAATGCCTGCGCCTTCACCGAAGTACTTCTTCTCGTTGAAGTCCGGGCCTACTAGCGCGAAGCCTTTACCGGCGTCGGTCTTGAGGAAGCCGTCGTCGATATTGACAGCGTCAGCCAGCGTGGCATCCAGGCGGCCAGCAGTCAGGTCAAGGAAGATTTCATTCTGCGAGCTGTAACGAACCACTTCAACACCGGCCGGGGCCAGTACGTCGGTAGCGTAACGGTCATAGATCGAGGCGCGCTGCACGCCGACTTTCTTGCCTTTGAGATCAGTCAACGGATCTTTGATCTCGGTACCCGCTTTCATCGCCAGCTTGGCTGGGGTGTGGTAGTACTTTTTCGAGAAGTCGACCGACTTCAGACGGTCTTCGGTGATGGTCATTGAGGACAGTACAGCGTCGAACTTGCGAACTTTCAAAGCCGGGATCAGGCCGTCGAACTCTTGCTCGATCCACTTACACTTGACCTGCATCTCTTCACACAGGGCATTGCCGATGTCGTAGTCAAAACCGGTGATGTTGCCTTCCGGAGTTTTGAACGCAAACGGAGGGTAAGCCGCTTCAATACCAATGCGCAGGGTTTTGGCGTCTTCGGCCATGGCCATTGACGACAACACGGATAGCGCCAATGCGCCGAGAAGTGCAATCTTCTTCATCTTGTGACTCCTTCGTATGGGGGGCTTCGTTTGGCAGTGAATATGTGGCTTGTTTATCTGCATCCAGCCATGCATGAATTGTAGAGAGTCGCGACGCCTGTGCGCATTGCGCAGGCCATAAACGGCTCAAGCTGGGTGAGCGGCATTCTATCGGCAGGCCGAAAGTCGATATTTCCTCAATGCGACAAGTAATTACAAAAGGGTCTAGGCGCCCGCGAGGGCTTATTGACAGAAGCAGGCGAACGTGCTTCCAGAAACATCAAGCATAACCTATTAACAAGGCAACTATCACGCCAACATTCACAGACCGCAGTAATGATGCGGCCTATGCCTGAAAAATCATTTTAGAGCACGCCCCATTTTGTCGCAAGCCGGGGCAAAGTGTTCCATTTTGGCCCACCCGTTTCAGGCCTTTGTTACCTAACAGCCGCCTAACCGCACGAGCTCAGTCCGAGCCAGGCAACCCCGGAAACAACAACGCCCGACTCAAGAGCCGGGCGTTGGTTTAATCAGGAGGTGATCAGGCGCAGGCGCTGGTCATTTCCTTGTGAGTGTCGATCAGGTGCTGAACAACACCCGGATCGGCAAGGGTCGAGATATCGCCCAGTGCGTCGTACTCACCGGTGGCGATTTTGCGCAGGATGCGTCGCATGATCTTGCCGGAACGCGTTTTCGGCAGGCCTGGCGCCCACTGAATAACGTCTGGCGAGGCAATCGGACCAATCTCCTTACGCACCCAGTTCTTCAGTTCCTGACGCAATTGCTCGGTGGTTTCTTCGCCGCCGTTGAGCGTTACGTAAACGTAGATGCCCTGCCCCTTGATGTCGTGCGGCACGCCAACCACGGCAGCCTCGGCCACTTTCGGGTGCGCAACCATCGCGCTTTCGATTTCGGCGGTGCCCATGCGGTGGCCGGAAACGTTGAGAACATCGTCCACGCGACCGGTAATCCAGTAGTAACCGTCTTCGTCGCGACGCGCACCGTCACCGGTGAAGTACATGCCACGGAAGGTCTTGAAGTAGGTATCCACGAAACGATCATGGTCACCGTACAAGGTGCGGGCCTGACCCGGCCACGAATCGATGATGACCAGATTGCCCTCGGTCGCGCCGTCCAGCAGGTTGCCCAGGTTGTCGACCAGTGCTGGTTGCACACCAAAGAACGGACGCGTTGCCGAACCCGGCTTCAGCGCAGTAGCACCCGGCAGTGGGCTGATCAGAATGCCGCCGGTTTCGGTCTGCCACCAGGTATCGACAATCGGGCAACGCTCTTTACCGACAGTGGTGTGGTACCAGTTCCAGGCTTCCGGATTGATCGGCTCACCGACCGAGCCCAGCAGGCGCAGGCTCGAACCGTCAGCACCTTCTACCGCAGCCGGGCCTTCGGCCATCATCGCGCGGATAGCGGTTGGCGCGGTGTAGAGGATATTGACCTTGTGCTTGTCGATGATTTTCGCCATGCGGGTGATGTCCGGATAATTCGGCACACCTTCAAACAGCAGCGTGGTCGCGCCATTGGCCAGCGGGCCATAAACGATGTAGCTGTGACCAGTCACCCAGCCCACATCAGCGGTGCACCAGTAAATATCACCCGGCTTGTAATCGAATACACGCTCATGGGTCAGCGCCGCATACACCAGATAGCCGCCGGTGGTGTGCTGCACGCCTTTCGGCTTACCGGTAGAACCCGAGGTGTAAAGAATGAACAGCGGCTCTTCGGCGCCCATCTCTTTTGGCGCGCAGTAGTTACCGGCAACCTTCATCAGGTCTTCGTACCAGACGTCGCGATGCTGGTTCCACTTGATGTTGCCGCCCGTGCGCTTGCAGACAATGATCTTCTGCACGCTGGAGGTTTCAGGGTTGGTCAGCGCATCGTCGACGTTGGCTTTCAGCGCTACACGCTTGCCGCCGCGCAGGCCTTCATCGGCGGTGATTACCACCTTGGATTTGCAGTCGATAATGCGACCGGCCAGTGCTTCCGGCGAGAAGCCACCGAAAACCACGGAGTGCACCGCGCCGATGCGGGTACAGGCCAGCATGGCCACAACCGCTTCCGGAATCATCGGCATATAGATAGTCACAACATCGCCGCGATGGATGTCCTGACCGCGCAAGGCGTTGGCAAATTTGCAGACCTGCTCGTGCAGTTCGCGGTAGGTAATGTTGCGTTGTTCGGAAGGATCATCCCCTTCCCAGATGATTGCGACCTGATCGCCACGCTCTTCAAGATGACGGTCCAGGCAGTTGGCGGACACGTTCAGCGTGCCGTCAGCGAACCACTTGATGTCCACGTGGTGATCGTCGAATGAAGTCTGTTTGACCTTGGTGAATGGCTTGATCCATTCGATGCGTTGGGCCTGCTCACGCCAGAAACCGTCCGGGTTGATCACCGACTGCTGGTACATGGCCTTATAGGTTGCTTCATCAGTCAGCGTGTTTTCCGCCACTTCCGGACGAACAGGATATAAAGACGCAGCGCTCATCAAAATCACCTCAATCTGAGAATGGATTAGTTATTTTTATATGCCCCATTGTGTGACCAACAGCCACACGGCAGGCCATTCGACCATGGTCTTAACGGACTTAGACCATGGTCGCGCCAGAGGTTTAACCATCAGAAAATTTTTGTAACGCAGGGCGCGCCAATCGCACAAGCAAAAATGACAACGCGGGCATGGTTTAGCCTGCCCGCGTTGTCATTTGCGCAAGTGGCTACTCAATGGGTCAATTCATGCCCAGCCAGTTTGGCAGCGCCATTGAAACAGCCGGGATGTAGGTGATCACCATCAGGAAGCCGAGCAGCAGCATCAGCCACGGCCAGGCAGCGCGGATAACCTGAGTCAGCGGCATACCGGTCACCGCCGAGGTCACGAACAGGTTCAGGCCCACCGGCGGGGTTATCAATCCGATCTCCATGTTCACCACCATGATGATGCCCAGATGGATCGGGTCGATGCCCAGCTCCACCGCAATCGGGAACAGGATCGGCGCCAGAATCAGGATGATCGCCGAAGGCTCCATGAACGCCCCGGCTATCAGCAGCACGATGTTCACCACCAGCAGGAACTGCCACGGCTGCAGGCCGGCTTCGATCACCCACGCGGTAATGGTCTGCGGGATTTGCTCGGTGGTCAGCACGTGAGCAAACAGCATGGCGTTGGCAATGATGAACATCAGCATGATGGTCAGCTTGCCGGAGTCGAGCAGCACCTTTGGGCATTCGCGGAAGGTCAGGTCTTTATAGACAAACAGCGCGACAAAGCCTGCGTACACCGCGGCTACGGCGGCAGCCTCGGTCGGGGTGAACATGCCCGAGTAGATCCCGCCGAGAATCACTACCATCAAAAGCAAGCCCCAGATGGCTTTGCGCGCAGCCGTGAGGAACTCGCGTACGGTGGCGCGCGGCTGTGCAGGCAGATTCATTTTGCGCGCGACAATGTAAATCGCCAGCATCAACGCAAGGCCCAGCAACAGACCCGGAATAACACCGGCCATGAACAGCTTGCCGACCGATTGCTCGGTTGCAGCGGCGTAGACCACCATCACAATCGACGGCGGAATCAAAATACCCAGCGTACCGGCGTTACAGACGATACCGGCGCCGAACGCTTGCGGATAACCCGAGCGCACCATGCCGGCGATCGCAATCGAACCAACTGCGGCAACGGTCGCCGGTGAGGAACCAGACAACGCGGCGAACAGCATGCACGCCATAACGGCCGAAATAGCCAGACCGCCACGGATGTGGCCGACGCAGGCGTTGGCAAAGTCAATCAGGCGCTTGGCCACGCCGCCGGTGGTCATGAATGCGCCGGAGAGCAGGAAGAACGGGATCGCCAGCAGCGTGTAGTGTTCGGACGTTTCAAACAGCTTGATGGCCAGCGAGCGGACCGAGTCCGGGCTGAACAACATAATCGTCACCGAGCCGGCGAGGCCCAGCGAAACCGCAATCGGCACGCCGATGAACATCAGCGCGAACAGCGCGGCAAACAGGAACAGAATGGTCATTATTTTTGCGCCTCGTGTTCTTTCAGTTTCAGCGCATCGGCGGCTTCATCAGCCAGGCCGAGGCCGGTCTGCTCGTTACGCAGAATTCGCACGAAGATTTCGAAGAAACGGATAAATACCATCGCGTAGCCAAACGGTACGATGGCCGCGATATGCCACTGTTTGATGCCGTAATGGCCGAGGTCTTCTGCACCAATACCGGCTGTGAACAAGGCTTCGACCCAGTCAAAGCTGCCGACTGCGATCATGCCGGCGTAAGTCAGGCAGGCGATGCAGGCAATGATTCCAATGCAACGCTGAATGGGCCGCGGCGCCAGTTTTACCAGCGCATCGACGCCGATATGGCCCGCGGTGCGCACACCGTAAGCCAGACCAAAAAAGATCAGCCAGGCAAACAGCGCCTTGGTCAGCGCAATGCTCCAGGTCATGGCCTGGGCCATGCCGAGAATATGATCGCCAATCGAAAACAGGCTCTCACTTGCACCTTGCCAGTGGTCTGCCCAGCTGTAGAACAAGGTGTAGAGGTTATTGAGGATCACGTAGGTAAACGTGACCAGAGTCATGGCACCCAACAGAAAGGCGATAAAGCCTTCCTCAAAATGATTCCATGCACGCAGCATAAAGCTCACGGGCCGATCTCCTGATTATCTTGTTATTGGTTTAAACCTTGGAAGCGCTGGGACTCTAACCCAGCACTCAAGGCCGCGACATTCACCATTGATAAATGCCGGATTCGTCACTGCCTAATGAGTGTTTTTGGGCCCGGCAAAGCAGGCACAAGCAGCGAATAAAGCAGGCCCCGACCATAAACACAGCTTATTGAGCAGCCTGCGTGGGGCCATCAATAGCCTGCTATGTGTCGGTGCCTGTAAACAGGAAGACGACCGCTGCCGCAGCAACGGTCGTGAAGGTGCGTTTATTGCGCCTGGTTCGCGGCCTGAGCAGCCTCGATCACGTCAGCGCCGATATTAGCCTCAAACTTCTTCCACGCCGGGCGCACGGCATCACGCCACGCATCGCGTTGCTCTGGGGTCAGTTTGATCATCTCGACCTTGCCGGAAGCAATGATCGCCTGCTTGGCTTTCTCGTTAACGTCGGCCGCCTGCTTGTTCACCTCAGTGGTGACCTCGGCAACAATCTCTTCGAGCTGGCTGCGAATATCTGCAGGCAAGCTGTTCCAGAACTTGGTATTGGTGATCAGTACATAGTTGCCGATGGCGTGATCGGATTCGATCATGTACTTCTGCACTTCAAAGAACTTCTGGCTGTAAATATTCGACCAGGGGTTGTCTTGAGCGTTGACCACACCGGTCTGCAGGCCCTGATAAATCTCAGCGAAAGACATCTTGCGCGGCACTGCGCGCAAGGCGCTGTATTGAGCGGCTTGCAAATCCGAAGGCTGTACGCGGAACTTCAAACCACGCGCATCGCTGGGCTTGATCAGCGGTTTATTGGCGGTCAGCTGGCGCATGCCGTTAAGCCAGAAAGCCAGGCCGGTAATGCCTTTGTCTTCCATCGACTTGAGCATTGCCTTGCCCTTGTCGGAGTTCTGGAAGCGTTGCGCTGCTGCCATGTCGTTGAACAGGAACATCATGTCGAACAACTGCAGTTGCTTGGTGTACTGCTCAAGCTTGGACGGCGCCGGCGCGAGCATTTGCACCTCGTTGAGCATCAGCGCTTCCATTTCCTTGCCGTCACCGTACAGCGAAGAGTTGGCGTAAACCTGAACCTCAACTTTGCCGGACAGGCGCTCGTCGACGAGCTTCTTGAACAGCAGCGCGCCTTGGCCTTTCGGCGTGTTATCAGCAGTGATGTGGGAAAATTTGATCAGGATTGGGTCTGCGGCCTGAGCAGCCACTGCGCCAAACAGGGCGATACCGGTGGCAAGACTGAGTAAGGCGCGACGGACAGACGGATACTTCATGGGGAGCTCCTATTATTTTTGTCTGAGCGTTGAAACGGCGAACACCCAGTAACAGGAACTCAGCGCTTCATCGACGGCTGGACTCTAACGCGCCGATAGCACAACTGAAATTCGCATTTGAGGAATCAAGCCTTCGGCATTGACGAAGGCAAAGCCAATTCGCCAGCGCGTGCCTCACTGCTGCTCAGGTGTTCGAGCATTTGCCTGGCCGTGACTGAGAGCGCATCAACACTGCGTACGGCAATCTTCATTTCGCGCCGCGCCCAGTCATCACTGAGGTTCACCACCTGCACATTGAGCGCAGGCAAATAGGTGCGCACGGCAATCTCTGGCAACACACCAATGCCCATGCCGGTGTGGATCATCCTGCAGATCGCCTCAAAGCTGCGCACCTGAATACGCAAGCGCAGCGACACCCCAAGGTGATGCACCGAGTGCTGCAGCAAACTGTGCAGGGAGGCGTCTTGCTGCAAGCCAATAAAGTCATAACCGACCGCATCGCGCAGAGCGACGCAACCGCGCGATGCCAGTGGATGATCGCGCGGTGTGACCAGCACCAGCTGATCATGGCGATAGCTGAAAACCTGTAAATCCTCGGCCGGCACGTGGCCTGCGAAGATGCCGATGTCGGTCAGGCCCTCACGCACGGCGCGAATGGTTTCGCTGCTGACGCGTTCCTCAAGGTCGATTTTCACCTGCGGATGCAAGTGAGTGAACGTGCTCAAGTCTTCGGGCAGGAACTCAATCACGGCCGAGGTGTTGGCGTGAATCCGCACGTGCCCTTTGACCCCGTCACTGAACTCGCTGAGGTCGGCATTCATTTGCTCGATGTTGTCCATCACATTGCGCGCATGGTGCAGCAGCGCATGCCCGGCGGGCGTCAGTTCAACGCCCTTGGGCTGTCGATAGAGCAAGGTGATACCCAGCTGGCTTTCGAGGTCGCTGACGCGCTTACTCACAGCAGCCAGGGCCAGATGCTCACGCTCGGCGGCCTTGGTCAGGCTGCGCTCATCGGCAATCGCGATAAAGATTTTCAGCGTTACAAAGTCGATACGGCGCATGGCAACGGCCCTCCTTTTGCGTGGTTCGACAACGGCGTGCGGGCAAACACGCTGGTCTGATCGGGACAAGGCTCTCACAAAAGCACTTCGCGGGATACGAAGTCAGGCTTGTTGATTAATCAATTGTTCGAAGCCCGGAGCTGAGTAATTCTGCAGCCATAACGATAAGGCAACTCGGTTGAGGCACCCCATGACAGAATTGAATGTGAGTCCGATGGCGCTGCAAGGTTTGAAAGTGGTTGAGATGGGGCAGCTGATCGCCGGCCCATTCGCCAGCAAACTGCTCGGCGAGTTTGGCGCACAAGTGATCAAGATCGAACCGCCTAAGGTCGGCGACCCACTGCGCAAGTGGCGCAAAATCAAAGACGGCACCTCACTCTGGTGGCACGTGCAGTCACGCAACAAACAGTCGCTCACGCTCAACCTTAAAGAGCCGGAAGGTCAGGAGATCGTGCGCAAACTGATCAGCGAAGCGGATATTCTGATTGAGAACTTCCGCCCCGGCGCACTCGAAGGCTGGGGCCTTGGCTGGGAGCAGCTTTCGGCCATCAACCCCAAACTGATCATGCTGCGAATTTCAGGCTACGGCCAGACCGGCCCATACCGCGACTTGCCCGGCTTTGGCGTTATCGGCGAAGCCATGGGCGGGCTGCGGCATTTGTCGGGCTATCCGGGGCAAGCGCCAGTGCGCGTCGGCATCAGCATCGGCGATTCGCTGTCATCGCTGTACGGCGTTATCGGTATTTTGCTGGCCCTGCAAGAGCGTCAACGCAGCGGTCTGGGCCAGTACATTGATGTGGCGCTGTACGAGTCAGTGTTCGCCATGATGGAAAGCCTGATCCCCGAATACGACGCCTTTGGCTATGTACGCGAACCCGCCGGCAGCGCCCTGCCCGGCATCACGCCATCCAACTCCTACCCGTGCAACGACGGCAGTTATGTGCTGATCGCAGGCAACGGCGACAGCATCTACAAGCGCTTGATGCTGCTGATTGAGCGTGCCGACCTCGCCAATGATCCGCGCCTTGAGCATAACGACGGACGCAGCGAACACGCCGCCATGATCGACGAGGCTATTGCCCAATGGACCTCCCAGCGCAGCCGCCAGCAAGTGCTCGATGCACTCAATGAGGCACGCGTACCGGCCGGTTTCCCATACACCGCTGCCGACATCGTCAGCGACCCACACTATCTCGCGCGCAACATGATCGAGACCGTGCAAACCGCCGCAGGCCCGTTAAAAGTCCCTGGCGTATTACCCAAATTAAGCCGCACACCGGGCCGCATCGGCACTGGCGGTCCGGCACTTGGCGAGCACACCGATGATGTATTGGCAGGCCTGGGCCTGACCGGTGAGCAGCGTCAGGGCTTGCGCGAACGCGGCATTATTTAAGGAATCGTGATGACTAAGCGTCTGTATATCCAGGATGTAGCCACCCGTGATGGCTTCCAGATTGAACCCAATTTTGTTGCCACCGAAGACAAGATCGCGCTGATCGATTATCTCTCGCACACCGGCCTGGCCAAGGTTGAGGTCACCTCATTCACCTCGCCCAAAGCGATTCCCAACCTGCGTGACGCAGAAGAAGTGATGCGCGGCATTCAACGCATACCGGGCGTGGAATACACGGTATTGGTGCCCAACGTGCGCGGCTGCGAGCGCGCGCTGTCGTGTCAGGTTGATGAAATCAATCTGGTCATGTCCGCCAGCAACACCCACGGCCTGGCAAACCTGCGCATGACGCCCGAGCAGTCTTTGCAACAGTTCAAGGAAATCATCGAGGTCACGCGTGGCAGCGGCGTATTTATCAATGCCTCGCTGTCGACCACATTCGGCTGCCCGTTTGAGGGCGATGTTGCCGAGTCACGGGTGTATGAGCTGATACAAAAGCTCACCGACATCGGCGTGCAGGGCGTCACGCTGTGCGACACCACCGGCATAGCCGACCCGGCGCAAGTTGAGCGCATCAGCCGGGAAGCATTGACCCGCTGGCCAGAAACCGTTTTCACCCTGCACTTCCACAACACCCGGGGCATGGGCCTGGCCAACGCAATCGCGGCACTGAATGCCGGCGTAGACCGCTTCGACGCCTCGCTTGGCGGCCTCGGCGGCTGCCCCTACGCGCCAGGTGCCAGCGGCAATATTTGTACGGAAGATCTGGTGCACATGTTCCAGCGCATGGGCTTCGACACCGGCGTCGACCTCGATGCCCTGCTCGCCGCCGCAGCCACCCTGCCGGAATTACTGGGCCACGATGTGCCCGGCGCGATCCTCAAAGCCGGAAAGTCTGACCGCCGCTATCCCAAGCCGAAGTGGATGGAAAACGCCAGCTAAGTAAGGCACTTGCGAACGCAATACTGCAAAGCGCCAACCGAGCCCGTGTTGGCGCGCCGTTTACTGTGCAGGCGGTAATTATGACCGGCCGGGCAACAGTCCTTTGCAGGTGCTAGCGCCTTGGGTGATTTACAGTTCGGATTTAACACGCACACAACCATCAGGGCGCTGCGTTTCATACGCATGAAAAAGGCTGGCAGAGGTGATCTGCCAGCCTTTTTCATGTTTGGGCGAAATCCTTACTGCCCGTTTGAAGCCTCAGCCGCTTGAATCAAGTCGGCACCAATCTGGCCTTCGAACTTCTGCCACACCGGCTTCATCGCCACTCGCCATTCAGCCCGTTGCTCAGGCGTCAGGGTGATGACCTCAGTGGTGCCAGAGTCGATAATTTCCTGCTTGGCGCGCTCATTCAAATCACTGGCTTGTTTGTTCACTGCTACGGTCACTTCCCCCATGATTTCATCGAGCTGGGTACGAATATCAGCAGGTAAATCGTTCCAGAATTTGGTGTTGGTGATCACCATGTAATCGATCAGACCGTGATCCGATTCAGTCATGTATTTCTGTACTTCGTTGACCTTCTGACTGGTGTAGTTGGACCAAGTGTTTTCAGTGCCGTTGACTACACCGGTTTGCAGGCCTTGATAAACCTCAGCAAAACTCATCTTGCGTGGGTTGGCTCTGATCGCCTTGAACTGCTCTTCAAGCACAGCGGAAGCTTGCACGCGGAACTTCAGCCCGCGCGCATCACCGGGCACACGTAGAGGTTTATTGGCCGAGAGTTGCTTGGTGCCGTTGTGCCAATAGGCCAAACCGGTAATGTTCTTGCTTTCCATCGACTTCAGCAGGCCTTTACCTTCCGGGCTGCTTTGAAAGCGATCGGCGGCAGCCAGGTTGTCGAACAGAAAGGGTAAATCAAAAATTTGAATGGGCTTGGAGTACTGCTCGAATTTGGCCAGAGATGGCGCCAGCATTTGCACATCGCCCAATAAGAGCGCCTCCATCTCTTTACCGTCGCCGTACAAGGACGAGTTTGGATAAACCTGAACCTGGACTTTGCCCGGCAGGCGCTCTTCCACCAGCTTTTTGAACAGCAAAGCGCCCTGACCCTTTGGCGTACTGTCCGCCACGACATGCGAGAATTTGATAATGATCGGGTCAGCCGCCTGAGCAAGCCCAGACATGACGACCGATGCCGACAATGAAACAGCGCATAGCAGCGCCTTAGCAGGAAATTTATACATGGTCTTGCCTCTTATTTTTGTCATGGAAGAAACCGTTGTCTCAGTCGCCGAATACGATTAGTCGCTGAGACAGAACCCAAGCCAGCAACGCTTGGGCCCGATAAATTTTCAGGGGTTAGATTTTGATACCGGCGCGCTCAAGCAACCGCCTAGCATGACCCAGAACAGGTGCATCGACCATCTGGCCATCGACCACAAACACACCCGCGCCCTGCTCTGCGCCACTCATGACGCGCTGCGCCCAAGCCAGCGCATCGGCATCCGGCATGAGTGCTTGGTGCACTACCGCCACTTGCGTGGGGTGAATGCACAGCACGCCACCAAAGCCCATATCGCTGGCGTCGCGAGCAACGCGAGCCAAGCCTGCTTGGTCATTAATGGCCGGAAACACGGTATCCAGCGGTGGCGCCAACTGCGCAAGGCGTGAGTGCAATAAAATCGCATATCGCGCCTGATCAAGAATTCTGCCTGCGGCGGCAGTTGCAGAGTCCAAACCCAAGTCGAGTCCCAAATCCAGGCCGCCAAACGACAAGCGCTCAACGCCGTGTGCACGGGCGATTTCTGGCAGTGCGTATAAGCCTGCAGCGCTTTCAATAATCGGCCATACCGGTTTATTGCACGCCTGCACACGAGCAACTTGGTCTGCGCTTTCAACCTTGGGCAGCAGCACACCGATGACGCCATCATGCCGTGCGCAAAGGGCTAGATCCGCCGCATGAGCGCAATGGTTCGGCGCATTGATACGCACCAGAACTCGTGCATCAGGCTGGCTGCTCAAAAACGCACTCAGGTTCTCCCGCGCTTGCTCCTTGAGACTTTCCTCTACCGCATCTTCAAGGTCGACAATTACCGCGTCAGCGCCAACCGCAAGCGCTTTGGGAATACGCTCCGGACGCGAAGCGGGTACAAATAAGGCTGTGCGAACAGTACGCAGGCTCATGGTTTTCTATCCTTTCTATCGCTCAAGCGCAGGTCAAACCGCACCCTGCTCACGCAGTTGTTCAATGACGGCCGGGTTCAGGCCCAGCTCTGCAAGCACGCTGTCGGTGTGTTGGCCGAGCCCAGGCACGCCATCCATACGTGGCGAGAAGGCGTTGTTGCGGCCGGGCGGGAGCAAGGCTGGCAACAGGCCAGCGGGGCTTTCCACCTGAGTCCAGCGCTCCCGGGCCTTGAGTTGCGGATGCTGCCAGACACCAGCCATGTCGTTGACGTGGGCATTGGCAATTTGCGCGCTGTCGAGCCGCTCAATCACTTGCTCAGCGCTGAGTGTCGCGAAGCTTGCAACAATGATTGCGCGCAATTCAGCGCGGTTCTCGGAGCGCTTAAAGTTCGCTGAAAATCGTGCGTCGTCCGCCAGTTCGGGTTGCAACAGCACCTTGTCGCAAAACGCCCGCCACTCACGTTCGTTCTGCAAGCCCAGCATCACAGTGCCGCCATCGCCTGCGGGAAAAGGGCCGTACGGGTAGATGGTTGAGTGCGCGGCACCGGCACGTGGCGGCGGCGCAGCGCCTTCGTAGGCGTAATACATGGGATAGCCCATCCACTCGACCAGGCTTTCTAACATCGACACATCCACCCGGCTGCCAACCCCGGTTTTGCCGCGCAGCATCAGCGCCGACAGCACACCGGTATAGGCATACATACCGGCCGCGATGTCGGCAATCGAACAACCGGCCTTGGCCATCTGCTCTTCACCCGCATCCCCGGTTACAGAAAGAAAACCGCCCTCGCTCTGTATCAGCAGGTCGTAGGCTTTCTTTTGCTCATACGGGCCGCCTTCGCCATAGCCTGAAATGTCACACACGATCAACTGCGGGAACCGCTCATGCAACGCCTCAAACGACAAGCCCATACGCGCCGCAGCGCCTGGCGCGAGGTTCTGTACCAGCACATCGGCCGTGGCCAGCAACGCCTCGAGCACCTCGCTGGCACGCTGTTGTTTCAGGTCCAGTGTCAGGCTTTCTTTGGAGCGATTGGTCCACACAAAATGCGAGGCCAGGCCACCTACGCGCTCGTCGTAATTGCGCGCAAAATCGCCGGTTTGCGGGCGCTCGACCTTGATAACCCGAGCCCCCAGATCCGCCAATTGCCGCGTACAAAACGGGGCGGCAATTGCATGCTCAAGGCTCACAACGGTGATGCCGTCTAACGGACGTGGCGCGTTATTCGATGTATTCATTGCATAACTCTCATGTCAGTTGGCGAGCGCCAGAGAAGCGCAGTCGCCGTCATCCGGTTAGATAAGGCTGTGCACATCAGGGCGCTGATGCAGTTGCCACACCTGTGAAATCAACGCATCAACCGGCGCTCCCTCAAGCGCGCCCGAGAACGCCAGCAGGCTCCGGAACTTGTCTTCCAGCTCAGGGCGAGACAAGGTATTGCCCGGATCACCCTTGGGCTCATCGATAGCGCCCTGCAACCGGCGGCCATCGACTGTGAGCACCTCAACCCGGCCCAGCCAGCGCTGCGGATAGGCAGCGTCTACCTGCGCATCCAGCTGCATCTGTACCTTGTCGCGAAAACGCGCTACACGCGCATCATTCAGCGCGAACTGCTCAAACTCAGGCAGCCCGGCCTTACCGTGTACGGCAATCAAACCCAACACGGTGCCCATCGAGAACTTGGCCTGATGCACGCTCTGCGGCACATCTACGCGCCCCAGCACATCAATGGCGCCCTGATGTACGTGGGTGGTGACGCGTTCGATGTGCTCGTGGCTGAGCCCTTCGCGCTGCATCAGTCCCAGCAATGCATCGGCTGCCGGATGGGTGTGGCGGCAGGAGGCGTGGAACTTGAACGATGTTTCAAGCAGCGCCCAGCGGCTGCCGAGTCGATCGGACAATTTTTGCGGTTGAGCATCACTCGACATGCCGGCAGCCATGCCCTGCTCGCCCTCAAGGATATTGCGCGCGCCGGTCAGGCCATCGGCAGTTAGGTAGGCTGCCAGCAATCCATCCGCTGCGGCCTTGGCGGTATGCAGTTGTTTGGAGTCGGCGGCGTCACGCAAGAACTCCCACAAACCAGCCGCCTGCGTGCCAGCCGAACCCAGCACGTTAATAAATTGCGCCGCATCAAAATTACGCAATTTACCGACCGCCACAGCGGCTGCGAGCGTCCCGACGGTGGCCGTGGTGTGGAAAACCCGGTAGTGCGAACGCCCAAGAAACTCGCCAATGCGAATTCCCGCTTCATACCCTGCGACGGCTGCCAGCAACAACTCGCGCCCTGTGCAACCCAGGTCTTGCGCGGCGGCCAAAGCGGCCGGAAACACCACCGTTGCCGGGTGCAATACCGAGCTGTTGTGCAGATCATCTTGCTCGACCAAATGCGAAGACGCGCCGTTGACCAGGGCCGCGAAATAAGCGCTTGTAGAGCGGCCATTAACGATGATTCTGGCTGGACCGGCTGCCGGTCCCATAAGTTCGGCATAGCGCTCAAACAACGGAATCGGGTGACTGCCCTGACTGGCAAGCGCCGAACCCAACCAGTCCAGAAATAACTCCTGGGTGCGCGACACCACGGCATCGCTCAAGTGCTCATAACGCAAATCAGCCAGGAACCCAGCAAGCTGCTCAGTGTGAGTCATGGTCCGGGCCTCAGAATGAACGCGGCAAGTCGAGCAAGTGCTCGGACACGTACGACAGAATCAAGTTGGTTGAGATCGGCGCAACCTGGTACAAGCGAGTCTCGCGGAACTTGCGTTCGATGTCGTATTCACAGGCAAAACCAAACCCGCCGTGGGTTTGCATGCAGGCGTTGGCGGCTTCCCAAGATGCCTTGGCCGCAAGATATTTCGCCATATTGGCGCTGGCGCCGGCATTGATGCCTGAGTCATATTCCTCGCAAGCGCGCCAGCGCATCAGATCCGCCGCTTCAACCTCAATATGGGCCTCGGCGATCGGGAACTGCACACCTTGGTTCTGGCCGATTGGCCGCCCAAACACCTCGCGTTCACGGGCATATTGGCTGGCCTTTTCGATGAACCAACGGCCATCCCCGATACATTCGGCAGCGATCAATGTGCGCTCAGCATTCAAGCCATCGAGGATGTACTTGAAGCCCTTGCCCTCTTCCCCGATCAAGCTGCTTGCCGGCAGCTCCAGGTTGTCAAAGAACAGCTCGTTGGTTTCATGGTTAACCATGTTGGCAATCGGCTGAACTGTCAGACCGTTGCCAATCGCCTCACGCAGGTCTACCAGGAAAATCGACATGCCTTCCGACTTGCGCTTAACCTCGGCAAGCGCAGTGGTGCGCGCCAGCATGATCATCAGATCTGAGTGCTGCACACGCGAGATCCAGACCTTCTGGCCGTTGATCACATACTTGTCGCCCTGCTTGACCGCAGTGGTTTTGATCTTGGTGGTGTCGGTGCCCGTGGTGGGTTCGGTGACGGCCATCGATTGCAGGCGCAGTTCTCCCGCCGCAATTTTCGGCAGATAGAAGCTTTTCTGCTCCTCGCTGCCATGACGCAGCAAGGTGAACATGTTGTACATCTGCCCGTGAACCGTGCCGGAGTTGCCCCCGCAGCGGTTTACTTCTTCGAGGATGATCGACGCTTCTGCTAAACCCAACCCTGAGCCGCCGTATTCGGTTGGAATCATTGCCGCTAACCAACCGGCATCCGTCAGTGCTTTAACGAAGGCCTCGGGGAAGCCTTTTTCTTCATCAACCTTGCGCCAGTACGCAGCATCAAACTCGGCGCACAAGGCTTGTACACCTTCACGGATGGCATTGAATTCAGAGTTATTATTAGGATTCATCATCGGTATCTCGTATTGGCCAGAGTTATCAATCAAAGTGAACTTCGCTGCGCTGGGCTAAACCCGACTCGTTGCCGGCCCACAGTTGAGCGGTGCCGGCTGCGGATATTTGCCCGCCCACCTCAAACGCCTGCGGTGCGACTAAAGGCCGTAAGCCTCGATAAGAGAAGCGGCGCAATTGCACATCAGGGTTGGCCCGGCAAAATGCGCGCAAAGTCAGGGTTGCGATCAGCGGGCCATGCACCACCAGCCCGGCATAACCTTCCGTCTCGGTGACATAGGGCCAGTCGTAATGAATACGGTGACCATTGAATGTCACGGCGCTGTAGCGAAATAACAGGGTGGGTGTTGGCGTAACGACTTCCCGCCACTGACCTGCAATCAGGGGTTGGCTGCTCGCGGTTTTTGCCGGGTTTGGCTCGCGATAGACGATGTCCTGTTCTTCACGAATCATCAGCTCACCCTCTTGCAAGTAGTCATGCTGAACCGTGACAAACAGCAGTGCGCCGGTGCTGCCGTGCTTCTCTTCGATGTGGGTGATGGTCGAGACGCGGCTGGCTTCAAGCCCCACGCGCAAAGGCTTACGAAAGTCGATCCGTCCGCCTGCCCACATGCGATTGCGATTCTCGGCAGGCGGTAAAAACCCACCTCGGGCCGGGTGCCCGTCCGCGCCTAAGCCTTCCTCTGCAACCGGCTCCTGAAAAAATGCCCAATGCCACAGTGGCGGCAATGGCTCACCGTGAGCAGGCGTCGGCTCGCCCAGAGTTGCTGCGATGCGCATAACCAGATTGCGGCTTAATTGATCGTGAACCTCTTCGGTGCGGCCGATCCAGGCAGATAATGCGGCGTCAGTCATGAGTTATTTCCAGCTGCGTTCTTGATGTAGCTCAAGCATGCAAGCTGGATGGCGTACTGTGAATTTGCATTTTAATGAAGCAGCGTTCGGCTATGATGAACGCCATAGCCAGATGAATTCCCCTCAAAGCAACTATCGCCAGAGGCCTCCATGCACTTCGATTTACCCGACCTGCGCTTGTTTATTCATATTGCTGAGTCGCCCAGCCTGACGCAGGGTGCCCGCCGTGCATTCCTCTCGCCAGCCGCTGCCAGTGCCCGAATAAAAGCCCTGGAGGCACAACTCGGCAGCCGTCTGCTGTATCGCGACAGCCGTGGTGTGGAGCTGACTCCCGCCGGCCAGCGGCTACTGCAGCATGCTCGCCTTATCATGCGGCAAGTCGACTATCTGAAAACTGAGTTCGCCGATTACGGCACCGACTCGGCAGGGCATATTCGAATATTCGCCAACACCACCGCGGTAACGGAGTTTTTGCCCGAAATCCTCGCAGGCTTTTTGGCAGAGCGACCTGGCGTAACCATTGATCTGCAGGAAAGGCTCAGCCGCGATATTGTGCGCGGCGTGCTTGATGGCTCGACCGACATGGGCATCATTGCCGGACCGGTTGCTGCAAGTGGTCTGCAGGTATTGCACTTCAGCACCGACCGACTGTTACTGGCGGTTCCTAAGCAGCATCCGCTGGCGGGCCGTAAAAAAATCACCCTCAACGATACGCTGGAGTATCAGCACATTGGCTTGCGCGAAGGCAGCACGCTGCTGAGCTTTCTGCGTGAGCAGGTCGAAACGCTCGGCAAGAAATTGTCACTGCGAATACAGGTGTCCAGCTTCGAGGCGATTTGCCGCATGGTAGAAGCCGGTGTTGGTATCGGCATCATCCCGGAGTCCGCCGCGCAGCGTCACAGCCGCACCATGCAAATCGAAACCATTGAATTGGACGAGCCATGGGCCATTCGTGAGCGGAGTATTCTGGTACGCGATCTCGAAGCCTTACCGGGCAGCGTGAGAGCCCTAGTCGCAACATTGCGCCCAGAGGCTGCGGCACTTCAATCTGATCAATAGCGGGCAACCGGCTCAGTCTGCCGGGTGAAATCCCAGGCAAAAAAAAGCGATCCAATGGACCGCTTGGGAGCTCCCAAAATGGGAGTGGAATAAACGCATGATCTGCTCACCTCGCAGTAAACAGACTCAACAACCGGACCACGCAAGATCTGGTAGGCCGAGTGTGCGGCGCACAGTCCGGGCTGACTATTACACCAAGGTCTTACAACGAGGCCGTGTTTCGCCAAGATCGCGCACGAGCTCAACGCAGAAATGGCTCTAGCGCGGGCATTTACACCTTCTTTACAGATATTTACCCTGCCCTGACAGCCAGTGCGCGCCGCCGCTGGCACACTCTGCTTCCTCATTCACGCACTTAGGAAACCTCATGAAACGCACTACTTTGGCTGTTCTGTTTGCAATCGCTGCGACCGTTCTGGTGGCTGGCTGCTCAGGCCCCAAGCACAAAGGAGGCGGCCGCCCTGACCCTGCCACGATGATTGAGCGGATGGACGCCAACGGTGACGGCAAGCTGTCGCAGTCAGAGGTAAAGGGCCCGCTGGCCGAGCACTTCAGCGATGTGGACAGCAACAAAGACGGCGTTCTCTCGCTTGATGAACTGCAGAACATGCCCAAGCCACAGGGTCGCCCTTAATTAGCTCTGACATCACGCATCGGCAGTAGTGTGCGCCAATATGGCGTGACGCTACTGCCGCAGTTTTAGCTCAGCCCGCATACACCGTGTGCGCTACTCCGACTACTGCGCTTTCAGGGCTGAGCATCTTTACCAATGTTGTAGGCACGTAACTTGTTGGCGATGGTGGTGTGTGAAACGCCCAAGCGCTTGCCCAGTTGACGACTGCTCGGGTGTTCGTCGAACAGGCGCTCAAGTACGGCTTTCTCGAAGCGTCCGACGATATCGTCCAGCGCACCTTCAAGCGAGAAATCACCCATTGGCTGCGGCGCGCCGTAGTCGGGTAAACGTATGTGCGTGGCCTTGACCGAGGCGCCGTCACACAGCGATACGGCCTGAAACAACACATTCTCCAACTGCCGCACATTGCCCGGCCAGTGGTAATGTTTGAGTCGCTCCAGCGCCTGAGCTTCGATCACAGGCAGTGCGCAGCCGATTTGCCGGCTGGCCTGATCGAGAAAGTGCTCAACCAACGGCACCAGCCCGTCCAGGCACTCGCGCAACGGCGGAATGTGCAAACTGAGTACGTTGAGCCGGTGATACAGATCTTGACGAAACTCGCCCTTAGCGCACAACTCGGACAAGTCGACCTGAGTCGCACAGATCACCCGCACATCCAGGTAAACCTCCTCATCACTGCCGACTCGGCGAAAGCAGCCATCCTGCAAAAAACGCAGTAACTTGGCCTGCAGGCGCGGGCTCATTTCACCGACGCCATCGAGGAACAATGTGCCGCCTGCTGTCAGTTCCAGCAGGCCCAACTTGCCCTCCGGGCGTGCGCCTTCAAACGCCCCCGGCCCGTAACCAAACAACTCGGTTTCAGCCATCGACTCGGGCAAACCGGCGCAGTTAAGCGCCATAAACGGCGACTGGCCACGCGGGCTGGCGACGTGGCAAGCACGCGCTAATAGCTCCTTGCCGGTACCGGTTTCGCCTTCTATCAATAGCGGTGCATCCAAAGGCGCCATCCGCCGTGCTTCACGCACCACAGCAGCCATGACTTTCGAGCTTTGAAAAATGCTGTCAAAGCCGCGCAGCTCTTGCTTGCGCACGTTGTAAATGCGCTCACCGACCCGGTCAGCCCGATGCAGGGTTAACACCGCGCCCGCCAGCGCCTCACTTTCATCATGCTCGGATTGCAGCGGAGCGATATCGGCGAGAAATACATCGCCTTTGACCTTGACCCGCAAGCCATTAATTCGCGACTTATTGGCCCGTACCAGTTCAGGCAAATCGAAGTCTTCTGCATAGCGCGACAACGGAATACCCGGCACTTCATCCACGCGCACACCGAGCAATTGCGCCGCCGCACGATTCGCCGCGACGATGGAGCCGCCCATGTCGATCGACAACACCGGGAACTCCAGCGCAGCGAGCAATGCATTGAGTTCGAGATGGCGGCGCTCACTGGGCATCAGGCCCACGCGTTTAACGCCGAACACGCCGCCGATGGCCTCGAACTTCGGCCGCATGGACTGAAACTGCAGGTTTATCAGATTAGGGCAATGCAGGTAGATGGCATTGCCCTGCTCCCCGCCCACCTCGCCGCGCGCGACGTTAATGCCGTACTCGACCAGCAGATTGAGAATGTCACGCAGGATGCCAATTCGATTTTGGCAGTGAACTTTGATTCGCATGAAGGCGCTCTACACAGTCTTATTATGCGCCGCAGCCACTAAAAATCGCGGGCTGCGACAGAATTTTCGTCAAGAATATGTGACAGCTTAGCCTTCACACAAGAAGGCATCGCGCGCCTCAGCCAATACCGTAACTATTTCTTTACAAATTTCCACTCATTGCGCCAATCAGGCGCCTGTAACGCTAGCTGCAAGCACCTGCAACCTGCGGTATCCCTATAGCTACACAACAACAAAGCCCCAGCAGGAGGCAGTAAGCATGAAGAGCACGCAATACGTGGCTCGGCAGCCCGACGAGAACGGGTTTATTGACTACAGCGAAGCTGAGCATCAGGTATGGAATACCCTGATTACTCGCCAGATGGCCGTGATCGAAGGGCGCGCGTGCGAGGAATACTTCGATGGCATCGAGCGGCTGAAACTGCCGACCGAGCGTATTCCGCAATTGGCTGAAGTGAACAAAACCCTGCAGGCCACTACCGGCTGGAGCGTGGCCCGCGTGCCTGCGCTCATCCCCTTCCAGACCTTCTTTGAGTTGCTCGCCAGCAAGCAGTTTCCGGTCGCAACGTTTATCCGCACCCCCGAAGAACTCGACTACCTGCAAGAGCCGGACATCTTTCATGAAGTGTTCGGCCACTGCCCGTTGCTGACCAACCCGTGGTTTGCAGAATTCACCCACACTTATGGCAAGCTGGGTTTGCAGGCGAGCAAAGAGGAGCGGGTTTATCTGGCCCGCCTATACTGGATGACTATTGAGTTTGGCTTGGTAGACACAAGCCAGGGACGACGCATCTATGGCGGCGGCATTCTCTCGTCACCCAAAGAAACCGTTTACTGCTTGTCTGATGCGCCCGAGCATCAGGCTTTCGATCCGCTGGAGGCGATGCGTACGCCTTACCGTATCGACATCCTGCAGCCGCTGTATTTCGCCCTGCCCAACCTCAAGCGCCTGTTCGATCTGGCCCACGAGGACATCATGGCAATGGTTAAAACAGCGATGCAACTGGGCCTGCATAGCCCCAAATTTCCACCGAAAGCGGCCTGACAACGGCGCCTTTCGATTAAGCACTTTGGTACACCTTGAACGGGGCAGCCAGATCGCTGCCCAAGACTATTTTGGAGAAACCCATGAACGCCCTGACCCAAGCCCATTGTGAAGCCTGCAGCGCCGGCGCCCCGCAAGTATCCGACGCCGAACTACCGGAGCTGCTGAAACTGATTCCCGACTGGAACATCGAGGTGCGTGACTCGATCATGCAACTGGAGAAGGTGTACCTGTTCAAGAACTTCAAGCACGCGCTGGCCTTCACTAACGCCGTAGGCGAAATCTCCGAAGCCGAAGGCCACCACCCGGGCCTGCTCACCGAATGGGGCAAAGTAACCGTGACCTGGTGGAGCCATTCGATCAAAGGCCTGCACCGTAACGACTTCATCATGGCCGCACGCACCGACGAGGTTGCGAGCACGGCCGAGGGGCGCAAGTGAAACATTTTTCACCGATCCTGCGCGTACCGGGTGACCCGATTCTGAGCCTGATGGAGGCCTATCAGCTCGACAGCAACCCTGCCAAGCTGGATCTGGGCGTTGGCGTTTACCGTGACGCCAATGGTCAAACCCCGATCCCCAGCGCCGTCAAGCTGGCCGAGCAGCGCCTGGTCGAAACTGAAACCACCAAGGGTTACATCGGCGGCCATGGTGATGCGTTGTTCTGCTCGCACGTGACCCGGCTGGTGCTTGGCGATCAATCGCCGGTACTCGCCGATGAACGTGTCGCGGCCACGCAAACGCCGGGTGGTACCGGTGCCTTGCGCCTGGCAGCTGACTTTATCAAGCAGTGCTTGCCGGGGCGTGGAATCTGGCTGAGTGATCCAACGTGGCCAATTCACGAGAGCATTTTCGCCAGCGCCGGGCTTGCAGTTAATCATTACCCCTACGTGGACGCAGACAACCGCCTGAATGTCGACGCCATGCTGGCTGCATTGAGCCACGTGCCGCGCGGCGATGTGGTGCTGCTGCATGCCTGCTGCCACAACCCGACGGGCTTCGACCTAAGTCAGGCCGATTGGCTTCAGGTGCTGGAGTTGGTTAAAGCGCGCGATTTACTGCCGTTGATCGACATCGCCTATCAGGGCTTTGGCGACGGACTCGAAGCCGATGCCTGGTCGGTGAGACTGTTCTGCGAGGCGCTGCCCGAGGTGCTGATTACTAGCTCCTGCTCAAAGAACTTTGGCCTTTACCGCGAACGCACCGGTGCGCTGATTGTGTGCGCCCACTCGAGCAGCAAGCTGACCGATGTGCGCAGCCAACTGGCCTTCATCGCTCGCAACCTGTGGTCGACACCGCCGGCACATGGTGCCGCCGTGGTCGCCACCATTCTCGACGACCAGGCGCTACGTAAACTCTGGACGGACGAGCTTGAAGGCATGCGCCAGCGCATTGCCAGTTTGCGCTGCGCATTGGTCGACGCCTTGAAGCCTTATGATCTGGCCGAGCGCTTTGGCCATATCGCACGCCAGCGTGGGATGTTCTCGTACACCGGTTTGACGCGCGAGCAGGTTGAGCGCCTACGCGAACGCCACAGCGTGTACATGGTCGGTTCAGGCCGCGCCAATGCGGCTGGAATCGACGCTCGGCGGGTCGATCAACTGGCGCAGGCGATAGCCGACGTCTGCAAGGTTTGACCGGTCAAATCAGTTAAGTGCCCGGCTTTGCGCGGTGTTTAGCGCAGGGCCGGGTAGATTAACCCGCGCAAGGTTCGGCTCATCGCGGCGTACTTCGCTATAGTTGGCCTATTCGTTTTCACATGAGCGCGACTCACAGTGGCCAGCCCTTCCAACATTCTGTTCCGGCTTTACCAACGCACCATTCATAGCCTGGCGTTTTACCCGACGGTAATCGCCCTGGGCTTTTTGTTGCTTTGCATCGTGACCATGTCGATTGAATATCAGTCGTGGCTGATGAGCATCAAGCAGGAAATCGACATCGGCCTGGTGCGAAATGCCGACAACGCACGGCTGATTCTCGGCACCTTGGTTGGCGGCATTCTGTCGCTGATGGTGTTCAGCTTCTCGATGGTCATGGTGGTACTCAACAACGCCGCCGCAGCGCTTTCGCCACGGGTAATTCCCGGCTTGGTGAGCAGCAAGAGCCATCAAAAGACCCTCGGCGTCTACCTCGGCACCATTCTTTATTCCCTGCTGCTGATTACCACCATCGAACTCAACGGCAGCGATAAAGTACCCAGCCTCGGCGTGCTGATTTCACTGGGTCTGGGCATTGGCTGCCTGGGCTTGTTCGTGCACTTCATTCGCTCGATTTCGCAGTCGATTCAAGTCGAGCACATCCTCAGTAATCTGTTCACCACCACCCACTGCAAACTCCAGGGCCGGATCAAAAAGATGCAGGCACTGGAAACTTCACCTGAATGGCCCAACGACCAAAACTGGGCACAGACCCGATCGCAGCGCAGTGGCTATTTCAAAGCGCTGAATGTCGCCGCCGCCAATCAGATACTCAAGGAAAACGACCTGCAGATGACCGTGCTGGTCCATCACGGTTTCTTTGTCAACGCTGGCCACCCGCTGTTCAAGACCAACCGGCCAGGCAATGAAGAAATCTGCCAGCAGTTGCTCGACTGCTTCGACTTCTTTATCGAGGAGTACGCGAGCATTCATTACTTTTTCGGCTGCAAGCAAATCTCTGAAATTGCGGTCAAGGCGCTGAGCCCCGGCATCAACGATCCGGGCACTGCGATCAAGGCCATTGACCTGCTCAGCGTGCTGTTCACTCAACGCTTGCAGTTGCCTGACTTCGATGTAGCTGAGCTGGATGACGAACCGCCCCGCCTCTACATCCGAGAGCTTACAGTCGCGCAATTACTGCAATTGGTTTTGGGCTCAATTCGCACTTACGGGGGCGCAGATCCGGGCGTGCTAACAACGTTGCTGCAAGCACTTAAAAACATGCTGTATGCCTGCCCGCAAACTCGCTACCAGAACGAGATTATTGATTACGCCAAGAGTGTTCTCGACACCGCCGATGCGCAATTGCTCAACCCGCGCGACCGTCAGGAGCTGAATGCATTCGTGCAACGTTTCAACGCGGCGCCACTGCAAAATGAAACGGCACTGAAACCTCTGGAGATCGATGCGCGATAACACAATTGCGCCCCACGGTGGTGCATTTTGCCGCCATAAAAAATTAATCGATTTATTTATGTCGGTAAAAACACATATAAATCAGTTAGTTATCAGTAACAATAAATTACTATTGGCGCGCTTCGTGCTTGCTATCACGCACAGAGTTCCCTAGGGTAGTTCGCCATGTGGTCCCTAATTGCCCCAATCAGTTCACTGCTGAGTGGGGTTGCATTACTCCTGCTCGGCAATGGTCTGCTCAATACATTACTGACGCTGCGTGGTGTGGCCGAAGGCTACTCCACCGGAATGCTCGGACTGATCATGTCCGGGTACTTTGTCGGTTTCCTTCTCGGTACCTGGCTGGCGATTCCGCTGGTCAGGCGCGTCGGGCACATTCGTGCGTTTGCCCTGTGCGCCGCCCTCGCCGCGATCTCCGCTCTGGTTCACGTCATCATCATCAATCCTTGGGTGTGGCTTGCATTGCGGGTGCTGTACGGTCTGGCGCTGGTCAGTCTGTACATGATCATCGAAAGCTGGCTCAACGCTAAAGTCAGCAACGAAAAACGCGGTCTGGTGTTTGCCATCTACATGGCGGTCAACCTCGGCGCGCTGGCCGCCGCCCAACAGCTATTGGGATTGGCCGCCCCGACTGAATTTGTACTGTTCTCGTTGTCGGCCATTTTGATTATTGCGGCGTTGATGCCAATCACCATGACCCGCCAATCGCAGCCGACCGTACCGGAAACCCTGCACACCAACCTGCGCGAGATCGCCCGTATTGCGCCGCTGTCGATCGCCGCAGCGGGCTTGTCCGGACTGGCGCTAGGCGCGTTCTGGGGCATGGCACCGATTTATGCCAGCCTCAGCGGCTTCGATGCCCGCGGCGTCGGTTTGCTGATGAGCGCCACGATTCTCGGCGGCGCCCTGCTCCAGCTGCCCATTGGCCGCTACTCCGATAAGCATGACCGGCGTCTGGTGATGTTCTGGATCGTGGCGTTGTCTGTGGTCATTTCACTTGCAATGAGCTTGGTCACTGCCGGGCCGCTGTTGATGGGTCTGTTCTTCATTTGGGGCGGTTTGACCTTTGCCATCTATCCAATTGCGGTAGCCAAGCTGATCGACCAGTTGCACAGTGATGAGATTCTTGCCGGCTCAAGCAGCCTGCTCATGGTCAACGGTATTGGCTCGGTATGCGGCCCGCTGCTGGTGGGCGTGCTGATGGAGCATTTGGGCGCGCATGCCCTGCCACTGTATTTCGCTGTGGTCCTTGGCCTGCTTGGCGCCTATACCTTCTACCGACTGCGTCGTGTCAGTGAACTGGTCAGCGGTGATCAGGCGCACTTTGTGCCCATGCTGCGCACCAGTCACACAGTGCTCGAGCTCATGCCTGACGCGCCCGCTGAAGATGAGCCAACCGAATCCGAGGGGCCAGCCCCTCAACACCCGTAGGCGCGGCGCTACGCCCGCCTGCATAACAACAAGGCAGCCACCTTATGGTCAGTTGCCTAATGCAGTGCCTATCGAATCTGTCGCCAGCCTGCGCGGCTGGCCGTACATGAATCGATAGCACTTAGCTCGTCGGCCATTGTCGGCGCGTCACTGCACCACCTACTGGACAGGGAGACAGCGCATGCTACTTGCTACCGATCTTGATGGAACCTTTCTCGCTGGCGATCCCGAAGATCGTCTGAGCCTTTACCAGACCATTGCCGCTCACCCGGAAATCAAACTGGCCTACGTCACCGGCCGCAGCCTTGAAGCGGTGCTGCCGCTGCTGGCAGACCCAACACTGCCAATGCCCGACTACATCATCGCCGATGTGGGCGGCAGCATTGTTTACGGTGATTCATTGCAACCGGTGCAACCGCTGCAGAACAACATCGACGCGCTCTGGCCCGGCGAAAGTCAGGTCGCCAGCGCCGTGGAAGGCTTTGCACTGGAGCGTCAGGATGTTCCGCAAGTGCGTCGCTGCTCGTATTTTTGCAGCCCGGAAGAGGCGTCGAATCCAGCCTTGATCGAAGTGGCCGAGAAGCTCGGTTGCGACCTGCTCTACTCCGCCGAACGCTATCTCGACTTCCTGCCCAAGGGCGTTAACAAGGGCACCAGCCTTGAGGCACTCGCCGACTGGCTGGAGCTGGAAGACGATCAGGTACTCGCCGCTGGCGATACGCTCAACGACCTGAGCATGCTCAGCACCCGTTTCAAGGGTGTGTGTGTTGGCCAGTCCGAATCGGCCCTGCTCGAATCAACCGCGCACCACTCACGCACGTTGCACGCCAACCGCAGCGGTTGCGGTGGCATTCTGCAGGCGTTTGCCCACTTCGGTTTCCTTGGCGAACACGGTATTGCCGCCGAGCGCCGTCAGGCCGCGCAGCCAGGCAAAGCCGAAATGGTCATGGTTTATCACCGCCTGCCTTATGAGGAATACCGCGGCGCCGATGGCAAGTTACAGCGCCGTCGACCGACATCACCTAACGGTATTATCCCGACCCTGCTGAGTTTCTTTGGCGATGGTCGTCCCGGCTCCTGGGTGGCGTGGGCCATCCATGAAGGCGATGAAGCAGACGCCTTTGAGACCCACACCACGGTAGACGCCGAGCGTTACCCAAAGCTCAAGGCGGCGCGTGTGGCGCTGACCAAGGAAGAGGTCGACATCTTCTACAAGCGCTTCTCCAAGGAAGCCTTCTGGCCGACGCTGCACACCTTCTGGGAGCGCGCACAGTTCCGCGAAGAGGACTGGGAAGTGTTCCTCAAGGTCAACCGTGCTTTCGCCGAGCGCACTGCACTGGAAGCCGCAGAAGGTGCCACCGTGTGGCTGCACGACTACAACTTGTGGATGGTGCCCGGCTACTTGCGTGAGTTGCGCCCCGACCTGCGCATCGCCTTCTTCCACCACACCTACTTCCCGTCAGCAGACGTGTTCAACGTGCTGCCATGGCGCCGCGAAATCATTGGCAGCTTGCTGCAGTGCGATTACATCGGCTTCCACATTCCGCGTCAGGTTGAGAACTTCGTTGATGTGGCGCGCGGGGTAACGCCGCTGCAGACCGTCAGCCGGCAAAATTGTGCGCCGCGCTTCATCACCTATGGTTGCGCCGTGGGCCTTGAGCGCATGACCACTGCCGTGGATACCGGCAGCCGCACCGTCAAGCTTGGCGCGCATCCGGTGGGACTGGACATCGACCGGGTACGTACGGCGCTCGAAAGCCCGAAAATTCGTGAAATGATGGATCGTCTGCGCGAAGAGTTGGTGGGTGTGAAGCTGATCCTCTCGGTAGAACGCCTCGACTACACCAAAGGCATTCTGGAAAAGCTCCAGGCCTATGAGCGCATGCTCGACGAGAACCCTGAACTGCTCGGCAAAGTGACGCTGGTCACGGTGTGCGTGCCGGCAGCCAAGGAAATGACCATTTACGATGAGTTGCAGTCCCAGATCGAGCAAGCCGTCGGCCGGATCAACGGACGCTTTGCGCGCATCGGCTGGACCCCTTTGCAGTTCTTCTTCCGCAGCTTGCCGTTCGAGGAAGTCAGCGCCTGGTACGCCATGGCCGACGTGATGTGGATTACCCCCCTGCGCGACGGGCTGAATCTGGTCGCCAAGGAGTTTGTCGCAGCGCAGGGCTTGCTGGGCGGTTGCGGCGTGTTGGTGCTGTCGGAGTTTGCCGGTGCGGCCGCCGAACTCAAAGGCGCGCTGCTGACCAACCCGCACGACCCCAAAGATTTGGCACAAACCTGTTACTGGGCGCTCAACCTGCCCAAGACAGAAGCTCAGGCGCGCCTGCGTGAGCTGTTCGATATCGTCAGCTACAACGACATTCGTCGCTGGGGTGACGAGTTCCTCGCAGCGGTTGCCGATGAGCCGCAGCAGCCGGTAGACGCCGAACTGGCGCGTATCGGCATGGCCTCGTAAGACCCGCCAAATTGCCGTGTAGCTCGCTCAGGCGGGCTGCACGGCAATCATGTGGTTAGCCCTGCCACGAATCAGGCGTCATCTTTTTCGCAGTTGATCAGCCAGGAAACACCAAAGCGATCGACCAGCGAGCCGAAGCGCACTGCCCAGAACGTTTGCGCCAGCGGCATTTCCACCGTGCCCTGTTCAGACAACGCATCAAATATCCGCTGCGCCTCGCTAATGCTCACGACATTGAGCGTGATCGAGCAGCCTTTCATGCCAGAAAATGGTTCTGCCGACGCGGTATCTGACGCCATTAGCAGCTGGCCATCAACCTCAAGGCAGACATGCATCACCCGATCCAGAAACGGCTCGGGCATCTCTGCACATTCAGGGGTTTCGCGGTAGCGCATCAGCGCCTTGATTTCGCCCTTGAGGACCTTGGCATACAACTGAAACGCCGCTTCTGCCTGGCCATCAAACATCAGGTAGGGATTTATTTTCATGATCGACTCCCGCCAATTAAGGCGCTCACCTAATCTGCCAGTCGCGCCCGCAACTGGGCTTCCTGCTCACGCAGAGGATCATCGAAAGCCGCGCCGAAATCATCGTCTTCAAGGATCTGGCGAATTTCGATGTCACTGTCACTGATCATCGGGTTTGGGCAGCGCTTGACCCACTCGATCGCCTCATCCAATGAGTCGACGCGAAAAATCCAGAAGCCCGCGACCAGATCATTTGGCGAGCCGAATGGCCCATGAACCACCTCGCGGGAAGCACCACTGAAACGCACACGGGCACCATGCCGGCTGGCTTTCAATCCCTCACCCGAGACCAGCACACCGGCCTCGACCAACGCCTCGTTGTACCGACCCATTTCGGTGAGAAGCTCGCGAGTGGGCATGATGCCCGCCTCGGTTTCAGGGCTCGCCTTGACCATAACCATAAAGCGCATAATCAAACTCCATCCGGGTATTCGATATTGCTACCAACAGCACGGGCCGCCCATGACACAAAGCAACTGAAGAGTTGATAGCCAAGGATAAAATTCTAGTCATAAAAAAACACCCGGCGAGTGCACGGGTGTTTTTTAGATAGATGGCCAGAGTGTTGGCGATCAGGGCGCCTCAGCTTCTGCCTGAACTTCTACCTTGCGGATATCGAACCCGCCTTTGTTTTCACTGACGATGCGAAACTCCTGGGACTGGCCTTTCTCGACCCGCACCTTGAGTTCGCGCTCAAGACGGCCGTTGTTGCAGAGGAACTCGCCCTGCTCGTCGATGGCGATGCCGAGGATGTGATTGCCGGGCGAAACATTGAACCGTGCGGATTCGCCTACGGCAATGCGCGCGGCGACGCTGCGGTCAACCTTGACCGCAATGTAGCAGCCACCGCCCATGAAACCGTAATCCCGATTGACCACCAGCTCACCGGTGTTCTCCCCCGGCTCCTGAAACGCGAGGAAGCGATCTTCAGCAATAGGCTTGACCTTCTCGGCGGGAACAGATGAACAACCAACCATAACGAATGGCAACAACATCGCAACGATCAAGCGCATATAAATCCTCCATGAGTGAGATACAGCTGGCCAACACTATGCCACTACTGCGAGACGCGGCTCAATCAAAGCTGGCGCATCTGTAACAAGCCGTTGCAATCAACCAGCGAACTTGCAAAGCGGCTTTGCACTTCGCTAGTCCAGCAAGCGTAACGCCTCGGCGCTGCTTTGGCTGACCTGAGCCCAGTCGCCCTGCGCTATCCACTCTTTATTCAACATCCAGGTTCCGCCCACACACATGACATTTGGCTGCTCGATATAGCTGCGAACATTGGCCGGGCTCACGCCCCCTGTCGGACAAAAGCGCGCGGCGGCGAAAGGCCCGCCCAACGACTTGAGCGCCGCCACGCCGCCGCATACCTCCGCCGGAAAAAGCTTGAAGCGCCGATAGCCAAGACCGTAACCGAGCATCAACTCAGAGGCCGTGGCGATGCCTGGCAGCAATGGCACGGCACTGTGCATCGCGAACTTGAGCACCTCTTCAGTCGAGCCCGGCGTGACGATAAATTGCGCGCCCGCCTGCTCGGCGGCACTAAAGGTGGCGGCGTCCAGCACCGTGCCGGCGCCAACACACAACTCCGGGCGCTGCTTACGCAGCAACTCGATAGCGGCCAGGCCGTGTTCGGAGCGCAGCGTCACTTCCAGCACCGTCAAACCGCCTGCGGCCAAGGCATCGGCCAGCGGCAGAATATCGGCTTCACGGGCAATCGTGATCACCGGCATGATCCGCGCCTGCGCGCAGATCTGATCAAGCCGGGCAGTCTTTTCAGCCATGTGCTGCTGCAACTGTTGTTCGGTCATAGACATGGAGGCGAATCCTTAGCCCTGCGGGCTCCAGTAAATTTGCAGTGGGGGCCGCATGAAAGCGCGCACGGGCATGGCAGAAGTAGCGTCAAGGTCACTGACGACCTGTTGCAAGGTGTCGAGTTTGCCGGCTCCCTGCACCGCGAGGAACTGCGCATTGGCCGACGCCAGCAATGCATAGGTCATGCTGATGCGCTGATGCGGCACACCCGGCGCCAGCATCGGCACGCAGCGCATGGTGTTGCCTGGCTGCAGGGCTTCATCGAGCTGAGGATTACCGGCAAACAGCGACGCACAATGGCCGTCATCGCCCATGCCCAGCACCAGCACATCAATCGGCGGCAAGTACGCCAGCGCCTCATCAGCCAACTTTGCAGCCGCCTGTAACGTGGCCCCGCCATGATAGAGCCCGACAAAACGCGCCGCCGCGCATGGACCTTGAAGCAGATGCTTGCGCAGCAGGCCTTCGTTGCTGTCCGGATGGGTGACCGGCACCCAACGCTCATCCGCCAGACTGATAACGACCTTGGCCCAATCCAGCGGTTGTGTCGCCAATGCTTCAAAGAAGGCAATCGGGCTGCGCCCGCCAGACACCACCAGCGTTGCCACGCCACGCGCCACAATAGCCTGGCGCAAGACATCGGCGACGTTGTGCGCCAGCGAAGTTGCCAATTGCTGAGGCTTTTTCAAACAATGAGCGATCACGCCTTCAGGCAACGCCAGCTCAGAGATCGCCATACCAGGACCTCCCGTCTCGGGCTATCAGATTAATCGAAGCCATTGGCCCCCAAGTTCCAGCTGCGTAAGGTTTGGGTGTATCACCGAGCTTGTTCCAGCCGGCGACCAACTGATCACACCATTGCCAGGCATGTTCAATCTCGTCTTTGCGAACAAACAGATTCTGGTTGCCGCGCATCACTTCCAGCAACAAGCGCTCGTACGCATCCGGAATCCGCGCACTCGGATAGGTGTCGGAAAAACTCAACTGCAGAGGCCCGCTGCGCAGCTGCATGCCCTTATCCAGACCTTGATCCTTGGTCATCACTTGCAACGAGATACCTTCATCCGGTTGCAAGCGAATGATCAGCCGGTTGCTGATCAGTGCACGCTGTTCTGGCGCGAAAATGTAGTGCGGCGGCTCTTTGAAATGGATGACAATTTGCGAGAGCTTTTCCTGCATGCGCTTGCCGGTACGCAAGTAGAACGGCACGCCCGACCAGCGCCAGTTGCGAATATCTGCGCGCAGCGCAACAAAGGTTTCGGTGTTGCTGTGCGCGTTGGCGTTGTCTTCTTCCAGATAGCCGGGCACGGTTTTGTTGCCCAAGGTTCCGCCAATGTATTGGCCACGGACCACGCGCTGGCTCAGCTGTTCGGGGCTGATGGATTCAAGCGCCTTGAGCACCTTGACCTTCTCGTCACGAATGCTGTCTGCCGAGAGGTCGCTCGGCGGGTCCATGGCGATCAGACAAAGCAATTGCAGCAGATGATTCTGAATCATGTCGCGCAACTGCCCGGCCTTGTCGAAGTAACCCCAACGCCCTTCGATGCCCACCTTCTCGGCCACGGTGATTTCCACGTGGGAGATATGATTCTGGTTCCACTGGGTCTCGAACAGGCTATTGGCAAACCGCAGAGCAATCAGGTTTTGCACGGTCTCTTTGCCGAGGTAATGGTCTATCCGGTAAACCTGCGTCTCGGCAAAATACTGCGCCACGGCTTCGTTGACCGCGCGTGATGATTGCAGGTCATGGCCAATCGGCTTCTCCAGCACCACGCGGGTAATGTCAGCCAAGCCCAGGCGCGCCAGATTGGCGCAGATGCCGCCGTAAACAGCGGCAGGCGTGGCGAAGTAGGCAATCACCTGGCGGGCATCACGGGTGGCATCGGCGAAGGCGCGGTAATCATCCTCAACCAGAAAGTCCATGCGCAAATAGCGCAGGCGCGCCTCGAACCGTGCCATTACCGCATCATCATGTTCATTGGCCGGCACGTATTGGCGCAGTGCATCACTGATCAGCCCAAGGTAATGCTGCGGTTCTCCGGCATCACGGGCCAGCGCCAGAATCTGCGTGTCGCTGTTAAGCAACCCCGCCCGATCCAACTGGTAAAGCGCCGGATACAGCTTGCGGAGCGCAAGGTCACCCAGCGCACCAAACAGCGCGAAGGTGCAGCAGTCAACCGTAATGCTAGGCATGATGTTAGTTCTTTTAACAATGAAACCTAGATTTAACCGCTACGACTGATTTTTTCAAGGACTAATGTAGTAATAAAAACAACATATCTCAGCTACACTAGGTTGATGTGGCCGCAACGCATGGGCGCCAGTACGATAGCCCTGCACTTTATCGACCGAATAAGGAATAAAAATGGATCGTGCGCGTAATCTTCTGGAGCAAATCCAGGGCCGCCTCGACACGCTGAGCAAGGCGGAACGCAAGGTCGCCGAAGTCATTTTGCGCAACCCGCAGCAGGCCACTCGCCTGAGCATAGCTGCGCTGGCGCAAACCGCTGAGGTCAGCGAACCGACAGTCAATCGCTTCTGCCGCTCGTTCGGGGTTAACGGCTATCCGGAACTGAAAATGCAACTGGCCCAAAGCCTCGCCAGCGGCGCGGCTTATGTCAGCCGTGCAGTCGAGGCCAGTGACGGACCGGATGCCTACACCCGCAAGATTTTTGGCAGTGCGATCGCCTCACTCGACAGCGCCTGCCAGTCACTTGATCCGCAGCTGATCAGTCGCGCAGTGGACATGATGATCCAGGCCCGGCAGATTCATTTTTTCGGCCTCGGCGCCTCGGCACCTGTCGCACTCGACGCGCAGCACAAATTCTTCCGCTTCAATCTGGCAGTCAGCGCCCACGCCGACGTGCTGATGCAGCGCATGCTGGCGTCGGTCGCACACACCGGTGAGCTGTTCGTGATTATTTCCTACACCGGGCGCACCCGCGAACTGGTCGAAGTCGCACGCATTGCCCGTCAAAACGGCGCATCGGTGCTGGCGCTTACCGCAGCCGGTTCACCACTGGCCAAAGCCAGCTCCCTGAGCGTGGACATTCCCCTGCCGGAAGACACCGACATCTACATGCCGATGACCTCGCGCATCATCCAGCTGACCGTTCTTGATGTGCTGGCGACGGGCGTAACCCTGCGCCGTGGCGTGGATTTCCAGCCGCACCTGCGCAAGATCAAGGAGAGCCTCAACGACAGTCGCTATCCGGTCGACAGCGACATCGACTAACCGGCCTGCTGCAACGCCACACCCGCGCCCAACAAGCCCGGGTATGGCGCGGTTACCAGCCACACCGGAACATCCGCCAGATAATCCCCCATCGCACCTTTGTCGGCGAAGGCGGCCGCAAAGCCGCTGCGCACGAAAAAGTCGGCGAATTTCGGCACCATCCCGCCAACGATATATACGCCACCGCGCGCGCCCAAACTCAACGCATGGTTTCCCGCCACGCGGCCCAGCCACACGCAGAACTGCTCCAGCGCATTTGTTGCCAGCGATTCGCCCTGCAACGCCGCCGCACAGATTTGCGCGGCATTTGCGTGTTGCGCCGGCTGACCATTGCGCTGACAAACCACCGCGTACAGCGCCAGCAACCCTGCGCCGCTCAATACATCTTCGGCCTGCACAGCCCCAAATTGCCGGTGCAGCAGCAACCAAAGCTCAGCCTCGGACTCACTGCCAATCGGCAAGTCGACATGCCCGCCCTCACCCGGCAACGCCTGCCACTCGCCTGCGCCTTTAGGCAACAGATTGGCCGCGCCCAAGCCTGTACCCGGACCAATAACCACAACCGGGCGATCAGCCTGCGCATGACCAGCGCGCACCGCCAGCCGCTCATTCGGCTCGAGCAACGTAACGCCGAGCGCGGTGGCGGCGAAGTCGTTAATCAGCAATAACCGCTCGATGTGCAGCGCCCGGCAAAAGGCTGCGCGGTTGATTCGCCAGTGGTTATTGGTGAACTGAAAGTCGCCGTCGCTCACGGGTCCGGCGCAAGCCAGGCACACGGCACTGCCCGCACCCAGAGACAAACCAGCTCGCTCACAATAAGCCGCAAGTGCAGACTCGGGACTGGAGTAATCCGCTGTCGCCAGTACCTCGATCTGCTCAAGGCCGTTGTCGCGCCACACGGCGAAACGCGCATGCGTGCCGCCAATGTCGCCGACAATTGCCACTGTCACTTTAGCGACTCCAGACTCTGAGTGAAGGCGCTGGCACCCTGCTCGGCGGTACTAAATGAGTGACGCATAAAGGCGAACAGTTCACGGCCGCAACCGACGCCGTTGTCCTGCAGGCCTGGCGCATTTTCACGGGCGGCCAATTCGTCATCGCTGAGCAACACGCTCAGCTCTCCGGTCAGGCCGTTGAGGCGGATAATGTCGCCATCGCGCACACGTGCCAGCGGGCCGCCATCAAAGGCTTCGGGACACACATGAATGGCCGCCGGAATCTTGCCCGACGCACCGGACATGCGCCCGTCTGTTACCAGCGCCACTTTGAAGCCGCGATCTTGCAGCACACCGAGAAACGGCGTCATCTTGTGCAACTCGGGCATGCCGTTCGAGCGCGGGCCCTGAAAACGCATCACCGCGACCACGTCGCAATCCAGCTCACCGGCCTTGAACGCATCGGCCAAGGCTTGTTGATCCTGAAACACCCTGGCCGGCGCCTCGACAACCTGATGCTCCAGCGCCACCGCAGAGACCTTCATCACGCCACGGCCGAGATTGCCCTCCATCACCCGCAATCCGCCTTCAGGCGAGAACGGGTTAGCTACCGGCCGCAGCACGCTTTCGTCGTAACTCTTGCTCGGCCCGTCACGCCACACCAGTTCACCGTCCTGCAGGAACGGCTCTTGGGTATAGCGGCGTAAACCGTACCCGGCAACTGTGTTGACGTTGTCATGCAGCAAGCCGGCATCAAGCAACTGAGCAATCAAAAACGCCATGCCGCCTGCGGCCTGGAAGTGATTGATATCGGATTTACCATTAGGATAAACATGCGCCAGCGTCGGCACCACCGCCGACAAGTCGGCCATGTCCTGCCATGTCAGTTGTATGCCTGCTGCCCGGGCAATCGCCGGTAAATGCAGGGTGTGATTGGTCGAGCCGCCAGTCGCGCTAAGGGCCACAATGGCATTGACCAGACAGCGCTCATCAACAATCTCGGCCAGCGGCGTGAACTGCCCGCCCTGTTTGGTCAGTTGGGTTATCTGCCGCGTCGCAGCGACCGTCAACGCATCACGCAGCGGCGTATTCGGGTTTATGAACGAGGCGCCGGGCAAGTGCAGCCCCATCACTTCCATCAGCAATTGATTGGTGTTGGCCGTGCCGTAAAAGGTGCACGTGCCGGGGCTGTGATAAGCACTCATTTCAGCTTCGAGCAGTTCATCACGGCTGGCTTTGCCCTCGGCATAGCGCTGGCGCACGTCGGCTTTTTCCTTGTTCGACAGTCCCGAAGGCATCGGGCCAGCAGGAATGAACAGGGTTGGCAGATGACCGAAACGCAGCGCGCCCATCATCAGGCCCGGCACGATCTTGTCGCAAATACCCAGATACAGCGCGGCATCAAACATGTTGTGCGACAGCGCCACGGCCGTCGACATGGCAATCACTTCGCGACTGGCGATGCCCAGTTCCATGCCGGGCTCACCCTGGGTGACGCCATCACACATCGCCGGTACGCCACCGGCAAACTGGCCGACAGAGCCGACATCGCGCAGCGCCCGCTTAATCTGCTCGGGGTAATCCTTGTACGGCTGATGCGCCGAGAGCATGTCGTTGTAAGCCGAAATGATCGCCACGTTGGCGGCATTCATCAGGCGCAGCGATTGCTTGTCTTCCGCGCCGCAACCGGCCACACCATGGGCGAAGTTGGCGCACTGCAACTTGCCACGCTGCGGACCGTCACTGGCCGCCGCCGCAATCATCGCCATGTAGCGTTCGCGGGTGGCGCGACTGCGCTCAATCAGACGGTCTGTTACCTCGATAACACGGGGATGCATGATATTGACTCCGGGCTCGTGATAAGCCGCATTAGTAACATCTAACAAAATAATGCGTTTAATAACGCCTTGATTTCTATTTAAACAGGAGTAATTTTGGTTTTCCAACAACAAAACCAAAAACGGACAAGCTTATGACGCTGCGTATCGCTATCAATGGTTTTGGTCGAATTGGCCGTAACGTCCTGCGCGCGCTGTATACGCAGGATTACCGCCAGCATCTGCAAGTCGTTGCCATCAACGACCTCGGCGAAAGTGCCATCAATGCCCACCTGCTCAAGCACGACAGCGTACATGGCCTGTTCGATGCGAGCATTGAATACGATGAACACAGTATTAGCGTAAACGGTGACCGCATCGCTGTCAGTGCAATTGCCGATCCCGGGCAATTGCCGTGGCAAAAACTCCAGGTCGATGTGGTGTTCGAATGCAGCGGATTATTCACCGAACGCAGCAAGGCTGCCGCCCACCTCAAGGCCGGCGCCAACAAGGTGATTATCTCGGCGCCCGCCAAGGGCGCTGACGCAACCGTGGTATTCGGGGTGAACCACGACATTCTGCGCGCCGAGCACCAGATTATTTCCAGCGCGTCCTGCACCACCAACTGCCTGGCCCCTGTCGCGCAAGTGCTGCATCGCGAACTGGGCATCGAAAATGGCCTGATGACCACCATTCACGCCTACACCAACGACCAGAACCTGACCGATGTGTATCACCGCGACCCTTATCGCGCCCGCTCAGCCACTCAATCGATGACTCCCAGCAAGACGGGCGCTGCCGAAGCCGTAGGCCTGGTGCTGCCGGAGCTGGCCGGCAAGTTGACGGGCATGGCGGTGCGCGTGCCGGTGATCAATGTGTCGCTGGTGGACCTGACCCTGAATGTTCAACGCCAGACCAGTCGCGATGAGGTCAATGCGATGATGCTTGCCGCCAGCGAACAATCATCTGTACTCGGCTATAACAGCCTGCCGTTGGTGTCATGCGACTTTAATCACAACCCACTGTCATCGATATTCGACGCCAACCACACGCGTGTCAGCGGCAACCTGCTCAAAGTAATGGCTTGGTACGACAACGAATGGGCGTTCTCCAACCGCATGCTCGATAACTGCATTGCCCTGTGCGCGGCACGCTGACTGGCGCTTGCAGCGATAAACCGCAGGGTCATTTGGCCTTCACTTGCCTCTGCGCCAAGTGAAGGCCAGACTGCCTCGCTTAGCTATCCAGCTGCAATGGCTCGATACAGCAAGCGCGATTGTCCAGCGCCTCAAGCAGTCGGCAATGCTGCGCCTCATGGCTTTCACAGCCCTCAAGCTTGGCCAACTCGGCACGCATACGTTGCAAGTCGCGGACACGTTCATCTATCGCCGCAATGTGCTCACGCACCAGCTTGTCGGCAGCCTCGCATGAGCGATGCGGTTGGCTGGCCAAGCCGAGCAAGGTGCGAATTTCGTCGAGACTGAATCCCAGCTCACGACCACGGCGAATAAAGCGCACGCGGTCTACATCCACCGGCTGATAGTGACGATAGCCGGAAGCGCTGCGGTGCGGTTCCGGCAACAGGCCGCTACGCTCATAGAAGCGGATAGTTTCAAGGTTAACGCCACTTTCGCGGCTCAGCGCGCTGATGGTAAATGGCTTACTCACCTATTGACTCCGTAGTGACTACAGGGTTTAGCGTAGCGCTCATTACCTGACAGGAGAAGCAAAATGTCTGCAAATTGCTGCGCTCATACACCGCAAACACCACCGGACAAGGGCTACCGGAAAATCCTCTGGCTGGCATTGATCATCAACTTCGCCATGTTCGTGGTCGAGATTGCCAGCGGTTTCCAGGCCGGCTCGGTGTCGCTTTTGGCTGACTCACTGGACTTCCTCGGCGACGCCGCCAACTACGGCATCAGCCTTTGGGTACTCGGCATGGCCGTTGTGTGGCGCGCCAAAGCCTCGCTGTTCAAAGCGTTCTCGATGTTGGTGTTCGGTTGCGGCGTATTGATTGTGGCCGTGTGGCACGCGGTCAATGGCGTGGTGCCTGAAGCGCAAACCATGGGCGTGATCGGCACGCTGGCGTTAGTTGCCAACCTGCTGACGGCAGCGCTGCTTTACGCCTACCGTGAGGGCGACAGCAACATGCGCAGCGTTTGGCTGTGCACCCGCAACGATGCCATCGGCAACATTGCCGTCTTGATTGCCGCATTGGGTGTATTCGGCACCGGCAGCGCCTGGCCTGACCTGATTGTTGCCAGCATCATGGCCAGCCTGGCCATCAGCGCCGCGTATCAAGTCACCCGCCAGGCACGTGATGAACTGCAGGCAGAGACGCACAGCCACTGAGCGCCCTGACACCAGCGGCGCAGAATCGGCGCGATCATCACCTGACCATATGACTGCTCAGGTAATCGATGAAACAGGTGATCCGCGCCGCCAATGCCGTGTTGCGGTAATACACGGCATTGATTGGCTGCATCGATTCGAGCGTGTCCTGCGCGCAAACCTGCACCAGATTACCCAGCGCGCAATCCGCTGCGGTCATGAAGTCCGACAGGCACACGATGCCGTTCCCAGCTAAGCCCAACTGGCGGATTGTCTCGCCACTTGAGGCATAGAGGCTGGGGTTGATCATCCAGCCATCACCCTGCGCATGGCGCAGCGGCCACAGGTTAAGGCTTTCTGGCTGAGTAAAGCCGATCAGGCAATGCTGCCTCAGCGCATCGACCGTTTCGGGCACGCCGGCCCGCTGTAAGTACGCAGGACTTGCCAGCACGCGCCGCTGGCTGCTGCCAAGCGGCCTGGCGTGCAGGGTCGAGTCACGCAACGGGCCAATACGTATCGCCACATCGGTGCGCTGCTCAAGCAGATCGATAATCTGATCGCTGCTATTGAGCTCCAACTCGATATCCGGATACAACGCGCGGAATCCGTCAACCAGCGGCACCACGACATGCAGCATAAACGGCGACGCCGCATTAACCCGCAACCGTCCGGCCGGCTTTTGTCTGCGCAGGGCCATCTGTTCTTCGGCCTCTTCCACCGAGGCGATGATCTTGCGCGCTTGCAGCAGAAATGCCTGCCCCTCCTCGGTGATTTCCAGCCGCCGGGTGGTGCGCCGCAACAGGGTTACATCGAGTTTTTCTTCAAGCCGACTGAGCGCCCGGCTAACGGCAGATGCAGTTTGTTCCAGCAACTCTGCAGCCGCACTGATAGAGCCGCAGTCAATGACCGCAACGTAGGCTTGTAATTCATCAAGGGTCGATTTCATTGCTGAACTTTAATCAAAAATGGCGGCGCAAAACAGCTCTGTTCACGCATGAATCCTCAGAGCCAACGCCGGTCACCGACGTGCTCTGCCGTGATTAAAAATCGACTTTTCCGCGGCCGGCTTTGATCGCCCCGCGCTTGGTCTTGCCCTCAAGCCGGCGCTTCTTGGAGCCCAGTGTCGGCCTGGTCGGGCGCCGGGCTTTTTCGGTTTTAGCCGCACTGCGGATCAACTCAAGCAGACGCTCCAGTGCATCCGCACGGTTTTGTTCCTGCGTGCGGTATTGCTGCGCCTTGATAATGATCAAACCGCTCGCGGTAATGCGACTGTCGCGCAGCGCCAGCAAGCGCTCCTTGTAGAACGGCGGCAATGACGAGGCCTGAATATCGAAGCGCAAATGCATGGCGCTCGACACCTTGTTGACGTTTTGCCCGCCCGCACCCTGAGCGCGGATAGCCGTAAGCTCGACCTCATCGTCTGGCAAATGAACGCTATTTGAGACTTCCAGCATGCTCGCAATTCTTGATAAATGAGCTGCAAGCATAACCCGACTCGCACCCGGGCTGGGTTTAAGCCTGAGCCCGGTAAATTTTAATCACGTTTTTTCAGTGCCACCACGTAGGCGCTTAGGCTAATTTAGGCCAATTGCCTCATCTCCATCGCAAGGTTGAATCATGGACTCACTGACTCAAGTGGTGCTCGGCGCCGGCATTCAGGGCGCCCTGCTCGGTCGCTGGCAAGGCCGTAAAGCCCTGCTCTATGGCGGACTGCTCGGCACGCTGCCGGACATGGACGTGCTGATCGACTACGGCGATGCAGTAGCAGACATGACCTATCACCGCGGCTTCAGCCATTCACTGTTGGTATTGAGCGCCGTGGCAATAGTGCTGACGCTGTTGATACGACGCTTTGCACCCAACCCCGGCTATTCGGGTAAACGCCTGCTGTTAACCCTGTGGCTGGTGCTCGCCACCCATCCATTGCTCGACAGCTTCACCAGTTATGGCACCCAATTGTTCTGGCCGCTGACACCGACGCCCACTGCCTGGTCGAGCATATTCATCATCGACCCGCTGTACACCTTGCCATTGTTGGCCGCGATGGCGCTTGGCCTGATTTACGGCCTGAAGGGCAGATTCGCCAAGGCACCCGCCATCGCGCTGGCACTATCGACGGCGTATCTGGCCAGCACTGTGGTGGGTAAAGACGTTGCCGAACACCGGGTCGAAGCACAACTGGCGAAACAGGGAATCCAAGCTGAGCAGATATTCAGCTCGCCCACGCCGTTCAATAGCCTGCTCTGGCGGGTGATGGTGCTCGATGGCGATGATTACTATGAAGCGTTGTCCGGCTGGTTTGACCATAGCCCGCCTGTACTCGAACGGATTTCACGCGGCACACAACTGGCAGAAGCCCTCAAGGATTCACCCGCACATGCGCGACTGGCCTGGTTTACCGATGGTCTGTTGCGCTACGACCGTATTGACGGCCACCGAATGGTCGGCCACCGTCTTGACGGCCACCGTGGTGACGCCCACCGCCTTGACGGCCACCGAATGGTCGGCCAGCGTGGTGACTCCCGAACTGATAGCAACTTAGCGGCTGATGGACTGAGCGATGATAGGCAGAAAGAGGCTGAAAGTTATTTGATCGTCACTGATTTGCGCTTGGGCATGACCGGGTTTCATCCTTTCCGCTTCGACTTTGCTCACTGGCAAAACGGCCAGTGGCAATTGCAAAGTGCGGTTGAGCGTTGGCCGGTCGCCCGGGGCGATCTGGATCGCCTGGAACTGCTCTGGACCCGCATCTGGCACCCTGAGACGCCGGTGCCCTTGGCGGCATGGGCCAGCGAGTTGGCCAAGCCGCTAATCAGCCAAACCCGCTAAACCAAGCGCCACTCGGCAGCACTTGTGCGCAGGCTCGAACAACAAGCCTGCGCACAATGATTTAAGCCGTACGGAATTGGCGAACCAGATTCTGCAACTCAAGCCCAAGGCGCGCCAACTCGGCGCTGGAGGCTGCGGTTTGTTCGCTCGCGGTGGCGCTCTGCTCGCCAATGTCGCGCACCCGAGTCACGCTTTCGCTGATGTTTTCCGCCACGCTGCTTTGCTCTTCAGCGGCCGCCGCGATTTGCTGGTTCATCTGCTCGATAGTGCTGACAGACAAAGTGATGCGGCCCAGCGCATTACCCGCATCAAGGGCAAGATCAACCGTGCGCCGCGTCAGCTTCAAGCTGCTGCCCATTTGTTCCGCAGCGCCCTTGGCCATGTCTTGCAGCCCGGCGATCAGGGTTTCGATCTCTTCGGTTGAGGTGCGCGCACGTTGCGCCAAGGCCCGCACCTCATCTGCCACTACCGCAAAACCACGGCCTTGCTCACCTGCCCGCGCCGCCTCAATCGCGGCGTTGAGCGCCAGCAGGTTGGTTTGCTCGGCAACCGAACGAATCACCTCAAGCACGCTGCCAATGCGCTCGCTCTCAAGATTAAGCGCTTCAATGGCCTGTGCCGACTGCTCAACTTCGCCCGCCAGGCTGTGTATCTGCGAAACCGCCTCCTGCACCACGCTATTGCCCTGCTGCGCCTCACTGTCGGCCTCGCGAGCAGCCAGAGAAGCTTGATCGGCGTTCTGAGCGACTTCCTGCACAGTGGCGGCCATCTGGTGCATGGCCGTTGCCGTCTGTTCGGTTTCAAGTTTCTGTTGCTGTACGCCAACGCTGGTCTGCGCGGTAATCGTCGAAAGCTGCTCTGCGGCAGCAGCAATCTGGCTGACACCACCGCCAATGTGCCCGATCAAATTGCGCAGGCTCAGGGTCATACGCTGCATGGCCGACATCAACTGACCGACTTCATCGGCCCGCTCGCAGACGATGTCACGGCTCAGGTCACCGGCAGCGATCTGCTCGGCAAAGGTGACAGCCTGGCGCAACGGCGCGACAATCGAGCGGGTGATCAGCAAGGCTGCAATTACCCCGATCAGCACCGCAGCGGCGGCCATGCCGATCAGCGCCAGCAACGCCTGTTGGCGAATGCTCTGCATGCTTGCAGCTTCCGCCACCTTGGCCTGATCAACCAGCGCCAGCACTGCATGCGCAGCCTCAAGCATGGTGGCCTCGGCTGCATTGCCATCGCTGACCACTTGCATGTAGTTATTGAAGGCCTGCTGATACACCTTCAGCGCCTGCAAGGCTTTATCGATCGAGGTCTTTTGATCATCATCGAGCCAGATCATCAGGTTGCGCGCGACCGTTTCCAGGTCTTCATTGGTGTACTTCCAGTCGCGCAGGGCGTCGGCCGAACCATCAATGATGTACAGGTTCTCATTGCTGCGCAGGTCGAGCATGCGCTTGCTCAACCCCGATGCTGTCTCCGCCAGCGTTAATGGATCACTGCCTTTTAATTTGTCGCCTTCAAGGCGCAGTTCACGCACGGCGTCGTACATTTCGAACTCGATCATTTCGAACTGATCACGCGCCTCGCCCGCCGCACTGCTCATTTGTTCGCGCGCCTGGCGCGCTTTGTCGGTCAGCGCCACAAACTGATCGAACTGCTGGCGATACTGCTCTAAAGCAGTGCCCATGGCTTCCAACTGGGCGCTGTTGTGGCCATCATCGCGGCTCAGTTGCTCATCCAGCAGACCCTTGACCACGTCGAACTGATCGCGGGTCCGCGATGCCGTATCGGCGGTTTGTTTCAGCGCATAATCACCCTCGAAACGCAGTGCATTGAGCACTGCCACGTCGATCGCACTGAAACGGTTGACCTGCTCATGTCGCCCGGCAACAGCCTCTACCGCCCAATAGCCCGTCAGCGCCACCGCCGCCGTTAACAGCAACACGACGGTAAACCCGCCGAGCAGTTTTTTGCCGACGGCAAAGTTGCTAAATACGCGGGAAACAGGCAACAGCATAGAATCACTCCATTATCGTTATTCACTGCACCGGCGGGCCTCGCGACAGCCCGGGCAGCAGCAGTATTTGTTGGACGATTGCGATAGCAAGCCTTATGCCATCACTCCTTGTCCTAATCATCGACGCCTCTGGCGCGCAAGATTGATCAGCAATGCGTGCAGATCGTCTTATATCCAAAGTGTTATATCGGCAAGTTCACGCTGAGCTTAACCTTAAATTTGGCAGGTTCCCGCCACTTAACCGCAGGTTGATGCCGACCTTGGCGCTTGAATCGCAGGCATAAAAAAAGCGCACGGCTCGCGCCGTACGCTTTTTTCTTTGCTGCCCGGAGGTGTTAACGACCGGCCAGAACAGGCACCACGCGCGGCCACATGACCTCGCCGAGGATGGTCAGCAGGCCAATCGCACCAGCGATCCAATACCAGCCGGCAATCGGATCAAAGCCCAGCCAGCCAAGGGCATTGAGGAACACGATCATGATCAGCACCGGCGATACGTAGCGCACCATGAACAACCACAGCGCGTAGCCGAATGGCGGCAAGTCGAGCTCTTCACGCATGATCTCGTCACGCAGTGCGTAGCCCGCCAGCAACACGATGAAGATCCCGCCCAGCGGCATCATCCAGCGCGATGTCAGGTAGTCCAGCCAGTCGAAGAAGTTCTTGCCCATCGGCGTCCAGCCGGCCATGAGGTTGAACGACAGCATCGCCAGCATGCTGATGACCAGCAACACCGCACCCGAAACCAGCGCAGCCTTGATCCGGCTAATCCCGTGCTTCTCGTTGAGGTAGGCAACCGTTGCTTCGATCATCGAGATGGCTGAAGTCAGCGCTGCGATCGACACCATGGCGAAGAACAGAACGCCGAACACGGTGCCCATTGGCATTTGCTGGAAGGCCAGCGGCAGGCTCATAAAGATCAGGCCCGGCCCGGCGCTCGGGCTCATGCCGTTGGCGAAAATGATCGGGAAAATTGCCAGACCCGCCAGCAGCGCCACAGCAGTGTCGCAGATGGCCACCATGAACGTGGTGCGGGCAATGGACTGACCATCCGGGATGTATGAGCCGTAAGTGAGGATCGCACCCGAGGCCAGGCTCAGGGTGAAGAACGCGTGGCCCAATGCCGCCAGCAATGCTTCACCGGTGATTTTCGAGGCATCAAAGGTGAACAGGAAGTCGAAGCCGGCCGAGAAGCTGCCGCTGCTGTAGGCATACCCCACCAGCGCGACCAGCATTACCGCGAGGCCCGGCATCATCCAGCGAACCGAGTTCTCGATGCCCTTCTGCACGCCCTTGGCGACGATCCACAGGGTTAGCAATGCAACCAGCACACTCCAACCGCCCAACTGCCAAGGATTGGCGTTGTGCGCCTCGAATGCAGCGCCGAGCGCTTCAACACTGGTGGCTGCCAGCGAGCCGTCGAGCATTTTCCAGGTGTAGGCAAACGCCCAACCCGCGACGACCACGTAGAAGCACAAGATCATGAAGCCTGCGAGCATGGCCATGCCGCCTACGGCTTTCCACAACGGGTTACCGGCGTTTTCTTTGACCACGCGGCCAATGGCGTCGATCGGGCTGCCGCGACCACGGCGACCAATGGCGATCTCGGTCATCATGACCGGAATACCGATGGCCAGAATACAGGCAAGGTACATCAGCACGAAGGCGCCGCCGCCGTACTCGCCTGTGATATAGGGGAATTTCCAGATGTTACCCAGCCCTACCGCAGAGCCAGTTGCCGCAAGGATAAAGCCCCAGCGTGAGAGCCAGAGGTTTTTAGGTGTAGCTCGGGTCATACGTCACCTGTTGTTTTTATCTGTGACGGAATCGAACCCGCCGCACTCGTGGTGCGACGGAATGTAGAGGGCCCGGACAAACGCGCCTTCACGTTGCGCTGGGGAGCGCAACAATGGCTGCTAAACGTTTGCATGTGGCGCCCCGCAAGGTCGGATAAACCTTATTCTGCGTCGGGTTGCACCTCGGGAGCCGCCTGTTTAAAGGCATCGAGAGCTTCACAACGCGCCGTCATGGCAAGAATGCGTGGGTACGCATCGAGGTCACAGTTAAAACGGCGCGCATTGTACACCTGTGGGATCAAACAGGCTTCGAAAAATCCGGGACGCTGACCAAGTGACAATTTGCCATCAAAGACCGCCAGCCCCGCCTCTACCGCTTTGAAGCCGGTGTGCAGCCAATGTTGATACCACGCGGTTTTCTGCTCATCACTGACATCCAGCTCGCCAGACAGATAACGCAACACCCGCAGATTGTTCAGCGGATGCATCTCGCAGGCGATGTGCAGCGCCAGCGCCCGCACCTGCGCCCGCGCAGCAGGCTCGGCAGGCAGCAAGGCCGGCACCGGATAGACTTCTTCGAGGTACTCCAGAATCGCCAGCGACTGCGCGATGCGCACATCACCGTCAACCAACAACGGCAGCAATGCCTGCGGATTGAGCGTCTGATACTCGGGGCTTAATTGCTGGCCGCCATCACGAACCAGGTGAACCGGCAATTGCCGGTAACCCAAACCCTTGAGATTAAGCGCAATCCGCACCCTGTACGCCGCGCTGGAGCGCCAGTAGGAATAGAGCGTCAGCTCATGGCTCATAGCGTTCTACAGCCTGATCAATAGCGCCAAACAGACTGTGGCCCGCCGCATCGAACATTTCGATACGGACCCGATCACCGAACTTGAGGAACGGTGTTTTAGCTTCGCCCTGCTCGATGATTTCAAGCATGCGCTTCTCGGCAAGACAAGAAGACCCCGCGCTGCGGTCGTAGTTGGAAACGGTGCCCGAACCAATGATCGTACCACTGCCCAGCGGCCGGCTTTTCGCGGCATGCGCCACCAGCGTTGGGAAATTGAAGGTCATGTCGGTACCGGCATCCGGCTGGCCGAATAACTGACCGTTGATGTGCGACACCAATGGCCGCTGCACCTTGCCGTCTTTCCAGCTATCGCCCAGCTCATCAGGGGTAATTGCCACCGGCGAGAAGCTCGATGACGGCTTGCTCTGATAAAAACCGAAGCCCTTGGCCAGTTCTCCGGGAATCAGATTGCGCAGCGAAACATCGTTGACCAGCATCAGCAGCTTGATGTGACTCGCAGCATCGGCCGAGTTGACGCCCATCGGCACGTCATCGGTAATCACGGCGAGTTCGGCCTCAAGGTCGATCCCCCAGGCTTCATCTGCCATGCGAATAGGGCTGTGTGGTGGGATGAAGGCATCGCTGCCGCCCTGATACATCAACGGATCGTGCCAGAAGCTCTCAGGCATTTCGGCGCCACGGGCTTTACGCACCAACTCCACGTGATTCACATAGGCACTGCCATCGGCCCAATGAAAGGCGCGCGGCAACGGGCTGTGGCACACCGATTGGTCAAAGGCAAAGGCGTCCGCCTCAAGGCCATCGTTGAGGCGCTGATACACCGCATCCAGCGGAGCACGGAGATTGGCCCAATCATCCAGCGCAGCTTGCAGGGAGGGGGCAATGGCAGGCACTTTTATCGCGCGGGTGAGGTCCCGCGAGACCACCACCAGAATGCCGTCACGGCCTTGTTGCAGAGAGGCAAGTTTCATCTAAACGACCTTATCAAGAAGTTTGTGCGGTTTTGCCGGAGCAACCAGCTAAAACCGCAGGTTAAGCCTTGCGATTGGCCAGCGGCTCAATCGGCAGAAATCACACCGCGACGCAGTTGGTCTTCTTCAATCGATTCGAACAGCGCCTTGAAGTTGCCTTCACCAAAGCCCTGATTGCCCTTGCGCTGGATGATCTCGAAGAAAATCGGCCCAATCACGGTATTGGTGAAAATCTGCAACAGAATGCCGTCATCGCCAGGCGCGCCGTCGATCAGCAGGTTCAGCTCGCGAAGTACCTCTGTTGGCTCACCGTGGCCGGCGACACGGGTATCAACCTTGTCGTAGTAAGTGCCCGGGGTTTGCATGAAATCGACGCCGTTGGCGCGCAATTGGCGCACGGTGGCGTAGATATCTTCAGTGCTCAGGGCAATGTGCTGGATGCCTTCGCCCTGATATTCACGGATGAATTCTTCGATCTGCGACTTGTCGTCCGCCGATTCGTTGATCGGGATACGGATCTTGCCGCACGGCGCAGTCATCGCACGCGAGAGCAAACCGGTGAGCTTGCCTTCGATGTCGAAGTAGCGAATTTCACGGAAGTTGGCGATGCGCTCGTAAAAGCCGGACCAGACATCCATCTGCCCGCGCTTAACGTTATGAGTCAGGTGGTCGAGGGTTTGCAGGCCCACCGCATTGTCGTTGGGCGAGCGACCTTCGATGTATTCAAAGTCAACGTCGTAGATGGTTTTATCGCCATAACGGTCAACCAGATACAGCAACGAGCCACCGATCCCTTCAACACACGGAATGTTCAGTTCGCCGAAGTTGGCGTGGCTGCCGACCAGTTTCGCGCCTTGCGCTTCTACATAGGCGGCTGCTTGGGCGGCGTTCTCGACACGAAATGCCATGGCGCAGGCGCTTGGGCCATGCTTGAGGCCGAATTCGCGCACATGCCCGGTCGGGCTGCCGTTAAGGACGAAATTGATGTCATTCTGCTGGAACAGGAAAACCTGCTTGGAACGGTGCTTGGCCGTTTCAGTGAAACCCATGGCGACAAACAGTTCACGCAACTGCTGAATGCCTTCCGGCGTTGGGGCGGTGTATTCGACAAACTCGAAGCCGTCGGTACCAATCGGGTTGTGCTGGGCAATTTTGCTCACGGCGTTCATTTCGCCTCCTTTTATTGTTGTCAGGGTCGCCCGCCGCTGTTCTGTGGCGAACGGGAATGTGCCCATATCACTCCCTAAACCCTGCGCAAACAAGCGCCCCTAAACGCCGAAAACAATGGTTTACGCCGCCCGCGCGTAAATTTTTCATTACACCCCGACTCCCGCTCAAAACCACCGCGATAGACGCCACCAGCGCGTAACAAATTCGTTACAGAGCGGTTCAGGAAGCTGCCAGTCGCAAACAATTCGCGCCTACGCGCAAATTCCGCCAGCCACTAGAACCCAGCACTCAAAAAAGCCCGCGGCCGAAAAATAAATAAGCTAAATCGAACCGAGTCCACAACTTCGGCCAATACCGAGTGATAACAAAAGCTACACCTGAGATAAACAACTCAAGGCGCAGTAGGGACATCATCGGACGACAAGTAGTGGCACGGAGTTACCCGCCAACCCTAAAGCCCGACAGTAATAACGATAGCCAGCCAGGCATAATAAATAGGTGAGTCGTGAATACAATTAAGAGCGTCCGAAATACATTTTTTATACTACTTGCCAGCGCTACTCTGATGGGCCAGGCATCGGCCGGGAGCATCTCTTTCAGAGGCGCGATTACCGAGCCGACCTGCCAGGCGAACTTGAATGACTCCAACATCGATTTCGACAAGTGCCCTAACGCGGCGCATAGCGCCCACTTCGAGCTTCAAACCTTGAGCAATGTCAAAGCCAATACCCGCGACACATCCAGCCCATCTCACCCGCTGGCCTTGCAAGACCTGCAAGCGCCCTCAGCCGAGCGTACCGATAACGGTTATTTCTCTGCGCGGTATAAACTCAACCTGGCAGCCAATAGCCGGGATGCTTACGTAGTGTTTGTTAATTACAACTAACTGATAGCCAATAGCCACTTCATAAACTAAAACGGCCACTTTCGAGTGGCCGTTTTAGTTTATGCGTCAGTCATTAAAATTCATTCATTACCGGTCAGTATTTCCAACTGCGTGGTAATAACCGGATCACTTTCCAGGGTTTTATGAACCGGGCACAAATCTGCGATTCTGAGCATGTTCTGCTTGTCCTCCTCGGTCAGTTCTGCGCCCTCGAAGCGGATGAACCGGCTGATACGCTCGATCTTGCCCTCACGCCCTTCGCACTGATCGCAATCGTCGGCATGCACGCGGTCATGTACCAGACGCACATCGACATCCTCCAGCGGGATCTTCTTGCGTGCGGCGTACATGCGAATAGTCATCGAGGTACAGGCGCCTAATCCCATCAACAGCAGGTTGTAGGGTGTCGGACCCAAATCTGAGCCACCAAAATCCTTCGGCTCATCGGCCACCAGCGCATGCGTGCGGCTGTACAGACCGCGCAGAAACTTCTTGTCGAGTTCGGTAACGAGCACATGGCCGTCATCCAGATGATTGCCTGCATGCTCCTCGGTTGGCACCTCGATATAACGCGCCGCCCACGCCGCCAGGGTTTTAGCCACGTAGACAGCGTCCGCCTTGTTGCTTAACAGGTGATCGGCCTTATCCAGCGAGACGTAACTCTTGGGGTGCTTGGCGGCGCCGAAAATAGCGCCCGCCTCGGCGACCGGAACAATGCTGTCGACCGGCGAATGAAAAACGATCAATGGCCGGCGCAACTTGGCGATGTGCTGCAGATCGACGTATTGATCAAGGTCTTCAATCAGTTGCTGCTTGATCGAGAACTCACGCAGGCCGATTTTCACCGTCGCCTGCCCTTCGGCGGCGATTTTATCTTTGGAGGTTTCAAACAGGTGCTGCACGTGGTGCGCAGTCGAAGGTGCGGCAATGGTCGCAACGGCCTTGATCGACTCGATTTGCGCAACTGCGGCAAGCACTGCTGCACCGCCCAAGCTATGACCGATAATCAGCTGTGGCGCCTGATACTCGGTCGCCAGCAGGTTGGCGGCCGCAACCAGGTCTTCAATGTTGGAGGTGAAGTTGCTGTTGGCGAAATCGCCGTCACTGTTACCAAGGCCGGTGAAATCGAAGCGCAGGACCGCAATGCCATTATCGGCCAGCTCACGGCTGATTCGAGTCGCGGCGGCGATATCCTTGCCACACGTAAAGCAGTGGGCGAACAGCGCGTAATACTCGATACGGCGGTGGTTTTCCGGGAGTTCGAGCAAGCCGGCGAGCATTTGTCCATTGCTGCCGGGAAATTCCACTTTCTTACGATTCATGTCAGGCATCCTTAGCTTTCATGCGGACTCGGCCGTGCGCCAACCTTAGCTGGCAGGAGCAACCCCGCTCGCGAAAAAATTTGCGTCCATAGCCTAAACGACGATAGCGCGTTGCGTGGGCGTGAACAGCAAAATACCAGACGAAGCGTAGGGCTTTTTGACGCAAGCGTGCTGAGATTAGCCAGAAGCCAACAGATTAATGCTGAAGATGGCCATAAAGCTGAGCGTAGAGACCACCTTCGGCGATCAATTGCTGATGGCCGCCGTCCTCGGCGATTGTGCCGCCATCAAATACCAGCACGCGGTCGGCCTGTTTCACGGCAGACAGGCGATGCGCAATGATCAGCGTGGTACGACCTTGCAGAAACTGCGCGAGTGCCTGATGCAGGGCGTATTCGGTCGCCGCATCCAAGGCTGATGTGGCCTCGTCGAGCACCACCACTTTAGGTTCGGCCAAGACCATGCGCGCAACAGCAAGGCGCTGGCGCTGACCACCGGACAAACGCACACCCGAACGCCCGACCACACTCTCAAGCCCGACCGGCAGCTGGCGAATGGTGTGGGCCAACTGAGCAATTTCCAGCGCTCGCCAGCAGGCTTCATCGCTGCGCTCACGGCCCATGCACAGATTGGCGCGAATGGTGTCGTTGAACAGGGCGGGATGTTGCAGCACCACCGCCACGTTATCGCGAACAGTCGCCAGACCGATTTCCTGCTGGCTGCTGCCGCCAAAGCGGATAGTGCCCGCTTGCGGGGTATAGAGGCCAAGCAGCAATTGCACCAGCGTGCTCTTGCCGCCACCACTGGCACCGACGATGGCGACTTTCTCGCCTGGCGCAATACTCAGATTGAGGTTATTGAGCACCGGCTCATCGTTGTACGAGAACTTCAGGTCATTGATCTCGATGCCCACGGTATCACGGCCCTTGAACGGATCAACGCCGCCCGGGTATTGCGGCTCATCGGCGCGGGCGAGCAATTCATTGATCCGCGAGAGCGCGCCGCTGGCGGCATAAAACGCGTATTGCAAACTCAGCAGCTGCTCCACCGGGCCGATCATGAACCACAGGTAACTGAACACGGCGAGCATCTGACCAATCGACAGGTCAGAGAACAATACCGTGAGCATCGCGGCGGCGCGGAACACGTCGATACCGAACTGAAACAGCAAGCCACTGGCGCGATTCGACGCATCGGTGCGCCACTGTGAAGCCACGGCAAAGTCACGAACCTCGCGGGCACGAACGCTCAGGCGGCCCCAGAAGTAACCCTGACGGTTACCCGCGCGTATCTCCTGAATCGCTTCAAGGGTTTCGGTCAAGGCTTGGGTGAAACGCGAAGTGCTGTCGTTTTCGAGCCGCTTCAGGTGTTTGACCCGCTTACCCAGCAACACGGTGGCGTAGATCACCAGCGGATTGAACAGCAAAATTAGCAACGCCAACTGCCAGTGCATCCACAGCAGAATCGCCGAAGTACCGGCGAGCGTGAGCATGGCGACGAGGAAGCGGCTAAGCGTCTCGCCTACAAATTTGTCCAGCGTATCGAGGTCGGTGACCAGATGCGTGGTAACCGTACCGCCGCCAAGGCTTTCATATTCACTCAGGGAAATACGTTTAAGGCGCTCGATCAGGCGCACGCGGATACGGTAGACGATGTCTTTCGATAAGCGCCCGAACAGGCGCGCCTGGATGACGTTGAAAATCAATGCGCCGCCGCGCAACATCAAGGTAACGACCAGCATCAAACCGATATAGCCGACAGCCGTGTGCAGGCTGTCGGGCAGGAAGTGATTCATCACCTTGAGCGCGCTGTCGCCATCCTTGAGCAGGACCTCATCGACCAGCAGGGGCAACAGCAACGGAATGGGCACACTGCACAGCGTGGCGAATATGGCCACCAGATTGGCCAGTATCAGGGCCTTCTTGTGATGCAGGGCCAGACGCCGAATTTCCGCCCAACTCAGGCGGTCAGGCATTGACGGAACGCTCCAGCCAGCGCGCCAGCAGCGGCGCAAGGGTTTCCAGCGGCTGATAACCGTTGGTCAACAACGCCAACTGGCCATCGCGCTGGGCCAGCAGGGTCGGGAATCCGGCGATGCCCAAGTCCAGCGCCCAACTGAAATCTTCCGCGGTGGCCGCACGCTGCGCCGCACTGTCGTAGGCATCGGCGAATGCACTGCGCGACAGCCCGGCGGCTTCGGCAAGTTCAAGCAGAACCTGAACCTGTGTTACATCGCGGCCTTCAACATAAAACGCCTGCTGGATTGACTTAACCAAGCGCCAGGCGCCCTGCGGCGAGAGCGAGCGCGCGGTCACCAGCGCACGGCACACGGTTTCGGTGTCGTAGACAAAGCCTTCTGGCAGCGCACCCTCGAACTTGAACGGCTGGCCGGTAGCGTTTGCGACCGCCTGCCAGTGTTCAAGAATGTAGCGTCGGGTTGAAGGGGCGAGGATGGCATTGTTGCCCGTACGTAAGCCCCCTGCGATCAAGTGCAAGTCGACGCCTGCTGCCTGCGCCTGCTGCGACAGCGCTTCCACTACCGGAGCAAATCCCCAGCACCAGGAGCACATCGGGTCCATCACGTACAGCAGGCGGGTTTGCATGGCTTAATCCTTTTTCGCGAGGCGTGCGTTGTATCCCAGCGGATGCGGCATATTGCGCGCCTGAGCCAGTTCGATCTGACGCTGGCGCTCACGGGCACCGGCACGGGTTTTCTCTGGCAATGAGTCCCAGCAATGCGGGCAACTCACGCCGGGCGTGTAAAACTCGGACTCGCGGTCTTCTGTCGAAATCGGCGTGCGGCAGGCATGGCACTGATCATACTCACCTTCGCTTAGGTCGTGGCGCACGGTGACCCGGTTATCGAACACGAAGCAATCGCCTTTCCAACGGCTCTGCTCCTGCGGCACTTCCTCGAGGTATTTGAGAATGCCGCCCTTGAGGTGAAACACTTCATCGAAGCCTTGATTGAGCATGTAGCTTGAGGCCTTTTCGCAGCGAATGCCGCCGGTGCAGAACATGGCGACTTTCTTGTGCTTGGCCGGATCAAAGTTGGCTTTGATGTAGTCGGGGAATTCGCGGAAGGTTTTGGTCTTCGGGTCAATCGCGCCATCGAATGTGCCAATCGACACTTCGTAGTCATTGCGCGTGTCGATCAACAGAACTTCCGGGTCTGCGATCAGCGCGTTCCAGTCCTGCGGCTCGACATAGGTGCCGACACGTTTGTTCGGGTCTACGCCTTCAACCCCAAGGGTCACGATTTCTTTTTTCAGCTTAACTTTGGTGCGGTAAAACGGCTGCTCGTCGCAATAGGATTCTTTGTGGTCGATATCAATCAGGCGCGCATCCTGACGGAACCACTCAAGCAGATTATCGATGCCCGCACGGCTGCCCGAAACGGTGCCGTTAATACCCTCTTCGGCCAGCAGCAATGTGCCTTTGATGCCGTACTCGAGCATGGCGTTGAGCAAAGGCTCACGCAGATCGTGGAAGTCAGGTAGCGAGACGAATTTGTATAGCGCGGCAACGACAATCTTGTCGGTCATCAGAATATTCCTGCAGTAGTCGCCCACGTAAAGGGCGGACTGGGTAATAAAAAACGCCAGCATCGCTGCTGGCGTTTGTCGATTTTACGGAATTTGCAGCAATTGGTGTAGAGCTGATTTGACCCATGCGTCAACATGGATCACTCCCTGCCCCCTGCAATCGAGCTTGAGTGGATCAGTGCGCGTCGTGCTTGCTGCCGCCCAGACAAGTTGGCGACGCGGGGGCCATGCCCTGCGCCTGCCACTCTTGCGCGGTATACGTGTGCAGCGCCAATGCATGCACCTGGCCCATCAGATCGTCCATACAGGCATACACTTTCTGATGACGCTTGACCGCGTTCAACCCGGCAAACTGCTCGCTGACGATCACCGCCTTGTAATGCGTTTCCAGCCCACGGCTGTGCATGTGGCTCTCATCCTGCACGCTCAGGTGTTGCGGTTCGAGTGCAGCCAGCGCGCCCTCAATCTGTTCAAGCTTCGACATCAGGGACTCCAATCAAGGTTTTTTAGGGGCGATTTCGTCGGTCATGTCCTGCAGCATTTTGTTCACTTGGGGAACCGCCACCTGCAATTTGGCTTGGGTCAGTTGCGCCGAGCGGGCCGTGAGTTCGGGCATTTTCTGCATGAACTTCTTGCCCAGCGGCGACTGATAAAACTTGATCAGCTCTTTCAATTCCGGCTCACTGAAGTTGCTGGTGTAGAGCTTGATCATATCGGGCTTGATCTTGTCCCAGCCCACGGCGCTGTCGATCGCCGCGTTGGCCTTGGCCTGATAACGCTCAAGCGTTGCTTCCTTGCCCTTTGGCGAGCCGCTCTCGGCAAAGCGCTGAGCGAACATTTGCTGCACTTGAGCGTGAACAGGAGCCGCCAGCTTGTCTGCTCGCGCCAACAGTAAAAAGCGCTCAGCATCGGCCGCGTGACTGGCGGCATCCGCGAACGCGTTCGCGCTCCCCACAGCCAGCAAGGCAACTGCAAAAACAGCAGATAAACGTGGCATTAAATACTCCAGAATTAGCAAGATGAATCCGTAGGACAGCGCGGACCGTATTTTGTGCCTTAGCCACACAGACCTCAAGCGGCTTAGCTGCGTCCTAAGCCAGCAGACCGCCTATCTGCTCGCGCCTTATCAGCCTCGCCACACCAAAAGTAATGCCCACCATTTTACAGCAGGCGCTCGTCGCGCAGGCTTGCATAGCGTTGATTCACGCGGCTTACATCACTCATTCGGCAACCATCGCCAGCGCCCTGATATGCAACACACCAGAACGTTAGCACCCAACTGCAAATCCAGCGTCACGGCGTAATTATCTCCCCAACGGAACCTGCGAGCCGTTATCACGACCTAAACTGCAAATATCCCTATCAGGAGAATCATATGAGCCGCAAGGAAACCGACAGCATTGGTGCCATCGACGTCCCGGAAGATGCTTATTGGGGCGCGCAGACTCAGCGCTCGCTGATCAACTTTGCGATCGGACAGGAGCGCATGCCGATCGCGGTGGTGCATGCGCTGGCGACCATCAAGAAGGCGGCGGCGCGGGTCAATAATCGTAACGGCAGCCTGCCACAAGATGTCGCCCGCTTGATCGAGCAAGCGGCAGACGAGGTTATCGGCGGCCAGCTGGATGAGCAGTTCCCATTGGTGGTCTGGCAGACCGGCAGCGGCACGCAGACCAACATGAATGTTAACGAGGTGATTGCCGGGCGCGCCAACGAGCTGGCTACTGGTGCGCGCGGGGGCAAAAGCCCGGTGCACCCGAATGATCACGTCAACCGCTCGCAAAGCTCGAATGATTGCTTCCCGACCGCCATGCACATTGCAACCGCCAGCGCGGTCTACAACCAATTACTGCCGGCAATTGCCGAACTGTCTGGCGGGCTGGCCGAGCAAGCCGCGCGCCACGGCAACGTTATCAAGACAGGTCGCACCCATATGATGGATGCCACGCCGATCACTTTCGGTCAGGAACTGTCGGCCTTTGTCGCGCAACTGGATTATGCCGAGCGCGCTATTCGCAGTGCCCTGCCCGCTGTTTGTGAGCTGGCGCAAGGCGGAACCGCTGTTGGTACAGGCCTGAATGCACCAGCAGGGTTCGCCGAAGCGATTGCCGGGGAGCTGGCTGCACTCACCGGCATGCCGCTGATCAGCGCGCCGAATAAATTTGCCGCACTGGCTGGGCACGAGCCGCTGACGATTATGTCGGGCGCGCTGAAAACCCTGGCCGCAACCCTGATGAAAATCGCCAATGACTTGCGCTTGCTGGGCTCCGGCCCGCGCGCAGGATTCGCCGAAGTTCGCTTGCCCGCCAATGAGCCGGGCAGCTCGATTATGCCGGGCAAGGTGAATCCGACTCAGTGCGAGGCGCTGTCGATGCTCGCCTGCCAGGTGATGGGTAACGATACAACCATCACCTTTGCCGCGAGCCAGGGTCATTTGCAGCTGAATGTATTCAAGCCGGTGATCATCAACAGCCTGCTGCAATCAATCCGGTTGCTGGCGGACGGCTGCAGCAACTTCCAGGCCCACTGCATTGCCGGACTGGAGCCCGACGCGGCAAAAATGTCGGAACATCTGGAGCGAGGACTGATGCTGGTGACGGCGCTCAATCCACATATTGGCTACGACAAGGCCGCCGAAATCGCCAAACAGGCTTATCAGCAGGGCACCACGTTGCGTGAAGCAGCGTTGCAGTTGGGCTATGTCACCGAGGAGGAATTTTCAGAATGGGTTCGCCCTGAAAGCATGCTTGGTAACGGGCATACCCACTAGACAATCGCCGGCTAACCAGAACGGGGCGCGGTGATTACAGCAGCCGCGCAGCGCTGATCAGGCTGCGCGGCTACTAATTCAAACGGCCTTAACGACTGCCACGCGGGCTCGGCGAGCGCGCAGATTGGCCATCATCGAGGGCGCCAGCGCTGTCAGTGCAGACCCCAGCACCACCAGAACCGCACCACAGTACGCCAGCCCGTTAACCTGTTCAGGTTGCACATAGGCGGGCCACCAAACAGCCGCCAGCGCCACGGATGCAAAGGTCACCAACGGCGTAATCGCCAGCGCAGCACTTACCCGCGAGGCTTGCCAATGCGCCAGCGCTTCGGCAAATGCGCCATAGGCAACCAGCGTGTTCAGGCAGCAAGCCAGTAACAGCCAACCCTGCACCGGGGTTAACAGCTGCACATCCAACGGCTTGGCCCACGGCGTTAGCAACAGGGCGCACGCAAGATAGATCACCATCATGATCTGCAGCGAATTCCATGAGCTGAGCAGTTGCTTTTGCGCCAACCCGTAAAAGGTCCAGACCAGCGCGGCCAGCATGACCGTTATCACGCCGGTGGTATAGGCGGTCAGCGAACTCAGCAACTCGTCGAGGCGCTGATTGAAGAACAAGCCAAAGCCGAGCAATAAAATAGTCAGCCCCGCGCCCTGCCCGACGCTGAATTTCTCACGAAAAATGAAGATGCTGCTGATCAGCAACAAAATGGGCGCGACTTGAATAACCAACTGCGTCGTGCCGGGGCTCAGCAGGTTCAACCCCATCAGGTACAGCACATAATTGCCGGTAAGCCCGAGGATGGCCAGGCAGAGTAAACCGATGCCTTTCTTCCCGAGAATATTGAAACGCGGCAGTCGCCGGGTGGCGGCCAGAAACGCCAGCAGAATCGAGCCCGAAACGAACAAGCGATACCAGGTAACCGTTACCGGGTCGAGGGTGGCCAGTACTTGCTTGAGCTTGATCGGCAAAATGCCCCAGAGCACAGCGGTAACCATCGCCAGGAACATGCCGTATGCCCAGCGACCAGAGGAAATATGCATGACAGCCTCAAATTCACGAAGACCCACTGCATCGGAAGTTGAGCAGTATCGTCTCGCGCAGGGCTATTTTAGCGATGCACATAGTAACCAGCACAGCTACAGTGCTAGCGCGATAACCGGCAGAACTGTACGGGTGCAAAGCGCCGCAAACTGCTTGAGCAGCCACAGCCCTTACCCACTGGGGCCTGCAGATTCGACCGCTGGTCAGCGGTCTTAGCAAACCAGCAATCGCTGATTAGAATCAAACCTATCAAAATAAAACTTTTGAGTAACTGCTATGTTCTGCAAGCGCAATTGCGATCCACTACACGGCACCCATTATCGCAGTGAGCGCATCAGCTCGGTAAACGGTCAGTATTTTTTTGCAACGCGGGAAGGCACGCTGGAAGGCCCGTTTTTTACGCGGGTAGATGCCTTACGAGAGATTGATTCGTACATCAACCGGATGTTCATTGCGCGGCAATTGCCTAAACATCGCTCAATGAAAAGCAGCCACTAACCGCGCAGGCCCGGCAAATCTCAAAGCGTCTTTGCCAGACCTAGCGGTTATTCGATTCGATCAGCTCAACGATTCAAACAGCCCCGTTGCGCCCATACCGCCGCCCACGCACATGGTGACGATGCCGTAACGCAATTTGCGGCGCTGCAACTCGCGCACCAGATGGCCGACCTGACGCGAGCCAGTCATGCCGAACGGGTGGCCGATGGAGATTGAGCCGCCGTTGACGTTGTACTTGTCGTTGTCGATTTCCAGGCGATCCCGGCAGTACAGGCACTGCGACGCGAACGCCTCGTTGAGTTCCCACAAATCAATATCGGCCACGCTCAGGCCTTTGGCTTTCAGCAGCTTGGGTACCGAGAAAACCGGACCGATGCCCATCTCATCCGGCTCACAGCCTGACACGGTAAAGCCACGGAAAATCGCCCGCGGGGTGAGGCCCAGCTCAAGCGCTTTGTCCATGCTCATGACCAGCGTCATGGAAGCACCATCGGAAAGCTGCGACGCATTACCGGCGGTTACCGAGCCATCCTCGGCAAACACGGGCTTCAAGCCGGCCAAATCCTGCAAGGTGGTACTCGGGCGATTGCAGTCGTCACGGTCGACAATGCCATCGAGAATCGACTTCTCGCCGGTGGCCTTGTCTTCGACCTGATACTTGACGCTCATCGGCACAATTTCGTCTTCAAACAAGCCCTCTTTCTGGGCTGCTGCAGTACGCTGCTGGCTTTGCAATGCATAGGCATCCTGCGCTTCACGCGTGACGCCATAACGGCGCGCAACGATCTCGGCAGTGCGGCCCATCGGGTAGTAAATACCAGGAATTTTTTCCTGGATAATCGGATTGAAGAGGTGATCGGTATTGATGCTCTTCATGGTCATGGTGATCGACTCGACACCACCGGCCACAATCACATCACTGCAACCCGAGGCGATCTGGTTGGCCGCAATGGCGATGGCTTGCAAACCGGACGAGCAATAGCGGTTGAGCGTCATGCCCGGCACCTGAATACCGAGGCCAGACAACACGGCCACGTTGCGGCCGATGTTCATGCCCTGAGCGCCTTCGTTAGAACCGGCGCCGACTACGCAGTCTTCAACCAGAGCAGGGGCCAGGTTGTTGCGTTCAAGCAGCGCGTTCACGCAATGCGCTGCCATGTCGTCTGGACGGGTCAGATTAAACTGGCCGCGAAAAGACTTGGCCAGACCGGTTCGTACGCTATCTACAATCACTACTTCACGCATGACACACCTCGGAGTTGATGATGTTGGGCATGAACTTAGGATAATTCCGCTCAATATCGATTCGCGACGATCATTCATCGCTTGTATGCGCGAACATCCTGCCGCGCGCTACAGCACTAGTCTTTAGCAAATGCGGCTTCCAAAGCCTCATTGATGGTGCGCAGTACTTTGATCCGGGCGAAGTACTTATTGTTGGCCTCGACCAGTGTCCACGGGGCAATCCGGGTACTGGTGCGGTCGACCATGTCGCCCACTGCATCGCGGTAAACCTCCCACTTTTCGCGGTTGCGCCAGTCATCTTCGGTAATCTTGTAGCGTTTGAACGGGATCTTTTCGCGCGCCTGAAAACGCTCAAGCTGCGTTTGCTTGTCGATGGCCAGCCAGAACTTCACCAGCACCACGCCTGAGTCTGTCAGTTGCTCTTCAAAATCATTAATCTCGCCATACGCTCGCAACCAATCGCTCGGGCTGCAAAAACCTTCAACCCGCTCAACCAATACACGGCCATACCAGGAACGGTCGAAAACCGTGAACTTGCCGCGCGCGGGGATATGCCGCCAGAAACGCCACAAATAGGGCTGCGCCAGCGCCTCTTCGGTGGGCGCTGCGATTGGCACAATCCGGTATTGGCGCGGGTCCAGCGCGGCGGCAACGCGGCGAATTGCACCGCCCTTGCCAGCCGCATCGTTACCTTCAAAGACTGTAACCAGCGAATGCCGGCGCATGCGTTTGTCGCGCATCAACCCGGACAACCGCGCCTGCTCGCTCACCAACTGCTCTTTGTAATCCGACTTCTCAAGCGCCTGGCTCATGTCCAGGCTGTCGAGCAACGTGCGGTTGTCGATGCTTGAAGTGAGCGGCGCCGAATGCGGATGCGGTCGTTGAACAGCCTGGGCTTTCAGGGCGGCCTGCAAGCCGTCGAGCAGTACCTTGCCAACGGTCAGGCTGCGGTAGTTTTCATCAAAGCCTTCAACCACATACCAAGGTGCGTAATCTCGGCTGGAGCGGCGCAGCACGCGCTCTCCGTAGCGTACAAACTTGTCGTAGGTTTTCGACTGTTGCCAGTCCAGCGGGCTGATCCGCCAACTGTGCAGCGGGTCGTCCTTGAGCGATTTCAGGCGGTTTTCCATCTGCTTTTTCGACAGATGAAACCAGAATTTGAAGATCAGCGTGCCTTCATCCGAGAGCATGCGCTCAAGGCTCTCGGCCGTGTCGATCGATTGATCCATCACGGCGTCTTTGAACCGACCATGCACGCGCCCCTGAAGGATCTGGCTGTACCAATTGCCAAAGAAAATCCCCATGCGCCCTTTCGGTGGGAGCTGGCGCCAAAAGCGCCAGGCCGGTGGACGGGCGAGTTCTTCATCAGTAGGTGCATCAAAGGTGCTGACTTCGATTAACCGGGGGTCCATCCACTCGTTCAACAGCTTGACGGTTTCGCCCTTACCGGCACCCTCAATCCCGTTGATAAGGATCAGCACCGCAAACCGGCCCTGCTGACTCAATTCGTATTGCGCCTCCAGCAATGCTTCGCGCAGCGCTGGAACTGCCAGATCATAAGTTTCTTTATCAATGGTGCGGCCAATCTCGGCGGACTCGAACATACGCTACTCCCTGATTTGCATACATCAGCCTAGCGGATGATTAGGGGTTCTGTCTGAGCTATAAGCATGGGTTTTCAAGAAAAACGCTTAGCTTAAGCCTCAGCGATTGCATGGATACGGGGCTTTATCAGTTAAAATGCGCGCTGCATTTGCCAGGTAGCCGTCATGTCGCAAACACCAGTCATCGAATACGCTCAGCTCGAATGGGATGAACAAGGCCTGCCCTTCTCCAGTGCCTATGGCGACATTTACTTTTCACGCGATGACGGCCTCGAGGAAACCCGCGTGGTGTTTCTCGAAAACAACCACCTGCCCGAACGCTTTGCGGCGCTGCAAACCAACGATAACTTTGTGATTGCCGAGACCGGTTTTGGCACCGGCATGAATTTTTTATGCGCCTGGCAACTGTTTAATCGACAAGCCCCTGCCTCTGCCCGCCTGCACTTTATAAGCGTCGAGAAATACCCGCTGAGCCCCGATGACTTAAAGCGCGCACTGGCACTCTGGCCAGAGCTGGTTGAGTTCTCAGAGCCGCTGCTCGGCCAATACGTGGCCATTCATCCAGGCTTTCAGCGCATAAAGCTAGCCGGTGGACGCGTTGTGCTGGACCTGCTGATCGGTGATGGCGTCGAGATGTTCAGCCAACTCGATGCGCGAGTGGATGCATGGTTTCTCGATGGCTTTGCACCTGGGAAAAACCCGCGACTGTGGTCGCCTGAACTGTTCGAACAAGTTGCCAGGCTTTCAGTAACAGGCACCAGCTTTGGCACATTCAGCAGCGCCGGGGTGGTACGCCGCGCGCTTAAAGAAGCGGGCTTTACGGTGAAACGCGTCCCGGGCATTGGCAAGAAATGGGAGTTCATCAAAGGTGAATTTGCCGGCGAATCGGTAGCCGTGCAAAAACCCTGGTTTACGCGCCCGGTTAACACGGCGAAAGAGCGTCACGCGCTGGTTATTGGTGCGGGTCTGGCGGGCTGCGCAACAGCTGCAAGCCTGGCCCAGCGCGGCTGGAAAGTGACCGTACTGGAGCGTCATTCAAGCATTGCTGCAGAGGCGTCGGGCAACCCGCAAGGCGTGTTGTACCTGAAGCTGTCCGCGCACGGCACGGCACTTTCACGGCTGATTGTCAGTGGTTTCGGCTACACCCGTCGTCAACTTGAACGGCTGAACAAGGGGCTCGACTGGAATAACTGCGGCGTCCTGCAACTGGCGTTTGACGACAAGGAGGCGCAGCGTCAGGCAAAGATCGCTCAGGCATTCCCGCACGCCCTGGTGCAGAATATCAGCCAGAGCCAGGCCGAAACCATTGCCGGGGTCAAGCTTGAAAGTGGCGGTCTGTACTACCCGCAAGCCGGCTGGGTTCATCCTCCGGCCTTGTGCAAAAGCCTGTGTGCACATGCCAATATCACCCTGCAACTGCATCAGGACGCCCTGCAACTCACGCGAGAAGACGGACTTTGGCAAGCCCGCAATGGCGAGCAATTACTTGCCAGCGCCGAGGTTGTCGTGCTGGCAGGCGCCGCCGATATCAAACAGTATGAGTACTGCGCCGAATTGCCGCTTAAACGTATTCGCGGGCAAATTACCCGCCTGCCCGAAACTGTACAAAGTGCTGAACTCAATACCGTCATTTGTGCCGAAGGCTATGTGGCTCCAGCCCGCAATGGCGAACACACACTGGGCGCCAGCTTTGACTTTAACAGTAACGATTTAACGGTGAACGCGCGCGATCATGCAGGTAACATCGAGTTATTGGAAGCAATCTCCAGCGATCTGAGCCAACGACTCAACGCACGCGAATACCCGGCTGAGTCACTGCAAGGCCGGGCTGCATTTCGTTGCACAAGCCCGGACTATCTGCCCATCGTCGGGCCTCTGGCCGACCTGCCCGCCTTCGCTGATGCCTATGCGATTCTGAGCAAGGATGCGCGTCAGATACCGGCCATCAAATGCCCCTGGCTACCGGGCTTGTATATCAATAGCGGCCACGGCTCACGCGGTTTGATTACCGCGCCGTTGAGCGGCGAGATGATTGCCGCATGGCTCAATGATGAGCCATTGCCAGTACCTCGCGATGTTGCAGAGGGCTGCCATCCCAACCGCTTCGCACTGCGCAAACTGGTTCGCAACCTCTAGCTGAAGTGCGCCTACGCGCCCTACACCTTTGATCGGTGGCGGTTGCAAAACTGCACCTACGCAACAATACTCCCCCCTGTATATATACTCCCAGGGGTATAAGAGAAAACCGATGACGACACCAACACCTAACCAACAGGACGCCATGCTCAAGCGCCTGGCCCGCGTTGAGGGGCAAATTCGCGGCATTCAGGCCATGATTCGCCGTGGCGAAGAATGCGAGTCGATTGCTCAACAGTTCTCGGCCGCCCGCAAGGCGCTGGATAAAGCCTATCAGGAGATGCTGGCCTGCCTGCTTGAGGAAACCATGCTCAACGAAAATGGCGACGCCCAGGCCACTCTCGCCCGAGTGCGCGCCATTTTCACCAAATACACCTGAAAACCGATCTCAGTGTGGGGGTAAGCAAATGACCACAGACATCCAGACAATCGATGCTGGCGCATTCGCCGACAAGCAGCGTCAGGGCCAAACCCGTTTTTTGCTCGATGTGCGCAGCCCAGCTGAATTTCGTGCCGAACACGTCGCCGGTGCACGCAATGTTCCGCTCGATCAGTTGCAACCCGAGCAGCTGGCAGCACAACTCAAGGCCGATGGCCTGCAGCGCGGCGATGAGCTGTACCTGCTCTGCCAAAGCGGCATGCGTGCGCGCAAAGCTGCTGAACAGCTAAAGCAATTACTGCCCGGCGTTCGGGTTATCGACGGCGGCACCAACGCCTGCGTAGCTTGCGGCGTAGCAACGAACAAGGCCAAATCCGCGGCCATCAGTATTCAACGCCAGGTACAGATCACCGCAGGCTCGCTGGTACTGCTCGGGGTGATACTGGGCGCAACTGTGTCACCTGCCTGGTTTGGCCTGAGCGCCTTTGTGGGTGCCGGCCTAGCCTTCGCCGGCATCAGCAACACCTGCGCCATGGCGCTACTGCTCGCCCGCATGCCGTGGAATAAATGATGGACATGCTGGCCGAGTCGCTCGCAGTTGGCAGCATTCTCGGCTTGCTGCTGGGGCTTACCGGCGCAGGCGGCTCGCTAGTCGCCCTGCCCTTGCTGCTCAGCCTGCACCTACCACTGCGCGATGCGATTGGCGTAAGCCTCGGCGCTGTCGCGTTAACCGCACTGGTCGGGGCCATACCCCGCGCCCGGCAAGGCATGGTTGCCTGGAAACCGGCGCTACTGCTGACGCTCAGCGGTTTGCCGGGCAACGCGATGGGTCAATGGCTGGGCCAATTTATCCCTGAAAAAGCTCTGGTTGTAGCCTTCTGCTTGCTCGTACTTTGGGCGGCGTGGCGAATGTGGCGCAGCAGCAGTTTGCCACGTGCGAGCGAAGGCCCATTACGCAGCGGGCCATTGGTGCTGATTGGCATTGGCGTCGGCCTGTTGTCGGGACTGATGGGCGTCGGCGGCGGCTTTCTGGTGGTGCCTGCACTTCTGTGGTTTACCCCGCTGTCGCTGCTGTCGGCCATGGCCACATCAATGGCGGTGATTTCACTGGTATCAGGCGGAGGATTTTTACTTTACCTGAGCCACGCCAGCCCATCGCCACAGTTACTTGCAGGGCTTACCGCAGGCGGCGCAGTCGGGGTAATGGCCGGTAACTTTCTGGCTCAACGCATTGGCGGGCGCTTGCTGCAACGGATCTTTGCACTGATGCTGGTCATCGTCAGCCTGACGCTTGCCGCTCAAAAACTTTTTGCAGGCAGCTGAACCAGCCAGCCGATAACGACGCCTATTGCGCACGAATTCGCCAGCAAAATTGGCCACACCCAGACTGACGAATGTTGCCTCAACGACGAGTCAAACTTGCAGCAAATACTCAGACTCACTCGACTTCGGCACACAACTCGGCAGCGCGTAGCAATGTTGCGGTCAGCTGATAACGCTCCCACTCAGCCAGCTCGGCGAAGTGTTTATTGAACTCGGGAGGCAACAGTGAAGGCGCCTGCTTGAGCAATTCCCGCCCGGCATCACTGATCAACAGCCATTGGCGCCGGCGGTCCTGATCATCACGCTGGCGATGCAACAGGTTGCGCTCCTCAAGCCGGTCGATCATGCCCGACAGTGTCGCGGCAGTTAGACTGACGCGGCCGCTCAAATCACTTGCCGTTAATCGCGCCTCACCCGCCAACACTTGCAATATCATCAACTGCATCGGCGTCAGCCCGCCAAAGCGACTGAGCCTCTTGGCATGCACCTCTCCTGCCTGCTGCAAACGGCGCAAGGCCTTGAATATCGGCATTTCGAAGGCCAAAACAGATGACAAATCCATTTCAGTAGAAACTATTTTTTTAGACATATTCGCCTTTCATAAGACATTAAAGCTTTGACATGAAAGCATTATTTTGTTTTCGTGTAAAAGGTTCGGTGCATCCGAACACCTCCCCAACGGCAACACCGGTAAGGAAATATGTGCGGAATAGCTGGAGAATTACGTTTTGATCAACGACCGGCCGACCTGGCTGCAGTCGAGCGAATCACCCATCATCTGGCCCCTCGCGGCCCGGATGCCCATGGTTTTCACAGCCAGGGGCCAATAGCCCTCGGCCACCGACGCCTGAAAATTATGGATCTGGCGGAAGCTTCCGGCCAACCCATGATCGACAGCGATCTGGGTTTGTCGATGGTTTTCAATGGCGCCATCTACAACTACCCTGAACTGCGCGAAGAGCTCAAAGCACTGGGCTATCGCTTCTTCTCGGGTGGCGACACCGAAGTCCTGCTCAAGGGCTATCACGCTTGGGGTAAGGATTTGCTGCCCAAGCTCAACGGCATGTTTGCCTTTGCCGTTTGGGAGCGCGATACCCAGCAGCTCTTCATCGCCCGCGACCGCCTCGGGGTCAAACCCCTGTATCTGTCACGTACCGGCCAGCGTCTGCGCTTCGCGTCAAGCCTGCCAGCGTTGGTAAAAGGCGGCGACATCAGCAAAGCACTCGACCCGATTGCGCTGAATCATTATCTCAATTTCCACGCCGTCGTGCCGGCTCCGCGGACGATTCTTGCCGGTGTCGAAAAACTCGCCCCTGCAAGTTGGATGCGCTTTGACGCGCAGGGCAACTGCGAGCAACAAACCTGGTGGCATCTTGAGTTCGGCCCTAAAGCCGATGAGCAGGCATTCGAGTTTGAAGACTGGCGTGATCAAGTGCTCACCAGCATGCGCGAAGCCGTTTCGATTCGCCAACGCGCCGCCGTTGACGTCGGTGTACTGCTTTCTGGCGGCGTTGATTCGAGCATGCTGGTTGGCTTGCTGCGAGAAGCGGGCGTCGAGAATCTGTCGACCTTCTCGATCGGTTTTCAGGACGCCGGTGGCGAGCGTGGTGACGAGTTCCAGTACTCAGACCTGATCGCAGAGCGCTTCAACACTCAACACCACCAATTGCGCATTGGTGAGAGCGAGATTCTTGACCAGCTGCCTGCCGCATTTGGCGCCATGAGCGAGCCGATGGTCAGCCATGACTGCATCGCGTTCTACTTGCTCTCACGCGAAGTCGCCAAGCACTGCAAAGTGGTGCAAAGCGGCCAAGGTGCTGATGAGTTGTTTGCAGGCTATCACTGGTACCCGGAAGTGGATGGTGCAGACGATGCATTCGCCGCCTATCGCAAGGCCTTCTTCGACCGCGAGCATGATGAATATGCAGCCTGCGTACAGCCTGCCTGGCTGACCGATGACCACGCCGGTGAGTTCGTTCGCGAACACTTCGCACAGCCCGGCGCCAGTGCGGCGGTAGACAAGGCATTGCGCCTGGACAGCACCGTAATGCTGGTCGATGACCCGGTTAAACGTGTCGACAACATGACCATGGCCTGGGGCCTGGAGGCGCGCACACCGTTCCTCGATTATCGCGTTGCGGAACTCTCGGCACGTATTCCGGGTCGATTCAAGTTACCGGAAGGCGGCAAATACGTCTTGAAAGAAGCCGCTCGAAAAGTCATTCCGGATGCTGTGATTGACCGCAAGAAGGGTTACTTCCCCGTACCGGGTTTGAAGCACCTTGAAGGCGCAACACTGGGCTGGGTACGCGACTTGCTGGTTGATCCGAGCCAGGATCGTGGCCTGTTCAACCCGGCGATGATCGACAAACTGTTGTCGGACCCGCATGGCCAGCTGACACCGCTGCGCGGCTCCAAATTATGGCAAATGGCGGCACTCAACCTCTGGCTTAACGAACAGGGGCTGTAACGAAAAAAAGCGGAGTGCATGTGCACTCCGCGTTGGTTTATCAGGCGTAGCCGGAGTAAATACCGGTCGACAACGCGAATATTAATGACCCGGAAACCATCCGGGCGTCGCAGACAGCAAAGGATCACTCTCCAATGCGACCTACTGCCATCAATCAACGCCTCTTGCGCGGCCAAACACCCTCTTACGAACGCCTGCAAGCGCGCCTCGCTGAAGACCGCGATGCCAAACCCAGCACGCCGGTTGCCGTGCATTGCGGCTGGGGTCGGTTACTCATCGGCCATACGTTTGCCTATACAGAGAAGCTTGTCACCGAACTCATCAGCGAAGAGCCTGGCGAGCGCGATATTGCGCTGTATGTTTCAGCGCCGCATCAGGTGCTCGCCTATGCGCCCCAGCAGTTGTTTCTTGACCCTTCCGACACGCTGCGCTTGTGGTTCAGCGACTACCGCCCTGCCCGTCGCGGCTTTCGCGGTTATCGCATTCGCCGTGCCCAGAATGACGCCGACTGGCAGGCGATCAACTGCCTGTATCAGGCGCGTGGCATGCAGCCGATTGTTCCAGAAAAACTCACGCCCCATGAGCAAGGTGGCCCGACATACTGGCTGGCAGAAGATGAAGACAGCGGCAACATCATCGGCAGCGTGATGGGGCTCAATCACCAGCGAGCCTACCGCGACCCAGAGAACGGCAGCAGCTTGTGGTGCCTGGCAGTAGACCCACAATGCAGTCGGCCGGGCGTTGGCGAAGTGCTGGTTCGCCATCTGATTGAACACTATCAAAGCCGTGGCCTCAGCCATCTGGACCTATCAGTTCTGCACGACAACAAACAAGCCAAGCGCCTGTACGCTAAGCTCGGGTTTCGCGAACTGCAAACCTTCAGCATCAAGCGTAAAAACGGCATCAATCAGACCCTGTTCCTTGGCCCTGGCCCGCACAGCGAGATGAATCCGTATGCGCGGATAATCGTAGATGAAGCATTGCGCCGGGGCATTGAAGTGCAGGTTGATGATGCGGAGGCAGGCCTGTTCACCCTCAATCATGGCGGCCGGAGGATTCGCTGTCGCGAGTCACTGACCGACCTGACCAGCGCCGTCAGCATGACCTTGTGTCAGGACAAACGCCTGACCCATCGCGCACTTTCTCGCGCTGGGTTATGCCTGCCTGATCAGCGCCTGGCAGCCAGCGCCGAGGACAACGCGACCTTCCTGAAAAAGCACGGTCGCGTCGTGGTCAAGCCGGTAGATGGCGAGCAAGGCCAAGGCGTTGCAGTGGATCTGCGCACGCCAGGTGAAGTGCACGACGCCATCGAACGGGCCAAACCCTTTGATGAGCGAGTGATACTCGAAAGCTTCCACGAAGGGCTGGATCTGCGCATCGTAGTCATCGGCTTCGAAGTCGTCGCGGCCGCTATTCGCCGCCCTGCCGAGGTGATTGGCGACGGGCTGCACAGCATCGGTGACTTGATCGATGCACAAAGCCGCCGTCGCCAAGCCGCTACGGCCGGAGAAAGCCGCATCCCCAAAGATGCAGAAACCCTGCGCACCCTGCAATCAGCCGGCTTCGACTACGACAGCGTGCTGCCGACTGGTCAGCGATTGGCCGTGCGCAAAACAGCCAACCTGCACACCGGCGGCAGCCTGGAAGATGTTACTGACACCCTGCATCCGGTACTCGCAGACGCCGCAAGACGCGCCGCCCGCGCGCTGGATATCCCCGTGGTCGGGCTGGACCTGTTAGTGCCTGCTGCCGACCAGCCGGAATACGTGTTCATTGAAGCCAATGAACGCGCCGGCCTAGCCAATCACGAACCGCAACCGACAGCTGAACGCTTTGTCGACCTGCTATTCCCCCTGAGCCAGGTCGTGAGTTAGTCAGCCATCCGCCGCATTGCCGCTGCGCTAAGCGCGCGCAGTGCGGCTTCGCGAATCAAGGAGAGTTATGAGCCAACTACCGCAGCCAGATCTCGAATACCTGCAAAAAGTCCTGCTTGAGATGCTCGCTATTCCCAGCCCGACAGGCTTCACCGACACCATCGTGCGTTACGTCGCCGAACAGTTGAATGAGCTTGGCATCCCATTTGAAATGACCCGCCGCGGCACCATCCGCGCCACGCTCAAGGGCAAGCTGCAAAGCCCGGATCGCGCCGTTTCTGCCCACCTCGACACCATTGGCGCCAGTGTCCGCATCATCCAGGACAATGGCCGCCTGGGTCTGGCCCCGATTGGCCATTGGTCGAGCCGCTTTGCCGAAGGCAGCCGCGTCAGCGTGTTCACCGACAACGGCGTACTGCGCGGCAGCGTGTTGCCTTTGCTTGCCTCTGGCCACGCTTTCAATACCGCAATCGACCAGATGCCCGTGACCTGGGATCATGTCGAACTGCGCCTCGACGCGATGACCACAACCCGTGCCGACAGCGAGTGTCTGGGAGTATCGGTGGGCGATTTCGTGGCCTTCGATCCGCTGCCAGAATTCACCGAAAGCGGGCACATCAGCGCTCGCCATCTGGATGACAAAGCAGGCGTCGCCGCGCTACTGGCAGCCCTGAAAGCCGTAGTGGACAGCGGCATAGAACCACCGATCGACTGTCATCCACTGTTTACTATCACCGAAGAAGTCGGCTCTGGCGCTGCCGCCGCGTTGCCCTGGGATGTGAGTGAATTTGTCGGTATCGACATCGCCCCCGTGGCGCCAGGCCAGCAGTCCAGCGAGCATACCGTGAGCGTGGCGATGCAGGACTCCGGCGGCCCGTACGACTATCACCTGTCGCGGCAGTTATTGCGCCTGGCCGGGGAGAATGAAATCCCGGTGCGCCGCGACTTGTTCCGCTATTACCACAGCGATGCGCAATCCGCGGTGACCGCCGGCCACGACATTCGCACCGCGCTGCTGGCGTTCGGCTGTGACGCCACCCACGGCTATGAACGCACGCATATCGACAGCCTCGCCGCGCTCAGCCGCTTACTGGGCGCTTACCTGTTGAGCCCGCCGGTATTCGCCAGCGATGCCCAGCCCGCAGAAGGCACGTTGGAGCGCTTCAGCCATCAACTCGAGCATCAAACCCAGATGGCCAGCGACACCCGCGTGCCATCGGTGGATAGCGTGCTGGCGACGCCTGCGAAGAAAAAACGCAAATAGTCTGGCGAGGCGGCAGCCTGTTATCGGGCTGCCTGCCACGTCAGACTATTTAGCCAACTACAGACTCGACTGCGCGACCTCTGCGCATTAGCATCGCGGCAGTTCACTGGAGAACACACCGTGCTAATCCCCGCCAACATGCTCGACGCCGACACCCTCACCCGCCTCATCGAAGACTTCGTCACCCGCGACGGCACCGACAACGGTGATGAGACCCCGCTGGAAACACGCGTGCAGCGCGTACGTCATGCACTGGACAAAGGTCAGGCAGTTATCGTTTTTGACCCGGAAAGCCAGCAGTGCCAGTTGGCACTCAAACACGATGTGCCAAAAGAATGGCTGGAAGACCTAGAGTGATTGCACGCGCATGAATCTACGCATGCGCGGATCAATCAGCAGGCTTACGGCCCTTCAGCATCAATATCGCAAGAACAGTCATCAGCATAGCCAGACACATGAGCACCACAAACGGTAATTGATAGCTGCCCGATAAGTCCCGCGCCAAACCGCTCAAGACAGGCGTGAGCGAGCCAACGCTGTAGCCCATAAACAGCATCATCGCAGTCCAGCGACTCACGGCCAACGGTGTATTGACCTCGTAAAGCGGCAACACCAACGACAGCGAAAATGAGCCACTCAAGGAAAGCCCCAGCGCGACAGCCCAAACCTCGGGCACAAGCAATGGCGCAAAGCTGATCATGGCGAGACAAACACTTGTAACCACACCACACAAGATCAACAACTGCGGGCGACTGTCAAAACGCTGAGCGAGCCAGGGCATGATAAAGGCGCTGGGCAAGCCCATCAGCATGATCATGCCGAACAGCGCATTGCTGTGGTTCATCGACAAACCGGCTTCGTGATAACGCGCAACCGCCCACGTTGCCAGCGCGTAAAACAATCCCGCCTGAATCGCGAAAAAACCGCTGATCAGCCAGGCCCTGGGTTTATTCCACGGCAGCCCGACGGACTCAACAGCGGCGCTTTTTTGCGACGCAACCTCTGGCGTGTTTGGAATAAATAACCACAACACTACGCCCAGCAATGCCGGCACCGCCCAAACGGCTAAACCACCCACCCAGCCAAGCCCAAATAACTCCATCAGAGGAAAAGTCAGCACCGCCCCTGCAGCACCGCCAATGGCCATGCTCAAGGAATACCACGCGAGAACCTGCCCCACCCCGCTGACAAAATGACGCTTGATAAAGCCCGAAAGCAGTGGCCCAGCCACAGCAATCCCCGCCCCCAGCAAGGCAGCCGTGCTGATCAGCAGTACACTCGAATCACCCGCAAGGCGCAAAGCCAGAGCCAAAGTAATCAAGCCCAAACAAAAGGTAATCGTACGCTCCAGACCAAACCGCACCGCAAGACGCGGCGCAAAAGGTGCCAACAAGCCCATGCACAACACCGGCAGCGCCGTGCTCAAGCTAATCACACTACGGCTCAGTGAAAGCTCATTGGCGATCCGCTCGATCAAAGGTGCAAACGAGGTGATACCAGGGCGCAGATTGACTGCAGCAAGAATTAACGCGGCAAAGAGTAAGGGGCGTGATGCGGGCTTCACGGGGGATTCCAAATGATTCGATAAGTAGCAGGTAACCCTAACCATCGGCCTGATTATCAGCAAGTGTTAATCATAAAAAGCTGACCATTAAGTCAAATTGGCAGCTCTACTGAAATCACAGAAAAAGGCCTTTGAAGAACCGTGTGCAAAGATGGGGTAAGATGAAGAGCTTGGTTTCCAGCTCAATGTAGTTGGAATGCAGCTTTGGCGGAGAAGGCATCAATGCGGATTATTGTAACGGGCGGCGCGGGATTTATTGGCTCTGCTGTAGTTCGACACCTAATTACGAACACAGAGTGCGTCGTCGCCAACCTCGATAAGCTGACCTATGCAGGCAACCTCGAATCGCTTGCTGATGTGAGGGACTCATCGCGCTACAGCTTTTACCAGGTTGATATCTGTGACAGCGCTGCATTGGATGCAGTATTCGCTGAATTCAAACCCAGTGCAGTCATGCATCTCGCAGCCGAGTCCCATGTAGACCGCTCTATCGATGGCCCTGCCGAGTTTATCCAAACCAACATTGTCGGCACATACAACCTGCTGGAGGCCACACGTCGCTACTGGAACGCATTGGCTGATGATAAAAAGAGCGGCTTTCGCTTTCATCACATCTCCACCGATGAAGTCTATGGTGACCTTGAAGGCACCGAAAACCTGTTCACCGAAAGCACTTCCTATGCGCCCAGCTCGCCCTACTCCGCCTCCAAGGCAAGCTCCGACCACCTGGTCCGGGCATGGCAGCGTACCTATGGCTTGCCGGTGCTGCTGACCAACTGCTCGAACAACTACGGCCCGTACCACTTCCCGGAAAAGTTGATTCCTCACGTAATTCTCAATGCATTGGCGGGCAAACCGTTGCCGGTTTATGGAGACGGCTCGCAAATACGTGACTGGTTATATGTCGAAGACCACGCCCGCGCCTTGGTTGAAGTGGTAAGCAGAGGGGCTGTTGGAGAGACTTACAACATTGGTGGGCACAATGAAAAGCGCAACCTAGAGGTTGTGCAAACCATTTGTGAGCTGCTCGACGAACTGGTGCCACAACCCTCAAAACAAAGCTACAAGGAGCTGATCACCTTCGTTAAAGACCGCCCGGGTCATGACCTGCGCTACGCCATTGACGCTTCCAAAATCGAGCGTGAATTAGGCTGGGCGCCGCAAGAAACCTTCGACAGCGGCTTGCGCAAGACGGTGCACTGGTACCTCGACAATAAAGACTGGTGGCAACGCGTGCTGTCAGGCGATTATCGACTTGGCCGGCTCGGCGACACACTCTAATTGAGCTGCAGGGCAAAATTGAATCCGCCCTGCTGCAGCTATCAAACAGAATCAAAAAGGACGTTTCCATGAAAGGTATCATCCTCGCTGGCGGCTCCGGCACGCGCCTGCACCCCATTACCCGTGGTGTGTCCAAGCAGCTCTTGCCAATTTATGACAAGCCGATGATTTACTACCCGCTGTCCGTGTTGATGCTCGCGGGGATTCGTGAAATTTTGATCATCTCGACGCCTGAAGATCTCCCCCAATTTCGCAAGCTGCTCAGCGACGGCGAAGAGTTTGGCTTGGAACTTACCTACGCCGAGCAACCTTCGCCCGATGGCTTGGCGCAAGCATTTATTATTGGCGAAACGTTTATTGGCGACAGCAATGTCTGCCTGATACTTGGCGATAATATCTTTTACGGATACGGTTTCAGCGCAATGCTAAAACAAGCCGCGAGCAGAACCCAGGGAGCCACTGTATTTGGCTACCATGTGAGCGACCCGCAGCGATTTGGCGTTGTCGAGTTTGACCAAACAGGCAAGGCGATCTCCATTGAGGAGAAGCCAGCCAAGCCGAAGTCCAACTATGCAGTGACCGGCCTGTATTTCTACGATAACTCAGTGGTTGAGATCGCCAAGAACGTCAAGCCATCCGCACGCGGGGAGCTTGAGATCACCGATGTCAACAACGCCTACCTGCAACGCGGCGACTTGCACGTCAGCATGTTTGGCCGTGGCTTTGCTTGGCTGGACACCGGCACCCATGACTCGCTGATGGAAGCCAGCCAGTTCGTGCATACCATTGAAATGCGCCAGGGGCTAAAAGTCGCCTGCCTCGAAGAGATCGCCTATGCGCAGGGCTGGCTCTCAGCCGAGCAGCTATCTGCTCAAGCACAAGCATTGAGCAAAACAGGCTACGGGCAGTATCTGGCCCGACTGCTTGAGCAGGAGAAAGCACAGTGAAGGTAATAGAAACGGCACTGGCAGGCGTACTTATCATCGAGCCCAAAGTATTTGGCGATCATCGAGGCTTCTTCCTCGAAAGCTTCCAGACCGAGCGCTATCGAGATGCCGGGATTGACCTGCCCTTCGTCCAGGATAATCACTCACGCTCGCAGCGCGGCGTGCTGCGCGGCCTGCACTTTCAGCGCACTCGCCCGCAAGGCAAGCTCGTGAGCGTCAGCCGAGGCTCGGTGTATGACGTTGCAGTCGATATTAATCCGCAATCACCCACCTGCGGACAATACGTAGGCGTTGAATTGAACGATGAAAACCATCGTCAACTCTGGGTGCCGCCAGGCTATGCTCACGGCTTTTGTGTATTAAGTGAGGTCGCAGACTTTCAGTACAAATGTACCGACCTCTACTTCCCGGAAGACGAAGGCGGTTTGATTTGGAACGACCCCGAGGTGAATATTCCCTGGCCAATCGAGCAGCCGTTGCTATCCGGTAAAGACCAGCTCAACCCGACATTGCAACAACTGCTCGGCAAAGAGGGCTGAACATGCGCGTATTGATTACCGGCGCTCAGGGTCAAGTTGGGCAGGAACTCACTCGCTTGGCACCTGCTGACTTTTCGGTGATAGGCCTGGGCTCGAACGAACTGGATATCAGCAACCCAGAGCAGGTCGTCAGCCGGATTGGCGAATTCAAGCCGCAGCTAATCATTAACGCAGCCGCTTATACCGCGGTCGATAAAGCGGAAACAGACAGCGAACGCGCCTATGCCGTTAACGCAAAAGGCGCTGAAAACCTGGCCGCTTCAGCTGCAACGCTCGGTATCCCGCTGCTGCATATATCTACCGATTATGTGTTCAGCGGCGATGCCTGCACGCCCTATAAAGAGACGGACCCAACCGGCCCAACCGGCGTTTACGGAGCCAGTAAGCTTGCAGGTGAACTGGCTGTGGCCAAGGTGTGCACCCAGCACGTAATCATGCGCACAAGCTGGGTGTTTGGTGCTCAAGGTAATAACTTTGTGAAAACCATGCTTCGCCTGGCGCAAACCCGTGATGTGTTAGGCGTGGTAGCAGATCAACATGGCTGCCCGACCTCCGCAGCCAGCATTGCCAAAGCACTGTGGTCACTCGCCAGCCATTACCGTAACAATGGAAAATTGAACTGGGGCACCTATCACTTCAGCAACATGCCCGCTACAACATGGCATGGTTTTGCAGAAGAGATCTTTAGCCAGGCGGTTGCATTGAAGATATTGACAAAGTCACCACAGGTGAACCCAATCAATACGCAGGACTACCCGACACCGGCACGCCGCCCGAGCTGGTCTGTCATGGACTGCTGCTTGATTGAAGAGAAGCTGAGTATTACGCAGAGTGACTGGCAGGATGAGCTTAGGGAAATGCTCAAGGGAATGGCTATTTGAAATGAAAAAGAGGAGCGATAAACGCTCCTCCTTTGCGTAGATTAATTGCTCTTCGCCTTCATTTTACCGGCCATTTTGGCCATCTCATCGTAGAGCATCTGCGGGTTCTGCTGCTTAAGCGCCCAAGCCATTCGACCTTGCTCATGCGGCAGAATCATAAATTCTCCCTGTTCCACCTGCTGATAAATGTAATCAGCGATATCTTGCGCACTGATCGGCGAACTCTCAAGCAGCTTGCCTACTTGTGCTTTCATCGCAGGGGTTGGGCCACGAAATGAATCCAGTAAATTGGTCTGGAAGAACGAAGGGCAAACAACGTGAACCCCAACTCCCTGGTCCTTAAGCTCTATCAACAAGCTCTCAGAAAGCGCTACAACACCTGCCTTGGCCACGTTGTAATTACTCATAGCCGGACCTTGCATCAGGGCTGCCATGGATGCGATGTTGATAATTTTACCTTTGCTACGCTCAAGTAATGGCAGAAAGGCCTTACACCCTTTAACCACCCCCATCAGGTTAATGGCAATCTGCCAATCCCAATCTTCAAGCGAAAGCTCGCTGAAGAAACCACCAGAAGCAACGCCAGCGTTATTGACGATCACATCAATACCGCCGAACCTTTCATCGCAGGCTTGGGCGAACTCGGTCAGTTGGCTGTAGTCGCGTACATCGCAGCGCTGGGTGAAGCCATCACCGCCAGCATCACGAACCAGCGCAAGGGTTTCAGCTAAACCTTCAGCGTTAACATCTGAGAGAGCAAGCTGAGAGCCTTCACGCGCCCAACGTAACGCAATTTCGCGGCCTAAGCCTGAACCTGCGCCAGTAATCATGATGCGATTGTGCATACAGAGGTCGCCTTGTAGTGCTGTGGTTAATGCTACTCAGTGTAACCAAATATATAGTTACGCCTATGCAACATTAACCTCCTGAATGATCAGGACAAACCACAGCATTTCAATACAGAATCAAGGCTCCAACCGACGCTGTTGATGAATCCAGTCAACGATTTCACCATCTGGCTTATACCCACTAACCGTTTCACGCAGTAGTTGGCGTACACGGCCATAGTCGTCGCGAGAAACAGAGCTGACCAACTCCTCTAATACACGCCTGAACTCGTCCCAAGCCAGGTGCTCTTCGCTGGCTCGCATGATCATTGGGTGCTCAGTAGGACTGACGTTGTCACCAATCAGCAATTCCTCGTAGAGCTTCTCGCCAGGCCGTAACCCGGTGTACTCAATGGTGATATCACCGTGCGGGTTCTTCTCTGAACGGATACTAAGGCCACTCAAGTGAACCATTTTTTCCGCAAGATCTACGATCTTAACCGGGCTTCCCATATCGAGCACGAAAACATCGCCACCCAAGCCCATTGCCCCAGCTTGAATGACCAACTGGGCCGCTTCCGGGATAGTCATGAAATAACGAGTGATGTTTGGGTGTGTAACCGTGATCGGGCCGCCATGCTTGATTTGCTCATGGAATCGTGGGATCACTGAACCGGATGAACCCAAAACGTTGCCAAAACGAACCATGGTAAACCGGGTCTTATTAACGTGATGCACCGTTTCGTTATCACCGAAAAGAACGGGGGCAGACTCCTGACTAAGTGCCTGCAAAACCATCTCAGCGAGGCGTTTGGTACTGCCCATCACATTAGTTGGTCGCACCGCCTTATCCGTTGAAATCAAAACGAAATGTTCAACTCCAGCCTTGAGGGCCGCCTGAGCAGTATTTACTGAACCGATAACGTTATTAAGAACACCCTCGGCGATATTGTGTTCAACCATAGGCACATGCTTATAGGCAGCGGCATGGTAAACAGTATTTACTTTCCAAGAGCGCATCACGTCGAGCAGGCGACCGGGGTTACGAATGGAACCTAGAATAGGAACCAATTTCACCGGAAGCGACTCGCGAATTACACGCTGCTCAAGCTCTGCATGAATGCTGTACAGGTTGAACTCACTGTGTTCGAACAGAATCAGAGTAGTTGGGCCAGTGGCAATAATCTGGCGACACAACTCAGATCCAATTGAACCTCCAGCCCCAGTAACCATAACGACTTGGCCACGAATACAACGCTCGAAGAGTGGCTCACGTGGTGGCACAGAGTCACGACCAAGCAGATCTGCAATATCAACCTCTTGAACATCGTCAACCTTGACCCGGCCACTGGCCAAATCCATAAAGCCGGGAATGCTGCGCACGTGTAACGGAAAACCCTCCAGATGTTCAAGAATTTCGCGGCGCCTAACGCGAGTAGCTGAAGGAATAGCCAGCAGTATTTCCTGCGCACCGGTGTCATCAATCATTTGTTGAATGTGCTTGGGCTTATAGACCTTTATCCCAGCAATAACACGAGTAGCGATGTCGCCATCGTCATCAATGAAAGCGACAGGGCGCATAACACGGCCCATCCGCAAAGCAGCCACAAGCTGGTTGCCAGCTGCACCAGCACCATAGACCGCTACTTTATGAAGATTTTCAGTTTTGTTAAGGAATGGGACCTGCTGAGACGCGACATACCAATCACCCATGAAATACTGCCGCATGATCAAGCGGAGACCACCGATCATGACAAGACTAAGCCACCAATAGTTGAAGACTACAGAGCGAGGGACTATGACCGCAGAAGATTGGTACCAATAGACTGTGAGAGCGAGTAATAACGCTGAAACACTAATCGCTTTGAAAATAGTAATAAGCGCATCATTACCAAAATATCGCATGACGGCCCGGTACATTCCAAAGCGAACAAACAGTGGGATAGCGATCAAGGGGGCAGTCACAAATAACCAAGCATGCCCTGAAAATGGCTCTACCCCATCACTGCTGCCGAGGCGGACCACGAATGCCAGCCATAAAGCGAACCACACCAAGAGCATGTCCATTGCTACTTGGATCAACCGCTTGTAGCGCGTAGGCAATTTGACCAAGCGGTTACGTAATTTCCCAGTTAGTCCTAACAAAATAATCCCTCAACATTCCAAATAGCACTAAAAAATCAATTACTGTGCTAACAAAATAAACCCACTAGGTATCATAGTCGACGCACTATCCAAGTAGATGAATAGTATCACTCAAACTCTCATCGGTAAGGATTGCTGGGCTAGGCAGCCAACATTATGACCGAATAAACATATTGAGCTGTCCACTAAACAGAGTTATTTTATATAGGTGCATTCAGCGGTAAGATTGACATACAGTAAGAACTCTCAATTATGGAAGAAGCATATGGCTGGCGCTCTTCTCCACGTACAAACTATGCCTCATAAGATCGACACCCAAATTTTTGTAAGTGACACCAGTACTAAAAATTGACAACCTTCATTAGACATAAAAGAGGTTGTTCACTGAAAAAGATAAAGGCCTCAGTGCGCACTGAGGCCAACATCCAAGTCACACGGTCTCAACACACTCAGCTCAACAAGCCTCAAGCATGACTTCTGAAAGAACTCCACACGTCTTGTCGATCTCAGCCGGGGTTAGGGTCGGGTGAACCAAAAACATTAAGCTGGTCTCACCCAACTCCCTAGCAACAGCTAGCCGCTCTTTTGGGCGCCAGCCCGTGTTTTCAAATGCTTTTTCTAGGTAAACCTCAGAGCAAGAGCCCGAGAAGCAAGGCACGCCTCGTGCAAGTACTTCATTAATAATACGGTCCCGATCCCAGCCTTTCTTCAGACGAGTAGGCTCAACGAACACGTAACATTTATAAGCAGCATGGGTAATATCCACCGGCAGATTAGGCACACGCAAACCAGGGAGCTCACGAGCAGTCGACCAGATACGCCCTGCATTGGCTAATCGACCAGCTTGCCAAACTTTCATTCGTTGCAATTGAATACGACCTATCACCCCCTGTACTTCCATCATCCGCCAGTTAGTACCAAACCTCTCATGTAACCAGCGGAAGCCTGGTGCATGCTGGCGCTCATAAACCGCCTCCCAGGTTTTTCCGTGATCTTTGATCGACCACATTCGCAACCACAAGTCACGATCCTTGGTGGTTACCATACCGCCCTCGCCACCTGTGGTCATGATCTTATCTTGGCAGAAAGACCAAGCCCCTATGTGGCCAATAGATCCGACAGGTTTGTTTTTGTAATATGCTCCATGTGCTTGTGCGCAATCTTCAATCACCTTTACGCCATAATCCTTGGCCAAGGCCATAATTGGATCCATATCGCAGGGCCAACCAGCCAGATGCACACAGATTATTGCTCGCGTTCTCGATGTAAGCACTGCGCGAATCGTCTCAGCAGTGATGTTCTGAGAGTCCCGATCTACTTCAGCAAACACAGGAGTCGCCCCAGCATTAACGATGCAAGAAACCGAAGCCAGAAAGGTACGTGGCGTTACAATAACTTCGTCACCCGGACCGATACCCAAAGCCATCAGGGCCAAATCGAGTGCAACAGTGCCGTTGGTCAAGGCTATAGCGTGATCGGTTTCAGACCAAGCAGCAAATTCCTTCTCAAACTCGCGACACTCTTGGCCTGTCCAGTAGTTAACTTTATTAGAAAGAATAACATCGCGAGCGGCATTAGCTTCCTCTTCGCTAAAGCTAGGCCATGGAGAAAACGGGGTATTGAGCATAATACTTTGGTTACCTCATTCTTTTAGCTGGCACGCCAGCTACAGTTACATCATTCGGAATATCACAAACGACCGCAGAACCGGCGCCAATCATCACGCGCTGGCCGATCCGAACAAGTTGTCGCACACTAGCGCCAATACCGATCCAACTGAAGTCACCTACATGCACACCACCAGCAAGCCGTGCGCCGGGGCTAACATGTACCGCAGAGCCCAAGACACAATCATGTTCAATGCTACAACCCGTATTGAGAATGCCCCCCTGTCCGATACGTGCATCAGCATTCACCACCGCTCCGGCAAATACCACCGTCCCCTCAGCAATAGCGGCATAACGACTCACCATGGCGGCAGGATGGACGAGAGTAGCCAAGTTAGCTCCAGCTTCACCTAACTCAAGTATTTTATTGTGACGGATACGATTATTACCGATAGCAACCAGCACCTCATCAAAATCTGCTAATCGGCGTATCAGAGCCGCCGTATCACCTACGACTGGCCACACGCCATTTGCATGAAGTCCTGGCCAAGCATCATCAAAAAATTCAATTAGCTGCCAACCACAGCTTTCTGCGGTGTCCGCGACCACCTTGCCATGTCCGCTAGCACCCAAAATCGCCAACTTCATTTAGTCTTACTGCCGGTGAACTTGGCCATAGTTACCTCTCCGTCTGCACTAATGCCATCGCGAGCAACAACCCGCTTGAGGGTTAGCAAGATGATTTTCATATCAAACCAGAATGAGCGGCTATCTACGTAGCAGACATCCAGTGCAAACTTTTCCTCCCAACCAAGCGAGTTACGACCATTGATTTGTGCCCACCCTGTTACACCTGGCCGCACCTCATGACGTCGAAACTGCTCTGGGTTATAAAGTGGCAGATACTCCATCAGAAGCGGACGCGGGCCAACCAAACTCATGTCGCCCTTTAGCACATTCCATAATTCAGGCAACTCGTCCAGACTCGTAGAACGCAGCAAACTACCAAAAGGAGTCATCCGCTCTGAGTCTGGTAATGGATTGCCCGCCGCATCTACAGCATCGCGCATGGTGCGAAACTTAATCATCTCGAATGGCTTTCCATTCAGTCCCGGCCGAACTTGGCGAAAAAAAACCGGACTACCTATTTTACGGCCAATTTGTAACGCAACCAACGCAATCACAGGTGAGAGCAAAAGCAAACCAATTGCCGAAGCAACTATGTCGAAAAAACGCTTTAACATTATTTTTTCTTTTCACCAGCTAGTTTCTTGAAAATCGACCCAAAACGGCCTGCGCCAACGCTCAAGGAAAGCATCTCTTGGTAGAAACGGCGGCTGTTATTGGCCATCGAATCGCGCACGTCCGGACCAGCATCCATCAATGCTAGCGCAGCATCAGCAATAGCCTGAGGGTTTTCCGACTCAGCAATCTGACCACAGTTACTGTCCAGTATTAAATCTGCGGCGTCACCATCTACGGCCATTAAAATCGGCTTACCAACGGCCATGTAAGCCTGTGTCTTGGAAGGGATTGTAATTGTAAATAACGGATCCTTTTTCAGATGCACCAACAAGGCATCAGCAGCACACAAGTAACTGCCTACCTCTGCCATTGATACGGGAGGTAGAAAAATGACGTTAGTAAGGCACTCAGCACTGGCGAATTGTTGCAAACGCTTCACCTCTACACCTCCGCCAAGAAAAACGAACTGCAACTGTGGGGCGTTCTGCTGCAGCAACGCAGCAGCGCTAAGAACTGCATCGAGCGATTGAGCTTTGCCCATGTTTCCAGCGAACAAGATAGTAAACTTATCTGAGCCAAATAAGCTTACTGGGCTAACTCCCTGCGGAGCAGCCAACGACTGCTCAGAGCACCAGTTGTAGATCAACTCGATTTTACTTTCAGGAACGCCTCTTTCGATCAACAAGCGCTTGAAACCTGGTGATAGGACAACCAACTGATCAACACGACGATAGACCCAATTACATACTGACGATACGACTTTCAACGCTCTCTCATTGGAGAACATACCTGTTGCCCGCAGCGTATCGGGCCACATATCCTGAACATCGTAAACAACTGGAACACGACGAAACAGGCGAAGCAGTACTGCTGTGATACCCACCGTCAAAGGCGGATGATACGCATAGATTACATCAGGACGTTTAGCTGCGAACAAACCGTAAAACAATGAGCTTGCAGCGAAGCTTACATAATTGAGTACACGGCCAATAGCACCCTCATCATGGCTTGGGTAGAGCGGCACCCGTGTGACTTGAACTCCTTCAATTAGCTCGCGCTGCAGCCACTTAAGCTTATAACCGGGGTAGATATTACCGCCCGGATAATTAGGGAAGCCAGTCACCACCTCGACCTGAAATCCCTGCCTAACCAGCTCACGGGCAAAGTCCATACCTTTGAAAGTAGGCTCAGGTTCAAACCACTGAGTTAGCAAGAGAACTCGGATGGCCACTCGATTCAGTACCTCTTCCAAACAGTGCGCATTACGTAATCACGATAGCTATGAATGACACGCACTACTTTATCGGCGACATTAGGCATGCTGTAATCACCCACCAAACGTAGGCTACGTTCTGCACCTCGCCCTTGGCTCTCCAATACTCGTAGGCCTTGTAGTACACGATCGACTTCAAGACCGACCATCATTACTGCCGCCTCTTCCATACCTTCCGGGCGCTCATGGGCTTCCCGGATATTCAATGCAGGGAAATTCAGAATTGATGACTCTTCGTTGATAGTGCCACTATCAGACAACACAGCTTTGGAGGCCAATTGCAGTTTATTGTAATCCTTGAACCCTAGTGGTTTGAGTAGCCGCACATTGGAATGGAATACCGCCCCCATTGCATCTACGCGCTTTTGAGTACGGGGATGAGTGGATACAATTACAGGGTACCCATAATGTGAAGCAATTGTATTAAGCACGTCCACTAGCTTAAGAAAATTTTTATCAGAGTCGATGTTCTCTTCACGATGCGCACTTACGACGAAAAACTTCCCAGGTTCCAAGCCCAGACGCTGCAACACATCAGAGGATTCAATTCCGTCACGGTAGTGATTTAGAACCTCAAACATTGGACTACCAGTTTTGATAACCATATCTGGAGGCAGCCCTTCGCGAAGAAGGTAGTCACGAGCAATGGTACTATAGGTAAGATTAATATCTGCCGTATGATCAACGATGCGCCGATTGATCTCTTCAGGTACGCGCATATCGAAGCAGCGATTGCCAGCTTCCATATGGAAGGTGGGGATTTTACGACGCTTGGCCGAAATGACAGCCATACAACTATTAGTATCTCCCAAAACCAATAAAGCTTCAGGTTTCACCTCATTCAACACGCGATCTACCGCAATAATTACATTGCCGATGGTCTCCGCTCCACTACTTCCAGCGGCATTAAGAAAGTAGTCCGGCTTGCGAATACCCAAGTCATCAAAAAAAATCTGATTCAATTCGTAATCGTAATTTTGCCCTGTGTGAACCAATACATGATCACAGCAGTCATCTAAACTGGCGAGTACGCGCGAAAGACGAATGATTTCCGGACGGGTACCTACAACCGTAACAACTTTCAACTTCTTCATTGCGCCATCCTGTTTACAATCGTTCATGCCTCAGTACCTACAGCACAGGTGAAGGTATCGGGGTGCTCACGATCGAAAATTTCATTAGCCCAAAGCATCACGATCATTTCTTCTTCACCAGTGTTGGTGATGTCGTGAGTCCAGCCTGGGACTGTTTCTACAATTTGGGGCGTATCGCCAGTAGTGATCAATTCGTAAAACTCACCAGTTATGATTTGGCGGAAACGAAAACAAGCCTGGCCTTTAATAACCAGGAATTTCTCAGTTTTTGAATGATGATAGTGTCCACCGCGGGTAATGCCCGGATGAGCAGTAAAGAAGGAGAACTGACCAGAATCCTTGGTCTTGAGCATTTCCACGAATACACCACGAGAGTCACCGTATTTTGGGACGTCATAGGTGAAACGCTCTGGCGGTAAATAACTAAGATAAGTGGAGTATAGAGCCCTGATCAGTCCCGAGCCGACAGGTTCGGTAATCATGGACATGCGGCTGTCGCGGAAGATACACAGCTGATCGGCAAGCTCACCTACAGTAATTTTGTACTCAGGTGAGATATTAATGAATGACTCACCAAACCTCTTACCGTCCATCACCTCGATGAAGTGCTGAATAACATCGTCTATGTATACGAGACTGATACAATGATGAGGATCATTGATGTGTATCGGCAAATCACGCGAGATGTTGTGACAGAATGTCGCCACGGCGGAATTATAGTTAGGACGCGCCCATTTACCAAACACATTCGGAAGACGAAACAGGTAGACAGGCGAAGAATGCTCGTCTGCCAGTGTTTGTATGGCCTCCTCTGCACCGCGCTTGCTCACACCATAGGGATTGCTCGATTCTGCCTGAATTGATGAGGTATAGAGCAATGGGGTCTGACGCCCATCTCTGACGATTGCAGCGCAGAGCGCACGAGTAAGATCCGTGTTCCCCCGCTTGAACTCGTCCGGATCTTCAGGACGATTAACTCCCGCAAGGTGAAAAATGAAATCGGCCTGTTCCACCAAAACTGGCAGTGTGTCCATCGAGTCTGCGCGCGTAAAACGCAACACCTCAATGTCATCACGCACAGCAAGGTGTGAAAGCAAGTTTTTACCAATAAACCCATCGGCGCCAGTGATCAGCACTTTCATTGTTTATTCCTCAGCGGTTGCGTGTTCGCCACGCTGGATCGCACGCATGAAGTCCAGCTTGAGCAATAATCGTTGCATACCCTCAACATCCAAACGCTCAGTATTATGAGAGTTGTAATCTTCAGTACGAGAAATCTTCTCCTCGCCCTGCTCTACAAATTTTCCGTAGTTCAGATCACGCAAATCCGGTGGCACTCGGAAGTACTGGCCACGGTCCTCTGCACAGGCCATTTCCTCTCGGCTGAGCAAAGCCTCGTAAAGTTTTTCACCATGTCGCGTACCGATAACCTGAATCGGATGTTCAGGCTTTCCGACCAACGCAGTCAGCGCTTTGGCCAAAACTTCCACAGTGGCAGCTGGGGCCTTTTGCACGAACATATCGCCATTGTTGCCATGCTCAAATGCGTACAGCACGAGATCTACGGCATCAGATAGAGTCATCATAAAACGTGTCATATTGGGATCGGTCAAAGTTAACGGTATCCCCGCACGTATCTGTTCAATAAATAAAGGAATTACTGAACCTCGAGATGCCATAACATTTCCATAGCGAGTCCCGCAGATGACAGTCTTACCATTATCTACATTACGAGACTTAGCAACCATGACCTTCTCCATCATGGCCTTGGAGATACCCATTGCATTGATTGGGTAAACAGCTTTGTCCGTGCTTAGACAGACCACGCGAGCAACATTATTCTGTATCGCCGCCTCAAGGAGGTTTTCAGTACCCAATACATTAGTTTTTACAGCCTCTAATGGGTGAAACTCACAAGAGGGTACTTGCTTTAGTGCTGCGGCATGAAATATATAGTCAACACCCCGAGTAGCATTCAAAATACTTTGAAAATCACGTACATCGCCAATATAAAATTTTAGCTTTGGATTGGCATAACGCTTGCGCATGTCATCTTGTTTTTTTTCATCACGGCTGAATACGCGGATTTCAGAGATATCTGAGCTAAGAAACTTAGATAAAACTGCATTACCAAATGAACCCGTCCCACCAGTAATCAATAATATTTTATTTTTGAACACAGCAATCTCCCTTGATAATATTGATCAATTTAGAAACCTGCTCTACAGGCATCTTGTTCTCAATTATGAATTGTTTTGCAGAACCACCTTTTTGTGACAACTCCTCATCCGAAAGCCGGGAAATTCGAACTAAAGAATCTTTAAGACCATCAGGTGTGGATGGTATTTCGTAACAGTAATTATAATACTCACACGGGACTCCATCAAGCCGATACATCAATAGCGGGACACCTGACGACATGTACTCTATGACTTTGGATGGAAATGAATACTTAGTATAGTCAGATTCATTATCACGCGGGTTAATCAACAAACACGCACCCAGTTGCATATCCAAGACAATGTCTCTATCGAGTTGCCCAAAATACTTGACCCGATGGTTCAGCCTAGCATGATGCTCAACGTACGAACGATCATCACCATCTCCACATATATATAATTCATGACTTAGCACACCAGAACGCAAATAAGAGTCGATTAAATTTCTTATACCATAGCGCCGATCCAAAGTTCCTGAATATAGAAAGTATTTATCTTTGCGTAGATCCACCTTCTTAGCGAGAAAACGCTCATCGGCTATCCCTTCGATGACAACAGCAAGACGCGTTTGTGTTAATTTATTAAGCATCGGTCTAGTAATAGCGACCACGCTATCTGCTCGAGCCACTATTGAATATGAAGCAATAGACAGTATCTTGTGCATAAATGAAGAGAAGCCTTTCCTCACAGCCATATACTCAGGCAAATCAGGAACAATTATACAAAAATGAAACTTTCTAGAGATACATTTGGCAACAAGGCATGCGAGCAAAAAAGGAAGATGCATTGAGTAGCACACAACAATAGCATCTCCTTTCCGGATTGAAGGCAATCTAGAAAGAAGCCCTTTCAGAGCAACGATAAACCTGTGAAGATTTTTTACAAAAATTAAATTTATAAATTTATAATTATAAACTCTCACGCCACCCAATAAACCTCTCTTCGATACGGGCGAGTAAAACAAGCTCGAATACCGATAAGGATATGCACCTAAGAAAGGAAGATTAATGACTGAAACGGTGTGAATCGAACTAATTGAGGAAAATCCCTGCAGGTAGTTTTTCTGTAAAGTGTCAGCAGCATACTGCATGGTACCTTTTGAGCTTTCTAGAACTTGCTCTTTATCTTCATCACAGAAAATACCACCAAGAAACACAATTTCCATGTTAAAGCCACCTTCACAATAAAGTACAAACCAAATTTAATTTTACTATCTCGACCATACAAACCAGACCTAGGCGAGTATTCACATTATCAAATTTCTATACATCATCGGCTCGATAGATAACCCAGCAACCGGCGCAATAAAAAAAAGCACCGCATACAAAGAGAAAATAAGAATATATAGCAATATGAATAAATAATCCTGCCTCTTTATGAACAGCGAGTTCAAGCAAAACATTAAATTCAAGAAAATGATGAATCGTAAAAGACGGACAAAGATTTCAGACTCGAAGTATAGCACCACAAGGAATAGCGAAAAAATATTAAAATTGAACATAAAAGCAAGTTGTCGATCTCGTACAAACCTGCATTCAATCGACAACAAACTCTTCCTCTCAACCAATAGTGCAGCACACATAAGGAGCGTCGAAAATAAATGCACACCAACATTAGCAAGAGAACTTTTAAGAGACGTAGCATAATATGCTAGATGAGCAGCAATGCCATCGGGCAACACAATTAAAGACCTAAGAACAAAGTAGAATATGTAGAACAGCAAGAGCATAAAAATAAAATTTAAAGCTGGAGTTACCCTATTGCTTCCACAGCCAAGAAAGACCAATAAAAAAACAGACGACTGATGAATAGTAGACGCAGCAAGTATTAGTACAACGTAAAGAATTCTAGCCCCTCTAGTCATCAACACATGAATTGCCTGCAAACAAACAGCGAACGCTAGAAAATTACGCATCAGCACATAATCTAGCGGAAAAAAAAGTAGAAAGAAAAGAATAGTACAAACCAACGGATGCTTATATGCTTTTAAAAAATAATCCAACAATATAACCAAGGTTATAAATGCAACGACTATTTGAAAGTGTTGGAATTTTAGATCAAGGGAATTGGCAGTAATATTCAAATAACCATATCCAATTTCTCTACCCCAATCACCCAGCGTAGTTCTTGTATTATAATACAACTCATATGCATCTCGGTCTCCATTCCAACCATTCCAACCATACAATAACCACATGAAAGCGAAGAGAAAGAATACGGAATTCACTGACAGGAAGCGCAACTTACTCATCGTCTGAAGCTCTTGAACAATACTCCAGTGATGAAGTGATATATACTTTCAGTCCTATCAATATCAAATAGTTTTCTGATCCCTCTCGACGCTCGTGATCTCAAGGAGTTGAAATTTGGATTTAATATTATTTTTGAAACTTGAACCTCGAAAGGTATATCAATTAACATCGACTTGGGATGTTTTAGTGGAAAACTGATCTCCGATGTCTGAAGACCGCAAAATCTTTCAACCATTAAATCTTGTATATCACTTCCACCGTGAGTGGAATCGCTATCTGCTCCTATGTTTTTAATCTGGTTTATGGTTGGTACAATCGCACAGACATTATGAACCCTCATAGCAAGAGCCATTTGATAGTCCCACGAGTAATACCTATCGTATTTCTTTTTGAAGTCTATTTCGTAGTCTAGATTATAACTATCTTGATAATATAGGTCTTGATTATGGTACTCTTCTTTAATTCTCGTTCTTATATACTTATCACGCCATAAATCCATATCGCCATCATAAAAATCGATGAATTTATCCCTCCACGACGCCCAACCGCAAGGCATCATGTTCTTTGTAAATACATAACTTGCCCCATCTTGAGCAATGTAACTTTCTAAATAGTTGGTGCCACATATCCAGAGAACACGTCGATCTTCCTTATATCGCAAAAGCAACTCTTCACAGAATCTAAAGAAAGATAACTCAGGATAATTATCGTCTTCTAGAAAAATAGCAAACTCTTCTCTCTCGAATACCCATTTCGCTCCTTCAGCTATATTCCTGTATACCCCAACATTATTAGCTTCATACTTTCTAACTATTTCACATTCCCAGTTAATAGCCTGCTCTACGGCAACACGGCATTGCTCGACTAGCGCTTTTTCACCTGGATCTCGCCCGCCATCAGACAGCAGATAAATTCTTGTAGGCTTAATCTTCGCAATCTGATTCATGATTTCAAGAGGCTTATCCACTCTCTTAAATAGAAACAAGACTACAGGTACACTGAAATTTTCCATAGGGCTCAAATCTCGAAAATATAGATTCTCAATAAGCATGACGGGAGGTTACTAATAACGCTCCACTCTCCTAACCAAGTAGTAACTATACATTATTTCGAAAAGTGCAGACCCTACTAACGCCGACACCACGGAATATACATCCCAATATAACCATAGAAAAACCACACTCAATAGATAGAATGTCAAAACAGAAACTACCTGATTATTCAACACAAGATCATATCGATCACGGGGAACATAAATAAAGTATATATGACTACCAACTACAAGATATGTAACTATATTCACGCTTAATAGCATCGATAGAAAGTGTGCATCTTGCATTCCTGGTATATTGATAACTTGTATCACCCAGTAGCCAGCAACCCCCACAGAGATCATACATATAACACCAATAACAAACTCAACCTTAATAATTTTATTTATGATAGTCCTATCAGCACCCTTAACTAGCTTAGGGAAAATAGCAGCATTGATGTTTGATGCTAATAAACTTGGAACAGAAAAAATCTTATAAGCCAAGTCATAGACTGCCAACGTCGTCATACCGAACAAAGAGCCAATTATAACTTCGACGCTCTTTTGCTTGAATGTATTAGTTGCACTTGACCAAAAAAATGGCTGAGAATCTTTCATCATTTTTGACACATCCCCCAGAGAAGGCATAACCAATTTTTCTTTCATCATCATTAATGCGGAGAGGAATGCTAATAACGAAGCAGCTATGCTAGTAGCGACCACTATCAGTGCATATGCATCTACGACTGGATCCCTAGACAAGACCATATAAATGATCGGGAGAGATAAAAACTTCGCAATCAACTGTATAAACGTCACGATCTTCATTTTTTGCACCCCATGGAAATACCAAGTAGGTAAAAATACTGAAGACAGTATATTACTGAAACAAATAGTAAAAAGAGCCTTATTGCTTTCAACAAAAGGAACTATAGCATACAGAACAACACCAACACTTATAGAGACCAAAGCTAAGATTAGTTTCGCAGCAGTTACCGTTGACAATATTTTCACATGCAGAACATTATCTTTTTGATCAATGGATACTAACTTAGCTGCATGTATATCAAACCCAAAACTTACAAGAACAAAAAAATATGTTGAAATACTAGCTGCATAAACATAAAGGCCATAACTTTCAACACCTATAGCTGAAATCACAAATGGGTATATGAGGATATAAAAAAAAGAGTTAACAACTTGCAGTATCGTCATATAAGTATAATTACTCACTACCTCCACATTGCTCTTGAGCAGCTTTATAGCTTCTTTAAGATTCAACTATAACCTCACGCGCATCATAATTTTTCAAAAAATATGATATTGGACTAGCTATATCAAGCTTTGATAGGACTTGTAAAATATTTAAGAGTTGCAACGAAAACACCAAAAACCAACCCCAAAATCAGGCTCAATACTAAAACAATTATTGATCTAGGTTTTACAGGACTAGAAGGCGTCTCTACAATCCCATCTTGTCTGAATACATTTACACTTTTCTCATTAACGCTAAACAACCTATAAAAATCCAATTTTTCCTGTTTTGAGCGCAAGTTTTCTATAAACGGATCATCGCTAGCCCGTTTTAATAAATTTTCAATTTCTGCTTCCAAAGCTTTACTACCGCGCATATATACTAACGTCCCAATCATTGCACTTGAAGATACTTCCGTACGGAAATCATCTGCCAGCACCGGTGGATTCGCTAGACCAATAGATTTAGCGACCTTCAAAGCCTCTTTCAGTCTAATAATTTCATCTTCACGCTCTCGCCGAGCTATTGACTTTTCATTGTTAATCAAACTTTCTAAGTTATCCGCTTTAATTTTTACATCACTATAAACACCATCAAGTAATTCTTTTTTTGCTTTTTCAGCAGACATTGCCGCTAACAGATTTACTAACCGAACACTGTCATCAGGGCTAGCAGTCCTTGCTAAAATTTTATATCGCCCTCCCTGATCTTGCCCCATGAACTTAACTTGTATTGAATTTATGAAGTTTGAGTACTGTGCGTTCGCTGGAATTAATTCTTTTTTATCAGCACTACTCTTCTTGAATATCTTTTCAAAAGCATCTCTGCGTAAATTGTCTGACTTCAATTTTTTTACATAAACATCATAAACTTGATCAACAGTAATCATTGACAGTCCACTATCACCACCACGCCCATAGTTGAGACTAGCAATATCTCCTTGGAAAGGTGGTTGCACTACGTACTCTGCTTCATAAATTTTAGTGCTAAACAATATATATGCGATACCGACGCAAACAATTGAACCTACAATCAATATAATTAATATCCTTTGGCGCCATAAACTTCTATACAACTCAACAAGATTTACTTCGTCGTTGGCACTCGACATATTTGACTCTTTGTACATTCATGCGCCCCATTTCAATAAAGTAGCTTTATTTTGGTTAACTCTTCTTATAACCTTATTTTTACAACTACATCGTTTGCGATGATTATCACTGAAATGCATTGACCATCACTCTTCCTCATTCACCCTGTCTCTGAGTTCCTTCCCTGGCTTAAAGTGCGGTACAAATTTGCCATCCAGACAGACGGACTGTCCTGTCTTCGGGTTACGCCCTACTCGTGGCGCCCTGAAGTGCAGCGAGAAGCTGCCAAAGCCTCGGATCTCAATCCGTTCTCCGGTAGCCAGCGCCTGGGACATCTGCTCAAGCATGGTTTTGATGGCTAGCTCGACATCCTTGGATGAGAGCTGGCCCTGGTGCGTTACTATTCTTTCGATCAACTCTGACTTGGTCATGGTTTTCCCTTCTTTTTCAAGCAGCTAGATCACTCGATATAAAGGTTTTAGCACGCCTTCAGAATTTTGAACAGTATATAAAACAAGGGATTAGCGTTGATAGGCCTTTTTCGAAGCGTAGCTGATAATTCCACTCTCAAGGGCATCGGCACCCAGCGAATTCAGTACTACTCACTGCCATTTGCAGCCTGACGCTTAAGGCTCTGGCGTAATGCTGGCACTTCACAATGCAACGCATGGTTGTCGCACCTTTATAAGGTGATTAAAGCGCTCTCAACATATTCAGCGTCGCCACACAAATTTCACCCACAAAAAAGGGCGACCGAAGTCGCCCTTTTTCTATGGTCTACCTGAACTTAGTTCTGGTTTTCCATTTGTGCGCGGATCAGATCACCGATGGTGGTCGGACCAGCAGGAGCAGCTTCGTCCTGCTTGGTGCGCATTTCTTTGATTGCTTCTTTTTCGTCTTCAACGTCTTTCGACTTGATCGACAAGCTGATTACGCGGCTCTTACGATCAACGCTGATGATCTTGGCTTCAACTTCTTCGCCTTCTTTCAGGACGTTGCGCGCGTCTTCAACGCGGTCACGGCTGATTTCAGAAGCTTTCAGAGTGGCTTCGATCTCGTTGCCCAGGTCGATGATTGCGCCTTTAGCATCAACTTCCTTCACAACGCCGCGCACGATGGTGCCTTTGTCGTTAACGGAAACGTAGTTGGAGAACGGATCGTCTTCCAGCTGCTTGATGCCCAGGGAAATGCGCTCACGCTCCGGATCAACGGAGAGGATAACGGTTTCCAGCTCGTCGCCTTTCTTGAAGCGGCGTACAGCTTCTTCGCCTACTTCGTTCCAAGAGATGTCGGACAGGTGAACAAGGCCGTCGATGCCGCCATCCAGACCAATGAAGATACCGAAATCGGTGATCGACTTGATGGTGCCGGAGATCTTGTCGCCTTTGTTGAACTGACCCGAGAAATCTTCCCACGGGTTAGTTTTGCACTGCTTGATACCCAGGGAGATACGGCGGCGCTCTTCGTCGATGTCGAGAACCATAACTTCCACTTCGTCGCCAACCTGAACGACTTTAGACGGGTGGATGTTTTTGTTGGTCCAATCCATTTCGGATACGTGCACCAGGCCTTCCACGCCTTCTTCCAGTTCTGCGAAGCAGCCGTAGTCGGTCAGGTTGGTTACGCGTGCAACAACGCGGGTGTTTTCTGGGTAACGAGCCTTGATAGCAACCCATGGGTCTTCGCCCAGCTGCTTCAGGCCCAGCGATACGCGGTTACGCTCGCGATCGTACTTCAGAACCTTAACGTCGATTTCGTCACCAACGTTGACGATCTCGGAAGGATGCTTGATGCGCTTCCAGGCCATGTCGGTGATGTGCAGCAGGCCGTCAACGCCGCCCAGATCAACGAATGCGCCGTAATCTGTGAGGTTCTTGACGATACCTTTAACTTGCTGGCCTTCCTGCAGAGATTCGAGCAGAGCTTCGCGCTCAGCACTGTTCTCAGCTTCGAGGACGCTACGACGAGAAACAACAACGTTGTTGCGCTTCTGGTCCAGCTTGATGACCTTGAACTCCAGCTCTTTGCCTTCCAGGTGAGTGGTATCACGCACTGGACGCACATCGACCAAAGAACCTGGCAGGAACGCACGGATGCCGTTAACGTCGACAGTGAAGCCGCCTTTAACCTTACCGTTGATAACGCCCGTAACCACTTCTTCAGCGGCGAAAGCTGCTTCCAGAACAATCCAGCACTCAGCGCGCTTGGCTTTTTCGCGGGACAGCTTGGTTTCACCGAAGCCATCTTCAACCGCGTCCAGCGCAACGTGGACTTCGTCACCGACCTTGATGGTCAACTCGCCTTGTTCGTTGAAGAACTGCTCGAGCGGGATGACGCCCTCAGACTTCAGACCGGCATGAACGGTAACCCAGTCACCGTCGATGTCGACTACCAGGCCAGTGATGATGGCGCCCGGCTGCATGTCGAGGGTTTTTAGGCTTTCTTCAAAGAGTTCCGCAAAGCTTTCGCTCATGTTGATTCCTGTAGATGCAGGGCAGTGGATTCTGCCCAAACCACACTCCAGACAATGTGGGTACGTTTATATTAAAAGCGGCACACGGGCTTTGGACTGGTCCCACGCATGCCGCCCTGTTCAAATTAGTTACAAGCGTTAGCCTGCGGCTAATCTGAAGAAGCCCGAATATTCAGGCTTCTCAACCGGCGAGATCGCGAATGGCGACCTCACTCAGAATTCTTTCAATCACTTGCTCGATGGTCATCTCTGTCGAGTCCAGCACGATCGCATCATCTGCAGGCTTTAACGGCGCTACAGCACGCTGAGTATCACGCTCGTCCCGAAGGCGAATCTCATCAAGTAGACTCGCAAGATTAACATCATCGCCCTTGGCCTTCAACTGCAAGTAGCGTCGGCGCGCACGCTCCTCGGCACTGGCTGTGAGGAAGATTTTCAGTGGTGCATCCGGGAACACCACAGTGCCCATGTCGCGACCATCGGCAACCAGTCCCGGCATCTCGCTGAATGCCCGCTGACGCTCTAGCAAGGCCTCGCGCACGGCCGGCAAGGCTGCAACAACCGAGGCGCTGGCGCCAATCTGCTCATTACGGATGGCGTTGGTAACCTCCTCGCCTTCCAGAATAATGCGCTGATCGAAGTCGGCACAGGCCGCGATAAACTGAACATCCAGATGAGCGGCAAGCACTTTCAACGATTCTTCGTTGCTCAGGTCGACGCCATGGTTGCGTGCGGAAAAAGCCAGCAGGCGGTAAAGCGCGCCGGAATCCAGCAGCGCCCATCCCAAACGCTGAGCCAAACAACCGGCAACCGTGCCTTTACCCGAGCCACTTGGCCCATCGATTGCGATTACCGGCGCTTTGCTCATCACGACTTGCCCTCTTCTGTTACACGCATGCCCACTTTGCCAGCCAATGCCAGGAAGTTAGGGAACGAGGTGGCGACGTTGGCGCAATCGTGAATCTTGATTGGCGCGGTCGCACGCAGCGAGGCCACGCTGAAGGCCATCGCGATGCGGTGGTCGCCATGCGCATAGACTTCGCCACCGCCCATGCTGCCACCTTCGATAATGATGCCATCGGGTGTCGGCTCGACTTCAACGCCCAGAGTCAGCAAGCCATCCGCCATCACCTGAATGCGATCAGACTCCTTGACCCGCAACTCTTCAGCACCGCGCAGCACAGTGCGCCCTTCAGCGCAGGTGGCAGCGATGAACAATACCGGGAATTCGTCGATTGCCAACGGCACCAGATCTTCCGGAATGTCGATACCTTTAAGCTTAGCTGAGCGCACGCGAATGTCTGCAACCGGCTCACCGCCGACTTCACGCTCATTCTCAAGGGTAATGTCGCCGCCCATCAGCTTGAGGATGTCAATAACGCCGGTGCGCGTCGGGTTGACGCCAACATGTTCAAGCACCAGTTCAGAGTTCTCGGCGATGCTCGCTGCAACCAGGAAGAACGCTGCCGATGAGATATCTGCCGGCACTTCGATGTGCGTACCTGTCAGCTTGTGACCTGACTCGACGGTGGCGCTATTGCCTTCAACCGTCACCGGATAACCGAAACCGCGCAACATGCGCTCGGTGTGGTCACGGGTTGGCGCTGGCTCGATCACGGTAGTGGAACCGGCCGCGTAAAGCCCCGCCAACAACAGGCAGGATTTAACCTGAGCGCTGGCCATCGGCATTTCATAGGTCATGCCGCCCAAACGACGACCGCCACGAACAGTCAGCGGCGGGCGCCCTTCCGGCGCAGCGTCGATCAATGCACCCATTGCACGCAGTGGCTTGGCCACACGGTTCATCGGACGCTTGCTCAGCGATTCGTCGCCAGTCAGCGTGGTATCGAAGGTTTGCGCGGCCAACAGGCCACTCAGCAGGCGCATCGATGTGCCCGAGTTGCCCAGATAGATTGGCCCCGGCGGCGCTTGCAAGCCATGCAGGCCTACACCATGAATCGTCACGCGGCCGTGATCCGGGCCTTCAATGACCACACCCATGTCGCGAAATGCCTGCAAGGTCGCCAGTGCATCTTCGCCCTCAAGGAAACCTTCGACTTCAGTCACGCCTTCGGCCAGCGAGCCGAGCATGATCGAGCGGTGGGAAATCGACTTGTCGCCCGGCACGCGAATGCGCCCGTTTACGTTACCGCCTGGCTGAGCCAGAAAAATCAGATTATTCGAGTGCATAGCGTCCACATAGGCCCTGCGGGCCAGTATTTTGCTGAAATGCTCACGGGCTACCCGGGCGCGCGTAAATACGCCCAGCAGTTGATGCCCGTCGCCTGCGTCAACCGCGGCACGTAGAGCGTCGAGATCGTCGCGAAATAAGTCCAGGTTGTGCAACACCGCCTCGCGATTAGCGAGGAAGATATCGTGCCACATCACCGGATCACTGCCAGCTATGCGCGTAAAGTCGCGAAAGCCACCAGCGGCGTAACGGAATATCTCCAGGTTTTCACTGCGCTTGGCCAGCGAATCAACCAGACCAAACGCCAGCAGATGCGGTAAGTGGCTTGTGGCCGCCAACACTTGGTCATGGTGATCGACCTGCATCTGTTCAACATCGGCGCCCAGTGCGCGCCAAAGCTGCTCGACCAGCGCGACGGCTTGCGCGTCGGTCTCGTCCAGCGGCGTAAGAATGACTTTATGCCGACGAAACAGCGCCGCATTAGCGGCTTCGACGCCACTTTGCTCGGAGCCGGCAATCGGATGGCCCGGCACGAAACGCGCCGGCATGGCGCCGAACGCCTCACGCGCAGCCCGCACCACGTTGCCTTTAGCGCTGCCAACATCGGTAAGCACCGCATTGCCAAGATCGAGTTTGGCCAGTTCCGCCAGTAAACGCTCCATGGCCAGAATCGGCACAGCCAACTGAATGACGTCGGCACCGATGCACGCCGTTGCCAGATCAGCCTCGCAGCGATCAACCACACCGAGTTCAACAGCCTGCACGCGCGACGGCGCATCCAGGTCAACGCCAACCACTTCACGGCACAGGCCACTGCTGCGCAAACCCTTGGCAAAAGAGCCGCCAATCAGCCCCAGCCCCACGACAACCAGACGATTGATGATCGGCGCTTGAGCAGCAACGGGCTGGGTGTTTTTGTGCAAATCGCTCACGCGCTCAACACCTTGGCCAACGCTTCAAGGAACCGTACGTTCTCAGCTGGCAAGCCGATCGAGACACGCAGGTAGTTCGGCATCCCGTAATTGGCCACAGGGCGAACAATCACACCCTCGCGCAGCAAGCCCTGATAAACCGGCATGCCTTCACGACCGACATTGACGGCGATGAAGTTGCCCTTCGACGCAATCCACTCAAGTCCCAACGCCTTGAAACCGGCTTCGAGTTGCTGCATGCCGGCGTCATTCAACTCGCGGCTCTGCTGCAAATAGCTGTCATCAGCGAGCGCAGCGCAAGCGGCGGCAATGGCCAGACTGTTGACGTTGAACGGCTGACGCACACGATTCAGCACATCGGCAATCTGCGCCGAGCTGATGCCATAACCCACCCGCAAGCCAGCCAAACCGTAAGCCTTGGAGAACGTCCGCGAAACCAGCAAATTGCTGTGCTTGGCCAGATAATCGAGGCCGTCTGGCAGCTCTTCGCATTCGGCGTATTCGATATACGCCTCATCAAGCACAACCAGCACCGACTCCGGAACCTGATCAAGGAATGCAGCCAGCGCCTGCGGGCCAAACCATGTGCCAGTCGGGTTGTTCGGGTTGGCGATGAACACCACGCGGGTATCGGCGTCGATTGCCGCCAGCATGGCCTCAAGGTCGTGACCGTAATCCTTGGCAGGGACGATATTGCAACGCGCACCCACGGCCTGCGTGGCAATTGGATACACCGCAAATGCATGCTCGCTGAACACGGCATTCAGGCCGGGGGCAAGATAGGCCCGCGCCACCAGTTCCAGAATATCGTTGGAGCCATTGCCCAAGGTGATCTGATTGGTTTGCACGGCGCAACGCGCAGCAAGCTGGCTCTTCAGCGCAAAACCATTGCCATCGGGATAACGCGTCAGCTCGGCAAGCTCGGCTGCAATGGCCTCGAGCGCCTTGGGGCTCGGGCCCATCGGGTTTTCGTTACTGGCCAGCTTGACGATGGTCAGCGGATCAAGATCCAGTTCACGGGCCAGCTCATCAACCGGCTTGCCTGGCACGTAGGGCGACAGTTTTTGCACGCCTGGCTGGGCCAGGGCGAGGAAATCACAACTCATTGCTTGCCTCGTTTTGCCAATCGTCTCAGTGGCGTCGCCCGCATTAACAGCAGGCGACGCCATTTCGATAGTTGCTAAAGACCGCTACAGGTTTGCGCAGTGCTTTATAGAACCGCTTTCGGGTAGGAACCCAGCACTTTCAGCGCGACGGCCTCTTGATTGATCTTCTCCAGCACATCCTTGATCAACGGATCGCGATGGTGGCCGACGAAATCAATGAAGAACACATAGGTCCATTTGCCGCTTCGCGACGGGCGCGTCTCGATACGCGTGAGGTCGATACCGTTCTTGTGGAACGGCACCAAAAGCTCGTGCAGCGCACCTGGCTTGTTGCTCATGGAAATGATCACCGACGTCTTGTCGTCACCGGTTGGCGGCACTTCCTGGCTGCCGATAATCAAGAAGCGCGTGGAGTTATCCGGGCGATCTTCGATCTTTTCAGCGTGCTTGGTCAGGCCATACAGATTAGCCGCCATATCACCGGCGATTGCCGCAGAGTTCCACTCGCCTTTCACCCGCTTGGCCGCGTCGGCGTTGCTGGAAACCGCAACGCGCTCAACATTCGGGTAATGCGCATCGAGCCACTTACGGCACTGCGCCAGCGACTGGGCGTGTGAGTAGATACGGGTGATTTTGTCAGTCTTGGTAGTATCGCCGACCAGCAGGTGGTGGTGAATACGCAGCTCGACCTCACCGCAAATAACCATGTCGTGCTCAAGGAAGCTGTCGAGCGTGTGGTTAATTGCACCTTCGGTAGAGTTTTCAACCGGCACCACGCCGAAGTTGACTGCACCCGCAGCCACTTCACGGAACACCTCGTCAATTGCCGCCATTGGCACGCTGACAACCGCGTGACCAAAGTGTTTCATGGCTGCCGCTTGCGAGAAGGTGCCTTCCGGGCCGAGGTAGGCGACTTTAAGCGGGTTTTCCAGCGCCAGGCACGAAGACATGATTTCGCGGAACAAACGCGCCATCTCTTCGTTATCCAACGGGCCTTTGTTACGGTCCATCACGCGCTTGAGCACCTGCGCTTCACGCTCAGGACGATAGAATACTGGCGTCTCGCCAACAGGCAGCGCCGCCATCTTCACCCGCGCCACTTCTTCTGCGCAGCGCGCACGGTCACTGATCAGCTCGAGAATTTTCTCATCGAGGCTATCAATACGCAGGCGCAAGGCCTGCAGTTCTTGCTCGGACACTACGTTGCTCATTAGCCGTGTTCCTTCTCGAATTCAGCCATGTAGGCAACCAGCGCCTGCACCGCATCGAGGCCGACCGCGTTGTAGATCGAGGCGCGCATGCCGCCAACCGAACGGTGACCTTTAAGGTTAAGCAAACCGCGCGCATCAGCGCCGGCAAGGAAAGGTTTATCCAGACGATCATCGGCCAGACGGAACGGTACGTTCATCCACGAGCGCGCATTAGTCGCAACCGGATTGCTGTACAGCTCGCTGCTGTCGATTGCACCGTACAGCAGCTCTTTCTTGGCACGATTGCGCAGCTCCATCGCCTCGACACCGCCCTGCTCCTTCAGCCACTCAAAGACCAGACCGGAGAGATACCAGGAGAAGGTTGCAGGCGTGTTGTACATGGAGCCGTTGTCTGCAGCAATTTTGTAATTGAGCATGGTCGGGCAGCTGCTGCGTGCACGACCCAGCAGGTCTTCGCGGACGATGGCAACAACCAGGCCGCTCGGGCCGATATTCTTTTGCGCACCGGCGTAGATCAGGCCGTACTTCGACACATCAAGCGGACGCGAAAGGATGTCGGAGGACATATCGGCCACCAGCGGCACGTCACCGACTTCGGGAATCCAGTCGAACTGCAAGCCGCCGATAGTCTCGTTACTGGCGTAATGCACGTAGGCGGCGTCTTTCGACAGCTGCCATTCGTTTTGCCCCGGAATGGCAAAGTAGTCATACGGTTTGGCGCTGGCCGCCACATTGATATGGCCGTATCGCTTGGCTTCGTCGATGCTCTTCTTCGACCAGATACCGGTGTCGATATAGTCGGCAACACCGTCTTCCGGCAACAGGTTCAGCGGGATTTCGGCAAACTGCTGGCTCGCGCCGCCTTGCAGAAACAGCACTTTGTAGTCATTAGGGATGGTCAGCAAGTCGCGCAGATCCTGCTCCGTTTTACCCGAGATGGCGAGATACTCATCGCTGCGATGGCTCATCTCCATAACCGACAGGCCACGGCCTTGCCAGTCGAGAAGTTCGCTCTGGGCACGCTGCAAAACAGCTTCAGGAAGCGCGGCGGGGCCGGCGCAAAAGTTAAAGGCTCGCTTGCTCACATCCATCTCTCTTTAGTCACCGGAAACCGCGCTCGGGCGGACACACATGCTTCAAGTCGGGATGAGTGGGCGCTGAACGCCACTCTTCACCGTAAATTCGTAGCGAAAAACGCCGGATAATCATCGTGACTTATCCGGCGTTTTTGCTGAGGGGATTATTCCGCCTCGGGTTCTACTGCTTCATCGCCAGCCTGTTCAGCGCTGTCGGTATCGACGACTTCATCGCCTTCAACCACAACACCTTCTTCGCCTTCCTCAAGCTCTTCTTCCGAAGGCTCTTGGACGCGCTCGAGGCCGACCAGTTTTTCATCCTTAGCCAGTTTGATCAGCGTCACACCCTGAGTATTACGACCCAGGCTCGACACTTCACCGACCCGCGTGCGCACCAGCGTGCCCTGATCGGAAATCAGCATGATTTCCTCACCGTCGAGCACCTGCACAGCGCCTACCAGCTTGCCGTTACGCTCGTTGCTGACCATGGCGATTACGCCCTGACCGCCGCGCTTGTACTCAGGGAATTCACCGATTTCGGTGCGCTTGCCGTAGCCGCGCTCGGACGCGGTCAGAATTTGGCTGCCCTCTTCCGGAATCAGCATGGAGATCAGCTTCTGCCCTTCGGCCAGACGCATGCCGCGAACACCACGGGCCGTACGACCCATTGCGCGCACGTCGCTCTCTTTGAAGCGGGTAACCTTGCCGCCATCGGAGAACAGCATCACCTCACGATTACCGTCGGTAATCGAAGCCGAAATCAGCGTGTCGCCTTCATCCAGATCCAGCGCGATCAAGCCAACGCTACGCGGACGGCTGAACTGCTCGAGCGGGGTCTTCTTCACGGTACCGCCAGCGGTCGCCATGAAGATGAAGTGACCTTCGGTGTACTCGTCGACCGGCAACATGGTGGTGATGAATTCACCCTCATCGAGCGGCAGCAAGTTAACCAGCGGACGACCACGCGCGGCGCGCGATGCTTCTGGAATCTCGTAGGTCTTCAGCCAGTAAACCTTGCCGCGGCTGGAGAACAGCAGCAGCGTGGTGTGGCTGTTGGCGACCAGCAGATGCGAGATGTAGTCTTCATCCTTAACCCCAGTCGCCGACTTGCCTTTGCCGCCACGGCGCTGCGCTTGATACGCGGCCAATGGTTGCGATTTGGCGTAGCCAGTGTGGGAAATGGTGACCACACGCTCTTCTTCGGTAATCAGGTCGGCCAGCGTCAGGTCCAGACGGTTATCAAGAATCTCGGTACGACGTGCGTCACCGAATTCAGCCTTGATACCTTCCAGTTCTTCGGTGATCACTTCCATCAGGCGCTCAGCGCTGGTGAGGATGCGGATCAGCTCGCCAATCTGAGCCAGAATTTCCTGGTACTCGGCCAGCAGCTTCTCGTGCTCAAGACCGGTCAGGCGGTGCAGGCGCAAATCAAGAATCGCCTGAGCCTGTTCTGGCGACAGGTAGTATTTGCCATCGCGCAGACCGTACTGCGGATCGAGGCCTTCCGGACGGCACGAGTCAGCGCCGGCGCGCTCGACCATGGCCTGAACCGCGCTCGATTCCCACGCATGGGCGATCAGCGCTTCCTTGGCTTCGGCCGAAGTTGGCGAGGCTTTGATCAGGGCAATAACCGGATCGATGTTGGACAGGGCAACCGCCTGACCTTCAAGGATGTGACCGCGCTCGCGCGCTTTGCGCAGTTCGAACACCGTGCGTCGTGTGACCACTTCGCGACGATGCAAAATGAACACTTCGAGCATGTCCTTGAGGTTCAGCACCTTCGGTTGGCCGTCAATCAGGGCCACCACGTTAATGCCGAACACGCCCTGCATCTGGGTCTGGGCGTAAAGATTATTCAGAATAACCTCGCCCACTTCACCGCGACGCAGTTCGATCACGATGCGCATGCCGTCTTTGTCAGACTCATCGCGCAGCTCGGTGATGCCGTCGAGCTTCTTCTCTTTAACCAGCTCGGCGATCTTCTCGATCAAGCGCGCTTTGTTCAGCTGGTAAGGCAGCTCGGTGACGATAATCTGCTGGCGACCGCCCACCTTGTCGATGTCTTCGATCTCGGCACGGGCGCGCATGTAAATACGGCCACGACCGGTGCGATAGGCTTCGACGATACCGGCGCGACCGTTGATGATCGCAGCCGTCGGGAAATCCGGGCCCGGGATGTACTGCATCAGCTCATCGACGGTCAGCTCAGGGTTGGCAATCAGCGCCAGACAGCCATTGATAACCTCGGTGAGGTTATGCGGCGGAATGTTGGTGGCCATGCCCACGGCAATACCGCTGGAGCCGTTGACCAGCAGGTTCGGAACCTTGGTAGGCATAACCGCCGGAATGATTTCGGTACCGTCGTAGTTAGGTACCCAATCCACGGTTTCCTTGTGCAGGTCGGCCAGCAACTCATGCGCCAGCTTGGTCATGCGCACCTCGGTGTATCGCATCGCAGCGGCGTTGTCGCCGTCGACCGAACCGAAGTTGCCCTGACCGTCTACCAACAGGTAGCGCAGCGAGAACGGCTGCGCCATACGTACGATAGTGTCGTACACCGCGGTATCACCATGCGGGTGATACTTACCGATTACGTCACCGACCACACGAGCAGACTTCTTGTACGCCTTGTTCCAGTCGTTGCCCAACTCACTCATTGCATAGAGCACACGACGATGCACGGGCTTCAAGCCATCACGCGCATCAGGCAAAGCACGCCCGACGATTACGCTCATCGCGTAGTCGAGGTAGGACTGCTTCAGTTCGTCTTCGATATTGACCGGGAGGATTTCTTTGGCCAGTTCGCCCATGAGTAGCCTGGTTCCTTTTTCTGGTGAAACTCCGACTCGTTCTTCCTGAACCAATCGAAGCCTGTCGGGCTGAGCACTAGGCCAACCACGACTCACGACAAATCAATGAGTTATGCCATGTATCTGCGCACTTGAGGGCGCCTGTGAGGGCACCTTTAATAACTGCCGGAGCTTACCACAATCAGCGCCTTGCACCTATCCCCCAGCGGGGCATAGCCGACCACACGCAAACTCCGGCATTCCGCCGTTCAATGCAGACGCTTGCGGCACATCAATTGTGTCAGTTTGGCCTTGTCCGGACGCTCGACTACGCCCTTTTCCGTGACCAAAAAATCGATCAGATCAGCCGGCGTGACATCAAACACCGGATTGACTGCATCAACCTCAGCCGCCACACGATGACCGCCCACTTCGAGCAACTCGCAGCCATCACGCTCTTCAATCGGAATATCGTCACCGCTCTCCAGTTCCATATCAATTGTCGAGCTTGGCGCCACCACCATAAAACGCACGCCGTGGTGCATGGCATTCACTGCGAGCTGATAAGTGCCGATCTTGTTGGCCACATCGCCATTGGCGGTAATCCGGTCAGCGCCGACAATTACCCAGGTAATGCCACGGGTCTTCATCAGGTGGGCAGCCGCCGAGTCTGCATTCAGGCTGACCGGGATGCCTTCATTAAGCAGTTCCCAGGCCGTCAGACGCGAGCCTTGCAGCCACGGCCGGGTCTCGTCGGCGTACACACGCTCAACCAACCCTTCAAGATACGCCGCACGGATAACGCCAAGCGCCGTGCCGAAGCCGCCAGTCGCCAGCGCGCCGGTGTTGCAATGTGTCAGCAGATTCTGCGGATTGCCCTGCTGCTTGCGAATCAACTCCGCGCCCAACTGCGCCATGGTCAGATTGGCTTCACGATCGCTGTCATAGATGCCGATGGCTTCGATTTCCAGCAGCGCCAGCGGGTCATCTTCTGGCTTGAGCTTGTCGAGGCGTTCGCGCATGCGATTCAGCGCCCAAAACAGATTGACCGCGGTCGGCCGCGAATCCGCCAGCCGGGTGAAGTCTTGCTCCAACGCCGCGCGCCAGTCACCGCCCTCGAGCAGGCGCGCACGCGCACCGAGCACCAGACCAAATGCTGCAGCAATGCCGATTGCCGGCGCACCGCGGACCACCATCGCCCGGATAGCATCGGCAACATCGGCAGCCGTGTGGTAACTCGACCACTTCTCCTCGAATGGCAGTACGCGCTGATCAAGCAGATGCAGAGCACCATCACGCCATTCAATGGCCTTAACTTTCTCCGCTGCCAGCAATTGCTCGCGCATGACACATCCCCCGTGGAGCAAAAGGCGGCGATTATACGCCGATGGTTTTATTTATCAGCAGCAATCACCACCGCATCGAAACAACGCGAACAATCACCCCAAGACCAAACTACCGGCCAATCCAACAGCCTATTAAAAGGTAGACCACACAACATTAGGCCGGGCCTTGCCCTTTAGCGCTTCAAGCCTGCCGCGATCCCCTATAAACTCGCAGGTTAAATGACTCGCGGAAACCAAACCATGACCCAAGCCCCACTCGACCTGCTCCTGCTACCCACCTGGCTAGTTCCGGTTGAGCCTGCCGCAGTGGTACTGAAAGACCATGGCCTGGGCATTCGCGACGGCAAGATTGCCTTGATCGCCCCGCGAGAAGAGGCATTGCAGCACGCGGCGCTCGAAGTAATGGAGTTACCCGGCCGGCTGCTCACGCCGGGCCTGATCAACAGCCACGGCCACGCGGCCATGACCCTTTTTCGCGGCCTGGCTGATGATTTACCGCTGATGACATGGCTGCAGGAGCACATCTGGCCGGCGGAAGCCAAATGGATTGATGAGCAATTCGTTGAAGACGGCACCCGGCTGGCGATTGCCGAGCAGATAAAAGGCGGCATTACCTGCTTCTCGGACATGTACTTCTATCCGGAAACCGCCTGCAAGGTCGTGCACGACAGCGGTATTCGCGCGCAAATCACCATCCCGGTGCTCGATTTCCCGATTCCGGGCGCCCGCGATGCCAGCGAATCGCTGCATAAAGGCATGCGCCTGTTTGATGAACTCAGACACCACCCGCGCATCAAGGTCGCTTTCGGCCCGCACGCACCCTACACGGTGAGCGACGATAAACTGGAAAACATCCGCGTACTGGCTGAAGAACTCGATGCCGGTATTCATATGCACGTGCACGAAACCGCCTTTGAAGTGCAGCAAAGCCTGGATCTGACCGGCGAACGCCCATTGGCGCGACTGGCCCGCCTTGGCTTGCTGGGGCCTCGCTTTCAGGCTGTGCACATGACCCAGATTGACGATGAAGACCTTGAACTGCTGACCACCAGCAACAGCAACGTGATTCATTGCCCCGAGTCCAACCTCAAACTGGCCAGCGGTTTCTGCCCGGTCGAGAAACTGCGTCTGGCCGGCGTCAATGTGGCAGTAGGCACCGATGGCGCGGCCAGCAATAATGACCTCGACCTGCTCGGCGAAACCCGCACCGCCGCGCTACTGGCAAAAGCTGTCGCCGGTTCTGCTACCGCACTCGATGCCCACAGCGCATTGCGCATGGCCACGTTGAACGGCGCGCAAGCACTGGGTCTCGACGAGATCACCGGCTCGCTGGCGGTAGGCAAAGCAGCCGACATCAGCGTGTTTGACCTCAACGGACTGCCCCAGCAGCCGGTGTACGATCCGGTTTCACAGCTGATCTACGCCACCGGCCGCAATTGCGTCGAACATGTCTGGGTAAACGGTAAGCCACTGTTGAGCAATGGCCAACTGACCCGACTGGATGAACAACAGATTCTTAGCTCGACTCGCCAATGGGGCGAGAAGATTGCCCAAAAGGCATAAATAGCCGCTCACTCGCTGAAATAGCGGGTGCTGCGACAAACTGACATACACTGGCCCGAGCTCGATCGCCCACTTTGGCGACTGAAACTGGCACCATGAGCCACGGCATTCACGGCCATCCGCCTGCAGCTTTATCAGGAACACATATGAGCAACGTCGACCACGCTGAAATCGCCAAATTTGAAGCCCTCGCCCACCGCTGGTGGGACCGTGAGAGCGAGTTCAAGCCGCTCCACGAAATCAACCCGCTGCGCGTCAACTGGATCGACGAACGCGTCGGTCTGGCTGGCAAGAAAGTCCTCGACGTGGGCTGCGGCGGCGGCATCCTCAGCGAGTCGATGGCTCAACGTGGCGCCACGGTAACCGGGATCGACATGGGCGAAGCGCCGCTTGCCGTGGCCCGCCTGCATCAACTCGAATCCGGCGTAGAAGTCGATTACCGGCAGATTACCGCCGAGGCTCTGGCTGAAGAAATGCCCGAGCAGTTCGACGTAGTCACCTGCCTGGAAATGCTTGAGCACGTACCGGACCCGTCATCGGTCATCCGCGCCTGCTATCGCATGGTCAAGCCGGGCGGCGAAGTATTCTTCTCAACCATCAACCGCAACCCCAAGGCTTACATGTTTGCGGTTATCGGTGCCGAATACCTGCTGCGCCTGCTGCCGCGCGGCACGCACGACTTCAAGAAGTTCATCCGCCCGTCCGAACTGGGCGCCTGGAGCCGTCAGGCTGGCCTTGAAGTCAAAGACATCATCGGGCTGACCTACAACCCGCTGACCAAGCATTACAAGCTTGCAGCCGATGTAGACGTCAACTACATGATCCAGACTCACAAGGAGGCGTGATGCGTTTACGCGCAGTACTGTTTGATATGGACGGCACGCTGCTCGACAGCGCGCCGGACTTCATCGCCATCTGCCAGGCCATGCGTCAGGAGCGCGGGCTGGAGCCGATTAATGAGAAGCTGATTCGCGACCAGATTTCTGGCGGTGCCCGCGCCATGGTCGCTGCCACCTTCGCCATGAGCCCCGAGGAGCCGACTTTCGAGGCCCTGCGTCTGGAGTTTCTGGAGCGTTATCAGTCGCACTGCGCCGTATTTACCCATCCGTTTGCCGGCATGGCTGAACTGCTCGGCGAAATCGAAAAGGCCAAACTGATCTGGGGCGTTGTCACCAACAAACCCCTGCGTTATGCCGAACCGATCATGCAGCAACTGGGCCTTGCCGAGCGCTCAGCCATTCTGATCTGCCCGGACCACGTCACCAACAGCAAGCCCGACCCTGAACCGATGACGCTGGCCTGCAAAACCCTCGGCCTGGATCCAGCCAGTGTGCTGTTTGTCGGCGACGACCTGCGTGACATCGAATCCGGCCGTGCGGCGGGAACCAAAACCGCAGCCGTCACCTACGGCTATATTCACCCTGACGACAACCCGCGCCATTGGGGCGCCGACGTGGTGGTTGATAATCCGCAGGAGCTCATTGGCGTGCTCGACCGCGCACTGTGTAGCTGCTGACAACTGCAATACTGCCGAGCCTATCGGCAGTCACCTTCCAACAGGTGGCCGCACCTTAGCCCGCCACCTGCAGCCTGTGAGACTTGAACATGTTCGAATACACCGCTCGCCCTGACCTCCTCAAAGACCGCGTTATTCTGGTCACCGGCGCGGGTCGCGGAATCGGCGCGGCGGCCGCAAAATGCTACGCCGCGCATGGCGCCACCGTATTGCTGCTGGGCAAGACCGAAGAAAACCTCAGCGCGGTATACGACGCCATCGAGGCAGCAGGTCACCCGCAACCTGTGGTTATCCCGTTCAACCTCGAAACAGCCTTGCCGCATCAGTACGATGAACTGGCCGCGATGATCGAGACTGAATTCGGCAAGATCGACGGCGTGCTTAACAACGCCTCGATCATTGGCCCGCGCACCCCAGCCGAACAGCTTTCGGGCGAGAACTTCATGCGGGTCATGCACATCAACGTCAACGCGATGTTCATGCTCACCAGCACACTGCTGCCGCTGCTCAAGCTCTCCAGCGACGCGTCGATCATTTTCACCTCCAGCAGCGTTGGCCGCAAAGGCCGCGCTTACTGGGGCGCGTACGGCGTCTCCAAGTTCGCCACCGAAGGTCTGATGCAGGGCCTGGCCGATGAACTCGACGGCGTAGCGCCGGTTCGCGCCAACAGCATCAATCCGGGCGCGACCCGCACCGACATGCGTGCGCACGCCTATCCTGGCGAGAACCCGCTGAACAATCCGCTGCCAGACGACATCATGCCGGTTTACCTGTATCTGATGGGCCCGGACAGCAGCGGCGTCAATGGTCAGGCGTTCGACGCGCAGTAAATCGCCGATTGCGGCAATTATTTGGCATCCCTCTCTCAACAGCGGCAACGCCTTGCCGCTGTTGAACACCCTCCAAGCCTCCCGAATTCAGTACTTTCCGACGACTGACCGCCAATAATGGCTATCTGCCAGCGTCGGCTGACCCGCCGTGATCTAAATCACACTATTTTTGCTATAACTGAAACTACTGGCATGAAATTCGCTCAGAAGGCTGTATTGCCGCACTTAGCGCCAGAGGTTCACCCTTGATGCTTCCGTCCGAACACACCAATACTGTTGACTTCGATACAGCCCGGCTACAGCGCCTCGGCTATGCACAGAAGCAACTGCCGACACTGCAACCTGTCAGCCTGGCACAACTGCGCCAGCAGCTCAGCATGCAGTTGCAGACCAGCCTCGACGCTGAGCGCATCCTGACCATCTTCCGGGCAGAGAGCCAGCGTTTGGTGACGTTCGACAGCCTGAGCTACGTGCAGGACTCAACCGACATGAGCCTGCAGCTTGGCGAAACCGCCAGTCATTCGACCTCCTACCACCTCAGCCATGACGGCGAACAACTCGGCTGCCTGACCTTTACCCGCCAGCAGCGCTTCAAGGAAGAAGAACTCGCCGAACTCGAATCGCTGATTGCCAGCCTGGTTTTCCCGCTGCGCAATGCGCTGCTGTACCGCCTGGCCGTGCAAAGCTCGTTGCGCGACCCACTGACCAAGACCGGCAACCGTCTGGCGATGGATCAGTCACTGCAACGCGAAGTGGAATTGGCCAAACGCAATCAGTTGCCGCTATCAGTGCTGATGCTCGACATCGATCACTTCAAGCAGATCAACGATAACTTCGGCCACCACACCGGCGATGAAGTCCTCAAAGCCGTCGCGGCGACGATCAAGTCGCAACTGCGCAATGTCGACATGGTGTTCCGCTACGGCGGTGAAGAATTTCTGGTACTGCTCTCGGGCACATGCAGTGAAGCGGCGGCAATGGTCGGCGAGCGCTTGCGCCACGCGGTGGTGTCCATGCAAATGCCGATGCACTGCCAGCAACTCGGCCTGTCGATCAGCCTGGGTTGCGCCGCCCTGCAACTTGGCGAGAACACCAGCAGCCTGCTGGGCCGGGTTGATAGCGCGCTTTACGACGCTAAACGCGCCGGGCGTAATCGCCTGCGTATGGCGGGCTAAGCCATCTAAAGTAAGCCACCTCAGGTTGTTGCGGACAAAAAAATGGGACTCATCAGAGTCCCATTTTTTATTTCGCCGCTTACTCGGGCTTGCGACCGCGAGTCGGGCGCTGGCCATCGGTAGCCGGACGACGCGGCGCGCCTGCCGGTTTGCGCGAAGGACGCTCGGTCAACTCAACACCTGGCCGCGTGGTGCGCGGTTTAGCAGGAGCACGCTTGTTGACGTCAGTCGGGCGCTCAGCAACGGCCGAACCGCGATCGTTACGACCGCCACGCTCTTCACCACGCGCCGGGCCGCCATGGGCCGGACGCAAAGTGCGCGCCGAACGCTCACCGCGACCCACCGGCTTGGCCGATTTGCGCTGCATGCGATCGAGCTTGTCGCGGGTTTTCTCTTTCATGTCCGGCATAGCGACAGGCTTGAGGCCGACTTCTTCACTGAGAATGTCGACTTCGCGCTGGCCCATTTCGCGCCAGCGGCCCATGGTCAGGTCGGAGGTCATGAACACCGGACCAAAGCGCACGCGCTTCAAACGGCTGACCACAACGCCCTGCGATTCCCACAGGCGACGCACTTCGCGGTTACGGCCTTCCATTACCACGCAGTGGTACCAATGGTTGAAGCCCTCACCGCCAGGCGCTTCCTTGATGTCGGTGAACTTGGCCGGGCCATCTTCCAGCATCACGCCAGCCTTGAGGCGCTCGATCATTTCCTCATCCACTTCACCACGTACACGCACCGCGTATTCGCGGTCCATCTGGTAAGACGGGTGCATCAGACGGTTCGCCAGCTCACCGTCGGTGGTGAACATCAGCAAGCCCGTCGTGTTGATGTCGAGGCGACCGATATTGATCCAGCGGCCTTCTTTCGGGCGCGGCAGACGATCAAATACGGTGGGGCGACCTTCCGGGTCGTCACGGGTACAAATTTCGCCGTCGGGCTTGTTGTAGATAATCACACGACGTACGGTTTCAGCCGCTTCTTCGCGCTTGATCAACTTGCCATCGATGGCAATCGCATCGTGCAAATCTACGCGTTGGCCAAGGGTTGCGGCGACGTTATTGACCTTGACGCGGCCTGCGCCGATCCAGGTTTCAATTTCACGGCGTGAAGCCAAACCCATACGGGCCAGGACTTTCTGCAGTTTTTCGCCAGCGGGGCTATGTTCTGGGGTTTCACTCATCTGGGCACCTCCCGGTGTTTCTATAGTGATGGAACGACATCTCGTCGAAGGGCGCGCATCATACGCGCCCGTTGAAATAGTAGCCAGCCATTCGTAACGCGGCGGACTTTACGCCGACCGGTCGCAGGCGTTAGCCGTTACCAGTTGCGCTCGTTGAGCTCAGCCGCAATCGCTTCCTGCAGCGCCCGCGCCTCTTCCGCTTCTGCTTCAGCAAGGGCGCGCGCCTCGGCTGCGGATTCATCTTCCGCGCTTGGCGCGGTAGCCGGCGCTGGCTGGGACGTTTCTGACGGCTCAGCGGCGGCAGCAGATTGGCCAGACTCATCCTCGGTTCCGTCTTCCTCATTGCCGTCCGACGCCGCTGCGGGTGTCTGCGGCAATTCGGTGAGGTCGTCAAAGTCGACCTTCAAGCCCTGCTCCATGCTGTCGAGTTCAGCCAACAGGCTGCTGAAACTGGTTTCCTTGGCGTCAGGCGCATCCGGCGTCGCCTCAGCGTCTTCGCTCAGGGCCAGATCGGCACGCGCCTGCAGGCTGTCCGGTACTGGCGCATCGTCGTCCTGGCTGTAATCCGGTTGCGCCGGCTCAAGTTCGCGCAGTTCGGCCAGCGGCGGCAACTGGTCGAGGCTTTTCAGATTGAAGTGATCGAGGAAATGCTTGGTGGTGGCCAACATGGCCGGTTTGCCCGGTACATCGCGATAACCCACCACGCGAATCCACTCGCGCTCAAGCAGGGTTTTGACGATGTTGCTGTTAACCGCCACGCCGCGAATATCTTCGATCTCGCCACGGGTAATCGGCTGGCGATAAGCAACCAGCGCCAGAGTTTCCAGCAAGGCCCGCGAATAACGCTGCGGGCGCTCTTCCCACAGGCGCCCAACCCAGGGTGCAAACTTCTCGCGCACCTGCAGCCGGTAGCCCGTGGCAACTTCAACCAGCTCGACTGCCCGCCCGTCACACGCCTTGGCCAAGAGGCTCAGGGCTTTCTTGAACACGGCAGGTTCCGGGCGTTCGGCTTCTTCGAACAACTCGTACAAACGCTCTATCGACTGCGCCTTGCCCGAAGCCAGCAGGAAGGCTTCAAGCAAAGTTGATAACTCGCGGGGATCACTCAAATTCATGCTTATTCGGCTCGAGCACGGACATGGATAGGGCCATAAGCCTCATTTTGCACCAACTCGACCAGCGATTCCTTGATCAATTCAAGAACTGCCATAAAGGTCACAACCACCCCGAGCCGCCCTTCTTCTGCGTGGAACAGCTCAACGAACGGCACAAACTCACCGCCCTTGAGGCGCTCCAGCACGTCACTCATGCGCTCGCGGGTAGACAGCGTCTCGCGGGTCACCTGATGGCTTTCGAACATATCGGCGCGGCGCAGCACTTCCGCCATCGACACCAGCAACTCTTCCAGGCTGACATCGGGCAGCAGCTTGCGCGCCTTGGCTTGCGGGGCATCCAGGCGCGGCACCGTTAAATCGCGGCCAACGCGCGGCAAGGTATCCAGCCCTTCAGCGGCGGCTTTGTAGCGTTCGTATTCCTGCAGACGACGAATCAGCTCCGCGCGCGGGTCATCCTCTTCCTCGACCATGTCGCTTGAGCGCGGCAACAACATGCGCGATTTGATCTCTGCCAGCATCGCAGCCATCACTAGGTATTCTGCCGCCAACTCCAGACGCACGGCCTGCATCAGCTCGACATAGCCCATGTATTGGCGGGTAATTTCAGCCACTGGAATGTCCAGCACATCGATGTTTTGCTTGCGAATCAGGTAAAGCAGCAAGTCCAGCGGGCCTTCAAAGGCCTCAAGGAACACCTCGAGCGCGTCCGGCGGAATATACAGGTCGATTGGCAGGTCATTGAAAGCCTCGCCATAGACCTTGGCAAACGGCAGCTCTTGCTGAGCGCCGGCCTGGCTGTCGAGTGGCTGATCGAGTGTTTCAGTGCTCATGGCACAGGCTTCCAAATCTGAACGGCTGTGATGTTAGCGCGCGATTACGCCGGGCGGAAACACAGAATGGGCGGCGCTGCGCACAATTCACAGCAGCGCTACTGGGCCAATAGCCAATTAACGGTAATTGATGCCCATGGCCGAGCGCACTTCGGCCAGGGTTTCTCGCGCCTCAACGCGGGCACGGTCGGCGCCCTCGGCGAGAATGTGGCGGACCAGATCCGGGTTATCGCGGTACTCCGCCGCACGCAGCTGCAAGGGTTGTAAATCCAGCTGCACCGCCTCGATCAGCGGCCCTTTGCATTCAAGGCAGCCGATGCTGGCACTTTTACAGCCTTCAGCCGCCCACGCGCAGGTACTGGTGTCGGAGTAAATCTCGTGCAGCGGCCACACCGGGCAGTTCTGCGGGCTGCCCGGATCGGAGCGATGCACCCGCGCCGGATCAGTCGGCATGCGCTTGATCTTGTCTTCGATGGCATCCGGGCTGTCACACAGGTAAATCGCGTTGCTGTTGGCCTTGGACATCTTGCCGCCATCTAGTCCGGCAAGGCGCGAGGTGTCGCTGAGCAAGCTTTGCGGCTCGGGCAGCAGCACTTTACCGCCGCCTTCGAGATAGCCGAACAAACGCTCTTTGTCGCCGATGGTGATGTTTTGCAGCTCTTTCAACAGCGCCCGAGCGGTGTCCAGCGCCTCGACATCGCCCTGCTCCTGATAAGCCTGACGCAGCTTGTTGTAGAGCTTGGCCGGTTTCTTACCGAGTTTGATGATCGCCGCCTCGGCCTTTTCTTCAAAACCGGGCTCGCGTCCGTATAGATGGTTAAAGCGTCGCGCGACATCGCGGGCAAATTCGACATGCGCCTGTTGATCTCCGCCAACCGGCACCACACCGGCGCGATAAAGCAGAATATCGGCGGCTTGCAGGAGCGGATAACCGAGAAACCCGTAGGTTGATAAGTCCTTGCCACGCTGCTGTTCCTGCGCCTCTTTATAGGTCGGCAGGCGTTCCAGCCAACTCAGCGGGCAGATCATCGACAGCAACAAGTGCAATTCGGCGTGTTCCGGCACTTGCGACTGAATAAACATGGTTGAGGAGCTGGGGCTGACTCCCGCTGAGAGCCAGTCGATCGCCATGTCCATCACATGGCCGGAAATATTGCCCACTTCATCGTATTCGGTGGTCAGCGCGTGCCAGTCAACGATGCTGAAGAAGCACTCGTAGGTGTGCTGCAACTTGGTCCAGTTTTTCAACACACCGTGGTAATGACCAAGGTGCAATCGACCACTGGGACGCATCCCCGACAAGACGCGACGTTCTGACTCAACAGGATTCAAACCGGTAACCTATTCGATCTAAAGATGGCTGGAGTATAACGAGCCAAGGCGGTCGCGCGGTATATACCGGAAAAAATCATCGTAACGATGCTTTTCACAAGACCTCAAGCATCCTCGAACGGGCTCGGATCGCCGCAGCCAACCCGCACAACCTGAGGCTCGCCTTCTGCCAGATTGATTACCGTCGAGGCTTCCAGCCCGCCGTGGCCGCCATCAACAATCAGATCGACCTGATGCTCAAGCTTCTCGCGCATCTCGTACGGATCGCTCATGGGCAGGTCATCTCCCGGCAGAATCAGGCTGACACTCATCAGCGGCTCACCCAACTCCTCCAGCAGCGCTTCGGCGATCGGATGGCCCGGCACGCGCAAACCGATGGTCCGGCGCTTGGGATGCAGGAGCATGCGCGGAACTTCGCGGGTGGCATTGAGGATGAAGGTATAAGGGCCGGGGGTGTGGTTTTTCAGCAGGCGGAATGCGCCGGTATCAATCTTGGCGAACACACTCAGCTGGGACAGGTCACGACACACCAGCGTGAAGTTGTGCTTGTCATCAAGCTGGCGCAAGCGCCGTATTCGCTCGATGGCATTCTTGTCGCCAATCCGGCAGCCCACCGCATAGGACGAGTCGGTTGGGTAAACCACCACGCCACCGGCACGGATAATCTCGACCGCCTGCTTGATCAGACGATTCTGCGGGCTCTGCGGGTGAATCTGGAAAAACTGGCTCATGCTAGACCCCTGATCCGACAACAATAGACTGCTGGACATGCTTGAAACGCCTCCACAGTAGCGTCAGATCATCCGGTACCGGGCGATACATACCCAGTTCAGACCAGTCGCCCGGCGCATGAAAGTCACTCCCCGCGCTCGCCATCAAGCCAAACTCGCGCGCTAAAATAGCCAAACCGCCCACCTGCTCTGCCGGTTGCATGCCATTGACCACTTCCAGCGCATGCCCACCTGCCTGGGCGAATGCCGCAATTAATTTGCGTCGCTTACTACGAGTAAAGTCGTACTGCCACGGGTGCGCCAGACTAATCCACGCGCCCGACTGCTTTAATGTGTTTACCGCTTCATCCAAAGAGGGCCAATGTTGCTTCACATCACCGAGCTTGCCCGAGCCCAACCATTTGCGGAACGCCTCTGCGCGATCCTTCACATGGCCCTGGCGAACCAGAAAATCAGCGAAGTGCGGGCGCGCTGGGGCATTGCCGCTGTCGCCCAGCTCCTGCTGGATAGCGCGCGCGCCTTCAAGTGCGCCCGGCATGCCTTTGAGCTCAAGCTTGCGGCTGATTTCTGCCGCGCGCAGCCAGCGGCCATCGTGCAGATCAGCGATCGCCTTGGTCAGGGCTGGAGCCTCTGCATCGAAGCCGTAACCGAGCACATGAATCGTCGCCCCGCCCCACATGCAGGACAATTCAATCCCGTTTATCAACTGCATTTGCAGCGAATCTGCCGCCGCACGCGCCTCACCAATGCCCTCGCAGGTATCGTGATCGGTTAACGCGAGCAGCCGGACGCCACGCTCATGCGCCCGCGCAACAACGGCTGCGGGGGCCAGCGCGCCATCTGAGGCGGTGCTGTGACAATGCAGATCAACTTCCATAACGGGCACTTTCTCAGTCATTTATGTTTATTATTATGCAGGCACATGCAGTTTCATGCTGCCAGGACTGAAGATTTCTTCGTCTTACCTGCCCTGGCTTCGACGCCCCATCACCTGCAACCTTCGAATTAAGGACTGAGATGCTCTACGCCATCATTGCTACCGATGTTGAAAACTCGCTGGAAAACCGCCTTGCCGCCCGCCCGGCCCACCTCGCGCGCCTGGAACAGTTGAAAAGCCAGGGCCGCCTGATCCTCGCCGGTCCAAACCCGGCCATCGACAGCAACGATCCGGGCGCTGCGGGCTTCACCGGCAGCCTGATTGTCGCCGAATTCGCTTCACTGAGCGCCGCACAGGAATGGGCCGACGCCGATCCATACCGCGCAGCTGGCGTTTATGAGTCCGTTGTAGTCAAGCCATTCAAGCTGGTTCTGCCTTAAGCGCACGCCTCACCCGAACCGCGCTTGGCAAAAGGGCTGGCGCCCGAAGCGCGGATTGGGCTACTTATAATAATTCGAATATTCGCCGGAGCATCCGCTCAGGCTCGGGAGTCTTGATGCGTCAACTTCTACCGTGTTTGCTGTTCACTGCATGGCTTGTGCCTTTGCAGGTGCAGGCAGAAGAAACTATTGCAGTTAACCCAGAGTCCGAGACAGAGCCCACCGCGCAGTCCATGCTTCAGGTAAAACTTGATGAGCTGCAACAGCGTCTGGCGCAAAGTGAACAACAGCGCGAGGTTCTCGCCGCCGAGCTGAACAACAACCAGCGTGAGATCGAAAGTGCGCAACTGCAACGCTTGCGCCAGGACAATCAGCGCCTCAAGCTAGAACTCAAGCGTGTACGCACTGAACAACCCGCACCGCTGGTGAGCGAACAACAAATGTGGTTTGCAATCGGTGGAGCAACGGCATTGCTCTGTGTACTGTTTGGCGCGTTGCTGCGGGGTAATGGCCGCAAACGTTCCGGCTGGGCAAATTAGTCGCTGTAATTACGAGTCATGACATGAGTGCATTACTGTTAATAGATGACGACGTCGAACTGTGCGAGCTGCTCAATCACTGGTTGAGCCAGGAAGGGTTCACGGTCAGCGCTTGCCATGATGGCGAGAGCGCCAAGCGTGCATTGGCCGAGCAAGAACCCGACGCCGTGGTACTCGACGTGATGCTCCCGGATGGCAGCGGATTGGAACTGCTCAAACAATTGCGCAACGACTTCCCGGAGCTTCCGGTACTGATGCTGTCTGCGCGGGGCGAGCCGTTCGACCGCATTCTCGGCCTGGAACTGGGCGCTGATGACTACCTGGCCAAGCCGTGTGATCCGCGCGAGCTGACCGCACGGCTACGCGCAGTTCTGCGCCGCACGCTGCCGCCCGCCGCACCGAGCCAACTGGAACAGGGTGATCTGAGCTACAGCCATGCACGCGGCGTGGTAACCGTGGCCGGACAGGAAATTGCCCTCACCCTTTCAGAGAGTAAGGTGCTCGAAGCCCTGCTCCGCCAACCCGGCGAACCGGTAGACAAGCAGGAGCTGGCGCAACTGGCGCTGGGTCGCAAGCTGACGCTGTACGATCGCAGCCTCGACATGCATGTCAGTAACCTGCGTAAAAAGCTCGGCACCCACGCCGACGGCCGCCACCGGATTGTCGCCCTGCGTAGCCGTGGTTATTACTACAACGCTTGAGCGATGAATTACGGCCCGCTGCGCTTTTACTGATAAGCAGCCGCCTTTACCGAAGCTTTACGCTTGGCTGACTGCGCTTTACTTTGCGCGCCGTACACTGAACTCATCCGGTAACAGACCGGCATCAAGATCAGGAGATACATCATGCGCAAGACACTAACTGCAGTTCTGCTCGCTCTGACCCTGCCAGCCGTGGCCATGGCCGCGATGCCAGAAGGTGGCCCGCGTCATGAAGGCGGCCATCATGGCGGCGGCATGTTCAAAGAGCTGAACCTGAGCAAAGAACAGAAGCAAGAAATGCACAAGCTGATGCGTCAGCAGATGAAAGACCGTCACGACATCACCCGCAAATATCTCGACAAGCTGCCAGAAGCTGAGCAGAAAGCCATGAAAGCCGAGATGGACGCTTCACGCGAAACCCAGCAGAGCGCCATGCGTGCCCTGCTCAAGCCGGAGCAGCAGGCTGCGTTTGATGCTCAGCTGAAGAAAATGCAAGAACGTCGCGCCGCTAAAGAAGCTGAAAAAGCGGCAAAACCGGCCAACTGACCGGAACGGCTTTGGGGCCATACAGACCCCAAAGCCTGACTCGATTCGACAAGCCCGTGCAGCCTGCGCTGCGCGGGCTTTGTTGCGTATGACTGAATAGCAGGAGATACCGTGCGCTCAATGTTCTGGCGAATTTTTGCAAGTCTCTGGTTGGCCATTGCGCTGGTCGCCGGCCTGTCGATACTGCTTGGCCATGCGCTCAATCAGGATGCCTGGATCATCAATCATCATCCGGCCATTAAAAACCTCGCCAAACAATGGACCCAGCGCTATGAACGTGAGGGACCAGCGGCCGCGCAAGACCTGCTGGAGAAAGCCCGCAAACGCTATCGCTTGAATGTTCAGGTCATCGGCGAGAATGGTCAGCAGGTAGTCGAAGGTACATTTCCCCAGCGTGCGGCTGATTTCGAGTCCCGCCAGCCCAATAAAAAACGCCTGCCCTGGCGGCGTATGACCAGCGAATACAGCAGCCCAACCAGCGGCGAAACCTTTCTGTTCATTTACCGTATTCCGCACCCAGAACTCGACGCCTGGCATCGCGGCAGCCTGCTCTGGCCGCTGAGTGCACTGTGTATTGCGCTGGTGGTTCTGACCGGACTAAGCGTTTTGCTGACGCTTTCTATCACCCGCCCGTTAAGCCGCTTGCGCGGCGCGGTGCATGACCTTGGCCAAACCAGCTATCAGCAAGACAGCCTGGCGCTGCTCGGCCAACGCCGGGATGAGTTCGGCCTGCTGGCCCGTGACTTCAACCGGATGGGCGCACGTTTGCAGGGCTTGATAGGCAGCCAACGGCAACTCCTGCGCGATGTGTCCCATGAATTACGCTCACCATTGGCGCGCCTGCGAATTGCTCTGGCACTGGCCGAGCGCGCCAGCCAGGAGGAACGCGAGAAACTCTGGCCGCGCCTGACCAAAGAATGCGATCGCCTCGAAGCATTGATCAGTGAGATTCTGGCCCTCGCCCGCCTCGATGCCGAGCCCGGCGCTGAACAAGTGATTGATCTGCCGCGCCTGTTGAACAAGCTGCGTGAAGATGCACAGCTCAGCGCGCCAGAACAGAACATCCAGATCAGCGTGGATCAGTCGATCAAACTGACAGGCTGGCCGGAAATGCTGGAACGCGCTATCGACAACTTGCTGCGCAATGCATTGCGCTTCAATCCGGCGGATCAGCCGATCGAAATCAACGTGAGCCGCAGCGGCGAAAATGCCTGGATAAATATCCGCGATCACGGCCCGGGCACAGCCCCCGAGAACTTGCCCCAACTCGGCGAGCCGTTTTTTCGCGCGCCGGGCCAGAGCGCTCCGGGCCACGGTTTGGGTCTGGCGATTGCGCGGCGCGCAGCAGAACGTTTGGGCGGCAGCTTGAGCTTGAGCAATCACCCGCAAGGCGGCTTCAACGCACGCCTTTGCTTGCCGCTACTCGATGAAGCCACAGGCAGAGCCTGAGCCGAACCCGCTCAACCGAGCAGCACTGGGTCAAGTCGCGGCGATTACTCAGCCTGCGACTTGGCCGACCACGACGTCACAAAGTCAGCGCACTCAAGCGGCGCCGGCGTGCGCAATTCACGCTCAGGCGTGCCCAGATACAGATACCCGACAATCTGCTCATGGCTCGCCAACCCGAGCCCTGCGGCAACGGTTGAGTTGTACGCCATGTCGCCGGTACGCCAAACCACGCCAACACCTTGCGCGTAAGCAGCCAGTTCAATTGCATGGGCAGCACAGCCGGCGGCCAGCACCTGCTCCTGCGCCGGCACCTTGTAGTGATCCTGAACCACCGCAATGACCACAATCATCAAGGGTGCACGCAGCGGCATCGCCCGCGCCTTGTCCAGCGCTGCCTGCGTAGGAACTTCAGCGCCCGCCAGCAAAGCCTGCACAAACAACTCGCCGAGCTGCTCACGCGCCTGATCCTCAATGGTCAGAAAACGCCAGGGCCGCAACTGGCCGTGATCGGGCGCGCGCAACGCGGCCTTGAACATCAGCTCGCGCTGCTCAGCCGTAGGCCCCGGCTCGGTCAAACGTGGCGCCGAAACGCGGTTTAGCAGTGCATCCAGTGCATCCATTGAAAACCTCCAACTACAGGTAAAACATTCAGGCACGACAATACAGCAGCGCTGCAGTCACCGACTGGCTGCATTAAATCATCATACGCACTGCCAACTGTAGTCCTTGCACGCACTGACGCTGCACGCCTCTGTCCGAGCAGGCATGCATAGTCAAGGTGTCACGGGCAGTTGAGCGGCGCCCACAGCATCTGCAAATGCAGAAAGTGTGGGGCTGCGAGGCTTTATGCGACGCGCTCGGGAGAGATCATCGGCTGTACCGGCGGCGTTAATGGCGGCATGCCATAGGCTGCGCGAGCATCATCACAACGAGGGTTGTGTTCACCATTGGCCCAGGACGCTTCAAACTCACGACACGGCGAGGAGCGGTTTTCATACAGCGTGCAGCGCACGCCTTCACCGACCTCACCCATCAACGAGTTGCAACGGGCTGGTTTGTACTCAGTGCCGCGCATGGCAACCCGGTGCGGGGTAATCAGGACCACCTGATCATCCGGCACGGTGCCGCCAGCCGACTGGCACTCACCCCAAAAGAAAGACACACGAAAATACGCGCAGCAGGCGCCGCACGTTAAACAAGGATTAGCGTTAGACATGATTTAATGGGCTCAGAAACCGGCAAGGGCCGGCACCTGGCGGCTATTCTATGCAGCGCCGTTAAATTGTAAAGCGACGTTTTAAGGTTGGTTTACAGCACACAACAGGTGAGTAAAATGGCGCCTTTTGCCATACTCCACACCGTACCCAAATCGAGCCCAATTAAATGGCCCTGCCGACGCTAAGAATTATCGGTTTCATCCTCGGCATCTTCCTTCTTACGTTGTCACTCAGCATGGTTATTCCCGTGCTGACATTATTGATTTACGACCGCACTGGCGATCTCGATCCGTTCTTGTGGTCGAGCCTTATCACCGCAATCGCAGGTTTAGCCCTGGTTATTCCAGGCCGCCCCGAAAACGCTCATCTACGCCCCCGCGACATGTACCTGTTAACCACCGGCAGCTGGCTGGTGGTGTGCGTATTTGCGGCGTTGCCAATGGTGCAGATTCACCACATCAGCTACACCGATGCCTTTTTCGAGACCATGTCGGGCATCACCACCACGGGCTCTACCGTGATTACTGGGCTGGATACAGCTTCTCCGGGGCTGTTGATCTGGCGCTCGATGCTGCAATGGCTGGGCGGCATCGGCTTCATCGGCATGGCCGTGGCCATTTTGCCGCTGCTGCGCGTCGGTGGCATGCGTCTGTTCCAGACCGAATCATCGGACTGGGGCGAGAAAGTCATGCCGCGCTCGCACATGGCAGCCAAGTACATTCTGCTGGTGTATGTGGGTCTCACCGTGATCGGCTTCGCCTCTTTCTGGGCCGCCGGCATGACCCCGTTTGATGCAATCAACCATTCGATGACCTCGATTTCAACCGGCGGCTACTCGACGTCCGACTCATCCTTGGCGCATTGGGAACAACCCGCTGTGCATTGGGTGTCGGTGATGATGATGATTTGCGGCGGCCTGCCGTTCACCCTGTACGTCGCCACATTGCGTGGAAATCGTCAGGCCCTGTTCAAGGATCATCAGGTGCGCGGGTTTCTGGGTTTCTTGCTGGTGACCTGGATGGTATTTGGCACCTGGCTGTGGCTGCACTCCGATTACAGCTGGTTCACCGCCGTGCGCATTGTCGCGGTAAACGTCACCTCGGTTGTCACCACCACCGGTTTCGCCCTTGGCGACTACACCTTGTGGGGCAGCTTCTCGATGATGCTGTTTTTCTATCTGACCTTTATGGGCGCCTGCTCCGGCTCCACTTCGGGCGGCCTGAAAATCTTCCGTTTTCAGGTGGCTTATGTCTTGCTGCGTGCCAACTTGCAGCAACTGGTGCACCCGCGAGCGGTGATCAAACAGCAATACAACAACCACAATCTCGACGAAGACATCGTTCGCTCACTGATTACTTTCTCGTTCTTCTTCACCATCACCATCGGCATCATCGCCCTCGGCCTGGCACTGATCGGTTTGGACTGGGTCACCGCCTTGACCGGCGCAGCCACGGCGGTGTGTAACGTTGGCCCGGGCCTGGGACCGATTATTGGCCCGGCCGGTAACTTCGCCAGCCTGCCAGACTCGGCCAAATGGCTGCTGACCATCGGCATGCTGCTCGGGCGCCTGGAAATCCTCACGGTGTTTGTTCTGGTCACCCGCGCGTTCTGGAGGCACTAACCCGGTGGCCAATATTTGCGCACTATTTAATGCAGCCACGTCGGGCAATGCCTTGGTGACTAAAACAACACGGGTAGCGCATTAACATGTCAGGGCCGACGCTGAGAATCATCGGATTCATCAACGGTATCTTTCTGATTACCCTGGCCATCAGCATGCTGGTGCCCGTAATCACCCTGCTGATATACGAGCGCACGAATGAGATGGGCGGCTTTCTATGGTCGAGCATCTGCTGCCTGATCGCAGGCCTTGCGCTGATTGCCAGAGGCCGGCCAGAAGGCGTTAATCTGCGCCCCCGCGACATGTACCTGCTCACCGTTTCGAGCTGGCTGGTGGTCGGCGTTTTTGCCTCTGTGCCGTTCGTACTCGCGCAGAAAATGAGTTACACCGACGCCTTCTTTGAAAGCATGAGCGGCATCACCGCGACTGGCGCCACGGTGCTCAGCGGCCTGGATGAAATGTCGCAAGGCATCTTGATCTGGCGCTCGCTGCTGCACTGGCTCGGCGGCATGGGTTTTATCGGTATGGCGGTGGCCATTCTGCCCATGTTGCGCATCGGTGGCATGCGTCTGTTCCAGACCGAATCTTCTGACCGCAGTGAAAAAATCCTGCCACGCTCACACATGGTGGCCAAGTTCATGGTGTTGGCCTACGTCGGCCTGAGCCTGATCGGTGTCCTGGCGTTCTGGCTGGCCGGCATGGGCTTGTTCGACTCGATCAATCACACCATGTCGGCCATCGCCACCGGCGGATTTTCGACCTCGGACCGCTCACTCGGCAACTGGTCGCAGCCGGCCATTCACTGGGTTGCAGTGGTGCTGATGATTCTCGGCAGCTTGCCATTCGTGCTGTACGTATCGGTGCTGCGCGGCAACTACAAAGCCTTGTTGCACGACCAGCAGGTGCGCGGCTTTATCGGAATTCTGCTGCTGATCTGGTTGGTACTGGGCTCGTGGTACGCACTCACCACCCAGTTGCACTGGCTCGAAGCCGTGCGCCATGTGGCGGTCAACACCACATCGATCATCTCGACCACCGGCTTCGCCTTGGGCGACTACACGCTGTGGGGCGGATTTGCCGGCATGCTGTTCTTCTACATCGGCTTTGTTGGCGGCTGTTCGGGCTCGACCGCTGGTGGCCTGAAAATCTTCCGTTTTCAGGTGGCGTACAGCCTGCTCAAAGCCAACTTGCTGCAACTGGTGCACCCGCGCGCCGTGATCAAGCAACGCTACAACAACCACCGCCTTGATGAAGACATTGTCCGCTCGATCCTGACCTTCGCCTTCGTCTACACCAGCACCATCGCGGTACTCGCGCTCGGGCTGACGTTGTGCGGTCTGGACTGGATCACCGCACTCAGCGGCGCGGCGAGCACGCTCTCTGGCGTGGGGCCGGGCATGGGCGAAATCATTGGCCCGGCCGGTAATTTCTCAAGCCTGCCAGACACCGCCAAGTGGATTCTCACCACCGGCATGCTGCTCGGCCGCCTGGAAATTCTGACGGTGCTGATCCTGTTCGTGCCGACCTTCTGGCGTCACTGAGCACACGAATTAAACGCTGGCTTTGTCGGCCTTTATGCCTTGCAGGTGGGCAGCGCGGTAATCGCTCGGCGTTACCCCGAACCAGCGTCGAAATGCCCTGAAGAAATTACTCGGATCGGCAAAACCTAACAAATACGAGGCTTCCAGCAGCGTCAGCGAAGGTTGCTGCAAGTACTGCTCGGCCAGTTCACGGCGCGTATCGTCAAGCAATTGCTGAAAGCTGGTGCCCTCCTCCTGCAACCGGCGCTGCAAGGTGCGTTGGGAAACCAGCAGCGTCTGCGCCACCCGCTCACGCTTCGGCTCGCCTTGGGGAAGCAGCCGGCAAAGCACTTGTCGGGTTTGATGCGTGACACGGCTCTCAGAGAAGCGGGTCAGGTACTCACCTGCAAAACGGTCATGCAGTTGCGCCAGTGAATGATTCGCAGTCGGTAACGGCGCCTCCATGTCGGCAGGCTCAAACAGCAACGCATAGTGGCTGGAGTTGAAACTCAACGGCGCCTGAAACACCTGCTGGAACGGTTCGATATCATCCGGCGGCGAGCCCTGGAACAACACCTGCCGTGGCTGGATCATGCGCCCGCTGATCCAGCGGCAAAACGCCAGCGCATAGGCCATCGAAGCCTCAGCGCTTTGCCGGGCCGGAGGCAGGCGATCGCCATGAATCGCCAACACCAGCTCATAGCCCTTGGCCGTTTGCGTAAAGCTCAGATCGGCGCCTTCGGCGATGATTCGCTGATAACGCACCAGACGCGCCAACCCTTCCCTGAGGCTGGCACTCGACATCAGCGCGTATCCGACCACATGAAACGAGGCTGGGCGGATCACTTTAGCCATGTTCAAACCAATCGCCGGATTGCCGGAAATCGCCACAGCCCGCTGCCACAGCCGCGTCATGTCGTCCTGAGCAAAGCGCGCATCGGGGTTTTCAAGGTCGCTGTAATTGAGGCCCAGTTCCGGGAAGATCGCCCGGCAATCGACACCGCCCATTTCAAGCGCCTGCACGATGCCCAAAGCCCAACTCGATGAAGTCGTACGTTCACTCATGGTGGTTTCTTATTAGATTCGGCTATGACCAATCCGGTCGGTTTGAATGAGAAGGATACTAAACTGGCACTTATTGTCACTGGCTGCGCGAGCCACTCAACCTACACTGCGAAAACCCAAAGTGACACTGCCGCCGCGCATCAGGCACGCTGCGAATAGCCAATAATAAGCGGAGAACCGCCATGACCCGACCTGCCGAATCACGTTTTCAAAGCTTTGCCGAGTTTTATCCTTACTACCTGCAAGAGCACAGTAATCCGACCTGCCGTCGCCTGCATTATGTCGGCAGTTTGCTGGTGTTGTGCATCCTTGCTTATGCGCTGGCATCCCAACAATGGCTGTGGTTGCTGGCCGTTCCGCTGGCCGGTTATGGTTTCGCCTGGCTCGGCCACTTCGTGTTTGAGAAAAATCGTCCGGCAACCTTCGATTACCCGTTCTATTCCCTGATGGGCGACTGGGTAATGCTCAAGGATGCCTTCACCGGACGCATCAAATTCTAATAACAATCAGCACACCGAGGAGACCGACTCAATGAGCGCTCAAGCCACTTTCACGCACATGGATCAAGGTACTGCGGACGACTGGGCCATTATCGCCAAAGACTTCACCGCCTTCGCCGCCCAATTGCCAGACCGCATCTTGACCCACCTGAAGCTTTTGGATGGTGATTTCGGCGGATTCCCGATTGACCGCCTGCAACACTCGCTGCAAACGGCTACGCGGGCCCATCAGGATGGTCGCGATGAAGAGTACGTGATCTGCGCGCTGCTACACGACATTGGCGATACACTCGGCTCCTACAATCACCCGGATATTGCCGCGGCCATACTCAAGCCGTTTGTGAGTGCCGAGAACCTGTGGATGGTGGCCAACCACGGGATTTTTCAGGGTTATTACTTCTTCCATCACCTGGGGATGGATCGCCACCTGCGCGAGCAATTCAAAGATCACCCGCAATACCACGCCACCATCGAGTTTTGTGCCAAGTACGATGGCGCCGCTTTTGATCCCGAATTTGAGAGCCTGCCGCTGACGTTCTTCGAGCCAATGTTGCGCCGGGTCTTCGCCAAACCGAAAAACTCGATCTACAAAGCGGCGATGGAGGCCACTGAATAATTCGTTGCACCGTGCAGCCAAACAGCTCAATTGCCACTTGGCGACACCGCATGCCTTGGTTATGATCCCGCTTCCCCTGCAATACTGGCCCAGCCCTTGCAGGGGAATAGGCGTCCGTGAGAGACGTCAGAAAATTATCAGGGAACAACCCTTCCAGCATGAATGCCACGCCCCCCAGTCGAAACAACGCGGCTTCCGATGCAACAATGCGGGAGTATTACTCGCGGGTTATTGCTTATCTGATCATCGCGGCCAGCGTTGCAGTCGGCACTTATTGCCAGCATCTCGCCTTCGAGAATGTCTGGATAGTGCCGTACGCGTTGCTCTATCCGCACCTCGCGCAACACCTGTCGAAACGTCTCAAGCAGAATAAACCCCACACCAGTAACGCCATTATGCTCGGCATCGACGGCCTGCACTGCGGCATTGCGATCGCGTTCATGGGCTTCTCACCCGTGCCCAGCCTCATGGCCTTGCTCGCCGTAACATTTGGCGCACTGGTCTCGGATGGTTTGCGCACCGGCGCAGTCGCCGTGCTCTCGACAATCATTGGCACCGTGCTGACTTCAGCGGCGATCAGCCCGCAGATCAACCTCGATACGCCGCCACTGTTGGCACTGGCAAGTATTGGCACAACCATCGTATTCATCTGCATCACCGGCTACTTCATGCATCAACAGAGTTTGCGCCTGGATGCCGTGCGCTGCGAAATCAAACGCGAGCAGGAAAAAGCCGCCCGACTGGCACGCAACCTAGCCAAATATCTGTCACCTCAAGTTTGGGAATCGATATTCAGCGGCAAGAAAACCGTTCGACTGGAAACCCAGCGGAAAAAATTGACGGTATTCTTTTCCGACATCAAAGGCTTTACCGAGCTGTCCGAGGAGCTTGAGGCCGAAGCACTGACCGACCTGCTCAACAACTACCTCAACGAAATGTCGAAAATCTGCCTCAAGTACGGCGGCACCATCGACAAGTTCATCGGCGACAGCGTTATGGTGTTCTTTGGCGACCCAGCGAGCCAGGGCGCCAAGAAAGACGCAGTAGCAGCCGTATCCATGGCCATTGCCATGCGTAAAGTCATGAAGGTACTGCGCCAGCAATGGCGTTCGCAGGGCATTACCAAACCGCTGGAAATCCGCATGGGCCTGAACACCGGCTACTGCACGGTGGGCAACTTCGGCGCTGATACGCGCATGGATTACACCATTATCGGCCGCGACGTGAACCTTGCCAGCCGCCTTGAAAGTGCGGCCGAGTCTGGCGAGATTCTGATCTCGCACGAAACCTACTCACTGGTGAAAGACGTGATCATGTGCTGCGACAAGGGCCAGATCAGCGTCAAGGGCTTTACCCGCCCGGTACAGATTTATCAGGTGGTCGACTTCCGCCGGGATTTGGGCGCGACGTCCAGCTATGTCGAACATGAGATCCCCGGTTTTTCGATGTATCTGGACACCAATGGTATCCAGAACTTCGACAAAGAACGAGTGATCTACGCCCTGCAACAAGCTGCCGAGAAGCTGCGCGACAAAGTCATCATGTAAGCACAAGGCTTAATTGGGCGTCGCCCCAGCCAGTTGCAATTCACAACGGCCGCCATCGAGTAGCGGTTGCTGCTCAAGAAACTCCAGCGCCGATGCACGCCAGGACTGGCGCGCAGCATGCTCGCCGCAGACCTTGCGATCAAGCTTGAGCGCAGCCAGACACGCCCGCCGCAAATCCGTATCCATAACCCCAGTCACGCCCTGCTCCAACACATCCAGCGGCCCCGGCACAGCAAACGCCGCCACCGGAGTGCCGCAAGCCAGTGCTTCCAGCATCACCAGCCCGTAAGTGTCGGTGAGTGAGGGAAACACCAGAACGCTGGCCTGCCGGTACGCCTGCGCCAACGCCTCACCGCTTAAATAACCGTGGAATTTTACCTGCGGATACTGCTGCGCGAACGCCGCACGCTGCGGGCCGTCGCCCACCACATGCTTGCTGCCGGGCAGATCCAGCTCGAGAAAGGCTTGCAGGTTTTTCTCCGGGGCGATGCGCCCGACATACAGAAACTGCACCGCCCGGTCATGCGCCTTTTCAGCGGTGTTAGCGGGGGTGAACACATCGCCCTGCACGCCTTTGCGCCACAGTTGCAAACGCTGAAAGCCCCGTTGCTTGAACGCATCCCGCATCCGTTCGGTGGTCACCAGCACCGAACGGCTGGGCCGGTGAAATGCGCGCAGGTAGGCGTAACCCCAGCTCAGCGGCAGCCAGCGGTAACGCGTGCTGATGTACTCGGGAAAGCGCGTATGAATGGCGCTGGAGAACGCCATGTTGTGCTTGATCAGCCAGCGTCTGGCAGCCCAGCCCAGTGGACCTTCCGTGGCCAGATGGACGCAGTCAGGCTGATACTGACGAATAGCGGCACCTACCTGCCAAATATTCCACACCAGTGGAATTTCCGGATAGGTCGGGCAAGGCACCGAGCGAAATCGATCCGGCGCCAATACCTCGACCTCGTGGCCCAGCGCGCGCAACTCGCCAATCAGCGCGGCAATACTGGTAACAACACCATTAACTTGCGGCGCCCAGGCATCGGTCACAATCATCAATCGCATGCAGCAGGCTCACTTTTCGGCGTCACCGTGCCGGCCTCTGGCGTGCTGGCAGCGCTGGCCGGCTTGTGCAAATCAGCCTGTTGCTGCTGATCTTCAGCCAGGCGATATAACTCGATATGGCCGTCGATATGCTCGATCAACGCCGAGCAGGACTCGACCCAGTCGCCACAGTTCATGTATTCGACGTCGCCCATCGGGCGAATTTCCGCATGGTGAATATGCCCGCAAACCACGCCGTTAAACCCGCGCTTTACACACTCGTGGGCAATTGCCTCTTCGAAGTCGCTGATAAAACTGACGGCGCTTTTGACCTTGTGCTTGAGATACGCCGAGAGTGACCAGTAACCGTAGCCATACCGGCGCCGCCAGTGATTCAACCAGCGGTTAAGAGTGAGCGTGAACTCATAGGCTGAATCACCCAAAAACGCCAACCAGCGGTGATAGCGGGTGATCACATCGAACTGATCACCGTGAATTACCAACAAGCGACGGCCGTCGGCGGTGATGTGTTCAGCTTCATCTACCAATTGGATATTGCCCAGCATCAGGCTGGTATAACCGCGCAGAAACTCGTCGTGGTTACCGGTGACATAAATCACCTCGGTACCGCGCTTGCTCATGGTCAACAGGCGACGAATCACGTTGGTGTGCGCCTGCGGCCAATAGATGCCCCCGCGCAGCCTCCAGCCATCAATGATGTCGCCGACCAGATAAATCTTGTCGGCTTCATAGCGTTTCAGGAAGGCGGCCAGATGTTCGGCCTGACAATCTCGTGTGCCAAGGTGCACATCAGAAATCCACAGAGTGCGGACACGTTGTTTGCGGCTGGGTTTTATCATCTGAGCACTGCTCATGGACAACCTCCGGGCGGGTTTTCCTGAGCTTGCGTGGTCGCTATGACCTGAATATGAAGCTCATATGGCAAATTGGTTACATGCAGCTCAAGGCTGGCGCAAAACCGCCCAACGGCACTGCAGCCCTGATAAACTGGCGCTTCTGCCGAGAGAGTTGTTCATGCCCCTACTCACATTGCGTCATTACGATCAGGAGTTGCTCAGCCACAGCCACGAGCACTCGCAAGTGGTGTTTGCCCTGCGCGGCGACCTGCAACTCGAAGTCGCCGGACAAGAGAGCCTGATGGCGCCGCAAATGATGGCCGTGATTCCGCCCAGTGCTGTACATGCGTGTGGCAGCCCGCAAGGCAGTGATTGCCTGGTCCTTGATGTGCCCTCAGAGTCCTGGCTGACAGAACGCCTTGGCAGGCATGCCGATGCCAGTCGCAGCTTGCTCGAACAGAACCGCACCTGCGCCCTCAGCGCACGTCAGGGTCAGTTGATCAACTGGCTGGCCAACAGCCCGATCAACGATCCGCTGATTGCCGAGCAAGGCACCATCTTGCTGCTGGCCAGCCTGACTGCCGAAGTGCGCAGCGAGCCGCACGGCTTGCCCATGGCGGCAATCACCGCCTACATCGACCAGCATCTTGCGCACCCGCTGCAAGTTCATGATCTGGCGCGTATCAGCGGCTTATCTACGGCGCGCTTTCATGCTCGTTTTCTCGCCGAAAACAGCATCACGCCGATGGATTTTGTGCGCCAACGGCGTCTGCAACAGGGTCGCCAATTACTCATCAGCACCCAGTTGCCAGTGCATGAAGTGGCCGAACAAACCGGTTACAGCTCGCAAAGCGCCTTCACCGCCGCCCTCTCACGCCACTGCGGCATGACGCCCCGACAATTACGCCGCCTGCGCGAGTAACGCGACAAACCGCGCGAGTTTCGCGACAGACAATCCCACTTCCCGCCACCTACACTAGAGCCACTTGAGGCTGGAGGCGTTATGCAGGAAATACAGTGGGAAGATTTTCAACGGATCGAATTGCGGGTCGGCACCATCATCTCGGCGCAGCCAAACAGCAAAGCCCTCAAGCCCGCCTTCGTGCTGCAGGTTGATCTGGGCGAGTTGGGCATCAAGACTTCCAGCGCGCAAATTACCGCGCACTATCAAGCCGATCAGCTTATCGGCCGTCAGGTTTTGTGCGTGTGTAACTTCGCCGCCAAACGGGTCGCCGGAGTTCGCTCCGAAGTTTTAGTGACTGGTGTGTATGACGATCAACAACGCGTCGTGCTTGCCGGATTCGACAGGCCGCTGGCAAATGGCGCACGACTGGCATGAACGAGCGCAAGGCATTGTGGGCGATTCATCTGGGCGCCCTGCTCTTCGGTTTATCGGGCATTTTCGGTAAGTTAGCCAGCACCACGCCAATGGCAATCAGCTCCGGGCGGGCAATTTTTGCCGTGCTGGCGCTGGCTCTGTTTGCACAACTGTTCAAGCAGTCTCGCGGGCAACATCCCTCACTCAGGCAACTCGGTCTGCTCGCGCTTGGCGGGCTTCTGCTGGGCGGGCATTGGGTGAGCTTTTTTCAGGCAGTCAACATCTCCGGCGTGGCGATTGCAACGCTGGGCTTTGCCAGCTTCCCGGCATTTACCGTATTGCTCGAAGGTATTCTGTTCAGGGAGCGCACGCGGCCCAGCGAATTTCTCATGGTGGCGCTGGTGTGTGTCGGTCTGGCACTGGTAACACCCAGCTTCGACCTTGCCAATCAGGCAACGGAGGGGCTGCTTTGGGCAGTACTTTCAGGCCTGCTGTTTGCGCTGTTGTCACTGCTTAACCGGGCAAGCACAAAAGGCCTGGACCCGGTCAAGGCCGCGCTGTATCAGAACTTCACGGTTCTCATCTGCCTGCTGCCCTTTACCTGGCAGCAACTACCTAATCTCAGCGCGATCAGTTGGTTCTGGCTGGCCATGCTCGGCATATTCTGTACCGGCCTTGCGCACAGCCTGTTTGTTGCCAGCCTGCGCGTATTGAAGGCGCGCACCACAGCGGTGATCTTCGCCATGGAGCCGGTTTACGGCATCGCATTTGCCTGGCTGTTGTTCGCTGAGCAACCGACACTGCGCATGTGTATTGGCGGTGCACTGATCATTCTGGCAATTTTTGCCTCGGCGCGAATGGCCCGCTAAAGGAACCCGCTAAGCACTTGCCCCGCGCAACGCTTAGCGGTCGTTATGGCCCAGATCCCGGGTTGGGTCGATGACATCGCGCACGCGTTGCTTGAGCACCTTGGCTTCTGGAAATCCGCCATCGACCTTACGCTCCCAGATCAGCACGCCATTACAGGCGATCCGAAACGTACCGCCCGTAGCCGGCTCAAGACTGACCTTTGCCAATTCATCACTGAATGTCGACAGCAACTCCTGCGCCAGCCACGCGGCGCGCAGCAGCCACTGACACTGCGTGCAGTAGGTAATGACAACTTCAGGTTTGGCTGGAGACATGATTCAGGCACCGGCAAAAACGTCAGGATAACGCATCTGCGGTCTGTCGAAATAGCCGTACAAAGCGGCTAACCCTCAAGGCTGCGCAGCGGGGAGCTGCACAGCCTTGAGGCGGGGTCAGGCAATTTTATCAAGCAAAGCGCGAGCTTCTTTCTTCACCAGCTCATCGCCACCGTGGATCAACTCACGAAGAATATCGCAGGCACTGTCGAAACTGCCTTGCTCAATATAGGCCAGCGCCTGGTTGAGTTTGGCAACATTGGTTGGCTGGGTATCGGCATCGAGCAGGTCGTCAAAGTTGATCTCTTCATCCAACTCAAAACCCTGCTCACCTGTCGGCGTCTCTAACCAGTCATCCTCTTCGACCAGCATTGGCTCGGCGAATGGGCTGCGTGCATCCAAACCCATGGAGAAATCGCTGTCCGCCGCTGGTTTCTTCCCGGCAGTCGGCTTGTCTGCCGGCTTGTCATCGAACGGGCTGATCTGATCCCAGTCATCGTCGAGCGACAATTCATCCAGGTTGAGCTTGAAGTTATCGACCTGCTCAACAGGCGCGGCTTTATCCTCTACCGGCAAAGGCGCAACCAAGTCCACGTCCAGCACATCTTCAAACTCAGGCTCAGGGGTCATGCCGGCTTTCAGCGCATCGATGCGTTCGGCATCAAAGCCCTTGCCGCGCAAGATGGCTTCTTCTGCTGCAAAGGCCTTTGCGCTGCCCATCTGGGCTAAAACTTCCAGCAGGCAGAAGCGTAAATCGGTGCGCTGCGGCTCCTCATCCAAAGCTTGACGCAAGGCGGATTCAGCCTCGGGCAGACGCCCGTAAGCGATATACAGATTGGCACCTTCCAGCGGATCGAGTTTCGCCTCCGGAGCATTGCTCACTGCCGCGACTGGACGCAGTTGCGGCGCTGAGCTTTCCAGAGGATCGACTGCCTGCGTACTGGCGTTGACCACCGTTACCGGCTCGGTTGGTTTGCGCCGCGACCAGCCGAATGCGGCCAGCAACAGCAATAAAAGCCCACCCAGCCCGGTGTACAGCAGATTATTCTGCGAGAACCAACTGGTCTGGGTAGCACTTGCGGCATTTTTGGCGCTCAGCTGTGCTTGCAAGGCAGCCAACTGCTCATCCTTGTCGAGCACTTGCGCTTGCAACTGTTCCAGCTGAACTTGCAGATCAGCCAGACCTTGCTGCATTTGCAGGTTTTCTTCAGAACGATTGGCCAGCTCCTGCTCGACCCGATTCTGCTGCGCAGCCAATTGCTCGATACTCACATCCGCATCAGTTGCAACCACTGGTTGCTCACCTTGCGCACCTGCCGTATCAGCCGAAGCCAGCGACGCTTGATCGGCAGCGCTGTTAGTGGCGGCGGTCGAGGTTTGTGCAGGGGCAGTATCAGCGGCGGCTGTGTCTGCAGTGGCATTCGTTAACGCCGGCTCTGCAATAGAAGATTCGTCTGCCGCAGGGGTGCCTGCCACAGGTACGCCTGCCGCAGGTGCGCCTGCCGAAGATTGGCCATTCGCATCGCTTTCAGCGAGATTCTGTTCAGGCGCCGGGCTGTTATTGCTGCCCGGCACGCTAACGCGGTCAGGCAGAGTCAGATTGGCACCGGCAATCAAACGATCCGGATTGCCGTTACTAAACGCTTGCGGGTTGAGGGCAAAAATATCGCGCATCAAGGTATGTTGATTGATATCGCCGTCGGCTCCGCGCATTTTGCCGGCAATTTTCCACAAGCTGTCGCCACTGGCCACCGTGTACTGTTTGCCCAGCTCGGTGCTCGGCATTACCGGCGGTGCTTTGAATACCGGTGTCGTGTTTACTTTGGCAACAGGACGAGGGGCATAATTGGGTGCGGCGGGAACAGAGGCTGTGCTGCGATATGCCGACGTACCTGGCGGATCGAGCAGCACGGTGTACTCACGCAGCAATTGACCGTTGGGCCTTGAGACCTCAACGATAAAATTCAGATAGGGTTCGCGAACAGGCTGACTGGATGTCACCCGGATGATGCTGTTATTGCCTTTGAGTACTGGCGTAAATCGCAAGTCATTGAGGAAGATGAAGCGCTCAACACCTGCGCGATCAAAGACATCGGTCGATGCCAGTTTGATTTTGAACTCGGCCGACGTCAGGTCCCTGACGTCATGCAACTGAATGTCTGCATTCAGTGGCTGATTCAATGCAGAGTGCAGGCTTATCTCACCCAGCCCCAACGCCGGTGTGAATCCTGAATAAAACGCTGAACTGGACGCAAGGCCAATTAATAAATGGCGAACTTGAATCATCCGTGCCTCCCTCTGCCCCGCTCAAAACTCCATCGCTATTACCCACTGGGCTTGCTCATCCTGAGAACTACGACTTAGAGCGGTGAATACATTTTTTTGTTGGGATGCGCTTCCGTGCACCCCTTGTTTTATCGAGTTCACAGCCGCGTGAACTGGGTCTCAGTATAGACAAACTCGCAGAGAAGGCATATCGCCAGCAATCACTAATTAGCGTTAATTCATAGGTAATTACAGGACTTTTGTTGAGTTATCGACTCGACACTTGAACTTTCATCGCGGCCAGTACGGTAAGTGCGAATACCGCTGCCAACACTACGAAGCTTTGTTGAAAAGCCGCCGCCTCAGCCAGCGCATCGCCGCCACCGGCTGCATGTCGCCATTCAACAAAGAAGGTCAGTAGATTCACCCCGAATGCGCCACCCAACTGCCGCATAAAGGTGATGGTTCCCGCGCCCTGCGCCAGTTCTTGCGGGTTGAGAATATCCAGCGCACCGGTATTCAAGGCCGGAAGAATGAGGCCGAAGCCGATACGCCCGACACACGCCCAAAAGCACAACACGGCAAAGGAAGTACCGCTGGCAAGCACACCGAAGGCGGCGCTCGACACGGCAAACAACAGTAACCCTGTCACCAACAACACCGCTGCGCTGATCCGGTCGCTCAACCAGCCACCGGCAAACGAGGCCAGCCCGAGCACTGCCCCTGTCGGCAGCAGCAACAAGCCGGCACGCCCGGCGCTATAGCCTTCGACGGTTTGCAGGTACAAGGGAATCAGATAGGTGGAACCGTAAAGCCCGACGCCCAGCGTAACGGCCACCCAGCAAGCGTTGCGGTAACCCCTGTAACGCCACAGTTGCACCGGCAGTAATGGCCGCGCCTGTTTCCGACAACGCTGAACAAAACCCAGCAACGCCAAGCCGCCAATCAGCCCCGGCACATAAACACGCGGCGCACTCCAGACGAAGCGTTGCGCTTCCGCCAGCGCGCCCAGCAATGCAAAAAGCGCCACGCATAACAGCATGAAGGCCCATACATCGCACGTGGGCGGCTGCGCTTCACGCGTGTTAGGCATCAGCCAGCCCGCACCCAACAGCCCGATGAAGCACAGCGGCAGCGGCAACCAGAAGACCGCCACCCAGCCAAAAACATCAGTGAGATAGCCGCCAACTGTTGGGCCCACGGTGGGCGCCAGCATGATGCCCAGCCCATAAATGCCCAGCGCCATGCCCCTGCCGGCACCGGCATACACCCGAAAAATCAGAACCATGGCCAGTGGCTGGATGATCCCGGCGCAGAGCCCCTGAACAATGCGCAAGGCAATCAGCTGCCAGGCCGAGTCACTGATCAGCGCCAATAAAGATGAAAGAATGAAGACCAACAGGCCAAATTGCGAAGTCCGCCGCGCACCAAACCGGCCCAATGACCAGGCACTGAGTAATAGACCGGCAGTCATGGCGGCTAGAAAACCGGTAGACAACCACTGCGCCAGTGGCCGGCCGATATTCAGGTCGTGCATGAGTGCCGGCAAGGCAACGTTTATGCTGGTCGATGCCAGCACCATCGCCATGGTGCTGATCATTAACAGGCTTAAAAGCCAACGGGGATAGTGCTTGCCGTAACGCTCATGCAACGCATCGAGACTTTGCAGACTCACCGCTTTTCCAGATTACTCAGAATCTGTGCGTGCACGCGCTGACAGCAGCTGAGGTCTTCTTCAGTGATGCCCGAGAACAGTTCAAGACGCAGTTGAGTGGAAATGGCTTCAATTTCAGTAATCAGCGGCTGGGCTTGAGGGCTCAGGGCGATTTTCTTGGCGCGGCGATCTTCCGGAACCGCCTGACGACTGACAAGTCCCTGCGCCTCAAGGCCGTCCAGCAGACGAGCCAGGGTTGGGCCTTCAACGCCAACGCTTTGCGCAAGCTGGCGCTGGGTCGGCAGCTCATCAAAGCGGGCCAGGTGCAATAAAACCAGCCAGCGCGCCTGCGACAAGCCAAGCCCGGCCAATCGGCGATCGAGCTCAGCCCGCCAGGAGCGGGATAACTGGGCAACCTGCATGGCAAAACGGTGTTGATCAGACAACGACATCGGTAGCAACTCTTATAAGTATGAAATAGCAATTATTAGCAAGCTAATCATAACCTTCTAAAGTGCGCAAGCCTCTGAATCAAACAGTATTTTACAAGCGGTGCTGGCGTCTCAACGTCTTCAGCATGGGCAACTGCAAACAACCCGGTTTCGCCCCTGCTCCTTGGCCTTGTACAAGGCATCATCGGCGCGCTTGTAGAGGTCGCTGAAGTGTTCATTCAAATGTGGCTGGATCATCGCCACCCCGATCGAAACACTCACCCGCGAGGTTGCGGCGGACGTGCCGTGTTCTATGTTGACGCGGCGCAGGGTGTGGCAAAGCAATTCAGCCCGCTGCACCGCCTCTGCTTCCGTAAGATTGTAGTAAATCAGCACAAACTCCTCGCCACCAAAACGCACCGCAACATCGAGTGGCCGGCGTGCCAACTCATTGAGAATCGACGCCACCCGCACCAGCACCTCATCGCCAGCCTGGTGCCCATAGGAGTCGTTGTATTGCTTGAAGAAATCCAGATCACACAAGAGCATGCTGATTGGATAGGACTCGCGTTTGGCCTGTCGCCACAACCGCGTGAAGATACGCCCAAGACTGCGCCGGTTGTCCAGCCCGGTAAGGCTGTCCTGCTCGGCCTGCAAACTCAGCACTCGCTTGGTCAGGAAGTGTTCGCGTGATTTGAATTCCAGCAGGTAGCAACCCACCGCGCCAATCAGATTGGCGTTGGCCATAAATACGAAATTGTTGATCAACTGGTGCGTTGGCAGCTGCACCCAGAGTTCAACAGACAGGTAGACGAGCATGATAATGGTCGAGCACACCAAGGCCTCGATGAGCCTGAAACCGACCAGAAAATAGGCCGCCATGCACACCAGAAACAAGCCTTCATAGGGGAAATTGGGCTGTGATTGATGGGCATTGCCAATAATCATGATCCCGCCAATGCCCAGCGAGAGGATGCACACATGCGACATCACCTGCAGTAACGGCAGATGGGTTCGCGTATGCACCAACCAGACAGTCAACAGCAGCGGGCTCAGCACTGCCATGCGCAGTAACAGAGTCGCCCACAGATTGCCCGGCGCAGCGAGGGCAATATCGAGAACGGTGAAGCTGGTCCACAAGATGATGCCCAGAAAGAGTGCAACGCGCTTGAGATCGACGCTTTCCTCTAACAGGTACTGACGGTATTCGCCCTCGAGCACGGGCGAAAAACGCAGCATGCGAAAGCCTGCAACCAATTGCTGGGTGTACGGACTGTGCAGGACATCGTCCAGACCAATCTCTTCAGAAGCCACAATTCCCTCGGCATATGTATCTCCAGCCAGCAGTCTAGTGGCCCGGAGCCACTAGCCACAAGACGCGATACTGGCGTCAATTATTAGTTTGTATGTAAGAGGCCAATGGCCTAGAGCTGAAACTCCGCTTGCAAGGCCGCACGCACGCAATACAAAACGCCCTCATCAACCCGCTTGGCAAATTGCTCCGACACCTCTGAGACCGCCGGTAACTCGCCCTCGCCATCCAGGAACGCGTCCTGAATCTCGAGCAGCAGGTCTTCCGGCAAGTCGAGCGCCTGATCCAGCGAAATCTGCTGAGCGGCCAATGCATCGGCCAACATGCTGTAAACGTTTTTCTGTGAACACTGCAACTGATTGGCAATCTGGGCCGGCGTCATCCCGGCGCATGCCAGACTGATCAACTCGTGCCGCAAATCGACAACTGCTCTTGGCGCCTCTTCACCGCCGCTCAGCACTTGCAGGAAGGCCTCACCATAACGCTCAAGCTTACGCGCGCCAACGCCGCTGACCTGCGCCATTTCCGGCAGAGTGCTCGGTTTGCTGCGCAGCATTTCCAGTAGCGTCGCATCCGGGAAAATGACATAAGGCGGCACGCCGTGCTCTTCCGCCAGTTTGCGGCGCAAGGCGCGCAACGCTTCCCACTGCTCACGCTCATCACCACGCACCAACTGGCTGGCGGCACTGCTTGAAGCCTTGGCACTCTGCTGCGGCTTCAGATCGCGGCGCAGCTGCAAATTGACCTCTCCGCGCAACAATGGCCGGCAACTCTCGGACAACCGCAGCCCGCCGTAGCCCTCGAGGTCTACGTCAGCCAGCCCGCGTGCGACCAATTGGCGGAACAGCGAGCGCCACTCGCCTTCACTGAGCGCCTTGCCCACACCAAACACCGACAAGTGCTGATGGCCTTCCTTGCGCATCCGCTCGTTATCGCGCCCCAGCAGCATGTCGACCAAATGGCCGACGCCGTAACGCTGGCCACTGCGATAAATGGCCGACAACGCCTGGCGCGCGGGTTCTGTCGCATCCCAGGTTTGCACGCCATCGGTGCAGTTATCGCAGTGCCCGCAGGGCTTATCGAGAATTTCGTCAAAATAGGCCAGCAGCGCCTGACGCCGGCAACGGGTTTCCTCGCACAGGGCAAGCATCGCATCGAGCTTGTGTTGCTCGACGCGCTTGTGCCGCTCATCGCCCTCGGAGTTGTTGAGCATTTGCTTGAGCAGCAACACGTCCTGCAGGCCGTAAGCCATCCACGCATCGGCGGGTAAACCATCACGTCCGGCGCGGCCGGTTTCCTGATAATAGGCTTCCAGCGACTTGGGCAAATCGAGGTGGGCGACAAAGCGCACGTTGGGTTTGTCGATACCCATGCCGAACGCGATGGTTGCGACCATGATCAAGCCTTCCTCATTAAGGAAGCGTTTTTGATGGTAGGCGCGCAACTCACTGGGCAAGCCGGCGTGATAAGGCAACGCCGGAAAACCCTGTTCAGACAGAAACGCGGCCACTTCATCGACTTTTTTACGCGACAGGCAATAGACGATACCGGCGTCACCTTTACGCGCGCTCAAAAATCCCAACAGCTGCTTGCGCGGCTGCTCTTTGGGCACGATCCGGTAAAAAATATTGGGCCGGTCAAAACTTGAAAGAAAGCGTTCGGCGCGTTGTAAATGCAAGCGCTCGATGATCTCTTCGCGGGTGCGCATGTCGGCAGTTGCCGTAAGGGCAATACGCGGCACCTCGGGAAACAACTCGGCCAACTGACCCAGTTGCAGGTATTCCGGTCGAAAATCGTGGCCCCATTGCGACACGCAATGCGCCTCGTCGATGGCAAACAGGGCAATATCCAGGCGCTGCAGGAAGCTCAACATGCGCGGCTGCACCAGACGCTCAGGCGCCAGATAAAGCATCTTGATTTCACGCCGGCGAATGCGCTCGGCAATGTCGCGCTGCTGATCGGCACTCAGTGTCGAGTTCAATGCAACGGCGGCAACACCCAGCTCATCGAGCGTTGCGACCTGATCGTCCATCAACGCAATCAGCGGCGAAACCACCACGGCGAGGCCTTCGCGCAGCAGCGCAGGCACCTGAAAGCACAGCGACTTGCCGCCGCCGGTCGGCATCAGCACCAGCGCGTCGCCGCCATTGGCTACTCGCTCGATAATCGCAGCCTGGCGGCCCCGAAAGCTGTCATAGCCAAATACGTCTTTTAATATGCGCTGCGCGTTTTCAAGCATCAAAGGCCTCCAAATCTAACCGCGCATTATACTCATGTGAGTCGCCAGCTGGTTTTTGATCTGTAATCACCTGCACATTGATCCGCGCCTATGGCCGCAGCGCCCGCTGTAGACTAGAATTCAGCCTCGTTTACTTCTTCAAGGTAGCCCCCCGATGTCCTTCGCCGAGCAACTGTCCCGCCTGCAAGCCTTCCTCGATGCCGATGATCTGCATGAAGAAGCTCTGGACTACGTCGCAGCTCATGGTTACCTCACGGCAATCTCCATTTGCCCGGAGCTTGTTCCGGAGCGCGAATGGATCGACGCCCTGTTCTCAGAGACGCCGCAATATCGCGATGATGCCGAGCGTGAAGAAATCGAATCCACGCTGATCCAGTTGCGCGCGCACATCGCCCGTCAGTTGGCGAGTGACGATGAGCCTGAAATGCCGTGCGATCTTGACCTTGGCGACGACCCGGACGAATCCGAGCTGCGCGGCTGGTGCATCGGTTTCATGGAAGGCGTATTCCTGCGTGAGTCGGTCTGGTTTGAAGACTCGGAAGATGAAGTCAGCGAGTTGCTGCTGCCCATCATGGTCGCTTCCGGCCTGTTCGACGAGCAGCCTGAATTTGACGAAATGGCTCAGGACCGTGACCTGGTCGATAGCATGGCCGAGCAAATCCCGGAACTGCTGACCGCCCTGTTCCTGCTGTGCAACGCCCCCGATGAGAAGCCAGCCCTGCTCAAACCCCGCCATCACTGATCGCCACGATGGCGCAGGCGCCCAAGCTCAATCGTAATCCGCTGATTCGTTACGCTCTGCTGGCCATTGGCTGGCTTAGCGTAGCGCTTGGGGTCATCGGCATATTCCTGCCGGTGCTGCCGACCACGCCCTTCCTGCTGCTCGCCGCTGCCTGTTTCATGCGCAGCTCTGAGCGCTTCTATTTATGGCTGACCAGCCACCCGCACCTCGGCCCGTGGATTCGCGACTATCTCGACGGCGAGGGCATTCCGCTCAAGGGTAAAATCTACGCCATCAGCCTGATGTGGCTGAGCATTGGTTTTTCCTGCTATCTGGTGCCGCTGTTCTGGGCGCGCACCTTCATGCTCACCAGCGCGGTGCTGGTAACCCTCTACATTCTGCGGCAAAAAACCCGCGCCAGCCTGTAAGCCCTAAATTCCTGTAAATAATCGCCCCGCGCGCCTGCGAATCGGCACAACAGTGCCTAGACTTGCCAGGACTAAACGTAGGGAAACTCTTCATGCACAAAGTGCCAGGCCGCCAGGTGCGAGGCCAGCTATGGATAGGCGCAAGCCTGCTCCTGGCCTATGCCGCTGCGGTGGCAAACTGGGACTTTGCCCTGATCCTCAAGAACGCCGAAAGCCGCTACGGCAATCTCGGCGTTGCAGAGCAGCGGATCAAGAGTTGGGACAGCCTGATCAACGCCAGCACCGACCTGCCCGACACGGAAAAACTCAAGGTCGTAAATGGCTTTTTCAACAAGCAGTTGCGCTTCAGCGATGATCAGCGCAACTGGCGTCAGGCCGATTATTGGGCCACGCCGGTCGAGTCTCTGGTCAAAGGTGCGGGCGATTGCGAAGACTACTCGATCGCCAAATACTTCACCTTGCGCCGCCTCGGCATGCCCGCCGAAAAGCTGCGCATCACCTACGTGAAAGCCCTGCGCCAGAATCAGGCGCACATGGTTCTCACCTACTACGCAACGCCCACCAGCGAGCCGTTGGTGCTGGACAACCTGATTGGCCAAATACGCCCCGCCTCACAACGCAAAGACCTGCTTCCGGTATATGCCTTCAACGCAGAAGGCCTGTATGTGGCGGGTTCCAACACGCGTAAGAGCGACACCAAGAAACTATCGCGCTGGCAGGACTTGCTTAAAAAAATGCGCGCGGAAGGATTCGCCATAGGCGAAGGCTAGGAGAATTTAATGTCCTTACTCAAACAGCTATTCATCGCCATCTGCCTGTTTTTGATTGTTGCGTTTACCGGCAGTTTCATCAGCAGCATGGAGAGCTCGCGCGAGCAGTTGCTCAGCCAGTTACGCTCGCATGCGCAAGACGCCGCCACGGCCCTCGGCCTGTCGATGACCCCGCATGTCGATGATCCGGCGATGATTGAGTTGATGGTCAGCTCGATTTTCGACAGCGGCTATTTCGCGCAGATCCGTGTGGTCAACATCGCCGACAACAAGACCATCGTAGAGCGGCGCACCACCACCACGCCCGAAAATGTGCCGGGCTGGTTTGTCGACATGGTTGATCTGCAACCTCAGCCGGGCGATGCATTGATCATGCGCGGTTGGGAACAGGCGGCGCGGGTCGAGGTACTCAGCCATCCGCAGTTTGCCATCAATAAACTCTGGGACAGCGCCATCGGCAGCCTGCTCTGGCTGCTCGGCTGCGGAATTGTAAGCGCCTTGCTTGGCGGCTGGCTGCTGCGCTCACAATTGCGCCCGCTCGACAATATGGTGCAGCAGGCCGAAGCCATTACCCGACGTGAATTCATGAGCCTGCAAAAAGTGCCCCGCACGCCGGAACTCAAGCGTGTAGTGCTGGCCATGAACCAGATGGTCGAAAAACTCAAAACCTTGTTTGCCGAAGAAGCAGCGCGCAGTGAAAAGTTACGCGAAGAGGCTTATCAGGACAGCCTCACGGGCCTGGCCAATCGCCGCCTGTTTGATATTCGCCTGGCCAATCAATTATCAGCCAACGAGCAGAACACTGACGGTTATCTGATGTTCTTGCGGGTCAATGATCTCGGCGGGCTCAATCAGCGCTTGGGCGGCCAGAAGACCGACGCCTTGATTAAAAGTATCGGCATTCAATTGTCCCGTGACATCGAGAACAGAAACTCCACAGGCTGGCTGGCCTCGCGCAGCCGTGGTGGGGAATTCACGCTGCTTGCGCCCGGCCTGAGTGCAGAAGATTGCGACCGGCTGGCTCAGGAGCTCAGCGAGCAACTCGAAAGCTTGCGCCAGACCGGCGCCAGTGACTGTAAACCGGTTGCCCATATCGGTATTGCCGCATTCCGTCCCGGCGAGGAGGTGCGTGACGTGATTGGCCGTGCCGATCAGGCTTTGGCGCAAGCGCAGAGCAATCCGGAACAGTGCTGGGCGCGGCTGGACGACTTTAATGTTGCCCCCGAGCAAGGCCTGCATGAGTGGCGCAACTGGATTGATGCAGCGCTCAATGAGGGCAAACTCCAGCTCTACTTCCAACCCGTGGCGCCTTGCGACGACACGACTCAAGTCATGCACCACAAGGTTCTGGCACGCTTGCTCGACCCACAAGGCGAGGCGATTGCAGCGGGCCGTTTCCTGCCCTGGATTGACCGTTTGGGCTGGGCTGCCCGCTTCGATCTGGCAATGCTCGAGCATAGCCTTGAGCATCTGGCCAAACACCCGCTGCCGCTGGCGCTGAGTTTGGCCGCTGCGACGTTGCGCGACGAGGAAAGCTTTGCGCAGCTCATTAAAGTACTCAAAGAGCATCCGCAGCACGGCGCACTGATGACGCTGGAATTGGATGAGCGTTATCTGCCCCCCGCTGCTGAGTTGGAAACGCTAAGCCTGCGCATCCGCGAAACCGGTTACAAGCTGGGCCTGCAACACTTCGGAGGGCGTTTCAGCCTTATCGGCAACCTCACTCACCTGGGCCTCGATTATCTGAAGATTGATGGCAGCTACATCCGTTCAATCGACCAGGAAGCGGATAAGCGCCTGTTCATCGAAGCATTGTTCCGCGCCTCGAATAGCATCGACTTGCCATTGATCGCCGAGATGGTTGAAACCGAGGGTGAACTGGCCGCGCTGAAAGAGTTGGGCATTGATGGCGCGATGGGTCGCCTGATTGGTGCGCCCGCACCTTGGCCGGAGGATTAAAAGATCAGGTGCGTTTGCCCAGCCGTGAGCCCATTCGGCTGCGCAAACGCACTGTTACTGCAAGCTGCGACTAGGGGAAATGCTCTTCGTCGCTGCCCAGCAGGCCTGTGAGGTCATTCAGCTTGGCCCGGGTTTCTTCGCGCATGCTGAGTTTTCTCTGGGCAGCTTCGGGCAAGTCGGTGTAGCGGATCACACCCTTGCTGACCAATACGGTCACCAAGTCTTCAACCACCCGCACCATTTCGAGGTCGGAGCGCTGCAGATCCAGCAAGCGATCACTCAGTGAGTTGCTCGCTCGGAATGCTATTACCTCCGGGTCATCCTCTTGCATGGGTTGTGTCATGGCGCTGAAAGGCTCGCCATCAACCCGGATAATTCTGTTGTGCCCATCGCGCTGAACGAAAACCATTGGAGCTCCTCTGCAGCAGTCATAAAAAACCCGTCTCCAACATCAGAGACGGGTGATTTTATTTTAGTCGCAGTCCAGCGATTCGACTGAAATATTACGCAGCCAACCGCTCTAGCTCACCAGCGTGTTGTTATCCAGCATGCCCTGGATAATCGACGCACTGTCGCCGCCGGACAACACCGTGTTGGCCAGCGTGATGGTTTGATCCACCGCAGCCGTATCCTGCACATGACCACTGCTGGACACATTGACCAGCGTGTCTACGCCATTGCTGGTATCTACGCTCAGGTACTGACTCAGCACATCGACACCGGCATTCGGATCGACGCCATCGAGCAAGGCCGACAAATTCAGCTTGTCGCCATCGGCCACATTAAAGTCATGCACCACATCGTGATAATTTCCGCCGCGATCGGCGGCATTCCAGACAAAGGTATCGGCGCCCGTGCCACCGTATAAGTGGTCGTTGCCTACTCCACCGATCAATACATCATCGCCGCCCTGGCCGAACAGCCAGTCATTGCCCGCGCCCCCATCAAGCAAGTCACCGGCGCCACGGGTATCACCCGCCACGTTCAGGGACGTTGCATTGGCTTCGATGTAGGCTTTGACCTGATCCAGCGTCGCGGTGCCGGTGGTTGCCGTCAGGTAATCGAGCAAGCCCTGATAACCGGCGCCGTCATGCGTGCCCGCTGCATTCCCGGCCCACGCCAGGCTGTCGGTATTGATGACATCGCCAAAGATGATGTCGTCGCCCTGTCCGCCAATCAGATGATCGGCTCCCACCGCCGCAAGCGTTGTGGTGGTGCTGCCTTCGACCAGCGCCGCATGCAGCTCATCGGCGGTATTAACGATTGTCGGGTCGCCGGTCTGGCCGGTGACAGGCGGCTTATTGTCATTCGGGAAGTCGTAAGCGCCCTGTCCGAGCGTGTTCCCGGTCAGCGGGGTATTGTCGAAAAACTTGAGGAAGTCGGCGCTCACGCCATTACCAATCCCAATGGCGTGCATTTGCACCGCATCGCTCCCCGTGCCGGCAACCAGCGCCTGCACCGCATCAACCGACTGGCTCAATTCGTTGTATCCCGTGTTGCTGCCGCTGCCGGCAGTGTTGCCGCTGCCATTGAGGTACAACGTCGGGTTGCCGTCAGTGAGAAAGAACGTCAACTGCTCGAAGCCATGCGCCGCGTCCTTGCCACCATTGACCTGGTCATTGAACCAGTTGACCGTGGCCTTGAATGCCGACTCATAGTTAGTGCCGCCGCTGGCTGTCAGGCCGTTGATTGCAGCAATCAAGGTCACAACATTGGTCGAGTTGAGGCCATTTATGGTGTAACTATTAGAGGCCGTTTCACCGAACGGAATCAGCCGCACGTTGACCACACCGCTATGCCCGGCTAACTGATTGGCCAGCGAGGTCAGTGCATCCTTGGCCAGCGCCAGGCGGCTCAACCCAGGCGTACCGGAAGCATCCGCCATGCTCCCCGAGCGGTCGAGGATCAGTGCGATGTTGTAGTTCTTGCCCGGTGTGAAGTTGCTGTTAACGCCGCCGACATCCCCAAGCAGAACATCCTTGCCGTAGGTGCCCATGATCTCACCGGCGCGATCGGCATCCTGCGGATTCGGCACGGTGTGCTCAACCGCGGAGTTACCCTGATCGCTGGCATTGCTGCCCACCACCAGCGCTGAAATCTCCGCCCCGTCGATGCAGATGGTCAGATTGGCCGAGTCCGTATCGCCGTCGTTGTCGATCAGCGTGTAGGTAAAGACTTCATTGAGCTGGCCACTGGCGCCGAAATCCAAACCGCTGTGCGCCTGGAACTGATAATCACCCGCCGCATGGCCACCGGAATCCGCCATATAGAACTTGAGAACGCCAGTGTCCGTATTGAGGGTCAACAGTTTGGTGCTTGCATCCCAGCTGTATTGCGAAGCGCTGGCAGCGGTCTGGATAGTCGTGCCATTGAGCGTGTAGGTTTGGCCATCCGCCGAAATAGACAGAATGCGGCCGCCATCGGCGCCAAATACATCGTCATCGCCGCCGCCCACAGCATTGTCATCGCCCTTGAGCACATTGCCCTGAACGCTGCCACCGGTGACGACTTGCAGCAGTGACTCGACCAGATCTTCAAAATTGCCGACCTGGATCGGCGCACCCTGACCGTCTACATCGATGTCCTGCAAGCGGGCATTGTCGATACCGCCGCCCACGCCGACCGCGGTCACGTTAATGTTGTTGCCATTAACGAAATTGCTCCATTGCGCCGCCGTGGTGTTGGTCAACGAAGAATTGTTACCGGTCTGCTCATTGGGGTTGCCATCGCTGATGAAGAACACCTGATTGCTGGCGCCCACCACAGGCTCGAACACAGCCATGGTCTCTTTGATTGCAGCCGTAAAGTCGGTATTGCCACTGTATGGCCGAGTACCGCCATCAGCCGGATTGAGCGTGTCGATAAGGTGCGAGAGGTCGGCAAAATTGCTCACTGCCGCATACGACTTTGCGGTTGCCGAGAACGCCACCAGCTGAATGCTGACATCGCCATTGGTGCCATCAAACAGCTTCTGCCCTGCCGCTCGCACAGCTTGCATCATCACGTTGAGCTCGCTGTTGCTGATGCTGCCGCTGAAATCGAGCACAAACACCGCGTTGTAATCGAGGCCACGTTCGGCGCCCACGCAGGCGGTGTCATCGTGCGCAGTGGGCACATCGTCGACAATATCTATCACCAGCGTACCCGTGCCTGTGTTGCCGTTGGCATCAGTCACGGTGTAGCTGAAGGTTTCCTGGGTCTGGATATTGTTGCCGTTATTACCGGCCGGCAATTTGGGCGCACTGGTCAGCGTGTAGGTGTAATTACCGCTGGCATCCACCGTGAGGGTGCCAAAGTTACCGTTACCATTGGCAATGCTGAACTGATAACCGCCCGCACCGCCGCTGCCGGTAAGTTGGCCGCTGGCCACTTCATCACTGCTGGTCGGATCACTGCCAATTACATCCAGCGCGGCTTCACGCACACTGGTATCCGAACCACTTGCTACCTCGCCAACCACGGTGAAATTGCACACATCGATGGTCAAAGTGGTGGTGCTCAAATCGCCATCACCATCAACCACGGTATACACAAAGTGATCCTGCGCATTGGCGTCCAGCGCATTGGCGCCCACACCATTGGCGGTCGAGTGGTAGGTGTACGAGCCGTCCGCTGCCAAAGTTAATGTGCCGTATGCGCCGGTGATGGAACCGCCGACATTGCCCGAAGCATCTGTAGCTGTATCCGAACCGGCACGCACGCCCACTACGCTGGACGAGCCAAAACCATCGGCTCCGGCAACGTCGTTATGCAGCACACCATTGGCGGCATTAACCGTGAGTGTTGCGCCTTCCTGCACCGAGCCAGTGTCGGCATAGGCCTTTGGAATGTCGTCGACAATATCAATCAACAACGTGCCGGTGCCGGTGTTGCCGTTGGCATCGGTAACCGTGAAGGTGAAGGTTTCCTGCGCCTGGATATTGTTGCCGTTATCGCCAGCTGGTGTATCAACCGGGCTGGTCAGCGTGTAAGTATATTGGCCGTTGGCGTTAACGCTGAGCGTGCCGTATTGGCCAACGCCATCGGCAATGCTGAACTGATAACCACCCGCGCCGCCGCTGCCGGTCAGTTGGCCGCTTGCTACTTCATCGTTGCTGGTCGGGTTGCTGCCGATCATGTCGAGCGCTGCTTCGCGCACGCTGGTATCCGCTTCGCCACCGACACCGCCAACCACGGTGAAATTGCACACGTCGATAGTCAAAGTGGTGGTGCTCAAGTCGCCATCACCATCAACCACGGTATAAACAAAGTGATCCTGCGCATTGGCGCCCAGCGAATTGGCGTCCAGCGCATTGGCGGTTGAGTGGTAGGTGTATGAGCCGTCCGCTGCCAGGGTTAATGTGCCGTAAGCACCGGTGATGGAACTGCCGACATTGCCAGAGGCATCAGTGACGGTATCCGAGCCGGCGCGCACGCCCACAACGCTGGATGAGCCAAAACCATCGGCACCGGCAACATCGTTATGCAGCACACCATTGGCGGCATTAACCGTGAGTGTTGCGCCTTCCTGCACCGAGCCAGTGTCGGCATAGGCCTTTGGAATGTCGTCGACAATATCAATCAACAACGTGCCGGTGCCGGTGTTGCCGTTGGCATCGGTAACCGTGAAGGTGAAGGTTTCCTGCGCCTGGATATTGTTGCCGTTGTCACCGGCTGGTGTATCAACCGGGCTGGTTAGCGTGTAGGTATATTGGCCGTTGGCGTTAACGCTGAGCGTGCCGTATTGGCCAACGCCATCGGCAATGCTGAACTGATAACCACCCGCGCCGCCGCTGCCGGTCAGTTGGCCGCTGGCCACTTCATCATTACTGGTCGGGTTGCTGCCGATCATGTCGAGCGCTGCTTCGCGCACGCTGGTATCAGCTTCGCCACCGACACCGCCAACCACGGTGAAATTGCACACATCGATAGTCAACGTAGTGGTGCTCAAATCGCCGTCACCATCAACCACGGTATACACAAAGTGATCCTGCGCACTGGCGTCCAGCGCATTGGCGGTCGAGTGGTAGGTGTACGAGCCGTCCGCTGCCAAAGTTAATGTGCCGAATGCGCCGGTGATGGAAGTGGCAACATTGCCCAAAGCCTCTGTGGCGGTGTCCGAACCGGCGCGCACGCCCACAACGCTGGACGAGCCAAAACCATCGGCACCGGCAACATCGTTAGCCAGCACACCATTGGCAGCATTAACCGTGAGAGTTGCGCCTTCTTTGACCGAGCCGGTGTCGGCGTTGGCGGTCGGCACGTCATCGATGATTTCGATAACGATATTGGCCGGCGCCGACGACGAAGTGCCGTCGAATACGCTGATGACAAAGGTATCGGTCTCAATACCTGCGCCATCGATTGTCGGTGCAGTCAGTTGATATTGATAAGTACCCTGCCCCGTCGCCGCGTCGTAGCCGGTGATGGTCAGGGTGCCGAATTCACCGACAAACACATTCAAGCCGCTGTTCAGGCTGCCGATTGCCACGGTATCGCCGTTAATGGTCACGCTTTGCAAATCATCCAGGCCGTCAACATCGCTCAAGGTGAAGGTGCCGGTGGTGAACTCGCTGTTGGCAGCGGCGTCACTGCCATTGGCCAGTCCGGACTCATAAACTTGCGCATTAGTGCCTTCACCAAGCGGCGGCACGCTGACCACTGGAATGTCGTTGGTGCCGGTGATGGTAATCGTCAGCATGGCCGTCGAGGTGTCACCGTCCGCATCCTGCATGGTGTAGCTGAAGGTTTCTGTCAGCGTCTCGCCCGTGTCGAGCGCCTGAATCAGCGGATTATCCGAATTGAGCAGGTAGCTGTAACCACCGTTGGCGGTCGGCGTGAAAGTGCCAAAGGTTGCCGCGGTGCTTTGCCAGGCGACAAAACTTGCAGGTGAGTCGGCACCGACTTGGTCGTTACTCAGCACATTTCCGACAACTGGCGCGACGCTGTCCTCAGCCACGCTGTTAACGTCGTTGATAGCCTGCGGTCCGTCGTCATAAATGCTTACGTCGAGCACCGCCACCGGCGATACATCGCCATCGTTGTCGGTAACCCGCACATTGAAGCTTTCGCCAATCTGATCATCAGCACCGGTTGCCCCCGGTGTGCCATGTTGCACGCCGGCGGTAAGGGTGTAGGTCCAATTGCCCTGTGCATCCACCTGCAAAGTGCCGTACTGGCCCTGCACCTGATTGCCAGCGGTCACATTTATCCAGTTGCCGTTGGCATCTTGCACCTCAAGCGCACTTACGCCATCGGGTGAAACCACCTGAAAGCGCCCGCTAGCCTGTTCGGCATTACTCTGCGGGTTACTGCCACCCGCTAATGCACGCTCTTCAACCACAGCCGGGCTGGTGCTGATACTGCCGACAGCGTCCTGATAAACAACGCTGACAACCGGCTGGAAATCAACCACTTCAGGCTCTGCTGGAGGCGCTGGCGGAGTTTGCACTTCCTGAACCAGCGGCGGCACTGGAATCACGATAGGCTCAGGATTAGGGAACTCTGGCCCCGTGTTGAAGTTTGAGGTATCGAAGCCCAGAACCGGCTCGACCGCACCCCCGACGGTATCGAGCAGCACAAAACTGTGTCCGCCCCCTACACCGCCAGCGCCACCCGATCCGGCGCCGCCAGGCCCTGCGGCTGTGGCTTCGGCTTCCTGAGTGGGGTCGGCGCCCGCTTCAATCGCCGCCAAGAGTTGTTCGACGTCTGTTAAGTCATCAGCGCTTGGCGCCGTGACAGGCGCATCCTGAGGCGCCTGACTGTCGCCCCCCTGGCCAAGCATTTGCTCATTCAGGCTGAGCTGACTCTCACGCCCCAAGGTTAATTGCTGACCGTCGGTCATCGCTACAGCCACAGCACCCGATGCGCCCGTGACTAATTGCTCACCTGCAAAAACTTGATCACCCACACCCAGTGGGCGACGCGAGCCATCAGTTGCAACGGCGAAAACCTCACCAATAACCTGGGTGACTTTACCAATCAGAGTGGCCATAACGTGTTCCTCACTGCCACCGGCGTTCGCCGGTATCTCCTAAAGAAGGCATCAACAGTGCAAAACACAGATACATCATCTAAGTGGTTGAGAAGACAGCAATTCGGCCCTTCGTAAAAACGACAAATTATTGTCGCCTCCTTGCTGCCTACCGTCCCAACTGCAACCCCACCCTGTGTAAACAACTGCCTGTTTCAGGCCTATTTTCATCTAGCTTAGACGCCATGCGGCTTCCACGCCTACTTTCAGGGGTAACAATGTCCTCTGTCGGCTTTTTTGTATAAGAATATTTTTTCATAAATCTTGTGCTAAATTTTTCTGTGCCAACATAAATAATGATCTTCAATGCCTAGAGTGAGAACCCAAAAACGACGCCCGCCTTAAAAAGACATTTTTTTGGCGGAGAGGAAAGATCAGAGCACACAGCAAAGGAGTATTACCAATGCGTGCAGTCAACCCGCTATGGACAGGCATGCTTCTGGCCATGACTTTTTCACCCGTCCAAGCAATGACTTTGTCAGAAGCAATCCAGAGCACCATCGATAACCACCCGGAAATAAGCGCGGGCGTAAACCGTCGTCTGTCATCAGACGAGGACGTGAAAATTGCCAAGGGCGGTTACTTGCCAACCGTAGATGCACTCGTCGGCTATGGCCGTGAAAACACCGACAGCCCAAGCACCCGCATCATCGGCGATCACAACAAGGAAACCCTGACCTACAGCAACACCGAGTTGCGCCTGCGACAGATGCTCTTCGACGGGTTCAATACCCCGAATGAAGTGGCGCGCACCCAGGCGGTGGTCAACTCACGTGCCTACTACGTACGCGGCACATCCGAGAGCCTGGCCCTGCGCACCGCCGAGGTTTACCTCGATGTACTGAAACGCCGGGAAATGGTGGCGCTGGCCAAGAACAACCTGTTGGCGCATCAGCGCATCAACGACCAGATCTCGCTGCGCAGCCAGCAAGGCGTTGGCAGCACGGCTGACCTCGATCAATCCAGTGCACGTCTGGCCCTGGCGGAAAACAACCTCTACACCGAGCAGGTCAACCTGGCCGATGCCGAGGCTAACTTTTTCAGCGCCGTGGGCCGTTATCCTGATGAGCTGTCTGCACCGGCGTCGGTCAAGGGCGAAGTGCCGGCTGACTTGCCAACTGCACGTCAGGTGATGATGGCGGACAACCCGTTCCTGAAATCTGCGCAAGCCGATGTCAACGCGGCCGAGAAACAATACGAGTCCGCCAAGGCGCCGTTCTACCCGCGCGTAGATGCCGAACTGGCAACCACTGCTGACGATAATATTCAGGGCGACGCCGGTCACTACAACACGTGGCGCGCAGGTGTTGTGATGAACTACAACCTGTTCAACGGCATGCGTGACAAGGCACGTCTGGAGTCTTCTTCACACCAGATCAACGAGTCTATGGACATCCGCAACAACGCCCTGCGTCTGATCAACGAGAACACGGCGCTGGCCTGGAACGCGATGGAAAATGCGCGGCTGCAAACCCCGAAAGCGCGTGACTATGCCGAATACACCGCCAGTGTTCGTGAGGCGTATCAGCAGCAATTCACCTTGGGGCAGCGCACCCTGCTCGACTTGCTCGACAGTGAGAACGAGTTGTTCACCGCCAACCGTCGCTACACCGATGTGCGTTACACCGAGGAGTACTCGATGTACCGCGTATTGGCTGCCACCGGCCAGCTGCTGCGCCAACAGCAAGTGGTGCTGCCAGCCGAATCGGTTGCGCTGAGCGAAGTCAAAAGCGAGGCGCATCTGCCTGCCTTGCAATAAGTAACCACAGGCCCTGCTTCGGCAGGGCCTTGTGGCCTCTGGCAACACAGGTTTCACGGATTTTTCAGTTGCGTGACTGGCCAGCACATGGCGCTGAAACCTCAGGGACAGATGTTTAGGAGTAGTCGCTAGTGACGAATATGGAGCACAGCAGTCCGGTTAATGACCCACGCCTGAGCCATGACGATCCGCTGCTTGATGGTTTACTGATTCTCTGTCGCCTGCATGATTGCAAAGTCAGCCGCGGCAGCCTGACTGCCGGCCTGCCGCTGCCGCAACAAACCTTGTCCGCCAATTTACTCAGTCGCGCCGCAGCGCGTGCCGGTTTGCAGGCACGCTTGCTACGCCGCGAGCTGAGCGCCATTTCGGCGCTCAATCTGCCGGTGCTGTTACTGCTCAAGGATGGCCGCAGTGCCGTGCTCAAGGCCTGGGACGAAAATGAGCAGGCACTGATCCTCCCCTGCGAAACCGACGGCGGCGAACAATGGGTGAACGGCGCTGAGCTTGCCCACGAATACGCCGGCCAAGCGCTGTTTGCCCGGCCGCGTCACGAACTGGAGCAAGCGCGCAATCCACTGATGCCCAGAGTGACAGCGTGGTTTCGCGACACCTTGAAGCTGTCACGCTGGCTGTATGCCGACGCCGTGCTGGCCAGTCTGCTGATTAACGTGTTGGGGCTGCTGGTTCCGTTATTTGTGATGCAAACCTACGACCGCGTGGTGCCCAACCAGGCGACGGCGACGCTGTGGGTATTGGCCATTGGCTTGCTGATTGGGGCGGGGTTTGAGTTGTTGCTGCGCGTGCTGCGCGCGCACCTGCTGGACACCGCCGGCAAAAAGACCGACATCGTGTTATCCGCCACGCTGTTCGAGCGCATCACCGGCATGTCTTTGAAGTCGCGACCGGCCACCGTCGGCGGCTTTGCCCAGAGTATTCATGACTTTCAGGGCCTGCGCGAGTTTCTCACCGCCGTTACCCTGACCAGTCTGATCGACTTGCCGTTCGCGCTGTTGATGATTGCGGTTATCGGCCTGCTCGGCGGCTGGCTGGTGGTGATCCCGCTGCTGGCATTTCCACTCACCGCCCTCTTCGCCTGGATAATTCAGGTGCGCCTGCGCGATACCGTGGAGCGCAGTCTGGTACTGGCCGCACAGCGTCAGGCGTTACTGATCGAAACCCTCGGCGGGCTGGAAACCCTCAAGGCCTGTGGCGCCGAGAGTGAGCGCCAGCATCAGTGGGAGAAAACTCACGGTTCACTGACCCGTCTCGACATGCATGCACGTTTTCTGGCCTCGCTGGCCACCAATGGCACGCTATTCCTTCAGCAGTTCGCCGGCATGAGCACGATTATCGCCGGTGTTTATAGCATTATCGCCGGCAATCTCAGCGTCGGCGCCCTGGTTGCCTGTTACATGCTCGGCAGCCGTGTGCTGGCACCACTGGGCCAGGTTGCCAGTTTGATCACGCGCTACCAGCAAGCCCGCCTGACCATGACCTCAACCGATGCATTGATGGCCCTGCCGCAAGAGCGCGAGGCCAAACAGCGGCCGCTGGAACGCACCCAGCTTAAAGGCGCGCTGGAAGTGCGCGGCGTTACGTTCAGTTACCCGGATCAAAGCACGCCAGCGCTGGCCGGGGTCAGCTTGCGCATGGCTGCGGGCGAGCGGATTGGCATCATCGGTCGCAGCGGTTCCGGCAAGAGCACATTGGCCAGATTACTCATGGCGTTCTACAGCCCGGATGAAGGCCAAATACTCCTCGACGACCTCGACCTGCGCCAGCTCGATGTCGCCGACCTGCGTCACCAGATCGGTTACGTCTCGCATGACCTGCCCCTGCTGGCAGGCAGTTTGCGCGACAACCTGACCCTCGGCGCGCGTTATGTCAGTGATGCGCGGATGCTTGAAGTTGCCGAGCTTACCGGCGTCAACGAACTGGCCAGACAGCACCCGCAAGGCTTTGACCGCCCCGTGGGCGAACGCGGTCAACTGCTTTCAGGTGGCCAGCGCCAGGCCGTTTTGATCGCCCGCGCCATGCTCCTCGACCCGCCAATTCTGGTGTTGGATGAGCCTACCAGCGCAATGGATAACAGCAGCGAAGATGCCCTGCGCGGCAAGCTGATGAGCTGGGCGAAAGACAAAACAGTGCTGCTGATTACCCATCGCATGTCGATGCTCAGCCTCGTTGAGCGACTGATTGTCATGGATAACGGGCACATCGTTGCCGATGGTCCGAAAGAAACCGTGATTGATGCATTGCGTAAGGGCCGTGTTGGCCCGGCTGCGGGGTGAGGTGATGACGACTGACAGCAGCTATTTCGCCAACCAGCGGCCGAACAGGAAAGACGCCGAGTTCATGCCCGAAGTCGAGGGCGTGATGCTTGAGGATTCGCCCTGGCTCTCACGCGTAACCCTTTGGGTGGTGTGCGCATGCCTGGTGGCAGCCGTGGTGTGGGCCAAGTTCGCGATACTCGAAGAGGTGACCACCGGTCAGGGCAAAGCCATTCCATCAAGCAAGATTCAGGTAATCCAGAACCTCGAAGGCGGTATTGTCAGCGAGATATTCGTCCGTGAGGGTCAGGTAGTCGAGAAAGGCGACGTGCTGCTGCGCCTCGACGACACCCGCTTTCTCTCGAACAAAGGCGAAAGCGATGCCGACCGGCTCGCTCTGATCGCCCGGATCGAACGCCTGACTGCGGAGGCCGAAGGCCGCCCGTTGAAGATGCCAGAAGAAATTGCCAGCAAAGCCCCACAACTGGCACTGGATGAGGAAGGCCTGTACCGCTCCCGTCAGGATCGCCTGCAAAGCGAGCAACGCACGCTGGGTGAACAACTGCGCCAGAAGCAACAGGAATTGGCCGAGTACCGCTCGAAAGCCCAGCAATACAGCTCGGGGCTTGGTTTGGTTCAGCAAGAACTGAACATGTCACAGCCCCTGGTCAAGAGCGGCGCCATCTCGCAGGTCGAGATTCTGCGGTTGCGCCGCACAGCGGTGGAAATGCGTGGCTCGCTGGATGCAACCAAACTGGCCATTCCGCGCGCCGAGTCGGCGATTAACGAAATCAAAAGCAAGGTGGACGAGTCCGAGTTGGCGTTTCGCTCCGATGCGTTCAAGGAGCTCAATGATGCGCGCACAGAGCTTAAGAAACTCAGCGCCAGCACCGAAGCGATAGATGACCGCGTCAGCCGCACAACGGTCGTTTCACCGGTGCGCGGCATCGTTAAGCAACTCAAGGTCAACACCATCGGCGGCGTGGTTCAGCCGGGCAATGACATGATCGAGATTGTGCCGCTGGACGACAATCTGCTGATCGAAGCCAAGGTGCGCCCACAGGATGTGGCCTTTCTCCATCCCGGGCAAAAGGCCATGGTCAAGTTCAGCGCCTACGACTACACCATTTACGGTGGCCTCAAGGCCAATCTGGAACTGATCAGCGCCGACACCATCACCGATGATGAAGGCAACAGTTTCTACCTGATTCAAGTGCGCACTGAAAAAAGCCATTTAGGCGGAGATGACCACCCTTTAACCATTATTCCCGGCATGATCGCCACTGTAGATATCGTAACCGGTGAGAAAAGCGTGCTCGACTACTTGCTCAAGCCGGTACTCAAAGCCAGAACCGAAGCCCTGCGCGAACGCTGATTCAGTCAGCCTGCTCGGGCGCATCCGGGCCGGTTTCAGGTGCCGCCGTTGCGGCACCGCCCGCGTGATTACGTTGATAAGTCTCAGCGCCCATCGCCGCGATCTGGCCTTCGATCAAGGCCTCGAATGGCCTGAGCAATTCGCCAAACTGCGCGGGTTTCTCGATAGCCTCAAGTGCCACCACAATCGCTTCAATTGTCGATAACGCGCCAGGCTCTGGCGCCTTGCGCAAGCGATAGCGCGAACTCAATCCGGACGGCAACGTGATGCGCGGCAACGCTTGCAGCAGCGGATTGCAGTAGAGCAACTTGCGCGCCTTGCGCCACGTACCATCCGGCACCACCAGCAATAACGGCGTGGCAACTGCAGCTTGGGCAAAGTCTGCGACTGGCACGGCCTCATCCCCCGGAAACAGCAAGCAAGGGCGATAGCCCGGCAACGCCAACCAGTCCTCCAGTTGGCTGAATGTTTCGCCGACCTCAAGCTGTGCGTTATCCAGCCCCAGAGCCGCTAACCGGGCGGTGTTGAGCGCATGCCCCGCCTCGCTGCTGTGCTGCAGGATCAGCACCCGCGTGCGGCTGTCCAAATGTGGAATCAAGGCGCACAAGCAGCGCGTCTGCGGGCGTTTACAACGCTCACATTCAGGCCGCGCCATAACCGCCCCGCCCGCCTGACGACACCAGAATCTGCTGACTGTTATTGCGCATTAAGCTGTGCCTTGAGCAAGTCGCGGAAGGTTTGAATCAGTGGCTCGCGCGTTCGTCCGCGGCGCAAAATCAGCGAAAACGGCGCCTGATAACCAAAGGTTGCCGGGAGCAAAACCCGTAACTCTTTGCGGTCGACCCAATACTGCGCGTAATGCTCGGGCAGATAACCGATGTAGGCGCCCGAAAGCACCAGAATCAATTGGGCCTCCATTGAATCCACCGTGGCCGCGCTGTGCTTGAAACCGTGCCGCGCCAGTTCGGCCTGACTCCAGTAGCCACGCCCCACCATGCGCTGCTGAGTAATCACCTCAGCCGGAATGCGCCGCTGGGTATAAAGCGAGTGACGCTCACTGCAATACAGCCAGTGTTGTTCACGGTAAAGCGGCTGATAAATCAAGCCAGTCATGCGGGTCGAGAACGCGCCAATGGCGATATCCAGGCGGTTATCGAGCACCGCCAACTGCAACTCATACGGGCTCATCACCGACAAATGCAGGTGCACGCCGGGGTGTTCAAGGCTGTAGGCGCCAATCACCTCAGCCAGGGGCAACGAGCTATCACCCACGGTCGAGTCCAACACGCCCAGATTCAGCGTGCCGCGCAACTCGCCCTTGAGCGCTGCCGAATAGCGCTCGAATCCTTCCAGTTCGCTCAACAGACGCAGCGTCTCTTGATAGAACAACTCCCCTTTGCTGGTCAGGCTGAAACCACCGCGCCCACGGTGGCACAGCACGAGACCGAGCTGGGATTCCAGCTGGCTCATATAAGTACTGATGGCCGAGGTCGATAAATTCAGCTCGGGCTGCGCCGCTGCAAAACCCTGATTGCGGACCACACTGACAAAAATCCGCAGTAACTTCAGGTCGGGCAAGGATTGGCTCATGAATACTCCACACGAATCAGCGGCCTCTGGCGACGCGAGGGAACGCCGATGGACCGGGACTGCAATTCATTCAACTGCAACGGCGCTAAGTGTACATGCCAATAGTTTAGAAAATCATGAACTAAGTTTTTTCTCCCAGCGATTTTTCCGCAAGCCGTCCTGACCAAGAATTCCCTCACTGAAATTTAAAACCATAAAAACTGTGAGGCCTCCATGGAAAAGAATCTGCACCAGCCACTTGGCGGCAACGAGATGCCACGCTTCGGCGGGATCGCCACCATGATGCGCTTGCCGCATATTCAGTCGCCTGCAGAGCGTGCTGAACTCGACGTTGGTTTCGTCGGCGTTCCCCTCGACATCGGCACTTCACTGCGCTCCGGCACCCGCTTTGGCCCACGCGAGATTCGCGCTCAGTCGGTCATGATCCGCCCCTACAACATGGCCACTGGCGCTGCGCCGTTTGATTCGCTGAATATCGCCGACATCGGTGATGTGCCAATCAACACCTTCAACATGGCTGAAGCCGTTCGCATCATTGAACAATCCTACGACCAGATCGTTGCCGACGGCATCCTGCCGCTGACACTGGGCGGCGACCACACCATCACCCTGCCGATTCTGCGTGCGCTGAAGAAGAAGCACGGCAAGATCGGTCTGGTGCATATCGATGCGCACGCCGACGTCAACGATCACATGTTTGGCGAGAAAATCGCCCATGGCACCACCTTCCGCCGCGCCGTTGAAGAAGGTTTGCTCGACTGCGACCGCGTCGTGCAGATTGGCTTGCGGGCTCAGGGTTACACCGCAGAAGACTTCAACTGGAGCCGCAAGCAGGGTTTCCGCGTGGTCCAGGCCGAAGAATGCTGGCACAAATCGCTGGAGCCGCTGATGGCTGAAGTCCGCGAGAAAGTCGGCGGCGGCCCGGTTTACCTGTCGTTCGATATCGACGGCATCGATCCGGCCTGGGCGCCGGGCACCGGCACCCCTGAAATTGGCGGTTTGACCACCATTCAGGCCATCGAAGTCATTCGTGGTTGTCAGGGCTTGGACATTATCGGCGGCGATCTGGTCGAGGTCTCCCCGCCTTACGACACCACCGGCAACACTTCGCTGTTGGGCGCCAACCTGCTGTACGAAATGCTCTGCATTTTGCCAGGTGTTGAACGCCGGTAATCGCAAGCAAACCAGCGCCCGCCCCATCCCGCAGCGGTAAGTGATGGGGCGCCGCGACCAACCCGATACACGCTCAAGCGGATTCAAGCCTATGACTACAACAAATGAGGCTACCCTGCGCCGAGATCTCGCTGCCGCTTACCGGTTAGCGGCGATGTTCGGCTGGGATGACACGCTCTACACCCACTTCTCTGCGCGTTTGCCCGGCGAAGAGCCGCGCTTTCTGATCAATCCATTCGGTTTGTTCTTCGAAGAAGTCAAAGCCAGTGACCTGATTATTGTCGACATGCACGGCCGCGTTATTGAGGGCAAAGCCGATTACAATGTTGCCGGCTTTACCATTCACAGCGCTGTGCACATGGCCCGCGAAGACGCCCATTGCGTCATCCACACGCACACGCTGGCCGGCATGGCCGTCGCGGCTGCCGATAAAGGTTTGTTGCAACTCAACCAGATCAACGCCGAATTTCATCAGCGTGTGGGTTACCACACCTATGAAGGTATTGCGCTGGATCTGGGAGAACGCGAGCGACTGGTCGCTTCGCTCGACAACAATATCGCGCTGATTCTCAGGCACCACGGCTTACTCAGCGTTGGCGCCAGTGTCGCCGATGCGTTTTACGTCATGTATTACCTGAACAAAGCCTGTGAAATCCAACTCAGTGCTGCGGCGCTGCAGGGTGTCAGCGAAATGCCTGAAGCCCTCAGCCGGCATGCCTGCGAACAATTTCAGGGAGCTGAAGGGCAACGCCAGCTGTTATGGGAGGCCTGGCTGCGCAAGCTTGATCGTGAGTGTCCCGACTACAAAAACTAAAACCTGCTGCACAGCGCTGGCCGCGAATGCGTTTGGCGAAGCATTAACACCAGCACTGCCTATAAAAAAAATCAGAGTGAGTGACCTGAAATGACCTTAGATATCGTTGTAATCCTACTGTACGTCGCGGCCATGCTCGGGCTCGGCTTTTACGGCATGCGCCGTGCGAAAACCCGCGAAGACTACCTGGTAGCAGGTCGCAATCTGGGCCCTGGTTTTTACATGGGCACCATGGCGGCAACTGTTCTGGGCGGCGCTTCCACCATCGGCACCGTGCGCCTTGGCTATGTTTACGGCCTTTCCGGCTTCTGGCTTTGCGCAACACTGGGGCTGGGGATTGTCGGCATCAGCCTGTTCCTCGCCAAACCCCTGTTGAAACTGAAAATCTTTACCGTCACCCAAGTGCTTGAGCGTCGTTACAGCCCCACGGCGCGCACCGCCAGCGCAGCAATCATGCTGATCTACGCGCTGATGATCGGTGCCATTTCGACCATTGCCATTGGTACCGTGATGGGCGTTCTGTTCGATCTGCCGTTCTGGGTGTCGATTCTGATCGGCGGCGGCATCGTAGTGGCCTACTCGACCGTTGGCGGCATGTGGTCGCTGAGCCTCACCGATATCGTTCAGTTCCTGATCATGACCATCGGCCTGGTGTTCATTCTCATGCCCATGTCGATCAGCGATGCCGGCGGCTGGGACGCACTGGTCGCGAAATTGCCCGCCAGCTACTTCTCGATGACCGCGATTGGCTGGGACACCATCATCACCTACTTCCTGATCTACTTCTTCGGCATCTTCATTGGCCAGGACATCTGGCAGCGTGTGTTTACCGCACGCAGTGAAAAAGTTGCCAAGGTTGCCGGCTCCGCTGCGGGTATCTACTGCGTCCTTTACGGTTTGGCCGCTGCAATCATCGGCATGGCCGCGAAAGTGCTGATCCCGGACCTTGATAACGTCAACAATGCATTCGCCAGCATCGTGCAATTGAGCCTGCCGGACGGCGTACGCGGCCTGGTCATTGCAGCAGCTCTGGCTGCGCTGATGTCCACCGCAAGTGCTGGCCTGCTGGCCGCATCGACCACTGCTGCGCAAGACCTCTGGCCGCTGCTGCGCAAGGGTAAGGGCAATGAGTCGAGCGCTCATGAAAACCGCATCTTCACCTTCTTGCTGGGCCTCGTCGTATTGGCCATCGCCCTGGTTGTCAGCGATGTAATCAGCGCGCTGACCATGGCTTACAACCTGTTGGTTGGCGGCATGTTGATCCCGCTGCTGGGCGCTATTTACTGGAAACACGCCTCCACTGCCGGCGCTATCGCCAGCATGGCCTTGGGCAGCCTGACCGCCTGCGTGTTCATGTACATCGACGGCCTCGAAGCCAACACACCGATCTACTACAGCCTGGCTGCCGGTGGCGTGAGCTTTGTTGCCATCAGCCTCATGACCCGCGCCAGCACCAGCCGCATCAGCCTCGCGTAAGGGCTGCTGCACTGATAAGACCATCGACTCAGCCGCTTGCCGGCTGGGTCGATGTTTTGGTTTTACCCCTAATAAAAAGGTCTCGCCGCGCCAGCGTGAACCTGAACCTTGCAACGATTGCTGTTTTTGAAATCTGCCACGAACGCTTAACCCAACAACCATAATCATAAAGACTCTGGGAGTAACCCTCGTGCTCAAGAACCTCACTAAACACTTTGGTCAGGATGGGCTTGCCCCGACCTCGGCCGACCACCGCAGCCTCGGCTTCAGCGGCACAACCGCGCTGTGGCTGGGCGCTAACGTGGTGGTCACAACCATTCTCACCGGCATGCTGTTGGTGCCGGACCTTCCGTTTCTGCAAGCCATGATGATCGTGCTGATCGGCTCTGCGATTGGCATCCTGCCATTGGTGCTGGTCGGCTTGATGGGCCAGCGCACGGGCCTCACCACCATGGTGCTGGCTCGCGGCAGCTACGGAAACCTGGGCGCTAAACTGCCCTCTCTGATCAACCTGCTGACGCTGCTGGCCTGGAGCTGGATTCAGGCGTTGCTGGCGGGCATGAGCCTGAACTTTGCCGTCGAACACATCACCGGTTATTCGAACCTGGCGCTGTTCACCATCCTCTGTGAAACGCTGGTACTGTTGATTGCCCTGCGCGGGCATCTGGGCATTGAACGTGTAGAGCGCTGGGCCGCTGTCGGCATGCTGATTCTTGCCGCTGCCGTGTTCTATTCGATGAACCAGCACTTCGAGTTCAGCCAACTGCTGAGCATGAACGAGGAGCCGCGCAATGGCATTACCGCCGGCGTTGCATTCGACATCGTGATTGCTACGGCGTTTTCATGGATTCCGCTGGCCGCCGACTACAACCGTAACTGCCGCAGCCAGGGCATTGCCGCAACGGGCACCTGGGTCGGTTATGTGGCGGCAACGCTTCTGGCCATGGGCCTTGGCGCGACGGTTTCGGGTTTCAGCATCCTTACCGGCAGCGAGCAAACCTACGACCCGGCGGTGCTGTTGTCTGGCTTCGGCTTTGGTCTGCCAGCGGCTATCGTGGTATTCCTCTCGGTGATGACCACCAACGTAATGTGCGTGTACAGCGCCACTCTGTCTTACCTGAACATCAGCCCGAAAAGCACGTTCTGGAAACCCGCACTGATCATCGGTGTGCTGTCGATTCTCGGCTCGCAGATTCCGGGCATCCTCGATAATTTCCAGAATTTCCTGTTGGTTATCGGCAGCGTGTTCATTCCGGCATTTGCGGTGTTGATCGCCGATTACTTCGTGATCAATCGTGGCCAGTACTCGGTGAGCGACCTGACCCGCGAAGACGGTGGCTGCTATCACTACAGCAACGGCATCAACCCGGCGGCATTCGTCGCCTATGCCCTCGGCGCCGTGTTGGCGTATTACTGGGGCTGGGTCTCGCCGTTGGCGTTTGGCGCATCGTTGCCGGTATTCGTGATCACGGCCTGCAGCTACGTGGTGGTGCGTAAGTGGTTGCTTGTTCCGCGCCAGCAAACCGCCTAAGCACGCCCAACATCGGGCTTGAGCACTGCGCCTCAGGCCCGATCCCGACTGCACCGCCAGCAAGGAATTGCCGCATGAAAATCGTCAGCCGCGACAAATGGTTCGAAGTCGAGCATCGCTACGATGGCATCAGCCTGATTCACGAGCCGTACGTGCGGCCTTTCTATCGCTGCAATCTGTGGCATGTGCAGGGGCGTGATCGCGATGTGTTGATTGACTCGGGCTCGGGGCTGGTCAGCTTGCGCGAACAATTGCCCTGGCTTACCGAGCGACCGCTGTTGGCCGTGGCCAGCCATTGCCATTTCGACCATATTGCCGGGCATCATGAATTTGCCGAACGCCTGGTGCATCCGGCGGAAGCAGACATTCTCGCTGCGCCAACCGGTGCCAATACGCTGGCCAGCGACTTTGTTGGAGACGAGATGTTCGAAGCGCACCCGGATTGTCCGTTGTGCTACGCCGAGTACAACGTGCGAGCAGCACCCGCTACACGCTTGATTGAAGAAGGTGATGTGCTTGATCTGGGTGATCGCGTGTTGCAAGTGCTGCACACGCCAGGCCATTCACCGGGCGGTATCAGCCTCTGGGAAGCGGCAACGCAGACGCTGTTCAGCGGCGACATTATTTATGACGGCCCGCTGATCGAAGATGCCTACCATTCCAATCTCGAAGATTACGCCAAGAGCCTGCAACGGCTGCGGGAGCTGCCGATACGCACGGTTCATGGCGGGCATTTTCAGAGTTTTTCCGGGCAGCGGATGCGCGATATGATAGATCAGTGGCTTCTGGACCACTGATCAGCGATTGACGCTTTGCAGCAGGTGGAGCGGATTTCAGCGCTGACGGCGCGGCTCACGCGGGCGACGCGGATCATCAGTGCGCACTGGAATGGGTTGAAGTTTTGGGCGGTCCAGCAAGCCCAACGCCACCAACAGGTCATGAAAAGCATTCTGCAACTTGGCGATCATAAGACACCCTCCTGCCAAGACTAACGAAAAGCACTGTTTACATGCTTGCTATGAGCATAGATTACCTTGAATGAATCTGCGCAAGCTTGATGTTCGTCAGTTGCGCGCCACTAACTCCACTCAAAATGTTACACGCAGCCCCGCATACACCGTACGGCCAGGGCCCGGTTCGAAATACCGGCCGTTTGCATCATTGATGCGCACGTTGTCGTAATACTCCCGATCAAACAGATTATCGACCCCAACATAAGGCTCCCACAGCTGCCCGCCGGCCTTGAAACGTTTGCCTGCGCGCAAGTTGGTGAGCGCGTAGCCGGCCACCTCGACCGTGTTGGCGTCATTGGCATACATGGAGTCAAACGCCCGCAGATTCAAGCGTGCGTAGTAATCATTCTGCTCAAAGGCAATCTCGGTAAACAGGGATTGCTGCGGAATCCCTGCCAGCGAGTTGTCACTGTAATCGGCGCCATCGAGCTGATACTCATCAAACCGAAAGCGGCTGTAGGTATAAGCGCCCGACAAGCGCCAGGCATCGGCCAGCTGCCAGCTCAGGCTCATTTCCACACCTTCGCGGTGCGACTCACCAGCATTGCGGTAAAAGTTGCGCCCCGACTGGCCCGGCAAACTGTAAGCCACCAGTTCGTCATCCAGCTTCATGCTGTATACGGCCAGATCGTAACGTAAGGTTTGCCACTCACCTTTCAGGCCCAGCTCCCGATTGAGCGCATGCGAGGGCTGCAACGAGGGATTGAAACCACCGCCGGCGGGATTGGCCAGCTCGCTGATGGTCGGTGTTTCAAATGAGGTGCCGATCTTGGCGTAAATCGACTGATGGGCATCGAGTTGATAGCTCAAGCCGGCGCTGTAGTTCCAGTCCTCGAGATTGCGTGAGCCGGAGTCGTCACCGTCACTCAGAAAGCGGTCGTCGACCGACAAGCGCACGCGGTCGTAGCGCACGCCCAATGTGGCCTGCCAATTCTGTGCAAGGTCGATTTGATCTTCGACAAATATCCCGCTGCTGTCGGCATTCTCGTCCTCTTTGAGCGTCTCAGCGCCTCGCTCGCCGAGCAGGTTATCGTAACGACGACGATCATCACGCTGGGTTTCAACGTCGAAACCAGCGGTAATCTTATGGGCCATGCCCAGCCACTCGTTGTTGTGACTGTATTGACCGCCAATCCCGGCGAACAAACGGTCGAAGGTTGTTTGGCCGCCGCCGGTAAACGGCAGTCGGTTACCAAACTCACGCTGGCCGACGTAGCTGCGTAGCTGATACTCATCGCTGCCGGTCGCGAAACCATCCCAGACAGCACTTAAGCGCTGCTGGCGGATGGTCTCGTCAGCGTCGTAGCGCAAGTTATTCGGTGCCGCCTGACCACGATCAGCGTCAACTTCACTGGCCCGCAAGCCGCCCGGATCTTCGGCGCGGTTGTCGATGGCGTTGAAGCCAATGCGCAGCCGCCCATAATCGCTGTACCAGCGCAGCTTGCCGGTCAGGCTATTAGTTTCGGCCCGCGCATGGTCACGGTAGCCGTCGGACTGAGTGCTGTTAAAGGCCAGCAACCCGCCAATATCGCCAACACTGCCACCGGTTTCAACGCGCGCCCGCTGATAACCCAACTCGCCGGCACTGAGATCAAAAAAACTGTAGGGCGTGGCGGGCGGCTGCCGGGTCTCGATATTCAAGACCCCGCCAGCTGCGTTGCCGTAAAGCACGGAAGACGGCCCACGCAGTACCTCCAGCCGTTCGACCAAGCCCAAATCCAGCCCGTCGAGTTCAGTCTGGCCATCCGGCATGGTCAGCGGCACGCCATCGACCAGCACGCGCACACCGCGCACACCGAAGTTGCCGCGCGCGCCAAAGCCGCGAATAGACGGCCTTAAACCTTGCGCCAGGTTGTATTGATTCTGGCTGAATACGCCCGGCACTGAAGCCAACAGGCCTTGCAGGGTAAAGCTCTTCTCGGCGCTGGCATCATTGCTCTCGACCACGCTGACTGCCGCGGGCGTGGTCAACCAGCTGCTGCGAATGCGGGGCGAGACAATCAGCAGAGGCGCCATCTCGACCGTTTGCTTTGACTCGGGCTCGCTTGCAGGTGCCAGCTGCGCATTTGTACCCAGCAGCACACCGGCCGCTGTTGCCAGGGATAATCTCAAAAAAACCTCTGTATCCGGAGGATGAGCCAGGTTTGCTGACACGCGTTGGTTTATTCGGTCTTACGCCTGTAAGGGAACACATCAATCACTTTGCCGGTGTTTATCGCCTGCTGCAGGCTCTGCCAGTACTCGGCATCGTAAAGTTCGCCGTGCAACTTGCTGAACAAGCGCCGCTGCTGGATATCGGCAAACAGAAATGGCGGAAACTCCTCCGGAAACACATCCATCGGCGCCACCGAATACCAAGGCTCGCTGGCCATTTCATCTTCAGGGTAACGCGGCGGTGGAATGCGCCGGAAATTAACTTCGGTCAGAAAACAGATTTCATCGTAGTCATAGAACACGACACGGCCATGACGGGTAACGCCGAAGTTTTTCAGCAACATGTCGCCCGGAAATATATTCGCCGCCGCCAGCTGTTTTATCGCCAATCCGTAGTCCTCGAGCGCCGCCTTGACCTGCAACTCGCTGGCATTCTCGACATACAGATTGAGCGGCGTCATGCGCCGCTCGGTCCAACAGTGGCGCACCAGCACAGTATCGCCTTCAACTTCAACGGTTGAAGGTGCAACTTCCAATAGTTCGGCCAAGCACTGTTCATCAAACTTGGCTTTGGGGAAGCGGAAATCAGCAAATTCCTGGGTATCGGCCATGCGCCCTACCCGATCGACACTTTTAACCAACCGGTACTTTTCGATCACGGTCTGGCGCGACACGCTCTTGGTGTGCGAGAAACGGTCCTTGATGATCTTGAACACGGTGTTGAAGCCCGGCAGCGTGAATACGCTCATGACCATGCCGCGCACACCCGGCGCCATGATGAACTTGTCATCGGTCGAGGCCAGGTGATTGATCAGCGCGCGATAGAACTCTGATTTACCGTGCTTGTAAAAGCCGATAGAGGTGTAAAGCTCGGCAATGTGCTTGCCCGGCAAAATCCGTTTGAGAAAGCCGATGAACTCGGCCGGGATGGCGACATCCACCATGAAGTACGAGCGGGTGAACGAGAAGATGATCGACACATCGGCTTCGTCGGTAATCAGCGCGTCAATCTGGATGCCCTGGCCTTCACGGTGCAGCAACGGAATCGCCAACGGCCATTGCTCATCATGGGTGTAAATGCGCCCGATCAGGTACGCACCTTTATTGCGATACAGCACCGAGTAGAACAACTCGACGGTTAAGGCCGGGTCTTTGCACACCCAGTCCGGCAGGCTCTCGCGCAACTGGCCTTCAAGACGCGCCAAATCCCGTGGTAAATCTTCGAATGCCACCGAAAAACAGTAATCGTCGAAAATTGCCTGGAGCATCTCGCCGAGGCTGCCATCGAGCTGGTACACCCGCGTTTGCGCCACACGTTCCTGGCTGCGCAAGGCTGGCCGTGTGCTGTGAATGAACATGCAGCCATCGCTGATCTGGTCATGGCTGAACAGGCTGCAAAAGATCGAGTTGAACCATGTCTCGGACAACTCATCATCAAAGCGCAGATCAATCAGCTTGATGTAGGCACGCTTGACCAGCGGCCACTGCTCCACGTCGGTCAGTCCCTGCTGGAAATGCCGTTTAAGACGCTGGCTGCACTCGCTGACTTTATCTTCATACAGGTTGATCCGCGCCGCCGAGGCCTTTTGCGCGTCTTGCCAGAGCGCTTGCTCGAAGCGCGCGCGGGCACCGTCGGTGATCTGCCGGAAATGCTCACGATAATCATCAAAGCCGGTCAAAATCTGCGCGGCGATCTCGGTGGCTAGCGGTTGCTGCGACATGAAAAACCTCAGTGCGTGCAAGGCTGGGTGGCGGTGAACGTATCCAGTCAAACTAGCACGGGAAAGCCTCTGCATCGATTGCCAGTTGCCCGCACGCGGATTTAAAAGTCAGTTGTGTATTGCATTGGCTGCGGTGCGCAGCAACACTTCCCGCCTGCCACTGCCCGGAGCCTATTGTGCGCATTACCGACTTGCTCAGACTGCTATTGCTCGCCGCCATCTGGGGCGCCAGTTTCCTGTTAATGCGTATTGTTGCGCCGGTGCTGGGCAGTATGCCCACGGCCTTCTTCCGCGCCAGCCTGGGCGCACTTGGCTTGTTGGCGATTTTGCTGATCTTGCGCGTGCGCTGGGATTTTCGCGGCAAACTCAAGCAATGCCTGGTACTCGGCGTTATCAACGCCGGTCTGCCTTCGGCCATGTATTGCCTGGCCGCGTTGGTCTTGCCCGCCGGTTACTCATCCATCTTCAATGCGTTGACGCCATTGATGGGCGTGCTGATCGGTGCGATGTTTTTCTCCGAGGCACTCACGCCCAGCAAAACCACTGGCGTTGCGCTCGGGCTATTTGGTGTTTGGCTGCTTACGCAAACCGGCCCGGTCGCGGTAGACATGTACCTGTTGCTGGGCGCTGGTGCATGCCTGATTGCGACTATCTGCTACGGCTTTGCCGGGTTTCTCACGCGTAAATGGATCGGCCAGCAAGGCGGCCTGGACAATCGCCTGACTGCATTCAGCAGCTTGTGCGGTGCCAGCCTGTTTTTGCTGCCGCTGTTCTTCGGCTCGCTGGCCGTACAGCCGCCGGCCTCGTGGGGCGGCTTGCAGGAATGGCTGTCTCTGGCCGGGCTGGGCTTTGTCTGCACGGCATTCGCCTACGTGCTGTACTTTCGTCTGATAACCGACATCGGCCCGATCAAAGCCTCGACCACGACATTTCTGATTCCGGTTTTCGGGGTTTTCTGGGGCTGGCTGCTGCTCGACGAGCCGCTGTCGTGGGCTTACCTCTACGGCGGCGCAGTGATCGCGCTGGCCTTGTGGCTGGTGGTGCGCCCGACCGAAACAGTCCAGCTCAATAATGCCGCGCGCTGAAACGTAAAAAGCCGCAAACCCTCGCGGATTTGCGGCTTTATTGGCAGCGATTAAACGGTGATTACTGCACCAGTTCCTGCTCGCTGAACATGTCGCTGAACAGCATGCTCGACAAGTAGCGCTCGCCGGAGTCCGGCAGGATCACCACGATGGTCTTGCCCATCATGTTCGGCTCGTTGGCCAGCTTGATGGCTGCCGACATGGCCGCGCCGCAGGAGATGCCGCAGAGAATGCCCTCTTCGCGCATCAGTCGCAGGGCGATGTCCTTGGCGTCTTCATCGGTTACTTGCTCGACCCGGTCAACCACGCTCAAATCAAGGTTCTTCGGCACGAAACCTGCGCCAATGCCCTGAATCTTGTGCGGGCTGGGCTTCACCTCTTCACCGGCAAGGGTCTGGCTGATAACCGGCGAACTGACGGGTTCTACGGCCACTGAGATTATCGCCTTGCCTGCGGTATTTTTGATGTAGCGCGAGACACCGGTAATCGTGCCGCCAGTGCCAACGCCCGACACCAGTACGTCGATGGCGCCCTGGGTGTCGTTCCAGATTTCCGGCCCGGTGGTTTTCTCGTGAATCGCCGGGTTGGCCGGGTTCTCGAACTGCTGCGGCAAAAAGTATTGCGCTGGATCGGAGCCTGCAATCTCGCTGGCTTTTTCAATCGCGCCCTTCATGCCCTTGGCAGGCTCGGTGAGCACCAACTCCGCGCCCAGCGCCTTGAGCACTTTGCGCCGCTCAAGGCTCATCGACGCCGGCATGGTCAGCAGCAATTTATAACCACGCGCTGCGGCCACGAAGGCCAGGCCAATCCCGGTGTTTCCGGAAGTTGGTTCTACAATAGTCATACCCGGCTTGAGCACGCCACGCGCTTCAGCATCCCAGATCATGTTGGCACCAATGCGGCACTTTACTGAGTACGCCGGGTTGCGGCCCTCGATCTTGGCCAGAATGGTGACGCCTTTAGGGCCCAGACGATTGATCATCACCAGCGGCGTATTGCCGATGGCCTGGGCGTTGTCTGCATAGATACGGCTCATAACGAATTCCTTGTGCGTGCGTTGCCGGTTAGCCTGCAAGCGTATGACGCGTTGGGTTGGCAGTCCAGTGCGTCACAGACCATGATTAAAACTTATTGCCATAACCTTAGTCACATAACTATGAGAAAACGTTTCGCTATTCCGTCCGGGATTATCCTAACGCTGGTCATAGCACTGGTGGTGCTGCATATTGCCCTGCCGTCTCTGGTGCGTGACTACCTCAATAAACAGATGGCTGACATGGGCGACTACCGTGGCCATGTCACCGACGTAGACCTCGCGCTATGGCGTGGCGCCTACCGGATTAATGAGCTGAAGATCAACAAGGTCAACGGCAAGGTACCGGTGCCGTTACTCGACGCGCCGGCGATTGATTTATCGGTGAGCTGGAGCGCGCTCTGGCATGAGCATGCAATTGTCGCCAGCGTGGTGTTTGAACAACCCCGGCTGAACTTTGTTGACGGCGGCAATGCTGAAGCCTCGCAAACCGGTGAAGGCGTCGACTGGCGTGAGCAACTCAAAGCGTTACTGCCCATCACCCTTAACGAGGTGCGTGTGGAGCAAGGCACGCTGGCCTTCCGCAATTTCACCTCGAAACCCAATGTTGACCTCGAAGCCACTCAGGTCAACGCAACCTTGCTAAACCTGAGCAACACCCGCAACAGCAAGGAGTTGCTGCCCGCCAGTTTCCAGGCCACGGCAAACGTGCTCGGCGACGCACCGCTCGAGACCAGCGCCAAGCTCAACCCGCTGGGCAAACTCGATGACTTCGACTTGAAGCTGCGCATCACCGACATTCAACTCAAGCGGCTCAACGACTTCACCCGCACCTATGCCGAGTTTGACTTTGTAAAAGGTCACGGGGATTTCGTCATGGAAATTAAGGCGCGCAAAGGCAAGCTCGATGGCTACGCCAAACCATTGCTTCGGGATATGGAAATTTTCGACTGGAAGCAGGATGTTGAAGCCAAGGACAAAAATATTCTCACCGGCATTTGGGAAGCGTTGGTCGGCAGCGGTGGATGGCTGCTGAAAAACCACCAAAAAGATCAATTCGCCACACGCATCGAGCTGGCCGGCGACCTCAACGCCTACGACGTCAGCCAATGGCAGGCATTCAAGGCCATTCTGCGCAATGCCTTCGTTAAAGCCTTCAGCAATCGGTTTGACTCCACAAGCGAGTAAACCCGTGCCCGCCGAGGCGGGTACATTGCTGGCGTGACTCGCCATTCAGTGACTGAATGCCCCGTCTACGTTCACAGTCGACCGGCCTGCGCGGTATAGTAGTTTTTTACCTATTTGACCCGAGGTGCTTAGCCCGGGCGTTCGGTTCGAGGATTTATTGATGAAATTCGAAGGCACTCAGTCCTATGTCGCCACAGACGACCTTAAGCTGGCAGTAAACGCAGCGATCACTTTGCAGCGCCCGCTGCTGGTCAAAGGCGAACCCGGCACCGGCAAGACCATGCTCGCCGAGCAGTTGGCGGAGTCCTTTGGTGCCAAGCTGATTACCTGGCACATCAAATCGACCACTAAAGCCCATCAGGGCCTCTACGAATACGATGCGGTCAGCCGCCTGCGTGACTCACAGCTCGACTCGGACAAAGTTCACGATGTGCGCAACTACATCAAGAAAGGCAAGCTCTGGGAAGCGTTTGAGTCTGAAGAGCGAGTGATTCTGCTGATCGACGAGATCGACAAGGCCGACATCGAGTTCCCTAACGACCTGCTGCAAGAACTCGACAAGATGGAGTTCTACGTTTACGAGACCAACGAGACGATCAAGGCAGTTCAGCGACCGATCATCATCATTACCTCGAACAACGAGAAAGAGCTGCCGGACGCGTTCCTGCGCCGCTGCTTCTTCCACTACATCGCCTTCCCGGATCGCACGACCCTGCAAAAGATCGTTGATGTGCACTACCCCGACATCAAGAAAGATCTGGTTGCTGAAGCGCTGGATGTGTTCTTCGACGTGCGTAAAGTGCCAGGTCTGAAGAAGAAGCCCTCGACCTCAGAACTGGTCGACTGGTTGAAGCTGCTAATGGCCGACAACATTGGTGAAGCGGTTCTGCGCGAGCGCGATCCGACCAAGGCCATTCCGCCGTTGGCTGGGGCGCTGGTCAAGAACGAGCAAGACGTGCAACTGCTCGAACGCCTGGCCTTCATGAGCCGTCGCGGCTCTCGATAATTAGCGATTGTCGGGCATGCGGCGCTGGCGTTTGACGCAGTGTGCGCCTTCTCTGCTGTGAATGGCGCGCCACCAGCGCATTCCGACATGCCTGATTGACGCTCGCAAGCCCTGCCTTGCGCGATGAAAGAGCACGGCTGGCCTCATTGGCCGCGCTCTGCAACCAACGAATAACGAGGGTGCAGCCATGCTGCTCAACCTGTTCAATGAAATGCGTGCAGCTAAAGTGCCGGTCTCGGTGCGGGAGTTGCTCGACCTGATCAACGCGCTGAAGCACAACGTGGTGTTCGCCGACATGGACGAGTTTTATTACCTGTCGCGAACCATTCTGGTGAAAGACGAGCGCCATTTCGACAAGTTCGACCGCGCATTTGGCGCCTACTTCAACGGCCTGCAAAACCTTAATCAGCACATCGAGGCGCTAATCCCCGATGAGTGGCTGCGCAAGGAGTTTGAACGCTCGCTGTCTGAAGAAGAGCGCGCCAAGATCGAATCACTCGGCGGCCTCGACAAACTGATCGAAGAATTCAAAAAACGTCTCGAAGAGCAGAAAGAACGCCACGCCGGCGGCAACAAGTGGATCGGCACCGGCGGCACCAGCCCGTTCGGCTCGGGCGGTTTCAACCCGGAAGGCATTCGTGTCGGCGACGCGGGCAAGCGCCAGGGTAAAGCGGCCAAGGTCTGGGATCAGCGCGAGTACAAGAACCTCGATGATCAGGTCGAACTGGGCACACGCAACATCAAGGTCGCCCTGCGCCGCTTGCGTAAATTCGCCCGCCAAGGCGCCGAAGACGAACTCGATCTCGACGGCACCATCGACCACACCGCAAAAGACGGTGGCTTGCTCAACATCCAGATGCGCCCGGAGCGCCGCAACACGGTCAAACTGCTGATCCTGTTTGATATTGGCGGTTCGATGGATGCGCACGTAAAGGTCTGTGAAGAACTGTTCTCCGCCTGCAAGACCGAGTTCAAGCACATGGAGTATTATTACTTCCATAACTGCGTGTACGAATCGGTGTGGAAGAACAACCTGCGCCGCACCTCGGAACGCTTCTCCACCCAGGATTTACTGCATAAGTACGGCGCCGACTACAAGGTCGTGTTCGTCGGCGATGCAGCAATGGCGCCCTACGAAATCACTCAGGCGGGTGGCAGCGTGGAGCACTGGAACGAGGAAGCCGGACACGTGTGGATTCGCCGCTTCATGGACAAATACAAGAAGCTCATCTGGATCAACCCGTATCCGAAAGACACCTGGGGCTATACGGCTTCGACCAATATCGTCCGCGAACTGATCGAAGACCAGATGTACCCGCTGACATTGCAGGGTCTGGAAGACGGCATGAAGTTCTTGTCTAAATAAACCTTGATGGATTGCGCCGCAATGCGGCGCAATTCGCTCACGCCCGCCTTTGCTAACGCACAAATTCATTGTCCGGACATAAATCACCAAAACCGTCGTGGTGATACCGCATCAACTGATTCTCGCCCCCACTAGCCGCTCGTCTCCCGCCAGACTAAGCGACCTCCAGCACTCCTTCCCCGCCCCGCGCAGGCCGTTTCCTACAAACTTATTTCCTTTACCGGACGTCAATCGCTGTGCGACTTTGCGTGGACAAAACACTGTCCGCAAGCCGTAACGAACACGCCAGGCATCTGCAAATTTCATAGATATTTGCGCGAAAGGACTTCGCCAGGCAAAACGCCCCAAGGCTCGTTCAACGACATTGTTTGCGACGGCCAGCGCTACTTTTCACGGATGAAATGAGGTGGATAGATGATCCCTTCGGCGCGTAAGGGCGACAGCCACGTTTGCCCGCTTCCCGGGCATGGCACCACGGCCATAAATTCAGCCAGCGGCAACGTGGTAATCAACGGCATGGGGTCGGCGCGAGTCGGCGATGCCTGTGGGTGCGGAGCCGTGATCATCGCGGGCTTCCCGACGATCATGGTCAACGGTCGGCCAATGGCCTATTTGGGCAGCCCGACCAGCCACGGCGGCATGATCATCAGCGGTTCGGAAAATGTCGGCGGCGGTGTGATCATGGGGCCAATCGTCGACTTCCAGAAAATGGGGGCCATCGGCCCGGACGGCAGCGTGTCTGAGTCGATAATGGCCGACCTGATCAGCGACCCGAACCTGCTCGCCAAGGCGGTCGCTGCCGGAGCGCTGGTCGACCCGAACGCACCGACACCCAAAGCCTGCACCGACCCTGATCAGATGAACGAGCTGGCGACTTACATTGCCGGCGAAATGAACAAGAATATCCACGACCCGGCAGTGCTCGAAATGCAGGAGTTGAACAGCTACGACCCGCTGGCAAAACAGCGCGAGTACAGAGAACTGCCGCTGTATCTACAGCTCGGCCCAACGCCGAACTTCTTCGGCATCGCACTGGGCAAAAAGACCCGAGCGGCGGCGATCTGGATGGGCAAGGTCGGGCAGGATCAGGTGTGGGATCACAAGGCTGTGTTGCGCAGAATATTTGACGATGTGTGGCATAAACAGGGTGATTACGATTACTACTACGACATATGGTCCAACGTGCATTACGGTTACGTCGGCGTGATCGCCGGAGTGCCGGAAGCGGTGCTACTGGATGCGGCAGGTGTAGAGCAGGTTGGTTCGGACACTGTTCGGTGGCTGGGCGATACCACAGGCAAGATGGAGGGGCCGACAATTTCAGGGGACTTGAGCGAGGGCATGCGAGCATTCGATGATGTACCGGACAGAATCTCGGTTGGCATCGGCATGAAGTTGGCGCGGCTGTACCCCAAAGGCGGCGTGACCGGAGAAATGATCAAGGCCGAAGTGCTTGCGGTGCCTATCGAAGATTGGGGAGGCGGTGTACAAAAGCATGAGTGCAAGTAAACGCAAGTGGCGCATACGCTGGTGGATGTGGCTAGTGGTTGCATTTGTTTGTATGCGCTACGGATCGCTGGTGATGCCACGCGTCAGCGTCCACTACGCAGAAGATGCACCAAAAGAACTTCGATTCGTTTGGGAAGACAACAGACGAACATACGACAGTGCGATCTACCCTGGCGGCTATACCATCGAACTATTGGATATCGTCAGGGACGAGGATTACTACGTCGAGTTTATATGGTGGCAGCCTAATGGAGGGCGCACTCACTGTGTCAGCGTCACCCCAAAGTGGCCAAATACGGTTATCTACCTCGACAAGAATGCCGATATTGACTACAGCAAAGACACCGACGCTGACCGACTCCACAGATGCGCCTACATGTCAGCAGATATGTAGTCCACAGGGTTAAGTACTTACCCTTGCTTACACGGCCACACCAGGCTGAATTTGGCGCCGCCTAGTGCGTTGCTGTGATCGAGCAGCACCTCACCTTCATGCCAAATGGCAATGCGCCGCACGATCGACAGGCCCAGACCGTGGCCACCGGAGGCTCGGGTGCGGCTGTCATCGAGGCGCAGGAATGGGGTGAATATATGCTCCCAGGCCTCTTGCGGCACACCGGGCCCGTCATCGTCCACGTCGATCCGACAGTGTTTAAGACCAATGTGCAAACTTATGCGCACCTGCGTTTCGGCATGACGCATGGCGTTGCTCAACAGATTCTGCAGGGCACGGTGCAGATAGCGAAAATCTGCATCAACCTGCGTGCTCATTCCCGCCTCGGCCAACGACACCGGGCCTTGAGTAACCTGCACATCGGCGCGCAACGGCGCCAGCTCGCCGATTACCTGATCGATTAACGTGTCGAGCTCTACATCGACAAAATTCAGCGCCGGCGCGCCCTGCTCCAGCCGGGCGAAGGTGAGCATCTCGTCGACCAGTTTGTCGAGGTCCTGGATGTCATTGTCCATACCTTCCATGTACTTTTGCCGCGCCTGCTCACTGGGCGCGTCCTCGATCATTTCCAGACCAAAACGCAGGCGTGCGACCGGCGTACGCAATTCATGCGACACCGCCCGCACCATTTCGCGCTGAATGCCCAATGAGCGCTGCAAGTGCTCAGCCATGTCGTTAAATGCAACGGCGAGGCGGCCAATAGAGTCCGGGCCACGTGTCGGCACCCGCGCCTCCAGCCGGCCACTGGCGATCAACGTGGCGGCGCCTTCCAGTTCCCGCAGGCGTTGCTCCAGCGGACGGACCAGCAGGTAAACCATCAGGCCAATCATGCTCAGGCCCAGCGCACCGATCAGTACCAGCAACTCCGGCGGATAGGGATTCATCTGATACAGCGGGCCGATCTCCAATACCCACGGCGTGTCGACGATGCCGGAGAACACATGAATGGTGTCACCGCCCTGCCCCAATGCCATCACCGTGTCGCCTTCATCGACGCGGCGACGCTGGTCATCATCGAGATTGGCTTTGTCGAGCTTGACCAGACGCAATTCGAAGCCGAACTGCTTCGATTGCTTTAACTCGGCCAGACGCCGTGGCTGCTCATCCACCGGATAACGCACCAGTTCATCGATCAACAGGAACGCGGTGGCGCGCGCCAGCTGTTCGCTAACTTGCTGCACTTCGCCGGTGAGCAGCAACACGTTCTGCTCGCCAATCAGGCTATATATATGTGCCGCGTGCGGGCCGGTCATGCGCACCACAACCTGGCTGCGCAGTAAGCGCCCGCGCTCACCGCTGTTCAAACCAGCAGCGTCCACGGGCTCTACTTTAAGCGGCACGCCCAGAAGTCGTCCCCAGACAGCCACGGCGCGGCGGCGCTCAACATCGTCGAGGCCGGCCAGATTATCCGCCATCAGGCGGAACGTACCGCGCGCCAGGTCTTCGCGGTACTGGTCAGTGCGCACCTCGTTAACCATGTGCAGGGTCACCACGCCCAGCAGTGCCGCCAACACCAGAACGGCAAGCATGCCGCCGTAGATACGCAGGAAGATCGAGTTCATAGCAGCTCGACAGCCGCTTCGGCGACAAACAGGTAACCCTTGCCGCGCACGGTTTTAATGACTTGCGGTTGAACCGGGTCATCGCCGATGCGGGGGCGGATACGAGAGATGCGCACATCAATCGAACGGTCGAGGCCGTCATACTCGATGCCACGCAAGGCGGTGAAGATTTCTTCGCGGGACAGAATACGCCCGGCATTGGCAGCGAGCAGCCAGAGCAGATCGAACTCGGCACTGGTCAGATCGATCCGCTCCCCCGCGCGCGACGCTTCACGCCGCGAGGCATCTATCAATAGCGAGCCGAACTGCAAACGCCGCGCCGGGTTATCAGCCAGGGCCACTTGCGGCGCATCAAGCCGACGCAGCAGCGCATTGATCCGCGCCAGTAACACGCGCGGGCGCACCGGCTTGTACATGTAATCGTCTGCGCCCATGTCCAGACCCAGCACCTGGTCCTGGTCATCGGTACGCGCCGTCAACATCAGAATCGGCCCCGAATAGCCATCACGCACCGCTTGGCAAATTGTCAGACCATCGGCGCCCGGCAGCATCAAATCGAGTATGACCAGATCGGGCTGCTCGGTTAAAATACGCTGAGCGGCAAGCGCGCCATCCGACTCCACCGCAACGGCAAAGCCGTTACCCTGCAAATACTCGCGGGTCAGTTCGGCCAGCCGCTGATCGTCTTCAACGATCAGAATTTGCCAAGACGCTTGCTCCACCACGACCTCCAGGGCTTACGAAAACCATATCTTCGGCGTGCATTGTAACCACGCCGCACGGCTAATCCGTAGCACTGAAAAAGGCCTGGCGCCAAGAGCGCTGCCAGCACTGCAAAACACACACCATATGCAGGGCTTCTATGACTATATGTAGTGTTTTTGTGACTGACTGATAACGCCTAAAAAGTCACTAAAAAAAACCTCCGACGACTTCGACGAACGGCGAACTGACAACAATCCCAGCAACAACGCGGCTTGGCGATTGTTACCCCACGATAACCCACAGCTTTATCCACAGGCTGAGCGTTTTTATCAACTTGCCAACCCTCACCCATCGCACTATCTTGTATCCCCATCGCGTTAAACACCTACATATTGGGGTTTAACCTAAAAACAACCCAAACACATTTGCACAGTTTTAGTCCATATCCCGAACCGAAATTGTGCATAAAAAAGCATTACTGGCTGTTTGAGCACCACCTGTAGCAAGCGTAACCGGTAAGACGCCACTCGCGCGCACGGGCCATCCACAGGCTGTTGAGCACGAACAGGCAGAACACTACATGTAGTGGTGCCTGCGAAAAGCCGGCACTAGACTTAAGCAAGCTGTTAGAGGCGCTTTCGTCGCACCTCCAGATACCACCAGCAATATGCAATTGGCTCGGACTGTGTTCCGGGCGAGTGACGTTGTTAGAAATGGAATGAACGTTGGTACGTCGTAGCAATCAACCGCACAAGCGTCTAACTGAAATAATTATGAACACGGAGACATTCATGCACACCGACACTTCTCGCGAGAAATCGCAGGGCGCTGCACTGCAAAGCCCTGACGCCACTCAAGACCTGGCGGCAACCGCACCGGGCCAACTGCGTGTGATCAAGCGTAACGGTACCGTCGTGCCGTATACCGATGACAAGATCACCGTCGCCATCACCAAGGCGTTTCTCGCAGTAGAAGGCGGCACCGCTGCCGCTTCGTCGCGCATCCATGAAACCGTTGCCCGCCTGACTGAACAAGTCACGGCAACCTTCAAGCGTCGCATGCCTTCGGGCGGCACCATCCATATCGAAGAAATTCAGGATCAAGTCGAGCTGTCGCTGATGCGCGCAGGCGAGCAGAAAGTGGCCCGCGACTACGTGATCTACCGCGAATCGCGTTCGCAAGAGCGTAAGCGCGAAGGCACCGATATTGCCGAGCCTCACCCAAGCATCCGCGTCACCCACGCCGACGGCTCGGTTGCGCCGCTGGACATGGGTCGTCTGAACACCATCATCACCGAAGCCTGCGAAGGCCTGGCTGAAGTGGACGGCGCGCTGATCCAGAAAGAAACCCTGAAAAACCTTTACGACGGCGTTGCTCAGAGCGACGTCAATACCGCGCTGGTAATGACCGCGCGTACTCTGGTTGAGCGCGAGCCAAACTACACCTACGTAACGGCTCGCCTGCTGATGGACAACATTCGTGCTGAAGGCCTGACCTTCCTCGAAGTTGCAACCAGCGCGACTCACCACGAAATGGCTGACCTGTACGCCAAGGCCCTGCCGGCTTACATCGCCAAAGGTATTCAGTTCGACCTGCTGGATCCGAAGCTGCAAGACTTCGACCTGGAGAAACTCGGCAAAGCGATCAACCACGAGCGCGACGGCCAGTTCACCTACCTCGGCTTGCAGACACTGTACGACCGTTACTTCATTCACAAAGATGGCATTCGCTTCGAGCTGCCACAGGTGTTCTTCATGCGTGTGGCCATGGGCCTGGCGATTGAAGAGAAGCAGAAAGAAGACCGCGCGATCGAGTTCTACAACTTGCTGTCGTCGTTCGACTACATGAGTTCGACCCCTACGCTGTTCAACGCCGGCACCCTGCGTCCACAGCTGTCTTCGTGCTACCTGACCACCGTTCCGGATGACCTGTCGGGCATTTACCACGCGATCCACGACAACGCCATGCTGTCGAAATTCGCAGGCGGTCTGGGCAACGACTGGACCCCTGTTCGCTCGCTGGGCGCATACATCAAAGGCACCAACGGCAAATCTCAGGGCGTTGTACCTTTCCTGAAAGTGGTCAACGACACCGCCGTTGCCGTGAACCAGGGTGGCAAGCGTAAGGGTGCTGTGTGCGCCTACCTTGAAACCTGGCACATGGACATCGAAGAGTTCATCGAACTGCGCAAGAACACCGGTGATGACCGTCGCCGTACGCACGACATGAACACCGCCAACTGGATCCCTGACCTGTTCATGAAGCGTGTCTTCGATGACGGCAAGTGGACCCTGTTCTCGCCAAGCGAAGTGCCGGACCTGCACGATCTGACCGGTAAGGCCTTCGAAGAGCGCTACGAGTATTACGAAGCGCTGATCGAATACGGCAAGATCAAACTGCACAAAACCATTCAGGCCAAAGACCTGTGGCGCAAAATGCTCTCCATGCTGTTTGAAACCGGCCACCCATGGCTGACCTTCAAAGACCCATGCAACCTGCGCAGCCCGCAGCAGCATGTTGGCGTGGTCCACAGCTCGAACCTGTGCACCGAGATCACCTTGAACACCAACAAGGACGAGATCGCAGTTTGCAACCTGGGCTCGATCAACCTGCCGAACCACATCGTGGACGGCAAGCTGGACACTGCCAAGCTGGAAAAAACCGTCAACACCGCGGTACGCATGCTCGATAACGTTATCGACATCAACTACTACTCGGTGCCACAGGCGCGTAACTCCAACTTCAAGCACCGTCCGGTCGGTCTGGGCATCATGGGCTTCCAGGATGCGCTGTACATGCAGCACATTCCTTACGGCTCGGACGCTGCCATTGAGTTCGCCGACAAGTCGATGGAAGCGGTCAGCTACTACGCCATTCAAGCCTCGTGCGACCTGGCTGATGAGCGTGGCGCTTACGAGACTTTCGACGGTTCGTTGTGGTCCAAAGGCATTCTGCCGCTCGACTCGCAGCAAATCCTGATCGAGCAGCGCGGCCAGAAGTACATTGATGTTGACCTCAACGAAAGCCTCGACTGGGCACCGGTTCGCGCCCGTGTACAGAAAGGTATTCGTAACTCCAACATCATGGCCATCGCACCGACCGCCACCATCGCCAACATCACAGGCGTGTCGCAGTCGATCGAGCCGACTTATCAGAACCTGTACGTGAAATCGAACCTCTCCGGCGAGTTCACCGTGATCAACCCGTACCTGGTTCGCGACCTCAAAGCTCGCGGCCTGTGGGATTCGGTCATGATCAACGACCTGAAGTACTACGATGGTTCCGTGCAGCAGATCGAGCGCATCCCGCAAGAGCTGAAAGACCTTTACGCCACTGCGTTCGAAGTTGAAACCAAGTGGATTGTTGACGCTGCCAGCCGTCGCCAGAAGTGGATCGACCAGGCTCAGTCGCTGAACCTGTACATCGCCGGCGCATCAGGCAAGAAGCTCGACGTGACCTACCGCATGGCTTGGTACCGTGGCCTGAAAACCACTTACTACCTCCGTGCCCTGGCCGCGACCAGCACCGAGAAGTCGACTGTCAGCACCGGCAAGCTGAACGCCGTATCCAGCGGTGGTGGTGATGGTCTGAGCGCCGCTCCAGCCAAGGCGCCAGCAGTTGAGATGTCCGCCGGTCCGGCGCCAGTGCCTAAGGCCTGCGCGATCGACGAGCCAGACTGCGAAGCTTGTCAGTAAGCAGTAACAGATGACGCGCGATGCTGAGAGGCATCCGCGTTGTTGCCGACTGGCCCTGCCCCCTCACGTACAGATGTACGCTCAGGGTTCAGTGCCAGCCGGCGCCTAACGGCTACTCTCTCAGCAGCACGCTGCATTTGTAGTGATGCGGGTGAGATCAAGAACATGAAAGCATTTTGGTTTGAGTGCACTTGCAGATGCAGTTGAGTGATTCAAATCAAGGTGCTTTGTCAGACACAAGAGCACTCTGCTGGCGCTGCATTTCGCGGCAGCAGCGATACACGACGTGGAGCGCCTAGCGCTTTAAGCTTCGAGTCAGGGACTTGCGAGCGGAGTTCAGGCAAGGCAGACGCGGTTGAGCGGGTGGCGTACAAGAACCCGCGATTATCGCGTTCAACGCAGTCTGGGCTATGCGCAGCAGGCCCACGAAATTTATATCTTAAGGAGCCGACTATGTTGAGCTGGGACGAATTCGATAAGGAAGACGGCGCAGAAACTGCAGCCGCCAGCAGCAACGCTGCTGCCTCGATGGCAGACATGAACATCGACAAGCTGGATCAGGTTGGCGACGCTGCCGCCCAAGAAGCCCGCGCAGTCTCGGCTGACGACAGCGCTGCAATCGCGCGCGCCAAAGCTGCACTGGACGAGCTGGACGTGGCTGAAGGCCTGGCCGAACTGGAAGGTGCCTCGGCCCGCGTCGCGGTTGACGAGAAGCGCATGATCAACTGCCGCGCAGACTTGAACCAGCTCGTACCGTTCAAGTACGACTGGGCCTGGCAGAAGTATCTGGACGGTTGTGCAAACCACTGGATGCCACAAGAAGTCAACATGAACGCCGACATCGCGTTGTGGAAAAGCACCGACGGCCTGACCGACGACGAGCGCCGCATTGTCATGCGTAACCTCGGCTTCTTCTCCACCGCCGACTCGCTGGTTGCCAACAACCTGGTGCTGGCTGTGTACCGCCTGATCACCAATCCGGAATGCCGCCAGTACATCCTGCGTCAGGCGTTCGAAGAGGCGATCCACACCCACGCTTACCAGTACTGCATCGAATCGCTGGCTATGGATGAAGGCGAGATCTTCAACATGTACCACGAGATTCCTTCGGTCGCGAAGAAAGCGTCCTGGGGCTTGAAGTACACCCGTTCGATCTCCGACCCGACGTTTGATACCGGCACCGTCGAGACCGACAAAGAACTGCTGCGTAACTTGGTGGCTTACTACTGCGTACTGGAAGGCATCTTCTTCTACTGCGGCTTCACCCAGATCCTGTCGATGGGCCGCCGCAACAAGATGACCGGCGTTGCCGAGCAGTTCCAGTACATCCTGCGTGACGAGTCGATGCACCTGAACTTCGGTATCGACGTGATCAACCAGATCAAAATCGAAAACCCACACCTGTGGGATGCGCAGATGAAAGAAGAAGCCACGCAGATGATTCTGCAGGGCACTCAGCTTGAGATCGAATACGCACGTGACACCATGCCACGCGGCGTACTGGGCATGAACGCGGCAATGATGGAGGACTACCTCAAGTTCATCGCCAACCGTCGCCTGACCCAAATCGGCTTGAAAGAAGAGTACCCGGGCACCACCAACCCGTTCCCGTGGATGAGCGAGATCATGGACTTGAAGAAAGAGAAGAACTTCTTCGAAACCCGCGTGATCGAGTATCAAACAGGCGGCGCGCTGAGCTGGGATTAATCAGCTCACTCGCTGAAAGTTGAGAGCCCCGCCTGAGTGCGGGGCTTTTTGTTTCTGCTCGGCAGCTAACGCGTAAACCCAAGACAGGCAAACGTTGCAGCCTGGAGTTGGTGGATGAACACAGCTTCATCCACCCTGCTCTCTTGCGTCGTTAGCGTTTAACGCCCAGATCGGTTTGGGTCATGCGGCTGCGGACAGTAAATACGCCATCGCCGGAAAGGATGGCGCTGCGCGCGAACAGGCGGCCGTTTTCCCAGTTGGAAAGGCCCAGCTCCGGCTTGTTCAGCGCATACTGGCCGTCTACCCAGCGGGTGATGCCGTTGCCCACGAAAGGCGCATTCACCTGCTCGTAGAAATGCGCATGTGCCTGCGCACTTTCACTGATCAGCGACACGGTGAACTGCGGGCTGTAGCTATTGAACAAGCCAAAGCCATGGTCCAGATCATCGACGATTTTGAGGCTGACTTCCGGCGTTTCTTCCCATTCCCACTCGCGGCCCAACTGATTCTCAGGCAGCGGTTCAACTTGCTTCTCGGTGCGATAGCCTTCGGCGCGATAAACCTCGACGCTGGCGCTCAGCCAATCGGCCGGCAGATACGATTCGCTGCCTTCAACTACGTGCAGCTTGCAGGCCTGGCCTCGGGCCGCGCCGGCCTCTTGCAAGGCGGCAAGGAACAGCGGCACCAGCTGCGCCGCGCGGTCACGGTGAATCAGGCAAACATTCAGGGTGTTGCAGACTTTGCGGTCGAGCGAGTTGCGCACCACGCTGGAGAAGCGCTCAGCATCGGCGTCATGGTTGGCAATCAGCCAGGCGCCGCCTGTACCGTGCAGGCTGACATCCGTACCGGCCTGCTGGGCAATGCTGCCCAACTGACTGACCGCACGGCCCGAGCCACGGGCAACAGCCAGCGATAAACGCCGGTCAGCAAACATTGCCCAGCCCGCGGCGTGGTTGACGCTTTCGACCAGTGATACGGCGCCGACAGGTAACCCAGCTTCACTGAGCGCAGGATTAAGCGCATGGCTGACAATCGCTTGCGCCGTGCCCAAAGCGTCGCTGCCAATGCGTAGCACCGCGGTATTACCCGTGCGCAGAACACCGGCGGCATCGGCAAATACATTGGGGCGGCCTTCAAAAACGAAGGCGACAATGCCCAATGGCGCCATCACTTGTTCGACCTTCCAGCCGTCATGCTCAACACAACTCAAGACCTTGCCGCGTGTTGGCGCAGCGTCTCGCCATGCACGCAAGCCGGCGATCATGTCGCGGCGCATGGCCTCGTTTGCGAACAACCGGGTAGTTGAGCGGCCGCGCGCCTTGGCCTTTTCAATGTCAGCCAAATTGGCGGCTTCGATCAGTGCCCATGTCTCAGCGGATTCCAGACGCAGGGCAAACAGATCAAAGAATCGGCTGATGTCTGCATCTGAAACGGCCGACATGGCCTTGAAGGCCAACTGCGCCCGCTCAATCGCGACAGCTGCCGCTTGCTGGTCAGCCACGGGGATCAGCAGCAACTCGCCACTGGTTTGCTCCACCAACAGGTGGTCACCCGGCTGGAAACGAGCGGCCAATTCGGCACTGACCAAAGAAACACGATTACCGGCGTAAGGTATCGGTGTACCGGCGATGAGACGTTCGAGCGCGAGAGCCATGAAGCAATTTCACCATTCAATGAGCGGGCTCGTAATGTATAGGAATCACTTTATAGCGTCATCTGACCCGGCATTTCGTTCGGCTGCGTATGCCGCTCCCTCGTATGCCGGTAATAACTTGGCACTCTGTTAATTTGCGCGTTAAATTGTTGCACACACCTGCGTCACTCGAGGCCCTCATGAAAACCCCAGACTCCGACGTCGAACTGCACCTGGACAACCAGTTGTGCTTCGCCCTCTACTCCACCTCGCTGATGATGACCAAGGTCTACAAACCCTTGCTGCAGGAACTCGGCCTGACCTACCCGCAGTACCTGGCCATGATGGTGCTCTGGGAAGGCGATGGCATTACCGTCGGCGAACTCAGCACCCGGCTTATCACCGATCCGGGCTCGGTAACGCCATTGCTCAAGCGCCTGGAAGCAGAAGGATTGCTCGCCCGCACCCGCAGCAGAACTGACGAGCGTGTGGTCGAACTGCACCTCACGGAAAAGGGCCGTGCACTGCGCGAGAAGGCTAAAGCAGTTCCCGCGTGTATCGTGCGCGCCAGCCAGCAGACGGTGGAACAGTTGCAGTCGCTCAAACAAGATTTGATCGTGCTGCGCAAAAGCCTGCAAGACGCTCTCTGAGCCCAGCAGCTGCGCCCTGCGGCTGCATTCCCCTGCCTGACATTGCCCACGCAAACGCCCACATCGCCTGTGTGCCGGGCGGAACCACTGCGTATCGCGCAGCAGCGACTATCATTCAAATGCTTGGCCAGTGCACGCTCGAAGAGCAGGGTTCTGCTCACCCGTGACAACCTGAAATAGCCAAAGCACATGGCTTTATAGCCGAATACTCTAAAATATATATTGCGCGCTAAATAATTGAGCGCTAATGTTTGTCCATCGAATTTGATTAGCGCGCAAGAATCTGGCTCGCAACAAATCGAATGCTGCCGATGAATCCAACCCTGGCGGTTAATCATTGGATAGCACAGAACCATTTCAGTTCGGCACCCCCGAACACACGTGAAGAGGAATACTGCTATGTCGATCGAAACCATTGCTTATCGCGCTTACGCCGAAGCCACAGGTGGCCGTGACGGCCGTGCCATCTCTTCCGATGGTGTGCTTGATGTTGCCCTGACCACGCCAAAAGAACTCGGTGGCGCGGGCGGCCAAGGCACCAACCCGGAGCAACTGTTCGCTGCCGGTTACTCCGCTTGCTTCATTGGCGCCATGAAGTTCGTCGCCGCCCGCGATAAGCTGGCGATTCCAGCGGATGCCTCAATCGAAGGCGTGGTGGGTATCGGCGCCATTCCTGACGGTTTCGGCATTGAAGTTGAATTGCGCATCAGCCTCCCGGGCGTGGACCGTGAGCAAGCGCAACTGCTCATCGACAGGGCGCACATCGTTTGCCCTTACTCAAACGCCACGCGCGGCAATATCGACGTCACCCTGACGTTGGTCGATTAATCAAAGCGTAAGTGGCCGGTGTGCTTACTCAAAGCACTCCGGCCACATTTACATTCAGCGCTGAGCGCTGCTTTACAACGCCACTTCGACGATAGCGGAGCCCTTCATAAACACCTGATGGCCCCGTTATATTCTCTCGACTCTATATCGCGTCGGATCGACCTGCCGGGGTCAGACAGGCGCTGAGCATTTCCAGCGTCGCACTGACTTTTGGCAGTTTCTCGCGGCTTTTCAGCCACACCAGATTGAGCGGCAGGCCATCAGTAGCCAACTGCGGCAGCACTTCAACCAGAGACCCTTGTTCAAGGTGATGCCTGACCAGCCAGGTTGGCAGTTGCGCGACACCGTGCCCGGCCAATACCGCCATCACCTGGCCTTCTCCATCGCCGACAGCAATCCGTGCCGGGAGCACCCGTTGTTCCATTTCACCAGGCTGGGCTCCGGCAAAATACCAAGGCCTCAGCAAACCATCGGTCGCACCGTAGCTGATGCATTGATGCTGCTCCAAGTCGCGGTCACTCTGCGGTTCGCCGTACTTGCGCAGATACGCAGGAGCGGCGCAGAAAATCAGCCTTTGCATGCCGAGAAATCGTCGACCCAGCGCGGCCGGCCACGTATCTGCGCCGCCAATGCGCACAACAATATCAATGCCCTCCTCGACCAGATCGACGAATCGATCGGAGAACGATATATGCGGATTCAACAGCGGGTGATCTTCAACAAACTGCAGAATCGCCGGTAGCGCATGCAGGCGACCATATGAGGCAGGCAAATCGATGCGCACTTTGCCGCGAGGCTCTTCGGCCTCGGCATGCAAAGCCAGCTCGGCCTCTTCCAGATTGGCCAGCACGCCTGCGCAGGTGCGATAAAACTCGACACCGGCGTCGGTTAGCGACAAGCGCCGCGTGGTTCTGTTGAACAGCCGAACCCGCAGGCGGCTCTCCAGCCGGGCAATGCCTTTACTGACCGCAGAACTGGTCAGGTTCAAGCGCTCGGCAGCAGCCGTGAAGCTGCCGACATCGGCCACACAAACAAACACATCAATGCCTTTGAGCCGTTCAGACGAATACATCGCCGCCTCATTTGAGAATTAAATTCATAACAATTAATAAATTTAAGCCTGAATCAGCATTAAATTCTCTAATAAGCTGGCTCAAATTCTTCTTTGAGTAAAGGTTTATGCAAACCTCGACGCTGACGCCGAGCGCAATCACGCCAGACACCTCACGCACAGGCTTACAGATTCTGATCATGGCGGTGGCCGCGTTTGTCATCGTCACCACAGAGTTCCTGATTGTCGGCCTGCTGCCTGCGCTCGCGCGTGACCTGAACATTTCCGTCGCGCTGGCAGGCCAGGTGGTCACGCTGTTTGCCTTCACCGTCATGCTGTTCGGACCCGTGCTAACCGCCAAGCTGGCGCAGGTTAATCGCAAGCACCTGTTCACCGGTATTCTGCTGATTTTTGCGGGTTCCAACGTGCTGGCCGCGCTCGCCAGCAATTTCTGGGTATTGGCGCTGGCACGGTTTATCCCGGCGCTGTTTCTACCGGTTTTCTGGGGCACGGCCAGCGAAACAGCCGGGCAATTGGCCGGGCCGAGCAAGGCTGGTAAAGCAGTCGCCAGGGTTTATCTGGGCATCTCCGCAGCGCTGGTGTTCGGCGTGCCGCTGGGCACCCTTGCGGCAGATTCAGTGGGCTGGCGCGGCAGTTTCTGGATTCTGGCGGCGCTGTGCTTGCTGATTGGCTTGCTCATGCACCTGTGCATGCCAACGCTGCCCTCATCGCCCAAACGCGCAGCAGGCGACAAGCAAACGGCGATTCTCAGGGAGCCGCGCTTTCTCGCCCACGTACTGCTCTCGGTCGTGGCCTTTACTGCGATGTTCACGGCCTACACCTATCTGGCCGATACATTGGAAAGCCTCGCGGGCATCCCGACCAGTCAAGTTGGCTGGTGGTTAATGGGCTTCGGCGCTATCGGCATGATTGGCAACCAGATTGGCGGCAACATGGTCGATAAAAGCCCGCTCGGTGCAATGCTGCTGTTCCTGCTGATTCTTGGCGCGGGCATGCTCGCTGCTGTGCCATTGGCCGCAAATCCCATTGGCCTGGTGATCGCGCTTATCGCCTGGGGCATTGCCTACACCGCCCTGTTTCCAGTATGTCAGGTGCGCGTCATGCAAGCAGGCGCCAAGGCTCAGGCGCTGGCGGCGACGATGAATATCTCGGCCGCGAACGCCGGGATTGGCTTGGGCGCAATTTTTGGCGGCTTGGGTATCCGCCATTTTGGCTTGGCGTCGCTGGGCATTATTGCCACCGGCATTGCCGCCCTCGGCGTGATCATTGCATTGCTGATGCTGCGCCGCCAGTAACCGCTCTAACACGCAACGGTGAGCGAATCGCCCACCGTTGCGCTGACTCTTCATCCGCGAGGTCGGCGCACTACCCGCACCTTGCCGCTGTTTCCTCCGCCGCAGAAGAACAGCTCGCCGCCATCCGACTCAAGCCCGGAAACACCAACGCCCTCAGGCATGACAACTCGCTGCAAAACTTCGCCCGACCGCGGATCGACCTGGCGTAGCTCGCTTTCATCACCCTCCCAGGTCCCGTGCCACAGCTGGCCATCGACCCAACTCACGCCGGTGACGAAGCGATTGGAGTCGATGCTGCGAATCAATTTACCGGTTTCGGGATCAATCTGATGGATCTTGCGTTCGCGGTACTGGCCCACCCAAAGCGAACCCTCTGCCCACGCCAATCCCGAATCCTCACCGCCTCCCGGCGCGGCAATACTGGCCAGCACCGCGCCGGTTTGCGGGTCGAGTTTGTAGATCTGTGTTTCCGCTATTTGATACAAATAGCGCCCGTCGAACGCCGTACCCGCATGAGCCGCAATATCCAGCGAGCGGAGGATGACACCGCTTTGCGGGTCGAGCGCATTGAGTTTGGCACCGGTCGCGACCCACACATGCGTGCCGTCGTAACTCACACCGTTGACGTGATCGACGCCGGGAAAATCGGAAAACTCACGAACAATTTCAGCACTGGAACGTTTCATCGCTTAAACCTCATCAGTGATTGAGAAGTCCAGATTAATCAGTTGCCAATGAGACCGGGAGTAACAAGGTCGTCGCGAAACGCGGCACCGGTGAGGTGATCCAGCGACGCGCTCTGCCGTTGCCGATTGGCTTGATCAGCCCGGACGTCTCCAATGCATCCAGTGCCCGCTGCACACTGCGCTGGCTGATGCCCAATGCCATGGCCAAGGCCGAGCTGGACCAAGCTTGCGCATCACTGAGCAATGCCAGTATGGCGCCGTTTTTGTCAGTGACAGGTCGCGCCAGCACCGCGATTTCGTCAGCACGCGGCTGCAGAACAAAACCGTTAGCAGTCGACTTGATCGCGGCCGTATCGCCTAACAAACCGCGGAGCCGGCCAATCTCTACGCGCAGTCTGGCGCGGTGGGTTTCATCACTGAAGGCGCCGCGAAACGCGCGCTCATAAAGCGCTGCCCGGGCAATATCCGCAGGCCAGGCCTCAGCCAGAGCATACGCCAGCGCGAACAATACGGGCCGGGTAGCCAGCGACACCCGTGTTCGCGAGTCGCTGATCGCATAGCAACAGGCATCAACCACCAGCGCCGAAGAGGCGTGCAGCGCTTCTACCTCATCAAGCAACAGCGGCTGCGCCTGTCCGCCTTTTATCAGCCGGGCAACTGGTTGATTGATCACCCGCAAGGTGTTTTCCACCTCGCTCACCAGTGCCGCAATAGCCGATTGCCGCGCAGAATGCAGCGCCCGATCGAGTGCGTCGCGCGCGGGCTGCGCCTGTAAGCGACGCATGGCAATGCCCGCAACAACCAACTCACAGGCTGCTTTCAGGGCCGCTGACAAACGCCTGCCATCAAGGTTGGCCAGCGCCTGCTGCGCCTCATCCAACCGGCCGAGCAATAGCCAGCGTCTGGCTTGCAGATAATACGTGTGCGCCGCATTTTCAAAATCAGCATGAGCCTCCAGAGTGGCCCGCGCGCTCAGCAATGCCTGAGTCGGCCAATTCAGATCTCTGTCGGCAAGGGCGACTTCGGCCTCAGCCACTGCGCAGCGTGCACGAGCCATTGTCTCCCGGGTCGAAAACGTCTGGCGGGCTTTGCGCAGCAGTATTTTCGCCCGCGCCAAATCACCCAGCTGCGCCATGGCAATGCCGCGCAACGCCAGTGCCGGCGCATCATCACGCAAGGCAACCCGATTCAGCGCACCTAACGCATCGCCCGCCGCCAGTGCCTGCGCCGCCGCTGTAATCAGTGAATCCATTGCTTCGCACCACGCCCGCAATCGTTTCGCCAGAGCCTTAGCAGAAAAACTCGTCGTGCATCATTCAAGCAGCGATTGCCGCCACGCTCCAGTTGTTGGCAGGCACGTGAGGCAACAGGCTCACAGCAAAACGGGGACTGGCCCGGTCGTTTGCTGACCAGAACCGTCCCCGCCTCTTTGCTTCCATCATCAACTGCAGCCGGCTCAGCAGCTTTCAGATTGGGCCGATTCAGATCGATATGAGCGTCACGTTACCCAGCTGCCACAGCATCATTAGCCATTGCGGTGTTTGCAGCCAAACTGTTGATCAACTTGTTTGCTGGCATAGGCCGGCCGAGGAAATATCCCTGTAAGGTGTCGCAACCCAAACGCGTTAACAGTTCCTGTTGGCCAGTGGTTTCCACACCCTCAGCCACTATTCGCATGTCGAGGGTTTGCCCCAGCGCGATGATTGCTGAAACGATTGCGGCATCATCATTGCCTTGCGCCAATTCAGTGACGAAACCACGGTCGATTTTCAGCTCATTGGCGGGCAACCGCTTGAGGTACAGCAGGCTGGAATAGCCGGTGCCAAAATCATCGATGGAAATACTCACGCCCAGTGCCGACAAACGATTGAGCACCTCAAGGCTGGCCTCGGCATCGCGCATGGCGGTGGACTCGGTCACCTCCAGAACCAGATGACGTGCATCGAGCGAATGACGCGCCAAAGCGTCGCGTACAACATCGATCAAGCTGGCATGGGCCAACTGAACTGTCGAAAGGTTTACAGCTACGCTCCAGCTGGTATGGCCTTCGTCATGCCATTGGCGAATTTGCCGGCAAGCTTCATCAATCACCCAGTTGCCGATCGGAATAATCAACCCGCTTCTCTCTGCGAGTGGCAAGAAAATATCGGGTTGAATCAGGCCATGCTCAGGGCTTTGCCAGCGCAACAGCGCTTCGACGCCGATCATAGGGCCTTTCGGTGCGAGCATTTTTGGTTGGTAGTGCAAAAGGAATTCATTGCGCTCAACAGCATTGCGCAACTCTTGTTGCAGCTGCATTTGCTCGTGCGCGTTGGCGTTCATCTTGCTTTCAAAGAAGCAGTATCCATTACGACCGGTTTCCTTGGCGTGATACATCGCCGCATCGGCGTTAATCATCAGATCGTGCGCGGTCTTGCCATCATGCGGGAATAGTGCAATGCCAATGCTTGCACTCACATTGAGGGCGTTACCGGCGATGCTGTAAGGCTTGTTGATGGTGTCGATCAAACGCTGCGCCAATGTCGCTGCGTCTTCAGGAGCGCTCGGATCAATCAACAGCACGAACTCGTCACCGCCCAAACGCGCCACTGTATCTTCAATCCGCTTGGTGTTCAGAATGCGCTGTGAAACTTCCATAAGCAGGCGGTCACCGGTGTGATGCCCATAAACATCGTTGACCGCTTTAAAGCCATCCAAGTCCATGAACAGCACCGCAAAGGGGTAACGCTCGCGTGCTGACTTATTGATCGCCTGTTCCAGGCGGTCGTTAAGCAGCAGTCTGTTCGGCAGCTTGGTCAGGGTGTCATGCAGCGCCAACTGCAAGAGTTCGCTGTTGGCCCGGTCCAGGGAGGTGGCGAGGATATTGGTGCGCACATCCAGCATCGAAATAATCAGGGCAATGGCAAACACAGCCAGGCTCACAACAATCACCAGCACCGCCAGCCACTTGGTATCAATGCCACTGTTCGCCGCGCCGCAGAAACTCCCCACCGGGAACTGCGCTGCCGCCATACCGGTGTAATGCATACCGACAATGGCGCAGCCCATCACCAGCGATGCACCAATACGCGCGTAGGTATTCCTTTTGCTGTCGCTACGCAGGCGAAAAGCTATCCACAACGATGCCCACGAAGCGAGGATGGCGATAACAATCGACAACACAAACAGCCACGGAATATACACCACGCCTGGCGTCATCATCATGGCGGCCATGCCGGTGTAATGCATGGCGGCGATGCCTGAGCCCATCAACAAGCCGCCAAAGCCGAGCCGTACGCCGGGAAGATTGTGTTGGCAAACCAGCCACAGCGCAAAGGCCGAGGAGACGATAGCGATCAACAGCGACAGCATTGTCAGCGTGACGTCATAGCCCAGCGGGATGGGCAAACTGAATGCGAGCATGCCGATAAAATGCATCGACCAAATCCCAAAGCCCATCGCAAACGAGCCGCCCGCCAACCAGAGCGCAGATGATTTGCTATGGGAGGACATGCCTGTATAGGACATGCCCGTGTGGGACGTGCCCGTTCGGGACATGCCTGTAGAGGACGTGCCTGTAGAAGACATGCTCGTATGAGTGATAGCCCGGTGGGACGCCCCTCTGGAACTGGAAACACGCCCAGCCATGTTCAGGGCAGTGTAAGACGCGAGAATGGCAACAATCAGAGAAAAGATGACAAAAACACTGTTGTAACTGCTGGCAAGCATGAAACACCTATTGGGTGCAGACGACGAAACGGCACCATTGACATCAAATAGCCACTATATACGCAACACTATTGCTAATCCCACAAAATTTACAGTGTTTTTTTTAACGCCGAAAACTGTGCAATAGAGGCCTCGTCGGGCATATCGGCCTGCTTCTTGATTTGCTTTATTGAAGATTATGCAAAAGCGATCAACGGTAGAAAATCAGCCATTTCTCGGGACAACTCAACGCCATTGGCCTAACAGCGAGTTGCTGTTGCTGGCGCAGATCACAGTTTTGCAAGCCTCTGGCAGTGGCACGCCTTGTGTCGGCAATTGTGTGATTGCGGTTAGCCCTCGCCAGCGCTGCAATCTCTAGAATTGGCGCATCGAGTCAACGACTATCGCGCTGATTTTCAGCATGGATTTACCCCACAAGGATTGTGCAATGTTCCACCTCCACGCGCTCTGTCTCACCTTTACCGGATTAATCACCGCCTGCCTGGCTGAACGAATTGGTGCTACCGGCATGGACAAATCGCTGATCCAACCGCCAATGGCCTCGGCCACCATGGGGCTTACAGAAATCAAGGCGGTGAGTATTGAGCGCCGGTTGAGCCAGGTTGGCCGAAACACTCAACTGTTGACGCGCCTGGTCGCCAAGCCCGGACGTAGCCACCAACCCAGTCATTTTATTGCCGCAGCCAAGACGCGCCACGAGCGGGTGAGTTTTAATGTCACATCGATTAAAACCATGCCGGCCCCTCATCCGGGTTATGTGCCAGGCGCGTTGCTGACGCTGCGCATCGGAATTTGATCACCGGACAGCGCCCTGCATAGCTAATTAGCGGGCAAGGCGTATACTCGCGCCCCCTATTCCCCCAGCGCCTGCCGGATCATCATGACCACAAAACAAACGCCCGCCCAATCACTCGAGCCCCAAGCGATTTCGCCGGAGGCAGCTATCAACGAGTCGACGCCTGAAGCGACTGGCGAACCCAGCAGCAAACCGGTTATTCCTGCCTTCAAATTCCCGTTCTCACCCGCCACATTTGCGCCGGGCAAGAGCGACAATCAAGCGTGGCACGGCAAAGGTCATAAATCCGCCCACGAAAAGAAGATCGGCCCCGCTCCAAACGGCACCCGTCGCTCGATGGGCAAACGCTAAGGTCTGCATTCTCGGCCACACCGCGCGCGGTTTGGCTTCATCCAAGCGATGTTTGAGGTTTATCTCGGAGGATGGAATCCGCAACGCGATTTGCATCATGGCGGCGGGGCTGTGTTGCGCGGATTAGCTTTGGATTTTTTGGCGGTGCGAGGTTTTGCGTTGGTCTGTTGATCGGGCGATTGCATCGCCTTGACGGATTGCGGTGCTGCGCACGCTATCCATCCTCCGGTTGTCCGGTTTTTCGGTTGTCCGGATTTGGGTTCCGATTTGAATGTGGAGGATGGAATCCGCAACGCGGCTTCCGTCATGACGGCGGGACTGTATTGCGCGGATTGGCTTTGGGCTTTGGGCGGTGCGAAATTGTGCGTGGGTCTGTTGATTGGGCGATTGCTTCGCCTTGACGGATTGCGGTGCTGCGCACGCTATCCATCCTCCGGTTGTCCGGTTGTCCGGATTTGGGTTCCGGTTCGAATGTGGAGGATGGAATCCGCATCGCGGCTTCCGTCATGGCGGCGGGACTGTGTTGCGCGGATTAGCTTTGGATTTTTTGGCGGTGCGGGGTTTTGCGTGGGTCTGTTGATCGGGCGATTGCATCGCCTTGACGGATTGCGGTGCTGCGCACGCTATCCATCCTCCGGATTTTCGGTTTTTCCGTTGTCCGGATTTGGGTTCCGGTTTGAATGTGGAGGATGGAATCCGCATCGCGGCTTCCGTCATGGCGGCGGGGCTGTGTTGCGCGGATTGGCTCCGGGGTTTTGGCTGTTCGGGATTTTGCGTTGGTCTGTTGATCGGGCGATTGTATCGCCTTGACGGATTGCGGTGCTGCGCACGCTATCCATCCTCCGGGTTTTCGGTTTTTTCGGTTTTTCGGTTGTCCGGATTTGGGTTCCGGTTTGAATGTGGAGGATGGAATCCGCATCGCGGCTTCCGTCATGGCGGCGGGGCTGTGTTGCACGGATTGGCTTTGGGTTTTTGGCGGTGCGGGATTTTGCGTTGATCTGTTGATCGGGCGATTGCATCGCCTTGACGGATTGCGGTGCTGCGCACGCTATCCATCCTCCGGATTTTCGGTTTTTTGGTTGTCCGGATTTGGGCTCCGGTTCGAATGGGTGGATGGAATCCGCGTCGCGGATTCCATCATGGCTCGCCACCGGTTATACGGGGTCTGCATATTATCGGCCGGCGATAAATGTCGCTGCGCAACGCATCGGCGTTTGGTGGCTGACCGGCTTTGGGCTACGGTTTGCAGATGGACTTTAGTACTCTGAACGTCCGATCCTTGAACATCGAACAGGCGGCGATTTGCACACTCTTCGTATCCGCACTTTTTTGCACAAACTGGTTCGCCCGGTTACTGATCCGTACCGGCGTTATCGCAATGCGCGTTATATCCATGCGGGACGTATTTCGGTTGGGTTGCTGGTATCCATTTTGCTCACCACCGGCATCAGTGTGCCCCACGGTGAATGGGCTTCGGTGACCATGCTGGTGGTCATTGGTGGCTTGCAGCATCACGGCAATATTCGCCGCAAGGCCGCAGAACGTGCGGCAGGTACGCTGATCGGCGCCGGTTTGGGTTTGCTGTTGGCTATCCAGCACGACTACCTGCAAATGCCAGTGCTGACGTACACCTTGATGTCGCTGTGCTGCGGCGTGTTTGCCTATCACGCCATCGACAAGGGCGGCTACATCGCCCTGCTCTCGGCCATCACCCTGTTTATCGTCGCCGGGCATGGCGATAATCCGCTGAGCATTGGCATTTGGCGCAGCCTGAATATTCTGATTGGTATCGTCCTGGCGCTGCTGTTCTCGTTTGCTTTGCCGCTCTACGCGTTTTATTCCTGGCGCTACAACCTGTCAGGTGCGCTGCGTGATTGCGCGGCCATTCATAGCCGGATTATTTCCGGCAAGCCGGTAACGGGCGATGAGCATCAGGCGATTCTCAATCGCCTGAACAAGACCATGGTGCAACTGCGTTCATTAATGCCATCGGCGGCCAAGGAAATGCACATATCAATGACCCGCATGGACGCGATTCAGCGCAGTTTGCGCATGTGCATCAGCACGCTGGAAATTCTTGCGCATACCCGACCGAATGACGAACAAGGTTTGGCGTTATTGCAGTCCGCGCTGAGCGCAGAGAATCGCAGCATCAGACGCTTATTGGTGGGCATGGCGCGTGCACTGCGCATCGGCTCGGCGAATGCGATCAGCAAGCAACGCCATCCGCTGGAAAAACCGCTGCACTTTGAGGCCGATACTATTTCCAGCCTGGGTGGCTACATACTGCTGACGCATGAGTTGTCGGCAACACTTGAAGGCATGCGTGAACAACTCGCCGATACCGCAAAAAAGTGGAAGGCCCACTAAGCGCAATCACTGCGCGGGAAAACCTCCCGCGCAATAAAAGCGATCAAACCTGCAATAAGCGGTCGCGCAATTTCTGTATCTCGTCGCGCATTTGCGCCGCAGCTTCGAACTCCAGATCACGCGCCAACTGGTACATCTTCTCTTCCTGCTGGCGAATCCGCTTGGCGATCTCGCTCGGCGAGCGCAGTTCGTTTTCGTAGCGCGCCTGCTCTTCTGCCGCTTTGGCCATGCCTTTGCGTTTGTTACTGCGCGAACCCGGCACCACGGCGCCTTCCATGATGTCTTTGACGTCCTTGAACACGCCCTTGGGCACGATGCCGTTGGCCTTATTGAAGGCGATCTGTTTATCGCGGCGCCGTTCGGTTTCGCCGATTGCGCGCTCCATGGAGCCAGTCATGCGGTCCGCGTAGAGAATCGCCCGGCCGTTGAGGTTCCGGGCGGCGCGGCCAATGGTCTGGATCAATGAACGCTCGGAACGCAGGAAGCCTTCCTTGTCGGCATCGAGAATCGCCACCAGCGAGACTTCCGGCATATCCAAGCCTTCACGCAGCAAGTTGATCCCGACCAGCACATCAAACGCACCGATGCGCAGATCACGAATAATCTCGACCCGCTCTACCGTGTCGATGTCGGAGTGCAGATAGCGAACCTTGATGCCGTGATCGCCGAGATAATCGGTCAGATCTTCAGCCATGCGCTTGGTCAGTGTGGTCACCAGCACGCGCTCACCGATCTCCACGCGCTTGTGGATTTCTGACATCAAGTCATCAACCTGCGTCAGCGCCGGGCGCACTTCAATTTCCGGGTCGACCAGACCGGTCGGCCGCACCACTTGCTCAATCACCCGTCCGGCATGTTCAGCTTCATACGGTCCGGGCGTTGCCGAGACAAATATTGTTTGCGGGCTGGCGGCTTCCCACTCCTCAAAACGCATCGGGCGGTTATCCAGCGCCGACGGTAAACGGAAGCCGTAATTGACCAGATTCTCTTTGCGCGAGCGGTCGCCTTTGTACATGGCGCCCACTTGCGGCACGCTGACGTGGGACTCGTCGATCACCAGCAGGGCTTCGTCCGGCAGGTAATCGTAGAGTGTTGGCGGCGGCATGCCCGGCCCGCGACCGGACAGATAACGCGAGTAGTTTTCGATGCCGTTGCAGTAGCCGAGTTCGAGAATCATCTCCAGATCAAACCGTGTGCGCTGCTCAAGGCGCTGCGCTTCGACCAGCTTGTCAGCGCCGCGCAGGTATTCGAGGCGCTCGGCCAACTCGACCTTGATCTTGTCGATCGCCTCCATCAACGTTTCGCGAGGCGTTACGTAGTGGCTCTTGGGGTAAAAGGTGAAGCGCGGCATTTTGCGGATCACTTCGCCGGTCAGCGGATCAAATGCCGAAATGCTCTCCACCTCATCATCGAACAGCTCAATGCGCACCGCTTCGAGGTCCGATTCCGCCGGGAAGATGTCGATTACATCGCCACGCACCCGGAAGGTCGCACGGGCAAAGTCCATGTCGTTGCGGGTGTATTGCAAGTCGGCCAGACGGCGCAGCAGTTCGCGCTGGTCCATACGATCGCCACGATCAACGTGCAGGACCATTTTCAAGTACGACTCGGGGCTGCCCAGACCGTAAATGCACGATACGGTGGTGACGATGATCGCGTCTTTGCGCTCCAGCAGCGCCTTGGTCGCCGACAGCCGCATCTGCTCGATATGGTCGTTGATCGAAGCATCTTTCTCGATGAACGTGTCGGACGCCGGTACATACGCCTCGGGCTGGTAATAGTCGTAGTAGGAAACGAAATATTCGACTGCGTTGTGCGGGAAGAAACTCTTGAACTCCCCGTACAGCTGCGCGGCCAGGGTTTTATTCGGCGCCAGCACCAGCGTCGGACGCTTTACCTGAGCAATTACGTTGGCAATGCTGAAGGTCTTGCCCGAGCCGGTCACGCCGAGCAGGGTCTGGTGAGAAAGCCCTGCTTGGAGGCCCTCGACCATCTGCCGGATTGCTTCCGGTTGATCACCTGCAGGCTGAAAACGGGTGACTAATTCAAACTCAGACATAGCAAACCTCGACAAACGGTTGTGACGCGACCCAATAGAGTACGTCATAACGAGGGTCTATTGCCGTTTATGCGTCAACTGGCGTTAACGCGGCAAAAGAGCCTAACGAAAAGCGTGCTTGCGCAGTCGCAGCACGTGCACAGGCCCGTTATACTACCGGGCCAACTACGTAACCTGCAGCCCTTGCCGACTGCGGGTTGCTGCCCTCCACTCTTTGCCACAGAGTTGCCGCATCCATGAGTCTGTTCTCTGCCGTCGAAATGGCTCCGCGCGATCCTATCCTGGGTCTTAACGAAGCATTCAACGCGGATACCCGCGCCACCAAGGTCAACCTCGGAGTTGGTGTGTACACCAACGAAGAAGGCCGTATTCCGCTGCTTCGCGCAGTGGCCGAGGCGGAAAAGGCGCGCATTGAAGCGCACGCCCCGCGCGGCTATTTGCCAATTGAGGGCATTGCGGCTTACGACCAAGCGGTACAAACCCTGCTGTTCGGCGCCAACTCGCGACTGATCAGCGAAGGCCGGGTAGTCACCACTCAGGCGCTCGGCGGTACGGGCGCACTGAAGATCGGTGCAGATTTTCTCAAGCGCCTGCTGCCGGATGCAACTGTCGCCATCAGCGATCCAAGCTGGGAAAACCACCGCGCCCTGTTCGAGTCGGCCGGATTCCCTGTGCGTAATTATCGCTACTACGATGCATTCAGCAACGGTGTAAACCGCGGCGGCCTGCTCGAAGACCTGAAGAACCTGCCAACCCGCTCAATCGTTGTACTGCACGCGTGCTGCCACAACCCGACCGGCGTGGACCTGAACCTCGAAGACTGGCAAGCGATCCTGGAAATCCTCCGTGAGCGCGAGCACGTGCCATTCCTCGACATCGCTTATCAGGGCTTTGGCGACGGCATTGAAGAAGATGCCGTGGCTGTGCGCCTGTTCGCTCAGTCGGGCCTGACCTTCTTCGTGTCCAGCTCGTTCTCCAAGTCGTTCTCGCTCTATGGCGAGCGCGTCGGCGCACTGTCGATCGTGACCGGCTCCAACGACGAAACCGGCCGCGTTCTGTCGCAGGTCAAGCGTGTCATCCGCACCAACTACTCCAACCCGCCAACGCATGGCGCCAGCGTTGTCGCCACCGTGCTCAACACGCCAGAGCTGCGGGCGATGTGGGAAGCCGAGCTGGGCGAAATGCGCGACCGCATCCGCAACATGCGCATGGCCATGGTTGAACAACTGGCCGCCCTTGGCGCCAAGCGCGATTTCAGCTTCGTTGCCCAACAGCGCGGCATGTTCTCCTATTCCGGCCTCACCACCGAGCAAGTAGAACGCCTGCGCAACGAGTTCGGCATCTACGCCGTCGGCACAGGCCGCATCTGCGTAGCGGCGCTGAACCAGCGCAACTTGCCAGCAGTGACCGAAGCAATCGCCAGCGTCCTGTAAGCTATTAAGAGGCGCAACCAAAATGCGCCTCCAGCAGAAACGGTGTCGAGACAATCGACACCCTGAAAACGGCTAAAGGCCCAGATTGATTCTAAATAATCTGGGTTTTTATGCCGTTTTTTTCTTTTCAGCAGCGCTCAACCGGCCAAAATTCTGCAGCGCCAGCTAAATTTATAAAAGAACGAAAAATTTTGCATTTCAATGATCGGCAGAGTGTTGACTTTCCGTTCTGAATCAGTAGGATACGCACCGTTGTTCCGCGATAGCTCAGTTGGTAGAGCAAATGACTGTTAATCATTGGGTCCCTGGTTCGAGTCCAGGTCGTGGAGCCAAATTCAAAGCCTCGGTTTAATAACCGGGGCTTTTTTATGCGCGATAGAAAAACCAATTACAACGCTCGCCTCGATCCTGATGGCCAAACCGGAGGATGGATAACACGGCGGCGCCGGGTAATCCGTCATGGCGATGGCAATCGCCCAATGCGGTCGCAGCCATTTCACGCCGATTTCTCAATGACGGATCAACCTTCGGTTCATCCATCCTCCGACACTCGCCTCGGTATTGATGGCCAAACCGGGGGATGGATAACACGGCTACGCCGGGTAATCCGTCATGGCGATGGCAATCGCCCAAACCGGTCGCATCCATTTCACGCCGATCCCTCAATGACGGATCAACCTGCGGTTCATCCATCCTCCGCCGCTCGCCTCGCTCCTTATGGCCAAACCGGAGGATGGATAACACGGCTCTGCCGGGTAATCCGTCATGGCGATGACAATCGCCCAATGCGGGCGGCCCCATTTCACGCCGATCCCCCAACGACGGATCAACCTGCGGTTCATCCATCCTCCGCCACTTGCCTCGGTCCTGATGGCCAAACCGGAGGATGGATAACACGGCCGCGCCGGGTAATCCGTCATGGCGATGACAATCGCCCAATGCGGGCGCCCCCATTTCACGCCGATCCCTCAATGACGGATCAACCTGCGGTTCATCCATCCTCCGGCACTCGCCTCGATTTTGATGTCCAAACCGGAGGATGGATAACACGGCCGCGCCGGGTAATCCGTCATGGCGATGGTAATCGCCCAATGCGGGCGCACCCATTTCACGCCGATCCCTCAATGACGGATCAACCTGCGGTTCATCCATCCTCCGCCGCTCGCCTCGGTCCTGATGGCCAAACCGGAGGATGGATAACGCGGCTACGCCGGGTAATCCGTCATGGCGATGACAATCGCCTAAACCGGTCGCATCCATTTCACGCCGATCCCTCAATGACGGATCAACCTACGGTTCATCCATCCTCCGCCACCCGCCTCGGTCTTGATGGCCAAACCGGAGGATGGATAACATGGCTACGCCGGGTAATCCGTCATGGCGATGACAATCGCCCAATGCGGACCCGCGGCAATGCCGCACCTTTTCTCAATGATCACTTAACCTGCGGTTATCCATCTTTCGGTGGGCTAGCTCTACTATTTTGCCGGGCAGCTTCGGTCGCAAAAAACGTCTACGCCATACCACGTTGTCCTTTCCCCCAGCCCCGTATCGCTAATGCCCCGATCCATGCCTGTTAGACACCCCGTGCGCACATTTCTGGACGGCGTATGACTCAAGCAAAAATTGCAGATTGGCATAGACTGAAGTGGCAGGTTCTTAATTGACGGAGTAAATCGCATATGGATATTCAGATGGATAAAAACCAATTGTCCGGCATTCTTTCCGATACATGGTGGATGCTGCTGGTGCGCGGCGTGATAGCAATTTTGTTTGGCGTACTGACGTGGATCCAACCGGGCATTTCTCTGGCGGCATTAGTCATTCTGTTCGGTATCTACAGCCTGACAGATGGGGTACTGGGGATTTGGACTGCAATATCCGGGCGTAAAGAAGACGATCACTGGTGGGCCTTTCTTCTTTGGGGGCTGGTCGGCGTTGGCATTGGGGTACTAACGCTCACCGCCCCGGGCATTACGACCGTGGCGCTGATGTTCTACATTGCGATCTGGGCGATTGCATCGGGGGTTATGCAGGTGGTTACGGCTATTCGTCTGCGCCGTGAGATCAAGGGTGAGTGGTTGTTGATTCTGGCAGGTGCCGCCTCGATTCTGTTTGGCGTGATCATGGTGGCGCAACCGCTTGCCGGTGCTCTGACCCTGCTCTGGCTCATCGCCACATATGCGGTTGTTTTTGGCGTGATCATGGTGGTGCTGGCGTTCAAGGCCAAGAAGTTCAAGAAACAACTGGTTAATAGCTAACGCCTCAGGCCCAACGCTCAACCGTTAAAAAAGGGATCAGCCCGATGCAAATAGTCGGCTGATCCCTTTTTTGTGCAGCCACCTTCATCCAGGACTGATTGCTGCTAAACGACCTGATCATCGACTCGTAAATTTCGACAATAAGTAAGCCCACAACCGTCACTGGAGCCGCCTGATGCAACGCAACGCCTGGTATTCCCGCTTCGCCAAATCGGCGGCACACTTTTGCGGCCGCCCACGCGTATTCACCTTCGCTGCCGGGTTAATCGTCGTGTGGCTGATCAGCGGCCCGCTGTTTGGCTTCAGCGACACCTGGCAGTTGGTGATAAATACCGGCACGACCATCATCACCTTCCTGATGGTGTTCCTCATCCAAAACACCCAGAACCGCGACACCGAGGCGATTCAGGTCAAGTTGGATGAATTGATTCGTGCCACCCAAGGTGCGCACAACGCGTTGCTGGACCTTGAAGAGCTGGAAGAAGACGCGCTGGATGCCTTCAAACTCAAATATCAGGCCCTGGCCGCAGCCGCACGGGCTGGTTTGTCTTCAGGCGACCAGGACACGGGCACACCCGAAGCCTAAGCACGTGACTGGCTCAATCTGTAACTTTTCAACAAACTTGAACCTGTGCTCGGGTAAAGTGCTCAGACCTTGTGCCACGGCCACGCAAACACTCGGCAGCAGCAGATGACTACCAGCACACATTGGCGGTGTAAATGAATAGCAGATTTGTACTCACGGGCGGCCCGGGTGCGGGCAAAACCAGCGTACTGCATGCCTTGCAGCAACGTGAACTGGCGGTTGCGCCGGAGTCTGCCAGGCAAATCATCCAAGCCCGCCTGAGTCAGAACCTGCCGCCGCGCCCAGACCCGAAAACCTTTGCCCAGGACGTTCTGCGCGCAGACATCGAGCAATATCACAAACTCTGGATCGAGGACGAACCCACGTTTTACGACCGTGGCGTTCTCGATGCGTTGTACATGCTCAATGTCATCGGCGCCCTTTCACACCTCGACAAGGCCCGTAAAGTGGTTGCCCATCCGTACAACGAGGTAGTGTTTTTGTTCGAGCCGTGGCCGGAAATCTACTCGACCGACGCCGAGCGCGACCAGACCTTCGAGGAATCGGTGCAGGTTTTCGAGGGACTGAAACAGTGGTACACGCTCTGGGGATACACGCCTGTCGAGGTGCCCAAGGTGAGTATTGAAGAGCGCGCCGACTTCATTCTCGACGTAGTCGAAGATGTATTTTGACTCCCCCACACCAGCGGCTGTTGCAGGTAATCACCCATGCCTGAGCTAAAAACCATCGGCCTGTTTGTACTGACCGCGCTGGCCGAAATAATCGGCTGCTACTTGCCCTATCTGTGGTTGAAGCAAGGCAAGAGCATTTGGTTGCTGCTCCCGGCATTGCTCAGCCTGAGCCTGTTTGCTTGGCTCCTGACCCTGCACCCAACGGCCGCAGGTCGCGTGTATGCAGCCTATGGCGGCGTTTATATAGCAACCGCGCTGATTTGGCTGTGGCTGGTGGACGGGATCAAACCCAGCCACTGGGACCTGATTGGCGGCGGCGTGGCGCTGCTGGGCATGGCAATCATCATGTTTGCCCCGCGCCAGCTTTGAAGCGCCAGGCTGAACTACACAAAGCTTACACAACAACTCGCACAGGGAACGCGTGACCATGAAGCTGCTGCAAACCACCCCGATTCTGCGGATTTTCGACAGTGCCAAGGCCCTCGAATTTTATGTCGACTTCCTCGGTTTCACGCTCGACTGGCAACATCGCTTTGCCGAAGACTTACCGCTATATATGCAGGTCTCCCGCGATGCCTGCATCATTCACCTGTCCGAACATCACGGCGATTGCTGCCCCGGTGCAGCACTGCGTATCGAGACCGCAGACATCGATGCACTGCAGCAACAATTACTCGCCAAAGCCTACGGCTACAGCCGCCCGCACATTGCAGACATGCCTTGGGGCAGCCGCGATATGTCGGTGATGGACCCGTTCGGCAACCGCCTGACCTTCACCATGGCCACCGACACCTGAGAAATCGGGCTCCAATAGGGACTGCAAACGAGCGATGCGCTGCGTCTGGCGCAACTGGCGCAACGCAGACGCCAACAACCGCAGCGCGGTGCTTTTGCTAGCGAAGAAGACTTTCCCACACTCGGACAGTTGTTTGCAGCACCAAGCGCAACGCAAGACTTCACAGTAAAATTGATAACACGCGACTAACCCCGGAGCGATCATGGACATCCAACGATTGGCGGCATTTGCTGATGGAGAAACGGGCGGCAATCCTGCTGGCATAGTTATCTGTAACGAACTGCCTGCCGCCGAAGACATGCAGCGTATCGCCCATGAAGTCGGTTACTCCGAAACAGCGTTCGCCGCGACTCAAGGCTCCGCATGGCGCGTGCGCTATTTCTCGCCAGAATCGGAAGTGCCTTTCTGCGGCCATGCAACCATTGCACTGGGCGCAGCGCTGGCCATGCGTCACGGCAATGGCGCCTATCCGCTGGAACTGAATCTGGCATCGATCAGCGTCGAAGGCCAACACGTCGATGGTCAGCTCTCGGCGGCGCTGCAATCCCCTCCCACACGCAGCGCGCCAGCGCCCGATGACCTGCTGGATCAAGCACTGGCGTTATTCGGCTATAACCGTGCAGCACTGGACACGCGCATTGCGCCCGCGCTGGCAAACGGCGGCGCCGATCATTTACTGATCATGCTCAACAGCCGCGAACAACTCGCCGCCATGCGCTACGACCAGGAGGCTGGACGCAAGCTGATGAACGATGCCGGGCTGGTGACCATTCTGCTCGGCTATGCGCAAACACCGCAGCTAATCCATAGCCGTAATCCGTTTGCCTCGGGCGGTGTTTACGAAGACCCGGCAACCGGCGCAGCAACCGCTGCACTGGCCGGCTACCTGCGTGACATAAGCTGGCCACATAACGGCCAAATAGAGATCATTCAGGGTGAGGACATGGGGATGCGCTCGCGAATCACCGCGCAAATCCCCCCAACACCAGGCGCCTCCATCCGTGTTTCAGGCGCGGTACGAACCCTCTGAAAGCAATAACCAATCACTAACCAGCGTCTCTGGAGGCAACATGAAAGGCAGTTGTTTGTGTGGCGCAATCGAATACCAGATAGACAGCCTCGACAAGCCGATCGGGCATTGTCATTGCCGCACCTGCCGCAAGGCGCACTCTGCGGCCTTTGCCACCACGGCCGGGGTACTGCGCGAGCATTTTCGCTGGCTCAAAGGTGAAGACAAACTAGCATCTTTCGAGTCATCACCCGGCAAACTGCGGCGCTTCTGCTCAGTCTGCGGCTCGCACTTGGTTGCCGAGCGCGACCAGCAGCCTCATGTGATTGTGCGCGTTGCCACACTCGATGAAGACCCTGGCGTGCAACCTCAGCACCATATCTGGACTGAATACGACGTGCCGTGGCTCGAATACAACGGCCTGCCGGCCTATGATCAGTGGCAGCCGGGGCGCTGAAACCCGTATGCTTGGGGCCTTAAGCCTGAGCGCAGAAACAGGAGCCGGACATGGAAGCAAAAGTGATAATTGCCATCGTGGTGATCGTGGCGCTTATCGGCCATTACTGGCTCTATAAATGGATCAAGTTCAAAATCGATGAAGGCGTGGTGCTGAAGTTTCTGCGAGACGCTGCCGCCACAAACTCTGAAACCCGCCACACCGCGCAAGACATGGCCGAAGCGTTACTCCTGCCCCCCGACCGGGTTCGCGCAGTTTGCACGCGCAGCCCGGAAATTATCGCCGTTCAGGGCGCACCAGACACCTGGAGCCTGAAACGCTGATGGGTAACCCAGGTTGAGCTTAGACACGGCAGCACTGTTGTGGGGCTTGCTGTTCGGCTCTATTGGCCTCGGCTACGCCATTTACGGCAAGAAACAGCGCTCGGCCGTGCCCTTTGTCTGCGGCCTGCTGCTGATGGGCCTGCCCTACTTCATCGAATCTGTTGTGCTGATGGTCGCGGTGTGCGCCGTGGTGGCGGCAATGCCTTACTTTTTCACGCGCTAGACTCACCAAACGCGTGTTATCGCCGCGATAAATGGATGCTGCAACCACTGCCAAGGAGCACAGCGATGCCGAACACCAACGCCGTACACCACGAGAACACCGACCTTACAGGCTCGACTTTTGACGATGTCAATTTGAGCCACGCCCGCTTCAATGACGTTCGCATGGATCAGGCGCAGTTCAACAACGTCTCGTTGCGTAACGCTACCCTGCGCAACGTCTGCCTGAGCGGGGTTCGTATCGAAGATGCCGACCTCAGCGAAATGACCATTGATGGCATTGCCGTCAGCGAGTTATTTCGCGCCTACCAGCTGCTTCACGCGCGCTGAATTCGACCCTATCATTGGCGCTCGCGGCCTGACTCTGGCCTGACCTCGCAGAAACCACAGCAATGAATCCAATCCTCGTCTCAATCGGGCTTCTCGCCTGCAGCAATGTGTTCATGACCTTCGCCTGGTATGCCCACCTCAAGGAACTGAATAACAAACCCTGGATAATCGCCGCGCTCATCAGTTGGGGCATCGCGCTGTTCGAGTACCTGCTGCAGGTTCCGGCCAACCGCATTGGCTTTACTGTGTTGAGTGTCGGCCAGCTGAAGATCATTCAGGAAGTCATCACCCTGAGTGTTTTCGTGCCGTTCTCGGTGATGTACCTCAAAGAACCACTGAAGCTGGATTACTTGTGGGCAGGTCTTTGCCTGGTGGGCGCGGTTTACTTTATGTTTAGAAGCAAGCTCGGCTGTTCCGGCTGGTAAAAGCTGAAAATTGTGGCTTTTCGGGTGATGCGCTTTACTCATGCGCTAACCCGCTGGCATCGCGGACCAACATCACGCGCCACCTGACAGGAGCCGAAGATGAACACAGCCCAGTCAAACAAGGAAACCGCAGTCGCCTTTCTCCAGCTGGCCATCTCGGGGCATAGCGCCAAAGCCTACAGCGCCTGCGTGCGCCACGACTTCATCCACCATAACCCGCACTTCAAGGGCGATGCTCAGTCGCTGATGCAGGCCATGCAGGAAAATGCCGAGAACAATCCTTGCGCCGCACTCGAGGTGCAGACCTGCTTGCAGGACGGTGACCGCGTGGCTATTCACTCGCGGGTGATTCACAAACCGGGCGATCCCGGCATTGCGGTGGTGCACCTGTTTCGATTTGTCGATGGCCTTATCGTCGAACTGTGGGATATTGCTCAGGCGGTGCCTGCCCAGTCACCGAATCAACACGGAATGTTCTAGCTATCCCGACACGGAGGTTTCATGAGCGGTCTTTATCCCGACAAATTTCGCACCCTACCCCTCTTCAGCGGGCGATTTGATGCCTACAAGCTGGCGGCAGACGGCGCCGATGTCCTGCTGGCCTCCTACGCCAGCGGCGACCATATCGAAGCCCACAGCCACGACACCGATAACTATGGGGTGATTATTCGCGGCGAATTAATCTTGCATATGCACGGCGCTGTTCAGCGCTTCGGCATCGGTGACTGGTATCACGTACCGGCGCATGTTGAACATGCCGCCTCTTTCGAGCAGGACACCGACGAAATCGAGTTCTGGTTCAAGCCAACCGACATCGCAGCAGAATAGCCTTAGCGTTCGTCGGCGTAACACACTGGCGAGCTTGAATCGCCGCGCCTATCCAGCTCATCCTCAAGGAATTCGGCCAAGACCACGGCGTTATTCTGCTCCGTGTCCTTGGCCGCATACAGCAGCGTCAGGGTTTCACGTGCGGCGATCACCAGCAGTTGCTGCCAGTATTCCGGATGCGCCGCCAGTTCCTGACGATAACCCTGCCGGAACTCAGTGAAGGTGTCGGGGTGTTGGTGAAACTGTTTGCGCAACGCATCACTCGGCGCCACCTCTTTACACCAGTTAACGTCAGACAAATCAGCCTTGCTGATGCCGCGCGGCCACAGCCGATCCACCAGCACCCGCTGTCCGTCGTTATCGGTTACGGCTTCATAGACTCGCTTAGATTGAATCATCGCCATGCTGCCTCTTGTGAACACCGGGCGGGCTCGGTAACGTGGCCGCACTTGTCAGGAGACCTTGTGATGCAACTCAGCCGCGCCTTTGTATTTGCCCTGTTAACCATTTTTGCCGGTTGCGTGTACACCGGCAAGCCGGATGCGCCGATTCCTTCCAGTCGCATGCAAGGCGAAGTGAAAATGAGTGCCGGCAAGCTGCTGTTCCAGCCGTGCGATGAGAAGCGTCAGTTTGTCATCAGCGACGATGACCCAACCGGTGTTGCTCAGGACGCCCGCCGCCTCATGGCCGATGGTGCCACCTCGCCCCACGCCGACTTTGGCGGCCAGCTGACCGCCGGTGACAACAACGATGCCGATGGCCGATTTGTGCTCGACACGGTTTATCGCCTGCAGGCCGAAGGCCAAACCTGCCACGATTTGAATTTCTTGCCAACCGTGATCAACGCCAGTGGCACTGAGCCAGACTGGAATGTGTTGGTCAGCAATAAGGGCATGCTCCTCAAGCGTTTGGGTAAAGACCCGCTGGTTCTGCCTTATGTGGTCGAGCAGTTGCCGGAAGGCCGCACCAGCATCGCCAGCGAAGCCAATGGTGAGCGCGTTGAATTGTGGGTGACTCCGCAGCGCTGCATTAACAGCATGAGCGGCGGCGTGCAGCACCTGAGCGCAGAACTGCGCCTCAATGGCACGGTAATGCGCGGTTGTGCCTACTACGGCGGCGCATACGACCGCTGAATCGCAAGTGGCTGCTGGCGACCCCCGATGCTGGCAGCCGCTGCTTCGCAACACTTTCAGCCAAACGGCTGACCGGGCTCAGCGCCGGGCAGTCTCGCGGCGCGCAAATCCGCGTATAATCAGCGCCTTCTCAAGTTGCCGGGTTGCCTCCGGCCCTGAATGTGGACGCCCTCATGCTGCGCATTACCGAACTCAAATTACCCCTCGATCATCCGGAAGAAGCCCTGCGCCCTGCCATTGCGCAGCGTCTTGGCATCAGCGATGACGCCTTGCTCGACTTCACGCTGTTCAAGCGCAGCTACGATGCGCGCAAGAAATCCAGCGAATTGCAGTTCATCTACACCATCGACTGCGCCGTGCGTGATGAAGCCGCACTGCTCGAAAAATTCGCTGAAGACCGCCACATCAGCGTCAGCCCCGACATCAGCTACAAGCCTGCGGGCGTAGCCAAGACCGCGCCTGAACAACGCCCAATCGTTGTCGGCTTTGGCCCCTGCGGGATTTTTGCGGCCTTGATTCTGGCGCAGGCCGGTCTTAAACCGATCGTGCTGGAACGCGGCAAGGAAGTCCGCCAACGCACCAAAGACACCTGGGGTTTGTGGCGCAAGAATGTACTTAACCCAGAATCCAACGTGCAATTTGGTGAGGGCGGCGCCGGGACATTCTCGGACGGCAAACTCTACAGCCAGATCAAGGACCCGAAATTTCTCGGCCGCAAAGTGCTCACCGAGTTCGTCAAAGCCGGCGCGCCGGAGGAGATCATGTACGTCAGCAAGCCGCATATCGGCACCTTCCGCCTCACCGGCGTGGTGGCCACCATGCGCGAAGAAATCAAGGCGCTGGGCGGCGAAGTCCGTTTTGAGCAACGCGTCAGCGATGTGTTGATAGAAGACGGTCAACTGCAAGGCGTGGTGCTCGAAAACGGTGAGCAATTGCTCAGCCGTCACGTGATTCTGGCGCTCGGTCACAGCTCACGAGACACCTTCCGCATGCTCCACAGCCGCGACGTGTTCATGGAAGCCAAGCCGTTCTCGGTGGGGTTCCGCATTGAACACCCGCAGTCGATCATCGACCGCGCCCGTCTGGGCAAATACGCCGGCCACCCGAAACTGGGCGCGGCCGACTACAAACTGGTGCATCACGCAAAAAATGGCCGTTCGGTTTACAGCTTCTGTATGTGTCCGGGCGGCACTGTGGTGGCGGCAACATCCGAGCCCAATCGCGTGGTCACCAACGGCATGAGCCAGTACTCGCGTAATGAGCGCAACGCCAATGCCGGTATTGTCGTGGGCATCACTCCGGAACAGGATTATCCGGGCGGTCCGTTGGCGGGTGTCGAACTGCAAGAGCAGCTTGAATCTCACGCCTACATTCTCGGTGGCAGCACCTATGAAGCGCCAGGCCAATTGGTCGGTGATTTCATTGCCGGCAAGCCATCCACGGGGCTGGGCAGCGTCGAGCCGTCCTACAAGCCAGGCGTGAAACTGGGCGATCTGGCGCCGTCTTTGCCGGACTTCGCCATTGAAGCCATTCGCGAGGCACTGCCCGCGTTCGAAAAGCAGATTCGCGGCTTCTCGATGCACGATGCAGTACTCACCGGAATCGAAACCCGCACATCATCGCCCCTGCGTATTACCCGCAACGCAGAACTGCAAAGCCTTAACGTCAAAGGTTTGTTCCCGGCTGGTGAAGGTGCAGGTTACGCCGGCGGGATTCTCTCGGCGGGCGTCGACGGCATTCGGGTTGCTGAAGCGGTAATCCATGACATGCTCGGCACCTCTCCTGCCTAAGCCCTTTTACCGCGCAAAATACGGCGGGTGGCGTGTTCAACCCCACCCGCCTCGACACAGATGCCCCAAGCGTTTTGCGTGCCGCGCCACCGCCCAAGCTCGCTGAGGCATTGCGCAGCTAATCACATCCCTGCCGCCTGTCTCGGCTCCGGCGGCTGGTATACATCTCAGTCCACGATCAGTTTGTCGCGATTTTTATCGATGATCGAGGTGCCAATTCCTTTCACCTCCAGCAATTCATCGACGCTGACAAAATCGCCATGCGCGTCGCGATGATTGACTATCTCCGAGGCTTTTACCTCGCCTACACCAGCCAGTGACTGCTGCAAGGTTTGTGCATCGGCGGTATTGAGGTTTATCGCACTGTTGTTTTGCTCCTGAACGGCCGGTTCAGTACCGGCCACTGCCTGCTCCGGCTCGGCCATTACATGAAAAGGGCCTGCTAACAGGAGGGTTGCAAAAATGAGCTGCAAAAAATGACTGCGCATGGTCGAACTCCATCTCGGTAAATATTGGCCGGCCTGGCCACAGTTGCGTTGGCGAACTGCAAGGGCAAACCTAGCTGGCAGCAAGCGGCTGTCAATCCAGGGCTTGTGTTTGCGCGCTCATATCGTTTAAGTAGATCGTTCACGGTCGGTTAATCCGTCCATATCCGCGCCGCTGCGCTTGGGCTAATATGCGCCGCTTGTCCCTTGACTACCGCAACTATGCCAGCCAAAAAACCCTCTGTTCGCCTCGTCTACCTTGTTGCTTGCGCAGTCAGCCTCGCTCTCCTGACCTACCTTTGGTACGGACTTGGCCGCGCGGTGAACCTGCCCGATGTTGCCAGCGCCAGCCACAAAATGCAGTGCGCCTCATACAGCCCGTTCGGCAAGGACCAGTCGCCATTCCAGCAGCCGCTGCAAATACACCGCGAGCAAATGGAGACCGATCTTGCGCTGCTGGCCAAGCAATTCACCTGCGTGCGCAGCTATTCGGTCACAGGCCTTGAGGCGTTGCCAGAAATTGCCCGCGAACATGGCCTGACATTGATGATCGGCGCCTGGGTCAGCCGTAGCCATGACGACACCCAAGTCGAAATCAATAACGCGATACGCATGGCCAACGCCAATCCGGATGTTGTCAAAGCGGTCATTGTCGGCAACGAAGCGCTGCTGCGCAAAGAAGTGACGCCGCGCCAATTGGTCAAGCTGATCGAGCAGGTCAAAGCCAAGGTCAAGCAGCCTGTCACTTACGCCGATGTCTGGGAGTTCTGGCTCAAGCATCCGGAGGTCGCACCGGCGGTAGACTTCATCACCATCCACCTGCTGCCCTATTGGGAAGATAATCCGGCGGGCATCGACACTGCGCTGAGCAAAGTCGCCAAGGTGCATGATCGCTTTGCCAAGCAATTCGCCCCGAAAGAGATTTTCATCGGTGAAACCGGCTGGCCAAGCGAAGGCCGCCAGCGTGAAACCGCAGTGCCCAGCCGGATCAATCAGGCGCTCTTCATGCGCGGCTTCGTGGCGATGGCTGAGGAAAATGGCTGGCATTACAACTTGATCGAAGCGTTCGATCAGCCCTGGAAGCGCGCCAGCGAAGGCGCAGTGGGCGGTTACTGGGGGCTTTATGATGCCGACCGCAACGACAAGGCGATTCTGCAGGGCGATGTCTCCAATGTGCCTGACTGGCCCGTCTGGCTGGCGGTAAGCGGCGCTTTGGCGCTGATCGCCTTATGGCTGGGCGGTGCAGTCACCTTGCAACGCAATGCCTTGCTGCTGCCTGCACTGGCCAGTATTGCCGGGGGTTCTATCGCACTGTGGGCCCAGTTGAGCTGGCTTATCAGCCGCTATTGGGGCGAATGGCTATGGGCATTTGCCTTGCTGCTGCTCAATTTGCTGGTCATGGCGCACGCGGCCCTCGCCCTTTCAAATCAACAAGGCTGGCGCCAGCGTTGGTTTCAGTGGTTGCAGCGTCGCGCCCATTACTGGCTGCTGGGCGCTGGTTTTGCGGGGGCAGTAATGATGCTCGCGTTGGTGGTCGATGCGCGTTATCGCAGCTTCCCGAGCAGTGCTTTGCTGCTCCCGGCGCTGTTCTATGCGTTACGCCCAGTGCGTATGCCGGTTCGTGAGTGCAGGCTGCTGGCGCTGATCATTGCGCTGGGCATTGCGCCGCAGCTGTATATCGAAACCCTGGGCAATCAGCAGGCCATTGGCTGGGCGCTGGTCAGTGCACTGCTCGCCTGCGCACTCTGGCGCAGCTCGCGGCCGTTGCCCGGTTAAGGCCTAGCAAACCCCGTGATGGTTTTGTGCACACAGCCATAAGGCGGCACATCAAGCGGCAGCGAAAGGCCGCTTGTTGTCACGCACCAAACGCAACAGCGCCAACACCGTAGCCAGCACACCGAGGCTGGCGCTGTACAAAATAAGCGCCGGTATCGCCAATAAAAAACTCAGCCCTGCGATAACACGCCCTGCTTTGCCCGGCCAGAAAAAAGCCACTACGGCGCTGATCAACGCTGCAGCCGACAAGACCCCGAAGTGTATCCACAGGCCCAGATAGGCTCGCAACTGGCACTGCCAGCTCACCTCGGGTTGCAGACAAATATCAACCCACTGCGCGTCTTCCATCAAGCTATAGCGCAGCCACAAACTGGCTGCCAGAACCAGCAAGACACTCACCGCAAAGACCAGCCAACCGAGGTAACGAGGCATCAACATGCATTCCTATCAATCAAGCCCGCTAGAGTAATCTGACGGCCAAAGGATGCAAGTGCTGTTGCTCATTTGCCGGTAGCACGGCATTCTCTTCAGGCTAAGCCGTTAAGGAATGACCATGCACCAGATAAACACCCGCCCTGCTCAACCTCAAGACGTCAGATTCATCATCGAGTTGATTGGCGAGCTGGCCGAGTACGAGAAAGTCAGTGATCAGGTGGTTGCCGATCCCGCGCAGTTGTCCGAACACCTGTTTGGCGCCAAACCCTATGCTGAAGTGCTGATCGGGGAAATCGACGGCGTACCAATGGGCTTTGCGCTGTTCTTCCACAATTATTCGACGTTTCTGACCAAGCCCGGCATCTACCTTGAAGACCTCTATGTGCGGCAGTCCGCGCGCGGCGTCGGTCTCGGCAAAGCATTGCTCGGGGCACTGGCCAAGCTGGCCGTCGAGCGTAATTGCGGTCGCCTGGAATGGTCTGTTCTCGACTGGAATGAACCCGCGATCGGCTTTTACAAGAAGCTGGGCGCAGTACCGCAAGATGAATGGACGGTCTACCGGTTAACCGGCTCGGCCTTGGGTGAGTTGGCTGCCTATAACAATAAATAGCAGGCTAAGCGATCATTTTGCTTAATCGATTGTCATACATCCATAACTAAATTGCCCTGCTTGCTAAACAGGATTTTGCCATGCTGCGTGTTTTCTACTTTGCCGCTGTACTCTGCGGTCTGTTTTCCAGTGCGCCGGTTTTAGCACTGGATGTAGACCCACAGACTTACGGCTACCCGATCACCAATCCGTTCGCCGCCACGCTGGCCACCACCCCGGAAGCTCTGCGCCCGAAGCTTCCGGAGGACAGCGACATTGATCAGGATGACTACAAGATCCAGTTGCACCCCGAGCGCGCCTTTGAGTTGACTGACAACTTTTGGCCGGTCACCAAGATGGGCTACCGATTGGCCCGGCAAAAAGGCGCTGCGCCCCTTGTATTCATCATTGCCGGCACAGGTGCGGCTTACTCCAGCAGCACGCCGGAATACCTGAAAAAACTGTTTTATGGCGCGGGCTACCATGTGGTGCAGCTCTCATCGCCCACCAGCTATGACTTCATGGTGTCGGCTTCGCGCTTCGCCACGCCCGGCGTGTCCACCGAAGATGCCGACGATCTTTACCGCGCCATGCAGGCGGTACGTGCTCAGCACCCGGAACTCAAAGTCACCGACTATTACCTCACCGGTTACAGCCTGGGCGGCCTGCACGCCGCGTTCGTCAGCAAGCTGGATGAAACACGCCGCAGCTTCAACTTCAAGCGCGTGCTCCTGCTCAACCCGCCGGTGAACCTGTACGCCTCGATCAGCAACCTCAACAAGCTGGTGCAAACCGAGGTCAAGGGGGTCAGCAACAACACCAACTTCTATGACTTGATCTTCAAGAAGCTCACCCGCTACTTCAAGCAAAAGGGCTACATCGACATCAATGAAGCGATGCTGGCCGACTTCCAAAGCTCCAAGGAAGCCTTGAACGATGAGCAGATGGCGATGCTGATCGGCACGGCATTTCGCTTCTCATCCGCCGATATCGCCTTCACCTCAGACCTGCTCAACCATCGCGGGCTGATCACCCCGCCAGACGTCAAGATCAAGAAAAGCACCGACATGACGCCGTATTTCCGCCGTGCGCTGACGTGTGACTTCGACTGCTACATGACCGAACAGCTGATCCCCATGTGGCGAGCGCGCTATGACGGCGGCAGCCTCAATCAATTGATTCAGGACGTCAGTCTCTACAGCCTCAAGGACTATCTGCACAACAGCCCGAAAATTGCGGTCATGCACAACGCCGACGACATCATCCTCAGCCGTGGCGATCTGGGCTTTTTGCGCAGCACCTTTGGTGATCGCCTGACTGTTTATCCGCTCGGGGGCCATTGCGGCAACCTTAATTACCGCGTCAACAGCGACGCCATGCTGGAGTTCTTCCGTGGTTAAGAATCTTCTCCTGCCGTCCTTGTTACTCGCCACCAGCCTGGCCCATGCGCAGCCTGATAGCGAAAAACCCGCTGTCGATGACGATGGCTTCAAGAATCCGCTGCAAGAACTCAAGTTCCGACCGGGTCTGGATCAACGCGTGTTTGAGCGTTCAACCCTCGAAGCACTTGAAGTCTACGATCCGTTTGAACCGATCAACCGGGAAATCTACCACTTCAACTACCGCTTTGATGAGTGGGTGTTGTTGCCAACGGTGCGCGGCTATCGCTGGATAACCCCGGATTTTGTCGAAGACCGGGTGACCAACTTCTTCAACAACATCCGCGACTTCAGCGGCCTGATGAACAGCCTGTTGCAGCTCAAGGTCAAGCGTTCGATGGACACCACCGCGCGTATCCTCCTCAACACCACCATTGGTGTATTGGGCGCCTGGGACCCGGCGACCAAGATGGGCATTCCCCAGCAGCGCGAAGACTTTGGCCAAACACTGGGTTACTGGGGTGTGCCAGCCGGCCCTTACTTGATGCTGCCGTTCTTCGGCCCATCCAGCCTGCGCGATGGCACCGGCCTGCTGGTCGACTTCGAGACTGAAGGTTCGGTGGATTTCCTTGAGTTTGCCTCGATCAGCATGGACACCCTGCCCATGACCGCTCTGTGGGCAATCGACCTGCGCAAGACCACTGACTTCCGTTACGGCCAACTTAACTCGCCATTCGAGTACGAGAAAATTCGCTACGTGGTGACCGAGGCACGTAAGCTGCAAATCGCCGAGTAACGCCGAAGGTTATGCTGTATCTGCCTTTAACCGGGGCAACTGAGGTCACCCGGTTAAAGGCAAACCATCAAACTATTCGATTACTAAGCCGTAAATTACTCACCCATCAATCGAATATATCCGAATATGCTAGGCACATCGCTCACTACGGAGGTGCCACATGGATAACCCTCGCTCCATTCTCAGTATTCAGCCCGGCCAGCCAGCATCGGATGGCGCTGGCGTGCGTCTAAACCGGGTAATTGGTGGCGCCGGTATCGAACGCTTCGACCCGTTTCTGATGCTCGATGAGTTCTCGACCGACAATCCCGATGACTACATCGCCGGTTTTCCACCGCACCCGCACCGCGGCTTCGAAACCATTACCTACATGCTTGAAGGGCGCATGCGCCACGAAGACCATCTGGGCAATGTCGGCTTGCTGCAAGCCGGTGACGTGCAATGGATGACCGCAGCACGCGGGATCATTCACAGTGAAATGCCCGAACAGGAACACGGCATGATGCGCGGCTTTCAGTTGTGGCTGAACCTGCCAGGCAAAGACAAGATGAACCCCGCCGACTATCGCGACATACCGGCCAAGAACATTCCACGCATTACCACCGAAGCGGGTGTTGAGGCCGTGGTGATTGCGGGTACATTGCGCACCGCAAACATTGAACAGGCAGGCGCGGTGCAGCGTGCGCATACCGAACCGCAGCTGTTCGATCTCGCCTTGCCGGCTGGCTCGCACATCGCGCCGCTGCTGGCAGACGGCATCCGCCCGATGCTCTATGTGTATTCAGGTGAAATCCAGCTGCAGGGCACGCCGAACCGTAGCGTCAAGGCTAGCAACTTGGTGCGTCTGTCGGATAGCGGCAGCCTGACTATCCACAGCGAATCTGGCGCACGCGTGCTGCTGATTGCCGGCAAGCCGCTGGGTGAGCCCATCGTGCAATATGGGCCGTTCGTGATGAACAGCCGCGAAGAGATCGAGCAGGCCATGCGTGATTTTCGCGATGGCGTATTCGGCCAATAACTGCGCGTAGTTGCCAGCAATATAAAAACCGCACAGCCGGGAGGTTGTGCGGTTTTTTATCGAACCCTGAACACGTTACTGGCTGTATTGGCGATACAGGCCAGGCGGAATCCCGCTGCTGTCGGTGTCAGTCCACGGGCCGTTCGGGCTTACCGCCCAGCTCCAGCCATTGTTCCAGCGGTAGTAGGTGCGTTCGCGGTAGTACATATCCCGCTGGCCACCCACGGCATACACGCCCAGGCTTGGCACCCATTCGCTACTCACGCCAGGCGGCGGTGCATAGCGCGGATGCGACGGCTTGGTCGGCAACTGACTAGCCGGCGTAGTGCCTGGCGACGTGCTCTGCACGGCGCACCCCGAAACGAACAACAAACCGGCGACTAGCGCCCCACGTATCAGTTTCATTGGACTTGAGTGTCTGCTGTGTTGATGGTCAGTTGCTGCAACTCGGCGGTGTCATTGTTCAAGGGTTCGCTCTGCCCCACCCATTCGCCTTCGCGGGCATTGCCACTACGCGAAATGCGCGCCACCAGTTGCACCTGTTTGAAACCGGAAATTTTCAGCATCGGCATCATTGCATCAGCGTCGGACAAACTCACCTCGGCTGGCAAATCTGCCACCGTCATGCGCTTGACCGCCAACGGCATTGGTGGCCCCGAAACGGCGCGGGCGAAGACGAACACACTGTCGCCCGGCTGCACCTTGTCTTTGAGATCGGCGGCCAGTGAAACCTTGACGTTAAGCTTGGCAGCGCTGTCAGTGGCAGCCGTTTGCGGCCCAGCAGTTTCTGGCTCAGCCGACTGCGGTGCAACCGATTGCGGCCCAGCCTGCTGATCAGCGCCGGCAACAGCCGGAGCCTGAGCGGCCGGATTGATCTGCGCACGCGCACGCTCGATACCGCCCTGAATCGCGGCACGCGAAGGGTCTTCAGGCGGCAGCACGGCCACCAGCTTTTCCCAATAGCCAATCGCATCGTTGAAGCGGCCTTCCTCGAACGCCGCGATACCCAGCAGTCCAAGGCTTGTTGCCTCTTCCGGATCGGCCTTCAGCGCCTCGTCAGTTATGCTTTGCAGTTGCTCGGTCCATTGCTTGTCACTGGCAAAATATAACGCCTGCGCCCATTGGCCGAGTAACGCAGGGTCGCGGCTGCTCAACTCAATGGAGCGCTCGAAAGCCTTGGCGGCCTCGCTGGCGCGCTCTTGCGCCATGTAAGTACGGCCGAGGAAGTACCAGCCTTCAGCCGAGTTGGGGTCTTCTTTCAGGGAGTTCTCAAGCCGCGCAGTCATCTCCTCGATGCTCTTGGGCTGATTCTCAACCATGTCGACCGTGCGCTCGACATCGCCAATCGCGCCCCAGTGCAGATACATGCCATAGCCCATCAACGGCACCAGCAAGGCGATGATAATCGGCACCTGACGGCCCAGCACAGTTGTGCCCTTGCCTTGCAAGCCATCGGTATCAGCCAGCAGTTCGCGGGCGGCTTCATCTTTGCCTGCCTGCAACTGCTCGGCAGTCAACACGTTGGCCGCTGCCTGCTTTTCGAGTTCAGCCATGCGCTCCTGATAGAGCGTGACGTTGAGTGCAGTGCGGTCTTCTTCGGTTTGAGCCTTACGCCCACGCACCAGTGGAACCAACAAGAAACCCAGAGCGGCCACTAATAGCAGGCCGGCTAACAGCCAAAATTCAATCATCAGTCTTTCTTATCCAAAGGCGCTTGAGTTAACAGGGCGTCAAGACGTTGCTGCTCATCGGCAAGCAGGCCAGTAGGCGCGGCGGCTTTATTACGTCGACGGATGAGGATGACCGCCAGCACGATAAAGCCGCAGATCAGCAAACCACCTGGCCCATACCAGAGCAGCATGGTGCGCGCAGTGACTGGCGGGTTGTAGAGCACGAAATTGCCGTAGCGGGCGACCAGATAATCAATGATCTGCTGGTTGTCCTTGCCCTCTTCCATCATGCGGTAGATTTCCGCACGCAGATCCATGGCAATCGGCGCATCCGAGTCGGCAATGTTCTGGTTCTGGCATTTCGGGCAACGCAGCTCTTCGGTGAGCGTGCGATAGCGCATGCGTTCGGCGTCGGTCTTGAACACATAAGTGTCAATGGCCGCATTGGCCACGCCGATCAGGCTGAGGCCAATCACACAGGCCGCTAGCAAACGTTTCATGGCGTGCCCTCATCAACCAGCGCCTGATACAGCGGTGCCAGCTGATCGCGCCAAACCGACTCGTCGATCACACCGACAAACTTGTGACGGATAATGCCGTTCTTGTCGATCAGGAAGGTTTCCGGCGCACCATAAACCCCCAAATCCAGACCCAGCGTGCCTTTCGGATCGCTGATATTCAGTTGGTAGGGGTCCTGGAATTCCTTGAGCCATTTTTGCGCAGCGGCGTTGTCATCCTTGTAATTGACGCCGTAGATATTGACGCCAGTCTTGGCAATCTCGTTGAGCACCGGATGCTCGACTTTGCACGAGATGCACCAGGTCGCCCAAATGTTCACCAGCGCCGGTTTGCCTTTGATGTCCGCCAGCGAAATAGTCTTGTCGCCTTCAACTGCAGGCAGCTCAAAGCCCGGGAACGGCTTGTCGATCAGCGCCGAAGGCAGCTCAGACGGGTTGAGAAACAACCCGCGATAGAGAAACACGGCGACAGCCAGGAAGATCGCCAGAGGCACCAGTAAAATCAGTCGTTTCATGCTTGTGCTCCTGCCATCCCCAACGCCTCGCGCACGCGCGTTTTGACCTTGACCCGATAACGCCGGTCAGCAGCAGCCAGCAAGCCGCCCAGGCCCATCAGCAAAGCGCCGAGCCAGATCCAGCGCACAAATGGCTTAACCTGAACCCGCACGGCCCACGCGCCGTTTTCCAGCGGCTCGCCCAAGGCAACGAACAAGTCGCGGGTGAAGCCGGCATCAATCGCCGCTTCGGTCATCATCGACTGCTGAACCTGATAAAAACGTTTTTCCGGGTGCAGAACGGCAATCTGCTTACCGTCTTCAAGTACCCGCACGGTGCCACGGTCAGCCTGGAAATTCGGGCCTTCGCGATGGGCAGCGCCCTCAAACACGAACTGGTAGTGGCCCATGTCAACCGAGTCACCCGGCGCCATGCGCAGGTCACGCTCGAAGTTGCCAACGCTGGTCAGCACCACGCCCATGGCGCAGACCGCCAGGCCGAAGTGGGCCATCTGCATGCCCCAATAGCTGCGGCCCAGCCCCGGCAATCCTTTGAGCAAACCCTTGTGCCGGGTTTTGTCGAGAATGTCGCGCACGCCCGCCAACACCACCCACGCCGACAGCATGAACACAGCCAGTACCGACCAGTTGAAGTCGCCCAGCAGCAGCGTGGCAATAACCGCCAACACCGCACTGGCCAGCGCAACCGGCAGCAGCATGCTGACCAGCCACTTCACCGGCGTGTCTTTCCAGCGCACCAGCACGCCTACCGCCAGCACGGCCATCAGCAAGCCAATCAACGGCACGAACAAGGCATTGAAGTAAGGCGGGCCGACCGACAATTTGGCGCCGGTCATGGCATCCAGCACCAACGGATACAGGGTGCCGAGCAGAATCATTGCCGCCGTGACGACCAAGATCAGGTTGTTGATCAGCAGGAAGGTTTCCCGTGACCACAGCGCAAAACCGACCTGACTTTTAACCACCGGCGCACGCACTGCAAACAAGGCCAGCGAGCCGCCTACGACGACCAGCAGGAACGCCAGGATAAACACCCCGCGCTCCGGGTCTGTGGCGAACGCGTGCACCGAAGTAAGCACGCCCGAGCGCACGAGGAACGTACCGAGCAGGCTCAGCGAGAACGCGGCGATGGCCAACAGCACGGTCCAGCTTTTGAACACGCCACGCTTTTCGGTAACCGCCAACGAGTGAATCAGCGCGGTGCCGACCAACCACGGCATAAACGAGGCATTCTCTACCGGGTCCCAGAACCACCAGCCGCCCCAGCCAAGCTCGTAATACGCCCACCAGGAACCGAGCGCGATGCCTATGCCGAGAAATGCCCAGGCAATGATCGTCCACGGCCGCGACCAGCGCGCCCATGCAGCGTCCAGCTTGCCGCCGAGCAACGCCGCAATGGCGAAGGCGAAGGCGACCGAGAAACCGACATAGCCCATGTAGAGCATCGGCGGGTGAATGATCAGGCCAAAGTCCTGCAGCAGCGGATTGAGGTCACGACCATCTGCCGGGATATTCGGCAGCAAGCGTGCAAACGGGTTGGAGGTGATGATCAGAAACAGCAGGAAGCCAACGCTGATCATGCCCATCACACCGAGTACACGGGCGAGCATTTCTTCCGGCAACTGGCGCGAGAAGACCGACACCGCAAAGGTCCAGCCACCAAGGATCAGCGCCCAGAGCAGCAATGAACCTTCGTGAGCGCCCCACACGGCGCTGAACTTGTAGTACCACGGCAGTGCGCTGTTGGAGTTGCTGGCAACGTAGCGCACCGAGAAGTCATCGACCATGAAGGCATAGGTCAGGCACGCAAATGAGAACAGCAGAAAGGCAAACTGGCCCCAGGCGGCTGGCTGGGCCAGACTCATCCACTGCCGATCACCCCGCCAGGCACCAATCATCGGCAGGGTGGCCTGCACCAGCGCCATGCACAGCGCCAGAATCATGGCCAGATGGCCAAGTTCCGGGATCATCAGACTGCTGCTCATGCTCCGCCCTCTTTGGTCTGTGGTTTCAACTTGCCGCTTTCGTTGAGGGCTTTGGTCACCTCGGGCGGCATGTACTGTTCATCGTGCTTGGCCAATACCTGATCGGCCTCAAGCACGCCGTCCGCATTGAGTTTGCCCAGCGCAACAATGCCCTGCCCTTCACGGAACAGGTCCGGGAGAATGCCGTGATAACGAATAGTCACGCTCTTGGCAAAATCGGTTACGACGAATTCATTGCTCAATGAATCACCCGAGCGTTTCAGCGATCCTTCCTCAACCATGCCACCGGCGCGAATTCTCGAACCGGTTGGTGCTTCACCGTTGGCGATTTGCGTCGGGGTGTAGAACAGGTTGATATTTTCCTGCAGCGCCGACAACGCCAGTGCAACAGCAATACCGACGCCGGCAACCAGAGCCAGAACAATATACAGACGCTTTTTACGGACCGCGTTCACGATTTTTTCTCCCGGCGCAAACGGCGCGCCTCGTCTTGCAGATAACGCCGTTTAGCTAGAATCGGCATGGCTATATTCAACGCGACAACCGCCAGACTGATGCCATACGCCGACCAGACGTAGGCTCCATGTTTGCCCATTGCCAGAAAATCCTGGAAGGAGTCGAAACTCATGAGCGCGCCTCCACCTGACGAATAACTTCTGCCTTGGCCCAACTGCTCCGCGACTCGCGCTTGAGTACTTCAAGGCGCATGCGCAGCAACAGCACAACCACAAAGAAACAATAAAAACCCAGCACCGAGATCAATAGCGGCAACCACATTTCGGCGCTCATGCTGGCCTTGCCGGTAATCTTGAAGGTCGCCGGCTGATGCAGGGTATTCCACCACTCGACCGACTTCTGGATGATCGGGATATTCACAGCGCCCACCAGCGCCAGAACCGCACAGGCCTTGGCCGAGCTGTCACGATTACTGATTGCCTGGCCGAGTGCAATGACGCCGAAGTACAGGAACAGCAGGATCAGCATCGAGGTCAGTCGCGCATCCCAGACCCAATATGTGCCCCATGTGGGTTTACCCCAGATGGCGCCGGTGACCAACGCGATAAAACACAGCCAGGCGCCAATCGGCGCGGCTTGTTGCAGGGCCACATCGGCCAGCTTCATTTTCCAGATAAGGCTTACGGCGCCGGCCAGCGCCATGGTGATGTAACAGGCCTGCGCAAGGAATGCAGCCGGCACGTGGATGTAGATGATCCGGTAGCTGTCACCCTGATACCGTTCGGGCGGCGCAAACGCCAGCCCCCAGACAAGTCCGACGACCATCAGGACGCCAGCCGCGACAGCCAACCAGGGCAGCCAACGGCCACTGATCTCGTAGAACCATTTAGGTGAGCCGAGTTTATGAAACCACGTCCAGTTCATCTATTTACTCATCAGTTCTTCAGTTATTCGGTGGAGCTTCCCACCGGCACACAAGGCCGCAGGACGTTAGCTGTGTTGTCTATTCTGCAACACTTATCTTAAGTCCGGCGGCAATGGCAAAAGGTGTAAATGTTACGGCCAGTGCGGTCAGGCAAGCCAACCAGAGCAGCTGCCCGACCGCCGGCAAACCCTGCAAACTCGCCTGCAGCGCACCCGTGCCCAGAATCAATACGGGGATGTACAGCGGCAAGATCAGCAGCGCCAGCAACAATCCGCCACGCTTGAGCCCAACCGTGAGCGCCGCACCGACCGCACCCAGCAGGCTCAGTATCGGCGTGCCCAACAGCAGCGATATCAACAGCACCGGCAGGCAACGCACGGGCAAGCCCAGCATCATGGCCAGCAACGGCGCCAAAACGACCAGCGCCAACCCGGAAAAAGCCCAGTGTGCCAGCACTTTAGCCAGAACCAATAGTGGCAGGGGGTGCGGCGAAAGGACCCACTGTTCCAGTGAGCCATCCTCGAAATCACTGCGGAAAAGCCCGTCCAGCGAGAGCAGCACGGCCAGCAGGGCCGCTACCCAGATCAGCCCCGGGGAAATATTTTGCAGCAGTTCGGTCTCGGGGCCGACAGCAAGCGGAAACAGTGCAATAACGATTGCGAAGAATACCAGCGGGTTTGCCAGCTCCGCCGGACGACGAAACAGCAAGCGCGATTCGCGGGCGAGTAAAAGGCTGAAAACGTTACTCATGCGGCGCGCAATCCCAGATCAAGCTCACGATAACCCTGCGCCTTGATGGCCAAGGTGTGGTGAGTGGTCAGCACCACGGCACCGCCCTTTTCACAGTGGTCGGCAAGATGCTGCTCCAACTGGGTCACAGCGCGTTTATCCAGCGCGGTGAACGGCTCATCGAGAATCCACAATTCAGGGCCTGGCAGGTATAAACGCGCCAGGCCAACCCGGCGCTGTTGGCCGGCAGACAACGTATGGCACGGCACATCTTCAAAACCGCGCAGGCCGATCGCCTCCAGCGCTTGCCAGATCTGGCTGCGCTCCACCGGGCTGTGCAATGCGCAAAGCCAGGCCAGATTCTCTTCGGCGGTGAGCAAACCTTTGATTCCGGCGGCATGACCAATCCACAACAGATTGCTCGTCAGTTCGTTGCGCTGGCCGTCCAGCGCCTGCCCGTTGAGCCGAATGTGTCCGGCTGTCGGCTGCATCAAACCCGCCAGCAGACGCAGCAGGCTGGTTTTACCACTGCCGTTTGGGCCGGAAACCTGCAGCATCTCGCCCGGTAACAGGCGCAGGTGCAGATCTTCGAACAACATGCGCCAGTCACGCTCACAGGCGATGGCTTCAGCTTCTATCAGGGCGCGGGTCAAGGCATTGATACCCAAATTTGATTCAAGTTGGCAGACTGGTAGCCGTTAACATGCTAAGGCTCCAAGCTCAATTGGCGCAGCATTATACATAGCATGCCTGCACCACCGCAGGGCCATTTCCAAAAGGTTGTAACCCACCATGACCGAAATCAGCGGCCCTCGCCCAGCCACCCCGTCACCAGCCACTGCTCGCAGCGCCGCGCAGAATGTTGCGCAGACGCTGAAACTGCTGCAACCGCTGGGCGGCTTGCTGGCCAGCGGCGAGACCGCCAAGGCCGAAGTGATGGGAGTCAAGTCGATCGAACAGAGCTTTCAGGTATTGCTCAAGCTGACCCTCGAGAGTGGACGGCAAACAACCCTTGAAGCGACTTCTTCTCGCCCGCTGGCACTCGGCCTGAATACCGCGGTCACAGCCCTGTCCGATACCCGCCTGAGCGTGCTCTTGCAGGGCAGCGCGGAGAAACCCCTTGGCCAGCTGGACCTCAATCAATTACCGGTTGGCACCCTGCTTCAGGGCAAGGTGCTCAGCCGTGAAGCCCTGCCGGGGCAAACGGGCCCGCAGGCAGTGTTCAAGACTGTGGTTATGCTGCTTAACTCGGCGCTGGCGGGACGCACACTCAACCTTGAAACCAACCTGGCGCTGCAACCGGGCAGCCTGCTCAGCGCCGAAGTAAAAGGTGCACAGGCCCTGAATTTCATTCCGCTGGGCTCGCGGCTCGACCAGCTGGCGTTGAACCAGCACCTTGGCGGCCAACAGACGCGCCAGGGCTCGCTGGATGGCCTGCTGAAAACCATGCAAAGCCTGAACAGCCAACCCGGTTTGAGTGAAGGCCTGCGCAGCAGTATCGACAAATTATTCGCCGCCCTGCCCGACAGCAGCCAGTTGAGCACCGCCAAGGGCCTGAGCGGCGCACTGGAAAACAGCGGGCTGTTTCTGGAGAGCAAGCTGCTCGGCGGGCAAACCCAGCAGTTGCCCACCGACCTCAAAGCCAATTTGCTGCGCCTGCTCGGCCAACTGCAGCCCAACCTGACCAATCCGGCGCCACTGCTCCCCGCCAATGCAGCGGCAAGCACGGCGCTGTCGCAAGCCTTACCGGCGTTCGCACGCAATATTCTGGGTAATCTGGCGCAGTCCAACAGCCGCCAACAGGCCTTGAGTTTCCCGCTGCATGCGGGTGCAGCGCTCAATGGTGAGGAAGAAGCCGACCTCGAAGCCCTGCTCAAACTGGCGGCAGCCGCGATTTCCCGCCTGCAGACGCACCAGCTTTCAAGCCTTGCACAAAGCCAGATCGGCCCGGATGGCAATTTACTGACCACCTGGCAACTGGAAGTACCGATGCGTCACGCGCAGGAGTTCTATCCGGTGCAGATCAAGGTTCAGCAGGACCAGCAACAGCAGCAAAGCCAAACCGATGAGCCGCGGGAAACCCTGTGGAAGGTCGAGTTGGCGTTCGATATTCCGCCACTCGGGCCGATCCATGTTCAGGCGCAGTTGGCGTTTGGCAGTTTGTCGGGTTGTTTGTGGGCGCAGCAGAGTGACACCGCACTATTGATCGACAGCGAACTCGACAACCTGCGCGAGCGCCTGTTGGCAGCGGGGCTGCAAGTCAGGGAATTGGCGTGCAAGCAAGGCACGGCGCCGCAGGGTGCGCGCACGACACTGGAACAACGCTGGGTGGATGAAACCGCATGAGCAACCCTCGCCAAGCCATTGCTCTCACCTACGACGGCCTCAACGCCCCGACTCTCTCAGCCAAAGGCGATGACCAACTGGCGGAGACCATTCTGGCCATTGCCCGCGAGCATGAGATTCCGATTTACGAGAACGCTGAACTGGTCAGACTATTGGCGCGCCTGGAGCTGGGAGATGCGATACCCGCCGAGTTGTACCGCTGCATTGCCGAGATCATTGCCTTTGCCTGGTATCTGCAAGGCAAAAGCCCGGCCGGCTTTAACGCTGAGCAACCCGAAGCCAATTCACAACTGCTGCTCAATGCGCCACCCGAGTCGCCTGAGCAATAAGCCCGTTGGGCTCTTCAAAGCCCTTGGCCAGCGGAAAATCCAGTAACTGCCAGGCAAAATAGCCTTCGCGGAAGTAGTAAACCTGGCTGTAGCCCCAGCTTACGGCGAGCTTGGCGGCCTGCGCACCAGCACTGCAAATCTCACTCTCGCAGTAAATGACCAAGGCGATTTCGCGCGGCAAATTGGGCTGTTTAAGGCTCTTGAACTCGTCCGCCAACCCCAGTTGTACGGCGCCATTAACATGCCCCCAGAGCCACTCACGCTGTGGGCGAACATCAACGAACAAAGCGCCCTGCTCATACAGATAACGCGCCTGCAAAACGTTGACGGTAACCGCACCAGGTACTTGCGCCGGGGCTTCCTGCGCATTCACAGTAGACCAGCCGAGCAGGAGGACTGCGACAATAACCATTGCGCGCATGAGCTTGCTCCCGTGTTGGTTTCACACAGGTTCAGCTTAGGGGGTAGGACCGCTACGTAAAGGAATAAAAAGCGCACCTGCCGAGCAGGCTAAGAGCCTGGTGGACTAAAGGCACTGGAAAAAGCTGTGTGCGTCAGCGATTGGCTTGGCGCGACTGATGCAACTTGGCGACCAGCTCAGCCTCAGCCTTGCTCAAACCACAGGACAAGGTCAGGTCGTCCACACTGGCACCCATTCCGGCGAGCCTTGCGGCCTGCGTGAAGGACAGGCTGCTGGGATTACGCTGTTCGATCTGGCTGAGCTTGTCGGGAATTGGCGCGACGATCTGACGTAACTCATGCAGCTCTTCACCCATGGTGATGCTGCCGGTCAGATACGCGTCGAGGCGCTTCGACAACTCCTTGATGCGCTGATCACGCACGCCATCACGCTCGGCCTGCTGTTGCAGGGCGCGCTTGAGGCGTACATGCAGGCTGGTGCAAACGCCGACAAGAATCAGGCATAGGCAGGCCAGCGCTACCAGCGCACTCGTTACCATCACTCAGATGTACTCCAGTTCAGACCACTCTTCTTCGCTCATCATCTTGTCCAGTTCAACCAGAATCAGCAATTCGCCGTTCTTGTTGCACACGCCCTGGATGAACTTTGCCGACTCATCATTGCCCACATTCGGCGCGGTTTCAATTTCAGATTGGCGCAGATACACCACCTCGGCAACCGAATCGACCAGGATACCGACCACTTGCTTGTCGGCCTCGATGATCACCACACGGGTGTTGTCGGTCACTTCGCTTGGCTGCAAGCCAAAACGCTGACGCGTGTCGATCACCGTCACCACGTTGCCGCGCAGGTTGATGATGCCCAGCACATAGCTCGGTGCGCCCGGTACCGGGGCAATTTCAGAGTAACGCAGCACCTCTTGAACCTGCATCACGTTGATGCCGTAGCTCTCGTTATCGAGGCGGAATGTTACCCACTGCAGGATGGGATCATCAGCACTTTGCGCTGCACTTTTGTTCATAATTCAGACCTCATCACAAGCCGCCTGAGCGGCATTCGCGGTTAAACCCCGCAGTCAATTATCAGGTTGCGCCGACCTTTGTCAGGTCGCGCGCAATACTCCGTCAACCGTTTCCGGCCAGTGCTCGCTGGGCATTGCCGCTTTCGATCAGCTTGGCCAGCGCGGCGACATCCAGCAACGCGCACATATGTTCAATAACCGTTCCCGCCAACCATGGCCGCTGGACCCTTTGCGAGCGCCACTTGACCTGATCGGGATCGAGACGGATCGAGCGACTGACCTGATGCACGGCCAGCCCCCATTCAAAACCTTGAATTGAAATCACGTACTGCAGCGTTTCGCGTAACTCATCGCGATAGCGCTCGGGCATCACCCAACGCGCCGTATCCAGTACCCGCAAGTTACCGGCCTGACACGGCAGCAAGCCGAGGAACCAGTCCGGCTGAGCAAACAGCGGCGTCAGTTCCTGCCCCGCCAGCGGATAAATCGAACCGAGACACACCAGCGGCACGGCCAGAGTCAGGCCGCCGACTTCGAACAGCAGACATTCAAAGGGCTCTTCAGCCCACTGCGGACGCTCATCCCAATCGACCGTAAGGCTGGCCGGCACTTCATTGTTGAGGTTGAAGTCAATCAGCGGCGCCTCAAGCGCCGGCGCTTGTTCGGCGACTGCCAGATACTCACTGGCGGCCGGAGCCGGCATCGGGATCGGTGCTGCAACCGGCGGCTCTTCGGCCACCGTCACCAGGCTCAACTCGACCGGACGTATCAGCGGCGCACTGACCGGCGCTACGCTTTCGAGCAGGCGCTCGGCGTCGCGCAATTGCTCTTCCAGCACTGCGGCTTCGAAATCCGCCAACTCACTGCCGCTGTCCAGCTCGATAACGGCCTCTTGCAGCAAGCTGTCGAGATAAGACTGCAAGGCCACTTGAGGCCTGGTTGCAGTGGGCAAGGTACGATTCATGGTTCGAATTCACAGAGTTGACTTGCAACAGCTATCGGCAGGTTGCAGTAAATTCTTGAGGGCCGACACACACTATTGTTTGCCACTCAGGCTACCTTTTCACGCACGTGCTGTTCGAGCAGGTGTTTAAGCAGCGCCTTGTAAGCCAGCGCACCGCGGCTCTTGTGATCAAACTGCGAAGGCGTGACGCCGGCACGGCTGGCGTCGCGCAAACGAGTATCCACCGGAATGTATGCCTGCCACAGGTTCTCGGGGTAGCTGTTGCGCAATTGGCGCAGCGTGGTCATGGACGCCTGAGTGCGACGATCAAACAATGTTGGCACGATGGTGAACGGCAATGCCTGACGGCGTGAGCGGTTAATCATGGCCAGCGTGCTGACCATCCGCTCCAGCCCCTTGACCGCGAGGAATTCGGTCTGCACCGGAATCACCAACTGCTGGCTGGCCGCCAACGCGTTGACCATCAACACGCCAAGCAATGGCGGGCTGTCAATGATGGCATGGTCAAAATCGCCCCACAGCTGCGCCAGACTTTTCGAGACCACCAGGCCCAGACCGTTCTGCCCCGGCGACTGCCGTTCCAGTGTGGCCAGCGCAGTACTCGACGGCAGCAACGAAATCCGCTCGTGACTGGTTGGCAGCAGTAATTGCTGGGGCAAACCTTCAGGCACATTGCCCTGATTGAGGAACAGATCGAACGTGCTGTGCTCAAGGCTATCGGGATCATGCCCGAAATAGCTGGTCATCGAGCCATGCGGATCGAGATCGACCACCACCACGCGCTTGCCAGCATCCGCCAGCAAACCCGCCAGAGCGATGGACGTGGTGGTCTTGCCGACTCCACCTTTTTGATTGGCTACAGCCCAAACTCTCATTGTATTTATCCTCTCGACTCTGGCACCGGCCGGTCGAGAACTGGCGACGGAGGGTTGACGTCTACATGCTGTGAAGCCGCATTTGCCGGCTCCTTCGACGAGACTGTTGCAGGTTGCATGCCAGCGCGTTTGAGCGTGGAATCAGGCTTGGCATTGGCACTGCCGACTCCACTTACGCTGCGGCGAACATCCAAATTGCGTGAAATAACCAACACCACCCGCCGGTTGCGCGCACGCCCCTCGGCGGTAGTGTTGTCGGCGATGGGCTGGAACTCTGCATAGCCCACAGCGGCCATGCGTCCCGGACTCACTCCATTCATGGCCAGTATCTGCACGATGCTCGCGGCACGCGCCGACGACAATTCCCAGTTGCTCGGAAACTGCATGGTGTTGATGGGCCGGTCATCGGTGAAACCTTCGACATGAATCGGGTTGGCATAGGGTGCCAATATTTTGGCAATTTTATCCACAATCGAAAAGGCCGCATCGTTTGGCAGCGCATCACCGCTGCCAAACAACAGGCTTGAGCGCAGTTCGATTTCGATCCACAACTCATTGCCCCGCACTTGCAACTGGTCGGCATCAATCAGATCGGCAAATGCCTCGCGCACGCTTTGCGCAATCACCGTGAGCTGATTACTGCTGCTCTCGGTGTTGTCGTCCGCACCATTCTGATTACTGATGGCCTGATCCATCGAAGTGGTTTTCGGCCGCGACTCGCCGACAGCAATCGGCACAATTGAGCGTTCGGGATGATTGAACACGCCCGTCAGGGTTTCCGAGAGAATCTTGTATTTACCCTCGTTAACCGACGAGATCGAATACATCACCACAAAAAAGGCGAACAGCAAGGTGATGAAATCCGCATAGGAAACCAGCCATCGCTCGTGATTTTCGTGTTCTTCGTGATGCCGACGCCGCGCCATAGCCAACTCCCTGAGCCGATCAGTCCATGAAGCCCTGGAGCTTGAGTTCGATGGCGCGCGGGTTTTCGCCTTCGGAAATAGACAACAACCCTTCGAGCAACATTTCGCGGTAACGCGACTGGCGCATGGCGATCGCTTTAAGCTTGTTGGCGATTGGCAGCAGCAATAAATTGGCGAAGCCAACACCGTAAATGGTCGCCACGAACGCCACGGCAATACCGCTGCCGAGCATGCTCGGGTCCGCCAGATTGCCCATCACGTGGATCAGCCCCATCACAGCGCCAATGATACCGATAGTCGGCGCATAGCCGCCCATGCACTCGAAAAACTTGGCCGCCTGAATATCGCGCCCTTCCTGGGTGTACAAATCGACTTCAAGAATGCTTCGAATCAATTCGGGCTCAACGCCGTCCACCAGCAGTTGCAAGCCTTTGCGCGCATAAGGATCTGGCTCGCCATCGGCCAACACCTCAAGCCCGAGCAAGCCTTCCTTGCGCGCCACCATGCTCCAGCCGACCACGCGATCAATCCCGCCTGCTAGATCGATGGCCGGCGCGATGAATATCCAGCGCACAATCACCAGCGCCCGCTTGAAAACCGGCATCGGCGTCTGCAGTAACGCAGCGCCCAGCGTGCCGCCGATTACAATCAACGCCGCCGGGCCGTTGAGCAGCGCGCTGGCATGGCCGCCCTCGAGAAAGTTGCCGCCGAGTATTGCCACGGCAGCAAGCACAATCCCGATGAGGCTGAGGACGTCCATTACAGGCAGGCCTCGACAATATGCCGGCCAATGTCATCCAGCGGCAAAATTGCATCGGTGAGGTTGGCTTTGACCACGGCCATCGGCATGCCGTAAATCACGCAACTGGCTTCATCCTGCGCCCACACCTGGCTGCCGCCCTGCTTAAGCAGACGTGCGCCTTCGCGGCCATCAGCGCCCATGCCGGTCAACACAACCGCCAGCACCTTATCGTGATAGGTGCGCGCGGCAGAGCCGAAGGTGATGTCCACACAGGGTTTGTAATTGACGCGCTCATCGCCTGGCAGAATGCGCACCGTGCCGCGATTATCAATCATCATCTGCTTGCCACCTGGCGCCAGCAGGGCGAGACCCGGACGCAATATATCGCCCTCCTCGGCCTCTTTGATGCTGATCTTGCAGAGCTTGTCGAGGCGCTCGGCAAAGGCCTTGGTGAAGGCCGCCGGCATATGCTGGATCAGCACGATCGGCACCGGAAAATTTGCCGGCAGCTGCGTCAGTACGCGCTGCAAAGCAACCGGCCCACCAGTGGACGTACCGATAGCAACCAGACGGTAGGCCTTGCGCTTAACGGCCACAGAATGCCGCGCAGCAGGTGCCGATGTGGCGCTTGTAGGCGTGATTGCAGGACGAGCAACCGCTGCACTCGGCGGCGTGCGCACGGCAGGGGCTGGTGTGTGTGCAGCGGCAGGCGCTGCGCTCTGCGTGGTCAGCCGGGCCATGGAGCGATGATTGCTGCGGGCAATGCTATGCACTTTCTCGCAAAGCAATTGCTTGACCTTCTCGGGATTGCGCGAGATGTCTTCAAAGTTCTTAGGCAAGAAGTCGACGGCACCTGCGTCCAGCGCATCGAGGGTGACGCGAGCGCCTTCATGGGTCAGCGACGAGAACATCAACACCGGCGTCGGGCACCGCTGCATGATGTTACGCACGGCGGTAATGCCGTCCATCATCGGCATTTCGTAATCCATGGTGACCACGTCCGGCTTCAACGCCAGCACCTGATCGATTGCCTCGCGGCCGTTGGTAGCGGTGCCGATAACCATGATGTTCGGGTCAGCCGAAAGAATCTCGGACACCCGCCGGCGGAAAAAACCGGAGTCATCAACAACCAATACCTTAACCGCCATACCCACTCCTAATAATCTGCCTGAATCCACTGCAGATCAGTCCTGCCAAATTTAACCGCGCCGCATCCACTGCCCTACAGGCGCGATCAGGAACGACGGGCGTAGCGCTTGAGCATGCTCGGCACATCGAGGATCAGCGCGATTCGACCGTCGCCAGTAATGGTCGCCCCGGAAATGCCCGGCGTGCCCTGAAGCATTTTGCCCAACGGCTTGATAACCACTTCTTCCTGCCCGACCAACTGATCGACAACAAAGCCGACGCGCTGATTACCCACAGTCAGAATCACCACATGGCCTTCAACCTGCTCTTCGTGAGCCGCCTGGCCAACGAGCCAGCGCTTGAGATAGAACAGTGGCAATGCCTTGTCACGGACGATGACCATTTCCTGACCGTCCACCACATTGGTGCGCGACAGGTCGAGGTGGAAAATTTCGTTGACGTTGACCAGCGGGAACGCAAACGCCTGATTGGCCAGCATGACCATCAGCGTTGGCATGATCGCCAGCGTCAACGGCACCTTGATGACGATCCGCGAGCCCTGACCCTTGACCGAGAACACGTTGACCGTGCCGTTGAGCTGGCTGATCTTGGTTTTCACCACATCCATGCCAACACCGCGACCGGACACATCGGAAATCTCGGTTTTAGTCGAGAAGCCCGGGGCGAAGATCAGGTTGTAGCATTCAAATTCATTGAGCCGGTCGGCCGCTTCCTTCTCCAGCAAGCCTTTCTCGACAGCCTTGCGGCGCAGCACATCAGCATCCATTCCCTTGCCATCATCGCTGATGACCAGAAGGATATGATCGCCTTCCTGTTCGGCCGAGAGCACCACTTTACCGCCGCGCGATTTGCCCGCAGCCACACGCTCTTCCGGGGTTTCAATACCGTGGTCAACCGCATTGCGCACCAAGTGAACCAGCGGATCAGCCAGGGCTTCAACGAGGTTCTTGTCGAGGTCGGTTTCTTCACCGATCAACTCAAGCGAGATTTCCTTTTTCAGGCTACGCGCCAGGTCACGAACCAGTCGCGGGAAACGTCCAAAGACTTTCTTGATCGGTTGCATGCGGGTTTTCATCACCGCGGATTGCAGGTCTGCGGTGACAACATCGAGATTCGATACGGCTTTGGCCATCGCCTCGTCGCTGCTGGTCGAACCCAGACGCACCAGCCGGTTACGCACCAACACCAGCTCGCCAACCATGTTCATGATTTCATCAAGCCGGGCCGTGTCCACCCGCACAGTGGTTTCGGCCTCATTGACCGGTGCAGCTTTTTCAGGCGCTGGAGCTTTAGCTGGCACAGCAGCAACTGGTTTTGCTGCAGGCTTGGCCGCTGGCTTTTCTACCGCCTTGGCAGCAACGGGGGCGGCGCTGACGGCTGGCGTTTCCGAGAACTTGCCTTTGCCGTGCAGTTCATCCAGCAGCGCTTCAAATTCATCGTCATTGATTTCATCAGCGCTCGCCGCGCTGCTGGCAGCAACCGGGGCCACTGGTTCACTCGGCGTACTGGCAGCCGAAGCTGTGGCAGGCAACCCTGTGGCAGCCAGTGCTGGGGCAGCTCCGCTGGCGAATTGACCTTTGCCGTGCAACTGATCGAGCAGGGCTTCGAATTCGTCGTCGGTGATTTCGTCGGGCGCATCGGCCACGGCTACATCGTCATCCTGCTGAGCCTTAACAGGCTGACCGCCTGCGTTGGCCACAAATTGGCCTTTACCGTGCAGCTGGTCGAGTAACGACTCGAACTCGTCATCGGTGATTTCATCACTGGCTGACGGTTGCGCCGCACTGGCTACCGGGCTGGCTGGCGCTTTTTGCGCCTGCGCTGCGTTGTCTGCCAATGCGCTGAGCAGCTGCTCGAATTCATCGTCGGCAATAACAGCATCGGCTGCCGCAGGGGTGCCTGCCACATCATCGGCTGCCACAGCTTCGGCTGCCGCAGGGTTGCCTGCCACAACGTGTTCTGTAACTGGGGCTGGGGCTTCTTCGTTCAACAGTTCTTGTGGCTGGGCAAGATTGGCCAAAGCCGCGAGCAGTTCGGGCGTTGCCGGGGTCAGCTCGGCGCCTTCACGCACTTGGTCAAACATGGCATTGACGGTGTCCAATGCCTCCAGCACGACGTCCATCAATTCAGAGTCGACGCGACGCTCACCCTTGCGCAGGATGTCGAAGACGTTCTCGGCAATGTGACAGCACTCAACCAACGCATTCAGCTGGAGAAAGCCCGCACCACCTTTTACGGTATGAAACCCGCGAAAAATCGCGTTCAACAGGTTCATATCGTCAGGGCGGCTTTCAAGCTCTACCAGCTGTTCAGACAGCTGCTCGAGAATCTCGCCGGCCTCTACCAGGAAATCCTGGAGGATTTCTTCATCGGCGCCGAAGCTCATAATGGACCTGCTCCTAAAACCCTAAGCTTGATAACAAATCGTCGACGTCGTCCTGACAGGATGCAACGTCATCAAGCTTATCGGCATGAATCTGCGGACCTTCACCGTGACTTGCACTTTTTTCTTTGTGAGCCTTCTCAGACCCTGAAATTTCGCCGTGTTCGATACCGGCAAAACGGTCTACGCGGCTGGCCATGAGCATCAGATTCAACAGGTTGCTTTCAACTTCGGTAACCAGCTGAGTCACACGTTTGATGACCTGACCGGTGAGATCCTGATAATCCTGCGCCAACAAAATGTCATTCAAGTGCCCTGAAACCGCTGCGCCATCCTGCGCAGTGCGGGCAAGGAACTGCTCGATTCGGCGGGTGAGCTCACGAAAACCATCAGCGTCCATTTCGCGGCGCATGAAGCGCCCCCAATCTTCGCTGAGGGTTTGCGCCTCGGTGCTGACCTGCGTGACTAAAGGGCTGCTCAGTTCGACCAGATCCATGGTCCGATTGGCAGCTTTCTCCGTCATCGTCACCACGTAATTGAGACGCTCAGTGGCGTCGGCAATTTGTGAGACTTCGCTGGCATGAGGCAAGCGCGGGTCGAGCTTGAAGTTGACGATGGCATTGTGCAGCTCACGCGTCAGCTTGCCGACTTCGTGAAACAGGCCACGGTCGCGCGTCTTGTTAAGCTCATTGATGAGTTGCACGGCCTCGCCAATGTCGCCTTTTTCTAGGCTGTCGACTAATTGGCCGGCGTTAAGCTTTAAAGCTGATTCAAAACCAGCCTTACTGGAGTCCTGGTATTCCATTGCAACCTCGCGGCGTGGATCAGCCGTTGACTCGCTCAAAGATTTTCTCGATTTTTTCTTTCAGCACTTGAGCGGTGAAAGGTTTGACCACGTAGCCGTTAACGCCGGCCTGCGCTGCCTCGATAATCTGGTCACGCTTGGCTTCAGCCGTCACCATCAATACCGGCATACCCTTGAGGCGCTCATCCGCGCGCACGGCACGCAGCAAATCAATGCCGCTCATGCCAGGCATGTTCCAGTCTGTTACCAAAAAGTCGAAACTACCGCTCTGCAGCATCGGCAAGGCGGTTACGCCATCATCCGCTTCAGCAGTGTTGGTGAACCCCAAATCGCGCAGCAGGTTCTTAATAATCCGACGCATCGTTGAAAAGTCATCAACGATGAGGATTTTCATATTTTTGTCCAAGTCGACCTCCGAACAGTCCCAAACGCACCCAACTGATGGGCACGCCCCTTAATCAAGAAACCGGCTGATTGGCCCGCTTTCCAGCAATATGCAACTTTGCTCTGGCGCGCCAGAAATCTGTTTACTTCGCCCGCCACTCACTCAGCCGCGCCCGCAAACGAGCGGCACACTGGCTGTGTAACTGGCTTACCCGAGACTCACTCACCCCAAGCACCTCACCAATTTCCTTGAGGTTCAGCTCTTCGTCGTAGTACAGCGACAAGACCAGGCGTTCACGCTCCGGCAGATTGCCGATGGCGTCTGCCAGTGCGCTTTGAAAGCGCTCGTCTTCCAGCTCACGCGAAGGGCCGGGATGATGACTATTGACGTCTTCCTGCAATCCGCCCTGCTCACCGTCCTGTAAAAGGTCGTCAAAACTGAACAGGCGACTGCCCAAAGTGTCGCCAAGAATGCCGTAGTAATCTTCGAGACTCAATTGGAGTTCGGCAGCAACCTCCTGATCTTTAGCGTCTCGACCCGTTCTGGCTTCAATTTTTCGAATTGCATCACTGACCATGCGGCTATTTCGATGGACCGAACGGGGGGCCCAGTCGCCTTTGCGCACCTCATCGAGCATGGAGCCACGAATGCGGATACCGGCAAAGGTTTCGAAACTGGCGCCTTTGCTGGCGTCATATTTCTTCGATGCTTCCAGCAGGCCGAGCATGCCGGCCTGAATCAGGTCGTCGACCTGAACGTTTGCCGGCAGTCTGGCCAGCAAGTGGTAGGCGATACGTTTGACAAGCGGCGCGTAACGTTCAATCAACTGATGCTGAGCGTCCATGGCTTGCGCCTTGCTATACATACGTAGGCCTGCGTTGCTCATGGCTCGATTTCCTGTATGGCGGGCTGGACCAGACGCTCGACAAAAAACTCGAGGTGACCACGCGGGTTGGCAGGGAGCGGCCAGGCATCAACCTTCTCGGCGATTGCCTTGAACGCCAGGGAGCATTTCGAGCGCGGAAACGCCTCGTACACTGCACGCTGTTTTTGCACGGCTTTACGCACGCTTTCGTCGTAAGGCACCGCGCCAACATACTGCAACGCCACATCGAGGAAACGATCGGTCACTTTGCTCAGTTTGGTGAACAGGTTGCGACCTTCCTGCGGCGTGTGCGCCATGTTGGCCAGCACGCGGAAACGGTTCATGCCGAAATCGCGGTTGAGCAACTTGATCAGCGCGTAGGCGTCGGTAATTGAGGTTGGCTCATCGCACACCACCACCAGCACTTCCTGGGCGGCGCGCACGAAACTCACCACCGAGTCGCCAATACCGGCGGCGGTGTCGACGATCAGTACATCGAGGTTATCGCTGATATCACTGAATGCCTGGATCAGGCCGGCATGCTGCATGGGCGACAACTGCACCATGCTCTGAGTACCGGACGCGGCCGGAACGACGCGCACGCCACCGGGGCCCTGCAGAATCACATCACGCAGATCACATTCACCGCTGATCACATCAGCCAGTGTGCGCTTTGGCGTCAGCCCAAGCAGTACGTCGATATTGGCCAGACCAAGGTCGGCATCCATAAGCATGACCCGACGCCCGAGTTCCGCCAGCGCCAGCGCGAGGTTCACCGACACGTTGGTCTTGCCGACGCCACCTTTGCCACCAGTTACCGCGATCACCTGTACGGGATGCTTAACCATTTTTTTCCGTTACCTTGTCAATCCGTCGTGAGCCCATGGCTTATTCTGCCCTGCAAACCACCCACTAGGCCAGATAGTGGGCCTATAACCGTGTAATTCATTCTACTAACTGGCGCGCAAAGCCGGTTGGCTGCCGATTGCACTGTACATTTGCGCCATTGTGTCTTCGCTGGGCTCATCTTGAGCCTGCATGCCAACGGCCCGGCTTACCAGCTGATGGCTACGCGGAATCTGCAAGTCATCCGGAATCCGCGGACCATCGGTGGTGTACGCCACCGGCAGACGCTGGCTGATGGCCAGGCTTAATACGCCGCCCAGACTGCCTGCTTCATCCAGTTTAGTCAGCACGCAGCCTGCCAGCCCACAACGCTTGTAGGTGTGAAAGGCGGCAGTGAGCACTTGATCCTGACTGGTGGCGGCCATAACCAGATAGTTGCGTGCATGCACGCCACGGCTGGCCAATGCCTCCAGCTGCATGCGCAGCGCCGGATCATTGGCGGGCAAACCAGCGGTATCGATCAACACCACGCGACGACGCGCCAACGGTGCAAGCGCCTGAGTCAGTGACTGGCCAGGATCGACCTGAGTGACCGACACATTGAGAATGCGCCCCAGCGTGTTCAATTGTTCCTGCGCGCCGATGCGGTAGCTGTCCATGCTTACCAGCGCCACATTCTGCGCGCCGTACTTGAGCACATAACGTGCAGCCAGCTTGGCCAGCGTGGTGGTTTTACCCATGCCAGCCGGCCCCACCAGCGCGATAACTCCGCCCTCTTCCAGCGGCTCGACCTTCGGCGTGTTGATAGCCTGAGCCAGATGCGCCAGCAACATGCGCCAGGCCTGACGTGGCTCATCAATGTTTGAGACTTTTTCCAGCAGGCTGCGCGACAGGTCGGCAGACAAGCCCATGCGCTGCAGACGACGCCACAGATTGGCTTGCTGCGGGCGCCGCGTTTGCAGTTGGCCCCACGCCAGCGAACCCAGCTGGACCTCGATCAACTCACGCAGGCCATTAAGCTCAAAGCGCATGGCATCCAGCGCGCTCTGCTCGAAGTGACCGCCGGCAGCTGGCTGGGCGATTGGCGCGGCGGCTGCAACCGGGGCCGGGCCCAGGTCTTCTGCCTGCAGTTGCAAATCCTTGCTGCCAACTTCGCTGCGGGTGACCAATTCGGCATGCGCCGTCGCGATCAGCGACTGGGTTTTGCGCAACTCGGCTTCAAGCTCAGGATTGGCCTGGCGCGATGGTGCGACCGGCATCTGGTAATCCAGCGCCGCTGTCAGCTCGACACCACCCGCCACGCGGCGATTAGCAATAATCGAGGCGTCGGCACCCAACTCATCACGCACAAGCTTCATGGCCTGACGCATATCAGCTGCGAAAAAGCGTTTAACTTGCATGCCTTAACCTCGTTTAGTTCTGCCCTACCGTCGCAACGATAGTGACCTGTTTATTGTCTGGAATTTCCTGGTAGGCCAGTACATGCATACTCGGCACTGCCATCCGCGCAAACCGTGAAAGCATTGCCCGTACCGGGCCTGCTACTAACAGCACAACCGGCTTGCCGAGCATTTCCTGGCGTTGCGCAGCGTCAATCAATGAGCGCTGCAGCTTTTCAGCCATGCCCGGCTCAAGCAGGATGCCTTCATCAGCGCCTTGCCCGGCCTTCTGTAAGCTATTTAGCAATATCTGTTCCAACCTTGGTTCCAGAGTGATCACAGGCAGCTCCGGCTCTAGTCCCACAATGCTTTGCACGATTGCACGGGCCAACGAAACCCGGACAGCTGCGACCATAGCGGCGGGATCTTGACTCTTGCCGGCGACGTTGGCCAACGCCTCAGCGATGGTGCGAATGTCACGCACCGGCACCTGCTCTTGCAGCAGCGCTTGCAGCACCTTGAGCAAGGTCGACAGCGATACCAGCCCCGGGACTAATTCCTCAGCCAGCTTTGGCGAACTCTTGGCCAGCAGTTGCAGCAACTGCTGAACTTCTTCATGGCCGAGCAACTCATGCGCATGCTTGTGCAGTACTTGATTGAGATGGGTGGCCACCACGGTGCTGGCGTCGACCACGGTGTAGCCGAGCGATTGCGCCTGATCACGTTGGCTCTGATCGATCCACACCGCCTCAAGGCCAAATGCCGGGTCTTTACCGGCAATGCCGTTCAGCGGGCCAAACACCTGCCCCGGATTGATCGCCAGCTCGCGTTCCGGGTACACCTCAGCCTCGGCAACGCTGACGCCCATCAAGGTGAGGCGGTAAGCGTTGGGCTGCAAATCCAGGTTGTCGCGAATGTGCACCGAGGGCATCAAAAAGCCCATTTCCTGCGAGAGTTTCTTGCGCACGCCCTTGATCCGCGCCAGCAGCTGGCCTCCCTGATTGCGGTCGACCAATGGAATCAGCCGGTAGCCCACTTCAAGCCCGACCATGTCCACCGGGGTCACGTCATCCCAGCCAAGCTCCTTGGTTTCCTGGGCACGCTGAGCCGGCAGTAATTCCTGCTGACGCTGGACTTCCTTGATCTCGGTTTCCTTGACCTTGCGCTGCTTGTTGGCGATCCAGTAAGCCGCACCGGCAGCCACGAGGCCCAGGCTGATGAACGAGAAATGAGGCATGCCCGGCACCAGGCCCATGGCAATCATGATCGACGCGGCGACAGCCAGCGCGCGCGGCGAGGCGAACATCTGCCGGTTGACCTGCGCGCCCATGTCTTCGGAGCTGGAAACCCGGGTCACCATAATCGCGGCAGCGGTCGACAGCAGCAGGGACGGAATCTGCGCCACCAAACCGTCACCAATGGTCAGCAAGGTGTAGACCTTGCCGGCGTCGGCAAAACTCAGCTGATGCTGGAAAATACCAATGGCGATACCGCCAATCAGGTTGATGAACAAGATCAGCAGGCCCGCAATCGCGTCACCGCGAACAAACTTGCTGGCACCGTCCATCGAACCATAGAAGTCGGCTTCCTGCGCCACTTCAGTCCGGCGCTTCTTGGCTTCCGGCTGGTCGATCAGGCCGGCATTGAGGTCGGCGTCGATGGCCATCTGCTTGCCTGGCATTGCATCCAGAGTGAAGCGTGCGCTCACCTCGGAGATACGCCCGGCACCTTTGGTCACCACCACGAAGTTGATGATCATGAGGATCGCAAACACCACGATACCGACCACGTAGTTACCGCCGATCACCACTTCACCGAAGGCCTGAATCACCTGCCCCGCCGCTGCGTGGCCGTCGTGACCATTGAGCAATACCACGCGTGTAGAGGCGACGTTTAGCGCCAGCCGGAGCAAGGTGGCGGCCAGGAGAATGGTGGGGAATACAGCAAAATCGAGCGGGCGCAGCGCGTAGATGCTCACCAGCAGCACGACGATCGACAGGGCGATACTGAAGGTAAACAGCACATCGAGCAGGAACGGCGGGATCGGCAGCATGACCATGCCAAGCATGACCAGCAACATCAACGGAATACCGAGATTGCCTTCGCGCAAACCAGACAGGTTACTGCGCACGTTCCCCAGCATTTGTGAGCGATCTAATGCCACTTGCCTACCCCAGACGATTCAAACTTTTGACGCATGAAGCGTCCTTGGGGTTGGTTTTGCAAAAAGCTGTCCAACTTTGCCGGATAAGCTGTATCCAGCAAAAACAATGGCTATTTTTGCGTTACTCGTCGCGGCGCAGATCCGGGGGAATCGGCAGATCCTTGAGCGGCGCCGGGCGCTTGGCCCGCCCCGCCTGGAATTGGCGAATTTGATAGACGTAGGCCAGCACCTGCGCCACCGCCATATACAGACCCGCGGGAATTTCCTGGTCGATGTCAGTGGAGTAGAACACCGCCCGCGCCAGCGCCGGAGACTCCAACAGCATGACGTTATGCTCCTGCGCGATCTCGCGAATTTTCAGCGCGGTAAAGTCGGCGCCCTTGGCCAGCATCACGGGCGCATTGCCCTTTTCGGGATCGTACTTGAGCGCCACGGCGAAGTGCGTCGGGTTGGTGATGATCACGTCGGCCTGGGGCACCGCCTGCATCATCCGCCGCTCGGTCATCTCGCGTTGCAGTTGGCGAATACGTTGTTTGACCTCGGGCTTGCCCTCGCTGTCCTTGTATTCGTCGCGTACTTCCTGCTTGGTCATCATCAGCTTCTGCTTGTTATCCCAGAGCTGAAACGGCACATCGACCAAGGTAATCAGAACCAGCCCGCAGGACATCCACAGCGCACTCCAGCCGACAATATTGATTGCGTGCTTAATGGCGCCTTCAAGGGGTTCGTGAACGATTTTAAGCAGTTCCTGCTCATTCGATTTGAGCACGGCCAACGCCACGACCAAAACGATACTGAACTTGGCCAGCGCCTTGAGAAGTTCGATTAGCGCTTTGGCGGAAAACATCCGCTTGAGGCCGGGACCCGGATTCATCCGGCTGACTTTGGGCGCCATGGCCTTGGCTGAAAACAGCCAGCCACCCAGAGCAATCGGCCCCAGAATGGAGGCGACCAGTAATACCAGCAAAAGCGGCATCATCGCCTCCAGGGCTACACGCCCGGAGAACATAAACAACATACCCATCATTCGATCATCCATGATCATGTCTCGCTTCAACGCGAAACTCGTGCTCATTACCTCGAGCATTGCATTGGCTAAATTGCCGCCGACGAGTAACAATCCACCTGTACCCGCGAGCATTACAGCTAACGTATTAAGCTCTTTCGAGCGTGCGACCTGTCCCTTTTCCCTGGACTCACGAAGGCGTTTCTCCGTGGGGTCTTCACTTTTATCGGCACCGCTTTCAGATTCTGCCATTTTATTTTTTAACTCGCCCGAACCAGTTCACGCATGAACTGCAAAGCCTCAGTGGCGAACACCTGATACTGCGAGAGGATATCCGCGGTACCAATCCAGACAATCCCCAAACCCAGCAGCAACGTCAGCGGAAAACCGATGGAGAAGATGTTCAACTGCGGCGCGGCCCGGGTCATGACCCCAAATGCCAGGTTAATCACCAGCAACGCGGTAATCGCCGGCAACACCAGCAGCAGCGAGGCGCCCATGACCCATCCCAGACGCGTGGCAATTGCCCAGTAGTGCTGACTGACCAGACTCTCGCCAACCGGCAACGAAGTGAAGCTTTCGGCCAACACTTCAAAGACCACCAGATGGCCATTCATGGCCAAAAACAGCAGCGTTACCAGCACCGTGAAAAACTGACCGATTACCGGCACCGAAACGCCGTTGGTAGGGTCAACCATCGACGCAAAACCCAGACCCATCTGAGTCGAGAGTATTTGCCCGCCGATCACGAACGCATGGAAAAACAACTGCAGGGTGAAACCCATCATCACGCCGATCAGCACCTCCTGTGCAATCAGCAACCAGGTTTGCAAACTGAGTGCATCCACGGCCGGCATTGGCGGCAAACTCGGCACCAACACCACACTCACCGCCAGTGCAAGGTACAGGCGCACACGCAGTGGAACCAACTGCGTACCGATGACCGGCATGGTCATCAACAGCGAGGCGATGCGAAAAAGCGGCAATAAAAACGTACTGACCCAGCCGCCAATTTGCGCATCGCTAAGCTCTAGCAAAGGCATTGCAGCCACTCCGTTTCAGGCGCGTACATTCAGCCAATCATCGTCGGAATGCTCATGATTAAATTTTGCGTGTATTCCATTAATTTCTGCACAAGCCAGGGCCCGGCAACGATTAATGTCAGCAAAATCACGATCAGACGCGGCAAAAAGCTCAGGGTTTGCTCGTTGATCTGGGTCGCCGCCTGGAACATGGCCACGACCAGACCCACCAGCAAACTGGGCACAACAATGGTTGAAACAATCAGGGCCGTCAGCCACAGGGCATCACGAAACAGATCGACCGCGACTTCGGGTGTCATGCCTAAACCCCTCCGAAACTGGCAGCGAGCGTGCCCATGATCAGCGCCCAGCCGTCGATCAGCACAAACAGCATGATCTTGAATGGCAGCGAGATGATCAGCGGCGACAGCATCATCATCCCCATGGCCATCAGGATGCTCGACACAACAAGGTCGATGATCAGAAACGGAATGAAGATCATGAAGCCGATCTGGAATGCGGTTTTCAGCTCGGACGTCACGAACGCCGGAATCAGGATGGTCAGTGGCGCATCATCCGGGCTGGCAATGTCGGTACGTTTGGACAAACGCACGAACAATTCAAGGTCACTTGAGCGGGTCTGCGCCAGCATGAAATCCTTGATCGGGCCTTCGGCCTTGGCAATCGCCTCTTGCGCCGGCAATTGCTCATTGAGATAGGGCTGCAAGGCGTCCTGATTAATCCGGTCGAATACCGGCGCCATGATGAACATCGTCAGAAACAGCGCCAGACCGGTAAGGATCTGGTTTGACGGCGTCTGCTGCAAACCCAGCGCCTGACGCAGAATCGAGAAGACGATAATGATCCGGGTGAAGCTGGTCATCAACATCAGGACCGCAGGAATAAAGCTCAGCGCGGTCATGATCAGCAGAATCTGCAGGCTGACCGAATATTCCTGCTGGCCCTGTGCATCGGTGCTCAGGGTAATGGCCGAGATCGACAACGGGTCTTCGGCGGCAAACACATGCGGCGCGGCCAGCATCAACAACGGCAACAGCAGTAACGCGAGAACACGCATCAATCAACATCCTTATTGGCGTTACCCGACTGTTTGCCCAATGCCTGCATCAGACGCTGGGCAAAATCGCCCGAAGCCTGAGTACTGCTCGCAGCAGAAACCGGCTCGGCCATCACATGCAGCGGCGCAATACGCCCCGGCGTGAGCCCGATCAGAACCTGCTCGCCTCCCACCTGCACCAGCACCAGACGGTCACGCGGGCCCAGCGTCTGGGTGGCGACGATCTGGATAACCTGCCCGCCACGCGGGGTAATCTGCTGCACCCGACGCACCAGCCAGGCCAGCAAAAAAATCAGCCCGATCACCAGCAGCAAGCCCAGAACCAGCTGCGCCAGCTGGCCGCTGACATTACTGGTTGCGAGGCTTTTTGCCGGTTCGGTTACAGCTTTAACTGCCGCCTCTTCGGCGAACGCCGGCACGGGCAGCAACAACAGCAGCGGCAGTATTTTCATCTCAACGGAGCTTCTTGATGCGTTCGCTTGGGCTGATCACGTCGGTCAGGCGGATACCGAACTTCTCGTTGACCACGACCACTTCGCCATGGGCGATCAGGGTGCCGTTAACCAACACATCCAGCGGCTCGCCGGCCAGTCGGTCGAGTTCGATAACCGAACCCTGATTGAGCTGCAGCAGGTTGCGGATGGTGATGTCGGTGTTGCCCACTTCCATCGAGATCGACACGGGAATGTCGAGAATCACATCCAGATTCGGCCCTTCGAGATTGGTCAGCGTGCTGTTGCTTGGCGCAGCGCCACCGGCAAATTCTTCCATTGGCGCACGCGGCGCTGCAGGCTTGGCGGTATCGGCCAGCATGGCGTCGATGTCGGCCTGATTGGCATCATCGTCGCCCGACTCGGCCAGTGCCGCAGCCCATTCATCAGCCAGCGCTTGCTCCTCGGCTGAGGTTGTTTGATTTTCGTCTGCCATGGTCTTTCCTCGGCTGGCGGATAACAGTTAGGCGTCTGCCAGGGGCGAAATGCCCCTTAGCGACGTTCGATAGGATCAAGCACCTGCAAGGCCAGATTGCCTTTGTTGGCACCCAGCTTGACCTTGAAGGCCGGCACGCCATTGGCGCGCATAACCATGTGTTCCGGCAGCTCGACGGGAATTACATCGCCGGGCTGCATGTGCAAAATGTCGCGAACCTTGAGCTGACGCCGCGCAACGGTGGCGGTCAGCGGCACGCTGACGTCGAGAATGTCTTCACGCAGCGCCTTGACCCAGCGTTCATCCTGATCATCAACATCCGATTGAAAACCGGCGTCGAGCATTTCCCGGATCGGCTCGATCATCGAATACGGGATGGTGATGTGCAGGTCTCCGCCACCGCCGTCCAGTTCGATATGGAAGGTCGAGACGACAATCACTTCGCTCGGGCTGACAATATTCGCCATGGCCGGATTAACTTCCGAGTTGACGTACTCGAAGTTGATATCCATCACCGCGTGCCACGCTTCCTTGAGGTCGATAAAGGCCTGATCCAGCACCATGCGCACGACGCGTAATTCGGTCGGGGTGAATTCACGGCCTTCGATCTTGGCGTGCCGGCCATCGCCACCAAAGAAATTGTCCACCAGCTTGAACACCAGCTTGGCGTCAAGAATGAACAAGCCTGTGCCGCGCAGCGGTTTCATCTTCACCAGATTGAGGCTGGTTGGCACATACAGCGAATGTACGTATTCACCAAACTTCATCACCTGCACGCCACCCACGGCCACGTCGGCACTGCGCCGCAGCAGGTTGAACATGCTGATGCGGGTATAGCGGGCAAAGCGCTCGTTGATCATTTCCAGCGTCGGCATGCGCCCACGCACGATACGGTCCTGAGTGGTCAGGTCATATTGTTTGATGCTGCCCGGTTCTACTGCATCTTCGGGCTCGAGCAGGCCATCATCAACACCATGCAACAAGGCATCGATTTCATCCTGTGAAAGCAGATCTTGCACAGACATCTGAGCTCCTGACTACTGCACTACGATATTGGTGAACAGCACTTGCTCTACAGCCAGTTTGCCGATCTCTTTTTGCGCCAGTTCCTGCACGCTGGCAGTCGCTTGCTGACGCAGCATTTCCTTGCCGACCGGCGTTGCCACCGAAGCAAATTGCTGGCTGGAGAACAGCATCACCAGCTTGTTGCGCAGCACCGGCATGTGCACCTTGAGCGCATCCAGAGCCGCCTGATCACGCGACATCAAGGCAACGCTGACCTGCATGTAGCGGGCGCGGCCGTTGTCCGAAAAATTCACCACAAAGGCCGGCGTCAATTCTTCATAAATAGCCGGTTTACGCACGGGCTCAGCGGCTGCCGCTTCTTCGGCGGCGGGCGCTGGGGCGTCGCTGTTCTTGCCCAGAAAAAACCAGGTAGCGGCCACGGTTGCACCGACGATCACAAGCAAGGCGACCAACCCGAGGACAATGATTTTCAATTTGCCCGAAGGCTTTTTGTCTGCTGCCGGAGCGTCCTGCGCTGCCTGTTTCTTAGCCATGCCAATAATCCGTCGCTTCGCTGCGCGAAATACGCTTTAAGGGGTTTGGAGCAAGTGTTATGCCAGCTTGCGGGTAGAGCGGGCGCTACTTTATAGCAACGCAGCCATTGAAGCGTATATCGGCGTAGCATTTACTGACTTGAGCGCACGTTAAACACGACAACGCCCGGCATGCATAAGCAAGCCGGGCGCCGGATTTATCTGCCGCAGGCTATGGATCAGGCGTAGTAATCGACCATGCTGCGCAGGCTCGCGCCGGTCATCTGGCGCGACTCGACCGCCACGCTCAGCGGCTCCAACTCATCGCTCCCCGCCAGAGAACCCCGATTTGAACCAGTGCCGGCGCCATCATCCGAGCCCTGCCCTTGCCAGCCGCGCCCCGATGACTGATCAGATACGCTGGCATCCATCAGCCCCATTCCTTGCTGGTTGAACATCTCGCGCAAGCGGTGCATCTGCCCTTCTAGCGCGTCACGCACGACCGGGTTGGCGCTGGCGAAGCTGACTTGGGTCTGATCGGCGCTCATGTGAATGCGCACATCGAGGCGGCCCAGTTCAGCGGGGTCCAGCTGAATTTCAGCAGACTTCAGATTCTGGCTGGAAAGCCACATGACGCGATCCACCACCGCCTCACTCCAGCCGCCCTGCTGCATGGCAATCGGCTGGCCCGGAACCAGAACCGGCTTGGCCACACCTTGCTGCTGATTCATCGCCTGCGTCAGTGCATTGAGTTTGCTGACAAAGTTTTCGGGACGGCTATCTGTTGCGCCCTGCTCCAGACTCTTGAGCTGATCGACCGACAAATCGCCCAGCTTGATATCGCCCAGCTCACCACCTTCTTCAACGCCAGCGTTGAGGTCCTGGCTCATCGCGGCCATGGCACTGGCAAACCCACCATCGGGGCTGACCATCTTGCCACTTGCATCAGCGCCGCCTGTTGCAGTCGCCGCCGCAGCGGCGGCCTTGGCTTTGGCGCCGAGTTCCAGCGCCATCTTCACCGCGGGTAGTTGATTAAGGGCATCAAGCTCAGGATCGAAGCTTGCGGCTGTCATGCTCGCAGGCCCCGAGCTTTTGAAACTGCTACTGCCAAGCTGCGCCTGCGCCGCCAGATTCTCCGGGGTTGCCAGCAACCCGGCATTCTCGGTCAACAAGGTGGCGTCCGCCGTTGCATCGTCTGTGCCGGCGTCTTCGCCTGCCGATGCATCGGTGGCCGTGACGGTTTCGTCGTCAGTGGCCGCGACCGTGTCATCACCCGGCAAGGCATTGCCGCTGTCGGCAACCGCTGGCGACTGGCTGCCAGATGCAGCCGCATCATCCGTCGTCGCGGACTTCTTTTGCGCTTGATTTTTTTCCTGCTGGGCCGCCTTGCTGGCGTTTTCCTGAGCGATTCTGCTCTGGTCCTGACGCTCCTGCGCATACACATCAGCGAAGCTGGAGCCCTTACTGGCTGGGGCTTCTGCGGCGCGACTCGAGGCCCTGGCCGAGTCTACCCGGCTGTTGTTGACTGGAGCCGACTTCAATAGCAAATCGGGGGCGGCGGACATAAGCACTCTCCGTGCGAAATGGATCTTGCACAGGAGATAGCAAACGCTGGGCCAACTTTAAGTTGGCGGCACAGATACCAGGTGCATGAGCGCCTGCTCAGGCATTCAAGCGCTGAAGTTCGACCGCAAGCGCACGATCCAGCCGCGCGCATTGCACTTGCAACTGGGCAACCAACGCCTCCAGCACCGCAAGCGGTTGGTTGTCGGCTGCCAGCTCCAGCTCGCGGCAAAGCTCGGTCAACTCGGTTGCGCCCATATTGCTCGAACTGCCTTTGAGGCTGTGCGCGGTGAGGTGCAATTGCGCCCGGTCCGCCTGCGCACAGGCACGCTGCAGCTTGGCCAGGCGCTCGGCGGTATCGATCTGGAAGGTTTTCAGCAGCAAGGGAAAATCAGCGCCCATCAAATCTTCAAGTGCCAGCAGAATATCCATGTCTATGGGTGAACTGTTCATCCGTTAATACTCGAAGATGATGTTTCTATGGGTTGGCCCGACCATTTGAATTCGACCTGAATGCCATTTTCGGCATCGCTCCAGTCGCAAGCATCGCTTAGCTGCTTGATCAACGTCAGCCCGCGCCCGCGCAAGCTGTTGCTGGATATCCTTTGCCGGGCGACTGACTGGGCATTGAAGCCTGCCCCGCTGTCTTCAACCCGTATGATCAGCGAACCGCCCGAACCTTGCGGGCGCAGTTGCACATCAAAGCGCACGTAGCCCGACTCCAGCGTCGCCAGCCGCTCGCCACGCTGACGGTAATATTCGCTGAATCCCTGCGCATCGACTTTAAGGCTCGAGTCGAGCGCCAGCACACCGTGTTCAAGCGCATTGGAATACAACTCGACCAGCACGCTGTAAATGTCGCCCATGCGCTCTTGCAGGCCGCGCGTGCGCAGAAGCATTTCCAACAACATGGGCAGAGGATTGAAACTGCGCAGCGTCCCGCCACGAAACTCAAAACGCGTGCCCCAATCAACCGGCCCTTCGTGGCTGTCGTGAGCAAACGCGGCGCTGGCTCGACCGTGAGCGGGCGTGTCGATCATGCTCACTTCAATAAAGCTGACGTCGTCTTTGGCCTCGCCACGAAAATCGCCCAGGGCCTGCTGGATCGCAGTAAATATATTGCGCCGGCCTTCTTCACAACCCAGTACTTCAAGCAGGCGGGCCTCGCCGAACAACTCGCCCTGAGCGTTTGCCGCTTCAAGCACGCCATCGGTAAGCAGGAAAACCCGATCGCCATCCGCCAGCGGGTACACCTCAAAATCGGCCCTGAAAGCTTTCGGGTCGAGCACCCCAAGCGGCAAGTGCTTCGAAACCAATGGCACCGGCTCACCACCATCATCTGGCAACAGATAGCCCTGAGGCAGCCCGCCATTCCAGACCTTAACGATTTTCTGCTGGAAACCGACATGCAGCACGGTCGCGCAGCAGAATACATCCACCGGTAATATCTGTTTCAGCTTGCCGTTTATCTCCCGCAGGATGTCCTCAAGCGCATGCCCTTTGGCGGTCATCCCGTAGAAAATCTGCGCCAAGGGCATGGCCCCGACAGCGGCCCTGAGGCCATGGCCGGTGAAGTCACCGAGCAAAATATGCATGTCGCCCGAAGGCTGATAAGCCGCCAGCAGCAAGTCGCCGCTGAACACGGCGTAGGGCGATTGCAGGTAGCGGATATTGGCCGCATTCAGGCAACCCGAGTGGGCAACTTTGTCGAATACCGCCTTGGCCACATGCTGCTCATTCAGCAGATAATCATTATGTGCAGAAATCAGATTACGCTGCTGCAACACGGTGGCGTGCAGGCTGCGCAGCCGGTCCATCGCCAGCAATTTGGCCTCGATGATCACGCGGTTGTAAGGCTTGGCCAGAAAATCATCACCGCCGGCCTCAAGGCAACGCACCAGCGCCTCGCCCTCACTCAGGGAGGTGAGAAAAATCAGCGGCACCAGTTCTTCGCCCGAAGCCTGCTTGATCAGGCGCGCGGCTTCGAAGCCGTCCATGACCGGCATCAGAGCATCCATTAAAACCAGTTGCGGGCGCTCGCTGTGAAACAGGCTCACGGCCTCAAGGCCATTGGCGGCCGTGATCACGCGATGCCCCTGACGACTGACAATGGTCGACAAGAGCATACGGTCAGCAGCGTTGTCCTCGGCAATCAGAATGGTCAAGCGCTCAGCCATGCGTGGCGCTCACTCAACGAACGTCGAATAACTGTTCGAAATTGGAAATTGAGAGGATCTTGCGCACATCAGCGTTGCTATTGATCACACTGATTTTCGCGGTTTCGCCACCGGCATAGTCGCGCAGCAGCAACAACATGCCCAACGCTGAACTGTCGAGATAGGTCGTTTCCGCGAGGTCAACGACATAGCGCGAAGGCGAGATAGAGGCTTTTTCATAGGCGTCGCGAAAATGCTGATGGGCGGCAAAATCGAACCGTCCCTGCACCTGAATAGTCAGCACTTTTCCATCAGTCGAGGGCTGCGAAGTGATAACCATGTGAACTCCTTTTGCTAAACGGCCTTGATGAATCAATCATCACAGGGTTTACGGCTTTCGCCTAGCTCTGCTGAATAAAATTGCCGCAAGACGCACGCACAAATCAGCCAGCCGGGCCGAACCGCTGTGGATGATAGACGCTTAATCGTGACGGTGCGCCGACAGGCGCTGGGAAAGCTCATCGAGCAATTTCTGCTCGCGCTTGTCATCGGCGCGCTGGGCTTCGTCCTGATAACGCTGCACCAGTTTGCGCAGCCCTTCGAGCCGGGCATGGCGCTGCTGCCAGATTTCCCGGGCTTTGCCGAGGTTGTTGCGGTGCCAGTCGAGGCTGGTTTGCTGCTGATTGATCGCGGTGTCGAGTTGGCCGAGAAAGCGCTGATAGTTGATCAGCCACTGGCCGGAAACACCGCGCTGCCCTTCGGTGATCCATTGCTGCTGGTAATCGGCGCGGTAGCTTTCGAGGGTGCCGAGTTGCACTTCGCCCTGCGCGACCAGGCCATTGCAATGGCCCACCTGCAAGGCGGCTTCACGCTCAGCTTTTTCCGCCATGCTGATAACCGGTAACAGACGCTTGGCGCGACTCAGCGACATCTATCAGCCTGCCGGTTTGTTGGGTGGATTGAGAGTGGCCGACAGCTGGGCGCAACTGCGCAGAATATTTTCACTCTCGCCCAGGCCCTGACGCAGATAACTGACCATCAGCGGCATTTTGGCGATGGCCAGATCGGTGTCCGCATCACCGCCCGCCACATAAGCGCCGACACTGATCAGATCGCGGCTCTGCTGATACCGCGCCCACAATTGTTTGAAGCGTTGCGAGTCACGCAAATGCTCGGCAGACACCACTTGCGGCATCACCCGGCTGATTGACGCCTCGATGTCGATTGCCGGGTAATGACCTTCTTCGGCCAAACGCCGCGACAACACAAAGTGGCCGTCGAGCACACCCCGCGCCGCATCGGCGATTGGGTCCTGCTGGTCATCGCCCTCGGACAACACCGTGTAGAACGCGGTAATCGAGCCACCGCCCTGCTCGGCATTACCGGCGCGCTCCACCAGCTTGGGCAACTTGGCGAATACCGAAGGCGGATAACCTTTGGTCGCGGGCGGCTCACCAATGGCCAGAGCAATTTCACGCTGGGCCTGAGCAAAGCGCGTCAGCGAGTCCATCAGCAACAGAACATTCTTGCCCTTGTCGCGAAAATACTCGGCAATACGCGTGCAATACATCGCCGCACGAAGGCGCAACAGCGGCGCGTCATCGGCTGGTGAGGCCACCACAACCGAACGCTTGATGCCTTCGGTGCCGAGGATTTCGTCGATAAATTCTTTAACTTCGCGGCCACGTTCACCAATCAGCCCGACCACGATAATGTCGGCCTCGGTAAAGCGCGTCATCATACCGAGCAGCACACTCTTACCCACACCCGTACCGGCAAACAGACCCAAGCGCTGGCCACGGCCCACCGTGAGCAAGCCGTTTATGCTGCGAATACCAACATCCAGCGGTTCGCTGATCGGATGGCGCTTGAGTGGATTAATGGTCGGGCCATCAATCGGCACCCAGTCTTCGGCCTTCATCCGGCCCTTGCCATCCAGCGCCGCGCCGGTGCCATCCAGCACCCGACCCAGCATGGACATACCCATCGGTAAGCGACCGGTATCAGCCAGCGGCACCACGCGAGCGCCTGGCGCTATGCCGGCGAGGCTGCCGACCGGCATGAGGAATATCTTGCCGTTGGAAAACCCCATGACCTCAGCCTCGACTTGCATCGGGTTGTAGCTGTCATCATTGATTACCAAACAACGGCTGCCCAGTGAGGCACGCAGCCCCTCTGCTTCGAGCGTGAGGCCGACCATGCGCAGCAAGCGGCCTTCGACAACCGGAACCGGCGGCAATTTGACGGCGTCGGCGTAGCCGCTCATGCGCTTGCTCAGGCTTATTCGTTCAAGGCGCATCCGGGTTATCCAGATCGACATTGAGATCCGGCGTCAGCGGGTGCACGGACTGTTCGCGCTGCTGATCAAAGAGCTGCTTGAGCGCCTGGCTCAGGCGTGTCTCGATGCTTGCATCAACACGGCTGTGATTCGACTCAACCCGGCAACCGCCTGGCAACAGGGCATCGTCCTCGATGATCCGCCAATCTTCTTCGTGACGGTCGCGCAGCGCCTTGATCTGGTCGTAGTCTTGCGGATTGAGATGAATGCTGATGTTCTCTGCACCACTCGGCAGCAGCTTGAGCGCCGCGCGCAACACCTGACGCAGATTGCTGGAGTCGGTCGTCAATTCGCGCTGCACCACCTCGCGGGCGATATGACTGACCAGCTTCACCAAGGTCATCTCAAGGGCGTGGTCTTGCTCGTTGATCGGCTCGAACAGCTGATTCATGACCTGTTCAAGCGCCGCCAGCTTGGGTTCCAAAGCGGCCTGAGCCTCTTGCCGGGCCTTGAGCTGGCCGGCATGAAAACCGTCTTTCTCGCCGGTGCTGAAACCTTCGTTATAGGCTTCCTGGCGAATGGCCTCGAGTTGTTCGAGAGTCATCGGCTGAACCGACTCGGGCTCAACATCCTCGATTTCGTGGGTAGCAGGCGGCTCGGCCTCGACTACTTCGTCGGCAACCTCAGGCTCTGCCTGCGGGTCATGCGAATCAAAACTTGGCAGCGCCCAGCGGTCAAATACGTTGACGTCCTGCGCGCGAATAACCTCGCTAACGGGTTCCTTGGTGGCCATGGCTTAGAGCATCTCCTCGCCACCTTTGCCGCCCAGAACAATCTCACCAGCGTCGGCCATGCGCCGGGCGATAGTCAGAATTTCTTTTTGTGCCGCCTCGACGTCGCTGACGCGCACCGGGCCTTTGGCTTCAAGATCATCACGCAACAGCTCGGCCGCACGCTTGGACATGTTCTTGAACACCTTGTCCTTGATCGCATCATCCGCACCCTTGAGTGCCAGCACCAGCACGTCCGAGGAAACCTCGCGCATCAATGCCTGAATGCCACGGTCATCCACATCGGCCAGGTTATCGAAGACAAACATGAGGTCTTCGATTTTGCTCGACAGGTCTTCGTCCATGTCGCGGATCGAATCCATCAACTGGCTTTCCACCGAGCTGTCGAGGAAGTTCATGATGTCGGCCGCACGCTTGATCCCGCCAAGGCTGGCGCGTGTGGTGTTGGAGTTGCCGGAGAACTGTTTTTCGAGAATCAGATTGAGTTCTTTCAGCGCCGCCGGCTGCACTGTGTTCAGCGAAGACACACGCATGACAATATCCAGACGCACCTTGTGATCGAAATGACCGAGCACCTCGCCGGCCTGATCGGGGTCGAGATAAGCCACCACGATCGCCTGAATCTGCGGGTGTTCGTAACGGATCACATCGGCAACCGCGCGCGGCTCCATCCACTTCAGGCTGTCGAGACCACTGGTGTTGCCGCCCAGCAAAATCCGGTCGATCAGATTGCCGGCTTTGTCTTCGCCGAGCGCCTGAGTGAGCATTTTACGGATGTAGCCATCCGCGCCCACGCCGAGGCCGGTTTGGTCGCCGACAATTTCGACGAACTCGCCCATCACCTGCTCGACTTGTTCGCGGTGAATGTTGCGCATGTTGGCCATGGCCACGCCAACCTTCTGCACCTCTTTGGGCCCGAGATGGCGCAGCACTTGCGCGGCATCGGTCTCGCCCAGAGACAGCAGCAGGATTGCAGCCTTGTCGACCTTGTTCAGCTTAACTGCAGCGCGGTTCTCAGTCATCGTCGTTGATCCAGTCTTTAACTACGAGCGCCACTCGGCCCGGGTCTTCCGCGACCAGCCCCTTGATCGCATTCAGCTGCGCATCATACCCGTCTGAAGGGCTTGGCAAGAGCAGATTTTGTGTACCGCCAAGGCTTACCCTGTCGGCAGACAGTTCACTGTTGAGCCCGCCCATTTCGCCCAGCTCGATATCACCGTCACGGCCACCTTCGGCAAGTTCGCGGCTCTTGCTGGCACCGGTGAGGTTATTCAGCACCGGACGTAGAACGCCAAACACCAGCACCAGAATGAACAGCACGCCGAGCACCTGCTTGACCACATCCCAGAACCACGGCTGGGTGTAGAACGGAATATCGGCAATTTCTTCCGGCGCTGCAGTGCTGAACGGCGTATTAACCACGCTCACGCTATCGCCACGGCTGGCATCGAAGCCGACCGAGTCCTGCACCAGGCGGGTGAATCTGGCGATTTCATCGGCAGTCCACGGTGTACGCGTGGTCTCGCCGGTGGCCGGATCAACCTTCAGCTGATCGTCAACCACCACCGCCACAGACAACCGGCGCAAACGGCCTTGCTGCTGCTTGGTGTGACTGATCGAGCGGTCCAGCTCATAGTTACGGGTTGCCTGCTCACGCTTGTCCGCCGGGAACGGCGCCAGCATCGGCTGGCCTGTCGCCGGGTCCATGACCTGCTGGCCATTGGCATCGAGTAACGGCTGACCCGCTGCAACCGGCCCCGCTGCGCCGGGAGCGGCGGCTGCGTTGGCTTGCGCCGGTGCAGCTGCAGGGCCAGGCGGCTGATTGCTCAACGCACCAGGAACCCCTTGCGGCGGCAAACTGCTGCTGCGCTGCTCGTCAACTTTTTGCTCGCTGCGCAGTGCCGGCTGATCCGGATTGAACATCTCGGAAGTCGACTCAACTGCACTGAAATCAACATCGGCCGAAACTTCAGCCTTGTAACGGCCGCTGCCCAACACCGGCTGCAAAATATTGTGCACGCGCTGGGTGAAGAGGCTTTCGAGGCGGCGCGAGTAATCGAACTGTTTGCCGGCCATGGTCATGGCCGAGTTTTCCTGCTGATCCGACAGCAAGTTGCCCTTCTGATCGACCACAGTGACTTGCGACTTATCCAGCTCCGGCACGCTGGTCGCGACCAGATTGATAATCGCCATGACCTGGCTGGGTTCCAGCGCGCGACCGGAATACAGCTCGACCAACACCGAGGCACTTGGCCGGCGCTCATCACGCACGAACACCGAGCTCTTGGGAATGGCCAGGTGCACACGCGCAGACTTAACGTTGTTCAGGCTCGAGACGGTACGCGCCAACTCACCTTCCAGACCGCGACGATAGCGGGTGGTTTCCATGAACTGGCTCGTGCCCAGGCCTTGTTCCTGATCGAGAATTTCATAGCCCAGGCTTTTATCGACCGGCGCCACACCGGCAGCGGCCAGACGCATGCGCGCACGCGCCACATCACTGGCTTGTACCAACAACGCACCGGAGCTTGGCTCTACGGTGTAGTCGATATCGGCGGCGGCCAGAGTCTGCATAACCTGCGAGGAGTCCATGCCTTCAAGGCTGCCATACAGCGGACGGTAATCAGGTTGCTGCGACCACAACACCACGGCAAAACCGATCGCCACGCTGGCAGCCAGACCGACCATGAGGCCAACCTGACGGAGCATGCTCATGTCCGACAGGTTTTCCAGAACGGTAAGTCCGAATAACGGTTTTTTGGCGTCGCTGGCGGCGGTAGTCGCCGGGACGTTTGCTGCTAATGCTTCAGCCATGATTCAACCCGCCTTAAACCGGCATCTGCATGATGTCTTGATACGCCTGAACCAGCTTGTTGCGCACCTGCGTCATGGCCTGAAACGAGACGCTGGCCTTCTGCGAGGCGATCATCACGTCGGTCAGATCAATGCCGCTCTGGCCCATCTCGAACGCGGTGGCCAGTTGATTGGACGCTTGCTGGGTTTCGTTAACCTTATTCACCGCGCTGCCGAGCATCTCGGAAAAGCTCGGTGCGCCCGGCTCTGGCGTGCTGGCAACGGGTTTGCGCGCCATAGCCTCGGCTTGCATGGAACGCATTTCCAGCATCAAGCGATTGAATTCGACACCCTGACTCATCACATTCCTCCGTTGGCCGCGCTTTTTTGACACTTGGCGGCGCTATAACAAGGTGATTGCAACAAGGGTGCCAGTTACGCCCTAACGCTTAACTGGCGAACAAATAAGCCTCGACATCCAGACCCGCGTCACGCATTTGGGCCAATTTGTAGCGCAGGGTTCGCGGGCTGATGCCGAGGCGATCGGCCGCCTCTTTGCGCCGGCCACGCTCGGCCCGCAAGGTGTCAATAATCACCTGAAACTCACGCTGACGCAGGTCGTCGCCCAACACTCCTGCGCCCGTGACGGGCGGTTCGACTGGCGCGCTACGCACTAGTGCCACGGCAGGCGCGGCGGCTGGCGCAAGGTTAGGCATACCCGCCGGGCCCGGCAGACAGAGATCCTGCGGCTGAATCAAACCACCCTGCTGCAAGATCAGCGCGCGCTGAATGGCGTTATCCAGTTCGCGCACATTGCCCGGCCAGGCATGCGCCTGCAGGCTGAACTGCGCGGCCTCGGAGAATCGAATGGGCGCGTGGTTCATTTTTTTGACGTGATTGGCCAGCATTCTTTCAGCCAGCGGCACGATGTCGGCCGGGCGTTCACGCAATGGCAACCAGGCCAGCGGAAACACCGACAAACGATAGAACAAGTCTTCGCGGAAACGCCCCGCAGCCACTTCTGTTGCCAGATCGCGGTTACTGGTCGCCAGCACCCGAATGTCCAGCTCAATCGGTTTGCGCCCGCCGACTCGCTCAACTTCACGCTCCTGCAACACGCGGAGCATCTTGGCTTGCAGCGCCAGCGGCATTTCAGAAATCTCGTCGAGCAAGATAGTGCCGCCATTGGCCATTTCAAACTTGCCTGGCGCACTGGCAACAGCGCCGGTAAAGGCACCTTTTTCATGGCCGAACAAAGTGGCTTCCAGCATGTTGTCGGGAATCGCAGCGCAGTTGATGGCAATAAACGGCTTTTGCGCACGCGGCGACTGCTGGTGAATAAATTGCGCCAGCACTTCTTTACCAGTCCCCGACTCACCCGTAATCAGCACGGTAGAATCGCTCTGCGCCACCCGCGTTGCCAACGCCAGCAATTGCTGACTGGCCGGTTCGACAGCCACCGGACCTTGCTTGTCGCTGCTCGCCCACTGGCCTTTGGCATGTCGCGCAACCAGTTCCAGCAGCGCTTTAGGTTCAAACGGTTTAACCAGATAATCGGCAGCGCCACAGCGCATGGCATCCACCGCACGCTCGACAGCGCCATGCGCAGTCATCAGCAGCACCGGTAATTGCGGATAGCGCTCACGAATCACCGCCAACAATTGATGGCCGTCCATGCCTGGCATGTTGACGTCGCTGACGACCAGCGCAAACGGCTCCTGCGCCAGCGCAACCAGTGCAGCCTCGGCGCTGTCAGCCTCACGAAACGTGTAACCACCCAACTCGAGGGTGTCGGCCAGCGCTTCGCGCAACGGGCGATCGTCTTCGACCAGCAAAACTTTCGCAGACATGGGCTTACTCCTGAGTAACCGGTTGCGCCACTGGAATCAGCGGCAGTATCAATAGTGCAGAGGTGCCGCGGCCCAGCCGCGAGTGCATGCGCAACTCGCCCTGATGTGCACGCGCAACCGCCTTGACCACGGCAAGGCCAAGCCCGGTGCCTGTGGTTTTAGTGGTGAAGAACGGCTCGCCGAGACGCGTCAATACAGCGGGATCAATGCCGGGGCCGTTATCGGTAATTGCCAGTCGCAGGGTATTGCCGCGCTGGTACAGATGGATCTTCAGGCGCGCATCACGTCCGGCCGCCTGAATGGCGTTTTCGACCAGATTGAGCACCGTGCCGATCAGCGTGTCGCGATTGCACAGCAACTCGCCCGCCACCGCATCACACTGCCAGCGCACCTGCATGCCCTGAACATGCGACTCGCCAGCGGCACGCAATGCGCCGAACAAAGCCTGCGGTGTCAGGCGGTCCGGCAGCGGTAAATCGCCACGGGCAAAAATCAGCATGTCGCGCACCTGATGTTCAAGTTCATGCAGGCGGTCTTTCAGGCGTCCGGCAAAACGTTGCTGGGTTTCAGCCGGCAGCACCTGTTCAGTCAGATGGCTGGCATACAGCAACGCGGCGCTAAGCGGTGTGCGAATTTGGTGGGCCAGCGAGGCGACCATGCGCCCCAGCGCCGATAGCCGCTCGTGACGCGAGAGCTGATCCTGCAAACGACGGGTTTCGGTGAGGTCGGTAAGCAATACCAATTGGCCCGGCTCGCCGCGCAGTGAACGGGTGGCAATCGACAAGCGCCGACCGTCCTTGAGCGAAACCTCATGGCCATCGTCGTCACGCGGGGCAAAACTGCGGGCAATCACTTCGCGCCAGAGCATCCCGACCAGGGGCTGACCGAGCAGGTTACGCGCCACCGGATTGGCTTCGCGCACCACGCCCTGACCATCAATAACCGTTACCCCGCCCGGCAACAGATCAAGCAGGCTTTGCAGACGATGCGCCAGACGTTCTTTTTCGGCCAGCTCCTGCATGCGCTGAGCGCTGACAAACGCCAGTTCGCCCTTGAGTTCAGTGACCCGCGCCTCGAGCATGCTGTAAGACTCGGAGAGCTGCGACGACATCTGATTAAACAGATTAAAGGCATGCTCCAGGCTTTCGCGGCTGGCTTGCTCCAACGGCTCGGCAGTTGAGGACACAGCAACACGTGGCGCTTCAAGGCGACCAGCGGACTCGATGGATTGAACAGGTAAGGCACTCGGTTTCATGCTTTTCTCTCGCGCGGCGAGCCGTCATAAGACAGTCAGTTAGCAGAGAGTTAGCAATACCCGTGCCTAAAAAAATATCGTTATAAATCAACTACATAAAAATAAAGCCGAAGATTCTGTCAAACCTTCGGCTTTATTTGCGGGGGTCGCGCCAATCGCCTGACTCGACCGGTGGTTCAGCGCTTAGCTGGCGCTGTCGTCCATGCCGTCTTCGTCGCGACGATTCATGTTGTATTTACGCATCTTCTCCACCAGGGTCGTGCGGCGAATGCGCAACCGCTCAGCCGCACGCGCCACCACGCCATTGGCATCATCCAGCGCCTGCTGGATCAGGCCTTGCTCAAGATTACCGAGATAGTCTTTCAGGTCGAGCCCTTCTGCTGGCAGCATCGCCGGCATGTCCATGCCCGGCAAGCCGGCGACGATTGCTGAACGCTCGTCCATCTCGTCGAAGAAAGTCTGGCTCGCCTGCTCGTCTTCATCATCCACATGGCGGAACTTCTTCGGCAGCTCGCTCACCCCGATCACGCCGTAGGGATGCATGATCGCCATGCGCTCAACCAGATTGGCCAACTCACGAACGTTGCCCGGCCAGTCGTGACGGCAGAGCGACATGATGGCGGCTGAATTGAAACGGATCGAACCGCGCTTCTCGTGCTCCATGCGCGAGATCAGCTCGTTCATCAACAGCGGAATATCTTCGATGCGCTCGCGCAGCGGCGCCATCTCGATCGGGAACACATTCAGCCGGTAGAACAAATCTTCGCGGAAGCTTCCGCTCTCGATCATGTCCTCCAGATTTTTGTGAGTCGCCGCGATAATGCGCACATCAGCGGTTTGCGTTTTGTTGCTGCCCACGCGCTCAAACGTACGTTCCTGCAGCACCCGCAGCAGCTTGACCTGCATCGGCAACGGCATGTCGCCGATCTCATCAAGGAACAAAGTGCCGCCGCTCGCCAACTCGAAACGCCCGGCGCGCGAGGTAATTGCACCGGTAAAGGCGCCCTTCTCGTGCCCGAACAATTCGCTCTCCAGCAACTCGGCCGGAATCGCGCCGCAGTTAACCGGTACAAACGGGCCTTCACGGCGCTTGGAGTGATAATGCAGATTGCGCGCAACCACCTCTTTGCCGGTGCCCGACTCGCCCAGAATCAGCACGCTGGCTTCAGTGTCGGCCACTTGCTGCATCATCTGTCGTACATGCTGGATGGCGCGACTGGTGCCAACCAAGCTGCGAAACAGATTGGTTTCACGCTGACGGCCACGATCACGCGCCTGGTCGTGCATTTCGCGGTAGACCTGAGCGCGATGCAGCGTATCCAGGAGCTTGTTGTAGCTTGGCGGCATTTCGAGGGTGGCCAGAACCCGGCGGCGAATGTCTTCCGGCCACTCAGGCGCAACCGCCTCCTCCACCAGCAATACGGGCAGACAGGCGTCGTATTCGAATATGTGTTTGAGCAAGCCTATCAGTGGCTGTGAGGCTTCAACTTCACCGACCCAGGCACACAAAACATCGCGGCTTGACTCAAGCTTGGTAACGGCCTCTTGCCAGTCCTGACTGCCGCAGGCAACAAAGCTTTCACCCAGAAAACCAAGAATGACCGCCAGATCCCTTCGGCGCTCGATGTTGTCATCAATCAACAGAATTTTGGTATCACGCCACATAGTTTTTTTGGACTTCCCCGGGGTATTCGAGGCGCCCTCAAGAAAATGGGCCGCCAGCATGTTGCCAGTAGTTAAATCAATTTACCCCTGGCATGTCAATTTAATGGCGTGTTTTATTTGCAGAGTGATACGTGGAGCCGTTTTCTCAAGAACAACGGTAAACCAGCATGCAGGACTCTAGCGCGGGGATATGCGCGGAACATGCTGCTATAAAGCGGCTGTCAGCCAAACATCTGATAAACCTTGGCACCTTGATGCGACTGATTGAGCTGACGCAGCTCAGCCGCAATACGCTTTTGCTCGGCCTGGCAAACAGCGACCAACTCACGATACAGGTCGAGCATCTCTTGCATGCGCAGGCGCAGCGACTCTTCGTCTTGCACGGTTTCGAGCATGGCATCATCCACCACCTGACGGCAGCGCAAGTCCAGCTCGCTGATCGCGCTCCAGTCGTGTGTCGCCAAAGCGCTGCGCAGTGCAGTACCGGTTTCCTCGAGGCGCTGGACAGATGAGCTCATATCGACTTCCTTACGTACAAATCAGGGTTGATCAGCCGATTGCATCCCAACCGGATTTAACTTCGCGTAGCAGTGCGGATACTTCATCCAGCGGCGCCAGCTCATTTTTGGAGTTGGCGTGCATCAGGCGAGTTTCCATGTAGGTGTACAGGTTGTCCAGATTAGTGGCCAACTCACCACCCTTCTCGAAATCCAGCCCCTGACGCAGACCGCCAACAATAGCGATGGCCTTGCCAATCATTTCACCTTTGAGTGCCAGCTGCTGACGCTCCATGGCGCCGCGCGCTTGAGCGATGCGAGTCAAGCCACCTTCCATGAGCATCTGGATCAAACGGTGTGGGCTTGCGTCCACGGCACGCGCGTGCGTGTTGACTGTTTGATATTGCTTAAGGGCTGCCATCGCGTTCATTGTCGCTCTCGCTGTGTTGATTGCTGATACTTAGGGTATCGGCAAGGAGGCGAGATGCTTTAACGGAAATTTGCCAAAATTCGAGACGGAAAGGCTCAAGAACAACCATTTTGTCCCGGCCTGATTAGCCGAGACAGCCCTTCCCTACTATCAGTTATCTTTCTTGACGATGCCAGGCAGCGCCTCAAGCGATTGCGTCAAGCGGTCGCTGGTCTGCGACAACTGGCTTACCAGAGCATCCATTGCGTTGAACTGCTTATAGAGTCGTTCCTGAAGTGACTCAATGCGACGATTGAGGTCTTCTTTTTGCTTATCGATATTGGTCAGCGTCGATTGCAAGCCATCCATACGCTGCTCAAGCACACCGCCGCCTTTGATGAAGCCATCAATTTTACTGTCGAGCCGACTGGTTAAACCCGTATCACCGGTGAAGAACGTGCCAATTGAATCGAAATTATCAGTGATCGCGGTTTGCAGCTTGGTATCGTCAATGGCCAGTGTGCCATCTTTTTGGGTGGTGATGCCCATATCCGCAAGCGCATTTATTCCCGCTTGGTTTGCCGGATTAACCAACTCTTTGCGCACAGCACTGAGCAGGTTACGCACTGTCGCATCGCCCACCAAACCACCGGTAACAGGCTCTTTACCCTCGCCGACGCTAACGACTCGGGTCAACTCGTTACTGGTAGTGATGAGCGTGTTATAGGCGTCGACAAATTTCTTGATGTTGGCGGTGACGCCTGATGTGTCCTGCCCGACCTTGACGGTCGCATTCTTGCCCGACTCAGTCACAGCAACCAGAGACAAAGTAACGTCAGGAATCGCATCAGTCACAGTGTTGGTTTTGCTGTTCAGAACCAAGCCATCAACGCTGAACTCAGCGTCAGCAGATTGGGTAATGTAGCCCGCGCTGGCCGGATCCGCGCTATTCATGGCTTGGCTGCCGTCGGCACTCAGCGCAGATAGATTGCCAGTACCACTGACGATAATATCGTTGCCAGCGCCGGTGGTGGTCGAACTAAAGACCAAACGCGCTTCGCCCGTGCTTGGGTTATTGACGATGTTAGCGCTGATACCCTGGTCTTTGAGCGCTGTGTTTAACTGGTCACGCGTACTGGCAAGATCGGAGCCTGCAGCAATTTTGACTTCAGTCACTGCGCCTGAAGCGCCCAATTGCACAGAGAAGGTCTCTTCAGTTGCACCGCTTTCAAAGGTACTGGCTACAGCAGCCGTGGCAACTTTACTCGAAGTCGCCAAGCTGTTTACCACCACCGAGTAGGTACCCGGCAAGGCATTCTTTGACGCTGATGCAGTCAGCGAGCTGGTATTAGAGGAACTGGCGGTGCGGTTCTCAAACAACGTGATATCGTTCAGCCCCGCCAACGCAGTCTGGAACTCACTCAAGGCACCCTTAAGTGTTCCCAACGCAGAAAACTTGGAAGTTGTGGCAGTTTCAAGGCGCGACAGTTGCGCTGTCTTCGGGGCTGAGTCAGCATTCACCAAAGCACTGACAATGCTGTCTATGTCCAGACCGGAACCACCAAGACCTGTTATTCCTACCATGTTCTCCACCTCGTCATGGGTTTGACGCTAAATCGTCTAGAGCCAATCTCCATCAAAAATCATGCCGCCTATCCAACATCTGCGATAACTGGATAGTAATACGGCTTTTTATGCTTCAGCTCTAAACAACAAGCTGCGGACGGCATCAAGGTTTTCAGCTAACTTGAGCGCATCCTCAGACGGAATCTGCCTGATTACATCACCCGAAGTTGAATCCGTTACCTTGACCACTACACGGCCGGAAGAGTCATCCACCGCAAAGTTCAAGTCTCGGCGAATTGACTGCACATAACTCTGAATCGATGAAGCTGCCTGCTCAACTGTTTGAGCTGAGGCATCAGCCTCGATTCCAGTTTGGGCTTGTTCACTGGCCGTGATCAGATCAGTTTGAGCAGTTACCTGGTGACTACCAGTAGCTGCTAGCAGAGTTTTAGTTCCGCTGTTAACCAACGACAACGTATTCGTGGTTGCTACGTCCATCGTTAAATCCTCTGAATGGCAAGACGGGGAGAAGCGCTAAGCACTTCCCCCCGCGGTGTTTGCCTGACTAACCGGCGTGTTACTGCAGGAGGCTGAGAACGGCCTGTGGCAGCTGATTGGCCTGAGCCAAGATCGCAGTACCAGCCTGCTGCAGAACCTGGTTCTTGCTCAGGTTGGCAGTTTCAGCAGCGAAGTCAGTGTCCTGAATACGGCCTTTTGCAGCCGATACGTTCTCCGAAATGCTCTGCAGGTTGCTGATGGTGTTGTCGAAACGGTTCTGCACCGCACCGAGATCCGAACGCTGGGAGTCGATAGAGGCAATCGCCGCGTCGATGACATCGATAGCGTTCTGAGCACCGTAAGCTGTGCTTACGTCAACGTCACTAACGGTAGCCAGGATACCGGCTGGCTCGCCAGTCACTTTGGCAGCACCCGTACCAGACAGTGAGAACGCTGAAGATGAGCTCAGTTTCAGCGCACCGTTGGCAACAGCAGTACCTGCACCAATGTCAGAGGCGGTTGAGAGATCACCCGCGTTATCGCCATCCGAGTCTTCCGAAGAGCGAGCCTGAACGGTGATGTCTGCTGCGGCTGATGCAGTACTGCCGTCTGCCTGGAGACCAGAGGCGGTAAACTTGATGGCAGCGCCACTGTCCGAGCTGATCTCAAGCGTTCCATCACCATTAACTTTAGCCTGCAGACCCGAACCACTTGAGTTCACTGCGCTTACGACTTGGTCGAAGCTGGTCAGACCTGCCAAATCAATGGTCGAATCTACTTTTGAGGTATCGGTGCCAGAAACTTCAATTTTCAGATTAAAAGTTGCAACTGTAGAGGCTTTGGTAAGCACTGCATCGGTACGAGCAGACGCTTTAACCGGGGTACCAGCGCTGTTAATTTTGCTTGCAACCGAGGCTGCTGTATCAGTTGCAGCGAAAGCTTGAACGTCGGTTTGCTTACCGTTTGCCGAGATTTTCAGTGTGCCGCTTGCGTCAGCGGCACTAGTAGCAGTTGTGATTCCCAGTGCTGTACCGGCTTTATCCGAGGTGTAAGCACCGATTTTGTTGGAGCTGGCGTTGCCGATCGAAACGTTGATGGTTTCGTTAGCATTGGCGCCTACCTGGAAAGCAGTGGAGCCGAACGAGCCGTCGAGCAATTTACGACCACCGAAAGTGGTGGTTTCAGCAATACGGTTCAATTCGTTTTGCAGAGCGCCCACTTCTTTCTGCAGAGCAGAACGGTCGGTGGAGTCGTTGCTGCCGTTAGCGGCTTGCAGAGACAGGTCACGCATACGCTGCAGGATGTTGGTCGACTGCTGCAGTGCGCCTTCAGCGGTTTGCGCCAAAGAGATGCCGTCGTTGGCGTTACGAACAGCAACGCCCAGACCGCTGATCTGGCTGCCCAGACGGTTGGAGATCTGCAGACCAGCTGCGTCGTCCTTGGCGGAGTTAATGCGCGAACCGGTAGACAGACGCTGCAAAGAGGTGCTCAGCGCATTGGAAGACGAGTTCAGGTTGCGCTGAGTGTTCAGAGAAGCAACGTTAGTATTGACTGTAAGGGCCATGATTCATGCCTCCAATGGGCTAGTACTTTAGGTAACCGGGTGGTGCGAGCGTTTGGGTTGCTGTGTTGCGCTATCACCCAGTTACTTCGCATTCAAGAGTTGTATCGGCGCTACCTGCAATTGCTTTAGAAATTTTTTTGCAACTGCTTTCGGGCAAGACGTTTTAGCTTTGCCGTCAATGTGTTATCGACACAATCGAAGCCAACATGAGGGGTAATTTGCCAACGCGCATGCTCAGCCCGGTGAATATTTTCCGCGGCTAAGGCCCCTCCCCTTGCGACTCAGCGCGCGGCAATCAGTCGCTCCGCGCCCTGCAACCTGCACGCAGGCATTACAATGCCCTCGCCGTTTCAAACCAGAGAGTCTTCATGCCCGCCGCCTCCCCGCTCGCTGCCTATTTGCATGCCGTTGCCACTCAGGGCTTCCACGAAGACCCCGCGCAGCGCCAGGCTGCTGAAGCGCTGGAGGCATGCTTCAGCGCACTCAATGGCCAGGCGACTGCAATAAACGGCGTGTATTTGTGGGGCCCGGTCGGGCGCGGCAAGACCTGGCTAATGGATGCGTTCTATCAAAGCCTGCAAGCAAGCGCGCAGCCGATACCGGCGCGGCGCCAACATTTTCATCACTTCATGAGCTGGGTACACCAGCGTCTGTTTCAACTCACCGGCACTGCGGACCCGCTAAAAGCATTGGCGCGCGAGCTCAGCACTGAGGTGCGGGTGCTGTGCTTTGATGAATTGTTTGTGGGAGATATTGGCGATGCGATCATCCTCGGCAACCTGTTCCGGGTGATGTTCGACTGCGGCGTGGTCGTGGTTGCGACCTCCAACCAGCCGCCCGAAGACCTCTATGCCGATGGTTTCAACCGCGAACGTTTCTTGCCCGCTATCGCGGCCATCGAGCAACACATGCAGGTAGTCAATGTCGATGGCGGGCAGGATCACCGCCAGCATCCGGGCAAGCGCCGGCAACGCTACTGGCTAAAGGAGTCAGGCGCGCCGAGCGCCATGCCCGGGTTGTTTGCCAAGCTAAGCGGCGGGCAAACCGGCAGCGCAGAGCCACTGACAATCGGCAACCGCACACTCTCATTGGTGCAACGCTGCGAGTCGGTGCTCTGGTGTCGTTTCAGCGATCTGTGCATGCAGCCATTGGCCGCGCCGGACTTTATCGCGCTGTGCGATCAGTTCAGCGCCATCATACTCAGTGAAGTGCCCAACCTGAGCGCCAGCCAACGCAAGGCCAAGATAGCCCGTGGCACTGAAGATGCGCCGGTAAAGGTGGATGCGGGGGACCGGCAATTACCGGCATTGTCGGTACACGATGACAGCGTGCGGCGTTTTATTGCGCTGGTCGATGAATGCTACGACCGTAAAGTGCCGCTTTATATAGAAGCCGCAGTGGCGTTGACCGAGTTGTATACCGAGGGGTATCTGGCGTTCGCGTTTCGCCGCACGCTGAGTCGCTTGCAAGAGATGCAGTTACAGCGTTTCGGCCAGGTGGGTGAGGCGCAGGAGAGTATTGAGGCACCTGCACCCACCGCCGAGGCAGTCGAGTAAGCGCTAAATGGCGCGCTGATTGACCCGCGCCGACAGCACCTCGGCAGACTCCTTGCGCTCCGAGTAACGGTCGACCAGATACTCGGACTGCCCACGCAACAGCAGCGTGAACTTGACCAGCTCTTCCATCACATCGACCACGCGGTCGTAGAACGCCGAAGGTTTCATCCGCCCCGCCTCATCAAACTCCAGAAACGCCTTGGGCACCGATGATTGATTGGGAATAGTGAACATGCGCATCCAGCGGCCGAGCACGCGCAACTGGTTGACCACGTTGAACGACTGCGAGCCACCACACACCTGCATCACGGCCAACGTCTTGCCTTGCGTGGGTCGTACCGCGCCCATAGCCAACGGCACCCAGTCGATCTGAGTCTTGAACACGCCACTCATGGCGCCGTGGCGCTCGGGCGAGCACCACACTTGCCCTTCACTCCAGACCATCAATTCGCGCAGCTCAGCCACCTTTGGGTGGTCGTCCGGCACATCGTCGGCCAATGGCAAACCGGACGGATTGAATATGCGCGTCTCAGCACCGAAATGCTCAAGCAGGCGCGCGGCCTCTTCGGTCAGCAAGCGGCTGAATGAGCGCTCCCGGTTGGAGCCGTAAAGCAGCAGAATGCGCGGCTTGTGGGTAAGTTGAGCAGCAGCCTTGAGCTTGTCGATATTCGGAATATCCAACAATTGCTCATCGGCATTGGGCAGATCCGTGGCAGACAACTGCTCGGTGTGTTGGGTTATATCGGTCATCAATCAGTCCTTTGTTTGAAGTTGAGTCTCAGGGTCGAACCAGCGGCGCTTGAGCCAGAACGACACACTGACCAGCGAGATCAATACGGGCACCTCAACCAGCGGCCCGATCACCGTGGCAAACGCCACCGGAGAAGCCAGCCCGAAGGTTGCAATCGCCACCGCAATGGCCAGCTCGAAGTTGTTGCTCGCCGCGGTAAAGGCCAGCGCGGTGGTGCGCGGGTAATCGGCGCCGAGCCATTTACCCATGATAAAGCTGATGAAAAACATCACCAGAAAGTAGATCGCCAACGGGATGGCAATGCGCAAAACATCCAGCGGCAGTTCCAGCACCATGTCGCCTTTAAGGCTGAACATGGCAACGATGGTCAGCAGCAACGCCACCAGTGTCAGCGGGCTGATGCGTGGCATGAAACTGTTCTCAAACCATTCCTGCCCCTTGCGTGCGATAAGCACTTTACGGGTGATGAAGCCGGCGAAGAATGGGATACCGAGGTAGATCAACACCGACTGGGCGATGTCGATAAAACTGACCTCGACCACGCTGCCTTCCAGGCCAAACAAGGGCGGCAGAACGCCCAGAAAAAACCACGCATAGACGCTGAAAAACAGGATCTGAAAAATGCTGTTAAATGCCACCAACCCGGCGACATATTGATTGTTGCCCCCGGCGAGTTGATTCCAGACCAAGACCATGGCAATGCAACGCGCCAGACCAATCAGAATCAGGCCGGTCATGTATTCCGGCTTGTCGGAGAGAAATACCACGGCCAGCACGAACATCAGCACCGGGCCAATCACCCAGTTCTGCACCAGCGACAGCAACAGAATCCGCTTGTCCTTGAACACCTCGGGCAACTGCTCGTACTTCACCCGCGCCAATGGCGGGTACATCATTACGATCAAGCCCAGTGCAATCGGGATATTGGTGCTGCCGACCGACAAACTGTCGAGCCACACCGGGAAACCCTCAAACACACTGCCAAGGGTGATGCCCAACGCCATCGCCAGGAAAATCCATAGCGTCAGGTTGCGATCAAGAAAGGACAAACGGCTGTTACTCATTGCGCTATCTCCTTTGCCTAGAGCTGGCCAATTCGGGCCATCTGTGCATTGAGTTGCTCGCGATCCAGCTCTGCAAATGGCAACGCCATGAAAGCCTCCAGGCGACGACGAATCTGTACCAGAGTTGCATCAAACGCAGCGACCATTTGAGCCTCTGACTCATCACAGTCAGAGGGGTCTGCCAAACCCCAATGCGCTTTGTGCGCAGAACCGAAGTAGATCGGGCAAGCCTCACCCGCGGCGTTGTCACACACGGTGATGACAAAATCAGGCTGCAAATCTGCCAATGCTTCATTGCCTTTGCTGTACAGGCCTTGTGTGCTGATGCCGGCTTTCTCCAGAGTTTTAAGGCTCATCGGGTGAATCTGCCCCTTGGGCTGACTGCCCGTGCTGAATGCCTGCATGCCGGCCGGGGCGATATGGTTGAACATCGCTTCGCACAGCACGCTGCGACAGCTATTGGCAGTACACATAAAGATGACTTTCATGGTTATTTCCTAGCAGCAAGACGTGAGACGTTGAGGGCGGTCGCCCATGTGATCAAGGCGCTGCGCATCGGGCGCGAGCCAGTGCGCATTGGCCTCCAGAGTGATAGCGATGACGTGTTCGATCCAGGCTGGCAGCTCTGGGGTCAGGCGGTAATACACCCACTGCCCCTGTCGCCGGTCGGTGAGCAGGCCGCAGTTGCGCAGCTGGGCTAAATGGCGGGAAATTTTCGGCTGACTCTGCTCCAGCGCGCACATCAGCTCGCACACGCACAACTCTTGCTCACGGGCGATGAGCAACATCAAACGCACGCGAGTATCGTCAGCAAGGCACTTAAAAACAGCGGTGGGGGTTAAGTCAGCAGACATAAAAAAACCCGCTCAGGGACAATATATGGAAAATCGAATATACGAAAAAACATATATTATGTCCAGCGGGTTTTACGATTCTGCAAAAATCAGGCGCCGATTGGCATCAGGCCAACTGATACACCGCTTTTGCCTGATTGGCAGCCAACAAGCGCATGACATAGCCGATTTTGAGTAATGCAGGCCCCAGAATAGTCATTGCGTGCGCTGCGATGAGCGGCCCTATTGCGAGTAAATGATCAAACCGGTATGCAGCTACCACACCGATCACCAGCATCAGCACGCCCAAACCGAGCAGTATCGAGCTCAGCTTATGCAGTGACCATGACGCAGCCGATAGAATGAACATGTTTAACCTCACTTAACCCAGTAATCACTCATACAGGAAAAGCTGTAGCCTCAACCAAGGGCGGAGATAAGCCGCCCTTGGTTGGCTTTTACGCGTCGAGCGCGCTGGCAGGCCCGAAGAACTCGTAGTGGCACTGCCCGCTGGGCACGCCCAGCTCATTCAGATGGCGCTTAACCATTGCCATAAAAGGCTTGGGGCCGAGGAAATAGGCATCAATGTTGCGATCTTGCGGTAACCAATTACCCAGGCATTCACGTGTCAGAAAGCCGCTGGCGTCGCATTCATCGGCCGCTTGCGGCTCGCTGTAGCTCACGTAATAACGGACCTGTGGGTGAGCGGCTGTCACCGACTCAATCCAGTTCTTGAACGCATGCACACTGCCATTACGCGCGCAGTGAATGAAGTGAATGGGCCGACCGCTGTTTTTCGCCGCCTCAACCATGGCCACTGCAGGCGTAATCCCCACACCGGCTGTAATCAGGGCAATTGGCCGTGAAGACGGTTGCAAGACAAAATCACCGGCTGGCGCAAACAACTCGATGCTGTCACCCACCTGCAAGGTGTCATGCAGGTAGTTAGAAACACGCCCCTGCGCCTCACGCTTAACACTGATGCGGTACTGCTTGCCGTCACTCAGGGCAGATAGCGAGTAGTTGCGGCGCACTTCCTCACCGTCGATTTCAAGCTTCATGCCGATGTACTGGCCCGGCTGATAAGCAACGACGGCACCGCCGTCAGCTGGCACAAAGTACAGCGAGACGATCTCTTCGCATTCAGCAACCTTGCGCGCCAGGGTGAAGGTGCGAGCGCCGCGCCAGCCGCCTTCAGCTTGTTCGTTGGCTTGATACGCGCTTTCTTCAGCACCGATCAGGATGTCGGCAAGCATGCCGTAAGCCAATCCCCACGCCTCGATGACCTCATCCGTGGCGATCTCTTCGCCGAGCACTTCGCGAATGGCGCGCAACAGGCAGGTGCCAACAATCGGGTAATGCTCAGGCAGAATCTGCAACGCCACGTGCTTGTTAACGATTTGGTTGACCAACGGACCGAGCGCCTCAAGGTGATCGAGGTGCTTGGCATACATCAAGACCGCGTTGGCCAAAGCACGCTGCTGATCACCACTGGCCTGATGCGCCTGATTGAACAGCACACGCACTTGCGGGTATTCACTGAACATCAATTGATAGAAATGCCGGGTGAGTGCCTCGCCACCGGTTTCGAGCAATGGCACAGTGGATTTGATAATCGCGCGCTGCTGTGGAGTCATCATCAGTGTTCTCGCAAGTCAGAAATATCAGGGGTACGATGAGCAACGCTTCTACAGTCGAAATTGCGTGATAGCGTGCTCCCACGTATTAACAGTCAATCTTCGTGCCAGTTTATAAATCAAATAAATTCAATGACTTAGAAAAATAGTGAGTCATTATAACAATTAACATTTGCAGTCTTTTAGACTCACAAGAGTCATTATGACCAATCCACTTTTACACGCTCTCGTTCCCTTGGTCGCCGACCTTTCGCGTGATTTAAGCGACGAGGAACGCTATCGCCGGCTGCTGCATGCCTTGCGCGAGGTGCTGCCATGCGACGCCGTTGCACTGCTCAAACTCGAAGGCGAAACACTGATCCCGCTCGCCGTTGAAGGCTTGAGCACCGATACCCTCGGACGCCGCTTCAAAGTCGACGAACACCCGCGCCTGCACGCGTTATTGGAGAATCCGGGCCCTACCCGTTTTGCCTCGGACTGCGACCTGCCAGACCCTTATGACGGCTTGGTTGACGGGCATCGTGGCCATTTACAGGTTCACGATTGTCTCGGCTGCCCATTACAAGTAAGCGGCGAGACGTGGGGGCTGCTGACCCTCGACTCGCTGGACCCGACACGCTTTGGCAGCGTCGATCTCGACAGCCTGCAAGCCTTTGCCAGTCTAGCCGCCGCCAGCGTCATGGCCAGCGAACGCATCAAGCAACTGGCACGCAGTGTTGAAGACCAGCGCCATCTGGCCGAGAGCTATAAACAGGCGGCTGGCCAACATCAGCCACTAGAGTTGATCGGCCAAAGCGCGGCGCACAAACAACTGCTGCACGAGATTCAACTGATCGCCAACAGCCCGCTCACCGTGCTGATCACCGGCGAAACCGGGGTCGGTAAGGAACTGGTCGCCGAAGCCATTCATGCGCAATCCGCGCGCCTGCGCAAACCGCTGATACGGATCAACTGCGCCGCCCTGCCCGACCTGCTGGTTGAGAGCGAGTTGTTTGGTCACGTGAAAGGCTCATTCACCGGCGCCATGAGCGAGCGCCAGGGCAAGTTTGAACTGGCCGATGGCGGCAGCCTGTTTCTCGATGAAGTCGGCGAACTGCCACTGGCAACGCAAGCCAAGTTGCTGCGGGTGCTGCAAAGCGGGCAGTTGCAACGCGTCGGCTCTGACCGTGAGCTGCATGTTGATGTGCGAATTATTGCGGCGACCAACCGCGACCTCGCCGGCGAGGTGCGCGCCGGACGCTTCCGCGCCGACCTCTATCACCGCCTCAGCGTGTATCCGCTGCCAGTCCCGGCGTTGCGCGATCGCGGCCGGGATATTTTGATGCTGGCAGGTTATTTCCTGGAACAGAACCGTGCGCGTCTGGGCTTGCGCAGTTTGCGCCTGAGCAGTGATGCCCAACGCGCGCTGCTGGGTTACGACTGGCCTGGCAATGTGCGTGAACTGGAACATCTGATCGGCCGCGCCGCGCATAAAGCGTTGGCCAATAATGCCCCGCGTGCGCGCATGGTCAGCATTGAGGAAGACCAGCTTGGCCTGAGCCAGTCTTCGGCAGCAATTGAATCACCTGCCGCACTGGCGCCGGTTGTCTCGAGCCCGCCGGGCAAGGATCTGAAAACCTCGCTGGACAACTATCAGCGCACGCTGATCATCGAGGCGTTGAGCCGCCACAATCATAAATGGGCCGACGCCGCACGCGAACTGGGCGTGGATCGCGCCAACCTGAACCGGCTGGCCAAGCGACTGGGCATTCGCCAATAAACGCTGCGTACAAAAAACGGCCTTTGCGCAGGTCAAAGGCCGTTTACGGGTTGGCACTTGAGCAAGTTTTAAGCGGGGCCCAGCCGACGAATCAATCGTCAACCTTGGCCAAAGAAAATACGCTGGTCAGCCAGTTCTTGGCGTAGCAAGTCGACAGTGGCGAGGTGCTGCATTTGCCAGAGTTGTAGGCCTGCTTGATCGCCTCGACATCGGCGTTCTGCACATAAGCCAGTGCATCAGCCATTCGCTCAGGATCACCAAAGCCGCCGGTGCGCATCTCACTGATGGCCTCGGTCTTGCTCCAGCCCTGAATAACCATGCGGTACATGGCCGCCATTAAACCGGTGCGATCACGACCGTGTTTGCAATGCATCAACACCGGCCCTTTCTCACCGGCATCCTGCAGCACATGCAGCACGCGTATTACGTCGGCATCGGTGACCCGATCCGCATGCAGCGGGATGCTCACGCGGCTCATCTGCGCGTTGCCCATCCACGTTTTGTCATCATCTTTGATGAAGGTAACAACAGTGCCAACATTCAATGCCTGGAGCATGGGCACGTTGTCGGCAGTCGGCAATGCGCTGCGGTACAGGTTGGGCGTCATCTGATAAAGATTAAAACCCTTATCGACCGGCGTGGCCCAGATTTGCTGATGCTCGGTCACGGTGACCGGCTCAAGCGGCTTATAGCGCTGCAGGCCGACAGTGGTTAAGGCGGCGACAGCGATCACGGCGACACTGACAGAGAGAATCACCTTGCGTGAGAGAAACGGCATGTGTGGCTCCTGTTTTAGAGCCAGAACGATAGAACTGTAAACGTGAAAAACTCATGAAATTACCGTCAAGAAAGCCTGCCGAAGCACCAAGATGTGAATCCATTGGCTAAATTCGCGCCTCTGTTGCGGCGTCGCTGCCTGATAACAGAATGCATCCAAACTATGAGTCTCAATTAATTTCACAACCCTTGAGGCACCCGAGTTGCCGGCCTTAAGCGTCATTGCAGGCTTCGCCGCAAGTGGCATGGTTGCGCGCCCGTCTGAACCTTCGAAGATGCACTACGCTCTATTGTTGATGCATGAATTCAATACACCGTTGAGTGGACTCGGCGGTGAATGTGCAACGTCCATGGAGATTCCTGATGAGCAAGAAGAACCTGACCCACGCAACTGGGGCACCGGTCGTCGACAACCTGAATATTCAGACCGCTGGCCCGCGTGGCCCGGCATTGCTGCAAGACATATGGTTGATCGAGAAACTGGCGCATTTCGACCGCGAAGTGATTCCCGAGCGCCGCATGCACGCCAAAGGCTCTGGCGCTTACGGCACATTCACTGTTACCCATGACATCAGCCAGTATTGCCGGGCCAAGCTGTTCAACCAGATCGGCAAGCAAACTCCACTATTTCTGCGTTTCTCAACCGTAGCCGGTGAGCGTGGCGCGGCCGATGCCGAGCGCGATATTCGCGGTTTCGCGGTGAAGTTCTACACAGAGGAAGGCAACTGGGACATGGTCGGCAACAACACCCCGGTGTTTTTCTTCCGCGACCCAATGCGCTTCTCCGACCTCAATCACGTGGTCAAGCGCGACCCGCGCACCGGTATGCGCAATGCCACCAGCAACTGGGACTTCTGGACCCTGTTACCGGAAGCATTGCATCAAGTGACGATTGTCATGAGTGATCGCGGCATTCCCAAAACCTTTCGGCATATGCACGGCTTCGGCAGCCACACATTCAGCATGCTTAACGCTGCCAACGAGCGGGTGTGGGTCAAGTTCCATTTCGAGTGCCAGCAAGGCATTGAAAACCTCACTGACGCCGAAGCTGAAATGGTCGTCGGCAAGGATCGGGAAAGCAGCATGCGCGATCTCTACGAGAGCATCGAAGCCGGCAACTTCCCCAAGTGGAAGATGAGCATTCAGGTCATGACCGAAGAGCAAGGCCGACACCACAAACACAACCCATTCGATCTGACCAAGGTCTGGCCGCATGCAGACTATCCGCTGATTGAAGTGGGCATGCTGGAACTCAACAAAAACGCCGAAAACCATTTCGCCGAGGTTGAGCAAGCCGCCTTCTCGCCCGCCAATATTGTGCCGGGCATTGGTTTCTCGCCGGACAAAATGCTGCAGGCGCGCCTGTTTTCATACGGCGATGCACAGCGCTACCGGCTGGGCGTCAACTTCAACCACATTCCGGTGAATGCGCCTCGCTGCCCGCACAACAGCTATCACCGCGATGGCGCCATGCGCACGGATGGCAACCAAGGCTCAACCATCGCCTATTACCCCAACAGCATGGGCGAATGGGAAGACCAGCGCGACATTGCCGAGCCACCATTGGCCCTTGAAGGCGACGCCGCCAACTGGGATCACCGCGTGGATGTCGACCACTTTGAGCAGCCCGGTGCGCTGTTCCGCCTGATGAGCCCTGAGCGCCAGCAAGCGCTGTTTGATAACACCGCTCGCGCCATGGACGGCGTGCCCGCGGCGATCAAGCAACGTCATATCGACAACTGCAGCAAGGCCGATCCGGCCTACGGCGCCGGTGTCGCCAAGGCAATGGGCATGTAAATGCACCTGTGGCCGCCAGACCATTCTGGCGGCCACGCAATCCTCAGCCCTGCATCGCCCAGCCATGGACACTCATGGCTGCCTGGCGAAGCGCTTCGGAACGGGTTGGATGCGGATGGCAAATCAGCGCAATGTCTTCCGCGCTGGCGGCAAACTCCATGGCTACGCAGTACTCACCAATCAACTCGCCCGCACTGGGCCCAATGATGTGCACGCCAAGAATCTGATCGGTTTTCTCATCCGCCAACACCTTCACAAAACCTTCGGCCTCATGATTGATCTTGGCCCGGCTGTTAGCGGTAAACGGGAACTTGCCGACCTTGTACGCACGCCCCTGCTCCTTCAACGCCTGCTCGCTGCTGCCCACGCTGGCGACCTCGGGCTTGGTGTAAATCACGCTCGGTATCACCGCGTAATTCACCTCGGCAGCGTGCCCGGCAATCCGCTCGATACAGGCGATCGCCTCATCTTCAGCCTTGTGCGCAAGCATCGGCCCGGAGGTAACATCACCAATCACCCAAATACCGGGTACTTCGCTGCGATGCTGCTGGTTGCCAAGCATGCCGCGCTTATCGGTTGTAATCCCCACCGTTTCCAGGCCCAGCCCCTCGGTGTAAGGACGCCGGCCAATGGCGACCAGCACGTAATCGGCCGCAAGGGTTTCTGTCGCCCCACCCGCTGCTGGTTCAAGCGCTAACTCAACTCCCGCGCTCGACGCCTGCGCGCTGACGACTTTACTGCCGAGCTTGAAGTTGATGCCTTGCTTGCCCAGCGTGCGTTTCAGCGCACCAGCTGTCTCATCATCGAGTCCCGGACAGATACGGTCGAGGTACTCGACCACCGTGACCTCACTCCCCAGCCGCCGCCAAACCGAGCCCAACTCCAAGCCAATCACCCCGGCGCCAATCACCACCAGATGCTTGGGTACTTCGGCCAAGGCCAGAGCGCCGGTGGAGTCGAGGATGCGCTTATTATCAATCGTCACGCCCGGCAACGGCATCGGCTCGGAGCCACTGGCCAAAACAATATCGCGTGCTTGCAACGTGGTTTCAGTGCCATCGGCATGGGTCACCAATACCTTGCCCGGGCCGTCAAGACGGCCCCAACCCTTGATCCACTGCGCCTTGTTTTTGCGAAACAGAAACTCGATGCCCTTGGTCAACGCGCTGACGCTGGCATCCTTTTGCTTCATCATTTGCTCAAGATTCAACTTCGGCTGCACCTCAACGCCCAGGCTATTGAGTTCGCCGCTGGCAGCGGCCTCATACAACTCGGATGCGTGCAACAAAGCCTTCGATGGCATGCAGCCGACATTCAGGCAGGTGCCGCCCAGGGTTTCACGGCCTTCGACACAGGCAACTTTAAGCCCCAACTGACCGGCACGAATGGCGGCGTTATAACCGCCAGGCCCGCCTCCGATTATCACCACGTCAAATGATTCACTCATGTCTCGTTCCTCTGCAAAGTGGCGGATGCGCAGGGCCTGGCCGCGAAAACAGCCGCGCCCGACTGCGCGTAAACTCATTCACCCAACTCAGGGCAACGCCGCCCCGACGGCCAGCTGTCGACGATTCAGGCCTTGAAAAATGACCCAAGCAATAAACGCAAAACTGCCATTGAGAAAAACCATAGGCCAGGCGCTGCCATCTTGCAGGACGCTGAGCAAGATCCCGCTCAACGTCGCTCCGGCCATTTGCGCGAACCCCATAAAACCCGCTGCCAGCCCCGCTCGATGGGCATTGGGAATCACAGCGCCGGCCACCGAGGCTGGCAATACCATGCCACCGCCCAGCGTCACCAGAACCTGCGGAATCGACAAACCGAGTACAGATAATCCGAACAAATGATACGTAGCCAGTGTCGCCAGCCCGCCGACGGCAACCAAGGTCACGCCAATACTGACCACCTTGTTTGGCCCCAGACGGGTGATGTAACTGCGGGTAAACAGCGCACCCGCAATCAGCGCCAGCACAATGGCGCTGAGCGTCATGCCGTATTGGCTCGGGCTCAGATGCAGCAGGCCGATATACACAGCCGATGAGCCGGCGATAACCGCGAACATAGCGCCATAGGTGAAAGCCAAGGTCAGGGCCAGCGCGCGAAATGACGGAGCCTTGAGCAAGTCGAAATAGTCGGCAGCCAGTGAACGCATACGGCCGGCTTGCGGATTCAGATGAGGATTGCTTTCGCGATAACGGCCAACCACGACCAGCAAGGTCAGCGTGGCAAATCCGAACGCCAACAGGATCGGCGCATGCCAGCCGCCAAGCCTGTACAACAAGCCGCCCAATGCAGGTGAAATGACAATCGCGCAGAGCATGCCGATCACCGTTGCAGCCAGCGCCGGCCCGGCTTTTTCTTGCCACACATCGCGCACAATGGCCCGCGCCATGACCAGCGCCGAGCAGGCGCCCAGACCTTGCAGGACCCGTGCTCCAACAAACTCAGGCATGCTCGAGGCCAGCAGCATCCAGCCAGTCGCAAGCAAGTAGACCAGAAGCCCAGCGAGCAAGATTGGCCGCCTGCCCAAACGGTCCGACAACGGCCCGAGCACCAACTGGCCGGCACCGAAGGCTGCAACAAACACCGACAGTGCCAGCAAGCTGCTGCCGGGCTTGGCGGCGAGAACCCACTCGATGGCAGAAAGACTTGGGATGATTAGCTGAGTCGAGACTTCCCCCAGCGCGGTGAGCGCCATCAATAACACGAGAAGCTGACGCGAAGGCTGAACGGCATTCGGCATGGCGTTGTTCCTACAGAGAAGGAGCTGACTTCAAACCGGCAATCGACTTGCACGATTTATATGATGGGTATAATTTACATCTTTAGATTACACCTGTAATTTAATAATTCAATCCACTTGATCGAATCCCACCGAGGTCCGCGTCATGTCCACTGAAACCCGTGATGAAAAACTCGCCAACTGGCTGTTGGCCGAACAAACTGCCCGCAACAAGTTGGCAGCGCCCGGCAGCATGACGCTTGCCCAGGTCTGCGAACTGTCGCCTCAGGAGTTCTTTGATGGGATTGGCGAGGGCCAACTGCCCTGCCCGCCGTTCGGCCACTTGCTTGACTACGTACCCATTGAGTGGTCGGCCGGGCTGTTTGTATTCCAGGGCTCGCCCGGCGCTCAGCACTACAACCCGCTCGGCATTGTGCATGGCGGTTATGCCGCAACACTGCTCGACTCGTGCATGGGTTGCGCCATTCATACGCGCCTGCAACGCGGCCAGGGCTATACCACCACAGACCTGCGGATCAGCTATATCCGTGCATTGACCGACAAGGTCGGGCCAATCCGTGCCGAAGGCCGAATCGTTCACGTCGGTCGCTCCACGGCAATCGCCGAAGGCCGCATTTATGACGTCGATGACCGCCTTTACGCAGTGGGCTCAACCACCTGCATGATTCTGGGAAGCCCCAGCTAACGCAATTAAACCACCTTGCTCAGGAGCTTCAGCCCGCGATCAATGCCTGCCTGGGTGTAGCGGAAAGGCTATATAAGCGCACGCCGATAGCCTAAGATGTCAATCAGCATACAAAGCGCCAAATGAGGTAACCCATGCGTTATTCAGAAGACCACAAAGCCAAAACCCACCAACGCATCATCGATGAGGCCGCGCGCCTGTTTCGTCGGGATGGTATTGGTGCGACCGGCTTGCAGCCGCTGATGAAGACGCTTGGGTTGACTCATGGCGGGTTCTACGCGCACTTCAAATCCAAGGATCAACTGGTCGAAACGGCCTTGGCGCACACAGCCGAACAGCTCAAGGCCAGTACCGACGAGATTTTTGCCAATGACGCGCCTCTGCCGACGTTTATTCGCCGTTACTTGTCGAGCGCACATTGTGCCAATCCGGGCGATGGCTGCCCGCTGCCCACCATGTCTTCTGAATTGGGCCTGCGCGGTCAGGCCAGCGAAATTACTGATCAGGTGGTACGTGATCGCCTGCAAGCAATCGAAGAAAGTCTGGATTCCGAAGAGGCTGAGGCGCAGAGCATCATGATGATCTCGGCCATGGTCGGCGCTCTGGTGTTGGCGCGCAGCGTCAGTGATCCGCAATTATCCCAGCACCTGCTGAAAACTGTTCGCCAGCAACTGCTCGAGCAGGTTGAATCCGCCAGCTGACGTTGACCAAACTACACCCGCAAAAAAGCCCCGGACTTCGCAGACCGGGGCTTTTTTGCAGGTGCGGATTATTTGTATCGCGCCGCCGCCTGATTGCGCGACAGGTTCGGCCCGAGCTTGGTGCGCGCTGCCACAAGAGCCTGCCAGTCGGCTGAATCAGGCAGCGAAGGAATGGTCACCAGTTCAGCCTGATCAAAGCCTGCCAACGCAGCATCGACCATCTCACCGACTTCCATGATCATCTCGGGAGGCAAGGCTGATGCATCCATGCCCGAACGCTCCCAGATTTCGGTTCGGGTCACGCCCGGCAATACTGCCTGAACCTGCACCCCATGCTTGCCAACTTCGCCGTGCAACGTTTGCGTCAGGCTTAGCACATAGGCTTTGCTGGCGCTGTAGACCGCATTGAACATCTCGGGCAGCAATGCCACAACCGAGGCGATGTTGATGATCGCGCCACGACCGGCAGCGCTAAAAGCATAAGCTGCGGCCGCCGAGAGTTGGGTCAGGGCCACGATGTTCAGCTGAATCAGGGCATTAGTTTTTTCCGTCGAGCTCTCGGCCAAGGTGCCATTGACCGCCACGCCAGCATTGTTGACCAGCAGGCTAATGGCGCTATCGCTGCGCAAGCGCTGCTCGACAATCTGCAAGTCTGCACTGTTGGTCAGATCAGCCTTGAGCGTCTCGACCCGAACACCGCTCTCCTCACTCAGTTTGGATGCCAGTGCTTGCAGGCGCTCAAGATCGCGGGCGACCAGCAACAGGTCGTAACCGCGCTTGGCGAGGCGCTGCGCGTAAGTGGCGCCGATACCCGACGATGCCCCAGTAATCAATGCCGTGCCTTTTGCAGATGGTTGATTCATTGCCTTGCCCTCAGATGGAGATGGCTACGTTTGAGCCGGTGGAATCACTATCCACTCATTTAGATTACAAGCATAATATGATTTTTATATTATGACCATAATCTTAACTAGACCCAAAGCCTGACCCTGACTTTTAAGGCCAGCAGCGCCGGGTCGAGAGATCAGAATAGCTGAGCGCAGCGGGTTCAAATGCTGCGGATGAAACACCCGCGGGTTGGACTGCCAGCCAACAGCAAGGCTGAGCAGGTCAGTTGCAAAACAAGCAGGCAAAAAAAAGCGGATAACCCGTTGAGGTTATCCGCTTTGGCTCACACAACGTCGTCGAATCAGACGCTGCGAATCAGGTGATCGAAGGCACTCAATGAAGCCTTGGCGCCCTCGCCTACGGCGATCACGATTTGCTTGTACGGCACAGTCGTCACATCGCCTGCGGCAAATACCCCGGCAACGTTGGTCTGGCCTTTGGCATCGACAATGATCTCGCCACGCGGGGACAACTCGATTGCGCCCTTGAGCCAATCACTGTTGGGCAGCAAGCCGATCTGCACGAAGATGCCTTCCAACTCAACCGTGTGCAACTCGTCAGTATTGCGGTCACGGTAGACCAGCGCATTGACCTTCTGGCCGTCGCCCAATACCTCGGTGGTCAGGGCACTCTTGATCACCGTAACGTTGCCAAGCGTTGCGAGCTTCTTCTGCAGTACAGCATCGGCGCGCAGTTGGCTGTCGAACTCAATCAGGGTCACGTGGGCAACGATACCGGCCAAGTCAATCGCCGCCTCAACGCCGGAGTTACCGCCGCCGATGACCGCCACACGCTTGCCCTTGAACAACGGGCCATCGCAATGCGGGCAATACGCCACACCCTTGCCCCGGTACTCTTGCTCGCCCGGCACATTCATTTCGCGCCAGCGCGCACCTGTCGCCAGAATCACGGTTTTGGCTTTGAGCGATGCACCACTGTCAAAACGCACTTCGTGGAAACCGCCGGCGCTGGCGGCTGGAATCAGGGCACTGGCACGCTGCAGGTTCATGATATCGACTTCGTATTGGCGCACATGCTCTTCAAGCTGACGCGCCAATTTTGGCCCTTCGGTTTCCTGCACGGAAATAAAGTTCTCGATGGCCATGGTATCGAGTACCTGACCGCCAAAACGCTCGGCGGCAACGCCGGTGCGAATGCCTTTGCGCGCTGCATAAATAGCGGCTGCTGCACCAGCCGGGCCACCGCCCACTACCAGCACATCGAATGCGTCTTTGGCATTGAGTTTTTCGGCATCACGCGCGGCGGCGCCGGTGTCGATCTTGGCCAGAATCTGCTCGACATCCATACGGCCCTGACCGAACAGTTCGCCGTTAAGATAGATGCTCGGCACCGACATGATCTGCCGCGCTTCAACTTCGTTCTGGAACAACGCGCCATCAATCGCAACGTGGCGGATATTCGGGTTCAGCACTGCCATCAGGTTAAGCGCCTGAACCACATCCGGGCAGTTTTGGCACGAGAGCGAGAAATAAGTCTCGAAGGTGAATTCGCCTTCGATGCCCTTGATCTGCTCAATCACATCCGCTGCAAGCTTGGAAGGATGCCCGCCGACTTGCAGGAGTGCCAACACCAGTGAGGTGAATTCGTGGCCCATCGGGATACCGGCAAAGCGCAAGCTTATATCTGCGCCGGGACGGTTTAATGCAAACGATGGCGTGCGTGCATCAGTGCCATCGGTCTTCAAAGTAATCTTGTCGCTCAGGCTGCGAATGTCTTCGAGCAAGCCGTGCAACTCACGAGATTTGTCGCTGTCATCGAGGGACGCGACGATCTCGAACGGCTGGGTGACCTTTTCCAGGTAGGCCTTCAACTGATTTTTCAGATTGGCGTCCAACATGATTTGACTTCCCTCTTTACGAATTTCAGAGACAAAAACGCCCGGACGGATTGCGCCCAGGCGCTTGGGGCACCGTCGCGGTGTGGCGACGGTGCGAACTACCTGCCGTTAGCGGGCAGCGGTGCAGCGATTTAGATCTTGCCGACCAGGTCGAGCGAAGGAGCCAGAGTGGCTTCGCCTTCTTTCCACTTGGCTGGGCAAACTTCGCCCGGGTGCGCTGCTACGTACTGAGCTGCTTTAACCTTGCGCAGCAGTTCCTGTGCGTCACGACCGATGCCGCCAGCGTTGATTTCTACGATCTGGATCTTGCCTTCCGGATCGATCACGAACGTGCCACGGTCAGCCAGGCCAGCTTCTTCGATCATCACACCGAAGTTGCGGGTAATGGTGCCAGTCGGATCACCGATCAGTGGGTACTGGATCTTGTTGATGGTGTCGGACGTGTCGTGCCAGGCTTTGTGGGTGAAGTGGGTGTCAGTCGACACGCCATAGATTTCAACGCCAAGCTTTTCGAATTCGGCGTAGTTGTCCGCCAGATCGCCCAATTCGGTCGGGCAAACAAAGGTGAAGTCAGCAGGGTAGAAGAACACGACAGACCACTTGCCCTTGAGGCTGGCTTCGCTAACTTCGACGAACTTGCCCTGATGGTAAGCAGTTGCGTTGAATGGCTTAACTTCGCTGTTGATATATGACATCGATGAACTCCTTGGGTGAGTTGAAAACTTACACAACAAGAATATTCGCCAACGCCGCAAACAGCACATTGATTGAACGCATGGCCTCGATTGAGTGAGCTAATCGAAGACCTATAATGACTGCAGGAAAATCTATCAGCACGCAGTAAGCCCGCACGCAGAGTATTTGCGCGCACCTTGCAAAGATTAAAGGGCCGCCACGCGCCGTTAGATAGCAGCGCAGCGGCCCTATTGCCGGCTTATTGGCTCAGCTGAGGCTTTCGTCCACCACCAGCACAACCTTGCCGTTAACCTTGTTCGAGGCCAGTTCAGCAAAGGCCAACTCGGCATCCTTGGCGGCAAAGGTGCGCTCAAGTTGCGGCTTCAAACGGCCCTCGGCAAACAGCGGCCAAACTTGCGCATGCAGGTCGCGCAGCAGATCCGCCTTGAACTGATCATCACGACTGCGCAAGGTCGAACCAATCAGTTGAACCCGCTTGCCGAGTACCTTGGCTAGATCGACTTCGGCCTTGCGCCCGCCCATCAAACCGATGTTCACCCAGCGGCCATCCAATGCAATGACATCCAGGTTCAGCCCGACATAGTTGCCGCCGACCGGATCAAGAATCACATCAAACGGGGCAAAGTCGCGCAGCGCATTCGGCCCGTCTTCACCACGCAGCACACCGCCTTGTGCACCCAAAGATTCGCAATAGGCCAGACGGTCGGCCGAGCCAACACTCACCCAGCACGGATTACCAAACGCCTTGCACAGCTGAATGCCGGCCGAGCCAACACCGCTGGCACCCGCATGCAACAGCACCTTCTCGCCCGGCTTAAGCGCGGCCAGCTGAAATAAATTCAGCCATGCCGTTGCATAAACCTCGGGAATAGCCGCCGCTTCATGTAACGACAGTCCATCAGGCACCGGCAATGCATGTTGCGCATTGACCACAACCTCTTGCGCCATGCCGCCGCCGGCAAGCAACGCGCAAACCCGGTCGCCAACTTGCCAATCGCAGCCGGGGCCAACTTCGCTGACGATCCCGGAACACTCAAGGCCCAGCGTCTCGCTGGCGCCTGGCGGTGGCGGATAAAGCCCGGCACGTTGCAACAGATCAGCCCGGTTGAGCCCAGCTGCCGCCACTTTGATACGAATTTCACCTACATCGCAGGTTGGGATTTCTTGCTCAACCCACTCTGCCCGTCCTTCAACGCCTTGCAATGCTTTCACAGTGCCTCCATAGTGCATTTATACCGAGCCCGGCGCTGACGTCCGGGCTTTTGCATTGCGCCGATGGAACCTGGCGCCCTTACAGATGGCCTAATATGCGTTATCAATTGTCACTAAGTCGAATCTGCATGAAGCGTTCACTGTTAAGCGCCACCCTGGCACTCACTATAGGACTGGGATCTCTACCGTTATCTGCAAAGACTAACGATGTCGATCACTGGAACTATTTGCAGCCAGATCGAGAGCAAGTCATTGCCAGTTTGAATGTGGTGGAGTTGCTCAAACGCCATCACTACAACAAACCGCCGCTCAACGATGAGCGCTCGGAAATCATCTACAACAGCTACCTGAAGATGCTCGACCCGGCACGCAGTTATTTCACTGCGGGCGACATTGCCGAGTTCGACAAGTGGCAGGATCAGTTCGACGATTTTCTCAAAAGCGGCAACCTTGAGCCTGGCTTTGTCATGTACAAGCGCCAACTTCAGCGTTTGCAGGGGCGCCTTGAATTTGCCCTGGCGATGCTTGAAAAAGGTGTCGATAAAATCGACTTCACGGTTGATGAAGATCTGCTGATCGACCGCGAAAACGCACCGTGGGCGAAAAATACAGCCGAGCTCGACGATCTGTGGCGCAAGCGCGTTAAAGACGAAGTGCTGCGCCAGAAAATCGCCGGCAAAGACCTTAAGGATATTCAGGAACAACTGATCAAGCGCTACAAGCGCCAGTTGACCCGCCTGGATCAAACCCGCGGGGAAGACATTTTCCAGGCGTACATCAACGCCTTTGCCATGTCTTATGATCCGCACACCTCTTATCTGTCGCCAGATAACGCGGAAAACTTCGACATCAACATGAGCCTGTCTCTGGAAGGCATCGGCGCGGTCCTGCAAAGCGACAACGACAACGTCAAAGTCGTGCGTCTGGTTCCGGCTGGCCCTGCTGAGAAGAGCAAGCAAATCTCCCCGGCCGACAAGATCATCGGCGTCGCCCAGGGCGATGACGAAATGGTTGATGTGATTGGCTGGCGCCTCGATGAAGTGGTCAAACTGATTCGCGGCCCTAAAGGCTCGAAAGTTCGCCTGGAAGTCATTCCGGCAACCAACGCGCCCAACGACCAGACCAGCAAGACGGTGAGCATTACCCGTGAAGCGGTAAAACTTGAAGAGCAAGCGGCGAAGAAGTCGATTCTGCACCTCAAGCACGACGGTCGCGATTACAAGCTCGGGGTGATCGACATTCCAGCGTTCTATCTCGACTTCAAGGCCTACCGCGCCGGTGATCCGAACTACAAGAGCACCACGCGTGACGTTAAGCGCCTGCTGACTGAACTGCAGAAAGAAAAAGTGGATGGTGTGGTCATTGATCTGCGCAACAACGGCGGCGGCTCCTTGCAGGAAGCCACCGAACTGACCGGTCTGTTCATTGATCAAGGCCCGACAGTTCTGGTGCGCAACAGCGACGGCCAGGTTGATGTGCTGGCCGATGAAGAGCCCGGCATTTTCTACAAAGGCCCGATGGCGCTGTTGGTTAACCGCTTGTCAGCCTCGGCTTCGGAAATTTTTGCCGGCGCCATGCAGGACTATCACCGCGCAATCATCATCGGCGGCCAGACCTTCGGCAAAGGCACTGTGCAAACCATCCAGCCGCTTAATCATGGCGAACTGAAACTGACACTGGCCAAGTTCTACCGGGTATCCGGTCAGAGCACCCAGCATCAGGGTGTACTGCCGGACATTAAATACCCGGACATCATGGACACCAAGGAAATCGGTGAGAGCGCACTGCCCGAGGCCATGCCGTGGGACACCATCAGCCCGGCGATCAGGCCTGAGCGTGATCCAATCAAGCCTTACTTGAGCGAACTGCAGCACCGCTACGAGAAGCGCACCGCGAACAATGCAGACTTCACGTTTGCCCGTGAGCGCCTGTCGCTGACCCAGAAGCTGATGAAAGATAAAACCGTCAGCCTCAACGAAGCCAAGCGTCGCGCCGAGCATGACGATATCGAAGCCCAGCAATTGAGCATCGAGAACAGTCGTCGCAAGGCCAAAGGCGAAACCCTGCTGACCAAACTGAAGGTAGAAGACGAAGACGAACTGCCGGAAGATGACAGCAAGAAAAAGCCGGAAGACGATGCCTTCCTCAGTGAAGCCGGGCAAATCCTGCTCGACTACACCGGCCTCTCAGCGAGCGTTGCCAAGAAGTAAACAGCAACATGGAGTTCGGCGATTCCCCGCCGGACTCCAGCTACTCCCGCCTCACGCTTTACCCCAAGTGTCATTAAACGGTCACCAATCTGTCGTCAAATACCTGAGCTGACATTCTCGTCAGCGCACACCTGACGATATCGAGACCCTACATGACTGTCACCGAGCAGTTGAGCGCTTTGGATAACATCCTCGCTCACGGCGACCTGCATAGCGTTTTCCAACCTATCGTTTCACTTTCGCAGCGCAGTATTCTGGGCTACGAAGCGCTAACTCGTGGCCCCTCCAATAGCCCACTGCACTCGCCTATCAACTTGTTTGCCATCGCCCGCCTGGCCGGCCGTCTGAGTGAACTGGAACTGGCTTGCCGGAAGAGCGCCTGCAAACGCTTTAATCAGTTGGGGTTGAGCGGCAAGCTGTTTCTCAATATCTCACCCGACTCACTGATGGAGCCGGACCACAAACCGGGCTGCACCCTGAAAATGCTCCAGACTCACGGCATTGCGCCGAGCAATGTGGTGATCGAGCTGACCGAGCATTCGCCCACTCACGACTTCCAGCTGCTCGACACAGCCCTGCATCACTACCGCGCCATGGGCTTCAATATTGCGCTGGATGATTTGGGCGCGGGCTATTCAAGCCTGCGGCTCTGGTCGGAATTGCGCCCGGACTTCGTCAAGATCGACCGTCATTTCATCGACGGTATTCACCTCGATCCGGTCAAGCGCGAGTTTGTCGGCTCAATCCTGAAAATGGCCAGCGCCTCGCGTGCCGAAGTCATCGCCGAAGGCATTGAGCTGGGGGAAGAATTCGACGTATTGGCCAACATGGGCGTTGATCTGCTGCAGGGTTATTACATTTGCCGTCCGCAAGACCCGCCGCCGCGAGATGCCGGAACAATCCTGCCGCGAGAAGACAGCGCCGCCGACCACACAAGCGAAGCCTCTGGCGGCCTGCAGGAGCTGTTGCACCCGCAAAAAGCCATTCGTCAACACACCACGACGTGTCAGGTGCTTGATGCCTTTCGCGCGGACTCTACGCTCAACACACTGGCGGTTCTGGATGATCAGGATCAGCCAATAGGCATCGTCCACCGTCACTCGCTCTCTGAAGCGTTGTTAAAGCCGTTTGCAGCCGAAATTTTCACCCGCAAACCGATAAGCCGCCTGATGAGTGAAGATTACCTCAGAGTCGAAATGAGCCAATCGCTGCAGCAGGTCAGCCGCCTGCTTACCAGCCGCGCCCGGCAACGCATTGAGGAAGACTTCATCATCACCCAGAACGGCCGTTACGCAGGCCTTGGGCGCGCCATGGACTTACTCAAGCTGATTACCGATGAGAAAATCCAACAGGCGCGTTACGCCAACCCACTCACCCAGCTGCCAGGCAACGTGCCGATTCAAAAGCGCTTGAGCAAAGCGTTGTCTGAGCCACGCGAGGCGCTGATTTGCTACGTCGATATTGATCACTTCAAACCGTTCAACGATCACTTCGGCTACGCCAGAGGTGATGAGGTTCTGCTGTGTCTGGCCCGCTGTCTGAGCAGCTTTATCAATCACAGCGAAGAATTTATCGGCCACATTGGTGGTGACGACTTCATTCTGCTGCTCGATGCCAGCAACGGGCCGCACAAGCTTGAACAGATGCTCGAAGACTTCCGCGCAAAATGCCGAAGATTTTTCCGCGCAGAAGATTTGCAGGCAGGATTTTTTAGCGGAGAGGACCGTGAGGGTAAGCCGCAGCAGTTTCCGTTGCTGACGCTGTCGATCGGCGTGGTTCGCGTGCATGCCAATAACGGCTGCCGCCTCGACAGCGATGATCTGGCAAACCTGGCCTCGCAGGCAAAGCATCAAGCCAAGGCTGAGCCCGGCTACAGCCTGCATATAATCGACACACTGGCGTTGTCTGCCTAGCTCTACAGACGCGTTAAAGCCCCATCTGACGGGCCTTTTCAGCATACTGATCGGCCTGCGCTGCATCTGCTGGCAGGCCTTCAGCGCCTTCGCGGTAGAGATCCGCCACCCGCTTGGCTGCCAATGGATGGCCCGCAGCGGCTGCAATTTTCCAGTAGTGCACAGCCTGCACTGCATCGGGGGCCGTGCGCGTACTGCCGGCCAGACTCACGACGCCAACCTGATAAGCTGACTTGGCGTCACCGGCTTCCGCCGCCAGGCGCAGCAGACGGATGCCCTCTTCGCGCGCGCCAAGCCCCTGCCCACGAAAAAGCAGGATGTGGCCGTAAAAACTCTGCGCAGCCACATCGCCCAGTGCTGCCTTACGCGCAAACTGGCCTTCCATCCACTTCCACAGTTGCGGCTGCTTCACTGCCCAAGGCAGATGAAACAGTCGCCGGGAAACCCAGTAGCCCAACGCGGCGCGCCACTTCATCAACATTAAGCGGTGGCCTCATAATCAAACTCAAACACCCGCACCACTTCGGATGCATGCCAGGAAGCTGCCGCAACGCCATCCGGTGCGCCACTGAAACGCCCCAGACGGGTCACACAATCGAAGAAGCCGGTGCGCGGCAGTCGGCTGGCACTCTGGCTGATCACCAGTGCACTGCGCAGCGGACGTTCGGCCTGAGCATCAATCGCCGCCAGATGCTCAAGTGCTGCAGTGAGTGTTTGCATCGCCGGAACCGGCAGATCGAGGCGTTCGATCAGGGCACGATAAGTCAGCAGATGCCGTTGCCGCCGGGCGTCTTCGAGCGCCCCCAACAGCGCCTGCCAGTGCTGGCGACTAATGCTCACGCTCAAGAGTCTGACTCCGCGCGCTGAGCGCTCAGGTTCCACGCCAGCGCACGTTGAATCGCTGCATCCGGCTCGCGCTCGCCAGACTCAATCATGTTCATGTAGTGCGGGCTGACGCCAACGGCTCGCGCCAACTGCTCGATGCTTAACCCCTTGGCCTCACGCATGCGCTTGATATCGGCCAGCGCCGGCGTTGGCACCGCAACTTCGGCTTGGGGAGCAACAACCTGCTGCGAGCCTTGTGCGGCTTCGAGCAATTTCAGGTATTGCTCCCACGGCAGCACCGCGTACTCGGGCTGACCGTCACGACTGATAATTTGTGGTTTCATGCTTGGCACTCCATGGCAAACGAACGACAGCTTCATCACTGAGTCTATTTTTTTAATAGTAACAGCCCCACGCCAAAGCGGCGTATTTGCTCACTGATCTGACGTCAGATGAGCAAGGGAAGTGGCCGGTTAAATCACATTGCCGGTACTTTGAATACACGGCTACAGCCGCGCAGAGGCAGCGCCTGCTTATTCGACAGGCAGCGCAGGGCTCTCTTCCGGGTCGGGTATATGTTCGAGCAATAACTGTTGCTCGGGCGTTTGCTGCTCGCGCCAGAGGCGAAAAGCCTGCAACTCATCACTCCAGGTTCGCGCCACCCAAGCCAGCACGGCGAGGTCGTCAATGTAACCAAAACCGAGTATCCAGTCGGGTAACCCATCGAGTGGTGTAACGAAATACAACAACGCCCCGACAGCCGCCAGTAACGCCTGGGTACTTATTGCCCGATAGTCACCCCTGAACCAGGCAACACATAGCGCCTGAAACAGTTTTAAATCGTCTTTGAGGCCAGATAGACGCATCGCTTGCCGATCACTCTTTCGTGCAACCGATGCGAGTAAAGAAGGCAACCTGCCACGACGGATGAATCCCTTGGCCAGTGCCAGATATCGACTGAAATTCCAAGGTGCTTTCATGCTGACTCCTCGACAACCCGCGTATTTGCAGGCCCGCTAGCGGTTATCCACCGAAGCTGTGGATAACCTTGTTAACAAATTCTTAATGAGCTTAGCAAACGCCCACCCCATGCGGGCTGGCGTCAGATCGGCGATTTTTTGGACAGCTTAAAAAAGTCAATAAAATCAACAAGTTAAAAATAACAAAGGTTTTTTAACCGATCATTGCAAATGCCTGATCAATGGTGTTCCCACAATGTGCATAACCGTAACACCTGTACACCAGAATGCCTCCAGAAGGTGCATTTTCGCCGCCAAAAACAACAACGCCCCGTATAAACGGGGCGCTGTTTAGTCACCGGCTGCTTTACTCGGCAGCAGGTTCTTCTTGCGGTGCTGCAGCAGGCTCTTCCTGCGGAGCAGCAGCGGCAGCCGGATCCTTGATGGCGATCAACTCAAGGTCGAAAACCAGAACCGAGTTGGCAGGAATTGCCGGGCTCGGGCTCTGCTCGCCGTAGGCCAGCTCAGCCGGAATGTACAGCTTGGCCTTTTCGCCTACGTGCATCAATTGCAGGCCTTCAACCCAACCTGGAATCACGCCGCTCACGGGCAGATCAATCGGCGTACCACGCTCGATCGAGCTGTCGAATACAGTGCCGTCAGTCAGCTTGCCTTCATAGTGAACGGTTACTGTGTCGGTCGGCTTTGGCTGAGCGCCATCAGCTTCTTTGATCACTTCAATCTGCAGGCCGGAATCGGTGGTGGTAACGCCATCACGCTTGCCGTTGTCTGCGAGGAATTTCTTGCCAGCTTCAGCGGCTTCTTCACTCATCTTGGCCAGACGCTCTTCCGAGCGCTTCTGCAGGGCTGCAAAAGCTTCTACCAGCTCGTCGTCTTTCAGACGCTGTTCTTTCTTACCGACCGCATCTTCGATACCCAGTGCAACAGCCTTGGAGTCGAGGTCATCCATACCTTCGTGCGCGAGGCTCTTACCCATGTTCAGGCCGATCCCGTAAGACGCTTTCTGCGCCGGGGTTTTCAGCTCAACATTGGTCTGAGAATCACAACCAGCAAGCACCAGCCCTACCAGGGCTACCGCAGCTGCTAAACGATGCTGTTTCATGCTAATTCCTTGTTCGGTGCGCCCAATTTAGGCAATTGAGTGAAAGCGCGAGCTTATCAGGCCTACGGGATCACTGGCTACATCGATCAGAACAGGAAAATGCTAATAAGTTCAGCTATTTGCGGGGAAGTACAAGGAACAGCAGAGAATATCGACAAGTCGATGAGTATTGCAGGAAGAGGATTACAGGATATTAGGGGATGAAGCAGGAGGGGGAAAAAATGGCGCAGCGGACGGGACTCGAACCCGCGACCCCCGGCGTGACAGGCCGGTATTCTAACCAACTGAACTACCGCTGCGCGTAACTTCAAAAAGCGAGTTGGTGGGTGATGACGGGATCGAACCGCCGACCCTCTGCTTGTAAGGCAGATGCTCTCCCAGCTGAGCTAATCACCCTTCACTCTCGAAGTGGTGCGCATTCTAGATAGCATTTCGAACCTTGGCAACCCCCTTTGCAAAAAATAATTTATTGATACGCCAAAGACTTAGCTCAGGGTTGGCCTGAAGGCTTTAGGGGAGAATAATGCCCCCCTTTGTGTAAATGGAGAGTCACCCCGCCATGTGGTTTCGTAATCTGCTGGTTTATCGCCTCACCCAGAATGTTCCGTTTGATATCGAAGCACTGGAAACTGCCCTGGCAACCAAGGCTGCTCGCCCATGCGCAAGCCAGGAACTCGCCACTTATGGTTTTGTAGCCCCGTTTGGCAAAGGCCCCGACGCGCCTTTAGTACACAGCAGCCAAGGCTTCCTGCTGATTGCTGCCCGTAAAGAAGAACGCATTCTGCCGGGCAGCGTGGTCCGTGATGCGCTCAAGGAAAAGGTCGACGAGATCGAAGCCGAGCAAATGCGCAAGGTTTACAAGAAAGAGCGCGACCAGATCAAAGATGAAATCGTTCAGGCATTCCTGCCACGCGCTTTCATCCGCAAATCTGCGACCTTCGCGGCAATTGCTCCGGCGCAGGGCCTGATTCTGGTCGATGCCTCCAGCCCCAAGCGTGCGGAAGACCTGCTCTCGACGCTGCGTGAAGTCATGGGATCCTTGCCAGTACGTCCGCTCACCGTGAAGATCGCCCCGTCAGCCACCCTCACTGAATGGGTCAGCACCCAGAAGGCCGCCGCCGACTTTGTGATTGGCGATGAATGCGAACTGCGCGACACCCACGAAGATGGCGGGATCGTGCGCTGCAAGCGTCAGGACCTGGGCGGTGAAGAAATCCAGCTGCACATGAGCAGCGGCAAGCAAGTAACTCAACTGGCGCTGGCCTGGCAGGAAAAGCTGTCTTTTGTGCTGGACGACAAGCTGGTCATCAAGCGCCTGCGTTTTGACGACCTGCTGCAAGATCAGGCTGAACAGGATGGCGGCGACGACAATCTGGGCCAACTCGATGCCAGCTTCACGCTGATGATGATGACTCTGGTCGAATTTCTGCCGCCGCTGTTTGAAGCACTGGGCGGCGAAGACACGCCTCAGGGCATTTAAGCCAGCCACTCCCCTATCAATAAGAACGGCGCACCCGACTTCATAATGAAAGGCCTTTGCAAAAGGTAGCGAGCCAGTTACTCGCATACGTTCTGTGAGGTGCCACTTCGGGTCGCGCTGTCAAATTCGGAATGTCCTATGCGTGCACTCGCTGCTTTTAGCCGATTTGTAGCCAATACATTTGCTGTTTGGGTCTTGCTGTTCGCCGTGCTGGCGTTTCTGTTGCCAGCACACTTTCTGCCGCTCACCGCCTATATCGTGCCGTTGCTCGGACTGATCATGTTCGGCATGGGCCTGACCTTGAAGGTCGAGGACTTCAAAGAGGTCGCGCGCCATCCCGTGCGTGTGGCTGCCGGTGTGCTTGCGCAGTTCATCATCATGCCGCTGCTGGCATGGGTATTGTGCAAGGTCCTTAACCTGCCCGCCGAGATTGCCGTTGGGGTAATTCTGGTCGGCTGCTGCCCGGGCGGCACCGCATCGAACGTGATGACATGGTTTGCCCGCGGCGATGTCGCGCTGTCGGTATCGATCACCGCCGTGACCACCCTGCTCGCCCCATTGGTCACGCCCGCATTGATCTGGCTGCTGGCTTCCGAATGGCTGCCTGTGTCGTTCGCTGCAATGTTTATCTCGATCCTGAAAATGGTCTTGCTGCCGATCGTGCTGGGCATCGTGGCCCAGCGCCTGTTGGGCGAACGGGTAAAACTGGCGGTGGACGTTTTGCCGCTGGTCTCGGTGGTCAGCATTGTGCTGATTGTCGCCGCCGTTGTAGCGGCGAGTCAGGCGAAGATCGCCGAGTCGGGCCTGCTAATCATGGCGGTGGTGATTCTGCATAACGGCATTGGCCTGGGTCTGGGCTATTTTGCAGGTCGCCTGATGGGCATGCCGCTGGCGCAGCGCAAAACCCTGTCGATTGAAGTGGGCATGCAAAACTCAGGGCTGGGTGCAGCCCTTGCCAGCGCACACTTCTCGCCACTGGCGGCAGTACCGAGCGCGTTGTTCAGCGTTTGGCACAATTTGTCCGGACCGCTGCTGGCGAGCATCTACCGGCGCATGGGCGATGCTGATAAAGCACAGTCGCAATAAAACTGGATAAGCCAAGGCGCTGGCCTGCCGGCGCCTTGGCTTGCCTTTGGCCCCCCAGTGTGGAAAATAGCGGGCTGAGGACGACCTCACACGCATGACGTGATTCATCCGGGGACGGCCCCTTAACTGCCCAGTTGAGGTGTGCTATGTCTTGGATCATTCTTTTTTTCGCCGGCCTGTTCGAGGTTGGCTGGGCTGTCGGACTGAAATACACCGACGGTTTCACTCGCCCGCTTCCAACCGTTCTGACTGTTTCGGCCATGGTTATCAGCCTCGGCCTGCTTGGCCTTGCCATGAAACAACTGCCGCTGGGCACCGCGTATGCGATCTGGACGGGCGTTGGCGCTGTGGGCACCGTAATTGCCGGGATCATTCTGTTTGGCGAGTCGATGAGCGCGATGCGTTTGATTAGCGTCGGGTTGATTGTGTGTGGCTTGTTAGGTTTGAAGCTGAGCCATTGAGCCTGAGCGTCCGCTGTATTGGAGCGGAAGGTCGGGGGACTTGTTGATCTGCGGGGGTTATGACGGATTGCGGTGCTTCGCACGCTATCCATCCTCCGGGATTGGCGGACATGGCGGATATTTGGCTGGTGTGGGATTTATACCGGCGGGATAAGTGTTGGCTGGCGGACGTTTAATCCGAGGGATTTATTGGCCTTGCGAGGGTTATGACGGATTGCGGTGCGTTGCACGCTATCCATCCTCCGGGATTGGCCGACATGGCGGATATTTGGCTGGTGTGGGATTTATACCGGCGGGATAGGTGTTGGCTGGCGGACGTTTAATCCTAGGGATTTACTGGCCTTGCGAGGGTTATGACGGATGCGGTGCGTAGCACGCTATCCATCCTCCGATATTGGAATTACCGGGGATTAGGGTGTTGGCGGTGTTTGGGTGGACGCCGCCTTGTTGTCCGTTGCCCACCCTGTGCTTCTCCGCCGCTGGCTAGCGGGTTACGCCGCGCAGTTCGCTGACTTGCGTTTGCAAGTATTGTCGATTGGCGTGCTCTGGTTCGACAGGGTTGCCTGCAACCAAGGTGATCCGTGACCAAAGGCGCTTCAGCAAGCCCTTGTTCGGATCCCGGCTGAAGAAGCTGCCCCACAACCCTTGCAGCGCCATTGGGATGACCGGCACCGGGGTTTGCTCAAGTATCCGCTCGACGCCAGCCTTGAACTCATTGATCTCGCCATCGGCGGTCAATTTGCCCTCGGGAAAAATACACACCACTTCGCCATTGCGCAGGTATTCGGCAATTTTCTTGAACGCCGCGTCATACACCAGCAAGTCTTCGTTGCGGCCGGCAATCGGCACTGTGCCGGCGGTGCGGAAGATAAAGTTGAGCACCGGCAGGTTGTAGATTTTGTAGTACATGACAAACCGGACTGGCCGGCGAATCGCGCCCCCCACCAGCAGCGCGTCGACAAACGAGACGTGATTGCACACCAGCAGCGCAGCGCCTTCATCCGGAATCGATTGCAGGCCTTTGTGCTCAACCCGGTACATCGAGTGGCTGAGCAGCCAGATCATGAAGCGCATGGTGAATTCGGGCACGATCTTGAAGATGTAAGCATTGACCGCGATGTTCATCAGCGAGATGACCAGGAAAAGCTGCGGAATCGACAGTTCGGCCACGGTCAAGAACACAATCGAAACAATGGCCGAGACCACCATGAACAGCGCGTTGAGAATGTTGTTCGCCGCGATCACCCGCGCCCGCTCGCTCTCGACACTGCGTGACTGAATCAGCGCGTAAAGCGGCACGATGTAGAAACCACCAAACAGGCCAATGCCGAGAATCGAGCCGAGTATCGCCCACCCTTGCGCGTACCCAAGCACTGCCATCCAGTCGTGCGGTTGCGCCGCTTCGGGGAAGCCGCCCGAGGTCCACCACAGCAGCATGCCGAAAATAGTCAGGCCGATTGAGCCAAAGGGCACCAGGCCGATCTCGACTTTCTCGCCCGACATTTTCTCGCACAGCATCGAACCCAAGCCAATGCCCAGCGAAAACACGGTAAGAATCAGCGTTACAACGCTCTCATCGCCGTACAGCCATTCTTTTGAGTACGCCGGGATTTGCGTGAGATAAACCGCGCCAAGAAACCAAAACCACGAGTTGCCGACCAAAGAGCGGGAAACCGCAGGCGTTTGGCCCAAGCCTAATTTCATGGTGAGCCAGGATTGGCGGAAGATATTCCAGTCCAGCACCAGCCCGGGCAGCGCGGCCGGCCCGGCGGGAATTTTACAGCTGGCCAGATAGCCCAGTACCGCCACACAAACGACCGAGCCTGCAACGATGCTGGCATAGGCACTGCTTGCCATGATCACGCCGGCGCCGATGGTGCCCGCCAAGATCGCCAGAAATGTGCCCATCTCAACCAGTGCGTTACCGCCAATCAGCTCAGTCTCTTCAAGGTGCTGCGGCAGAATCGAATACTTGACCGGACCGAACAAGGCCGACTGAGTGCCCATGGCAAACAGCGTAACCAGCATCAGCGGCAAATTGCCGAGCAACACGCCGGCAGCCCCAATCAGCATGATGATGATCTCGGCAAATTTGATCTTGCGGATCAACCAGTCTTTATCAAATTTCTCGCCAAACTGGCCGCCCAGTGCGGAGAACAGAAAGAACGGCAGGATGAATAACAGCGCACACAGGTTGACCAGCAAATCGCGGTCGGCGCTGATGGTCAGCTTGAACAGGATGGCCAGAATCAGCGCCTGCTTATACACATTGTCGTTAAAGGCGCCGAGTAACTGGGTCAAAAAGAATGGCAAGAAGCGCCTTGTGCGAAGCAATGCGAACTGAGAGTGCTGGGTCATCTTCCGTGTACCTTGTGCGGGTTCGTTGAGCATTTGACTGTAACAGCCGCAAAGAAAGCCACACTCGTGTTGGATTATTTGCCAACAATTCTGCAAAAACGCACGACTAAAAGCCTACAGTTTCCTGCCAATACAGGGCCGGGCCATGCCTATATAGGTAATTGGCCCATGGCCCAGCGCAAGAGAAAGAACACCAGCAAACCGCCGCCAATTGTCGCCAGTAAGTGCCGGGTCAGCGCCGCGATGGCAATGGTGATGAGCCCGGCAATCAAATAGGCATTGTTCACCGAAAACTGCCAGTGCTGGCCATCCGGGATAAGCATTCCCGGCACTACAATCGCGGTCAGCACGGCCGTTGGCACATAGTGCAAACCCTGGCGCACCAGCGGCGGAAAACGTAAATCCGGGAATGCGAACAGGCTGTAGCGAATGCTGTAAGTGATGACCATCATGCCGAATATCAGTATCCAGTTTTCCATCAGGCCACCTCCCCTTCCACTGCAACTACGCGCCGTTCAAGGCACACGCCGACGATGATCCCGCTAAATGCTGCCGCCATCAGGCCCAGCTTGTAAGGCAATGCGTGACACACCAACGCGACGGCGGCGGCAACCAGTGCAGCGGCTATCTGCGGACGATTGCGCAACATAGGCACAACAATCCCGATAAAGGTCGCCAGCATGGCGAAGTCCAGGCCCCACTCGCCCAAGTTGGGCACCGACTGGCCGAACACCATGCCAATAATCGTGCACGCAATCCAATTGACGTACATGGCGAGCGAGGCGCCGAGAAAATACCAGTGCTTGTAGATGGATTCGTCGCGGAGCACATAGCGGTGCTGCACAACGGCAAACGCCTCATCGGTCAGCCAGAATGCCAGTGCCATGCGCCAGCGCGTTGGCAGGTGACGCACATACGGCTGCAAACTGGCGCTGTATAACGCGTGGCGAAGATTGACCACGAAGGTTGTAAGCAACAGGACCGTCAGGCCGACGCCGCCACTGAGCAGGCTGATGGCAATAAACTGGGCAGAGCCTGCAAATACAAACACCGACATCCCGAGGGTTTGCCAAGGCGTGAGGCCAGCCGCCCCCGCCAAACTGCCATAGATAATGCCGAACGGCAGCGCCCCTAACAGCATGGGCAACATGTCGCGGACACCTTGATTGAATTCCTGAAAACGGGTCATAGCTTTCTCCTTGACCCACAGCCTAGCGCAGCCGAATTGGTCGATCTTGAACGATATTGCTCACTTGCGCGTTTGTTGTGTGACCACTCAGAGCGAGGCTATTCCGGCGCTGGCATTGCGGTAAGCGCCCGGCCCCACGCCGTACACCTGCTTGAACTGACGACTCAGATGGCTCTGATCAGAGAAACCGAGCTGCATGGCCACCTGCGCCGGCATGCAACCTTGCTTGAGCAATGCCCGCGCCTGCGCCAATCGCCGCTGCTTGAGCCATGCATGAGGGGGCAAACCCGTTGCTCGGCGAAAGACCCGGGCAAAGTGAAACGGCGAGAGATTCACTGCAGTGGCCAGCTCTTCAAGCGACGGCGGCGCGGCTAACTGACTGTTAAGCAACTCCTTGGCCAGCTCGACCGCACGGGCTTCACGGCCGGGCGCAGCGGGTTCGGCGACCTTGGCGTAGCGTTGAAACAGCAACAAGATAGCCTCACGCCAGACAATCTGCTGCTGCAAGGCATCGGCACCGCCTTCAAGCAACTGATGCAAGCCGGTGAAAGCAGCATGCAGTTGCGGGTCGTGCAGCACGCTTAGCGCAAAGCCAGGCAGCCCTGATCCCGCCAGATCAAGCTCTTGCAGTACGCCCTGTACCTGGCGGTTGTCGGGATAAAAAGCGCGGTAGCGCCAGCCATCGTCATGCGCTTTGGAGCCGGTATGAACTTCGTCGGGATTGATCAGCACCATGCTGCCTTGCGGGGCCAGGTGATCACTGCCGCGATGACGGAAGCGCTGTGCGCCGTTCTGGATAACGGTAAACACAAAACCCTCATGAACATGCGGCGCAAACCGCTGCTGCACATACCGTGCGTGCAAAAGTTCAACATCAGCCAGGCCCTTGGCCTGCCAAAACCGGGTTTGCTCCAGCGCCTCGTTCATTTTTTGCTTAACCGCCGAATCCTGACTCGATCATTTTCTTCACCGCTGGCCACTCCTGATCAGTAATGCTGTACAGCACGCTGTCATCCAGCCGGCCTTCAGACAGTCGGCGATGATTACGCAAAATGCCTTCGCGCTGCGCACCGATTTTCTCGATGGCAGCTTGTGCGCGCAAATTACTGGCAGCGGTTTTCAACTGCACACGCACCATGCGCCAGCCCTCGAACGCGTGGCGCAGCATCAGGTATTTGATCATGCTGTTCAAGCCGGTGCCATGCTGGCCTTTATCCAGCCACGTCCAGCCGATCTCACACGCGGGCAGCGTCGGCATAAAGTCGGCGTAGCGCGTGGTGCCGACTATTTCAGTGCCCAGGCGAATGGTGAACGGCAGCGCGCGGCTGTTCTGCTGCTCGACGATGCCCTGCCGATACCAGTCCAGACGTTGTGCGCCGCCCATATAAATGAGTTCATTGCGGTTGGCTTCGGCGAGCGACACCAGCGCCGGAATGTCCGCGTCCATCATCGGCTCAATCCGCAATGCGCCGCGTTGCAGGGTAATCAACTGGGGTTTGAACATGCCGTCCCTCCTTTCACTCACGCAGACGGTGCCTGAATGCAAACCGGCAACGCTAACAGGCTGAGCGCTGGTTCACAAACCAAACAATCAGCGCACATATGAGTTTTAACTGTTTGCGACCTTAGTCGCGACTGACGAATGCAGCCTTTGCTGCGACACTATCCGCCACTGCCCGTTAAACCGTTGTCTGGTTGCCCAAAACATCACAACGCAGCGTATTAATTGACTGGGCAAGTCTTATTAAGTTTTGTGCTTGGAGTTTGCATGCCGTTGTCCAGCGGGCTGATTGCCGGAGTCGCCCTGATCTACATGGCGGTGCTTTTTAGTATTGCCTTTTACGGCGACCGTCGCCGCACCCCGCTAACGCCGAAAATTCGCGCCTGGGTTTATAGCCTGTCGCTGGCGGTGTACTGCACCAGCTGGACCTTTTTCGGTGCGGTGGGACAGGCCGGCGAGCAACTCTGGTCATTTTTGCCGATCTATCTGGGTCCGATCATTTTGATGCTGTTTGCGCCCTGGGTGCTGCAGAAGATGATCCTGATCAGCAAACAGGAAAACATCACCTCGATTGCCGACTTCATTGCCGCGCGCTACGGCAAATCACAGCCGCTGGCCGTGGTTGTCGCACTCATCTGCCTGGTCGGCGTACTGCCTTATATTGCCTTGCAGCTCAAAGGCATCGTGCTCGGCGTAAACCTGCTGATCGGCTCGGGCGCTGGCGCCACCGGCACCCGCGCGCAAGACACCGCGCTGATCGTGTCACTGGTACTGGCGCTGTTCACCATTTTGTTCGGCACACGCAACCTCGATGTCACCGAACACCACCGCGGCATGGTGCTGGCGATTGCCTTTGAGTCGATCATCAAATTGATGGCCTTTTTGGCTGTCGGCGCATTCGTCACCTTCGGTCTCTACAACGGTTTTGGCGACCTGCTTGGCCAGGCCCGCGTCGCGCCGGAGCTGAACGAGTTCTGGAGCGTGGCGGTCAACTGGCCGTCGATGCTGGTGCAAACTGCCGTGGCCTTTATCGCGATTGTCTGCCTGCCGCGCCAATTCCACGTCACAGTGGTCGAGAACATCGAGTCCGGCGACCTGCGTCTGGCGCGCTGGGTGTTCCCGCTGTATTTGTTGCTGGCCATGCTGTTCGTGATCCCCATCGCACTGGCGGGCCAAATGCTGCTGCCAAGCGGCGTCACGCCCGACTCCTTCGTGATCAGCCTGCCGCTGGCCGAGGCGCATCCGGCGCTGGCACTGCTGGCCTTTATTGGCGGCGCTTCAGCGGCCACGGGCATGGTGATTGTCGCATCGGTCGCGCTGTCGACTATGATTTCCAATGACATGTTACTGCCCCTGCTTCTGCGCCGACAAAACACCGAGCGCCCTTTTGAAGCGTTCAGGCACTGGATGCTCTCTGCCCGGCGAGTGAGCATCGTCCTGATTCTGCTGATGGCGTACGTGTGTTACCGCCTACTGGGCTCCAGCACCAGCCTGGCCACTATTGGCCAGGTTTCCTTCGCCGCCATTGCCCAACTCGCCCCGGCGATGTTTGGCGCCTTGGTCTGGAAACAAGCCAACCGCCGGGGCGTATTTGCCGGCCTCGCGGTTGGCGCGTTCTTCTGGTTCTACACCCTGGTTGTGCCGCTGCTTGCCGAGAGCCTGGGCATTTCTTCCCACAGCGTGCCGGGCCTGCATGCACTGCTTTATGCGCCGGTAGGCTTTGAGGTCGACCCGCTTACCCGTGGCGTGGTGCTGTCACTGGCGGCCAACTTCACGCTGTTTGCCTGGGTCTCGTTCTTCTCGCGCACACGTGTTTCCGAACACTGGCAGGCCGGGCGCTTTATCGGTCACGACTTCGGCCACAAGCCCAGCGGACGCAGCATGCTGGCGGTACAAATCGCCGACCTGCTACTGCTCTCCAGCCGTTTTGTCGGTGAGGACCGTGCGCGTCAGAGTTTCGTGCGTTTCGCTCAGAAGCAAGGCATCGACTTTCACCCGAGCCATCCGGCCAATACCGATTGGATCGCCCACACCGAGCGCCTGCTCGCGGGTGTCCTCGGTGCGTCCTCAACGCGTGCGGTAGTGAAAGCGGCAATCGAGGGCCGCGAGATGCAGGTTGAAGATGTTGTGCGCATCGTCGACGAAGCCTCCGAGGTCCTGCAGTTCAACCGGGCGCTGTTGCAAGGCGCCATCGAGAACATTACTCAAGGCATCAGCGTGGTCGATCAGTCACTGCGGCTGGTGGCCTGGAACCATCGCTACATCGAGCTATTTGAGTACCCGGAAGACCTGATTCATGTCGGCCGGCCGATTGGCGACATCATCCGCTACAACGCCGAACGCGGCCTGTTCGGCGAGGGCAGCGTCGAGGCTAACGTCAGCAAGCGCCTGTACTGGATGCGTCAGGGCACACCGCACACCTCCGAACGCCTGTTCCCCAACGGCCGGGTAATTGAGCTGATCGGCAACCCGATGCCGGGCGGCGGCTTTGTAATGAGTTTCACCGACATCACCGAATTCCGCCGCGCCGAGAAAGCCCTCAAGGGCGCCAACGAAGGCCTGGAACAGCGGGTTGCCGAGCGCACCCATGAACTCTCGCAACTGAACTGTGCCCTGAGCGAAGCGAAAGCTCACGCCGAATCCGCCAACCAGTCGAAAACCCGGTTTCTGGCAGCAGTCAGCCACGACCTGATGCAGCCACTCAACGCGGCGCGATTATTTTCTGCGGCGCTGTCGCATCAGGAAAACGAGTTGCCGGGCGAGGCGAAAAAACTGGTACATCACTTGGACAGCTCACTGCGCTCAGCCGAAGACCTGATCAGCGACTTGCTGGATATTTCTCGCTTGGAAAGCGGACGCATTACCCCGGACCGCAACGCTTTCCCCCTGAGCAATCTGTTCGACACGCTGGGCGCCGAGTTCAAGGTCATGGCGTCGGAGTATCACTGCGACTTCCACATGCGCAGCACCCGCTTGCGTGTGGACAGCGATATCCGCCTGCTGCGAAGGATTTTGCAGAATTTCCTGACCAATGCCTTCCGCTATTCGCAAGGCCGCGTGTTGCTCGGCGTGCGCCGTCAGGCCGGGCATTTGCGTCTGGAAGTATGGGACCGTGGCCCGGGAATTCCGGACAGCAAACGCGCGGTGATCTTCGAGGAGTTCAAACGCCTCGACAGCCATCAGACCCGCGCCGAAAAAGGCCTCGGCCTTGGCCTGGCGATTGCCGACGGCCTCTGCCGCGTGCTCAACCACAGCCTCGAAGTGCGTTCATGGCCGGGCAAGGGCAGCGTGTTCAGCGTTACCGTGCCGCTGGCGCGCAACCCGCAACCCAAGCCGCAGCTTGCACCTGCTCACACGGAACAACCGGGCCAACTGCTTAACGGCACGCAGGTTATCTGCATCGACAACGAAGACAGCATTCTCACCGGCATGCAGAGTTTGCTCTCGCGCTGGGGGTGTCAGGTCTGGACAGCGCGCAGCCGCGCCGAATGCGAGGCGCTGTTCAACGAGGATGTGCGCCCGCAACTGGCGCTGATCGACTATCACCTTGATGAAGGCGAAACAGGCACTGAGCTGATGGGCTGGCTGCGCACGCGTCTTGGCGAACCCGTGCCTGGCGTGGTGATCAGCGCTGACGGGCGACCTGAACTCATCGCCGAGGTGCATGCCGCAGGTTTGGATTACCTGGCCAAGCCCGTTAAACCGGCGGCCTTGCGCGCCCTTTTGAGCCGTCACCTGACCCTGCGCTGATGTGTAACGAGGCTGTGTCTCATCTGCGCAGCTAGACTAGGGAGAACTTCGGTGATGGGACACCCGCATGACGCCAACAGTCGAGTTAGCCCTGAATTTGCTTACAGCCCTGGCGCTGGGCTTACTGATTGGCACCGAACGCAGCTGGAGCCAGCGTAGCGAGGAAAGCAACAGACTGGTGGCCGACATTCGCACCTACGGCCTGGTCGGCTTGCTCGGCGGCCTGGCTGCATTGTTTGCGCAAAAGTTCGGCATTGCCGCCTGGATCAGCTTGTTGGTGGTCTTTGTAGTGCTCGGCTACACCAGTGAACAGCGCAAAAAGGGGGCGGGCGGCCTGAGCAGCGAAATCGCCATGGTGCTGACCTTTCTTCTGGGCAGCCTGGCAGTCAGCGAATACCGCGAAATCGCCGCCGGTTGCGCGGTCATCATCGCCTTGCTGCTCAGCTTGAGAGAACCGCTGCACAGAGTGGTCGGCCAGCTTACCGCTGCCGAACTCAGCGGCGCGCTGAAACTGATGTTCATCTCGCTGGTAATGCTGCCGGTGCTGCCGAATGTCGGCTACGGCCCGTGGCAGGTCTTCAACCCTTACACGACATGGTGGATGGTGGTGCTGATTGCCGGCATCGGCTTCGCCGCCTACGTGGCGATTCGGTTGGTGGGCACCCGTTACGGCATCGTCGCCACCGCCCTGCTCGGCGGCTTGGTGTCGTCCACCGCGATGACTCTGACGTTAGCCCGCCTGCATGACAATAAGCGCTTACGCTCGATTCTCGCCTGCGGCCTGCTCGCCACCTCGGCTCTGATGTTTCCGCGCATCTTGCTGATCACCGCCGCCGTTAACCGTGAACTTCTCGCTCAGCTGATTTTGCCGCTTGGCCTGGCCGCGTTGGTCTATGCATCCGGTGCGCTGCTGCATTTTCGCACTGCAGGTGAAGAATTGCAGGGCGAGGTCGAACCGCCATTGAAGAACCCCTTCGAGCTGGCGCCGGCATTGCGCTTCGCCCTGCTTTTGGTAGCCATTTTGTTCATGGTCGAAGCCGGTCGCTACTGGCTCGGCGATACCGGGGTGTATCTGGTATCGGCGCTGTCCGGGCTTACCGATGTCGATGCCATCAGCCTGACGCTGGCGCGCAGCTCATTGAGCGACCTGAGCGCAACCGTGGCTTATCAGGGGATATTCATCGCCGCGCTGGTCAACAGCCTGGTCAAGGCACTATTGATCATGCTGATTGGCGACCGGGCGCTGGCGTGGCGCACGGTGCCGATCATGCTGGCCGGGTTGGCAGTCGGGCTTGCTGCGCTGTTCTTGCAGTGAGCGTGCAGCCACTGCGCGAACGGCTATTCCTCCAATGGCAAACCTGCTGCCTGCTCAAGTAACTCGGGAGACAGGCTTTTGCTGGCGCGCGCGCCTAAAAGCTTGAGGTTCTCGACCCGGCTGATGATATTGCCACGGCCCTCACAGAGCTTATTGCGGGCGGCGCTATAGGCTTTGTCGAGTTGCTGCAAGCGTGAGCCCATTTCATCGAGGTCGACGATAAAGGCGTAGAACTTGTCGTAGAGTGCGCCCGCGCGCTCAGCAATTTCACGGGCGTTCTGGCTTTGCCGCTCCTGACGCCACAGGCCATCGGTGACGCGCAACGTCGCGAGCAAAGTGGTCGGGCTGACCACCACAATATTTTGCTCGAACGCCTCCTGAAACAGCCCCGGATCAGCCTGCAGCGCCGCCGCAAATGCAGCCTCGATAGGAACGAACAGCAGCACAAAATCAAGGCTGTGCAGCCCTTCAAGGCGCTGGTAATCCTTCAGCGACAACCCCTTCAGGTGACTGCGCAACGACAACACATGCTGCTTGAGTGCTTGCTGGCGGGTTGTGTCATCTTCTGCGGCCACATACTGCTGATAAGCCGTGAGGCTGACCTTGGCATCGACCACCACCTGCCTGTCGCCTGGCAGATAGATCAACACGTCGGGCTGAAAACGCTCGCCTTCGGTGCTGCGCAAGCTAACTTGGGTCTGGTACTCACGCCCCTTCTCAAGCCCGGCATGCTCAAGCACACGCTCCAGAATCAGCTCACCCCAGTTGCCCTGAGTCTTCTGGCCCTGAAGGGCACGGGTCAGGTTAGTTGCCTCATCACCCAGACGCTGATTGAGTTGCTGCAGGCGTTCAAGCTCCTTACCCAGCGAGAAGCGCTCGCGGGCCTCTGTCTGGTAGCTTTCCTCGACGCGCTTCTCGAAGGCTTGTATGCGTTCCTTGAGCGGGTCGAGTAACTGCCCGAGGTGCTGCTGGCTGGTTTCGGCGAAGCGCTTTTCGCGCTCATCGAAAATCTTCCCGGCAAGCTCGGCAAACTGCGCACGCAGCTCATCACGTGAACCCTGCAAGTCCTGCAAACGCTGCTGATGGCTGTCTTGTTGTTCACGCAACTCGGCGCTGAGCGCTGCTCGTTCGGCTCCCAGACGACGCAACTCGGCTTCCTGCTGCTCGCGCTGGGTTTGCCAGGATTGCGCCGCCTCGCGGGCGACCTGCCGCTCATGCTGCAACAGTTCTGTCTCGCGACGGGTCGCCGCCAGCTCAGCTTGCTGGTCGGATTTGATCTCGCTGATTTCAGCTAGTTCGTGGCGGGCGTCATCCAGCTGCGCAGTTAATCCGGCTTGCGCCAGTTGCGCGCCGCTGAGTCGTTCCTGGAGCAATTCGGTTTCGGAGCGGAGCGCAACGATGCGCCGCTGGATCACCAGCGCCAGCCCGAGCATGGGAATCCCGGCAGCCGCGAGGCCGATCATTAAGGAAGGCAGATCGAAAGGCATGGGCATCTCCGCTTGAATATAACTGGAAGTATAACCAGTAGTTCAAGCGGACGTCAGTGCCTCATTAAACCTCGTCGAGGAGTTTTTTGGCTTCTTGCGAACCACGAGCTGCCGCCAGTTCCAGCCAATAGCGTGCGCGCTGTGGCTCATTGTGGCGTGGCTTCAAGTAGTAACGGCCCAGCTCCAGCGGAGCATGGCTGTCACCGGCACGCGCGGCGTGGCGCAACAGCTCCATGCCCATGCGGCGGTCACGCGGGTTGCCACAATCGCGGCAAAGCATTTGCCCAAGACGGCTTTGCGCCAACACTTCCCCTTCACGGGCCGGCTGTTTGAGCAGTCGTCCAGCGAAACGCTTAACACTTGGCGCATGGCCAAGGCGTGGGCTATCCAGCAACCAGATCGCAACCCGGGTGGGCAACTTGGAAGAGGCATTGGAGGTATCAGCAGTGAGACGTGGCAGAACGCGAGGCATGAGAAAACAGCGGTAGATGGAAAGGCGCGCAACTCTACTCCTTTTTTCTCAGAGGTAAACCCCTGCAAACAGCAATTTTTGCTCGGACCGGTAATGCCGCAAGACAATCCACAGAAGCTGTGGATAACTCTGGGGGTAAGATGGGAGCAATTCCTCAAAGCGCTGATGCTACGGGGCCTGAGGTTAAACTGACGATTTTTTCACCAGAAAAAAAATTGATATTTTTCATTGACTTAAAAAATGTTTAAGCAGAATCAAGGATTTACGCGCGGGACTGAATCAAGCGTCATAAGGCGCATCTTCTATGTGCACAAGTCAATTTAAAATAACTGTTTGATGCCCTTTTTCAGGGCATTTTCAGTCGCTTTATAACCACGGCTCATTACACCGCCAATCGGCCACCTCGCTGAAATCCACAGCCCAAGCGCATCGCGTAAAAATCAATAAAAACTTTATTATCCTTTAGTGCGACAACACGACGCGCACAACAATATGACAATTGTTCGTGTGGCCAACCGAAAATGCCTGACGGGTAAAAAATCTTCCGGCTTTAAAAGCGCTATTGGCCCGTCGATTGCTGGCGATTGATTACCACTATTTCTTCCTTCAGCGCGCACTCTGCGCGCAGTTAAACCGCCCGCAGCTTTATTGCCGACGCCACTGATGTGGATAACTCCTGGCTAATTGAGGGTGGCAGTGCTGAGGCCAGTGGCGCAGACGCCCCGCTCTGCCCAGAATTACAGCCCGTCGATTGGCACGTATCCCTGCATGCGGTAACGTCCACGGCACATTCAGAGCTCGGCTAAACTTGCAGCCATCTGGTGATCGCTTAAGGCCGTGCAAAGGACGCAAAGCCCTGATGGAACAATTGTTGTGAAAATTCGGCGACTTGGGCACAGCCTCATCGGCCTGCTGGTATTGCTGATCGTGCTCGCTGTCCTGGCCTACATAAATACCCAGCGCGTGCTGCAAAGCCAGGGCATCGACGACATTGACTGGCAGGGACTGCAGGTATCGCTGCAAGGCGTCCATGTCGGGCAACTTAGCCTCAGGCAACACGGCAGCGAGGGTGCAGCCTTGCAGCTGGAACTCGGCGAGGTGGATTTGCTGTGGCGGCAATTCAGCACCCTGCCGCCGTTCTGGCAACATGTACGTATTGGCCAGGCCACTGTTGACTGGCAGCCAGGCACGGCGCAGGAAACCACTCAAGCCAGCGCCGAAAGCGTCCTCAACCAGTTGAGTGAGATTGCCGGGATGCTGCCCCTCACCGGCCAAATCGACAACCTGCGCGCCACACTGCCCTGCACCAGCGGTCGCTGCACCTTGCTCGGCTCTGCAACGCTGAACAAACTGGCAAGCTCGCCCGCCAAGCTGCAAGTGCAGCTCGACCTGCGTGAACAGCAACAACGCATTGCTTTGTCCAGCGAGCTGGAAATTAGCCCGCAAACCCTGCAACTCCAGCTCGGCGTATTGGTTGACGATCAGCCGCAGCTGGGTCTGCACTTTACTGCGGATAATGCAGCCGACGGCCTTGCGCTGAGCGGCAATCTCGCAGCGCCCGATCTCAATCAGGCGACCACGTTGCAACGCTGGCTCAGCCATTGGGTATTGCCGGCGAACACCGCATTGCCACAAGCACCAGGCGCAGCATCGCTGGCGGCCAATTGGGATTTGCACGCACCCAGCCTTGATCAGCTGATCAGCGCAACGGGCACTGTTGATGTACAAGCCAACCTGCCCGAGCCCTGGCCTGTACCGGGGATCGGCCAGTTGCAAGGCAAGCTGGCGCTGGCGGCAGACAGCAATGAACAAGGCTGGCTGATCAAGCGACTGGAGGCCGACCTTGGCCTTGAATACCTCTCGGCGGATCTACTCGCCAAGCTGCCTGCCGAGCTAAAGGTCGAGGCTTTGCAGTTGCGCGTCCAGCCTACAACCGCTGCGGCCCATCTAGCGCCCACACTGGCGGATCGCTCACTGCCGCTGACACTCGATTTAGTCAGTAAAGGGGCCAGCAATATCAGCCTGCAAGGCAACCTTACGCTCGCCAACTCCCTACCATGGGCACTGCAACTGACCGACGCCACCCTGACTGCCGACACCCCGCGCCTTAAATACACAGGCTACAAACTGAGCACGCCAAAAGCGCAACTGCAGCTGGATGCTTACGCCGATGCAGAGGCCATCGAGTTGAGCATCAAGAAAAACTCGACGCTAAGGTTGAGCCAGTTAAGTGGCGCAGGCGTAAAACTGAGCAACCTCGAAGCCAGCACCAGCGGCCTTGAATTCAGCGCAAGCACGCCTTCTATAGCCGATAGCTGGCAAATGGACGGCGCACTCAAACTTTCAAGCAAACGCCTTCAACATGAACAATTGCACAGCATGGGCTGGGATTGGCAGGGATCGATCAAAGGTTCCGGCCATGCCGGTGACACGCCGCTGCAGCTGAACCTGAATGGCAAATTCAGTGCCGATAGCGGCCTGCAACTGCCGGCAAAAATCAGCTACGCCAGCAACGGCCTGACAATTGAGGCCGAACTTGCTGAGCTGTTTTTACGCGCCGGCAACCCTCTGGCCAAGACTCTGAAAAGCTGGCCCGCCTTACTGGATCTCAATCAGGGCAGATTCAAGGCTGATGCGACGCTCAAGCTGCCAGCCGGCAATGGCAAGCTGAAACTGGACGCCAACATCACTGGCAAGGGCGTTGGCGGGATTTATGATCGAACTGAGATCAGCGGGATCGATGGCAATGTGCGCCTACAACTCGACGGCCAGAACCTGCGCGCCGATATCAAAACGCTAAAAATCGAGGAAGCCAATCCGGGGATTCCGGTCGGACCGATCCAGCTACGCGGCAGCTACAACACGAAACTCAACACACTGGACGCTGGCCTGCTCAAATTGAATCTTGCGCAGGCTGGCTTGCTCGGTGGCAACGTCAACATGGCGGCCGGCCAATGGGACATGAGCCAAAACCAGTGGCGGTTCCCGGTTAATGTGACGGGGCTGCAGTTACAAACACTGTTCGCCCTGTACCCCGCAGAAGGGCTCTCTGGCAGCGGGCTGATTGACGGCTACCTGCCGATGATCGCAACTCGCCAAGGCGTGCATATCGACAAAGGCGAAATACACGCACGTGCGCCAGGCGGTCGCCTGCGCTTCGATAATGACAAGATCAAAGCGCTGGGCCAGAGCAATCCGGCGATGCAGTTGGTGGCACAATCACTGGAGGATTTTCACTACACCACGCTTAACAGCGACGTTGGCTACAGCGAGCAAGGCAAACTGCAATTAGGCTTGCGCCTGGAAGGGCAAAATCCGGCAATAGAGAACGGTCGCCCCATCCACTTCAACATAAACCTTGAAGAAAACATCCCCACGTTGTTGGCCAGCTTGCAGCTGAGCGATAAAGTGAGTGAGATTATTCAGCGGCGGGTGCAAAAATTCATCCTGGAGCGCAACAATAAATCCACCTCGCCCAAAACCCCATAAGGGAGTACGCACAATGCGCATCAACTACGCACTCGCTGCGGTGTTGCTAGCTTTACTGAGCACAGCCTGTACCCCAACGGTGCAACTGGCGGTGCCGAACGAGCCGATCAATATCAATCTCAACGTCAAGATCGAACACGAGATCTACATCAAAGTTGATAAAGCGCTGGACAGCATGTTCAGTGAATCAAGCGGACTGTTTTGAGGAGCCACACCATGACCCTGCCTAAACGAATTGCCAGCCTGATGCTGTTACTCAGTTTGAGCTTGCCGGCCCTTGCCATGAACCTCAACGAGGCCATGTCCGAACTGGGCAACGCCAAAGCCAATGGCTTGGTGGGCGAAATGCCCAATGGCTACCTCGGCGTGGTCAAGTCCGCTGGCGAGGCAGATGCGATCACCAAGTTGATCAACCAGGCGCGGGCCAACGAATACCAGAAGCTGGCTCAGCAGAATGGCATTCAGAAGACCGATGTCGAGGCGATTGCCGGTAAAAAAGCCATCGAGAAGACCCCGGCAGGCCAGTACATCCAGCTAAATGGGAAGTGGATCAAGAAATAACTGTGGCAGGCGCACCGGCTTCGGGCCGGTGCTTGCCCAGTAACCAAGGACCTCTATACTCAGCGTTCCTGCAGAATTGATTGTGCCCGCTTAACTTAGCCCTGATCGGGCCGATATACATACTAAGGATCAGTATTGGTTGACGCGCACGCTGTAGTTTCTGAATTGACAGGAAGCGGTATGAGTCCAGAAAGCCCAAAAGAAAAACAACACCTACTCTCACTGATCTGGCCCTTTATCGGCATTGCCCTGTTCCAGGCCCTGCTGCTGCTCATCAGTCTGAATGTGTTGTCTTCGGTCCGCGCCTACGTCAATGGTGAAAGCCTCTGGTCCAAAGGCTACAAGGATGCAATCTTCTTTCTGGGCTTGTACGTCGATAAGCCGGATGAGATCTACCTCAAGCAATACCAGCAGGCCATAGCTACCCCGCTGAACTTCCAACACGCCAAGAGCGCACTCGAAAGCCCGGTTTTTGATCCGCATGCCGCTCAAAGAAGCCTGGTTGCTGGCGGAATCGACCCGCAAGATGCCCCTGGCATGGTGACCCTGTACCGCAATTTCAGCCGATTTGGTTTCATGAGCAGCTCCATTAGTATCTGGAATGAGGCAGATTCGTTCCTGATCGAAATCGAGCAGCTGGCAAGCACTATCGAACAAACAGTTGCAAGCGGTCAGGTGAATGAACAGCAGATAGCCAACTGGAAAGCCCAGATATACAAGCTCAACCGCAACGCGACCCCGCTCACTGAACAGTTCAGCGTTGAGCTGGGGAGAAGCTCGCGCTCACTCAATGAGGTCCTGATCTGGCTCAACCTGAGCATTGCTGCTGCTTTAATTCTGCTGGCCTTATCCCGCACCGCAAAGCTCATGCGCCAACGCAGCGAATTTGAAGACGCACTGGCAACGGAGAAAGAGCGGGTGCAAATCACTCTGGCGTCTATTGGTGATGCGGTTCTGACCATCGACGATGCCGGCAAAATTGACTACATGAACCCGGCTGCCGAGCAACTGACCGGCTGGCGCGGAGCGAACGCCTCGGGTCTGGCACTGGACAAACTGCTACCCGATGCCGGAACGCAGTCAGTCGCACCGGCGACCGCTATTCTTGAGCAGATGTCATCAGACAACAACGAGACCACTGCACATAAGCTCATGCGTGCCGATGGCAGTGCCGTGGTGGTCACGCTTATGGCGGCGCCGATCCGTAATCAGGACAAAATCAGCGGCATGGTGCTGGTGTTGCACGACATGACCCGCGAGCATCAATACATCGCCAATCTCTCATGGCAGGCTAGCCATGATGCTCTCACCGGCCTGTTGAACCGCCGCGAGTTTGATCGCCGGCTATCGCGCAGCCTCGAAAATCTGCAACAACAGCAGAGCGAGCACGCGTTGATGTACCTCGACCTCGATCAATTCAAAATCATCAATGACACCTGCGGCCATGCGGCTGGCGACCAGTTACTGCGCCAGGTTTGTACGGCGCTGCAAAGCTGCCTGCGTGAAAACGATACGTTGGCCCGCCTCGGCGGCGATGAATTTGGTGTACTGCTGGAAAACTGTCCGGCGGATATCTCCACAAAGCTGGCCGAGCAATTACGCCTGGCTGTGCAGGCGTTGCGCTTTAGCTGGAATGGCCGCAGTTTCAATGTGAGCGCCAGCATTGGCCTGGTCACGTTGGGTCAGAGCCAAGTCACGCTTGAGGAGTCCCTGCGTGCGGCGGATGTCGCCTGCTACATGGCCAAGGATAAAGGCCGCAACCGCGTGCAGTTGTATCATCCAGAAAACACCGAGCTGTCGTTGCGCTTCGGTGAAATGGCCTGGGCACAGCGTATTCATCAAGCCCTTAAAGAGCATCGCTTTGAGCTCTACGCCCAGGAAATCATGCCCGCGCAGAAGGACCTCGACGGCGGTATTCATATCGAGTTGCTGCTGCGCCTGCGTGACGAAGACAATCAACTGGTCGCGCCCGGGCACTTCATGCCTGCCGCCGAGCGTTACGGGCTGATGCCAATGCTCGACCATTGGGTGGTGGAAAATGCCCTGGGCATTATTATCGAGCGCAAAAATGCCGGGCTGGAACCGATACAAACCTGTGCAATCAACCTCTCGGGCAGCACCATCGGCGACCCCGAATTTCTTGCGTTCCTGCGCCAGCAACTCAAACGGCCCGGCATTGATCCGCGGCAAATCTGCTTTGAAATCACCGAAACCAGCGCCATTGCCAACCTGACAGACGCCATGCATTTCATCAAAGAACTGCAGGTGCTGGGCTGCAAATTCTCGCTGGATGACTTTGGCGTCGGCATGTCTTCATTCGCCTACCTGAAGAATCTGCCGGTCGACTATCTGAAGATCGATGGCGGCTTCGTCAAAGACATGCTCAGCGATCCGATTGACCGAGCGATGGTCGAGATGATCAACCGAATCGCCCAGGTGATGGGCAAGGCAACCATTGCCGAATTCGTCGAGAACGAGCAGATCCGCCAAGAGCTTGAAGATATCGGTGTCGACTACGTACAGGGCTACGGCATCGCCAAACCCCACCCGTTCAACAAGGAAAGTACGCTTGTCAGTGGTGCTGCTTTTGCAAATCGCAAGCGCACTGTTCAGACGAGCCATTGAAGGCGTGGGGCTCGCAATCAGTTGCATTGAAATAAGCAATAAACGCCGAAAGTGATCTTTGCCCAACTGCGACCAACTCTGTTTCTACGATTCACTGTCAGCGCTGACGTCTACTACAGGAATGGGCTCAATTGCCCACGCTTTGGCGTTATGCCGCTCGGGGCTGGGGATTGCGCAGGCCTTGCGCCCGGTAAATTCTTGGGCGAGACGCGCCTCATCAATGCGCCAACCCTGTTGCTCAAGTTGCTGCACACGCTTGCGAAAGGCAATTTGCAGCGTATCCGACTTAACCGAGACCTCCGTCTGCCAGGTGTCCGGGACTCGCTCCGGCCGCACATTTTTCAGCACCGCATGGTCTTGGTCGAAAATACGAATATTGCTGGCGATAAATTTTCGATCCAACAGGCGCGAGCGCAAGAACGTGCGCCCCATCATCCACCAGGTGCGCGTATGGGTGGCGTCGATTGGGGTATGCGCAGAGACAATATAAATCCGCCAGCCCTTGGGCAGTTCTAACGCCAAGGTGGTACATGGGCCGGATAAATGAAAGCCTGGCACCGTCCCGACACTGACCCGCTCTGTTGAAGATTTGCGCCGCAACATACCCAGGCGTTTTGGCCTGTGCATGATCATGTGCGCCTGAGCGCTCCAGTCGGCAAGCTCAACATCGAATGCGTCCATTTCCGGATGCTCGGCATCACCAAATGTAGAGCCATGGACAAACGGCGCGTGCGCGAAATCCAGGCCGTTTTCGATAATACGGTCCCAGCTCGCCTGCCAATCGTAGTGCCCGGACACCACACGTACCTCGGGGTCGTCCAGCCAATCGAGTGTGGGCAACGGCGGACGCTGCGACTCCGGCAGATCGCCCAGAAAAGCCCAGATCCAACCATAGCGCTCCACGGTTGGATACGCATCGACCCGCGCCTTAGCCGGAATGCGCAGCTGCGGCTGCGCAGGAATATGCGTACAAATACCATCTGCAGCAAAGCGCCAGCCGTGATACGGGCACTGCACACTGTCGCCTACCTTGCGCCCGGCAGACAACGAGCCACCACGATGCACACAAATATCTGAGAGCAATTGCGCCCTGCCCGCACTGTCGCGAAACGCGACAAAACGCTGCCCGAGCAACTGCACAGGCGCTAATTCAGCGGTTAGCTGTGACGCGGGAAGCACGACGTACCAGAGGTTTTTCAACATAGGCGCTGCTCGATCTAAAAGGTTTCAACGTGAGCGGTTCAAGTCTTATGAACCCTGGCAGCGTGAGCAGTTCATTAGCAGGCCAAACAGCACTGATAACACCCGCCACTCAGAGGGCAATTCGCGAGAATGTATGACCTTCTACAACTGACGCTCCATGGGTAGCCAACCCAATATTGTCGACATCACTCTGCGCCCGATTCCCGCCTCAGGTTCGCTGTCATGCTCAATGTTGCCATCAGTCCAGTGAAGCTGGTCGTCACGCAGCTCCAGGCGCCATGCGTGCTGCGCATCTGATTGCACGCGGAACAACGCTTCAAGTTGCTCTGCCACCGTGCCCTGACGCATAAGAACTCCCTGTTCGGTATTGAGCTCATTGGATCTGGGATCGAGGTTGTAACTGCCCACGAATACATTGTGGCCATCGACCACGAGCGCCTTGGCATGCAGGCTGGCGCCGGACGAGCCAAACAGGCTCGCCCGGGGTCGCTTGGCCGATATCGGTTTGAGCTCCCAAATTTTCACCCCGGCCTCCAACAGACGCTTGCGGTATTTCTCATAACCGCTGTGCGCGGCCACAACATCATTAGAAGCGAGCGAGTTGGTTATCACCCTGACATCCACCCCTCGTTTGGCCAGTTCAGTAATCACTCTTGCGCCATTGGGCCCTGGCACAAAATAGGGAGACAAAATCCATAGCGCCTTTTTAGCGCCCTTGGCCTGAGCCAGTATCTGGCCGTATATATCTGAAACCCCATCAGCAGCAAATGCTTTGAGCGGCTCGTCACTGAGGAACCTGAACTGATCCGTCCAGTGCAGACGCCAGTTACCCAAATTTATCTTCTCAACCAGCGGGTCACGTCGCAGCGTATCAGCCAATTGCGTGGCTTCTTCTGACTGTTTGAGGCCGCTTAAGGTATGCCGCAAGGCTAACAAGGAATCGTGATTGACGTGGTCGGGAGCCAGCAACCCGGCTGGATAACTCAAGGATGAATTCCAATAGCGATCAAATGAATCGGAGGCTTCGCGCACCACCGGCCCGACCATAACCAATCCAAGATCAACGAAATTCACCTCATCACTCGCGCCAAAGTACTCGTCGCCAATATTTCTGCCCCCGACAAAGGCAATGCGGTTGTCGACGATCCAACTCTTGTTATGCATTCTCCGGTTAACCCGCTCGAAATTGGCAACCATCTCGGTAAATTTGCTGAAGGTGCCAGAGCGAGCACTGAACGGATTGAAAAAGCGCACGGAAATATTCGGATGTGCAGCCATGGCCGAGAAGCTGAGGTGTTCTTCTCGCGCATCCATGTCATCGACCAAAATCCGCACCTTTACCCCGCGATCGGCAGCGGCCAGCAGGGCATTAACGATGAAAGCCCCTGTGTTGTCCGGATGCCAGATGTAGGTTTGCACATCAATACTGCGCTCACCGATAGCCGCTGACGCAGAGCGCAAGGCGAATGCTTCATAACCATCAGCCACCAACCGAAATCCACTTGCTTGCAGATGTTGCTTTTCTACTGATTCAAGTGCTTGGTCAAGATTCGTCGTTGAGCCAGGGGCTGAAACCGACTCAAAGGGACGATTAGCAGGCAACTGCGGAAGCTGAGCGCACGCACTGACGAGCACCACGATGATGGGCGCAATGAGCTTGTCTATGCACTTCATTGCTAAACCTTTCCTAACCTGCACAAGCCAGAACCGCCTAACCAGCCTTGGTTAAAGCGCCAGATTGCCAGAGTTTGCGGCGAATGTTTGGTAACTACTGGGAAATTCTAGACGGGAATTGCCTGTTGCATCCCTCACTTCATACCAGAGCGCCTGGGACGCTGCTGAAAAGCAGCGAGTACCGCTGGTGCCTTGGTTGATTAGACGGTAAACACGATTCGCTCATCCGTGGTGCGTGACCATGCTTCTTCAACTTGATCCAACGCCACGGCCTGAGCTTCGACCTTAAGCCCCGCGGGGGCAATTGCGTTGAGTAACTGCCCCACAACTTTAACCAGGTCGGCATTGGAGATACTCCCTAAACCGCTGCCCATGATCTCCAGTCCGGAGCCACGCAGCGGCCCAGCAGCCAACGCCAAGCTGGGACCAGCCAGACCACCGATATTAACGAAGCGAATCCGCGGCGCAGCCTTACCGCTGCCATAACTAACCGCTGCATTTATAAAGCAGTCAGCGGGTGCACCCCATAAGTAATCCAACACAACGTCGATACCGCCACCTTGTATCTCTTCACGGAACGCCGCGGTAAGTTGCTCTACAGGCTGATCCAAGCAAATAAAATGGTCGGCCCCCAGCTTACGTAAATCCCCTTCTACAAGTGGATTACGGGCCGTTGCGATAATCCGTGAAGCCCCCAGGTAACGTGCAACTTGAATGGCCAAACGCCCGGAAACACCAGCAGCGCCATTAATTAGCACCGACTCACCGGCTTTGAAATGCGCACGCTCTTGCAGCGCCGCCCAAGACGACATGCCAGGGTTGGCAATAGCCGCAGCAGTTATATCATCAACACTGTCGGGCAGCCCGACGCATTGATCAGCACTCACCGCTACGGTTTGCGCCATTGCACCCACAGGCCCTCGCGGAAACGCGAAGTAGACGCGCGAGCCGTCAGCTAACACACCCACACCATCTGCGCCTGGCACCATGGGCATGGTCTTGCCGCTGCTGTAATGCTTGCCACTTGCCTGCGCCCTTACCAACTGGCTCAGCGCCGCAGCCTTGACCTGCACCAATACCTCACCCGGCTGGATAATCGGTGTAGCAATTTCGCCGAAGATGGGCGGCTCGCCGAATGCATGAACGATAGCGGCTTTAATCATGAAAAAGTCCTTTGTAATGCTGAGCTGCACGCAAATGCGCTGCAGTACTGTGAGCAACACTCAATCATTTAACAACCTTGGCGCTTTTGCGAAACGCAAAACACAGCGTGTGCCCGCTTGTGACAGGCACACACTGTGTAGCTTGATAAATGCAAGTTAAAGCAGTGCCCGGCGTTCGTGGCTCCGGGCACTGGCATGAGCATCCTGTTCATGGCTTGAAGGCAATTCATCAGTGCCTTATTCAGACATCCAGTCCTCCCCCATATGTGAGGGTGAATACGCTATATCTGAGACCCCATTCAGCCTTCAGTTGCACGGTCAGGACGCAGCCGTGGAAATAACCGGTACGCATTGTTGCGCGCGATTCCTTCATGCTCAGCCTTGGTCAAGCCGCTCAGTTCACGGGCACCTTTTACATTGGCTGCAACCATCTTCGGCGGCGTGAAGGGGAAATCACTGCCAAACATGATATGGCTAGTGCTCGTTATCTGGCGCAGGCTTTCAATTGCGCCATCATGGGCCGAGCCGGCTAAATCGTAATACAGTGATGCCAGCACTTGGCGCACCTCTTCCCCTCCACCCTCAGGCTTAGGCTCTAGAAACGGCAGCGCGGCGAACGATTTAAGTCGGTACGCGAGTGCAGGTAATGCTCCCCCCGCGTGCGGCACGATCATGCGCACATTCGGGTGGCGCTTGAGCGTTCCGGCAAACAACAAATCAGTAACAGTGCGGGCAGTATCCATCGGAAACTCGATGATCGGTGCTGGTCGACCTAAGCCCACTGCTTCAAAGCAAGCTGGTGATGTTGGATGCAGAAACAAGGTGGCTTTACGTTTATCCAGCGCTGCAAAAAGCGGCTCTAATTTCGGATCCCCCAGATACATACCGTCTAGGTTGCTTTCAATTATTACGCCATCGAGTTTCAGATGATCGAGCGCATATTCAAGCTCTGCCAGTGATGCGTCGAGATCAGGCAGTGGCAAGGTAGCGAAGGCGCCGAATTTTTTCGGGTTACGACTGACAACATCCGCGGCAAAATCATTCAACTGACGCGCTAGTTTTTGCCGTGCTTGCGGCTCTTTGAGAAAGCCAACTGAAGGGGAAGACACCGACATCATCATGGCCTCAATGTCGTGCTCCGCCATTAAATCCAACGCTGCCTGCTCCGACCATTGAGGAACGGGGAACCCGCCATCTAAAGTTACCAGGCCCGCATCTGCCAGTGCTTGGGCATAAAACGGTGGTAAATAATGCGCATGCACGTCGACCAGGCCGCAGCTACAGGGCTTGCCCGGCGAGCTTAAAGCGTCAGGACCTGGCTCAGCAGCTACAGCGCCAATCGACGCAACAGCCAATGCAGTACCTGCCACAGTAGTTCCGGCAGCAGTAAGAAATGACCGTCTGTTTTGCTTGAACATACACTCAACTCCTAAATCGATTATTTGAAATATTCTGGGTTGCTTTAGGCATTCGCCAGTTTCAAGCCTCGATATTTACTGGCTGGCATCCTTGGCGGTTTGATATTTTTTGACCTCATTGCCGTAGTGCAATTTGTCAGCAAGCTGAGGATTCCAAAGAATGCCGTTACGCTTCTGACAGGTACTCCACTGCTTCAACAACTCGGTTTTAACCTGTGGCTGCTCATCGCTTAGATCATTAATTTCTGACGGATCTCGTTGCATGTCGAAGAGCTCGAACTCACCCGTACCCCAAGGCTTGTTACTGAAAGCGAGCTTCCACTGCCCTTTGAACAATGCGACGCGTCCAAACAGCTCAGTGCATTGCACATCGTCGGGATTGTGCACGCTCTTCTTGGAGTTGCGTAAAAAGCCCAGCGCCGAGGTACCTTCAATCTTTGCAGCGTTTGGATTGATGTCTGTTGGCTGCTCCGCACTAGCGACTTCGAGAAAGGTCGGAGCAATATCCTTAACACTCACATAGGTGTCGGATATTTCACCGCTACGCATGCCAGGGCCACTTATGAATGCAGGGGTTCGGATCCCTCCTTCATAGGTTGAAGTTTTGTACATACGAAACGGTGTTGAGCTGACTAACGCCCACTGAGGCCCGTAGCTGGCAAACGAGCCTTGCTTGCCAATATTGCCTAAGCTGTTATCGAAATTCTCTCGGATCCACTTCGGGTTCACGGGGGTAATGTCTTCTGGCCCACTGCCCTCTGCGCCGTTATCAGAAAGGAACACGAAGATCGTATTGTCATATTCACCCGTGTCCTTGAGATAAGTCACCAGCTTGCCAACGTTGTCATCCATATTGGTGACCATGGCGGCATAGATCTCCATACGACGAACTTCTAAGGCACGCTCTGTGGCCGACAGATCTTCCCAGACTGGCCACAGACCGGGGCCAGGATTTGAAACAACATCTTTAGCGATGATTCCCTTGTCTTTCAGGCGCTGCAGGCGAGCGTCTGCAATGGCTTTATAGCCTTTGTCATAAACACCTTTATAACGCTGCAAATAGGCTTCGGGCACCTGTAATGGCCAATGCGGTGCGGTGTAGGCCAGGTAGCCGAAGAACGGTTTGTTGTCTTTACGTGTGGCAATATCGCTGATCAATTGGTCGGTATAAAAATCAGTCGAATACTTAAAGCTTTTAGGCAGATCGACTTCTTTACCGTCCTGACGGTAAGTGGCCTTAGGCCGCATCGGGGTAACACCACCCTGGGTAAAATGGTGAGCCGAACCATCCAGCAGAGCAAAGGAACGCTCAAAGCCCCGGGCTGCCGGGCTCAACTCAGGGGTTTTGCCAAGGTGCCATTTACCGGCCATAAAAGTGTGATAACCACTCTCCCGTAATAGCGTTGGGAATGTAACCACACGGTCAGTCAGATACCCCTCATAGCCCGTTTTGCCCTTTTGCTCAGGTAAAATTGTCTCAGCCATAGTGCCCACACCTGCAATGTGGTTGTCAGTGCCGGTAAGCAACATAGAACGGGTTGGTGAGCAGGTAGGCGCCGCATGAAAATTGGTTAGTTGCACGCCGCTGTCCGCCAGGGCATCCAAATGTGGTGTCGCAATCTCACTACCAAAAGCACCTAAGTCCGAATACCCCAGATCATCGGCCACAATGAGCACGATATTCGGTTTATTTGAGTCGTTGCTCACACTGGCCGCCTGACAACTCAGGGTTGCAAGTACATTTAGCGAAGCGGCTAATGTAAGCATTTTGAGCACACAGAATTTATCGGCTAAGCGCATATTTCACCTCATCAATCTGTTTTGATATCGAATTGGGTAGGGACAAAAAGTCCGTTTCTAAAAGAGGAATTGGGTGTAAATGCCCAGGTAATCACTGTTCACCCCATTGATGTCTTTCAGGGCCTGTCCAGCCTGAACATGGGTGTAACCGACATGCACTTTGGCGAAGCGGTTTACCTGCCAATCGAGATAGAGGTTGGTATTGGTTGCGACATGCCGAGCGTCTCCCTGATTGGCCGCATAAGGGGCAAGTGTTGGGTGGAAATAAATTCCATCGTCCGTACTTTGCCGGGCCAGGTATTCAACCTGCAGGGTTGTTGTCAGCTTCGGCGTCCAATCCAAGGTCAGTTGTGGGCCAACATTGATCAGGTTCATCGCGGCAAACCAGTTGGCATCGGTGAACAGCAAAGCGGGGGCCGCTGATATCGGCGCAAAGGTGTTCAGGGTTGAGTCTGATGAATCCTTGTCGCCACTAAAGGCGTTGGCACGAACGCCCAAGCGCGGAGTCAGAGGCAGATCGGTGAATCGATAGCCGGCATCGCTCATCAATCCCCATGCACGGATCTTCTGCCCTGCTGTGCTGCCGCTTTGCCAAACGGCTTCCAGGTCATAGTCCCAGGCATCAATGCCGCCATACAGCCGAGAACCAAAACTGTTACGGCGCTCTTTGCCAACAGCGTTGTTGTAGACCGCCAGGTCTCGACCGCTGCTGTATAGATAGAGATCGAGCTTTCCGTCCTCAAATGGCGAGGCTATGTTTGTGGCATAAACACCTGAATGATCCTTGGTTCTGTCCGGTTGATTATCGAACTCGTCAGGATCGATATCGGTAGGGTGAACAGCAAAGGCATCAATCCGAGTTCCGGGTTTGAGTAACAATGAAGCTTTAACGCCATCGTATGTGTAGCGAACGTTGGCGCCCTCACGCAGGCCCATCAAGCGGCCGCTTCCCAACGGCATAACGAATCGCCCGGCGCGCAAAACAGCGGTGCCAAGCTGATTGACCGGTGCCGATAGATCAACAAACATTTGCTGTACGTCAGTGCGATCATTGTTGTAGCGCGTAGGCACATCAGCCCCAAACTCACGGTTATCGCCAAGCTCGACAAACAGGCGAAACGCAGAGCCCAGATGCAGGTCACCGCTGAGGCGAATACGCTGCTGAAGCATGCTATTGCCCTTATCGGCTCCACGCGTACCTAACAGAGAGTGCTCATAGTCCAGATACTGGTAACGCAGCTCTCCCCCAAGGGAAAAGTAGTCTTGAGGGTCAGCCGAAAGCGGGATGTAACGCAACGCTCCGAGAAAGTCCGAGTTACGCAGTTGCGGGTCAGCCAAATAGCTGGGGTCATCTGCCCAGGGTATGTTGGCGGCCGCCGGCAGCGATCTCTCAGCGGCGTGCACATTATTTAGAGCAAAAATTGCAAGACAGCACAGCGCAGTAGCCGCGCCCGCCAGGGTTTTGTATGGGTTATTCATCGGATACCTTTTTTGTTTTTGTTTTATGCAGCCGAGCACACAGAGCATGCCCTGACGCTGGTCCAGCTAAGAAGGTGTCGTGTTTGAGGAGCGCGATACGGGGCGCAGAACAGCGCCCCGTATCGAAGTGTTAACGCACGGCCACTTTGGCTTGTGACAATTGCGCGCATGGTTCGCGCTTAAGACTTACTTCATCGCACAGGCTCTGCACGAGCGCTGGAATCTCAGAGTGCGTGCTTACGCCGCCATAGAGATAGAAGTCCGGGCGCACCAACACAGCTTGCAGCTGGTTTTCTTCAAAGAACTGATGGTACTTACCCGAGACATCACGGCACGTCCCTGGCGCGCCATCTTTGCTCAAGCGCACGCTGCGCACACCCAACTGATTGAGTTCTCCCAGCAGCTTCTCATCAAGTGATTGCAGCGGGTCTTCACCAATACTGAGCAAGAAGAACCCACGACCGAATGCATCATCGAAGCGTTCAACTTTGTCGTTACGCTCGATAGCGCCGTGTATGCCCAGGCTACCCGATACGCCCGCTTTGGCCGTTTTGAATACCAGCCCCTGTTCAAGGCCAGGAAACGGCGGTAACGGCGGCACTTGGCCAGAGAGGAATTTAGCATCGCGCTCAGCTGCGGCTTGCGGATCTGCAACACAAACCACTTTGCCCATCGCCATTGAGGCCTCAATTACCGCTTGAATCTGAGGTTTACGCTCAGTGGTGTAATTGTTCAGCAACTCTTCTGAGCATATGCCCTTAAGAACCAAATCCAGGCGCCAAGACAAATTCCAGGCGTCTCGTATACCGGAGCACATGCCCTGCCCCATAAACGGAGGCATCAAATGCGCAGCATCACCGGCTAGCAAAATACGACCCTGCTGCCAGTGTTCAGCGATACGGGAGCGGAATTTATAAACAGCATGGCGCACCAGCGAGGCTGTTTCTGGTGTTACCCAGGGCGATAGCAGTTGCCAAACCTTCTCGGTGCTTTGCAGGTCTTCCACGCTCTCGTGCGGCAGACGCATGAACTCCCAGCGACGGTACCCAGGCCCACCAGGCACCATGGTTGTCGGCCGTGCCGGATTACACCACTGACCGATGTCAGGTACATCCAGTTCGACCCCAGCATTCGGTTGCAGGTCAACGACGAGCCAATCCTCATCAAAACCAAGGTCGTGCCACTCAATACCGCACTCACGGCGCACAATGCTGTTAGCCCCATCAGCGCCAATCACATATTTAGCCTGAACGGTACGCGTTTCACCCGCCCCGTCCCCTTCAACTTTGCGCATGTTCAGTTCGCAAGTTGCGTCATTCTGGCTTAGACCCAGAACCTCCCAGCCCTGGTGTACTTGCACATTACCAATGGCTTTTGCTTGGCGGTCGAGGATGGCCTCAAGTGAAGGCTGATTGAACAAGTAGCCAAAGGGACCATCGCTTATCGACTCAGCAGACCAGTCAATTTCAACCAGCACTTTCCAGTCAGCGTTGAACCACTGGTAACACGCCGACGGCTGCGATACTTTTTCCAGTTCGTTTTCCAAGCCCATCATCCGAAATACGCGGCGGATTTCGTGATCATGGAAGACAGCTCGCGGCAGCGGGTAAAGAGCTTGCCAACGTTCATACACGGCAACGTTGTAGCCCATGCGCCCCAGCAAAATAGCCAAGGTCTGGCCAACAGGTCCGTAGCCGACAATTGCAACGTCGAGAATTTTATTGTTGTTCATAGCAGTAACCTGAACCTCGTGTTTCAAAAGACAAGCCGATCCCGCTCACCTACAAGTAGGTGAATTTGTATGGATGATCTGCTCTGAAAAGACAAAAGCTATGCGCTTACGTCTCTTGGGCCTCAGTATTGAAGATGAAATACTCGGGCACTTCCGGCCCCCACAGGTAAAGCGAGTTTTCCGGCGGGAAATCACCTGTCGGCCACTCAATATCCGCTGCGATATAGTCCATTTCTGCAGAGTACTCGCAGAATGAGCCCCAGGGATCGCGGACATAGTGGAAGTAGTTTGAGCCTAGGCAGTGGCGCCCTGTGCCCCAGCCCTCGACGTAACCTGCCGTCGCCATCTGCGCAGCACCATTGCCAACCTGATCAATGTCTTCAACTTCCCATGCAGCATGGTGGAAGCCCTTGGCGCTGCTCTTACAAAATGCGACCAAGTGATGATCGCAACCATGACGAGCATGAGTGAAGGCAATAATGTCTTGCGAGTGGTCTGAGAGTTTCAGCCCTAGCGCTTGTTGATAAAACGCAACCGATGCAGACACATCAGGGCTGAACAGGAGCACATGGGACAAACGATTTGGACGCACTTGCGCCACCATGTCGCGAGTTCCGGCACCGCGTAATGCAGATGGATGGTTTGGGGTTCTGCTGCGCTGATCAGGCATGGTTTTTTCACCTGCCTTAACCTGCAGCAAGTTCCCGTCCGGGTCGCGAAACCAGAAACCAACGCCATCGCCTGGCTCGAATAGTGCACCAGCCGCTTCGACTTGCTGGCGCAGTATTGGGTAGTCCTCGTCGAAGCAATTGAAACTGATGTACGCCAAAGATTTACGCGTAGCCGGCAAGATTCTTGCCCACGTATGCCCATCTGCAGCGCGCAGTTCCAGGCCAGCAGAGGTCTCAAGGACATCTAGACCGAAAGCACCAAAGAACGTTTGTGCCTCAGACAACGAAGGCACAAACAAAGCGTAATGATCAATCGAATGCACGCCACGGGATGTGTGCGTCATGATCGCCTCCATTTTTTTGTAGTCGACGCCCCGGAGGGGAGCTTCGCTTTTTAGCTAACGAGGCCTCAGTCAGGCTTCATCAACTACCGAGTTGACCAGCTTGCCGATGCGTTCAATCGACACTTCAACCACGTCACCCGCTTTCAAGTAGACTTTCGGGTCCATACCAAAACCGACACCTGCAGGCGTACCGCTGACGATAACATCACCCGCTTCCAGCGTTATCGCTTCGCTCAGGGTGGAAATCACAGTTGCGACATCAAACAACATGTCGCTGGTATTGGCTGACTGCACGACCTTGCCGTTCACTCGGGTTTCCAACAGCAAACCTTTACCGCCGGCGGGCAGCTCATCGGCAGTAACGAGCTCGGGACCAAACGCAGCCGTATCGTCAAAATTCTTACCAACTGTCCACTGCGGGGACTTGAACTGGTATTCACGCACAGAACCTTCATTGAACACCGCATAGCCTGCAACGTGCTGCAGAGCATCTTCCTTGGCGATGTGACGGCCGCCACTCTTGAGAACCACAGCCATTTCGCCTTCGTAATCCAGAGTATCTGAGATACGTGGGCGCACCATCGGCTGGTTGTGAGCAATCAATCCAGAATTGAAGCGCGGGAATAATGTTGGGTAGTCAGGCTGAGCATACGGCGACTCTTTGGTGTGATCCGCATAGTTGAGGCCAACGCAAACAATTTTACCGGGCTTGCGCATTAGCGGCAGATAAGCATCTTCAGCAACCTCGACGACTGGGCCTACTGCCTCTGCACCATAGGTGCTGAGATCAACGCCACGCGCCAGCAAGGATTCCAGTGTTTCTTCACCAAGAATTTTTACGCCCTCGGGTGTGCTCACACCCAGAACAGCGCGGTCTTGATGGGTGAAATAAACATAACGCATGGAGCTGACCTCTTATTTTGTGTTTTGCCACGTCCGCCAGGCAGGACGGTTTGAAAACAAATTAGACCGGTAGAAATATATCGTCAACCACAAAATATATTTTTTTAAGATTTTAGATAAACTGCATACTGTGTATTATTCGGTCATACGCTCGCGCCACGGTTGTGAACATGGATCAAACTGCACATCGGTTAGCCCCCACAGAACTGTCAGACAAGCGCACCATGGCCTCCCAATTGGAAGCCATGGTGCGTCAGGACATCATCAACGGTCGTCTAGCCCCCGGAACACGCCTAAGGCTCAAAGAGCTAGCAGATTTCTATGGTGCAGGGGTTATTCCACTGCGTGAGGCGTTGTCACGTTTAGCGGCTACGGGATTCGTCTCTTCAGCCGATCAGAAAGGCTTCAGCGTGGGCCTGATTTCTGCAGTTGAACTGCGTGATATCACCAACACGCGCCTGCACATCGAATGCAAGGCACTCAGTGAGTCAATACAACGTGGAGACGTAGACTGGGAAAGCCGCATCATAGCCGCGCATCATCGGCTGGACCGTCTGCAAATAGTCGAAGGCCCCGATCGCCTGCTTGCCCCTGATTGGGAACTGGCCCACGATGCATTTCACTCCGCACTTATCAGTAGCTGTGGTTCACCTTGGCTGCTGCGCTTCACTCACACTTTACGAGATCAAACAGCGCGCTACCGGATGCTGTCCATGCACTACACCAAAAGCATGCATCGCGACGTACCTGGCGAACACAGAGCGCTACTAGAAGCGGCGCTGGCAAAAGACATTGACCGTGCATGCGAGATCCTCAGCGCCCACTACGAAACAACAGCCCAAAGCTTGCTGCAGCACGAGAGCCTCAATTCCAAGGGGTAATTCAGAGAGGGTTGTCTAGCGTCTGCTGGCAAATGGATCAAGCGACTCAATTGTCTTGTCACTTGCCAGGCAGAGCTATAGCAATAAAAGGATGAACCCGAGCCACACATAGCAAAGCATCAGGCTTGCAAGCGAGATGAAGAGAGTTAAACAACTATCTTCGACCCTCAAGGTTCGGGCTTTTCACGCAAATTGATTAGAAAGGCTGAGTTTGTCCTGAAGATTCACAGCGCATGCGATACTCCTGACTTATTGCAATGGCCGCTGTCTTTTACAGGTTTCACGGTCAGCTCAACTTCTTTTGAGTTGACCGTGCCGGTCTCGCGCAACAGAAAATGCGACAACGCGGGAATCAGAATCAGTGCACCGAGCATGTTCCACAGGAACATAAAGGTCAGAAGGATGCCCATGTCCGCCTGAAACTTGATCGGTGACCAAGCCCAACAGACCACGCCAGCGGCCAGCGTGATACCGACCAGGCCAACCACTCGCCCTGTAAACGACACCGCTTTACGGTATGCATCCGCTAGCGATAGCCCCTGACGTTGAAAGCTCAACTGCACGCTAAGCAGGTACAGCGCGTAGTCCACTCCGATGCCAACGCCCAGTGCGATCACGGGCAAGGTCGCCACTTTAACGCCGATCCCCATGCCAACCATCAAGGCTTCACACAGAATCGAGGTCAGCACCAACGGCAGCAAAGCCACTACTGTTGCGCGCCAACTGCGGAAGGTGATCAGGCAGAATATGGTTACGGCTGCGTATACATACAACAGCATGCTTCTATTGGCCTCGCGCACCACAATATTGGTGGCGGCTTCGATACCCGCGCTGCCAGCCGCCAACAAGAACTGACGATCCTCCGTGCTGTTCTCCTGCGCAAATTTACTGGCGATGGCCACCACGGCGTCCAACGTCTCGGCCTTGTGATCTTTGAGATAGGCAATCACGGGCATTAGCGAGCAATCTGTATTGAACAATTCGGGCGAGTTGACCGAGGCTTGCTGCGCTGCGTAATTGAGCACGTTCTGATTACGTTGAATACTATTGAGTTTGGGGTTGCCCTCGTACGTACCTGCCGTAATTTGACGCACCGCATTAACCAGCGATGAAGTTGCCTGAACACCGGGGTACTGCTGTAACTCCCAAGCCAGGCGATCGGCAAGTACCAGTGTCTGGTAGTTCAAACAGCCTTCAGGCGGGGTTTTGACCATCACCGCGAACAAGTCACTGGAAAGGGCATAGTGGCTGGTGATGTAGGCGTTATCCCGGTTGTAGCGCGAGTCCGCGCGTAACTCTGGCGCTCCGCTGTCGAGATCACCGATTTGCAATTGCAGGCTGATTACATAACCGCCTGCGCCCAACAGGGTTGCGACGAGTACAGCCCCTGTCGCCCACTTACGTGTGGTGAAGCGATCGAGCAAACTCCACAGCCTGCCAAAACCGTGATCCCCTGCTGACTGCATATCGATTTTCAAAGCACGCTCAGCCGCCTTGCTGCCGACGCCTACGTAAGACAACGCCACAGGCATGAGTAACAAGGAGGTGAAAATCAACACGGCAACACCGATGCTGGCGGTGATGGCGAGATCCTGAATCACCGGAATATCAATCAGCATCAACACCGCGAAGCCCACTGCATCGGCGAGTAATGCAGTAACTCCCGCAATAAACAGACGCCTAAAGGTGTAGCGTGCAGCGATCCATTTGTGCGTGCCTCGCGCAATGTCCTGCATGATGCCATTCATTTTTTGCGCAGAATGGGACACACCAATGGCGAATATGAGGAAGGGCACGAGCACAGAATAGGGATCAATGGCATAGCCCAGCCAGGCGACGATGCCTAACTGCCAGATCACAGCGATTAGCGAGCAGCCCACAACCAAAAAAGTGCTGCGCCAACAACGCGTGTAGAGGTAGATGATGAGCAGCGAGGTGAACACTGCCAAGCCGAAAAACATCATGACCTGAACTAAGCCATCGATCAGATCAGCCATTAGCTTGGCAAAGCCAATGACTCGAATTTTATACGGGCCATTGCCCTCCGCACCGGATTGATGCGCGGTGCTGTCGCCAGCAAACTCAATTTTTTTGCGCAACTGCTGCTCCAGCATGCGCGAGAACTGCTGGTAGTCGATAGCCTGCCCTGTCGCCGAAGCTTTATCCAGCAATGGCACAATCAGCATGCTGGATTTGAAGTCACTCGCCACCAAACTACCAACGATTCCGGCACGGCTAATATTACGCCGCAGTTGCTCCAGGTCCTCGGGGGTTCCTTTATAGGTGTCGGGCATCACCGGCCCGCCCTGAAAACCTTCCTCTGTTACTTCAGTCCAGCGAACTCCGGGGCTCCACAACGACTTCATCCACGCGCGGTCGACTCCATCGGTGAGAAATAACTGATCGTTAACCTGCTTGAGGACTTCAAGATACTCAGGGTCAAAGATATCGCCCTGGGTATTCTCGACCACCACCCGCACCGAGTTGCCCAGCCCGCGCAGTGACTGACGGTTATTCAAAAAGTTTTGAATATACGGCTGGCTTTGGGGAATCATCTTTTCAAAGCTGGGACGAATCTCAAGACGCGTGACCGCCATATACCCGAGCACCAACGTGACCAAGGTCATGAGCAGCATGAACAGAGGCCGATAGTTGAATACCCATCGTTCCAGCCTGTTTCCGGAGTGCTGATCGAAATCGCTTAAGTCACGAATCACCGGCATGAGGTCTTGCTTGATATTGCCCATGTCTGGGGTACTCACTCTTATTATTCGAGATCTTATTGCGCAGGCAGAGTCTGTGCGCCACGGTTGCCCACCACCACTAGCGATCCATCAGGCGCAATTGCGGCGCCAGCTACCGGGGACAAGGGCTGCTCGGCGAGCGGCTGTAGTTTTTCAGCGCCGGCTTGATCAATCAGCGCATCGCCGGCCTGCGAGAAAAATTCATACTGGCCCTGCGCATTGATAACGGCGGCGGTGATGCTGACCTGCGTGTTGCTCGGCACATCGCGCCACTGCTGGCCACCGTCAGTACTGCGCACTACGTTGCCACGCAGGCCGAAAGCCATGACGTCGCCGGGCTTGCCAATCACACCGAAAAAACTGCCTTGATACGGCGTCTGCAAGGCGTTGAAACGCTGCAAGGCCGCATCCCATTTGAGTAGTAAGCCCTGCTCGCCAGCGATATACAGCGCATCGCCAGTGGAGGCGATAGCGTTAAGGTGAAACCCTTGCGGGTTATCAGTACGGTCCTGAAACGGCGTCCAGTTTTGGCCACCATCTTCGGTGCGCAATATCAGGTTGAACACACCAACTGCATAGCCGAGTTTGTCGTCAGCGAACCAAACATCGAGAAACGGCTTGTCGGCGCCCTCCTCAACCAAACGCTCACCCTCGCTGATAAAGCCTGGCCAGCTTTCGTTGTCCGGCTGCGCGTGGGCAAGCGCTGAATAATATTTGACTACCAAGTCGCCGATTTGCCGTCCATCCAGCTGTTTGCTCCAGGTCGCTCCTGCGTCACTGCTGTGCAAGACAACACCATCGTTACCGACGGCCCAGCCCTGTTGAGGGGTCGGAAAATCTACGGCATTCAGATCACTACTGACAGGAACCTGTGCCTGCACCCAGTGCTTGCCTGCATCATCTGAATAAAGAATGTGCCCGCGCTGCCCCACCGCTACCATGCGTTCCCCCGCCCGTGTCACACCGAGCAAAGGGCTGCGCGTAGCCAGAGCCGTTGGTTTGGCAGGCATGTCCAGCACATCGACATAGCTGCTCGCCTGGGCTGCGCACGGCACTAATCCGCACGCTGCGCACAGAATTGCCAGCAGAGTGTTTTTCAAGGAATCCATACAGCACCCTTTGAGGGAGCGACGCAGAAATGCACTCAACGCGCACACCAGCATCGAAATCGCTTCGCCACGATGAGCGACCGTTATTGCGCTCATCGACCCGTCATGCTGCCGGGGCGGTGCCCCGGCCTTGAGTGGCTATTGCTTAGCGAATGCCCGCGCCCGCCAATGCATCCGGTGCCCACTGCACTTTCGACAAAGGCTCGCCGTACTTGATGCCGCCGTATGGCCCAACAACACCGTTGATGTTGTATGACCCACCGACCAGGTCATAAATAACGAAAGGTGAAGTATCAGGGGCTTGCTTGTCATAACTCTGAGTCAGAAAGGCAAACGAGCCGCGATAGAGTTTGCCGCTTGAGTCGTACTGATCAGAGGCCAGTGCGATCCAGCTGTCTTCATCTATGTAGAAGCGGCGCTTATGGTAGATGTGTCGGGCGCCCTCTTTAACAGTCCCTTCCACAACCCAGACACGGTGCTTCTCCCAGCGCACATAATCCGGTGCGAGATGATTAGGAGTTGTCAGCTGCTTGGCGTCCTGAGCGTAAGTCAACTTATAGGTGTTGTAAGGCACGATCATTTCCTGTTTGCCGATCAGCTTCCAGTCAAAGCGATCAAGCGCGCCATTGAACACAAATACGTCATCGTAAGTTCCTGCGCCGGCAGTACCCGGATTAGGCGTGTCGTAAGCAAGATTTGGTGCCAGCTTTACCCGACGCTGACCGGGCAAGTACTGCCAGGCTTTGCGCGGTTGCGCTAACGGGTTGGCAGAGTCCTTGAGCATGATTGCCTCACCGGCTCGGCGCGCAGGACCGGTGTAATACAGCTTCATCTGATAAAAAATATCATCGCCACGGATCGGTTTATCCATGTCTTCATAGATTGGATAGCTCATGTATGAACGCCCGGTTGTAGCAAGCGTTGCAACACCGGCCGAGTCCACATTCCATGAGTCGTACTTGGTGGAGAGACTGACGCCCAGGTAGCGCAGTAAGTGATTCCACATGGCTTCGCTGCCTGAACTCGGGATCGGAAACGGCACGCCCGGCAGCACGTTATCAATCGACAGCCCACCCTCTAATGACTTTGCACCTGTGGCGTTTTTCAGGGTGTTATCCACCACTTTTTCAGGCAAGGCCACGGTGCGGTGGCTCGGGTATACATTGACGCGGAAAGTCGGGAATCGCTTAGCCAACTCCACCGTGGTTGCCGTCAGCAAACTTGCATATTGATCAACATTTTTACTGTCGATCACCAGCAATGGTTTCTCGTCGACAAAAGGGTCCGGGCGCATGGTGTCACCCGCTTTAAAACTGGCAGGCGGGGTCGTCATACCCCCGGTATAGGCGGGTATGGAGCCATCTGCATTGCCCGCCATTTCAGCGCCGATCCCGGTAAGGCTGGTGCCCAGCTTCGCTGCGTCCTCGGCGGATACAGCCGCCTGAACTTGAGTAGTCATTAATGCCGCCACCGCAGCAGCCAGCAGGTTTTTAAGACATTTCATCTGAGTTCTCTCCGGTTATTTTTGTAATCTGAGCGTCAATCAGAAGGTGGTTTTGAACGAAGCCGTGACCATTCCCCGGTCCTTCAGCAAGGGGACCAAACCTGCCTGCGAAGTAATCTGTCCGGGAATGCACTGGTATTGGCCATTAGCGCCAGGCGTGTTGTTATCGAAGCCGGTTTCACAGGTATCGAATGGGCCGAAAGCATCCACATACTTCAGGTCAAACCGGTACTTCTGGTAGACGTCCGCCGAGATGCCGACGGAATAACTGCCGGCATCTTCGTTGCCGCCTAGCTGAATGGCAGAGTTGCCTTTGAGCCCCACGTTGTAGGCCATAGGCATGGACATATCGACACCCGGGAATACCTGATACCAGGTCGGGGTAAAGTTGGCTGCGATGGTGTATGCGTTGGTATCAACCTTGTCGACGCCCTGATAACTGGAGTCGCCCTTAAAGGTCTGCTGGCCTTTATCCACGCTGACTAAATGCGTCATTGCGCCTTCTACAGCGAGCGATGAAGCATCCCACAACGGGGTATCACCAAAGGTCGCCAAACCGTTAAGCACTACATGGAAAGTCTTGCCGCGCGCCAGCCCCGTTTCACCATTGTCCGGAACTGCCCCAATAAGGTTGGCGCCGTTAATCAGCCCTGCTTCTGCTGCTGCATTGAGCGAACCATTAATGGTGCTGAAGTTACTCACCAACGGCATGTTTTCACGGTAGTTCAGGTCGAGGCCGACACTGACAGGCCCCACGCTTTTCGAAAGACTCAGGCCATAGATGTCGATGTCATCGGCGTATGCGGTGAGATACTCAACACCTTCAAAGCCCGCAACTCCAGGCTTGTGCAAGTTCGGGGCATTGATCAGCACCGCCGGTAAAGTGTCCGACGTATTGCGGTAGTAAAAGCCTAAGGTTCCGTTCAGCCAGTCCGGACTCCACTTGGCCATTAAGCCGAAATCGCCCGAGTTGTGCGGTTTAACGTCGTGCCCTCGCGGCGCACCGTAGAAGGCACCAGCTCCGCCCAATAACGCCGGGACCGGCAGCCAGAACACATCAGCGCCTTCATCGAGCATGTCGTAAGCACCCATGTAGGTGCCTCCTTCGGGCAATCTGGAGTTCTGAAATTCCAGGAAGTATTGCGCGCCTAAGGTAAGTTCCGGGTTGACCGTGAATGACATCGATAGCTGATTGCGCGGTAGAAACAACTCTTTGGTTTCAGTGCCCGGCACGTTATACAGCTTGGCCAAGTCCAGAGCGGACTGACCGTAGTTAATCCCATTCGCTGCGTTGAATAAGGTCTCTCCCCAGTAGATGTTGTGTTTACCAAGCTTTGCGCTCAGCAAAGACTCATCACCAATCTCTGTGCTGTAAAACACAAAGGCATCGAGGATTTCACCTGAGGGACCATTGTAGTAACGGTCGGTATAGCGACTCAGGCCATGCTTGCGTGATCCATGGCCATTGAGCGAGTCACCGGCTTGAATAACACCACCAACAGGCCGGGCAGCAACCAGATTCCCGGCATTATCTCTATGGCCAGGGAACGGGTTGGAGTTTGAGCCGACGCTATCATAGGCATGGTCATACCAACTGGCGGCGCTGACCCGAAAGCCCATTCTGCGCTTGAAGACCACATCCAGCTCAGTCAGTAAATCGAGGCGTTCGGTCACAGCACTGCCGACGCTAAAGTTCTTGTCACCGTCGTTGAGATTGGAGGTGTTGGCGATCTTCGCGTTCTCACCCTCAACTCGCTGGCCATAACTGGCTTTGAGGGTGTTATCGAATCGTATAGTCCAGTCATCGCTGCCATTTTCGACTTCAAAAGCGTGAGCAGCGGGTAAGGCGGCGAGCATCACGGACGTGGCCAAGAAACTCTGCCGAAGGTATTTATTAGCGGCTGTATGTTTCACGATGTTGTCTCCGTTTTTTTGTTTTTGTTGTTTTTTGTGCGAACAACGCCCGCACCCGGCATTCGGGCGATGCGAGCTCTAAAGCGGTGTTTGTGCTACTGAGGCTTAGCCGTCCAACTGATTGATCAACGCATTAGCCTCAGGCCACTCGCCAAAACCGGCGGCTGGATTGAGATGGCCAACGGCACCGAGGTCCACCCGCTGGCTACCCCAGTCTTCAGCCATTTGGCCAGCGGCTTGCAGGCTGCAGAGTGGGTCATTACTGCTGACCGCTAAAATGGATGGGAATGGCAGAGGCTCTCGCGGTAATGGAATCCATCCGTTGGCTTTGAGGGTTTGCGCGGTTGGATAGCCTGGCGGCCATTCGGCCTCAAGATCAGGTGGCGCAACCAGCAGAGCACCCTTGATCGGACGTTGATTGAGCGCAGCCCAATGCACAGTCATCAGCACACCCGCGCTGTGAGCCACGATAATCACCGGCCCGTCAATCTGATCCAGCTCGCGTTGAATAGCCTCCAATCGTGCGACGAGGCTGAGCTTGTTGTCTTCCAAAGGAGGCACTGAGCGAACCCGTTCAAGCTTTTTCGCCAGCAAGGTTTGCCAGTGATCCGGCACCTCATCACGCAAGCCTGGAATAATCAAAACAGTGGTTTCACTCATCGCCACATCCGCCTTTGGATACGTCACCGATCGGTCCGCTGATATCTCGAACCCTGTAAGCAGACAGTAGATTTCGCCTAACCCTGGCGCTTCACATTTAGCGTCAGGCACTTTTCATTTGGTGACACATCACTCTGATGAATTGATTAAGTCATTCTGACTTTCCATCCAGCGACAAACTCTCTATAAATGGCGGACAAAAACGACACAGAGACCTTCTATGTCACTTGATTGAAGGTAGATAAGCCATGACCGCACTCTCTCGATCTGCCGTGCTCACCAACTACTTGGAAGTAGCCCGCCACCTGCAGCTCAACGTAAACACACTGCTGGCTGACGCCGGTTTGAGCGTTGCGATTCTCAGCGACCCCACACAGCAAATCTCGGTCAGTGCAGCTATCGACTTGCTGGAGCAGTCAGCCAAGCTGAGTAATTGTGAAACCTTCGGCCTGCGCATGGCCGAACTTCGTCAGTTATCCGACTTTGGTGAAGTGAGCCTGCTGCTCAGCCACCAGAAAAATCTTCGCGATGCGCTGCAGGTGATCGTGCAGTACCGTCATCTGCTCAATGACTCACTGGCGATCTTCATTGAAGAAACCGGGAAAACCGTGATTATCCGTGAGGAGTTGGTGACTGAGAGCGGTACGGACAACCGCCAAGCGATCGAGCTTGCCATCGGTATCATGCATCGTTTTTGCGCCGCGCTGCTGGGCGCTCACTGGCAACCGATGAACGTATGTTTCACCCATGAAGCACCAGCCGACCTCACGGTGCATCGGCGGATTTTCGGCTGCAAGATTGAATTCGGGTGCGAGTTTAATGGCATCGTTTGCCCATCGGCCAATCTTGACACCACCAACCCTCTCGCCAACGAAGCGATGGCCCGCCACGCTCAACGCTACCTTGACTCATTGCAAGGCAAGGTCGACCACTCGCTGGCATTCGACGTGCGCAAATCCATCTACCTTTTGCTGCCAATGGGGCGCGCGACCATTGAGCAAATTGCTCAAAGCCAGGGCATGAACGTGCGCACTTTGCAGCGGCGCCTGGACGAAGAAGGAGCCAGTTTCAGCGATTTAATTAATGGGGTTCGCCGCGATCTGGTGATTCGCTACCTGGAAAACCCTTACTACTCACTGGGGCAAATCACCGACATACTGGGCTACTCAATGCCCAGCTCCTTCACGCGCTGGTTTATTTCCCAATTCGGCATGCCTCCAGCCTCTTGGCGTAAAGCGCATAATATTGTACCGCGTAAGGAAGGCTAAACACCCAGCCTTCTCCCTGCGATTTGTACTTGCCGGGTGCGTAAAAAGCGTAAACCGCTGGGGGCGTTATTCGACTGAATTTGCCCCCACTCCATCCCCACGCAAATCACTACATTTCTACAAGCCCCAATGCATCAACAGCAAGACCAGAGCTACTAGGAATACCGTCTCCCCAACCATCAGCAGAATGGGTTTCAGACCTACTGCAGCCAGCTCCTTGAGCTGAGTCTTCATCCCCAGCGCGCTGATTGCGACGACCAAGCACCAGCGTGACAGATCATTGGTGAAACCCTGAATCGCCGGGGCAACCCATCCTGTGCTGTTTACACATGCAAGAATCAAAAAGCCCACCGCAAACCATGGTAATAGTGGCGGTCGTTTGCCTGCAGGATCAGCCCCTTGCATGCGGGTGATCATCGCGGCGCAGACGATGACGGGAAGTAACATGGCCACGCGCATTAACTTGACGACCGTGGCGGTATCACCGGTTTCGGTCGACATGCTGTAACCCGCCCCGACGACCTGCGCAACATCATGAATGGTGGCGCCCAAAAATACGCCAGCCTGTTCAGGCGAGAGCCCAAGGCCATTAGCAATCATCGGATAGATGATCATCGCCAGCGTCGAGAGCGCTGAGACACCAATCACCGTGAATAAGGTCGCACGTTCCTTCTGCGGATGATTTGGCAACGCAGCCGCCAGCGCCAAAGCTGCAGAAGCCCCGCAAATCGCCGTAGCGCCACCGGTTAGCATGCCAAACAAACGCTGAAACCCCATGAGTTTGGCGGCTACCACTGACACCAGAATTGTCACCACAACCAGTGTCACCACCAGCGCCACTGGTTTCCAGCCGAGCGCGGCAATTTGCTCTAAGGTAATGCGCATCCCCAACAGAGCAACACCTATGCGCAACACGGTGCGCGCGGTGAACTCAATGCCCAACTTGCAGCTGCTATCAGCTGCAAGAAAATTAAGGGCCATGCCGAGTAACAAGGCAAACAACATCACGGGCGCGTCGTAGTGCTCCGAGAGAAAGCTGGCAGCGGCGGCGACAATCAGGCTGACAATAAAGCCGGGCAGCAGTTCGCGAGCGCGAGAATGCACAGAGACCAAAGCGAAGGTACTCATACCGCACATTCCTCAGCATCAACGATGATGAAAACTTGGTCGTCTTCTATCTCGACCGGGTAGTTGGCCACTTTGAAGCTGGTCGAGTTGACTAAATAGCCACTCGCAACATCGAAACGTAAACCATGTGCGCAGCACTGAATCACCCGGCCTTCCAGGCGCCCGCCACACAATGAAGCGCCCTGATGCGGGCAACTGTCATCGATTGCATAAAGCTGCCCCTCAATATTGAATACAGCCAGGCTTTTATCTGCTGATCTCAACAACGTGCGCATTCCCAGCGCTGGAACTTTGCCTTTCGGCACTGCAATACGCTGACTCACGCCTGCTGCCCCCCGACCGTAACGTGATCAAGCGCTTCATGCATCGCCTGCAACAACACACTGGCAGGCTGAGCACCGCTCACTAAATACTGATGATTGAAGACAAAGTGAGGCACACCGTTGCTGCCCCTGTTATTCGCCTCTACCGGTTGCGTGCTACCCGCAATGTATTCATCCAAAGTTGCTTTCGAGAAGCCGCATTGCTCAGCGATTGCCAACAGCGTGGTGCGCTCACCGATATCCTCTCCCCGCACAAAATAGGCAGCGAACAGGCGTTCCAATAAAGCGTCACGCTGCGCCACAGTCCCCAAACTTGCAGCGCGCTCAAATAAGCGATGCGCCAGGCCTGTGTTGGGCATTTTTTCAATGCGGCTCAAATCAATCTGCAAATCGACGGCTGCAGCGCTTTGCTCAACCTGTGCCTGACGCATGCGGACCGCTTCGGCACTGCCAAGACGCTGAAGATAAAACGCGGCAAAGGGCACGCCGTTTTCGGGCAGATGGGGAAGCAACTGCACGCCGTGCCAGCTCAATTCGACCTCAACATCAGGGCGGCTGGCAGCCAACTGAGCCAATGCCCGCGCTAGTTGACGCTTGCCAATCAAACACCACGGACACACAAAATCGAAAAATGCATCAATCTGTAAAACAGCTGTCACGACATCACCCCAACCGACTTTTTAAGGCACGCCTCAGACGACTCGTCACCTTTGGGGCGCGCGATGTCGGCGATGTAATGGCGCTTGATATAGATGAACACCGCCGCAGAGCCAATGCTTATCAGCGGTACTAATTGAAATGCCTCGTGCAGACCGATGAGGTCGGATACGCGCCCGGTGATGAACGGCCCTGGCGCGAGCCCAAGCATGTTATTAACCAGGGTCAACGTAGCAAACGCCGTACCGTGCACTTTGTAGTGGGTCAAATTCGCCACCATCGCGCCTGTGGTGCCGTTGGTGCCTGCGGCGATCAGCATTCCCAGAGCAATCAGGATCACCTGCAACGGCCCCGCCGTAAGCGCGAACGCCAGCGAAAGCAGCAGGCAACTACCCAGACAGTAGGCAATCGAAAGGTCAACTTTACGGATCTGCGAATGGCGACACAGCCGATCACTGAGCATGCCACAACACACTGTGCCAGCCCCGCAGCACAGCACAATCAAAGCGGCGAGCCCGCCAGCCTTACCCTCGTCCATCGCGTAGTAACGATTGAAATAACTCGGCAGCCACACAAGCACCGTACCCACCACAAATAGCTGCAGGCCGCTGCCCACATAGGCGCCTATAACTGAGCGCGTGCAGTAAAGCGTGCGCAATGGACGACTGATTGCCGCCTTACTCTTTTGGCTGATAGCGCCAAGACGCTTGGGGGCGATACGCGATTCTCTGACGATGATCGGATACAGCACCGCCAGCACCAATCCAAACAACGCCATGCTCGCGAATGACCAACGCCAGCCCAACTTCACCGCAATAGCCCCGCCGAGAGCCATGCCTAAAACTGAACCGAACAAGCCACCCGCCATAAAGGCGCTGGCAAGGGTTGCGCGCATGCTTTTAGGAAAGACCGACATCACCACGGCAATACCCACGCTGCCATAGGCGGCCTCGCCAAGCCCCACCATAAAGCGCGCTATCAACATGTGTTGGTAGTTCTGCGCCAGCGCGCATCCCAACGTTGCGAGGCTCCACAGCAACGCCATCAACGCAAGGCTTCTGACACGGCCGAAACGGTCGGCTAGCAACGACAATGGAAAGGTCAGCAACCCGACCATCAAGGCAACAATGCCGCTGAGTAATCCGAGCTGACTGTCACTCAGCAGCCACTCACTCTTAAGCACCGGGAACACGGCATTAAGCACCTGCCGCGACATGTAATCTGAAATCAACAAGCCAAAGGTCAAAGCGAAAACGATCCACGCGTACCGACGCGGGATACCTATAGACGTATCCTCTTCATCGTCCACAGCGCTGTGGTGAAAGGCCATGATGCCTCCTGGGTGTGTTGCACCCGTTTTTATTGTTTTGAATATTTTTTAACACGCAGCAGGAGCCTGCCCCTGCTGCGCTAGGCATCAGCCGCGTTGCGGGACGCCTTTCTGGCCTTGCTTGCGATTTGGAGCCATCCCGTTGGCTAGCAGCGTTTGCTCAATGCTTGAGTACTGCACACCAATGCGATAGATCTCACGGGCTTCTTTACCGTTGGCAACCTCACGACCCAACTCATGAGCGATGCGTACCGTTTGCTGGATCTGTTGCACGGAAGTGAAGCGTTTGCCGTGTTGGTCAATAATGGTGTCTTCAGTGCCGACCCGAGGGTGCAGGCCCATGGCCAGAGCCATGGTATTGAGGGGCAACATGTTTTTCAGCAACGATTCGGAGGTCAAGGTGCAGCCATCCGGCACGCGGTGAATGAAGTTGAAGAAGTTGAATGGGTTCGGGCCGTCAAAGCCACCACCAATGCCAATCCACGTCAGGTTCAATGGCCCCATGTAAATGCCTTTGCGCACCAGTCGCTCAAGGGTTTCGAAGGCATGGATGCCCGTCAGCTGAAAGTGCGGCTGGATGTTGCTGGCTTGTAAGCGCTTGAGGTGCTCGGCGACCCAGGCAGGGCCAGCAGGAACCGTCATTTCACTGTAAGCAGCCTGATAGGCAGGGTTTGCCAGGGAAGTGCCTTCCAAATACTCTGGATAGAGCAACTCCATGATGTTCATTTGCGTGGTGTTGATCGCTACGGTGACTTGATCCGGCTTGGGTGACAATTCCGCCAGCATGTGCCGGGTATCGTCAGACAGCCACAAGGCAGCCTCACCGTCGCTCTCTGGCGCGAAGGAGATCGAACCGCCCACCTGAATAATCATGTCGGGTACAGCCTCACGTACCCCAGCAATCAATTCATTGAATTTAGACAGTCGCTTGGACCCCTTGCCGTCCAACTCACGCACATGCAAGTGCAGAACAGTAGCGCCCGCTTCATAGCAGTCAACCGCCTTCTGTACCTGCTCATCCATGGTTACCGGAATGTCTTCCGGGAAGTCTTCTGGCATCCACTCCGGGCCGTAAGGTGCGACGGTAATCACGACCTTTTCCATATTTTCCGGGTGCAGGGAATCATCGAAGAACTGCATGTTCGTCTCCTTTTTTTATTTTTGCCAAACGGCTTTAATGCGCGCGATTGTGCGCTTGATAATTTCCGCCAGACTGCTCAGTAGGTCTTTTCGCCAATCACACCAGCGCGCTCCATCTTGCGATGGCAGGCGGGGTAATCCATTACGGCGTAATGCTGAGTGCTGCGGTTATCCCAGATAGCGATGCTGTTGGGCCGCCAGCGCCAGCGCACCTGATACTCGGGAATACAGGCCTGGCTGACCAAATAGCGCAGCAACTCAGACGCGCCATGGCTGAAGTCCTGGCCAAACCGAATCCGCTCAGGCGTGTGGAAGTTGGTGAAATGAGTGGTGAAGCTGTTAACAAACAACACCTTCTCACCGGTTTCGGGGTGAGTACGCACCACGGGATGCTCTGCGTCCGGATATTGTGCTTTCAGCGCCAGACGTTTCTCGATTGGCATCGCCGCGCCAAAGCTCGCTTCAATGCTATGACGCGCGCGCAGGCCTTCGATTTTCTCTTTCACGTCTGCCGGCAGTCGCTCATAAGCCACCACCATGTTGGCCCACATCGTGTCACCGCCCACCGGAGGGCATTCAACGCAGCGCAGCACACAGCCCATGGGAGGTGCATCGCGCCAGGTTGCATCGGTATGCCATGAGTTTTCGTAGCGGTCTATCGGGCTCTCCGGGCTCTTGTAAACCTGAACCAGCCCGGGATGATCCGGATGGCTGCCGACAACGGGATGATCTTCCAATTCGCCAAACAAGCGGGCAAAAGCTACATGCTCAGCACGGCTAATATCTTGATCTCGCAGAAACAGCACGCGATGCTTAAGCAATTGGGCGCGGATCTCAGCGAACAGGCCGGCATCATGAATTGCATCGGCAAGATTAACGCCCAGCAACTCTGCTCCAATGTTGCAGGTCAGTTGTTCAACTTGCATGACTAATGATCTCCTTAAATGATGAAAATCGAAGAGCCTGTGGTCTTGCGTGACTCCAGGTCACGATGCGCCTGCACGGCGTCCTGCAAACCGTAGTGCTGGTTAATCTCGATTTTGATTTTGCCGCTGCCGACCAAGTCAAACAGCTCGCCGGCCAGATCAGCCTTTTCCGCCGGATCGGCGATGTAGTCAGCCAGTGCTGGGCGAGTCAGATAGAGCGAGCCTTTCATTGCAAGCTGTACCGGGTCGAATGCCGGAATTGGCCCTGAAGCCGTGCCCACACAAACCATCAGACCGCGGCGCTTCAACGAGTCGAGTGAACCCATGAATGTGCTCTTGCCTACGCTGTCGAAAACGACGTTTACACCTACCCCGTCGGTCAACTCCCGCGTGCGTTTGGCCACATCTTCATGGCTGTAATTGATCACATGATCACAGCCATGTGCGCGGGCAATGTCACCCTTGGCGTCACTGGATACAGTACCAATCACGCGCAAACCCAATAACTTGGCCCACTGCGAAACAATCAGACCAACGCCGCCGGCAGCCGCGTGCAATAAAATGCTGTCACCGGGTTTGAAGTCATGGATGCGCCGCAGCAAATACGCGGAGGTCAGGCCGCGCATGGTCATCGCCGCTGCGGTCTCGAATGAAATGCTCTCTGGAAGCTTGATCAACGGCGCAGCCGGGATCAGACGCTCAGTGCAATAGGCGCCGAGCGTATTGAGGAACCCGGTGTAAGTGACACGGTCCCCGACACAAACATTGCTCACGCCCTCACCCACTGCCTCTACGACACCAGCGGCCTCAACGCCCATGCCATTTGGCATTGGAATTGGGTACGTGCCGTTGCGAAAGTAGGTATCGGCATAGTTAAGCCCCACAGCAACCTGACGGAGTCGTACTTCACCTGGGCCGGGATCGCCAACCTCCACGTCCTCGTACTGCATAACCTCAGGACCACCGGTTTTATAGAAGCGGACGGCTTTTGGCATTTACTTGATCTCCAATCTGCGCTCGGGACGCCCTATGGCGTATACGTTGACTGAAATGTAATGCCCAGACGCTTCATCCGCTTCTCATCGAACGACAATGACTTTTCATTTAATGACAAACCCGTTCAGAGTTACCGCCGCCTCTGCATCACGCCCCAAGCTGGGCCAGCGCAAACGTCGCGGACGCCGTCGCTCAGGCGTAACCCTGCATGGCTTGTGGCTGAGAGATAGCTTTAAAAGGCTTGCTGCGAGCCACAAACAAAAAAACGAGGCCCGTTTACCTCGGGCCTCGTTTCACTGTGAGAAATGCTGAGGGTTAGTTGCCGTGTATAAACCAACACCCCTCTGGTTTTACAAAGCGCGTTAGCTGCTGGCGACTTTGCGCAGGGGCGCATTGCTGCGCTGACGGGACTCCCAACCCTGCGCAAGCCCAACTTCAATATCAACCGGCGGCAATGGCGGCAAGCCTCGGACGAGATCAGCAGCGCGCTCGGCCAGCATGATCGTCGGCGCATTCAGGTTGCCGTTGGGCTCGGTCGGAAACACCGATGAATCAATAACTCGCAAGCCTTCGATACCGCGTACACGTAGCGCTGAATCAACCACGGCCATTTCATCCTCGCCCATTCGGCACGAACCACAAGGATGCATGGTGCTTTCCATATTCTTGCGCACAAACGCATCGATCTCCTCATCGGTGTTAACGTCAGGGCCCGGAGCAATTTCGTAATCGCGATACGCATCCATTGCCGGCTGACCAATAATCTCCCGGGTCAGGCGTACACAACGACGGAAACCCTCGCGGTCCTCTTCAGTTTGTAAGTAATTGAAGACAATTTCCGGGTGCGTGTAAGGGTCTGCCGAACGCACACGGACATAACCGCGGCTGGTTGGTTTATTCGGCCCGGTCAAAACCATGAAACCATGGCCCTTCAGCGGTTTGCCACCGTCGTACTGCATCGCGGCGGGGAGAAAATGAAACTGAATATCGGGCCAGCTCAGCCCCACCTCAGAGCGAATAAAACCACCCGCTTCGAAGTGATTACTGGCCCCCAGACCATCTTTGAATAACAACCAGCGCAGGCCAATCATGGCCTTGCTTAACAGGCCCATCTTGCTGTTCAGAGTGATCGGCTGTTTGCAGGCGAACTGGATATAAATTTCCGAGTGATCCTGCAAGTTTTCACCGACACCGGGCAGCTCATGCTTCACTTCGATACCGGCGTTGCGCAGCACTTCACCGGGACCAATCCCGGACATTTGCAGCAACTGCGGCGAGCCAATCGGCCCCGTCGAAAGCAGCACTTCGCGGTTGCAATGCACGGTGTGGGTCTGGCCGTCATGATCGTAGAGAATGCCAACAGCCCGTTTGCCTTCCAACAACACCTGACGCGTCATTGCGTGGGTGATCACGGTCAGGTTTGGACGTTTCATCGCAGGTCGTAAATAGGCGTTGGCGGTTGACCAACGCACACCATTTTTGACCGTCATGTGCATCGCGCCAAAGCCTTCCTGCATGTAGCCGTTACAATCCTTGGTTTCGATGTAACCGGCTTGAACGCCCGCCTCAACCCAGGCGCCATACAGTGGGTTTTGCATATTGTTGCCATTATTGGTGCTCAGCGGCCCCCCTTCGCCACGGTAATCATCGCCGCCAAACTTGTAATTCTCGGCACGTTTGAAGTACGGCAGGCAATTGCGATAACCCCAGCCCTCTGCACCCAATGATTGCCATTGGTCGAAGTCTGATGCGTGCCCGCGGATATAGACCAGCCCATTGATTGAAGAAGACCCACCGAGTACCTTGCCGCGCGGACAATGCAGGCGGCGGTTATCGAGGAAGGGTTCAGGCTCGGTCTCGAAATGCCAGTTGTACTTCTTGGTGTTCATGGGCATTGAGAAGGCACTGGGCATCTGGATCAACACACTGCGATCGCTGCCGCCATACTCCAACACCAGTACCGAGGTGTTTGGGTCCTCACTCAAGCGGTTGGCTAACACGCACCCAGCAGAGCCCGCGCCAATAATGATGTAATCGTATCGTTTAGTCATGGCTCAAGCCTGTGCATCTAAATTCAAAGAGTCGTGCTGACGCTTAGCGCGCGGAGAGTAGGCGCCCCAGCCTAAACGCTCGGCAAAAGCCCGGGTCAGCACAAAATGGATCACGCCGGCCAGCAGGCAAGACGGAATGGAAGCGGAGATGAAGCGAAACCAGGACGCGTTGGCCAGGCTCTGGGGATTAAACAAGAACACGTAAACCCCAACACCCACTAACAGCGCGAATAAGCCAATCGGATTGAAGCCCTTCCAGTAGCGATAAGGTGACAACGCCTCACTGGCATACAGATGACGCAGATTCATCCGCTGCTGGCGCAAGAAGTAGTAATCGGCGATTCCGATTCCTGCCAGCGCGCTGTTCAACGCCGAAGTCCACACCAGGAATATGAAGAAGCTGTCATAGACTTCAGGCGCAAAGCTGACAATCAACAATGGCACAGCGCAGAACATCACCACGAGCAGGGTCCAGCTCATGTCGCGGAAGGTTTTTCCCGCCAACTGACGCAAGCCCACAATAGAGGTGTAGAGGATGTTGATCATGCTGGTGATGTTGGCAAATGCGACAAACCCCAGCGCGATGACACCAAATGCCAGGCCTCCGATGTGGGTCATCCAGATGGTTGGATCACTGTTGCCTAATGCGGCAGATGCCAGCAAACCGACAACCTCTCCCAGCACCGCAGCGGCGAATATGCCGATAATGTTGGGCCAGAATGCTGTGCGCTGATTCTTGCTAAGCCGCGCCAGATTGCCGATATACGGCCACCAGGACAGCCCGGCTGCCATATTGACCTCCACCGCAATCATGAAATTGACGCGTTTATCGCTGAATGGCGCATCGAGTGCCGGCAGCGCCAGCAGTTCCGCCATGCTGTGATCACTGAACACCATGTACAGCATGGCGCCCATGATCAGTACCAGCGCCGGCGCGACGATGGTGTTGAATACCTTGATCGAGGTAGGACCTTTGGCAACAACAAAACCCGCCAGCAGAATTGCAAACAAGCCTGACACCAGCACCAGCGAGCCGGTTGGGTTCGCTTCATGTTCAGTCAGAAGCCCTGTCAGCCCGTCAATCGAACGGCCGAACATGAGTCCCAGAACGGCGAGCCAGCCCATGGTCAGAAACACCACTGCCAAGACATAAACCAGGCGGCTGCCGTTACCGCCGAACATGCTGCGCAAGAAGGTAAACTGCTCTGTACCGTACTTGCCACACGGCACACAAGTGGCGAAAGACGCCAGCAGAACACCCAGAATATTACCGATTACAATCGCCGCTATTCCTTCCGTGACGCCCACAAACAATGCAGTTGCGCCGCCAATCAAAAAGGCCCAGGTGGCAATGGCCAGCGCGGAATTGGCGTAGGTGAACTCCCAAAATCCCCATAGCCGCTCACTGGGTAGCAACGGCGTATCTCCGCGTTGGGCTTCAAGGCCAGAATCAACCGAATCAGACGTTGCCATGGCTCAATACCCCCAAAGGTAGAAGCCGACGACCAATACCAGCGTCATCAGGACTATCACGGTGTAGTCGAGGGCGCTGAGCGCACCCGGCCACTCATCTGCCAGCTCCATCTCCTCATACACGCGAATGCGTTTTTCCAAGTCCTGCGCCCTCAGGTTTTCGGCTGCGGTATTCATATGACCTGAACCTCGTATAATTCTTCTTATTGGTTACGCTGTGTCTCGGCATAACGATGGCGTTATGCCGAGGGGTTTAACTCACGGCAGGGTGATCCATACCGCCTTGGTTTCCAGCAGATAATCGAGCTGCTCTGCGCCCAAGTCCTTGCCAAAGCCCGATTGCTTATAGCCACCGAATGGCATGCACGGATCAATGGTGCTGTGCGCGTTAACGTACACAGAGCCGGCACGCAGGCGCGGTATCAGGCTGTGAACACGGCCGAGATCGTTCGAGTAGATCGCTGCTGCCAGACCAAACCAAGAGTCATTAGCCAACTCCACCGCTTCGTCATCCTCGTCAAAGGGTGCAGTCACCAGCACCGGACCAAAGATTTCCTCCTGAACGATGCGCATATCGTTGCGGCAATTGGCGAAAATAGTTGGCTCAACAAAGTACCCGGGACCGGTGATTGCTTGGCCGCCATACGCCACTTCTGCGCCTTCCTGCTTGCCTGCCTCGATGTATTCCAGAACCCGCGCCTGCTGCTGTGCAGACACCAGCGGGCTGATAAAGCACTCGGCATCTAAACCGGGGGCAACCTTCAATGTGCGGGTATAGGCGATCAGCTCTTCTAAAAATTGGGCATAGACACTGCGGTGAATATAGGCGCGGGTTCCTGCGTCACAAACCTGCCCCGAGTTGAAGAAAACACCGTTGGCTACCGCCTGCGCGGCGGCCTTGATATCGGCATCTTCGCGAACGATTACGGCAGACTTGCCGCCCAGCTCAAGGGTCAAACGCTTCATCTGATCCATAGCTGTTTTGCCGACCGTAATGCCAACAGGCGTGGAGCCAGTAAAACTGAGTTTGTCGATGCCAGCATGGGTCGCCATCGCTGCACCCACTACGCTGCCACGGCCGGTCACAATATTGATCACACCATCCGGGATCCCGGCCTCCTGCACCAACTCAGCAAAGCGCAGTGCCGATAAAGACGTTAACTCAGCCGGTTTAACCACCACTGTGCAGCCTGTGGCCAATGCCGCGCCCAGCTTCCAGGCCATGGTTTGCAGCGGAAAATTCCACGGCACAATGATGCCCACCACACCGACAGGCTCCTTTCGGGTGTATGCCAGATAGTTACCTGGTAAAGAGGGCTCTGCGGTGCGCCCGTGGATTTTTGTGGCCCAGCCAGCGAAATAACGGAATGTATCAATCGTGCCTTGGATATCGACTTCAAGCGCTTGGCTGACCGATTTACCCATATCGATTGATTCGATTTCAGCCAACTCATGCGCATTTAGCTCAATAAGATCGGCCAGGCGTTGCAGCAAGCGCTCGCGTTCTGCGGGCTTGAGCGCGCTCCATTCACCACTATCAAACTGCTCACGAGCAGCCGCGACGGCACGGTCCAAGTCTGCAACTGTGCCCATCGGAATGTGTGTTAATAGCCCTTCGGTCGAAGGCTCCGTCACCTCTGCGTTCGCGCCGTCACTGCCGTCGACCCAAGCCCCGCCAATGAACATTTTTTGCGCCTTGCTCAGAAAGCGCTGAGCGGCCTCACTAATGCCATAGGTTTGCAAATATTGCTTAACAATCGCGTCCATGGTTATGCCCCCTGCGCAGTGCGCGCCTGTGCACGCTCGTGAAAAATAAAGCCGATGCTATTGAGCAGCAGTTGTGCGGCGAGAATTGAGGTCATACCGGTCGGGTCGTAAGCAGGCGCAACCTCGACCAGATCCATGCCCACGATGTTGCCCTGGCTGCGTTTGGCCAGCAGTTGAATGATTTCGAGGATTTCGTAGTAGAGAAAACCGCCGTGGCTTGGCGTGCCTGTACCGGGGGCAATCGATGGATCGAAGCCATCAATGTCGATGGTGATGTAATACGGAACCCCAGTTGGGATTAAGTCCAGCACGCCTTGCGCGCCGAGGCGGCGAACGTCACGGACCGAGAGAATCTGCGAACCGGCATCACGTGCTGCGTCATAGTCATCACGATTGGATGAGGACACGTTGCGGATCCCCATTTGGGTCATCCCGGTGATGTGATTCATCTCCGAGGCCCGGCGCAATGGGCTGCCATGGCCATAGCGGACACCGTGGCGCTCATCGACGAAATCCAGATGCGCATCAACGTGAATGATGTGAATCGGCCCCCGCCCCTCGAACGCCTTGATCACGGGCGCATGCACTGAGTGATCGCCACCCAGAACAACGGGCATCGCGCCAGCATCCAGGATCTTGCGCACTGCAAACTCAGTGTTGGCATTACTGCTGGCCATATCGGTATGGACGATGTCTGCATCACCCACGTCAACCATGCGCACATCGGCTGCGGTCAGGTACATGACATCGTCTTCATGGTCATAAGCGCCCGCATGACCGAACGAAAACAGCGTTGAAGCCTCGCGAATTCCACGGGGCCCAAAACGCGCACCAGAGCGCCACTGCGTACCCATGTCATTGGGCGCACCAAGGATCGCCACGTCGGCATCAAGTGCATCCCAGTCAGTGCACACCGGCGCTTTGGCAAAGGTGCAATGCCCCACAAACGGAAGATTCAGGCGTCCGGAATCATAGTTATTACTCGACATACTCGGGCATCTCCAACTGTTGTTCTTGTTAGCGAGAACGACGTTCATCGGCCTCTGCGGTTGGAGTGACTATGTGCGCAGCTTAGGGTGGAAAAAATACTCAACATCAGATACTTATATCGGCATATCCGATGTATAAAAGTGCGAGGGTGCTTGAATGATTCAGCTGCATGACGTCGACTTAAAACTGCTCAGGGTCTTTGCAGCAATCGTTAAATGCGGTGGGTTTTCTGCAGCTCAGGCTGCGCTCAATGCAGGCCAGTCAACCATCAGCGAACAGATGGCACACCTCGAAACCCGGCTTGGGGTGAAGCTCTGCCAGCGCGGCCGAAGTGGCTTCCAACTAACCGAACAAGGCGTGGCCATTCATGAAGCAACGCTGCGCTTGCTCGCCGCCGTCGAGCACTTTTGCTCGGATGCAGACGTACTCAAACAGGACATCAGCGGCCAGCTCAATCTGGGCATAATCGATAGCACCATCAGTGATCCCGATTCGCCTATACCGCGAACCACGCAGCGCTTTGTATCCCGAGGGCATGATGTGCACCTCAACGTTTACGTCGGCTCGCCTGCCGAGCTGGAAGAACGGGTACTTGATGGTCGCCTGCATCTGGCGGTTGGCCACTTCCCCATCCACGTGCCAGGCCTGCATTACTCATCGCTCTATCAGGAAGCACTGGGCGTGTATTGCGGTCGCCGCCATCCCCTGTTCGCAAGCAAAGCTCAGGGCGCGGATCAGCTCAAGGAAATATCAGAAAGTCGAATCGTGGCTCGGGGCTATATGCAACAGCACGATCTGGAGCAGTTGGGCGTGAGCAAGGCGGCCGCAACAGTCGATAACATCGAAGCGACTGCCATTCTGATTATTTCAGGCGCTTACATCGGCCTTCTGCCTACACATTTTGCGGCGCAGTGGGTCAAAAATGGTGAAATGCGCCAGCTAATCCCCAACCAGTTACAGCTCATGTCACCTTTCGATCTCATCAGCCGCCGTGGGGTTGTTCCGCCACCCATACTTCAAGCATTCCTGGAGGACCTGGCGGCCTGTTCACGTCAAAACGGCTTGGACACAACGGTCTTCGCCAATAAAAGTTGAATGTCCGCGTTTGCTTGAAAAGCGCTGTAAAGCGCTGTAAAGCGTCCGATTGTGACCCTATTCCAAACCAATCAAATATCAAGCTCAGAAAATAGGGCTTGATATTTTGAACCCAACAACAATAATGACACTACGTTTTTGACACCAAAGGCTCCCGCTATGTCCCGCATCTTTGCTTACAGTCGTGTTAGCACCATTGGACAAACTACAGAGAACCAAATCCACGAAATCAAAGCTGCTGGGTTTGATCTACAACCGCAACGTGCAATCGAAGAAACAATCAGTGGCAGCACCAGCAGCAGTGAACGACCTGGCTTCAACAAATTGCTAGAACGCATGGAGTCCGGCGATGTATTAGTCGTGACCAAGCTAGACAGGCTCGGAAGAAACGCAATTGACGTGCAATCAACTGTCGAACTACTCGAAGGCAAAGGAATAAAAGTTCATTGCCTGGCTTTGGGAGGTGTTGACCTAACCAGCGCTGCTGGGAAGATGACCATGGGTGTATTAGCAGCTGTCGCCCAGTTTGAACGCGATCTATTGATTGAGCGAACCCAGGCTGGATTAAAACGGACAAAAGCGGCAGGAACAAAGCTGGGTCGTCCAGTGGTTGCCTCTGCCGAAGATGTCCGGAAGCTAAAACTTGAAGGGTTATCACAATCAGGGGTTGCAGCCCGACTTGATGTGAGCTTATCCACGGTAAAGCGGCTTTGGGTAAAATAACTCGTGAAACTCTCAAAAAGGCCCCTCGCGGGCCTTTTTCTGTTTTTGGTGGTAATCCCTCAGCACACTCATATTCAAATTGATGCAATGTGCTAGAAGTCGTTTACAAGCAAATACGCTCGACAACCAAAGGGCAGGCAGCAGGAAGTAATGCCGGGGGAGGAAGTAAAATTATGGTACCTAACGACCAACTAGCTACAAGCGAACCCGTGCGGCTAGGTGTTATTTAATTAAATACCGGGCGTTGCAAGAAGTCACAAATATGGTTAACACTCATATACAGAATAAATTAAAATTAATACGCAATTAATTTATTAGTAATATGCGATCTCTACAACTCGTCTAGGATGTAGAAAAAACAACCTGCCAAAATCAATTATTGACTGAAAATCTATAAAATTAAAAAAACCAGACCTCCCAATAAATATCACAAACACCACAATCAAAATCACCCATGATAAATTCGTTAGAGCATTTAGCTTAGTCTTTGCCGCACTTGATGATTCCTCAAGACTGCTGAAAGAGCTTTCTATTTCAGCTTTCACATCTTCAACACCCACCACAATATCATCGTATTTTGATATAGACCTTTTGAATTCCTGAATAAGAAGGTCTATATGGCCGACCACATTATTATTCAGCGACATCACCATCCAAGTCGAAATTGCAAAACCAATAAATATTACGAGTACTTCCCAGTAATTATTAGATAATTTTAAAATAGCTCCAACAGCTATCAGACTGCCAGGTATAGCAAAGGCTTTCGTCTGCTGTGACATGATTGCGTCTTGGATTTTGCAGAGAAATCCTATTCTTTCATTTTCTATTTCTGATAAAATTTTATTGACAGAAAACTTGCTTACATAAACCTTATAACGCTCAGTATAAGCATCATAGAATCTATTTATATTCGACATTAGATATAATAAATTTCTTGAACTCTCATCCTTGAAAAACTCAACCACTGCCTCTCTCATGACATGTTTGCGCTCATCGCAATGCACATCATCTTCTTGCTGTACTGATACTTTAAGAGTTTCAGCTCTAACGACAGACTGATTGTCAATGCAAACAGACTCGAACTCCGACAAGTCCATTGCATAAGGAATTTCTAGCTTTGTTAAATAGGATTCCTTGCTGCTAAAAAACACATACTTCATAGGCTGTGTATCATCACCAACCTGATGGCAAAGGCCTTTTAAAGTTGAACGCAATGCAAAGTAAAAATTCAATCTAAGCCGAAGCGCATCCATTTCTTGCTGATCAACACCGATAACAAAGTAATGCTCAGGTTCATTTGGTTTATCTCGAAGATTGTGCCACAAGCTATTCACACTAACAAAAAACGGCACATACTTATTTTTCCAAAAGCCACTCTCAGATAAATGAACCTGCCCATCCAGAGAAAATAATTTGTCCGGCTGTTCACAGCCTAGGCTTTTTAAATATTCTTCTACATCAACTGACGATGACTGACTTGCATCTAGTATTACTTGATCATCATCTAGATATATTTTCTCAAGCATCCCTGCACACCTCAATCTTTACCCGAACCCAGCGCCTTCAGCACAAGGGAGGCTTCGGGTGGTAGTTTTATGGTGAGATAAACGAAATCCTTATCAACACTCAAATCCGAACCTTGCTTGCCGATTTCAATTGCATCTAGCTTTACGCGCCCATTGAAATCACCAGAAGGTAAATTTACATCTACATACCCCATGTTTTTGGCGGCTGAATGTGATGGCTGAAATTCTTCGCTTACTTTAAAACGCTCAGAATTACTTTTGATAAAATCATGAAACTTACCGTTATGCAGAGAGTTTGCGGGCAAACATTTATCAATTTCTCGCTGTATCTCTGAAAGATGGACCCGGTTACCTGCCCTATTTTCGACATACGATACAACCCTACTGTAAATCTTTCGTCTCTCACCAGAGTTCAAATCACTAGCAGACTCTCGGAGGTATGCTGAAAGTGCACTTTTTAAATTTTCGACGCAAACCTTGCCAGGCATAGAGTCGGAGCAGCCTAACGCAGCATTAAAGAATTCACTTTTAGAATTGCCTTTTATGAAATAAAGATAAGAATCACCTTTATTCTCAGGGAAAACAGTAGAGAAACCTGTTAAATCCATACATGCCGCTTGCCGAAAGTCCTGCAAATTCAAACTTTCAGTGCTCTTAGGTGTCATGTTCTCGTTATCGTCAAAATCATAGCCACCCTTTTTGCCCAACATAACTACAAGAACCTGATCTCTTCCTTGGAGATTCTTATAGTGTGCAAAAACAACATACCCTACATTTAATGAGCTTCGATTTGGATCATTTGCCTCAGCACAAAGCCTCTCCATTACCCCATCTACAAACTTTGTAAAATCATAGCCGGTTAGATAATTCGTGAAATTTTCTGCTGCCGTCACAATTCCGGGATCGACGTAGCCGTATATTCGTCCCCCTCGGGAGAATTTCTTCCCAATCAGATTGACGAAATCTACACAGACGTTAGTAGCAAGGTCCCAGTCTTTGCCTTTAACGCTATCGTAGAAAGAGTGTCCACCCAATGACGCCTTGAAAAACCTAGCAGCACACGCGGCAACAACAACAAGGCCTTTTTTTTCTGGCTCGACAATTTCTACTTCGTCCATTTCTTTTACTTGATTGTCCATATCCTGTCCTATCAGCATTTTCCAGTTGTTATCAATACAGCTACCGAGAAGCTGTGTGCTGAAAAATTCAGCGATAGCACTATGCCTTTAACGAAGACGAGCAATCAAGGTTCGGACTGCTGGAACCAACTAGGTTTACACCCGCTTGCGCCGAATTGATGGAACGACAGATATGCAGGTTGCTGGACAGACCCATTAACTGTACATGCATACAGTATAGTCATCTCTGATAACTCGGCAAGCGCCTTTGAAAAATCGATCTCACCGGGAGAGGACTCCGGTGTTGCTAATGGCATGCTCATTGAATCCAAATAGCCAGCCACACCTCTCTAGGGCGGACCTAGATGCAGCCCACGCGCTGGGTAGAAATATTGGATAGAACAGAAAAAGAAAAAGCCCCGTAACTCATTGAATTACGGGGCTTTTCTATATATGGCGGGAAGATAGGGATTTGAACCCTAGGTACCATCGCTGATACAACGGATTTCGAATCCGATAGCAACCCACATTTAGCGCCGCTGATTTTCATAAGATCCAGTAATTACGCCACCTACATGCATGCATACAGATTATGGTGCGTGATCATTTGGGGGAGCCATTCCCCCAAAATTCCCCCAGCAGATAGAAATTACTGGTCGACTAACTTCACAACACACCCCACGATTGACGATTCCGCCGGTGACCCTAGACACACTGGAACCTAAATCATGCGTACCCACCAGAACACATTATAAATCAGCAGGTTACGACGCCCGCATTCGTCACAACCGTCCCACATTTGCCCGCTGTGTCACAGCGTGTCGCCGCGTGTGACACAATCCTGTCACAGCGCCCTTCTCGCCCGTCCTGGGCAACGCATACCACCAATCAATTGATCGGAAACTGCTCACGGGCCAACTCACCGTAGTAAGCCAGCTCGCAGTGCCGGATATCGCCCTGCCGGTCGAAGAAGAAAAGCGCGTTGATAAGCGACTCAGCCCATTCGATCTGCTCGCGATGGGCGCGACTGCTGATTGTTTCGTCTGGCCAGCCAGCAAACAAGGTATTGAACAGCTGATCAACGGCTATCAGGAAGGCGAGCCAATACGAGCGTTTTTCGTAGTCGGGCTGGTAGAGGTCGAGCTTTGTCATGCTATGGCCCGCTATTCGGGAAAGGCCCAGCGGCAGGGGTATAGTCGGATGTATAGCGAGCGCTACCGATAGTTATGCGCAACTCGTCTATGTAGCAACGCCCACCAGCGCCAGCGCCAGCCACCGCAGGGGCCGAACCAATTTGTAAATTCGGCGCAGTCGTCTGGTTTGCAGTTTTCGTGAATGACGCGCCTTGCTGAACGCCATCAACAAAAAATCTAACGTTATTACTGGCATCCCTTGTTATAGCGATCGCCTGCCAAACTCCCGGGGTATATGGGACCGAAACTGTCTCTGTGCCTGCGAAATATGCACGGATGGATGTTGAGTTGGACCTCACCCAAAGGTAAGCGCTTGATGTGTTTGATACAAATTGAAACGAGTTCGAGAGCTCGTTCATAAGCAGCCTGAACTCAACGCAGAACTCACCAACCAGCTTCAAGCTGTCGGCAGCAGCTACATCAACACGCGAATCGTTGGTGGCCGTGAAGCGCCCAGAGGCGCCGCCAAACACGGATTTATCAGTACCGATCACCCCGCCAGCGTTGGCAGTAAGCGTTTTAGGGCTGGCACTTGAATCGACGAATGTCGTACTCCCGTTCAATCCATCCATGTGCATAAGAAGTTGCACATTGGCGAAAAGCGGATCTGTACCGCCCGCGGCTCGCCTTACCTGGCTTGCCAGAACACCAGCGTTAATCATGCTGCCACCAAGCGGCCGACAAGATTCCAGTCGTCAGCCCCGAAGCGTGACAACTGAGCAGCTGAGCCATTCCCAGCCAATACAAGCGTGTCGGTAGCGTGGCACTTGATAGTGAAGCCAGCGCCAGCAACAGCTACAGCTCCTGCGCCGCGCTGGAATATCTCAATGTCGGTGTTGGCTGGCCATGCTGCAGTAGCCTCTGCGTTCAGGGTGAGGGTAACAGGACTGGCATTCGTGCACTCGATCTTGCGCCCTGCGTCCGCGACCGTGATGGTTCCTGTGGTGCCTGTGATGGTTCTGATCGGGGCACCTACATATGAACCGCCCGAGGGAATCTCTACATCGACCACGCCGCTACCGGCGTCGGTTACGGTAGCGCCAATAAAATTGATCGTTGTGGCTGTTGCGACTGGCGAACCACTGTTTTCAATATCGACGCCAGAGCCACCGCCACCACCCGAAAACACCTCCCATGCGCTTCCGGTGTACTTGTAGTAAACATCCTCGTCGTTCACATGCACCAACATGCCTTCACGCGGAGTGACGTAGTACCAGGCTGGAGTGCCTGATGTAAGCCAGTAAGCCAACTGGTTCTCTTTGCCGGCCCACACACCCGTTGCCGTGGCAGTGATGATGTAAAGCGCCTCATTTGCCGGCGAGCCTGGCGGGGTTGCAAGTCGATCCACCACGCCAGCCTGCACAAGCTGGTTGAGCTGGGCAAAGGTGGCGTTGGCGTTCAGATAGTTCGCCTGCCCATTGGCAAGATCGGTTAGCGCCAATTTAGTAGTCACAAAGTCACCTCACGCACGTAACCGCGCCCAACTATTTCGCTGAGCTGGTAAATTCTGAAAGTTATGGATGCCTGTGCAGAGCCGAAGTCGGTTGTCTGATTGGCGGCGGAGTAGCTGAAAGCTGGAGTGGCTGACGCGATCGTACGCTTTACTGTCAACCCACTCATCACGTCGATTTCGTACGCCTGTGTTGTTTCACCAACCGGGGCTTCCACTCCGGATGACCACCACGTACTTCCAAGCCGAGAGCGGCGCGTGAAGGTGGCGGACAGGTTTCCGGAGCCGTCTCGGGTGGCGCGAACACTCACCGGTGACAGGCACTCGAGGTTGACCCCTTTGTAAGTGAAGGAAGTGTTCTCCGCGTCATCTACTGACGCCCCAGACGTCACAGCGCGGTAGTCCCGAGCAAGGCCAATGGTCTGCACGGCGGTGCCGATAAATGCGTTGTCAGGGTCATCCAGCAGGATGAAGTAATCCCCAGCCACGTGGAGGCCGGTCGCCCACTCAGTGCCCTTGTCTCCGCGGACGAATCCGCTCAGCGTGTAGCTGTTATCGGGATTAAGGGTTGCGGTCTGGAAGCGCACAATCTCCCAGCGCCCATTAACGCCGTAGGCGGCGTAGTTGTACCCTGTCAGCAACTGATCGCGCGTTATCGACTCGGGCTCACCAGAAAGAAAGCCTACAGCAAGGGAGCCTTGGTCGATCAAGTAGCCGTTGCTGGCCTGAAGAATGCCGAGGGCGTACCCAATTCCACCCTTGCCTGTATAGGCCTGCAGATCCTCCCATGTTTGCCCGCCGTCAGCGGAGCGAACGAGCACTGCGCCGGGCCAGCCGTTCGTATACCCGGTCGCAGCGGTTACAAACCCAACAGCGTTTTGGCTTACTTCATCGACTAAGGGAATGTCCAGCTCAACGACTAGCGAAGGGCCAGGCAATCCAATAGTGCCAGGCGGTGTAATCCCGGTGCCACCTGTTGCGGTTGAAATGTAAAGCGCTGCTCGGTTTGGTTTGGCCTTGCACTCAGGCCGACCATCTGGTGTGTAATTGATTTCTGTCAGGCGCAGCTCGTAAACAGCATTTTTGCTATTCACCGTCACTACGTCAGAAGGCTCAAGACCGAGATATATCGGTGGCAACGTGATACTGAAATCAGTCCGCTCGAGCCAGGCTATGCCCTGCAGAACCTCGGCAACTTGCGCGGCCTTATCATCAGTAAGCACCATCGCCAGCTCAAGGTCAGTTCGATTCACCGCGGCAGTGTTAATGCGCTGAGCAATCTGCTCCCCGGTTGCATACTCTCGCTCTGACGATAGATAGCTAACAGCTGTGATTGCCGGCAGCTGCGAATCCATTTCGCGGGACTGCGTGATCAGGTCGCCAGCTTCATCAGAGTCATTTGCCCCTAAGTGCTCCCAAGGGATGGTTGCAACACTCGTTTGGCCGCGCGGCACGCATTTGATCTTGTATCCTGACTGGATAACGTCAAACGGATATGCACCTTGCGGCTGTTCAAGCGCGGCGCGAATAGTTCCACCGGATACGCGATATCCCGGCACGCCGGCCGTGATAGAAAGCGTGTCGAGATCCACGGCAGAGACAAGGGAGGATCGCGACACCTCTTGCTCAATGATGCTGGCAAGTGGGTAAACATCCGGCTCGACCGGCTGGGTTAGTTTATAGATTGCGCCATTGCGGACCGCTATCTCATCGATTGGCGCGCCTGATATTCCGGGCGCAACGCCAGCAACCGTTCCACCAGCGTAAGTAAGCAGCACAGAATGATCGACATAATCCAAAACCACAAAGCTTGCGCCGTCTACCGCCAAAATCCCTCTTGAGTGCGCACCCGTAACAACCGTCAATGGCGTAATGGTTGAAAGCACCGCCATTGTTGCGGTATCGAAAACGACCACAGAAACATTGGGATTAATGCCATCACTAAATCCAGCCCCAATATCTCGCGCCATCACTAGTTTCGACCCATCCGGGGACAAGAACAGATCAACCCCATCATTTGGGTTAGTAGTTGAATAGGCTGAGTTCTGCCCTTCCAGTATCAGCTCACGATTGCCAGTACCGGGATTCAGCCCAACTGTTCGCTTCTGGACTTGGACCAGCGAATTGAATGGCTCGAAAAGAACCATGTAATAAGTGTCGCCGCTTTTCAGGAATGAAGACCTGAACGACAGGGATGAGCCAGCCGACACATATGCCTGACCGTTTCTGTATAGCCATGGCGTTCCGCTTTTGGTTGCAACAAACTCGCTGGCGGAGTTCAGCACGCCGGTAACAGTCGCCCCCGTCTGCCCGATTTCATAATCTTTTTTGATTGTCGCGAGCTTGGTTCCGTCCAAGTTGAAGCGCTCTATGTAATAGCCATCCACCCAGCCGAAAGCGCCCTTAAACAATCCGATACGGAGAACTTCAATCCCTCCATTCCTGAATTCAACCCCACCTCTATTGGTCCCTGAAATGCTCGAGCACTGACCAAATGCGGTTGAGTAACCTTCATTTGAGCCAGTGGTGACCACCTCAACCTTGAACTGCGCACCCTGCAGGCTGTTGTTGTAGTCCGCCAACTGGAAGTCTTTGAACTTGATGTAGCTCATGCCGCGCAGCGCCGGCGCATTGCCCACGCCAACATCCGCTTCATAGTCTGGATCGGGCATCTGATCGTCAGTGCCGGTGTAGATCGTCCAGGCGTTCGCGGCTTGGTTGCTGGCAATTATCGTTTCGAGATCGTCAGAACCGGCGTTGTAGATTAGCTTGTCCAGGCACCAGATGCGGCGCACGCCTGCGATTGGACCACCCAAACCGAGAATGAATGTCCCGCTGTAGGTGTAGGTCTTGGTGGTTGTTCCACCACCGCCACCCTTGCCTCCCTGCTTTTTCTTTTTGACGTGCTCGTCCAGTTTGCCGCCTTTGAGCCATAGGACGTTGCCATGTACCGGTACGGTTCCGTAAAAGCGGGTGATCGGGGCGCCGTATGTGGCAGTTTGGACTGTTAGATCAGACAGGCGCGGCCCTGATACGGTTGGGCCTTTTGGCGGGTCGAGCGCGCCGCCGAGCGCAGAGCCCAAGGTGTAGCCAGCCGCAATTGCAGCCGGGTTACCTACCGTAAGAAACGCACCAGCAGCAGCACCGATGACGCCGCCAATTACCGATCCCCATCCTTGACCTGAAGACATTATTCAGCCTCCATGAGTCGGTAAACGCGGACAATACGGAACGCTGCCAGGTCATCAAGCCGGTGCTCTACGCACCCACCATGATCTGAGCTGCCATGGATGATGTAGGGGTGCCCATAGCGCGGTTCGGAAACAATCGCGATGTGCTGCGGGGCGAAGGTGACGCGCATCAGCAGCACGTCGCCTGTGGTCATATCTGCCTTGGCAACTTCGGTAAGCGCTGGCTGAGCATTGAGGATTTTTTCGAGCATTCCGTCATAGGGTGTTCGCGGGTAACCGGTTGTGTCGTCGAACGGAAGCCCCAGACGGCCAAGCACATGCACCAGCACACCGGCGCAATCCATTCCCTTGCCAAGTACTCGCCCTTGATGCTTAAACGGCGTGTCGAGGCATTCGCGGGCAGCAGCGATAACAGCATTCATTGGCCGCGCCCTATCTGTGCGTACTGTGATGGTGTAGGCACGTGCGGCTGCGCCTTCATGTTGATGACGTTGCTGTACTTGTTCTTGCAGGCGTTAATGTCGCGGCGGCATCCGGGGATCATTTCGTACTGATCGCCCACGGTCGGCAGGTAGAACATCGCGTCGAATAGCTGGATGTTGCCGGAGCTGAACGCCTTCACCTGGATAGGCTTGAGCCCGAGATTGGGGCCGGTCGTGAATCGAATCGCGCCATAAGCAAACCAGTCATCAGCCTCACCACGCGCAGAGTCGGTGAAGTAGTACTGGTCAGTGACCGCAGTCAGGGTGCCGGTGACTTTGTAGGCGGACATGACTGGGCCGTCTGGCGCGGAGCGCGGCCCGCTGCAGCGGCTTTGCGAGACAGGCAGCATGGTGCCGTCGAGGCTCTGGTCAAACAGCGTGTTGCTGCAGGTCGGCGAATAGGTCTCGCCGGTTGACTGACTGAGCGCATCGATCAGCGCCATGAACTGAACGACATACTGGTTTTCGTTATTCAGCTCGGCCTTGCCGAAGATGTAGGCCGCACAGGGCTCTTCGTCTTCGATAGGCGACACAAAGCTGGTGGCGAAGATGTATGCCCGGGCGTTATCCCAAACGCCTGAACTCACCTCGTCGAGCGAAAGATGAGTGATGGCGGTTTTCATGATCCCTTGCAGGTCCATTGACGACGCAGCAAATGATGATGTGGCGCTGTAACCGCTGAACTCATAGCCGGAGCCGGCCATGTAGACCTCGCCATTGCTCATAGGCATGTCGATTGGGTATTCGGTAAAGCGCACCACCCGGCCATTGGTCGCGACAATGCGCACGCAAGCCGTCCTCGTCTTCCAGTCTGCGACGTGTGGTTTCATAAGGCCTCAGAAACGAAAAAACCCGCTCAAGGCGGGCTTATTTAAAAGTGGGATGGTCAGTCGAATGGGTTGAGAATTTCCACTATCTGCAAGCCGTTGGCGCTGATCGTGTCCCAGTTTGAGAAGTTACCGCCGAGGTCCGCGTTAAACCGCATCGGAATATCAAACAGGCATCCAGCGGTTACGGCCTCGCCAGCTTGCGGTCTGGTATTGAATACCCCTCCGCTTGTGTAAGCGCTGAACAGGGATGAGTTGATGTTGAGCGTGAACTGCGAACCGGTGCGTGCAGTGACCACGGCGCGGACGCCGTTAATTTGCGTCATGCCAGCCACGCCAGAAATGATAAGGCTCTCGCCAACCACCAACGTATTTGTGGCAGTAACCACGGCGCTCGATGCCTGACTAATCGCAGAAATGCTTCCTGTTTTATTTGCTGCAAGGGTTACGATGCCGGTCGTGTTGTTAACCGACCACTGCGCTGCCGGATACGAAGCCCCGCCTACGCCCACCAGTACCGAGCCGGCTACCGGCTTGTAGATGTGCCTGCGCGAGCTGTCGCCACCATAGCCACCAAACCATTCCACGATCTGGTAAACACCCGGCACAGCAGGGTTAGCCAATATCATTGGCTGATCGTTGAACGTTGGCGTGTCGCGGTAATTGTTGGTCGAGAAGTCGACCGGATGCATCACGCGAAACCCGCGGAGCTTGCCCCCTGCCCTGTTATTCAGGTCAATTACCTCCTCAACAATGAAGTTGGTCTGGCGTTCGAACTCAATGTTCATCGACGCCTTGATGAATGGGTTCATCTGCGAGCGGTATTCATTGCCCCCGGCTGTTTGCGTGATGTAAACCTGATAGCTCGACGCAAAGTCGCTGCCGTAGTCGATGTTTTCTGGCAAGCGCTCTTCGAGAAAGGTGGCCACTAATTGAACCTCGCCGTGCTTTTGAGAATTCCAGTGATCTTCCGCGCGCCTGTTGCAGCCGCCTCACGAACATCCTTTGAGGTGCTGGCATTGGGGAATACGAGCTGAACGCTGGTGTTATTGGTACGGTTGCCCAGCATTTTTGCAGTGTCTTCTCTGCCGGTTACCGATACTGGGCCTCGCACGATTTCAGGGCCGCGCTCGCCAACAATGCCGAACTGCCCTGATGGGATGTTTCCGCCGCTATCAAAGAGGCCGGCAAAGCTTGAGAAAAGCCCCGCCATTCCTGCACCGCTACCGCTCGAAAATAGACCGCCTAATGCCCCGCTTAGCCCTTCCGCAGCCGAGGCCACAATCTGCTTTGAACCGATGCGCAGCAGATCGTCATTGATCGAGTTAACCAGGTCCTTGAATGAAAGCTTCCCAGTCTTGGCGAAGTTGAATACAGCATCCTCGGACTCTTGAAGCGCATTCTTTACCGCGTCACGCATTTGGGCGGCGCCGTTATTCGCTTCGTTCACGTAATCCTGCAGCGCACCGGCGGCACCTTTCAGCCAATCGCTCTCAGCCTCATCCTTGCGCCGAGCGCCCTCTTCAACAATGCGCACCTCTTCCTCCATTGCAGCGCGAAGGGCTTCTACCCTGGCCGCATAGGCTTGCTCGGTCAGTGCATTTGAGGTCCCTTGCGCCCGAGCCAGATCCTCCAGGCGCTTTGCATACTCGAATTCAAGCTGATTGATTTCACGAAGCTGATCGGCTTGCTTGTCCCCAAGGCCAATGGCCTTGACCTCGATATCAATGGCGTTTTGCCGTGCACGCAGCTGATCTTCAAGGGCCGCAGTGAACTCCTTGGTGGCTTCGGCCTCCTCCCTGTTTTTCTTGATCTGCTCAAGGCGATCTAGCTCAACAGCCAGACCTTGCAGGCGCTCTTGCTGCGCCTTGTTGAGCTTAGACAGCTCGCCGTTTTCGATTTCGTAACGGACTCTGGCAGACTCAGTAGCGACACCGAATAGTGCGATTTGCCGCTCAAGCTGCTGCTCGTTCGTGCTATACAGAGTCGAAAGCCGTTTAGCTGCTCGTTCCGTCTCTTTAGAGTCAGTTCCCGAGCCGCTTGAGAGCGGACTTGTACGCGCGGATGCTTGCTCACGCAAAAGCTTGATCTGCTCTTCGCGTTCCGCTTTGGCTTGCTCTCTTGCTTTGCGCTCATCCTCAAACTTGGCTCGCGCGGCTGATCCTGCTTGCAGGATGGCGTCACGCTCGGCAAGCGCGGTGCTCAGGCTGTCGTTGCGCAGCTCATTAAGAGCGCGAAGCTCAGTCTCAAGCTGAGCCGATGCTTGCGCCTGTGTAGCGTCGGTGAATGCCGCCTTTACGGCATTTCCCGCGTACTTGGCATAAGCAACTGTTCTGTCGAACAGCGACAGTATTTCAACCGTAGCAATCTTCACTGCCGCCTGAATGTTAGCGGGCATATCGCGGAAAGCGGTGCCAATGAAGGAGGCAGCATCACCGCCATGTTCTCCAAGCACGTCAAAATCGAGAGCGAGACTGTCAACGTCAGCCGCCATTGCGTCGAAAGTGGTAGACCACGTTGCAAAAGACTGGATGATCGGACCTGTTAACGCTCCAGAGTCAATGAGCTTGGAAAGGTCAAGGATACCGTTTGCCAGACTTGCACTGGCGCCTGTTGCGGTATCAATCTCGCCAACCACGCGCGTAAGGCTGTTGCCGAGAACAGTGAAGGCCTGGCCACCCGTTGCCTGTATTTTGCTGAACTGATCATCAATAGCCGTGCCTTGCTTTAAAAGGGCATCGATAACGTTCTGAGCACTTAACTTTCCTTCTTTGCCCAACTCACGAAGCTGGCCGACCGAAACGCCAAGGCCGTCAGACAGCGCTTTAGCCAATGCTGGCGCACTTTCAAGCACAGCATTCAGCTCGTCACCACGCAGAGAACCAGATGCGAAAGCCTGTCCAAGCTGAACAAGCGCCCCTGACGCTGCTTGCGCGGTCGTCCCGCTAACGGCAAGAGACTTATTCACCGTATCAACTACAGCGGCTACACCAGATGCTGAAAGCCCAAGCTCATCTGCGTTGGTTGCTATGCGCTGATATAGCTCTGCCGTAGCATCCAATGGCTGGCGAGCATTCTGAGCCAGCGAGAACACTGCTTCCTGCGCAGCGATGAGGTCAGTCGTGCCGTCCGTAACAAGCTTCAATCGGTTCGTCAGATTGACGTAGGACTCGGACGCCTGTGCGATCTGACGGGCGCTGAATACCGCAGCCAAAGGGCCAGCAAGACGCCGAAACGCCGACCCAAGCCCGTCAGTCGACTTTTCGGTTTTACCAGCAGTCGCATTCAGCTTTTTGAGGTCGGCGTCAGCCTTTGAGACGGGCCGGCTATCAACGCTGATAACAAGCTTTGCGTATTCAGTCATATCCAGACCCGTTGGAGTGATGCCAATAGATCAGCCTCCCATGCACGTAAATTGCGATGAGTTAGCTGAGACCAATGAGATAGTTCGGTAAATGTGACTGGCTTGGGGATATGCCAGTACCAGTGCCAAATGTATTCGAGCTCTTGCGGGCAATCTGTCTGATCGGCCAACTCAGGCGGCTTGAACCCGGTCTTCTTCCAGATGGTTTCAAGATGCTCGCGAAGGGGCCTGTCTGATCCGGGGGGCGGCCTGAGTAGAACGATCTCAGACTTTCCCCAGTCAATTAACTGATCGATCAGTCTCCGAAAAAACGGCTTCCGTCCTCGGCGATACGCTCAACGTGGGCAAGAATTTGAGGCGCCTCCAAAAGAAAGTCTGTCACCGCCTCGCTGCTGAACTCCAGATCAAACGACCAGCCAGCGATAAGAGCGGAGGCAGCACCTGCGCGACGGCGTCGGTCTTGCTCCTTGCGCAGCTCCTTAGCCTCCTCAGGGCCGGCTTCGGCAGCCTGCCTTCCATCTTCGATTGACTGACGGACAAGCTCTGTGCGAGCGGCCTGATATTCGTCTGACCAGACAGAGCGAATCTGCAGCCATTCCTCTGTATGCTTGCCGTCTGGGGTGCTGAGCGGAATACGCACGCCCTCATTGGCCTTGCTGCGCGTCTTGAAAACGTCAATACCTGTCATATTTAGCTCCGATCCTCGCCGAAGAACCCCGAGTCAGACCCGTCCTCATAGCTAAGCGGCATTTTTACGCCCGAGTTTGATTTTGGGATGGTGTAGAAATCTTCTTTTTTCATAATTTCCTCTGGGCAATAAAAAGCCGCCCGGAGGCGGCTTGTTTGATTGTGTAAAGCTATCTTGTAGAGATGAAAATAATGACCCCAATGGCTAATGCAGCCGCTAGGACTATAGGTAGATGCTCGCCAAACGCCCCGTCCATAGGGTTGTCATCTTCCGCAGGGTATTCAGATTTCTCAGCAGCGTGAGAGCTTACAGGCTCGAGCTCAGAGCCGCAGTGCTTGCACTTAATAGCTTCATTTAAAACGGTCTCCGCACAAAATGGACACTTCCGATGCTTATCGGAAAGCTCCAGACTTTTTGTGCCCGCCTGAATCTTGCCCCCGCCACTCTCAGGCTCGGGCATGAACCACAGAAAAGCCAAAGCCAGAAAAGAAAAAATGAAACCAATGACAAACCAAAGCGCTGGATTCCGCCCCTTCACTCTCGCGAAATACGCGCTAAGCGCTGCCACAACTAGCCAAATAAGCACGTATTCCACAACCATTCCCCCTTTTATGTAAGGGAAGAATGTAGCGATTTGGGTCTTAAGTGGCTAGGCCGTCATAGCTCTTATATTTGCTTCCTATATTCCAGGATATCCATCCGGCTCAAATTCGAACACCCGCTCACCAGCTTTATAGAATTCGATTCCTACGCGAAATGGCTTTCCCGACTTCACGATTTTTTCCAGCTGTTTTGCATCGCGAACGAACATCAAATCACTATCATTTGTTGTGCTTTGCAAGCCCGTCCATTTCTGGACGGGGCCGTCACTCACTCGAATACTAAATCTGCAATCTCTGTAACTGCATTGCATCTGCCCCTCATCGATTCTGAAATACGCATCGAAATCGCTCCCCTTACCCCTAAAACTTAAAGTTAGCCTAGACCCTCCAGCCTTGTTATAGGGGAACTCAAACACGGTATTATTGGTCGATTTCGCCGAGACGACCGTTGTTACCTGATCGGTCATAGCGTCTTTGAACTCGCTTTTCGACCATTTCAGGGGCTTTGGTTTATCGGCGACATCAACAGATAAAGCTGGAGACTTTGCCAAATTTTCTGAATTATTTTTGCCGACTCCAGTTCCTATCGACCATGCCACTGGCAGCACAATGAATATGACGAAAATCCATCCAATAACTCCGACTGACTTCTTCGGCTTTGCACCGCACCCAGGACAAGCTGAGGCTTTGCTAGAAATCTGCCCGCCACACTCCCTGCATTTAATTAATGCCAATTCACATCCCTCCCGATTTAGGTCAGGAGGAATGTAGCGTCTTGAGCATCAAGTGGCTAGGCCGCGATAACTGATTGGCGCGACAGCGCACGGTTACATGCATTGTTTGCTGCTTCTTCGGCTGACTTCATTTCAGCGCCAAACCGAAGCTTTAGAGCTTTCGCCGTAGCGGCGGCACTGCCAACGTGGTCATGAAGCTCGACCCCAGCATTAATACCGAAAGCTTTGAACCCCTCGTACATGTTGTACTTTGTGTATATCCGCTGTATCCAGCCAGCGTGGACAATCAGCGCGTTCAGATTAAGAAGGTCTCCGCTAGTCATGACCTGCGGATTGATTGCCTTTGGCGCGCCGATCCACTCACCTTCCCACTCGTAGCTATCAACGAAAGTGCAGGCTTCTTCAAATTCTTCCTGCGGGATATCGCGATACTGAGCCACCTGATGGCGAGCTTTCAGGTTTGACCAAAGCTCACTGTATCCGGCGCGGCGTCGAGCCTTATCGAGAAAAGCAACCTTGCCGTGAACTTTGGCCGAAAGGTCTAGTTGCTGCTTAGGGCTCAGCGCTTTGCGAAGGCATTCAGCGGCAACTTCTGGAGCGATCTTGCGCAGTTGCTTCTCGCAGTCAATGAAGTATCGGCGAATCCGGCGGCCTGCCTCTGTACGCTCAACCATGGCCAGCTCTTTGGCCATATCGACGGAGAGGCTGTACTCCTGTGAGCGGCGATCACCCCCGCGGCCTTTGGTTACTCGTTTTTGAGTAACCATTGAGAAGTCTTGCCCTTCGATAAAGCCGTACTCAGCTACGCGCCGTGACACCCAGTCATTAAATCGAGTGGTCACACCAAGACAGATATACAGGTCGCGTGCACTGCACAACTGCACCACCTCTCCGTTCAGCTCGCCAAAGCGCACAGGGATAAGCGTTCCGTAGCCCATGACTTGGTTGTTTTCTGTCTGAATTGCAGTAATATTGTTCATGTGAATTGACCTCGAGAATTAATTCGCACCTGAAGCCCCGGCCTGCAAGCTGGGGTTTCTTCGTTTTAGGCTGCAGCTTCCTGCCTTTTCTGGGCTTCTCGCCACTTCAACCCCTCTTCGATCAGAAGCCCGATTTCTGCATTCAGGCTTCGGCGATTCTTGCCTGCCTCAATCTTCGCTTCCTCTTTCACGTCTTCCGCCAGTCGTAACGGAAACGGTGATGGTCTCTGGATCTCTTTCATGGCTTCACTCCTACGTCTTTGTGGATTCATATTGCATCCACATGAATATGACGTCAAGTGGATTCTTGAATCTTTACGAATCCACCTCCACAATTCGCGAAAATTAGTGGGGTAATCCAATGTCAGACCGTCACGCCCTGCCGCCGTATTCGCTTCGAATGACCTCGGAGCTAAGACAGTTGCTCGAAGAGTCGGCGAAGAAGACCAAGCGCAGCCTGAACGCGGAGATAGTTGCTCGCCTTGAAGAAAGTTTTTCCCCGCAATCAATGCTCCTTGTTGATGAGGCTGAACTTTTGCTCAACCCGAATAGCAATATCAGCGAAAAAGAATTCAGAGCGGCCGTCAAAGAGATCTGCGATGCAGCAAAACTAATCTCGAACCATATGCCGAAAGCCGTCCTTGGCGATGAACAAACCTGAGTCAGCTGCGAGTAATACGGATAGAGGTCGTGCCGTCATAGCCTGCGCTGACGGTGTACTGCGGGATCACCGCGCCCGGACCTGACACTTGTTTCTGGCCTTGGGTGTAGCGAACCTTCGGCAGTTCGATGGTGTAGGTGTCGGAACCCTCTTCCAGTACCACAGTGTGGCTGGTTTCAGCTTCTTGCAGAACCTTGGCCCACAGCGTTCCGTCTTTCAGGTACGCGCTCATGCTGCCAGTTACCGTGGCAATGCCGTTGCTGATGCAGTAGGCGCTGCGTTGGAACAGGGAGAAAGCTGCTTCCATCCCGTTATCTACAGTCACCTGCCACTCGGTGGCATACGCGATAGGCGCGCCATCTTCGGCAAAGGAGCCGTTGGTGGTCACCATCATGTCGGTAGTAGTAGCGGCGGCGAACGTTGCGCCAACTGGAAGCGTGTATTCAGCTGCCTCAGTGCCCAGCATGCCGAAGGTGATGCCAGCCTTATCGCCCAGGGGTGCGGTGATGTTCATGGTCGCAACACGGCATCCGGTATAGATGTAGTCCTCACCGATATCCGTGTGACGCTCCAGAACCGCAAAGCTTCGCTCAGTCGAACCGATGATCAGTTCATTAGTTGCCCAGGTGCCTTGAAGTGCAGCTTCAATTAGGTCGTCAAAGCTGCTAAAGCTGACCTCGGCCGCAATCTCACCCTGGGTGCTGTAGGTGCCGCCACGGCTTGGGGCGCGCTGGCGAGCCTGGTTGATTTCGTTCGACTCGATCTGGTTAATGCTCGGGCTCAGACCTTCCGACACAAAGCGGATCGGCTTGAAAACCGGATTTCCGGGGATCGAGCCTTCCATGGTGATAGTCACTGCATCGCCAGCGGCCTCATCAACTAGAGTGACGGCAGTGCCATCCATTGCTGTGACGGTCAACTTTCCGGCAGCGGCAGTGGCTACCTTGAACTTGCCGTTGTTCTCGGCAGAAGTGAAGCCAGCAACCGTGATGATGTGGCCAGCCAAGAAGCCAGCAGTCAGGAAGCCTGTGCCGGTGTCATTGAAGCTGCTGTCACTGGCTGTGACGCTGAATGTGTCGTCCGCGATTTCCGCGAACTCTCGAACGTAGTAGAGCTTTGTGGCTGAGCCATTCGCAAAGCAAGACATGGGTTATACCTCCGGACGGGTAGTGGTGGCGCTGTAGTAAATGGACACGTTGGTTTGCTGCCAGCCGTCTACAGGCCGGATGTTGTTGCGGGTTACGCGGTCGATGTGGACGCATTGGCCCGAGTAGGTCAGGCGGCGCCCTGCAACGAAGTAATCGCGAAGTTTTTGCACGGCAGCAAGAATGCGGCCTGTGCCGTCGTTCATTGGGTAGTTCAGATTGACTTGGAATATCCCAATGGTCTCGTCATTGCCGCCCACCCCCAGACTGGCAACGTCTGTTGATGCGGGGATGTTGAACCAGGCAGCCCAAGGCAGAGTGACCGCCGGCGGAGTGAAGTCTTTTCCCTCATTGCCTGTAGGAATTCCAAGCGCTGCCGCTGCCAGCCCTGTCACAAGGGCAGCATTGATATTTACTTCGGACATTGGCTAAACCCTGTACTTGGATATCGCGGCGTTGACGATGCGCTGAACGCGGGCAAGGTTGCGGCGAACCATTCCCTGCGGTGACTGCTGGCTGCTACCGTTCTCAAGCTCTTCGATATACGGAAGATTGCTCATCATGTAAGTGATGTCGCCAGCGCCCTTGGGTGTCTCCGCCTCAATCTCTGCAAGCGCGGCCGATCCGCTTGGGTCCAGGCGATCAGGAGAGGCTGCGGGCTCGGAGCCAACTCCAACCGTCCATGAGCCGCGCGCCGCCCCTTTATCAACTGGCGTGTCTCGCACGGTTCCACCAAAGAAGTCGAGCGTGGCCGTGCGAGCTATCTTGTCGTGCGCCTCAATGATTCGCTTGGTAGCTGCGCCCATATCACCTGAAAAGCTCATTACTTGCGGCCGTGGATTTCGTAAACCAGCGGAGTTCCAGCCGGATTGGAAACTTTGATATTCACGGCTCGCCATATCGCACCATCGGCCGTGATGGTTGTCGTCAGCGCTGGAGCCCATGAAAGCCCTTTCGCTGCGATCAATATTTTCTTGTCCCCGGTGAGCACTTGTGTGCCCTCGGCATATTTGGCGCCTGACTCTTGCAGGGTGTAGTCGAGCAGAATCAACTGGCAAGGCTGGGTAATCGGCAAATCACCGGATGTTTCGCCTGTAATCGGGTCATATGCGCCGGGAATCACGTCATCAAAGCGTGCTGCTTGGCCAAACTCGCTGATCAGGTCAAGCGCGACCGTTGCCATATCGTCATAAAACGCCATTAGCCGCGCACCAGCTTGAGCTGATTGGAGGATTCGAGCAGGCCAGCGAACTGCGCTGACGACTGGCGAACTGCTGCGGCTTTGGTTGCCGAGGTCTTGGCCTCCGCATACTGCTGCTCAACAGCACCTTCCACGCGGTTTTTGGTAACCGCCCCTTTGCGCTGAGCCGGAGGGTCAATATCGTCCCTGTATATCTCGGCCGCCAAAGCCATCTGGCCTTGCTTAACCTGCGCCGGGATAGCATCTGAGGCGATGGTGAAGCCGTTGCGGCAAACGCCATAGCGCGGCCATGCACCGGTTTGATCCGGGCTGACTGCACGCCCCTTCCATGGCATCGAGGTCATTTCGAGGTAGCCACGGCGCAGCAGCGACTCTTGCGCCGTTTCGTCTGCCGGAATGGTCAGACCGTAGTTGGCGGCGTAAATCACCAGTTCAGCAGCCGTCGAGAATGAATCGGCGCCGGGAACGATTGAGCCGTCTTCGATTACCAGCGCCATAAATTACTCCGCGTCGTCCAGCAGTTTGGCAAGCTCAGGCTTGTTCGCACTTTCGCTGAACTCAATACCTTTCTCGGTCAGCGCGACTTTGATTTGATCGACGTTGAGACCTTTCGATGCCTTAGGCTGTTCATCAAACAACTTGTGCAGCTTCGGGTCGAAGTCAGATTCGTTGATCAGTACGTGATCGCCCTGATCTTTGCCCCATGCCTTTACTTTGATTACGCTCATCTCGTTCTCCAAAAAACTGCCGAGGGCCGAAGCCCCCAGCATTCAGGGTTAGCCCAACAGCAGGCCGATGTGTTCGGACTTCACGGAAGCACAGCCCCATGCAAGCGCGATTTCATACTGCATTTGGCGGTACTGCGCGTACATGGAGACTTCGAAACTCAGGCCGGTGAGCGGGTCGGTCACGATCATGCGATCGACAGCCGAGTCGCCTTGCTCTGGCAGCGCGGGTGCGCGAGTAGCCAGTGCAATAGCAGAGCGAGCGAAGAACATGTTGCGGTTGCCAGTCACCGACAAGGTGATAGCAGTCGCAGCGGCCGGGATGGCTTGGCGCAGACCAGGCGCGGCCAAGGTAATGGTTCCGCCTCCAGACACATCGGCATCACCAGCCACAACCACGTACTTGTTGGCATCACCAGCGAAGGCAACAACATCGCCAGCCAGAATGGTGCCAGTACCGGCCGAGGCCAAGGTAATGACGGTTGCGCCAACTGCGTAACCAGTGGTGTCAGTGGTCGAGGACGCACCAGTACCAGCGGTGTGTCGTTTGATAGCAGCTGACTGACGCAGGGCCAAGCCCTGCAGGCGATCAGTGATACCGTTGCGCAGCATGTCTTCACGGCCCGCTTCGTTCACATGGAACAACCCAGACTGCTTGCCACGCATGTTGAACATGGCATCGCTACCAAGCACCATCTGGAAGTCCAGACCTTGAGCGCCGTTCTCTTCCAGAATGCGCAGCGCACCAGCGGTATCGCTCAGATCGTTTGCGGTAGCAAATGGGGCAGTGCCAGAGGTGCCGTATGCGCGCGAAGCCTTCACATGCAGGGCGGCAAGATCAGCCTCGATCTCGTTCACCAGAGTCCGCATGCCTTGCTGGATCTGGTTGGACAGGATGACGTTGTAGCTTGCGCCGTTGTTGTCCAGGCCGCGCTTTTCCTCGCCATTCCAGCGGATCGGTACGCGGCGAGCTTTGGTGATGGTCATCGGCACATTGCCAATTACCTGGTCACCATCGTCTGGCGGGGTTACAGCCGGGGTAATGTCAGATGCAGTTGCAGCAGGCACAACCGGAGACATTACAGTCTGGCCAACGGCCGCACGGTCATAGGTCATGTCGGAAGTCACAGCCGGGATGAACCCGACCAGTTCGCGGGACACTACATCCAGCGCGTTATACAGAGTAGGCACAAGCCCGGTAAGAGTGTTAGCCATGATTGGCTCCTTGTTTGATCGATGGTTGAGTGTTCAGACTTGCGGGCCATCCGACCCAAGCACCGACCCCATCCGGGCATCGGCAAATTCGGCATTAGTCAGTGACCGTGCCGCCTTCGCGGATGAAGGCCGACTGTTGGTCAGGCTTCATGCCGTCGAAACTTGTACGAGAAACAGAGTTCTTTCCGCCTTGGCCTGCGCCATGTCCAGCGCCAGTGCCGTTTGCACCAGACGACTTGAGAATGTGGTTTTTGTGCGGGTAGGACTCGACCAGAAGCTCAATGGCTTCATCAGCCGTGGCCAGCTCTCCCGGGCGAGCGCGGGAGTAAATCTTTCCACCGTTGGCGTCATAGCCAACAACCTTGCCCTCTTCGACCTTAAGGCTGTTACCGAACAGGGCGCGAGCGATCTCTACACCGGCCGGGCCTTCTGCAGCGAACTTCTCAGCAATGAACTTGGACGAAGAAAACGCGCCGCCGATCAAGTGGCTATTCAGCTGGCCTTTCAGCGTTTCGTTGTCCTTGACCATTGGAGCGTATTTATCTTCAACGGCTTTAATGGCCTCGGCCTTGATCTTGTCGACCTCGCCCGCGTCCATCAGCTTTTTGTCGTCAAAGCTCTTGATGGTGCTCAGCGCCTTGAGTGCTGCAGCAGGGTCATCAATGCCCTCGAAACCTTTCAGCTTGCCCTCGGCCGCTTCTGCGCGTTCGCGGTTGGTCTTGGCCTCGCCGTTCAAGCGCGAAATAGTGGCTACAGTTCCAGGCGCATCAAACGCAACCGTCTGTCCATCGTCGTGCGTATAGACCGGCTTGCCGTCTTGCACTTCCGCGTACTGTTTGCCTTCTACTTCAATGGTTTTCAATTTCATGTGAGTCTCCGGGCATCCGCCCAATTGGTTGGCCATCCGGCCATTTGCGCCCCGCCTCATCCGAAACCAAGGCAATAAAAAGCCCCGCATGAGCGAGGCTTGAATTTGAGTCAATAAAAAGGCCCGCCGAAGCGAGCCATGTGATGTTTAAACCATTTCCGGTCTTTCTAATCCTGATTTCATCTGAACCGCAACATCGCGATGCTTCCAGCATGTGGCGCATATGTTGCGATGGATTATGGCTCCCTTCTTGAGCTTGCCCTTCACAACCATGGAGCCAGCTTCAATGGTCAGCTTTGCCCTTCCACCGCAATGAGGGCACTGAATCATCCCCTCGGGCCTAGGCATAGCCTTGATGCGCTCAATCACCGCCTCCTTGGGAGTCGGGTCACGCTTCGGCACGATGGATAGATGAGGCTTTTCGGTCATGCCCGGATCTTACGCTGCTATCCCTACCCGCTCAAACAAATCAGCATCACGCTGCTTGAGCTGGTCAAGCGTGTAGACCCTGCCTTTGTTGTTGGTAAACCTGTCGACATTCACCTTGCCTTCACGGAATAGTTTGCCGCGCGTTGGGCCGAGCACATCATCCTGGAATGCGGCCGGTTTATTGCGAAGCCAGTCGCTGTAATCGATATCTGCCGCTGCGTATCCGTCCATACTGGCTTGAGTTCCTTTGTCGATTTCATCTGGCGACAGACCCAGCTCTTCCCAACCCTTGATAACTGGAGTTGAAGTGCTGCGGCATCCGATGTGTCTTGGCGGCTGCGGGCCCGAACCAATCGGGAACGTCTTACCCGACAGGCTGGCGCATGTAATCGTTGTGCGGCCATCCAGCGTGGCTAGAAACTGCCACTCACCTACCAAGTCATCGTTGGCTGCGTAGAACGCCTGCCGAGCAAAGTTAGATGTGTGATTAACCGCCGTCCGAACAATCGACTCAGCGCCGCGACGATCAATCTCAAGCAGACCGTCAGCGTAACCGTTGGTTCTGGTGCCGCGTATCCGGCGAACCATCTGATCAATCGTTTCGCCTTCAACAAAGCCGATCCGGATTGCATCCCTAACACGCGTCATGCGCGCCGCTTCCATGTCCTTGGTGAACTCAGAGAGCAACTTACCTTGAAACGGCCTCGCCATAGCGGCGGCGTAAACCTGACTGGCGCTTACCTGTGCAATTGGGAAAACAGCCTGAACTTGCCCAGGTATCGCGCTGGTGAATAGCTTGTACTGATAGCCCGCCTCGTATTCGGCGTAAGACTGCAGTTCGGTATTAAGATCATCGCGCAGAGCACTGTAAGCCGCTGCATTCAACTCACGAACCGACTTTAATAGCCGCTCAAGCCGCTGAACCGTGAATGTTGCCGGGTCCATCTTGCTAATGGCGACAACGATCTGGTCTTGCATGTCGGCATCAACCCTGTTCAGCAGCGATACCATGCGGCGCACTACGCCATTACTGAACATCTGCATACTGACTGCGTGCGATACCTCGGCATCAGCTAAGCGTTCGTTAACGGTCGGCATTAGAACGTGCCTAGTGCTGGGCCTTGCCCCTCAATACGTTCTTTTTCTTCTTCCCAATCCAATTCGTCAGCCAGCACGCCACGGCGCTTGATCTCGCTGAACAGTGACTCATCGCTCAGCTTGCCCGCGGCATTCATATTGAGCAGGAATGGCAGCGTGGTTTGCTGGTCGTAGTCGACTTCAAAGTTGCCTTCTACTTTCACCGAGCCGCCGCTTTCCAGCTTCAAGTACTCAGCGAAGTACTGGAACACCTGATCAATGCAGTCTTCAAGCTGGCCAGCCATGGTTTCTAGCGGGCTCATTTCCTGAGCTGACTCTTCCTCGGCTTGAGTGGCGGTCTTGGTTGCCTGCTTCTCTTTGTAGAGCAGCTTGGCACCGGCAATGCGCATGTCGTCAACGAGGTCTTGCAGAGATACGCGGCCGGCGTCGATGGCTTTACCGGTGTGCTCGACCCACTTCATGTCGCCGCCTACCGGCAGTTTTGTCGCGGCGCTGGTCCCAATTTTCAGCTCCCACTCATCGTCGTCTATGCCGCTAACCATAAGCATCGGCACCCGAGCAACATGCAGAATGTTGTCCTGATCGCTCTGGGACTGCCAGTGCTTGATGTTCAAGTGTCCCAGTTCGAGCAAAGGCGGCGTTGCCGTCATGAAGCCGGTGCGCTTGGTGTAGTAGGTGGCCAGCGGGATGTGTTTCAGGCTTGTGGTGCCTTCTTCATGCACCGCCCATACAACCTTCTTGTCCGTGCTTTCAGTCTTGCGGTAGGTCGTCCACTTGCCAACCTCAAGCACGCGAATCTGATCAATGCTCTTCAGAGCAAACTCGTTATCGGGGTCTTGCTCTTCCACCGACTCCATATAGCGGAACTGGCTAAGCATCTGCTCACCGTTCCGGCTATCGGATTTCCAACCGAGAACCTGCCCTGGGCGAATGATGACGGCATAAGGCCGGGCGCCTAATGCAATCTCGTCGGCGCGGGTTTTGACGTCTTTGGTCTTCGGGTAATCGACGAACACATGGCAAAGGCCTTTATCTAAGCCCGTGCGAAACAGCTCTTGAGCCCACACCTGCAGGTTATTGCCTTGCCGGTCGATGTTCTCCGAGAAGGCAGCAATCTCTTTCGGGACGTCATCACCCAGAGTAATCGGCTCGGCAAACACCCGGCCGGTCATATTGCTGATCGTCTCGCTGTACGCCGGCAGGAGCGTGGACAGGCTCAGTCGGGCTTCGTATGCGTCCTGCTCTTCCTTTGGCCACTTCGGCAGGAACTTAGTCGAGGCTGCGCGCATCGCTTTCGTACCGCCCATGAGCGCGTCAACGATTGCCCAGTCCTCGCGCATTGCCGATACGGCTGCTGATACTGTGCTGGGGTCGTTTGCCATGCTTTTACATCCTGAGTGATTGGCTTGAAGCGGTTCGTTTGACTATCGGGAATCGCTTGATGATGAAGTAACCGAGTGCATCGTTCGGGTCTTCGGTGCCGTCTTTGTTCGGCTCACCCTTGTCGTTATAGGTCTGCTGCTCAAGCACGCCTGTCGTGACCGGGCAAAGCTCCGTGTTGACCAAATAGCGCCGGTCGCCCTCGCCATTCAGGAACATGGCGTTGACGGCCAGCACTCGATCTCTTACGCCGGGGTTGCCGGGGTTAACGACCAACTTAAACCCTGCCGACTTGAGCAGGCTGTGGTCTGTCTCGCTGCCGTTGACGCTCTTGCGGTTCTTGCCGCTGGCATCCGGATAGATTGATATGTGATGCCCTGCGTACTGATCCTGTAGCTTTACGATCATCGCTGGAGTGTCGAATACGTGAGTGATTTCACCCAACAGCATCGGCCTGCCGTCGCGGATAACGTGCACCGTCGCAGCCATCCGATTGATGTTGAAGTCCATGCCGACATGCAGCGCCTCGCCAGGCTTGATCGTCTCGCTGGTGTGGTTTTTAACCCGGCAGAAGTTCGGGTAAACCGAACCACTGACCAAGTTTACAAACAGGCCGTCAATGTAGGCATCGACCAGATTGGCCGGGTATGACTCCTTAAGCGACTGGATATAGTCTTTCGGGAGGTTCTTAGCGTTCTGCCGAGTACTGGCATGGACAATGCCGTAAAGACCGCGCTGCGATGGGCTGGCAGCAAGCTCTTTGACGAATTTGCGATAAACCCAGTTGTAACCTTCTGGTGTGGTTGTTACATCAACCGTGTTCTGCTCGCGTCCCGGCCAAACCGTGGACATACGCGCAATGATCTTTTTCCACGCACTATCAGCCTTCTTGATCGGCATGCAGTCGATTTCGTCGACCAGCGCATGGGCAATGTTGAAGCCGACAATGCGGTGCGGGTGCTCCATGCTCTTGCACACAATGGTGCTCAGGCATCGCCCCTTGTTGTCTCGTAGATAAACCCGCTTCTTGCTGGCAACGATGTCAGCGAACAGCCCGAACGCCGCAGCAACCTCCGGCATCGTCTCGAAGAAAATATCGGCGATCTGGGGATAGGTCGGCGCAAAGTAGCCTTGCGGTATGCCAGGATGCTCAAGCGCGTTGATGCACATCCGAACACAGCCAACAAACGTCTTGCCGCTTCGGTATCCACCAACGAATGCTGAGAACTTCTTAGGGTGGCTGATGAAGTCGAACTGTGGCTTATTGAGCTTCAGGGTCGCTTGCATCTTCCACCCCGATAATGACTTGCTTAGGCTCAGGCAAGCCCTTGTTCGGGTCTTCCAGTTCGCGGCGTAGCTTCTCGTTGGCCAGTCGCTTGTTCTCGATCTCGATGCGCTTCATCTCGACATCCAGGTCAGCGTGACCTTTCGGAATGAACAGGCCCAAATGGCGACCCATTTCAACGAGCGCGCCTTTCTTGTCATGAAACTTGACTTTGAGCCCTTCGCGACCCTCTGACACTTCGGATATGGCGGCCGCGGTATCATCATCAATTTGATCAGAACCGAGTAAAGCAAGGCCATGGAAAGGCATCAGCTCGCCTTCCTCACCCTCAGAAACTCGAAGCTCTGTTTCGCCCCACTTGACCGCCTTGCGAATGTCGCTAAAGCCTATCTTGGCCAGCTCTCTAAGCACTCGGTCTTGGGTGATCTCGGTTCTTTGCTCGCGGTCTTTCATTCTCTTTGCGATTGCGTGCTGAATCTCAACATTTCTCAACATGCGCTCGCCTTGAGAGGCTGCTGTCTTTGCGCTGTATTTCGCCCGTATTGCCGCCTGTGTTGCATTCAGATCAATCAGGTACTCGTCAACGAACCGGCGCTGCTTGGGAGTTAGCGCCATATTAGTTCCTTGAGACTTTGGTGCCTCGCTCGGGCTTGACTTGTAATGGTGGCGTGTTGCCGGTATTAGTGAAGATCAATCAACGCAAGGAAAGCAACATGTCAGACATCAGTAAAAATGTGATCGAGGCTTCATTTAGCACTAACCCCAAAGAAGTCCACCGCAAATACGCCGTTGCTGCCGCCCTAGAGGTGATTGCTGCTAGAGCGCCTGCAATGACCTCTACCGGCCAGCTTGAGCATGAAATGAGCAAGCTATCCAAATATGCCGATCAGATTCAGGCGGCACTTAAAGCTGAATGATCCATCGTGCCGCACTCACCTGCGGCACACTCACTCAAACCACCCAAGCGCCTCTACGCCACACTGCCGGCATCTGACCTCACCGCTCACATTCCCAGACTTGCGCATGATGAAGAAGTCTTCGCTACCACAATTGCAGGTATAGCTGTCATCGCCCACTGCCGGGCCGAATGGATACTTGAATGCGCCCTGCTCGGTACTGCACTCGGGACACTCCAGCTGAGTTACGCCAACTGGAGCAACAGCAGCCCATTCGTGTTTGCAGTTCCGGCAAATCGCTTCACCAGAAGCATGCGGCTCTTTGCGGCCAAATTCCACTACGTTGCCGGTCATCGCTTCACGCCGATCATTTCAACGGTGCAGGCCCGGTCGTGCCACTTCTTGAACTGATGCTCGTCGATATCCCGTTGCATGATGTAAGTGATGACGCCTACGCCGAACTTGTAGATCGGCCACCACCAGGCATAGGTCAGCTTGGCTTCAATGGTTACCTTGGCCATCACTCCACCCCCTCAATGCGTCCTGCTTGGCCCGATAGCAATCAAGCGCTGCCTGTTGGTCGATAGCCAGATTGAGCAGATCGCCTACCGTGTCGCCGGCCATCACCGGGCTGGCGCATGGTGTTATGGCTATCTCAGGGATTTGGATCAGTTGCGGCCTTGGGCAGCAGGCCGAGAGCAGCATCAGGCAAGCGCTGATCAAACAGAACCGGATCATTGGCAATTACCTTTGCTGCTTCGGTGCGTTGCTTTGTGTGCTTCTGGGCTTTGGCGTCTAGGTCAGCAACCAGCTCGCGGGTTATTCGCAGGGTGTTGTTCAGCGACTCAGCGCGGGCGGTTTGGGTGTTCAGTTGGCCTTGCAGTTCAATCACATCAGCTTGGGCCAAGGCCAGCCGGTAATGCTGGATGGCGAATGCGGCGCAGGCGGCCAGCAGCAGCCAAGCCCATATAGGGATCAGCTTGAGAATGGCTGTCACGACAGCACCACCCCAAGGCAGAACATTAGATCCATCAGAACCAGAAACAGGCAGGCCGAAGCGGTCAGCACCCAGTCAAAGTAGTTTCCGGCGCGATGCCGCTTCACTGTCACGCTGGCGAACCAAAGCGATAAGCCGGTCAGCACTGCGATGACGAAGTAAGCGAGGATCATGGGACGTTCTTGAAGAAAATGTGATGGCCGATCTGCGTGGTCTTGGTCGCACCCTTGGCCCATGCAGGCTCTTTCACTGATCGCGGGGCGTAATAGTGGGTAGCGCCCAGCGTTGGGTCTGTTTCGTGACCATCCAGCACAGCAACGACAGCCTCACGGGCCAACATGTATTCGCGTGGCGGTATGGTTTTACGGCCGCGCAGGTAGGGGGCGCTCGGGTCGCCGTCATTCCAGCAACTGAACTGCCACTTTTTCAGGCACACGCCTTCAAGTGTATTGCCCCACCAGCCGCCCTTGTCGGCGCGGTTCTTGATTACCCAGGCAACGGCGACCATTCCAGCCGTGCCCTCACTGCGCGCTTCGCCCCATACAGTCCGGGTTACAACGTCAATCTCGGCAGGCGTGCTCATTTCCACACCGCGCCTTTAATCTCGCTGATCATGTCGATCAGGCTCATGCTTTTGCGCAGCTCTGCATAAACGAATAGGGCCCGGACCAGCACCCATGCCGGAAGCCCGCAAACGAATATCACCGCCGCCAAAGCAACCAGGCCAATGTCATCATTCGCCCAATGCTGCAGGTCAAACCAGCGGATCACGAAGGCGCCAATGCCGAGGCTGGAAACCACAGTTGAGATCATTGCGGCTACAAACTCGCGGACGGTCTTTGGCAGGGTCATTGCCATTACGACAATCGTCACCAGCACGGCTGAGAACGCACTAAGAAGCCCCAGCTTGTAAAGCGCGATGCCGCCGAACGCGGTAGAGGCTGGCTCAGTCATAGGTCTTGATCTCATTGGCGTTACCTTGGCTCATCGCCGAGCCCGCGCATCGTTTAGATCCGGCACCGCAATACTTCGCCATCCGCTCGGAGCAAAGAGGCGAGCAAGCGGGCCGGAATTCAGGAATAAAAAAGCCCGATCAGTGGCGGGCAAGGGGTTGCATGGGTATGCAAATCAGATCGCCGCGCCTAAATGGGTAAGGCACTGGCTATAAAGTCGGTTTTGCGTTTTTCCATCCAGATCATAGGGCAGCTTTTTAACTGCCAGCGCACACACAGCCATCTTTGTCCGAGCCTTGTTCGACTCATCGATGCTGTAGGTGCGGTCGTAATCAGAATGAGGGGCGCAGCCGAGTAGCAGGAGCGCCAGAACACATGACTTGATCATGCTGGGCTCTCCCGTTACAGGAATTCATGCGCGGCTTTCGCCAAAAATGGAGCGGATATGGAGATTCGAACTCCAGCAGCTCGGCTTGGAAGGCCGGCGACTCACCTTGAGCGTACCCGCTTAAATCTGGAGCAATAAAAAAGCCCCACCAGTTATGGCAGGGCTTTTGAGCGGACAAACCGCAAGTTAGGAAAAATTATGATCACTCGATCATTCGCTGTAAAGCTATTTTTGGCAGAAATATCGACAACCGGACAAATACGACCACAACCGGACTCTAGGCGGCTGCCTTTAATATCAAGTTACTGCCCTGCAGAACGCGGGTTACGTCCGCAAACGCATCATCAACTTGACTCTCCAGCCAACGGTTAACCGCCACCCGCCACCGCCGAAGAGTACTCTCTGGAGTGCCGTCTGCATCCCAAGAAGACAGCTCGTAGAACGAATCTGGCAGCCCACTTGAACGCTTGGCGCCCTTCTGGCCGCGCATCTGCGGGATTGCCCAGGCGGTTACCGCCTTCATGCGGAAAAGATGGTGTGCCGGGGTCACTACTCGCGGTACAAGGTAATGCACGGCCTGCGCCCGCTCTATATCGTTAATCGAATACTTGGCCACTAGAACCGCCCACAGCACCGGGCTCAATTCCTTGTGCAGCCGACTGCGCGTCATACTGTCTTGCGTCAGGCGCTCAGAATCACTCAGCGGGCAAGGGTTAGATGCGGGCGGCTCTTCCGCGAAACCCGGTTCGTACTGGCGCTGCCACGCTGCCTTCTTCGTGCCGTCGATGGTTTCGATTGCCATGATTCGGGCTATGGCGTGTGCTGCATCTCGGTAAACGGACATTATTGCTCTCCCCTGCAAACCCTAATTATTCAGCCTGCTATGCACGGACAATGCTCGGCACTGCATTCCGGGCACCGCTTAAAACCGCTTTCACCAATCGACTGCTGCTTGTCGACCTCGATCACTTCATGCGCTTGAGCCTCGGTATCCACGTAGAAGCTCGGTGATGTTTCGCCGGGGCGCGTAATGTGGAACCGCATGCGACCGGCGCCCGTATCTTGGATTTGGTAACTCATGCCGGATCATCCTCCCCATCAATCAGCGCTATCGGATAAGGCAAAACCTCTTGAATGATGAAGGTAAGGACGCCAACCATTTGCGCTTCGGTCATGCCGTCTTCAATGCCCTTCTTGACCACCTCGATTACGGCGGATTCGAAAAGGCCCTCGTTTTTCTCGTTGACCTCGCGCACGGTCGGAGGCTGGCGAAGCTGGGTTACGTTATCGACCATCACGATTCTCCTGCTGGTGTCGTTCGCAAGCGGTCTTTGCGTCTTGTAGGCTCTGGCCGGCATAGATAATCGGCGCGGTCTTTGGCGCCCGGGCGACATAAACAACTGCCGTTTCGCTGACTCTTGAGCGACTGATCATGTAGCCCTCGGGCGACTCGATCCGGTATTTGCTTTTCTGATCCCAGATCATGTGGTTCACGGGCTCAGGAAGGTTCATTGCCCACTCTCATGGCTTCTCGCTTATCGCGCTGAATGATCTGAGTACAGCGCTGATCCTTATGGGCGCACTCGTCTGGCATTCCGCTCGAGAAGGTCATGCAACAATCAGCGCAAATCCATGCGCACTGCCCACGCGCAGCATCTTGCGTCCACGCTCGCGTTGAACTGCTCATCCCCTCGAGGAATTCGGGAAGTTCTTTTTCTGGAAGGATGGTTGTAGTCAGAATCATGCTGCAGCCCTCTTGAGTTCGCGCACCAATGCCCGGTACTTGGCCGTGATCGCTTTCAGGTCGTCGATGGTGTACTTGCGGTTGGCTTGATCGGCCTCCAACGCCTCCACTGCCTCGCGCCCTATGCGCTTGATCAGGCCAATGCGGTAATCCACTGCGTTGCCGGATAAGTAGCGGTTGTCCTGCTTGCTTTGGGCGTGGCAATTGCGCTCATCAAACCGAAGATGCGGCGCAGAGCCGACGCTGCGATAGTGCCCGGCATCTACTGCGTTCCCTGCCCAGTCGAGTGGACGCGCACTTGATATGCAGTTGTGACCGGCGACCCGATCGCGCCAGCGGATGAACTCGTTGAATGCCTTCTGGGCCTCGCGCATGTAATCGCCGCGGCTTTTCAGCTTCTCCTTCCGAACCTTGATTTCCGCACGTTCAACCTGAGCCAATGCCTTGCGGGCCTTAACCTGGTTAACGTCTTTGGTTGCCAGTGCACACTTTGGGCTGCATACCGATTGCCCGAGGCGTTGCGGGACGAACTTGGCGGCGCATGCTTTGTTCTTGCAGGTCTTTGGCTTTGGCTGCTTGGCTGGGAGACTCATTAGTGCCTCCCCAGCATTCGCCGTTGCTTGCGCGCTCGCTTTTTCTCACCCTTGCTGCGCCCGCCGCCGTGGAACGGATCTGATGAAGCAAATGTCTCGCCTTCTGGTGAGCAAACAGGATGAACAGGCAGCGATTGAAGCGACTCACCGAGGCGCTGCATTACCCCTATCTCACTAGCGGATTTCTCTCTCAGCACATGAAGCACGGCAGCTAACTCTGCGGCGCCAGAGCCTATAATCAGAATTCGAGAAGACCTCACGCCATCACCCCCTTCGCCATTTCAACGCCAGCCATAAGCGCCCACCAGCACAGGCCGGCAACGATCATCATCAGGATCATGGAATCGACGTAGCTCATGCCTTTCTGCTTGGATTTCATGCTGCCACCTCCCCTAACAGGTCATCGAAAACCACGCCATTTGCGGTGAATTCATCAACGATTCGATTGGTGTATGCGATGCCCTGGGCGCGGTTGAACAGCCGGGTTACCGGGAAGCCATCAGGGCCGAACAATGGATTTCCGCCCATAAGGTCCAGCTTCTCCTCGTAGGCCAGGTGCTTCATGGTCCGATCCCACGCAGCACGGAAATCCACGTCTTCGTTCATCAGGATCTGTACGCCCATATGCAACTTGCAGTACTTGCGAGCCTCGTCCACGTCGCCGATCTGGGTCATCTGCGATATGCGCTGATAAAGCGCAAACCAGAGGGCGTTTTGATCGAGCGTGCGGTCTTTGCCCGGGCGGAAAGTAACCACTACATACTTGTGCGCCTTGTAAAAATTGTTTAGCTGCTTCATGGCTTCGGATAGCTTTTGCGCGCTATTGACGCTGATCTTGTCAACCATGGGCCACCTCCCGCACTGCCTCGCCAACACGCTTGCGCATATCAGAGACAAGCTGTTCATCTGCCTGGCTGACATGCACCACAAGGCCCGAAACAAACTCGCCTTCGTTGCACAGCGATTCAGCCTCAGCAAATGACGACGCTTTAACGGTGCGGCCGTACTGCCGGAAGTCACGCACATAGGTGATCTCGTAATCATCCACGGCGCACCTCCGCGATCTGCTGGCAGTCGACGCAGAGCTGGCAGCCCTTCACCGCCTCACGGCGTGCGCGAGGGATCAAGCAGTCACAATCGGTGCAACGGGTAGCGCTGACGCCTGCAAACACCACTCGGCTTGCGATCTTGTTGCTTAGCATTACTTCGGCGTAGTCATTCGCCTGATCGATTACGTCAGCCATTAGGCGGCCTCCACAGGTAGTAGCCATGAACGGCTTGGGCTTGGCGCTTGGAATGTGCCGCCGTCTTCGCGAGTGAACCGGCGCAGTTCTTTGCCGAGACGGACAAAGATCAGTTTTTCAGTGATCTTCGAGACCTTTCCGGTTACCTGGCCGTTTTGGCCCTGATCGACGATTACTCGAGATCCACGCTCTAGCGATTGCAGGAAGTCTTGGGTTGGGCGATTCATGCGGCCACCATCGAGCGACCCGAGCGACGCAATAACGCAGACAGTGCCCACTCTGCTTTCGATTGCTGGCGGCATTCGCCAATACGCACTTGATTTAATCTCGCGTGATGCTGAGCCTTAGCCTGCTCTTGTTCATTACGGTCTTGCTGCCTAAAAAGAACTTCTTCAAGAATGTCGCCCATCAATGAGGCGCTGGGTGCTGGCCGCTTAATTCCCGCCCGAATGAACCGTGATTGATATGGCTGCCCAAGCCCCTCACGGACAACACTTCCTAGTTCGTGAGTAGTGAAAAGCACCGCGCCACATTGGTGTAGGGCTGTTAAATACCCACCAATCACTTCTAGTCCGCATGTCCGCATATCTCCCCACGCAAATATGACCGGACAACCTGCAGCGTCTTGCAAATCGCGAGCCTTATCAATTTCCAGCTGCGAAGGCTTCGGTCCTTTCACTTCAAGATAAATCCCTGCACCAGGCAGGTAGAAATCAGGCAGATACCAGCCATGACGGGTCTTAACCAGTTGTGGCTCATAAATCCACTGGATGCCTAGCGCATCCATGACTTCAGCCCAGCGGGTTTCGGAGTGCGACCGCATCATGTAACCCTGATGCTTGAAGATCGTTTGCTTATGCATTGCTAGCCTCCTTGCCTGACTGATCGGCATTGATAGCTGCTCGTTCAGCTTTGGCGCGGGCAACACGTAACTTCTTGCGCTCACGAGCCGCCTGCATGCTCTCCTGCTTCCTACGTGCCTCGGTTGTTTCGGTAATGGCCTTGCGAACTGCCTGCCACTTTTCTCGCAGATGCTCGCTTGGTGGCGCCACAGGGCTGCCAGTCAGCAATCCAGCAATGGCCAAGCCGTCATTTGTGATTGGCTCATGGGTTAGCTGCAGGCCGTATTCGTTGGCCGCTTCCTGTGAGATTCGCCCCATGCGCACCCCCTCCTGAACAGCCACAAGGCGTCGCTGAGGATCGAAGCCCATCGACAGGGACCACTTAACCGGCTTTGCTTCGCGGCGGGCGGTGTCGACAAATCGGGCGTAGGCAGAGATAAACGCCATACGCGCACCAACCTTGTCTTTGGCTGACAGGATTGGTCGTGCGGCACCCAGCGCGAGCTGAATTTCCTCGGTGGTAACAACGCTGTCCGACTCATCGGATGAAGCCAGCGCAATACCCCATGCCTCGTTAGGGTCAGGGCGGCCATCGGCGGCCTGGATACGCTGCAGGATCGCCGCCAAGGTCAGCTTGCCGGTCAGCTCGCGGCGGCACGCCTTAAGCGCACCAGCAATCTCAGCAACGGTGTAATGTGTCAAATCTTCGGCAATCATTTCGGCAGCGCTTGCGCTGATGGTTTGCCCTAGCGTTTCAGCCGTTGCGCACACAGCGCCGACAAGTTGAGATAGCTCTTCAGAGGAAAGCATTCTTCACCCCCTTCTCAATGATGCGGCTGGATGCTTCCTGCGCAGCGTTGATATTGGCTTGAGTGCTTTCCATCTGGCGGGCTGTGGTCCCGTTGATCTGGCGACCAGTCACCCACTGGGTATGCAGTGACTCAGCCTTGGCCAGCAAACCGTTCAGGCTATGGCAGTCACTGATCAGTCGGGCGTCGTTCACCCCCAAGTAGAACGCGGCAACCTGCGGAGCCACTTCAGCGCCAAGGCGGTCGATTAGCTGGGAAACCTGGCCGCCAACCTTAGCATTCCAGACCGGCCACGCCGAGTAACGCTTCCGGTAAGCAAATGCGTAGTTGGCCCAGGTGCGAAAGGTTTTACAGGATTGATCTTTTGGCCCAGGCATATCGGCAGGAATTTCAACTCGAGGCTTGTCACGCTTACCGCCTTCGATCACAACCAGCCCGGTAGCGCTTGCCGCAGCCGGTAATTCTTTCAGGTTTAATTCCGGGTTTAATTCCTGGTTAAAAGATTCCTGTTTTATAGGTCTGTGTGACCCTACCCCCTCAGTTCCCCGTGAACCCACGGTGGGTTCAGTCTGAACTAGGGTAGGTTCATCCTGAACGGGGTCAGGTCTGTGTGACCCCACCCCAACCTCAAGACAAAGCCGGTACTGGTTTGGCAATTTAACGCTGTTGGCCGAGCGGTTTTCGGTGACAAGAAAGCCGGAATCTTCAAGTACCTGAATGGCACGCTTAACGCTTGATACGCTCATCCCGCAATCTTCGGCAATGCGCTTATGTGATGGGTCACAACGACCTGTGTCGTGGTTAGTGCGGTTGGCCAGCATCAGCAGGACGAACTTCTCTCGCATGGGCAGCTTTAGGTCTACCGCCCAAGCCATTGCTTGAAAGCTCATGCCGACACCTTTTTGGCTAGCTCGTACTCAGCGACACGTACTTTCTTGCCCTGTGCGTTGGTGACGGCAATCTGCCGAGAGCTGATCTGCATACCTTCCGCGCGCAGATCGTTGATGCGGGCAGCTAAGCGAAAGCATGAGAACTGCTTTAGGGCTTCGCCTGCTGTGATGGTCTTACCGGCCTCAAGCCAGCTACGAATTGATGCTGACTGGGTAGAGCAGGTATTGATGTTTTGGTTTGTGCTGTCCATAATCACCTCACTTACTGCTGTAACGAATTAGCCACCCTGCCCGGTGGCTTTTTTGTTTCTGGAATCAGTGAACCGCTTTGATCTGAGCGGCCTTGTCGGCCATCGCTACGCAGTAAGCGGCAAGCGCCCGGCAGTGGCTTTCCATCGCGCCGGCGTTCGATGCGTCCAAGTGGTCGAACACGCCATCTGCAAACACTTCCCCGCCTATCCCGGCCAAGTGCCCGAAGTTGGTAGAAATGCCAGCGAAGACCTGCATGGCATCACCTGAGTGAGCTGACACAGGGCGAACAGCCAGAAGGCCGTAACGGGCTGACAATTCGATCAGGCAGCGCTCACGCCATTCAGGCAGCAGCGCAGTTACCCATGGCTCTTCAAGCCACGACGGGATATCAACGTCGTTGCTAAGCCAGCGCTGAACACGTTTGAGCCATGTGTCGCTCACCTTCATGAACGTGTCAGCGTCTGCGGTGTTCATGGATTCAAAGTTGGGAACCGAGTGCTCACCATCGGCATCGCAAATGCTCGCGTGGAATGACTGGCTAATCGCAGTAGCAAAACCGCGAGCGCTCAGGTTGGTGCGGGCGATCATGTCGTTTGCATGGGCGCGCAAAACGGCGTCTCGGGTTTGGGTGTGGGTTTGTCTTGGGCTGGACATTTTGTTCTGGCCTCCAGGCCTCTAACCTGCAATCACTGAATAAGCCGAGAGGGAATTCCCCATGCGCCCGACTACTGTTGAAACACTCCAAGGCGAACTGCTTGCCTTGCGTTGCCATATCGCGGCTTTGATTGAGCTGATGCCGCTTTCTGCTCAACTCCACTTACCTGCCAGACTTGAGCGAAATATCGAGTTGCTACGGCCTTGCCAGAGAACGGATGCGCAGGATGGTTTCGACCGCGCAGTAAGTTCGCTGGCGGTTAAGCGGCTGAGCGTTCAGGTTCGCGCCACGGAAAATCAGGGCGCAATTCGTGGCGCGTGATCTCGCCATCAGTGGCGGACTCAATCTGGATGGCCCGCTCTGCGGTAATACCGCGATTGCCGGAAGCAAGTCGGGAGAGGTAGGAAAGTTCTATATTCAGAATGCTCGCGAGGCGCTTCTTGCCACCCCGAGGAAGCTTCTTGTAGTAAGAGGAGAAGTCCATCGCAATTTACCTTCTGGTTCATTTACCAGCAAGATTACCAGCGATGTTTACCAAGTCAAGGGAATTTACCGGCCTGCGATTTCAATATCTAATCGAGCGATGGATATTCGTAAAATTCGACAAATGCGCCTGCGTCAGCTGATTGATGATCAGTTCGGCGGGGTCGACGCTGTGTTCGCCGGAAAAATAGGCAGGGCACCGTCTTATATCGCCCGCATGTTCACCAAAAAAGCTGAGCATCACCGAAACATCAGTGAGCAAATGGCTCGAGAAATCGAGAGGATCTGCGGGCTTGAGCCTGCATGGCTTGACCGAGCACCTGAAGGTGGCGAGCTTGAATTGATCTCTGACCCTTCTGAAGCGGTGATGGGCGGAAAAGTCGAGGTTTGGGGTGATGAGACTCCCCTTCCTGAAGATACTGTTGCTATCCCATTTCTTAAGGAAGTTGAATTGTCTGCAGGGAGCGGAAGGTTGGCAGTTGAGCTGAACGAGCAAAGACGGCTGCGGTTTGGCAAATACAGTCTGCGTAATCAGGGTATAGACCCGGCGAACGCGCGATGCGTATCAATCACCGGCAACAGCATGGAGCCGGTATTGCGCAATAACTCCACCGTAGGAGTTGATCTTGGCAATACACGCATAATTGACGGTGACATGTACGCGGTCAATCACGGCGGGCAGCTCAGAGTTAAGCAGGTGTATCGACTCCCCGGCGGCGGGCTAAGGCTGCGCAGCTTCAATCGAGACGAGCACCCGGACGAGGAATACAGCCAATCCCAGGTACAAGAGCATGACATCGTGGTTCTTGGCCGGGTCTTTTGGTCTGGATCATTCCATTAGCAATAAATTGACAGGGATTATGTTATGCGTTTATTGACACTGTTTTTTGTGCTCCTCTTGGCGGGCTGTGCAACACGCGGAACTGAGATAACTCAGGATGTTCTGCAGTCCATTCACGTTGGCCAGACAACCAAATCCGACCTTACCGCTAAACTGGGCAATCCCGTAGGTCAAACCTATACGCAAGAAGGTCTTTTAACTGCAAATTGGATGTACATCCATGTTGGCCCGTTTGGCTCGGGCATGAAGCAGCAGACTCTTTCGGTGCTCTTTGATGACAACGAGGTCGTCAAGAAATACAGCATTATCGGACCATAAAACCAAAAACAAGGAAGGCTCTATGCAGCACCAAAATACCGCGGGTGAGAAATGATCAGGAATTTAGCGTTAATTGCCTGCGTCCTCCTGATGACCGGCTGCGCGGCCACAGTCAAGAAAGGCCAAGAGGCCAGCGTTGCCCTCCCCGATGACGCTAGGTCGAACCTGGTGGTTAACTTTCAAGGGACCGATCGAGTGCTTGCCCATCCTGACTGGGGAAGGCTTAAAACAGAATGGCGCGGCGCCATGCAAAGCGAAGCGTCTACCGCTGGCTACCGAGTTACCGAGCAGGCAGGAACGCCACGCGCTGAGGGTAAGCCGGGCGTACTGATTGTGATCGACGTAAGCAATTTCAGATACCTGACTGCGGGTACGAGGTATGCCGTTGGCATAATGAGCGGTAACGCCTGGATAGAATCGAAGGTCAATTACTCCAGCCTTTTGACTGGCGCCAATTACGGTTCACGGACGTACAACACCAGCTCGACTGCATGGGAAGGCGTCTTCTCAGCCATGACCGAAGAGCAGATACAGGCCATATCAAAAGAGATTGTTGCCGAAGTCCGCGCGGCTCCAAGGGCTCCTGAGCAGCAGCCAGCCGCTCTGTCGAAGGCCGGGAGCGCTGCGCTTTCCAAGGATCAACGCATTAAGCTACTCCAGCAAGAGAAGCTGAGCTACGAGGATTACCAGCGCCGGTATAAGGAGATTGTGGGTGAGTGAGCGAGGCGCCAGCCTTAACTGGAGCGACCATGGGCCTGAATAAACCTGAGCAAGAATTAAAGCGCGACCTTCAAGGTATCGCCTCCGACCTCAAGTGGTCAGCCGTCGAGCTGATGCGCATCGCTGAACGATTGAGCCAAGCTGGGAATGAGGCAGACGCGCAGGCTGTGCTAAAGATGTGCGCAGTGTTCAATGCGGCCGAGGATAAACTTGCTGTGCTCGTTCAGGATGTAAATGAGGAGCGGATAGTGCGGGCGAAGGCTTCGGGTTAGAGGTAGTCCTGCTTGCAAGGTTGCGATTGAAGTTGTCGTGCCGGCCAATGATAAAAACCGGACCGCCTAAAATATGCCAACTTGCGATTTTGCGCAATTTGGCATAATAAGCTCGACCTTATGGAGTTGACATTGATACCACTATGGAGTCATCAGGGGATCATCCCGCCTATCGACGAAAGTGATCCGACTTCGCCAACTCGATCACCATATTCGACGGATGTCAGGCAGGTCGTTGATAGGTATTCAACTACAATAGAAAGATGTGATGTCCTTGAAGGGTTTCTAGCTCATCGAGCTGAAGTCCATCGAATGGGAATTACCTCTGGCTTCCAATGGCTCGACGGTAGCTTCATGGAGGACGTTGAAATGTTGCTAGGGCGCCCGCCCAACGACATGGACGTAGTTATGTTTGCTGACATCCCTTTGGCAATCGAGCAGTCGTTGCAGCCATTAGACGTCAAAATACTCACTAACAACCATTGGATAAAGGCTAATTACAAGGTTGATTTTTACTTAGTCGAGCTGTCAGTGAATCCAGAAACCCTAATTGAGCTATCCACATACTGGTACAGTATGTGGTCGCACAGGCGAACTTTGCAGTGGAAAGGGTTTCTAAGCGTTAGGCTAGACCCGGGGTTTGATCAAGAAGCATCAACCCTTTTGGGGATTCGTAGGCAGGAGCTCCAGAATGAACAGAACTGAATTCACTCACGCTCAGGCAGAAGTCGGGTTTCTGGATCGTATTTCGCAGAAAACCGGCTTAAGCACTCTCACGCGACTATCCCTCCAGTCTAGAAAAGATCAGATTAATGCAAGCCTGAGAGACCCTGGGCGTGGAGCCTTTTCCCCTGCGAAAGCTATCGTCACATACCGTGGCGGACCTGTTCGTGGAGTGCATGGGATCGTCGCTGAGTTCGGTGCGGTTGCTACTGCCAGGTTCTCTGATGCAGTTGCAGCTATTGCCGCATCAATGAACGGAGTCCTTAACGATTTCGGGCCCATTCCAAATAAACCCCAAAATCAAATCCTGATAACCGGAACGGCATTAGGTTCATTTGGATTTGAATTTGAAGAAGCCCCTAGCCCTGAGGCGCAACTTTCTCTAGAGGGCACTACGGCTGTTTCGCAAGCATTCGAACTTGTTGCTGAGCTCCTTGAGGCCTCCACCAAAAGCGACGAAGAGCTTTCGGAGCCCGCGTCAAGGCTTGGGACTCGCGCAATAACCATGGTGTCAGACTATTTGGACAAACTCATAGCCTATGATGCGTTCTGCTCAGTCTCCACTAAAAACCATACTTTCTCATTCTCAAGCGTGGATCAGGTCCGCATCAGTCGATCACGTCTTGGGATAGAAAATATCGCCGAGATGACTGTTAGTTTCACTGGGGAGTTTCTAGGCGCTTTTCCTGCTGAGCGCAGGTTCGAGTTCAGAACCCAGGACGGGATCGTTATCCACGGAAGGATTGCAGCAGATGTAGAAGATCCCGCAGTCATCAATGCCCATCTCAATCAGGCATTTACAATTGAAGTGAGCGCTAGGACGGTTGGTAGCGGCAGGCCACGCTATACAATATCCTCCTTGCCTTGGTAGGCGCGAATGCAGCCCTATGCCTGCACTAGTCTTATGACTCAGCAACTAGCCCGCCACCCAGCGGGCTTTTTATTGCCCGCGATTTGCCGCCAGGTAACCGCCCTGCCCTAGCCTGAAATTCCGAATCGCCGCGCCCGCCTCTGAGCGGGCTTTTTTGTGGCTGTGATTCCTTGCCGCGCCATCCCGCCCGCTTGCAACTGGTCAATGTGAACCGGTTCGCCCCTCGAAAAATATTTAATCCCTTTAAGGATCAATGATTTACCTGAATTAACCTCGCTTTATGGTAAATATTTACCATTTACAGGTTGACGACCATTAACCATGTGGTAAATTTACCTCAACGCCGGTCAACGCCGGCAGCAACACAAACAAGCCGGACTCCACACGGAATCGCCGGAACGCACGGGAAGAGCGATAGATCCCACCAGCCTCCTAACCGGAGACCGACTGGTAGCCATAAGCAGCCAAAGAGCTGTGTGATCTTTGAAATGTTGGACGCCCTGCAAGAAGCCAGTAGCTGCGCAGAGTGAGCAAGACCCAATGATTACTTGAGCGCCTTCCATGAGGGCGCTCTGTTGATCAAACGGGAGAAGCGAAATGAGCGATTCATACCAAGCAATTTTTGATGCCGTGCGCAGCAAGATGGGCAATTTAGATGTTGGTGACGCTGTTGAGCGATCGTTCCGCGACATGAACATTGCTCACTATTTTGAAATGGCCAGCGGCGAAGCTCGCATGGCTATTTGTTCGATTCAGGAAGAGATGACAGCACCAAGCACGGTTTATCGGCCATCTATCAGCGTCGACGGCAATCAGTGGTGCGCGCTTTACGGTGACGATCTTCAAAGCGGCGTTGCGGGTTTTGGCGATACGCCAGAGTTGGCAATGGCTGACTTCAATAAGAACTGGCGCGAGCCTTTGCGTAACTCGCCAAGCGGTTTAGCTAAAGCTGTTTAACGCACACCGAGGCTGTTATTGGTGATTGATCTGCGGCGTGGAAAGCAGACACGCAGCGCAACGTAACTCCGAGCGCACCTGAACAACCGGAGGCATGGTTTCCGCGCTTACAAATAGGCGGACTAAGAGTAATCGGCGGAACCACGGGGCCATGACCGTCCGCAGAGAGTAAGGCTTTGACGGCCTAAGAGGATAGCCGGATTTGCGACCGGCCAGATCAATCAACCAATACCAGCCAAAACAGAGGGCAGATAGATGGCTAACTTGCACGTTGTACCATCACCGCTAACCAATCGAATTTATTGCGGCGGCGTCGCTAAGAATGGTCAGACATGGCTGAGCAACAAAACAGACGTAACTGGCGAAACCTGTGCGGCCGTAGCAATGCACGTTATTCAAAATGGCGCGCCGGTAGTTGTCACAGCTAATGGCGTTCCAGTCTACCGCATAACAGTTGAGAAACTGGACGCCTAACCAAGTCCCGCAACGACACGGGAGCCACCGCGCAAGGCATGACGCCGCGCGCGGCAATGAGTGGGCTAGCCCGCCACGGCGTAAGGGCTTTGAGGATGTATTGAGAATGGGTGTATCGCGCAGTGGTGATGCGCAAGTGTAAGACCTGATGGGTCGCGGGAATCGTGGTGTTAGCAAAGTGAGTAAGCGCCCAGATGACCACGGCGAGCCCAATAATAATCGGCTGAAACCTTCGCCCCGGCGAAACTCCGGTGTCACTAAGGCCGCTAATAGTCAAGCCGGTTTCACCTCCGGCCATCCATTCTCAATGCACCCTATTCATGGGCCAAGGATGGCTCCCCTAATCAATTCCAGAGCGAGCGCCCGCCATTTTAACGGCGCGATACCAGAGGGCTTGGCTATGTGAACTCCTGCCAGCGCTGGCATGACTATGGCGCACTGTTAAATAGAAAGCCCCGCCCACCCATCGCGGGGCTTTCGCCATCTAAATCAATCAAGCGCATAAGCGAGCGCTCCCCATCTGAATCTTGCGGAAGGTCTGCAGGTGGGCGGGTGTTCGACTTATGCGCTGGAGAACGACATGAGCGAATACACGGAATCGATCAAAAAGGCAGCCGATGCGCTTGATCTCGCCGAACAAGCATTTGCGCTTGCCACTAACCGCCTTGCGACTGTTCGCTGTCACAACGGCCAGTCGGGCTACTCGGTCACGGTCAATGGCGTAACCGTCGCGGTTTCGCAGTGTGATAGCAGGACCTATCAAGGCACGCTAATTCGTGGCCGCGAAATGATCCACCTTGGCGCGCTGAAAGCGCTAGGAGCTGAGGTTCAAACAGCTGCTGATCGTGTTCGGGATTGCCGGGCATATCTCGCATCAATCGTTGTCGCCTGACTACTTCCGAGGTGAATCATGAACCACGCAATCAGCACTGTAAGCAGCTCTGAGGCTGAGTATTACCGCGCCATTGACGCCGATGAATCAGCCCGCCGCGCACACGACCAAATGCAAGACCGGCTGCGCGACAACCTCACCTGGCGGCAGCTAGAAGAAGTCATGGGCAACGCCTCACCATCGCAGCGCAAAGCGTTCTGGACTGAGGTGCTTAGCTTGATCGACGTTGAACCCCGGTTCATGTGCAAGAAAAACGTATCACTGCTGGCTGAGCCGCTACAGGACGCGCTGGCGATTGATCTGGATGCCAAGGCAACGGAGGCGCTTAAGCAATGACTACGCCTCTTGTGCCCAGCACTACCGACGACTTACTCATTGACCTTGAGCTGATGCTGAGCCAGCGCAATCACCACCGGGCTTTGAAGATCGCAAACCCAAAGGTCAGCGAGTTATTAGCACGGCGCGCCTTGATCGACAGGGCCATTCATGCCGCATTGCAGGAGCAGCCCACATGACAATCACAATCGACGTACTCAAGGCCGTTCAGATGCTTATCTCTACGGCCTTTTTCTTGGGCGGGATTTGGTGTTTCGCGGTTGCTGTGGTGGGCGGGTTATGAGCGATCGAATTACAGCATCAGAAGCCAAAAGCCTGGCGCAGGCAAAAGACCCTGCTTTTGCAGTTGAAACCATTCTGGCAGGAGTTAAGAAGGCTGCTGAGGAAGGCAAGTACGAATACACCACCCGAGATTATGGGTTTAGCACCAGCACCTATTGCAATGAGCGCGATTACCCGCCGCTTTGTATTGCCATCCTGAAAGAGCTGAGGTCGCTCGGCTATACCTGCGAGGTGCGTGCAGAGGAGCGCCAGTTCGTTGACCTTTGGCTTGTCGTGAAGTGGGGTGGCAAATGAGCACTCACCAGCGCACCCGCCGCCTATCAATCTGGATTGACGCCCTATTCGGCCCTTTCGTCTTTATCGCGGCAATAGCTGTGCCGCAGATCATTAACAGTTATCTGGTTGGGAATTGAATATGAACGCACAAACAAAAGTGGCGCTGGAAGATATCAGCGAAGAAAACGCACCGGCCATTTATGTGGCTGGCGGGCTTAGCCAGTTCTTTGATGCGGTTAAGGCTGAGGTCACCACTGAGGTGCCAGACGTTAGCACTCGCAAGGGTCGTGAGCGCATCGCCTCTCTGGCTGCAAAGGTCAGCAAGTCCAAGACCGCAGTTGAAAAGCCAGGCCGTGACTATCTTCGCAAACTCAAAGAAATGCCGAAGGTGGTTGAGGCTGAACTTCGCGAGTTCGTGACCGCTATGGATGCCCTGCGCGACGAAACACGCCAGCCCTTGACCGAATGGCAGGCCGCAGAAGATGCGCGGATTGACAGCCACCAGGCAGTTATCGACGAACTTAACGAGCGCGGCGCCGAGGCAGGCACTTATACCGCTGACTATGTGCGCGGCTCCATCGCCACAGTTGAAGCGATGATCATCGATGAAAACCTCGAAGAGTTTGAGGCCGAAGCGCATCGCGCCAAAGAAAAGGCTTTAACCGCTTTGCGCGCAGCCCTGGCTGCCCGTGAGAAGCAGGAAGCCGAACAGGCAGAGCTTGAAGAGCTGCGCCGCAAGCAGGCCGAGCAGGAACAAAAAGACCGCGAGGCACGCATTGCGCAGGAGGCCGCCGACCAAGCGCGCCGTGATGCCGAAGCAGCCTCACAGGCCGAACGTGACGCCGCCGCCAATCGTGAGCGTGATCTACAGCTACAGGCTGAGCGCGCAGAGCGTGAACGTCTTGAGGGCGAGCAGCGCGCAGCACAGGCAGCGCAAGAAGCCCAGGCGCGCCTTGAGCAGGCCCAGCGTGACGCTGACGCCCGAGCAGAACAAGCAGCAGAACGAGAGCGCCAGCGCCAAGCCGCAGAGCAACAGCGCATCGCTGATGAGGCGGCAGCGCGTGAGGCTGATGTAGCTCACAAGAAAGCGGTCAATAACGAAGCATTGGCGGCGTTCATTGCCGGCGGAATGCCGGAGGATTGCGCCAAGCAAGCTGTAACGCTGATTGCAAAGCGCCTGATCCCGAATATCTCTATTACCTATTGAGGTGCTTCATGAATAACGCAGTAGCCCAGCGCCAAGATACATCACCAGTAGTTCAGGCCGGAGAGTCAGCAACAATTCTCCAAGTGATCCAGCGTGCAGCAGCAGACCCTCAGTGCGACATTGAGAAGATGGAGCGGCTAATGGCCATGCATGAGCGGATGCAAGCCAGCCAAGCCAAGCAGCAATACGATGAAGCTCTGGCGGTAATGCAGGAGCAATTGCCGGTTATCGGTGAGCGCGGCGGTATCAAAGACAAGAGCGGCCGCATTCAAAGCACGTACGCGCTCTGGGAAGACATTAACGAAATGATCAAGCCTGTTTTGGCTGCTCATGGGTTCGCAATCACCTTCCGCACGCCGCGCAACGAAAAAGGCATTGAGGTGGAAGGCGTACTCAGCCATCGCGGCGGACACCGCGAGTCAACCTCTCTTCTTCTTCCGGCAGATACCAGCGGCAGCAAGAACGGCGTTCAGGCAGTCGCATCAAGTGTCAGCTACGGCAAGCGCTATACAGCAAGCATGCTTTTGAACATCACAACAACCGGCGAAGACGATGACGGCAATGGAGCAGCCGTAACACCTCGCGTCACTTCGGCCCAGGCAACGCAGATATCCATGCTCCTGGAAAAGTGCAGCGAAAAAGCCAAGTCTGCGTTCGCAAATATCCATGGCAGCCCTGCGCAAGTCGAAAAGGCAGTATTTGATCAGGTCCTTGGAATGCTAACCAAATCAGCAAACCAAAACGCACAGACAGACCAGGGGGCAGAGAATGAAGGTAATCACTGACATTGATCAGGGAACACCCGAATGGCTTGCCTTGCGCCTTGGCATCGCCACTTGTTCAGAGTTGGACGTACTGCTGGTTAACGGGAAAGGCGAAGCTGGTTTTGGTGTAGCGGCGTTCACCTACATGGATCAGCTAATTGGTGAGCGCATCACCGGTGAAGCGGCTGAAATACCGTTTCAGACGAAAGCAACTATTCGCGGCCATGAGCTTGAGGGCGTTGCCCGCGGCCTTTATGAGTCGCGCGAGGAAGTAACCACGCAGTCAGTCGGGATCATTCTTAACCACGGAATAGGCTACTCACCTGACGCGCTGGTCGGTACTGACGGCCTTACGGAAATCAAAACCAAGCTCCCAAAGTTTCAGGTCGGCGTCATCCTGGCTAATGAAATCCCAAAAGAGCACGTCACGCAATGCCAGAGCGGCCTGTGGGTAAGTGAGCGCGAATGGATCGACTTCATTAGTTACTGGCCAGGTATGCCGATGTTCGTAAAGCGCGCATACCGAGACGAGGCATTCATTCGCAAGCTGTCTGAGCGAGTGGCCACATTTAACGAACTGCTAGAAGAGCGCATGCACCGCGTTCTAGGCATTGCAGCTTAATAAGGAGCATTTCATGCCAGTTTCAGAGTTTGGCCGAATTGGCCGTGACGCAGAACTTCGCTACACCAGCGGACAAAACCCGACTGCTGTTTGCAGCATTCCGGTCGCCATCGACTATGGCCGCAAAGGTCAGGACGGCAAAAAGCCTACTCAGTGGTACGAGGTAACGCTTTGGGGTGCGCAAGCCGAGGCGCTTGCTCCGTATCTAGCCAAAGGTAAGCAGGTGTTTTTCTCGGGCACTGACCTGCATATCGAGCAGTTCAATAAAGCCGATGGCAGCCCTGGCGTGAAGCTGGTTTGCCGTTGCAGTGAAATCAAGTTTGCCAGCGACGGGCAAGGCCAGCAGCGCCAGGCTCAACCACAGCCACAAAGAACCCAGCCGCAGCAACGGCCACAACAGCAGCAGAGCGCAGCAGCCACCGACTACGACAGCTTCGATGATGACATCCCGTTCATCGACCCGTATCGCGGCACTCGCTGCCTGATCTGCTAACCAAAATGGCCTCAATCGAGGCCTTTTTCTTTTGAGGTGTTAGACATGACCGATTTAGCCCCCATCGAAGAAGACAAAACCTCAGCTGATGCTTGGGCAGGTGCTGCCGAAGCGTGCTGCAAGACCGGCCCCTTCCAGATCCACCAGACAGAGCTTGAGCGCTTAGAGGCTGAGTTTCTGGCGCGTGGCGGGCGCATCCAGAAAGTAGGCATCGGCACTCGATCTGAACCGGTGATGTTCAACAACCAGGCACGCAAGACGGCTGACCAGTTCGCCGAAACCCGCAAGGCGCATGAAGCAAACCGCGTTGCCCGTCTGTATGAGCAGGATGCTGAGCTTATTGAAATGATCGCAGCGGTACTGCCGCGCATCACCAAGAAGCAGGAGTTGGTCAAGGCCTGCAGCTGCTCCGATGACCGTGTGCAGCGCATTCTGCGCACCTACTTTACCGATGATCCGGTGGCGCAGCGGTTCATGCGCAAGTGCCAAGCGGCGTGAGGAATCTCAACGGACGCCAATCAAACCCCGCGCCATACCCCTACTGATTATTTGGAGTCACCATGAAGCTCATCAAGAACGCGATCGTTTACCGCGCCTCACTTCCTGTGGCCAAGGAACTTGAGCAGCACCTGGCTGAGAAGCCTTTTCACCCAGTGCTTGAGTCCATGCAGTCATCGAGCGGCTTTATCCCTAACCCGCACACCGGTTTGCTTGTCTCTGAGGTTGCGGGCGGCTATTCGTTCCGCTTCCGCCGTGACGCCAAGCCTTTGCCTGTAGGGGCGCTCAAGCTCGCGCTGACTGAGCAACTAACCGCCCGGGCGGAAGAGCTTGGCCGGCCTCTGGAAAAGGACGAAGCCGAAGAGGTCAAAGACCTGATTATCAGCAACCTCATTAAGTCAACGCTGCCTGAGCGCACCGAGGTCGACCTGTTCTATCACCAGGACAGTCGCACATTAATCGTCCCGAGCACCAGCAAAGACCTCGCTGGTTACGCCCTTTACCACCTGGTGGAAGCTTGTGGCGCCGTGGAGACAAGCACAATCCATGTGAGCGACATCAAGGGCGGCCTTACCACTCGGCTACGCAATCACTTTGACGGCCAGCCAGAAGCGTTCAACGGCTTCAAGGTTGGCGATTCTGTGGTGATGAAGGGTAAAGCGGGCAAGGCAAGCTTTGACCTGGACAACCTCGACCACGCCAAAAACGGAGTCATCGAAGCGCTTGCTGGTGACATGCAGGCCGAGCGCCTTGAGCTGGTCCATGCCGACGCCATCAGCTTCAAGCTGACAAAGGACTTCCATCTCCGCGGCATTCAGCTTGTGGCGCAGGAGGATGATGATTCGCATGACTTCGACGATATGTCAGAAGCATGGACTCACCACGCAGGCGTCCAAGTGCTGCTGGTAGTCGCTGTAGTCGAAGCTCTGTGCGAGCTGTTCGGCTATCAGGAAAAGCTGCCAGCCGACGACTCTAAAGAGCCCACAGACGATGAGATCGACCCTCTCTATCAGGATGCGGTGGCGTTCGTTAAATCCAGCGGCACCGCTTCTGTTTCAGCAGTCCAGCGCAAACTCAAGATTGGCTACAACCGCGCGGCACGGATGATTGAGCGGATGGAGATTGAGCAGATCATCACGCCAATGCGGGCAGATGGCAGCCGCGAGATTATTCCGGCGCCCTAATATCGAAGCGCTTTGCATGCGCGAGTCTCGCAAAGAGGCGGCGCGCATCGTTGAGGATTGAATATGAATGCTGCCGCCAAAGGCATCAAGATAGTTAATCCAGCTGCTCATCGCGCAACAATAATCAAACTCCTAAATGCCAACGCTTACCAGCACAACCTATATGACGTGTTTAGGGATTTCTGTGAGTTGGCGGCCCTGGCGATATCGAACTCAATCGACCTGATGCAACGGGAAGTTCGCGAAGCCCGATATATGAGCATCGTGAAACGCTACACCAAAGATGAGGTGAACCGTTTTCCGCAAATACTCGCAGAGTTGGTCGTGACGCTTGAGCTTGAGCCAGGGGATGTACTTGGCCAGGTATTTAGTGAGCTGGAGTTGGGCAACAGCGCACGAGGTCAGTTTTTCACGCCTTACTGCGTGTCTCAGGCCATAGCAAAATTGCAGGTTGGCGATGGCGCTGATATGCGGGAGATCATTAAGCAGCGAGGGTTTGTCACTGTCAGCGAGCCTACCGTTGGGGCCGGGGCGATGGTTGTGGCGATGGCAGATGCAATGCAGGCGATCGGCATCAACTATCAGCAGCACATGCATGTTACCGCTCAAGACATCGATCAACGAGCGGTTCACATGGCATATCTGCAGTTCAGTCTGCTCGGTATTCCGGCCATTGTGATTCTCGGAAATACGTTGATGGTCGAAGAGCGAGAGCGCTGGATCACACCCGCACATGCACTTGGTATGTGGCCGCAGAAGCTGGCCAGAGGTTACGCCCTGGGCAGCGCAATGGATGTGCCGCCATCAGCAGAGATTACAGAGCCCGCCGGCCCACATCTGGTAGCTCTGCCGCGTCAAGATTTCCCCCCACCTCAGAGCCAAGCGGCCGAAGTTCAGTTAGACCTGTTTTAGAGGCAAGTCGATGAAAACACCCACTGGGATCGCTGACGAGGCGGTGGCCGGTGCGATGCGCCATGCATCGCCCAGGGCTCACTGGTCGAAGGCGCAAACGAACCTGCTTATCGAGCACTACCCGGACACTCCCATGAAGCGCCTAACCGAGCTTCTAGGGCGAGATAAGAATTCGATCTACTACAAAGCGCACAGTCTGGGGCTGAAACGCAGTGCGGCTTACTTAGCGAGCGAACACGCTTGCAGGCTGCGGCGGGGCGATAACCCAGGAGCCGCGCATCGCTTTTCAAAAGGCCAGACCCCATGGAATGCAGGCATCAAAGGCTGGAAGGCCGGCGGCAATTCAGTAAAGACCCAGTTCAAAGAAGGCCAAAACCCTCACAACTGGAACCCAATAGGCCATGAGCGACTGACCAAGGACGGGTATCTGCAGCGCAAGATGACCGATACCAAGTGCACAAGAAAGGATTATCGCTTTGTGCATCACATGCTGTGGGAAGCAGTAAATGGCCCGGTTCCGCCCGGTCATGCGCTTGCGTTCAAGGATGGCAACAAGGCCAACATCACAATCGATAACCTTGAGTTGCTGACGCGGGCTGAGCTCTGCCGGCGCAACTCTATCCACCGATATCCGCCAGAGCTAAAGGATCTAATCCGACTACAGAAAAAGCTCGAGCGAACCATCAGGAAGAGAGACGATGAAAAACAAAATGACTGACCTTCGCAACCACTTGTTCGCGACGCTTGAGGCACTTCAAGACGAATCAAAGCCAATGGACATTGATCGCGCCCGAGCGATCGCAGATGTTGGCCGTGTTCTGGTTGATTCAGCCAAAGTTGAGGTTGCCTTCCTGAATGTAACCGGAGCATCCAGCACGGGGTTTATTGAGTCGACCCCTGCTCTTCCGCATCAAAGCTAACCCTTCCCAATTCACCGATCACGCCAATGGCGAGGATAGAGTCATGCCTACTGAAACCCTTAAAGCCTACCAAGTAGGCGATAACGACATTGTTGCCGCTTACACGCCAGAGGGCGCAATCAAGGTTCTATGCGAGCACAGCGGTTACCCAGACGATGAGTTCACCGCCCGTGAAGTTGAGCTGGTCGGCGACAAGATGCTCGACAACACCCAGGCATTCGACATCGACGAGGGAGTGACCGTCACCCTCGAAAAGACCCTGCGACAAGAACTGTCCGAACTTACTGAGCCAGCTTACATGCACGGATGGGAATAGGCATGACCATCTACTGCCGCACCTCTCCCCGCCTCCCTATCACTGAATGCCGCTGCCTTAGATGCCAGCCGGTAAAGGAGTGAGCTATGCAACGCATATACCTCAGCGGCCCCATGACGGGCTGCCCGGACTTCAATTACCCAGCATTCCACGCCGAGGCTGATCGCCTGCGCAGTTTGGGCTTCGACGTTGAGTCGCCTGCCGAGAACCCGCCTCAAGAATCTTGGGAAGAGTACCTGCGCTGGGGTCTTGCCCAGATGCTGACCTGTGACAGCGTTGCGCTGCTCCCGGGCTGGGGGATTTCAAAAGGGGCTCAGCTTGAAGTCAGCGTGGCAGAGAAGCTGAAAATGACGATCGTCATGGCTGAAAGCATTCAGGCGAGGGCTGCAGCATGAACGGCATGATCGAAAGCGCAGTACAGCGGCGCATCACCGAGCAATGCGCTGGCCTGCCCCGCACTGCTTTGCAGCTCACAACGAATATCACTCACCAGGTAGTGCGCATCCTCCCCGGCCAGTTCGTCGATCTGTGCAGCACTGAGCGCCGGGCGAAGCGGGTTAGCTGGGATGAGTGGACCAATACTGAGATTTGGAGGCAGGTATGAGTGAAGTTAAGCGATTTGCCATGTTTGGGCAGCATCTAGAGGAATCCGGCGGCCAGTTTGTTTATGCCTCCGACTACGACAAGCAGGCGCAGGAAATCGAGCGGCTTACTGCCGAGCTTGAACAACTCAAGTCAGAAAGTTTTGAGAGTCTATACAACGCAGCCGTTGACGATCTCGACGCGGCACTGGCCGAGCTTGAGCAGGTGAAGAAGGCGCAGGGTCAGGAGGTGCCGGAAGAGTGCCCGCACATGATCGTGTTCGATGATGCCGACAGAGAAAACGAAGTGTTCGCGGGTGCGGGGGCGCGCCCTGCTGCATTACGGCGCTGGGCGCAGATTTCAACCGCGTGGAATGCGCACTTGTTCGTGCGTACTGCGAGCAATTCCCGTGACGACAAGCTGCCGTGCGCAACGCTTACCGCCCCGCCAGCCATCCCCACCACCCAGGTGCTTGTAGAGCGGGAGTTGCTGGAGCGTGTAGAGCGTTATTTCAGCGGGTTTGTCAGCGACGAACCGCCAGCTTACGCACTGGGCAGCAATGGGCTGGCAACTATCCGCGCCATCCTCTCAAGAAAAGGCGGTGATGTATGAAGAACCTGTATACCCCTTCGTGCCTAATGAATATCCCAAGGCAAAAAAGCCGCACAGCTGAAACAAAGCGCAAAAAGAAGGTGCGTGAGATCGGCGAGCTGGCGGTTATTGAATGTATTCAGCGGCTAAAAGCCGAGAGGCGCAGCAAGCCGAAAGACTGGGATCGCGGGTATAACTCTGCAATTACCGCACTGGAACTGTTCAAGGATGAGATCAGTAACCGCGCCTGGGCGCCAATTGAAGGGCCAGTTGTAAACCAGCAGCTTACAACTGAAGACCAGATATCCTGCGCGTGCGCCCCTGGCGGCGGCTGCACAAACTGCACCAGCCAGCAACGGAGTAACGACCGATGAGCAAGTTAAAGGCTTGTCCGTTTTGTGGGGAGAATCCGCCAGATGACAGCCACACGCTAACCGATGGCGGGTTCAAATATGGCGCTGTTGTTTGTGGTTGTGGGGCTGTAGGGCCAGACACCCGCACCGACTACAAAGAATGGCCGCACTGGAAGACTGCCGCTCTTGCGGAATGGAACCGCCGCGCAATCCCCGAAGGCTATGCGCTTGTGCCGGTTGATCAGCTGAAAAAGATTCACCGCGACTTAGACGCCTGCCAGAAGTTGATCTGGGCAAACATGCGCGGCTGCGATCCAGCGTACTACGAGGACGCACAGGCAAGCCTTGCGCACATTGAAGCCATGCTCGCAGCGGCGCAGGAGGTTGAGTGATGCACCACGACTTGAAGATTCGGAAAGCATTCTTTGAGGCTGTTCTGTCTGGTGATAAGACTTTCGAGATACGAGACAACAGCGACCGGGGATTTCAGCGGGGCGATACGTTCAAATTGATCGAGATGAGCGATTCAGCGCCGACGACGATCCGAAGCGGACGCACCTTTGAAGGCGTGATCACCTATGTGCTCGACTACAAGCAGCAGCCGGGCTATGTAGTGTTCGCGTTCAAGAAAAGCCCAACGGATAAATAGGGGTAAGTGATGAATCGCGCAAGCCAAATCGATCTACGCAAGTCACTGGAAGCGGCGAATCACCTTATAAAGGCCGGCATTGCCTTCGTGCCTATGCCAGCCAGTAGCCCGGAAGAACTCGCAGAGCTTCAGCAGCAAATGCTTGCTCGGCTTGAGGCGATGGAAGCCGAGTAACCGCCCCACCCTCGCTGCATAGCTCAAACCCCTATCTATTTATCACTGCCCTATGGGCGGGAGGATTTACTGTGCTCGCATTAATCAAAGCATGGCTGTCAGCCAACGTGTTTCGCGTTAATCCACACCAAGAAAAATTCGTGATCCTGCGCTTTATCGATCTGTATTACAAAGGACAGAAAGACAGCATTGTCGGGCTGCTAATCCAGTCTGGCGATGATGAATACCCAGGTAACAAGATCGTGGCCCAGGTATGGAGGTACTCGGCCTACATATCCATCCCTAAGCTGCTAAACCCTTTCAGAGCTAAGCGCACTTTCACGACCCTATCGCCCGAGCAAAAAGCTAAGCGGATCGAGCAGTATGGTCATCTGAACTACTTCGAAATATTTAACCGCGAATATGGATTTCACCTGATGCGCAGTGGAATCCACTGGAGCAATGGTGCTCAGACTCACGACTCAATCACGAGTAAGTCGGGGTATGTTTCATTTCCTTGGACAGAGTTCGACCTGCAATCGTCAACCATCTGCGGCGCTGACGGTATCGAGCGCGTTGAACCGAAAGACTACAAGGCCAGCAGCAATCTAAAGGACTCACTGATCCGTTTTGTATTCTTACTCAGAGATCATGACGGCGAAGAGATACGCGCTTATTGCTACCTCGAAAAGCGCGTCTATCGGGTGGGTACGGGCTGGATCAAGAAGTACTTCGGCGCAATTCGTCCTCGCCGCACATTCCTATCAATGGATATCCGTTTCGATGGCGAAACAGGGACAGAAAAGGGCTCTTGGAAAGGCGGAACTGTCGGCGCGGGAGTTCTTGCGGGGGAAGGTGACAAGTTCGAAGCCCAATACCTGATTGAGAAATACTGCGCCGGCCAGCATCGTGCGAAGGGCAACAACTACAGCATGACGCTGCTGGGGCGCGAGCCTGACTCAGTATTCACCCACGAAATGTATCGCAAGGCTGCAGCTGAGCGGCGTGGCGAAGTTTATACGCCTGCCTAGCCCACCAACTCCCCGCTAATGGGTAGAGAGGAATTATGACTGCACCAACGATAACCGATGATTTAGTGGCTGAGCTTGAGGCTTTGGCGAAATCCGCTACTCCTCAAGACCTAGATAACGCAGAGGAAATTATCAAGGCGGACCCTGGCGCAATGATCGACTGTCCTGTATGCGGAGGCGAGGGATATGCCTCGCTTGAGAACGATTACTGCAACTTCGACAACCATGCTATCGGGGTGCAGTTCTACGGCATCGGGTCAGAGTTTGGCGCAGGCGAGCGCTATTTCCGTGCCGCGAACCCCGCAACTATCCTCGCTCTACTCGCCGAACGAGCAGAGCTAAAGCGGGATGTTGGGAGGTATAGGTGGCTGAAAGATAATGCCAAGAGCGAGTTCTTCGGCGACCAGCTGATAGATATGTTCACTTGTTCAGGCCAAAAAATAGACCGGCTTGTTGACGCCGCCATGCAAGAGCAAACCCCATGAACCAGATGATCGAAGTGAAGGTTGCCGATGCAACTGGCCCGACGCTGGACTGGCTCGTCGGCACCACAGAAAGATTGAGCCTGCAGGTGATACGAGGCGAGTACGGCACTGGGCCGCGGGTATTCCAGGTCGATGGCCGCGGGATGATTCGCTACCGACCATCGACCGACTGGAGCCAGGGCGGACCATTGATGGATGCGCACTGCCGGTCATACGGCGCGGTTCAAAACAACTCCGGCGTCATCAGGTCTTTTGCATATAGCAAGGGCGAGCCATACGATCCGCTGCGCCCTATGCGACTTTCCAGCGGCCCCACGATACTCATCGCATTCGGTCGCGCACGGGTCAGGGCCATGCTGGGCGACACGGCGATGGTGCCGGCTGAACTGATTGGGGGTGATCTATGATCGAGCCAGAAATTGTCCATGTTCCAGAGTTGGCGAAGATTATGGGGCGCACCGAGTCATCGATTCGGAGCGCCGTCCAATCCAGGCCGGATTGGCTCCCGCCATACTTCAAGCAGGGTGCGAGGGTGTGCTGGCGGGTTGAGAGTGTTCGGCGCTTCCTGCGCGAATACGAGGCAGGCGAACACAAGGCACCCAAGGTCGGACGACCTCGACAGGCGCCGCCGACATTGCGGGCGGCAGGGTGATAGGGATACCAGGCAGGATCAGCCGAGCTTGTCTGCAATATCCTCTGGACGGAGGTGTGTATACCGGGCAAGCTGACTCAATGTCTTGTGCCCGGTCACTGCGGCAGCCTCCATCACTGGAAGCCCCATTTCGAATAGACGGCTGGTTGCTTCGTGCCGCATGTCATGCAGCCGCAAGTCTTCGATGCCCGCAGCATCGCGAGCGAGTGCAAAGTAGTTCGATACTGAGTCAGGCTTGAGGCTGAACAGCCTGCCATCGAGGCGCGCAGGCAGCCCCTTAATCAGCGCAAGTGCCCGCGTTGATAGCGGTACGGCACGGCGCTGACCATTCTTTGTGTCCTCAAGATAGGCCACCTTCCCCTTCACTTGCTCCCGGCGCAACAGCACCAGCTCTGAACGCCGCATAGCAGTATCCGCAGCAAGCGCAATGATGACCGGAAGCTCAGGATGAATGTCTGCGGCGGCAGCGTAGAGCTTTTCCAGCTCAGCTGTTGTTGGGCGCCGATCCCGAGACTTGCTTGTCGACGGCAAGCGCAGGTTATGAACAGGGTTGTTTAGCCCATCCATATTCCACTCTTTTGACGCGACAGTGTATAGGTGGCTGATGATTGCCAGATCCAAGCGCACCGTTGCGCCCGAAGCACCGAGCGCTATTCGTTCGTCGCGATAGCCTGCTAACTGGCTTGATGTGATCTCTGCAAGGGATTTGTCAGCCAAAGGATGCTCTAGCCATCGGGCTATGCGTGCGGCCTCTTGCTTGGCCCCCTTCTTGTGATCGCTGACTTCTGCGCGGTATCGCTTCAGCGCCTCGGCAAGCGATGTGCGCTCAGCCTCGCGCTGATCAACATATCGTGAGCGAGACATATCACCCTCAATACCTGCGGCCCAGCGTTGAGCTTCTGCCTTGGTATCAAAGGTGGCTGATAGTGTTGGGTAGCCCTTCCGCCGAACTTGGGCGCGCCAGGCTTCACCGCGTTTTTCGTAATAGGCCATACACGAACTTTAGCTTGGGGGATGGGGGAATGTCACGCGAAGTCATTCCCCCAAAAATCCCCCAAACGAAAAAGGCTCCAGAGGCGTAAACCTCTGGAGCCCTTGAATAATGGCGGGAAGATAGGGATTTGAACCCTAGGTACCATCGCTGATACAACGGATTTCGAATCCGTCCCGTTCGGCCACTCCGGCATCTTCCCACAGCGGCGCGAATAATAGCAGCTTGTTGGCGTTTGGCGAACCCCCTGAGCAAAATTTTTCGCATATTTTCAGGTGCTTGCGTGTTTTGAGCGGATTAGCCCGCGCCTGCGCTGGTGAAGAACGATTTTCGGCGGGCATTAAAAAGGGCGCTTTCGCGCCCTTCTGTGCAGCCAGGAACAGTTACCTAACTTATGCGGTGAGCTTGGTCAGGGCTTCGCGGTATTTGTCGGCCGTTTTCTGCGCGACGTCTGCTGGTACGGTTGGCGCCGGGGCTTGTTTGTTCCAGCCGGTGGACTCCAGCCAGTCGCGTACGAACTGCTTGTCGAAGCTCGGCGGGTTGCTGCCTTCGGCGTAGCTCTCGGCCGGCCAGAAGCGGCTGGAATCGGGGGTCAGCACTTCGTCCATCAGGGTCAGGGTGCCGTCTTCATCGAGGCCGAATTCGAACTTGGTGTCGGCGATGATGATGCCGCGGGTCGCAGCATATTCGACCGCAGCGCTGTACAGGGCGATGGCGGTGTCACGCACTTGTTCAGCGAGCTCGGCACCGATGATAGCCTGACACTGTTCAAACGAGATGTTCTCGTCGTGGTCGCCAACAGCGGCTTTAGTCGACGGGGTGAAGATTGGCGCAGGCAGCTTTGAAGCTTCTTTGAGGCCAGCTGGCAACTGGATGCCGCAGACGGTGCCGCTCTTCTGATATTCCTTCCAGCCGGAGCCTACGATATAACCACGCACGATGGCTTCTACAGCAACCGGCTTGAGGCGCTTGGCAACGACGGCGCGACCTTCAACCAGCGGCAACTCGGCAGCACTGACGACGTCTTCGACTTTGTCGCCGGTGAAGTGGTTGGGCACCACGCCTGCGAGTTTGTCGAACCAGAAGTTGGAAATCGAAGTGAGGATTTTGCCCTTCTCGGGGATGGGCTCGTCGAGGATCACGTCGAACGCGGAAAGGCGATCGGTGGCGACCATCAGCATGCGCTTATCGTCGATTTCATAGAGGTCGCGGACTTTACCCGAGTAGATTTTCTTCAGGCTCAGGGAGGTTGGCGTCGTCATATCGGGGCTTCCGTCTTTGGCAAACGAAACAGGCGTAACCATCGCTGCGCCTATTGGTTTCATCCGGGCCTGAGGTGGCCCAGTACATGTGGGTGGAACCTGCACCGCGCCGAGTTATGCGACCGGTAAAGGCAAACCGGCTAAAGGTTTCGATGCGTGAGCACCTGAACACTTCAGCCGGCTTTGTCTCGGACTAACAGACGACGCACGCGCCGCCTGACGGTTTAGCCGAGGTTGTCCTGGATAATAGTCAACACACGGCGGGCCACGTCTTCCGGGGCCGAGGTGTTGATATCCTTCTCTACAGACACTTGAACGCTTTCACCAACGGTTGTCAGGCGAACCTGATAACGCTCGGCGCGGGCTTCGATTTCTTCTTCATCGGGCTCACTGCCAAACATGCTGCCAAAGAAGCCTGGCTCTTCTTCATTGACCTTGGCGCCTTCGGCGAGGTTGATGTAGTAAACGCCAACGCTGCGGTTGATGTCGTCTACCCGCACATTACCCGATTCGAGTGAGCGACCGACGCCAGACCAGGCGCGATCGAAGTCCGAACCCAGATGCAGTACCGGATTGCCGTTACCGTCTTCGGTCATGCTGACCTGACTTGGCGCATCGTAGTCACGTGCAGCCAACAGGGAAACCGAACCGCCCTGCTCCGAATTACGCGCCATGCTCACGAGCATCTCGTCGAGCAGGGCATTATCGAGGCTTGGATTGACGCTGCCTTGCGTGAAGGCGACATCAGCAGTGCTGCCAGCAGGACGCTGTGCGCTGACCACGAAAACCTCACTGGTGTTGCGCTGCACGCCTGGCTCGATACGCACTCTTACGCGCGTTTCTGCACCCTCTTCGATGTCACTGGCTTTGCTTGCCAGACGACGGGCAAGGCCAGAAGACAGGCTGCTGAGCGGCTGCCAGTCGGTGCTGAACTCACCGGTTTGCGGGCGCTCATCAACGATGTTGAAGCCGCTGTCAGCATAGAACTGACGGGCAACCGGCCAGACTTCGGCCGGCACGCGACGGGCAAGAATCCAGCCCGACTTGCCGCTTTTCTGCAGGCTGTATTCGCTGACGTCTTCTGTGACTGCAATGGCTTGCGGGCGCGGCACTTCGTACTCACCGGTTGCGGTGCTGTCGTTGATTTGCGCAGGCACCGGCAACAGTGGGTCAAGGCGCTTGCTCTGCACGTCGGCAGGCAATTGCATAGGAGGTGTTTGACGCTCGGTGAGGTAGTCACTACCCCGGTCACGGAAATAGCCATCTTCACCCCAGATCCAGCCACAACCGCTGGTACTGGAGATGATTAGTGCAAGTGTTGTGAGTCCGGCCAGTCGCTTCATGCGCAGTAATTCCTCAATTAAACCAACACGCCGCATTGGCGCATGGCCTGACGCAACGGCTCCTGATAACGCTCACTGAGCCATGTCAGTGGCAGGCGAATGCCATCCGGCATCATGCCCATTTCATGCAGAGCCCACTTCACTGGAATCGGATTGGATTCGGCGAACAGCGCTTTATGCAGCGGCATTAAACGATCGTTGATGGCGCGGGCAATGGCGGTGTCGCCACGCATGGCAGCAGCGCAAAGATCGCTCATGGCGCGTGGCGCAACGTTGGCGGTTACCGAGATGTTGCCCTTGCCGCCCATTAGCATCAGCTCAACGGCGGTTGGGTCATCACCGGAATAAACCAGGAAGTTCTTGTTGACGCGGTCGAGCACTTCGCGTGCGCGGTCCAGGTCACCTGTGGCTTCCTTAATACCGACGATGTTGTCGATCTTCGACAGACGCTCAACGGTCTCCGGGAGCATGTCGCAAACGGTGCGGCCCGGTACGTTGTAGAGAATCTGCGGAATCGCAACGGACTCGGCGATATGTTTGAAATGCAGATACAAGCCTTCCTGAGTCGGCTTGTTGTAATAAGGCGTAACCAGCAACGCGGCGTCTGCGCCAACGTCTGCTGCGGCGCGAGTCAGCTCAACCGACTCACGCGTCGAATTACCGCCCGTGCCGGCGATGACCGGGATACGACCCGCCACCTGATCGACTACGCGACGAATCGCCTCAATGTGCTCAGACACCTCTAAAGTCGCGGACTCACCTGTGGTGCCGACCGCGACAATGGCGTTGGTGCCCTCTTGCAGGTGGAAATCCACCAGTTTGCTCAAGCTGTCCCAATCAAGACCGCCTTGCGCATCCATGGGCGTAACCAGTGCCACCATACTGCCCGCAATCATGCAACCACTCCTGCCGGAAAAAGAGAGCCGTAATGGTACTGGCGCTACCAGCCTTGCACAAGACAAGTCCGCTGATGAGTCATCAGATGCCCTGATTTTTCATCAATTTAACCACTTTGACAGTTGCCATCCGGCAATTTGCCGGCCACTCGCAAGGCGCGAGGATAAATTTCACGCTCAGCGCTGCGCTACCAAATGGCCCACCCGCTGGCTTTTAAGCTGAAATGACGACTATCGCCCTGCAAAATGTGCGGCGGTTGCAACGACTGGCATTCCCCTCGGCGGTGCTTTTCGCTACCCTTCGGGCTTTGTTTGAGCGCGTTTTTCCAGCTCATCGCCCATTGTTTAGGAAGGCTGCATGTCCACCCCCCCAGTTCGCGAACAATTTCTCGTTATCAGTGCACTTGGTCTCAACGCTATGGAGTTGACCAACGTGCTGTGCCGCGCCAGCAATGAAAACCGCTGCGCCGTGGTGAGCACACGCCTGAGCCGGCATGGCGAGTTCAGCGCCCTGGTGTTACAGATTTCCGGTAACTGGGACGCCCTGGCACGCCTGGAAGTAAGCCTGCCTGGCCTGGCCAAGAAGCACGATTTCACGGTTAACGTGATTCGCAGTGCGCCCACAGACGTGCGCCCGCAAGCGCTGCCGTATGTGGCGTATGTGAGCTCGGTTTACCGCCCGGACATTCTCAACGAGTTGTGCCAGTTTTTCCTCGACCATAACGTCGAGCTCGAAAACCTTACCCTGGACACCTATCAAGCCCCGCAGACCGGCGGCACGATGCTCAATGCCACGCTGACAGTAACCCTGCCCGCCGGCACGCAAATCAGTTGGCTACGTGATCAGTTCCTCGACTTCGCCGATGCGCTGAATCTGGACGCATTGATCGAACCGTGGCGCCCGCAAAATCAGTAGGAGGTTATATGGCTGTAGCAATCGACTCTCCGGTTAGCGACTTTGAAGCACCGGCCACCAGCGGAAAAACCGTGAAACTGTCTGACCTCAAAGGCCAGCAGGTGGTGATTTATTTCTACCCGAAAGACAGCACGCCGGGCTGCACCACCGAAGGTCAGGGCTTTCGTGACCAGTACGCCGAGTTTCAGGCGGCCAACACTCAGGTATTCGGCATCTCGCGTGACGGCATCAAGTCGCACGAGAACTTCAAGGCCAAACAGAGTTTTCCGTTCGAACTGATCAGCGACAAGGACGAGGCCGTGTGCCAGTTGTTCGACGTGATCAAACTGAAGAAACTCTACGGTAAGGAATACATGGGCGTTGACCGCAGCACCTTCCTGATCGACAAGGACGGTGTACTGCGCCAGGAATGGCGTGGCGTTAAAGTGCCGGGCCATGTCGACGCGGTACTGGCTGCCGCACAAGCCTTGAACAAAGGCTAAGCGTCAGCCACACAGCGCTGAGCGAGACACCAACAAAAACCCCGATAACTGCACGCAGGTATCGGGGTTTTGTTTTTTCAGTCAGCGCACAACGCTAGGACCACGCGATTAACGCGGCTCGGGCAACGGCGGGCAGTCTGGTTGCTGAACACCCTCGACCCGCGGCCAGGCATCGAGCAACGCCTTGAACAAGGTTGCCAGCGGAATGGCGAAGAACACACCCCAAAAGCCCCACAGGCCGCCAAACAGCAACACCGCACAGATAATCGCCACTGGGTGCAAATTGACCGCTTCGGAGAACAACAGGGGCACCAGAACGTTGCCGTCCAGCGCCTGAATCACCGAGTACACCAGCATCAGGTAGAGGAACTGATCGCCCCACCCCCACTGGAACAAACCGATCAGCGCCACCGGCACGGTAACCACCACAGCACCGATGTAAGGCACCACCACTGAAAGCCCGACAAACAACGCAAGCAATGCCGCGTAGTTAAGCCCCAGCCAGGCGAACGCGATGTAAGTCACCACGCCGCAAATGATGATTTCGATAACCTTTCCGCGGATGTAGTTGGCGATCTGCCGATTCATCTCGGCCGCCACATGACTGATCAGCGAACGCTGCTGCGGCAGATGGCTGGTAAACCACTCGGCAATCATCTGGCGATCCTTGAGGAAGAAGAACACCAGAATCGGCACCAACACCAGATAGATCATCACGCTGACCAATACCGGCAAGCTCGACAGAGAAAACGACAGCACCCACTGGCCGATCTTGCCCGCCTCGCCCTGCACAGAGGCAATGGCCCGCGCCACCTGATCATTGCTGATCACGCCGGGATAGCGTTCTGGCAGCATCATGAACAGCGACTGCCACTTGCTCAACATGCTCGGCAGCTCATTGAACAGATTGCTCAACTGATGCCAAAGCAAAGGCAGCAACACCAGCAGGATCAGCACCAACGCGCTCATGAACAGTGCAAACACCAGCCATACCGCGAGCGAATGCGGCAGGCGTAGGCGCTCAAGCTTGGCAACCAGGCCCTGCATCAAAAAGGCCAGCACCAAGCCGGTCAGCACCGGCGCCAGCATGCCGCCGAACGTCAGCACCGCAGCAAAACCCAGCACCACCAACAGCGCCAGAATGACCGCTTGCTCATCGGAGAAATAGCGATGCAGCCAGTCACGCAATACTTTAAGCATCAATGTTCCTTAACAGTAGATTGTGGGGCGCTCAGGCCTTGCACAACCAATAACGATACACACCATTATCAACTTCTTCATGAACCAGCTGATGCCCGGCCAGTTTCGCAAACGCACGAAAATCGCGCTGTGAACCAGCATCAGTTGCGATCACTTTGAGCACCGCGCCGCTGGCCAATTGATTGAGGGCGAGCTTGGCCTTGAGCAGCGGCAGCGGGCAACTCAGCCCAGTGGCATCAACCTCATCATCGAAGGCCAGCGCTGGCTGATCGGCAATATTCATTAACAACTTCTCCAAGACACGCGGCTTTCGGGCATTGTCCCACCGTTGCCAGCACATACCAATGGCGGAAGCACTGGCAGAGGCCCACCGCATTTATTGTTCGGGGCCGCGAAACATACGCCAAGCCTGTTAAATCTCCAAACCCAATAGTGCGTTCAATACCGGCCAAGGCGAATTGAATCAGCAACAGTCCTTCCCACACCCGCGTCTGCCCAGCTACAGTAAGCCTTTGTTCGCAAAGAGCCTCGTGCATGAATTTTCTGCGACCCACTCTGCTGTCACTGCTCTGCCTGAGCGCTTTTTCTGTTCAGGCGGCCAGTGAACTGCCGTCTCTAGGCGATGCCAGCTCCTCCATCGTCTCACCACAACAAGAACATCAGCTTGGCCGTGCATGGCTGGGTCTGTTGCGTGGCCAGGTTAGCCAGCTGTCCGACCCGCAACTGAAAGACTTCGTTGAAAGCAGCGTTTATCGCCTCAGCGAAACCAGCCAGGTGCAAGACCGTCGCCTCGAATTCGTATTGCTCAACAGCCCGCAAATCAACGCCTTTGCCGCGCCTGGCGGGATTATCGGCGTCAACGGCGGCCTGTTCCTCTACGCCAAGACCGAAGCTGAATATGCCTCGGTGCTCGCGCACGAATTGGCTCACTTGTCGCAACGCCACTTTGCCCGCGGTGTTGAAGCGCAACAGCGCATGCAGTTGCCGGTAATGGCCGCCATGCTGGCAGGTATTGTCGCCGCCGCAGCGGGTGCAGGCGATGCCGGCATTGCCGCTATCGCCTCGACTCAGGCTGCCGCGATCCAGGAGCAGCAACGCTTCTCACGGCAGAACGAACAAGAAGCCGACCGCATCGGCCTGCTCAACCTGGAGAGAGCCGGATACGACCCGCTGGCCATGCCGCAGATGTTCGAGAGCCTGATGCGCCAGTATCGCTACGACCGCATGCCGCCCGAATTCCTCCTCACTCACCCGGTTACTGAGTCGCGTATTGCCGACACCCGCAACCGCGCCGTGCAGTACAAAAGTGATCAGAAGCTGATTGAGGACACCCTGCGTTATCAGTTGATGCGCGCCCGCGTGCAACTGATTTATGAAGACACCCCCGGCCTTGCCGCCAAGCGCTTTCGCGCCATGCTTGATGAAGACCCGGGCAACGACGCTGCGCTGTATGGTCTGGCCATCGCACAGATTCGCAGCGGCCAGCAACGGAGCGCCGGCCAGGCACTGCAAACGCTGCTGAAAAAAGCGCCAAACGATATCACCTACAACCTTGCCCAGTTTGATCTGGACGTCGCCGCCAGACGCCTGGACGCCGCACAGGCAAGAATCGACCGCATGCTCCAGCTGTACCCGAAAAACTACCCGCTGAATCAGGCCCGGGTAGACCTGCTGATGAAGCAAGGCAGCAAGGATAACGCCAAGCGCGCACTGGATGACCTGCTCAAGAGCCGGCCAAAAGACCCGGACGTGTGGAACCAGGTCGCCGAAGTTCGCGGTCTTACGGGCGATACCATCGGCCTGCATCAGGCGCGCGCCGAGTATTTTGCATTGGTCGGTGATTACAAGCAGGCCATTCAGCAACTGGACTTCGCCAAACGCCGGGCCGCCAATAACTTCCAGCTGGCTTCACGCATCGACGCCCGCCAACGCGAGATGATCGAAGAAAAGCGAATGATCGACGAGATGCTCAACTAAGCGCGGCGACTAATCAAAGCCGCTGCGCCTGAGGATTGAGAAAATTCAAAGGTTCAGCACATAAACAAAAACGCCCGATGCACATGCATGCATCGGGCGTTTTTGTTTACGGTGCGGTTTAAGCCCGTTAAGCGTTACCCGATTGCGCCAGACGCGCTGCCTGTGTGAAGTCGAGCATGCGCTTGAGCGGCTTGATGGCCTTGGGAATCAACACCGGATCAACGAAAATCTCGTTGCTGCCCTCACGCAGGCACTGCAACGTGCGCTGCAACGTGTTCATGGCCATCCACGGGCAGTGTGCGCAACTGCGGCACGCTGCACCATTGCCGGCAGTAGGCGCCTCGACAAAGACTTTATCCGGGCACAGCTGCTGCATCTTGTAGAAAATGCCGCGGTCGGTGGCCACGATAAAGGTCTTGTTCGGCAGCGTTTGCGCCGCCTTGATCAGTTGGCTGGTGGAACCAACAGCATCGGCCAAGTCGATCACCGCCGTCGGCGATTCCGGGTGCACCAAAACGGCCGCATCCGGATACAGAGCCTTCATGTCTTCAAGCTGCTTGGCCTTGAACTCTTCATGGACGATACACGCGCCATCCCACAGCAGCATATCGGCACCGGTCTTGTTCTGAATGTACCGACCCAGATGCTGATCCGGCGCCCAGATGATGGTTTCGCCGTTGTCCATCAGATGCTCGACAATCTCGACCGCACAGCTTGAGGTCACGACCCAATCCGCTCGCGCCTTCACCGCAGCCGAGGTGTTGGCGTAAACCACCACAGTGCGTTCGGGATGCTGATCGCAGAACGCCGAGAACTCATCAACCGGGCAGCCCAGATCGAGCGAGCAAGTCGCCTCCAGCGTTGGCATCAGCACGCGTTTTTCCGGATTGAGAATTTTCGCCGTCTCGCCCATGAATTTAACGCCGGCTACCAGCACCGTCTGTGCGGAATGCTGATTACCGAAACGGGCCATTTCCAGCGAGTCGGAAACGCAGCCACCGGTTTCTTCTGCCAGCGCCTGCAGCACCGGGTCGCAGTAATAGTGAGCGACCAATACGGCGTTCTGCTTTTTCAATTCAGCCGCAATCTCGGCCCGGTAAAAGGCCTCTTGCTCCGGCGTCAGCGCAACGGGCTGCTTGGCATCTAGATGTGCCTGCACCAGGAGGCGTTCGGAAATCTGTGTCATGTCATCTGGCCTGTAAACGGACTATCAGCACGAAATTCGAGTATACGCGGCGCACAGGCCGCGTGAACGTATTCAGACGGGAAACCACTCACGTGACAGCCCGAGGCGCGAAGGACAAGTTGAAGCGCCTAAAAGATCGCGCATGATAGTTTTTCATAATTAATATGGAAAGCATCATTCACCGCGCAGTGCCCGCTGCGCCAAGCTGGCGTTATCCGGCAACCGCACCACCGCTGCAAACGAGGCGCGACTGCCGTTAAAAGCTGCAGACGAAAAAAAACCTGAAATTCACATTGGCTGTGTATTTCAGGTTTCTTTACCTTCTTGCGAAGGATATCTGGTGGGTCGTGTAGGATTCGAACCTACGACCAATTGGTTAAAAGCCAACTGCTCTACCAACTGAGCTAACGACCCGATGTGCGCGTATAATACTGATTTTTATCAGGATTTCAACACCCAACAAGAAAAAATTTACACATAGCGGGTTGCATCGGCCACACCAGCCGCAGCAAAACCGGCTGCGCGCAGGCTGCAACTGTCGCACTTGCCGCAAGCGCGGCCATCGTCATCGGCCTGGTAGCAGGAAACGGTCTGGGCATAATCAACGCCGAGGGCAATCCCCGCCGCGACGATTTCAGCCTTGCTCATATTCTGCAGTGGCGCCTGAATGCGGAAACCGTTGCCTTCAACACCCGCCTTGGTTGCCAGATTGGCCATGCGCTCGAAGGCCTCGACAAACTCAGGCCGGCAATCGGGATAACCCGAGTAGTCCACCGCATTCACGCCAATGAAAATGTCGCGTGCACCCAGCACTTCTGCCCAACCCAGCGCCAACGACAAAAACACGGTATTGCGCGCCGGTACGTAAGTCACCGGAATGCCGGGAGCTGGTGCGGCGCCTGCTGCGTTCTCGGGCACGGCAATGCTGGCGTCAGTGAGCGCCGAGCCACCCATGCCATTAAGGTTCAGGCCGATCACCTTGTGCTCGACTACGCCCAACTGACGAGCGACTCGTTCTGCCGCTTGCAGTTCGGAACGGTGACGCTGGCCATAATCAAAACTCATGGTGTAACAGCTGTATCCATCGGCCTTGGCCATCGCCACAACAGTGGCCGAGTCGAGCCCGCCCGACAGCAAGATAACGGCTTTTTTATCACTCATGATTTTCCTCGCGTGTTTCACGCCGGCGCAGCGCTTGCTGCACCGGCTAAAAAGAATAGGCAATTAAGCGGGTGGTCACTCGACTAGCCGCTCGCGGCTCAATGGCCGGCAGCATCGTCCCAGAGAATTTTGTGCAGTTGCAGTTGCAGGCGAACCGGCAAATTGTCGGCCACGATCCAGTCTGCAAGATCACGCGCCGAGACCTGCGCGTGGCTGGGCGAGAACAACACCTCGCCTGCCCGCTCGTTCAGCCGGTATTCGATGAGCTTGCTCACCGCCCAGCTGTAGTCTTCACGCGAGCAGATCACGAACTTGACCTGATCGTTACGGCTCAGCCACTGAATGTTGTCGTAGCGATTGCGCGCCACCTCAGCCGAGCCCGGCGTTTTCAGGTCGAGCACTTTGCTAACGCGCGGATCGACTGACGAGACGTCAAGCGCGCCACTGGTCTCCAGCGAGACTTCATAGCCGGCGTCGCACAGCTGTTGCAGCAAGGCAATGCTGTTGGGTTGCGCCAGCGGCTCGCCGCCTGTCACGCAGATATAGCGAGGGTTATAAGCCGCGACGCGGGCGAGGATGTTGTCGAGTGACATGATCTCGCCGCCAGTGAAGGCATAGGCGGTGTCACAGTACTGACAACGCAGGGGGCAGCCGGTCAGGCGCACGAACACAGTCGGTAATCCGGCTGTACGCGTCTCCCCCTGCAACGAGTAAAAAATCTCGGTAATGCGCAGGGTATTTTGCATAAGTGCCACGGGCGTGACGGCTAAACAGGCCATCCGCCTCCGTTGCTGGAAAGAACCGGAACTCTACTGCCGAGCAATAAAGCCCCAATGAAAAGCCCGCGATTCTCGCGGGCTTTGGGAAAACGCTTGAAGCATGGGTTTATTGTAAACGCTGTAAATCACGTTGCGCCAACTGCGCCGCCGAAGTGCCCGGATATTGGGCAATGACTTGCTGCAGAATGCCTTTGGCCTTGTCGGTATTGCCCAGACGTTTCTCGACGTCTGCCAGTTTGAACAGCGAATCCGGCACTTTGCTGTGCTGCGGATACGCCTGACTGACGCGGGCAAATGCCTGACTGGCACCTTGCAGATCGCCCTTGGCAAGATTCACTTCACCCAACCAGTACTGCGCGTTACCGGCGTACTGGCTGTCTGGGTACTTACGCAAAAACGCGGTAAAGGCCTGGCTGGCCTTATCGAAGTCTTTGGTTTTGATCAGGTCGAAGGCAGCGTCGTAAAACAGCTTCTCCTTCTCCGGATCTGCAGGCGCGCTAGCCGCTGACGACGCTTGCCCGGCATTATTGCCAGACGCGGCCTCAGGGGTGCCAGCACTGGCATTACTTGAATTCTGGGTGGCAGCCGGTGCGGCCCCACTGCTCAGTCGCGAATCGAGATCTTTATAACGCTCAAGATTCTCTTGTTTCATGCGACGGATTTCATCTTGCTGTTCTTCAACCATCCCGCGCAAACGCCCGAGTTCATCTTGCATTTGCTGCAACTGGTTGAACAACATGCCTTGCGCTGAGGCCGGGGCCGAAGCCCCGCCCCCAACGTAGGCGCCGCCCGTGTTGTTGCTATCAGATGTATACATGGCGCTGCCGCCATTGTTATCCACCACAGGAATCTCAGCCTGCGCCAGAAGCGGCAAACTGAGTGCAAAAACGGCTACAACACGGCGGCAATTTCGCATGTCGAATTACTTACGCAGTTCTACGCGACGGTTCTGAGCCCACGACTGCTCGTCGTTGCCAGTAGCAACTGGACGCTCTTCGCCGTAGGAAACCAGTTCCAGCTGTGCAGGCGAAACGCCCTGCAGAACCAGGTAACGCTGAACGGCTTTAGCACGACGCTCGCCCAGGGCGATGTTGTATTCGCGGGTACCGCGCTCGTCAGTGTGGCCTTCCAGAGCTACGCGCGAACCGTTAGCTTTCAGGTCTTTGGCGTGAACGTCCAGAGCGCGCATGGCTTCTGGCTTCAGGTCAGAGCTGTCGTATTCGAAGTAGAAAGTAGTGATAGCGCGCAGTGCCGCTTCTTCGCTCAAGCTACCGTCTACGGAACCAGTGTCAGCACCGTAACCAGCGTTCGGGTCTACAGCGCCTTCGCCAGCGGTGTCGCCACCTTTAGACGAACAACCAACGGCTACAGCCAATGCCAGGCTGAGTGCTGCAAACTTGCCAAATTTCAACATATCCATCATGTAACTCCTCAAGAACCCCAGTGTGTTAAGCAAATTGTTTTAAAGCGCCGCATCAGTTCAGGAAAGGGGACCAGGAAGGCTCTCGAACTTCGCCTTGAGCGGTAGGAAGAGGGAGCCTTACGCGACCGTTCACGGACGCTAACATCAAGACTCCCCGACCCTGCTGGCGGGTTGCGAAGATTATCATGGTGCCATTAGGCGCAACAGTAGGCGACTCATCCAAATTTGTATCTGAAAGAATTCGCACATTGCCGCGCTGCAGATCTTGTGCTGCAACTTTAAAGTTGGTGAAACCTTCCTGGCGATGAACCATTACCAGGGTTTTTTCATCAGCAGATAATTGCGGACTGGCGTTGTAGTTTCCTACGAAGCTGACCCGCTCAACCGAACCACTGTTGATGTTTGTTTTGTAGATCTGCGGCTTACCACCACGGTCAGACGTGAAGTAGATCGTCTGCCCATCTTTACCCCAGAACGGTTCGGTATCGATTGCGTAATGGTTGGTCACCCGGCGCAAGCTCTTGGAGCCCATGTCCATTACATAAATTTCAGGATTGCCATCGCGCGACAAGACAAATGCCAGGCGATTACCATTCGGCGACCAGGCCGGAGCACTGTTCAAGCCTTCAAAGCTGGTGATTTGTTCGCGACGACCGGTGTCGATGTGCTGCACGAAAATACGCGGGCGGCGCTGCTCGAACGACACATAGGCGATGCGATTGCCATCCGGTGCAAAGCTTGGCGACAAGATTGGCTCACGCGACTGTAACAACGTCACTGCACGCGCACCGTCGTAGTCCGAACGTTGCAAAGTGTAGCGGGTGTTTTCAGCCGAGAAGCGTTCAGCGGTGACATACAGCAGACGCGTCGAGAACGCGCCCTTGACCCCGGTGAGCTTCTCGAACGACTGATCCGAAATATGGTGCGCCATGTCGCGCAGCTGCTCGGTCGTGCCGCCGACGCTGCCGGTCAGAACCTGCTGCTGGGTGGCCACGTTCAACAGGGCGAACTGCACCTGAATACGGCCACCGCTTGGCACCATATTACCGACCAGCACATATTGCGCGCCCAGCGCTTGCCAGTCGCGGTAGATGACCTCGCCTGCCGTGGTCGGCAAGCTGATCATGTTCTGCTTTGGAATCGGCTCGAACACGCCGGAGTTGCGCAGGTCCTTGCCAATAATTTCGGCAATATCATCGGGCAACACGCTGCCGCCCTGCCATCCAAATGGCACAACGGCGATCGGCGTCGCGCGATCGGTACCCGAGCTGATCACCAGTGGATCAGCTGCCTGAACTGCGCCGACCATCATGGTCAGGCTCAGCAGGACGATACGTATCAGGGTATTCACAGATCTAAATCCTCCGGTTTGAATACAGCACGACGTTTGCGGTAGAGCTTGTCGAACGTCGCACGGTCAAGTTGTTGCATTTCAGAGATACGACCCACGTTACGCACCGCCTGCACGGCTGAGCTGTCGAACGGTCCATCGCCACTTGAGCGAGTAACACTGGCGTTGGTGATAGTGCCATCCGGTAGCATCTCTATCGTGACTTCTACGCTCATCCCGTTACGGGCTGAAGGTGGACGCCGCCATTGCTCACTCACCAGCTTGATTATCAAATCATCCAGATTACCGGCCACCTGATCACCTACGGTATCAGCCATTGCCTGCTGATGGGTTACATCATCCGACAACAATTCGGCCAGTGCCGCTGCCTTCTTGTCTTCCAGCGCTTTGCGCTTGGCCTCTTCGCCTGCCTTTTTCTTGGCGGCCTCATCGGCTTTCTTCTTGGCATCTGCAGCCGCTTTCTTCTTCGCGTCTTCAGCAGCCTTTTTCTTAGCATCTTCAGCCGCTTTCTTCTTGGCGTCCTCAGCTGCTTTCTTTTTAGCGTCTTCAGCGGCCTTTTTCTTGGCCTCTTCTTCGGTTTTCTTCTTGGCTATATCGGCCTGCTTCTTCTGTTCTGCAGCTTTTGCCGCTTCAGCCTTCTTCGCAGCATCAGCTTGCTTTTCGGCTTCTGCCTTTTTAGCCGCTTCGGCTTTTTGAGCCTCATCGGCCTTCTTTTGTTCCGCCGCTTTTGCCGCCGCTACTTTCTGCTGCTCGGCCTTTTTCTGCTCCAGCTGCTCTACCTCGTACTGTGGAGCCGAGGTTTTCTTGGTTTCGCCAGCAATCTTCTGATTCGTTTGCTGGGTGGCCTGGCTTTGCGATTTCAACTGGTACAGGGTCGCCTGCACAATCGGCCGCGCAGGCGGCAGGTCCGGTGCAAAAGCGAAGCTGACAAAGAGCATGCCGAAGATCAATACGTGCAGGGTTATTGCCCACACTACCGGCCAAAAATAGCTCTCTGACGTTGTTGGCTCACGTTGCTCACGCATCAAGGGGCCTCAGTTATCAGCCCGACGTTACCAACGTCAGCCTTCTGCAAGCCGCCCATCGCTGACATCACCGTGCCGTAATCAACAGATTTATCACCGCGTACAAACACCTGCACTGTTTTGCCCTGACGACGGCTTTCGGCAATGATCGCCGTGACCGCTTTGGTCATGTCATCAAGGGTTACCGCCTTATCCTGCACGGTATCAGTATCAACCTCGGTGCCCATATTCCAATAGAAGGTCTTGTCGGCCTTGATCGAAATAGTCAGCACCTGCGAATTATTGTCTTGCGGCAAGGCTTCGCTGCTGACTTTCGGCAGATCGACCTTAACGCCTTGATTGAGCATGGGCGCAGTCACCATGAAAATAACCAGCAGCACCAACATCACGTCGATGTACGGCACCACGTTCATTTCGGCGACTGGCTTGCGTCTGTTACGAATTCTGGCCATGGCTTATAGAACCTTTTGAGTGAGCCAAGGACTTATTCGTCCGATGCGTGAACTTTGCGGTGCAGGATCGCCTGGAACTCATCAGCAAAGGTGTAGTAACGGGCAATGAACATCTCACCGCGCGACGAGAAGCGGTTGTAGGCAATAACGGCCGGGATCGCGGCGAACAGGCCAATCGCGGTGGCGATCAGTGCTTCGGCAATACCTGGCGCTACGGTTGCCAATGTTGCCTGCTGCACGGTGCTCAGGCCGATGAAGGAATTCATGATGCCCCACACGGTGCCGAACAGACCCACATACGGGCTGGTTGAGCCAACGGTGGCGAGGAATGGCAAGCTGGTTTCAAGCTTCTCTTCTTCACGCGAAATGGCTACGCGCATGGCGCGGGCAACGCCGTCCATGACCGCATCGGGATCGACATTGGTTTGCTGACGCAGACGCGAGAACTCTTTGAAGCCGGCGCGGAAAATCTGCTCCAGACCTGAATCCGGGTCCGGGTTGCTGCCCGCCTGACGATACAGCTTGGACAAATCGATACCCGACCAGAAACGCTCCTCGAAGCTGTCGAGTGCGCGCTTGGCGGCACGCAACATGGTGGTACGTTGGAAAATCATCACCCACGAGGTGACCGAAGCCGCCACAAGGGTCAGCATTACCAGCTGTACAACCAGACTGGCATTGGTGATCAAACTCCACATCGACATGTGGTCAACGGCGTTGGCTTCCACGCTTACTCTCCTGCTTCAGGTCGACCCGCGCCACCCTGCTCGGCAAAAGCCTTACGCAGCATGTCCGGAATGGCCCGGGGTTTTAAATTATCGGCGCGCACACAGGCCACCAGAAACTGCCCTTCACAGAGCAGTGCATCATCCACAACCCGCCGAACCTGTTGACGAAAACGCAGGCTTGCACGGTTTAATTCAATAACTTGGGCACTGACCTCAATTTCATCATCCAGCCGTGCCGGTGCGTGGTAACGCACCTCGGTTGAATGCACGACGAATAACAGGCCCTCACCTGCGAGCGTGTGCTGGGAGAAGCCCAGATTACGCAGTCGCTCGGTGCGAGCCCGTTCCATAAACTTGAGGTAATTAACGTAGTAGACGATACCGCCGGCATCGGTGTCTTCATAGTAGATACGACAACGATGAGCGAACGGCGGGACTCCGTTTTGTGCGCGCATACTCTAGTGCTAGCTCCTCAACTTGCCAATGGGTCTGAGCAAGTATTTTTAACTATTTTTTTCGCCGCCTGACGCCGAGGCAGTAAGCCGCAGTTCTGAGACCGACATGTGGCACTTTGATTCACTCAAATGGGAAATTTTTTCATTCCCCGCCGAGCTTAGCGCAAGTTGTGCTTATTCATCCGCCGCATCAAACAGGTCAGCCGTCGGCAAATCGCCCATCCGCTTCGGCGCATTCAAACCAAAGTGTAAATAGGCATGCCGGGTCACGACCCGACCGCGCGGTGTACGCATGATGTAGCCCTGCTGAATCAGGTAAGGCTCCAGCACATCTTCAATGGTGTGACGCTCTTCGCTGATGGCCGCCGCCAAGCTGTCTACACCCACCGGCCCGCCATCGAACTTCTCGATCATGGTCAGCAGCAAACGCCGATCCTGATGATCAAAGCCGCGCTCATCGACATCCAGCAGGTTCAGCGCCAGATTGGCGATCTCCCGGCTGATATCGCCCTTGCCGCGCACTTCGGCAAAGTCGCGAACCCGACGCAACAGGCGATTGGCGATTCGCGGCGTGCCGCGTGCGCGCCGGGCAATCTCGACAGCGCCCTGCTCGACAATCGGCAAGTTCAAAATGCCGGCGGATCGCTGAACAATCGTCGCCAAATCTTCGGTGTTGTAAAACTCTAACCGCTGCACGATGCCGAAGCGATCACGCAGTGGATTGGTCAGCATGCCCGCCCGTGTCGTAGCGCCGACCAGCGTGAACGGCGGCAGATCGAGCTTGATCGAGCGCGCCGCCGGACCTTCACCGATCATGATGTCGAGTTGGAAATCTTCCATCGCCGGATACAGCACTTCCTCGACGATCGGCGAGAGGCGATGAATTTCGTCAATAAACAGCACATCGCCAGGCTCCAGATTGGTCAGCATGGCTGCCAGATCACCTGGCCGCTCCAATACAGGGCCGGATGTGCTCTTGATGGAAACGCCCATTTCTTCGGCGATGATATTGGCCAGCGTGGTTTTACCCAGACCAGGCGGGCCAAAAATCAGCGTGTGATCCAGCGACTCTTTGCGCGCCCGAGCTGCTTCGATGAATAACTCCATCTGCTCGCGCACAATCGGCTGGCCAATGTATTCGGCCAGGCTCAGCGGGCGAATAGCACGGTCAACCTGCTCATCACGGTCACGCGTGCTGGCGGTAATAAGGCGGTCAGCTTCGATCATTTAGCAATCATTCCCTTCAGGGAGGCGCGAATCAATTCTTCACTGCTCATGCCGTCCTGCTTAACGGCCGACACCGCGCGGCTGGCTTCCTGCGGCTTGTAGCCCAATGCAATCAGCGCACTCACGGCGTCATTTTCAGCGCTCGGGGCAAGGCTTGGCATCGCACTCGGCAGCACCAATCCAGCCATTTCCGGCACAGTTTCCCATGCTTTGAAGTGGTCTTTGAGCTCAACCAGCAGCCGCTCGGCGGTTTTCTTGCCAACGCCCGGCACCTTGACCAAGGTGGAGGTATCTTGCGCCTGCACGCAACGCACCAACTCATCGACCTCTAACCCCGACATCAAGGCCAGCGCCAATTTTGGGCCGACACCATTAAGCCGAATCAGCTCGCGAAACAGCTCACGCTCACGACGCTCGAAGAAGCCGTACAACAACTGAGCATCCTCGCGCACCACTAAATGCGTGTGCAGGGTTACCGGCTCGCCCAGCGCGGGCAGGCGATAAAGGGTCGACATGGGGACTTCGAGTTCATAGCCAAGGCCATTTACATCGACGATCAGATGCGGCGGTTGCTTTTCCGCCAAGGTGCCGCGCAAACGTCCAATCACAGCTACATCCTTGAATGTTCAGTCATGCTCAGGCTATCGCCGAGCGCGAATACTTTAAATTTGATCTAAACCCACCATTGCACAGCAACCAATGCCGCGCAATTACAGACGCAATCGCCCGCCCCGGCGCTTGGCCCCCGCCAAACCATGGGGAATAAGGCTCTGGCGATGATGCGCGTGACACAAGGCAATCGCCAGCGCATCCGAGGCGTCGATTTGCGGTTTTTTTACCAGTTTGAGCAAATGCATGACCATCATTTGCACTTGCTCTTTATCCGCCCCGCCGCTGCCCGTAACGGCCTGCTTGACCTGAGTGGCAGTGTACTCAGCCACGTCCAGCCCTGCCTCGACACCCGCCACAATCGCAGCACCCCGCGCCTGGCCCAGCTTGAGCGCCGAGTCGGCATTACGCGCCATGAATACTTGCTCGATGCCCATGGTTACCGGGCCGAATGTTTCGATAACTTCACGCACGCCACGGAAAACGATTTGCAGTCGCTCGGGCAACGGGCCGCTGCCGGTGCGAATACAGCCGGACGCCACGTATTCACAGGTGCGCCCCGTGTCGCGGACAATGCCGTAACCGGTAATACGCGACCCCGGATCAATGCCAAGAATCAGCGTCACGCCCGACTCCCAAACCACTCACGCTGCAACAACCCAACCACGTGGAACTCCTTGCTGACGATGCAGATGAACTCTTTATAAAGCTTAAGCCCAGCTGTTGCGCAGATAAAAAAAACCGGAGCAAGCTCCGGCCTTATTCTTTGGAACATCTGAAGAAGATCGCGAGCGACAAGCGCACTCGGCAAAACCTGCCTTGCGGCGTCCTTCTTCGGCTGCATCAACCCAGCTGAACCATAACTTCTTCAGGAATATCAGCATTGGAGTAGACGTTCTGCACATCGTCGAGATCTTCGAGCATATCGATGAGTTTGAGCACCTTCTGCGCCGTCTCGACCTCGGTCAATTCTGAGTAGATCGACGGGATCATGCTCACCTCAGACTCTTCGGCCTTGTAACCAGCAGCCGTTAACGCCTCACTCACCGCGATAAAATCGGCAAAGCTGGTGAACACATCCACCGAACCGTCGTCGTTGGTGACCACATCATCCGCACCGGCCTCAAGCGCAGCCTCAAGCAATGCCTCTTCATCAACGCCTGAAGCAAAGCTGATCTGCCCTTTGCGGTCGAACATGTAAGCAACCGAACCATCGGTACCGAGATTGCCGCCGCACTTGGTGAACGCATGGCGAACCTCTGCGGCCGTGCGATTGCGGTTATCGGTCATGGCTTCAACGATGATGGCTACGCCATTGGGCGCGTAACCTTCATAGCTGAGCTCCTCGACCTTGTCGCCATCGGTTGAGCCAACACCACGAGCAATGGCGCGATCAATCGTGTCTCGCGTCATGTTCGCCGTCAGGGCTTTATCAACGGCCAGGCGCAAACGTGGATTATCCGCAGGGATACCACCGCCCTGACTGGCCGCAACTGTCAGTTCACGAATGAGTTTGGTGAAAATCTTGCCGCGCTTGGCGTCTTGACGACCCTTGCGGTGCTTGATGTTCGCCCACTTGGAATGACCTGCCATAACAACTCCAACCTTATTACCTGTGAGCGCCGGGAAACCCGGCGCTCAGTCTTGTTGCGGTTTTACTCAGCCTTTGGCTGCTCGCGCAAACGGATGTGCAGCTCGCGCAGGGCCTTGTTATCCACTTCACCCGGCGCTTGCGTCATGACGCAGGCAGCACTCTGGGTTTTCGGGAAGGCGATAACTTCACGAATCGACTGTGCACCAGTCATCAGCATCACCAGACGGTCCAGACCAAATGCCAGGCCACCGTGTGGTGGCGCGCCGAACTTCAGGGCGTCGAGCAGGAAGCCGAACTTCTCTTCCTGTTCAGCCGCTTCAATGCCGAGCAGACGGAAGACCGCTTGCTGCATTTCCTTGCGGTGAATACGGATCGAACCGCCGCCCAGCTCGGTGCCATTGAGCACCATGTCGTAGGCACGCGAGAGCGCGGTGGCCGGATTGGCCTGCAGCTCATCCGGTGTGCACTTCGGTGCGGTGAACGGGTGATGCAGCGCGGTGAAGCTGCCATCTTCGTTCTCTTCGAACATCGGGAAGTCGACAACCCACATCGGCGCCCACTCGCAGGTCAGCAGATCAAGGTCGGTGCCGAGCTTGATACGCAGTGCACCGAGCGCCTCGCAAACGATCTTGGCTTTGTCTGCGCCGAAGAACACGATGTCGCCGTCAACCGCGCCTACGCGATCAAGAATGACATTGAGGTTTTCCAGCGGGATGTTCTTGACGATAGGCGACTGCAAACCTTCAACGCCGCTCGCACGGTCGTTGACCTTGATGTACGCCAGACCGCGGGCACCGTAGATGCTGACAAACTTGGTGTAATCGTCGATCTGCTTGCGCGGCATGCTCGCGCCGCCTGGCACACGCAGAGCCGCAACGCGGCACTTCGGATCGTTGGCCGGGCCGCTGAATACTTTGAATTCAACGTCCTTGAGCTGATCAGCCACATCAACCAGTTCCATCGGGTTACGCAGGTCCGGCTTATCGGAGCCGTAGCGGCGCATGGCCTCTTCGAAGGTCATGTGCGGGAACTCACCGAACTCGACGTTCAGCACTTCCTTGAACAGCTGGCGCACCATCTTCTCGGTAATGCCCATGATCTCGGTTTCGTCGAGGAAGCTGGTCTCGATGTCGATCTGGGTAAATTCCGGCTGGCGATCAGCGCGCAAGTCTTCGTCACGGAAGCATTTGGCGATCTGATAGTAACGGTCGAAACCGGCCACCATCAGCAGTTGCTTGAACAGCTGAGGCGACTGCGGCAATGCGAAGAAGCTGCCCGCATGGGTGCGGCTAGGCACCAGATAGTCACGTGCGCCTTCTGGAGTTGCGCGAGTCAGGATCGGCGTTTCCACGTCGAGGAAGCCGTTTTCATCCAGGTAACGACGAATGCTGGTGGTGATGCTGGAACGCAACTTGAGCTTGGCGGCCATTTCCGGGCGACGCAGATCGATGAAGCGATAGCGCAGACGAGTCTCTTCGCCCACATCGCTGTATTCGTTCAGCGGGAATGGCGGGGTTTCAGCTTCATTGAGCACTTCGAGGTCATAACCCAGCACTTCGATTGCGCCAGAGGCCATGTTCGGGTTTACCGCACCCGCCGGACGCAGACGCACCTTACCGGTGATCTTGACGACATATTCGCTGCGCACCTTATCGGCGGTGGCAAATGTCTCGACACGGTCAGGGTCGAAAACCACCTGCGCCAGACCTTCACGATCACGGATATCAAGGAAGATGACTCCGCCATGGTCGCGGCGACGGTGGACCCAGCCGCAAAGGGTGATTTCTTGACCGTCCAGGCTCTCGTTCAACTGGCCGCAATAGTGGCTGCGCATCATGATAGTAATCGCTTCTCTGAGTCTTGATTTCGTTGGGCCGCGAGCGTCGCGGCGCGCTATATCTGGCGGTACTGCCACGCTCTATTCCCCTGTTAAAGGATGACGCGAAGCAGGTACTGCGATGTTCTTGGTTTACCCGTCACTGCATAAACCGTGGCAAAGGGCGAGATTATATAGCGTTCGGACAACTCTTGCAGCCGCGAGCGTTGCTAGCCGTCACATGCCAGTAATGTACCCGGCAATAAATGGTCTCGACAGCGCCCGGCGCACCATTAACAATAGAGAAATTGCGTGCAGCCATGGCGTTATGTGCAATCATTTTGATAGCTGAGTGAACCAAAACGGACTAAGAAGCCTCTACATATAACGCATCTGGCATAAGCTGAAATCATCCGGCAACGGCTCGCGTGCTAGCCTCGGGCTAACGAACGCAGCAGCCCCGCCCAACGTGAAAGGAGAAGTGGCATGGAAATCAATATCGGTATCAACGAGCAGGATCGTGCCGCCATTGCAGAAGGCCTGTCCCGCCTGCTGGCTGACACTTACACCCTGTACCTGAAGACCCATAATTTTCACTGGAACGTCACCGGCCCGATGTTCAACACCCTGCACCTGATGTTCGAAGGTCAGTACACCGAATTGGCGCTGGCAGTTGACGATATTGCCGAGCGCATCCGCGCTTTGGGCTTCCCGGCTCCCGGTACTTATGCAGCCTACGCGCGCTTGTCTTCTATTAAAGAAGAAGAAGGCGTGCCAAGCGCTGAGGAAATGATCAAGTTGCTGGTTGAAGGTCAGGAAGCTGTCACCCGCACAGCGCGCGGTATTTTCCCGCTGCTGGATAAAGTCAGCGATGAGCCGACTGCCGACCTGCTTACTCAGCGCATGCAAGTGCATGAGAAAACCGCATGGATGCTGCGCAGCCTGCTGGCAAGCTAAGCCTTGCACCCGAAAAGCCCGGCGCCGCCGGGCTTTTTCACATCAAATGGCCACCACTCATCGTATCCACACCCGCAAACCTGTGAAATCACCCCTCAAAAAAGCCCGACACATTTGAGTACCCCCAAGCTTTGCTGTTAAATACGCCGCGTGTCGCTGCCCCTCATTCTACGGGCAACGCATAGGCAGATTTCGCACGTTCTCCAAGCCTTCTTCTCTGTGGCAACACCTGCGAATCCGCTCTTCCTAGTGATCCGTATCTTATAAGTGAGCTGAACCAACATGCTTAAAATCGTCCACCTGGTAACAGGTATCGCCGCGTTACTCCTTTCATTCGTACCCGCTCTGGGCAATACCGCCCCATCAATGCTGCAACATCCTGACGCTCTGTATCTGATCCTCTTTGCCATGACCAGCCTGATTCTGGCTCCGCAACTGCCAATCTGGCATCAGGGCTCCCGTGCTGCATTGCAGAATCTGGTCTCTGTACTGTTAATTCTCGCCACCGCTCTGCAAGCATTGGCTTTGCTGGCCCCACTGACAGAAATCGCCGGCCAGCCAGCAATTCTCTTCAGCCTTGCCATTGCCGCCCTGGGCGTTTTGCTGCACCTGATAATCAATATTCGCTTGCAACCACGCACCAGCAGCAAATCAACAGCTATTGCTGGCGACCGTGAAACAGGCACCGTGAAGTGGTTCAATACATCCAAAGGTTTCGGCTTTATTTCGCGCGACTCCGGCGATGATATTTTCGTCCACTTTCGCGCAATCCGCGGCGAAGGCCATCGTGTTCTGGTCGAAGGCCAGCGCGTAGAGTTCTCGGTCATGCAGCGCGATAAAGGCCTGCAAGCTGAGGATGTTATCGCAGCACTGCCAACTCGCCGCTAAGCGAGACTGGCCATAAAAAAACCCGCAATAGCGGGTTTTTTTATGCTCAAGCGAAACTCACTGATTAGATTTCAATAATGCGGCGGTGGCGCGTCGTCCTGGGAAATACCAGAGCCAGCACTCAACTCCTCCTGACGTTTGGCAAGCATTTCCAGCTGCAAGCGCATACGCTCCAAGACCTTTTGCTGCGCAACCAGCTCATCATTCAACGCCTGGATAGTGTCATCCTGAAATGCCAGACGGCTTTCAAGCTCATTGATACGCTCTTCAGTCGTCACTTAGCCACCTCGGCAAACGTGAAATCGTCTGCCAGCACGCCGCGCAACTTGGCCGTGATCGCGGCTATCTGCTCATCGCTGTAGGGTATGGCCGAATGCTTCCCCCAAACAGGAGCAGGCCATGCCGCATCAGCGCGACGCCGAACAATCACGTGCATGTGCAACTGCGCCACCATGTTGCCCAGCGTCGCAACATTCATTTTATCCGCGGCAAAGGTGTCCTTGAGGGTAGCCGCCAGCTCGCTGGTTTCATTCCACAGCAGCGCCTGATCGGCCGTGTCGAGCTGAAATATCTCACTGACCTCTTCGCGCCTGGGCACCAGAATAAACCAAGGGTAATTGGCATCATTCATCAGCAATAACCGACACAGCGGAAAATCCCCGATCAAGACAGTGTCTTGCTGCAGTCGTGAGTCCAAGGCAAACATAAACTTCTCCGGTATCGCCATTAATAGTGATCATTCTAGCGGCTCAGCCGGCCAACTGCGCCGCCGTCAATAAGACTGCAACAACAATTCAGCAGAATGAACCTGACATAGCCGTAAGTTTACCCGCTTCGCCTCAGCCACGCGCCGTTGCGCTGAAAACCCGAGACTCCATGAAGGGCACCGACGCACCAAAATACGGCGAATTTCATTAACTTAAGCGCAACCCGTGCACCATTTTGTTACCACTTAGCACTTGAAAGCTCAAAAAATGTTACCTGCTGGCCACTTAACAGCATAAGTTGACTTTAAAATCAGAAAAAACGACACCCACAAACAGCTTCACATCGGGACTTATTTTGCACCGTTAAATACAGCGCAAAGCACCGGATTAAAGGGCTCAAACGGTGATCGAGACACTCTAAAAGAGGCTGCATTTGAGGTTTTCAAATATTTATTAGAGCAACTGCGCATTTTGTGCACGACTCTTGCTTTCTGTCACTGCAATGCCAGACGGGTGCCATTCCCACTAGCAAAGCAACTTGTAAATAGTATAAAAATAGCCGAAATGGGTGCTTTAGAAAGCCCATGGGAAACTATAGAATTGCGACACCCTTCAGTTATATTTGCGACACCAAGCTGAAGAAAGCGCAACGTTAACAACGCAAGTATCGCCATAATTAGTCGCGTGTTATAAGTTTAGCGCCGACACAAAAAGAAAGAGCCGCCCATACAACAATTAATTGGGTAGCGCAACTCTTCTAAACCAAAGGAGCAGTCACGATGCAAGTGATGAAGTGGAGCACAATCGCCCTGGCAGTAGCCGCGGGCTCGACGCAGATGGCTTTCGCCTCTAGCCAATCCGAATCGAACGGTTTTATCGAAGACAGCAGCTTCGACATCTTCAACCGCGTTCTGTACATGAACCGTGACTTCCGCAACGGCGCTAGCAACACTGCTGGCTCTGGTAATGGCTACCGCGAAGAAACTGGCTGGGGTCTGCGCACCCTGTTCGAATCTGGCTTCACTCAAGGCACCATCGGTGTAGGCTTTGACGCTCACACTCTGAGCAGCCTGGCACTGGACAGCGGCCGTGGCCGTTTCGGTACTGGCCAGTTCGATCAGTCGAGCGACGGCAGCGCTGAAAAAACCCAGACCGAAGTTGGTGGCGCGATCAAGTTCCGCGTTTCCAACACTGGCCTGAAATACGGTAGCCAGTTTGTTGGCAGCCCAGTGTTCAGCACTGACGACAGCCGCATCCTGCCAGAAGTTGCAACCGGTACTTACCTGGTCAGCAACGAAATCGAAGGTCTTGAGCTGTCTGGCGGTCGTTTCACTGCAATGAGCAGCCAAACTTCGACTGACCGTGACACCTTCGAACTGAAAGCAGCCAACATCTACGGTGCAAACTACGCCTTCACTGATAACCTCAGCGCTGGCCTGCACTACTCTGACGTTGAAGACTACTGGAAAAAGACTTACCTGAACGTCAACTGGAACCTGCCGATCGCAGAAGGCCAGAACCTCAACTTCGACGTTAACGGTTACCACACCAAGGGTGACGGCCAGGAACTGGGCGCTACTGACGACGGTAAAGGCGGCCTGTCTACCGATAACGACCTGTGGAGTATCGCAGCAGCTTACGGTATCGGCGCTCACACCTTCACCGTTGCTTACCAGCGTTCTACTGGTGATGCATCCCTCTACAACTACGGTGTAGACGGCGGCGGCACCATCTGGGTTGCCAACTCGGTTCAGTACTCTGACTTCGTAAGCCGTGACGAGCAGTCTTACCAGGCTCGCTACGACCTGAACATGGCTGAATACGGCGTTCCAGGCCTGAGCTTCATGGCTCGTTACATCTACGGTGACAACATCGACACTGGTGTTGCTGGCGAAGAAGGTAAAGAGCACGAGTTCGACTTCGAAACCAAATACGTGATCCAGAGCGGCGCAGCTAAAGACCTGTCGTTCCGTATCCGTAGCGCGATCTACCGTGCCAACGATGCACAGAATGACTTCTACTCTGCTGACGTGAACGATTTCCGTTTCATCATGGACTACCCGCTGGACGTGATGTAATTCAGTCTTGACTGAATAGCAGCACACAAAAAACCCGGCTTCGGCCGGGTTTTTTATTGCTCAAAATTTAAACAAACAGCAATTAAACAGGATTAAAGCGGCAGTGCATAAGTCCCTGTTACATGCGCCACTAATTCGCCTTCATTGCCTGCGCTGTAAAGCAGAACTTCACAAACTGCCTGACGCTTACTTAAGCGCAAGATGCGTGCATCGGCCAATAAGTCTACCGGCTGAGGCTTGACCAGAAAGTTGATATTCAAATTAGAAGTGACTGCCATTTCGACTCGCCCCAGTCGTCCCATCACGACGGCATACATGGCCGCATCGGCCAGCGCCATCATGGTTGGCCCTGAAACAGTGCCACCGGGGCGCACCAATCGGGTGCTGAATGGCACACGCGCCAACACCCCTTCCGAATCCAGCCGCTCAATGCGTAAATCCAGATCCTGCGCCATCGGCAAACCGGCATGAATTACGTCTTGTACTTCTTGTGCTGTTAACACACGCCCCTCCCTATGCCCATCTATAAGCTGCATCCTATACGCAACCGAATCATCACCGTACAATGCCGACCTAATAAAGTCTTTGCAATCGGTAGACCCGCCAATCATGCGTACCAGTCAATTCCTGCTCTCGACCCTGAAAGAAACCCCTAGCGATGCCGTAGTTATCAGCCACCAGTTGATGCTCCGCGCCGGGATGATCCGCAAACTTGCCTCCGGCCTCTACACATGGCTGCCGATGGGCCTGCGCACCCTGCGCAAGGTCGAGAAAATTGTGCGTGAAGAAATGGACGCAGCAGGCGCATTGGAAGTATTGATGCCCGGCATTCAGCCTGCCGAACTGTGGCAGGAGTCTGGCCGCTGGGAACAGTACGGCCCAGAATTGCTGCGCATGAAAGACCGTCACGGCCGTGATTTTTGTGCAGGCCCAACTCACGAAGAGGTGATTACCGACCTCGCGCGTAACGAGCTGAACAGCTACAAGCAGCTGCCGCTGAACATGTACCAGATTCAGACCAAATTCCGCGACGAAATCCGTCCGCGTTTTGGCCTGATGCGTGGCCGTGAGTTCATCATGAAAGATGCCTACTCTTTCCACGCCGACCAAGCTTCGCTGCAGGTCACCTACGACCGCATGCATCAGGCTTACTGCAACATCTTCAGCCGCCTGGGCCTTGATTTCCGCCCAGTACAGGCCGACACCGGCTCGATCGGCGGCACCGGCTCACACGAATTCCATGTACTCGCAGACTCCGGCGAAGACGACATCGCGTTCAGCGACAGCTCGGATTACGCCGCCAACATCGAGAAAGCCGAGGCCATTCCACGCGAAACCAGCCGCGGCGCAGCAACCGAAACAATGCGCCTGATTGATACGCCGAACACCAAGACCATCAGCGCTCTGGTTGAAGGTTTTGATCTGGCCATCGAAAAAACCATCAAGACATTGGTCGTGCATGGCGCCGAAGAAGGCAAGCTGGTTGCGCTAATTGTGCGTGGCGATCATGAGCTTAACGAAATCAAGGCCGCCAACCTCGAGCAGGTCGCCAGCCCGCTGGTTATGGCCAATGAAGATGAAATTCGTGCAGCGATTGGTGCAGGTCCTGGCTCCCTTGGCCCGGTCAATCTGCCAATTACCTGCATCATTGATCGCTCGGTTGCGATGATGAGCGATTTCGCGGCCGGTGCGAACATCGAAGACAAGCATTACTTCGGCGTTAACTGGGAGCGCGATCTGCCGCTGCCGGAAGTGGCAGACCTGCGCAACGTGCTGGCCGGTGATCCGAGCCCGGACGGCCAGGGCACACTGGTTATCAAGCGCGGCATCGAAGTCGGCCACATCTTCCAGTTGGGTACCAAGTACAGCCAGGCCCTCAACTGCCAGGTGCTGGGCGAAAACGGCAAGCCCGTTACCCTGACCATGGGTTGCTACGGCATCGGTGTTTCCCGCGTGGTCGCGGCGGCTATTGAGCAGAACTTCGACGAGCGCGGCATTCTCTGGAATGACACACTGGCGCCGTTCCAGATCGCGCTTGTGCCACTGCGTTACGAAACCGAAGTGGTACGCGAAGCAACCGATAAGCTGTATGCAGACCTCACCGCAGCCGGCTTTGAAGTTTTGCTCGATGACCGTGACAAAAAGACCAGTCCGGGCATCAAATTCGCAGACATGGAACTGATCGGCATTCCGCATCGCATCGTGGTCAGTGACCGCAGCCTTGCCGAAGGTAACGTGGAGTACAAGAGCCGCACGGAAACCGAGGCTCAGGTGATCCCCGCCGCAGACATCATGGCGTTTATTCAGGCCCGTATCAGCCGCTGATTTCAGCACCATTACCAAGAGTCATCATGCTCAAGCGAAACACCTTGCACCTGGGCGGCGCAGCACTCTGCTGCGCCCTCTTCCTCAGCGGCTGTGCCAACCAGCTCCCGCAACGCAGCGAACACGAGGAACGCATCGAGCGTAAGTTGCTCGATCACAGCCTGCTAATCGATGCCGGCGAACCCAAGACACTGGGTTTGCCGCAACGGCGCGTGCGTGTGCACGAACAAAAAACCTTTGAGGTAACCGCCTTCGAGGTCACCCGCCGTTATGATCGCTACACGCCTTATCAACCGTGGCGCGAACTGTACGAGATCCCTCTCGGTGCGGTAGCAGTCGTGGCCGGCGTGGGCGCCAACGTATTGAATGTGGTGCTGCTCGGCAGCCTGCCGGATACGGTCACCAAGGACTGGATCAGCTACGGCTTTGCCGGGCTCAACCCGTTCATCAATGCCGAATCCAATGGCCGCTCACAGCAGAATCTGGCGAGTATCGACGAGCAACGCCTGGATACGCGCATGGAGTACACCAGCATGCCGTGGGCTGAGCGCCCGGTCACAGTCACCGCTGCCGGCAAGGATCACGAACTGCTCACCGACCGCAACGGTATCTTGCGCATCAACTTGCTCGACAATCCCTTTGCCGATCAGGACAGCGCTCGCCTTGGCACACTGCTGCTCACCGTCACCGACGAGCAGAGTGATACCAGTGCGCACGCCAGCCTGATTGTCAGCCATACCTTGCGCGGCAAATTGGATGAGGCGCACCGCCTGATCTACGACGACCTCGAAGGCGATGACACCGCTGAATGGGTGCATCGGGTGAAGCGGCTATCCGAACTGGGATTGGAAGAAGAAGCCAGCGAGCTTGAACAAAGCCTGATCGAGCTGACACGCAACGACCCTGAACTTCAGGAAGGCTTTCTGAGAGCCCTGACCCAGGATGCCGGCCGCCTGGTTGCGGACCCTGCATCGCTGTAAACAAGCCAACGGCCCGCGTATCCAGCGGGCCGGTCTCGGTATTATCGACGCACAATGAAACCGGCAATGCCTTGCAGCGGTTGCTCTGTAAGGCTGACCTCGCTGACGTCAGCTGCTTGCGGCCCTTGCTTAAGCCACTCGACAAACGCCTCGACAGCGTCCTGCTCGCCCTCACATAAAACCTCAACGCGTGAATCTGCAAGGTTACGCGTCCAGCCGTTAAGCTCAAGTTCTTCCGCCTTTTCAGCGGTTGCCTGGCGATAGCCAACGCCCTGCACAAGACCGCTGACAAACCCATGCATACAGATTTGCGCCATACCTTATCCCTCGTCACGCAGTGCTTGCAGGCGCTTGGTAATGCCCGCAGCGGTTTGCTCACCCAGCAGCCGTTCGCGCATCTGGCCTTTATCGTCGACTATATAGGTGACAGGTAATGCCTCGGCGCGCGGCAATTTGAAGCGTGGCGCCGGATCTTCTTCAAGAACCGTAAACTTGATACCCATTGCATCACTCGCCGTACCTAGCTCTTTACCGCGCAAGGCATCAAAATTAACCCCCACGACCTGCACGGATTCCTTTGCCAGCTGACTGCTCAAGGCATTAAGCTCGGGGATCTCGGTGCGGCAAGGTGCACACCACTCGGCCCAATAATTAATAACCAGCCACTGCCCTTGCAAACGTTCAGCCGCGACCTTCTGACCGTGTTGATCAAGCCCGACATCGTCGCTGCAGGCGATAAGAATAAGACAAGCAAATACCGTTATGGATGAACGTAGAAACGTCTGGAAAGCATTACCCATGCATTCGATCCTCGTGCGCTCGGGGGTGGCATGACACTCGATGCCTTGCGTCTGGAAGTGGCGGAGATAAGTGAGCAAAACGCCGACTCATTGACTGATCTTAGCCTGCAACTGGCGCAAGCTCGGGAGATGCCGATTGAATCGGCCCTCAGCAGCATCACGCGCTTACTGCACCGCCATAATCGCAGCCCGATGACCTTACTAGAAAGGCAAAGGGCACTGCAAAGTTTCAGTGACGCGTTCCGTCACTACTCCAGCCAGAACTCAAGCCAAATCCGGCTTGGCCAGGCCTTCATCCAACTCTGCGAAGAACTGGCTACGGGCTTTAAAAGACTGCTGTTGCAGATACTTCAGAGCAAGCATCCTTCACGCCCTCATCTGGCGTGGTGCCTGTACATGACGCTGCAATTTCTTGCCCAGAAGATGCTGCGTAACCACCAACTGTATCAGGAGCCGCACCCCAACTTATGGCGTGACAGCCACATAATCTACTGGCTTGGCCAGCATCAGCAATGCCTTGACGATCCCATCGCGGCGGCATTCGTACCTACTCCGGCCGATACCTTGCGCGGCCTTTACCAGCAAATGCTGCTTGCCGCGCTGAGCAACCCTTTCCATCTGGCCGAAAACCAGTGTCTGGAACTGTTCAGTGCACTCGCACCGTTAGCTCAACATGCTGTGCTGTTGCCTTGGGAGCGTGAAGACGATCCCAGTGGCCCGACAATTGACCTGACTGAATCACAGCCTTATCTGACGGTCACACAAACGCCAGAGGGCAGCGTCGAGTATTTGCGTCGCTTTGAATTGGGCGCGCTGTTAATCGCCTTGCAGGAGCCTTCCCCCCTGCAAAGCAGCAAAGAGCACGCATTACTGCAGGAGGTTCAGCAGCACTGGCTGGGCCGCCAGCAACGTCGCCACCAACGCCTAGAGCACGAGCAGAGCTGCCATTTGGTCGCCGGACTACAGGCTATTCACGCGCAGCTGTTAGAACAGCGGCCCATGAAAATTCCAGGACTGATTCAGGATGCCAGCCCAGGCGGCGCCCGACTGCTGTGCAGCGCCGAGCAGAAGACCAAGATCAGCGTCGGCCAATTGGTCATTTTACTGACTGACAGCGTGATCCCCACGCTGGCACTGGTGCGCTGGCGTCACATCAACGCCGAGGGCATGCACTTCGGGCTGCGCTACCTAAAAGGGCTGCCCAAGCCCATCTGGCTGCGGCGCACGCCCAGCGCGCAAACCCATCCGGGCATTTTGCAAAGCACACCGGCGCAAGACAGTGCCTGGCATCATGGTTTATGGCTGCCGACCGGGCAATTTGTCGAGGGCGAGAACGTCTGGCTGCAAATGAACAACATGCACCACCAGAAAATACTGCCGCTGCCAACGGCGAACCTCGAAACTGTTTGCGTCACGCGCTATCCCGTAGTGCTTTGAGGCTCACCTTGTAACCAGCTGCTCAGGCTGTCATCAAACAGACGGCCCTGCTCCTCATCAAGCTTGAGCAATGCCTGACGAAATGCCGGATACCAAGGCTCGTCGAGATTTTCCGGCAACTGTTCCGGGCGCGGCAATGGCCACGGGCTGTGGTTAATCAGGCGCTGCATGCTGTAGGTATTGATATCGCGGCTCAACAACCAGCGCCCGGCCCCGATTGGTGCAACCAGATGCTGGCGCTCCAAGTATTCCAAGGCCTCCTCCCATTCATGCTCAGGCAAATTCCAGCCTTGGCGTTGAACATCACGCAACCGCACCTTCAGGCCGGACTGCTGACGATCATGGAAAACCCGCAGGATACCGAGCACAACCAACAGCTTGGGCATGGCCAACTTGCGCCACTGATACGAGGATGACAGGTTGCAGACCAACTCTGCACCGATCAGCACAATCAGCCAGGACAAGTAAATCCACAACAAAAACAACGGCACGGTGGCAAACGCTCCGTAGATGAGCTGATAGCTCGGGAAGATCCGCACATACAAACCAAACAGCGATTTGGCCACTTCGAACAATACTGCCGTGAACAGCCCGCCAATCAGAGCGTGCTTCAACGGCACGCGCGCATTCGGCACCGTGGCGTAAAGCAAGGTGAATGCCGCCGTACTGAACAGCAACGGCATAAAGCGCCAGAGCAACTCGGCGTTGATCAACGCGTCAGGCCCGGAAAGAAGCGCCAACGAACCCACATAGGTACTGATCGCGAACCCGGCACCGAGCAGGATCGGCCCCAGACTCAAGATCGCCCAATACAGCAAAAAACTCGAAACCCCGCGCCGTGGCTGACGCACGCGCCAAATGGTGTTGAAGGTCTTCTCGATGGTGACCAGCATCAAGAACGCCGTGACCGCCAGAAAAATCACCCCGACCCACGTCAGCTGCCTGGCCTGCGTAGTGAAGTCGCGCAGATAGTCCTGCACCATCTCGCCGGCGGACGGTACGAAATTATGGAAAATGAATGTTTGTATTTGCTCGCTCATGCCCTGAAACGCGGGCACGGTTGAAAGCATCGAGAAGGTCACGGTCATCATTGGCACCACCGCAAACAGCGTGGTGTAGGTCAGCGCAGCCGCATTGTTGGCGCCCCGATCCGCCAGAAATCGCTGAATCAGAAACCGCCAGAATTCGATCCAGTTTTTAAAACGCTGAAGCATGCCCTCTCCTTAGCCAACAGCCATAGCGTTTAAGACACGCAATGCGCCGAGGTGTTCAGACTTACACCCCTCATGAGGTTAGAATAGCCGCCACCTGATGCAACATGCGAGCCCTCTCATGACCGATCTGACGCTATATCACAACCCGCGCTGCTCCAAATCCCGCAGCGCCTTGCAGATACTCGAAGAACGCGGCCTGACTCCGACCATCGTGCGCTATCTCGAAACGCCGCCTAGCGCTGATGAACTGACAGCGCTGCTGCGCAAACTCGACATGCCGGCCCGCAGCCTATTGCGCACCGGCGAAGAAGAATACAAAGCCCTTAATTTGGCTGATGCCACGCTCACCGAACAGCAGTTGATTGACGCCATGGCGGCCAATCCCAAGTTGATCGAGCGACCGATTCTTATCGCCGGTGATCGCGCCATTGTCGGCCGACCGCCCGAGCGGGTTCTGGAGATTCTAGCGTGAGCACACCTTACGTACTGGTGCTGTATTACAGCCGCCACGGCGCAACCAGCGAGATGGCTAAGCTAATCGCCCGCGGCATCGAAAAAGCCGGCATGGAAGCCCGCTTGCGCACCGTGCCCGCAATCTCGACCGAATGCGAAGCGGTTGCCCCGGCAATTCCTGAAGAAGGCGCGCTGTATGCAAGCCTCGACGACCTGAAAAACTGCTCAGCTCTGGTGCTCGGCAGCCCTACGCGCTTTGGCAACATGGCTGCGCCACTCAAGTACTTCCTTGATGGCACCAGCAGCCTTTGGCTAACCGGTGAATTAGTCGGCAAACCTGCTGGGGTATTCACCTCAACCGCCAGTCTGCACGGCGGTCAGGAAACAACTCTGCTGTCGATGATGCTGCCGCTGCTGCACCACGGCATGCTGATAACCGGACTTCCTTACAGTGAGTCTGCCCTGCTCAACACCCAAGGGGGCGGCACACCTTACGGTCCGAGCCACTATGCTGGCGCAGACGGCAAGCGCGCGCTGGATGAACACGAGAAAACCCTGTGCCGCGCACTGGGTGAGCGTATAGCCCGTACCGCAATCAAACTGGAGGCCGGTCGTGGCTAAAGCGAAAAAACCACTGCCGAGCCTTGAGTGGCTACAGCCACGTGTGCAAGCCAGCCGCATCATCAGCCTCGTGCTGTTCGTAGCATTGGCGCTGCTCATCGCAGTGTGGAACCTGGGTTTCGCCGATCTACACGGCGCCCGCACCTGGGTGGTCATGTGCATCCAGTTACTGCCATTGCTGCTACTCGCGCCCGGTATGTTTCTGGGCCATGCACGCGGTCATGCGTGGACCTGCTTCGTGATCAACCTGTACTTCATACAGGGCATCCTCGCGGCAATCGACCCAAGCAGGGCCGTGTTTGGCGTGCTGGAAACCATCATCAGCTTCAGCCTGTTTTGCAGCGCCCTTCTATACACCCGCTGGAAATTTCAACAAGATCGAAAGCTTTCTGGTGAGTGATGTAGGAGCCACTGTGAAGGGCTGCGCGGCGCGATTGCGGCGTTAAAAAGCTGCTCAAAATGCTCATTTACTTTACGTAAACTCCGCGTTTGAACAGCTTTTTGCCTTGCACTCCCACCGCTCGTACCTACACAAAGGCTCACCCGAAGGCCGCGTGAAGCTGGAAGCTTAATTAAGGGCAGAGGCTTTGGTTAGAAGCAGAGCTAAAGATGGACGCAGGTGCAGAGCGCGTCCCGCTCCAACCAAAAAATCGCGCTTTTGCCTTAGAAGCCCTTAACCAAAAGCCCTCCCGCTCTCCAGCCCTACGGGGTTTTGTGACGGGGAAAATCTGGTTTTCTGGCGAGGCGAGCGTAGGCTAGGCAAGGCCGATTCGTGGGCGGGGCGCGAAGCTTACTCATGTAAGTGAGCGTTCCGAGCGCTAATCCAACGCAGCATGGCGCAAAGATGGCGCGAGTGCTGCGCCCCCACCAAAAAATCGCGCTTTTGCCTTGAAAGCTCTTAACCAAAAGCCCTCCCGCTCCCCAGCCCTACGGGGTTTTGTGACGGGGAAAATCTGGTTTTCTGGCGAGGCGAGCGTAGGTCAGGCAAGGCGGATTCGTGGGCGGGGCGCGAAGCTTACTCATGTAAGTGAGCGTTTCGAGCGCTAATCCAACGCAGCATGGCCAAGCGCAGCCGCCAGAAAACAGATTTTTACCAGCCGAGGGTTTCTTTTAGGAACGGAATTGTCAGCTTGCGCTGGGCTTGAAGGGAAGCATGGTCCAGGCGCTCGAGCAGATCGAACAGCGAGTTCATGCTGCGCTCACCGCGCGTGAGAATGAAGCGCCCTACTTCATCACTCAGGTGTAGCCCGCGGCGCGATGCACGCAACTGCAGGGCACGCAATTTGTCTTCATCTGAGAGCCCTTGCAGCTGGAACACCAGCGCCAGAGTCAGGCGAGATTTCAGATCGGGTAGTTTGACGGCCAGCTCACGCGGCGAACTGTTCGCGGCCAGCAGCAACTTGCGGCCACTGTCGCGCAGGCGATTGAACAGATGGAACAGCGCTTCTTCCCAATCCTTGCGCCCAACCACACACTCCAGATCGTCAAGGCAGACCAGCTCGCAACGCTCAAGGTTGTCGAGGAGCGACGGGTTGAAGTCATCAACCTGACTGAACGGCAGATACACCGCCAACTCACCACGCTGCTCGAAGCGCAGGCATGCAGCCTGGAGCAAGTGGCTACGGCCAACACCGTTATGCCCCCAGAGATAAATAAGACTTTCCGCCCAGCCGGCTTCAGCCTCACAAAGACGCTCGACATAGCCTAGCGCCGCAGCGTTAGCTCCGGGATAGTAGTTGGCAAAGGTGGCGTCATCACGCAGACGCACACCGAGTGGCAGCTGAATTGGGTTCATGCGGATTTTGGCGGTTCCTCAGAATCGCCAGCAGGCTCTCCATAAAGTAGTCAAAGTTTATAGGCTTCGGAGGGCTGTGTCATTGCTGAATTTTTCTGCTCGATTCAAAGGCTTAGGCTCTCTAGCCCGCTCAAACTTGGACCATAGCCCCCACCGGTTTTAGACGGCCTCCCTCACAAGAAGGCCACCGATCAAGCTGCCTGTCGATACAGCAATGAACCCGCCGAAACTCCTCCTAATCAGTCGATTGGCTCTTCGACTCCATAGGCGCGTGAGTGCTTATAAAAGACATGGGCATGACGTAGCAAAACCATGATAACGGCTGCTGCAGGCAGGGCTAAAAGTACGCCGGTGAAACCAAACAGCTGACCTCCGGCCATAATTGCGAAGATGACCGCCACCGGATGCAGGCCGATACGGTCACCCACCAGCCAAGGCGTGAGCAGCATGCCTTCCAGCATTTGCCCGACAATAAACACGCCCGCGATTGCCAGCAGCGGATAGAGATCAACGCCAAACTGGAATAAACCGGCGGCCATTGCCGCGCTCACGCCGACTGCAACGCCCAGATAAGGCACGATACTGGCCAGACCGGCGAGCACGCCGATCAGTAAGCCAAGCTCCAGGCCGATGCTCATCAGGCCGATCGCATAGATGGTTCCCAGCGCCACCATGACCATTAACTGGCCGCGCAAGAAAGCACCGAGTACTTCGTGACACTCGCCCATCAAGCCAACTATGCGCTTCTCGCTGGAACGTGGCAGCATGCCGCGAAGTTTTGCCATCATCACGTCCCAATCGCGCAGTAGATAAAAACCCACCACCGGAATCAGGAACAGATTTGCTAGCCAGGCGACTACCGCCACGCTAGAGGCAGTGACTTTAGACACGATCAGCCCAACGAAATCGGTGGTCTTGCCAAGATTGCCCGACAACGCCTGCTTGAGTTTGTCGAACTGCCAGAAATCATCGGATAGCCCTAGTTTAAGCTGCAACCACGGCAGTGCGCTGTGCTGAACCCAGTCGATAATCTGGGGAAGTAGTTCGTAAAGGCGCATTAGCTGCTTGCCCAGAAGCGGAATCAGCACCAAAAGAGCCACCATCGTGACCAGCGTGATCAGCGCAAATACCACAACTACGCCCCAGGTACGGGACATTCCCCAGCGTTCGAACCGGTCGACCAGCGGGTCGCCGAGGTAGGCGATAAACATGCCGACGACAAACGGCGACAGGATCGGCAGCAGCAAGTACACCAGCCAAGCCGTCAGTAGCAGCCCAGCCAACCATAGCCAACGTGTTGATTCCTTCATGCAAGCGCCTCAACCGAGTATTAAGAGAAAAGATCATACGACTATAAAAGAAACAAACCGCCAGAGGTTTTCGGGCGGTTTGGGAGAGTCATCACTGATAACAGTGAATTAGCTGGAAACGACTTACCAACTAAAGCGCAGCACATCGGAGCGCGGCACAATTTGCGGCTCCGGCGCTTCAGGTTGACCCTGTTCAGCGGGATCTTGCGACGGCTCTTGCGCTTCGGGAGCCACTTCATCCGCAGAGACTTCGCGCAAATTGAGCAGGCCCAGTTGAGCGCGAAGTTGATCGGCATTGGCCTTGACCCGATAAATCAGACGATCGCCTTCAACCTTGCTCAGCGTAGCGTCGAAAGGCTCAAGGGCCTGTTGCAGTTCGGCATAGCGTGAAAGATTGGCGCCTGATATCTCAACTGTCAGCGAGCTCGAAGCACTGGCAGCCACCGCATAGCGTTTGGCCAGACGCTGACTGACTTCAAGCAGCACAGCATCACTCAACGACGCGAGGTCTTGCCCGCTGGCATTGCCCTGCTCACGCTCAGTGCCGACCCAAAGGCTCCATTCGGCGCTCCACTTCTCGGCACTTTGCGTCGCGGTCACCGCCAGTAGAGAATCGGCACCGTAGCGTTCGGAGATCGGCTCTAAGGCATCGGGCTGACTGGCCGCAAGGTTTTCAGGCGTTGCCACCAGTTGCTCACTCAAGTCAGCCAGCGGCATGCGTACCGGCAAACCGCGATGCTGGGCGGACTGGCGAATCGTTTCAGCGCTCTCTATACCGTCGCCGACCAGGGTGTTGCCGTATTCGTCCTGATTGAGCCACCAGATCAGAATCAGCGGACGGTTACTGCCCCACAGCGAGAGGCCGGCCTGACGCAATTCGCGATCGGTGCTGACCGGGTCGAAATCGACCTGCAGACTGCTGCCCTCATAACCGTAACGGCTGATAATTTGCTGCGGGTCTTTCTTCAGCTCCGCCAGAGCCGGTTTCTGCGCGGCATCGGCCTGGCCGGTCAAGCGCAGAACCAGCGTATCGAATGCACGACCGATGGCTTCATCGCGCTCGGCAGGCTGCTGACTGCTAACCGGCTCAAGGACCTGATAAAGGTCGGTCACCGTTGCAGCAACACCTGTGAGGCTGAACAGCGAACAACTCAGAAGGAGCAAGCGGGCAGTCAGTCGCATGAATAAGGCTCTCAATTGGCGGGTCACGGGTATCACACCGTAATAGAGGATAGTTGGGAACCCGTGAAAAAGTACTGCGTGGGATGTTGGCCTGCGCCGCAACAAGAGCGGCTCAATCTGCACATTGGCATGGGCATGAATCGCAACCGCCTGCTTTACAATCCGTCGCTTGTGACCTTTTCAAGGACTCCATGATTTTTGGCACTTGGCGCGCCGATAAAACTTAAAACAGTATCTGGGCTGCTGATTGACCCTCACAACGGCTTTTTGTTCGAGTCTGCAGAAGTAACGTTAGCGACTAAAATTAACATTTTGCCCGACGATATGCAGGCTAAAGCTAAAACAACCACTCGCCCGCTGGCAACCATAGCTGCGCGTGGGTGGCCGCTAGGGGGCAAGCCTGATAAAATCGCGCGCCTCGAAGAGCGGTAGCATCTGCTGCCTGAGCTTATCCGTATTTTCCTTTAAAGGCCTGGATCTATGAGCAAGCAACCCTCCATCAGCTACAAGGACGCAGGTGTAGACATCGACGCAGGCGAAGCCCTGGTTGAACGCATCAAAAGTGTCGCCAAGCGCACTGCTCGTCCGGAAGTCATGGGTGGCTTGGGCGGCTTTGGCGCCCTTTGCGAGATCCCGGCTGGCTACAAGCAACCGGTGCTGGTTTCGGGCACTGACGGCGTGGGCACCAAGCTGCGCCTGGCACTGAACCTCAACAAGCACGACAGCATCGGCCAGGATCTGGTCGCCATGTGCGTCAATGACTTGGTGGTATGTGGCGCCGAACCTCTGTTTTTCCTCGACTACTACGCCACCGGCAAGCTCAATGTTGACGTTGCCGCGCAAGTGGTTACCGGCATTGGCGCAGGCTGTGAACTGGCGGGTTGCTCGCTGGTGGGCGGCGAAACGGCCGAAATGCCTGGCATGTACGAAGGCGAAGACTACGATCTGGCCGGTTTCTGCGTCGGTGTTGTCGAGAAAGCTGAAATTATCGACGGTTCGAAAGTCGCGACTGGCGATGCGCTGATTGCCCTGCCGTCTTCCGGCCCGCACTCGAACGGCTACTCGCTGATCCGCAAGATCATCGAAGTAGCTGGCGCCGATATCGAAAACATCCAACTCGATGGCAAACCGCTGACTGAGCTGCTGATGGCGCCGACGCGCATCTACGTCAAGCAACTGCTCAAGCTGATCAAGGACACTGGCGCGGTCAAAGCCATGGCCCACATCACCGGTGGCGGCCTGCTCGACAACATTCCGCGCGTTCTGCCGGAAGGTGCTCAGGCCATCATCGATATCGCCAGCTGGAATCGTCCAGCGGTATTCGACTGGCTGCAAGAGCAAGGCAACGTCGACGAGCACGAGATGCACCGCGTACTCAACTGCGGCGTTGGCATGGTCATCTGCGTAGCGCAGGATCAGGTTGAAACCGCACTCAACACCCTGCGCGCTGAAGGTGAGCAACCTTGGGTGATCGGCCAGATCAGCAGCGCAGTTGAAGGCGCTGAGCGCGTTGTTCTGAACAACCTGAAAAGTCATTGATGCCAAGTACCTGTAATGTAGTCGTACTGATATCGGGGTCTGGCAGCAACTTGCAGGCCCTGATTGATGACATCCAAACAGGTGACAACCCAGCCCGAATCAGCGCGGTCATCTCCAACCGCGCTGATGCATACGGCTTGGAGCGAGCCAGGGCGGCGGGAATCCCCGCTTTCTCTCTGGATCACCGCCAGTTTGCCGACCGCGAAGCCTTTGACGCCGCCCTGATCGAGCTGATCGATCAAAACAGCCCGGATCTACTGGTTCTGGCCGGTTTCATGCGGATACTCACCAGCGGTTTCGTGCGTCACTATCAAGGCCGGCTGCTCAACATCCACCCTTCTCTGCTGCCCAAATACAAAGGGTTGCACACGCATCAGCGCGCGCTTGAAGCCGGGGACGGCGAGCACGGCTGCAGCGTTCACTTTGTGACCGAGGAACTCGATGGCGGCCCATTGGTCTTACAATCAGTACTGCTGGTTAATGCCGATGACACCCCGGCCAGCCTTGCAGAGCGTGTACACGTACAAGAGCATGTAATTTATCCGCTTGCAGTTCGTTGGTTTGCACAAGGCCGCTTGCACCTTGGCACGCAAGGGGTAATGCTTGATGATCAGCCACTGCCTGCCAGCGGCCACCAGATTCGAACCTAGGAGACAACATGCTTCGAGCCTTACTGTTCGCCCTCGCACTTTTCAGCACCTCGGTGTTTGCTGGTGAGCTGAAACCTTTCTCTGCCAGCTACACCGCTGACTGGAAGCAGCTGCCCATCAGCGGCTCTGCTGAGCGGAGCCTCAAAACCCGCGATGACGGCACCTGGCAACTCAGCTTCAATGCATCCATGCTGGTGGCCAGTCTGAATGAGGAAAGCACTTTCCGCATGGATGAGGCCGCAATCAAACCGCTGAGCTACACCTTTGAGCGCAGCGGCTTGGGTAAAGGCAAGAAAATCGAACAGACCTTCAATTGGGAAGCCAAGCAAATCACCGGTTCAGATCGTGGCGACCCGATCAAACTGCCGCTCAATGCTGGCCTGCTTGATAAGTCGACCTATCAGATCGCTCTGCAAAATGACGTGGCTGAAGGCAAAAAGACCATGAGTTATCAGGTGATCGACGGCGACGAAGTTGAAACCTATGACTTCCGCGTTCTGGGTCAGGAGGCCGTGAATACCAAGGCTGGCATGATCGACGCGATCAAGGTTGAACGCGTGCGTGACCCGACTCAAAGCAAGCGCAAAACCACCTTATGGTTTGCCAAAGACTGGGGCTATCTGCTGGTCGCACTCAACCAAGTTGAGAAAGACGGCAAGGAATACCAGATCATGCTGCAAGAAGGCACAGTTGAAGGCAAAACGGTCAAAGGCAAATAATCTTTGGCACATTAAAAAACCGTGCATCGCCCGGTTTTTTAATGCCTGAAACTTGAGCTTGAAACACCGTATTAGTCGCCAAAAACACTATCTGGGTGTTCGGCTTGCGGCGGTGTTTGCCATCATCACCCTTACCAGCGCAATGAAACCGCCCAAAAACGCCCCTAACACTAACCCCAATGTGACAATCAACAGTTTCTTGGGCTTGGTCGGTGCAAGCGGCTCGATGGCTGGCTGATCAACGATGACCAAGTCTTGCAACAGCAATTCCGGTTTCAATTCAGTTAGGAAAGAGATTTCCTCGTTCCACTTAGCCAGCTTCTCCAAGAACAGATCATCATTATCACGCTTTAGCAGCGCCTCAACCTGACGGTTTTCCTTGAGCATCCGCAACTTCATCTCAATCTCACCAATACGCTCTCCGGTAAAATCATCGGATTCACGCAGGCTCAATGCTTCACGCTCAGCGCTAAGGGCTTCTGTACCCATGAAATACAACGGAATCCGTTGATTATTGACTTCGGTGCGGATCGTATTGCCCTGCGACTGATTGCGTTCATCGCCCATGGATGAGGGCGTGGCGGGTTTATGTATGCCCAGCTTCTCAGCAATCATGATGGCTTCGCTGAGCTGCTTGATACGATTCTCGCGCTTGAGCTTTAACTCCTCACGCACGCTTGCCAGTTCATCATTCAAATTGGCGCGCATGATGCTGTCAGCCTCCAATAACTCGGCAACCTTCGACTGTTTGGTTGTTTCATAGCCTTTTCGCGCAGAGACGATTTTACTTTGCAGCTTGTTCAGGCGGTTTGCGATTAGCGTATTAATCTCCGAGGCAATACGCTTACGCACATCGGCGGTTGCAAAGCTGATCATGCCATTGACCACAGCCGGCCCATCCACGCCTTGTGGGTAGACAAAGCTCAAGCCGACATAGTTGAACAACGAATCAGGCTTTTTTAAATCCGGCTTTAGTATCGTAAATGCAGTTTTATTCAACTGCTGAAAAGCCTGCTCCAGCGACTCACCTGGCCGCTCAACCGCCTTGAAAAGCTCAGGGTTTTCCTGGAAAAACGCATAGCGCGTGGAATATGACTCTAGCGCTCCACCAATACGCTTGAGCACTTGATCGCGATCAATTTCATGTACACCGGTGAGATTAAGCTGATCGAAGCTTTTCAGAGAGGTGGCTTTGAGCACACTCTGCGTCTGATAAGAAGGCGTGGCTATCTGTACATAAGCAACCGCAGCCAACCCAACCAACCCCATAACGCCGAGAATGATCAGGCGTTGCTTCCATAGATCCTGGACCAGGTCGACTAAATCAATTTCATCGTTTTTATATTCAACATCCTGGCCTGCATTAGCACTCATAAAGCTTCCATACTGTAAGTGACGTAGACATCCTGATCTACAAAGCCTGAGGCAGGATCAGCAATCGCTGATACAAGACACTGAGCCGTCAGGAGACGCCACAAAACATATAGCTAATACTGTTATTCGGCCCGCATAAAAGCTGCTTTTCCGTATGGAAAAATAACTACCAGCAGCTTTCAATACTAAGGGCTGGCGGGGCTGCCCTGCGCGGGAGACTATCGCCATAAAGCAGTTATGGTGAAAGTAAAAACTGATCTCACATGGTAGAAAAGAGTGCATCGCCAGTAGATCGGACCCTGACCTATAGCCGTGCCTGACAAGAAAACTAAATAAAGGGCATTCGGTTCAAAGTGTACTTATTACGACGGAAAGTATCTTCAGAAGATATTACTGGCGCACTCAATCCGAGCGAGAAAACGGACCACGTTTTATATAGGACACTGGAGAATATATCGAATAGACGTAAACCTATAGCCCGGATGGACATTACAAGATTGCCGGACGAGGTCCGGCAATCTGTCTTATATCCAACTTTATACAGGAAGCGGGTTAAGAATCTCAATTGGACGTACGAGTGAACGTTTAACAACAGAACGACACAGGCTAATGAACACACCCAACATACCGCCCAATATCAGACCTAAAGCAATAATCAAAATTTTCTTAGGCTTAATTGGCGAAAGCGGAATTACTGCTGGCTGGTCTACTTCGACGATATCATTGAGCAACAGTTCTGGTTGAAGCTTATTCAAATACGAGATTTCCTCTTCCCAAGATGCCAATTTGCCCATGAAAAGATCGTCATTTTCTCGTTTACGCAGGGCCTCAATCTCACGATTGTTGCGTAACATCCGCAGTTGCTTCTCTATCTCTCCAACATGGGCATCAGTAAAGTCATCAGAACTACGTGCCCGCAATGCTTTGCGCTCAGCCGCCAGCGCAGCTGTGCCCATGAAGTATAGAGGAATCTGCTGATTATTAACTTCTGTTCTAATCAAATTACCTTGGCCGGAACTGTCCATATCACGCATTGATGATGGAGTTGCAGGCTTATGTATACCTAACTGCTCAGCAATCATAATCGCTTCAGATAGCTGCTTAATACGATTCTCTCTGCGCAGCTTGAGCTGCTGCCGCAGCCCATTAAGCTCATCCATGAGATTTGCGCGTTTTACATTATCAGCCTCAAGTAACTTTGCAATCTTTGCTTGCTTGGTAATTTCATAACCTGTACGCGCTGCTGCGATCTTATTTTTCAACTTAGCCAAACGGTTAGTGAGGAGCGTATCAACCTCGGAATATATTAATGCACGCTCTTGCTCAACTACGTATTCTATCAAGCGATTAACCACTTGGACGCCATCCACTCCCTGAGGGTAAACGAAGCTCAAGCCTACATACTTGGAGAGAGAGCTATCCCTTTTGGGATCTGGTTTTAATACGGTAAATGCAGTCTGATTGATTCTTTCAAAAGCCTCATCGAGTGATTCATTCGGATGTTCCAGCGCGCTAAACAACTCCTGATGTGATTGAAAAAAAGCATATCGCGTGGAATATGACTCGAGCGACATCCCTATCCGGCTTAGCACTTCGTCCCTATTAACTTTATAAACACCTGTAAGGTTTAGCTGGTCGAAACTCTTTAGTGAAGTCGGCTTAAGAATACTTTGCGTCTGATAGTAAGGTGTTGCCAGAAATGCATATGCAGCTGCTATCAACCCTACGGCCCCCATAACTCCAGCAATCAACCAACGCTGGCGCCATATATCTTGAAAGATAGCAACCAGATCAATTTCATCATTGCTAAAGCTTGGTCCAGGGCTAACATGCGCGTTCATTTTTCATCCTTTATTTACAGTAGCAATCTTCAACCCAAGCCCAGCACCATGCCGGTAGCGCACGTAGAATGCTTAAAATCTCATACGACCTCTTCGGGCCGCGAGAAGATAGCACTTTGATATCATCCTGACAAACCCTTGATTTAATTGATTTATTCCCTTAGAAGTCCGCAAATCCTGTGAGTAAAAGACGGTCAAAACGCTGTAAGAATGAGAGAACCGCATGAGCTGTCTTGCCAGCTAAAACCCGGCCATCCACTAGGAGCTTTGCCAGCAAGGAGCACAGGAATGGGATAGCTGTTCGGTATAGCAAATACCAGGCAGGCAGCAATGGAGCCGACTAATTGCTCCCCTTAAAAAAACACCCCGCAGGAAATTGAAATTCGTGCGGGGTGTTTTAACCTCAAGCGCTGATTTAGCGCAGGGTCACCACATCAGGTCATCCGGGACTTGGTAGGCCGCGTACGGATCATCGGCGTCTGGTGCTTCGGTTGGGGTGTTGAGCAGGATGATGCGGTGCGGGTCGCGCTCCTGAATTTTCAAAGCGGCTTCGCGCGGGATCACTTCATAGCCGCCACCATGGGTGACGATAGCCAGCGAGCCGCTGCTGAGTTTGTTGCGCATCAGTTCATTTACCGAAATACGTTTTACCTTTTTGTTATCAACAAAATTGTAATAGTCCTCGGTTGTCAGCTTCGGCAAGCGCGACACTTCGATCAACTGTTTGACCTGCGCAGCCTTGGCCTTCTGCTCGGCCTTTTCTTTCTGCTGGCGATTCAGCTCCTGATCGCGAGCCAGCTTTTCCGCTGCAGCCTGCTGGGCGGCGAGCTGCTGAGTCTGGTCTTTTTCTATCTGACCTTTATGCTCCATGCGCTTTTGCTTTTGCTGCTGTTTGCTGACCTGCTTGGCCTGCTTCTCATTGACCAGACCGGCTTTGAGCAACTGGTCGCGTAGTGATAGAGCCATAACCTTCCCATACTCACAATCATTTGATGCGCAGTGACTCGCCACGCGCACCTGCAAAATTCAACTTAACAAGCGGAGGCAGAACCCAGCTTTTCGAGTTTCTTGGCCTCGCCCCAAAGTGCATCCAACTCTTCCAGATCGCAATTTTCAATGGCGCGCCCGGTTTCGCGCAATGCCTGTTCGATAAAACGAAAGCGTCTCTCGAACTTGATGTTGGCAGCACGCAATGCCGACTCAGGCTCAACTTTAAGGTGTCGGGCCAGGTTGGTCACGACAAAAAGCAAATCACCTATCTCTTCGGCAATCGCATCCGGATCATTTTCGCTCATTGCCTCCAGTACTTCATCCAGCTCCTCGCGCACTTTATCCACCACAGGCAATGCCTCGGGCCAGTCAAAACCCACCTGCGCCGCGCGCTTTTGCAGTTTGGCTGCGCGGGTGAGCGCAGGCATTGCCGCTGGCACGTCATCGAGCAATGAGAGCTGTTGCGGCTCACTGGCACGCTCGGCGCGCTCCTCGGCCTTGATCTGCTCCCAGCGCTGCTTCACCTCAACGTCGCTTAACGTCACTGAGCCGGGTGTTGCATACAGATCGCCATCGGGGAACACATGCGGATGACGACGCACCAGCTTGCGGGTAATCGAGTCGACGACATCGGCAAAGCCAAAGCGCCCTTCCTCGCCTGCCAACTGGCAGTAATAAACCACCTGAAACAGCAGATCACCCAATTCGCCGGGTAAGTGCTCGAAGTCAGCGGACTCAATCGCATCGGCGACTTCATAAGCTTCTTCAAGGGTGTGCGGCACAATGCTTGTGTACGACTGCTGCAAATCCCACGGGCAACCATGCTGCGGGTCGCGCAGACGGGCCATGAGGTGAAGCAAGTCAGTTAGTTGATACATCGGTAACTCCGTCATACGGCAAAGGGCTTTCAGCGCGGAAGTTGCGCACTCAGCGGTTGCAATCCGTAGCGCGACAACAAACGAGTCATGCGACCGTCGCGCTGGAAACGCTGTAAACCGGCTTCAAAAATATCACGGTAGCGCTTGCTGGACTCCAGGGCCGGCGAAAATGCCAGATAAATGGGCAGCGAATTTGTCCGACAACCGACCTCTTGCAGTTGCTCATCTGCAGCTCTGTGACTGAGGTAATGCGCCATGACCCAACTGTTCTCAATCGTGGCATCGATACGGCCCATGCGCACTTTATCGACATTGATGGCCAAGGCGTTGTCACCCGAAGCGAGTTGAACCCTGCGCGAGTCTTGCTGATGGCTATGGATATAGCTGTCCAGCTCAGCGCCGTAGCTGTAGCTGTTAATGGCGCCGAACGAAATCGATGCCAATGACTCGACACCGCCATAACGCCAGGCATTGTCTGGGCGGGAGAAAAAGCACATTTGAGAAATGCCGGGCGCGGTTGCGGTGAACACAAAGCCGGGCGCATCTTCCACGCCCGCACCAATCAGCGCATTGAGCTTACCGCGACGCGTGTCGTGCACGGCACGGGCCCAGTTGATCACCCGGTATTCGACTTGAATTCCGGATTCAGCAAAAATCTGCTGCGCCAACTCGACAAACAGTCCGGGCTGTTCGGCATCTTCAGGGCAGTTGATCGGACACCAGACGTCACCCGCGATAACCAGTTTCTCCGGGGCCTCGTCAGCATACGCAGCGCTGCTTAGCAGCAAACCCAACGCCCAGCCGAGGCGAACGGCAGAACGTGTCATCAGCGGTGTTTGTCCATGCTTGGCTCATCCACTCAGTCAAAGGGGCTCGCTACGCACACGGCCGACCGCGTCCAGCCAACCTTTATACAAGCGTTCACGGTGTTCAAGGCTGATTGTCGAGGCGAAACGCTGCTGACAATTCCAGTGTTCAGCAATCTCTTCTAGGCTGCTGTACACGCCCGCCTGCAAACCTGCCAGATACGCCACGCCCAACGCCGTGGTTTCGGTAACCTGCGGGCGCTCAACAGTCACGCCAAGAATATTGGCGAGGAACTGCATCAGCCAGTTATTTTCGACCATGCCGCCATCAACACGCAACGCACTTGGCGCAGCGGCGCCGTCCTGACGCATAGCCACAAGCAGATCCAGGGTTTGATAGCAGACCGATTGCAAACCGGCGGTGACGATCTCTTTGATCCCGGTATCACGCGTCAGGCCGAAAATTGCCCCCCGCGCTTTCGGGTCCCAGTAAGGCGCGCCCAAACCGGTGAAGGCTGGCACCAGATACACCCCGCACGCATCGCCAGTCTGCTCAGCCAGCGCTTCACTCTCGCGGGCATGACTGATCAGTTTGATTCCGTCGCGCAACCACTGCACGGCTGCGCCCGCGACAAAAATACTGCCCTCGACCGCATAAGTGACCTTGCCATCGAGGCGGTAGCCAACCGTGGTCAGCAATCGATGCTGGGAAGCCACGGCCGTGTCGCCGGTGTTCTGAATCATGAAACAGCCGGTGCCGTAAGTGCTCTTGATCATGCCCGGTTTGAAGCACGCCTGACCGAACAACGCTGCCTGTTGATCACCGGCAACCCCGTAAACCGGAATGGCCGCGCCGAACAACCCGGCCTCGGTACTGCCAAAATCAGCCGCGCAATCCAGCACCTCCGGGAGCATATTGCGCGGGATGTCGAACAGTGCCAGCAGGTCTTCGTCCCACTGCTGGGTGTGAACATTGAACAACATGGTGCGCGACGCATTGGTCGCGTCAGTCTTGTGCGACTTGCCGCCTGTGAGATGCCACAGCAGAAAACTGTCCACCGTGCCGAATCGCAACTCGCCGCGCTCTGCCCGCTCACGCGCACCGGGGACGTGCTGCAAAATCCAGCGCAACTTGGTCGCGGAAAAATATGGATCGATCAGCAAACCGGAAGCTGCCGCCACCATGGGCTCATGCCCGGCCTCTTTCAGCTCGGCGCAATAATCCGCCGTGCGCCGGTCTTGCCAGACAATCGCCGGGTAGATCGCCTGACCATTTTCAGCGTCCCAGACCAGTGTGGTTTCACGCTGGTTGGTAATGCCGATGGCAACGATATCCGCCGCATCAACGCCGCCTTGCGAGAGTGCCTTGCGACAAACATCCAGCGTGGTTTGCCAGAGCGCCTGCGGGTCATGCTCGACCCAGCCATCCTCAGGGAAGTACTGTTTGAACTCCTCCTGTGCACTGGCAACGGCCTTGCCCTGCTTGCTGAAAACAATGGCGCGACTGCTGGTCGTGCCCTGATCGATGGCTAGCAGGTACTCAGGCATGTTCATCCCTTATTGTGATTGTTGCAGCGCCAAACGCGCGTCTTACTCGCGGCCAATACTGGCGAAAGCGGCCTGCGTGTATTGCGCGAGAACGGCAGCGGCCAATTCAACCTCAAGCCCACGCCGCCCAGCACTGACATAGATGCTCGGATAATCCTGCGCGGTCTGATCGATAAATGTGCGCAGGCGTTTCTTTTGCCCCAGCGGGCTAATCCCGCCCAGTAAATAACCGGTTGCCCGTTGCGCCGCTTGGGGGTCCGCCATGTCGGCCTTTTTAACACCAGCGGCATGCGCCAAGGCTTTCAAATCCAGGCTACCCGCCACCGGCACGACAGCAACCAGCAACTCGCCCTTTTCACTGGCGGCCAGTAGCGTCTTGAATACTCGTTCCGGCTGCAGGCCGAGCTTTTCAGCTGCCTCAAGCCCATAAGAAGCCGCTTTGGGGTCGTGCTGATAGCTGTGAACCGTGTGCGCGGCCTTGGCCTTTTTCAGGAGATCTATAGCTGGAGTCATGTTCGATTGTGAAAAAGTAAGCTGAAGTATGCTTACATTAGGGTCTGATACGGTTTTAGTGCAAGCCGATATGCAAGCTTCGTGAGGCTGAAATCAGTTTGCAGTCGTCCACAGTGATGCGATCCGAGGGATCATGCGAATGAGTCTGACGCCCCGTCAAAGCGAGATACTCAGGATTACTCAGGCGCAAGGCTACGCCAGCATTGATGAGCTGAGCCAAGCGGTTAGCGTGACCCCGCAAACCATCCGCCGCGACATCAATCAACTGGCCACGCTGGGCCTTTTGCGGCGCACCCACGGTGGCGCGGCCAGTGAAGCCTCAAGTACCGAAAACACGGCGTACACCATGCGCGCCCAGCAGATGCGTGACGAGAAACGTCAGATCGGCGAAGCCCTCGCCGCGCATATTCCCGACCACTGTTCGCTGTTCATCAATATTGGCACCACCACCGAAGCAGTTGCTCGGGCGTTACTCAAACACAAGGGCTTGAAAGTAATCACCAACAACCTGCACGTCGCGGCCCTGATGAGCTGCAAGCCGGATTTCGAAGTATTACTGGCCGGAGGCACGGTGCGCGCAGACGGCGGGGTTGTCGGGCAAGCCACCGTGGATTTCATCCGCCAGTTCAAGGTCGATTACGCCCTGGTTGGAATCAGCGGGATTGATCATGACGGCAGCCTGCTGGACTTCGATTACGAGGAAGTGCGCGCCTCGCAAGCCATTATCAGCAATGCAAGGCATGTGTATCTGGCTGCCGACTCCAGCAAGTTCGGACGCAATGCGCTGGTGCGCCTCGGCGGGATAGAACTGCTGGACCGGATATTCACCGACGCCAAACCCAATACCGAACTAATGAAACGCCTCAAAGCGCAGAACGTACAGGTTGATTGGTAACCATCTTCTGGTATGTATGGGGTTCTGACGGCTGGCCTGGTTAATCACAGAGGGTTCAACTAGGCTAAGTTCGAAAGTGAACATTTAAAGTTCGATTTCGACCACAGGTGTTGCCATGCTCCCGCATTCTCAGCCTCATCCTCCTTTTGCCGAGGTCTACGATCTGGCGGTAATCGGCGGCGGTATCAATGGCGCAGGCATTGCTGCAGATGCAGCGGGCCGCGGGCTGAGCGTTTTTCTGTGCGAGAAAGACGACCTTGGCGAGCACACCTCCTCGGCCAGCAGCAAACTGATCCATGGCGGCCTGCGCTACCTTGAGCACTACGAATTCCGACTGGTGCGTGAAGCGCTGGCGGAGCGTGAAGTGTTATTGGCCAAGGCGCCACATATCATAAAACCCATGCGTTTCATCTTGCCGCACCGGCCTCACCTGCGGCCCGCTTGGATGATTCGCGCCGGTTTGTTTCTGTACGACCATCTGGGCAAGCGAGAGAAACTGGCAGGCTCGAAAGGCCTGCGCTTCGATAGCCAAAGCCCGCTTAAAAGCAGCATCAAACGCGGCTTTGAATACTCCGATTGCTGGGCCGATGACGCCCGCCTGGTCGTTCTCAACGCCATGGACGCCCACGAGCATGGCGCGCACGTGCACACCCAAACCCGTTGCATCAGCGCCCGCCGCACCCGCGGTGTATGGCACATTCACCTGGAACGCAAAGACGGCACGCTGTTTGCGATTCGTGCGCGCGCGCTGGTCAATGCCGCCGGCCCCTGGGTTGCGAGCGTGTTGAGTGAAGAACTGAAACAGCAATCGCCTTACGGTATTCGCCTGATCAAGGGCAGCCACATAATTGTCGAGCGCCAGTTCGAGGGTGATCAGGCCTACATCCTGCAAAATGAAGACCGTCGTATCGTCTTCGCCATTCCTTATCTGGGTGCATTCACGATGATCGGCACCACCGATGAGGAATATCACGGTGACGCCAACCATGTAAGCATCAGCCCCAGCGAGACTCAGTATTTACTCGACGTGGTGAATAATCACTTCAAGCGCCAACTGAGCCCGGAGGACATTCTGCACAGTTTTTCCGGCGTGCGGCCGCTGTGCGATGACGAATCGGATGACCCTTCCGTTGTCACCCGTGACTACACGCTGTCGATATCGGGCAATCCCGGTGAGGCGCCGCTGCTCTCGGTGTTTGGCGGCAAGCTCACGACCTACCGGCGACTCGCCGAATCGGCGCTGGAGTTGCTCGCGCCGTTCTTCCCCAAGGCTGGCCCCGAATGGACCGCCGAGCACCCGCTGCCGGGCGCTGAAAACATCACCGATGCCAACGAACTGGGTGAGCAATTGCAGCGTGAACACGAATGGTTGCCCATCGCGGTGGCCCAGCGCTGGGCGCACAGTTACGGCAGCCGGAGTTACTCACTGCTGAGTAATACCCAAAACATTCGCGACCTCGGCCAGCATTTTGGCGCGGGGTTGTATAAGCGCGAAGTGGACTACTTGTGCGAGCACGAATGGGCAATCACCGCGCCAGACATTCTCTGGCGCCGCAGCAAACTGCAACTGTTCATGAGCCCGCAAGAGCAAGCGCAACTGAGCGCCTACCTTGAGGCCAAGCTGGCAGTCGCCGCCGAGAGCGCGCTGATCAGCTAAGGCGTCGCGAACGATGTTTAGAGATTGGCCAGGTGATCGTCTTCCATGCGTTGCTCTTGCAGATACGGGAGCACCGCCGACAACAGCGGCGCCTTGAAAGCCTCCTGAAAGCGGTGCGCAAGCCCTGGAATCAGACGCAACTGGCTGCCCTTGATATGCGCAGCAACATGCACACCATGCATCACCGGCAGCAGCGGATCGGCAGTGCCGTGCACCACCAGCGTCGGCACCTGGAGTTTGTTGAGCATGTCGACGCGGCTCGGCTCGGCCAGAATGGCCAGTATTTGCCGCTCGACACCTTGCGGATTAAACGCACGGTCGTAAGAAACCTGCGCTTCGTGCAACAACGCCTGACGGTCATCGGTCACCGACGGGCTGCCCAAGGCTGCGAGTAGATCCGCCTGCTGCTCAAGCGCGGCCTCGCGATTGGGCGCTTCACGGCGCGCCAGTAATTCGAGCAACTTCGGGCTGGGTGCCGGTAATCCCGCCGCGCCAGTGCTGGTCATTATCAGGGTCAGGCTCTCGACCCGTTGCGGCGCTATATCAGCCAAATGTTGAGCGATCATGCCGCCCATGCTCGCACCCAGCACATGGAAGCGTTTAACCCCGATGGCATCCATCAGACCCAGTGCATCGCCGGCCATATCACGCAAACTGTAAGGTGACGCCACTGTCAGGCCCAGGCGATATCGCAATGCCTCGTAGGCCAGATTAATGCCCGGCGCTGGCTGACCAATCCAGGCACTCAAACCGACATCGCGATTATCAAAACGGATCACCCGAAAGCCTTGTTCACAAAGCGGTTTTACCACTTCATCGGGCCAGTGGATCAACTGCCCACCCAGGCCCATGACCAACAGCAAAACCGGATCACGTTCGCGACCAATGCTCTGATAGGCAAGGCGCACATCACCAACATCGACCATCTCGGTCGGCACGCTGGTATTGCAACGGTCTGCTGCCTGAACTGAAAAGCCGCAAAAGAGTGCGACCAGAAAAAATACAACACGCATAAAACACCCGAAACGCAGAACCCCATTAGGACGCGAGTTTGATGTTATTCAGGCGAGCGCGCTGCCACACTTCGATGACACTTTAATGAACCCTGCCCAGCGGTCATCGCTTAAACCGAAAAAACCCGCCCTACCGTTAAACGGCGGGCGGGTTTGGGCTTAAGCGCTCAGCGCCGCCCGCAGTTGTCGGGCAGCGGAGACCATGTTGATCAGCGCGGCTTCGGTTTCGGGCCAGGCGCGGGTTTTAAGGCCGCAGTCCGGGTTTACCCACAGCCGCTCGGCGGGAATGCGTTTCACCGCCTTGCTCATGAGTTTGATCATCTCGCGGCTGTCGGGCACGCGTGGCGAGTGAATGTCATACACGCCGGGGCCAATGTCGTTGGGATAGGCGAACGCCTCGAACGCATCCAGCAACTCCATGTCGGAACGCGAGGTTTCGATGGTGATGACATCCGCGTCCATGGCCGCAATCGACTCGATTACGTCATTGAACTCGCTGTAGCACATGTGGGTGTGAATCTGCGTTTCGTCACGCACACCCGAAGCGCACAGGCGAAATGCCTCGGTGGCCCAATCGAGGTAGCCTTGCCACGCAGCCTTGCGCAGCGGCAAGCCTTCGCGGAAGGCCGCTTCATCGATCTGCACGATACGAATGCCGGCCGCTTCCAGATCGACAACCTCATCGCGAATGGCCAGCGCCAACTGTTTGGCCTGCACTTCACGGCTGACATCCTCGCGCGGGAACGACCACATCAGCATGGTGACCGGGCCGGTGAGCATGCCTTTCATCACCTTGTTGGTAAGCCCTTGGGCGTAGCGGATCCAGTCCACTGTCATCGGCTGCGGACGGCTCAGGTCTCCAACAATGATTGCAGGCTTCACGCAGCGCGAGCCGTAGCTTTGCACCCAACCGAAGCGGGTAAATGCATAGCCATCGATTTGCTCGGCAAAGTACTCGACCATGTCGTTGCGCTCGGCTTCACCGTGCACCAGCACATCCAGCCCGAGGTTCTCCTGAATCGTCACGGCGTGGCGGATTTCGCTGTACATGGCCTCGGTGTAGTCACTGCGCGAAAGCTTGCCCTGCTTGAATGCCTGACGCGCCAGGCGAATCGCCGGGGTCTGCGGGAACGAGCCAATGGTTGTGGTCGGGAACGCAGGCAATTGCAAGCGGCTGCGCTGCAACTCGATACGCTCGGCAAACGCCGAAGTACGTTGGCTGTCAGCGGCGGTGATGGCAGCGAGGCGCTGATGCACAGCCTCTTTATGGATACGCGAGGAACTGGCGCGACTGCGCTGAATATCGGCGCTGTGCTCTAGCACACGGATAACTTCAGGCGATTGCGGGTTGTTCAGGGCCTTGGTCAGAACCGCAATCTCTGCGCATTTTTGCACGGCAAACGCCAGCCAGCTTTTCAGCTCATCATCGAGCTGGTCTTCACGGCGCAGATCGACCGGGCTGTGCAGCAACGAGCAAGAGCCTGCCACCCAAAGATTGCCCGCGAAGCGCTGTTCAGCCTGCTGCAATTGCGACAAGGCAGCTTCAAGGTCACAGCCCCAGACGTTGCGACCGTTAACCACGCCCAGCGACAGAACTTTATAGGCTGGCAGACGATCGAGCAGCATCGGCAATTGCTCTGGCGCGCGCACCAGATCGACGTGCAAGCCATCAACCGGCAAGTTGACTGCCAGGCCGAGGTTGTCTTCAAGGCCGCTGAAGTAGCAGGCCACCAGCTTTTTAAGCGGCGCGTGCTGGATCAGGTTATAGGCGCGCTCGAAGGCGTTCTTCCAGTCCTGCGGTAAATCGAGGCCCAGAATCGGCTCGTCGATCTGCACCCATTCCACGCCCTGAGCGGCCAGACGCGTGAGAATTTCACCGTACAGCGGTAACAATCTGTCGAGCAGCTCAAGCTTGTCGAATGCCTCGCCCTTGGCCTTGCCCAGCCACAGATACGTTAACGGACCAATGACCACCGGCTTGACCTTGTGGCCCAGCGCATGGGCTTCGTCCACTTCCTCAAACAGCTGCTCCCAGCTCAGTTGGAACTGCTGATCGGCAGTGAACTCCGGCACCAGATAGTGATAGTTGGTGTCGAACCATTTGGTCATTTCAAGTGCATGTCCGGCACTGTCATGCTGGCCGCAGCAGCGCTGGCTCACTCCACGCGCCATGGCGAACAATGTGTCGAGGCCCGGCGCGCCCGATTGCGGCTTGAAGCGCTCAGGAATAACCCCGAAGCTCAGCGAATGAGTCAGGACCTGGTCGTACCAGGCGAAGTCGCCGACGGGCAGCAGGTCCAACCCGGCGTCTTTTTGCAGCTGCCAATGCGCGGCGCGCAATTGTTTGCCGACCAGGCGCAGGCCAGCTTCGTCCAGTTCACCCTTCCAATGGGCCTCCAGGGCTTTTTTTAACTCTCGGTCAGCACCGATGCGCGGGAATCCGAGGGAATGTGACACGGCCATGTTTAAACGCTCCTGTGTAAGTGATGGCGCTATTGTCGACAAGGCCCCCTCATGAAACAAACTCAAGATATTCGCTTTCATCTGTAATATTATTCATGATTGAATCAATCGCTATTGCGCCACCCGTTCGCTCACCCGCTTTACTGCCGAGGCCACCATGCTTGAATTACGCCACTTGAAAACCCTGCACGCGCTGCGCGAATGCGACAGCCTGGTTGAGGCTGCCGAGCGCTTGCACCTCACTCAGTCGGCGCTTTCGCATCAGTTCAAGGAGCTGGAAGAACGCCTCGGCATGCAGCTGTTCGTGCGCAAGACCAAGCCGGTGCGCTTTACCAGCGCCGGTCTGCGTTTACTGCAATTGTCCGACGCAGTACTGCCCATGCTGCGCAGCGCCGAGCGCGACTTGTCGCGACTGGCCGGCGGCACGGCAGGCCGCCTGCACATGGCGATTGAATGCCACAGTTGCTTTCAGTGGCTGATGCCAACCATCGACCAGTTTCGCGATGCCTGGCCGGAAGTTGAACTGGATCTGGCCTCAGGCTTCTCGTTCGCCCCTTTGCCGGCGCTGGCCCGTGGCGATCTCGATCTGGTTGTAACGTCCGACCCGCTAGAGTTGGCTGGGATTACCTATGTGCCGCTGTTCACTTACGAGGCCATGCTCGCGGTCGCCAACCAGCATGCGCTGGCGGGCAAGCCGTGCATCAACCCGCAAGACCTTGAGAACGAAACCCTGATCACCTACCCCGTCGAACGCGACCGGCTGGATATATTCACCCGTTTTCTGGAGCCAGCAGACGTCGAGCCGGCGCAAGTGCGCACCTCGGAGCTAACGGTGATGATGATGCAACTGGTCGCCAGCGGCCGGGGCGTTTGCGGCCTGCCCAATTGGGCTCTGCATGAATACAGCTCACGTGGCTACGTGACGGCCAAACGTCTGGGCGATAAAGGCCTGTTTGCCACTCTGTACGCTGGGATCCGGACCGACATGCTCGATGCGCCCTTTATGCGCGACTTCCTGCTGACCGCCAAAGACACCTCGTTCTCCAACCTCGAAGGCGTCAGCGTCGCACGTTGATACATGGCGTCTGGCTCGAGGCTGAGCCGATATCTTAATGGCGCGGCCAATGCCGTAAGCCCAACGCGCGCGTGCACTGATGGATGAAGCGAGCGGGCAGCTTGTCTGGGCGGTGAATGCCCGAGCCGAGAATTGAAAAGCGGGTCTGAATCCGTGGATTTGGCTGCGGGCCTTGCTCACCTTGCCCACGGGTCATAAGTGCCAAAGCTCCAGACATGCCCTTCCGGATCGCGGCAGGTGAAACCCCTGCCGCCATAACCTTCATCCTTGATGTCGATAACGATTTCAGCACCTGCGGCCACCGCGCGGCGGTACAGCACATCCGCATCATCCACCAGCAGATACAGGCTTTGTGTGCAACCGCCTGCTTGCTCGGGCGAGCGCATCAGCCGGCCGTATTCAGAGTCCACCATTGAGCCGAGCATCAGCATGCTGTTGCCCAGTGTGAGTTGTGCATGAGCAATGCCGCCGTGGCGATCGCTGACGACCAGATGCCGGGTAAAACCGAAGTTCTCGCACAGCCAGTCGAGCGCAGCGGGGGCATCCCGATAACGTATGCAGGGAATCAAACAGCTCTGTTGCACCATCATTGCCTCCTCGCCCGCCGCAAATAGCTCAACGCAAAACCGCTAATAGACTGCGCTCAGTTGCCGCCGGCAGACTCAAGCAGGAGCAGCAGCGACGCCGGGTGTTCACTGCCTGCAACCTGAGGTTGTCTCAACCAGTGTAGTTGCCAGCCGCTGCCGGCCAATAATTGCAGCCACGATTCGGTTGTTCGGTAGTACCACGGCATGGGCTGCACAAAACCACCGGCCAGGCTTGCGAATGTCTCAATCTGCCAACCGTCGCTATAGCCCCAGGCTGGCATTGCCGCTTTTGGATGCAAGGTCTGAATCAGCAACTTGCCCTGCTTCGCCGTCAGCCCGTGCAAGGCCTGTAACAAGGGGCCCAATTGTTCTTCGAGCAATGCAAAGTTAGCCACCAGCAGGTCAAACCGGCCTAACTGGGGCATGCCCGCTGCAAGCTCGGCATAACTGCACAGCTGATAACGGCCAGTATTGGGATCTGCACGGCGCGCCGCCTCGATCAGGGCGTGCGAACCATCGATGCCGACCGCCTCAATGCCTTGCTGGCTCATCGCGCGGCACAGCCAACCCTCGCCGCACCCGATGTCGAGTGCGCGCTGCGGCTGCACTTCGCCAATGGCCTGAACAATTGCTGCATCGGTGGCCAAACGCCGGCTGGCAATGCGTTGCCCGCGCACCGCATCAGTCCACGCCTGCGCATTGGCTTGCCAGCTCGTCTGCAACTGCAAGGGATAGTGTTCGGGGGGTTGTTTGGGCATTTATCCACCACCCAGCGCCAGGTTATTTTGCAGCTATTATTGGCTCATGGGTTGGCGGCTGCCACTGCTTAATGCGCTGCCTGCGCTGGACCAATTAGCGCCTGACGGATGAAGCACAAGGGGCAGTCATGTTATCGTTCGCTATTGGCTGAAGCAGCCCTGTGGAGCGGTCCATGAAATTTATACACCAGCGTGAGCATTTGAATGAGGATGACATCGTCGTCATTGAATGCTCGCAAACCTGCAACATCCGCCTGATGAGCGATGCCAACTTCCGCAGCTTTAAAAATGGCGGTCGCCACAGCTATCACGGCGGTGCGTTCGACAAGTTTCCGGTGAAGATCAATGTGCCCAGCACTGGCTTCTGGAACATCACGATCGATACGGTCACGCGCAAAGCCATTAGCGTAACGCGCAAACCGACACTCACGCACTCGATCAAGTTTGTGCGTCGCTCACCCTCGAAAATGAGCTAAAGCCGAACCCAGCTCGCAGACCTTCGTGATCCGCAGGCTGTTCAAGCTTGCAGTTCTACACGCAAATTCATCACTGTTTGCCGCGCTCTGGCGGCGAGCCCATCACCCTTCGCCAGCACCGAATCGCCCCTGCGCGAGGTTTTCGGTTGTTGGCTGCAACTCAGGTATGCAACTGACCCAATGAACAGCGACGCCATCAGCACTTTGCAGCAGCAACTCAGCAGCGCCTTGAGCAACCCGCCCAGCGAAACCCGCCGGATATTCCATGGCCGCGGTTTATGTTGGCCAGGCCTTGAACATGTCACCGCAGACTGGCTGCAAGGTATCGTATTGGTAGCGTTGTTTCGCGAGCCTGCTCCCAGTGAAATGGCGGCGCTCAAGCGCATGCTCAGTGCATTGATCGAAGCGCCCGAATGGCAGCACAGTGGTGCTCATACGCTGTTATTGCAGCATCGTTACCTGCCCGACAGCGCCACCGAGTGGATCTGTGGTGAGCTGACAGACACCTGGCAGATCACTGAAAGCGGCTTGCGCTACCAGCTCGATATCGGCAAGAAGCAAAACAGCGGGCTGTTTCTCGACATGCGCTATGGCCGTCAGTGGGTTCAGCAGCAGGCCAGCGGCAAGCGCATTCTCAACTTGTTTGCCTACACCTGCGGTTTCTCGGTCGCCGCCATCGAAGGCGGTGCAGAGCATGTGGTGAATCTGGACATGGCGCGCTCAGCCCTGAGCCGTGGGCGTGACAATCACCGGCTTAACGGCCACGACCTGAGCAAGGTCAGCTTTCTTGGCCATGAGCTGTTCAAGTCGTGGGGCAAGGTTAAAAAGTACGGCCCGTATGATCTGATCATCATAGACCCGCCCTCTTTCCAGAAAGGCAGCTTCGCACTGACCCGCGACTATCAGAAGATCCTGCGCAAGTTGCCAGAGCTGCTCAGCGCAAACGGCACTGTGCTGGCCTGTGTAAACGATCCGGGTATCGGCCCGGACTTCCTGATTGAGGGCATGGCGAATGATGCGCCAGCGCTGCGCTATGTCGAGCGTCTGGAAAACCAGCCTGAATTCAATGAGAGCGACCCGCAAGGTGGCCTCAAGGCGCTGGTATTCAAACTCGGGGCTTAAACAACAACGGCGCTGTTTGCAATCTGCAAGCAGCGCCGCTGAGCCAACCGGGTGAAGTCAGAAGCTCACCGCCAGCCCCAGCGAGTAGCCGGACACGTTGTCACCCAGAACGTGACGCAAAACCAGACGGGTGCGGGTGATGAACAGGTCGTAGGCGCTCGAGTCGAATTCAATGCCAAGGCCCACTGTTGAAAGCCGGTCAAAGCCCAATGCGCCGCGCTGATCGCCCAGATACTCTGAGTGCGAAAACTCCAACACATAACGCAACGGGCGCTGCATCACCACAAAGCCGGTCGGGGCGCGATAGCGTGACCACAGGTTAGCGGTTTCAGCGTTAGCCTCCCCGTCAACCACATCATCGCCAGACAGCGTTTTCAGGTGCACGTAGCTGTAGCGCAGCTCGACATCGGCCTCGTAATCCGGCCGCACCCGCTCCCAGTCCAGCATCAGCGAGCCGCCTAAACCACCGGCCGCCAAATGACCGCCGTCGAGAAAATCAATTTGCCGATCGAGTTTGCGCTCAATCAGCAACCTCCCGGCGTTGATATCACTGGTCATGTAGCCTAATGCAAAGTTGGCTATCGGCCGGATCACCACCTCTTCGCTCAAAGGAAAATCCCAGCCGATGCCACCTGTGGCCGAGATCGTGTTCCACTTCACCGGCAACACCCGTGACTCGTTACCGCCACTGGCAACAAATTTCGGGTCATAACGGCTGTATCCCAACGCCCCTTCAAGATACAGCGGTATCTCTTTGCTCAGGGTAGCGCCGCCGCCTAACTGGGTCATGCTCAGATCGGGATTACCGCCCTGCTTGTCGTTAATCTGCAACGAGCTGGAGGCCAGATCCGGAGTGATCGAGTACGCCATCAGGGCCAGTACGCCGTTGGTTCGCTCTTCAAGATCAACATCCTGAAGCACCAGCGGCAAGGCGTAAGCCGAATTAACGCCACACAAAGACAGCAGCAAAAACGAGGATGTTTTGAGCATTTTGCGTCGTTCAGTAGTTGGACGAGAGCAGTCTAGCGTGCCGCGCACATTTGCGTCAGTGGCTTTTTCTGTGCCAATTGCGCACCCCGAAAACTGTTTAACGGCGCTGTTGCTGCACATACAACGCCTCGACTTTTTCCCTGGCCCAAGGCGTGCGGCGCAAGAAGGTCAGACTGGACTTGATACTCGGGTCGCTCTTGAAGCAGCGAATATCAATGCGCTGGGCAAGGCCGTGCCAGCCAAATTGCTCGACCAGCTGATTCAAGATGGCTTCAAGTGTTACGCCATGCAGTGGGTTTTTCGGTGTTTGCGTCATGGCGAACCTGATAATCAAAGAAATAAACAGCGCCACATTAGCCAAGTGCGCCGATAAGCGGAAGACCGGGTATTACCCGGTCACGAAAAAAAACCGGCCCACATCAGCGACATGGACCGGCTAAAAAATCGTGCTTAAGCTGTTTCGGTGTGAGTGCAAGCGTGTTCAGCACCCGCACCGAATGGCGTTGATGAGTTGATCAGGCGTCCTGATACTCTTTCTCAGCTTGGGCGAAACGCGCCTGCATGGTCTGCGACGGGCCTTTGCCCATCAGGCTGAAGACCACAATTGCCAGCGTTGCGAGAATGAAGCCAGGAATGATCTCGTAAATGCCCAGACCAACGTAGTTCTTCCACAGAATCACGGTCAGAGCACCGACCAGCATACCGGCCAGCGCGCCGTTGCGAGTCATGCGGCTCCAGGTAACCGAGAGCAGGACAACCGGGCCGAATGCAGCGCCGAAACCAGCCCAGGCGTAAGACACCAGACCCAGTACGCGGTTTTCCGGATTGGCCGCCAGCGCGATAGCAATCAATGCCACCAGCAGAACCATGCCACGACCTACCCAGACCAGCTCAGTCTGCGAAGCGTCTTTACGCAGGAAGGCTTTGTAGAAGTCTTCGGTCAGGGCGCTCGAGCAGACCAACAGTTGGCAGCTCAAGGTACTCATTACAGCAGCCAGAATGGCCGACAGCAGAACACCGGCAACCCACGGGTTGAACAGCAGCTTGGCCAGTTCAATGAACACGCGCTCCGGGTTTTCAGTCACAGGACCGGCAACTTCCGGGTGAGCGGCGAAGTAGGCAATACCGAAGAAACCAACAGAAACGGTACCGATCAGGCACAGGATCATCCAGGCCATCGAAATGCGACGGGCTGCAGGAATGGTTTTCACCGAATCAGCCGCCATGAAGCGCGCCAGAATGTGCGGCTGGCCGAAGTAGCCCAAGCCCCAGGCCATCAGCGAGATGACGCTGATGAAAGTCATGCCCTTGAGCATGTCGAAATTGGTCGGATCTTGCAGTTCGATGGCCGCAAAGGTCGCATCAGCACCGCCAGTCGCGATCATCACCATGACTGGGGTGAGGATCAGGGCGAAGATCATCAGAGTGGCCTGTACGGTGTCAGTCCAGCTGACCGCCAGGAAGCCACCGATAAAGGTGTAGGCGATGGTTGCCGCAGCGCCAGCCCAGAGTGCGGTGCTGTAATCCATGCCAAAGGTGCTTTCGAACAGGCGTGCACCGGCTACCACACCAGAGGCGCAATAGATGGTGAAGAACACCAGAATTACCAGTGCCGAGAAGATACGCAGCACGCGGCTGTTGTCTTCAAAACGGTTGGTGAAATAGTCCGGCAGGGTCAGTGCATTGCCGTTGTACTCGGTTTGCACACGCAGGCGACCGGCAACAAACAGCCAGTTGAGGTACGCACCGATAACCAGACCAATTGCGATCCAGCTTTCGGAAAGACCTGACATATAAACAGCGCCAGGCAAACCCATGAGCAGCCAGCCGCTCATATCGGAAGCACCAGCCGACAACGCGGTTACGTAACTGCCGAGGCTACGGCCACCGAGGATGTAGTCAGAAAGGTTCTTGGTTCGCAGGTAGGCGAATAGGCCGATGCCTATCATGAGCGCGATGTACACCACGAAGGTGACAAGCATTGGAGTGTTAGCGGTCATTGGGGTGTTCCCCTTCGGTTGTTGTTTTTTCGGCAACGGGTTGTGCCCGTGCCCTGCGTGGCAGTTGGCAACTCAGGTGTCAGTCGCCAGATAATCCATGGTACCAAACAACCTGCGCGCACTCGTTTAGAGAGCTGGCGCGAGGTTGAAGTGCAGTGTACGGCTCACACATTGATGGAGCGCAAAGCCCTGCACAGTCAAATGGATGGCGGAATTTAGTGGCAGAACCCCCCACACTTCTTATCTGAACCTCTGGAGTTTTTACAAAATACTACGATCCATGGAACTACCTGCTGGGTAAAAAGTCGCTGAAATCTTCTGAATATCAGTTAGAGGCCCGAACTAGAAGGCTTGCTGAAACACGCGCAAGCGTAAACCTGACTGAACCGACAATTGCTGATATTCAGCAAATCCCATGCTTTAACCCTAGACGACCACCCACTGATCGCCCAATTGAATCAACGGGCCAGCACATGGGCAGTCGCAAAACCCTAATATTGATGGGGGTTTCAAGCTAATTAGTGGCGTGATGATGGTGCGCAGGGTCATGCTCCATGGCCGACATTTCGGCCTCTTTAGTTGGCAGAGGCTGCACCCGTTGTGTCTCGTCCTCCAGGTATCCCAGCAACGCTGCAATCGCCTCGTCGCCAAGGCGCAGGTTGGGCATCGCGACTTGGTTGTACTGCTGATAAAGCTCAGTGGCGATTGGATCTGACTCGGCAAGCATTGTGTCCGGTTCTCTCAACCAGCGCTGCAACCACTGCGGGTCACGTTTGCGGGTTACGCCGATAAGATCCGGGCCAATTTCACGCAAACCTGCTGCCACGCTATCGGCACCGCCAAGCGTGTGGCATGCGGCGCAGCGGGTACGGAAAATTTCCTCGCCGGTTGATGGCGGACGCACCTGCGGCGCATCTGCATAGTCGGTGGTTTTGGTGCTGTGCTTCCAGTTGTGCAGGGTATTACCCAGTTGATAGGCCAGAATGTAGGGATTTTCGAAGGGCGATGTTTTCATCCAGCGTCCAGTCTGTTGATTGCCCACAATCAAGCTGAGGTTATGATCTTTATTACCCTGATCATCGACCCCTTTGAGAAACAGCCCGAGCTTTTCGCGCAACGCATCAATCTCATCCTTGTTGCCCGTGAGAAACAGCCAGCCGGGCGCTACGTGGAACTTCTCCGCGTAGTGTTTGAGTACCTCTGGAGTGTCGGTTTGGGGGTCAATACTGATCGAGTAGAAGAACACATCTTTGCCGACCCGGTCGCCCAGCAACTGCTGCACCCGACGCAACCGCGCAGTCTCCAGCGGGCAGGAGTCGGTGCAGGAGGTGAAAATAAAATTGATCGCGACGACCTTGTCCTTTATCAGGTCATCATAGAAATGCACGGTCTTGCCGTCCTGGGTAATCAACTCGGTATTGGGGAAGTAATCCTGTGCCCAAGGCGAACCACTGTCGTCAGCGCTTGCAGCGTGAAACCAGCACGCCACGCTCAGCGCACCCGCGCAGCGCAGTAGATGATTGGCAAATCTATTACAGGTGATCATGGTCGGGACTCCTGATCATATCTTTCGGGCTATGAGAGTGAGGGAGCCGCACAGCGGCAGGCTCCCTGCATTGGGTTCAACGGTTTTTACCGCTGCCCTTTCCTCCACCACTGCTGCCTCCTCCACTGGCGCCGCTGCCTCCACTGCCACCCGAGGTACCGCTGCCGCCAGTGTTGGTGACCACAACGCTGAGCGGACCTGTGCCATCTCCGTCGCGGAAAGTCGGCAGCGCCGCAGACGCCACATACTCGACACCATCCCAGGTCGGTAGCGGGGTTGGCATGAGTTGGAACTGCCCCGGATGCTCGATATCCCAGCGCAGCAGCATGGCGTTGTCTTCATGCTGAGTGTTGTGACAGTGCTCCATATAGGTGCCGGCAAACTCGCGGAAGCGTACGGCCACCTCAACGTTATCGAGGCTCTCGTCATCTGAGCCGATGCGATAAACATCCTTGCGCGCCCACTTTTCCCACTCGGGCGGCGCCTTGCCGCCACGACTCAGAATCACCCCTTCCTCGAAATGCACATGCACCGGGTGGCTCCAGCCATTGCCGCCGTTCTGGATTTTCCAGACTTCCAGCGTACCCAGGCCCTGCCACCCAGCATCGGTCGGGCCATTAGCCAGTTGGATCGAGCTGGATATCCTGCGGGGATCCATGTTGTAGCCAAACCCGCCATCCGTCTTCACCGTCCATGGGGCTGAGTCTGTGCCATCCGAACGCCCGAAGATGAACGAGCGGTGACGAGCCTGGCTGAGCGCCAGTTTGTCAGTCGCATTGTCCAGGTGAATAGTCAGCGGGATCATGGTTTTGCCCGCAGCTTTGCCCGGTTTTGCAGGTTCATAGGCCACCGGGTCCATGCTCAGATCCTGACCAGTGTATGGCTGCACGTTAAGCTGCATGAACGCCCCGACAACAGGATCGCCCTTGTCCCATGCCGGGCCTTTGCTGGTTTGCTTGATTACCGGCTTGTAGGTTTCGCTGAGCACATCGGCCAGGGCTATGTCGCCTTTTGGGCCTTTACCTGTGTCGTGCGCCATGACGTTGACGAAGTAAATCTTGTCGCCCGGTTTGATACCGTTCTTGGCAAAGTTGATGATGATGTCGTAGCGCTCGGCAATCCCCTGCATCGGCAGAATCGCGAAGTTGTCCTTGGTGTCACCATCGGCATCAAGATCCAGGGTGCCGTCGAACGGAACGGCGTGCTCCATGATGTTGCCGTCGTTGGCGATCATGTGAAACGGAACCCGTGCGTAGGAAATATTGGAGTTTTTCGGCCCCTGAAACTCCCCGCCCTTACCCTTGATCTCACGTACCACGGCAAATTTGAAGTAGCGAGAAACCGAGCCGTTGAGGATGCGAAAACGATAACTGCGTGCCCGCACATTCATCGTGGGTTTGTACTGCCAGTTGACGAGTATCTGATCTCCCAGAAAACCATCGGTATTGAACGGGTTGAACCACAACTGGCCGTTCTGATCCCAGGCCTTATCGGCGATAAGCAGGTTGACGTCATAGTCGCGATTGCCCCAGGACATGTCTGCACCACTGGGAAAACGCAGGTTAACGCCATCATCGATGGCCTCATTACCCCGATCAATCGCGCTGTAGTAGTTCATCATCGCGGCGTTGCCCTTGTAGACATTCTGCGCGGTGAAATCGAGCATATGATCGTGGAACCAGTGGGTGCTCATGGTTTCGTGCCAGTCGCCACGAATCTTGATCGTGCCGTTGTCACAGGTTTTCAAACCGGGATTGCGATCATTCACCCACAGGGTTTCACCTGGCGAACAGGGAAATGCCGCGCGCGGGTCTTCAGCCGCCGTATTAATGGTGTCGTAGCCGGCCAACTGCATTGGCCAGCGGTAGTCGTAATACTGGCCCGGGAAGAAATACGCATTGGCGTAGCCGTCACTTTCAGCGGGTGTGTGGCCGTTGTGCTCATGCGTACTGATGGTGTGCAAACCGAAACCATGGTTGGCCGCGGGATCAATCGGCAACGCATTGTAATGACGCATAAGCACCGGTTGACCATAACGCACCATGAGCAACTTTGGCGGCATGGTGCCGTCGAAGGTCCAGACCGAATTGTGGTCCTGTATGGGCATGCTCGGGTGGAAGCGTACATCGATGCCTTTAGTGCTGGCTGTCGACGCGTCATGGCCATCGGGATGGTAGTAAAGGCCGCCTGGCCCATACTCGCCATGGCCGTACTCATGGTGTTGCCAACTGTCACGCAAACCAGAGTTGGTTCTTGCCCCGGCCTGCACGGTTTTGTAGGCCACTTGCGGGTAGAACTCATTCCAGCGCTGATGCGACCAGCCTTTGCCGCCAGGCCGTCCCTCAGCAGGTGAATCGACCCGGCGATTGAGAAATGCCTCGATCAAGCTCTGCCACGGATTATGGTCCAGCACATTGGCATACTGGCTGGGGAATGGCGTCAGCCCCGGCTGCTTGAGGAAGGCATCCAGCTCGGCCCCGTCCGGGCCACTGCGTGCCACATTATCAGGGTCCTGCGCAGGCGCTGGCCCGACTTTGGCAAGCGGGAACATCATCGGCGCGGGTGGAGTCGCAGGGTCCAGCTTGACTGGGCCAAATTCCTCGAACATCAACAGTTGCTGGGTGTAGGGCTGCGCGCCGAATAAAGGGCTCGGCAAGCCGTTGGTGGGGTAGTTGAACGAGGTTTGCTGCGCGGGTTGCAGAATATTCTCAACCAACGGCGTCGACTTATCGCCCTTCACCTCGTCAGGCAAGTCAAATGAGCCCTCGTTGGCGTCCGGCATTGTCAGCAGGTCGCTCAGGGCCTGGACCGGATCATCAGCTGGATCGGTATACGCGGATGGATCAGTTACCGGCGGTTGGTCCACATCATCGATGGGGCTTGCGTGCGCACCGGTGATGCCCAATATCAGGCATAGGGCCGAGGCAATTCTGGTCAGTTTGAAGGGCTGCCCGCAGATGGCTTTGTACGGTGTTAGCGTGTTCATTTTGATCACCGTAAACACAATTAATGAAGGGTCTTATCGTGTTATCGGAGTCACCCAGCGGACCGTATAACCTTGATTGCGAGACAGCAAAAACCCATCGAACCCTGGCTACGGTCGAATACATGCGCAAAGAACAGCGCTGGACTGAATCCGTGATTAAGCCGGATCGCTTGAAGTGGGTGGCCCGCAGCAATGCCAGCCGGCGTGAATCGGCTGAAAGAGATGCAGCGTTTGAATATGGGCCAGAACAACTGACTTCTGAGGCACGCTGCAAAGGCGGAACGAGTTGCCGTTTGGGCTCGATGTTGATCGACTCATTCGGTTAGCCCTCAGCTGGTGCTGAATTGAACCCGCAAGCGGGGTTAATCAGTAATCAGCAAGGGCCATGCCAAAATGTTTCAATACATTTCAAGAACAAAGATACTGGCCTCTAGCCATATTTAATGGCACTTCAACGTGTCATTTGCCCTGCCACCGGCTTGCTATTAAGCCTTGCGGGGATACGTCCCCACTATCGGGTGGGGCCATCACCCCGGGACTGGGCGCGCCTATTGACGACCCTGGATGGTCTGAACAGGAAGCCGGGCGTTACTGGTCGATAACTTCGCCGCGCATTGGCGCCAATTGCGCGAGTAAACGGTTCTGGGCTCGCACCGGAACGTCCAGCGTATCCATTGCGTCTTGCAGGTCTTCGACCAGCGCGTTGAAATCACTCGGCGTCAGATTCTGGCCTTTGTGGCTCTCGGCCATGCTGTCCCCGGTGTACTCGCATGGCCCGCCGGCCTCAACACAGAATTGCTCGATGAGCTTTTCGCGCAGGCGTTCGATATCGACGTTTTCAAAGTGCTCAACAATGCGTGAGTCGCGGGCAATATTGAGCAGCATGCCCTCAACGATCCGGGTAATGCCTGGCAATTCACCCAAGTCTCGATAGAGGCTGTCATCCTTGACCGGTGACTGCACGCAACCAGCCAGCAACAACACGGCGACCCAACCGCTTAGACGTCTCATCAAAAACTCCCCTGAACCGACAGGTACACCGCATCCTGATTATCCAGCGTGGCAATCTCGCCCAGTCGCGCATAAGCCAGCACAACGGCCGCATGCTTGCTGGGGAAATAGCCGACGAAGACATCGGCCCAGTCGCTCTCACCGGCAAAACTCAGGTTGTCCGGTTTCTCCCGGTACTCCACGCCTACCGCCCAATGGCGATCCGGCAGCACGGCCACCGAGCCTTCTTTGAGCACCGAGCGACGGTCGCGGCGATCACCGCCAAAGCCGAGAATCCCCAATTCATTGGCCCGGCTGTAGCGCAGGCCACCATTCAGCAGCAGGTTGTAGCCAAATGCGCCACCGAGAATCAGCCGGCTGGCGGTGAGATAACCTTCTACATCTTCATCGCGCTGCGCGCCGATCAGTTGCGGAATCAGAAAATCGCGGTTCTTTTTGTACTGCACACCCAGCGCTACTTGCGGGAGCTGGTCGTAGATCAGGTCCCCGAAGAGACGCACTTTTAGGCCGAAAATATCCTGGCTCAGGCTGTTCTCCGGCAAGTTCAGATCGCGCGCCAAAGTGCCAAGATCAAAGCGCTGGCGGGCGTACGACAACTCCACACGGTTATCAAACGAAGCCGCCACACCGACAGCGTCGAGCCGGTAGTCGGCCGTTTCAACCCGGCTGGCAAATACATCCGCGCCCCACTCGCCGCGCTCACCGTAGCCAGCCAACACTGCCCAAGGCGTAATCCCGCCGCCTGCTGCGCCCTCCAGATTTGTTGCGCCACCCGTTGCGAGTAAACGCCCAGCATCTGCCGTGGCCAATGCCGGCGCCAACGCAATGCAGGCTGCGCCAAGAAACTGCTTAACACCCATGACTCAGAGAACCGTTTCAGCGGATTGAATAGGCGCCTGCTCAAGCCACGCCACGAAGGCCTGCGCGGTCAGGGGCTTGCTGATCAGATACCCCTGAATCACATCGCATCCCCAGCGCTTGAGCAGATTGAAACTACGTTGATGCTCCACCCCTTCGGCCACAACCTTGAGGCCGAGGCTGTGACTCATCTCGATGGTTGAACGGACGATTACAGCATCCTCGCTCATGTCGTTGAGTTCGCGGATAAACGACTGATCGATTTTCAGCTCCTGCACCGGCATACGCTTAAGCTGCGCCAAAGAGGAATAGCCGGTGCCGAAGTCATCCACCGACAGCGATACGCCACAATCGCGCAATCCGTAGAGGACTTGCAGCGCCACCTGTGGATTGAGCATCACCCCGCTTTCGGTGATTTCAAAGGTCAGCTGTGCCGGGTCTAGCGCATGCTGCACCAGCAGGGATTTAATCCGTGCCGGCAGTTGCGGATCGAGCAAATCTTCAGTCGAAATGTTCAAGGACAAATCAACCTTCAGTCCCTGCTGCTGCCATTCGGCCAATTGACGCATCGCCTCGCCGATCACCCAATTGGTGAGCAATTGAATGCTGCCGCTGCGCTCAGCCAGTGGAATAAATTCTCCGGGAGAAACCATGCCGAACTGCGGGTGTTGCCAGCGCAACAGCGCCTCAGCCTGGATGATCGAGCGATTGGCAATGTGGATCTTGGGCTGAAAGTGCAGGCACAACTCGCCCTGTTCGGAGGCGTGGCGCAGGTCGCGAATCAGCTGCATCTGGCGCTGATGCGCGGTATCACGACCGCGCTCATAAACCTGAATCCAGCCGGGCGACTGCCCTGCATCGGTACAGGCAAGACGCGCCCGGCGAATCAGCTCATCGGGCGTGTTGCCATCGCCCGGATAGCTGGCGATGCCGATGCGCAGCGCCAGCGAGACTTCATTACCGCCCAGCACCAGCAGGTTTTTCAGCTGTGGCTGAATACGGTCTGCAAACGCCACCGCACTCTCACTGTTGGCGTTTTCCAGCAACAGCAAAAACTCATCAGCAACAATTCTTGCCAGGCTGTCGCCCGGGCGTAACACCGCGCTCAACCGCTGCCCCAATTGCTGCAAGACTTTATCGGCGTTCGCCGGGCCTTGCGTTTCATTGAGGGTGCGAAACTCGACGATGCTCAGGTACAACAATGACACCGGACGCTCGGCAGTTAGGGCGCTGCCAAGGCGCTCTGCGGCCAGAGTCCGGTTGGGTAAGCCGGTTAAACCATCGTGCAGAGCATTGTGCGCAAGCTGGCGTTCTCGCTCAGCGATGCCGGACTGCATCTGCTGGAACGACTTTGCCAATCGGCCCAGCTCATCGCTGCGCTGCACCTGCAGCGGCACCTGATAATCGCCACGCCCAATGCGCTCGGACACCTCGACCAACTCACGGACCGGCCGCGAGATATTGCGCGCCAACAACAGCGCTCCCACCAGCGAGGCCAGCAAGGCGGCCGAGGCAATCAGCAATATGTGATTATCCAGCGGGACAAACGCCTGCTGAGCATGGCTCAGGGATTTATACAGCAGGGCTTGCACCGCATAGCCGTCACCGCGGGCCAAGACCAACTGCTGGCGGAGAAAATGCTGGCCATCGAGCATGACCCGGTCTTCGCGGCTGGCCGCGCTTGCCAGTGAATCCGCCGGGGAAAAGTCATGCATCGCATCTGGCAAGGTACTCACCCAAATATCCGGCAAGCCGTCCTGACTGCCTATAAGCGACAGATCAAGGTGGGTGAGCGCTTGCAAATCGCGGGTAAAGTTTTCATCGACCCGAAAACCCATCAGCACATTGGCAATCGGCACGGGCGCTTTGACCACTGTCTCGACCAGCAGGTAGATCTGCCCCGCAAGCGGCATCAGATAAGTGCGCAAGGCTTCATGCATCTGCACCGCGCTGTTGGTGCTTAAACGCCGACTCATCGCCTCGTTGAGCTCAGGCTGGGTACTGACCTGAATCGCGCCGTCGAGGTCGAGCAACATCACCACTTCTGCGTGAATGCGTGCACCGTGATTGGCCAAAGCCGAGCGGATGGTGGCAGCGTCTTCACTGGCCACCGCCTGTTTGAAGCCAAAATCGGCGGTGAGCACGTTGACCGCATCACTAAGCTGCTGCTCACGCACCTCAAGTAACTGCTGGAAAACTCGCGAGCCAATTTCCAATTGCTCACTTGCCTGAGCGCGCACGGCCACACCTGTGGCTTTTTGCACGGCCAGATACAACGAGCCAATGACCACCAGCAACAGCAGGACCAATACGCTGGCGATACGCGCCTGAAAACTACTGCGCAGCATTGCGTTTGGCTTTATTGAATGCATCGCCGAAGCTGCTGACGGGCGCTTCAGGAGCAACTGCGGCCGAAGCGGCAACATCAAAGTTAAAGGTTTGGCTAAGCCCCTTCGCCCCCAGCTCTAGCTCGCCTCCCGCCACCGGCAGCATCTTGGCGTTCTGCGGATGCCACAGCGTGGCCTCGTAACGGCCCTCGGGCAGGTTCTCAAGGCTGAGCTTGCCCTGTGCATCACTGACCGCGAACCACGGGTCATCAGTGATGTAGACATAGCCCACCATCCAGTCATGAATGTTGCAGCCCAGCACCACAACGCCTGGCGTATCAAACACCACCGGCTCGCTTGGCGTGCCCTGATAGAGGCGCAACTCAAAGCGCTTGGCCGGCGAGAAACTGTAAACGTGATGGCGGATGTTATCGCTGTTGGGGAACTTGACCGCCTCGCCCGTGCGCACCACCAGCACGTTGGGCATAAACTGCCGGTCGACCTGATCCATGACATCGGTTGAGACCGAGTGCGCAGCACCAGCAGAACCGCGCAGCGTCAGCACCGCATTGGCCAACGGCTTGCCCGCTGCGTCCAGCATTTGCGCCTGCAGGGTTGCCGCGGCCGCAGAGTTAACGCTCAGGCACGCGCAAGCCGCCAGCAATACCGGCAATTTAAAGGCAGATACAACGCAGTGATTAAAAACTCTGAGCAGGTGCAAACCTGTTTTCCCCCAAACAATCCCGGTACTCACCGAAGTTAGTCCCCCGATGAGGGCTGATCTCGTCACCCAAGCAACTGCGTCTGAACAGTGAATATCGACTGGCGGAGGGAAAACTTGAGGGGCGTCAGGCTTCGTCTGTGCGCAGGCGTTTTGGGGTCAGGCCCATGTACCGGCGCATGGCGGTGGTCAGGGCGCTTTGTGATGAGAAGCCGCATTCTTCGGCGATTCGGATCAGCGGCAAGTTGGAACTGCGCAGCAATCGCGCCGCACGATCAAGGCGGTTCTTCAACAGGTACTGATGCGGGCTCATGCCCACAGCGTCCTTGAACTGCACATGGAAGTGACTCGGGCTCAGGCAGGCGACCTGCGCCAGTTCGGCAACGCTGATACGCCGGGCCAGATGGGTACTGATGTAGGCATCGATTTTCTGCATATCCAGCGCCGCATGCACCCGCGTGCGCTGCTCGCCGAACACGCGCAAATGCAGGGCGCGCAGCAACACACCGCCCAATGAACGCGTGAGCATTGGATCACTGCCGTAGCGTTCAAGCTCGGCGCCGGCGTAACTCAAGAGGTTCTGGAAATCGGGGTCGAGCTGCGGATAACGCGGCGCATCGAACAGATGCGTGAGCAGTTGCAGGTCGTTGGCGCTGATTTCCGACTCGTGCAGGTCAACGATCAACATGCGGTTGTCACCCACCCCGGCAAACTGATGATCCGCATCACCGGGCACCAGACAGGCGCGCATGCGGCACACCTCACCGCCACACCCATTAACCTCGAACTCAGCACGCCCAGAGAGCGACAACACCAGTTGATGGTGGTCGTGGGTGTGTTCATGCGCTTGGTTATCGAGGCAGGTAAGACGGGCGTTAAACATGGGCACAAAAAGGTAATAATCTGCAAAAGCGGAGTTTAACCGTTTGCAGGCGCAAACAGCAGTACCTGCGATCAGCAGAGTTGGGTTTGCAGGTGTTATGCCGAGCCCCCGATTGAAAACGGCAAAGTCGTCCCCCATGTTGTTTCTATACAGAAATCACAGGTGCCGCATGAACGATCAACCCGATATCGAAATCGTTGAAGAGCAAGACGCCCAGTCAAGCAACAGCCTGGCCCTGCCGCAGCACCGCTTGCCCGACAAGCTTTATGTCATCCCGATTCATAATCGCCCGCTGTTTCCGGCGCAGGCGCTGCCGATTATCGTCAACAAAGAGCCCTGGGCCGAAACGCTGCAGCGTGTGGGCAATACCGAGCATAAAAGTCTGGCGTTGTTCTTTATCGACAATCCGCCCACCGACGGCAGCCTGCTCGACCCCGATGCCCTGCCCGAGCACGGCACGCTGGTGCGCATTCATCATGTCGCCGAAGAGGCAGACAAGCTGCAATTTGTTGCCCAAGGCGTCACCCGTGTTCGCGTGCGCGGCTGGTTAAGCCGCAAACCGCCGTATCTGGCCGAGGTCGAGTACCCCAAGATCAACCTCGACTCGCGTGACGAGATCAAGGCCTACGGCATGGCGCTGATCAACGCGATCAAGGAACTGCTGCCGCTTAACCCGCTGTACAACGAAGAGTTGAAGAACTACCTCAATCGTTTCAGCCCGAATGATCCGTCGCCGCTGACCGACTTTGCCGCCGCGCTGACCACAGCGCCAGGTGTGGAGTTACAAGGCGTGCTGGATACCGTGCCAATGCTCAAGCGCATGGAAAAGGTGCTGCCGTTGCTGCGCAAAGAGGTTGAAGTAGCGCGGCTGCAGAAAGAAATCTCCGCCGAGGTCAATCGCAAGATCGCCGACCATCAACGCGAGTTCTTCCTCAAGGAGCAGTTGAAGATCATTCAACAGGAACTGGGCCTGAGCAAAGATGACCGCAGCGCCGACATCGAGCAGTTCAATCAACGCCTTGAAGGCAAGACCGTGCCGGACGCGGCGCGCAAACGCATCGATGAAGAACTTGGCAAGCTGGCCATTCTTGAAACGGGCTCACCCGAGTACGCCGTGACCCGCAATTATCTGGACTGGGCAACCGCGCTGCCCTGGGGCATTTACAGCGAAGACCAGCTGGACCTCAATCATGCCCGCCAAGTGCTGGATAACCACCACGCGGGCATGGATGACATTAAATCGCGGATCACCGAGTTCCTCGCTGTCGGCGCGTTCAAGGGCCAGATTGCCGGCTCAATCGTGCTGCTGGTCGGCCCGCCCGGCGTGGGTAAAACCAGTATCGGTAAATCGATTGCCGAGTCGCTTGGCCGGCGGTTTTACCGTTTCAGTGTCGGCGGCATGCGCGATGAAGCCGAGATCAAGGGCCATCGCCGCACCTACATCGGCGCCATGCCGGGTAAATTGGTGCAGGCGCTGAAAGATGTAGAGGTGATGAACCCGGTCATCATGCTCGATGAAATCGACAAGATCGGCGCCAGCCATCAGGGCGATCCGGCCTCGGCGCTGCTCGAAACCCTGGACCCTGAACAGAACGTCGAATTTCTCGACCACTACCTCGACCTGCGCCTCGATTTATCCAAGGTACTGTTCGTGTGCACGGCCAACACCCTCGACTCGATCCCCGGCCCACTGCTGGACCGCATGGAAGTGATTCGCCTGTCCGGCTATATCGCCGAAGAAAAACTGGCGATTGCCAAGCGTCACCTGTGGCCCAAGCAGCTTGAAAAAGCCGGCGTGCCGAAAAATCGCCTGAGCATCACCGACTCGGCCTTGCGCGGCGTCATCGAAGGTTATGCCCGCGAAGCCGGTGTGCGTCAGCTGGAAAAGCAGCTGGGCAAATTGGTGCGCAAGGCAGTGGTGAAACTGCTGGAATCGCCAGACAGTAAAGTGAAAATCGGCAGCAAGGAGCTTGAAGAGGCGCTGGGCAAACCGATGTTCCGTAAGGAGCGGGTGCTTGCCGGCGAAGGCGTCGTGACCGGTCTGGCCTGGACCAGCATGGGCGGCGCGACGTTACCGATTGAAGCCACCCGCATTCACACGCTCAATCGCGGCCTGAAATTGACCGGGCAATTGGGTGAAGTGATGAAGGAGTCGGCCGAAATTGCCTACAGCTACATCAACTCGCACCTCAAGCAATTTGGCGGCAAGTCCGGCTACTTCGATGATGCCTTTGTCCACCTGCATGTGCCTGAGGGCGCGACCCCGAAAGATGGCCCGAGCGCAGGCGTGACCATGGCCACAGCCCTGCTCTCTCTGGCTCGTCAGCAGGCACCGAAAAAAGGCGTGGCCATGACCGGCGAATTAACCCTCACCGGGCAAGTGCTGCCGATTGGTGGTGTGCGCGAAAAAGTCATTGCGGCGCGTCGTCAGAAAATCAGCGAGCTGATCCTTCCGCAAGCCAATCAGGGCGACTATGAAGAGCTGCCCGAATACCTGCGTGAAGGCCTGACCGTGCACTTCGCCACACGCTTCAGTGATGTCGCCAAGGTCATGTTCAAGTAACCACCCGCCGGTTGCTGCAACCGCGACACCGCATGTGCGCGGCTTGCAGCAATCACCGAGATAAATCCACTGAGGGCTTACTTTCAGCCCCAATCACCCGCTATGCTGCTGGCCATTGCCAATTGTCGGAGTTGCCAATGTCCGCGCCAAATCGCCTGTTAATGCCCGTAGTCCTTGCGATGCTCGCAGGGTGTGCAAGCCAGCCGAGCAGTATCAATCTGCAAAAAAGCAGCCAGTGCCCAATCGAGTTGAACAGCAATCAGCAACTCATCCTGACGCTGCCCAGCAACCCAACCACCGGTTTCCGCTGGGTCGTCCAAGATGCTGCGCCAAGCGTACTCAAAAGCCTCGGCCCTGAGGTTTACAGCAACCCGGAAGAAGCCGGTCTGGTCGGCAGCGCCGGTCAATCGACCTGGCGCTTTAGCGTTCTGCAGTCGGGCACAGGCCGTCTGCTGCTCACTTATCAACGTCCGTGGGAAGCCGACGTAGCCCCGGAAAAAACCTTCGACTGCGAAATACAGACTCGCTGATACTGGCCGCGCGCCGCTAATGCGCGCAGCAACGTCTATCGCTCTGCAAGGTGGCTGCCATGCGTTGGTTAGTACTCGGTCTGATTGCCAGTGTTGTGTTCATTGTCGCCCGGGCAACCGGTTCGGCTGAGCTTGCGCTGCTCAGCAAAGGCGTCCCGGTCATTGCCATGCTCTTCTGGCTGGCAAACGCACCGGCGGGCCGTTACCGGCGCTGGATTCGTATTGGCCTGCTGTGTTCGCTCGCGGGCGACGTGCTGCTCGAATGGCCGCACGATCTTTTTGTGTTCGGTCTGGGCGCCTTTCTGCTGGCTCATCTGGCCTATTTGCGCGCCTACCTGACTGACTGCAAACAGCCTGCGTGGCTGGCACTATTACTCGCGTTGGCAGTGGGCGGCTCGATGTTCAGCGTACTGGCGAGTGCAGGGCTGGGGCCGATGCTGATTCCGGTTGCCTGCTACGCAACGGCGATTGGCGCTATGCTCTGGCGCGCACTGGCACGCCTGACAATGCAGCCCAAAAACCGCAACAACGCCCTGCTCGCTGCGGTCGGCGCCTTGTTGTTTGTGTTCTCCGACAGCCTTATCGGCATCAACCGTTTCGTCGCCCCGTTCGACTCCGCCGGTTACTGGATCATTGTCAGCTATTGGCTGGGGCAATGGGCAATCAGTGCGTCTGCACTTCACATCTCTGCGCAGAATCCGCAGCAAACCTGCGCAACTTCGACTATAGAAACTAGGCAGGCCTGAGTCTTTAAACGCCGACCTGTAGAACCTCTGGAAAAATGCCAACTAAAACAACAAAAGGGCAATAGCGCCTGCGCTTGAATTGCCTGCAACCTCATCGACGACGTGTGGTTGATTATGAAAAAACTGCAATTGTTGTTAGCGCTGGTCCTGCTCGGTTTATTCAGTGGCTGCGGCAGCATGCTTCCCAGTGAACGTTCCGAGGCGCGTTCACCATTCACCGATTATCTCGACGCGGAAGCGAGATACAACCAGGCCGTTACCGGCAAGACAACCCGCAGCGAGCTGTTCGCCCTGGGCTTCGATCCGCTGGCGCAAGGTAACGGCAAAATGCTCTCGTTCATCGACATCCGCCAACTCTTTGTGCAGGCCAACATCCCGATTGAGTACCTGCCCGAAGGCCTGGTCGAATGTCTGGAGGCCAAAGACCGCTGCATTGGCTACTCATTCGATTTCACCAAAACTGACTCGGCGCGCGTTGGCAGCTTCTGGGCAGACGTTTTGAACTTCAAGAAAGAACGGGAAATTCAGGGCTGGTCGTTTCGCGCAATCTTTGTGTTGATCGACGACACGCTGGTGCACAAGGTCAGCAATGGCGAGCCGAACATTCGCCGCCTGGAGGTCAAACGCAATCCTCTGGGGCCGCTGCAGGGTGCAGGCGAGTACTTTTCCGACCAGTTGAAGTAGCCATGCGTCGCCTGTACAGACGCGCAAGCGCTGCAAACAGCGGCTTTACGACGCAGTAACACGCGGTGCAGTACTTTTTCACAGCCTGCTTCGCTAAAATGTCCGGCTTTGCAGACCTTTATCGGTATCGCCGTGAACAAACAGCCAGATCGCATCTTTGCCCAGCCCTTGGAACAGGTGCCCGATTTCACCTTCAATGAAGACGTGGTTCGGGTTTTTCCTGACATGATCAAGCGCTCGGTGCCCGGCTACCCGACGATTGTCGAAAACCTGGGTGTAATGGCCAGCCAGTTCGCCCAACCGCACAGCGTGCTTTACGACCTGGGCTGCTCACTGGGCGCCGTCACTCAGGCGCTGCGCCGGCATGTGCAGATTGAAGATTGCCAGGTAATTGCGGTCGATAACTCCAGCGCGATGGTTGAGCGTTGCAGCGAGTATCTGCATGCACAAGACTCGATGTTTCAGGAGCTGCTGCCAGTCGATGTGATCGAGGCGGATATTCTCAATCTCGATTTTCAGCCGACTTCACTGGTGGCGCTGAACTTCACCTTGCAGTTCATCAAGCCGGAACAGCGCCTGGAGCTGCTGACCCGGATTCGCCAGGCGCTGATGCCCGGCGGCGCCCTGCTGCTGTCGGAGAAGCTGTGCTTTGCCGATGCCGAACAACAGCAACTGCTGACCGATCTGCATATCGCCTTTAAACGTGCCAATGGCTACAGCGAACTGGAGATTGCGCAGAAACGCAGCGCAATCGAAAACGTGATGATTCCCGACAGCCTTGAACAGCACCGCGAACGCTTACTGGCGGCCGGTTTCAGCAAAGTCATTCCCTGGTTTCAATGCCTTAATTTCGCCTCGATGATTGCCCTGCCATGATCCGCAAACTTGACCTAGACGCGCTGCAACAACACCTTGCCGGCACCCCGTTACAAGAGTGGAGCGCTGATCTTCCGGGGCAAATAGACGCCAAGCTGGCCATTGGTCACGGCGACTTGCAGCGCTGGCATAACGCCGTGGAGGCCTTGCCCGCACTCAGCGTTGAGCAACTTGAGCTGGTGAAAAATTTCAGCTTCAACGGCCCCTGTGACGAGCCAACCCGTGCACAGCTAAAAAGCGCCCTGCAGGGTTTGATTCCCTGGCGCAAAGGCCCCTTCCACCTGTTCGATGTGCATGTCGATACCGAATGGCGCTCAGACTGGAAGTGGCAGCGTGTGGCGCCGTATCTCGACCTCACCGGCAAACGCGTGCTGGATGTCGGGTGCGGCAATGGCTACTACATGTGGCGCATGCTTGGCGCGGGTGCGGCCAGCGTGGTCGGGATCGATCCGAACTGGCTGTTTCTGTGCCAGTTTCTGGCGATGAAAAACTATTTGCCAGACCAACCCGTGTGGCATCTTCCGCTGGGTTTCGAGGAGCTTCCGGCCAAGCTGCAAGGCTTTGATACAGTGTTCTCGATGGGCATTCTGTATCACCGTCGCTCGCCGATTGATCACCTGTTCGACCTCAAGGATTGCCTGGTCAAAGGTGGCGAGTTGGTGCTGGAAACGCTGGTGGTTGAAGGCGATGCGCAGCAAGTGTTGCTGCCTGAAGACCGTTACCAGCAAATGCGCAACGTCTGGTTCCTGCCCTCGGTACCGGCACTCGAATTGTGGCTGCGCCGCGCCGGCTTTACCGATGTGCAGTGCGTGGATGTCAGCACCACCTCGGTTGCCGAACAACGCTCGACCGAATGGATGCGTTATCAGTCGCTGCCCGAGTTTCTCGACCCGGCCGACCATAGCCGAACCATCGAAGGCCTGCCTGCGCCCATGCGCGCCGTTATCACCGCGCGCAAGCCGTAACTGCAAGCAGGTGCGTGGCAATCGCGCGCACCTGCACACGCCACGAGTCGATAAAAACCGACAATCTGTAGCTGTCCGCCGTCTGCCAGCATTTGCTTGGCCGGACGATTGCGGTAGGCTCTACGCTTCATTGAAAGGAGGTATTTCCCCATGGCTAAAGCCACTGCCCGCCACATCCTGGTTGCAAGCGAAGACAAGTGCAACGAACTGAAAGCAGCCATTGAAGGCGGCGCTGATTTCGCTCAGATCGCCAAAGAAAACTCCACCTGCCCATCCAGCCGTGATGGCGGCAACCTGGGCTCTTTCGGCCCTGGCCAGATGGTTAAAGAATTCGACACCGTGGTCTTCAGCGCTCCGGTAAATGTCGTTCAGGGTCCGGTGAAGACTCAGTTCGGTTATCACCTGCTGGAAGTTACCAGCCGTCAGGACTAAGCCTGTCGCGTGGCGCATAGCCATGCACGGACTCGCTCCAGACTAAAAAACCCCGGTTTGCTCACCTTGCAGCGTTGCCAAGACGCCAGGTGAACAACCGGGGTTTTCTTTTGACTGTGTTGCGCACTAATGCTGGCGGCCGGGTCGGGTCAGCCCCAGACGCTCGATGCGATAGCGCAACATGTCGCGGCTCAAACCGAGAATTCTCGCCGACTTGGTGACATTCCAGTCGGTTTTGTTGAGGGTTTTAATCACCATGTCGCGCTCGACTTCAGGCAGATTGAAGCCATCCATTTCCTCCTCACCCGCCTCATTGTGCGCGGCCTGAGCCACAGGCTCGCGGCACTCCGGCTCCATCAGGCTCGAACAGATAACCAACTGGCTGGGGCCGATAATCGTGCTCTGCGCCAACAGCACACTTTGCTCAAGCATATTGCGTAGCTCGCGCACATTGCCCGGCCAGCTGTATCGCTTGAGCAGGCTCTCGGCCTCGGCGCTGAATTGCAGCCCCGGCTTGCCGTAGCGCTTGCAATGCATGGCCAGGAAGTGGCGTGCCAACAACAGCACATCATCGCCACGCGCGTACAGACGCGGCACTTTGATGGAAATGATGCGCAGCCGGAAGAACAGATCACGACGGAACTTGCCCTGCTGAACCATCTGTTCAAGGTTGCAGTTGGTCGCACTGATGATGCGCAGATTGACCTTGCGCTCCTTGACCGAGCCCACACGGCGAATGGTGCGGTCCTCAAGCAGCTTGAGCAATTTGGCTTGCAGGCTCAGGTCCATCTCACCAATTTCATCAAGAAACAGCGTGCCGCCATCTGCCGCTTCGACCAAACCCAGCCTGCGTTCCTTGGCGTCGGTAAATGCGCCTTTCTCGTGACCAAACAATTCGGCCTCGATCAGATGAGCCGGAATCGAGGCGCAGTTGAATTCGATAAACGGCCCGCTGCTGCGGCCGCCGCCAAAATGCAGTGCTCTGGCGATCAACTCCTTACCCGTGCCGGTTTCACCTTCAACCAGAACCGCAGGCAACTCGGCATCGGTCATGCGGCTTTCGGCGTCGAGCAATTGCTGGATAATCGACTTCAAGGCCTTCATCGGCTCTGAATTACCGATAAGCGCCTGCTTGCTCGACTCCTGAGAATCACGCAGCTGATAAAAAGACAGCTTGTGTTCGAGCCGCTGCGCATCGAGGGCCTTCTCGATAAGCAGTTTCAGCTCTACCAGCGCGACAGGCTTGGTCAGGTAATGAAATGCACCGGCCTTCATTGCCTCAACCGCGTCATCAATATTGCCGTAGCCGGTCATCATGATCAGTTTGATCTGCGGCGCACTGGCGTGCACCTTGGCCAGCAACTCGATGCCGCTGATGCCGGGCAATGAATGGTCGGTGAGCATGACATCGGGTTGCAGCGTGGGCAGAAGCTCAAGCGCCTCTTCGGCTGAATGACAGACATGCGCCTCAAAATTCTTGCGCTGCAAAAATGTCTGGATATTTTCTGCCAACATCTCATCGTCTTCGACGATCAAAATGCAATGTTCCATATCGCCTCCCCAGGCTCAAATTGATTCATCTCAATGGGCGACCTGCGACTACCCGCGGCGTCACGCGTTCAAGCCCGCCTGCCTGAATAACGCCCGCATCCAAACTGCAAATCCGCGCTTGTGCGTACTCTGTTTACTGGTTAAGTATCTCTCACGCCGCCTCAGCAGCCCGATGCTGCTGACCCTGCGAGGCAACCTTGAAGTCGAGCACCACGGTCGTGCCGTGCTGCTCTTTGCTCGACAACGAAATCTTGCCGCCAAAGCGTTCCATGATTCGTTTGGCCATCACCAGACCCACCCCCAAGCCGCCTTGTTTGGTGGTGTAGAAGGGTTTAAAGGCCATTAACTCCTGCTGGCGCGACATGCCTTTGCCGGAGTCACTCACGGTCAGAGTCAGCCGACGACCCAACTCGACCACCTCAACCTTGGCGCGGAGCACCCCGCCCTTGAGCATGGCCTCTATCGCGTTGGAAATAAGGCTATTAAGCACTTGCCGCAGCATCATCCGATGACTGACCACAAAAGCGGATGAGTCGATCGTGATCTCTGCCTGAATATTGGCCTGACGTAATTGCAGCTCAAAGCTGCTCAGGCAATCCTTGAGCACCGCTGCAGGATCAACCACCTCGATTTCACCGCTCAGCGGGCGTGAAGAAATCAGCAAATCGCGCACCCAGTTCGACATCCGGTCGACCTGGCCAATAATGTCGGCGAGATTTTTCGGCGGTTTGCCGTCATACATTTCCTGCGCCAATTCCGCACTCGAACGAATAGTCGCCAGCGGATTGCGCAGGCTGTGGGCCAATGCCGAAGACATTTCGCCCAGTGCCACAAATGACTCATTGGAAACCAGTTGTTGGCGCTGCGAGTCGAGCAAGATCGCGGCGCGGCGCACAATCCAGAACAAACCAAAGTAAATCAGCGCGCCGCCAATCGCTGTTGATATCCAGATGACCCGGTAGCCGCGCTGCAAACGGGCGATCAGGTCTTGCGGCTCCTTGTAGACCTCGACCATCGTAACAACGGAGCCATTGTGATCCAGCATCGGCACGTAGTTCTCGATAAATAACTCTTGCGGGGCGTGAGGAAACTGTTGCTCGGCATGCGATTCGTCCGCGTGATTGTAGCTGGAAACGACTGACTCACGCGTGGCAAAGGCCTTGTCTAAATCTTGGTTAATAATGGTCTGGCCAATCAGTGAGGGATTGCTCGACCAGATGACCACATGGTCAGCAGCATAAATATTGGCTAAGAGGGCGTCGGGGAGATTGGCGATATGGTCGAAGAACTCGGATCGAGCCCGCTGTCGCTTTTCGGCCACAGCTTGCGAGTAGTTTTTGTCGTTGCGTGGATCAATCACCTCGGACATCACCATATTACCCAGCCCGTGATGGCGGATTTCGGTGGCCCCAATTGCGCGGATGAATTGGGCTGTGAGCATGGCGTCACGCTCAATGCTCTCTTTAACCACGAACTGAGTAGAGATAATCCCTAATCCAACCGCCACTGTTCCGACGATGACCAGACTGATCAGGGAAAACCAGCGCAGCAAATTGAATGAGCGACTGCTCAGTTTCTCATCCCTCCAGGGCGTTAATTTGCTCAGATCGAAGGCAACGCACATGGGGAATTCCGGCTGTTTTTTATTGTCCTGAGTTGTTTATAGCTCATGTTTTGAGAAATATTTAAATCATTATTTGGTATTAGGCTTTAAGTAGATATAACCGGCTCTGGAACAGTTGATCGCCGGTTTTTTAACGCCAAATAATCCTTCAGTTTTCCCAGTCATCCGCGCCCCGCCAAAACCCAACTTTGGGGAAAGCCCCCCTATTCCCCAGCCCGACAAAATTCGCCGCCTGCAAACATCAACGCCTTACAACCACCGTTTTAGAGCGGTCAATCGTTGTTTTTTGATACATGGTATGGATGTTGCGGTACGGCTTGCAGCGTGTCGGTGGCCCCATCAAGCCGCAAGAGACACGACACACTGCAAGAGGACGCACTCATGCACACCAAACTGAAGGTACCTGTGTCTGCTCTATGCCTTGCCTTAGCTGCAAGTCAGGCAGCGCAAGCTGATTTGTTTGCAGTAGATCCTGGCGCTCCTGCCGGGGAGTACTTGGCGGAAAATGGCTTTTTCGCAGCTTGGTATCAAGACACTCACGGTCGAACCCTTGACCTGTGTTTATCCAAAAATCTCAGTTCACGCGTACCGTCAACGCCGGACGCGCCCTCTTATATGTGCTCGCTATTGCCCAACCCGGGCATTTTCGATGACACCCAACCGATGGTGTTTCCGAATAATTTCCCGGATGAAGCATTCTGGTTCACCGGCGATGCCGCAATCGTCGACGCCGCATCCGGCATAGACCTGGCCTACATTTCGGCAGTTGAGGCGGCATTTGGTGGCGGCGACCCCGCGCCTGGCGACCAGATCAGCTTTGCCCGTATCCGGATACGGGTCGATGTGCCCACGCCCGGCACATACACCATTACCCACCCCTACGGCGTCGACATTTTCGATGTGACGGCTGACGACTTCGGCACCGACGGTAATCGCGCCATCAACATGACCCGCGATGTCGGTATTGGCGCCCCCCAAACCTACACTGGCGCGCTGGGCGGTGATATCGGCCCGTTCCTGCGCAGCGTCAACGGCCCTTACACCGAGGTCAACCCGGACACTGGCGCTATGGAAACCTTCATTGGTGACCCTAACTTGCTTGAAGCGGTAACCGGCAGCCCGTTCAACACCAACTTCGTTCGCATTGAAGGCCCGGGCGGGATTGACCTGAGCACCACCGACTTTGCCATTTCCGGCAAATTATCCAGCGTGGTTCGCCCAACTCCGGCACTCGTAGACCGGGCAACCTACTCGCGCAGCAACAGCCAGCAAGGACCGCTGAACGCCCAACAGGACGTCTTCCTCAAAGCGCCACCGCCTCCCGCCAAAGCCAGCTATGTGGATACCGGCGGTGCAACCGTGACCATGACCGAGGCGGACTCGACCGGCAACTGGTACGGCCAATCCAGCGTCAACCCGAGCTTGCCGGCAAACGTTGAGCTGACCGTCGACAACAGCTTGGCGATCGCCAGCAGCACGCCCGCAACGCTGGTCCAGCCATTGGTCGATCACGTGACGATCAGCACGGCGACCTATGGGTTGAGCTCCGGCCAGTTGATTGTTCAGGCCAGTAGCAGCGACCAGGTCAGCCCGCCAACGCTGTCGGTGTTTAACAGCAGTGGCGACTTCATTGCCACGTTAAGCAACGGTTCGACCCAGACCGGTATCAGCCCAATTCCACCGGCGAGCATCACCGTTCGCTCATCAAATGGCGGCTCGGATACCGAAGAAGTGGTCATCCTTCCATGACGGTTGCGCATCAGAATTTGCGCCAGGAGGCATCATGAACAAGTTGCCCTGCATGTTTATCTCATCCCTGAGCCTGATCGCTCTTGCCATCAGCAATGCTCAGGCTGAGTTGGGTGCGGTCGCCCCGCCACCCTACACCCCGGCAACCGGCGGCTACCCCGCATGGTATGAAGATACCAGTGAGCCGGAGGCCGAGCGCCTCGATCTCTGCCTGTCCAAGGCCGAGCTCACACCGGGAGCAGGTTACCTCTGCATCCTGCTGCCCAACCCGGGTATCTTCGATGACACCAAACCCATAGTCTTCCCCGACAACTGGCCAGACGAGTCATTCTGGTTCCTGGCCGAAACCACCATCCCGGAAGGTGCGGTGGCAGGCTATGAAATGGACGCCTATGTGGCCGGTATTGAAGCCGCGTTTGGTGGTGGTGATCCATTACCTGGCGATCAGGTGAGCTTTGCGCGGATTCGTATACGCATCAGCGTGCCAGTCGCCGGAACTTACACCGTGACTCACCCGTATGGCGTCGACACCTTCAATGTGACCACGCCAGGACGTCGCGCCATCAACATGACCCGCGACATCGGCATCGGAGCGCCCGGCGACTTCAGCGGCGCACTGGGCGGTGACATTGGCCCGTTCCTGCATGGAGTGGGTGGGCCATATCTGGCGCAGAACCCGGAAACGGGGCAGACCGAGACATTTATCGGTAACCCCAACATTACCGAAGCCGTCACCGGCAGCCCGTTCAACACCAACTTCGTCAGAATTGAAGGCCCGGCCGGGGTGCTCGAAACCAGCCTGTTCAGCGTGTCGGGCAAACTGTCTGATCCGCGTGATCCGCTGCCGCTGGAAATCGAACGTGCAACCTACCGGCGCACCACGAGTGGCACCCAGATAAGTGTGTTCGCAGATTCGGCGTCCAACAGTGACGTTTGCTTCCGCGAAACCCTCGATCTGGTGGATGGCCTGCCGCCTTCTCCTTGCCTGACCGACATGACGGCCAATAACAGCGGCAAGTACTTTGGCCATAATTCGGCGGCAACAACGCTGCCACCCTTTATTGTGGCCACGAGCGTGGACCCGAGCGGCGCCAAGCAGCAGACATCGCTCTCAAGCAAACTGGCTGACGTCGTTAAAATCAGCACTGCAACCTACTCGTGGGATGACCAAACGCTGCGCGTCACGGCCACGTCCAGTGACGAGGTACAGGTGCCAGATCTGGCCGCGCCCGGCTTCGGCAGGCTGTCGAAATCGGGGACTCAGCAAACCCTCGAAGTCAGCGACCTCAGCCAGCCGCCTGCCACCGTCACGGTCAAATCGGCAGCTGGCGGCAGCGATACCGAAATGGTCAGGGTCGTGGGTACGGCGCCAGCACCAACCGACAATGAGTTGCCGGTTGCAGTGGATGATGCGGCGGCGACCTCATCAGGCGTGCCAATTTCAATCAACCTGCTGGCCAATGACAGCGACCCGGACGACAACACGCCGTTGACCATTGTCGACCTGGGTCAGCCCGCCACCGGTTTGGGCAGTGTTGCGCTGAATGGCACAACCTCGGTGTTGTATACCCCGCCGTTAAACGTCACCACGCCACTCACCGTGACGTTCAGCTACTCCGTGCAGGATGCACTCGGCGACAAGTCGGCAACACCGGCGACCGTGACCGTTACCGTCAGCCCGAACCTGCCGCCAACTGTGGTCAACGACGCTGTAACCACACTCAATGCGCCGATCACCATTGATGTGCTGGCCAACGACACCGACCCGGAAGGCAACGTGCCGCTTAGCATTAACGGCTTCGGCCAACCCGCCGCCGGCCAGGGCAGCGTGACCAGCAATGGCACAACGCTGACCTACACCCCGCCGGCCACGGTAACGACGGCGTTCACCACGACATTCAGCTACACCGCCCGCGATTCACTGGGCGCGGTATCAGTGCCGGCGTCGGTCAGCGTCACGGTTAATCCGCCACTGCCACCGGCCGTTGTGGAAAACCTGACGGTCACCACCGCACAGGTCACCCCGCGCTCGAACAATCGCTTCACGTGGGACATCCGCGGCCAGACGTCGATCACCAATGGCAACGTGATGACTATCAGCGTGACCACCGCCAATGGCCTGCAGGAACTGGGCACGACGGCTGTTCCGGGCACCGGCCGCTGGCGGCTATCGCTGACCTCGACAGAAGTAGTGCCAAGCGCCAATCCGGTGATCTCGGTCAGGTCTTCAGTCGGCACGGTGGTTCAGCAAGCATTGGATGTGCGTTAAGCAGTCGCTCAGTGGTTGAGGTGCGTCTTACCGCGCACCGCAACAGCCGGGCAAAACAGCAGGAGGGTTGAGCATGCAAAGGCCAAGATTAGCAAGCCAACTCTCCGCCATTTTACTGGGGTTTTGCGGGCAGCTTAACGCGGTACAGGCCGCCGACCTCGCCGACAACTTTGACCTGGCTGACAGCTCGAGCGATATCGCCACGCCCAGCCAGTTAACTGCAAACCAGCTCGCGTTGATCAGCCAGGACGGCCAGAACAATGTGGCGCTGATTGCACAGCATGGCCAGTCGATACTGGGCGAGATCGTGCAATCGGGCAGTAATCAGGAAGCCTACATCCTGCAGGAAGGCATTGGGCAAATGGCTTCAATCACACAGCAGGGTTATGCCAACGAGGCTTATATCAGCCAAAGCGGTGCCTATAACCAGGCGCAGATCAGCCAAAACGGTGCCTACAACAGCGCACTGATCGAACAAACAGGCACTGGGCAAGCCAGCAGTATCGCCCAGTATGGAAACAACCAGAGCGTGAAGCTCTACCAGTACCGTTGAAAGTGCTTAATCGATCCTATTGCTCGAAGAGCACGCTAAAACCAGGAGGCAATGCCATGTTCCAGTTCAAACCACTTGCTGTCGCAGTTCTGGCCATCGTGAGCCTGCCTGCACTCGCAAACAACAGCACTTCAACCCAGACTCAAGAGGGCGAAGATCATATCGCCGATGTGTTCCAGACTCAGGCCGGTCGCAGCCAGGCTACTCAGACCCAGGACGGCAGCGGGCAGATCGGCTGGATCGAGCAAGAGTTTGGCCGCAACCGCGCTGAGCAAACCCAGTCGGGTGATACCAACGACAGCTTTGTACTGCAAAGTGGCGAAAGCCGCAGCCGCTCGGTGCAGGTCCAGAATGGCTCCCTTCAGGGATCAGCGAATTTCCAGGAGGGCGGTAGTGACAACTTGATCCGCTCCAATCAGGGCGGCTCGTCGCACTTTGGCAGTGGCACGCAGTTATTCGAAACCAACAGTGAGATGCACCTAAGGCAGCGCGGCAATGCCAACGAGGCCGATCAGTATCAAGCCGACGGTGAGCGCAACAACGCCACTATCGACCAGCGCGGCAGCGGCAACATGGCCTCCACGGACAGCTTTCTTCAGCGTGACAGCCAGATGACCATCAATCAAAACGGCGATGCAAACGAGGCGTTCATTTATCAGGACGAAGGCGACTTCACCACGGCCACAGTGGATCAAGTTGGCGCGCAGAACGTGGTCGATGCCTTTCAAAGTGCTCAAATGAATAGTCATTACACGTTGACTCAGACCGGCAACTTGAACGGTGCTCAAATCGATCAGACTGCGGGCACCGACAACCTACTGACCATCACCCAGATTGGTAATGGCAACGAACTGGCGGCCGAGCAATACAATGCAAGCATGATGACGGCGTCACTGACGCAAAACGGCAGCGTCAACTACGCCGAAGCCTATCAGGAAGGCACTGGACACGTGCTGACCGTCAACTCGACTGGTACTGGTAACGAGGTCTACGCCGGCATCGTCTCAGGCTCAAATGGCCAATATGGTACTGGACAAACTGCAACCCTGACCCAAAACGGCGAATTCAACGCCATCACCCTGACTCAAGACGGCCTCCAGCAACTCGCAGTGCTGAATCAGACAGGCAGTGAAAACTCGATGGAAACCAGCCAGGGAGGCACATCGAATGAGCTGTATTTCTCCCAGGACGGTGAAGGCAACCAACTGTTGGTTGACCAGACTGGCACCGACAACTTGGTAGACGGCACCTCGACGGCTGATTTCAGCAGCGTCGAAATTACCCAGTCGGGGGCCAATAACCAGTCGCTCACCGAGCAATCGATTGGCAGTGATAACAGCATCGTGGTCAGCCAGACTGACAACGCCAACCTCTCGTCAGTCTTCCAGGCAGGCTCATTCAACAGCGCCACGGTGACTCAGTCGGGCAATAACATGATCTCCACCATTACCCAGAACGGTAACGGCAACACCGCTAACGCGGTTCAGCAATAACCATCCACCTCGCGTGTTGAGGTGTTAAAGACTGCCGCCACTTTGGCGGCAGTCTTGTGTTCAGCCCATGGATTTAACGCCTTCCCTGCCCCGCCCTTTAATAACGCTTAACTTCTGTGGCTGAGGCCCACGGCCGTGGGTGTTTAACTTTGATTACGGCGCGGCGCAGGCGAGGCAACGGCCCTGCACAAGATGCGGCCGGTAACTAAGAAGTCAGTTATTAAGCGAACGCAGATATATTCACTGCATCGGGTCGCGTTTGCGCCGGGCGAAGATCGCCAGACGCAAAGGTTATGCGTGCTATTGCACTTGGGTGAGGTACTTGTCCAGCGAGGTTTGATCGAGCTTTTGACCGTCTGCCATCTGCCACAGGTTGCTGTTAACGCCTTGCACGACGATATGCGCAACCGCCGCTTCAATGGCCGACAACACACACAGCTGCGCTGGCTCATTGGTGGTGTATCCGGCCTCGGCTTCGAGTAGTTTCTTGAACTCGACAAACTTGAAGACCCCGGCATTGCGCGCCACTGAGTAGATGGTTTTCGAGGTCATCACATTGGCCAAAACCATGCCGGTGCGCACATCGACTGCGCGCAGGTTCACCGACACCTGATCGACCCGGTATTCGCGGCCCAGACTGATGCCCAGATACGCCGCGCCCTCGCCCCCCGACCGCACGTTGGTGTCGTAGGCAATAATGCCGCCCTCCAGCAAAATGTTGGCCGCTTGCAGCGGCGGCAACTCGTTCTGGATATTCACCGGGGTATTGGGTTTGTTCTGCGAGGCGCGGATGATCTTGCGTTCAGTCAGCACGTTTTGCAGTCCTTCGCGTTCCAGCACACGGAACCAGCCGCTGGCTTGCAAGGCATCCACCAGCATGCTGCCCGCACCTTGGGTGACACTGGTTGAAAATGAGCTGGCCGGGGTCGGTTTGTACTGCCCGGTCTGATCGCGAAAACCATAAACCGCTGCGACCAAACGGCCTCTTGGCCGGGGCAGCGCCAGCAGATCGTAATAAGTCGAGGCGCGTGGGGTCAGGGTCGGCGTGTCTTCCTCCACCTCGGCGGGCATTGGCTCGCGAACGGCACAACCGTGTAATGCAGCTACCATCATGACCAACAGCATTGTTTTTTTCATGGTCCGGGCATCCTTGGGCACGCTGAACTTAGTTGGCGTTGAGGCCGTTGACTTCGATGACTGAAATTTCACCGGTCAACTTGTCGGTGATCTGCACGCTCAAAGCGCCATCAACATCCACAAAGTCGATAAGGAATGAATCAGTCGAAAGGCTGCCGGTATTGCCAGCTTCAATGTTGGTGAGCAGTTGCGAAAGCAGGCGCGACTCCAACTGACTGCTGAACCGTTCAAGCGCCGTGGTGCCGGTGAACGATGAGCGATCTATCGCGTCGGGGTCGTCGTAATCGTTCTGCGCCTGTGCCCGGTTCAGCAGCCAGGTGCCGTTTAACGGGTTGCCACCAAAGGTCGGGTTCACCGGCGTATAAACCAACTCGGTGGCCAGCGCCGCAGCACTCGATACCAGGATGCTGAAGCTGGCACTCAAGGCTATATGCTTACTGTTCATAGCTCGTCCTTATCCATGTCGATGGTGTCTTGCAGCAGGTATTCGATTTTCTGCCGGGTAATTTCTTCCTGAATAAAATCGGCCGCTTCATAAGCTGTGGGCTGCAACTCGGCGGTATTCGGCGCAAGGAAACGCCGGTAAAGGATGCGCCCTTCATATTCGATCCAGATCAGGCTGCCCCAGCGTGCGGAAGGTCGCTCGCGTACCACCAGATTGAAATCCATGCGGCTGGTATCGCGCAGGCGTTCGGTGAAGAAGCGGTAAAACTCATGACCAATGTTGGAAATACTGTTATCGACAATGAAGCCCTTGAGTTCGTCTTCACTGCTGGCTTGCGCAGGCGTCAACAGGCCCAGGCTCAAGCAGACAATAAGGCCGCTGTTCAACAGACACTGATGCGCCAATGGCGAACGGAACATCGTCAGCCCCTCAAGGCAGTTGCGCCTTATTCGGGTTTGCCGGGGTGTTCTGGCTGAGCCCCTGCATGAATGACTTATCGGCGACAAACTGCCAGTCCGAATAGTGTTTCATCCCTTCAAAATCGACCCACTGCGCCGGGAATTGCGCTTGCTTCATCGGCGCCTGTTCCGAGCGGCTGTACACGCCGGCAATCCGCCCATCAAACGACTGGATCAAGCCCCAGTCGTTGCTGCCAGTTATCGGGTCGGCATAGAGCTTGCGCAAATGCCGCTGGCGAGACGGAAAACGCGGGTCTTCAATCAGCTCGTCAAGGGTTTGCGGGTACTGGGCAACGCCTGGCGATACTTGATAATAGTGGCGCAGCGCCTGGGCATATTGGCTGCCCACCCAAAGCAAATCCTGTTCACGCAGGCGCTGGCTGGTGGTTGACCAGAGTTGCCCGGCACCAGCCAGCGCAGTGCCCATAAGCACGATCAGAAACAGCACGGCAAAGTAGCTGAAGCCCTGTTGCCGCCGGCCAAAATCACCACTGCGCATACAAGCTCCCATCCCGCGCCTTGCCACTCGCGCCGCTTTTAATATCGCCAACTGAGCCGCTCACGCCTTCTGGCGGCGGCACAATCACCCACAAATCGCTGCGTTCGGTGATCGGATCGAGCGGCATGTTGCGCAAGTAACGCTGCTCGACCAACTCCTCAATCGACTCAGGGTAATGACCTTTGTCGCCGTAATACTGATCCAGCGAGTCACGCATCACCGCCAGGCTTTGGCGCAGCGTGGTTTCCTTGGAGTTATCGAAACTGGAAAAGTAACGTGGCACCGCAATCGTCATCAGCATCGCGATGATCGACATCACCACCAGCAGTTCTATAAGGGTGAAACCTGCATGCCTGCGCATCGCATTACCACTCCGAATAGGGAATCGAATTGAGCCCGACCAGCCGGGACTGCGAATAAACATCGAACACATCCTCGCCGGAGCGCGGATCATCCGCCGGGCTGTCGTAGGACCGCAGCCCCCAGACCTCGGCGATGTCCTGTTGTGGCGGGGCGAATGGATCACGCGGAATGCGCCGCAAAAAATAGATCTTGCCGCCCTTCACATCGCGCAGATCACGCACCCCGTCGACCAGAACGCTGAGGTTTTCGGGGTAGCCCGAACTGGACAGCGACTTCTCGATATGACCGGCATCGGCGGCCATCTTGTAGGCGTCCAGTGCATCGCGTAGCTGGTGCAGCGCGGTTTTCAGCTCCTGCTCCTTGCCCCGGCGTACCACTGTCTCGGTGAGAGGAGCGGCAATACTGGCGAGCAACGCGATCAGGGCCATGGTGATGACCACTTCGATCAGGGTGAACCCGCGAGTTGCTCGTTTCATGGCAGCCGCCTCAAGGTTTCACAGTGACAAACTGCTGCGTTGGCAGCGTGGCGGCAATCAAGCGTTTGTCCTGACCGATGCCGGAAAATTTGATCACTTGCATCGAGGCCTGCTGATCCTGCGCATCCGCGCTTTGCAGGGCCCGCACCCGCACTTGCAACAGGCCGCCGGAACCGGTCGCACCTGCCGCGCCGCTGCGAATTTGCGAGACAGAAACCACACCGGCCTGCTCATCAAGCCGTGGCGTGAATGATGTTTGTGCGCTGTCGTGCTGGAGCAAGCCGCCTTCAAGCACCTCAAGTACCTTCAACCGCGCGGGGTCGTAAGACAATTGCAAGGAAGAACTGTGCAGCGGTTGCCCGGCTTGCGCCTGGAGCACGAACACCGCTTCCTCGCCGGCGTGCATCTCGCTCGGCATGACCCAGCTCAAGCGCAGATCTTCGCTGGCAGCCTTGACCGGCACGACTAGCGGTTGCGCCTTGGCAGGCACTGCCGGTGTGCTAACTGGAGCCGGTGTTACGTATGCCGGCGCACTCGGCGGTGCGCTGTAATCGGCCATCTGTCCGAACCGCGAAGCCGACTGCACACGCATGCTGCTCTCAGTGCCGGTGGCAAACTCCATGTCGCTGGGGCTCTGATACGGCAGATTGCGCACGATGCGCGGGCGAATCGACAGCACCAGCTCCGACTTGTTGTTGGTGTCTTTATTGCTGCCAAACAAGCGACCAACTCCCGGCACATCACCCAGCCCCGGAATCTTGTTGCCGGTGGAGAACTGGTCATTGCGCATCAACCCGGCGAGTACCTGGGTTTCACCGTCACGCAGGCGCAAGGTGGTGGTCGCGTTGCGGGTATCGACCTGAACCGGGATGGTGCCCTGGCGCGTGGCTTCAAGCGGTGTGGCGTTACTCACTTCAAGGGCAATCTTGATCGCCACTTCATCGTTGAGGTAAACCGTTGGCTGCACTTCAAGTTTAAGGCCGACGTCCAGATAAGTGATGCTCTCAGTAATCACCGGCCCTTGTGTGGACGGCACCGACGTGGCGCTGATAATCGGCACCCGCTGACCAATGTGGATGCGCGCCTGCTCGTTGTTGCTGACGCGAATGACCGGGCTGGCCAGGGTATTGATGTCGTTATCCTGCGCATTGATACGCAACTGCGGCGACGGCGAAATGCTGATCCGCCCCGAATCAATGCCGCGCAGTTGATCAAGAATGCTCACGGCCGAACCGTCATCGTTGATCACGCCGAAGGTGTTCGGCCATTGCAAACCGAGATCGAGAATACGCTGGGTGGCGACTTCCATGACCTCGACTTCCAGCACCACTTCCGGGTTGGACTGGTCCTGTGCCTGGAACAGCTTTTCAGCCATGCGCACGGCATCAATGGTGTCACGCATGGTTAAGGTATTGAGGCGCTCATCAATAAACACATCGCGGGTTTTGAGCATGGTCTTGACCATATTCAACGCACTGTTGGCGTCGATATTGGTCAGGTAGAACGTGCGCATCACCAGATCCTGATAATCCTTGAGCTTTTGCGGAGAATCCGGGTAGATCAAAATGGTGGTGTCGTTAACCACTTTCTGGTGCAGCTGGCTCTGCTGCAGGAGCAAGTCGATTGCCGACTCTATCGGCACCTGCCGCACGAAAATGGTGGCTTTGGCATCGGGCCGCACATCCTTGTCGAAGATGAAGTTCAGCCCCGAGGTTTTCGCCAGCACCTCGAAGATGACCTTGAGATTGGCGTCGCGAAACTCAAGATTGATCGGCCGGCTCAACTGCGAACGCAACTGCGGATAAGGCGCCTCTGAGCGGCGCTGGAGCAGTTCGATGTCACGCTGCAATTGCTGAGCGCCTTGGTGCTGCGGGTCGAGCGCGTAAATGTTTCTGACCTGATGCTGCGCACCGGTAATATCGCCCCGGCGCAGCGAGGTCTGGCCCTGCACCAGCATCGCGTCAATCGACTTCAACGCTGCAATCTGACGCAGCCCCTCAGCCGCTCTGGAGTTCTGCGGGTCGATGCCCATCACGCGCTGATAACCCTGAAACGCCATGGTGTAATTGCGCTGGGTGTAGTCCTGATCGGCCTGACTCAGCAGCGTCTCGATAATTCGCGCGCGCTGGGTGGTCAGGGTCATCTGGATGCGGGTATCTCGCGGTGCTTCGCGGGCGGCCTCCTCCAGCCGGGCGAGGCCTGCCTCGTACTGACCAGCCTCGATCATCTGCATGCCATCATCATGGGCCTTGTTAGTCGCGCAACCGACCAGAATCAGCGCCAGACACAAGCTTTTGCAAGCCAGACGTGTAGCCTTCATAAGGTGCTCCCAACAGCCAGAGACTGGGAAATTTTCAAGGGCAGATACAGCAGGGTCATTTGCTCCTGCGTGATCCTTTGCACTTTGTAGGTACCGCCAATCACATCGCCAACCCGCACCACATGCACTTGCTCGCCCTCCTGCAAAAACACCTGCAAACGGGAGTGGTCTTCAAGTTTGCCGATGAAGTGAAAAGGTAAAGGTGGCGCACTGGGGCGGTAGACCACAGGCGCGACTGGCGCGACAGCCACCGGCTTGAACTGGGGAACAACTCGCCAGCTGCGCACGGCAAATAAATCCGCCTGCGGAACACTCGCAGGCGCGCTTTTAGCCCCGGAACCTGCGCCGTTTTGCTCGCCCTGCTGCGCCGCAACGGATGGTTTCTGCAGGCGCGAGGCCGGGTCTGTTGGTTGAACGGCCAACTCGTCATCACCGGCAAAAAAGTACTCGGGGATCAGCGCAACCAATGCTGCTGCGCCGAGAAAGATCGCCCAGTAAAGCCCGCGACGGCTGTTCATATGCGCCTCGACAAATAAAGCGTCATGCGCACCCGTCCATCGAGCTGAACGTCGGCAATCTGCTTGCGTTTGATGTCTACGTTCTCCAGCACCAGCGCCGGCACCTGACTCAGTACAGCGTGCAAAAAGCGCCGTAACTGCGGATAACTGCCACTGACCGGAAGCAGAATCTGGTAGCGCGCCATGCGTGTTTTGGGATCGACGCCGAGTGAGTATTCGCCGCGGGCCAGGGCAATGTTCTGCAATTGCGCCTGGGTGTAGATCTGGTCAATCGCCCGTGTTGCTTCGGCCTGCTGCGGAAGCATGCCGAGAAAGGTTTCAAGCTCACTGCCTTCAGCGGTGGGCGGCGGCAAAATGCCGTCTTTGATCTGGTTCAGGTACTGCTGGGTTTGCACCACTTGCAGGCTGATGTGCTGGAGGTTTTCGCGGGCCGGTAACAGCGCCAACAACGCATACAGCAGCGCCACCAGCATCAGGGCAATACCCGCCAGGCCCGGCCAACCCAGACGCTGCATGTATTCGTAGGCGATGAGCTTATTGATAGCCATGACTATTCCACCAGCCAGGTTGCGGACAGGCTGAAACGCACCGGGCGCTCAGGCATCTGGGTCAGGGTTTCGTGGCTTAACAGCGAGACATCACGTAATTGTTGGGTGTTCTCCAGGCTGCGGTGAAAGGCCAGCATGGCCTCCAGATTGCGCGCCTCGGCGGTTAAGCGCAGTTGCTGCTTGCGCGCATCCGGCGCTATCGAGAGCAGCGCGATGTCGTCACGCGGCATGCTTTCGAGGCTGTTGAACAAGGCATTCCAGGGCAGGTTCATCTCTGCAGAGATACGCCGCATCTCGGCGATACTGACATCGCTACCCTGCCTGCCCTTGCTGGCGACGGAGGCTTTCGCCGGCTTGCCGCCGTTCAACTGTTGCTGCATATAACTCAACTTGGCCGACTCCACGTCGCCAGCCTTGCTCACCAGCAGGTGGGTGACCAGCATCGCTGCCGCCAGCGCGCCACCCAATGCCAGCAAAGACCAGCCCAGCCTGGATGCAATCGCCTGCGGTTGAAAATCGAGCTGAAGTTCGCGCATTTCAGTCCACCGCCCGGGCCATGTTGAACAACGCATCTTCACGCTCGCCCGTTGGCAGCGGCAGCGTCAGCGCATGCGTACTCACGCCGCATACCGGGTGTGGCGGCTTGCTGTTGCGCGCCGGGGCATGCAGGTAAACCGAGTCGAAATCGAGGTTTTCCAGCATCTTCAGTTCATGCTCACGGGCGATCAGCGCACTCAGGCTGGCGTCGGAGTCATCACTGCTTATCGAGCGAACGCTTACCCAGTGGCCACCGTGGGCCTGGATCAAATTGCTGCGGTGGGGCTCGGCCAGGAGAAACACGAAATCATCTTTACGCAACGAATGGCGGAAATGATTGAACGCGGCCATCAGATAAGGCTGCAAGCTGATCAGTCGCATGCCTTCATGGCTGACGATCGTGCGCAGTTGCTCAACCATGGTGTCGGCCATCACAGCGGCCAGACGCGATTGACCCGCAGGCTCCGGCGAAAGAGTCAGGCTCCAGCCCTCGCCCAGTTGGCCGTAGATTTCTTCAAAGCAAATCCGCGCATAACCCTGCAGCTCCTGCGGGGTGCTGATGTGCTCGCTCCACGGCACCAGGCAAAAACGGATGAACTGATTGGACAACAACACGGTGATTTCAGCGCGCTTGCGGCTGTGCACATGCAGTATCAGTTGCAGCGCATTGAGCGCATCGGGCCATTCGGCCGCCCGCCCGTCGGCAGGCTGCACATCCTTGCGTTCAAGCATGCGCAGTTCACGGCCGTGACGGCGAAAAAGGGCAGCCTGCTCCAGGGTTACCACCGCGACAAAGGAATCACGCGCTAAAAGTGACACGATTGATCTCCTCCAAGGTGGTTTTGCCCTCACGCACCAACTCCAGTGCAGTTGTGCGCAGCAACCGCAGCCCGCGCTTGCACGCCTGCTCCTTGAGCTTGGCGATGGGCTCACGGTCAATAATCAGTTGGCGGATTTCATCGTCGAGTTGCAGCAGTTCGGCAATCGCTGTGCGCCCGCGATAGCCCGTGCCACGGCAGCGCCCGCAGCCGGTGCCGTGGACAAAGTGGTAATGCGGGGCATCTTCAGGATTGATCCCGGAAGCTTGCAGCTCCTCAATTGAAGGCGTTACCGCTTGCGCGCAGGTCGGGCACACCAGACGGATCAGCCGCTGCGCCAGCACCGCGTTGAGTGCGGCGACAAAACTGTAGGGGTCGACTTCCATCTGAGTGAAGCGGCCAATCACATCGAACACGTTGTTGGCGTGGATGGTGGTAAATACAAGGTGGCCGGTGAGCGCGGATTGCACGGCGATTTGCGCGGTGTCGGGGTCACGGATTTCACCGACCATGATCTTGTCCGGGTCGTGGCGCAGTATCGAGCGCAGGCCACGGGCAAACGTCAGGCCCTTTTTCTCGTTCACCGGAATCTGCAACACCCCTGGCAGTACATACTCAACCGGGTCTTCGATGGTGATGATTTTATCCACGCCGTGATTGATCTCGGTGATCATCGCGTACAAGGTGGTGGTCTTGCCGCTACCAGTAGGCCCGGTCACCAGCACCATGCCGTAAGGCTCAGCCGCCAGACGCCGGAGTTTCTTCATGATGCCGGCTTCAAAGCCCAGTGCCTCCAGGCTTACACCGTGCACCTGATCGGCCAGATCCTGTTTGTCGAGCACCCGCAAAACGGCATCTTCACCAAAGATGCTGGGCATGATCGACACCCGAAAATCGATTTGGCGGCCATTGATCGACACCTTGAAGCGACCATCCTGCGGCACGCGCTTTTCACCGATATCCAGCTCGGCCATCACCTTGACCCGGGAAATAACCTGCTCGGCAGTTTCGATACCCTGCACCCGGCTGATGCTGTTGAGTACGCCGTCAATCCGGTATTTGATCACCAGACCGCTGCCGGTCATGCCCAGATGAATATCGCTGGCGTGGATTTTCAGCGCATCGTAGAGCGTGGAGTTCACCAGCTTGACCACCACACTTGAATCTTCGCTGATGCGCGCCAGCGACAGCGTTTCAACATCTTCAAGCTCGCTTACGTCGCTGTCTTGCGCGTCGAGCGAATCGACCGCGTGGTAGCTCTCTTCCTGACGCGCCAGATACCCGCTCAAATCCGCAGGGTGCACCAGATACAGCGGCGCGCCATTGAGGCACTCGTCAATCCAGGCCAGGCGGGCATTATCGAAGGGGTCGGCAAATACGCCCACCAGCGTGTTGCCCAGATGCACCATGACAAAATCACGTTTGAGTGCCTGCGCCAGCGGCACCCGGTCGAAGGCAGGAATGCAGGCGAACAAGGCGTCGCAGGTCAAAACCGGATAGTGCAGCGTGGCGCCAAGGCGCCGGACAAACTGCGCCGACTCAAGCCCGGCCAATGCTTCAAGCGTATCGACAGTGCGTTGCTGCCCAGCCGATTCCTCGCGCGCCCGAGCCAGTAACGCCGCCTCGAAACGCGTTTCAATTGGCAGCGGGTCAGCAACCGGTGATGCCTCTACAGCGAGGGAAAGCCTGTCCATACCGCACCCTCCAAGTTCCACAGCGCAAACCACAAACCCGTTGCATTGCCAGGCACTTAACCTGGCGGGCTTGAACCTGTTACGGCCACATTTGCGTCCTTGCAGCGGAGGGTGTTCGTCTGCCAGCAACGATTCAGCGGTGAGTGCTGTCACCTCTATCGATCAAGTTTTTCACTGCACGACCGAGGTCTTTCAGTGGAAACGGCTTGAACAATATCTGCTCGATACCATGTTGCAGGGCCTTGGCACTGACTTCCCCGAGCGGCTGCGCTGTCACCAGCACACATTTACGCCCCCAGCCATTGCCAATCGCATCGAGCACCTGAAAACCCTCCATATCCGGCAGGCGAAAATCCAGGACGATTGCCGCGGGCTCATAGATTCGGGCGAAGCTGATGGCTGTCAGGCCGTCATCCGAAACCAATACTTCAAGGCCCATCAACTCCAGATAATCCTTGAAGTTCTGCGCGAGTACATGCTCGTCCTCAACCACCAGAATCCTGTTGTTCAACGGTGTTGCTCCTAGCACTGAATTCTCGGGAAGTGCCTGATGCGGAATAAAGTGCTCACCTGAAATCAGGGATTGCACGCTTCATGCCAGCCACTGCTCTTTTGAGTATTGCTGTAGTCAGCTGATTTCACTGAATTTTTTTCGAAAGCGCGCGCCCACCCAGCACCCCCAATAATGGGGCAAATGGTTTTTAGGTGAAGCAGCGCCCCCAGAAACGGGGATTGGTTGGAGCATTACAAACCGCTGACGACCTCAATCTTGCCGGTGGCGGTCAGTTGCTTGAGTGCGGCCTCGCGCGCCTCTTTGCGCCGCTGATCATGGAGAAAATCACGTACCAGTTGCATGCCCTGCTCTTTGGGGAGCGGGCTGGGAGGCAGGTAACTTTCCAGTTTGATCAGGTGCCAGCCGAACACGGTTCTCACCGGCTGGCTGACCTCGCCGGGCTTGAGCGCAAAGGCGGCGTTCTCAAAGGCGGGCACCATCGTGCCCCGCGAGAAGTAACCGAGGTCACCACCCGCCGCTGCTGTGGAGTCCTGCGAGTGTTGCTCGGCCACTTCGGAAAAGTCCGCCCCGGCCTCTATCTGCTCGCGCAAAGCCAGCAACTCCTGACGCGACGCTTCATCTGCTTCGGGGTCTGCCGGGTCACTGGCTTTTAACAACAGATGCCGGGCCCAGACCTGCTCGGGTTTTTGCAGGTGCTGGCGATTGGCGTCATACACCGTTTGCACCTCGGATTCAGCGGCCGGATCTACCTCGCTGAGGGCTTCTAGCATCCGGCTGGCGACTAATTCATGGCGCAAGTAGTCGGTGAAGCTCTGGGTATCAAATCCGGCATTGTTCAGCTCGCGCGCGAACGCCTCTTCACCGCCGAGGCCCTGCTTGAGCATGGCCAGCTGCTTGTCGATTTCCGCATCGCTGACACTGATGCCGCGGCGCTGCGCCTCCTGCCAGAGCAGCTCCTTGGCAATCATCTGGTCGAGGGCTTCACGTTTCAGCCGCTTGTAGGTGTCGGGATTGCGGATCCCGCCCACGCTACGGCCCTGCGCTTGCAAGTATTCGCTGAAATATCGCTCCAGCCGGAAATTAGTGATTTCAGCGCCGTTCACTCGCGCCGCAATGCCGGTTTCCCCGCCCTGAACGGTGCCCGCCAGCAACAGCATCAACACCCCAACACGGCCCAATATGCGCATGACGGCGCCCTCTAAAAATCCGAATCTACCGAGATGTACTGCCCTAACGCCTGAAACCGTTGCGCCTGACTGTCGACCATGACGATATGAGCGCCCGAGGCACCCACTCGCTGGCCAGGCCCGAAGCTCAACTGGGGCGTGAGGCCGGTGCGAAAGTTGTGCAGGTTTTCCAGCGCGCTCACCAGCTTTTCCCGGCTGGCATCGCGCCCAGCGCGCTTAAGCCCCTCGCTCAGTAGCAACGCGGCACAGTAGGCACTGACTTGCAGCGCGCCATGCTGGTTGCCCAGACCGCTTTGCTCGCGAATCGCTTCAAGCGCCTTTAGCCCTTCTGGCGTCCAGTCTGATGGCACAAAGGGATACGCCAGAAACACCCGCTGACTAAAGCCTTCGGCAATCCCCAAAGCCCCGCCCGCCACCTGCGCGGAAACTGCCAACAGATAAGGGTGGCGCTCGGCCTGATTAAGCCGCGCTGATAGCTCGCTGAAGGTGTTCGATAACCCGAGGAAAAACACCGTGCTGGCATCCGCCAACTGCGCTGCCGTGTCACTGAGTCGCTCGGTTTGGTAGGCCTGTAGCTGCACGTTGGGCCAGCCATCATGCTGCAAGCGCTGCTGTAACCGTTGCGCCAGCTGTTGCTGGGACGCTTGTTGCTCATAAACAATCAATACAGTGCCAGGCGCGGGGGTGAGCGACTGGCTGGCAAACTTGCCCAGCGCCTGCAACTGCTCGACCACGCCGGGCAGAGGCGCAAATATCAAGCGGCTTTTCGGCCCTTCGGTTTTCAGCTCCAGCGGCCCAATCAGCGGCACCCCCGTGGGTTCCAGCAACTCGGCATATTGCCCATCCAGCGCGGGAGCCAAGGGCGATAACAAGGCAAACACCTGATCATCCTCAAGCAATGCGCGCAGGCCACGCTCAGCGCTCTGCCGGTCGCTGCCCGCGTCGGCCACCAGCAGTTGCAACTGGCGGCCGTGAATACCGCCGGCCTGATTAACCTGATTCACAGCACCTTCAAGCACCTCGCCGACAACCTTGCCCAGTTCGGCTAACGGGCCTTGCTGTGGCAGCAGCGTACCGATGCGCAGCACATCATTCTGCACACCGGGATCGCGTTGCTCTTCGAGACGTTTGAGGTAGGCGGTGAGATTACTCATGTCGCGCATCGACATGATGAACCGTGGCATCGCCGGGTCGAGCTTATTGCCCCCCGGATCAATCCCCTCGCTGACGGCCCGCGCCAACGATGCATCGGTATAGGCCGGGTGAGTGCGGCCATTACTGGCTAACGTGGAAAAGCCCATGGTCAGTCGACGCCAGGTAATATCTGGCGGCCGCACGCCGCCTTCCGGCCGTCCGCGTCCATCTGCACCGTGACAATTGGCGCAAGGCACAACCGCTGCCGGAACCTGCGCACCGGAGGCGCCAACCCTCGCAATGACTTCACCGCCCCCCGCGCTTATGCCTTGGGTAAAGAGTTGTTGACCCGCAGCCTCGCGCTCGGTCAGCTCCAGCGCCACGGCCAAAGTGCTGGTGAGCCAAAGGCTGCAAAGCAGCCCGATAAATTTGCCCACGGCAGGCTCCTTGTCTAACGCCCGGCAATCGGCATTGAGAGCAGCTGCAAGCGCTGAGCGATTGCATCAACCGGTGCGTCCGGGCGGATCTTGCTCCATTGCTTGTGCGCCACATCGCCCGCAATCAGTTGGGTCGAATGCTGCTCTGGGTTCTCGATAAAATGACCCAGACGCTTAAGCACCAAGTCCATATTGGCCTGCGTGCCGGTAAGGAAAACCCAGTTCGGTGAATCAGCCCCTTGCTTGCGGGCGTACTCGGCGAGCACTTCGGGGGTGTCACGCTGCGGGTCACTGGTGAGCGAGATGAAGGTGATTTTGCTGGCCTTCTCCTCGCCCATGGCCTCGCGCACTTCCCTGAGCTTGCGGGTAATCAGCGGGCAGGCGTCTTCGCAGTGGGTGAAGATCACGTTGAGCATGACAATACGGTCTTTCATCACATCGCTGTAAAACCGTACTTCCTCGCCATGCTGATTAAGCAGGACGGTATCGGTGAAGTAGGTTTGTGCATCATGCGTGCCGCTGACTTTCACCCCCTGCACGGCTGGAGTCTTGTTCTCGGCCGCGCCCTGGGCGTGGTTTTCATGGTCTTCGTGAGCCAGCGCCAGACCACTGGCCAAGGCCAGCCCTAGTGCCAGCAGCAATGCGTTTCTCATGGTTGCACTCCACTGTTGCCCGCGATGTGCTGGGCTTCGTACTCGACGCGACTGAGCTGGATTTCCTGAATTTTTGCGGCCAGCGTATTAGGGTCGGCAAAGCCGTAGAAACGTGTCCATTTACCGGTGCGGCCATCGCCCACCATGATCAGCGCCGGATGCTCCTTCAAATCAGGCGACCAGGCGCCTAATTGCTTGAGCGTGTCGGTGATCGCCTGAGGCTTGCCGGTTAGCCAGCTCCAGTTATCCCCGGCACTGTAATTTTGCGCATAACGGCGCAGCTGTTCCGGCGTGTCGCGCAACGGATCAACGCTGATCGAGACCAGCTGCACCTCTGGTCCACCGTTGGCTTGCAACTGCTTTTCGGTTTTTTTCATGATCGCTGAAACGACCGGGCACACTGTTGTGCAACTGGTGTAGATAAAGCCCATGAGCACGATCTTGTCCGCCACCAGATCCTGCTCGAGGTGCACGGTCTCGCCGTTCTGATTGAGCAGCGGCACGTCAGCGAAGGTTACGCTGGCACTCTCTTGTTTAACGGCTGCCTTTTGCGCCGCCATGTGCTCAGCATGGCCGTCCATATCATGCCCGGCGTGCTCATCCATGCTGTGCGCAAACGCCGGTGCAGCGTTCAGCGACAGCGCCAACAGACTTGCAGTAAAACCTGTGAGAAACCCTTGCATGGCTCTATCCTCATCCAGCTCTGATCAATTGCTTGCAGTGGACTGCGGTTTAACGGCTTGCACGCGCAGGCTGCTGTACGCCTGTGCGCCGAAAGGCAAGTGCAGAGAGTCAGAGCCGACATGCACGAAGTAGACACCGGCTTTACTGATTGCCAACGGCGCTTCATAAACGCCATCACCCAACTCGGTCGCGACAACCTCATGCGACTGCGACGAAGGCGCCATGAAGTAACGCACGCGCAGGTCGGTGACGCCGGTGCGCGGGCTGTTGTCCCGGCCCTGAGTGACTCTGAAGCGCGCAACGGCGGGAGCGCCAAGCGTAATGACCGGACTCTGTTTCAGGTATTCGATGCGCGCCTTGGCGTAGACTTGCTGCAACTGCGGATTGGGCTGCACGTCGGTGGTGAAACAGTGAGTCAGTTCGGGCTGATTGATCATGAAAGCAATATCCAGTGGCCCGGATGCCGGCAGCTTGATGCGTGTGCTGTACAGGCCCGGTTCAACCTCACGCAGGCTGCGGTCAACCACTGTCACCGCGCGCGCACTGTGGCCGCGATTGAGGTAGCCAAACATGGGCGCATTCATGCCTTCCATGTAGAAATAGGTGGTGTTGTCGACGGGGTTCACCACAAACACGGCATTGTCGTCCTGGCCCTGCCCCATGCTTTCAGCCAAGGGCAAATCACCGGCCAGCTTGGGCGCTGAAGGACCTGCCTCGAAGCTTTGCAGAATCGGTTTCTGGCCCTCACCCAGGCTCGACAGATTGACCATGCTCACCCGTGAAGTTGCCAGCCCGCGGATATAGGCATAAGCCTTGGTGAACACCAGTTGATAAGGCTCGGCGACAACCTCAAGCGAGTGCATGACCTTATCGCTTGCGGCATCGATCACCACGGCGCGGTCTTGCATGGTGTTGAGCACAAAACCGTAGCGCCCTTCCTGACTGAATTGCAGAGGCCCGATACCCTGGCCAACCTCGATGACTGTGCGCACTTTCAGGCTCTTGGCATCAATCACGGTGATTTCACCTTGCTTGCCGTCCGTCACATACACCGCTTGTGACAGCGGCGAATAGCTCAGCGCCAGCGGTGCAGGGCCCGTTTCGAGCGTGGCGAGCAGTTTCAGGCTGGCGATGTCGATAACACTGACGGTGCCCGATTGGCGGTTGCTGACAAAGGCGTGGCGCGAATCATCGCTGAAAGCGATCTCGTGATGGCCTTTGCCAGTGGCCAGACTCAGGGCGATTTTGCGGGTCTGCATATCAATCACCGTGACCCCGCTGCTGGCCTCATCGGCACTGTTATTGCCGACCCAGAGATAGCGCTCGTCTGGTTGCAGCGCCACCCGAAACGGCTCCACGCCCGCCGGTACGCTGGCCTCCACCTGAAACTTTTCGGTGTCGACGATTGCCACTTCACCGGCACTCGGCATGCTCACGAACAAGCGCTTGTCGTCACTGCTTACGGCCCAGTCCATGGCCGGCTTTTTCAGCATGATCACCGCCATGGTGCTGGTTATTCCGCCCAGCGAGGTGTTCGGGTCGATCACCGTGATGCTGGCATCCTTGTTCAGCACCATCAGGTAATAGCTGTTCAGGTCCATCAGCGGCTTGGCATTGAGCACGCCTTTCAAATACAGGCCAATGCGCGATTTGCACTGCATCTTCTGGCCTTCGGCTGAAATGCCGGCCTGGCCCTGATCCAACCACGCGCCTGGCGCTATGGCGGATAACGGTTGTCCGGAGGCCACATCGCTGACGCGAAATTGCACATCTGCCAGCGCGCCCTCGATCAGACCCATGCCGGGGCTGACCGGTTGCAGATTGAAGGTCACGGCGACGCCATCCCGTTCAATCCGATTGGCATCGGCAGCTTGCGCCTTAAGATCAGCTTTCGGCGCCGCGCCAGCTTGCGAGGAGGCGCGGGCTTCGCTGATGTATGCCGCGCCGCCAGCGATGGCAAACACGACCAGCAGCATGCATGAGGCTTTTCTTATATTGTCCACGGCTACTTCACTCCTTGGCCCTGCCTAATCCCCAGCTGGAACCTCCGCAAAGAGGCTCCAGCGCTGCATGCCTTGCTCAGGGAGCCGGGGTTTGATCGGGTTCATCGCTGACCCGCAAAATGCCCCACAGCCCATTGGCATTGCCCTGCCCTGCATAGTCGCGATACAGGTAGTCACCCGGGATCGCGTTACCGCCGCCGGCACTCGGGAACAGCATGCTGAAATGCGCGGCCGGCAATACGCTTTCCTGGGCACCGATAAAGGTGCTTTCCGGGTTCCAGCCAAAGCGCACGGAACCCACGCCCGGGTATTTGGTGGGGTAGCCGTACTCATCGCGGTATTCCGACTGGAACGGCGAACGTGCCCAGTCATGCCCGGTGAGCTGGAAAATACTGCCGCGGCTGCCACCGGTTGGCAGCACCACATGGGTACGGAATGGCTGGCCCGGTTTTACCCGCAGAATCGGAGTGACCGGATCGCTGCCCACCAGCGCATTGCTGTAAGCCATGTGCGCATTCAGCGTGTCGCCCCAGCCACCGCCATTGGCGCGGCCAAACGGTGCGTTGGGCGGCAGTTGCAGGCGATACCAAAGCGGCTCGGTCTGGTAGTTGATGGCCATGCCCGAGTTATCCTGCGGGTCGCCGCCGACACCAAAGCCTTCCGACGCAATATTTTCCAGCGGCCTGCCACTGGCCCAGCGCGGGTTCAGCGATTTCTGCCAGACCAGCGCAAAGTCGCGGTACGACGAACCCTCCAGTTGTTTCACCGTTGCAGCAGCGCGCATGCCCGGGTCTTCTGTCCAGGTAGCGCCTTGCGGCACGATGCTCATGGCGCCGCCGAGGCCTTTCTGGCCTTGTTTGATCGGGTCTGCCGGGGTGATGGCCAGCCCGCCAAACTCGATTGGCGTGGCGTTGATGTTATCGACCGCACGGCCGAGACGAACCAGTGGCCGGCCTTCCCGCTCAAGGTGCCCGGCGTAGAACTGATAGGTTTTAGTCGGGTACTCTGCCGCGCTCGAGGTTCTCGGCGCCACGGTCTGCACCGGGTTGATCCCGACATTGGCGCCGTCGGAACGGGTGATGTCGTAGCTCAGCAGTTGTGCGTGGATGCCAACGTGGCTCGACGGTTTGATCAGGTTATTGCTGAACGTGGTGGCGCCGTTCGAGCTGTTGCGGTCACGCTTGACCACACCCGCCATGATCGCGGTTTGCGGCAGGTCTGGCATGTCCACCGGCAAGCGGTTTTCGAGGATCACGCTGATGCACTCGCCCGCCGCGGCGCGCAATACGATCGGCTCGATTGGCACGTTGTTTTTCAGCTTGCCGTTTTTGTTCAGGTCATCCTTGCGCACATACATGATCGCGGTCGGGTCATGCAGCGGCCCGCTCTGGCCGCCAATGGTCGAGATTGTGCCATCCTCTTCGCTGATCACCGTGACTTGCGCAATGCTCACCTCGCGGGGGTTGTACACCAGCGTGCCGCCGTTGGGTTTGAGCGCGCCCCCGACATGCATGCCAGCACCTTGCGGATCATCGATGCTCAGGTTCAGCGGATTTTTGAGGATGTCGTTGGCCAGCGCCGCGACAATCTCATACTCGCGCTTGACGGTTGGCCGCTGCCCCACTCCATTCGGATTCGGGGTATAGCGCGGGCAAATACCGTCAAATGAAGAGGTGTTGCGCGCCGACACCGGATGCGGATTGTTCGGCAGGGCAAACAGATCCGTACGCGGCTCACTGTAGTTGCGCATCACACCCCACATGCCGTTCCAGTAACCTTCAATCGAGGCGTCCATCGAATACAGGTAATCACCTGTCGCACTGGCCGAACCCGAGCTCAGGGAAACCGGTGCGGCAAAGCCCATCTGCTCGGAGATACCGACCATTTGCGAGGCGCGCCATCCCGAGTTGGAGCTGCTGCCATAACCAGTCCCGGTGTGCAGCCACTTGACGCCATGCAGAGTCACGTTGTGCTCCTCTTCGTGGCCACCGGCGTGCACCCGCAGCCGCACGTTGTCGCCCGAATAGGTGCGCAGCAGCGGTGTAAACGGATCACCCGGCAGGTCGCCCGCCTTGTTGATATGCGGCGGGAACAGCGTGGTTCCGCCAGTCGGGCCCACTGCGCTGGTGATAGCGCTCGGCGCCATGTTCATGGCGGCGATGGCGCGGTCGGTACGGGTTTGCAAGGCGTACGCAAGGTCGCCTCCCAGCCCGGCAGCCTGCATGCCAGGTTTGCCATCCGGCGCCATCCGGTTCGGGTCGTAAACCCGCAGAGCCACCGGTTCGTTGCGGTAATTGACCACGAAGATTCCCGGATCATCCACCGAAATGGCTTGCGGGCAAGGCCGGCTTGGGCAGCCCGGACTCACACCGCCAGGCAACTCGACAGTCTGCTCCAACTCCGTGCTGGCAACTCCCCGTGCAGGCGGGTTGATGGCGTAGCGGAAGGTGTCTGCGGTGGCCGGATAGCTGCCCGGATTAGGCACGCCATCAGGCCCGGCGCCCACATAAACCCCGGCTTCATAGGCATGCTGGAAGTCGCTGTATTCCAGGAAGAACTCACGGAAGGTGTCGTTCGAACCGTCGCCATTGACATCGTTGGTGGCGATCACCGCCTGCCATGAAGTCGGCCCGCCATCCTGACGACCAGCGGCATACAACGGCTGGCCGGTTTCAGCGTGATACCAGGTCGAACCTGCAGGTTCGGTGAGCACGGTGGCGTAAAGACCGACCTGCTGGTGAGTCGATGGGCCAAGGTGGTCGTGGGTGAAGATATTGCCCAGACCGCGATCGACGTTGTGCACGTTGACCACCGGATCGGCGAACCAGCGCTGCATGGCCGTACGCGCGCCGATCCAGTCGGGCCGGTTGTACTGGCCGAAGAACGGGTGCGCCTTGGCAATCGGGCAGTCCGCGCTGCCGTCACGCGGATCACCGGCGTGGCAGGCATTGAACTCACGGATGGCTTCAATGCGCTCAACCACACTGGACGGGGCCAGCAAGCCGTCTTCATAGTTCCAGCCATTGGCTGAACCATCGGCAGCGGTAAGGTCCCACTTTGGCAGGTGGATATGTTGGCCGATCACATCAGTCGGGGTGCGCACCTGATAATCATCAAGTTCATAGGTGCCGGGAATCAGGTTGGTCTGCTGATACATGGTGCAGTCAAAGGTGTTCATGCGCATCACGAACGGTTCAGGCGGACGCTGCTTGTTGATCACGCCCCAGGCATCTTCCCAGAGCGCCAGCATGCGAGTTTGCGGGAAGTGATAGCCGACCTTGTTGAACACCGCATCGAACTGGATATTGGCTGCTTTGTAGAGCCGCGGCTTGTCGGCAGTAAAGGTCGAGCCGCCGGTAAAGCTCATGCCATCGAGCCGCTCACCACTGTTGAACTGGCCAATGCCGTTAGCGGCAGTCAGCCGTTTCTGATTATCGTCAATGCACGGCTCGTAGTAAGGCGCGCCGGCCACAGGCAGCGAGCCATTGGTTTTAAACACCTTGGGCACGACTTGCATATCGGCCATTACGGCAAAGCTCGGGTGGCTGGGCTTGGCGTGATAAGCCATCGCAGCCTGCTCGACATCAGTGCCCTGCTCCGGATAGAAAACCGGCTTGGCGCGGGTGATGGTTTTCGAGAAATCCAGCGCATTGGTGACCACTGTGGCCTCCCCGCCAGCGGCTTCACCTTCGAGTGAATGGCGCGGCAAGCCACCATCCCAACCTCCGGATTGGGCCGGGTCAAGATTGCTCCACAAGGCGTTACCGGTGTCGCGCAGCTGTTGCGCCAGCGTCGCGTCGAGCATGTCCAGTGGCGGGGTTGGCGGCCGCTGGCCTACGGTGCTTTCCATACCGGCAATCCAGAATGGGAAGCCCGGGTTTTTCAGATTGCCATCGGCGTTGTAGTTAGCCGGGCTGCGATCAACCAGCGCCACCGAGCCAATAATCTGGCTGTGCGCGACGTTGTCGTCATCGCCTTCATGCTCCTCGTCATCATCCGTTTCGGCCAGCAAACGCTCGCTGACTTTCGGCACCACAGCCACCTTGCCAGGCATGGGCGGCATGGCTTTACCGGGCAGTGGTACAACGGCCGGAATCGGTGTACCGGCGATTATCTCTCCGTCTGGCAGCGCCCGTGATCCGGCGGCTGGCAAGCCACTGCGCAAGGCGAAAGGCTCGCTGTGAAAACCATTCTCGCCCTGGGCCGAAACGTCGAGTACGGTGCCCTCTTCAAGCACGTCGTGAATGCGCCACATCGCCCACATGCCTTGAGCAAAGTGCGGGTAGAAATGGCAATGGTAGATGGCATCACCCGCCACCCGATTACGGTTGCCAGAACCGCCGTTGGCGATTTCGTAGGTATATCCGGCGCCCGAACCAATACCCTGCGCATCGACATAATCGGAGTCATCGTCATTCGGGTTGAACAGCCACTGATGCCCGTGCAGGTGGAAAATATGCTGTTCGGAGCCAACATGGGTGTTGCGGAATTTGACGAAATCGCCGGTGTAGCTGTGGCTTACATTTGAAGGTTCGGCCGGATACAGCGCCATGTTCGCCTTGATGCCAGTGGCTTCTGGCGGAGGGATTTCACCGGGACGAATATTTTCCAAACCAACGTTGGCCGGCACATCCACCAGCATGGCGACATCGCCCACGGTATGCGCACTGAGGAAGAACTCCTCATAGGCACAGGACAAGCAGTCATGCATCGGCCCGACGCCCAGGCGGTTAGCCACAACCTCCGCGCCCATGCCGCCCGAACCGTAGTTGATCATGAAGCTGTCGCGGGTCGGCTCCAGTACATGCTGGAACACCGGATCGGCCCAGTAACCGGGAAACGCCTGCGCGGCGGCGGCTTCATCGTGGAAAGCGCTGGCAAAGTCGCGGAACGGTTCCAGTCGGTTAGGCAGGGCCGGATTGCGCTTGCCGATGCTCTCCAGCGGGTAGGTTGCAGCCGGGAAGCTGCCGTCTGCATTTGGCCCCAGCACAATCGCATCGGCGTCGGATGAAATGATCTCGTTGTTATCAATCATCGCCAGCACCGGACGCCCGGCCTTGCCCTCGCTGGCCCAGGGTTCGCCCATTGGAAAGCGCGCCTGATAATCGACGATTGGCTGGCCGGCTGGCGTACGTCCGGTAGTGGCCAGACGCAGCTCTTCTTCGGTCACCACGTTGCGGTAAGTACGCCCGCCTTTGGGCACGACCACGACCTGGGCAAACAAACCATTGGCATTGTTGCCAGACGAAGCTTCACCGCCGAAGGTTGCCCCTTGGCTGGTGGCCACAAATGCACCTTCATGTTGTGCGTAAAGGGTGTAGGAGCGGCTGCCTCCCGGCGCAATCAGCGAGCTCTGGTTGCGCCCCACGTTGGTTGAGGTGTCGTCGATTGAATTGACCGGCTGCAGGCCGTTAACCTGAAAACCAACGTGGCGATCCGCTACCTGATCGTCAATCTTCATTGGGTTGAGCGGGTCAAACTCCGCCTCGTTGGCTTCGTTTTCTTCCTCTTCTGGCCCGTCAAATTCGCCGTCGCTGCGCGGATTGGAATGCGCGGTCAGCAGATTTTGCAGGTTGATCGTGATGCAATCACCCTCAGCCACCCGCAGAACCAGAGGCCGTGGGCGTTTATCAGGACGCAGGGTCACCTCGCCCGGCACGACCATGCCGCCCTGTGTGAGCGGCACCTGATTGGCATCGACGACATCGCTGCGCAACGCGAACATCATGCCGTTGATATTTTGCGCACCGAGACGGTTGAACATTAACGGCTGGTCGATGGCGACGATGTTGGCGACCAGATTGCGCTCACAGCTGATTGCAGCCTGAGCCGTCTGCTCGAGCCCGCCAACACCCACTGCCAGCGCGATAGCCAGCAGCGGATGGTTGAATGTAAAGGATGAGCGGCTACGACCCAGACTGCTGCCATTGTGTTGGGACTTACTCGAAAATATCCGTTTCATCTTGGCTGACCTCAAGATCGGTTCATCGTCGCCAATAGGCCTACAACCGTTGAGCAATCCCTATGCCAATAAAAAATCCGTTATTTTTCATGTACTTGTAAACCAACATCAGGTGTCTTGGGGGATTTGCCCCAGCAACCACCCCCAAAACCCCAGTTGTGCTGGCTGAAAAACAAGAACAATCCATGGCGTGGTGATTAATTAAAAAGTATTAATGAGCAGAAATGGCGCCTCCCCGGATCTGGGGAAAATCGCCCACATGCGGGCAGAGCAAGGCTTACATCGGCGCGGCTGTGACCGCCGCCTGCAAGCGCTGAAAACGTTCGAGAACAGTGGGTACGTACCGCTGGGTTTCCGGGTACGGCGGGATCACGCCGCCGCGTTTGAGCACAGCACCGGGGCCGGCATTGTAAGCAGCCAGCGCCAGCGACATATCGTCATTGAACAGGCTCATCAGGCTTTTCAGGTAGCGTGCGCCGCCGCGAATATTGGCGGCCGGATCCCATACATCGGCGACGCCCATGTCACGCGCAGTCCCCGGCATTAGCTGCATCAAACCTGCAGCGCCCTGACGTGAAAGTGCGTTGGGATCGTAGTTCGACTCGGCGCTGATAACCGCATGAATCAAGGCCTCAGGCAGCTGATTCTCACTGGCTGCAGCGCTCACTAAGGCGTTGTATTGCTCACCGCTGGCGCGCATAACGGTGGCCGCTGGGGCCGCCGGTTTGGCCAGCTCGATCTTGGGTTCTCGAGCCACCCGCTGGTAGTTCGAATTGGCTTTATAGATGTTGGTCAGAGTAATGCTGCCGTCCTTATCGGTGACCATGTAGACGTCTGCCTGCGCCCCTTGAATGCTGATACCAACCCACAGCACGAACCCTGCAAACCAGCCGACATTGCTCATATTTCACCCTCCGTTGCGAGCCATAAGCAGCGCGCCCCACAAGCCGCGATTGCTCACTTGCAGCGACGCTACACGCAAAGCACGTGCCGAAATCGCCGCAACCAACCACAAGCCACTGCGCTTGCACGCCTCTTGCATAGCTGCACAAAAGCGTTTGCACATGCACCCAACTTCAATGGGTAAAGGGAGATCGCAATGATGAAACGGGATACTAATTTCCGGCCTGCTCGCACCCAGGGTTTCACGCTGCTGGAACTGCTGGTGGTGTTGGTGGTTCTCGGGCTGCTTGCCGGCATTGTGGCGCCTAAATACTTCAGCCAGCTGGGACGTTCCGAGGTCAAGGTAGCCAAGACCCAGATTGAGGGGCTGGGCAAGGCGCTGGATATTTACCGGCTTGAAACCGGCCACTACCCCACGACTGAACAAGGCCTGGCAGCGCTCAATGTTGCCCCCAGCGACGAGCCGAAATGGGCCGGACCTTACCTGCACAAAGGCATCCCGCAAGATCCCTGGGGCCGGGATTACGTGTACCGCTCGCCCGGCGAAAATGGTGAGTTCGACCTGCTCTCAATGGGCAAGGATGGCCAGCCCGGCGGCGAAGGTGATAACGCTGAAATAACCAGCTGGCAATAGCAGGCGACGATCATGCGCATTCTGGTTAAAGGTGTCGGCAAGCAAGCGACCATCATCTCGCAAGTCTTCGAGGCGCCGAGCCTGCTGGATGCACGCAGGCTGGCGGAGGAGCAAGGCATCAAGGTTCTCGCCGTGCGCGGCGAACAACGCCTGCGCCTGCCCGGCCTTAAACCGCGAGAGAGTTTTTCCTTGCTGTTGTTCAGTCAGGAACTGACGACGCTGCTCAATGCGGGACTGGCCCTGATCGATGCGCTGGAAAGCCTCGCCGAGAAGGAATCGGCGCCACAGGCACGGCGCATTCTGAATGATCTGGTGCGCCTGCTTTATGAGGGCAAGTCACTGTCGCAGGCACTCGCCCAGTTTCCCGAGGTTTTCCCATCCTTGTACGTCGCGCTGGTTCAGTCCAGCGAGAAAACCGGAGCGGTGGGTGAAGCATTAGGCCGCTATGTGTCTTATCGCAGCCGCATGGATGAAGTTCGGCAGAAAGTGATCAGCGCATCGATTTATCCGGCCCTGTTGTTCATTGTCGGCTGCGGGGTTTTACTGTTTTTGATCGGCTATGTGGTGCCGCGCTTCAGTCTGGTGTTCGAAAGCGTTGGCAGCAACATGCCCTGGCTCTCGCAAGCGCTGCTCAGGTCCGGGCAGTTTTTGCACGAGCATCAAAGCGCGTTGATCAGTGCGTCATTGGCGCTTTTGCTACTGAGCGTTTTTTTACTGCGTCAGGACCGTGTACGACTAGCGCTCAGTCGCCTGATTGAGCGAGTACCGACAATCCGCAATCGCATCTTCATTTATGAGCTGGCGCGCTTTTACCGCTCGCTGGGAATACTGCTGCAAGGCGGGATTCCAATCCTCACGGCAATGGCCATGGTGCGCGGTTTGCTCGGCGTCAGTTCAAAGGTCAGGCTCGACCACGCCAGCGAACAAATCCGTGAGGGCCATTCGTTGTCGAGTGCTTTCGAGAACAATCAGCTGTCTACACCGGTGTCCATTCGCATGCTTCGCGCGGGCGAGCAGTCGGGCAATCTCGGGGAAATGATGGAGCGAACCGCGAACTTCTATGACGAGGAAACGGGCCGCTGGATAGAGTGGTTCGTGCGTTTGTTCGAGCCGATTCTGATGACATTTATCGGCCTGATCATCGGCGTTATCGTGATTCTCATGTACATCCCGATTTTCGAGCTGGCCTCGAGCATCCAGTGAAAATCAGCCGCTCAAACCAGACTCTGATTGACCCCACCAACAGAAAACCGGCAGCCTTGCAGCCAAATGACGGGCAACAGGCTGCCAATGAACAAGTCCACAGTAAGCGAAGACATCTACTCCAAGCTGGTCAACGAAGAAGACGCGCGCGTTTGCAGCGAGATCAGCGAAAGCCAATGCAGCAACCTTCCGGCAAATTTTTTGCTGATGGTGATCAGCCACTTTTTCTCCAAACTCGGTGACGCGCTCGCCAGCCCCAAGGTGGTTTTGCCCTGGGTGATGCAAAGCATCAATGCACCGCTGTACCTGATCGGTTTTTTGGTACCGATTCGCGAATCCGGCTCACTGATCCCGCAACTGTTGATTGCCAGCTACATTCGCCGGGTGCAAGTGCGCAAGTGGATCTGGGTCGCGGGGAGCCTGATTCAGGCGGCCGCGATCAGCAGTATTGGTCTGGTGGCATGGCAGCTCGAAGGCAGTTCCGCTGGTTGGTCGATTATTGCCCTGATAACTCTGTTCAGTCTGGCGCGCGGCCTGTGCTCGGTCGCCTCAAAAGATGTGATTGGCAAGACCATCCCGAAAACCCGCCGTGGCCAGGTCAATGGCTGGTCGGCCAGTGCCGCAGGTTTGGTCACGGTTGGCGTGGCTGGCGTCTTGCTGCTCAGCGGCGAAAGCCAGCCGACCACGCTGATGTATGCCCTGCTCATCGGCGGTGCAGGCTTGCTCTGGATTATTGCCGCGCTGTTTTATGCACAGATAAAGGAGCAGCCCGGGGCAACGGAAGGCGGTGGTAATGCATTGCGCGAAGCCATCCAGCGCTTATCGATTATGCGCGACGACAAACCCTTCCGGCGTTTTGTAATCACCCGTTCACTGTTGCTCTGCTCGGCACTGAGCGCGCCCTACTACGTGGTTCTGGGGCAAAAAAATATCGGCACCGCCGCCTCGCTATTGGGACTGTTCATGCTCGCCAGCGGCGCTGCGAGCTTGTTTTCGGCACCGATTTGGGGGCGTTTTGCCGATGTCTCGAGCCGGCAAGTAATGATCATCGCGGCGCTGATGACCTCAGCACTGGGCCTGGCTGTTTATCTGTTGCAAACCCTGCACAGCGACTGGCTGGCTGTAAGCTGGGTACTGCCAGCGCTGTACTTCATGCTCAGCATCGCCCATCAGGGTGTGCGCATTGGCCGCAAGACCTACGTTGTGGACTTGGCCGAAGGCAACAAACGCACCGATTACGTTGCTGTCAGCAACACCTTGATAGGCCTGATTCTGCTGCTGATGGGCTTTCTGGGCGCACTCGGCGCAGTGCTCGATGTGAGTGAAATCATCTTGCTGCTTTCAGTGCTCGGCGCCATTGGCGCGGCCATGGCCATGACCCTGCCACAAGCCGAATAAACCAGCGCGCAGGTCGGCGCAAACCCTCGGAATAGAAGGCTTGCGCACCGTTGATGCGGACAAAATCAACCCGTCCGCCGCGTTGACAAAGACTAGTAATGCATAATTTGCCGCGCTTTTAGAGTGCCATCGGCGGCCGAAGGGATTAAAATACGCGTTTTCGTCGCGCGCGCGTATTAATGCCTCGGCCCTGAGCCTTGAGGTTACCGGCCGCGCCTAATCTTCATTCATTTAGAGCAAGAGAATCAGCCATGGGTGCACAGTGGAAAGCCAAGCCTAAAGAAGCCGCGGCGAATGCCAGGGGAAAAATTTTCGGGCGTCTGGTCAAAGAGATCATGATTGCTGCGCGTAACGGCGCTGATCCGGACACCAACCCCAAGCTGCGTCTGGCGATCCATCAGGCCAAGAAAGCCTCGATGCCCAAGGAAACGCTCGAACGTGCGATCAAGAAAGGCGCGGGCCTGCTGGGTGACACCATCAGCTACGAAAAAACCACCTACGAAGGTTTTGCACCGCATCGCGTGCCGGTCATCGTCGAATGCCTGACCGACAACGTAAACCGCACCGTTGCCGAAATCCGCGTACTGTTCCGTAAAGGCCAGCTTGGCGCATCCGGCTCCGTGGCCTGGGATTTTGACTATCTGGGCCTGGTCGAAGCCTCGCCAGCATCCGATGACGCGGATGCCGAATTGGCAGCCATCGAAGCCGGTGCTCAGGACTTCGAAGATGCCGAAGAAGGCGCCACTCTGTTCATGACAGACCCAACCGACATGGACACTGTGTGCAAAGCCCTGCCTGAATTTGGCTTCACCGTGAACTCGGCGGTGCTCGGCTACCGCGCCAAGAATCCGGTCACGGTCAGCGGCACGGAGCTGGAAGAAGTTGAAGCGTTTCTTGAAGCCCTCGACGGCCACGACGACGTACAGAACGTTTACGTCGGTTTAGCGGTCTGATCACTGCAAACAACCCTAATACGGCGCAGTAACCCGTACTTCCCGATCATCCTGTCGGCGCATACCCAACAGGATGGGGACTAGGTTGTAATCATCAGCGCGTGTTCCTGCGCTAAGCGCTGCTGGCCTGCACGGTAATTTCACCGTGCAGCAAGGCTGGCATGCATACATGGACGTATGCTCAAAAGGAGTTCTACCTTGCGTAACGTCATTCTTATTGCCGCGTGCCTGCTGGTCGGCGCCTGCAGCAGCCCTGCCCACAACGACCATCCGCAACGGCTTGTCGACGGCAGCAACCCGATTGCCAAAAGCAATATCGAAGCCATCCACAACGCCGATGTGATCCCGCTGCCGCTGCATACCGATGCAACCGACTCCATCTGGAAAATTGGCGAAGAGCAACCGCGCATGGACTTCGGCAGCTCAATCTCGAACTACCGGGTCTTCTCGATCAAGCTCAAACAAGGCGAACACTACAACCTCAACGTCAGCTCCAGCTGCCTTGATGACTGCCTTGGCGTGAGCAAGTATGCGCTGAAACCAAGAGCCATGCTGATGGATGCATACGGCATTGTGATTGCGGGCAAGCCCTCTCGCGCCGCCAGCGAAGTCGGTTCAGTGTCTTTGGGCTGGGAAGGCGAAGCCCCTGAAGACGGCACTTACTACCTGTTGGTTGCCGCCGACAACGAAGACACCGGCAAAGCCATTGTCATCGACAACATCTGGCTGAACAATTCACCGCTGATGTCCGTTCAGGTTGGCATGAACAGCCCATCATTCAGTGAAATGAACGCCTACGCGACTGAAAGCAACTAAGACGCCCCGCCGTACTTCAACGTGGCCCCAAACCTTGGGGCCACGCGACATTCCCCCCTGAATCTGCAGCATCGGCCTGACGATAATCACTATCATGGCTAATGATTTCTGCCGCCCACAGTTTCTCAATACGCTAAGCGCACTAAAAGAAGCTATTGACGCCTGGGTGCCCAATGAAACGTATCGTGACTATCGCCTTGCTGGCATTAACCGTGTTGCTTGCTGGTTGTTCGTCTCAGCCAGAAAAGGTCGAGCGCGCCTATACCGATGCCGAGATCAAAGAGTTTGCGCTGGAGATGCTCAGCCGCAGCGGCCTGCCTTATGAAGAGTATGAAAAGCTGCGCCGGGCCATCGAGAACCCGCAGCACCGCATGAGCAGAACCAGCCGCGAACTCGATGCACTGCGTGATAGCGCCACACGCGGCGAATCACGCAGCTAGCCGCGCAACCTTGCCAATGCCTCTGTGCATCGGGGCGATGGATAAAGCCAATTAACCACCGGCCGCATTGCGCGTTATCCTCAACGCATCAACTTGAGGGAACGCACATGAACAACGACGCCGCCAACACCGATAACGCAGCCGAACTGGATGACCAGACCCTGGCATTCGCCGAGCGGGTATTCGATCTCGCCCGCCACGGTGACACGCAAACGCTGGCCGAGATGCTGGCTCAGGGCCTACCCGTCAACTTGCGCAACCACAAAGGTGACAGCCTGCTGATGCTGGCCTGTTATCACGGCCACTTGGAAACTGCGCAGCTGTTGCTAAATCATCAGGCTGATCCGGAGCAGCGCAACCTCAATGGTCAGTCGCCACTTGCCGGGGTGATTTTCAAAGCCGACATGGCGATGATGACGCTGCTGCTCGACCACGGCGCCGATGTTGAGAGCCCGACCAGCGACGGCAAAACGGCCTTGATGATGGCCGCCATGTTCAACAACATCCCGGCCATTGAACTGCTGATTAGCCGCGGCGCCAATCCGCTGAGAGCCGACGACAGCGGGACAACCGCCCTGCAAGTCGCCCAACGCATGGGTGCAACCCAAGCCGCAGAGGCTCTGGCTGGCAAAGCCTGAAACGCACTAATGAACCTCGCCGGTGCAGCCTATTGATCCGGAGCAATATCACTGGCGCGCCGACGCCTTAGCCTTGTGCGCTTGCTGCTGCGCGGCAGCAGACACCCTTTCGGCTAATGGCGAGGCATCACAATGAGCATCACATCAAGCAGCATTTGCGCGGCAGCGGATCAACTGCAGGGTTTTGTCGGCTTCAACCGCAAAACCTCAGCCTATATCGTTCGGTTCAGCGAAGATGCCTTCGGCATGGACATCCCGGACGACAGCATCACCCCAACCCATGAGTTTGTCTGGCAAGCGCTTACCGGTGGGGTTATGCAGCTCAAGCGCGAGCGCCTGCAAATGCTCCTCGACTTGCACCTCGACGACCGGATCAACATCACTGAACCCTTACGGGTGTATCTCAGTCGCGAAGACCTGCCTGAAATCAGCGCACAGCGGCATATCTGCAAGAGCAATGGCTGAAATCTGCTGAAAGCCCCCAACACTCAAGCCGGCAGTGGCCTAGACTGAACAGTGATCCTCATGCAAATCAGGAGGTGCAGATGCCGCACGACTGCATGGCAACACCGAGCCACTATTCAACCATTTGAATTGCCGAGGTGAGTATCATGAGTAAAAGTCTCGATGCGAAAAAGCAGGCGAAGAAAAAGCCGCTGAAAACCGCACACGAAAAACGCCTGGCCAAAAAGCAACGCCATTCCGGCACCACACTGCTGGGTAATCACTCCCCGAATCAATAAGCCTGTTTACCTGTGCGGGCAAAGGCTCGCACAGGTAATATCCGCGCATGAAACCGCCGCACATTCGTTGCCTACCCACCGCATTAACGCCTCTGGCCGACAAATTCTATCGCGCCCAGCGCTCGCCCATGCGCACCAAGCAAGCAGATCAGGTTTGGGTCGCCGAGAGCGACGAGATTGTTGGCGCGCTGTGTTTACGCACGGTCGCCGACGGCTTCTGGCTGACCAGCCTGTTGGTCGCAGCAACCCGGCGCAATCAGGGAATCGCCAGCCACTTGCTGGATCGCGCTTTGGCTGAGGTTGAGGCACCCGTCTGGTTATTCTGCGGCCCGGCGCTGGCCGATTTTTATGCCCGATTACACTTCAAGCCAGCAGCCGACCTCCCTGTGGAACTGGCCGAGCGACTGAGTCGCTACCAGCGCACCAAGTCACTCATCGCCCTGCGCTACCGCTAATCACAGCGCCATGCTTTCCACCTGAGGCGAGATGCAGCGCAACTCATCTCAGGCGTCGGTTATATTGAGCCTATGCCCGCGCCGTCGAACGCTAAAATCACGGTTGGACGAGCATATCTGCCCTGAAAATCATAAATTCTCGGCATGAAGGCCCTGTAACATTTACCCAAAAGTCTCGTCTATTAACCAAGCCCTCAATGAGACTGCAGTCATGAAGCGACGTGCACTGATCCAATCCATTGCGCTACTGCCCGCTGTGTCCCTGCTCGGCAATTTCGCGCAGGCGGCCGAAACCGATCCGGCCAGAACGCCGACCGTGAAAATGCTCGATAAAGACCATGAACAATGGCGCGAGCAGGTTTCTGCCGAAGCCTACGATGTGCTGTTTGAGGAAAACACCGAACGCCCCGGCAGCAGCCCGCTGAACCATGAAGAGCGTGAGGGCACATATATCTGCGCTGCCTGCTATTTGCCGCTGTTTGAGAGCAGCAACAAATTCGACAGCGGCACCGGCTGGCCGAGCTTTACCCAGCCGATAGCAGGCCACATGGCCACCAAACGCGACTTCAAATTGATACTCCCGCGCACCGAATATCACTGCGCGCGCTGCGAAGGTCATCAAGGTCACGTATTCGATGACGGACCGCCGCCGCGTGGCGAGCGCTGGTGCAATAACGGCCTGGCACTGAAATTCATCGTCGCGGGCGAAACCTTACCGCCACTCAGGAGCTGAACATGACTCTGTCGCTAACGCATTGCTGCAAACCCATCGCAGGCACCCTGCTGTGGGCTGCATTAAGCACTGTATTGATGGCTTGCGGCGCGGGCTCTTCACAAGCCGAGCAAGCGGCTGAGCCCGTGACCAATGCCGCGCCTGCCGAGTTTCAGGGCAAAGCCGTGTTTGCTGGCGGCTGCTTCTGGTGCACCGAGTCCGACTTCGACAAGATGCCTGGCGTTATCTCGACCACATCTGGCTACACCGGCGGTGAGGTGAAGAACCCAACCTACGAGCAAGTTTCAGCCGGCGGCACCGGGCACATTGAATCGGTGCAGGTGGTCTACGACACCCGCAAAACCAGCTACGCCAAGTTGCTCGAAGCATTCTGGCCAACCATTGACCCGATCACTGCCAACGCTCAGTTCTGTGACCATGGCACCCAGTACCGCAGTGCGATCTTCTACGCCAACGAGAAGGAGAAGGAACTAGCAGTTGCCTCCAAGGAAGCGCTGGACGCATCGGGGCGATTCAAGCAACCCGTAGTTACCGAAATTCTTCCCGCCACCACCTTCTATCCGGCCGAGGAATACCATCAGAACTACCACAGCAAAAATCCCCTGCGCTACAACTACTACCGCAGCGGCTGCGGCCGTGATGACCGCCTGGAACAACTGTGGGGGAAGAAAGGCTGAGGGTTGAATCGCCCAAAGCCGTGTAGGCATCTATGCTATCTACCTTGAGCGCCCCAACCTTGCAACCAATGCAGTTGCAAGGTTGAGGCCTGAAGCCAAGCAACTGAACCGATAATTAAAGCGTCAGGCTGCATAGGACTTACGGCCTGCATCACCACGAGTAGATACATCATGTCCAAGTATCTGATTTCGTTTCCGAGCGCCGCAATGGTTGTCCCGGAAGGTGAGTGGGAAGCCGTGACCCGGGATTCGCACGCGGTGATTCAAGAGGCGAAAGCCGCCGGTGTTTACGTATTCGCTGGCGGTATCAACGATGCTGAACCCACCCTGCTCGTCTCAGCCGACGGCTCGACCACAATCGGCGGCTATCCAGAAGCACCAGCACTAAACGGCGGCTTCGCCGTGCTCGAATTGCCCTCCCGCGACGCTGCCATCAAATGGGCCGCACGTCTCGCCCAAGCTTGTCGATGCGACCAGGAACTGCGCGTGTTTGGGTTTGATCCAGAATCTTGATATTTGATCGTAGAACCGTGCCATGCCACGGTTTGAAGCTGTAGATTTCTAGCCAGCTGCTGGATGCGACTGGCAGGAACCGGCCAAAAGCGGACGCTCCTGCTAGTAATGACCGATACGACAAAACTTAGCTCTTCAAACACAAAACTTACCGGCGCACATCAAACGGTTTCCACCCACCGTCGATATTGACGAGTGCGAAGTGCCATACCGAGCTGTTGCAGGATAAGCGCACGCAGCGGTGAAACGTTCGGATCGGGCTTTTTCGCGCGACTCAGCTTGCGCAACTGAAACTTCACTACCGCCATGTTTGCCAAGGATGCGATGGCTTTATTTTTCCAGGTAATCGGCGGCAATTGCGGAGCATTGTCTTTGCCCAGCAGCCAGTCCCGAGGCAAGTTGGGATCGATGGCTAACGCTGTTCCGATCCCAACCATATTAACGCCGCTCTGCACGACGTTTTCCGCCACCGCGCGGCGACGTATACCACCGGTCACCATTACCGGCATTCTGGCAACTGTTTGGATATCACGGGCGAACTCGACGAAGTAGGCTTCGCGAGCCAGCGTGCGACCATCGCGCGCCTCCCCCTGCATAGCGGGCGCTTCATAACTGCCTCCGGATAATTCCACCAAATCCACACCAAGGCCATTGAGCAGCTCAACGACCTTCTTCGCATCATCGGCGGTAAACCCTCCCCGCTGGAAATCGGCGGAGTTGAGCTTGACCGCCACTGCGAAATCCGCAGAAACCACAGCCCTGACCGCCTTGACGATTTCGAGTAACAGGCGCGCCCGATTTTCTAGGGAACCGCCCCATTCGTCCGTCCTTTGGTTGGTCAACGGCGAAAGGAACTGGCTCAACAAATAGCCATGGGCAGCGTGGATTTCCACGCCGGTGAATCCGGCTTGTTCGCCGAGGCGCGCGGTGTTCGCAAAGCGTTGGATAACTTCCTTAATCACGCCGGAGGTCATCGCGTGAGGCATGGCGAAACGCTTGGACAGTTTGCCCAAATCCAGCGGCACGGCCGACGGTGCCCATGTTTTTTGCCCAAGATTGGACTGCATCTGCCGCCCTGGGTGGTTGATCTGCAACCAGAACTGCGCACCGCCGGATCGACCAATACGTGCCCAACGCTTGAACTTGGCCAGTTGCTGATCGTCCTGCAAAACTACGCCACCCGGTCCGGTCATGGCGCGGCCGTCGACCATCACGTTGCCGGTGATGATCAGGCCTGCACCACCATCGGCCCACGCTTGGTAGAGACGCATCAGTTCTTCGGAGGGTGCCTGATCGGCGTCCGCCATGTTCTCTTCCATGGCGGCTTTGGCGATTCGGTTCTTGATAGACGAACCGTTTGGAAGCATCAGGGTGTCGAACACATTCATGGGGCAGTCCTCAACTGGATATGAGGCTACCTTAAGATTGAAGTCAACTTTAAGGTCAACATCTTTTTTCCGAATCATTCGATGTTCATCGCGCCAGATCCTGGCAATTGCGTCACCAGCTCAGCACCTAACAACAGTGCGGGTGTGTAAGCCCCGCCAGTCGGACGCATTTGCAACAGGTAATCAACCACCGCCAATGCAGCGTCGATGGTCAGGCTGTAGACGTTCGCGGTATGCAGGCGCGCGGTTCTGCACTCACCGCGGGCGTTGCGAGCCTCGCCCCAAACATAGGTGCCTTGATCTGCGCGTTTTTCCTGATCTGGGCCGACCACGGTTTTTCCAATTCGTGCTTTGAGCAACCGCTGCACGAACGACAAACCCAGCAACGGACGAATCCAATTAGCAAACCGGGCGCAGCGGATCATGCCTGCGGAACCAGGGATGAAAACTTCGATGTTGGCAATACCGGTGGTGTGCCAAGCAGTGGAAACGTCGCCCCATGGAATAGTCATTGCCAGCTTTTCTCCGGCACCAAAGTCGATGCGACGCACTCGGTAGGCCAGCGGCACCGAGGTGATTTTGCCGTCACGGCGAACCTTGCCACCCTGCGCCATACCCTCAATTGAAGTCTTAGCAGTACCGGGCGAAAAACTTGAGCGCGAATCAAAACCCAATGCCAGATGCGTAGCATCCGGCATCGCATTTTTCAATGCAGCGGCTACACAGTCCGTAGGGACCACATCGAAACCGACGCCTGGGCAAATGACCACGCCCGCCGCCCGCGCACGTTCATTCAGGGATTGAGCGTGCTCGAATACGGCAATCTCGCCGGTGATATCCAAATAATGTGCATTGGCACGCAAGCATGCTTCCATCATCGGAACGGCGGTCGCTGAGAACGGCCCTGCACAATGCAGAACCAAGCCATGGCCTTTGATCTGAGCAAGTAAACGTACTTCGTCTTCGAGTCCAAACACCCGAGCCTCAAGACCCAACTCCCGAGCCAGGGCTTCAACTTTGTCTCGGCTACGTCCCGCCAGTACAGGTTTAAGCCCACGTTTTACAGCATCACGAGCGATCAACTCGCCGGTGTAGCCGTTGGCTCCATAAATCATCCATTTCATTTGCGTATCAAAGTTGTCTAGCTGACTCATGCATGGCTCCCGAGTGGATTAGTGACGAGCGTTATTGCCTTGCTCATTGAGCATCAGACGCTAGCGTTAAAGTCAGGTTGAGGGTCAAGTTGAAGCGAGCAGCTACCAGTGGAAATTATTTGCAGAGGCGGGGGTTGACCTTAAAGCGAGGTTTAAGGTTAGCATGCGCCGACCTGCTTGATTGATGGAACCCGGATGATGCTCAAGACCTTTGTTTCTTATGCGTTGGTACTGATAGGTAGCGCTTTCATGACATTTGCAAATGCTGACACCGCCCCTTCCACAATGACTGCCAAAAATCGCCAAATTCTGGTGATTCTGACCAACCACTCCAGCTATCCCTCACGAACCGATACGACGGGGTTGTGGCTGACTGAGCTGACGCATTTCACCGACGTAGTGGAGGCAGCTGGCTACAGCACAGTTTTTGCCAGTCCCAAAGGCGGTGCGGTGCCTCTAGATGAGCGCAGCCTCGGTTGGTTGTACATGGACAAGGCCGCCCGAGAGCATTTGCAGTCCCCTGCCTTTCGCGCTCGCCTGCAAAACACACTGCCGATCGCCGATGTCGATCCGTCCCAGTTCAGCGTCATCTACTTCACCGGGGGCCATGGGGTGATGTGGGACTTCCCCAATAATCCTGACCTGCGGCGTGTCGCCGAAACCATCTACAACCAAGGTGGCATCGTCTCCGCAGTCTGCCATGGCGTAGCGGGTCTGTTGGATCTGAAGGATGAACAAGGCCAATTGATCATCAAGGGTAAGAACATCACCGGTTTCTCTGATCGCGAAGAACTGCTCTCTGGCATGAAAAGCCAGGTGCCCTTCTTCCTTGAGGACAAGTTGGTGAGCCAAGGGGCGCGGTACCGCAAAGGCTGGCTGCCATTCACGTCATTCGCCATCACTGATGGAAGGCTTGTCACCGGCCAAAACCCTCAATCGCCCAAAGCCGTAGCTGAAGCCGTGATGGCGGTGCTCTCAGGCGACAACGTAGCTCGCTGAACCCTCAAGTAGTTCCCACCACCCGGAGAAAGACCGATTGAAACTCGCAAGCGCCGTATTAACAGGATTGCTGTTCAGCTCAATTGCCAACCATGCGTTGGCGGGGACGCCTGAAATGCTCAGCCCGACTGAAACCAACACAATCGATATCGCAGGCCACACAGTGCCGGTCGTCAAGGGCGGCTTGTACGACCGTTATCGCTCGAATCCTCCCTTGTCGGTGATTGCAGCAGAACTGCCGGGTGTTGATTTGAGCTGGTTCAAAGGACTGGAAAAGCACAAGGTAGACATTGGCTTCGAGTCATACTCTCCGAACTTTTATTACCAGAACAGTCGGGTAACGGCTGTTTACACGGCCGACCTGGACGCACTTCGGGCATTGATGCCGCCGGAAGTATTGGCAACCGTACACCCCCTGCAAATCTGGCCGGGTCGCGGCTTGATTGCGTTTACCGCGTACACCTATGAGCATTGTGATAACGACGCCTATAACGAAGTGGCCGTGTCGATCATTACCAACAAGCCAGGCAAAGCCAATCTGGGCCCGTTCACACTGATTGGCCAGTCGATGTCTGGCGACTTCTGGGGCTATGTGCTCAAGCTGCCGGTCAATACCGAGCTTGCACGGGTGCGCGGTGTCGTCGGTTACAACCTGCCTAAATGGCTGACCGGTATTGACCGCAAAGAAGATGCCCAATCTGTGGTCTATGACATCACCGACAGCCAGACCGGAAAAGTCGACGTGTCCTTCAAAGCGAAGAAACTCGACAACCTCTCTCGCGATGTCGACATCGTCACCAGCAGCTTCACCAATCTCGATCATCAGGGCCAACTGGCATACGGGTATGCGGTTTCCCGCCAGCTCAGTCACGGCTCCAGCCGCGACGCTGATTCGGTCACCCTCACGCTGGGCGACGGCAGTCTGTCGAATTACCTCCGTGCCATGAAGCTGGGGAAAATGATGAAGTACGAATACGTGCCAGAGTTCCAGAGTGCGCTTTATGCGCCCAAGCCACTCGCCAGCCTGATTGGCGAGCGCTGAGACCTTTTGCGCCTGTCAGGCTCCGGAAGCCTGACGGGTGTGTTTTTTTGTAGAAGACGTTACCGCGGGCCTATCTGAAGCTTTGCCAACCCCCTCTTCACGCAGACGATTTATCAGCATTTGAGCATTATCCCCACACGCCATGCCGTCGGGTTTATCTTCGATGCCCTTGATGACGACCAGAAGTTGAGCTTTGTTTTGCGCTAGCCGCTCCTGCAGAACGCTGATTTCTTCCACCTTTTGCTTAAGTCCAGTGAGCAACTCGTCGTGCCGCCAGCCACTGGCATTCATCGGCATCAGTTGCCGAATCTCCTCCAATGAGAAACCTGCCGCTTGTGCGCCGGTGATGAGTTCCAGTACCCATTCGGTATCGGGCGCGTAGTCCCGGTAGCCATTAGCCTTGCGCTCAACGGAGCTGATCAAGCCACTGGCCTCATAGAAACGGATGCGTGACGGTGCCAGTCCGCTAATTTTCGCCAGTTCGCCTATTCTCATACATCACCCTGAAAAATCTATTGACCTTAAAGTTGACTTTAAACCTAAAGTCATCGAGCGGCCAAGCGCAACGTGTGACTTGGTCGTCATGGCGTTCGTGAGTAAGCGCAGGCTAATCCAGCAACGCACTCTGAACTGCCACCGGAAGGGCTGCATGCTATTAACTCAAGGCCATGATCGGAACGCGATTCGATGAAGGCCTCCACTTCATTCAGGAGATACGAACATGGGGTATGTCACTACAAGAGATGGTGTTGAAATCTTCTACAAAGACTGGGGGCCACGCGATGCCCAGGTCATCTTCTTTCACCACGGATGGCCACTGAGCGCGGATGATTGGGACGCGCAAATGCTCTTTTTCCTGGGTGCCGGTTACCGGGTTGTAGCACACGATCGGCGCGGTCACGGGCGATCCAGCCAGGTCTGGGATGGACACGACATGGACCACTACGCCGACGACGTCGCGGCCGTAGTTGATCACCTGGGTGTACAAGGCGCAGTTCACGTCGGGCACTCCACCGGCGGCGGTGAAGTCGTTCACTATATCGCTCGCCATGGCGAAGACCGCGTCTCGAAAGCGGCCATCATCAGTGCCGTGCCACCGCTGATGGTCCAGACACCGACCAATCCTGGCGGCCTGCCGAAGTCAGTGTTCGACGACTTGCAGGCACAACTGAAAGCCAACCGGGCACAGTTTTACCACGACGTTCCTGCAGGGCCTTTCTATGGCTATAACCGCCCGGGTGCAAAGACCTCCGAGGGCATTGTCTTGAACTGGTGGCGACAAGGCATGATGGGATGTGCACAAGCACACTATGACGGGATAGTGGCGTTTTCTCAGACCGACTTCACCGAAGATTTGAAGAGCATCAAGATCCCCGTCCTGGTAATGCATGGTGATGATGACCAGATCGTGCCTTATGAAAATGCAGGGGTTTTGTCGGCCAAACTTCTGCAAAACAGTACGTTGAAAATCTACCCGGGCTTCCCTCATGGAATGCCGACAACCAACGCCGAGACGATTAACGCAGATCTGCTGGCATTCGTGCGGAGCTAAAAAATGGGGCGGGTTAATCCCGCCCTTTTTCCCCTTGCGACTCCAAGATCAGATTTTGAATTCCGCAAAGTGCATAAGAAATGCGTTAACTGATTGTCCGCTATTGGCCGATTTCGGACCACCGCGGCCAACTGCTCCCGAAACAGACAAACGACCCTGTCAATACAAAGAATTATCATTTATATTCGCATCTAAATCGCATTGCCTCAGGCCCCGCATGTCGCTGGAGTCCGCTAAATCCTCTCTTATCAGCACGCTGGTGCGTCATTACGACGAGCTGGTCGAGCGCGTTCGCCGGCGTTTTGGTGACGGTGGTTTTGCCCATGAGGTGATCCACGATGTTTGTGTTCAACTCCTCGAAAAGCAGCAAAAGGAGCAACCGCGAACGCCTTTGGCTCTGCTGCACAAGATTTCTCACGATCAGGCTATCAGCCGTTACCGCAGTGAACGCCGGCGCCAGGCGTGGATTGTCACCCTGCCCGATCTGCCTGAGCGCGAATCTGAGGCACCCTGCGCTGTTCGGCAATACGCCGCGAGCGAGGAGCTGGAGTTGCTCACCCAGGCCATTGAAGCACTGCCGCCGCGCTGCCAAATGGTTTTTGTTATGCATAAAATCCATGAACTGCCGCAAGCGGAAGTTGCCAGACAAATGGGAATTTCCTTGAAGACAGTGGAGAAACACCTGCGGCTGGGGCTGGCGGCTTGCCGCGCGCACCTTGGTCGCACGACGTTAGAACCATGAACAAAGCCAAGTCAGCCATGCCCAAACAATCGCCGGACGATGAGCTGCTGGCCCGTCATCGTGACGCGCTGCGCAATCGTTTTCCGCTGCCTACGCCCAAGCCCCGAAAAAAGGCCAAATCAGCAAGCGCTGCGGCCTGTGTTCTGTTGCTGGCGGCGGGCTTGGTGTGGCTGGATCCGGCTTATCACCGCGAGCAGTTCCGCGCGCCCCAGGGCGAGCACCTGCAGGTGCAGTTATCCGATGGCAGCCAGATAATGCTGGAGCGCAATAGCCGCATCACGGTTGAGTGGCACTTACGTTCCCGGCGCGTGCAGCTTGAGCAGGGACAGGCAATGTTCGATGTCGCTAAAACGGTTGTCCGGCCGTTCCAGGTGACTGCTGGTGAGGCCCGTGTTCAGGTGCTGGGCACGCTTTTCAGCGTTGCTGACTTCAACCAAAACGTGCGTGTCACGCTGGTACGCGGGCGTGTTTCGGTAAGCACTCGCGACGATCCAGAGCACAGTGTGACGCTGCTGCCTGATCAACAGATAGACGTGTCGAAAAACCAATTACAGCAAGCAGTGCCTGTCGATGTGAACGCTGCGAACGCCTGGCAAAACGACCAACTGGTGTTTGATCACACGCCACTGGCAGAGGTGCTGATGCTAATTCAGCGCTACTCCCCTCGCCCGGTCATTCTTGATGAACCAAGCCTGGCCAACCTTACACTGAGCGGTGTGTTCGATACGCGTAACGTTGACGCGCTGCTCAGCGCCCTGCCCGAAGTTTTGCCAATCGCCCTCAACAGCGCAGCCGATGGCGAGATTCACGTCGTGGGCAAGGCTAAATAATAATATTTTCGGTTGGAGGTAGGGTTTTGGTCTGCCCATGACGGCTTATAGGTCAGACCCTACATTCCAAGGAAAATAATTAATGAAGCACCGCCTGCCCTTGCAGTTGTCAGCACTCACCTTCAGCTTACTGCTCGCCATCTCGGCGCAGGCTCAGGAGGCTGTCGAGCTGGACTTGCCCAGCGCCTCTCTGGACCAAGCCCTGAATACTCTGGCCCGCCAAACATCGGTACAGATCCTGTTCGCCAGTGACATTACCGCAGGTAAAACCGCACCCGCCATCAAGGGCCGCTACACACCCGAGCAAGCACTGGAGCAGCTGTTGAATAACAGTGGCCTGCAATCAAATGCGCGCGGCGAGCAGACATTCATCATTGCCCCGGCAGAATCGGCGACTGCGCATAACCCCACTGAAACTACGCAACTTGGCAGCATGGTAATCAAGGGCGATGTTCTCGGCGGCGCGACCGACTCTGAAATTTTAAGCTACTCAGGCAGCCGCTCCAGCGTCAAATCTGCCGACCTGACAAAGGCCAGTGTGCGCGGCGTCGATGACGCATTGCAGCGTGTACCCGGAGTCAAGATATTCGATGAAACCGGGACCGGCGCACTGCCACAAATAGCGGTACGCGGGCTGTATGAAAGTCGCAGTGGGCGGGTGCAAGCGTTGTCCGACGGCGTACCACTCGCTCTCGCACCTTACGGCCAAACAGGGCTTTCGCTGTTCCCGGTCACCCTGGCGACCGTCGACAGACTAGATGTTGTGCGCGGCGGTGCAGCCGTCCAGTACGGCCCAAACAACGTGGGCGGGGTGATTAATTTCATCAGCAAACCTATTCCACGCCAAACAGAAACGACCCTGCAGGAGAGAATCACCTTTAACGCGGGGGGCCGTCAGCTTTGGGATTCCTACCTGGGCACCGGCGGTTACCTCACCGACAACTTCGGTTTACAGCTCGACCTGAACACCATCAACGGAGAAACCGGCCGCGAGCATTCGGATACCGATATCCAGAACTACCGTCTGCGCGGCCAGTGGGATATCAATGACAACAGCGACTTGAGCTTCGGCTTACAGCACTACAAAGCCGACATGGATCTGGCCGGTGCTCTGAGTGTTGAGGACTATAAAGACGACCCACGGCAGTCAACGCGGCCACTGGATCGCTTTGAAGGTGATACCGACCGGGTATGGGGAACCTACACCCAACAATTTGGCGCAGCGGGCCCTTTCGATTCGATTGAATTCAGCTGGACCAACTTCGCGCACAACAGCTATCGCAACTTCATCATTGGCCTGCCCTTCACCCCGGACGGTACAGCCGCAACCAAGCAGGACGCTCCGCGCGACTTCAAAGTATGGGGCAGTGAGCCGCGCCTGAGCATGACCATGGACGGTGAAAGCGTCAGCCAAACCTGGCTATTGGGCGCGCGCTACGTCAAGGAAGACATCGACTACGAAGTCAACCGACAGAGCCTCGCGACCGGCCAAACTCAGGCCTTCCGGGACTGGACTTTCAATGATGACGCCAAAGCCTTTTACCTGAGTAACGCCATCAGCCTGTTCGACAACCAGCTCACCATCACACCCGGCGTTCGGTACGAGCACGCCACCATGAATTACGACGATGGCATCACCGGCTTCAAAAACGAAAACGTCGCCAAGGAGTGGCTACCCGGCTTGACCCTTGGCTGGCAGGCCAGTGAGGAATGGTTCATCTACGCCAATGCGCAAAAATCCCTGCGCCCGCCGCAGGTTACCCAAATCGTCAAGGAAGGCGACGTTGGCGCTGAACTGGCGTGGAATTATGAAACGGGTGTGCGCTACACGCCATGGCAAGGCTTGCGCGTTGACATGGGCCTCTACCGCATCGACTTCGATGACCAGATCTCCTACAACGCCACCACAGACCGCTTCGAAAACCTTGGCAGCACCCGTCATCAAGGTCTCGAAACAGAAGTGTTCTGGACGCCAAGCGCCCTGCCGCAACTGGATCTGCATGCCAGCTATGCCTATCTGGACGCCGAGCAGCGCAACGGCAGTTTCAAGGGCAACGACGTGCCCTTCGCCTCCAAAAATCAATTCTCCATCGACGGCCGCTACCGCTTCGCCGAATACTGGACCTACAGCCTCGACGGACTTTACGTCAGCAGCGCCTACACCGATGCCGCGAACACCACCGATGAAAACAGCATCGCCTCGGTAGGGGAACTGCCCGCCTATTGGCTGTGGAACACGGCTATTGAGCGTGAGTTCAAGCTTCAGGACCAGAGTGTTCTAACGGCGTCTGCGGGCGTGAGCAACTTGTTCAACCGCGAGTATTACTTCCGCGGCATCGACACCAGCCCTTGGGGCCGCCAACCGGCGCCCGAGCGTTCGTTGACGCTCGGCGTTAATTATCGTTTCTGAGGGGGGAAAAGTTTGCAGGAGACAGGGAGTAATTGGGGCAAGCCTCAATTGCTCCCTGTCTAATCAGTGGCGCAACCTATACAGCCTCCCGGATGCATTGGGAAGCTCTGCTGCAGGCGTAGATTCAAATCACACAGTCATTCAATCAGCTATATAGGTCGGGATTATTCATCCCGGTCATTTTACGATGCCAATGGTGTCGCCCAGAAAACTGCCTTTCACCTCACGGTCAACGAACTCGCGCATATGCGAGACGAAACTCTGCTGGATGTTTGAGAGCCGGCCCTGAGAAGGCATTAGCATATTGAAATCAACCTCAATGGACGGCGCAAAAGGACGAAACACAACCCCCTGCCCCTTGTACTCCAGCGCACTGATCGCATCGACCAACGCCAAGCCAGCGCCCAGTTCAACAAATGCGCACATGGGCGCAGACAATTGCGTTTCCAACTGAAGCCTGCGCGACACGCCATGCGCTGAAAATATGGCATCGATGTGGTGTCTGGAGCCGACCGCGCTCGGATAGGAGATAAAGGCCTCGCCTTCAAGGTCTTCCGGAACCACAACAGATTTCTCTTGCAGTCGATGCCCGGCAGGCATTGCACAGAGCAAATTCGATCGCAGCAGTTGTTCGCCGCGCGGGCACAGATAAGTACTGGGCTCCGCAATAAAACCCAGATCACAACGTTGCCCGATCACCTGATCCACAACTTCTTCAGACGACTGCACGACCAGACACACCTGCGCATGGGGATGTTGCTCGACAAACGCGCAAATGGCCCGCGGTAAAAATGAAAGACCCAGTGCCGGCGCGCAGACGATGCGCAGCGACCCGCGGGTGAGGCTGCAGATTTCTCTCGCCGCGCGGGCGATACGCTCAACACCGACCAGAGAGCGCTGAACCTCTTCATACAACACCAGTGCTTCCGGAGTCGGTCGCAGTCGGCCCTTGATGCGGTCGAAGAGCGGGAAGCCAATATCTTCCTCAAGCGCTGAAATCAACCGAGTCGCGGCCGGTTGAGAAATGTGCAGCGCTTCTGCCGCACGCGTCACCGTCTCTCCCACGATGACTGCCCGGAACGCTTCAAGCTGACGAAGGTTCATTCAGCAACCCATAACAAATAAACATAGGCTTCATAAAATAAAGCATTTTTCAGTTACCGATAAGCCCCATAGGATTGATCTAAACCAATAGAGCCTCCGCGATCAGTGGCCTATATGAATCTTAGCGCCATAAAATAATGAGCAATCAACCTATGCACAAATCGCAAACAGTTGTCGTCGGTGGCGGCCTTTTGGGCATGACCATCGCTTACGGGCTTGCGCTCAAAGGGCAACAGGTTTGCGTTTTGGACGAGGGCGACAGCGCTTTTCGGGCGTCCAGAGGCAACTTCGGCTTGATCTGGGTGCAAAGCAAAGGTTACGGCATGACCCCTTATGCCCACTGGACCCGACAAGCAGCTGCACTATGGCCTGAATTGGCTGGCAAGCTCTTGGCCGATACCGGCATTAATGTGCACCTGCGCCAGAATGGCGGGTATCAGTTGTGTTTGTCGCAAGCCGAGCTCACTGAAGAAGTTCACCGCTTGCAGTGGCTGCAATCTGCTTTAGGTGACTACCCCTTTGAGGTGCTCGAACCGAATGAATTGCAGAAACGCCTCCCACGGATCGGCCCGGACGTTATCGGCGCCTGCTTCTCCCCCATGGACGGCCACGTTAATCCCCTCAAGCTGTTCAGTGCCTTGCACCACGCCTGCCAAGCACGCGGCGTGCACGTTCTACACAACTATGCCGTCGATGGAATTGAAGCTTTCGGCAACGATTTTCTGATCACATCGAACGCTCGCGAGCTGCGTTGTGAGCAACTGATACTGGCTGCAGGACTGGGAAACAAAACGCTCGGAGCCCACCTTGGGCATGACGTACCAGTAGCCCCTAGCCGTGGACAAATTCTGATTACCGAACGAGTTGAGCCATTCCTTGATATTCCCACATCAACCGTCCGGCAAACCGATGAAGGCACCGTCCAGCTCGGCGACTCGGCCGAGTCCGTCGGTTTCGATGACCGCACCAGCACAGCGGTGATCGCTGACATTGCGGATCGTGCAGTGCGCAGCTTTCCGTGTCTGGCCAACGTCAATCTGGTGCGGGCGTGGGGGGCTTTGCGCGTGATGACCCCGGATGGCGGGCCGATCTATCAAGAGCTGTCACATGCGCCCGGCGCGCACTTGGTGTCCTGCCACAGCGGTGTAACGCTTGCTGCCATGCATGCCCTGCGACTCGCACCGTCAATAGCCACAGGCACTGCGCTGCCGGAACTGGCGTCTTTCGGACTCGGACGATTTAGCGCCAACGCAGAGGTTCATCATGCCCACTGAAAGCTTGTTTACCCCATTAGCCAATGCTCAGTCTTGGGTAACCATCGACTACGAAGGGCATCAGCTCAGGGTTCCGCAAGGTATTTCCATCGCCGCCGCCTTGCTCGCCAGTGGCGTGCGCCACTCGCGTACCACGCCTGTTCAGGGCGCTAACCGTGCACCATTTTGCATGATGGGCGTGTGTTTCGAGTGTCTGGTCGAGGTAAATGGTGTGCCCAACCGCCAAGGCTGTATGACGCTGGTAAGCGACGGCCTCAGGGTTCGACGTCAGCTCGGGGCGCGCAAGCTGGCGCCACTTTGTGCCGAAGGTGACTGCGATGAAAACTAAAGCCGTGGATCTGTTGATTATCGGTGCGGGGCCAGCCGGTATGAGTGCCGCTGTCGAGGCGCGCAACAACGGCTTATCGGTACTGGTGCTGGATGAGCAGCCAGGTCCTGGCGGGCAAATCTACCGCAACATTAGCAACACCGACGCCCAACGTTCACAGATACTCGGCGCTGACTACAGCCATGGGCGTCATTTGGCACAGGCGTTTTTGGCCAGTGATGTCGAGTATGTCGCGCAAGCCTCGGTGTGGCAGGTCACTGATCAGAACCAAGTGCATTATTTGCATCAAGGGCAATCGCGAGTAGCCCAGGGCCAAAGGTTGCTCATCGCAACGGGCGCATACGAGCGTCCAATGCCGATTCCGGGCTGGACCCTGCCTGGCGTCATGACTGCTGGCGCGGGTCAGATATTGCTCAAGAGTGCGGCTATGGTACCTGCCGGCCCTGTCGTTCTTGCAGGGTGCGGGCCTCTGCTCTACCTGCTGGCCGTTCAGTATTTGCAGGCTGGTATTTCCCTTGCAGCACTGGTCGATACCAGTAGACACAGCGACGTGCTCAGTGGTTTGCGCCATATACCTAAAGCCTTGAAGGGCTGGCCGGATCTGCAAAAAGGCCTGTCACTACTCGCAACATTACGTAAAGCCAAAGTTAAGCATTACAGGGGCGCAACAGCGCTGCGTATTGAAGGCAGCGCACAAGCCGAAGCCCTGAGTTTCAGCAGCGGCGGTGATGAATATCGCATTGCCTGCAACCTCGTCATGTTGCATCAGGGCGTAGTGCCTAATACCCAAATCAGCTGGTCTCTGCGTCTGCAGCACCATTGGCAGAACGAGCAATTGTGCTGGCAAGCTGAGCGCAATGCATGGGGCGAAACCAGCACGTCCGGGATATTCATAGCCGGCGATGGCGGCTCCATTGGCGGTGCAATGGCGGCTCAGGCACAAGGACGAATCGCAGCACTGGCTATCGCCTGTCAGCTCGGCCGACTAGACAGCTCCAGCCGGGACAAGCTTGTAAAACCCTACCGGAAGGCGTTGCACCGCTACATGGCGGTGCGCCCTCTCATCGATGCGCTATATCGCCCGCGCGACGAGAACCGCATTCCTGAAGACAACGTAATTGTTTGTCGTTGCGAAGAGGTCACCGCCGGCACCGTACGCAGCCATGTGCGTCTCGGTTGCCTGGGCCCAAATCAGATTAAAGCCTTCAGCCGCTGCGGCATGGGCCCCTGCCAAGGGCGCCAGTGCGGCTTGACCGTAACCGAGATTATTGCCGCCTCCGGCAACGTTAGCGCAAGTGAAGTGGGTTATTACCGCATACGCGCGCCTTTGAAGCCCATCACCCTGAAACAGCTTGCACAACAGCCCAACAAAAACCTCAACCAGGAGTTGTCATGAGCAATATTGAGCATTTCGACAGTAACCCGAAACTAAGCCGGGTTGTTGTTCACCAGGGCGTCGCATGGCTCAGCGGCATCGTCGCCGACGACTGCGGCCAGGACATCAGCGGCCAGACACGACAGGTACTTGCACGACTTGAAGCCCTGCTGGCTTCAGTCGGTAGCGACAAGTCACGCGTGCTCAGTGCCCAGATCTGGATGAAGGAAATGAAGGCCGATGTTGATGCAATGAATGCCGAATGGATCGAATGGTGCGAGACGCCTCCTCCGGCACGCGCTACATGCCAGGTCAGCTTCGACGATCCCGATATTCGCATCGAGCTCATCGCCACCGCCGCCGTCTGAACAATCCAGCAATCCCTAAGCAATAACAACAACACTCTGGAGTTTTCATGAACACGAAAAATATAGTCCGCACGCTGGGCCTGATGACACTGATCGCTATGGGAAGCAATGCTTACGCTGAGAACGGCACCATGCGCGTCGGCATTGAAGCGGCTTACCCGCCCTTCGCGTACAAAACCCCGGACAATAAAATCCAAGGGTTTGATTACGACATTGGCGAAGCCATTTGCGCTGAAATGAAGGTCAAATGCGAATGGGTAGAGGTTGAGTTCGACGGGCTGATTCCTTCACTCAAAGTCCGCAAGATTGATGCAGCCATCTCATCGGTTTCAATCACACCGGACCGCCTTAAATCAGTCGATTTCACCAACAGCTACTACCGCCTTCCCGCGAAGATTGCGGTTCGCAAAGACAGCGCCATCAAAGCAATTCCAGAAGACCTGGCGGGTAAACGCATTGGTGTTCAGCGCTCAACCAACTTCGACCGTTACGCCACAGAACACTTCCAAACAGCAGGTGCCGAAATCATTCGCTACGGCAATCAGGCCGAGATCTTCCTCGACATGCTGGCTGGGCGCCTAGACGCCACCATGGCAGGCTCGATTGCCATTGAAGAAGGCTTGCTGAACAAGCCTGACGGCGAGACGTTCGGGTTCGTAGGCCCCGACTACACCGACACCAAATACTTCGGAATGGGCGCGGGGATTGCCGTGCGCAAAAACAATCCACTGACACAAGAAATCAACCAGGCGCTGACAACCATACGTGCCAATGGGACATACGACTCCATTCGCAAAAAATACTTCTCTTACGATATCTACTGAGAACGGCCGTGCTGCTTTCGCCCCTGGAAATGTTTGCGTTAGAAAAGCTTCTTGAGCAGACAGGCACAAGCGGCCTGGAATTATCGCCCAGTCATTTCAGCGCGCTTGGCCGGGAGTTCACTGCAGCCGGCTTTTACACCCTCATCAAATGCCATGAGCAGCATGAACTCATGCTGCTCGGCAAAGAACTGAGTGTGGCGTTTACCCATCACGCCTTGAAGCGTGGTGGGTACTTTATCTGCTGGCTTGAGGACAACTTCACACTTTGCCTAGAAGGTGTGGCGAACCACCAGGATTGGTCTTCCGAGGTATCACCAGAAAGCCTCGCCATTCTCTGGCGCCAGCCCTAGCCGACCTGTTGCTGCCACTGCCCTGTCGGGCCCTATACGCGCAGCGTCTACGGCCAATTCTTTCCCCTGAATATCGCGCGCTACTCTTTCGGCACCACTGCATTTACTTCTGGCAATTGCCCACTCATGCGGTGCAGGAAGTCGATGAGTACCTCGACCTCGGATTCACTGAAGTTTGCCAGCAGTAACCGCTCCCTTTCGAGGGCTGTTTCCAGCACCCGGTCGTGTAATTCACGCCCTGAAGGGGTGAGCGTTACGGTGTGCCGCCGGGCATCTTTGCTATCGACTTCGGTAGACACAAAGCCTTCGCGCTCGAGCATCTGCAGCGAGCGACTCACAGCACCTTTGTCGAGCCCAATCACCTGAACAATCCGGTTGGCGCTGATGTGATCCTCCACAGCAAGCATTGCCAGCACCCGCCACTCAACGATGCCAATGCCAAAGTGCTTGCGATAGCAGGCGGATGCCCCGCTGGACATGTTGTTGGTGAGGAATGTGAGCAGAGCGGGAACGTAACGTTCGAGATTAAGTGGGGGCTGCGCCATGACAAACGGATCCGCTGATTTATTTTAATTGGTTGACATCGCAACTAAAATTACTAAGATTAGAGTCACTCAAAGATATCGCGTCGGCATCATAGCCCAGGCGCCAGAACAATAAAATTATGAGGCTCATCGCCATGAACAGCCCGCATTGGCTCCCTCCTCCCTGAGCTGAGTCGCGTTTATCACGCGGTCGCTGAAACCGCCTAAATCCATTTTATTTTTCAAACACTGCATTACTGCGGTGGCGGGTACGCTCATGCTCGACGTTTATGTGTCACGTAAAACCACTGAAGCTGAAGATGTTTGCAGCTTCGAATTGACGGCTGCCAATGGCGCGCAATTACCGGCCTTCACCGCGGGCTCGCACATCGATGTGCAAGTTGCGCCAGGGCTGACCCGGCAGTATTCACTGTGCAACCCGCCGCATGAGCGCGAGCGGTATCTGATTGCGGTGCTCAACGAGCCGGCATCTCGTGGTGGCTCCAAGGGCATGCATGTCGACATACCTCAGGGCGCACAGCTGAAGATCGGCGAGCCACGCAACCTTTTCGAGCTCGACCTGACAGCGGAGCATTACGTGCTGTTCGCCGGCGGGATCGGTATTACCCCCATTCTTGCCATGGCGCACGATTTATTGGCAGCCGGAAAGCGTTTCGACCTGCATTACTGCGGCAGATCTAAAGAGCGCCTGGCCTTCCTTGATTTGTTAAGCACGACGCCTTTCGCCAAGCACGTGCATGTTCATGTAGACAACGGCCCAGCCGAACAGCGTCTGGATGCAGCGCAGATACTGCAATCGCCCACAGCAGGCGAGCAACTTTATGTCTGCGGCCCATCCGGGTTTATGGCCCACATTGAGTCAACTGCCAAAGCCTGTGGCTGGCACGATCAGCAGATTCATCGCGAAGATTTTGCGGCCCCTGTGCAGGTGCTTGAGGGGGATCAGCCGTTCGAAGTTGAGTTGACGCGTTCCGGGCAGATCCTGGTGATACCGGCAGAAAAGACCGTACTCGACGTGCTGTTAGAGAACGATATCGAGATCGAAAGCTCCTGCGAGCAAGGCATCTGCGGATCATGCATTACACGGGTTTTAGCCGGTGAGCCGGATCATCGCGATCAATACATGAATGCCAAGGAGCATGCCCTCAACGATTGCTTTACCCCGTGCTGCTCGCGCTCGCTCAGCCCCCGGCTGGTGCTCGATCTGTAACCCCTGACAACAATAAGCCTGATAGTTGGAGAGCCTGATGAATACCTCACACGCCCAGTCGCAAGCCATCGAAATAGGTGCGCCCTCTGAAACGCTACCAAAATTTCCATTGAACCAATGGTACGTAGCAGGCTTTGCCTGGGAGTTGAAAGACAAGCCACTGGGCAGAACCCTGCTTTGCAAACCGATTGTTTTGTTTCGGACTGCCGATGGCCAGGCTGCAGCGCTGGAGGATCGTTGCTGTCACCGCGCTTTACCTCTGTCGCACGGCACGCTTGAGGAACAGGGGCTGCGTTGCGGTTATCACGGTTTGCTGTTCAACGGCTCAGGCCAGTGCCTGGAAGTGCCGGGGCAAGCCAAAATCCCTTCAAAAGCCAAGGTGCCAGCGTTCCACGTAAGAGAACGTGACCAGATTATCTGGATCTGGTTTGGCAGCCCAAATCAGCCAGAGCCGACAAGCGAGCCGCCAGCGTATGACATTCATAGCAGTGGTGAGTATCTCTTTGACGGCGACGTCTATCACTACGATGCGCCTTACCAGCTCATCCACGACAACCTGCTGGACTTGAGCCATCTGGGTTACGTGCACCTGCGCACTATTGGGGGTAATGCAAGCGTGCACATGAATGCGCAAATGAACGTTGAAAGCACCGACACCAGCGTGACGGTGACCCGCCATATGCCGGGCTCGGTTCCGCCGCCGACCTATTCGGCGGCCTACCCCTTCAAAGATAAAATTGATCGCTGGCAGGAGATCGAGTTTCACGTATCGCACCTGCGTATCTGGACCGGCGCCATCGATGCGGGCACAGACTCACTGGACAATCCCCAGCGCGAAGGCTTTCACATGCGCGGTTTCCATGGCGTAACGCCCGAAACGGAAACGACCAGCCACTACTTCTGGACGATGGCGACCAACCCAAAGAGCAATGAGCAGGAAATCAAGGCAAAAGTCATTGAGCAGACGGCCATGACCTTCGATGAAGACAAGGTTGTGATCGAAGCCCAGTACCGCAACATGCTTGAGTTTGGCCCAAAGCCGATGGTCGACATTCACGTTGATGTCGGTGCAAACCGCGCGCGCAAGATTATCGAGCAACTGCGTAAGGCAGCTTGCTGATCGGCAGTCGAGGCGGCTCAAACCGCCTCGACTCCGGGCTGGGCGCCGGGGTTGACTCAATTGGTGCCGTTGAGAGGAATTGAACCTCCGACCTACTGATTACGAATCAGTTGCTCTACCAACTGAGCTACAACGGCGCAGAGTGCGGCGCTGGGGTTTGGCGGAGCTTTTTCGCGGCGCTCCCCTGCCTTTGCCAATGGCACTCAAAGACAAGGGAAATTCTAGCAGCGCCCGGGCCAACGGCCAGAGGGATTACTTGCGCAGCAATTCCAGATAGTCGGCATGAATAGCGATATGGCCGTCTTTATACAGACCGCCAATGGCCTTCTTGAAGTTGCCCTTGCTCACGCGGAACATGGCGCTGATGGCCTCGGGGGAGCTCTTGTCGCTGAGGTCCAGACGGCCATCGTTTTCGCGCAGTTTGCTGAGAATCTGCTGGGCCAGGCTGCCGGCTGCTTCTTCACCGATTGGCTGCAGGCTCAGGCTGATCTTGCCGTCGCCGCGCATCTCCTTGATGAAGCCTTTTTCCTGCATGCCACTGCGCACAAACTTGAACAGTTCGTTCTTGTGGATCAGGCCCCAGTGCTTGCCGTTGATAATGGCCTTGAAGCCCATGTCGGTCTGGTCGGCCACCAGCAAATCGACTTCCTGGCCCGGCTTGTAATTGGCCGGTTCTTTATCCAGATAGCGATCAAGGCGCGCAGTCGCGGTGATGCGTTTGCTGCGTTTATCGAGAAATACGTGCACAACGCAGTAATCGCCCACTTGCAGCGGGCGCTTTTCTTCGGAATGCGGCAGTAGGAGATCTTTCGGTAAACCCCAGTCGAGAAAAAGCCCGACGCGGTTGATATCGACAACCTTGAGGCTGGCAAAACCGCCCACCTGCACTTTCGGCTTCTCGGTGGTGGCGATGTATTTATCTTCACTGTCGAGGTAGACGAATACATTCAGCCAGTCTTCCACCTCGCTCGGTGTGTCGCTGGGGATGTAGCGTTTCGGCAGAAGGATTTCACCTTCCGCGCCACCATCCAGATACAAGCCAAAGTCAGTGTGTTTTACCACCTGCAAGCTATTCATTCGTCCAATCAGGGCCATGCTCATCTACCTCGTTGCAAGGGCGTCATTCTAGCTGATATGGCGTTTATTTTGTTATTTCAAATCAGCGCAAGCCACCAGCCAGCCCAGGTTTAAACGCGACCAGACCGGCGGTTTAAAATAAACCAAGGGTCAAACCGCAGCTCATCTATAATTACAAATAACCATAAATAACAACGACTTATATAAATATAATGATTTTATAAATGCAATATAAACTGAATTTAAAAAAGCCTGCATTTAATTTCGGAGTGTATTTATAAAGATATTGTCAAGTATTTAGTGTACAATCTTCGGCCAAATTAATTTTTAAACAGGTTAATGGCCGTCATGCGCGTAAAAGCATCCAACAGCAAGCCCAAGCCCGCCCCAGCAGTAGAAACCAGCGCTTCGATCGACGCGCAGATTGCTAACTTCCTCAAGGCCGGCGGTGAAATCCAGCAGATCGCCAAAGGCGTCAGCGGCCAGGTCTACGGCGCTAGCAAGCAAATCACCATCGGCAAGAAATAAGCCCGCTCACGCCGACTTATTTACAGCTGATTATTAGGGAGCCTCTGAAAAAGCTAGCGAGCGACGGGAACGCACCGCATGAAAGCTGCACATAGCTGCACTTTCAATCGCCAACCCGAGCGCAGTACTTTTCCAGAGGTTCCTTAGCGTTTTGCTCGCAACGACAAAGCGCTGACTACCGCTCCAGCCCACGACCCCACCGCCCCACATATATTTGCAACGGCTACTGGCAGTTGGCTCGCGCATGTTTCAAAATTATGGCAACCCACCTTCGTGGTAAATCTGGCATTGCCGACAATCTGCAGGCCATGTCATTGGAGTTTCCGTGCGTTTTCTCAGCCGCTGGCTGCAACAGCCTATCAGTGCATCGCTGGCCTTAGCCTCCCTGCTCCTGCTAATCCCTATGCTCAGCCGTTATTTCTTCGGCTGGACGCAACCCTTCGGCTATCTGTCGGACCTTACAATCGGCAGCGCACTGCTGATTCTGCTGGCGCGCCGCAGCCTTTGGCTGAGTGTGCCGATTGCGCTGTTCTGGAGTGTGCTGACCTTAAGCAGTGCTGAGCTGATCAGCGCTGTCGGGCGCATGCCCGAAGTCGGTGATCTGCATTATCTGACAGATGCCCAGTTTGTCAGCCGCTCGACTGAAGGCAACGGGCTCAATCACCCTGTGCTGGCGGGCGTCTTGCTGCTCAATCTACTGGTTTTTGCGCTGCTACAATTTCGCCAACGCAAAGCAGGCGTTCAACCGGTGCGCCTGCGCTGGTTACTGCTGCCGCTAACGCTGTTTATCAGCCATAACCTGTTGCAGGCGCGAATCCCCAGCGACGCTGCGCAGTGGGCTCAATTCAACTTGCCGCACAAGCTGCTGGTCGCCGGTATCAACAGCGCGAGCGCGCAGCTCGACTCGATGTTGAATGGCGATCAACCACCCGTTGCGGTGGATATCAGCGCCCTGTCGCGCCTTGACCTCAACGGCGCACCGTTGCTCAGCGGGCCGGGTAAAGCGCGCAACGTATTGATTGTCACGCTGGAGGGCATACCCGGCGCGTATATCGAACCGAGCCGCCATGCATTGCGCAGCCGTTATCACGAAGACCTGATGCCGCGCCTCAGCGCTTGGGCGCATCGCGGCATGCTCACCAGCGATTATGTACTGCACAGTCATCAGACTATTCGCGGCCTCTACGCGATGCTCTGCGGTGATTACGCCAAGCTCGACTCGGGCACCCCCAAAGGCGTCGAGTTACTGGGCCAGGCCCAACGCAGTGAACACTGCCTGCCCGCCCAGTTGCGCGCGAACGGTTTCAGCACCCACTACTTGCAAGGCGCAGGCCTGCGCTTCATGGCCAAAGATCAGATCATGCCGCGCATGGGCTTTGAGAAGACGCTGGGCCGCGACTGGTTCAAGAATGATGCGTACCTGGAATTTCCCTGGGGCATGGATGACAAGGCCTACTTCGAAGGCGCCCTGAACTACATCGAGCAACTGCGCCAAACGCCAGATAAACCCTGGATGCTGACGCTGCTGACGGTGGGCACGCACCAGCCCTATTCGGCGCCAGCAGACTACCTGCAACGCTACAGCACGCCCAAACAAGCGGCGGTGGCCTACCTCGATGACGCCATTAGCGACTTCCTCGACGGTCTCAAAGCCCGTGGCGTACTCAAGGACACGCTGGTTATCGTCACCTCGGATGAATCGCACGGCATCGAAAATGTCCGTCTTGCCTCAGCCTGGGGTTTCAACCTGATTCTGGCGCCCGAGCAAGAACAATTACCCGCGCTTAAAACCGGAACCTATGGCCACGTCGACCTGACTGTCTCGATACTCGACTATCTGGGCCTGGCGCCGCCACAAGACTTGATTGGTCGCTCCATGTTGCGCGACTACAGCACGGGCCGCTCGATCATTTCCTACACCAATGGGCTCCTGCGCGAACATGACGGCACGGTCCTGACCGAGTGCGACTTTCAGAATGTCTGCCGGCGCTACGCCAGCACGCGGTTCATCAGCGACCGCGCTGAGTATCTGGGCCGCTTTACCGGTGTACAAGCGCAGGCATTGAGCCAACGGGCAGCCTTGCTGGATCAATCGCTGCAGCACAATCAAAGCAGCCTGAGCTACCAGTTCGCCAACAACCGGCCAATCAAATTAAGCGTTGAGCCCGGCAATGACTGGGCCGACAATCTGGTTGGCGCACAATACCTGCTGCTTCCCAAAGGCAGCCACACTCAGGTTACCTTGCGCATTCGTGCGGTAGGCCTCGACGCCGCAGGCGCTCACCTGCAACTCAAGGCCAAGGAATACGAACGCGATGTAAGCCTGCCGATTCCCGAGTTGCCAATTCTCACCGCCGACCAGCCACTGGAAGTCGAGTTTGCGTTCGACAATCTGGATGCTCGCAAGGCGTTCTCGTTTCATCTGCTCGGCCAGGGCAATGGCGCCATCGAGATCATCGACTTCAGTGTCGACACGGTGCCGCTCAACGCCAAGCTGCTGGCGGCGCAGCAAGAAGATGGCGCCCCCGAAATTGAACCCGAAGCATTGCTCGACGACCCTAAACCGGGCAACCCCTAAGCCGCTAGCGGTTTGTGCAGGCAATAAAAAACCCGCTGCGATGCGGGTTTTCTATTGCCTGCGCGCGTGATTACTCGGCGCCTGGCTCGGCCGGTTTGCGGCGCTTGAGCGGGGCCAAGCCGTCTTTACTCACCAATACTGGCGCGTCGGACTTTGGCTTGTTGATCGTGTTGCGCTTGCTTGGCGACTTGGCTGCCGGTTTTTTCGCAGCGGCCTTCTTGCCGGTTTTAGCGTCGGTCTTTTTCTTCTTGGTGCCGGCCGCCTTGCCAGACGCCTTGAGGTTCTTAGGACCCTGATACAGGCCTTTGTGCTCCTTGATGTTACGACGCTCGAAACGCTGCTTGAGGTAGCGCTCAATGCTCGACATCAGGTTCCAGTCGTTGTGGCAGATCAACGAGATTGCCAGACCTTCGCCACCGGCACGGCCGGTACGACCGATTCGATGCACGTATTCATCGCCCGAGCGCGGCATGTCGAAGTTGATCACCAGATCCAGCCCGTCAACGTCCAGACCACGGGCGGCGACGTCGGTTGCCACCAGAATCTTCACCGCGCCCTGACGCAAGCGATCAATCGCCAGCTTGCGGTCTTTCTGATCCTTTTCACCATGCAAGACGAACGCTTTGTAATCGCGCGCAACCAGTTTGCCGTACAGACGATCAGCCTGTACGCGGGTATTGGTGAAGATAATCGCCTTGTCGTAAGTCTCGTTGGCCAGCAACCAGTCGACCAGCAATTCCTTGTGGTAGTTATGGTCGGCGGTGATGATTTGCTGGCGCGTGCCTTCATTGAGCTGGCTGACGCTGTTGAGCTGCAAATGAGTTGGATCTTTCAGCACCTTGCTGACCATCTCACGCAGCCCTGCACCGCCACTGGTGGCAGAGAACAACAGCGTCTGGTGCTCACCGTTGCACAGCCCGGCCAGACGTTCGACATCTTCGGCAAAACCCATGTCGAGCATGCGATCGGCTTCGTCTAGCACCAGCACTTCAACTTCATCGAGCAACAGGTTGCCGGCGTTGGCATGTTCGATCAGGCGACCAGGGGTGCCGATCAGAATATCCACACGACGCAACATCGCTGCCTGCTGTTTGAAGTCTTCACCGCCGGTGATCAGGCCAGCCTTGAGGAAGGTGAACTGAGCAAAGCGCTCAACTTCCTTGAGGGTTTGTTGCGCCAGCTCGCGGGTTGGCAGCAGGATCATCGCGCGCAGGCACACACGCGGCTGCGAGCCACCGTCGCCGAGCAGGCGGCTGAGCATCGGCAATACAAAGGCGGCGGTCTTGCCGCTGCCAGTCTGTGCAATTACCCGCAGGTCATTGCCTTGCAGGGCAGCCGGAATAGCCGCCACCTGCACCGGAGTAGGCTCGACAAATTTAAGCTCGGCCACGGCTTTAAGCAGGCGTTCATGCAGGGCGAATTGGGAAAACACGGGGTAACCTCGACAAAAAAACTGGACTCAGCCGTATAGCGTAACGTTTTCCTGAGCGTTGGCCGAGTTTCTTTACAGATTTGCCGTAATTATTCATGGATATACACTGATATTTGCTTGTCGAAGATCGTACAAGACAATTTCTGGAGATATTTATGCTCGGGTCATCAAGCCTGTTCGTTACTGTCAGCCTCGCAATCGCGCTGGGTGCTCAGCCTGTATTGGCCGCCCCCAAGCACGACAAGCATGGCGGCAACCATGACAGCGACATCAGCATCAACCTTAATGGGCCGTCCATCGATATTGGCCGCGTGCGCGTCATTCTGGGTGATAACCGCGACCTGATCGGCCCGGCCAGTTCGCTGCCGCCCGGCATTGCCAAGAACCTTGCGCGTGGTAAACCGCTGCCGCCGGGCATCGCCAAGAAGTTTGATAATCGCCTGATCGGCAAGCTGCCGCGCTATGACGGCTACGAATGGCGCCAGGCCGGTACCGACGTGGTGCTGGTCACGCTGGCGACCGGGGTGATTTACGAAGTACTGAGAAACGTACTCGACTGATCCGCAGCGGGCGTCTCAATGAGATGCCCGACCTTCACGTAAATCAGGCAGCCTTCAGTTGAATACGGCGTGTGCACAGAGCCATGCGGATTACGCAGCCAGGTGCCCGCCGGATAATCACCGAACTCGTCCTGAAATACCCCTTCGAGCACCAGAATTTCCTCGCCGCCCATGTGCCGGTGCGCCTTGAATTGAGTGCCTGGCGCCCAGCGCACCAAGGCCGTGTGCACGGTGGCGAAGCTGTCGAGCGGCAACACGCTCAAACCCGGCACCAGCCCCGGTTGAAACTCGGCGCTGCGGGTATCAATGCGCTTTACCGCTTGATCATCGGGTTGCTGGTAGCAGAGTTTGACCAACAGCAAACAGCCGTCTGGGCTCGCCGGTGCATGCTGGCTGCCCGGTGGATTCTTGATCCAGAAACCGCGCGGATACTCGCCAAACTCATCGGTAAACGTGCCGTCGAGCACCAGAATCTCCTCGCCCGCAGGATGACTGTGGCTGCGAAAGCTTGAGCCGGGCGCGTACCGTACGATTGAGGTGGCCTTACCGCTCTCGGCAGCAAAGCGCTCCAGCGGGCGCCGCTCTACACCGGCAAGGGGTGAAGGCAGCCACTCCAGCGTGTTGCTGTCGACGACCACACGCTTGTTGATATCGGCATTTACCTGCACCGCATTACTCCTTGAGAATCAGTCTTCAGATCAGTTTCTTGCGCTGCTGTTTAATCAGCAGACGCGTACTATCAAGTGCAACCAGAATCACCGCAATCCAGATCGGCACATAGGTGATGAGTTGCTGGCTATCAATACTTTCGCCCAGAAACAACAACGAAACAGCGAATAACAGCACCGGCTCGACGTAACCGAGAATTCCGAATAGCCCCATCGGCAGCAGTCGGCTGGCAACCAACATGGCCGCGAAGGCCAACGTTCCGAGTAATCCCAGCCCCGGCAGCAGCAACCACAATTGCGGCGCTTCGGTGAAAGCCGCCTCAGGCCCGAAAGCGACAATGATCCAGATGGCCAACGGCGCCAGCACCAGCATTTCGAGGATGAAGCCGGACAAAGAATCCAGCGCCATCCAGCGACGCAGCATGAAGTAAGGCGGATAACCCAAAGCAGTCACCAGCGTTACCCAAGAAAATGCCTGCGTACGCCACAGCTCATGTGCCACGCCGCAGGCGGCAAAGAACACGGCAATCTTGATCAGCGGCCGCAAGCGCTCACCGTAGAAAACCCGCCCGGACAACACCATGGCCAGTGGCAGGAGAAAATAGCCCATCGACACATCGAGCATTTTGCCGGACAGCGGCGCCCAGACAAACAAGCCCCACTGAATGCCAATAAGAATGGCGGCAACCGGCAACGCCAACATCAGCTTGGGTTCACGCCTTAATCGCGTGAAAGCGCCGCGCAACAGCGGCCACTGGCGGGTCAACAGCACCAGCAACAGAATCGCCGGTATTGACCACAACACCCGCTGCGCAAAAACCTGCACACCGTCCAGCGGTGCCAGCCATTGCACATAGCCAGGAATAAGCGCAAATAAAATGGAGGCGCCGACCGAAAACGTCACCCCACGACCCGAAAGATTCATCCGCTAACCTTGGCGCCAGGCATCATGCCTTGGCGGGTTATGAACAGGGAAAGTGCAATCACCGCGCCGCCGATGCTCAACCGGAGTAAATCGGCATCGCGGTTCCACAGCAACAGGTTGACCAGCAATCCAGCCGGCACCAGCGCATTATTCATCACAGCCAACGTGCCACCGTCGACCAGACTCGCACCTTTATTCCACCAGTAAAGACCAAGACCCGACGCCACGAGGCCAAGCCACGACAAAACCGTCCATTGCGTGACCGTGTGCGGCAGCTTTTCGCTGTTGCCGAACAGCAGGAATGCCGGCAACGCGACGGCCAACGCACCGAGGTAGAAATAACCGAAACGCCGATGCTGAGGAATCGGCGACGGGAAGCGCTGCAGCAGGTGCTTGTAGAAAACCTGCCCGGCAGCAAAGGTGGCATTGGCGATTTGCAGCAAGAAGAAGCCGTAATAGAAATCCGCACTGATGTGGTCGAAGCGAATAATCGCCGCCCCGAATACCGCAACCACAGCGGCGAGCAGCGCCCACGGATTGAAACGCCGATTAATCGCATCCTCAATCAGGGTCACATGCAGCGGCGTAAGAATGGTGAACAGCAAGACTTCGGGCACGCTGAGCACACTGAAACTCAGGTACAGGCACACGTAGGTGATACCGAACTGCAGGGCGCCAATCACCAACATGCCCTGAATAAAACGCGGCTCGACGCCACGCCAGCGCGTCATCGGCAGAAACACCAAGCCGGCAATGACGATGCGGGTCAGCACGGCAAAATAACTGTCGACCTGACCGGCCAGATATTCGCCGATCAAACTGAATGAAAACGCCCACAGCACGGTTACAAAAACTAGATATCGCATGGCCACCCCTTTTGCAGGCGGCGACCTTAGCGTGTCCGTGGCAATTGAACAATCGTGAGGCGCTGCGAAAAAAATCGCCGATAAAAAACCGGGCAAGCCGACTCAACCTCCCTGCAGGAGTTGAAGCGCCTTGCCCGGTTTGCAAATCAGCTTGCGACGAAAGCTAGCTGATGTGTGCAGCTGTCAGCGTGAAGGCTTGGCTCAAGCCACTTCAGCCATTTTCGCCTTGGCCGCAGAGATACCTTTTTGCTGATGCTCTTCACCCAGATTCAAGCCTTCGGCGTGAATGAAGCTGACATCGTGGATGCCGATAAAGCCCAGCGCCTGACGCAGATAGGGTTCCTGATGATCCAGTGCGCTGCCAGCGTAAACGCCACCGCGTGCGGTCAGCACAAAGGCGCGCTTGCCAGTCAACAGACCTTGCGGGCCGTTCTCGGTGTACTTAAAGGTCACACCGGCGCGCAACACGTGGTCGAGCCAGGACTTGAGGGTGCTCGGAATGGCGAAGTTGTACATCGGCGCAGCCAGCACCAGCACATCGGCGGCCAATACTTCATCCGTCAGGGTATTGGAAAGCTTCAGCGCAGCCTGTTCGGCAGCGCTTTGCTGATCCGCCGGAGTCATCCAGCCGCCCAGCAGGTTGCTGTCCAGGTGCGGAACCTGATCAACCGCCAGATCACGAACGGTGATTTGATCCGCCGGATTAGCGGCTTGCCACTGCGCAACGAAGTCTGCGGTCAGTTGACGAGAGATAGAACCTTGCTTGCGCGCACTGCTTTCGATTACCAGAACATTAGCCATACTGTTTGACTCCATCGAGGGATGTTTGTTGTCGATGGAGCTAAGACTAATCAGGTTAAAATCGATTAAAAAGCGCAATATATTGCTTTAACCAATCGACAATATTGATTTATAAGCGAGCGGGCTCTAGTCTGGCTTAAGCCAATTTACGCGCACATTTCAGCCGTTTCTCTCAACTTCACAGACGACGCTTACGCGCAGCTTGATAATTTTACGAGAGAATTTGATCGATAAATTGGTGTCTTCGCCACCAGACAACGCGGCGCTGCGGGTACGCGGGGCTTCTGGTCCGTTGCGGAAGGTGGCTTTGCACTTGGCGTCAGCCTGGCCGTAGTTGTAAAGAACAACCGCGCCCATGCTGTCGTCGATCTCAAGGCCGGTCACTGAAACCTCGGCACCGTTGAGTTTTTTATCAATTTCGATCGGGTAGGCGAAGGCCGTTAGCGGTAAAAGTGCAATCAGTGCGCAACAAATTTTTTTCATGTTCTGGCTCCTGGAAGTAGCCGCCAGTGTAGAGCGAGATGCTCCCGGTGTGCACCCGAGCTGATCTATAAACCCGAATTAGCCTGCTGAATAAGGAACACACGACCCATGAAAGCGCCGCGCGTAACCCTCGATCAATGGCGAACATTACAAGCGGTAGTCGATCAGGGTGGATTTGCCCAGGCGGCGGAAATCCTCCATCGCTCGCAATCATCTGTCAGCTACACCGTCGCACGAATGCAGGACCAGCTCGGCGTACCGTTGCTGCGCATCGATGGCCGTAAAGCGGTGCTGACCGAGGCCGGCGATGTTTTGCTGCGCCGCTCGCGGCAACTGGTCAAACAAGCCAGCCAGTTGGAAGACCTGGCCCATCACATGGAGCAAGGCTGGGAAGCCGAAGTCCGTCTGGTTGTGGATGCGGCCTACCCCAACGCCAAACTGGTTCGCGCCCTCACCGCCTTCATGCCACAAAGCCGTGGCTGCCGGGTTCGTCTGCGCGAAGAAGTGCTTTCGGGAGTCGAGGAAATTCTCAAGGAAGGCACAGCCGATCTGGCCATTTGCGGCTTCAACATTCAGGGTTATCTGGGCGCAGAACTGGGCTCAGTCGAATTCATCGCCGTCGCCCACCCGGATCACCCATTACATCGCCTCGGCCGGCAACTGACCTTTCAGGACCTCGAATCGCAAATGCAGGTGGTCATTCGTGACTCGGGCCGCTTGCAGCCACGCGACGTTGGCTGGCTGGGCGCCGAACAACGCTGGACGGTCGGCAGCCTGGCCACCGCCGCCGCCTTCGTTAGCAGCGGGCTGGGGTTTGCCTGGCTGCCGCGCCACGTCATTGCACGTGAACTCAACGACGGTCAGCTGAAACCATTACCGCTGGATCAGGGCGGCAACCGCAACCCGACATTCTTTCTCTATTCGGACAAGGAGAAGCCGCTGGGTCCGGCAACGCAGATTCTTGTCGAACTGATTCAAAAATTCGACGCGGCGCCGCTCAACGCAGAATTTGCATCCCCACCCTCCCCAGTCTGAAGGAACAGACCCCATGTCCTATTTCGATAATGATGGTTGCCAGCTGCACTACGAAGAATACGGTGAAGGCAAACCCCTGCTGCTGGTGCACGGGCTGGGCTCCAGCACACTGGACTGGGAATACCAGATAGGCGAGTTGGCCCGTCACTATCATGTTTTCGCTATCGATCTGCGCGGCCATGGCCGCTCAGACAAACCCCGCGAAGCCTACAGCATGGAAATTTTCGCAGCCGATGTGGTGGCGCTGATCGAACACCTGAACTTGCCGCCCGTGCATCTGGTTGGGATTTCCATGGGCGGCATGATCGGCTTTCAAATCGCCAGCCAGAACGTCGAACTGCTCAGCAGCCTGACCATTATCAACAGCAGCCCCGAGGTCAAAGCCAAGAAGCCGGCGGATTACATTCAGATCGCCAAGCGCTGGACGCTGGCTCGGGTCATGAGCCTGGAAACTCTGGGCAAGGCGCTGGGCAAGCTGCTGTTTCCCAAGCCGGAACAAGCCGACCTGCGCAGAAAGGTCGAGGAACGCTGGCCGCGCAACGACAAGCGCGCTTATCTGGCCAGTCTCAACGCCATTATTGGCTGGGGCGTCAGGGAACACCTTGCACGAATCACCTGTCCTACGCTGGTGATCAGCGCTGACAAAGACTACACGCCAGTCGCACTGAAACAGGCCTACGTCAGCGAGATGCCTAATGCACGCCTCGAAGTCATCAGCGACTCGCGCCACGCAACGCCGATGGATCAGCCACTGGAATTCAATAAACGCTTGCTTGCCTTTCTTTCGGAAGTCGACACAATCAACAAAAACCCCGCATAAGGATCTACCCGAATGTTGAAAAGACTCGTCCTTGCTGCCTGCTCCATGCTCCTGGCGACTAGCCTGCTGGCCGCTGAAAATCCCAAGGTGCTGATGACCACCAGCCTGGGTGAAATCGAGATTGAACTGAATCAGGAAAAAGCGCCGTTGAGCGTGAAGAACTTCCTCAACTACGTGGATACCGGGTACTACCGTAACACCCAATTTCACCGGGTCATCCCCGGCTTCATGATTCAGGGCGGCGGTTTCGATGCCAACATGAAACAAAAGCAAACCCAGCCATCGATCAAGAACGAGGCCAATAACGGTCTGCACAACGTGCGCGGCACCATCTCCATGGCCCGCACTCAGGTTGTCGACTCGGCCACCAGTCAGTTCTTCATCAACCACAAGGACAACGCCTTCCTCGACAACGGCTCGCGTGACTTTGGCTACGCCGTATTCGGCAAGGTAACCAAAGGCATGGAAGTGGTCGACAAGATCGCCCAAGTCCCGACTGGCACCCGTGCCGGCATGCCCAACGTGCCGCAAACGCCAGTGATGATCGTCGACATCAAGCGCCTGTAAATCTTCGTTGCACCCTTCTGACCGGGCACATTCAATTGCCCGGCCAGATTCCCGCCACAAACGACTACTCCCTGATAGGCTAAAGCCCATTCCCTTCAGCCAGGACGGCGCTGATGCTATTTCGTTTTTTCGAGTCGCGGGTCGATGTCTTCAAGAACACGGCTGATGAAGCGCCGCCGCGCAGCATTGCGGGTTTCTACTGGCACTATTTGAAGCAGGTCTGGCCACTCTTCCTCGCCTTGCTCATCGTCGGTGTCTTCGGTGCGCTTATCGAAGTTTCGCTGCTTAACTTTGTAGCGCAACTAATCGACATGGCCCAGGCCACGCCAAGCAGCGAATTTTTCAGCCGCTATCGCAACGAATTGCTGTGGATGCTCTGCGTGGTGATGATCATCCGCCCCGTGGTATTTGGCCTGCACGATCTACTCGGCAATCAGGCGATTACGCCCAACCTGACCAACCTGGTTCGCTGGCAAAGCCATCGCTACGTACTCAAGCAAAGCCTGCGTTTCTTTCAGAACGACTTTGCCGGGCGTATCGCTCAACGCATCATGCAGACAGGGCCGTCGTTGCGCGACTCGGCAATGCAGGTGATCGAGGCGCTGTGGCATGTGGTGATCTATGCCGCCGGCGCGCTTTATCTGTTTGCCGAAGCGGACTGGCGGCTGATGGTGCCGTTGCTTGTGTGGATTTTGGCCTACTGCTTATTGCTGACCTATTTCGTCCCGCGTATCAAGCAGCGCTCAGCCACCGCCTCGGCCGCGCGCTCCAAACTGATGGGCCGTGTGGTCGACGGCTACAGCAATATCAGCACCCTCAAGCTGTTTGCCCACACCCGTGAAGAGCAAAACTATGCGCGCTCAGCGATGCAAGAGTTGCTCGACAAGGTGCGCATTCAAACCCGCACGGTGACCGCCTTGGATGTCAGCGTCACGGCCATCAATGGGCTGCTGATCGGTGCGACCGGCGCCCTCGCCTTGTGGCTGTGGAGCAATCAGTTAATCAGCACAGGCGCAATCGCCCTGGCGCTGGGACTGGTGATCCGCATCAACAGCATGGCGGAGTGGATCATGTGGGTGGTCAATGGCATTTTCGAGAACGTCGGCACCGTGCAAGACGGCATGAAAGCGATTGTGCAGCCCCGCGAGGTACAGGATCGCGAAGACGCTCAACCACTCAACGTGCGCCACGGCAGTGTGCAGTTCGACAGCATCGGCTTTCACTACGGCAAAACCGCAGGGGTCATCAGCGACCTGAGTTTGCACATTGAGGCCGGTGAAAAGATCGGCCTTATCGGCCCCTCTGGGGCAGGCAAGTCAACCTTGGTCAGCTTGCTGTTGCGCCTCTACGACCTGCAAACCGGACGCATTCTGATCGACGGCCAGGACATCGCCAATGTGACCCAGGAAAGCCTGCGCGCACAAATTGGCGTAGTCACTCAGGACACCGCCCTGCTGCATCGTTCTATTCGCGACAACCTGCGTTACGGCCGTCCCGCGGCCAGCGACAGCGAGCTGGACGCAGCAATGCGTCAGGCCCACGCCGAGGACTTCATCAAGGCACTTGATGACAATCAGGGCGGCAAAGGCCTCGATGCTCAGGTTGGCGAGCGCGGGGTCAAGCTCTCAGGCGGCCAGCGCCAGCGCATTGCAATCGCCCGGGTGTTGCTCAAAGACGCGCCGATTCTGGTGCTGGATGAAGCCACTTCGGCGCTGGACTCAGAAATTGAAGTGGCCATTCAGGAAAGCCTCGACACGTTAATGCAGGGAAAAACGGTAATCGCCATTGCCCACAGGCTGTCGACTATCGCCCGCATGGATCGCCTTGTGGTGATTGATCAGGGCCACATTGTCGAAACCGGCACTCATGCCGAGTTGATCGCCAAAGGTGGGCTGTACGCGCGACTCTGGCAGCATCAAACCGGCGGATTTGTCGGCGTTGAATAAGCCGCTGAGCATGCCAGTCGACGATTAGACAAATAGCTAGCTTGCTTTGTAACCAAACATTGCATAATCTCGGGCTCAGGGTGTGACAAATGGTCGCGACCAGCTTAACCCCTCTTGCTTGAGCCTTCGGGCTTTGCTCGTGCTTTTGAATCTGAGGCTTCTGAATCAATCCTTCAGACCCACTCGATGACAATTGCGAGTTTCAGTTGATGTGTTACTTCCAGAATTAAGGAAAGGCCATTATGAAAATTGCGTCAGTCGTTACAGCGTTCATCACCAGCCTTGCACCTGCTGCATTTGCGGCAGAAGTAGACCGCGAGCCCGGCTCAGGGATTCCGGCAGTTAAATATCAATACGGCATGCAAGTAGACATCAGCAAAGTCCTGTACCGCACGGACAACTCGAAGAAAGTAGGCGTTGTACCGGTCAATGTTGTGTATGAGGACAGCAAAGGCGAAATCCACAAAATTCAATTCCTGGAGTGGGGCAACGGCCCGCACAACGTATAACGCCTTGCCCTGACCTGCCGCAGGTACAGGTCAGGGCTAACGCGACCTCAGTCGCTGGTTTGCTGGCGATAAGGCAGCAGGCTACACGCCTCTTTCGCATACTGGCTCACACCCTCCCGCTCTTCCTGTAAGAAATCCGCAACCGCATTGCGCAGCCCCGGATGGCACAGGTAGTGCCAGGAACGGGTGATCACCGGTTCAAACCCGCGAATCAATTTATGCTCACCTTGCGCACCCGCATCGAAGCGCTTGATGCCGTGGGCGATGGCGTAATCCATGCCCTGATAAAAGCACGTCTCGAAGTGCAACCGGTCAAACTCGCCAAGGCATCCCCAGTAACGGCCATACAGGCTATCGCCATCGATCAGGCTGAATGCCATCGCAATCGGCTGGTTGTTCTGAACAGCCATGACCACGCGAATACTCTCTGGCATGTTTTGCGCCAGCAGGCTGAAAAATGACCGCGTCAGATACGGCAACTGACTGCGCACCCGATAGGTGTTGGCGTAGCAGGTATATACGAAATCCCATTCCAGCTCAGACAACTGACTGCCGGTACGCCAGTCAAAATCGAGGTTCTGTGCGGCCACCTGCTCACGCTCCTTACGCATTTGTTTGCGCTTGCGTGAACTGAGGGTGTCGAGGAAATCCTGAAAGTCGCGATAACCGCGATTGTGCCAATGGAACTGACAACCGTAGCGCTCCAACCAACCTTCACGCCCTTGCAGCAGCCCATCAGCCTTGGGATCGGTGAAGTTGATATGCGCGCTGGATAAACCACGCTCAGCCAAGGTTTCTGGCAGCACATCGAGCATGTTGCTCAATGCTTCAGGCGTACCGAGCAAACGTGCACCAGAGACGGGCGAAAACGGAATCGCGCAGAGCAGTTTGGGATAGTACTGAATACCGGCCCGGGCGCAGGCATCGGCCCAGCCGTGATCAAACACATACTCGCCATAGGAGTGGCTTTTCAGGTAGCCGGGAATGGCCGCGCAGAGCGTGCCTTGTGCATCAAACCACGACTGATGCGCAGGGCTCCAGCCCGAGCGCCCTCCCACACTGCCGCTGAGTTCCAGCGCTTGCAAAAAGGCATGGCGCAGAAATGGCTGACCGGCTGGCACCAGTGCGTCCCACTGGCCCGGATCTAGATCGTCGATGGAACAAGGCTGTGATGTTTTCATGGCCGCAGTCTGGCCTTTTGCGCAGATGAAAAAAAGCCCCGCTTGAGAGCGAGGCTTAAAAAGAGCACCAATTGTTGCTCTGCGTCGAGACCTGCGCAGGCAGTCGTTACGCAGGTCAACATGAGCCGCAGGGGCTCATGCGTCGATCACTCGTACTAACGTGTCTTAGAACACGTATTGCATGCGCATTACGAACGCATCGCCATCATCGTCGCCAGCGGCGTTTTCGATGTTGTCGGTGTTGAGCATTACGTAGTTAGCAGCAACTTTGACCGCTTCAGTGGCGTACCAGTTAAGGCCCACAGTGTGGATGCTGGCTTCGGTATCGCCGACCTGGCGGGTAGCAGTCGAGGTCACTACGTTGCCATCATCGACATTGATGTGGTCGTAACGGTAGAACACTTCCCAGGCACCGAGTTGCTTGTCTTCAGGCTTAACGATGTCGAACTTGGCGCCATCGAGCTTGTAGCCGCGAGACTCACCAGTAAGGGTGTATGCCACCTGACCGTAGTAGCCGTCGGTGTCGATGTCTTTGTAAATCGCGTTATCGGCTTTCAGGGTGCGGGTCAGGTATTCACCCTGAGCCGAGAAAGGACCCATTGCCCAGGCCAGTTCAGCGCCCCAGACCGAATCACTTTCGAAGTCACCAGCAACGCCCTGGAAGCCACCGAATACAGCGCGGTTGCCATTGGTACCGGCATCGTTACCGCCGTTGGTGGAGACACCGCGCACGGTCAGACGTGGACGAATACGGCCATCGACAGCTGTGTCTTCAAGGTCACGGCTGGCGTAGTTGACACCCACATGCAGGACATTACCCGCTTCAGCCATCGGCGCGAATACACCGCGCAAGTTGAACTGCTTAACGCTGTCGCCATCGGTATCGTTGGCGTCTTTGGCGCTGATACCGCCCGACAACCAGAACATGTCACCGGCAACGCCACTGGCTTGAGCACCAAGGCCGTTCTCGTGGCCGTTCACCCAGTCAGCCACTTCATAGGCTGCGTTACGCTCGATAGCGGTGATCGACTTGGAGCTGGTGGCTTTTTCCAGACCAAAGTCCGGATCGAAACGGCCAAACTTCAAGTTAAATGGTTTGAAACCGGTGTAGGCAATCGACGCTTCATCGAAGTAGCCGTCATCCGAGTTGCCGGCGTTGTGCGCGAAATCGTAGCTGATTGCGTACTTCCAGTCGGTGTAAGCAACACCGCTGATTTCCAGGAATGCGCGACGGAAGTAGGCTGCGTCTGCGGTTTCACCGTTTTTGGTGTAGAAACCATCGAAGCGGCTGTAGTCGGCTTGCAAACGGCCGCCCAGCTTGAAGCTGAATTCTTTGTCGGTAGTGGCTACTTCAAGACCGCCTTTGGTTTTGACAACAATGTCAGCCCCATCAGAAGTCACAGTGCCGGCGAATACTTGCGTGGAAACAGCCATTGCCAGAGCGGTGGCAGCGACACCGGCGAAGTGCTTACAGATCATCGAAAAATTCCCCTATGGACTTTTAGTCGTAAAACACACGAGTGTTTGAGCTCGTTTGTGTGGGGGAATCTTGGCGGTGAGATATGTCAGCTCGGTTGCTGATATATAAAGATTTTGTGACAACGGAACTTTTTTTACTTCGAATACTTATAAGCAGCTATAAGCACCCGCGACTGCAACCCGCGAGCAGTCGGGACTATCGAGGAGTGGCACAGATTAACTCTGATGATTACCGCGCTGCTTTCCTTGTCGGATTTCAGACAAGCGAGCAGCCAGCGAATCAAGTGCGGCAGACTCCTCAACAGGGAGCCTGCGCACAACAGCCTGAGAAAGGCGCATGTGTTTGATGAAGCGGCGACAGTTGATGCACATGAGCAAATGCGTGCGCATGGAAATCCGCGTTCGCAGACTCATTCTGTTGTCGAGCAAGTCGCCCGAACGCTCAACCAGTTGCTTGCAAGTCAGCATTTACCTGTTTCCTCAAAATGCTCCAGGGTCGCGAACACTTTAAGGCGCGCCCGGTGTAGTAGTACCCGAACATTTGAGAGCGATATATCAAGAAGATTACAAATTTCTTCCAACTCCAAGCCCTGCCGTTCACGCAGCAACAACACACTGCCCTGAGAGGCCGACAGACTTACCAATGTTTTTTCCAGGCACTCGCGGAGTTCGACCTCCATGAGCAGCTTCTCGGGAGTATCCTGATGCCACGCATGCGGGGCCAGTAACCAGTGGCCATCATCCGCGAAATGTTCATCGCCGATGGTGCCATGCGGGCCGGGCAGGTCGTCAATCAGAACCTCCCGGCGATTATGCTTCAACCGAGTTTTAGCTGTATTGGCGGTGATGGTCAGCAACCAGGTTTTGAGGCTCGAACGCACCTGAAAACCATCGAGATTATTGACCACAGCCAGCCATGCATCCTGGACGACTTCATCCGCATTACGGCTGCCCACAATAGCAAACGCAACCGCACGCATTGCCCCCTGATAGGTGGCAACCAACTCCCTGTATGCTTTTTGCTCGCCCGACAGAAGCCGTGCGAGTAAAGCGCTATCGTCCGGATAATTCATCAAATTTTGCGCAAAATCACACTGCCAATCGAGTAGCCTGCGCCAAACGAGCTCAGCACACCCAGCGACCCGACCGGCAGATCATCCTGATATTTATGCAGAGCAATCACTGAGCCTGCAGAGCTGGTGTTGGCATAGGTGTCGAGAATAACCGGCGCCTCACCTGGCTCGGCGTCACGGCCCAGCAACTTGCGCGCAATCAGCAGGTTCATGTTGAGGTTGGCCTGGTGCAGCCAGAAGCGCTTAACGTCATTGACGCTCAACTTGTTCTCTTCAAGGTGGGCAGCAATCAGTTCGGCCACCATCGGGCAGACATCTTTGAATACCTTACGGCCTTCCTGCACGAACAGTTTGTCGCGGGCGCCCTGGCCCTCTTCTGCTGCGCGGTTGAGGAAGCCAAAGTTGTTGCGGATGTTGTTGGAGAACTGAGTCAGCAATTTGGTGCCGACAATATCGAACTGGTAGGCGGAGGTCGCCTGATCCTTGCGCTCGATAATCACGGCAGTCGCCGCGTCACCAAAAATGAAGTGGCTGTCGCGGTCGCGGAAGTTCAGATGTCCGGTGCAGATCTCCGGGTTAACCATCAGGATCGCGCGAGCCTGCCCCAACTGAACACTGTTGGTCGCAGCCTGAATGCCGAACGTTGCCGACGAGCAGGCCACGTTCATGTCATAACCGAAGCCCTGAATGCCCAGCGCCGCCTGAACTTCGATGGCAACAGCCGGATAAGCACGCTGCAGGTTCGAGCAGGCGACAATCACGCCGTCGATGTCGGCAGCGGTTTTACCCGCACGCGCCATAGCTTCCTGAGCGGCGCCAATGGCCATCTCGCAAAGAACGCCCCACTCATCATTTGTGCGCTCGGCAATCCGCGGCACCATGCGCTGCGGATCAAGGATGCCGTCTTTGTCCATGACGAAGCGGCTCTTGATGCCCGATGCTTTCTCGATGAATGCACTGCTCGATTCAGTGAGTGGCTGCAATTCACCGCGGGCAATGGCATCGCTATTGTCCGCGTTGTATTGGCTTACATACGTATTGAATGATTCAACCAGCTCGTCGTTGGAGATGCTATTAGCCGGGGTATAAAGGCCGGTACCGCTAATGACGACGTTATGCACGGTCATTCCTCTAGTTCACTGCCGCTCAGGCGGCCAATTATGCATACACCCGCAGTTGGCAGACCGCAGGTACTGTATTTTTCATGCTGGCCAAATTGTTGGTTCCAGCGCTATACAACAGAGTGTGCCACAGCCAGAGCCTTGAAGCCTCGTAGCCTGTAGAGCAAATATGACAATTACGCGCATTTCAGGCCCCCGCCCCGCTCAACCTGAGCAGGACCAAGCCGTGTCAACTTCCCAGCAACTCGGCGGCAAAGAGCTGAACCTGTGTGTTCAGGGCACGCTCACACCTGAAGCAGGGTACTTATATGATCACTTTAGCCAACAACTATCAGCGCCGAGCCCTGAGATTTATCAGGCCCATAAATTGCGGGCATAACGCCAGCACTTAAAAGCTGTCTAGTTTTATCCATACAGGGTGCAAGGTCAAATTAACCCGACGGGCCATCGAGCAGGCCAATGCGGACTTATACCGAACTATCAGTTGGTCATCTGCTGCAACAAGCCCTGAATGCTGGCACTCCAAAAGGCCTGATTTTGCCCACGGGATAACCTGAGCGCTTATTTCGGGTTACATTCAGGGCCATGAGCCGCTATCAGGAAACCAGCATGAATTTTTCACTACTCAGCCGTTACTCATTCTTTGCATCCTGCGTTTTATTCACCCTTATCAGCCTGGCATTTTTGGATCACCACTGGATGTGGCCACTGACGCTGATCGGCGCTGCATTGAGTGCGGTGGGCATCGTGGATTTGCTGCAAACGCGTCAGGCGGTTCGCCGCAACTATCCCATTCTGGGCAATATTCGTTATCTGGTCGAAACCATTCGCCCCGAGATTCGCCAATACCTGCTGGAAGCGGACAACGACCAATTACCCTTCTCGCGCTCGCAGCGCTCACTGGTCTATGCACGCGCCAAGAATCAGGGGGCCGATAAGCCTTTTGGTACGCTACTGGATGTATACGAGACCGGCTTTGAATTTATCAGCCACTCGATGCGCCCTGCTCCGCTCGTGGACCCGAACAATTTTCGCATCGACATTGGCGGCCCGCAGTGCACTCAGCCCTACTCGGCCTCGCTGCTGAATATCTCTGCCATGAGTTTCGGCTCGCTCAGCGCCAACGCCATTCGCGCACTGAACAAGGGTGCAAAGCTCGGTAATTTCGCCCACGACACCGGTGAGGGCAGTATCAGTGCCTATCACCGTGCCCACGATGGCGACCTGATCTGGGAGCTCGGCAGTGGCTACTTTGGTTGCCGCAGCAGCGACGGTCAATTCGACCCGGAGCGGTTTGCCGCTCAAGCCACCTCGCCACAGGTTAGGATGATCGAGATCAAGCTCAGCCAGGGTGCTAAACCGGGCCATGGCGGTATTCTGCCGAAGCACAAGATCACTGTTGAGATATCCGAAACCAGGGGTATTCCAATGGATGAGGACTGCATTTCCCCTTCTCGTCACAGCGCGTTTTCGACGCCTGTCGAGTTGCTGGAGTTCATCGCCAAACTGCGCGATCTTTCAGGTGGCAAACCGGTCGGCTTCAAGCTTTGTCTGGGGCACGCATGGGAATTCATGGGCATCGCCAAAGCCATGCTCGAAACCGGAATCCTGCCTGACTTCATTGTGGTCGATGGCAAGGAAGGCGGCACCGGCGCGGCCCCCGTGGAGTTCACTAACCATATTGGCTTGCCGCTGCGTGAAGGCCTGTTGTTCGTGCACAACACACTGGTCGGCATCGGCCTGCGCGACAAGATCAAGATAGGCGCCAGCGGTAAAATCATCAGCGCCTTCGACATCGCCCGCGTACTGGCGTACGGCGCCGACTGGGCCAACTCGGCGCGCGGTTTCATGTTTGCCATCGGCTGTATCCAGAGCCAGTCGTGCCACACCAACAAATGCCCGACAGGTGTCGCTACGCAGGATCCACTGCGCCAGCGCGCTCTGGTTGTCGAAGACAAAGCCGAACGCGTGCACAGTTTCCATCGCAATACCCTGCACGCCTTTGCCGAGATGCTGGCGGCGGCAGGCCTTGATCATCCGGCGCAACTCGAAGCACGCCACTTGGTGCAACGTATGTCGGCGAACGAAATCAAGCTACTATCGCAACAGCACCTGTTCCTCAAGCCAAACGAACTGCTCGGCGAGCAAAATTGCGGCGAGTTCTACCAGCGCATGTGGCAACTGGCCCGCGCCGACAGCTTTGAGGCAGCAAACGTTTAAGACGGAGTCACGACGATGGCATTGCATGTTTGGCTGATTTATCTGGCGGCCGTTACCGGATTATCACTCACTCCCGGCCCGAACGGCCTGTTGGCGCTGACTCATGGCGCACTCTATGGCCATCGTCGAACCCTGTGGACCATCAGCGGCGGCGTGATCGGTTTTGTCGCGCTGATGGCCCTCTCTATGTTTGGCATCGGCGCCCTGCTGAACGCGTCGGCCAATGCCCTGATCATTCTTAAATGGATTGGCGGCGCTTACCTGATCTGGCTCGGTATCGGACTGTGGCGGGCGCCAGCAATCAATCTGCAGGCTCCTCAGGGCCAAGCGTTGAAAAGCTCGAATGCCTTGTTCCGTCAGGGCCTGTTTTCGGCGGTATCCAACCCGAAAGTGATTCTGTTCTTCGGCGCGTTCCTGCCGCAATTCATTCAACCCAACGAAGACTTGCTGCTGCAATTCGCCGTTATGGCGCTGACGTTCGCAGTGGTAGAAGGCTGCATCGAGTATGTGCTGGCCCATGCCGCTCACCGCATCCGCCCCTGGTTGCAGCGCCGTGGCAAAGCCTTCAATCGTTGCTGTGGCGGCCTGTTTGCGGCAATGGGTGCGGCGCTGCCGCTGACTCGTTAATGGCAAAGAGCGGCCAGTTCGGTTGCTGCAGGCGTTAGTCAAGTCAAGATCACTAATAACGTATAACAACGTAAAGCATGGTCCTAGAGCGGTTCTGCACTTACTTTCAGGGATAAAGCGGCCGATAATGCCGCGCCCGAAAAAGCCGTCTGCGGAAACCTGTTTATGTCCCAAGTCTCACCCGAATCCCCGTCGCGCCTCAGCACACGCGCCATCATATTAATTGAGTTAGCGCTCGCGCTCGGTGGCTTCGCGATCGGCACCGGGGAGTTTTCGATCATGGGCTTAATGCCCAATGTCGCGCAGGACTTATCGATCACCGAACCGCAGGTCGGCAACGTCATTAGCGCCTATGCGCTGGGTGTTGTGGTTGGCGCGCCGATTCTGGCAATTGTCGGCTCGCGCTTGTTGCGCAAACATCTGTTACTGCTATTGATGGGCATCTTTGCGGTCGGCAACTTTGCCAGCGCCTTCGCGCCCGACTATCACTCGCTGATGATTGTGCGCTTCTTTGCCGGCTTGCCGCACGGCGCCTACTTTGGCGTCGCCATGCTGGTCGCGGCCTCAATGGCGCCACCGCATAAACGCGCCAAGGCCGTCAGCCGTGTACTCATGGGCCTGACCATTGCCATATTGGTTGGCAACCCCATCGCGACCTGGTTGGGCCAAGTACTCAGTTGGCGGTATGCGTTTGCGCTGGTCGGCTTGATCGCCCTTATGACCGTCATCATGGTCGCGATCTTCATGCCGCTGGACAAACAACAAGCGCGCAGCAATCCGCTGTCGGAAATGCGCGCGTTTAACCGCCCGCAAGTCTGGCTCGCGTTGGCCATTGGCTCCGTCGGATTTGCCGGCATGTTCTGCGTGTTCAGCTACATGGCGCCAACGCTGCTCGAAGTCACCCATCTCAGCGCCAACTGGATTCCCTTCGCGCTAGCCGCGTTTGGCTTGGGCGGGATTGTGGGCAACATTGCCGGCGGCTGGCTGTTCGATAAGCTGCAATTCAAAGCCGTGGCCTGGCTGTTGCTGTGGAGTGCATTGGTGCTGATGCTGTTCCCGTTTGCCGCGCATTCGGTGTGGACTGTATTCCCGGCCGTGTTTGCTGTCGGCACCATGGTGTCGCTGTCTCCAGCGCTGCAAACTCACCTGATGGACGTCGCGCATGGCGCACAAACGCTGGCAGCCGCCTCCAACCATGCGGCATTCAATATCGCCAATGCCCTTGGCCCATGGCTCGGCGGCCTGGCGATCAGCGCCGGTTACGGTTGGACCTCAACCGGTTACATAGGCGCCGCCACGGCACTGGCCGGTTTGCTGATATTTTTCTGGGCATGGAAAGTTGAAAAGGATGTCGCTCAGGCCAAGGCCTGAGCGCTCCAGACCGCGACTTAGCCGCTCGTGTAAGCAGTGGCTAAGGAGCGCGATTTTACCATTTGAGTCACAACCGTTGCGGTTTGCTCTGGCTGGCAGGCCAATAATCATCGGCAATTAGCCGCTGTTGGCAAACTGCCAACGCGACAAATAGATCAGGCTTCGCGAATCAGGCTGTTCAGCCCAGCGACGCGCTCGTTGATCTGCGCTTCCAACGCCTCGATCTGCGCCTGATGTTGCGCTTGCAGTTCGATTTGCTGGGCACACAGTTTCAACGCGGCGAGCACCAACAGTTTCTCGCCCACCAGAGTGGGTGACGCCTGCTTGGTTTCGGCCAGTAGCTTCTTCAGCATCAGTGCCGATTCGCTAAGCGCCTCAGCTTTGCCTTCTGCTGTTTTGATGCTGTATTCACGCCCCAGAATATTGATTACCGAGACGTTCTCTTCGCGCATGCGATTCATTGATTAGGCGCAGCCTCTGCTGATTGACCGGCGCGGGCCAACTCGACCAGCGCCTGAATCCGCGCGGCTGTGGCTCCGTGTAATTCTTCTTGCTCAAGGGCGGCTAGCTGCAACGTCTCGTTTTCTTCCTTGAGGGTCTGCAACTCTTTGGTCAGCGTCGCATTGCTGCCCTGAAGCGTTTTATTCTCTTGCAAAAGAGCACCGACAAGCTGTTCCAACTGACTTAAATTGTTTTCTAACATAATGATTACTCAGGTCTTTTGCACGGGCCGCGACAATAAAGAAAACTCGCCGAAGAAGCCATACACCTGCGGCCCTTTGACCCTATAAAAACAGATGAATGCCCTCGCGTTGCTCAGCGCTTGCTGAAATCATCGCCGGTGAGTCAGTTAACGAGTCTGCTCCGACCCGCCGCCTGCCCCCGAGTTCAATTGCAACAAACGCCAGTTGCTGCTCAGCCTTGATCGGTGCGGTTATCAGGTAAAAAGGCCATCAAGTCGCGGCAATCGATTTGTTCCGTGGCCAGGAACCGATCTGCGTAACGCATACACGCGCCAGAGCGAATGAATATACTCAGCAAATTGGCGTCCAGATGCCCATCCGCGCACATCCCCGACATGATACGCAGCGCTTGCGACAAGGTTTTGCTCGGTTTGTAAGGCCGGTCACGCGCGGTCAACGCTTCAAAGACATCGGCAATCGCCATCATCTTGGCCTGCGGGCTGAGTTGTTCGCCGGTTAAACCGCAGGGATAGCCCTTGCCATCGATGCGTTCGTGATGGCCGCCCGCAATCTCCGGAACCTGTTCAAGCCCATGCGGAAACGGCAAGGCGTTGAGCATCTTGATGGTTTGGATGATGTGCTCGTTAATCTTGTAGCGCTCTTCCTCGGTCAAGGTGCCACGGCGTATCGACAGGTTTTTCAGCTCGCCCCGGTCATACAAATACTCGGGCACCTGCATGTTGAAACCGAAGCGGTTGTCAGGATCGAGACAATCAGCCGCCGGCCGGGCAATTTTGTGTTCCGGCCGATCCGCCAGCAAATCCTCCCACACCGGCAACTCGACCACGGGTTGCGCCTCTTTACGGACGCGCTCTTCGCCGGAAATGCCCAGACGATCATCCAGCGTGCGCAGCCAGCGGCGCTTGGCGATGGCCTGCAACCGCTGCAATTGTTCCTCACCCAAAAATTCGCTACCGGTGTTGCAGCGAGCAATAAACGCAAACTCCTCATCCAGTTGCTGCCACTGCGCATCTCGCGCGGCGATGGCCTCGGCACGGTCAGCGCCAGCGTTCAACGCCTCCAGATAATCGATCTGCGCATCGCGCTTGAGCACCTCGAAACGCAGGCGTATTTCATGAATCCGGTCGTAGATTGTCTCAAGCTTGGTGGCCTTATCGACCACATATTCCGGCGTCGTCACCTTGCCGCAATCGTGCAGCCACGCGCCGATGTGCAGCGCATGCCAGTCATCATCGCTCATATCAAATTGCGCATACGGCCCTTGCGTCTCGGCACAGGCCGCCTCGGCCAACAACTTGGCGGCCTCCGGCACACGCTCGCAATGGCCGCCGGTGTAAGGGCTCTTGGCATCGATTGCGCTGGCGACCAACTGAATCAATGACTCGAACAACGCCTTCTGCTGCCCGATCAAACCCCGCGTTTCAAGGGCCACGGCAGCAAACCCGGCTAACGCCTCGATGAAGCTGATATGCGCATTATCCAAGGCCTGCTCAAGGAACAGCACCAGCGCTCCAACGGCCTGCCCCTTGCGGTTGAACAGCGGCACCGTCAGTGAGGCGCTGGCCGGCAAGCCGAGTTGGCGGCAGTGCTCGGCATTTGCCTGGGAGTGGATCGATTGCTTGCGAGCAATGGCATCCGTCACCGAAAACATCAGCACAGCGCTGTCCAGCTTATAAAACTTCAGCGGGCAGGTTTCCCAGAGCCCATCGGCCAGGCGCAATGATTCAACGCCATCAACCGCCGTGCGCACATAGAGCAAACCGCCGCGCGCATGCGAGGCCTCGGTCGTTGCGCGCAACAGCGTTGCCATTAAATGCTCGAAATCGGCATCGCCGTTCAGGCGGGTAATGATGTCAATGAACCCGGCCAATGTATCGCGACTGGCGGAGAGCGCAGTATTGAGCTGCTGCATCTCGTAGATTTCGCTTTTAACATCATCCGCACGGGCAAAATCGAAGAAACGCAGGCGTTCAGCCCGGCGGGTCAACCTGATAATCGGCTCGGTAACGGCACGTGACAGCCAAATGGCCAACGGAATGCTTAGCAGCAAGATCGCCAGGGTTTCCAGAAACATCCGATCACGAACCGAGCGCACCTCAGAGAGCAGATCATCCTTGGGCACTGCAGCGCCAAGGTAAATGTTTGAAGTGCCGGTATTAGGCAACCGAACCAACTCAACCCGCCATTCCTTATCGTTTTGCACAAGCTCTTCGAGGGCGACTTCTTGCTCCTGCTTCGCCTCCAGCTGGTCGAGCAAACGCGAAAAGGTGCTCATTACAGGTTTTTTCAGGGTACTCAAACGCGGCGCGTGAGCGGGCCTGCGGTCATACAGATCGGGGTCGTTACTGGCCAATATCTGGCCCTGACGGTTGACCAGCACCATCCTTGCATTAGGCGTTAGCTGGCTGCGGATCAGGCTTTCATCCAGCAGCCTGTAGTTCAGGTCGGCGCCCACCACCAACTGGTCATCATCGGACGCCTTGGCGATCGTGATACCCGCTGTATCCTTCAGATAAAACCGGTAAGGCCGCGTGCGAATCATCTGGTCGACGCTTATCGCCTGCTTAAACCAGGGGCGCTCACGCGGGTCATAATTCTCGACGTCGCGCGCGGGCACACGCATTATTTCGCTGAGGTCGGCACGCAAATAGACGGTTTGCAGATTCGGTACATCGGCCTTGCGCACAAAGTTCTGCGAAACATACACAGTCCCGGGCGGGGCCGTTTCTCGCGCCGGCGGATCGGCATGGGCCAATTCAGCCAGCGACAGGTAATTTCCCTGGTTGTCTGCGTAGTAGAAAGAAATCGCCGCGGGAGCTGCCCGCAACGCGGCCTGCAGCATGGGCAGCGCGCGCATACGAGCGGTCTCGTCGGGGGTCCGCAAAAAATCGGTGAGTACCAACAGGCTCAAGCCTTCGCGCACCGTCGACAGCAGGTAATGGAACTCGACAGCGGTGTCTTCCGCGGCGTTATAGGTTTGTTCGAGGGATTTATCGTAGACAGTCTGAACCGTGCGCTCATACGAACGCACGGCAATGGTCGCACCCACCGCGCTAACCAGCACGACCATTGCACACACAGCATAAGTGCGCAGCGACCATCCTCTGAACTTGAGCATACATATCCCTTGTTAGCCTTGCGGCTGAGCGTGTGCCCCGGAGTATAAGTATCCGAAGCGGCTGGATTGATCGCGCCCTGTTACAGCCCCGGCAACAACCAGCGTGTTGCTGCTAGAACAATAGACAAACTTCAGGCAACTGTTCAGACGAGGTGACGATACAAGCAGCAATGTTGCTGCCTGCATCGAAGGATAGCCTCAGAGGGCGCCGATACGCTGCTGCAATCGCGCCTGCAGCGCTTCCAGCTCAGCCTTGTCGGCCATCTTGCTGGCATGAATAGCCAGGTCTTCGCCGGCAAATCTTGGAATCACGTGAAAGTGCAGATGGAAAACCGTTTGTCCGGCTGGCGCCCCGTTGAACTGGGCAATCTGAACCCCCGCGGGCTCAAGCTCGTCGGTGAGTACCTGCGCGAGGCGCTGAACCACGGTAATCAACTGGCTGAGTTTTTCCGGCTCGATATCCAGCAGATTACGCGCTTCGACGTGCTTCGGAAGCACCAGGGTATGGCCGTATGACTGCGGGAACAGATCCAGGAACGCCAACACATCATCATCTTCGTAAATCTTGTAGCACGGTGCATCGCCACGAATGATTTTGGCAAAAATGTTTTCTGAATCGTAACTGCCATGCAAGCTCATTTAGGCGCTCCTTAATCGATGGATGGAGATTCAAACATACCGGTTTGGACACAACGGCCCAAGCCTATTAATGGGTCAGACATGTCTGCCTGATTGCTCAGGCCTCGACATTGTTCCATTGCTTGCTCAGGCGCTTATCAGACACCGGAATCTTGGTTCCCAGTTGTTGGGCAAACAGCGAGACACGGTATTCCTCCAGCATCCAGCGATAGAGCAGCAATTGCTCGTCGCGCTTGCCCTCCTGCAGATGCTTGGCCAGCCGGGCACTGTATTGCTGCCAACATTGCGCAAGCTCGCCACTCCAGACCCGGTCGCGCTGCACTTGCGAGCCGAGTTTATCCAGGCGCTGCTCTATCGCCCGCAAGTAGCGCGGCAGCTCTTTAAGCCACACCGCCGGAGTTTCGCGAACAAAACCCGGATACACCAGATTGGCCAGCTGCTGCTTGATATCGTTCAGGGCAATGGCCTGGGCCAGATCAATCTTGCCCTTAAAGCGCTTTTGCAGGCTGTGGTAAAGCTTGAGAATTTCCAGCACCAGCCTGGCCAAACGCTCGGCATGCTCGACCCAGTCGCCGCGTTTGCTGGCCAATGCAGCCAGCGCCGCACCGTCACGCGGTAAAGGTTGCTGCCCTTCAAGCATGCAGCTGTCGAGACTGGCTAAGAGGATATCTTCAACCAACGCATCAACCCGACCCAGCTCGCGGTACAACAACCCCAGCTCGGTCAGCCCGGGCAATTTGCCGCGCAGGAACTTGGCCGGTTCTGCCAGTTGCTGCAGGAGCAAGCGTTGCAGTGCACGCCGGTGCTGAAACTCAGCTTCGGCGGCTGTCGAGAAACGCCCTTCCTTGACGCTGCCGGCCTCTTCGACCAGTGCTGGATACACCGTCATGGTCAACCCGGCAACTTGATGCTGAGTCTTTTCGGCGACCTCGGCAAAGCCCTTGGCCTCGATAGGCTTGTCGGCTGTTTTGCTTTGCGGAATCGCCAATGCAGCCTGGCTGGCTTCACTGAAGCGCGCCGTCAGCTCGGCCAGATCACGGCCTTCGCCGAGCAACTTGCCACGGGTGTCCACCACCTCGATATTCATTCGCAGGTGGCTTTCAACAGCGCCAGCAGACTCGGCCCACGCCTCATCCGGCACGCGCGCGCCGGTCATGCGTTGTAACTCGCGGCCCAACGATTGCGGCAGGCTGCCCTCGCCAAAGGTGATCTTGCTGAGAGCGGCCGCCACAAAGTCCGGCACCGGCACAAAATTCTTGCGCAGCGCCTTTGGCAAACCCCGCACCAGCGCCATGCATTTGGCCTCAAGCAGACCCGGCACCAGCCATTCGAGACGCTCGGGCTGCAACTGCGGTAGCAACGGCGCAGGCACCCGTACCGTGACACCGTCACGCGGGTGGTTAGGCTCGAAGTGGTAACTCATGGGTAACTGCAAATCGCCCAATTGCAGGGTATCCGGATACAGGCTGGCCGTGACCTCCTTGGCATCACGCGCGAGCACATCTTCCTCGCGCATGATCAACAACTGCGGGTTCTTCGCGCTTTCGCGCTTGTACCAGGACTCAAAGCTGGCGGTCTGATAGATATCCGCCGGAATGCGCGCATCGTAGAACGCGAACATCGCCTCTTCGTCCGCCAGAATATCCCGGCGCCGCGCCTTGGCTTCCAGTTCGTCGAGCTTTTCCAGCAGTTGGCGATTGGCGGACAAACAACGCGCCCGCGAATTGATTTCGCCACCGACCAGACCTTCGCGGATAAACAGCTCACGCGATACCACCGGCTCAATCGGGCCAAAGTGCACAGGCCTGCGCCCGACCACGATCATGCCGTACAGGGTGATTTGCTCGTAAGCCACCACCTGCCCGCGCTTCTTTTCCCAGTGCGGTTCAAAGTGATTTTTCTTGATCAGATGACCTGCCAGCGGCTCGATCCAGTCCGGTTCGATCTTGGCGACCATGCGCGCAAACAGCTTGGTGGTTTCGACCAATTCTGAGGCCATCAACCACTGCGGACGCTTGCGGCCAATGCCAGACGAGGGATGAATCCAGAAGCGCCGTTGCCGCGCGCCCAGGTAATCGCCATCTTCGGTCTTCTGCCCGATCTGGCTGAGCAAGCCTGCCAGAATCGCCTTGTGCAGCGTTTGATAGCCCACCGATTTCTCAGCTGCCGAAAGCTCCTCGCCCTCAGCAGCCTTGGCCTTGGCGGCAGCGGGTTTGTTCGCCGCCGGCTTGGCATTCAATTGCAGGTCGCGGCTGATCAACACCAACTGGCGATGAGCATCGCGCCATTCACGCAAGCGCAAATAGTTGAGGAAGTTCTTCCGGCACCAACTGCGCAGCGCACTCGAGCCCAACGCCTGACGCTGCTCCTCAAAGCCTCGCCACAGGTTGACCAGCGCGGCGAAGTCCGAGTCCACGTCCTTCCATTGCGCATGGGCCTGATCCGCTGCTTGCTGGCGGTCCGATGGGCGTTCGCGAGGGTCTTGCACTGATAGATTACTGGCAATAATCAGCACTTCATCGAGGCTACCCAACCGCGCGCCCTCAAGCACCATCCGGCCCAGACGCGGGTCAATCGGCAGGCGCGCCAACTGGCGTCCGAGCGCTGTCAGCTGGCCTTCACGGCTAACCGCCGAGAGCTCCTGAAGCAGGTTGAAACCGTCACTGATGGCCTTGCCATCTGGCGGTTCAATAAACGGGAACTGGTTAATCTCACCCAGTCGCAGATGCAGCATCTGCAGGATTACCGCCGCCAGATTGGTCCGCAGAATCTCGGGATCAGTAAACTCAGGACGCGAGTTGAAATCTTCTTCGCTGTAGAGGCGGATACAAATCCCCGGCTCCACCCGCCCGCAACGGCCTTTACGCTGATTGGCACTGGCTTGCGAGATTGCCTCAACCGGCAATCGCTGGACCTTGGCGCGGTAGCTGTAGCGGCTGATCCGCGCCGTGCCGCTGTCGATCACATAGCGAATACCGGGCACGGTGAGCGAAGTTTCGGCGACGTTGGTGGCCAGAACGATTTTGCGCGCAGGCATCGGCTGGAAAATTTTCTGTTGCTCGGCCGGCGTCAGGCGCGCATAGAGCGGCAACACCTCGGTGTGTTTCAAATTGGCCTTGCGCAGCCAGTCGGCCGCTTCGCGGATCTCGCGTTCACCGGGGAGAAACACCAGCACATCGCCGGGCAATTTGCCTTCACTGCGCTCGAACGCAGCAATCTCATCAATGCTGGCGAGCAGCGCCTGATCGACAGACAAGTCTTCCTCGACCTGATTGCCCTCTTCGTCCTGCTCGGCGGCCAGCGGGCGGTACCAGGTTTCAACCGGATAAGTACGCCCAGACACTTCAACAATCGGCGCGTCGTTGAAGTGCTTGGAAAAGCGCTGCAGGTCGATGGTCGCCGAGGTGATGATCAGCTTCAGATCGGGCCGACGCGACAACAGGGTTTTCAGGTAACCAAGCAGGAAGTCGATGTTCAGGCTGCGCTCGTGCGCCTCGTCGACAATGATCGTGTCGTACTTTTCGAGATAGCGGTCATGCTGGGTTTCGGCCAGCAAGATACCGTCGGTCATCAGCTTGATCAGGCTGCGCTCGTTGCTCTGGTCTTCAAAGCGCACCTGATAACCGACCAACTCGCCCAGCGGCGTGCCGATCTCTTCAGCTACGCGGGTTGCCACACTTCTGGCGGCCAATCGGCGTGGCTGAGTATGGCCAATCAAACCATGCGTGCCGCGCCCCAGTTCCAGGCAAATCTTCGGCAGCTGAGTGGTCTTGCCCGAGCCGGTTTCGCCGGCAATCACCACCACTTGGTGTTTACTGATTGCCTGCTTGATCTCGTCGCGCTTGGCTGCAATCGGCAGCGCGTCGTCGTAACGCATCGGCGGCACGCTGAGCTTGCGTGCCTCAACCTTGGCACACGACTTCTGAAAACGCTCAAGCCACTGGGCCTGCTTCTGCTCATCGGGCTGCTTGCGCAACTCGTGCAATTGCCGGCGCAAACGATGCCTGTCGGCAATCATCGCCTGATCAAGGTTTTTCAGTAATGAGTCATAAGTCGGTGTGACGTCGGTCATCGGGCTATCGCGGCTGTCGTGTCTAGCCGTCAATTGTCGCAGATTTCCAGAGTTGGGTCAGGCCGCGATGGCACACAGGTTTTGGATGCCCGATGTTGCGCAAACCAGCGCCTGCGTGATTGCGTTCAGCACAAGCCCGCGTATCGATTTGGCGTCAGATCAGTGGGCTGGCCCGGTAGCCGGGTGTGAATGGGCCGACAACAGCTCGTCAAGAACGCCCAAATTGAAATGCCGCTGCAGGGTCACAGCGAAGAACTGCTCAGCGATCTGCGGAATTTCAGTGTAAAGCTCGAGCGCCCCTGCGCGTAATTCGTCCTGCACCACAACGGCCGGCAACAGCGCCACGTCACCGGAGTCCCGCGCCAGAAGGCGGAGCATGGCCATGTCGTCGACCTCGGCGCAGATCTGCGGGCGCAAACCGCGACTGTCGCAAAACAACTCGAACTGGCTGCGAATATCACTGCTGCGCCCCGGCACGATGAGCCGCACATGCTGCAAATCGCGTTTCAAATCGAAAGGCTGCGCGCCGCTGCGGGGTGGGCCGACCAGGCAAACCGTTTGCCGGTCCAGCACCTGACAACGCCAGGAACGCTGGGCGTCTGAACTGACGGCGGTGTTGCTCAATACAATGTCCAGCTTATGCAGCGCCAGACGCTCCAACAACTCGCCAAGACTGCCCGACTCCAGCGTTATGAGCACATCACTGCGCCCCAAAAACGGCCGTAGTAAGTTCTCCTGAAAGTTACGCGATAGGGTCGCAACCGCACCGATGCGTAGCTTCTGGTTGGCCTGCTGAGCGCCCTGTAAGGTCATCTGCAATTCGTTGCCAAGAGCAAAAATGCTTTCTGCGTAATCCAGCGCCAGCTGACCAGCCTCGGTAAGCAACAGGTTTCGGCCCGAGCGAATGAACAAGGCGTAGCCAAGTTGCTCCTCAAGGGCACGAATTTGCGTCGACAATGCCGACTGCGCGACATGCAGTGACTGCGCGGCGCGGGTCAGGTTGCCTTCCTTGGCGACGGCCCAGAAGTAATGCAGATGATGGAAATTCAGGCGGCGCATGATTCGTTCTTTATTAAAGATGAATATGTTCTATTCAATCTATTTTAATTAAAAATGCAACTACTGGAAACTGAACCTGCCGATCACCCGCGGAGGTTTCCCGATGCAACACTTGCTCCCCCAATTGAGCGCCCTGCTCCCCTGGATTTACCTGCTGGCCATGTTGCCCGTGGCCTTGAGCCCGGCGCGCCTGGCGATTAACCACCTCTGGTGGCCCGCACGGCTGGCCGGTTACGCGGGATTTCTCGTGGTGCTCGCAGCTCTTTTTCAGGCGCTGTTGAACGAGCGAGAAAGCGACCGTCTGGGCCTGGCCATGGCCACGCTGATCAGCCTTTTGGCATTGGTCATCGTTGAATATTCGCGGCGCTATCTGGACGGCGAGCAAGGGCAGAAACGCTATATTCTGGCGCTGCTCGGCACATTGACGGCGGTGGCCGTGGTCGTCACTACTCACGATGTGTACGTGTTAATCGCGGCCTGGATCATTTCCAGCCTGTGCCTGCATCAACTCCTGACCTTCTACCGCGACCGTCCCATGGCTCAGGTTGTGGCCCACAAGAAGTTTCTCGCCAGCCGCCTGGCTGATCTCTGCCTGATCGCGGCAACCGTGCTGCTGGTGAACGCCAGCGGCGACAGTGCAATTGCCGTGATCCTCGATGAAGTCGCCGCACGCCTGCAAACAAGCGGCGCGCTGGGCTGGGATTTGCAGCTGGCGAGCGTGTTATTGGTTCTGGCGGTAATACTCAAGTCCGCACAACTGCCGGTTCACGGCTGGTTGATTCAGGTGATGGAAGCGCCAACGCCGGTGTCGGCCCTGCTCCATGCCGGAGTGGTTAACCTTGGCGGTTTTGTCCTGCTGCGATTCGCGCCGTTGCTGTCCGCCGCGCCCGTCGCACACACTTTGCTCGTGGTTGTCGGCGGTCTGACCGCGGTGCTCGCTGGCCTGGTGATGATGACCCGCATCAGCATCAAGGTACGCCTGGCTTGGTCGACCTGCGCGCAGATGGGCTTGATGCTCTTGGAGTGCGGTCTGGGGCTGTACGAACTGGTGCTGGTCCACCTGCTGGCACACTCGCTGTACAAGGCTTATGCGTTCCTCGAAGCGGGCGACACAGTTAGCCGTGCGCGGCAACAGTCGCTGCAGCCGCGCAGCTCACCCGCAAAACCAAAGATCGCGCTTGTGGCGCTGGTTGTGGCTGGGGCTTGGTTGGCGCTGCTGCACGGCCTTTGGAGCATGCTGCTCCCTGCGCATCAGTTGCCGCTGATCGCGCTGGGCATTCTCACCATTGGCCTTGCTCCTTGGTGTATGCGCCTCTGCGGAGCGCTTTACAGCCTGACGACGCTGACGCTCTTACTCGGCTGCTACCTGCTGTGGCACTCGGCCGCCGCGCACATTTTGGGCGCGAGCCCGGCGACGAGCGCGCTGCAACAATACCTCGGCGTGTTTGCACTGCTGCTGTTTCTGGGCCTTTACGTGCTGCAAGCCTTGATTATGAGCCAACCCGACAGCGTGCTGGCTCGGCGACTCTATCCCTGGGCGTTTGCCGGCTTCTATCTGGATGAGCACTTTACCCGCCTGACCTTCCGCCTGTGGCCGATTAAAAACCCACAGCCTGCTAAACCTGCAACTGGAGAAAGCCAATGACCGCGTTCGAACCGACTCCCTGCTCTAACAAGGCGGCGCTGCATGAAATTGCCCGGCAGGCCTGCGAACGCATTGCGCCGACCTGGCCGCTGGACCAGATGATTGCCGTCAACCCACTGTGGGAGCGGCGCGACCAGCCTTGGGCGCAAGTCGCTGAACAACTCTGGCGCCGCGCGGGTTCACGCCTGACCCTGAGTGCGGCCGACTACCGCGCTGCCTGGCAAAATGGCCAGATCAATCAACAGCACCTGACGCGGGCGCTGGCTGAAACGGCGCATACCTGGTCGCCTGAGCAGCTGTTGCAGTTTCTTGATCAGCCGGCTGAGTCCGCCCAAACCTTGCCACTGCTGGAAGACATGGCCAAAGCCGAGATCGCAGTGCCGGGCTGGCCCGCCTTGATCACCCAGCAAATCGGTCAAAGTTGCGCCGCCTGGTTCGACGAGAATCAGGCCGACTGGCATCCGCCGAAGAAGACCAGCCTGTACCACGCCTGGCGTGAATCGATGCTGCAGGACCGTGGCTTGAGCGTGCTCAGCGCTTGCCGATCTCTGGGCGCGCGAATTGCCGAGTTGCCAGAGGAGCCACAGGCTGCCCTTGAATCGGCGGTTGAACATTTGGGCATAGCTGAGCATGAGCTGAGCGAGTGGTTTGACTGCCTGTTGCTGCGCAACCTCGGCTGGGCGTCGTGGTGCGCGTACAAGCGCTGGCAAGCCCGCCTCGAAGGGGGTGACGATCCTGTTTTGCTAGACCTGCTGGCTATTCGCGCCGCTTGGGAATGGCTGGTTGACGACCGCCAGCGCGACGCTGACAGCGGCTGGAGCCAATGGCGCACTGCATGGCAAGCCGCACGCAAACAGCCACTTACAGCACAGTGGCAAGCGCTGCAAGTGTGGCAGCGGGCAGAAGAACTGGCCTGGCAAGAGCAGCTCCACGGCATGTTGCTGACCCCCGTGAAACCTTCGAGTGTGGCTGCGCCAATCGCCAAGGTGTATTTCTGCATAGATGTGCGCTCAGAGGTATTTCGCCGGGCCCTTGAACAAGCTTGCCCGCAAGTACAGACCGGCGGTTTCGCCGGCTTCTTTGGCCTGCCTGTCGCCTATACCCCCCTGGGCACGCAAGCGACACGTCCACAACTGCCGGGATTGCTGGCGGCGCAATTCAGCGTGACAGACAGCAGCGGCGACACCGACCGTGACGCGGGTCTGGCCCGTCAGCGCAATTCGCGCCTGCAACGTGGCGGACGCTGGCAACTGTTTGAGCGCCTGCCCGCCTCGACATTCTCCCTGGTAGAAACATTGGGCCTGGGTTACGCCGGCGCTCTGCTCGGGCGCACAGGGGGTTTCCTGTCGCGCTCAGCCGCACCGGACAGCCACGCTTTGCGGCCACGCGAGTGGCAACAGTTAAAGCCGTCGTTGCCGGTCATTCCACTGGAGCAGCGCACGAACGTGGCGGCGCGCATTTTGCGCGCGATGAGCCTCACGCAAAACTTTGCGCCACTGATCGTGCTGCTGGGGCACGCCAGCCAAAGCACCAACAACCCACAGGCCGCTGGCTTGGATTGCGGTGCCTGCTGCGGCCAAAGCGGCGAGGTTAACGCCCGTTTGCTGGCGGACTTGCTGAATGATCCGCAGGTGCGCAAGGGTTTGCTCGACGAAGGCATTGAACTGCCAGACGACTGCCGCTTTCTGGCAGGGGTGCATAACACCACCACCGATGAGATTCGGGTGTTTGACAGCGAAACGCTGACCCAGCGTTTACAACCTAACTGGCAGACACTGCGCCGGGCTTTGGATGATGCCGGCGCACGTGCGCGGCGCGAACGGGCTGGCCTGTTAGGGCTTGAGGGCCTCAGCGAAAAACCGGCAAAGCTGCTGGGCAGCGTGCGCCGGCGTGGCACGGATTGGGCGCAGACCCGCCCAGAGTGGGGCCTGGCCGGCAATGCCGCGTTTATCGCTGCGCCGCGCTCACGAACCCTTGGGCAGAACTTGAAGGGCCGCGCCTTCCTGCACGATTACGACTGGCAGCAGGACCCCAGCGGCAAGGTACTGGAATTGATCATGACCGCGCCGATGGTGGTCGCTAACTGGATCAACCTGCAGTACTTCACCTCCACCACCGACAACCTGCGCTTTGGTTGCGGCAACAAGGTACTGCACAACGTAGTCGGCGGGCGAATCGGGGTATTCGAAGGCAATGGCGGCGACTTGCGCACCGGCCTGTCACTCCAGTCATTGCATGACGGCAAGCGCTGGATCCATCGCCCATTGCGCTTGACGGTGGTGATCGACGCGCCGCAGCGCATGATCGACAAGGTCATCGCCGAGCATGCCGTCGTCCGCGATCTGGTGATCAATGGCTGGCTGCATCTGCAGCGAATAGACAGCTATCGCAGCGACATCTGGGAACGTCGCACGGCTGAAGGCTGGCAGCCGATGCCTCGTTGAGAAAACAGGACCGCGCCGGCCTGCGCGGTCCTTTTCAGACGTAAACCGATACTGCCGCGATTTCCCTTTCGTCGTTTTACTCAAAGCCCATGATCCGGTCTCAGGAGCTTGAGTCTTGCTGCTTCTCTGCGATTGAGAGAGAACGAGCTGTGCCCGAATGGCGCAACAAACCAATCAGGCAAGCGAATGGCAGGCCCGCGACAAGCGGTCGTGAACAGCGGCCCAACTGTCCAGTTGCGGTGGCGTCTGGATATAGATGTACTCAAGGCCCAAAGCATCCAGCTGATAAAGCGCCGCATAAAAGCCGGCAGCGTAGTGCTCGGGATCAGAGCCGAGATTGATTGCCGGGCCAGTGCTGGCGTGTACCTGATCGCACCAGATCCAGCCATTTGCCTGATTGCTCAGCGCATCGAAAGGAAGCTGGGTAAAGCGCTGCGCCGGGGTTGTTGGCGCATAGTGACGCAGGTGCTGGCCCGGAGCCCGGATACCGCCAGCGGCCTCTTCAAGCGGCTCGCTCAGTATTTGCTGCAATTGCATACGGCTGAGCATGCCGCTGCGCAACAAGCGTGGGCTGTCATCCGCTAGCAGGCTGACAATGCTCGACTCCAGACCAACCTGGCAGGGGCCTCCGTCGAGAATAGTCAGCTCGCTGTGATGAAACTGCTTAGCCACATGCTCGGCACAGGTCGGGCTGATTGACATGTAGCGGTTGGCCGATGGCGCCACCAGACCACTGCCAAAGCTGCGCAATAACGCTTGGGCCATTGGGTGCGCCGGCACACGAAGCGCCACGCTGTTCTGCCCGGCGGTCACACAGCGCAATACATCATCGCGCGCTGGCAGTACCAGCGTTAACGGGCCAGGCCAAAAAGCCTCCATCAGGCGCTGGGCTTGCGGGGTAACCTCTGCGGCCCATCGACTCGCTTGCCCGGCATTCTCAATATGCACGATCAAGGGGTTGCTGCTGGGGCGCCCTTTCAAGGCAAAGACTTGGTTGACGGCGCGCTCTTGCAGTGCGTCAGCCGCCAGACCGTATACCGTTTCAGTAGGCATGGCGACCAAATGGCCGTCCCGCAGATGCTCTGCGCACAGTTCGATGTCTTGGGTGATGGTTGGCATGGCTGAAAGGGTTCTGCGTGTAAGTATTGCCCGCTCAGCAGGAGGCTGTGCGTGGCACATATAAGGGTTTGAGATCGTATTTTATTGGCGGTTTCGGGTTTACCGCGAGTATTAATGCTGCAAAAACTAAAAAACCCGCCGAAGCGGGTTTTTCCAACAATCAGAATCAGGCCTTGGCCATCTTCTTCATTTCTTCGTCACGCAGTTCGCGACGCAGAATCTTGCCGACGTTGGTCATTGGCAAAGCATCACGGAACTCGACAGCGCGCGGAACCTTGTAGCCGGTGACGTTGGCACGCATGTGCTCCATCACGGTTTCCTTGGTCAGCGTTACGCCTGGTTTGACCACGACAAATACCTTGATCGCCTCACCCGACTTCTCGTCCGGTACGCCGATGGCAGCGCATTGCAGCACGCCCGGAATCATCGCCAGCACGTCTTCCAGCTCGTTCGGGTAAACGTTGAAGCCCGACACCAGAATCATGTCTTTCTTGCGATCGACAATCTTCAGGTAGCCGTCTTCCTGAATCAGACCAATGTCACCGGTCTTCAGCCAGCCTTGCGCATCGAGAATTTCAGCCGTAGCTTCCTGGCGCTGCCAGTAGCCCTTCATGACTTGCGGGCCTTTGACGCAGATCTCGCCGATCTCGCCAACGTCCAGGTCTTTGCCATCGTCATTGATGACTTTGCACAGCGTTGAAGGCAGCGGGATACCGATGGTGCCCAACTGGATCGCGCTGAACGGGTTAACCGTCGCAACCGGGCTGGTCTCGGTCATGCCGAAGCCCTCACAGATTGGGCAGTTGGTCACTTCTTGCCAACGCTCAGCAGTCGCCAGTTGCAACGCCATGCCGCCAGAAACAGTGAGTTTCAGCGAGGAGAAATCCAGCGCGCGGAAACCTTCGTTATTGCTCAGCGCGACAAACAAGGTATTCAGACCTACAAATACGCTGAACTTGTAGGGTTTGATTTCCTTGATCATCGCCGGCAAGTCACGCGGGTTGGTGACCAGCAGGTTGTGCGCGCCGATGAGCATCATCGCCATGCAGTTAAAGGTGAACGCGTAAATGTGATACAGCGGCAGCGGGCTCACCGCGACCTCACAACCTTCGTTGAGGTTTGCACCCATCAGGGCACGCACCTGCAGCATGTTGGCGACCAGATTGCGGTGCGTCAGCATTGCACCCTTGGCAACACCAGTAGTGCCGCCGGTGTATTGCAGCACGGCAATGTCTTCACCTTTCGGCGCGGACTCACGCAGGATCTTGCCGCGACCTTTGTCCAGTGCATCGAGGAAGCTGATGGCCTGAGGCAGGTGATACGGTGGCACCATCTTCTTCACGCGCTTGACGACGGTGTTAACCAGAATGCGCTTGAAGGTTGGCAGCATGTCGCCAACTTCGGTGATGATGACCGTTTTTACCCCAGTTTTCGGCACAACTTGCTCAGCAAGGTGGGCCATGTTCGCGAGGCAAACCAGTGCCTTGGCACCGGAGTCGTTGAACTGATGCTCCATTTCGCGCGCGGTGTACAGCGGGTTGGTGTTGACCACCACCAGACCTGCACGAATGGCGCCGAAAATAGCGACTGGGTATTGCAAGATGTTCGGCATTTGCAGGGCGATACGGTCGCCGGGCTGCAAATCCGTGTGATTCTGCAAGTAAGCTGCGAAGGTACCGGAGAGCTCGTACAGCTCGCCGTACGTGAGCGTTTTACCCAGATTGGTGAAAGCCGGCTTGTCAGCAAAACGTTGGCAGGATTGCTTCAGTACCGTTTGAACATTCGGGTACTGATCAGGGTCGATTTCGGCAGAAACCCCGACTGGATACTTATCCTTCCAGAAGTTTTCGATCATGGAAGCCCACTCCTCAGCAACAGCTTTAATCTAGACCGCGCATAACATGACGGTTGTTTGTTGTTAATATTTCGGCTCGTTGAGCCTAAAAGCGCGCCGAGATTATCAGCTTTACCAGAAAGCGACTAGCACCAAAAGCAGGCTAAAGAGTCATAAAAATGACCAGCATGACAATACTGGTCATTTTTTGAGGTTCTTCACAAACCCAGCCACACGAGACCCAGCAGGGCCGCGCCTTAGCTGATGTCGCGAAGCTCACGACGTAGGATTTTTCCTACCGGGGACATGGGCAAAGCATCTTTGAAGACGATCTGTTTAGGCACTTTGTAGCCGGTGAAGTTCTCCCGGCAGAACGCCTTGACCTCTGCTTCGGTGAGGCTCGAATCACGTGCAACGATGAACAATTTCACCGCCTCGCCGGATTTTTCATCGGGCACGCCCACCGCGGCACAACTCGCCACTTTGCTGTTGGTCAGCATCACGTCTTCAATTTCGTTCGGGTAAACGTTGAAGCCCGAGACGATGATCATGTCTTTCTTACGATCGACAATACGCGTGAAGCCGTCCTCGTCGATTATCGCAATGTCACCGGTCTTGAACCAACCATCGGCATCGAGCACTTCGGCGGTGGCCTCTTCACGCTGCCAGTAGCCTTTCATCACTTGCGGCCCTTTAACGCACAATTCGCCGCGCTCACCCAGTCCCAGGTCTTGGCCTTCGTCATCGATCACCTTGAACGCGGTGCCTGGCACGGGAATGCCCACGGTGCCCAGACGCGCCCGCTCACCATAGGCGTTGGTGCTGGCGACCGGCGAAGTTTCAGTCAGGCCGTAGCCTTCAACCACGGTGCAACCGGTGATTTCTTTCCAGCGCTCCGCGGTCGCTTTGACCAGCGCGGTGCCGCCCGAGTTGGTCAGCTTGAGGCCAGAGAAATCCAGTGACTTGAAGTCCGGATGGTCCATCAGCGCGACAAACAGGGTGTTGAGCCCCAGCAATGCAGTGAAGCGCCACTTGGACAACTCTTTGATGAAGCCCGGAATATCGCGTGGATTGGTGATCAGTACGTTGTGGTTGCCATTGACCATCATGCACATGCAATTCGCGGTGAAGGCATAGATATGATATAGCGGCAGCGGCGCGATCATCACCTCTTGCCCCTGCTTCATCAGTGGCTGGCCGGCATCGTCCAGCTGGGACATGCAGGCATCAACCTGCAGCATGTTTGCCACCAGATTACCGTGGGTCAGCATGGCCCCTTTGGCAACGCCAGTCGTGCCGCCGGTGTATTGCAGCACGGCAATATCATCCAGCCCGGCTTCGACCGCCTTGACGCCCTGCCCCATCCCCTTGCTCAGGGCGCTTTTAAAGGAAATAGCCTGCGGCAGATGGTAGTCCGGCACCATCTTCTTGACCTTCTTGACCACGGTGTTGACCAGCCAGCCTTTCATCGCCGGCAGCATGTCACCCATGCGCGCTTCAATCAGGTATTCAATTTGCGTATCGGGCAGAACTTCCTGCACCAGCTTGCCGAACATGTTCAGGTAAACCAGCGCACGCACGCCAGCATCCTTGAACTGATGGCGCATTTCGCGGGCGGTGTACAGCGGGTTGGTGTTCACCACGATCAGCCCGGCGCGCATCGCCCCGAACACCGCGACCGGGTACTGCAGGACGTTGGGCATTTGCACGGCGATGCGATCGCCCGGCTTCAAATCCGTGTGTTTCTGCAGGTAGGCGGCGAAGGCTGCCGACTGGCGCTCAAGATCAGCGTAGGTCAGGGTAACGCCCATATTGCTGAACGCGGGGCGGTCAGCGAAGCGCTTGCAAGAACGCTCGAACACCTCGACGACCGACTTGTAAGTGTCGAGGTCAATTGTGTTGGGCACTCCCGGTGCGCGTTTATCATTCCAGAAATCGGGCTGCATTATTTTTATCCTCTCCCCTGAATTTCGCCCTGCCTGAGGGCACTCATCCGAACTTAACAGCTATGCAGATTAGCGCCTATATATATGAGCCTTAAATCATTACTGTGAATCTTTGTAACTGGCCCAACGTATTGCTACATCACGATGCTCTATTTCGGCCCATCCGGCCGATCAGGTGCAAAGTCGGGAACTCGGCGGGAATAACCTTGAACATTCCCAGATGCGCATTTCTAGTCCTACAATGGCGATTCCATGCAGGCTAAGGAATCGCCATGCAGCACCAATCCTTCTGGCTCAACAGCAGTGACTCTCAGCCGATTTACGTGAACCACTGGTTCAGCCAGCAGCCGCCCAAGGCGGTGGTGATGGTCGCTCACGGCATGGCCGAGCACAGCGGCCGCTATGCAAGGCTGGGCGAGGCATTGGTTAATGCGGGCTATGAACTCTACGCCCACGACCAACGCGGCCACGGCCAAACAGCAAGCAAAGGCACGCAAGGCCATTACGCCGATGCCAACGGCTGGGAGTTGGTCATTGACGATATCGCCCGCCTCAACCACACCATTCGCCAGACTCACCCCACCGCGCCGATTTTTTTGCTCGGGCACAGCATGGGCAGCTACATTGCCCAGGCCTACCTGATGAGCCACAGCGCCAGCTTGCAGGGTGCAGTGTTGAGCGGTTCAAACTACCAGCCGGCAATGCTGTACAAGGCTGCACAGACCATCGCCCGAATCGAGCGCAAACGCCAAGGCCCGAAAGGCCTTAGTGCCTTGATCGATAAGCTGTCATTCGGCTCGTTCAACAAAGCCTTCAAGCCTAATCGCACCGAGTTCGACTGGCTAAGCCGCGATCCCGATGAGGTCGATCGTTACGTGAACGATCCGCTTTGTGGTTTTCGCTGCACCAATCAGCTGTGGATAGACCTGCTCGGCGGCTTGCAGCACATCAGCTCGGTCAAAAACCTGGCAAAAATAGACAGCAGCCTGCCGCTTCTGGTGATCGGCGGCAGTGACGACCCGGTCAGCCAGGGCAAACGACTCGATGATTTAGCGGTCGCATTGCGCATGGCCGGCAACCGTTATGTGCAACTGCAGGTCTACCCGCAAGCACGCCATGAATTATTCAATGAAACCAACCGTGACGAGGTCAGTGCATTTCTGATCCAGTGGCTTGATCAGGCGCTTAGCCTGCCCCGCCACTCACACCCCTCACTTCAGGAGATTCTGTCATGAGTCAACTCAGCAACACCCCTTACGAAGAACTCACCGTAGGCCAGACCGCCAGCTACAGCAAAACTGTCGAAGAGCGTGATGTGCAATTGTTCGCCGCTGTTTCGGGCGATAACAATCCCGTGCACCTGGACCCGGAATTTGCCGCCGAGAGCATGTTCAAGGAGCGCATTGCCCACGGCATGTTCAGTGGCGCCCTGATCAGCGCCGCCGTCGCCTGTGAGTTGCCAGGCCCGGGCACTATCTATCTTGGCCAGACCATGCGTTTCACCTTGCCGGTGAAGCTTGGCGACACCCTCACCGTGCGTCTTGAAATTCTCGAAAAGCTGCCAAAATTCCGCGTTCGCATCGCCACTCAGGTGTTCAATCAGCGCGACGAGATGGTTGTCGACGGCGAAGCTGAAATCCTTGCGCCACGCAAAGCCCAGACCGTGACCATGCCGACAATGCCGCAAGTCACTGTCAACTAAGCATTCCTGCCAGCGTACGTGATACGCCGCTGGCAGCGTTCAAGCTGGTGCATAACTAAAAAGCTACGCACCAGACTTGACCACGCCTGTTTATCATTCACAATAAACCCCGTTAAAACTGTCTACTTTGCAACTTCTGTTGTGCAAGCAGCACAAACCGCTTTGTAACTATCACCCAGCGTGAAGTGCATTTTCGCGAATACGCAGTCTGGCACGCCGCCTGCTATGAAGAATACTTCACTGACCCTGTGGAGTTCCGCGCATGACCCCTTCCAAGATCGACAGCGACTACCCGCTCAGCGAGGTTCCGCAAGGTGCTCGCAAAGGCCTGTTTTCGACCTCAATTCTGCTCTTCGGCTTCACCTTCTTCACCGCCACCATGTTTGCCGGCGGCAAGATCGGCATGGCCTTTGATTTCACCTCGCTGATCTGGGCCGCCGTTATCGGCAACCTGCTGCTCGGGCTGTACGCCGCCGTGCTCGGTTACATCGCCTGCCGCAGCGGCTTGAATTCGGTACTGATGGGCCGCTTCTGCTTCGGCGAAGTCGGCAGCAAGCTGTCTGATGTGCTGCTCGGTTTCACCCAGATCGGCTGGTATGCGTGGGGCACAGCCACCATCGCCATTGTGCTGGTAAAAATCCTCGGCTTGCCGCAAGGATTGACCATACCGCTGATGGTGCTGTTCGGTTTCGGCTTCTGCATCACCGCGTTCATCGGCTACAAAGGCCTGGACATGCTCTCTCGCGTGGCCGTTCCGGCGATGATGATTCTGCTCGGCTGCTCACTCTGGATTGCCACGCGCGATGCCGGCGGCATGACCGCGCTGATGGCCATTGAACCGAAAGAAAGCATGACCCTGAGCGTGGCCATCACCATGGTTTTCGGTACTTTCGTCAGCGGCGCAACACAGGCCACCAACTGGACGCGCTTTGCCAAGAGCGGCCGCGTGGCCATGCTTTCGAGCCTGCTCGGGTTCTTTATCGGCAACGGTCTGATGATTATTGCCGGTGCCTACGGCGCAATCGTTTATCAGCAGCCCGACGTAGTCGAGGTGCTGGTATTGCAAGGTTTGTCGATGGCCGCTGTGGTCATGCTGTTCCTCAACCTCTGGACCACTCAGGACAACACCATCTACAACTTCGCCGCTGCGGGCTGCAATTTGCTGCGTACCAATCGCCGCAAGTTGGTGACTCTGGTTGGCGCTGGCATTGGCACCTTGCTGGCGATTGCCGGCATGTATGAAATGCTGATTCCGTTCCTGATTCTGCTCGGCTCGATCATTCCCCCAATTGGCGGCGTGATCATGGCGGACTTCTTCTATGGCCACAAAGGCCATTACCCGAAACTGCAGGAAACCCAACTGCCGGCATTCAACTGGATCGGCCTCAGCGCCTACACCATTGGCGCCGTGTGCGCCTACCTGTCGCCATGGATCGCACCGATTGTCGGGATTGCAGTGGCTGCGCTGGCCTATATCGTTCTGAGCAAACTGCTGAGCGGTGCCACCAACGGCGCAACCAGCGCATCAGGCCCGGCCAACTAATGAGCCTTACGGTCGCGGATGTTCTGGCCCTGCCCGGCCTGGAAAGCATGCGCCTGCGCGCTGGCCAAATCGCACAAAGCAATCCGGTGCGCTGGCCATATGTTGCCGAGAACACCGATATCGCCGAATGGATCATGGGCGGCGAATTGGTGTTTGTCACCGGCATCAACCATCCGCGCACCGAGCAAAACCTGTTGTCACTGGTGCAGCAGGCGCATGAGCGGGCGGCCGCCGGGCTGGTGATATTGACGGGCCCGGAATACATCCGCCAAATCCCGCCCAGCGTGATCGATGCCGCGCAGCAACTCGACGTGCCGCTGATTGAGCAGCCCTACGCGCTGAAAATGGTCATCGTCACCCAGGCGATTGGAACCGCGCTGGTGCAAGCGCAAATGCTCGGCCGCTCGCGCCAGCATTTGCTCGAACAACTGCTCGAAGGCGACGTGCAGTCTCTCGAGGCGCTGCGCCAGCGCGCGCAAAGCCTTGGTTTGCCATTGGCAACCCCGAGGCAGGTGGCGCTGTTCAAGCTTGAGGGCAGTGAACGCCTGCTTGAACAACTCTCTGCGGAAGACGCCGAACTGCGCTTGCAAGACTGTCGTGAGCGCCTGCAACAGAGCCTGCTGCAACAGTTGCAGGCGCTGGGCGACACGCTCTCGCCAGTCTGTCAGGGCGAACATTGGATTGCCCTGCTCCCGGCCACCAACAGCCTCGATCAGCAACACAACCGTGAGGCAATGTTGGCCTTGCTCAATCAACTCAATCCGAGCCTGGCTCCGCTGCGCCTGTATCTGGGCCTCAGCACGGGCGGTCACGGCCCCGAACGCTTCGCGCACGCATTGAATGAGGCCCGTCAGGCACTGGTTGCCGCGCAGTCTTTTCCAGAGCGTCTGGGTGTTTGCAGCTTTAATGAACTGGGCGCACTTGAATTGCTCGGGGCGATTCGTGACCGCAGTTTGCTCGACCAGTTCGTCGACAAGGTACTCGGCCCGATCATCAGTGATGACGCGCGTCATGAGCCGGTGCTGATGCCAACGCTTGAGGCCTGGTTTCAGGAAAACGGCAATCTGGCGCTGGCCGCACAACGCCTTGGCGTCCACCGTAATACCTTGAGTTACCGCACCCAGCGCATCGAATCGCTGAGCGGCAACTCGTTCAGCAATCCTCACGACCGCCTGAATATCAGCCTCGCCTTGCTGATTTGGCGCTTGTCCTCTTCCCGCCCTGCCAGGAGTACCGCATGAATATCATTAACGCCCGCCTTCGGGGCCGCGACGGCCTGTTTCGGATTACCCTTGAGCAGGATCGAATCAAAGAGATCAGCGCGCAAACCCCAACCATCAGCAGCAACCCTGGCGACTTGGATGCGACGGGCAATCTGGTTATCGCGCCATTCATCGAGCCGCATATTCACCTCGACGCCACGCTGACCGCCGGTGATCCATCGTGGAACATGAGCGGCACGCTGTTCGAGGGCATTGAGCTGTGGGGTAAACGCAAAGCCACAGTCACCCACGAAGACACCAAACAGCGTGCGAAGAAGACCATTGGCATGCTGGTCGAGCACGGCATCCAGCATGTGCGCACCCATGTTGACGTTACAGACCCAACCTTGAGCGCACTCAAATCGATGCTTGAGGTGCGCGAAGAAACCCGCCATCTGGTCGACATGCAAATCGTCGCGTTCCCGCAGGAAGGCATTGAATCGTTCAAAAATGGCCGGGCGTTGATGGAGCAGGCTGTCGAGTTGGGCGCGGATGTGGTCGGCGGCATTCCGCACTTCGAGAACACCCGCGATCAGGGCGTTAGCTCGATCAAGTTTCTGATGGATCTGGCCGAACGCACCGGCTGTCTGGTGGATGTGCACTGCGACGAAACCGACGACCCGCACTCGCGCTTCCTTGAAGTGCTGGCCGAAGAGGCCCGCGTGCGTGGCATGGGCAGCCGGGTAACCGCCAGCCACACCACGGCGATGGGCTCTTACGACAACGCTTACTGCTCGAAGCTGTTTCGCCTTTTGAAGATGTCCGGCATCAACTTTGTGTCCTGCCCGACCGAAAGTATTCACTTGCAAGGGCGCTTCGACACCTACCCGAAACGCCGCGGCCTGACCCGCGTCGCCGAAATCGACCGCGCCGGCATGAACATCTGCTTCGCTCAGGACTCAATCGTCGACCCGTGGTATCCGCTGGGCAACGGCAACATCATGCGTATTCTTGAAGCTGGCCTGCATATTTGCCACATGCTCGGCTACGCCGACCTGCAACGTGCGCTGGACCTGATCACCGACAACAGCGCCCGCACCCTGAACCTTGGCGACCGTTACGGCATTGAAGTGGGCCGCCCAGCCAACCTGTTGATTCTCTCGGCGCCTAACGACTACGAGATGATCCGCAGCCAGGGCCACGCGCTGACGTCGATCCGTGCAGGCAAGGTACTGATGCAACGCACCCCGGCGCGCATCGAGCGTTTTTAAGGCGCGGGTTTATCCGGTGCTGGCTTGGCCAGCACCTTCACGCTGGCGGTCATGCCGGCGCTGAGTTCGAAGTCTTCGGGCATTTCCAGCAACTTGATGCGCACGGGAATCCGCTGCGCCAACCGCACCCAGTTGAATGTCGGCTCGACATTAGCCAGCAACTGCCCATCCGGGTTGGAGTTACGGTCGGTAATCCCGCGACTGATGCTCTGGACCTCGCCTTTAAGCGGCTTGCCCGAGCCCATCAACCAGATTTCAACCGGCGCGCCAACGCTGATTTTCGACAGTTTGGTCTCCTCGAAATAGGCCTGCACGTAGAACGAAGAGTCAGCGATCAGCGCCATGATCGACTGCCCGGCGGTGACGTAATTACCCTGCGCCAGCTGCAAATTGGTGACATGCCCGCTGCGCGGCGCGAGCAGCTTGCTGCGGGTCAGGTTGAGCTGGGCTTGTTTCACCGCCGCTTGCGCTTCGTGGTATTCGCCACGGGCAATCTGCGCAGTGATCTGAGCGTTCTCGCGCACCTCGGCGCTGATCGCCTGCGGGCCAAGGCGCATCCGCCGTGAGGCCTCATGCTCGCGCAAATTGAGCTGCTGCTTACGCGTTTCCTGCACAGCCTTGGCTTGTTCCAGCGCCACGGCATAACGCTCGGGATCAATGCTCACCAGCAGGTCGCCGGCTTTGACCGTCTGGTTGTCACTCACCGGCATCGACACCACAGCGCCGGAAACATCGGGAGCAATGGTCACAACATCGGCGCGCACGCGGGCATCACGGGTCCATGGCGAGTACATGTAGTACTGCCATACCCAATTGCCGGCGAATAACGCGGCCACCACCAACGCCAACGTTATGCCAACTCGAATCGTTGAACCCATGAACTTCTCCCCTGCTTCGGCAACGCCGCAGCGTTGCTTCCTGGTTGACCAATACTAGTGCCCGAGCACCGCTACAACCGCGGCCAGCACGCAAATAAATAATGCGAAATCAAACAGTGCTTCGTGCCAAATCCAGCGGGTAAACCCCACACGCTGCAACAGCCACCGCAGCAAGCCGGTCAATAGCAGCGCCAGCACCGCGTAAATCAAAAAGGGGCTGAGCAGCACGCCACCCACCGACCATTCATGCAACCCCATAAGCCTCCCCTTGTATGGCGCGCCAGTGCCGCCAGCCACCGCGCAATTGCAAAAGTGCAGCTTGCGCCAGACGCAATTCAATCCGCGATGGCTGACTGCGAATAGCGGCCAGCAGTCGCTCACCAGCCTGCTCCAGTGCGTCTTCACGGCCATTGTTCGGGCCATCGAGCAAGAACTCTTCGAGACACGCCATGAAGTCGCTCTCGACCGCTTCCAGCCCGGAACCCGCAGCCGCGAGGCAGCCGCGCAGGTGGATTAACTCATCCCCCAGATCAAGGCTGGCGACACCATCATCCCAGCGACTGCGTGTTGCATCCGGCAGCGCCGGGTAATGCCGCGCCAACTGCAACAAGCGGTCAGCCATGCGCCCACCAAACCAGTTCTCGGCATCGACCAGGCGGCGATTGGTCAGCCGCGCCAAATCCGCGCGAATGGCCTTGAGCAAGCGCTGCCCATGCCATACCGGATTACGCAGCGTCACCAGATTGAACGCCAATACCGCAAAACCGACCCCGATCAGCATGGCCAATGCACTGTTGAGGAAGTAGTCGACATCGTAGGCCATGCTGTTTTGCGGCGAGATCAGCACAATGAAATGCAGGCAGAACGAGGTCGCCGTGGCGCCAATTTTCGGGTTGGCCATGCCCAGTGCGCCGAAGAACAAAGGAGCGCCCATGACGATACACAGCATGGGGAAACCGGTGACCTGCGGCAACAACAACTCGCCGGCCACAAATGCCACGGGGATCGCCAGGAGAATACCGCGCAGAAACATCATGCCGATTTGCGCCGCGTTATCACGGCTGGCAAACAGGCTGCAAACCACCGCGCATAACAACAGTGCGCCGGATGCCGCTGTCCAGGCTGTTGCGATCCAGAATGCCGACAGCGACAAGAAAGCCAGCGCACTGCGTGCCCCGTAAACCGCCGAAGTCTGCCAGTCGCGGTGCCATGACAAAGGCTCCGGCGCATCATCGGGGGCGACGCCCACCTCAACGGCGTGCAACGACTCGCTCGCGGTTTGCACCCGGTGCATCAACAGCGCCAGACGCTCCAGACAAAATTGCTGCTCGGCGCTCCAGTGCGGCTCCAGCGCCTCTTTCGAGAGCTTTTCCGCCAGCACCTGAAATTGCTCAACCTGCGTTTGCTGGAGCACCTCACTCACTTGCGAACGCCAGGTTTGCAAGGCATCGGCCTGCTCAGACGACAATTGCCGCCATTGACGCGCCACACCCCGGGCCAGGCGCAAGACCCCGAGCAGGTCACGACTCAACACCCGCAGTGCCGCCGCCCGTTGGCGGCCGCGATTGCCTTCGAACCAGGCGTGTTCTCGCTGCGAGTCCACGGCCACCAACCGGCCCAGGACCTCGAGCAAGCCCCTGCGGGCGTGCGCTTCGCCGTTAAGCGCAAGACGCGCCGCGTTGATCCCCGACTGCCAGGCAACCTGGGCTTGCTGGGCGAGTTGGTGCTCAACCCTTTGCGGCCAGAGAATGGCGCTGACCAACGTAGCGCAGATAATGCCCAGACAAATTTCGGTGCTGCGCGCCACGGCCTGATCAAACACAGTCAAAGGCACCGAGATCGCAGGCAAGGCAATAATTGCCACCGTGTAGCCCGAGAGCAAAAATGAATACGACCAGGCACTGCGCAGCATGGTGGCGGCAGCGGTACACAGCGCCAACCACAAGCCCAAGGCCCCCAGAAACAACCATGGGGTTTGCGCAAACAGCGCGATGAACACCACTGAAACCGATGTACCGATCAGCGTGCCAACCAAACGCGCCAAGCCCTTCTGCACCACCATGCCGGATAACGGTTGGGCCACGATGAAAGCAGTCATCAGCGACCATGAGGGTTCTTCGAGCCCAAGGCGCATGGCCAGCCAAAGCGCCAGTAAACCGCCAAGCACAGTCTTGATCGCGAATTGCACCGCTTGAGTTCTTGGCGCGAAAAGCGCCAACAAGGTATCGCGCATGGCGGGAACCAATAGGATTACACAATAAGAAGGTAGCGGATCACGGCCAGAACGACAGTGATAGCAAGCAAACCATTAGCCTGCTAACTATATACAATGAAGTATATGAAGGGAAAGATGCCGCCGCAGGCTTTTTGTTCTGCCACGGCGAAATGCCACTACTTCATGGCGAAGAGTGCTGAAAAAAGCCAAAAAAATAGGCGACTTAATGAAGTCGCCCAAACTGCCTTGCGTGCTCTTGATCGGAAGAACCAGACCCTATTTGTGGTCGTGAGCGTCCTTCCAGATGAAATATCCGACACCGCCGAAGAAGACGAACATGAGCGCTACCACGGCAACACCAGCGAAAACGACATGATCAAAAAACATAAAAGCCTCCTAAGGACTAACCTTGTCTCGATGGCTTAAAGTTAAAGGATCAGCGCAAAGCAAAACTTGACTTGGATCAACAGGCCGCAGGCATTGGCGAGAGCAAGCTATAGACACTGATCTGGATCAAGAAAATCAGCGGTAGATGAGGGAGTTAGCGCTTCTTGGGTTTCTTGCCCGGCTTCTTTTTAGCCTTGCTAAGAGGCAGCACCTGCTCGAAGACCTTGCGCATGTCATCGAGTTTTTTGTCGTGCAGGTCATGGATGCGCTTGCTGCGCTCGGTCGAAAAGTCGATCAGATTATCGTCGCCACTCATGCTGGTAACCGTAATAAACGAAAGGTCAAATTCAGGCGAGGCTCGCACGCACTGCGGGTTTTCGCCACCTGATGCTGCCAATGATGCTGTGTTGGGCCGCGCATGACCAGTAGCGAGCCGTGTTCAAGTGCAAGCGAATGTTCAATTCGGCTCTGGCCTTTGCGGCGCAGATCGAAGCGCCGCGTGCCGCCGAGGCTCAACGAGGCGATCACCGGATTGCGCCCCAGCACGGCCTCATCATCGCTGTGCCAGCCCATTGAGTCCTGTCCATCGCGGTAATAATTCAGCAGCAGCCCATTGAATGGCTGGCCTGCGGCGGCCTCCACTTGCTGGCGAATCTCACTGAGCAGCGGCGTCCATGGAAACGGCACATGGGTGTAACCGCTGTAGCGGTAACTGGCCTCGGCATCGCCATACCAAGCCTCCAGGCGGGGCACGAGGTGGCGCTTGCCGTACAGCTGCAGTTCGGGTTGCTGCCAGGGCGTCTGTTCGATCAGTTGCTGCAATAGCTGACTCGCACGCTCCGCGTCCAACCAGTGCGCGTGCCATTCAAGCTCGCCATCGGCTAACGGCAGAGTGCTCTGGTCAAACAAACTCATGGGTGTTCCCGGCAATTGCAGGTGATTTGAGATAATTGCAGGCCTCAAACTTCAATATCAACCCACACGCCCTGACGCGGCAAGTCGTCCTCGATTAGTGGATGCTCAGCTACAGGTTCAGCCGACTCGGCCTCTTCCTCGCCGTCCGGCGCAGCGTCCATAACCTGACGCTGGCGGCGACGCTGTTCTTCGCGCAATAAGTCCTGAACATCCTGAGGATGGCGCTTATCGAGATTCAACGCGCTCTCGCTCGACGTCTCGGCAGCCGGCGTCACGGCGGCAACCACCGGTTTGGGTTTATTGACATCTTGCTGCGCCGTTACGGGCGGCAGGCTCTGCGGTATCGGCGGCAACATGCATTGATTCTCCTTTTGTCAGACTGTCGGCCCCGGTGATCACTACTTGAGTCGAGCCTCGCTACACTTTTGCCATTAATCATAAGCGGAATCTGATAATGCGCCTTGGGTCTTGGGTCTCGGTTCCGTTACCATAGTCGGCTTTTTCACGCACAGGAGACAGGCATGGCGCAGTTTGAACCGGGGCAACGCTGGATTAGTGACAGCGAAGCGGAGCTGGGCTTGGGAACCATCCTCATGCAGGAAGGCCGCATGCTCACTGTGCTCTTCCCGGCGACGGGCGAAACACGCCAATACGCGGCGCGCAATGCACCGCTGACCCGCGTGCGCTTTTCTCCTGGTGACGAGATCACTCATTTCGAAGGCTGGAAACTGACCGTACAGGAAGTCGACGATATCGACGGCCTGCTGGTTTATCACGGCCTCAATGAGCAGCATCAGAGCATTACGCTGCCGGAGACTCAGCTCTCCAACTTCATCCAGTTCCGTCTTGCCAGCGACCGCCTGTTTGCCGGGCAGATTGATCCACTGGCCTGGTTCGGCCTGCGTTATCGCACGCTCGAATTCACCAGCAAACAACTGCAGTCGAAACTGTGGGGCTTGGGCGGCGTGCGTGCCCAACCGATCGCGCACCAGCTGCACATCGCCCGCGAAGTAGCCGACCGGGTTGCGCCGCGCGTACTGCTGGCAGACGAAGTGGGTCTGGGTAAAACCATCGAAGCCGGTCTGGTTATTCACCGCCAACTGCTTTCGGGCCGTGCCAGCCGCATCCTGATTCTGGTGCCGGAAAACCTCCAGCACCAGTGGCTGGTCGAAATGCGCCGCCGCTTCAACCTCGACGTCGCCCTGTTTGACGCCGAACGTTTCATCGAAAGCGATGCCAGCAACCCGTTTGAAGATTGCCAGCTGGCGCTGGTCGCGCTCGAGTGGCTGCGTGAAGACGAGAAAGCTCAAGACGCATTGTTCGCTGCCGGCTGGGATTTGATGGTCGTCGACGAGGCCCATCACCTGGTTTGGCATCCGGAAAAAAGCAGCCCGGAATATGCGCTGGTCGAACAGCTTGCCGAGGTTATCCCAGGCGTCCTGCTGCTCACCGCAACGCCAGAGCAATTGGGACAAGACAGCCACTTTGCGCGCTTGCGCCTGCTCGACCCGCACCGTTTCCATGACCTTGAAGCGTTCCGCGCCGAAAGCGCCAACTACCGCCCGGTTGCCGAAGCTGTTCAAGAACTGCTCGACCACGGCCAGCTCTCTGCCGGTGCGCATAAAACCGTGCATGACTTCCTCGGCGCCGAAGGCGAAGAGCTGCTGGATGCGGTGAACAAGGGTGACGCCGAGGCGTCTGCGCGACTGGTGCGCGAGCTGCTCGACCGCCACGGCACCGGCCGCCTGCTTTTCCGTAACACCCGCGCGGCGGTACAAGGCTTCACCGAGCGCGAACTGCACCCCTACCCGCTGCCGAGCCCGGACGAATACCTGGAGCTGCCAATTGGCGAGCACCCGGATCTTTATCCCGAGGTCAGCTATCAGGCCCAGCCTGAGGTTGAGGACGAGCAGCGCTGGTGGCGCATCGACCCACGCGTAGAGTGGTTGATCGACACCCTGAAGATGCTCAAGAAGTTCAAGGTGCTGGTGATTTGTGCGCACGCCGAAACGGCCATGGATCTCGAAGACGCCCTGCGTGTTCGCTCCGGCATCCCGGCGACTGTGTTCCATGAAGGCATGAGCATTCTTGAGCGCGACCGGGCAGCGGCATACTTTGCGGACGAAGAGTTTGGCGCTCAGGTACTGATCTGTTCGGAAATCGGCAGCGAAGGTCGCAACTTCCAGTTTGCCCATCATTTGGTGCTGTTCGATCTGCCGGCTCACCCGGATCTGCTTGAGCAGCGCATTGGCCGTCTCGACCGTATTGGCCAGAAGCACCGCATTCAACTGCACGTGCCGTATCTGGAAAACAGCCCGCAAGAGCGCCTGTTCCAGTGGTATCACGAAGCGCTGAACGCGTTCCTCGCAACTTGCCCGACCGGCAACGCGCTGCAGCATAAGTTCGGCAGCCGCATGCTGCCACTGCTTGAAGGCGGTGATGACGGCCAATGGCAAGAACTGGCTGACGAATGCAAAGCAGAGCGTCTGCGCCTTGAAGATGAACTGCACGCTGGCCGCGACCGCCTGCTGGAACTCAACTCGGGCGGTGCTGGCGAAGGCGAGCAGCTGGTCGAGGAAATTCTCGAACAGGACGACCAATTCGCCCTGCCGATCTACATGGAACAGTTGTTCAACGCTTTCGGTATCGACAGCGAAGACCATTCCGACAATGCCCTGATCCTGCGCCCGAGCGAGAAAATGCTCGATGCCAGCTTCCCGCTGGGCAGCGACGAAGGCGTGACCATCACTTATGACCGCGACCTGGCATTGGCCCGCGAAGACATGCAGTTCCTCACGTGGGAGCACCCAATGGTTCAAGGCGGCATGGATCTGGTGCGTTCAGGCTCAATGGGCAACACCGGCGTCGCGCTGATCAAAAACAAGGCCCTCAAGCCAGGTACCGTTCTGCTTGAGCTGCTTTACGTCAGTGAAGTAGTAGCGCCACGCGCACTGCAATTGGGTCGCTACTTGCCACCCGCTGCATTGCGTTGCCTGCTCGACGCCAATGGCAATGATCTGGCCAGCAAGGTGGCGTTCGAAACCCTCAACGACCAGCTCGAAAGCGTGCCACGCGCCAGCGCCAACAAGTTTGTGCAGGCGCAGCGTGATGCGCTCAACCCGCAGATCAGTGTCGGCGAAGACAAGGTTTCACCGCGCCATCTGGAGCGTGTTGCCGACGCTAAACATCGTCTGGCGGCTGATCTCGATGAAGAGCTTGCCCGCTTGACCGCCCTGCAGGCAGTCAACCCGAGTGTGCGCGACAGCGAACTGGAAACCTTGCGCCAAATCCGCAGCAAAGGCCTGGCAGCACTGGACAAGGCAGCGCTGCGCCTGGAAGCCATTCGGGTGTTGGTCGCGGGATAAAGAACAGTCCAGGGTGCCCGAGTAACCTTGTTTTTTTCAGGGTTTTAGGGCACTAATGGAGACTGTCTCTTTACAAGGTTCAAGCAAACGGACTCGAGTACAGGCGCGGGTGTTCTACACTTGGCTTTCAGATGATGCCCATTTGATGGCACACTGCACACCAGTACTCGACACTCGCCGATTGCGAAAGGAATCCATGAGCGCGATACGCCGCTTCTGCCGAGCGACCAAGCTCGGGAATCTGCTGATTATCACAACAGTCCTGCTCTGTTGTCTGACATCGCCTCTCGCCGCTGCAGAACCTATTCGCCTGCAACTCCGCTGGCTGCACCAATTTCAGTTTGCCGGCTATTACATGGCCAAGGAAAAAGGCTTCTATCGCGAGGCCGGCATGGATGTGGATATCGTTGAGGGTGGGCCGAATGCGCCCAAGGCCATCGACAGCATGCTCTCCGGCGAAAGCGACTTTGCCGTCGCCAACAGTGGATTGGTGATCGCGCACATGCAAGGCAAGCCGGTGGTTGCACTGGCGGCGATCATGCAAAGCTCACCCAGCGCCTGGATTGTGCTGGCGGACTCAAATATTTTCACGCCGCTGGACCTTGCCGATAAGCGCCTGATGCTGCTGCCCTTGCCGGAAAGTGCCGAGCTGCGCCTGACCCTGTTGCGCGAAGGGATAAGCCTCAACAACCTGAACATCACCAACGCCAGTTTCAATCCACAGGACCTTATCGATCACAAGATTGATGCCTACGACGGCTACAGCACCAACGAGCCCTTCTGGCTCGAGCAACAAGGTGTGCCGTACCGGCTGATCCGGCCCCGCGAATACGGGGTCAACTTCTACAACGACATCCTTACCACGCGCACAACCCTGATCGAGCAACGCCCGGAGATGGTCGACGCCTTTGTTCGTGCGAGCTTGCAGGGCTGGCAATACGCGCTGGATCATATCGAAGAAACGGTTGCGGTTATCCACGCGCAATACGCGCCAAACAAGAGCCTTGAGCACCTGCGCTTTGAAGCCGAGGCAATCCGCGAGCTGGTGATGCCGGAACTGGTGCAAATCGGCCACATGAACCCGGGACGCTGGAAAACCATCGCCGCCAGCTATAAAGAGCTGGGCATGGCCGATGGTCCGCTCGACCTTGAGCAATTCATTTATCACCACAAAGAACCCGTCGATTACAGCCGCTTGTATGCCTTGCTCGCTGCCAGCCTGCTGGTGTTATTGTTGGTGGGCGCATTTGCCTTGCGTCTGGCGCGACTGACACGCCGCCTGCGCCGAGAGGTGTCCGCGCGGATAGAGGTTGAGCACGAACTGCTGAAAACCAACCAGCAATTGGAAAAACTGGCCAATACCGATCGCCTTACCGGCTTGTGGAATCGCCTTAAGCTGGAGGAAGTCGCCAACATCGAAATCCGCCGTGCCGAGCGCTACGACTTTGCTCTGAGCCTGCTGTTTTTTGATATCGATCACTTCAAGGCCATTAACGACCAATACGGTCACGAGGTTGGCGATCAAACCCTGGCCTGCCTCAGCGAGCTGCTCCAGCAGCACCTGCGCGAAGCGGACAGCCTCTGCCGCTGGGGCGGTGAGGAGTTCCTGTTATTGATGCCGCACACCGATCTTTCGCAAGCCAGCAGCATGGCTGAAAAACTGCGCAGCCTGATCGCCAATACGCCGATCACGCCTGAGGTGTCGTTCACCGCAAGCTTCGGGGTGGCCCAATGGCAAAAGGGGCAAAACCTTGACGAACTGATCCAGCAGGCCGACCAGCGCCTGTATCGCGCCAAGGCGCTGGGACGTAATCGGGTCGAGGCCGGCAATGTGACCGTGGTCGCCTCAACCCAATAACCGCAGCAGGCTTAGCTGACGAGGGTTTTGCGCCACTCAGCTAACCAGCCCAGACTCGCCGCCGTGCCCGCATCGCCGGGACGATATTCCGCCGCGATCCAACCCTGATAAGCACTGGCTTTCAGCGCCGCCATTGCCGGTGCAAAATCGACCTCACCGGTCCCAGGTGCCCCGCGTCCCGGACAATCGGCAAATTGCACGTGGCCAATTCGCCCGGCCAACAAGGCAACTCCGGCGTCCAGCGCAATGCCCTGCCGCGCCATGTGATAAAGGTCGTACTGGGCCATGAAGTTGGGATGATCAACCAGACGAATCAACTCATCCAGATGCTCCGGCGTGTTGATCAGAAAGCCTGGCATATCCAGCGGATTGATCGCCTCTGCGACCAGTTTAATGCCCAGCTGTGCAAACGCTTCTGCGCTCTTGCGCAGGTTGGCGCCCAGAGTGGCCAGCGCCTGCTCACGACTGACGCCCTGAGCAAGACGTCCCGGCAAGATATTCACCGAGGCCGGACGCACCATCGCGGCGTAGCTGAGCGTCTGCTCCAGCGCCGCATCGAACTCGGCCTGGCGTGCCGGCACGGCGGCAAGACCAGCGCCGCCATCCATGAAATCACCGGCTGGCAAGTTGATCAGCACCAGCGGCATGTCTGCACGCTCCAGCGCCTCCTTGAAGCGAATCGCCGGGACTTCATACGGGAACTGCACTTCGACACCGTCAAAGCCAGCCACGCGAGCGGCCAGAATGCGCTCGATCAGCGGGACTTCGGTAAACATCATCGACAGGTTTGCAGCGATTTTCATGCCTTCGGCTCCCGGTACATTTCAATCAGGGTGGATGGGTCTCGCGCCGCGTTGCCCTGACTGGCATGCAGGCGCATCAGTTGCGCAGCCAGGCCAGTCGCGGGCGTAGACGACGCGGTTTCGCGGGATAGTTTGACCGCTGTATCGAGGTCTTTGAGAAGTGTACGCACATGCCACTTGATCGGCTCAAACTCGCTGCTGGCCATCTGCGGTGCGAGAATCTGCAGTGGCTTGGAGTCGGCGAAACCGCCGGCCAACGCCGAGGCAATCAGCGTGGCATCGACACCCGATTTTTCCGCCAAGGCCACGACCTCGGCGATCACCAGCGCGTTGCAGGCGACGATCATCTGGTTGCAGACCTTGGTCACCTGCCCGGCGCCAACATCGCCCATGCGCGTGAGGCGCTGACCTAAATTATCGAGCAGCGGCCGCACCCGTTCGATGTCCTCCACGCGGCCACCGGCCATGATCGCCAGCGTGCCGTTTTCAGCGCCCGGCGTACCGCCGGATACTGGCGCATCCACCCAGCGCATGCCGGTGCGCTGCTCAAGCTCGGCGGCCATCTGCCGGGTTGCGCTGGGCTCAAGGCTGGAAAAGTCCACCAGCAACTGGCCGGGCCTGGCATTCTCGACAATGCCGCCCGGGCCAAATACCACCTCGCGCACCACGCTTGTATCGGCCAGACACAGCATGATGATCTCGGCATCGTCACACAGCTGGGCCGGGCTGTTGACGGCGCGGGCACCGGCATCGAGCAGCGGCTGGCATTTGTCCGGCGAGCGATTCCACACCGTCAACGGATAGCCCGCCGCAAGCAAGCGGCGGGTCATTGGCAGGCCCATCAGGCCTATTCCGGCAAAAGCTACAGCAGGCAGCGACCCAGACATAAATGACTCCATGGTTGGCGAGGGCTTATCTTAAACCCAAAGCCGGTTCGTCATTCACCCTGTTTGCCGATTAGACTAGGGGCTCGCAGGCCTGCAGAATACTGGTGTAAATCGCCATCTGTGGCCTTGATTGACCCTGCTTAAAAATAAGGAATCCCATGAACATCAGCCGTCACGAAACCTCTGCCCGCATGAGCCGCGTAGTTGTCCACAACAACACTGCCTATCTCTGCGGCCAGGTTGCAGAAGACCGCACGGCGGGCATTGAGGAACAAACCCGGACCATGCTGGCCAAGGTCGATGCGCTGCTGGAATCGGTTGGCAGCAGCCGCAAGCACATCCTTTCCGCCACTCTGTACATCAAGGACATGAGCTTGTTCGCCGGAATGAACAGCGTATGGGACAGCTGGGTTCCAGAAGGCTTCGCGCCAGCCCGCGCCTGTGTCGAGGCGAGCATGGCCAGCCCGGAACTGCTGGTTGAAGTGTCGGTTATTGCCGCGATTGCCGAGTAAGCGCCATGAGCCTGACCGTGCCGACATTCTGGCGAGCCGCAGCGCTGCCCTTTATCGAGGCGCGGTCAATTCTCGATGGCCGCAAGGTCTGTTATGCGCGCCACGCGCATGCGCACTTTTCAATCGGCGCCATCACCTCGGGCCAGTGCACCTACATTAGCGGTGACCAGCAGCAAGTGATCAGCGAAGGCTGCGTGGTGTTGATGAATCCGCAGGTGGTGCATGCCTGCAATCCGATTGATGGCGAGCCTTGGTCGTACCGGATGTTCTACGTCGACTGCCAATGGCTGGCCGCCATACAGGCGCAGCTCGACTCATCGGCCGCGCACTGTTTTCAACCTTACAAGCCGATTCTTACTCACTCACAACAGCTGTTTAGCGCGCTGAACCAGCTGTATATGCAGTTAACTGACGCGGCGCTGAGCACAGCGCAAAAACACACCGCCGCCGAGCAATTCTTTGTGCAAATGCACGGCGAACTGACGGCAAATGAGCCTGACGCTGAACTCACATCTGCCGTGCATGCAAAGCTGCAATGCGCCGCCGACTATATCCAGGCCCATTGCGCCGAGCCGCTGAGCCTTGAGCAAATCTGTGCTGTCGCGGGGCTTTCACGCTCGTACCTGATCCGCGCCTTTGCCCAGCATTTCGGGATGACTCCGCACGCGTATCTGACCAATCAGCGCGTGCAACTGGCGCAGCGTTTACTGCAACGCGGCGAGGTGATTGCCGAAGCGGCGCTGGCCGCCGGTTTTGCCGATCAGGCGCACCTGCAACGCACCTTCAAACAGCACCTGGCGGCGACGCCCGGGCAATATCGCGGCTGAATCAGCTCAGCAGCAAATACACGCAGCAAGCCACCAACAGCGCTGCCATCAGCCGGTTGAACAGGCGCATTGCCGCCGGTGTTTCAAGCACGCCGCGCAAGTAACTGCCCGCCACTGCCCAACAGGCAATCGAGACGTAACAGACCGCGAAGTAAATCAGGCTGAACTCGGCAACCTGACGCAAATTTCCCTCTTCAACAAACAAGCCCATGCCGGCAACGCAGGCCATCCATGCCTTGGGGTTGAGCCACTGCAACGTCGCGCCATAGAGCATTGAGGGCGCACTCGCCTTCTCGTCACGCCTGATCTGTCCATCATCGACCGCAAGTTTGTAGGCCATGAACAGCAAGAAAGCCACGCCGCCCAATTGAATGAACCGGGTCAGCGGCGGCCAGGCGCGCAATACCTCGTGCAGCCCCAAACCGATCAACACCAGCAACAGGCAGAAGCCAACCGTGGCGCCGGTTACATGGCGCAAGCTGGCCCGCAGTCCAAACTGCACGCCCGCGCTCAGTGCGACGATATTCACCGGCCCCGGTGTGATTGATGAGGCCAGCGCAAATGCGGCCATCGACACCCAGATACTCATACACTCCCCTCACTCGTGGTTATCAGGCGCTCACGGTAACGGCCTTGCGCGCGTGCGGATTGAAGGAAAATACCCTTTACTGACAAGACCTTCATACGCTCAGCCAAAGGAGCTGAAATGCCCAGCCACGAGACAATCAATTACGTCGAGTTTGCCGCGCGCGATCTTGAAGCAACCAAAGCCTTCTTCAATCGCGCATTCGGCTGGACCTTCGATGATTACGGCCCGGACTATTGCGCGTTCTCAGGACGCGGCCTGGACGGTGGCTTTTATCGCGCCGATATGGCCGCCACCACCGCCAACGGCAGCGCGCTGGTAGTGCTGTACAGCGATGACCTGGAAGCGACACTGAACAAGGTCAGCACTTCTGGCGGGCAGATCAACAAAGCCATTTACAGCTTCCCCGGTGGCCGCCGTTTTCACTTCATCGAACCCAGCGGTAATGAATTTGCGGTGTGGGGGCAGGCGCTGGAGCAGTAGCCCGCAGCAATGCACGTCAACTAAGCAGCTGGTATCCAACAAGGCACATTCTCCGCGCATTAACTGCGGCCTCAGCCGCGCATGCGCGGTTTTGCTAAACATTTATCACCGATAAACCTGCAACACGGTATGCTGCGCGCGCCCATTGCATGGCAATTACCTCTATAATTCGCCCGCTTTCCCCGCTATTGAACCGGAGAACCCGTCATGATCAAGCGTACTTTTGTACTCGCTGCAGGCATCGCCCTGTCGCTCTCTGCTGTTTTCGCCAACGCTGCTGATGTTTTGCGCGTCTCGGCCATCCCCGATGAAGCCCCGACCGAACTGCTGCGCAAGTTCAAACCACTGGGCGCCTACCTTGAGCAACAACTTGGCATGAAGGTCGAGTTTGTGCCGGTAGCCGATTACGCCGCAGTGGTTGAGTCGCTGGCATCTGATCGCCTCGACATGGCCTGGCTGGGTGGTTTCACCTTCGTGCAGACTCGCCTGAAAACCGGCAACGCCGTGCCACTGGTGCAGCGTGAGCAGGACGCCGAATTCACCAGCAAATTCATCAGCGCCGACCCTGCCGTGAAATCGGTTAAAGACCTCAAAGGCAAAACCTTCGCCTTCGGTTCGGTTTCCTCGACTTCCGGCAGCCTGATGCCGCGCTACTTCATGCTCAAAGACGGGATCAAACCGGAAGAATTCTTCAGCCGCGTTGCCTACTCGGGCGCTCACGATGCCACCGCTGCCTGGGTACAAGCTGGCAAGGCCGATGGCGGCGTGCTCAACGCATCGGTGTGGGACAAACTGGTTGCGACTGGCAAGGTCGACACCACTAAAGTCAAAGTGATCGCCACGACCCCGACTTACTACGACTACAACTGGACCGTTCGCGGCACTCTCGATCCGGCCCTACAAGCCAAAATCAAGGCCGCGTTCCTTGCACTGGATCCGGCTAACCCCGAGCAGAAAGCCATTCTGGATCTGCAGGCCGCCAGCCGCTTTATCGAAACCAAGCCTGAGAACTATGCAGGCATTGAGGAAGCAGCGCGCGCAGCTGGCCTGTTGAAGTGAATTTAACGCTTGAAGGCGTGGGTGTTACCCACGCCAATGGTCACGTTGCGCTCAGTGATATTGATTTACGGGTAAAACCGGCTGAGCGCGTCGCGATTATCGGCCCCTCCGGTGCGGGTAAAACCACTCTGCTGCGTTTGCTTGCCACCAGCTTGCAGCCCACCAGCGGCGCAATCAGCCTGCTCGAACAACAGCCCTGGCAAATCGGCACTCGCCAACGCCAGCGCCTGCGTGCGCGTATCGGCCTGATCCATCAGGCGCCACCTTTGCCGCCGCGCCAACGCGTGGTAACGGCGATTCTTGCCGGCAAACTCGGTGAGTGGTCGGCCTTCAAAAGCTTGCTCAACCTGCTCTATCCAGTCGACATCAGCGGCGCCAAAGCGGCGCTGGCACGGCTGGATCTGGCAGACAAACTGTTTGAGCGTTGCGACCAGCTTTCCGGTGGGCAATTACAACGTGTCGGCATCGCCCGCGTGCTTTACCAAAGCCCGCAAATCATCCTTGCCGATGAGCCCGTGTCGGCAATGGACCCGGTTCTGGCCGGCCATACACTCAGCGTGCTCAGCAGTGAAGCAGCCGCCCGCGGCGTCACCCTGCTCGCCAGCCTGCATGCGGTGGACCTGGCCATGGCGCATTTCCCACGGGTAATCGGCGTGCGCGCCGGACGCATTGTTTTTGACCTGCCAAGCGAGCAAGTCAGCCAGGCGCAACTCGACGCACTGTACGCCAATGAACAGCTGCAGCCCGAGCCGAGCATTACTGTGCAGACACCCACCGTGATTCAGATTCCACGATGCTGAAAGCCCACGATCGCGATCCGGCTGCACTGCCCCGGTTAGGCCTGACGCTGCTGGCAATTGTGCTGCTGTGGCCGGGTATCAGGCTCAGTGAAGTTGATCTGGGGGTGTTGTTCGATCCTGAAAACAGCAAAACCATGGGCCAGTTCCTCAGCGGTTTCTGGCCGCCGGCGCATGATCCCGAGTTCCTGCAGATTCTGCTCAAGGCCACACTCGAAACCCTGGCTATCGCCACTGCCGGCATGGCGCTGGCTTTGCTGCTCGCCATTCCATGCTCACTGCTTGCCAGCCGCGCGCTGTCGTTGTCTGCTGCGCACCGTAACGGGCGTCCGGCGTGGTGGTCGCAGGCGTTGCGCTGGCCAGTACGTGGCGTACTTATCTTGCTGCGCAGCGTGCCAGAGGTGGTGTGGGCATTGCTTTTCGTGCGCGCCGTTGGCCTGGGTCCGACTGCTGGGGTGCTGGCGATTGCGATTACCTACAGCGGCATGCTTGGCAAGGTTTACGCGGAAATTTTCGAGTCGGTCGACCCGCGCCCAAGCCGGGCCTTGCTGGTCGCCGGCAGCCCGCGTCTGCTGGCGTTCACCTACGGCGTGCTGCCCAATGCCTCTGCCGAAATGCTTTCGTACACCGTGTATCGCTGGGAATGCGCGGTGCGCGCCTCGGTCGTCATGGGTTTTGTCGGAGCCGGCGGGCTGGGCCAGCAAATTGATTTGTCGTTGCGCATGTTTGCCGGCGGTGAAGTTGCCAGTATGTTGCTGACCTTCCTGCTGCTGGTGTTACTCGCCGATCAACTGAGCCGTGTGCTGCGGGCGAGGCTGCAATGAAGTACGCAGTCAATTATGGCCTGATCGCCGTGCTGTTGATTGCAGTGGTGGCGTCGTTCCAATACCTCAACATTGATCTGCGCCTGCTGTTCGCTGCTGATGGTCTGAGCCAGATGGCCAGTTACGCCAACGGCTTTTTCAGCCCTGATTTTTCAGCCGAACACTGGCGCGCCATCGGCAAAGGCGCGCTGGAAACTCTGGCCATGTCATCCATCGGCACCTTGCTTGCGGCAGTTCTTGGGCTGTTGTTGGCACTGCCTGCGGCGGGACGCTTTGGCTGGCTGGCGCTCAATGGCAGCCGGCTGCTGCTGAACGCACTGCGGGCGATTCCGGAATTGGTCTGGGCCGCGCTGGTCGTGCTCGCGGCCGGCCTTGGCCCCAATGCCGGCACCCTGGCATTGGCCCTGCACACGGCGGGCGTACTGGGCCGGCTGTTTGCCGAAGCACTGGAGAACACACCGGATGAACCGGCACAGGCAATCCGCCTGGCGGGTGGTTCGAAGCTGGTCGCGTTCTGTTATGGGACGTTGCCGGAGGTGTGGCCACAACTCATCGCCTACACCCTGTACCGCTGGGAAAATAATATCCGCATGGCCAGCGTGCTCGGCTTTGTCGGCGCAGGTGGCCTAGGCCAGATGCTCTACTTCCACCTCAGCCTGTTTCAGGAAGCACAGGCTTCAAGCGTAATCATCGCCATGCTGATTCTGGTGCTTGGCGTCGATGCGTTCAGTGGCTGGATACGTCAACGCTGGGTCAGCAACTAAGGCCAACCCAGCATCAGGCGATCAGAGTCCGTCGCTGTCCAGATGATCGAGATTGATCGGATCGCCTGCGTGCAAATCCAGGCGCTTGCGAATGTCGGCAAACATCAGGTCGTATTCCTTGTGATTACGCATGATCAGGCTCTGGTTCACCGGAATCCCGTGCTTGTGCGCGGCGCGGGTAATCACGCTGGCAAAGTTGTATGCCGTATCGCTATGCAGCTTGAACGACTCTTCAAATGAGGTGCCCGACACCTGACCGATCAATTCGATATGCAGCATCTTGCCTTCCGCCGGGTCTTGCACCACATCGTAATAAATATCGACGTTGAATGCCGGCCGGTCTTTGGTCGCCACCAGATTCACCCGATGCAAGTGGCCGGGAATGTAACGATCCACGGTCATGGCGGGTGCAGCGCTGACCGGTAAAGGCTCCGGCGCTTCTAGTTTTGAGCGAATGTCGGCGAACATCTGATCGTATTCATCATGGTTCTTGGCGATCAGACCTGTCTGGGTCGGCAAGCCGTACTTTTGCGCGATCCGGCTGGCGACACTGCCAAAATTGGGGGCTTCTTCCTTGCTCAGCTCGAACTCTTCCTGAAAGGCCTCGCCAGCAACATTGCCCAACATGGTCATGACCAACTTACGATTGCCATCCGGCAAAAACTTGATGTGGTAGTACAAGTCGACGCTGTAAACAGGCTGGCCGTCGGCCTCGTCGCGGTTAACGCGATGCAAATGTCCCGGCTTGAACATGTTCGAACTCCCTAACTAAGTTTTTGACGCGGCCACAAAAGAGACCGTCAACGCACCGCTTTAGTGCGCAGTAGACGCTTGCGCGCGCTCTTGCACCAACACCCATGGGACTATGACCACCGCCCAAAGTTGCGGGTCGCGCGTGGCCAGATCTTCTGCACAACTGTCTTCCATCTTGCTCAGAACACCACTTTCAAGCCATTGGCGAACCTTGCCATGCTCGTTCTCGGCCACCGCCTCGGCGACGGCCACCAAGTCCGCTGAGCCATCCACCCAGAGTAGAACACCCTTGGCAAAATAGGGCTGTAATTCTTGCCAACTGATAGATGCAGTTTCAGTGAGCAGTTTGGCATAGAGGGTGCTAGGTTGTTCAGTCATGGTGGGCCTTGAATTGTTTGCCGAAATTGATCGGCATCATGATAACGTCGACCAAGTCGCCTGACGTCCAATCTGCGCATCAGGACACGCCGTTTTTCTATACATTTATTGCATTAAAGCGACATCTTCTCGTTTTGCCCCCAAAACCTAGCTTTTCAAGGCGCGAACTCGCGCTCTACACTGTACCGGTACAGTTGCCGGGGGTATGGCCGGGGAGTTCAACCCGGTTCTGCAGCTTTGGCCGCAAGAACTACAACAACGACAAACATAAGAGTGGAGCATTATGAACAAGGCAACTAAGCAAATTACCAAGCTGTTCGCAGCAATGGCACTGGCTGGCGCAGCTAGCTACTCCATGGCTGCCGACACCATTAAAATCGGTCTGGCGGGTCCGGTTACTGGTGCCGTTGCTCAATACGGGGAAATGCAGTTCATTGGCGCTAAAATGGCCATCGAACAAATCAACAAGGCTGGCGGCGTAAACGGCGCTCAACTCGAAGGCGTGGTTTACGACGACGCTTGCGACCCGAAACAAGCCGTTGCTGTTGCTAACAAAATCGTCAACGACGAAGTCAAGTTCGTGGTTGGCCACCTGTGCTCCAGCTCCACTCAGCCAGCGTCTGACATCTACGAAGACGAAGGCATCCTGATGATCACCGCGGCTTCGACCAGCCCGGACATCACCTCGCGTGGCTATCAGCTGATCTTCCGCACCATCGGTCTCGACAGCCTGCAAGGCCCGACTGCTGGTAACTTCATCGCTGATCACATCAAGCCGAAGAACGTTGCAGTAATCCACGACAAGCAGCAGTACGGTGAAGGCATCGCCACTGCCGTTAAGCAGACGCTTGAAAGCAAAGGCGTGAAGGTTTCTGTGTTCGAAGGCATCAACGCCGGCGACAAAGACTTCTCTTCGATGATCTCCAAGCTCAAGCAAGCGGGCGTGGACTTCGTTTACTACGGTGGTTACCACCCAGAACTGGGCCTGCTGCTGCGTCAGTCGGCAGAGAAAGGCCTGAAGGTCAAGTTCATGGGTCCGGAAGGCGTGGGCAACAAGGAAATCTCGGCCATCGCTGGCCCGGCTTCCGAAGGCCTGCTGGTTACCCTGCCGAAGTCTTTCGACCAGGACCCAGCCAACAAGGCATTGGTTGAAGCCTTCAAAGCCAAGAACGAAGACCCAAGCGGCCCATTCGTATTCCCAGCTTACGCTGCGGTACAAGTGATCGCTGGCGGTATCGAGAAAGCCGGTAGCACTGACACCGACAAGGTTGCAGCTGCTCTGCGCGCCAACAGCTTCAAGACCCCAACCGGCGACCTTTCCTTCGACGAGAAGGGCGATCTGAAGGATTTCAGCTTCGTGGTTTACGAATGGCACCAGGACGGTACAAAAACCGAAGCTAAATAAGCCTCACCTGTCCGAACCCAAAGCCCACTGCATCCGCAGTGGGCTTTGTTTATTAGAAGAATCCCGGTCTTGCGCGGCGCCACAAGCGATGCTTTACGCAACGACCCAGGAGTTAGGCAATGCCTGATCTGTATCACTACCTGCAACAGCTGGTTAATGGCCTGACCATTGGCAGCACCTATGCTCTGATCGCCATCGGCTACACCATGGTCTACGGCATCATCGGCATGATCAACTTCGCCCACGGCGAGGTTTACATGATTGGCTCCTACGTGGTGTTCATCGTAGTTGCCGGTCTTGCCATGTTTGGCATCCATAGTCTGCCCGTTGTGCTGATCGCAGGATTTGCTGCCAGCATTATCGTGGCCAGTGCCTATGGCTACAGTATTGAACGAGTCGCCTACCGGCCCTTGCGCGGTGGCAACCGTTTGATTCCCCTGATTTCCGCGATTGGTATGTCGATATTCCTGCAAAACGAAGTACTTCTGGCGCAGGACTCCAAAGACAAAGCCATCCCCAACTTGCTGCCCGGTAACTTCGTGTTCGGTGAAAACAGCATGAACGGCGTGGTTATCTCCTATATGCAGGTGCTGATCTTCATCGTCACATTCCTGGTGATGGTTGGCCTGACCTGGTTCATCTCCCGCTCCCGCCTGGGCCGTGCGTGCCGCGCCTGCGCTGAAGATTTGAAGATGGCCAACCTGTTAGGCATCAACACCAACAACATCATCGCCCTGACCTTCGTGATTGGTGCGGCGCTGGCTGCTGTAGCCGCCATGCTGCTGGGCTTGCAATACGGTGTGATCAACCCGCACCTGGGCTTCCTGGCCGGTATCAAAGCCTTCACCGCAGCGGTATTGGGCGGTATCGGCAGTATTCCTGGCGCAGTGCTCGGCGGCTTGGTACTCGGTGTTGCTGAGGCCTTTGGTGCCGATATTTTCGGTGACCAATACAAAGACGTTGTGGCATTCAGCCTGTTAGTGCTGGTGTTGCTGTTCCGCCCGACTGGCATTTTGGGTCGTCCGGAGGTTGAAAAGGTATGAGTTCGGCAATCACAAAAAACCTCAAGACGGCATTCTTCAGTGCCCTGCTGGTGGTGGCCGTGGCCTATCCGGTGCTGGGACTGAAACTGACCACCGTCGGCATCAAGCTTGAAGTGCACAATGCCAGCCCTGCGGTTCTCTGGACCATCGCCGGTTGCGCCATTGCCATGTTCTTCTGGCAGTTGTTCCGCGATCAGATCAGCTCCGCCTGGTCACATGCACCGAAGTTGCCGGCTGTTCCAAGCAAGGCGACCAACTTCCTGACCCTGCCTTCGACCCAACGCTGGATCATTCTTGGCTTGGTGGTAGTGGCGCTGGCGTGGCCGTTCTTCGGTTCGCGTGGCGCGGTGGACATCGCTACCCTGATCCTGATCTACGTCATGCTCGGCCTCGGCCTGAACATCGTGGTGGGTCTGGCGGGTCTGCTCGACCTCGGTTACGTTGGTTTCTACGCCGTGGGCGCCTACAGCTACGCGCTGCTGTCGCACTATTACGGCCTGGGCTTCTGGGTATGTTTGCCAATCGCCGGCCTGATGGCAGCGTTCTTCGGCTTCATTCTCGGTTTCCCGGTACTGCGTTTACGCGGCGACTATCTGGCGATTGTGACGCTGGGCTTCGGTGAAATTATCCGTATCCTGCTGCGCAACATGACCGAGCTTACCGGCGGCCCGAACGGCATCAGCAACATCGACAAACCAACACTGTTTGGCCTGTCGTTCGAGCGTAAAGCCGCTGAAGGCATGCAAACCTTTCACGAATTCTTCGGCACCGCATACCAGTCGATCAACAAGGTAATTTTCCTGTACTTGATCGCCCTGCTGCTGGTGTTGGTGACCCTGTTCGTGATCAACCGTTTGCTGCGCATGCCAATCGGCCGCGCGTGGGAAGCTCTGCGTGAAGATGAAATCGCTTGCCGCGCATTGGGCATGAACCCGACCGTGATCAAGCTTTCAGCCTTCACCCTCGGCGCCAGCTTCGCAGGTTTTGCCGGCAGCTTCTTCGCCGCCCGCCAAGGCCTGGTGACACCGGAATCGTTCACCTTCATTGAATCGGCAATCATCCTCGCCATCGTGGTTCTTGGCGGCATGGGCTCACAACTCGGGGTCATTCTGGCCGCGATCGTGATGATCCTCCTGCCGGAACTGATGCGTGAGTTCAGCGAGTACCGCATGTTGTTCTTCGGTGCCCTGATGGTAATGATGATGATTTGGCGTCCGCAGGGCCTGTTGCCCATGCAGCGCCCGCACCTGGAGCTGAAACAATGAGCCGCCCGATTCTTGAAGTAAGCGGCTTATCCATGCGTTTTGGCGGCCTGCTGGCCGTCAACGGCGTGAATCTGTCCGTGCAAGAAAAACAAGTGGTGTCGATGATCGGCCCTAACGGCGCTGGCAAAACCACGGTATTCAACTGCCTCACCGGTTTTTATCAGCCCACCAGCGGCAGCATCCGCCTCAATGGCGAGCAAATCGAAGGCCTGCCGGGCCACAAGATTGCGCGCAAGGGCGTGGTGCGTACGTTCCAGAACGTGCGTCTGTTCAAGGACATGACCGCCGTTGAAAACTTGCTGGTGGCGCAACACCGCCACCTCAACACCAACTTTCTGGCTGGCCTGTTCAAGACCCCGGCGTTTCGCAAGAGCGAACGTGAGGCGATGGACTATGCCGCGCATTGGCTGGAGCAGGTCAACCTGACCGAGTTTGCCAACCGCCCTGCCGGCACCCTCGCCTACGGCCAACAGCGTCGCCTGGAAATCGCCCGCTGCATGATGACGCGCCCCAGCATCCTCATGCTCGACGAACCGGCGGCGGGCCTCAACCCACGCGAAACCGACGACCTCAAAGCCCTGATCGGCGTGCTGCGTGATCAGCACAACGTGACGGTGCTTTTGATCGAACACGACATGAAGTTGGTGATGAGCATCTCCGACCACATTTTCGTGATCAATCAGGGCACGCCTTTGGCAGACGGAACCCCGGAGCAGATCCGCGATAACCCGGACGTAATCAAAGCCTATCTGGGGGAAGCGTAATGCTCTATTTCGAAAACGTCTCGACCTTCTACGGCAAGATCCAGGCACTGCACGACGTCAATGTTGAAGTGCGTCAAGGTGAAATCGTCACCCTGATCGGCGCCAACGGCGCAGGCAAGTCGACACTGCTGATGACCCTTTGTGGTAATCCGCAGGCCACCAGCGGCAGCATCCGTTATCAGGGTGAAGAACTGGTTGGCATGGACACCCCGAACATCATGCGCAAGAGTATTGCCGTGGTGCCTGAGGGTCGCCGTGTGTTTGCCCGTCTGACCGTTGAAGAAAACCTCGCCATGGGCGGTTTCTTCACTGAAAAAGAAGACTTCCAAAGGCAAATGGACAAGGTGCTGCACCTGTTCCCGCGCCTTAAGGAACGCTTCGAGCAACGCGCTGGCACCATGTCCGGTGGTGAGCAGCAAATGCTGGCGATTGGCCGCGCGCTGATGAGCAAACCCAAGCTGTTGCTGCTTGACGAGCCATCACTGGGCCTGGCACCGATCATCATTCAGCAGATCTTCGACATCATCGAACAACTGCGCAAGGACGGTGTAACGGTGTTCCTGGTCGAGCAAAATGCCAACCAGGCATTGAAACTCGCCGATCGTGGCTACGTTCTGGAGAACGGCCGTATTGTCATGGAAGGCAGTGGCCAGGAGCTGCTGACCAACCCAAAAGTACGGGACGCGTACCTGGGCGGTTAACCTCAGTGCTGCATCCAAAAGCCGCTGTGATCAGCGGCTTTTTTTGTTAGGGTGGCAAAGCCCCAGCTTACAAGGATGAAAGACTGATGCGCATCGAGGACCTGAAACTGTTCATGCTCGTCGCCAAATTAGGCAGCTTCACCGCTGCGGCCGACGCCCTGAACTTGCCTCGCTCGAATATCAGCAGGCGCATCAACGACCTCGAATCCGCACTGCAGGGCAAACTCTTCACCCGCACGACCCGCCGTCTGACCCTCACCCCGATTGGCCAGGGCTACCTGACCAGCCTGCAGGAAATCATCCCGGGGCTTGAACACGCCAACGACTCGATCCGCACTCAAAATCAAAACCCGACCGGCAAGATCAAGATCGGCCTTCTCACCGAATCAGACATTCTGATTCACTGGGTGCTACAAGACTTTCTCACGCGCTACCCGAACATCAGCATCGAAACCCACCTGAGTAATCTGGGTTACTACGACATCATGAATTACGGCCTCGACATGGCGATTCATGTCGGCCCGATCAGCGACACAAGCTTCATAGCCCGTCCTATCGCCTCGTTCATCCGCAAGCTTTACGCAAGCCCCGACTACATTGCACGTTACGGAGCGCCGCGGTCACTCGAGGACCTGCACCAGCACAACCTGATCATGCTGCGCTGGCCAAGTGGTCAGCTGGAAAACCTCTGGCGGTTCAAACAGGCAGAAATCAGTATCGAAAGCCGACTGATCTCGAACAACTCCAACTACATCCGCCACGCGGTTTTCCAGGGTGCGGGTATCGCGCTGCTGCCGGAAATAATCGCGCACAAGCACGTGGCTGAAGGAGAGTTAGTCGAAGTGCTGCCCGCCTACGAAATGCAGCTGGAAAATATCTGGCTGGTGTATCCAAGCCGGACCGGCCAATCCTTTGCCTCCCGCCTGCTGACCGAATACCTGCTCGAACAAATTCCGATGATCAAGTGATTGTCCTGTTTTTCAGGACACTGTTCGGAATCCTAGCCGGATTATCCAACGATTAATCTCCATTAGGCTGTTGTTCCATAAACATACAGACTCAGGGAGATGTAGCTATGTGCAGTTCGCACTCGAAAATATCCTTATTAGTGCTCCTAACGTGCGGACTGTCTCTCACCGGTTGCGGCTCTGGCGACGAAGCCGCAGACACCTCCCCCGGCCGCCCGGTCAATGTGGTCAAGCTTTCCGATCAGAACTCCAACCAATCGCTGCAATTCAATGGCGTAATCGAAGCCCAGCAAATGGCTAATCTGGCCTTTCGGGTGCCCGGCACAGTCGACAAAATTCTGTTCAAGGAAGGCGATGCCGTTAAACAGGGCCAGGTTATTGCGCAGCTCGACCCACACGATTTTAAAGTCAGTGTTGACGAGCTGAAGGCCCGTCTCAGCGAAGCCAAAGCCAGTGCCCGGCTTGCCAATGTAGAGCTGAGCAGAACCCGTTCAGCTGTCAAGGACCACTCGATAGCGGCAATCAATCTGGACCGCGCCATCAGTGCGCAAGCGCGAGCTGCCGCGGGCGTTAATGTCACGGCGCAAGCACTGAAGAAGGCCGAAGACGCACTGCGTTACTCACAGCTCAAGGCTCCGTTCGATGGCGTCGTGGGTCAGCGCCTGATTGATGAGCACGAACAAACCCGCCCTGGTATTACGGTAATGACCGTGCACCAGCCGAAACGTCTCAAGGCAATTGTCGACGTGCCCGAGAGCAAGATCGGCCTCATCAGCAAGGGCATGGCCGGGTTGGTGAGCTGGTACGGCAACCCCGCCGGAATCAAGGCGCAAAGCACCGAGATCGCCAGCCTGCCCGATGCGCTCAAACGCACCTACTCGGTAACCTTCAAGCTCGACCCGACGCAACTCACCACCGTGTTTCCGGGCAAGGCTGTGAATGTGCAGGTAGACCTGAGTACCCAGCTGGAAAAAGCCTTCTGCCTGCAACCCAGCGCCATCAAGAGCACCGAAGGCCAGACCCAAGTCGTCAAACTGGTGAGTGCCCATGCCAGGCATGTTGCGGTGAAGGTCGTTAGCCAACGGCATAATCAGGTTTGCGTCACTGGCGAGCTCGACACGGGCGATACCATCGTCACGGCGGGAAGCGCCTTTCTCAAGGAAGGAGACGCCGTGGGCAATCTGCTGGAGGCTCAGCAGTGATAAATTTATCGACCTTTGCCCTGCGCCAGAAAACCTTCGTCATCTTTTTCAGCTCCTTGTGCCTGCTTGCCGGAATCTTTTCGTACTTCCAACTGGGCAAGCTCGAAGACCCGTCCTTTACCGTCAAGAGCGCCGTTGTGGTCACGCTATATCCGGGCGCGACCGCAAAGGAAGTTGAAGAGCTGGTGACCGACAAAATCGAAACCCGCCTGCAGGAAATGAGCAGCCAGTGGAAGTTGCGCTCGCTGTCGCGCCCCGGCAGCTCGATGATTTTTATCGACCTCAAGGAAAGCATTTCCTCCGAAGAACTGCCCCAGCAATGGGACTTGCTGCGGCGCAAGGTCGAGGACGTCAAGCTGGAGCTGCCGGCCGAAGCGCAGATCAGTATCGTTCAGGATGAGTTCTCGGAAGTGTACGGCATGGTCTTCGCGGTGTACGGCGACGACATTCCGATGCACGACATGAAGAACTATGCGCGGGAACTGCAACGTCGCATCAAGGCCGTCAACGGCATCAAGAAAGTCCAGCTGCATGGTGTTCACGAGCAAGTGGTCAACATCAGCGTGTCTGACGAACGCACAGCCGACACCAATATTTCGGTCGCGGAGCTTTCCAACCAGCTCAACAGTCAGAACCTGCCCGTGCGCTCTGGTGACTTCGACCTCGGCAACAGCAATTTGCGGGTCGAACAGACCGGTAATTTCAGCTCGCTGGAAGACATCAAGAACCTGCTGATTCACACCGGCGTCAACGGCAGTGAATCGGGGATCATCCGCCTTGGCGATGTCGCCGAAGTGACCATGGATTATCAGGACCCGGCATTCACCCTGAGCCGGTATAACGGCCAGAAAGCGGTAACGCTGGCGGTCAGCCCCGAGTCCGGGATCAACGTGGTGGACATTGGCGATGACTTGAAAGCCGTGCTTGCCGAGTTTCAGGCAGAGCTGCCGCTCGGCGCCAATGTCGGCGTCATCGCCTACCAGCCCGACGAAGTCGACAAGTCGATCAATAACTTCGGCCTCAACCTGATCGAAAGTATCGTCATTGTCTTCGCTGTTCTGCTGATATTCATGGGCTGGCGCAGCGCCATGATTGTCGGCATCAGCTTGCTGTTGAACATCGTATTCACCCTGATCTACATGAATATCAACGATGTCGACTTGCAGCGCGTGTCGCTCGGCTCGTTCATTCTGGCACTGGGCATGCTGGTGGATAACGCCATCGTCATCACCGATCTGTTTCAGGCCAAGGTTCGCGCGGGCATTGAACGCAGCGAGGCGGTAAGCCAAAGCATCAAGGAAATGGCTACCCCGCTGCTCGCCGCCACACTCATCGCCATGCTCGGCACCACACCCGTGCTGTTCTCCAAGACCGACTCGGCAGAGTTCTCGCTGTCGATCGTGCAGGTGCTGTGCAGTTCACTGCTGCTGTCGTGGGTGATTGCCATGATCATCACCCCATTGATGTGCTGGATGTTTATCAAACCGGATGCGGATACGACGCCCAAACCACCTGGCAAAGCAGCGCTGGCCTATGAGAAAGCGGTGGGCTGGACGGTTGATAACCCTAAACGAGCCATCCTTTATGTGATGCCCTTTCTGCTGGTAACCGCGCTGGCGTACCCGCTGATGAGTGTCAATTTCATGCCCTCCTCGGATCGCTCGATCGTATTTCTCGACTATTGGCTGCCCAATGGGGGACGGATCGGAAAAACCTCGGAAGACATGCTGAAAATCGAGCAGTGGCTGCTCAAGCAACCCCAAGTCAGCAGCATCTCCAGCTATGTTGGCGAAAGTGCCCCGCGCTTTTCGGTGACTGTCGAGCCGGAGCCGCTCGATCCGAGTTACGGCCAGATACTCATCAACACCAAAACCTTCGAAGACATCGCGCCCCTTATCGTCGCCGGTGATAAATGGCTGGCCAAGGAGTTCCCGTATGCAGAGCCACGCTTTCGTGATTTGAAGCTGGCGACCAAAGACAAATACAGCATCGAGGCCCGTTTCAGCGGCTCCGATCCAAAGGTTCTGCATACGCTTTCGGAGCAGGCACAAGACATCTTTCGCGCGCATGAACACACCAAATATGTGCGCGACAACTGGCGTCAGGAAAGTAAATTGATGCGCCCTGTAATCAACCAGGAAGAAGCCCGCCTCGCAGGCGTGACCCGCACGGACATAGCCCTGGCCATTTCACGGGTAACCGAAGGCGTCGATATCGGCATCTTGCGCCATGAAGATGATCTGGTGCCGATTAAATTGCGCAGCACCAATGCATCGCTCGAGCACTTCAAGAACATTCCGGTACGCTCTTTGATCGCCACGCACAGCGTGCCTTTGGGGCAAGTGGTGGATGACATCGAAATAGTCGGTGAGCAATCGCTGATCTGGCGCTACAACCGGCTCCCAGCCATCACCGCGCAAGCCGGCGTGAGTGGCGACACGGCCTCGAATGTGCGCAATACGCTCAAGGATGAAATCGAGGCGATCGAGTTGCCGGATGGCTACACCATGGAATGGGGCGGCGAGTATTACGACGAGAATCGCTCGATCAACGACCTGATGACGCAGACACCGAAAGCCTCGATGCTGATGCTGATTATTCTGGTCGCCATGTTTGGCGCTTACCGCCAGCCCATCATCATTCTGATCACCCTGCCGCTAGCCCTCATCGGCATCATCTGGAGCTTGCTGCTACTCGACAAACCCTTCGGCTTCATGGCGATTGTCGGCATGATTTGCCTCTCAGGCATGATCATCAAAAACGGCATCGTGCTGATGGATCAGATCGAGCTTGAGCGAAGCATTGGTACGCCCTTGAGCGAGGCCATCAAGAGCGCCACGCTGAACCGCACCATGGCGATATCGATGGCGGCACTGACCACGGCACTGGGCATGATTCCACTGCTCACAGACCGGCTGTTTGACCAGATGGCCGCCACCATCATTGGCGGACTCTCGGCGGCATCGGTGCTCTCGTTGTTCATCATGCCCGCTCTCTACAAACTGTTTTTCGGTCGCGACCCTGATGCCGAGAAAGACACGCGCCAGGTGATTACCCATGACTAAATTAGCGCTGACCACACTGACCACCGCCCTGCTGCTGAGTGGCTGTTCGATGACTCCAACTTACGAGAAGCCGAGCGTGCCGGTGAGCGAGTTGTACCTCAATCAGAACACCGCCGGTGTGACAACTGCGCCCGCCAACAGCAATAGCTGGTGGACCCAGTTCAATGACCCCCAACTCAATCAACTGGTGATTCGCGCGCAAAACCAGAACGTCAGCTTGCAGATTGTCAGCCAGCGAATTCAAGCGGCGCAGGCCTATCACAAGGTCATTTCCTCGATGAAAGTGCCGACCATTGCGTTAACGGCTGGCTACTACGATCTGCGCATCAGTGAGAATGATCCGTTACTGGGTGACGCGGTGAGTGGCGTGCAATTGCCCGCCCAGTTTGGTGGCGGTGAAGTCAAAGTTGCTGATCGCGACCCGGACGCTTTTACCGTCGGCCTCAGTGCCAGCTGGGAGATGGATCTGTTCGGCCGCGTAGACAGCCTGAGCAAGGCCAGCAGCATCCGGCTGGAACAGGCGCGGATTATGAAAACCGCAATGAACACGCTGATCACCGCAGACGTGGTGAACAACTACCTGCAATACCGCGGGGCGGTTGAGCGCATCAATATCGCCAAGCGCAATATCAGCGAGCAACAGGAAACCCTTAAACTGGTGCAGTCGCTTGAGCGCAACGGCTACGGCTCATCCATGGATGTGGCCAACGCCAAGTCGGCGCTGGCTGCAACCCAGGCCACGCTGCCGATGCTGGACACGGCCAAGAGTGTGCACATGGGCAGGCTGGCGATTCTGCTGGGTGAGAACATCGGCGAGACTGAAAAGCACTTCAGCCCAGAACGCTTGCCGCAAATGAACGCCCTGATTCCCACCGGCCTGCCATCTGATCTGCTAAAAAGACGCCCGGACATCGCCATGGCCGAACGTGAAATGGCGGCCAAGAATGAAGAGGTCGGCGCCGCCATCGCCGCCAAGTACCCGAAGATTTTCCTCACCGGCTCCCCCGCCCTGCTCTCCAGCGACTTCAATGATCTGTTCAAGTCCAGCTCAGAAGCCTGGATGCTCGGCGCGGGTATCAGTTGGAATCTGTATGACGGCGGGCGCAGCCAGGCGCTGGTAGAAATGCAGGAAGCCGGTTTCAAGCAATCGGCGCTGAGCTATCAGCAAACAGTCAACTCGGCCTTCAACGAGGTCGAAACCACCCTGACGGCGTACGGCAACAGCCAGAAGTATCACGCGTTGATTCAGCAGGCCAGCGAGCAAGCACAGATCGCTTCGAACAAGGCGGACTCGTTGTATCGCTCGGGCATGATCAATCACCTTAACGTGCTCGACACCCAGCGCCAGAAGAACGCGATAGAAGATGCCGAAGTTGTCGCCCGCCTGAATACCGCCACTCAGGTCGTGCTGCTGCACAAGGCCCTGGGTGGCGATTGGTCGGTCGCGGCGGCCGGGCAAACCGATGAATCCTCCAAGCCAATGTAAGGCGCTTTACTTGCTGGTAAACGGATTAACTGCTGGGTATTTGCTGCCACCCGCCAGCTGATCCGTACACAACCGTCGCGGGCAGTTACAATAGGTGGATTAATTTGCCGATGACTGCCTGATGACCGACCCAATACGCCTTTCCAAACGCCTGATCGAACTGGTCGGCTGCTCCCGCCGCGAAGCCGAGTTGTATATTGAGGGAGGCTGGGTGACGGTTAATGGCGAGGTGGTCGATGTACCGCACGTCAAAGTCACCGACGAGTTGGTGGAGTTACTGCCCGATGCTGTGGCCACGCCGGTAGATCCGGTCACGCTGCTGGTTCACATCCCGGCCGGGCATAACAATGCAGAGCGTTTTGTTGAAGAACTCAGCCAGGCCAATCACTGGGCCGAAGACGCCTCGAAAATCCGCCCTCTGAAAGCCCACCTGATCAACTTAACGTCCTGCATACCCTTGCAAGCCGGTGCAGAAGGCCTGCACGTGATGACTCAGGACTGGCGTATCGAACGCAAACTGCGCGACGACATCGTCAAGATGGAACAGGAATACGTGGTTGAAGTGAGCGGCCAGCTCAGCGAGCGCGACCTTAAGCGTCTCAATCATGGCTTGGTCTTCAATAACTACGCGTTGCCGCCCTGCAAGGTCAGCTGGCAGAACGAGACTCGCTTGCGCTTTGCCCTGAAAAATCCGATTCCGGGACAAATCGTGTTCATGTGCAATGAAGTCGGGCTGAAAGTCCTGAGCTTCAAGCGCATCCGTGTGGGCGGTGTACCCATGTCCAAAGTCCCGCCGGGCCAATGGCGCTATCTGGCAGCCAAAGAGCGCTTCTAAACGCAGTCATGTCAATTTACTGCTCTCCCATTATCAGGAACCCTAATGCTCAATAACGACGTACTGCGTAGCCTGCGCTACACGCTTAACATCAATGATGAAGAGCTGGCCGAAATCTTTCAGCTGAGCAACAAGACCATCACCGCCGATGAGGTCAGCCTGCTGCTGAAGAAAGAAGACGAGGAAGGTTTCGTCCTCTGTGATGACGAGCTGATGGCGCACTTTCTCGATGGCTTGGTGTACTTCAAGCGTGGCAAGGATGACAGTCGCCCGGCGCAACCTTTCGAGCTGCCAATCACCAACAACATCATCCTGAAGAAACTGCGCGTTGCCTTCGAGCTCAAGGAAGATGACATGAACCAGATCATGCAGAGTGTCGACTTCCCGGTTTCGAAGCCGGAAATGAGCGCGCTGTTTCGCAAGTTCGGCCACAGCAACTACCGCACCTGCGGCGACCAGTTCCTGCGCAATTTCCTCAAGGGCCTGGCACTGCGCGAGCAGAACTAGGTTCTGTATAACCCTGCATTTACGTGCGCAATAGTGCCTCCCTTGGTGGCCGCGCACGTTTAGGGTAATGGCTCTCTCCTCCTTCAAGGATTCGCCATGCACCCGTACTTCTCGCTGCAAGGCCGCACCGCGCTGGTTACTGGCGGTACTCGCGGCATCGGTAAAATGATCGCCAAGGCCTACCTCGAAGCAGGTGCCAAGGTGATCATTTGCGCCCGCGACGCACAAGCCTGCACAGATACAGCGGCAGAGCTGAGCGTTCTCGGCGAATGCCACGCTATCGCGGCCAATCTTGCAACCGAGGAAGGCATTCAGGCTTTTGCCGCTGCCATTGGCGAAATAACCCCACAACTGGACATTCTGGTGAATAACGCCGGAACCACATGGGGTGCGCCACTGGAAAGTTATCCGGCCAAAGGCTGGGATAAGGTCATGCAACTCAACGTGACCTCGGTGTTCGGCTGCATCCAGCAGTTGTTGCCGCTGCTGCGCAAAGCCGGCTGCAGTGATAACCCGGCCCGCATCATCAATATCGGCTCGGTGGCCGGCATCAGCTCGTTTGGCGAAGATGCCTGGGCGTATGGGCCGAGCAAGGCGGCGCTGCATCAAATGTCACGCATGCTGGCGCGCGAACTGGTCAGCGAACACATCAACGTCAACGTGATTGCACCCGGACGCTTCCCGAGCAAGATGACCAAACACATCGCACAGGACAGCGCCGCCATGGCCGCCGATGTTGACGTCATCCCGATGAAACGCTGGGGCCGCGAAGAGGAAATGGCAGCGTTGGCGATTAGTCTGGCGAGTGCCGCCGGTGCCTATATGACCGGCAACGTCATCCCACTGGACGGCGGTTTCAGCCTCTGAGGCGCCACCCCCGCCAGCACCGATGCGCAACGCAGCGGCACGCCGGATTTAACCTGCCGCTGCGTTGCGGTTACCATAGCCGACCTATCTTCCTCGACTCGCCTCCATGACTTACTCAGTATCGCCCATCGGCTTTGTGCGCTCCTGCTTCAAAGAGAAGTTCGCCATTCCGCGCCAGCCGCAACTGGCGCCTGCCGCGCGCGGGGTGCTGGAACTGGTGGCGCCGTTTGATCAGCCCGAAGCGATTCAGGGGCTTGAGCAGGTCAGTCATGTCTGGCTGCTGTTTGTCTTCCATCAGGCCCTTGAAGACAAGCCGCGCCTCAAAGTCCGGCCGCCGCGCTTGGGCGGCAATCAAAGCATGGGCGTTTTTGCGACGCGGGCCACGCACCGCCCGAACGGCATCGGCCAATCGGTGGTGGCGCTGGAGAAAATCGAGCCGGGCAAATTGTGGCTGTCGGGCATCGACTTGCTTGATGGCACGCCGGTGCTAGACATCAAGCCGTATGTACCCTACGCAGACCAAGTGCCCGGCGCATTCAATCACATGGCTGCGGCGGCCCCCCGTCTCCTGCCCGTGAGTTGGAGTCAGCCCGCGCTTGAGCAGGCAGAGCTGCATGCACAGCGCTTGAGTGAACCGCTGGTTGCGCTGATCGAACAATGCCTGGCACAGGACCCGCGCCCCGCTTATCAGACGCCGGAACCCGAACGCCGCTACGGGGCGAAATTCTGGGACCTCGATGTGCACTGGCATTACCCGACACCGGCAGAGATTCGCATACTGGACGTAGTTCTGGCAAACGACTGAGAACCAGGCGAATAGTCAGGATCGGCTCAGGGCTAGCGAAAGATTAACTTACAGTTCACCACGTTACAGTCCATTCGATCTATTTAGGACTGAAGAGTCCTATATTAGACTCCAGCAGTATTCTCATTGGAGCGCTGATCGCCATGAAACACTGGACGTTATTACTGTTACGCATCTCACTCGGCTGGCTGTTGGTTATCTGGGGAGCCGATAAGCTATTCAATGTTGCGCACAGCGTTGCCGTCGCCAATAAGTTCTATTTCGGTCTGCTCACGGCTGAAAGTGCGATGCAGGTGTTGGGGGTGATTCAGATCGCCATAGGCGTGCTGATCGTCATTGGGCTGCTATGCCGCTGGACCTACCCGCTTCAAGCGCTGCTCAATGGCCTGACGTTGCTGGCCGTTCTGGGCTCGGTGATAGACCCGTGGGGCTGGTTTTTGCAGGGTTCCAACGCGCTGTTCTACCCATCGTTGATTATTTTTGCGGCCAGCTTGCTGCTGATTGCCTTCCGCGATGACGAGCGCTGGGCACTCGACATCAAGCGTGCTGCTGCTCACTAAGCCAAACGACGGACACAAAAAAACCACCTGAATCGGTGGTTTTTTTGTGTGTTGATTTAACTTGCCAGCTAAAACTTACTTCTCGACGAATGCGCGCTCAATCAGGTAATCACCCGGGTCGCCCATACGCGGGGAAACCTTGAGGCCGAAGCTTTCCAGCACTTCGCTGGTCTCGTCGAGCATGCTTGGGCTGCCGCAGATCATGGCGCGGTCATCTTGAGGATTGATCGGCGGCAGGCCGATATCCGCAAACAACTTGCCGCTGCGCATCAGGTCCGTCAGACGGCCCTGATTCTCGAACTCTTCACGGGTTACGGTCGGATAGTAAATCAGCTTTTCCTTGAGCGAATCACCAAAGTATTCATTCTGCGGCAGGTGCTCGGTAATGAACTCGCGATAAGCGACTTCGTTTACGTAGCGCACACCGTGAACCAGAATGACTTTCTCGTAACGCTCGTAGGTTTCCGGGTCCTGGATTACGCTCATAAACGGCGCCAGGCCGGTGCCCGTGCTCAGCAAATACAGGTGCTTGCCCGGCAACAAGTCGTCCAGCACCAGAGTGCCGGTAGGCTTGCGACTGACCATCAACTCATCACCCGGCTTGAGGTGCTGCAGACGCGAGGTCAGCGGACCGTCTTGCACCTTGATGCTGAAGAACTCAAGGTGTTCTTCGTAGTTAGGGCTGGCGATTGAATAGGCACGCATCAGCGGCCGACCGTTTTCCTGCTGCAAGCCGATCATCACGAACTGGCCGTTCTCGAAACGCAAACCCTGGCTGCGGGTCGTGCGGAAACTGAACAGGGTATCGTTCCAGTGATGGACGCTAAGCACGCGCTCGACGTTCAGGTTGCTCATGCAGGTTACCTCAAAGGTCAAAATTGGTGATTGCGCGGCATTCTAGTGGGGCGCAGAATATCTGTTAAGCGAATAATTAAGATATAGGTTATCGGTTATATAGATATGCGATTTACTCTCAGACAACTGCAAGTGTTTGTCGCCGTGGCGCAGCAGGAAAGCGTTTCGCGCGCGGCCGAGTCGCTGGCCCTCTCGCAATCGGCTACCAGCACCTCCCTTACCGAGCTGGAACGCCAGACCGACAGCCAATTATTCGACCGTGCAGGCAAGCGGCTTAACCTCAATGCGCTGGGCCGCGAATTACTGCCCCAGGCTATCGCCCTGCTCGATCAGGTCAAAACCATTGAGCGGCTGCTGAAAAGTGAGAGCGGTTTGGGGTCTCTTAGCGTAGGCGCCACGCTGACGGTCGGTAACTATCTGGCGACATTGCTGATCGGCAACTTCATGCAGTTGCATCCGGAGTGCAAGGTGAAACTGCAAGTGCACAACACCGCACATGTGGTTCAGCAAATCGCTCACTATGAACTGGATCTGGGCATGATCGAAGGCGACTGCCAGGACCCGAATATTGAAGTATTGCCTTGGATCGAGGATGAACTGGTGGTGTTCTGCGCCCCGCAACATCCGCTGGCAAAACGCGGTGAGGCAAACCTTGATGACCTCACGCGGGAGGCGTGGATCTTACGAGAAAAGGGCTCCGGCACCCGCCTCACCTTCGACCGGGCGATGCGTCATCACCCCACATCGCTGAACATCCGCCTGGAACTTGAACATACCGAAGCGATCAAGCGCGCGGTCGAGTCGGGGCTGGGCATTGGTTGTATTTCGCGCCTGGCGCTGCGCGATGCATTCCGCCGCGGCAGCCTGGTAGCCGTCGAAACACCGACGCTGGACTTACGCCGGCAGTTCTATTTCATCTGGCACAAGCAGAAATACCGTACGGCGGCCATGCGCGAGTTTGTCGAGCTGTGCCAGACACTGACGCACGGGATCAAGCGCAGCGACCAGATTGTGCTGCCAAATATTGCCTGATCTCAGCCCAGCAGGATGATCAGCCAGACGCTGCCAATCAGCGACAGTGAGACGAACTGGGCAGCACTGCCCATGTCTTTGGCATTTTTCGACAACGGATGCAAATCCAGCGAGATGCGGTCGATCGCCGCCTCGACGGCTGAATTGAGCAGTTCGACGATCAGCGCGAGCAGGCACACGCCGACCATCAGGGCCCGCTCACCCTTGCTGACCTCGAAACAAAAGGCCAGCGGGATCAATACAATGTTGAGCAAAACCAGTTGGCGAAAAGCCGCCTCACCGAGAAATGCGGCGCGCAAGCCATCGAACGAATAGCCGGTCGCATTGAGGACGCGCCTAAAACCGGTTTTACCTTTGAATGGGGACATCTGGAACGACTCAAAAAATAAACGACGACAAGGCAACAGCGTGCCTTGTTATTGAGAGAGCTGCGCAGGTATTTGATTTCTAGGCTGAAGGAATGCTTTCCAAGTGCTGTAACAACAGTGCAGCCTGAGTTCGGGTACGCACTCCCAGCTTACGGAAGATAGCCGTCACGTGAGCCTTCACAGTGGCCTCAGACACACTCAGCTCATAGGCAATTTGCTTGTTGAGCAAACCATCACAGACCATGGTCAGAACGCGGAACTGCTGAGGCGTCAAACTCGCAAGGCCGGCACTCGCAGCTTTAGCTTCGCTGGAAACAGCAGCCTCTTCCTCATTGGTCTGCGGCCACCACACATCACCATCGAGTACCTGACGCGTCGCTTGCTGAATAACTTCAAGTGAGCTCGACTTGGGAATGAAACCACTGGCACCAAATTCACGGCTTCGCGTGACCACGGCCGCCTCTTCCTGTGCAGACACCATGACGACGGGGATCTGCGGGTATTGACCGCGCAACAGGATCAACCCTGAAAAGCCATAAGCGCCAGGCATATTAAGATCGAGCAAGACCAGATCCCAGTCAGACTTTTCAGCCAGATGGGCTTCCAGCTCGGCAATGCTTGCCGCTTCTACCAACCGAACACCACTGCCCAGCCCGAGTGTCAGCGCTTGTTGTAATGCACTGCGAAACAGCGGGTGGTCATCTGCAATCAGGATTTCATAAGCAGCCATTGCGGATCCTGTTCTTCTTATAGGGGCTTCGTTTGCAAGCATCGCTCACAACGCATAGTTAGTTACCGGGTAACGCACAGGTTTATGCGCACTGCAATGCGCTGGAGCTGATTATAAATCAGCTCCAAGTTACCACTTTGAGCTATTGGCGAGTACGCAAAAAACGCTCGGTAGTCTATCAATCCGATGTTTATACGCGGCTGGCGGTGCCCAGCATGCCGAGCGAACTCGGGGTGGTCAAGTTGATTACTTTACGGCAAAGTCTGCGCCCTTAATCCTGCCGAGATTTTTCTATGCAACGCAACGCCTTACGGGCCGATTTGATGATGCTGCTCACGGCCATGATCTGGGGCTCGGCTTTTGTCGCCCAGCGTCTGGGCATGGACTCCATCGGCCCGTTTTATTACAGCGGTCTGCGCTTTGCGCTCGCGACCGTCATTTTGCTGCCAGTGCTTTCCCTGCTTGAACGGCGCACCCCTGCGAGCAAGCCAGAGCCTGTTAATCGCGGCCTGTTAATTGGCGGCGGGCTGATGGGCTTGGCGCTGGCAATCGGCATCAACTTGCAGCAGGTTGGCTTGCTGTTCACCACCGTGACCAACTCGGGCTTTATTACCGGGCTGTACGTGATCATCGTGCCGATTCTGGGTTTGTTTATCGGCCAGAAAAGCGGCCTGGGCATTTGGCTCGGCGCCGTACTCGCGGTGGTCGGCATGTTCCTGCTCAGTGTTGGCGAAGGTTTCCATGTCGCTTCGGGCGACTGGCTGCAACTGGCAGGCGCATTCGTTTGGGGTATTCATGTATTACTGGTGGGTCACTTTGCCAGCCGTCACGATCCACTGCGCCTGGCGGTCATCCAGTTTGCGACCTGCGCGATCATCAGCCTGGTTTGCGGCGCACTGTTTGAAACCATCTCCCTGGAGGCGGTTATCGCAGCTGGCCCGGCAGTGCTTTACGGCGGCATCTTCGGTGTTGCGGTCGGCTTCACCCTGCAAGTGGTTGCACAGAAAAGCGCAATCGCCTCGCATGCGGCCATTATCCTGTCGCTTGAGGCGGTATTTGCCGCCATTGCCGGCGCGCTGTTGCTCGGTGAATCGCTGCACGCCCGGGGTTACCTGGGTTGCGCGCTAATGCTGGGCGGGATGTTGATTGCTCAACTATGGCCGCAAAAGCCGCAGGCCAAGGTCGAAGCGCTGGCTCAACACTAAGCATGCCGAGCGTTGCGCAGTACCGAGTGCTGCGCAACGATATTCTGGCTTAGAGAAAGGTGCGCAGCTGGTTGTGCAGCTCATCGTTGAGGTCCACTGCACGCGGACCTTTGGCGGCGATATAGTGCTCGCTGAACACATCGAAATAGGTGTTCAGCGCATCTGCTGCACGTTGATCACCGGCCAACTCCAGGCACAGTGCGGCCACTTCCGCGGTACACAAGTGATCATCACGCTTGGAACGGCGCAACCGATAACGTGAAACCTGCTCCGGCTGCAAACCCAACACCGGCAGATTTGCCAGATAAGGGCTCTTGCGGAACATCTTGCGCGCCTCGGTCCAGGTTGCATCCAGCAGGATAAACAGCGGCCTCTTGCCAGCCACAGGCTGCACTTCACTGACTACGCGTTCTGGCGCGGCGTACTCCCCCGGAAACACCAGAAAGGGCTGCCAGGCAGGATCAGCCAGCAAGGCCAACAGCGCCTCGTCGACGACTGTTCGCTGCCATCCGAAAGCACAGGTGTCTGCCACCACATCGGCAATCAACCAACCGGTGTTGCTCGGTTTGAGGGCCTCGATATCATGCATCAACAGACACATCCCCGAATGCGCCTGAACATTTGGCCGCAATGCGCATATGCAGTGAGACAGTGCGATGCGGCAGGACTCACATCGAATCGAACGCGAGCCACGGGCAATAAATGGTTTCTCACTGCGGGCAAGCCGCGCAGTGCGCAGACGCGCTACGGCATGGCTCATCAGTGAATAACTCGTACAGTTAAGCGGCGCATGACATCACTCAAATTCAGGGTTCGGCATTCTAGCAAACCTGCGTGCCAACAGCGGAGCTAACGACTGAAGGTACAAAGCGCCCGCTTATAGGTATTATGATTGCACGCTGAACCTATGCAGACCCAAGCCTGTCGAAGGTTCCAAATGATTGCGGAGACCCTGATGTTTCGATTAATTGCCCTTTCCATCGCACTCACCTTGCCAGTGGTTGCTCATGCATCGTCACTGAAAGACTTTGAACTGACCAAGCTCCTGCAGCAGGTTGCCAAGCAAAGCAGTGTTGGCACTCCACGCGCCATCAATGGCGACATCTTGGATCAGGGCTACACCGTTGATGGCCACGTGCTAATCAATCACTTGAGTGTCCGCGAGGCCCATGCCACACAAATGCGCGCCAACCCGGATGCAATGCGTGCGCAACTTGCTGCCAGCGTGTGCAACAACAATGGTTTCCGCCAACTGCTTTCACGCGGCGCAGTGTTGCGCTACGAGTTCACCGAATACAAAAGCAACCGCCCGGTTGCCAATGAGAACTACGACAAAACCGACTGCAACATCCAGTAAGTCGCACGTCCCTCTCGCTTTGCCTGTCCAGCGCCTCAGCGCACTGCACAGGCGACTGCGCATCTAGGCTGCCCCACGCATTACGCTGCATCACTTTAGCTGCGTGCAAATTAGCACTGCGTAACGCCGCAAAACGTCATCCTGCAGCCATACTCTCTCTGTAGAACCGTAACAGCACGGATGCCTGGCGATACGGTTACGCTCAACAGGAGACTCTTTATGCCTTATGAAGCTGACGACTACCTGTCTCGTCATGTGCAAACCACCAGCATTGATGTGGCGTCATATCTGGATCAACTGACGGCACTGATCACCCCGCCCGACAGCCCTAATCAGTCTCTGTATCGTGAAATGCTCACCACCGTTGTGCGCATGGCGCAGGCCGATCGCAATCGCTGGGATGCCAAGATCATGTTGCAGACACTGCGTGAGATGGAGCATGCATTCTGCGCGCTCGAGCGGTTCAAGCGTCGACGCAAAGTCACTGTGTTCGGCTCAGCGCGCACCCCAGCCGACCATCCGGTGTATGGCCTGGCCCGTGATCTTGGGCAAACGCTGGCGCGTTATGACCTCATGGTAATCACCGGTGCCGGTGGCGGCATCATGGCTGCCGCGCATGAGGGTGCAGGCCGTGAAAACAGCTTGGGGTTCAATATCACCCTGCCGTTCGAACAAACCGCCAACCCGACCATGAAAGGCTCGGACAACCTGTTGTCGTTCCATTTCTTTTTCCTGCGCAAACTGTTCTTCGTCAAGGAAGCAGACGCGCTGGTCTTATGTCCCGGCGGCTTTGGCACACTGGATGAAGCGCTGGAAGTATTGACCCTGATTCAAACCGGCAAAAGCCCGTTAGTGCCGATCGTCCTGCTTGATCAGCCAGGCGGTACTTACTGGCAACGTGCGCTGGAATTTATCGAGGCTGAATTGCGCGACAACGCCTACATCCTGCCGAGCGACATGCACCTGATGCGTCTGGTTTATAGCGTCGAGGATGCGGCCACCGAGATCGCCCGCTTCTACGCCAACTTCCACTCAAGCCGCTGGCTTAAAGGGCGGTTTGTTATCCGCATCAATCATCCACTCAACTCAACGGCCATGCAGTTGCTGCATGAGCAATTCAGCGATTTATGCATCAGCGGTGGTTTCGAGCAGTTGGCTAGCGGGGTGGCAGAAATGGATGAGCCCGAACTTGCTCACCTCGCCCGCCTGGCTTTTGCTTTCACCGGACGCCACTTGGGGCGTTTACGGGAGCTACTGAACTTCATCAATCAACCGCAACACTGGCAAGCCTGACTGCGCCACATGCACTGCTACGGACTACTGCGCACAGTAGGCGAAAGTGACGGCGCAGTATGTTGCAGGCATTAAGCTTTGCAGGCCGTGCGAAAACTTGCGGCCTGTGAGCGGGTTCAACGGATGAGTATTGAGGACGGTGAAAGACGCGTGCGAACTAATCGTCCAGCGCGCCGCGCAAGAGTTTGCTGATCAAATCCTGGGGATAGCCACGGTAGCTGAGAAAGCGCTGCTGCTTGGCACGCTCGCGCATGTCTGCGGGCAATTCACCGGCAAACTTGCGTTGCCAGGTATCAAGCAGTAATTCGGCCCAGTTGATGCCAGAGTCGCGTAAGGCCTGTTCGATGTCGCTGCGTGCCAGTCCGCGCTGGTTTAGCTCTTCACGAATCCGCAAAGGGCCGTAACCTGCGCGTGCACGGTAGCTGACAAAACTTTCGAGGTAGCGCGCCTCAGACAACAAACCCTCTTCCGCCAGGCGGTCGAGGGTTGGTTCGATCAATTCTGGGGTAGCGCCGCGCAAACGTAATTTGCGCGTCAACTCGACTCGACCATGTTCACGCCGCGCCAACAAATCCATTGCCGTGCGGCGTACAGCGGTCAAATTGTCGAGTATGACGGCCATCCTCACTAACCTATCGGTTTAAGCGTCTACTTCGGCGCTATCAACCGACTCTGCCGCAGCCTTGGCGGGAGTTGCCGGCGTCAGCAGTTTTTCACGGATCAGGTTTTGCAGAGTGGCGGCGACTTCCGGGTTATCTTCCAGATACTTAGCCGAGTTGGCCTTGCCCTGACCGATCTTACTGCCCTGGTAGCTGTACCAAGCGCCAGACTTCTCCAGGAAACCGTGCAGTACGCCCAGATCAATGATTTCACCGTTACGGTAGATGCCCTTGCCGTAAAGGATCTGGAACTCAGCCTGACGGAACGGCGGTGCGACCTTGTTCTTGACGACTTTAACCCGGGTTTCACTGCCCACAACCTCGTCACCCTCTTTAACCGCACCTGTACGGCGGATATCGAGACGAACCGATGCGTAGAACTTCAGCGCGTTACCACCGGTAGTGGTTTCTGGGCTGCCGAACATTACGCCGATCTTCATACGGATCTGGTTGATGAAGATAACCAGGCAGTTGGCGTTCTTGATGTTACCGGTGATTTTACGCAGCGCCTGCGACATCAAACGGGCTTGCAGGCCGACGTGCATGTCGCCCATCTCACCTTCGATTTCCGCTTTCGGCACCAGTGCAGCCACGGAGTCGACAACGATTACGTCAATGGCATTGGAGCGCACCAACATGTCGGTGATTTCCAGCGCCTGCTCGCCGGTATCCGGTTGCGATACCAGCAGATCATCAACATTAACGCCCAGCTTGCCGGCATACTCAGGGTCGAGTGCGTGCTCGGCATCGACGAATGCACAGGTCGCACCGGCTTTCTGGGCTTCAGCGATAACAGAGAGAGTCAGGGTAGTTTTACCTGACGACTCAGGGCCGTAGATTTCGACGATACGGCCTTTCGGCAAACCACCAATGCCCAAGGCAATGTCCAGCCCGAGCGAGCCGGTAGAGATCGCTGGAATAGCCTGGCGATCATGGTCGCCCATGCGCATGACTGCGCCTTTACCGAATTGCTTTTCGATCTGGCCCAAGGCAGCAGCCAAAGCGCGCTTCTTATTCTCGTCCATTGAAATCCCCACGTGATTAAGAGGGCCTGACGGCCGCCAACAACTGTATAAGTAGACAGTATTATTCCATAGGCTAGGCCGCACGCCTACCCCACAATTGGATTTTCTTTTGCGAGCAGACGAAGCAACCCCTCTAGCGCGGTATAAACCGTTTGTCGGCGGACCTGCTCACGGTCTCCTGCAAACAAACAACGGTGGGTGAACACCTTCGAACTTTCAGCCCAGGCCACCCAGACAGTCCCCACGGGCTTATCCGCCGAGCCGCCATCCGGGCCTGCAACACCGCTAACCGCGACCGCATAGCGAGCACCGCTATTAGCCTGTGCGCCACGGACCATCTCGACAACGACCTCTTCACTGACAGCTCCGACGCTGCCAAACAGCTCTGGACTAACCCCCAACTGCTGAGTCTTCTGTGCATTGGAGTAGGTCACATAGCCGGCTTCAAACCAGGCAGAGCTGCCGGGAATTCGGGTTATCGCCTCAGCAATACCGCCCCCCGTACAGGACTCGGCGGTTGTAACCTGTGCCTGCACACTGACTAGCTGCTCGCCCAACTCGGCAGCCAGACGAGTCAAATCCTGATCATTAGCGCTCATTTCAACTCCGCGACTGATGTAACACCCAAGCTACCGTACACCAGACGCGAACACGATTCAGCCTGATCGTTATCAGTCGCTACAAGGCAGGCGTCTAATGGCGATTTAACCGTGCGCATAGTTTTCTACAGCCAAAAAGAAACCCCAGATCATCTGCATGATCTGGGGTTTCGGTATAGATGCTTGACGATGACCTACTCTCACATGGGGAAACCCCACACTACCATCGGCGATGAACCGTTTCACTGCTGAGTTCGGGATGGGATCAGGTGGTTCCAGTTCTCTGTGGTCGTCAAGCAATTTGCTTGAAGCTTCGTCAACGACGCAGCTTCGAATCTGATACTTAAAGTAAAACCCCAGGCCGTTTACACGATCTGGGGTTTTGGTATAGGCGCTTGACGATGACCTACTCTCACATGGGGAAACCCCACACTACCATCGGCGATGAATCGTTTCACTTCTGAGTTCGGGATGGGATCAGGTGGTTCCAATTCTCTATGGTCGTCAAGCAATTTGTTGAAGCCTCGTCAGGGACGCTGCTTCGAATCGGGTATGTGATGTTTTGTAGTTTCGCAAACTTTCGGTGTTTATACTTCTAGAGACACTCAAACATCAAATTGTTTGGGTGTTATATGGTCAAGCCTCACGGGCAATTAGTATGGGTTAGCTCAACGCCTCACAGCGCTTACACACCCCACCTATCAACGTCGTAGTCTTCGACGGCCCTTTAGGGAACTCAAGGTTCCAGTGAGATCTCATCTTAAGGCAAGTTTCCCGCTTAGATGCTTTCAGCGGTTATCTTTTCCGAACATAGCTACCCGGCAATGCCACTGGCGTGACAACCGGAACACCAGAGGTTCGTCCACTCCGGTCCTCTCGTACTAGGAGCAGCCCCTCTCAAATCTCAAACGTCCACGGCAGATAGGGACCGAACTGTCTCACGACGTTCTAAACCCAGCTCGCGTACCACTTTAAATGGCGAACAGCCATACCCTTGGGACCGGCTTCAGCCCCAGGATGTGATGAGCCGACATCGAGGTGCCAAACACCGCCGTCGATATGAACTCTTGGGCGGTATCAGCCTGTTATCCCCGGAGTACCTTTTATCCGTTGAGCGATGGCCCTTCCATACAGAACCACCGGATCACTAAGACCTACTTTCGTACCTGCTCGACGTGTCTGTCTCGCAGTCAAGCGCGCTTTTGCCTTTATACTCTACGACCGATTTCCGACCGGTCTGAGCGCACCTTCGTACTCCTCCGTTACTCTTTAGGAGGAGACCGCCCCAGTCAAACTACCCACCATACACTGTCCTCGATCCGGATGACGGACCAGAGTTAGAACCTCAAGGTTACCAGGGTGGTATTTCAAGGATGGCTCCACGCGAACTGGCGTCCACGCTTCAAAGCCTCCCACCTATCCTACACAAGTAAACTCAAAGTCCAGTGCAAAGCTATAGTAAAGGTTCACGGGGTCTTTCCGTCTAGCCGCGGATACACTGCATCTTCACAGCGATTTCAATTTCACTGAGTCTCGGGTGGAGACAGCGCCGCCATCGTTACGCCATTCGTGCAGGTCGGAACTTACCCGACAAGGAATTTCGCTACCTTAGGACCGTTATAGTTACGGCCGCCGTTTACCGGGGCTTCGATCAAGAGCTTCGCGTTAGCTAACCCCATCAATTAACCTTCCGGCACCGGGCAGGCGTCACACCCTATACGTCCACTTTCGTGTTTGCAGAGTGCTGTGTTTTTAATAAACAGTCGCAGCGGCCTGGTATCTTCGACCGGCATGTGCTTACGGGGTAAACCCTTCACACTCACCGGCGCACCTTCTCCCGAAGTTACGGTGCCATTTTGCCTAGTTCCTTCACCCGAGTTCTCTCAAGCGCCTTGGTATTCTCTACCTAACCACCTGTGTCGGTTTGGGGTACGGTTCCTAATTACCTGAAGCTTAGAAGCTTTTCCTGGAAGCATGGCATCAACCACTTCGTCGTCTAAAAGACAACTCGTCATCAGTTCTCGGCATTAAGATCCCGGATTTACCTAAGATCTCAGCCTACTACCTTAAACACGGACAACCAACGCCGTGCTGGCCTAGCCTTCTCCGTCCCTCCATCGCAGTAATTAGAAGTACGGGAATATTAACCCGTTTCCCATCGATTACGCATTTCTGCCTCACCTTAGGGGCCGACTCACCCTGCGTCGATTAACGTTGCGCAGGAAACCTTGGTCTTTCGGCGTGCGAGTTTTTCACTCGCATTGTCGTTACTCATGTCAGCATTCGCACTTCTGATACCTCCAGCAAGCTTCTCAACTCACCTTCACAGGCTTACAGAACGCTCCTCTACCGCTCATCCAAAGGATGAACCCGTAGCTTCGGTGTATGGTTTGAGCCCCGTTACATCTTCCGCGCAGGCCGACTCGACTAGTGAGCTATTACGCTTTCTTTAAAGGGTGGCTGCTTCTAAGCCAACCTCCTAGCTGTCTGAGCCTTCCCACATCGTTTCCCACTTAACCATAACTTTGGGACCTTAGCTGACGGTCTGGGTTGTTTCCCTTTTCACGACGGACGTTAGCACCCGCCGTGTGTCTCCCGTGCTGACACTTGCTGGTATTCGGAGTTTGCATCGGTTTGGTAAGTCGGGATGACCCCCTAGCCGAAACAGTGCTCTACCCCCAGCAGTGATACACGAGGCGCTACCTAAATAGCTTTCGAGGAGAACCAGCTATCTCCGAGCTTGATTAGCCTTTCACTCCGATCCACAGGTCATCCGCTAACTTTTCAACGGTAGTCGGTTCGGTCCTCCAGTCAGTGTTACCTAACCTTCAACCTGCCCATGGATAGATCGCCCGGTTTCGGGTCTATTCCCAGCGACTAAACGCCCTATTAAGACTCGCTTTCGCTACGCCTCCCCTATTCGGTTAAGCTTGCCACTGAAAATAAGTCGCTGACCCATTATACAAAAGGTACGCAGTCACAGAACAAAGTCTGCTCCCACTGCTTGTACGCATACGGTTTCAGGATCTATTTCACTCCCTCTCCGGGGTTCTTTTCGCCTTTCCCTCACGGTACTAGTTCACTATCGGTCAGTCAGTAGTATTTAGCCTTGGAGGATGGTCCCCCCATATTCAGACAAAGTTTCTCGTGCTCCGTCCTACTCGATTTCACTTCTAAGATCCTTTCGCGTACAGGGCTATCACCCACTATGGCCGCACTTTCCAGAGCGTTCCGCTAAAATCAAAGAAGCTTAAGGGCTAGTCCCCGTTCGCTCGCCACTACTAAGGGAATCTCGGTTGATTTCTATTCCTCAGGGTACTTAGATGTTTCAGTTCCCCTGGTTCGCCTCTTACACCTATGTATTCAGTGCAAGATACCTAACTTATGCTAGGTGGGTTCCCCCATTCAGACATCTCCGGATCAAAGGTTATTTGCCACCTCCCCGAAGCTTTTCGCAGGCTATCACGTCTTTCATCGCCTCTGACTGCCAAGGCATCCACCGTATGCGCTTCTTCACTTGACCATATAACCCCAAGCAATCTGGTTATTGTCTCTAACGTGAAGTAGACATTCGCCGAAAATTTGCAATTGAGAACTACAAATTTTACCTTGACCAAATTAATTACCAGTGAAAGTAATCAATTAGTCACTTCTATCACATACCCAAATTTTTAAAGAACGATTTTTTCTAGTCAAAGACCAGAAATCAACATTCAGCTACTTAATGTAGGAATGCTCATTTCTGAACACTAACGAGACGCGGATCAAGCAATTACATAATGGTGGAGCCAAGCGGGATCGAACCGCTGACCTCCTGCGTGCAAGGCAGGCGCTCTCCCAGCTGAGCTATGGCCCCATGATACGGATTTTATTCAGAACAAGGCACTTAGTTGCGCCGTGTAGTACAACTACACAAGTCACTAAGTAACGCTGTGCTGGATAAAATTGGTGGGTCTGGGCAGATTCGAACTGCCGACCTCACCCTTATCAGGGGTGCGCTCTAACCAACTGAGCTACAGACCCAATCGTCTTCTTCAATGAATCAAGCAATTCGTGTGGGAGCTTATAAGGAAGCTGATGTCGTCGATTAAGGAGGTGATCCAGCCGCAGGTTCCCCTACGGCTACCTTGTTACGACTTCACCCCAGTCATGAATCACACCGTGGTAACCGTCCCCCTTGCGGTTAGACTAGCTACTTCTGGTGCAACCCACTCCCATGGTGTGACGGGCGGTGTGTACAAGGCCCGGGAACGTATTCACCGTGACATTCTGATTCACGATTACTAGCGATTCCGACTTCACGCAGTCGAGTTGCAGACTGCGATCCGGACTACGATCGGTTTTATGGGATTAGCTCCACCTCGCGGCTTGGCAACCCTTTGTACCGACCATTGTAGCACGTGTGTAGCCCTGGCCGTAAGGGCCATGATGACTTGACGTCATCCCCACCTTCCTCCGGTTTGTCACCGGCAGTCTCCTTAGAGTTCCCACCATAACGTGCTGGTAACTAAGGACAAGGGTTGCGCTCGTTACGGGACTTAACCCAACATCTCACGACACGAGCTGACGACAGCCATGCAGCACCTGTGTCTGAGTTCCCGAAGGCACCAATCCATCTCTGGAAAGTTCTCAGCATGTCAAGGCCAGGTAAGGTTCTTCGCGTTGCTTCGAATTAAACCACATGCTCCACCGCTTGTGCGGGCCCCCGTCAATTCATTTGAGTTTTAACCTTGCGGCCGTACTCCCCAGGCGGTCAACTTAATGCGTTAGCTGCGCCACTAAATTCTCAAGGAATCCAACGGCTAGTTGACATCGTTTACGGCGTGGACTACCAGGGTATCTAATCCTGTTTGCTCCCCACGCTTTCGCACCTCAGCGTCAGTATCAGTCCAGGTGGTCGCCTTCGCCACTGGTGTTCCTTCCTATATCTACGCATTTCACCGCTACACAGGAAATTCCACCACCCTCTACTGTACTCTAGCTTGCCAGTTTTGGATGCAGTTCCCAGGTTGAGCCCGGGGCTTTCACATCCAACTTAACAAACCGCCTACGCGCGCTTTACGCCCAGTAATTCCGATTAACGCTTGCACCCTCTGTATTACCGCGGCTGCTGGCACAGAGTTAGCCGGTGCTTATTCTGTCGGTAACGTCAAAACAGCAAAGTATTAATTTACTGCCCTTCCTCCCAACTTAAAGTGCTTTACAATCCGAAGACCTTCTTCACACACGCGGCATGGCTGGATCAGGCTTTCGCCCATTGTCCAATATTCCCCACTGCTGCCTCCCGTAGGAGTCTGGACCGTGTCTCAGTTCCAGTGTGACTGATCATCCTCTCAGACCAGTTACGGATCGTCGCCTTGGTGAGCCATTACCTCACCAACTAGCTAATCCGACCTAGGCTCATCTAATAGCGTGAGGCCCGAAGGTCCCCCACTTTCTCCCGTAGGACGTATGCGGTATTAGCGTTCGTTTCCGAACGTTATCCCCCACTACTAGGCAGATTCCTAGGCATTACTCACCCGTCCGCCGCTCGTCAGCAAAGTAGCAAGCTACTCTCTGTTACCGCTCGACTTGCATGTGTTAGGCCTGCCGCCAGCGTTCAATCTGAGCCATGATCAAACTCTTCAGTTCAATACTGCAATTAGGTTTTGAGAAAACCTTATAAACTTGGCTCAGCAATCGCAAAACTTACAAATTAATGTAAGGTAACTCTCGAATTAACGAGTGTTGCTTTGTGATGCTGATAATCTGTTGACTATCAGTCTTACCTCACAAGCACCCACACGAATTGCTTGATTCAGTTGTTAAAGAGCGGTTGGTTAAGTCTTTCGTCTCAACCGAGGCGCGCATTCTACAGCAGCCTCATTTACTGTCAAGCTGTTTTTCGAAGAATTTCTTCAATCTACTCAACCACTTGCGCTTCCGATCAAACCAGCTTCTCGTCAGCGGGAGGCGCATTCTACAGCGTTCAAACTCGCTGTCAACACCTCGTTTTCTACCGCTTTCGATCACCGTGACGATCACTCTAAAAGGCTTTAAAGCCACCCTCCAGAGCTCGGCGCATTCTACACAGCTTTCGCTGCTTTGCAACCCCTCTTTTTAAGCTAACTTCTTGTTTTCTAAGAAGTTTTCCGAGAGGTCGACGCCGGAAGAGGTGCGCATTATAGGCACCTCAGTTTTGCCGTCAAGGGTTTATTGCGGATTTGTTTCAATCAGCGCCAAATGGCCATCATCCTGGGCTGAATCGAGCAGAACCTTATGGCTTTAACGTATCGATGATCTGCAGCGCCGCCTTTACTCTCAGTGCATTCGGGTAGTTCTTGTTAGCTAAGAGCACTACCCCCACTCGCTTGGACGGGATGAACACGGCGTATGCACCGAACCCATTGGTTGAACCGGTTTTGTTAACCAGCCATTCTGAGCCAGACGGCTCGCCCGCTGCTACCGGCTCAACCGGATGTGGCTCCAGCGCCATGCTTGATGAGTTGCCTTGCAGCAACGTCTCCAGCGTTGTCGGGTAACGGTAGAGTTCCCAACCCAATCCCTGGTACATGCCTGCAACCTTGTAATACGGCTGTTGCGTCGTCGCTATCGCCCGTTGATACGGTTTCTCCAGTGCCTCAGCTGACATATTAAGCTGGATAAAGCGCAGCACATCGCCTGCGGTGGTTTTAACCCCGTACGCTTCTGCGTCGAGCATTCCTTTACTCACGCGTACCGGCTGACCATTGGCCATGTAGCCCTGCGCATAATCGGGCATCTTAGCGGCAGGTACTTGCAGATAACTGTGCGCAAGGCCCAGCGCCGGAAATAGCTGTTTCTGCATTAACGTCTCGAATGGTTTACCCATGCTTCGAGCAGCGATATAGCCGAGCAGCCCGATACTCGGGTTTGAGTACTGTCGATGACTGCCCGCTGCATAGCTCGGCTGCCACTGACGGTAGAAGCGGTACATCTCAGGCTCATTATTAACGCCATCAGGAAACTGCAACGGCAAGCCGCCCGCACTGTAGGTGCCGAGTTGCAACAAGCTGATGTTATCGAACGCGCTACCGCGAAAATCCGGCAAATGCTGCGTCACACGGTCAGTCAACGCCAAGTGGCCGCTCTCTTGCGCATACGCGGCCAGCGTTGCGGTGAAGGTTTTGCTTAGCGAGCCGATCTCGAAAAGGGTTTCTGCGGTTACCGGAACAGCCCCCTCGGCCGCGGCCAAGCCATAGCTATATAGATAGCGCTCGCCATCTACGGTCACCCCGACCGCCATACCTTTGATGCCCTGCTCCTGCATCAGCGGCAATACGCTCTGATCCACTGCCGACTTAACTGACGTCTCGCTCACCTTGGCTGCCTGCAGCGGATTAGCCGCCAACAGCGCCACCAGTGGCAACCCGATTACCGCCGTGCGTCTTCTGCACATATAAAACCCTTCTCCTGAATAGCCATTAGCAACAGATCTTTTATGACCGCAGCCTTACAGCACCTGCACAGAATTGACCACGACACTGATCACCTACACCCATCGCAGGCTGATACGTCTGACTAATCGCACCTTATAAGCGTTCCAAACCATGGCTTTGTTTGATTGACGCTCAGGCCAAAGCAACGTTTGATCGGCACATGCGTTATCTAAACCGAGCCGCCATGTGTCTCGATATTTAACCTGGCAATACCTCACCAATAACAACAATGAGGTCAGCTACATGCACGAGTCCCAGCAAGCCAAGAACGCCTGGCGCGTATTATTTCTGCTTTTCCTAGCCAACCTGTTCAATTTTTTTGACCGCACCATCCCCGCCATCATCATTGAACCGATGCGCATGGAGTGGAGCCTCAGCGATTTACAGGTGGGCCTGGCCGGCACCGTATTCACAATCGTCTATGCGATTGCCGGAATCCCGTTGGGCCGCATGGCCGACACGGGCTCAAGGCGCAAGATCATGGGCTGGGGCCTGCTCGTCTGGAGCGGTCTTACCGGCGCAACTGGCATGGCCGGTAATTTCATAACCTTCCTGTTTGTGCGCATGGGCGTAGGCCTTGGCGAGGCCAGTTACGCGCCTGCGGCCAACTCGCTCATTGGTGACTTGTTCCCCACCCAACGCCGTGCTCGCGCAATGGGCATTTTCATGCTCGGCTTACCGCTCGGCTTGGTACTGGCGTTCTTCACTGTAGGCGCAATGGTCGAAGCATTCGGCAACTGGCGCGCGCCCTTCTTCATCGCCGCAGTGCCGGGCATGTTGTTGGCCGTATTTATCTTCCTGATCAAAGAACCTTCACGCGGGGCGGCTGAAGTGGTCAAGTCTGCCACCACGCCAGTCGAAAAACCGCTGCGCAAAGTCCTGGCCATTCGCACCTTCTGGTGGTTGCTGTTGGCGGGACTGGCATTCAATTTCGCCAGCTATGCGTGTAACACCTTTATGGTGCCGATGCTGCAACGCTACTTTCACCTGCCGTTGCAGCAGGCGGCGGTGGCCACGGGCGTGATTGTCGGGATTACCGGCCTGTTCGGCCTGACACTTGGCGGCTGGGCTGCCGATAAAATTCATCAGCGCTGGGCCACCGGCCGCCTGATGTTTGCTGCTATCAGCATGTTCATCTCGGCGCTGGCGACGGGTTACGCATTGCTCGCCGGACAAATTGAAGTGGGCGTATTCATCGCGGTGTTCAGCGTGGGCTGGCTGTTTTCGTACAACTACTTCACCTGCGTATACACCGCCATTCAGGACGTGGTCGAGCCACGCCTACGCGGCACGGCGGTCGCGCTGTTCTTTGCAGGCTTGTACTTGCTCGGCGGCGGGATGGGCCCGGTGGTTGTCGGAATGTTGTCGGACCATTACGCTCACGCCGCCATGCTGGCAGCTGGCGCCAGCGAGATGAACGAAACCTTCAAAGCCATCGGCCTGCACGACGCAATGCTGCTGATTCCCGTTGCGTTTGTGCTGACCACATTGGCCTTGCTGCAAGCCTCTCGCTGCTTTGTAAAAGATGCAGAAACCATGCGCACCGGCATGGAGCAAGCGGCGCTGGCGTGAACGATCAGCTGCGCAAGATGAAACCCATCTTGCGCAGCGTCCACTCAAGCGACGCACTGATCGAAGGCGGCTTGCAGATTGGCCGGATCAATTGCGCCGTGGGCCCCGATCACAATGAATTCACTGTAAGGGCTGGTTCCACGCCACGTGTCATGCGGCTTGATTTCAGTACGGCTGCCAACCAAATGCAGCACACAACGCTTGTCTGCCACCTCAACCAGATTACAAACACCTTTGGCCCGGTAAATGTCAGCAGGCAGCGATGCTAGGGTTTGGCGCAAGGCTTTGAGCGACAATGGCTTGTCGCTGCTCCAACTCCAGCTCGCAAATAGCGCCGCATGATCCGTCACACCCGGCGCTTTAACTGAGGGTGCAGCGGCTTTAAGCGGCCTGAAGGTTTGCGCCGATTTGAAACGTTCAACGCCAAGCACGAACTCCAGGGGCACACCACACTCAACGGCTTGCAACAGCCTGACATTGGGATACAACCAGCGCGAACGCAGGGCATCCACCTGCTGCGGACTGACCTGATCGATCTTGTTCAACACAATAATGTCTGCCGCATCCAACTGCTCCATGGCCAACTGCGCCATGTCACCCTCAAGTGTTTCGAATTGCGCGGCATCGACCACCGTCAGAATACTGTCGATATGCAAAGCGTTGCGAAACTGTGGATAACGCAAAGTGCTGGCAATCTTGACCGGATTGGACACACCACTCGCCTCGATCACGATGTACTCGGGCCGGTTCTCGCGGTTGTCCAGCAGCCGCCCCATCTGCTCGATCAGGTCGCTTTCGACCGTACAACAGATACAGCCGTTGGCCAGACTGACAGTCGTCTGGGTCTGGCTGACGATCAGTTGGCTGTCGATATTGATGGCACCAAAGTCATTAACCATGACGGCCATACGCAACCCGTGATCGCTGTTAAGAATGCGATTCAACAGGGTGGTCTTGCCTGCCCCCAGAAATCCGGAAACGATGGTGACCGGAATACTTTCTCGCCTGTGCATAAATTTCCGCCTCTTGGCTTGCAGTCAGGGCCAGGCCCTGACCCGATCAATCAGAAGTTTGGCAACTCGCCCTGCCAGACTGCGGCATGGTCGGTGTTGTTGAACTCGCCCTGTCGATCCCACATCACCTCGCCCTCAAGCAAGGTCAGTTGAACTTGAGTGTCATGAATATTGCCCTTGGCCGAGCGTGCGAACAGATCGCGGTCGAGCACAATCAAGTCCGCCGACTTGCCGACTTCAATGGAGCCGGCCTTATCTTCCATACCCATGCACCAGGCGCCATTGATGGTCATTACACGGATGGCCTGCTCTAACGTAATCGGGTTGCCGTAAAAGCTGCCCTCTTCGCTGCCAAAAGGATTCTCGCGGGTGATCATCGCCTCGAAGCCGATCCATGGATTGATGCTGGATACCGGCCAGTCGGTGCCCATCACGGCTACGCCGCCAGCATCGAGCACGCCTTTGAAGTTATAGGCGCGTTGCATGCGTTCCTCACCGAACACCGTACGGGCGTTGGCAAAGGAGGACGGAAACCAGCCCACCGGGGAAAATTCAGCGGTTACCTGCAACTGGGCGAAGCGTTCCAGGTTGGCATCGAGCAGAGTCGTGCTGTGCGCACATTGGTGACGAACACCGCTGTCGCCATTACGCCGACGCGCTTCAGCCACTGCATCGAGAAACAAATCAGACGCGCCATCGCCGGTGCAATGGGCAATAACCCGCACGCCTTTTCGGTCCATGTCCACGACCATGTCGCTGATATGCTCAGGCGTCAGATTCAGATGCCCACGCCAGCTGGTTTCACCCGGCCATGCGCTCGACAGGTAAGAGGAACGCGACTCATGAGTGCCGTCGAAATGGAACTTCACCGCGTTGGCATTGAGCCGGGCGCTGCGATAGAAATGCCGTTCACCCGCGAGCAACTCCCAACGCCGCTTGACCGGGAAAATATCATCCTGCCAACTGATTGCGGCTTCGACCCGCACCGTCAACTCGCCGGCCTGATCAATAGCTTTCAGTGCATTCAGGCGATGCTCGCAAACATGCACATACTTGGTTCCCACCACGCCATGACCACTCTGAAACTGCACACCCTCGCGGTATGCACGCTGCAAAGCATGCTGCGGGATTGGCGGCATGGCGGCGTGGATCAACGCGTATGCACCGTCCACCAAAATCCCGTTAGGCACGCCGGTCACACTGTCGCGCTCGATATAACCGTGGCGCGGGTCCATGGTGTCGGCATCAATGCCTGCCAGCTCCAATGCCTTGGAGTTGACCATCATGCAGCCCCATGAACGGTCGAGAATTGCTACCGGACGATCCGGCATAAAGCTGTCCAGCCATTCGCGATCCGCTCCCAGGCCTGCTTGCTTGAAGGTGTACCGGACAAAATACTGCCCGTAGATCCAGCCCTCACCGGGGTTGGCCGCCGCGTAATCCAGCACAGCCTGCTTGACCTGCTCAGGCGTCGGGTCATCCAGCCCGATGTTCAAATCTCCGGAATAGCCGGGCGCCAGCGCAAGGTCGGGATGGGTGTGCATGTCGTACAGACCCGGCATGGCAAAGCGGCCATTCAGGTCCAACACTCGCGTTCGCTCGCCAATCAATGGCTGCACATCGGCGTAGCTGCCCACCGCGACAAACCGGCCATGTTTAATAGCGACGGCCTCAACCCAAGGCTGCTGCTCATTGACCGTGTAAATACGGCCATTGAAAAGCACCAACTCGGCAGCGCCGATGGCGCCCGCAATATTGGAGGAGAGATATTGATCAGACTTGGCCATTGGATAGTTCTCACATGTTCAAAGCGCGCGGGTGCTACGAAGAACCCTCTGCGCAGTAAATAGCGAATAAAAAAACCTTCACTCAGACGCCACTCGGGTGTCTGGGTGAAGGTGGGAAAATTGCCGGACTACAGGACCAGGTGCGCCATCAGCGACAGCACGGGCAAGGAGATCAGCACGCGCAGCAGATAGATCGCCAACAGGTCACGCAAGCGCAGGCCGAAGTTGGCACGGACCAGAATGATGGCCGCCTCGGTAAAGAAGATGATCTGGGTAACCGCAACGCCTACCAGCACAAAGCGGGTGATTTCGCTCTCAATCCCAGACGCCAGAATCGACGGCATGATGCTGTCGACAACACCCGCCAGCAGCGCCGGGGCTGCCTCAGCGGCCTGCGGAATCTGCAGCAGTTCCAGATAGGGCACCAGCGGCATCGACAACACATGAAACACCGTGGTGTATTTGATCAGCGACAGGCCCACGCAGCCGATCAACATCATTGCCGGGTACACCGAAATCGCGATGTCGGCACTGATGTGCACGCCTTGCTTGATCAACTCCAGCGGACTGCTGGCTTTATCAGCACGCTGGATTGCGCGGCTAAGGCCAAGGGCAAACAAACCCTGCCCATGGTCGTCATCGGTCACCAGTTGCTTGCCAACACCTGGCGCGTAGGTGTCGAGCTTGCCACGCAGTGGCGGCAGTTTTGGCACGATCAGGGCGCAGATAATTCCGGTAACCGCTACCGAGAGATACCACTGAATAAACACATGTTCCATGCCAATCAGCTTGAGTAGCAGGTAGGAATAGGCAATGGATACGATCGAGAAATTGGTCGAGATCACGCAGGCTTCACGACTGGAGTAGAAGCCGTTTCGGTATTGCTGGGTGGTGAGCATGATGCCCACGCTGGACGCCGACAACCACGACGCTGCGCAGTCAACCGCCGCGCGACCCGGCAGGCCGAACAGCTTCTCGAACACACGGCTGACCAGGGTGCCGATGAACTCCATCAAGCCAAAGTCGGTCAGCAGCGGCAACAAAATGGCGGACAGCAAGTAAATCGCCAACACCACCGGGCCAACGTCGTACAACATCACCCCGCCAGTGTCGCGGCTCCAGATCCACTCAGGGCCGACCTCGAAAAACACCATCAACATCAGCACCGCACCGATCACCCTGACGGCGGTCCAAGCCAGGCTCGGATTGAACAGTTGGATAAAACGATTGGGGTTGTTTTTCAGCGGGCTGAATCGCACCAGCAAGGTAATCAGACTGGGAATCGTCGCCACAGCAACGGTGGCCGGCACCATCATCGGTTTGAGCACATCGTTTACATAGTCGATGATGAACGCAATCATCACCGTAATGCGGCCATCCACGCTCAATGGCGTCAGAAACAACAAAACGCCAAACAAAGTTGGAATAATGAAACGCAGTAATTGCTTTGTGGTGTAGGGTCCCAATGGCGCTCCATGTTGACTTGACGTGGTTTGTGTCTCGCTTGATTCCAGCATGTTTTCACCTTTTTATAGTTGTGGTGCTGCCTGGTTTGCACGCAGTTCTAGTCATTCAAAGTCACGCGGTTGCGTGTGTTCAGTCGCGAAACGTCGGGTCCAAACGGTCCAGTTTGCGTAATTCGGCCTGCCACACCAGTTCAACACTCTCCTGGTGATAAGCCGGGTGTTCGAATTGCTGAGCTGTCATTTCACAATCTTCACTGGACGGCATAATCAAAGGACGCCCGGTTTTCAGGGCCTCCAGCTGAATCTCACACGCCTTGTTGAGATAGAACATGAAGAAGTAGGCTTCAGCCACGCTGCGCCCAACGGTCAACAAACCGTGATTGCGCAAGATCGCGCAGTTGCGGTTACCCAGCGCCGCAACAATCCGCTCGCGCACTTCGAGGTCTAGCGGAATGCCTTCGTAGTCGTAGTAAGCCACGCGGTTGTAGAAGGCCATATTGGTCTGATTCAGCGGCAACAGACCCTCCTCCATTGCCGCCACAGCCATACCCGCCAACGTGTGCGTGTGCATGACACACACCGCATCGTGGCGGTTCATATGAATGGCGCTGTGAATGGTGAAACCGGCGGGATTGACATCACTCAGGCTCGGATCAAGCTTTTTGCCGTTAACGTCGATGGCGAGCAGATTCGATGCGCAGACTTCGTCAGGTGCAAGGCCGTATTGATTGATCAGAAATGACGGCTCGACGCTCGGCAGGCGAGCTGAAATATGGGTAAACACCTGATCGCTCCAGCCATTAAGGTCGAGCAGGCGATAAGCTGCTGCCAGATCGGTGCGTAACGATTGCTCGTGTACTGAATCACTCATCGAGTATTTGCGCCTTTTGTTATGTCACTCTGAAAACTGACTGATGCAATGCCGCACGCAGGCTCAGTCAGTGCAGCGGCATAGCTGCCATCCCTAGGCGTCAGGTTAAGGCGCTTGTTGTGTCAGAAATATCGATTTATCCTTGATACACTCATTCCAAAACGTCATGAACTATTGTGCGCCGACAACTTCCCAGCATGATCTCGCTCAGTTGCTTCACCGCTTTCGCGCGCCACATGAGCGTGACCAAGGCGGCGGCGGAACTGAACCTGACGCAAAGTGCCGTGAGCCGGCAAATCAAGAACCTTGAAGACATGCTCGGCTGCTCGCTGGTCGAACGCGTCAAGCAACGCCTGTTGCTGACTGATACGGGTCGCCAGTACGCGCAAGAGATCAGCCTGCTGCTGGACCAGATCGAAGCGGCTACGCATCAGGTTCGCAGCAGCCATACCGGGCACTTGCGCGTGGGCGCCGAGCCTTCTTTCACCACGCGCTGGCTATTGCCCAAGCTGCGTGATTACGCTCGCCAGCACCCCGAAATAGATCTGGAAATCATGAATGACCTGCGCCGCTTGTATGACGGCCACGAGGGATACGACGTCGGAATTCTCTACGGCGACGGCAACTGGCCCGGTTTCGATGCGTATCATTTGATGAATGGCGACATGCTCGCGGTGTGCACGCCGGAGCTGCTTGAGCGCTATGGAGAAATCCACCAACGCCGGGACATCTTGCGCTACCCGCTCTTGCACCATGCTGCGCATTCGGCGCAATTTCGCTCCTCGACCCAGCTATGGCTGGATGCAGCAGGGCTTTCGCAAAAGGAAATTGAAATGCTCCCGGGCCAACGCCTGGAACACTTCCAGTTTGTCCGCGATGCCGCGCTGCATGGTTTGGGCGCCACAGTGCTGCCGCGCTTTTTTATCACCGAAGAGGTAGACGCTGGCCGGCTGGTTATCGCCTGCGAGCAGCCTTTGAACTGCGGTCAGTACTACGTCGTAGTCCCCAAACACAACCGCGAACCCAAGGTCGATCACTTCGCCCAATGGCTGTTGCAATGGCGTGAAGCGTAACCAACACGGCAGCTAAACAGGCTGCGTCAATGCAACCTGAGCCTACTATCGCTGCATTAATACACCTGCGGACAAAAACTAGCTGCTGCGCCGTGCGGTGGATTCGCGGGCAATCAACTCAGAGCCGACATCATTGAGCATCGCGCCAACGCCTTCAGCCTTGATTTGCTGGGTGAGTAATTCGACGGTGGTGTTGGCAACCAATTCTGCGGGCACCCGCACGCTGGTTAAGGCCGGTGAAGCCACGCGGGCGATTGGCAAGTCCCCGAAGCCGCAGATGCCCAGCTCGCCTGGCACATCAATGCCATTGCGCTGACAGGTAAACAACGCGCCGATGGCCGGCATATCGTTGGTGAAGAACGCGCCGTCGAACTCAAGTTCGCCGCGCACGTAGCGTTCAATCACCGCAACTCCGTCATCAATATGCGGAATCGCCGAGGTGTTGTAGCGCAGCGGTTCGATGCCAAGCCCTTCAACTACAGCCTGGCGAAACCCCTGCCAGCGCAGATTTTCACGCGCATCTTCGTAGCCGAAAAATGCCGGCCGTTGATAGCCACAGTCGACCAGATGCTGACCCGCTGCTGCGCCTGCCGCCCAGTTCGAAAAGCCGACCACCTGCCCCACCGGCGTACGCGGTTCATCCCCCTCCGGTAAGTCCCATAACTCGACCACCGGAATACGCGCCGCCTGCAATAACGCGAGAGTTTCGGGGGTGTGATAGCCGTATGCGAGGATCAGCCCGTCGAGCTGGCGCCCGAGAAACGCACGGAGCATCTTGGTTTCTTCTTCGGGCGAGAAACGCGTCTCGCCGATCAACATGTGCAAACCCGCCTTGCTCAGGCCTTGCTGGAGAATCTCGATGGTAGTCGCCAGAATCGGGTTGGTGATCGTGGTGATCAATGCGCCCACGACTCCGCTACGGCGGGTAACCAAGGCACTGGCAGCCAGATTGGGCACGTACCCCAACTCGCGCACGGCCTGTTCAATCCGATTGCGGGTCTCTTCCGAAACCAGCTCAGGCTTGCTCAGCGCGCGCGAAACGGTCATGCCTGACACTCCTGCCAAGCGCGCCACATCCTGCACGGTGGGTTTATTTTTGATCACGCAAACAGTCCCCTATTGGTCACTCAACGATTATCCCTATCAACAGAGCGCAGGCCAATAAGGGCTGTGAATTGCATGTGGCTGAAGGCAAAAAGCCGCAGCCAACTGGTGACTGCGGCGCAACTGCTTACACGGCGGACAGGAACTCGGCGTGTTCCTGAATCTCGATAATCGTTGGCCGGTCAGCCTTAGCCGCGCTCAACAACAACTCACGCAACTGCTCGAAACTTTCAGCGCGCTCGGCATTGCAGCCAAAACCCTTGGCCAGCGTGAGGAAGTCCGGGGTGTAGATATCGACACCAATGGTCGGGATGTCGCGATTTTGCATGTAGCGCTTGATTTCGCCGTAGCCGCTGTTGTTCCACAGCAAGACGATCACCGGTGCATTGGCCTCCACCGCCGAAGCCAGTTCCGGCAACGTGAACTGAATGCCGCCATCGCCAATCAGCGCCACCACCGGGCGCTCGGGAGCGGACAGTTTGGCGCCAATGGCTGCTGGCAAACCGTAACCCAAGGTGCCGTAACCGGTGGATGAATTGAACCAGGTGCGTGGCTGATTGGCTTCAAACAAGTGATTACCGGAGTAGACAATCTGCGTTGAATCACCCGCAAAAATCATCTCAGGCAAGGTTTCCTGCAACACATCCAGCACGCGCTTTTGCGCACGCCAAGCTTCAGGAACTTGTGCATCCAATTGCTCACGCACCTGCGCCGCAAGTTTGCTGCCAGGGCCTTGCGGATTGAATGCTGGCACTTCACCCAAGCCTGCCAACAGCGCCTTAATTGCCAAGCGCGAGTCACTGAGAATGGCGATGTCGGCCGGGTAATTGCGATTGAGCTGTTCAGCGTCGATATCAACCCGGATCAACTGGCTTTCAATCTGGAAGTTGCCGTCGAACACGGCGTCGTAATCAGTCTCGCCCAGCTCAGTACCAATCGCCAACACCACATCGGCTTGCAGCACCAGCTCGCGCACCGGCACCAGCGACTGATTGGAGCCCAGCGCCAGCGGATGGCCCTTGGGCAAAACGCCCTTGGCATTAATCGTATAAGCGGTGGGCGCATCCAGCGCCTCGACCAGACGCACTGCCTCGGCGCACGCATGGGTTGTGCCGCCACCGAGCAGCACCAGCGGGCGCTTGGCCGACTTGAGCATATCTACCGCGCGCAGAATTGCATCCGGGCATGGCGCCGGACGGCTCGGCACAGCGCCCAGCTTGCGCTTGACGTGATCGGCAGGGGCGGTGATCACATTGATCGGAATTTCGATATGCACCGGTCGCGGGCGGGCGCTGTTGAACACCGCAAAGGCGCGTGACAGCACCGCCGGTAATTCATCTGCGCGCATCAGCGTATGGCTGAACGCTGCAACTCCCGCCACCAGATTGCTTTGCGAAGGCAGCTCATGCAGACGCCCGCCGCCCATCGCCAATTGCTCGGTGTTGTTGACACTGGAGATCACCAGCATCGGGATCGAGTCGGCATACGCCTGGCCCATTGCAGTGGTGATGTTGGTCATGCCCGGCCCGGTAATAATGAAGCACACACCCGGTTTACCGCTGACGCGTGCATAACCATCGGCCATAAAGCCTGCGCCCTGCTCGTGACGTGGTGTGATGTGCGTGATTTGGGTGGCCGGCAAGCCGCGATAAAGCTCCACGGTATGTACGCCGGGAATCCCGAACACGGTGTCCACACCGAAACCTTCCAACATCTCGACCAACAACTCTCCACACGTCAGCATGACAGCACTCCAGGCACATAATTAAGCGATGGCAGTACTCTAACATCGAAATGTTATCGCTAACATAGGTCGTATCAGATTTGTCCAAATCACCGACAAAACGCCTCTGCCAGCTCAGGCTCAAGCCTGATAACCTCGTACTCTGGCATTAATGGAGAGACGCCATGGGCACCGCGTTACTGATCATCGATGTGCAACAGGCACTGTGCACGGGTGAATATGCAGCCTTTGAAGCTGACCGCGTGATCGCGGCAATCAACCAGCTCAGCGCACACATGCATGCCGCCAATCAGCCGGTTGTTTTCATCCAACATGAGGAGCCCAGTGGCTTGCTGCAATTTGGTAGTGCTGGCTGGCAACTGGCAGCGACACTTGCAACCGGCCCGAATGATTTTCGCGTACGCAAAACCACACCGGACTCGTTTCTCAACACCGAACTGAGCGCACTGCTCGACGCACATGGCATCGATCGCCTGGTGATTTGCGGGTTGCAAAGCGACTTTTGTGTCGACACCACAACCCGCCGCGCTCTGGCCCTCGGCTACAATGTAGTGCTCATCACCGATGCTCACTCGACGGTCGATAACGATGTATTAAGCGCCGCGCAGATAATCGCTCACCACAACGCCACGCTGACCAATATTTCAAGTTTCGGTAAGCGCGCGATTGGCATCACCGCCGCCCAATTGCAACTAGATCCTGCTACTTGCCCTGCTAACTGAGAGGACTCCCCGCGCATGAGCCCATCTACACCCGAGCCTCAACTGCCGCAAAAACGCCTGTTCTTCGCCCTGCCCTGCGCCCAACCGCAACGCAAGGCCATCGCCCAATGGCGACGCGAGTTGGGGCTGCGCAATGGCAGCCCGGTGCCCAGTGAGAACTTCCACCTGACCTTATTGTTTCTGGGCGCGGTCGAGCTCGATCAGATTGAACAGGTTTGTCAGGCGGCAGCAACCGTGAGTCGCCCACAATCGCCGCTGCGCATCACGCTCGACCGTTTTGAGCTCTGGCAGCGCAACGCCTTGTTAATGCTTACGCCAAGCCAGCCGCCGAAAGCCCTCGGCCAATTAGCCTACGCCTTGCAACAAGCACTCCTGCCGCTCGGGCTCGGCGCCGAAGCCAAGGAGTTTCGCCCGCATGTCACCCTGTCGCGGCGTTTTAACTCAACGCTTCCCGAGTCGCCAAGCGAACCTGAATTTTGGTTAAAATGCGATTACTTTGCGTTGTTTGAATCCCATCAAGGCCGCTACCGTGAAATCGCCCGCTGGCCACTCGACGGGATTTAGCACGGCAGTGGATGAACAAGCCTGTTAGGGTGTTGCTCAATCGGTGAAGGTCGCCGGTTTGCAGTGCTGTCTTAACTCGATAATCCTGCCTGATTGCCCACGCGCAAGCTCTCTTGGCCACCCACGTGGCCGAATCACCCGAACAAGCATTCAGGGAAACTCCCCATGCGCAGTTGTAAATCACTTATCAGTCTGGCGCTGCTGGCCGCCAGCTATGTTGTTAGCGCTACGAGCGCAGTGGCTACGAGCGCAGTGGCTGCCAGCCAAACGGTCAAACACGGCGAGGCCACCATCGAATATAAGGTCGATGGTTCGGGCCCGCCGGTGTTGATGATTGCATCGCTAGGCCGCCCGGCCAGTGATTATGATCACCTGGCCCAGGTGCTGGTTGATGCAGGCTACAGCACTATCCGCCCGGAGCCACGCGGTATTGGTGGCAGTTCCGGCCCCATGCAAGCGTTGACCCTGGATGATCTGGCGGGTGATGCACTGGCCACCGTGCCCGCCGATGCCAAGGAGCTGATCGTGATTGGCCACGCGTTCGGCCAGCGTATCAGCAGTTTGCTGGCAACCCGCCATCCAGAGAAGATCAAACGAGTGGTCATGCTCGCAGCCGGCGGCAAAGCACCAATGCAGCCAGGCGCTGAAGCCGCGCTGATGGCGTCTTTCAACCTCAAGCTGTCACCCGAGCAACACATGGACGCGGTTAATTACGCCTTCTTTGCACCCGGCAATGACCCCGAGGTCTGGCGCGATGGCTGGCACGCCAAAGTCGCCAAAATGCAAATCACTGCCGCCAAGGCTCAGCCCACAGAAGACTGGTGGGGCGCAGGCAAAGCCAAGGTTCTGGTGATTCAGGGCGAGCAAGACAAGATCGCCACGCCGGAGAACGGTGAACTGCTCAAGCAAGAATTCGGCGACCGGATAACCCTGCAGCGGGTCAATAACGCCGGGCATGCGCTGATAGCGGAGCAACCGCAAATCATTGCGGACTCGGTGCTGGAGTTTCTCAAAGCCAAATAACCCGCCCGCTTTGGCAACTGGCGGCGCGGGCGCTGCGTAGATCTCGCGCAGCGCCCGCGAACTCAGTTGGCGTTTTCGATATTGGCCCGCACCCGCGCCAGCAATTCATTAAGTTGCTGGCACTCGGCGTCGGTCAAACCTTTGACCGCGCTGTTCGACACGTGGCGACCTTGCTCTTCGACGGTGTTGAACACCTCATGGCCAGTCGCGGTTAACTCCATGCGAATACTGCGTCGGTCGGTCTGATCAGCGCAGCCCTGCACAAAGCCCTTGCTCTTCAAGCCCTGCATCAGCCGCGCCAGCTGGGCTTTATCGCGCCCGCTGTGGGCCACCAGATCACTCTGGGTTGAGCCCGGATGACGGGCAAAGAAAGCCAACACCTTGAACTCCATGTGCGTCAGCTCGAAGGGCCCGTCGCGCAGGGAGCGGTATTGCTGCGCCCGATACAAATGCATCAGCGAGTGGATGGACTCAAAAACCTGATTGGCAATATCGCTGCTCATACTGTTGACTTTATCAACCATGTGAAATTATGATTGTTGATATTATCAACTTAACCCACCGAGGTACAACCATGGCAACTACCCAAGAGCGTCGCGTGCAACGTGTACGTCACGAATTACGCCGTCGCGATGTCCAGGTTACGCGTATCAATCCGATTGGTTCAGGCTTTGTCAGCCTGACATTTGCCGGCGAGGCCCTGCAGGATTTCACCTCGCTGGGCTTTGATGATCACATCAAATTCATGTTCGCCGACGCCGATGGCGAAACCGTGCGCCGCGACTACACGCCGCGTCACTTCGACCCCGTATCCAATGAACTCACCGTCGAATTTGCCCTGCATGGCGATGGCCAGGTGTCGGAATGGGCGCGCAATGCCAAAGTCGGCGACAACGCCATCATCGGTGGTCCGCGCGGCTCGATGATTGTGCCGATGGATTACGCCTGGCATTTGTTCATCAGCGATGAAACCGGCCTGCCTGCCGTCAGCCGTCGCCTCGAAGAGCTGCCGGCAAACAGCCACGCAATCGTTATCGCCCAGGTTGCCGATGCAGCGGACCAACGCAAATTTGCCGCACAGGCCAATGTGCAGGTGCAGTGGGTACAGAACGCCGATGAGCTGATCGATGCGGTAGTCGCTTTGCAATTACCCGAAGGCGACGGTTTCGCCTGGGGCGCGGGTGAAGCCTCGAGTATGGCCAAGGTGCGCAAGATTCTGGCCGACGACAAAGGTCACTCCAAGCAAGCCATGCGCGTGGCCGCTTACTGGCGTCACGGGGCGAGCGACTTTCATGAAGAGCTCAGCCAGCCCGAGTAAACCACTGAATGTGGCTGATTAGCTGTCAGCCACGCAACGCGCAACACTCGGCAAGCACCTGCAGCTTGATGGCTTCTAAAACGGCCTGACAAACCGCTATGATCAAGCCATGAATTCGTCCAACGCCACCCGCCAACCCTGCCCGCCCGGCGCTTGCAATTGCGAGCGCGAGCAGCTTGTGGAAATCCCGGGCGGCGATACACGGATTTTGCTGCTCACCCGCAGCGAAGAGAAACGCCTGCTCGAACGGCTCGAGTCAGTCAGTAGCCTGGAAGACCTGGAACACATGCAACGACGCATGTACCAGCAACTTGGCATCCGGGTGTCCATCGCGCCGGGTTTTAACGAGGTGCGCAGCATGCGCGGTATCGTCATCGACATCGCCGAGCAAATCGGCCTGTGCCGTAAAACCCGCCAGGCCATCCCCGCCGCCATTCGCCGCGCACTGGAACAGCGCCCGGAAATTGCCTACCGCTTGCTGGATTCCCACGATTTGCTGCGCGACGCGTAGCGCTGAGCGCGCCCTCCTGAAACTGCATCCTCGATAACCACCAGCGCCGGTCATGCGCCGCTTGATTGCGCGCCAAACACAGCCGGGGTGCGACAACCCGTCAGGCTGATATGCTTTTTTTACAAAAAACTGAGCCTGTTATAAAACACCTCGCAGCCTGATCATGCGCTCGCCTGATAAAACCAGACGAGGCTCATGACGTGAGCGAGCGCATCCCCGCAACACTTATCGAACCCACAACTTCCTCCAGCCCAGTGCGCCAGACGCCGGCGATGGCGGGAGGCGCAATTCACACCCGCAGTTTCACCGGGCTCTATCGCTCGCTGCGTCTGTACGGAGCCGGGGCCTTGTTCGTGCTGTACTTCGGCACAGCCTGGCTCAACTGGAACGGTCGCCAAGCCGTGCTTTGGGATCTGGGCAAAAGCCAGTTCCATATTTTCGGTGCCACCTTCTGGCCGCAAGACTTCGTGCTGTTCTCGGCCATCCTGATCATCGCGGCGTTCGGCCTGTTCTTCATCACCGTATTCGCCGGGCGCGTGTGGTGCGGCTACACCTGCCCGCAAAGCGTCTGGACCTGGGTGTTCATGCGCATCGAGCACTTCACAGAAGGCGAGCGCCATCAGCGGATCAAACTCGATAACGCGCCCTGGTCAATTAATAAACTGCTGCGCCGCACCAGCAAACATGGCTTATGGCTTGGCGTCAGCCTGCTGACCGCGCTGGCATTCGTCGGCTATTTCATGCCGGTGCGCGCGCTCAGTCACGATCTCATCAGCTTCAACCTGAGCACCAGCGAAAGCGTCTGGCTGTTTCTGTTCACCGCCGCCACCTACATGAATGCCGGCTGGCTGCGGGAAAAGGTCTGCCGCGACATGTGCCCCTATTCGCGGTTTCAGAGCGTGATGTTCGACAGTGACACCCTGCTCGTGACCTACGATGCCAGGCGCGGCGAAAACCGTGGCGCGCGCAAAAAAGAAATCAATGCAAAAGCCGCAGGGCTCGGCGACTGCATTGACTGCACCGTGTGCGTGCAGGTGTGCCCGACCGGCATCGACATCCGCGACGGGCTGCAACTCGACTGCATCAGTTGCGGTGCGTGCATTGATGCCTGCGACAGCGTGATGGATAAAATGGGCTATGCCCGCGGCCTGATCCGCTACACCTCAGAACGCGCTTTGGCCGGTGGCCAGACTCGCTTCTTGCGCCCTCGCCTCGTGGCCTATGCCGCCACCTTGTTGGTCATGTTCGGCGCATTTGCCTGGGGCCTTGAACAGCGTGATCTGATTGCGCTGGACGTGCACAAGGATCGCGGCTTGTTCCGCGAGAACAGTCAGGGCCAGATCGAGAACATTTATGTACTCAAGGTCATCAACAAAACCCAGCAAGCCCGCGACTATGCAATTGCCTTGGTCGACTCGCCGGACTTCGCGCTCAATGGCCAACAACAAGTAAGCCTTGAGCCGGGTGAAATTCTCGATGTGCCCGTTAGCGTGGTCATGTTGGCCGATAAGCCTGAACGCAGCTCAGTGCCGATCTACTTTGCGGTCAGCGACAGCGACGATATTGCCAGCCACGTGCGTGCCAAGAGCGCATTTGTTGCGCCTCTGAACCGGTAAGTGTTCGCATGTTCAGGCGCGGTCAGTAAAGTGTCGTTACCGACTGCGCCGAACTTACAGGACCGCATGAAACGCTACGAGAAATTTGCCGACGAAATTGCCGAGCTGATCAGAACCGGCGTACTCGCCGCAGGTGAAAAAGTGCCCTCGGTGCGTCACGCCAGTCGCACTTACGGCATCAGCGCCTCCACGGTTTTTCAAGCGTATTACTTGCTGGAAAGCCGGGGCCTGATTATCGCCCGTGCCCGCTCCGGCTATTTTGTCCGCGAACTCGCCCAACAACCCCTCGCAGAACCAGACATCAGCGCGACCGCTGCCACCAGCACCGAGGTCGATGTCAGCGAGTTGGTTTTCTCGGTGCTGGGCTCTCTGAAAAATCCTGACACCGTGCCTTTTGGCTCGGCGTTTCCCTGCCCGAGTCTATTCCCGCTGCCGCGACTCGCCCGCTCAATGGCGCAAAGCCTGCGCGACATGGCGCCAAATGAAGTCATCGCCGACATGACCGAAGGCAACCCCAACCTGCTCCGGCAGATCGCCCTGCGATACGGCGGCAGCGGCGTCGCACTGCAACGCGAACAGTTGGTGATTACCACCGGCGCACTCGAAGCGCTGAACCTGTGCCTGCAATGCGTCACCCAGCCAGGCGATCTGGTGGCCATCGAAAGCCCGGCGTTTTACGCCACCCTGCAAGTGCTCGAACGGCTCAAACTCAAGGCGGTTGAAATTCCCGTGCATCCGCGTGAAGGCATCGACATCGACATCCTCAGCCAGCGCCTGGATAAATTGCCGATCAAAGCCTGCTGGTTCATGAGCAGCCTGCAAAACCCGCTGGGCGCGAGCATGAACGAGGCCAAAAAGGCCGCCGTCTACGCATTGATTCAACGCCATCAGGTGCCGCTGATTGAAGACGATGTTTACGCCGAACTGTACTTTGGCGCCAATCCGCCCAAGCCCCTCAAAAGCTATGACCGCAACGGACTGGTCATGCATTGCGGCTCGTACTCAAAATGCCTGGCTCCCGGTTATCGGGTCGGCTGGGTAGCGGGTGGGCGTTTTGCTGAGCAGATTCGCCGACTCAAGCTGATGACCACCATCTCTCCTTCGGTGCCTGCACAGGCGGCAATTGCCGACTACCTGCAACATGGCGGTTTTGATCGTCACCTGCGCAAATTGCGCCACGCTTTGGAAACCCAGCAAGCCTCGATGCTCGCCTCAGCTGCGCGGCACTTTCCACCGGGCTGCCGGGTAACACGACCTACCGGCGGTTACTTTTTATGGTTCGAACTGCCCAAGCAGGTCGACTCCCTGCAACTGTTTCAGCAGGCGCTGAACGAAGGCATTAGCCTCGCGCCGGGGCCAATATTTTCTGCCAGCCGCGGCTTTGGCAACTTCATCCGCCTCAACTACGGCCACCCGTGGAGCCCGCAATGTGAAGCGGCCATGGCTACACTCGGCGGGCTGATTCGCGGGTTTTGAATAGCCACGGCGCATGACCGCAGGAACGTGTTGAGCAGATTGGAGCTAGACGACTGGTCTAATCGGGTTTAGGATGCACCACATGAAGACAGCCACAGACGACACTCGCCAGCACATTCTCGACACCGGTCACCGGGTCATGGCGGCTAAAGGTTTTTCCGGCGTGGGGCTCAATGAGCTGCTGCAGGAAGCGGGTGTGCCCAAGGGTTCGTTCTATCACTATTTCAAATCCAAAGAGCAATTCGGTCAGGCGCTGCTGGAGGACTACTTCAAGCGCTACCTCGAAGAATTGAGCGGCCGCTTTGCTCTTACCGAACAACCTGTGCCTGAACGCCTCATGGGCTACTGGCAGAGGTGGTTCGACAGTTACAGCGCCGGCACCGGCGAGCAGCGTTGCCTGGTGGTGAAGCTAAGCGCCGAGGTGGCTGATTTGTCCGAGCCGATGCGCCTGGCATTACGCGATGGCACCGCCCGCGTGGTGGCTTGCATCACCGAATGCATCGAGACGGGCAACGCGGATGGTTCGATGAATCAGGCCGATCCGCAGCAAACGGCGGCTGCTTTGTATTCGCTCTGGCTGGGCGCAAGCTTGCTGACCAAGATTCAGCGCACACCGGTTTTTCTTGAGCATGCCATGCTCACCACACGCCAAATGTTAATGACCTGATCGCAGCCTTCGCTGCGTATGTTTTTCAACACCCATGAACTAGACGACCAGTCTATTTAATCCAGTTATATCACTGCATAACCGGCTGGCCCGGTTTAATTGTCACACTGAACATCGAGGCTTTATTGGGTTCAATACACCTTGAATGTCAGTTTTTATCACTCATTAGAGGACTGCCCGCATGAACCAGAACCAGACCGTTAACCGTCAAATCGTTCTCGCTTCACGTCCACACGGTGCGCCGAAACCCAGCGACTTCCGCCTTGAGCAGAACCCAATCCCTGAGCCGAAAGACGGCGAAGTTTTATTGCGCACGGTGTACATGTCGCTCGACCCGTACATGCGCGGTCGCATGAGTGATGCGCCCTCTTACGCAGCCCCGGTTGAAGTCGACGCGACGATGTGTGGCGGCACCGTTTCCCGGGTTGCAACCTCGCGCCATCCAGATTTCAAGGAAGGCGACTGGGTGCTTTCGGCCAACGGCTGGCAGGATTACGCAGTCTCCGACGGCACCGGCCTGAACAAGCTGGGCAGCAATCCAAGCAATCCTTCCTACGCCTTGGGTGTACTCGGCATGCCCGGCTTTACTGCCTACATGGGCCTGCTCGATATCGGCCAGCCAAAAGCTGGCGAAACGTTGGTAGTAGCCGCAGCCACTGGCCCGGTGGGCGCAACAGTCGGCCAGATCGGCAAGATCAAAGGTTGCCACGTGGTGGGTGTTGCCGGTGGCGCCAAGAAGTGTCGGCATGCCGTTGAAGTGCTCGGTTTCGATGCCTGCATCGATCATTACAGCGATGACTTCGCTGAACAGTTGAAAGCAGCCTGCCCGAAAGGCATCGACGTCTACTTTGAAAACGTCGGCGGCAAGGTGTTTGAAGCGGTGTTGCCGTTACTCAACACCAGCGCGCGGATGCCGGTGTGCGGCCTGATTTCCCATTACAACCTGACCGCCCAGGCCAACGGCCCGGACCGTCTGCCGCAACTGACCCGGGCTATTTTGACCAAGCGTCTGAAGGTTCAGGGCTTCATTATTTTTGATGACTACGCTCACCGCTACGACGAGTTCGCCAAAGACATGAGCACTTGGCTCAGCGAAGGCAAGGTCAAGTTCCTGGAAGACCGTGTCAGCGAACTGGAAAACGCCCCGCAAGCCTTTATCGGTCTGCTCGAAGGTAAGAACTTCGGCAAATTGGTGGTACAGGTCGGCGAGGAATAAATCCCGCATTGGCACGCGACACACCCACTCACGGCTGGACTGCCTTGCGCAGCCAGCCCTGCCTGATCAAGGATTATCATGAGCAATAAAACCATTTACGTCGAAGCCGGTGGCGGCTACGACAAAGTTGTTGAGCGCGACAGTGAAGTACGCGCCCCGCAAGCCGGTGAAATCAGCGTGCGCCTGCACGCCAACTCGCTCAATTACCACGACTTCGCCGTTGTCAGCGGCGTTTGGGGCCCGACCGAAGATCGCATTCCCATGGCCGATGGCGCGGGTGTTGTCACTGCGGTTGGCGCGGGCGTCGATGAGTTTAAAGTGGGCGACAACGTGGTCAGTACCTTCTTCCCCCAGTGGGTTGACGGCAGGCCGCACGTGCTTGGATTCACAACGGTGCCGGGAGATGGCATCGACGGCTATGCCCGCGAGCAGGTAACTGCCAGCGTCAATTCGTTCACCCTTGCGCCAAACGGCTGGAGCCACGCAGAAGCGGCCACGCTCACCACCGCCGGCCTCACCGCCTGGCGCTCACTTATGGACGACGGCGCTTTGCAGCCGGGCGATACTGTGCTGATTCAGGGCACTGGTGGCGTTTCGATTTTCGCCCTGCAGTTCGCCAAGATGGCCGGCGCAACGGTTATCGCCACCTCCAGCAGCGATGAAAAGCTCAAGCGCCTCAGCGACCTTGGCGCCGACCATGTCATCAACTACCGCAAAGACCCGAAGTGGGGCGAAACCGCGCTGAAGCTAACAGGCGGCTATGGAGTTGATCACGTCATTGATGTCGGCGGCCCAGCAACGTTGGAGCAATCCATGGCGGCTGCCCGCGTTGGCGGGCAAATCTCGGTCATCGGCATTCTCGGCGGAGTCACCGGGGATCTGGCATTCGTCCCTGCGCTGATCAAGCAACTGCGCCTGCAAGGTGTACTGGTCGGCAGCCGCGCCCAGCAGCAAGCCATGGTGCGGGCGATCAATGCCAACGGTATGCGCCCGATTATCGACCGTCACTTTCCACTGAGTGAAATTGTCGAGGCGTTCCGCTATCAGGAATCCAATCAGCATTTCGGCAAGATCTGTCTGGATATCTAAAGGCGGCACACGCTTTACCCAAAGCCCGCGACTGTTGCAACAGTCGCGGGCTTTGCATATCTGCCCTTAGCGGGCAGTGTTTCTCCAACTTACCCACGCACTTTGATGGCGCACGTCAGCGCGCAGCAATGCGTTTGACTGCGTGTAAACACGCGGTTGCGGGGCCTGAAGGAATGCACCATTTTGGACGTTCAAAGCCTTCTAATGGAGCGAAATATTCAATAAAATTATTATTTGAATTATTTAATTCATTGCCCTAGTCTCAGTTCCCAAGTCGCCCGCAAACGTTGCGGTGACCACCTAAAAAAAACAGTGAACGGGGAGCAAACATGAAAGCAAAAGTAATGTTGGGAATGTTCATGACAGCCGCAGTTGCGCTGCCTACCTGGGCTGCAGACTGGACTGTAGGTGCAAACGTCGGCAACGTACCGTGGGAATTTCAGGACAAGAAAGGCGACATCGTCGGCTTTGAAGTCGATGTGGTCAAAGAGGTTGCCAAGCGCGCGGGCAAGACTGTCGAGTTCATCAATATCCCATTCAACGGCCTGTTCAGCGCCGTGCAATCCAACCGCGTAGATATCGCCATTTCGTCGATCACCATCACGCCCAAGCGTCTTGAGTCGGTCGCCTTCGCACAGCCGTACTACGACAGCGACCAGTCGCTGACCGCCCTTTCTACCTCCAAGGTGAAAAGCCTGGATGACATGAACGGCAAGGTAGTCGGCGTAGACACCGGCTCAACCGGCGACATGTGGGTAGGCACGCACAAAGGCGAATACAAGTTTGCCGACGTCTCGCGTTATGAAGGGTTGTCGCCCGCCATGCTCGACCTGGCATCGGGTCGCATCGACGGTTACATCAGCGACATTCCGGCGCTGCAGTACTACATCAAGGACAAGCCGCAATACAGCGTCGTCGCGCGCATCCCTACCGGCGAGCGTTACTCGCTGATGCACGCCAAGGGCTGGGCAATGGCGGATGAGGTCAACGACATCATCTCCAAGATGAAAGAAGACGGCACCATGGGCAAATTCCACCAGCAGTGGTTTGGCGCCGAAGCGGACAAAGACTCAAGCACTGTGAAGGTTACTGCGGTGCTCAAGTAAGCCACGCACGTACCGGTTTGAAAGCGGCGGACGCAAGTTCGCCGCTCGCCTTGATCGAGGTTGCTAATGGATCTGTTACAAACATTTTTTAACTGGAACGTGCTCGTCGAGTCGCTTCCACTGATGATGCGCGGCTTGGGCGTGACCATTCTGCTCGGCGTGACCAGCATCATCCTCGGCCTTGCCGGCGGCTTGGTGCTAGCCCTGCTGCGGCTGTATTCGTATGCCCCGATTCGGGCGCTGGCACGGATCTACATCGACATCATGCGTTCGATTCCGCTGCTGGTGTTGCTGGTTCTGATTTACTACGCGCTGCCCTTCGTCGGCATCCGGTTGTCTTCATTCGCCGCTGCCACCGCTGCGCTCTCACTGGTTTCCTGCGCCTACAGCGCCGAAATTTTCCGCTCCGGCATTGAAGCCATTCCGCGTGGTCAGTTTGAAGCCTCGGCCTCGCAAGGCATGAGCTTTTTCAACACCATGCGCGATGTCATCCTGCCGCAGGCCATCCGCATCGTCATGCCGCCGATGACCAGCAACTGCATCAACGTGATGAAAGACACCGCACTGGCCTCGGTTGTGGCCATGCCTGATCTGCTCAAGCAAGCCACGCAAGCCCAGGCGCTTGCCGCCAACCCGACGCCGCTGGTAGGCGCGGCCATTTTGTACCTGCTGTTGCTGTTACCACTGGTGCAGTTGGTCAGCTGGGTTGAACGACGCAATGCAGCAGGAGGCAAGACCGCATGAGCACGCTGATCGAAATTAAAAAACTCGACAAGTTCTACGGCAACTTCCAGGCCTTGAGCGATATCAACCTGCAAGTCGAGCAAGGCGAAGTGGTGGTGATTCTCGGGCCATCCGGCTCAGGTAAATCAACTTTGATCCGTTGCATCAATCTGCTTGAAGACTATCAAGGCGGCGACATTCTGGTCGCGGGCGAACGCGTCGAACACGGCCCGAATCTGGCCGATATTCGCAGCGAAGTCGGCATGGTATTCCAAGGTTTCAACCTGTATCCGCACTTGAGCGTACTCGACAACGTCGCCCTCGCCCCGATTCGGGTGCGCAAGCTCAGCAAGCGCGACGCACAGGCCCGCGCCAAAGAACTGCTGATTAAGGTCGGCATGGGTGATCACGCGCATAAATATCCCAGCCAGCTCTCTGGCGGCCAACAACAACGCGTAGCTATCGCCCGCACCATGGCGATGGAACCCCGCGCCATTCTGTTCGACGAGCCAACTTCGGCGCTCGATCCGGAAATGGTCGGCGAAGTGTTGGATGTCATGCAGAACCTTGCCCGCTCTGGCGTGACCATGGTCGTGGTTACGCATGAAATGGGCTTTGCCCGCCGCGTTGCGGACCGGGTGATATTCATGGAAAGCGGGAAAATCGTCGAGCAAAACACCCCGGAACCCTTCTTCACTGCGCCACAGGAACCTCGCACCCAAGCGTTCCTGCAAGCCATTTTGCATCATTGATTTCTGCCAGGAGAACACCTTGAAAGCTCTTGATATTGACTACGTTCGCGCACAATTCCCGGGCCTTGCCAGCGGTTACGCCTACATGGATAACGCCGGCGGCTCAATGGTGCTCAAGCAAGTTGCCGAGCGTATAAGCGACTATCTGCTCAACAGCAGCGTGCAATTGGGTGCCTCGTATCAGCCTTCGGTGGATGCCGGCGCGCGCGTTATGCAGGCGCGGCATTCGGTGATGCAGCTGATCAACGCCGCTCACCCCGAAGAAGTCATCATGGGCGGCTCAACCACCCACCTGCTGCAGATTCTCTGCCGCGCACTGGCGCCGTCTTTGGGCGCAGGCGATGAAATTGTCGTCACCAACTGCGACCACGAAGCCAACATCGGCCCGTGGATCAAACTGTGTGAAGCGACCGGCGCGACCTTGCGCGTGTGGGAAGTCAGCCTCGACACCTGCGAGCTGGAACTGGCCGACCTGAAAGCACTGCTCAACAGCAACACCCGTTATGTGGCCATGACCCACACCTCGAATATTCTCGGCTCGGTCAACCCAGTGGCCGAAGTTGCCAAGCTGGTTCACGCCGCCGGCGCCAAGCTTTGCGTTGATGCGGTTGCCTATGCGCCGCACCGCCTGGTTGATGTGCAAGCCAGCGGCGCTGATTACTACGTTTACAGCTTCTACAAAACCTTCGGCCCGCACTTCGCCGTGCTCTGGGGCCGTCGTGAATTGCTGCTGGAACTGCCGAGCCTGAATCACTTCTTCATTGGTCAGGATGTTGTGCCGTACAAACTGCAACCTGGCAACGTCAACTATGAGCTGTCGTTCGGCTGCATCGGTATTACCGATTATCTGCTCGATGTCGCCGACAAGATCGGCGCAACCGGTAGCGAGCGCGAGCGTATGCAAGCCGCCTTTGATGCCTTTGAGGTGCAGGAAGATTTGCTCGCCAAACGCCTGCTGGGCTTCCTGCGCGAATGCCCGGGCGTGCGCATTATCGGCAAGCCCGACACGCAAGGCCGCGTGCCCACCATCAGCTTCGTGGTTGAGGGCATGCAGTCCGAAGCCATCGTGCGTCAGGTCGATGCGCACAACATCGGCATCCGTTTTGGTGACTTTTATGCCCGCCGCCTGATCGAAGCGCTGGGCTTGAGCCAATACGGCGCCGTGGTGCGCGTATCGCTGGCACATTACAACACCCTCGACGAGGTTGACCGACTCATAATGGCGCTGGATCAAGCCATTGATTCGCTGCGCTAAGCGCACCTCTCAACCTGAACGAGCCTGACTTATGGCCTTACCGGAAAACCTGGCGCAGTTGCGTGACGCCATCACGGCTCAACAAGAGCAACTGACAGAACGCTTGCGCGATGCCGCGCGCTACCTGATCGACAACCCGCATGAGGTTGCATTGACCACAGTGGCCGAGCTGGGCAAGCGCTCGAATATTGCGCCATCGGCTTACATTCGCCTGGCTCAGGCACTGGGTTTTGCCGGCTACAAGGATTTGCAGCGGTTGTTTCGTGCGCCGCTGCAACAGGCCGCAGACACCCATTACAGTGAGCGGATTCGTCACTACGGCGGCGAAAAACTGCTCGAAGACCCCAGCGATGTCGGCGGTATTCTGCGTGAATTCAGCCAGGCCAATATCGTCTCCCTTGAACACCTGGCCGAGGGCGGCGAACAGGCCAATATCGAGGCAGCGATTGCCCACTTGCAAGCGGCCCGCACCACGTTTGTGATCGGCCTGCGCCGGGCGTTTCCGGTGGCGGCCTATCTCAGCTACGCGCTCAGCCGTGTCGGCCGGCGTTCCGTGCACATCAGTGGCGCTGGCGGCACATTGCCCGAACAAATCAGTGCGGTTGCCACCGATGACCTGCTGATTGCAGTCAGCTTTCCACCCTACGCGCAGGACACCATTGAGGCGTGCCGACAGGCCACCGAGCGCGGGGTCAAGCTGGTGGTCATCAGTGACTCGGTGCTGAGCCCCATTGGCCAGATGGCCGATACCGTGATTGTTGTGAGTGACGCTGAACTGCTCGGCTTCCGCTCGCTGACAGCCTCGTTCTGCGTGGCGCAAACATTAGCCATGGGCTTGGCATTTCGTGAGTGGCAAATCAACGGCTCGCTCAGCCATGAACGCCTCGAAGACATCGACTGCTAACAACTTAACCCTATTGATTGAGCCACTGGCTCCGGAGACTGCCCCGATGGTTTCACCTGCACGCGATTTGATTGGTTACGGCAGACAACGCCCAAAAGGCACCTGGCCCAATGGCGCCCGACTGGCCATCAGCCTGGTCATTAACTACGAAGAAGGCTCCGAGCGCTCGCTTGCGATGGGCGATCCGGATCAGGAATCGATGACCGAATGGGGCAGCTATTCGATCCCCGACGGCACGCGCAATCTGGCCATGGAGTCGATGTACGAATACGGCTCGCGCGTGGGCATCTGGCGCATTCTCGACATTCTTGATGAGCAGTCAGTACGCGCGACCTTCCACGCCTGCGCTGTAGCGTTCGAGCAAAACCCTGACGTCGCCCGCGCCGCAGTAGACGGCGGCCACGAGATTTGCAGCCACGGTTATCGCTGGGAAGAAGTGTTCCGCCTGACTGAAGAACAAGAGCGCGAGCACATGCGCCTGGCGATTGAATCGTTCGAGCGCACATGCGGCAAGCGTCCGGTGGGCTGGTATTGCCGCTACGGCGCCAGCGTTCACACGCGCAAACTGGTCGCAGAGGAAGGCGGTTTCCTCTACGACTCAGACGCCTACAACGATGACGTGCCGTACTTTGTCGACGTCGAAGGCAAGCAGCATCTGGTGGTGCCCTACACCGCCGACGTTAACGACTTCCGCTACTGGAATTCACCGGGTTTGTCGCAAGCCTCGGATTTTCTGGAGTACATGAAGGAAAGCTTCGACGTGCTCTATGAAGAGTCCGCCGATGGCCCGCGCATGATGTCGATCGGTTTACACCCGCGCATGGTCGGCCGCCCTGGTCGGGTACGCGCGATCAAACAATTCATCGAATACGCCCAGCAGAACAGCGGCGTCTGGTTTGCCACGCGTGAGGAAATTGCCCGCGCCTGGCTTGAGCGCAGCGAACCCCGCTAAACGCGCTCGGCTTAAATGCTTATGCCCGCCCCAGCAGGAGATCCTGCTGGGAGTCGGCCATCTCGCGCAGATAGGTCCATGTGGCTTTCATCCGCGCAATATCCTTCAGCTCAATTGGCATGAGCATCCAGAACGTGCGCGTGAATTCGATGCTATCGCTGAGAATCGGCTGCAATCGCGGATCGGCCTCCGCCGCAAACGCCGGCAATATTGCAATCCCCGCACCCGCGGCAGCCGCCTGTTGCTGCGCCAGAATACTGGTGCTGCGCAGCGACACCTGCAACGGCTTGCCGATTTCATCCAGATAGAACAATTCTTTGCTGTAGAGCAGGTCGTCGATATAGCTGACAAACCGATGGCTGCGCAGGGTTTCACGGCTGGTAATTGGCGCATGCGCCTGCAAATAACTCGGCGATGCATACAGGCGCAGCACGTAATCGGTCAGCCGGGTGATGATGAACGGTCCGCGCTCCGGGCGATCCAGAGTAATCACGATATCGGCTTCGCGCCGCGACAAGTGCATGGTTCTCGGCACCGCAAGCAGATCAATCCCCAAGTGTGGATAACGCTGGGTAAATTCGGCGAGCTGCGGCGCTAACATGACCGAGCCATAACCCTCGGTGACGCCAATGCGCACATGGCCGGAGAGCATTTCGGTTTGCTCTTCGCGCTCGCGCTCAATCGCCGAACACGCGCTTTCCATCGCCTCCGCTTGTGGCAACAGGCTGCGCCCTGCTTCTGTGAGGCTGTAACCACTGGTTTCGCGGGTAAAAAGCTGGGCACCGAGGCTTTTCTCCAGCGCCTGGATACGCCGCGAAACAGTGGTGTGATCGACCTCCAAACGCCGCGCTGCCGCCGTTAACTTGCGCGTTCTGGAGAGCTCAAGGAAGTAACGCAGGTTGTCCCAATCCATGCCGACTACGCCTAACTGTGCAAAAACGCAGAATAGCAGTGCAGATATGCCAATTGATACGGGTAAAAACGCGCTGCTAGGATCAACTCAAGACCTCTCACTGCACCGCTGGCTGTTGAGGTAGCACCTGCTTTGAGAGCAATTACCTCTGCGCTGTTTTCTACAGGAGTCATAACAACAATGAATACGACTACTCAAGTGCCTACCGTCAAGCTGCTCATCGACGGCAAACTGGTCGAGTCCAAGACCAGCCAGTGGCGCGACATCGTCAACCCTGCCACTCAGGAAGTCCTGGCCCGCGTACCGTTTGCCACGCCAGACGAGATGAATGCGGCGGTTGCCAGCGCCAAGGAAGCCTTCAAGACCTGGCGCAAGACCCCGATTGGCGCGCGGGCGCGAATCTTCCTCAAGTACCAGCAACTGATCCGCGAAAACATGCAGGAGCTGGCGGCCATTCTTACCGCCGAACAGGGCAAGACCCTGCCGGACGCCGAAGGCGATGTATTCCGTGGTCTCGAAGTGGTCGAGCACGCCTCGGCCATCGGTAACCTGCAACTCGGCGAATTGGCGAATAACGTCGCTAACGGCGTCGACACCTACACCCTGAACCAGCCGCTTGGCGTGTGCGCCGGCATCACGCCGTTCAACTTCCCGGCCATGATTCCGCTGTGGATGTTCCCGATGGCCATTGCCACTGGCAATACCTTCGTCCTCAAGCCTTCCGAGCAAGACCCGATGGTGACCATGCGTCTGGCCGAACTGGCTATGGAAGCGGGCGTGCCGGCCGGTGTGCTCAATGTGGTGCACGGCGGCGCGGACGTGGTGAACATGATTTGCGATCACCCCGATATCAAAGCGGTGTCGTTCGTCGGCTCAACCAAAGTCGGCACCCATGTGTACAACCGCGCCACACAAAACGGCAAGCGCGCGCAGTGCATGATGGGCGCGAAGAACCACGCGATCATCATGCCGGACGCGAATAAAGAACAAACCCTGAATAACCTGCTCGGTGCAGCATTCGGCGCCGCAGGCCAGCGTTGCATGGCCTTGAGCGTGGTGATTCTGGTCGGTGAGGCGCAAAAGTGGGTGCCGGAACTGATCGAAAAGACCAAGACACTGAAGGTCAATGCGGGCGCCGAAGCCGGCACCGATGTTGGCCCTGTGGTGTCGTGCGCGGCGCTGGACCGTATCAGCAGCCTGATCGCCACCGGCGAGCAAGAAGGCGCAACGCTGGCGCTTGACGGTCGCAATCCGCAGGTTGCCGGTTATGCCAACGGCAACTTTGTCGGCCCGACCATCTTCACCAATGTCAGCCCCGAGATGAGCATCTACCGCGAAGAAATTTTCGGCCCGGTGCTGTGCATCATCAACGCGGCGACCATGGATGAAGCCATCGACATCATCAACGCCAACCCGAATGGCAACGGCACCGCCATCTTCACTCGTTCGGGCGCATCTGCACGACGCTTTCAGGAAGACATTGATGTCGGTCAAGTCGGCATCAACGTACCGATTCCGGTGCCTGTACCGCTGTTCTCCTTCTCCGGTTCACGTGCCTCCAAGCTCGGCGATCTGGGGCCTTACGGCAAACAAGTGGTGCAGTTCTACACACAAACCAAAACCGTTACTCAGCGCTGGTTTGATGAGGATGAAACAGGCTCGACGGTGAACACCACCATCACCCTCAAGTAATCTGCTGGGCGGCTGTGTGAATACAGCCGCCCTTTTGCCATCTGCTGAACAGGAGTTATCGCGTGGAATTTGCAACCATCCTGCTGGACATCCAGGGCCGAGTTGGCCTGATCACTCTTAACCGGCCACAGGCGCTCAACGCCTTGAACAGTGAGCTGGTACGCGAAGTCAATCTGGCACTCGATCAGCTTGAGCAAGACCCGAATATTGGCTGCATGGTCATTACTGGTTCGGCCAAAGCCTTCGCTGCTGGCGCCGACATCAAGGAAATGGCTGAACTCAGCTACCCGCAGACCTATCTGGACGATCTGTTTGGCCCGGCCGACCGCATCGCGGCGCGGCGTAAACCGCTGATCGCGGCAGTTGGCGGTTACGCTTTGGGCGGTGGCTGTGAGCTGGCGCTGATGTGCGACCTGATTTACGCCGCCGACAACGCCCGTTTCGGTCAGCCGGAAATCAATCTCGGCGTGCTGCCGGGCATTGGTGGCAGCCAGCGCTTAACCCGCGCCGTGGGCAAAGCCAAAGCCATGGACATGTGCCTGACTGGGCGCATGATGAACGCCGAAGAAGCCGAGCGTGCCGGTCTGGTCGCGCGGATTTTCCCAGCCGAGACGCTGCTTGAAGAAACCTTGAAGCTGGCGCAGGGCATTGCAGAAAAATCGCTGCCAAGCGTGCTGCTGACCAAGGAATGCATCAACCGCGTTTTTGAAACCAACCTCAGTGAAGGCGTGCGTTTTGAGCGCCGGGTGTTTCAGGGCATCTTCGCCAGCGCCGATCAGAAAGAAGGCATGAACGCCTTTGTTGCCAAGCGAGCGCCCGAATTCAAACACCGCTAAACAGCTAAAACGCTGCTGGCAGCGTTCCGATAACAACAATATCAATAGGTAACGATCATGAAAATCGGCTTTCTGGGTCTGGGAAACATGGGTGGGCCAATGGCCCTCAATCTGCTGAAAGCGGGCCACCAACTGAGTGTATTCGACCTCGTTGCAGCCTCGGTCAAGCACCTTGTCGAAGCAGGCGCTAGCGCTGTCGGCTCGCCTGCCGAGATGGCCAAGGGCGACTGCGAAGTGATCATCACTATGCTCCCGGCCTCGCAACACGTGAAGGCTGTATACCTTGGCGAAGACGGCCTGCTGGCCCATGTCAAAGCCGGCGTGTTGCTGATCGACTCCTCAACCATCGATCCGATCAGCGCCCGTGAAGTGGCGGGCGCTGCGGTCAAGCACGGCAACCCGATGCTCGATGCGCCGGTATCGGGCGGCACAGGCGGCGCAGCAGCGGGCACCCTGACCTTTATGATCGGCGGCGAACAAGCCGACTTTGATCGTGCGCAACCGATTCTCGCGGCCATGGGCAAGAACATCGTTTATTGCGGCGGCGCCGGTAACGGCCAAGTGGCCAAGGTCGCCAACAACATGCTGCTGGGGATTTCGATGATCGGCGCCGCCGAAGCGATGAATCTGGGCGTGTCACTGGGCATGGACGCGAAAGTCCTCGCCGGGATTATCAACACCTCCAGTGGCCGTTGCTGGAGCACCGACACTTACAACCCATTCCCCGGCGTCATCGAAACGGCGCCGGCTTCACGCGGTTATACCGGCGGTTTCGGCACAGACTTGATGCTCAAGGATCTGGGCCTTGCCACCGAGGCGGCGAAGCAAGCACGCCAACCGGTGATGCTTGGCGCAGCAGCCCAGCAGATTTATCAAACCTTCAGCCAGCAAGGTAATGGCGGCCTGGACTTTTCCGCCATCATCAAGCTGTACAGCAAGCAAGAGGGTTGAATATGAGTGATGCACAGGCACCGGTTTTGGCCGAAGTACGCAACCGCATCGGCCATCTGACGCTCAATCGTCCAGACGGCCTGAACGTACTGACACTGCCGATGGTGCGCCTGTTGGCCGAACGCTTCGAGGCCTGGAAAAACGACCCGAATGTGCTCGCCGTAGTGATCCGCGCAAACGGTGAAAAAGCCTTCTGCGCCGGGGGCGATGTTCGGGCCATCTACAACAACGTCAAGGCCGGTGAAACCGAGCACGAAGTATTCTTCGCAGAAGAGTATGTGCTCGATCAGGAGATTCACGCGTATCCGAAACCCGTTGTCGCCCTGATGGACGGATTGGTACTCGGTGGCGGCATGGGCCTGGTTCAGGGCGCCACGTTGCGGGTGATCACCGAGCGCACAAAAATGGGCATGCCGGAAACCGCAATCGGCTATTTCCCGGATGTCGGCGGCAGCTATTTCCTGTCGCGTCTGCCGGGTGAGCTGGGCACTTATCTGGGCGTTACCGGCCTGCAAGTCCGCGCTCAGGATGCGCTATATGCCCGGCTGGCCGACTATTGCCTGCCCGCCAGCATGCTGGAGGAGTTCGACCGCTGCCTCGACAACATGCAGTGGACCAATCATCCCCGCGAAGCCCTGCGCAGCCTGATCGCCACACTCGCGGTAAATAAGCTGCCAGCGCCCGAGTTGCAGGGTCTGCAGGCGGTTATTGATCAGGTCTTTGCCTTGCCCGATCTGACGTCTATGCGCACTGCGCTGCGCAATGAGTCGCGCGCACCCTACAAGGCCTGGGCACAGGCCACGCTTGAGATTTTCGAACAGCGCTCGCCAATGGCCATGAGCGTGACTTTGGAAATGCTGCGTCGTGGTCATCAGCTGAAAATAGCTGAGTGCTTTGCCATGGAACTGCATTTGGGAGAACAGTGGTTCGACAAGGGCGACATCATGGAAGGCGTTCGCGCGTTGATTATCGACAAGGACAGACAGCCGCGCTGGAACCCCGCCACACTCGATGAAATTGACCCGAACTGGGTTGATGGCTTTTTCAGCCCCCAGGCAACCAACAAGAACACCGCACGCACTGCCAAGGCATAGCCCGCGCAGCGCTTCAGGTTTATTCGCAGCACAGTAGAACAAGAGAGAAATGTGATGCACGACCTCGAACTCACAGAAGACCAGCGGATGATCCGCGACATGGCCCGTGACTTTGCCCGCCGCGAAATCGCGCCCCATGCACAAGCCTGGGAAAAAGCCGGCTGGATCGACGACGCACTGGTCACGCAAATGGGCGAGCTTGGCTTGCTCGGCATGGTGGTGCCCGAAGAATGGGGCGGCAGTTACATCGACTTCGTTGCCTACGCGCTGGCGGTTGAGGAGATTTCAGCGGGCGATGGCGCTGTGGGCGCGCTGATGAGCATCCACAACTCGGTGGGTTGCGGGCCGCTGCTTAAATACGGCAGCACCGAGCAGCAACAAACCTGGCTGCCTGATCTGGCCAGCGGTAAAGCCATTGGCTGCTTCTGCCTGACCGAACCCCAGGCCGGTTCCGAGGCGCACAACCTGCGCACCCGCGCCGAACTGCAAGGCGAAGAATGGGTGCTTAACGGCGCCAAGCAATTCGTCAGCAACGGCAAGCGTGCGCAATTGGCCATTGTCTTTGCGGTCACCGATCCCGAGTTAGGCAAGAAAGGCTTGTCGGCATTTCTGGTGCCGACGGACACGCCCGGATTCTGCGTTGAGCGTACAGAACACAAAATGGGCATCAAGGCCTCAGACACCTGCGCAGTGACGCTGACTGATTGCCGTATACCGGCCGCCAACATGCTCGGCGAACGCGGTAAAGGCCTGGCCATTGCCTTGTCGAATCTGGAAGGTGGACGCATCGGCATCGCGGCCCAGGCATTGGGTATCGCCCGCGCCGCATTCGAAGCCGCCCTGCTCTATGCGCGTGAACGTACCCAGTTCGGCAAACCGATAAGCGAGCATCAAAGCATCAGCAACATGCTCGCCGACATGCACCTGCAGCTCAACGCCGCACGGCTTCTTATCCTGCATGCAGCGCGTCTCAAGACCGCAGGCTTGCCGTGTTTGTCCGAAGCATCGCAAGCCAAGTTGTTTGCCTCGGAGATGGCCGAAAAGGTTTGCTCCAGCGCCGTGCAGATACATGGTGGCTACGGTTATCTGGAAGATTATCCGGTAGAGAAATATTACCGCGACGCCCGCATCACCCAGATATACGAAGGCACCAGCGAAGTGCAGCGCCTGTTGATCGCAAGAGAATTGGCGAATTACGGCATTTAAAACCGCAGAGTAGGTGAAAGGATTGCGGCGCAATCGCCGCAATCCACACAACCGACAAACCCCACATATCCCCGGAGGATGGATGGCGAAGCACAGCGCCGCGATCCGTCAGGCCATTTACGCCACCCCACCAATCACGGATCAAACCGTCAGACCGCCATGTCGGAAGCCGCGTTGCGGATTCCAACCTCCGCAAACACAAAGCCAAACCCCGTAAAACCTGCAACCCACAAAACCCACGTATACCCGGAGGATGGATGGCGAAGCGCAGCGTCGCAATCCGTCAGGCCATACACGCAACCCACCAATCACGGATCAAACCGCCAGACCGCCATGTTGGAAGCCGCGTTGCGGATTCCAACCTCCACAAACACAAAGCCAAAACCCACCCACAAAACCCACGTGTATTCGGAGGATGGATGGCGAAGCAAAGCGCCGCGATCCGTCAGGCCATTCACCCAACCCCACCAATCACGGATCAAACCGTCAGACCGCCATGTCGGAAGCCGCGTTGCGGATTCCAACCTCCGCAACCAAACCGAAACGCCGCAGCCCACCCAACCCACAAACCCCACGTATATCCGGAGGATGGATGGCGAAGAGCAGCGCAGCGATCCGTCAGGCCATACACGCCCCCCAACAATCACGGATCAAACCGTCAGACCGTCATGTCGGAAGCCGCGTTGCGGATTCCAACCTCCACAACCACAAAACCAAAACCACCCAACCCACAAACCCCACATATATCCGGAGGATGGATGGCGAAGCAAAGCGCCGCGATCCGTCAGGCCATTTACGCCACCCCAACAATCACGGATCAAACCGTCAGGCCGTCATGTCGGAAGCCGCGTTGCGGATTCCAACCTCCGTTTAAGGCGTTACCGCTGCGGCATCAAACCCATTGATCATTACGCTTGCGGCGTACGCGCAACATGGTCGGCAAGATCAAACCGGCCAACAATCCACCGCCGGCGATGCTGCCGCCGTAGATCATGTACTGCATGAGCACTTGTTTGTTTTCGCCGCCGAGTTGCGCCTGCAACTCACGCACTTGCGACTGCGCCTGGGTCAATTCGCTGTCCAGCGATGATCGCGCGGCTTGCAGCTCATCAATCAGCTTTTTGCGCGCATCCATCGTCTCTTGCATGCCTTTGACGCGGGTTTTCCAGGTCTCGTTAATCCCGTCCAGTTCTGTGCTCAACTCGGTGACCTTTTGCTCCAACATCGGCAGGCGCTCGGCCTGGCCCGGTACGTCTTGCAGGTCGCGGCTCGGAATCCACACGGTGCTGCCACTCTGACCGCGGACCTGGCTGTAATCACCTTTGGTGTTGAGCAGTTCGACGCGCTCGCCCGAGGTGAGTGTTCCGACAATCCTGTAGCCATCCGTGGGGCCGCTGCGAACGTAGGTACTGAGGCTGTCACTGACCCAGCGTGCATTGTCATTGCTCTCCTCGGCCTGTGCCTGGGTACCGCCCATCAGCAAGCCGCCTAGCAAGCAGGCGCCGAGTACAGGTTTCTGGAAGGAGGAGACGCAAGCGGAGAAATGACGAGATAGGGACATGGGTAAATATCTTCACGTAGCTTAAAAATGAAGCCCGAAAAACGAGCGTGATAACAATCGGCCTGGCCATTTGTTTTAGGCATTGAGCGTTGTGAAGAACGGCGATCGCGCAGCCACCCAATGGCGACTGGCCATCCCCCTTCCGCGAGGCCGACTACAGACTGACAACCGTAAATTGGAATGAGTTCACTGCGGATTCAGTGCATGTGATGGGTGGCGCAAAACAGCGAATTTGCAGGTTTACGCTGAACGTACTTCAAAGCATTCGACTCAGGGCGCCGCAATGCGCGCCAGCACCGTGGGCGGCTGGGTGAGTGGCAAAGCCAGAATCAGCCCCTCGCCAGACGCCGGATAGATGCCGCTAAGGGCTGTGATGTTGACCTGATGGGAAATCAGCACCAGCCGCTGGCTGCGCTCAAGAGCGTTGATCTGGGCAATAAGCGCCTGGGTTTGGCGGTTTGCGTTGTCTCGCTCGGTAAAAAACGAATCGAGCGCTTGCAGCGTCTCGACCTTGCCAACATGCATGCCTTTACCGGTATCAATCGCGCGGCACCAACTGCTGGAAAGAATGCGCAGCGGCGCTATGCCCTGCTGCTGCAACAACCTGCCCCAGCGCGCGGCTTGCTCACGGCCGAGCGGGCTCAAGTTTCGCTGAGTGGAGCAATCGCCAGGGGTAAAGTTCGCCGGATCGCCAAGCCCCGGCGCATCTGTATGGCGCAGCAACAGCAGCGCAGACCCGCTGCGCAGTTGTTGCCAAGCCGCTTCAACAGTGGTTTGAGCAGAATTTGCGGGAGCGCACACGCAGCACAAAACAAGCGCCGCGAATCGCCCCCAGACGCTAGACCTTAACATTCCCCCGAGGCCCCATCAGCGCCCAGATGATCAAACCGACTACCGGAAGGAACAGAACGAGTAACGCCCACAAGATTTTCTTGCCAGTGTCCGTGTTGCTTTTAACGATGTTGATAATCGCCCAGATATCCAGCGCGAGGATTATCAGCCCGATGATTTCCGATCCCATTTGAATACTCCTGGCTCTTGGTTTGAATTTAGAGAATAGACGGCTACGACCAAACACACGTCGCAGTTGACTGACAACTCTTCAAAAGCGGCCTGTTCGCACCTTCCGGGCAACTTTGGTGGCGGATGTGGCATGAACCTGGAGCGCTGCAAAAAAATATTTTCTTTTGCCTGCATCCAATTTCCGCTCTGGCGGGTAGTACCAGTAGCAGCCACTTATTTGCTGCTCCTTTTGCCACTCTGGAGTGACTCGCATGAACGTTAAAAAGAATCTCGGCCTTGCCAGTATCACCCTCATCGCCAGCAGCCTGTTGGTTGGTACTTCGACCGCCTATGCACAAATGGACCTGCCAGACACCATTAAGGTCCCCGCCGGCAATAAAATTGCGCTGGAAACAGTAGGCGTCGGCGAAATTACCTATGAGTGCCGCGACAAGGCCAGTGCCGCAGGCGAAACCGAGTGGGTGTTTGTCGGGCCAAAAGCGGCGTTGAATGATCGCAGCGGCAAACAGGTTGGCGACTATTTCGGTCCACCAGCCACATGGCAGGCCAAAGACGGCTCGAAAATCACCGGCACACAAATGGCTGTCGCGCCTGCGGGCGATGGCAATATTCCTTACCAGTTGGTCAAAGCCAACCCTGCCGAGGGCAAGGGCGCAATGACTGGCGTCAGCTATATCCAACGCGTTGCTATCAAGGGCGGCGTAGCGCCGAGCAAGCCGTGCACCACCGCCAACAAGGGCAGCCAGGAAATCGTCAAGTATCAGGCCGACTACATTTTCTGGACCGCCAGCTAAGCTGGTAGACATGAGCAGGTTACGCACGGTGCAAACTCGGCTAATCTGCTCAGACACCTCCCCGGCCGAACAGGCTGGGGTATCCAAAGACTGCCGGCGCCCGAAACTATTGTCCGTACCTGAGCCTTCCTTCGACTACGAAGCGTGTTTAGCTGATTGCGCCCGAGGCGAGCAGCAAGCGCTGCACAACCTATACGACCAGGAAAGTGCCCGCCTACTCGGCGTGGCCCTGCGCATCGTACGCGACACTGCTCTGGCTGAAGACATCGTGCATGATGCGTTCATCAAAATCTGGGCGCGTGCGGCCAGCTATGACGCGTCGAGAGGCTCCGCCCGTGGCTGGATATTCAGCGTGACCCGCCATCTGGCGCTTAATTTTATGCGCGATAACGCCCGCAATGCTTCAGCCAGCGAGTTTGACGAAAACGCCCTGCCCGACGACTCGGCAACGGTTATCGCCGACTCCTTTGAATACCGTGAACACAGCGGACGAATCTACAACTGCCTCGACCTGCTCGAACCGGCGCGCCGCAACTGCATTCTACATGCTTACGTTGACGGCTATTCGCATGCGCAAATCGCCGCGAAACTGGGCGCCCCGTTAGGCACCGTCAAAGCCTGGATCAAGCGCAGCCTGTCGGCCCTGCGGGAGTGCATGGGATGAGCCCGCAAGCAATCGACGAACTGGCAAGTGAATACGTGCTCGGCACGCTCAGCGCCGAACAACGCGACGAGGTACGCCAGCGCTTGGCCAGCGAGCCTGAGTTGCGCGCGGCCGTGGACGCGTGGGAACAGCGTTTGCTCGACCTCACAGCGCAAGCTGAAAGCCAACAACCTTCGCCGCTGTTGTGGCGGCGGATCGAACGCAGCGTTAACAGTGCCCGCAGGCAAACCCCTGCTCAGCCAGCTACTCAATCGTGGTGGAACATGCTGCCACTCTGGCGCGGCCTTGCCGGTGCTGGTATCGCTGCCAGCGTGGTTCTGGCCAGCGTGCTGATGCTGCGCGGCGCGGCGGTGAGTGAGCCGAGTTATCTGGTGGTGCTGGTTGCCCCGCAAGACAAAGCGCCGGGCTGGGTGGTTCAAGCCAGTAACCGCGAGGAAATTCAGCTGATTCCGTTAGGGGTGGCAGAAATCCCGCAAGACAAAGCCCTGCAGTTCTGGACCAAAGGGGATGACTGGCAAGCGCCGGTTTCGCTGGGTCTGGTGACGCCGGGGCAAAGCTTGTCGATCTCGCTGGACAAGCTACCGCCCTTGGCGCCCAACCAATTGTTCGAGCTAACGCTGGAGAGCCCGACCGGTTCACCAACAGGCAAACCGACTGGCCCGATCCAGTTTATTGGCCGCGCCGTTAAGGTGATTTAGTTCTCCCTCGAGCCCAGTATTTAATATCAATAAAAATGCACTTATAAGCCAATATCATTCATTGGATGATTCTATCCGTAACCCGCACACTATCCGTCTAGCCCTTGTGCATGGCCTGAAACGACCGTATCAGGCCTTCGGCAATACCAACTACCTCACCAAAAGCCGAAGGCAAGGCCCTTAGAACCTCTGCGTGCGACGGATTAAAATGCCTATTCAAAGCAGTACCCAAATTGACCAATCCTATAACTACGAGGTTGTCAGACGTTTTACTCTGGCCACCTTGTTCTGGGGGATTATCGGCATGTTCATGGGCGTGTTTATCGCCGCCCAGTTGGTCTGGCCGGAGCTGAGTTTCGGTCTTGAGTGGACGACTTTCGGACGCCTGCGGCCGATTCACACCAACGTGGTGATTTTTGCCTTTGGCGGCAGCGCGCTGTTTGCCACCTCGCTGTATGTGGTGCAGCGCACCAGCAGGATCAGGCTTATTTCCGATGGCCTGGCCCGCTTTGTATTCTGGGGCTGGCAGGCCTGCATTCTGGCAATGGTCATCAGCTATCCGCTGGGCATTACCACGTCCAAGGAATACGCCGAGATGGAATGGCCGATTGCGATTTTGGTTGCAGTGGTCTGGGTGGCTTATGGCTACTTATTCTTTGGCACTATTGCGCGCAGAAAGGTTAAGCACATATACGTCGGCAACTGGTTCTTTGGCGCCTTCATCATCGTCACGGGCATGGTGCATGTGGTTAATCACTTGTCTGTTCCGGTAAGCCTGTTCAAATCCTACTCGGTCTACTCCGGCGCCACCGATGCCATGATTCAGTGGTGGTATGGCCACAGCGTGGTCGGCTTTATTTTGACCGTGGGCTTTCTCGGCATCATGTATTACTTCGTGCCCAAGCAAGCCGAGCGCCCCATTTATTCTTATCGCCTGTCGATTGTGCATTTTTGGGCGATTATCACCCTGTACATTTGGGCTGGCCCGCACCACCTGCATTACACCGCACTGCCTGACTGGGCGCAGTCTATCGGCATGGCCATGTCGCTGGTGTTGTTGGCGCCCAGTTGGGGCGGCATGATCAACGGCATGATGACGCTTTCAGGAGCGTGGCATAAATTGCGCGAAGACCCGATTTTGCGCTTTTTGGTGGTGGCCTTGGCGTTCTACGGCATGTCGACGTTTGAAGGGCCGATGATGGCGATCAAAACCGTCAACTCACTCTCGCACTACACAGACTGGACCATTGGCCACGTGCATGCAGGGGCGCTGGGTTGGGTCGCGATGATCTCCATTGGCGCGCTGTATCACATGCTGCCCAAGCTGTATGGGCGCAGCCAGATGTACAGCATCCGGCTGATCAACGTGCATTTTTGGATGGGAACCATTGGCACCGTGCTGTACTTGGCGGCCATGTGGGTCAATGGCATCACTCAAGGTTTGATGTGGCGTGCAGTAAACGCCGATGGCACGCTGACTTATTCATTCGTTGAAGGCTTGCAAGCCAGTCACCCCGGCTACTTGGTGCGCCTGATCGGCGGCGGAATTTTCGCCAGCGGCATGCTGCTGATGGCTTTTAACGCCTGGATGACCATCCGTGCAGGGCACGCCGTGGAAAACCTGCGCATCGACGCCGCTCACGAACCGGCAGTGGCCTGAGGAGACAACCATGCACCTGTTGATTATCTGTATCGCCAGCATAATTTCAGTCTGGGGCTTGTATCGCAGTCTTTACCTGAACAATGACGAGGAGTTGATACAAGCGGGCTTGCTACCGTTTGCCGACGATCCCGATGCTGCCAGACGCGTAGAAGCGAAAACCAGCTTGCATTGTGATCATGTGTTCAACCCCGTCGCTGAAGCAGAGCTCGAACACGGCGACTTCTTTGACGCTTAACACGCAACAGTTCCATAACCAGGGATGGTACCTGCGGTGTCTTTAGGCACGGCTTAGGCTCTCCAGTATGATGGTGAGCCTTTTTTATATTTACTCTATTGTCGAAAGCACCTTGGTTTATGACTCGTTCACAACATTTTACGGCCTGGCTGCGTGCCTTCAAACCGGCCCCGATACATACCCGTCCCAGCGAATGGATCCGTGCCGCTCTCGGCGCCGGAGCCGCACTGCTGTTGAGCAGTTGGTTATGCAGTGTTCTCTTTGGCCTTGAAACAGCCCAGCATCTGGTCGGCCCTCTGGGCGCCTCAGCCGTGCTGTTGTTTGCCGTTTCATCCGGCGCACTGGCGCAGCCCTGGTCAATTATTGGCAGCTATCTGGTCGCCACTCTGGTCGCGCTCGGCATTACCCATTTTTTTGGCTACAGCCTGTTCAGCGCCAGCGCCGCATTGACCCTCACACTGATACTCATGTGCACCGTCCGCTGCTTACATCCACCCGGCGGCGCACTGACACTCTGCGTGGTATTCGCCAACCCCAAACTCAGTGAAATGGGTTTGCAGGCATTTTTGCCGGTGATCGTCAGTGGTGCGTGCTTGCTTTGTTGCGCCTTGATTTACAACAACCTCACGCGTGTGCGCTATCCGCGCCAGCCAGCAGCAGCGCCAGCATCCGGGGATCACCACACGCGTGACCCTGCACCGCAGTCGCGCGTGGGTATTACCAGCAAAGATTTGGATCAGGCGCTGGATGAACTTGGCGAGTTTGTTGACGTAACCCGCGAGGACCTCGAAACGATTATCCGCAGCACCGAGAAACACGCGCTGCGCCGCAGCATGGGGGATATTCGCGCGTCACAGGTCATGTCGCGCGATGTGATCTGGGCCAACCCCCAGACGAGTGCGCAAGAAGGCCTGCGCATGCTGCTGTTGCACCATTTGAAAGCGCTGCCGATTCTCGATGAGAAATACCACTTGGTCGGCATCGTCAGCTTGGTCGACTTGGTCACGCCCAGCCTGAGAATGGCGAAAAAGCGCCGCTGGATCGGTTTGCGCAAACGTGATGAGGTCGTTCTCAGCGACATCATGAGCAGCCCGGTGAGTTGCGTAAACAGTGATGCCCACGCCGTTGAGCTGATTCCGCTGCTGTCTGATCGGGGCTTACACTGCCTGCCGGTAATTGAGCATGGCAAGATGGTCGGCGTCATTACTCAGTCCGACCTGATTGCTGCCCTGCACCGCGATTTGCTCAGCCATCTGGGCTGAGCAAATACGCTTGAGTCGCTGCCTTTTTAAATCAGCGGCTCCCAACGCTGCGACCAGTCGGTATCACTGGCGACCACTTCGCGCAGCGCGCTGAACGCGTGTTGCAGCGTCTGGGAGTCACGCTCCCGTGAATAGACCAAATACGTCGGAAAACTAAACTCCGGCGCCTTGGGTACACGTTGCAGATAACCTTTCTCGATGTAGCTTTCGACCACGCGGGAGCGGAAATAGCCCGAGCCACCATTTTCAAGAATGTGCTGTAGCGCTAAGGGGCCGAGGTTGATACTCACCGAAGCCTTGGCCTTATCAGGCAAGGCGCTGTCGTGCTGACGGCGAAAGCCTTCGCCCCAGTCCACATAAACATAAGGGTCTGGGTTGGCCGCACGCACCATGACCAGCTTTTCTTCGAATAACTGCTCAACCTGCAGGCCAGGCCAGTATTCGGGTTTGAACACCACGGCGGCATCGAGAACACCGCGCTCCAGCAGGCGCAACAGCGTCATGCCTTCCGCCATTTCCGTGCGGATTGCATAGCTGGGAATTTGCTCGCGCAACGCACCGATCCACTTAAGCATCAGCGGATTACACAAGCTGACCTCCGCCCCAAGATGCAACACATGGTGGAAACCGTCAGGTAGCGGCAGCTCACGCTGCGCCGCGTCCCAGGTCTCAAGCATCTGGGTGGCAAACACGACAAATGCTTCGCCATCGGCGGTAAGTTTCGCCCCGGCCCGATTACGGATGAACAGTGTGCAATTGAGGTGGCTTTCCAGTTTTTGAACCCGCGCACTGACGGCCGTCTGGGTCAGGTGCAGACGCTCGGCCGCCGCAATGAAACTGCCGTGACGGGCAATTTCCAGAAAAGTACGGGTCAGGTCGATATCCATGGGCTGCACTGCGCAAGAAGTGAGTCGCTATTGTAGCCAAACCATCCCAGCCGCATGCCCATTAAAAAGGGTGCGCTTGTGGCGCACCCTTGGGGATGTTGCAGATTGAACTGCTGGTAAGAACACCGCAAAGGCTTGTGGCCAGTGAAGTGTATTTGCCGGACGGCGTGCGTCTCGACGAATCAGGTATAACCCAGGACCTTTACAGCGGGGTGACCAATCGCCCGTAACGGGCATATTCCAGCATATTGGCCAGCACTAACTCTTCCATGCGCAAGCGCGTTTCGGCGGTGCCACTGCCAACGTGCGGCAGAAGCACCACGTTATCGAGCGCCAGCAACTCGCTTGGCACCAACGGCTCTTCGGCAAATACATCGAGCCCGGCGCCGCCCAGCGTGCCGTTGCTCAGAGCGCTGACCAAGGCCTGCTGATCGACCACCGAACCGCGCGCCACGTTGATCAGAATGCCGTTGCGGCCGAGCGCGGCCAGTTCGGCTGCCGAAATAAGATGATGCGTGGCAACGCCGCCGGGACAGGTCAGGACCAGAAAGTCCGCCCACTCGGCGAGCGCCAGCATATCCGCTTCGTAGGTTAACGGTGAGCCTGCAACCTGACGACGGTTGTGATAACGCACCTGCATGTCGAAACCGCTCGCACGCTTGACCACGGCCTGACCGATGCGGCCCAGGCCGACAATGCCCAAACGCTTGCCGGTCACGCTGCGCGCCAACGGGAAGTTGCCCATCAGCCAGCCGCCGTCACGCACGAATCGATCCGCCGCACTCATGCCGCGTGCGGTGTCGATAATCAGGCCCATGGCCAGATCGGCCACGCAGTCATTGAGCACATCAGGGGTATTGCTCACGGCAATGCCGCGATCACGGGCAACGTCGACCGCCAACGCATCGGTGCCCACACCAAAGCTGCAAATGGCCTTCACATTGGGCAGTTGCGCCAATAATTCAGCGCTGCAGCCGAAGCGCGCCGAAGTGGCAACCACTTCGAACTCACCGCCGTGCTGGGCCAGAAACGCCTGCGGATCAGTCTGCTGCCAAAGAGCAGTCACGCTGTACTCGTCAGCAAGACGTTGATTGAAGCGCTCGGTAAGCGCCCCCACTTGCAGTACATTGAGACGTTGCATACACACTCCTTTTAGCAGGCGCGATCAGGTGATTGGCGCCGGGTTGAACAGGGTAATGTCGTTGTGCAGTTTGTAGTGTTCAGCCCAGGTTTTCTTCTTGCCGCTGGCCACATCCAGGTAATAGTGGAACAACTCCCAACCCAGCTCTTCAATGCTCGCGCGGCCAGTTGCAATGCGACCGGCATCGACGTCGATCAGGTCTGGCCAGCGCTGCGCCAGCTCGGTGCGGGTGGATACCTTAACCACCGGCGCCATGGCCAAACCATACGGCGTACCGCGCCCGGTGGTAAATACGTGCAGGTTCATACCGGCAGCCAGCTGCAAGGTGCCGCAAACAAAATCACTGGCGGGTGTGGCGCAGAAGATCAGGCCTTTGCGGGTCACGCGTTCACCTGGGCCAAGTACGCCATTGATCGCGCTGTTGCCGGATTTGACGATTGAACCCAGCGATTTTTCCACAATGTTCGACAAGCCGCCCTTCTTGTTGCCCGGCGTGGTGTTGGCGCTGCGATCCGCCTCGCCCTTGGCCAGATATCGGTCGTACCAGTCCATTTCACGCACCAGTTCGCTGGCAATTTCCTTGTTCTCGGCACGCGAGGTCAGCAGGTAAATGGCGTCGCGTACTTCGGTGACTTCCGAGAACATGACCGTGGCACCGGCGCGCAGCAGCAAGTCCGAGGCATAGCCCAATGCCGGGTTGGCGGTGATCCCCGAAAAGGCATCGCTGCCGCCACACTGCATGCCCAGAATCAGCTCACTGGCCGGCACGGTTTCGCGGCGGCGCTGATCCAGTTTGCGCAGGCGGACTTCAGCCAACTCCATGATCTGCTCAATCATTTCAGCGAAGCCGTGCGACGAGTCTTGCAGGCGATACAACCACGGGTCGGTGAGATCAACCGAGCTGTCGCCCTGATGCATAACCTGCTCGGCCTGAAGTTTTTCACAGCCCAGGCTGATCACCAGCGCCTCGCCACCCAAGTTAGGGTTGCGCGCCAGATTACGCACGGTACGAATCGGGATGTAAGCGTCAGTCGCGGTGATCGCCACGCCGCAGCCATAGCTGTGGGTCAGCGCGACCACATCATCCACATTCGGGTACTTGGGCAAAAGCTCTTCACGGATGCGCTTGACCGCATGATCGAGCACACCGGTCACGCATTGCACGGTGGTGGTAATACCGAGAATGTTGCGCGTACCGACAGTGCCATCGGCATTGCAATAGCCTTCGAAGCTATAGCCTTCGAGTGGCTCCTGCGCCTCGGGCACGTCGGTTGAAAGCGGCAGATTGGCCAGCTCCGGCGCGGTCGGCATGCGCAACTGATCTTCACGCACCCAACTGCCGCACGGGATCAGTTGCTTGGCGTAACCGATGGTCTGGCCGTATCGGATAATGCGCCCGCCTTCGGGAACATCTTCCAGGCACACTTTATGGCTCTGCGGGATGTGATCAACGGTGACCAGGCCTTCGGCAAACGCGGTGCCGGCCGGAACGCCCTGATCGTTAACCACCACCATCACGTTGTCCTGTGGATGCAGGCGAATAAAACGCGGCGAGTCAGAATGTTCAATTAACTGCGACATAACGCAGACTCCTACAAATCAGGCGTGAGAAAGGATGGCGGTATCGGAATCGGGTTTTGCTGAATCAACAGGTGGCTCCTGCAGATCAACCCGTTTGATATCACCCACAATCACCAGATAACTGATAACTGCAATCAAGGCATTGGCACCGACATACACCAGCGCCCATTTGAACGAACCGGTGGCGCTGATGATGTAACCGATGACGATGGGCGTGGTGATCGAAGCCAGATTGCCAAAGGTATTGAACAGGCCACCACTGAGCCCGGCGATTTGCTTGGGCGAGGTGTCTGAAACCACGGCCCAACCCAGCGCACCGACACCCTTGCCGAAGAACGCCAGCGCCATGAAGCCGACCACCATCCACTCGGCCTCGACATAATTACAGAGCACCATGCTGGTCGAGAGCAGCAAGCCGCAGACGATGGGCGCCTTGCGCGCGAATGTCAGGGAATGGCCCTTACGCAGCAGGTAATCGGAAATCACCCCGCCGAGCACACCGCCGATAAAACCGCACACCGCAGGCAGCGAGGCAATGAAGCCGGCTTTGAGAATGGTCATGCCGCGTTCCTGCACCAGATACACCGGGAACCAGGTCAGGAAAAAATAGGTGATGCCGTTAATGCAGTACTGGCCGAGATAGACGCCGAGCATCATCCGGTTGGTCAGCAGCTGACGAATGTAATCCCACTTTGGTCCGACATCGGCGCCCGCCTTTTTCGGCTGGTCCATATCCACCAGGCCGCCATTGCTGGCGATGTAATCCAACTCAGCCGCGTTGATTCGCGGGTGCTCGCGCGGGCTGTAGATAACTTTGAGCCAGATGCCCGAGAAGATAATCCCGGCAGCGCCCATGACGATAAATACGTGCTGCCAGCCGAAGGTATAAACAATCCAGCCCATTAGCGGGGCGAACAAAACAGTGGCGAAGTACTGCGCCGAGTTGAAGATCGCCGATGCAGTACCGCGCTCGGCGGTAGGGAACCACGCGGCCACGATGCGCGCATTACCCGGAAAAGATGGTGCCTCGGCCAGACCAACCAGAAAGCGCAACATGAACAGGCCAACGACTGCGGTAGAGGCGTTCAGTTCGCCGATATAACCTTGCAACAGGGTAAAAAACGACCAGGTAAAAATGCCCAGCGCATAGACCTTCTTCGAGCCGAAGCGATCCAGCAACCAACCGCCCGGAATTTGCCCCAGCACGTATGCCCAGCCGAAAGCCGAGAACACATAACCCAGGGTGACAGCATCAATACCGAGGTCTTTCTGCAGGCTGGAACCGGCAATGGCGATGGTCGCACGGTCGGCATAATTGATGGTTGTTACCAGAAACAGCATCAGCAAAATCAGGTAACGCACGCGCGTTTGTTTCAGGTCTTGCACGGAACGAACACTCCTACAGCTTATTTTTATAACGGAGTACAGCGACCGCCAACCCACACCCAGAGGGTTTGCTCACAGGGCCAGAGTGCCCTGTAAGCGTGTACCGGAAAAGTGTGCGGGTGGTGGCCAAACGCCAGGGTTTAGCGCACCAGGCAGGGGCGCTTGTTATCAAACTTCCAGTTCGGGATCAGGTACTGCATGGCAATCGCATCATCGCGAGAACCCAGCCCTTTTTGCTGATAAAGCTCATGAGCTCTGGCCAGCGCATCCCAATCCAGTTGCACACCGAGACCGGCGGTTTTAGGCACAGCCACCTTGCCCTGCACAATCTGCAAAGGATTGTGAGTCAGGTGCTGGCCGTCCTGCCAGATCCAGTGGGTGTCGATGGCCGTGACTTTACCCGGCGCAGCGGCAGCGACGTGGGTGAACATGGCCAGCGAGATATCGAAGTGATTGTTCGAATGCGAGCCCCATGTCAGCCCCCACTCGTTGCACATTTGCGCAACGCGCACAGAACCTTGCATGGTCCAGAAGTGCGGGTCGGCCAACGGGATGTCGACTGACTGCAACTGAATGCAATGGCCCATCTGACGCCAGTCGGTGGCGATCATGTTGGTGGCGGTTGGCAGGCCGGTTTCACGGCGGAACTCAGCCATGACTTCGCGCCCGGAGTAGCCGTTTTCAGCGCCGCATGGGTCTTCGGCATAGGCCAGAATCCCGTGCAGATCACGGCACAGGCGAATCGCATCCTTGAGCAACCAGCCGCCGTTCGGGTCCAGAGTGATACGCGCTTCGGGGAAACGCGCAGCCAGTGCGCGAATCGCCTCGACTTCCTGCTCGCCGCTGAGCACGCCACCTTTGAGTTTGAAATCGTTGAAGCCGTAACGCGCATGCGCCGCTTCGGCCTGACGCACGATGGTTTCCGGGCACAGCGCCTGCATATTACGCACACGTTCCCAGGCGTCGTCGGCGTTGTCTTCCTGACGATAATCGAGGTCGGTCTGGTTGCGATCGCCGACATAAAACAGATAGCCGAGCATCTCGACTTCATCGCGCTGCTGGCCTTCACCGAGCAAGGCTGCAACCGGCACACCAAGGTATTGGCCGAGCAGGTCGAGCAACGCCGACTCCAGCGCAGTCACTGCATGAATGGTGATGCGCAGGTCGAATGTTTGCAGGCCGCGACCGCCCGAATCACGGTCAGCAAAAGTGCGGCGAACTCGGTTGAGAATTTCGTTGTAGTTGCCGATGGATTGGCCAACCAGTAAAGCGCGTGCATCTTCGAGGGTCTGGCGGATGGATTCGCCGCCCGGTACTTCGCCAACACCGACATTACCGGCGCTGTCTTTGAGAATGAGGATATTGCGGGTGAAATACGGGCCATGAGCCCCGGACAGGTTCATCAACATACTGTCCTGACCGGCAACCGGCACGACAGTCAGTTCGGTAATTTTGGGGGCAGTTGCGCGAGTTTGTGCAGTTGCGGAAGCGTTCATAAGCGGGTCCCAAATTATTTTTATAAAGGGTCTGCGTATTCCATGAAACCGTGCAGCAGCGCCTCCCCGCCTATTGTGACGGCGGGGAGGCGTTTACAGTCAGCCGATATAGGTCGTCTTGACAGTGGTGTAGAACTCTTGCGCGTAACGGCCTTGCTCGCGGGAGCCGTAGGACGAACCTTTACGGCCACCAAACGGCACGTGGTAATCGACCCCGGCAGTCGGCAGGTTGACCATCACCATCCCCGCCTGAGCGTGACGTTTGAAGTGGTTGGCGTACTTCAGCGAAGTGGTTGCGATACCGGCAGACAAACCGAACTCGGTGTCGTTGGCCATCGCCAGTGCAGCCTCGTAGTCGGCAACGCGAACCACGTTGGCCACCGGGCCAAAGATCTCTTCACGGCTGATGCGCATGTCGGCAGAACTGTCGGCAAACAGTGTCGGTGCCAGGAAGTAACCTTCGGTGTCGCACGTTACCAGCCCCCCACCGCTGACCAGACGCGCACCTTCATCGCGGCCGATGTCGATGTAGCGCAGGTCTTGATCCAACTGCGATTGCGAAACAACCGGGCCAATATCTGTGTCTTTGTGCAGGGCATGGCCCACCTTGATCGAACGCATGCGCTCGGCCATCGCCTCAACGAACTTGTCGTGAATACCCGCCGTCACGATCAAACGGCTGGACGCTGTGCAACGCTGGCCAGTCGAGTAAAACGCGCTCTGCACAGCCAGTTCGACCGCCGTTTTCAGGTCGGCATCATCGAGGATGATTTGCGGGTTCTTGCCGCCCATTTCCAGCTGAACCTTGGCCTGACGCCCAACGCAGGTTGCAGCGATGCTGCGGCCAACGCCAACCGAACCGGTGAAGCTGACACCGTCGACCTTCGGGCTGTTGACGATAACGTCGCCCACCACCCGGCCGCTGCCCATAACCAGGTTAAATACGCCAGCCGGGATGCCCGAACGCGAAATGATTTCGGCAATAGCCCAGGCGCAGCCCGGCACCAGATCAGCCGGTTTGATCACCACGCAGTTACCGTAAGCCAGCGCTGGGGCAATTTTCCAGGCAGGGATTGCAATCGGGAAGTTCCAGGGCGTGATCAGGCCAACAACACCCAACGCCTCGCGGGTGACTTCAACCGATACGCCAGGGCGAACCGACGCCAGCACTTCACCGGCTTGGCGCAGGCATTCGCCGGCAAAATACTTGAAGATGTTACCGGCACGGCTGACTTCGCCGATGGCTTCAGGCAGGGTTTTGCCTTCTTCACGAGCGAGCAAAGTGCCCAACTCTTCGCGGCGCGCGAGAATTTCGCTGCCGATTTTATCCAGTGAGTCGCTGCGCGCCTGAATACCAGACGTCGACCAGGCCGGGAATGCTGCACGAGCAGCAGCGATAGCCTGTTCAACTTGCGCCGCGTCAGCTTGAGCGAATTCGCCGATTACATCAGCCAGATCGGATGGGTTGCGATTTACCGAATAAGTAGCGCCAGCCACCCACTCGCCACCGATGAAGTTTTCAAAGCGTTTTGTCTCAGCCACAAGTGACCTCCTGATAACAGGCCGCTGCAATGCAACGGCACGTCGAATGTAAGTGAACCCCGAACAAAACAGGGGTTCCGGGGTTTATTACTGCGCGCCTTGTGCCTTGATCAGAGCAGCCAGTTGCTCGTATTCCTCAGGCAGCAGATCAGTCAGCGGGGCTCGAACCGGGCCAGCATCGAAGCCTGAGATTTTGGCACCGGCTTTAACGATGCTCACCGCGTAGCCTGCACGGCGATTGCGGATATCCAGGTACGGCAGGAAGAAGTCATCAATGATCTTGCCAACAGTGGCGTGATCGTCACGGGCGATCGCCTGATAGAAATCCATCGCGGTTTTCGGGATGAAGTTGAACACTGCAGACGAATAAACCGGCACGCCCAATGCCTTATAAGCAGCGGCATAAACTTCGGCAGTCGGCAAGCCGCCCAGATAGCTGAAGCGATCACCGAGGCGACGGCGGATCGACACCATCAACTCGATATCACCCAGGCCATCTTTGTAGCCGATCAGGTTCGGGCAGCGTTCAGCCAGTTGCTCAAGCAGCGGCGCAGTCAAACGGCAAACGTTGCGGTTGTAGACCACCACGCCGATTTTCACTGACTTACACACCGCTTCAACGTGAGCGGCAACGCCTTCCTGACTGGCTTCGGTCAGGTAGTGCGGCAGCAGCAACAAACCTTTGGCACCCAGACGCTCGGCTTCCTGGGCGTACTGAATCGCCAGACGAGTCGGGCCGCCGACCCCGGCCAGAATCGGCACACCGCCGTCGCAGGTATCAACAGCTGTCTTGATAACAGCGGAATATTCATCGGGGGCCAGCGAGAAGAACTCGCCGGTGCCGCCTGCAGCAAACAATGCAGACGCGCCGTAAGGCGACAGCCACTCAAGACGACGCGCATAAGTGTCAGCACGGAAATTGCCGGCAGCGTCAAAGTCGGTCACCGGGAAAGACAGCAGACCGGAAGAGAGGATGGACTTCAGTTCTTGTGGATTCATTATTCGAACACCCTGGGGGAAAACGGTTATGTGAGTCAGTACAGGTACTAAACTGAAGAAATACGTTATCGTACAACTACACATATTGCCAACTGGATTTTCACCCCCAACCGACAGAATACCGTTCGCTGCTGCAAATAATTACGCTGGTATTTCGGTCATATAACATGGATATAACCGCCATCCACAGGCCACAAATCACCGCATAAGCCCAGCAATTCACTGCATCCGGCTAGATTTACACCCTTTAACGTAACGCGCATGTGCAAGCCTTTTCGACTTTAGTCACGTTGACATCCCAAACAAGTCCTGTTGAAATCAGCCAACTTCTAGTCATACGACAACGTATGACCATACAAACAATAACAATCTTTGATTCAGGGCCGCCTAATGACTCCTACCTCATCAGCCCAACCACGTGTTAACCGCCTCCTGCTGACCGGCGCTGCCGGCGGCCTCGGCAAGGTACTGCGCCAGCGCCTGGGCCAGTATGCCGACATCCTGCGCCTCTCCGACATTTCTCAGCTGGAACCTGCCAGCGGCCCACACGAAGAAGTTGTGCCGTGCGATTTGTCTGACAAAGCCGCCGTGCACGCACTGGTAGAAGGCGTTGATGCGATTCTGCATTTCGGTGGAGTTTCAGTAGAGCGCCCGTTCGAAGAGATTCTTGGCGCCAATATCAGCGGCACCTTCCACATTTATGAAGCGGCGCGGCGCCACGGCGTTAAACGCGTAGTATTTGCCAGCTCCAACCATGTGATCGGCTTTTATAAGCAGGATCAGGAACTGGACGCGCTCTCCCCTCGCCGCCCGGATGGCTACTACGGCTTGTCCAAATCCTACGGCGAAGACATGGCCAGTTTTTACTTCGATCGCTACGGCATCGAAACAGTCAGCATCCGTATCGGCTCATCGTTCCCGGAACCGCAAAACCGCCGGATGATGTCCACCTGGCTGAGTTTTGACGACCTCACCCAACTGCTCGAAAAATCCCTGTTCACGGCCAATGTCGGCCACACCATTGTTTACGGCATGTCCGATAACGCCAAAGTCTGGTGGGACAACCGCTACGCAGCACACCTCGGCTTCCACGCCAAGGACAGCTCCGAAGTGTTCCGCGACAAGGTCGAGGCGCAGCCGCCTGTTGCAGCCAATGATCCGGCGGCGGTGTATCAGGGTGGCGCTTTTGTTGCCGCTGGCCCGTTCGAATAAGTCGGCGCGACTTAACCCGGCCCGCGAACAATAATAAGAGACGCCTCCATGCAAGCCGAATTGATACTCGACGCCCGAAATGCCGTCGGCGAAAGCCCGGTCTGGAACATTCAGCAGCAAGCACTTTACTGGGCCGATATTCCGGCGCGCCGCCTGCATTGCTGGCACGCCGCAAGCGGCCAGAGCCAAAGCTGGCAAGCCGATGAAATGCTCGCCTGTATCGCTCATCGTGCAGACAACAAAGGCTGGATCGGCGCAATGCAGAGCGGCATTTTCGACCTGCAGCCGCAAGCCGACGGCACCCTGCAAAGCCGCTTGCTGGCGAACGTCAATCACAGCCACGCTGATATGCGCTTCAATGACGGCCGCTGTGACCGGCAAGGCCGCTTCTGGGTCGGCAGCATGCTGCTCGACATGGCAGCGGGCATTCCAGCCGGCGCGCTTTATCGGTTTGCCGATGGCCAACTGAGCCAGCAACTCGACGGCTTCATCGTGCCCAACGGCCTCGGTTTCAGCCCGAATGGCCGCACCCTGTATTTGTCTGACTCTCACCCGAGCGTGCAACTCATCTGGGCATTCGATTACGACACCGACACCGCCACGGCGCATAACCGTCGCGTGTTCGTCGACATGAATCATTTCCCTGGCCGCCCGGATGGCGCGGCGGTCGATGCCGACGGATGCTATTGGATCTGCGGTAACGATGAGGGCCTGATTCATCGCTTCACCCCGCAAGGCAAGCTGGATCGCTCACTCGCCGTACCGGTGAAAAAACCAGCCATGTGCGCGTTTGGCGGCGCGGATCTGAGCACCCTGTTCGTCACCTCAATCCGTCCCGGCGGCGACCTCTCCGACCAGCCATTGGCTGGCGGCGTGTTTGCTCTGCAACCGGGGGTGAAAGGCTTGCCCGAACCTGAGTTCCGGGGCTGACGCCCCAGGGTTTTCTGCTGTAACCAACGCTGTTCGCAACACTGCATACCAACAAAAACAAAACTGGAGATTCCAATGAACTTCAAACGCAAGTTGCTCGTCGCTGCCCTTCCTCTGATGTTCTGCATGTCGGGTGCTGCTCACGCACTGGAAATCAAATTCGCAGAGATTCATCCGGCAGGTTATCCAACCGTTGTTGCCGAAGAGGCGATGGGCAAGAAGATTGAAGCGGCCACCAACGGCGACATCAGCTTCAAGATGTTCCCAGGCGGTGTACTCGGCTCGGAAAAAGAAGTTGTCGAGCAGACTCAGATCGGCGCGATTCAGATGACCCGCGTCAGCCTCGGCATTGTCGGCCCGGTTGTACCGGACGTGAACGTCTTCAACATGCCATTCGTGTTCCGCGATCAGGCGCACATGCGCAAGATCATTGACGGTGAAATCGGTCAGGAAATTCTCGACAAGATCACCAATTCCGAATTCAACCTGGTCGCGTTGGCCTGGATGGATGGCGGCACCCGCAACCTCTACACCAAGAAGCCGGTGCGCAACATCGAAGACCTCAAAGGCATGAAAATCCGCGTTCAAGGCAACCCGCTGTTCATCGACATGATGACGGCCATGGGCGCCAACGGCATTGCCATGGACACCGGCGAGATCTTCAGTGCCCTGCAGACCGGGGTAATCGACGGCGCGGAAAACAACCCGCCAACCATGCTTGAGCACAACCACTACCAGAACGCCAAGTACTACACCCTGACCGGCCACCTGATTCTGCCGGAGCCGGTGGTGATGTCGAAGGACACCTGGAACTCGTTGAGCGAAGAGCAGCAGGCGCTGGTCAAGAAAGTGGCCAAGGAAGCCCAACTCGAAGAGCGCAAACTCTGGGATGCCAAGTCCGCAGCCAGCGAAGAGAAGCTCAAAGCCGCCGGTGTCGAGTTCATCACGGTCGACAAAAAACCTTTCTTTGATGCCACCGCTCCAGTACGCGAGAAGTACGGCGCGCCTTACGCCGATCTGATGAAGCGCATTGCAGCTGTCGAGTAATACCCTACTCCCTGAAAGCGCCTTGGCGGCGGCTTGCAATGCGTCGCCAAGGCAGTGGTGAAGCCTGATGAAAGATACCTTCTTACGCGTCAACGACGTGATCTACACCAGTTGCATCTGGGTTGCAGGTCTGTCGGTTGCGACCATGGCCCTGATTATTCCCTGGGGCATTTTTACCCGTTACGCACTCGGCAGCGGCTCCAGCTGGCCCGAGCCCGTAGCGATTTTGCTGATGGTGCTGTTCACCTTTATCGGTGCTGCCGCCAGCTACCGCGCAGGCGCGCACATGGCCGTGTCGATGGCCACCGATCGCATGCCGCAACACGTTCAGCGCTATTTAGAAGTGCTGGTGCAACTGCTGATGGCGACCATCTGCCTGTTCATGCTCATTTGGGGCATCAAACTGTGCGCGGCCACCTGGAACCAGTTCAACCCGTCTCTGCCAAGTTTGCGCGTCGGCCTGTGCTATTCGCCGATCCCGCTGGGCGGTGCGCTGACTCTGATTTTCATTGTCGAGCGCATGGTGTTTGGCGACCAGAGCCACCGCAAAGCGGTCAATTACGAACAACACGAAGAAAGCAGTGAGGCCCTGTCGTAATGGACGCTTTTATACTTCTTGGCACCTTTATTCTGCTCATCGTGCTACGCATGCCCGTGGCGTACGCCCTCGGTTTGTCGGCATTGGCAGGCGCCTTCTGGATCAATATCCCATTTCACGCGGTGATGATTCAGGTCGCGGGCGGGGTTAATAAATTCTCCCTGCTGGCCATTCCATTTTTCGTTCTTGCCGGCGCGATCATGGCCGAGGGCGGCATGTCCCGGCGCCTGGTCGCATTTGCCAGCGTGCTGGTCGGATTCGTCCGTGGCGGCCTGTCTCTTGTGAACATCATGGCTTCGGCGTTCTTCGGCGCGATCTCCGGCTCGTCGGTTGCCGACACCGCTTCGGTGGGCTCGGTGCTGATTCCGGAAATGGCCCGCAAGGGTTATCCGCGTGAATTCTCGACAGCCGTAACCGTAAGCGGTTCGGTGCAAGCACTGCTGACGCCGCCTAGTCATAACTCGGTGCTGTACTCGCTGGCAGCAGGCGGCACGGTGTCGATCTCAGCCTTGTTCATTGCCGGTATCGGGCCGGGGATTTTGCTCACTTGCGTGATGATGGGCATGTGCCTGTTCTTCGCCAAACGCCGCAGCTACCCGAAAGGCGAAGTGATCCCGCTCAAGCAGGCGCTGAAGATTTGCGTCGATGCGCTCTGGGGTTTGATGACCATGTTCATCATTCTCGGCGGCATTCTAAGCGGTGTGTTCACCGCAACAGAGTCTGCAGCCATTGCCGTGGTCTGGGCATTCTTCGTCACCATGTTCATTTATCGCGACTATAAATGGCGTGACCTGCCCAAGCTGATGCACCGCACCGTGCGCACGCTGTCGATCGTGATGGTATTGATCGCCTTTGCCGCCAGCTTCGGCTACATCATGACCCTGATGCAGATACCCGCGAAAATCACCACGGCGTTCCTGACCTTGTCAGATAACCGCTATGTGATCCTGATGTGCATCAACGCCATGCTACTGGTACTTGGCACCTTGATGGACATGGCGCCGCTGATCCTCATTCTCACGCCGATTCTGATGCCAGTGATTACCGGTCTGGGCATCGATCCGGTGCACTTCGGCATGATCATGCTGGTGAACCTGGGCATTGGCCTGATTACCCCGCCCGTTGGCGCCGTGTTATTCGTCGGCGCAGCCGTGGGCAAAGTGACCATCGAAAACACCGTCAAAGCACTGCTGCCGTTCTACGCCGCGCTGCTGATGGTACTGATGGCCGTGACCTACATTCCGGCTATTTCGTTGTGGTTACCGCACGCGCTGTTGTAAGCGCTGCATGACTCAGGGAGCGCCGCCTGCGGGCGGCGCATGCTTGAATTGGCCAAGGATGCAAACCCCGCAATGTCTATTTCAACCCCGCTGCCACGGCACATTGCCGTGCTGCTACTGGCCTCACTAGCCTGCTCGTTCGCGGGCAATCACATTGCTGCGCGCATCGCTTTCGATCACGACACCGGCCTGTTGCTGGCCATGCTCTGCCGCGCCGGCGTGACAATGCTGGCGCTCGCCGCACTGATCGCCTATCGCCGCGAGTGGGTTGCTCTGAGCCGCACGACATGGGGTTGGCAACTGCTACTCGGCTTACTCATCGCTATCCAGAGTTTCTGTATCTATTCCGCCGTGATGCGTATTCCGGTGGCGCTCGCCTTGTTGCTGGTAAACATGGCGCCGATTTTTCTCGCCCTGCTCAACTGGGCATTGGGCGGGCCCAGACCCACCCGCCGCGCGGCCATATTAATGGGCCTGATTTTATTCGGCCTGGTCCTGGCACTGAATGTTGCAGAACAGCTTTCGAGCCAAACCGAAATCGACGCACGCTGGATCGAAGGCGTGATGTTCAGCGTCACAGGCGCTGTGGTGTTTGCTTTTGCCCTGTGGATTACCGAACACAAATTACACGCTGTACCCGGCATGGTGCGCAGCGTGCTGACGCTGCTTGTGGTGTTTGTCGCTGCAGCTCTGGTCGGCAGCAGTGGCGTGGTCGAAAACGGCATGCACTTGCCAAGCGCTGCCACCGGATGGATCGCCCTCGCCTGCCTGGTTCTGCTTTACGGGGCAGCCTTCTCCACCCTGTTTATATTCGTCTCGCGCCTCGACATCACCCGCAATGCACCGGTGATGAACATGGAACCGGTGGCGGGCCTGGTGTTTGGCTGGCTGATTCTCGATCAGCACCTTAACGGCATACAGATTATCGGCGGCCTTATCGTGGTCTGCGCTGTGGTGCTGCTGGCCTACAGCAAACAAAAGTAATCAGCCGCGTTGAATAGAGCGCCCCCGAAACCGGCAGCGTTCAACTGGGGATCAAGCATGCAACCCGCATTACTGTATCTCGAAGATTCGCTGACCCGCCTGAGCCTGCTCCCGGAGCGAGGCGCCAGCCTGGTCAACTGGACAATCAAGGCCACAGGCCAGCCGCTGCTGCGCCCCAGCGATGACGCCGCGCTTGCAGCTGGCACGCCGAGGCGACTGGCCTGCTACCCACTGGCGCCCTGGTCGAACCGGATTGCCAACGGCGGATTCGACTGCCCCGACGGCTGGCTGGCACTTTCGGCCAATACTGATCACGATCCTTACCCGATTCATGGCAGTGCCTGGCAACAGGCGTGGCACGCTGAACAACACAGCACCGGTCATGCACGCCTGAGCCTCGATAGCCGCGAACCCTTTGCGTACCGCGCCGAGCTGGATATTTCGCTGGATGAAGGCTGTTTGCATCTGCGCTTACAGGTCACTCATCTGGCCGATGAACCCGCGTGGCATGGTCTGGGCTTGCACCCCTATTTACCCCGCACCGCCGCCACGCGCTTACAGACAGTGGCCAGCCAAGTGTGGCTTGGCGCACCTGGCGAGCTGCCCAGTCAGCCGGGCGCGATACCCGCGCAATGGGACTTCGGGCAACGCAACTGCCTGCCAGACACGCTGGTTGATCATGCCTTCAGCGGCTGGGATGGCCGCTGCGTGATTAGCCAGGAAGACGCCGGCTACCAACTGAGCTGTCGGGCCAGCGGCGCGGATTATTTTTTGCTGTTCTGCCCTCCAAGCAGCGAGTTCTTCTGCTTTGAACCTGTGAGCCACCCGATCAACGCGCATCACTTGCCAGGCCGACCTGGCTTGCGTTTGCTGCGCAAGAACGAGGCAGCCGAAGTGGATTTCAGCCTGCACTACCAAGCGTTCAACGCGCCGCGAGAAACAGACTGACCGGGCGAAATTCAGGGCCAACGCTGGCGCGTTAGCACAATGCTTACCGATGCTTCACGCGAGGGAAGAAAACATGATGTCATCCTACAACTAAAGTTTTTTAGCATTACCAACCTCTAACCCAGTGGCTGATCTTAAAAATCAGACATCAGGCTAAATTCGGCCTAAATAAAGCCGAAAATCAGCAAAAACAGGGTTAAAAGACAAAAAAATATCTCGAATTAGCCAAAAGTAGACATTGACAATAACAAACTCAGCTATGAATAATCAGGCAAGTTGTACGACGACGTACAACACTAATAATAATCACAAAAACAGGTCCAGCATGAAGCTATCAATCCGCACTCCCCATCTGTCGCTTGTTCGCATCACGCAATTGCACCGCCCGATACTGGCGAATTTCAGCCTAGCGAATTGCGCCCAGTAGCTGTCACACAACCCCAAAAAAACTATCCGCACCCCGAACCGGCTCGCTCTTATTGCCTGTAGAACAGCCCTGCGCGCGGTTTCGATGACGGATGCAACTCGGTCACACACTGGAGCAAAATAATAATGACTGCACGCAACGCCCTCTCTCTTGCTGTACTCAACGCCATCGGCGCAGCTGCCCTGCCACTGAGCAGCCAGGCTGCTGGTTTTGCAGATGATGCCAAGGTCAACTTTGGCCTGCGCAACTTCTATATCAACCGTAATTTCACCAACCCGGCTTATCCGCAGGGCAAGGCTGAAGAATGGACCCAGAGTTTCATTCTGGATGCGCGTTCGGGCTTCACCGAGGGCACGGTCGGTTTCGGCGTCGACGTACTTGGTCTGACCGCGATCAAGCTCGATGGCGGCCGCGGCACGGCCAGAACAGGCCTGCTGCCGGTGCATGATGACGGTCGCCCGGCGGATGATTACGGCCGCCTTGGTATTGCCGGCAAGGCGCGTATCTCGAAGACCGAATTGAAGATTGGTGAGTGGATGCCGGTGCTGCCGATTCTGCGCTCCGACGATGGTCGCTCGTTGCCACAAACCTTTCAGGGCGGTCAGCTGACCTCCAGCGAAATTGCTGGCCTGACCCTGTACGGCGGCCAGTTCCGTGGCAACAGCCCACGCGATGACGCCAGCATGGACGACATGAGCTTCGGCAAAGGCGTTTCGGACCGCTTCAATTTCGGCGGTGGTGAATTCCGCTTCAACGAAGACCGCACAATGATCGGCGTCTGGGGCGCAGAACTGAAGGATGTGTACAACCAGCAGTTCTTCAATCTGGTGCACACCCAACCGGTGGGCGACTGGACGCTGGGCGCCAACCTCGGCTACTTCATCGGCGGCGAAGACGGCAGCGAACTGGCCGGCAAGATGGACAACAAAACCAGCTCCGGCCTGTTCTCGGCCAAGAGCGGTTCGCACACCTTCTACCTCGGCCTGCAGCGAGTCAGCGGTGACAAGTGGATGCGCGTGAACGGCACCAGCGGCGGCACCCTGGCGAACGATAGCTACAACTCAAGCTACGACAACGCTGAGGAACGCTCCTGGCAGGTTCGTTATGACTTCAACTTCGCAGGCCTCGGCATTCCCGGCATGACCCTGATGAACCGTTATATCAGCGGCGACAATATCAAGAGCGGCGCAGTTGATGACGGCAAAGAGTGGGGCCGCGAAACCGAGCTGGCCTACGTCGTCCAAAGCGGCGCATTCAAGAACCTGTCGATGAAATGGCGCAACAGCACGATTCGTCGTGACTTCAGCACCAGCGAGTTCGATGAAAACCGCCTGATCTTCAACTACCCGCTGCCGATTCTGTAACACCTCACGCGACCTCCTCCACGTAGCACTTTACCCGCCCTTGAGGCGGGTTTTTTATGCCCGCAGTTCACTGAGCGATACCCAAGCGAATCGCTCAGGTATACGCCGCAAACACACGCGTCATAGTTCAAGCCACCCGCAACCAACAGCGGATAGCCCTGCCCCGTCAAACCCCTGGAGGAGATAGACAGCGAGTCGCACCAGCAAGACAGACCTTGGCGGCCTAGAAGACGCTGGGCCAGAACAGCCCAGCGGTATTACAAGCAACTCAACAAGTGTTACTGAGCGCCTTGGGCATCGATCAGAGCAGCCAGCTGCTCGTATTCCTCAGGAAGCAGATCTGTCAGCGGGGCGCGAACCGGGCCAGCATCGAAGCCTGCGATTTTGGCGCCGGCTTTAACGATGCTCACCGCGTAGCCTGCACGGCGGTTGCGGATATCCAGATACGGCAGGAAGAAGTCATCAATGATCTTGCCAACGGTGGCGTGATCTTCACGGGCGATTGCGTGATAGAAATCCATCGCGGTTTTCGGGATGAAGTTGAACACCGCAGACGAATATACCGGCACGCCCAGTGCCTTGTAGGCAGCGGCATAGACTTCGGCAGTCGGCAGACCGCCCAGATAGCTGAAACGATCACCGAGGCGGCGACGGATCGACACCATCAACTCGATATCACCCAGGCCATCCTTGTAACCGATCAGGTTCGGGCAACGCTCAGCCAGCTGCTCCAGCAGCGGCGCCGTCAGGCGGCAAACGTTGCGGTTGTAAACCACCACGCCGATTTTCACTGACTTACACACCGCTTCAACGTGAGCGGCAACGCCTTCCTGACTGGCTTCGGTCAGGTAGTGCGGCAGCAGCAACAAACCTTTGGCACCCAGACGCTCGGCTTCCTGAGCGTACTGAATCGCCAGACGGGTCGGGCCGCCGACACCGGCCAGAATCGGCACACCGCCGTCGCAGGTATCAACAGCTGTCTTGATAACAGCGGAGTATTCATCAGGGGCCAGCGAGAAAAACTCGCCGGTGCCGCCTGCAGCAAACAATGCAGACGCGCCGTAAGGCGACAGCCACTCAAGACGACGCGCATAAGTGTCAGCACGGAAATTGCCGGCAGCGTCAAAGTCGGTCACCGGGAAAGACAGCAGACCGGAAGAGAGGATGGACTTCAGTTCTTGTGGATTCATTATTCGAACACCCTGAAAAGCGAGTTGTGATGGGAGTAGTTCAGCTCATGCTGTAGTCATACGTTATCGTACAACTATAAATAAAACCATACCTGTCGTCTTGTAAATTGATATGTAGCCGGCAACGTGCATAGCTACAGCACACGAACGTCTGCGAAATATTGCTTAAAAAGCCGAAAATAGACGGTCTTAGGCCACTTAACCTCAGCCAAACACACAACCACAGCAATCCACTCTTTACGCTGCAGGCGATGAAATACCTGTTTGCGATGACATCGCATCGTTGACAAGCGGGTTTCGAGATGTTGATAATCGAGCCAAGTCATACGACAACGTATAACACTAAAAACAACAATCGAATTACAGGCCCTGCTATGCCATTTTCATCACAGGCCCATCCGCACCTCTGCATCCGGTGCGGCGTAAAGTTGACCCGCACCAGCCTCTCAGCTGATGCCACTGCCCCATTTGCTACAGCCAATCAACTGCCACAGATTGGCAACCGCGCCCTCCCTTTCCATGCGGGGAGTGGTAGCCATGCGTGACTGCAAAAGCCCTATCGTCAGAACCATGCAAGTGATCCCAGTAGCGGGACACGACAGCATGCTGCTCAATCTCTGCGGCGCCCATGCCCCTTATTTCACCCGTAATCTGGTACTGCTGACCGACAACGACGGGCGTACCGGCATCGGTGAAGTGCCTGGCGGTGAGGGCATTCGTCAGGCACTGGAGCGCTGCCGCTCGTTGGTTATTGGCCAGCCGGTGGCACGCTACAACTTCATTCTCAACAGCCTGCGCCGCAGTATTGCCGGACGCGACGGCAGCGGCCCGCAGACCACTCAGCATCAGGTAACGTCTGAGTCCGAAGCCGCTGTGCTCAAGCAGCCGCACGAAATCAATCTGCGCCTCGACAACGTCATCACGGCAGTAGAAGCCGCCCTGCTCGACCTGCTCGGCCAGCACCTTGGTGTGCCGGTAGCCGAATTGCTCGGCAGCGGTCAGCAGCGTGATTCGGTGCCGATGCTGGCTTATCTGTTTTACATCGGTGATCGCAACCGCACCGACTTACCTTATCTGAGCGGCGATGACAGCCAGCACAGCTGGTATCACCTGCGTCATCAGGAAGCTCTGACACCGCAGGCAATTGCCGATCTGGCCAGCGCCGCACACGCACGCTATGGCTTTAAAGACTTCAAGCTCAAAGGCGGCGTGATGCGCGGCGCGCAAGAGATGCAAGCTGTAGCGGCAATCAAGGCGCGCTTCCCTGACTCACGCGTAACTCTCGACCCGAACGGCGCCTGGTCATTGGCAGAGGCGATAGAGGTTTGTCAGGGCCAGAACCATATTCTGGCGTATGCCGAAGACCCATGCGGGCCTGAAAATGGCTTTTCCGGCCGCGAGATCATGGCCGAGTTCAAGCGTGCCACCGGCATCCCGACGGCAACCAACATGGTCGCTACAGACTGGCGCCAGATGGGCCATTCGCTGCGCCTCGAGGCGGTCGACATTCCACTGGCAGATCCGCATTTCTGGACCCTGCAAGGCTCGGTTCGGCTCGCGCAGATGTGCGAAGAATTCGGCCTGACCTGGGGCTCGCATTCGAACAATCACTTCGATGTATCACTGGCCATGTTCACCCACGCCGCTGCCGCAGCACCTGGCCGTATCAGCGCAATCGACACCCACTGGATATGGCAGGAAGGCCAGGAACGCCTGACGCGTGAGCCGCTGCAGATTGTCGGCGGCGAAGTGCGTGTTCCGCAGAAACCCGGCCTCGGTATCGAGCCCGATATCGACCGGATCATGCAGGCGCACGAGCTGTATCAGCAAGTCGCCAGCGGCGCCCGCGATGACGCCATGGCCATGCGCTACCTGGTTCCTGGCTGGCAGTACGACCCGAAAAAACCGAGCCTGGGCCGCGAGCCAGCCCTGTGAATCAGGCTCACGCAACACTGCTCCACGGTGACATTTAGCACGAGCAAGAAAACACCTAATAAACACAAAAAACCAAGCTGTAGTTCTGGAGAATGACAATGAAAAAAACACTGTGCGCCTCCCTTATCGCCTCCTTTCTTTCGCTCACTGCTGGCGCAGCTGTTGCGGCTGATGCAGCAAACTGGCCGACTCGCCCAGTGCAGGTTGTGGTAATCGCCAATGCTGGCGGTGACACCGATTTCAACGCCCGGATGATGGCCAAGTACTTCACCAAGGTCACCGGCAAGTCGATGGTCGTGACCAACGTCGCCGGCGGTGGCGGCACGCTGGCAGCCGAACAGGTTAAAGGTGCAGCCGCAGACGGCAACACCATCCTGTTCACCCACACCGGCCAGCTGATTGTTAACGAAGTGGCAGGTTTGAGCGAAGACAGCTACGACGCATTCGATATTTCCTGCATCGCCGGCGTCGATAAAGGCGCGGTGTTTGTATCGGGCAAAAGCTCGGGTATCGACACCCTCGATCAGCTGATCACTAAAGCCAAAGCTGAGCCCAACACCATCACCTACGGCACTGAAATGGGCAGCTTTTCCCACCTGCAAGGTCTGATGTTCGAGAAGCTTTCGGGCACCGATCTGAAGCTGGTCGACAGCGGCACCGTATCGGAAAAAATCGTAGCCCTGCTCGGCAAGCGCATCGATCTGGGCGCCATCAGCTACGGCTCGGTTCAAGACTACGTGACCAGCGGCAAGATGAGCGCACTGGGCCAGCCAAACGAAGAGCGCAACGCCCTGCTCGGCGACATCAAGACCTTCAAGGAACAGGGTGTTGATCTGGTGATCGACAAGCCTTACGTGGTGGCCTTCCCGAAAGGCACAGACCCGGCAATCGTCGCCAAAATGGCGGACGTGATGAAGCAGATCACCGAGCAACCGGAATACGCCGAAGAACTGAAGAAATCCTTCAAGCAACCGGTCAGCTACTACGGCACCGAAGAAGCCAAGGCAATCCTGAGCAAGAGCCGCGACACGTACATGCAATTCAAGGATGAGCTGCGTCAAACCAAGTAATCCCGCAACAAGCCGGGTGCGCCCGAATGGTGAGCGCCCGGCTGCTCCGTCCTGACGATTAAAGAGGATCCACCATGGATACCTGCAAAAGAAACGAGTTGCTGATTGGTCTGGCGATGCTCGGCGCCGGCCTGGGCTACTTGTTCATGACCCTGCAATTGCCTAGAAGAGGCTTCGTCGATTCAGCCTTCGTGCCTTACATCCTGTCAGCGGTTTTGTGTCTGCTGGGTGTTCTGCAACTGCTGGCCTGGAAAAAACTGCCTAAGCCAACCGCAGGTGCAGCGGTTGAAAAAGAGTCGATTGATTACCTCACCGTTATTAAAAGCTTCGCCTTGGTCATCATCTACGTGGCCCTGCTGGAAACCGTCGGTTTCCCGATCATGACCGCCCTGTACCTGTATGTGCAGTTCCTCGTATTGACCCCTCTCGATCAGAAAGCCAATCACCTGCTGTACGCCGGGATCGCGCTGGTGTCGAGTGCGTCGATCTACTTCCTGTTCCGCGAGAGCTTCGATCTGTTGCTGCCCGCAGGCTTACTGAATTTCTAGGAGACGGCGATGATTGAACTCCTGCAACAAGGCTTCGGCGCCGTATTCTCGCCCTATATATTCGTGCTGATCACCCTGGGCGTCGCCGTCGGCATCGTCTTCGGCGCAGTGCCCGGCCTTTCGGCCACCATGGCCATCGCCTTGTGCTTGCCGCTGACCTATACCATGGGCCCGGCTGCCGGCTTGTCGCTGTTGGTTGCACTGTTTATCGGGGCAACGTCTGGCGGACTCATATCGGCGATATTGCTCAATATTCCGGGAACGCCCTCATCGATTGCGACCACCTTCGACGGCGCGCCAATGATGCGCCAGGGCCTGGGCGTTAAAGCCCTGGGGCTTGGCGTGGTGTTCTCGTTTCTGGGGACTATTTTCAGTATTGGCGCACTGATGTTCATTGCCCCGATGCTGGCCGATATTGCCCTGAGTTTTGGCCCGCACGAATACTTCGCGATTGCCGTGTTCTCGCTCACGCTGATCGCCACGCTGTCGACCGGTTCCCTGGTAAAAGGCTTGTTTGCAGGCGCGCTGGGCTTTGCTTTCTCCACCGTCGGCATCGCCCCGGTTGAGGCAGTACGGCGCTTTACCTTCGATCACCCGAGCCTGAACGGCGGCTTTGCCATGCTCACGGTGATGATCGGCATGTTCGCCGTGGCCGAGGTGCTCAAGTTTGCTGAAAAAGGCCGCTCGGCTGATCGCGCCAAGCCGCAGAACATCAGCATGAAAGGCATCAAGGGTTTCGGTTTCTCGATCAAGGAATTCATCTTCCAGATCCCTAACGCCACCCGTTCAGCCCTGATCGGTGTCGGCATCGGCATTTTGCCGGGCATTGGCGCCGGCACCTCGAACATCGTCTCGTACATCGCCGCCAAGAAGCGTTCAAAAACCCCGGAGATGTTCGGTAAAGGCGCTCCAGAAGGCGTGGTTGCCAGTGAAACGGCGAACAATGCCGGTATCGGCGGCGCGATGATTCCGCTGCTGACCCTGGGCATTCCGGGTGACACCACCACGGCGATTCTGCTGGGCGGTTTCATGATCCATGGTATTCAGCCAGGTCCGTTGCTGTTCCTTACCCAGGGCGATTTGGTCTACACCATATTCGCGGCGCTGCTTCTGGCCTCGGTGTTGATGCTGTTTCTCGAATTCTTCGGCTTGCGCATCTTTATCAAGCTGTTGTCGATCCCCAAGCACATCTTGCTGCCGATTATTCTGGTGCTCTGCGTGGTCGGTGCGTTCGGCCTCAATAGCCGGGTCTTCGATGTCTGGGCGATGATGCTGTTTGGTTTGCTTGGCTACGGATTCGTCAAAGGCGGCCTGCCGATTGCCCCGTTCATTATTGGTTTCATCCTCGGACCGATGGCCGAAACCAATTTGCGCCGTGGCCTGATGTTGTCTGACGGCAACTTCATGGGCTTCCTCAGCAACCCGATTTCCGCGGCCTTCCTGGCACTCGCGGCGCTGTCAGTGTCCTGGCATCTGGTTACTGCACTGCGCGGCAAAAAAGACGGCGTTGCTCAGCTTATGAGCAGCTAAGCGCTCAACCTCTCCGCAGTTCTTCAATTTGCACCCCAACCCTGCTGTGACAACGCCCCAACGTTGTTACAGCACGGGCAACGCTGGCCTTAAAAACGCTACATCCACGGGAGAATCAGCATGCAAGACCTGAAAAACAACACGTCTGGTGATGATGATCAAATTGCCTGGGTTCGCGTCGCTTCGGTATTTGTGCCGCTCGCCAATCCCATCAGTGACGCCAAAGTTCTCACGGGCCGGCAGAAGCCGATGACCGAGATCGCCATTCTGGTGGTCGAAATCGAAACCAAAGACGGTCATCGTGGCCTTGGCTTCAGCTATTCAAAGCGCGCAGGCGGCCCCGGCCAGTTTGCCCATGCCAAGGAACTCGCTCCGGTACTGATCGGAGAAAACCCCAGCGACATCGCCAAGTTGTGGGACAAGCTGTGCTGGGCGGGCGCCTCGGTCGGGCGCAGCGGCCTGGCAACTCAAGCCATCGGCGCTTTCGACGTGGCCCTCTGGGATCTCAAAGCCAAGCGCGCCAACCTGTCACTGGCTCGCCTGCTCGGAGCTCATCGCGATTCGGTGCAGTGCTACAACACCTCGGGCGGCTTCCTGCACACCCCGCTCGAGCAGTTAATGATCAACACCGATATCTCACGCGAAAAAGGCATTGGCGGCATCAAGCTTAAAGTCGGCCAGCCCGATCAGGCGCTGGATCTGCACCGCGTCAGCAGCATCCGCAAACACCTCGGCGACGCCTTCCCGTTAATGGTCGACGCCAACCAGCAATGGGACCGGCCAACCGCTCAGCGCATGTGCCGCCAGCTGGAACAGTACAACCTGATCTGGATTGAAGAGCCGCTCGACTGCTACGACGCCCAAGGCCACGCCATGCTCGCGCAGCAGTTCGACACACCAATCGCCACTGGCGAAATGCTCACCAGCGTTGCCGAACACTGGGAGTTCATCAAACAGGGTGGTGCCGACTATCTGATGCCGGATGCGCCGCGCATTGGCGGCATCACGCCTTATCTGAAAGTCCAGGCGCTGGCCGAACACAACGGCCTGATGATTGCGCCGCACTTCGCCATGGAACTGCATATCCATCTGGCGGCCACCTACAGCCGCGAGCCCTGGGTCGAGCATTTCGAATGGCTTGAGCCGCTGTTTAACGAACGCATGGAAACCCGCGATGGCCGCATGCTGGTGCCAACCCGGCCAGGCCTTGGCTTGTCGCTGAGTGAACAGAGCGCACGCTGGACCGCACAGGAATTCACTGCGGGCAATCGCCCGTAGCGCCCCACATCTGCTGGTTGCAGGCGGCCAACACCAAGTGCAACCGGCAGCACAGGAGACCGCAATGAGCCTCGTCACAAGCCCCGAATTTATTCGCCGTATCGAAAGCATCGTCGGCAGCGCCGGACTGGTGCAAGACCCCGAGCGCATGCACAGTTATCTGGTCGACTGGCGCAATGCCTACACAGGCAATGCGGCATTAATCGTCCGCCCGGCCAATACCGAACAGGTCGCGGCGGTGGTGCGCCTGTGCCATGAGGCAAACGTCGCACTCGTACCGCAGGGTGGGAACACCGGTTTATGCGGCGGCTCGATCCCCGATGCAACCGGCCAGCAAGTGGTGCTGTCGCTCACCCGCATGACGCGCATCCGCGAGATCGACCCGGCCAACGCGACCATCACGGTCGAGGCCGGAGTCATTCTGCAGCAGTTGCAACAAGCCGCCAGCGAAGCCGGGCGCCTGTTCCCGTTGTCGCTGGGTGCAGAAGGCAGTTGCACAGTGGGCGGCAACCTCGCGACCAATGCGGGCGGAACCGCTGTTCTGCGGTACGGCAACATGCGCGAACTGACTCTGGGCATAGAGGTTGTGCTGCCTGACGGGCGTATCTGGAATGGCCTGCGCGGCCTTCGCAAAGACAACACCGGCTACGACCTCAAGCACCTGTTTATCGGCTCGGAAGGCACGCTCGGCATCATCACCGCTGCTGTACTCAAGCTGTTCCCCGCCACCCACAGCATGGCCACTGCTTGGGTTGCCCTGCCTTCACCAGAAGCGGCGATCGAGCTAATCAGCCATATTCGCGGAGTCTGCGCCGATCGCCTGACCGGCTTCGAGATGATGTCGCGGCAAAGCCTGGAGTTTGTCTTGAGCCATGTCGCCGGTTGTCGTGACCCGCTGACCAGCGAGCAACCGTGGTATGCGCTGATCGAGTTACGCGACACGATCAGCGATGCGCCTCTCACCGAGCTACTTGAAACCTGCCTCAGTCACGCATTTGAGCAGGGCTTGGTGATTGATGCCGTGATCGCCAGCAATGACAGCCAAGCCGCTGCATTATGGGGCCTGCGCGAGGGCATTTCAGAGGCGCAGAACCATGAAGGGCCGAGCCTGAAACATGACATCAGCGTCCCGGTAAGCCAGATACCCGCGTTTATCGAACGCACGGATAAAGCTCTGCAAGCCAGGTTCCCGGGCGTGCGAATCGTCTCGTACGGGCACATTGGCGACGGCAATCTGCACTACAACATCAGCAAACCGGTGGGCGCCGACGATGTTGCATTCAAGGCCAACGAGCTGGCGATCATGGATATCATTTATCAGAAGACCGGCGAGTTTAACGGCAGCATCAGCGCCGAGCATGGCCTGGGGCAGTCAAAGCCAGCTGCGGCGGTGCGTTTCAAGGACCCGCTGGAAATCGAACTGATGCGCGCGATCAAACGCACGCTGGACCCAACCGGGCTAATGAACCCGGGCAAAGTATTTGCCGCCGAACAATAGCCGCTCATGCGCGTGAGCATCTGCGACGGCAAATGCTCACGCGCTGTTTGCTGGCTTTGCGTATGGAGAAATCAGGCGTTCAGGGCTTCGGCTTCGGCCGCTTCGTGGGCCTGACGCAGACGTTCGCGGCTGTTGGTCAGGTGCAAACGCATGGCGGCGCGTGCTGCTTCCGGGTCCTGACGGGCAATCGACTCATAAATCTGCTCATGCTCACGGCCCAGACGCGCCATGTAATGCGCCTGATCATCATGGGCAATGCTCGCCGAATTGACGCGGGTACGCGGGATAATACTGGTGCCCAAGTGCATCATGATATCGGTGAAGTAGCGATTGCCGGTGGCCTCAGATATCAGTAAATGAAACTTGAAGTCCGAAGCGACAGCGTCACCGGTCTGCGAGGTGGCATCTTCCAGCGCATCGAGCGCTTCGCGCATTCCTTTGAGCTGCTCGTCACTGCGGCGCTGCGCAGCAAGACCGGCAGACTCGACCTCAAGGCTGATACGAAACTCAAGCACCGCCAACACTTCACGCAAGGTGACGATAGTCGCCGGATCAATGCGGAAACCGCTGGGGCTGGGCGTGTCGAGCACGAAAGTGCCGATACCGTGGCGGGTTTCAACCAGACCGGCCGCCTGCAGGCGTGACAAGGCTTCGCGCACAACTGTGCGACTCACGCCCTGAGCCTCCATGATCGCCGACTCGGTAGGCAACTTGTCGCCACGCTTGATCAGACCCTCACGAATCTGCTCGGAGAGTTCGGCAACCAGCTCTTGCGCAAGACTGCGATGCTTGCGACGAGTACGCGGCGGCGGAGTCTGAGTATCCATAACGGCTTATATTCTCAACATTAATTGTGGGGTTAAGCATATCGCAGCAGTCGTACGATGACATCATTAAATAGCCATCATTTATTATAAATAAAGGACATTCTGCGTAATAAGAATCAGCTACAGGGCAATAAAGACGGGCAATACTGCAAAGATGCCATATTCGCAGGTGATTACGATATCAGACGATAGAAGTGGTTGTTGCGCAGGTCGATCATCTGCCAGAGGCCAGACCGAGGAATAACCCAACCGCTATCCCCGGCCCTGCGGCAACAATTTGAAGCAGCTAATTAAAACCCCGGCTTGCGCAGATATCCGCTGCGCACTCTCGGGGCTGGATTCATCGCATAAACCTGCGAATGAGGCCTGTTAACTTATGTGCGGGCAATTAGCGATTACCTCCGCGATCATCGCCTGGCTCACCGGCCGCATGTAATCCACGGTCATCGCCGACTTCTCCTGCGGCGTGCATACCACGGTCATCACCTACATGCATGCCACGGTCGTCACCCACGTGCATGCCGCGATCGTCGCCTACATGCATACCGTGATCGTCACCGGCCTCGCTGTGGTTGCCGTGGTCATCTCCGGCTTCAGAGTGATTGCCATGGTCATCACCGGCCTCATGCCCGGAATGATGACCACCACCATCATGGCCACTGTCGTTTCCTCCATGACCTCCGCCACCACTGCCGCCGCCTCCACTGCCACTTCCACCGTGGCCTCCGCCACCACTTCCGCCGCCTCCACTGCCACTTCCTCCGTGGCCTCCACCACCGCTTCCGCCGCCTCCACTGCCGCTTCCACCGTGGCCTCCACCGTGGCCTCCGCCACCACTTCCGCCTCCTCCACTGCCACTTCCTCCGTGGCCTCCGCCACCACTTCCGCCTCCACCGCCGCTACCGCCCTCCTTTGCATAGGCAGTTGAGAAACCAGTCATGCTTAATGGGGCAATGGCTGCCGCGCCCACCAGCAATGCGCAGGCTGATAGAGCCAATACTTTCTTGTTCAGGTTCATGAATACGCACCTCATTATTGAAGTAACGAGCGCAAGCCAAGCCGAGGGAGCCTTGAGGCCCCCGGGCTGGTTACTTAAATATTGCAACATTTGCCGCAAACGCACCGGATTTAGACCAGTGGTGGTGAATGCATACCTGACTAACGAAGTTTCTGCAGGCCGCGTCAATAGTGACCTCAGCGCGTACGCTGGGGGATTCGCATTTCGTGAAATATCAAGTTTTAGGCGCAGTTTGCAAAGCCCGCATCAATACGGCGGATCTAACCTATGAGCGGCATTGAGCCGCAGGCAAAAATGCACTGCTTTGCACTCGGCAAACACGCATAAAGCGTTTAAACCAGAGGCTGCCAAGCGTTATTCGCCCATAACAAGAAAGGAAAACATATGCGTAACTGGACGTTCGGAACCCCCAAGGTGGCCTATATATCGGGCGGTGGAAGCGGCATCGGTTTGAACATCGCCAACGTATTGCTTGAGGAAGGTTGCAGCGTGGCGCTATTCGATCTCAAGTTCGACGATGAAGTGTTACGACAACTGCGTAAACAATGCCGGGCCAGCCAAAAAGTCGAAGTCTACGTGGTGGATATTACCGATCCCCAAGCGGTTGATGCGGCTATGGATGAAGCCGCCCAGACGTTGGGCGCCGCCGATCTCGCCCTCAATTCGGCCGGTATTCTGCGCACTGGCGTGTTCACTGAAATGCCTTACGAGACGTTCGAACAGGTGGTGCGGATCAACCTGCTGGGCAGTCGCAACTTTGCCGCCAGCGCACTGCGTCATATGCACAGCGGCAGCCATCTGGTGCTGGTCGCCTCATTAGCCGGGATTGTTGGCACTTACACGCAAGCGGCTTATGTAGCCTCGAAACACGGCGTAGTTGGTTTGGCTGAAGTGTTGCGCCTTGAGCAGAAACTCAAAGGAATTGATGTCTCGGTTATCTGCCCAGGCGAAATCTCCACGCCGCTGCTGACCTATGAGCGTGAACACGGCAGCAATGTCACCAAACGGCTCAATGAAATCGCCGGCGTTCTTACGGTTGATGAAGCCGTGAGCGGCATCATGAAAGGCCTCCGCTCGCGTGAATTCATGATCACCCCGGGGTTTCGGGCAAAAATTCTGCGCGCTGTCGCACGCAAGGCTTCTGGACTGTTTCGCCGAACAATCGATATAAATCTGGCTAAAGCGATTGCCGAAGATCAGGCCTTAAGCCTTAAATAGGGCTTTCGCCGGCGCTGCTACGCAGTGCCGGAATTCACCAGAAGGCCGGAATCTCGGCTGCGCTTGCCAAGGATTGTGTACATGGGTGTTTTTCCTCTCCCCGACCTGCATATCTCAACCATCGCGGACATTCACGCACTGGAACAGACTGCCGTAACCGACTTGGCGCTGCCCAACAGCACCTACGAACTACTGCAAAATGCGGCCGCCACTTACGGCGACAAGGTCGCATTGCGCTTTCTGCCGAAAGCGACGCTTGATGAACAATCGATCAATCTGAGCTTCCGGCAACTCTTCGCTGGCGTCACCCAGACTGCCAACGCCTTGCATCAGCTGGGCGTAGACAAACACAGCGTGGTTTCGATGCTGCTGCCGAACCTGCCGCAAACTCATCTGGCCATCTGGGGCGCGGAAGCGGCCGGGATTTTCAACCCGATCAACCCGCTGCTTGAAGTCGAGCATATTGCCGCCATCATTAATGAAGCGCAGTCAAAAGTGCTGATCACGCTGGCGCCAATGCAAGGCAGCGACTTGTGGCAAAAAGCTCAGGCCATCAAGCAACTGGCGCCCTGCCTCAGCCATATTCTCACCGTCAACCTCACCCCCAGCGCAGACGGCTCGCAACACCTAAGCGACTCGGTGCTCGACTTCGACGCAACGATCAAGGCGCAACCCGCAGACCGGCTTATCAGCGGTCGCCAATTCGCCCCGGACGACATCGCCTCGTACTTTCATACCGGCGGCACCACTGGCACGCCCAAACTGGCGCCACACACCCACCGCAACGAGCTGGTGTGCTGCTATCAGATGGCCAGCGTGGTTAATCTGGACGCGCAAAGTAAGTGCCTCTGCGGCCTTCCGTTGTTTCACGTCAACGGTGTGTTCGTCACCGGTCTGGCACCGTGGCTGGTCGGATCCGAGGTGATTCTGGCAACGCCTGCGGGCTACCGCACACCGGCGCTGATGGACAATTTCTGGGCATTGGTCGAGCGCTATCGCGTCTCGTTTTTCAGTTGTGTGCCGACCATTCTCAGTGGCCTGCTCGACAAGCCAAGCGAGGGCCATGATTTGTCATCGCTCGATGTAGCCCTCTGCGGCGCAGCGCCGCTGGCAACCGAATTGATGCGTAAGTTCGAGCGTAAAACCGGTATTGTTCTGCTCGAAGCCTACGGCCAAACCGAAGGCACCTGCGGCAGCACGGTCAACCCTAAACACGGCGAACGCCGGGTAGGCTCAGTCGGTTTACCCCTGCCCTATCTGAAAATTCGCATTGTCGAAGTCGATGCACAGGGCAAGTGGCTGCGTGATTGCGCAGTCAATGAGCCGGGCTGCGTTGCCATCTCCGGACCCAATGTTTTCAGTGGCTACAAGCAGGCGCAGCAGAACGAGGGCCAGTGGATTGCCGAAGGCTGGTTCAATACCGGTGATCTCGGACGCCTCGACGAAGACGGTTACCTGTGGCTGACCGGCCGCAGCAAAGACTTGATTATTCGCGGCGGCCACAACATTGACCCGCAAATGATCGAGGAAGCTTTCTACCAGCATCCAGAAGTTGCCGAAGCCGTGGCGATCGGCAAGCCGGACAAGCGCGTCGGTGAGGTGCCGGTTATTTTCCTGCAACTGCAAAAAGGCGCTGGCGTCAGCCTTGACGAGCTGATGCGCCACGCTCAGGCAAGCATTCACGAGAAAGCGGCCGTGCCCAAAGAGATTCACTTGGTTGAGGCCATGCCGTTAACCGCCGTCGGCAAAATTTTCAAGCCGCAACTGCGCAATCAACTGATTGAAAAGATGGTCACTGATGAGCTGAATGCCCTGCTGCAAACACCGTTTAAAGTGGCCGTACGGGTCGACAAAAAGTTGGGCCAATGCGTGATTGTGTCGACCACTGCCGAATCTGCTGCCACGGTTAAACAGGCACTGGCCGACTACACATTCTGTCTTGAGGTGAATCAGGGCTGAGTTGAAATTCACCACGCAGGTATTCACCTGAATACCTGCACGCGTTGTACGAAAAGGGAGATTTATGAGCATTCGCAACGAATTTCTGGACTTGCAACGCCGTATTGGCGAGTCGGTACTCGGTCAGGATGATGTAGTGCGTCAAGTATTGCTGGGGCTGTTGGCCAACGGCCATGTACTGCTCGAAAGCCTGCCGGGTCTGGCCAAGACGCGCACGGTGAAAGCGCTGGCCGAGCACCTCGACACGCGCATGAGCCGCATCCAGTTCACCCCCGACCTGCTGCCATCGGACATTACCGGCGGCGAAGTCCTGCACAGCAAAGACGGGCAAAACCAGATCCGCTTCGAGCCGGGCCCGCTGTTCGGCAATATCATCCTCGCCGACGAGATCAACCGCGCACCCGCCAAGGTCCAGGCGGCGCTACTGGAAGCCATGGAAGAACGCCAGATCACCGTGGCAGGTGAAAGTCACGCCATGCCGGAGTTGTTCATGGTGCTGGCGACGCAGAACCCAATCGAGCAGGAAGGCACCTATGCGCTGCCTGAAGCGCAAATGGACCGCTTCCTGATGAAGGTGCAACTGGATTATCCCTCGGCAGAAAATGAAAGTGAGGTGCTGCGCCTGCTTCGCGCCGAAGAAAAGCAGGGCCTCAAGGGCGATCGGCCGGCGGTGCAGCGGCTGGATCCCGCGCTGGTGTTCAAAGCCCGTCTTGAGATCAGCGAGATCCATGTCGCCGAGAGCATTGACCGCTATCTGATTGACCTGGTGAACGCCAGCCGCTCTGCCGCCGATTACGACGCCGACCTGGCCCGCTGGATTGCCATTGGCGCCAGCCCCCGTGGCGCGATCAGTCTGGACCGAGTAGCACGAGCGCATGCCTGGCTCGAAGGCCAGGACTTTGTCTCCCCGGATGATGTGCGCGCAATCATGCTGCCGGTTCTGCGTCATCGCCTGCAACTGAGCTACGACGCAGTGGCCGACGGGGTCAGCGCCGATCAGGTGGTGCAGCGTATGCTCGATGTCGTCGCCGTTCCGGCATGAGCACCGCCGCCGATAATCAGGATTGCCCATGACTGCGCCCGCCGATAAAACCGATGGCTTCGTCTACGTGTCGCTCAGCCAATTAATGGCGCTGCAAACGCCTGCACGCGGCCTGAGTTTTGCCGCCCGGCAACCACGTGCAAGCATCCTCGCTGGCAACCACGCATCGCGCATGCGCGGTCGCGGGCTGAATTTTGATGAACTGCGTCGTTATCAGCCAGGCGACGACCTGCGCCACCTCGATTGGCGCGCCTCGCTGCGCACCGGCAAACCCTTTGTGCGTTCATTTAGCGAAGAACGCGACCGGCCGATGCTGGTGGTGGTCGACCAGCGCATCAACATGTTCTTTGGCTCAAGCCGAAGTTTTAAATCGGCAACAGCGGCGGAGCTGGCCGCCCTCGCCGCCTGGATCGCATTTCACAGTGGGGACCGGGTCGGCGGTCTGGTGTTTGACGACCAGCAGATTGAAAGCTTCGCGCCCCTGCGCAGTCGCGCCCGCGTGCAGGCACTCTGCGCGAGTATCTGCCAGCATAATCAGGCGCTGAATGCGGGCATTGCCGAGGTCGAGCACGACACTCAACTCGACACGGTGTTGCAGCGCTGCCTGAATCTGGCCAGTCACGACCACACCCTGTGCATCGTCAGCGACTTCGCCGGCGCCACCCCGCGCACATTGCAACTGCTGCGCCAGCTCTCCAGTCACAATGATGTCATTGCCATGCAGGTTTATGACCCAACGGCGCTGGCCTTGCCCGAGAGCGGACGCATACGGGTCACTCAGGGTGAGCTACAGGTCGAGTTGGCGATTGATAAAAAACACATTCGCCAGCCACTCGGCGAGTTTCTCACCGGCCGCCTGCGCGATGTCGCCAAGCTGTTAAGGCGCAGCCAGGTGCCACTGCTGATGATCAGCACCGCTGAAGATGCCTTAAGCCAATTACGCCGCGAACTCGGGCGCCTGCATGAGGTGCACCGATGAGCAGTGACTCACCCTTGATCAGCCAGCTCATCGAGTTGCCGCTGCCGGAACCGATCAGCTACCTGCCGCAAACCTGGGGTTGGCTGGCACTACTTGCGCTTATAGGTGCGGTGGCGCTGATTTACGCCTGGAGACGCGTGCAACGCTGGCGGCGTAATCGCTATCGCCGTGAGGCGCTGCAACAGTGGCAGCAACTCAATCAGCAGGCGCAAAGCAGCGATCCGACTCAGGCCGTTGCGGCCCTGCGTGAGCTCCCCGAATTGCTCAAACGCACGGCCCTGTCGATGCCCACAAATCCTCCGGTGGCAGAGTTGAGCGGGGCGCGCTGGCAGGCATTTCTGGCCAAGACCAGCGCCCAACCGCTGCCCGAGAACTTTGCCACGCAACTGGCATTACTGAGCTACGCCCCAGCGGCGAGGCTTGAGCAACTGGACGCGCAGCAACTGCTCGCGACCAGTCGCCACTGGCTGGAGACGCACAATGTGGCAGTTTGAATACCTCTGGCTACTGGTGTTGCTGCCATTACCCTGGCTGATTTATCGCCTGTTGCCCGCTTATCGCGAAGCCCGCAGTGCCGTGCGCGTGCCTTTTTTCAAGGCCATGCTGCAAGCCATTGGCGCCACGCCAGACGCCCAGAACAATCGACACGACCGCTGGCAATTGCTGCTCAACCTGTTGATCTGGGCGCTGCTTCTACTGGCCGCAGCACGGCCTGTGGAAGTCGAGAAACCCATCGTGCGTCAGCAACCGGTGCGCGACATGATGCTCGCCATCGATATTTCGCAGTCCATGGAGACGCGCGACTACCGCGATGAAAACGGCCAGCTGATCGACCGACTGAGTGCGGTTAAAGCAGTGGTCAAAGGCTTTATCGACAAACGCCAGAATGACCGGATCGGCTTGATCGTGTTCGGCAGCGGTGCCTTTGCTCAGGCGCCAATGACCCTCGATCACTCAAGCCTGGATATTCTGCTCGACGAAACCGCCATTGGCATGGCCGGACCCAACACCGCGATTGGCGATGCCATTGGCCTGAGTATCAAGTTGCTTGATGCCGCCAAAGAGCGCGAGAAAGTGCTGATCCTGCTCACTGATGGCAATGACACCAGCAGCGCTATCGAACCGCAGCATGCCGCCATCATGGCGAAAAACCATGACATCGTCATACACACCATCGCCATTGGCGACCCCAAAGCCAGCGGCGAAGACAAGGTGGATCTCACTGCGCTGAAACGCATTGCCCGCACCAGCAACGGTCGCTTCTTTCGCGCCGATGACAGCTCGGCGCTGGAACAGGTGTACGCCACACTCGATGCCATGACGCCGCACGATGTCAAAACCCTCAGCCATCAGCCCAAACGTGACTGGTTCTGGCTACCACTCGGCGCGGCGTTATTGTTGCTGTGCCTTTACCATCTACTGGCAATTGCCGCTGCACGTTTGCCACGCATGCATCCGCACAGCAAGGAAAGCTGATGGATATTGACTTGTCTGCCCTGCACTTCATCCGCCCACTCTGGCTTTTGCTGTTGGTGCCCGGGTTGTTGTTGCCGATTATCTGGCGCAATGGCCAGAGTATGCAGCGCCGGTTGAACGGCAAGATCGCGCCGCACTTGCTCGACTATCTGCTGCTGACACCGCAGGACAATCACCGCCTGCGACCCGTGCATCTGTGCGCCGCGATCCTGATTATTGGCGCCATTGCCGCTGCGGGGCCGACCTGGCAGGAAGACCGTCCCGATTTTGTTGATAACCACGCGCCACTGATTCTGGCGCTTGATCTCTCGCCCTCGATGGACAGCCGCGACGTGCCGCCGAGTCGCCTGGAAGCGGCCAAGCACAAACTGCATGATCTGGTCGAACGCCGTGGCAACGCGCACACCGCGCTGATCGCCTATGCCGGCAGTGCACACATTGTGTTGCCGGCCACCGATGATCCGGCGCTGTTGAACAGCTTCATTGAGCCTCTGAGCAGTTCGCTGCTGGAGATGCCCGGCAAGAATCTGCTGCAAGTGGTCGAGCAGGCCAAACGGATTCTTGCCGCCGAAAAAGCCCCCGGCAGCCTGGTGATTATCAGCGACGGCGCCGACACCTCCCAGCTTGATGCGCTGCAACAGCAACTCAAAGGCAGCCTGTTGCAAGTGTTGATACTGGCGGTGGGCTCTGAGGCGTCCAATTTTGATCGCCCGGGCCTGGAGCAATTGGCACACGCGCTGGATGCACCGCTCGGCAGCCTGACCCTGAATGATGACGACCTCGACTGGATTGAGCTGCATGCGCAGAAGCACTTCAAGGCTGCCAGCGGCGATGCCAACGAAACACGCTGGAAGGATGCCGGTTACTGGTTGGTGTGGCCGCTGTTGCTAATCGCACTGCTGTGCATTCGGCGTGGCTGGAGTATCAGTTGGAGCGCGGCAATCGTACTTGGCATTGGCTTGGCGCAACCGGCACCGGCGCAAGCAGGTGGGTTCGCGGACGCTTTTTTAACGCCCGACCAGCAAGGCCGCTGGGCCTTTGAGCACGGCCATCTGCCGGCCGCTGCCGCGCACTTCAAAGATCCATACTGGAAAGGCATCGCCGCCTATCAGGCGTCTGATTACAAGCTGGCCGTGAGCACGTTCAGCACCCTGGATACCGCTCGGGGCCAGTTCTACCTGGGCAATAGCCAAGTGCGCCTGTTTCAGTTTGCCCCGGCAATTGAGGCCTACAAACGCGCCTTGGCATTGCAGCCGGACTTTGCCGAAGCCAAGGCCAACCTGAAACTGACCCTGGCCCTGCAAGAAAAGAGCTTTGAAGACGCCGAGAACCTGCCGGGCGATAAAGCTGACGAGTTGAAGTTCGACAATACGAGCGATCGCGGCAAGGAAACTGAATTGAAAGCCGGCAAGGCGATCAGCGATGAGTTGTGGCTGCAAAACCTCAGCACCTCACCGGCGAAATTCCTCAAGCAAAAATTCTCCATGCAAAATGCAGCCAGAACTGCCGCAGGTACCGCACAATGAAATCCTGGCTGCTACTGCTCAGCTTGCTCGCGCTGACATTTTCCGCCCACGCCAGCGAACCCGAATTACAGGTAACCGCACGGCTGGTTCCGGACAAAAACATTGTGGTTGGCAGCACCGTGAGGCTGCAAATTGATGTGCTGGTCGAAACCTGGCTGACTGCCGCGCCGGATTTGCCAGAGCTGAAACTGTCGGGCGCAAGCGTAATACCGAGCAACGGCCGGGCCCAGAACATCAGTCGCAAACAGGCCGGCAAGACCCTGTTTGGCGCGAGTTACAGCTACTTGATTACCCCGCACCAAGCCGGCAATTTTTCCATACCGGCGTTAACCATCGAGGCCAGTGTCGGTCAGGCTAGCGCCCCACTCAGCGCCAGCACTCAGCCCATAACCTTCAGCGCCGCGCAGCCTCCGGGCTTCGCCGCAGATGAAGTGCCATTGGTGGCCAGCGCGCTCGACTGGCAGCAATCAATCCATTATTCCGCGCAACCGCTGAAAGTAGGCGACAGCATTACCCGCGAGCTGCACCTCAAGGCCCAAGACTCTCTGGCGCTTAATTTGCCAACGGTTGAAGCGCCAGCAGTCGAAGGCCTGCGTCTGTATAAACGTGAGCCTGAAGTGACCGATCTTGAAGATGGTCGCGGCCATAAAACCGGCGGCCAGCGCGTTGATCGGCAAGTATATGTGGTCGAACGTGAAGGCGATTTCAGTCTGCCGCCACTTAAGCTCAAATGGTGGGACAGCAGCGCCAACACCCTGCGCGAAACCAGCATTGACGCTGTCGAGTTCAAGGCTGCCGCGCGAGCGCCGCTAAAAACTCCGTTCTCGGTTGAGCAGGACCTTGAGCAACTGGGCCAAAGCACCCGCATACACCTCTCGCAATATTGGTTGAGCTTGCTATTGGGCGCGGTATTGCTGACCGTGGTGGCGTACTACGCGCGTCCGTTAATCTGGCGCGGCCGTCGTGTTTATCAGGCTCAGCGCGCGCGAATCAAGCAACAATGGCGAGCCTCTGCGCTTTTTGCCTGGCGTCAGGTTGGCCCGCAGCTGAAACAGCCGCAACCGCAACTGGGGGCTTTTTACCTGTGGCTGCAGCGCCGCACCCAACGTAAGAGCCTGCGCCAGTTCATGCAGTTGTTGCCGCCATCATTGGCCAAGCGGCTGAGCCGGTTTATCGAGCAACGCTATGCTCAGCAAACTGCCAACCCGCAGGCGGTGGAGGATTTGCTGGACGCCCTGCCGAACCTGCGCCGGGCAGCCAACAAGCGCACTGACCGTACGCACAAGCCAGCGTTAAGGCCACTCAACCCGCAATAACCGCGCTGCGGTTCTGGCAGGATTAAAGTTGCTGCGGTGCGCGGGCGCACAATGCACCCAGCGCTTTAACCCACTCGGGATGATCATTCAGGCACGGCACCAGCTGCAGCGATTCACCGCCTGCTTCGATGAACACCTCGTTGGCGCGATCACCAATCTCTTCCAGGGTTTCGATGCAGTCGGCGACAAACGCCGGGCACATCACCAGCACCTTCTTCACCCCTTGCGCGGCAAGCGCCTGCAAGTGCGGCTCGGTGTAAGGTTCGATCCATTTTGCACGCCCCAGTCGTGACTGGAACGACACCGACCATGTGCCATCGGCCAGCCCCGTTTTCCGGGCAAAGGCCTCGGCGCTGCGAATGCACTGCGCGCGGTAGCAACGGGCAACCACTTCATCCGACGCGGTCTGGCAGCAGTCCGCCCCTTTAAGGCAATGGCCAGTGGGGTCGAGCTTGCGCAAGTGACGCTCGGGCAAGCCATGAAAGCTCAGCAGCAAGTGGTCATATTCCTGCTGCAAATGCGGCGCGGCGCTGGCGACCAATGCATCGATGTACTCGGGCTGATCGTAAAACGGCGCGACAATCGACAAGCGCATGTTCATGGCGTTGTCACGCATTACCCGCTTCACTTCCTCGATCACCGTGGTGGTGGTGCTGTCCGCAAACTGCGGATACAACGGCGCCAATGTCACCTGAGTGACGCCCTTTGCGGCAAGACGCTTGAGGCTGGATTCGATCGAGGGCTGACCGTAGCGCATGGCCAGTTCCACCGGCCCGTGCTGCCATTCACTGCGCATGGCTTCGGCCAGGCGTTGGCTGAGCACCACCAGCGGCGAGCCCTGCTCCCACCAGATCGAGGCGTACGCGTGGGCGGATTGCTCCGGGCGTTTGATCAGTATCAGTGACACCAGCAGCCGGCGCACCGGCCACGGCAGGTCAATTACATAAGGGTCCATGAGAAATTGATTGAGGTAGCTGCGCACGTCAGCAACATCAGTCGAGGCAGGAGAGCCCAGGTTAACCAGCAGCAGAGCGTGATCGGTCATGCAAAATCCTAATTCAGTGGGTACTCAACAGATCCGCGAGCGCCACATCCAATCGAGTGAAACGAAACTTGTAACCGGCGTCGAGCAAACGCTGCGGAACGCAACGTTGACCAGCGAGCAGTAAACCGGACATCTCGCCGAGCGCCATGCGCAAAACGATGCTGGGTACAGGTAACACAGCAAAGCGACTCAGAGCGTGCGCCAGCTCATAAGTAAACTCACGGTTACGAACAGGATGCGGCGAGCAGACATTATAAGGGCCGCTGGCGCTTTGGTGATGCATAAGAAAATCTATGGCGCCGATTTCATCCGCCAGATGCACCCAGGGCATCCATTGCCGACCGCTGCCGACATTGCCGCCCATACACATTTTGTAGAGCGGGATCAGGCGCTTGAGAAAGCCCTGCTTATTTGCCAAAACCAGACCGGTTCGCACCAGCACAACACGAATCCCCTGCGCTTCAGCACGCATGGCGGCCTCTTCCCAGGCGTTGCACAATTGCGCGGCGAAATCATTGGTCACCTGCGGCACATCCTCAGCCAACTCGCGCTCACCGCCATCACCATACCAACCCACGGCCGAGCCCGAGACCAACACCGCAGGTTTCTGTGCGCGCTGGCCCAGCCATGCCACCAACTCTTCGGTTAAACCAATCCGGCTCGACCAGAGCAGCGTCTTGCGTTCACTGCTCCAGGGTTTATCGGCAATCGGCTCGCCAGCCAGATTAATCACCGCATCGAGTGGCTCGTCAGACACCTCAGCCAACGCCGCAATGCCACGCACCTTCGCCCCGCAAAGCTCGGCGACGCGTTCGGGCGTGCGGCTCAGCACAGTCAGCTGATGTCCTTGCCCAGCCCATAAATGACACAAGCCCCGACCTATCAGGCCAGTACCGCCGGTGAGCAAAATATGCATGACATCACCCTCTTTACACATCAGGATTTGGTGAACCACGGGATGCTTGAGCTAGTCTATTGGTACACACAAATCAGCATCCGTTACTATCAAGATAGCTAATCCTAAGCACAGGCATGCAAGTAACCACGGCCTATACTCTTATACATTAAGCATATTTTGTACAGCTCTAGTATAATTTGCACACTGCGCCAGACTTACGAGGCTAACCATGACCGCTTCAGCTCCCATCGCCATTATCGGTGCCGGTATCGCCGGGCTCTCCGCAGCGCAAAGCTTGCAGAGTGCCGGCTACGCGGTACAACTATTCGACAAGAGCCGTGGCAGTGGCGGGCGCATGTCCAGCAAGCGCAGCGATGCAGGCTCACTGGATTTGGGCGCGCAATATTTCACCGCACGTGACCGCCGCTTTGTTGAGGCCGTGCAGCGATGGCAGGCGCGTGGCTGGGTCAGTGAATGGACGCCCAGCCTTTACAATTACAAACATGGCGAGTTGAGCCCGTCCCCAGACGAACAAATACGCTGGGTCGGCAGCCCGCGCATGAGTTCAATTACGCGCGGTATGCTGGGTGATCTGCCGGTGCATTTCTCCTGCCGGATTACCGAGGTCATTCGCGGCGAGGAACACTGGAGCCTGCAAGACAGCGAAGGCACAAACTACGGGCCATTTTGCCAGGTGATTATCGCCACTCCCGCCCCTCAGGCATCGACCCTGCTCGCGGCAGCACCGAAACTGGCCAGCGCTGCTGCGAGTGTTGCAATGGAGCCAACGTGGGCCGTTGCCCTGGCCTTTGAAAACGCCCTTGATAGCAATGTGCAGGGCTGCTTTGTACAAGACGATGCACTCGACTGGGTCGCCCGCAACCGCAGCAAACCGGGGCGTGAGAATGTGATGGACACCTGGGTGCTGCATGCCAGCAGCGCCTGGAGCAAACAACATTTGGACACGCCCAAAGAGCAGGTCATCGAACAACTGCATGGTGCGTTCGCCGAGATGATTGGCTGCTCAGTGCCGCCGCCTTCATTCAGTCTGGCTCATCGCTGGCTCTATGCCCGCCCAGCTGGTGCCCACTCGATTGGCGTGCTGGTGGATTCCGATCTGGGCATTTATGCCTGCGGCGACTGGTGTTTGTCTGGCCGGGTGGAAGGTGCCTGGCTCAGTGGCCAGGAAGCGGCACGGCGTCTGCTGGAAAACCTGCAACAGTGACCGCGCCCCTGCACCGACTCAATCCGCGCAAGTTGCTGCTGTCGAAATGGACGGCAGCACAACCGCGCAATCGCGAAAAACACTTTCTGGTGACCCAATTACACCTCGACGAAAACGACGAGGTGATTGCTGTAGAACTTGAAGCTGTTTACAGCAAACGCTCGCAACGCCTCGACTGGCAAGCCCTGCGCAACGCAGACCAATGGCTTACCGGCTGGCGCTAACTCCCCGCCACAAATCCCCGCCTGTACAACTCTGCGGAGCCCTGCCTCTGCTCTGCCTACGACACATCCTGCAAAATATCGATGCAATATCTATACAAATAATTTGACTTGTACAATTCTGATCCTATGATAGAAAAAGTTGTACGGAGAATAGTTTTCGTACAAGTATTTATCACAGGGCCTGCCATGAACAGCCAAAGCACTTCAGTCCGTAAACCCAAAATAGGCATCAGCGCCTGCCTGCTCGGCTCCGAAGTCCGCTACAACGGCGGGCACAAGGAATCGCGGTTGTGCAGCCGCACCCTGACTGAATATTTCGACTTCATCGGTATCTGCCCGGAAGTGGCCATCGGCCTGGGCATCCCTCGCGAGCCCATCCGTCTGGTCGGTGATCCCGATGCGCCACGTGCCGTCGGCACAGTCGATCGCGAGTTCGACGTGACCGCAAAGCTGGCCGATTACGGCTCGCGCATGGCAGGCGAACTCACCGACATCAGCGGCTATATCTTCATGCAGCAGTCGCCTTCATGCGGGGTCAACCGGGTCAAGGTGTATCAGGACAACGGCCGCCCGAGCGAACCCAAAGGCCAGGGCATATTTGCCCGCGAGTTCTGCAAGCGCCACCCCAACCTGCCGGTTGAAGAAGATGGCCGCCTGAACGATCCGGTCTTGCGTGAGAACTTCCTGACCCGCGTTTTTGCCTATGCGCAGTGGCAACAACTGTGCAAAGACGGCCTGAGCCGTCATCGCCTCATTGAGTTTCACTCGCGCTACAAGTACCTGCTGATGGCGACCAACCCTCTGCAATACAAAGCACTTGGGCGTTTGCTCGGCAACATGGCCAAGCAGGAACTCAAGCCGTTGGCCGAACATTATTTCAGCGAGCTGATGCGCGCCTTGAAAACCTGTGCAACTCGTCGCACCCACAGCAACGTGTTGCAGCACCTCAGCGGCTACCTGAAACAGTCGCTGAGCAGTGAGGAAAAGCAGGAAATGCAGCAACTGATCGGCCAATACCGTCAGGGCATCGTGCCGCTGGTGGTGCCGCTGACACTGCTCAAGCATCACCTGCGCCAACACCCTGATCGTTATATTGCGCAGCAGGTTTATCTGCAGCCGCATCCCGAAAACCTCAGCCTGCGGAACGCCATATGAGCGAGCAACACGCGTTGCCGCCGGATCAGGCGGAGCCTGGGCAAAATGCTGGCGATGACTACCAGAGCGCCATCGCCGAAGGCTATTTGCCGATTCGCGAAGTCGCGCGTATCACCGGCGTCAACGCGGTGACCCTCCGCGCGTGGGAGCGCCGTTATGGCCTGATCGTGCCGCACCGCACGCCCAAGGGTCATCGCCTCTATCACCAGAATCATGTCGAGCGTATTCAGGCCATCCTGACGTGGCTCAACCGCGGCGTTGCGGTCAGTCAGGTCAAGGGGCTGCTGCGCGGCAACAACGCTCAGGTGCAGGAAGCTGATTCGCAGTGGCAGCAAAAATGCCTGCACATGCAGAGCGCAATCTACAGCCTCAATGAGCGCAGCCTCGATGAATGTTTGAATCGTGAGCTGGCTGTCTATCCGCCGCACACGCTTTACACCCAACTGCTCAAGCCATTACTCGATGCCTTGCAATTACGCTGGCAGGGTCAGTTCGGCAGCCAGGTCGAGCAAGTGTTTTTCTACTCGTGGCTGCGCAGCAAACTGGGCGCGCGGGTGTATCACAACAACCGCCAGCACAACTCGGCACCGGTGTTGATGATCAATTTGTCCGACCTGCCGATGGCGCCGGAGCTTTGGCTCAGCGCCTGGCTGGTGAGCAGCGCTGAATGTCCGGTCGAAGTTTACGACTGGCCGATCCCGGCGGCCGAACTGGCACTGATTGCTGAACACGTCCAGCCGCGCGCCCTGCTCCTGCATTCCAGCCAGAGCCTGAACAGCCAGCAATTGCCGAAGTTGATTGGCAGCTGTGATTGCCCCTGCCTGATTACCGGCGCGACCGTAGAAATTCATCAGCAATTGCTGGAGCAACTGGCGGCAGATAACAGCCAGCTGCTGATCGCCCGCGACCCGCTGGCGAGCGTACACGCCTTATCCGATCTCGATTTGCTGAATAGCTGACAGGACGCTCAATGAATCAATTAATGTGGTTTCGCACAGACCTGCGAGTCAGCGACAACAGCGCACTTGCCGCCGCCATGAACGCAGGCCCAACCGTGGCCGTGTTTCTACTGAGCCCTGCACAATGGGCGCGCCACGATGACGCGCCGTGCAAGGTCGACTTCTGGCTGCGCAACCTTGCCGAGCTGAGCGCTGCGCTGGCAGAACTCAATGTGCCCCTGCTGGTGCGTAACGCCGACCTCTGGGACCAGGCGCCGCAGGTCATTGCCCAATTGTGCGAGCAGCTGTCTGTGGAGGCCGTGCACGTCAATGAGGAATACGGCATCAACGAGACGCAGCGAGATAATGCCGTCGCCGCTGAGTTGGACAATCACGGCGTGCACTGGAGCAGCCACTTCGACCAACTGCTGTTTCAGCCCGGCAGCATCCTGACCCAGGCTGGCCAGTACTTTCAGGTATTCAGCCAATTTCGCAAGGTCTGCTATCAGCACTTGCAGCGCGCCGTTCCAGCCATTGTCGACACCCCAAAGGCGCAGGCCGAGCTGTCGGTCAAAGCCGATAAAGTCCCGCAATCGGTCTACGGATTTGCATCGCCGAGTGCGACGTTACAAGCGCTCTGGCCCGCCGGAGAAGCGGTTGCGCAACAGCGTATGCAGCACTTTGGTGATGAGCACATTCGCGACTACCAAACTGCCCGTGACCTGCCCGCAGTGCCCGGCACCAGCCAGTTGAGCAGCTATCTGGCAGCGGGCGTGATCTCGGTGCGCCAGTGTTTACAGCAGGCCTTGCTGCACAACTACGGTGAGTTTTCCGATGGCAACAACGGCGTCGTAACCTGGATTAACGAACTGCTCTGGCGAGAGTTCTACAAGCATATTCTGGTGGGTTATCCGCGCGTGTGCCGTCACCGCGCATTCCGCCTGCAAACCGAATACCTGCCTTGGCGTAAAGCACCGCAGGACCTTGTGGCCTGGCAAGAGGGCCGCACGGGTATACCGATTATTGATGCGGCGATTCGCCAACTGCTGGAAACCGGCTGGATGCACAACCGGTTGCGCATGATCGTGGCAATGTTCCTGACCAAGAACCTGTTGATCGACTGGCGCGAAGGTGAGCGCTTCTTCATGCGCCATCTGATTGATGGTGATCTGGCGGCCAACAATGGCGGCTGGCAATGGAGCGCCTCGACCGGCACGGATGCAGTGCCCTACTTCCGCATCTTCAACCCGGTCAGCCAGTCGCAACGCTTTGATCCAGAGGGGCGCTTTCTGCGCCGTTGGCTGCCGGAGCTGATTGGCCTAAACAACAAGGACATTCACAACCCCGATGCCATGGGCGGGCTGTTCCGTCTCAGCGATTACCCGCGGCCAATCGTAGACCTGAGCAAGAGCCGCGAGCGCGCCCTCAGTGCGTTCAAGAATCTGCCTACTCGCAGCGAACTTAACCTGGAGGCGGCCTACTGATGAGCGATTTCCTCGAACAATTCGCCCGCGATTTCAACGCACTGAATGCAGGCAACCTCGAACGTCTGGACGAGATGTACAGCGATGACCTGGCGTTTACCGATCCCATGCACAGCATCAACGGGCTCAGTGATTTCAAGGCCTACATGAGAGAGATGTACGCCAACGTCGAGCAGATCGAATTCATCTTCGAGGCCTGCGACTACGTCGCTGAGGATCAGGGTTACCTGCGCTGGACCATGCGCTTTCGCCACCCACGGCTGGCCGCAGGCAAACAGATTGAAGTGCCCGGCTGCTCGCACCTGCGCTGGCGGGAAAAAGTCTATTACCACCGCGACTATTTCGATGCCGGCGCCATGCTTTACGAGCATTTGCCGGTGATGGGCGCAGTAATCAACTGGCTCAAAAGGAGACTGGCATGAACGCTCGACGTATCTGGCTGACCGGAGCCAGCAGTGGTATCGGCGCAGCGTTGGCCGAAGAGTTGCTCAAGCAGGGCCATAAACTGGCACTCAGTGCACGTCGCGTGGAGCCACTGGTGGCGATGGCGCGCCGTTATCCGGAGCAGGTTCTGTTGGTGCCCGGCGACCTGAGCAACGTTGAAGAGGTGCGCGCAATTGGCCGGCGTATCGAGCAGAGCTGGGGCGTACTCGATACGGCGATCCTCAATGCCGGGACCTGCGAATACCTCGACAGCCAGCACTTTGAAGCCGCGATGGTCGAGCGCGTGGTCACTTCCAATCTGTTCACCACCAGCTATTGCATCGAGGCTGCCCTGCCGCTGCTGCGTCTTGGACAATACCCGCATTTGCTCGCGGTCGGCAGCTCAGTGACCTATCTGCCCCTGCCACGCGCCGGGGCCTATGGTGCTTCAAAAGCCGCGATTCGCTACCTGATTGATTCTCTGCGCATTGACCTGGCCCATGAACACATCGATGTCACGCTGGTCAGCCCGGGCTTTGTCGATACACCTCTAACCCAGGAAAACGATTTTCCCATGCCGATGCGCTGGCCAGCCGAAAAAGCCGCGCGCCACATCGCCAAACGCATGGAGCGGCGGCCGCAGGAAATCGCCTTCCCCGGACTGTTTATCGCCGGCCTTACCACTCTGGCCCATCTGCCGGCTCGCCTGCGTCTGGCGATTGGCAAGAGCTTGTCTCGCAACCAACCTGCAGCGAAGGATCCGGCATGAAGATCGCCATCATCGGCAGCGGTATTTCCGGCCTGACCAGCGCTTATCTGCTGAGTCGCAAGCATGAAGTAACGATATTTGAGGCCAGCGACTGGATTGGCGGGCATACCCATACCGTGGAGGTGAGTGCGGGCGGCGAGCAGCATGCCATTGATACCGGTTTTATCGTGTTCAATGACTGGACCTACCCCAACTTCATTCGCCTGCTCGACACCCTTGGCGTGCGCTACAAGCCAACTGAGATGAGCTTTTCGGTCAACGATCCGGATACGGGTCTGGAGTACAACGGCAACAACCTCAACACCCTGTTTGCCCAACGCAGCAATCTGTTCTCGCCGACATTCCTCGGCATGGTCCGCGATATTCTGCGTTTCAATCGTCAGGCAACAGACGACCAACATAATCAGCGCTTCAGCGAAACCACAACGCTGGGTGAATACCTGCGCAGTAACAATTACGGCCAGGCATTTATCAATCAGTACATCGTGCCGATGGGCTCGGCTATCTGGTCGATGTCACTGGCGGACATGCTCAACTTTCCGCTGCAATTCTTCATCCGGTTCTTCAACAATCATGGCCTGTTGTCGGTGAGCAACCGGCCGCAGTGGCATGTGATTGAAGGCGGTTCGAGCCGCTACGTCGAACCGCTCTGCGCCTCATTCAAAGAACACATCCGCATCAACTGCCCGGTGCACAATGTTGAACGTGATGAACAGGGCGTAACCGTGCACAGCGCGGCGGGTAGCGAGCGCTTCGACAAGGTGATTTTTGCCTGCCACAGCGACCAGGCCTTGAAACTTCTGGCCGAACCGCTGGCGCTGGAACGCGAGATACTCGGCGCCCTGCACTACGCCGACAACGATGTAGTGCTGCACACCGACACGCGCCTGCTGCCCACCCGCAAACTGGCCTGGGCCAGCTGGAACTACCGTTTGGGCGGGCCGAGCGAGCAATCGGCAGCCGTAACCTACAACATGAATATTTTGCAGGGCATCGAGAGCCAGACCACCTTCTGTGTGAGCCTCAACCAGACCGCACTGATCGACCCGACGCAAATTCTCGCCCGCTACACCTATGCCCATCCGCAATACAGCCTCGCGGGTATCGCCGCACAAGCGCGCTGGCAAGCGCTGCAAGGCCAGGCCCATAGTTACTTCTGCGGCGCTTACTGGGCCAATGGTTTCCATGAAGATGGTGTGGTCAGCGGCTTGCGCGTGGCTCGCGAATTCGGTGAGGCGCTGTAATGAACAGTGCCCTCTACAGTGGTTGGGTAAACCACCGGCGCTTCACCCCGAAAAGCCACAGCTTTAAATATCGCATGGGCTTTATTTATCTGGACCTCGACGAGCAAACGCAGGTACTCAATCTTTCGCGGTTGGCGGGCAACAGTCGCTGGGCACCGCTGTGTATCCGTGAAGAGGATTTTTTACCGGCTTTCACCCGCAGCGGCATGCGCCTGATCGATGCCGTTCGCCAGCGCGTTGGCGAGGCCATCGGGCAAGTCCCACAAGGGCCGATTTGCCTGCTCACGCAACCGCGCAGTTGGGGCCTGGCGTTTAATCCAGTGAGTTTCTTCTACTGCCATGCAGCAGACGGCACGCTGGCCGCGATTCTCTGCGAAGTGAGCAATACGCCCTGGCGTGAGCGCTATCACTACGTACTCCCGGCCACAGGCAGCGGCCAACAACATTTTGCTGTGGCCAAGGCCTTTCATGTATCACCGTTCTTGCCGCGCGATCTTGAGTACCGCATGTCGTTCAGCGCGCCGGCCAACCGCCTCGGCGTGTTCATGGCCGACTGGCAGGGCGAGACCAAGGTCTTCGATGCCAGCCTTAGCCTTGAACGCACCGAACTCAGCCGCAAGAGCCTGCACGGCTATCTGTGGCAATTCCCCTGGATGACCGGCAAAACCGTTGCCGCCATTTACTGGCAGGCCCTGCGCCTGCTGTTCAAACGCCTGCCCATTTTCAGCCATCAAGGCGCCAGCACTGATTTCAGTGTCGCCCTTCAGGACTCCAAGGAAGTACGCCATGAAAAGCTCTAGCCTGACTCCGACCAAAGACTCCGTGCGCACTGGCAATGGCATCGGTGCAAGCTTTCTGCGCATGGCGGTCATGCGCCAACTGGGACAATTGCGCAATGGCGCCCTTGAAGTGGTGGATGGCAATCAACGCCAGTTGTTCGGCGATGCCATGGCGAGCCTGCGCGCCGAGCTTCACATCCACAATGACGCCATCTGGGGCATGGTCGCCAGCAATGGCTCGATCGGCGCCGGTGAGGCGTACATTCACGGTTACTGGACCTCGCCTGACTTAACGGCGGTGGTGCGCGTGTTTGTCAGCAACCTGGAAGTGCTGGACGCGATGGAAGGCGGCCTGGCGACCTTGAGCCGTCCGTTTATCAAGGCGCTGCATTGGATCAATCGCAATACCCGCAGCGGCTCGCGGAAAAACATCGCCGCACATTACGACCTCGGCAACGACATGTTCGAGCAATTTCTCGACCCGACCATGATGTACTCAGCGGCCCAGTTCCTGACCCCGCAAGATACCCTGGAACAGGCGCAGTTGAACAAGCTTGAGCGGATCTGCCAGAAGCTCGAGCTGAAACCCGACGATCACCTGCTGGAGATCGGCACGGGCTGGGGCAGCATGGCGATTTATGCGGCCATTCACTATGGCTGCAAAGTCACCACCACGACCCTTTCGCAGGAACAATACGACTATGCCGCCGAGCGGATTAACCGCCATCGGCTGCAAAGCAAAATCACCCTGCTGCTGGAAGACTACCGCGACCTGCAGGGCCGCTATGACAAGCTGGTGTCGATCGAAATGATCGAAGCTGTCGGCCATAAATTCCTCCCGGAATACTTCGCCCAATGCGCGCGCCTGCTCAAAGATGACGGGCTGATGTTGCTGCAAGCCATCACTATTCGCGACCAGCGTTACGAGCAGGCCAAGAACAACGTCGACTTCATCCAGCGCTATATATTTCCAGGCGGCGCCCTGCCCTCGGTGAGCAAGATGCTCGATGTGATCTGTAAACACACCGACATGAACCTGCACCACATGGAAGACTTTGGCCTGCATTACGCGAAAACCCTGCGGATGTGGCACGATAACCTGCATCAGGCCCGACATAACCTTGAGCAGCTCGGCTACGACGAATACTTCTACCGCATGTGGGAGTTTTATCTGTGCTATTGCGAGGGTGGCTTCATCGAGCGCACCATCGGCACCGCGCAACTGCTCATGGCCAAACCGGCCGCCCAACCACAGCCCTTACTCGGACGTTTTGATGTCTAAATTGCTGGCCAACGCCCTGCTGTTTCAACTCGGCTGGTTCACCTGCATTCTTGCGGGGAACAGCCTGTGGTTATTGATCGTCGGAGCGGTGCTGGCAATACATCTGCTCTGGACCAGCAGTTGGCACGCGGAAGGCAAACTGCTGATCAGCGTGTTTCTGGCCGGCAGCGCATTGGACACATTCCTGCTCAACCTCGGGCTGTTCCAATTGCCGGTCGAAAGCAAGGTCATCCCGCTGTGGTGGGCATTGTTGTGGCCGCTGTTTGCCAGCACGCTCAATCATTGCCTGGCATGGACCGCCAAACCGTGGTGGCGCGCCAGTTTGCTCGGTGCCTTGGGCGGGCCGCTTTCGTACTACGCCGGAGTCGAGTTGGCGGGCATCCAAATGCCCCACGGCGAATGGCCAACGCTGTTGTTGCTGGCTGTGATATGGGCTGGCGTGATGCCCATACTGCACGGTTTCAGTTCGCTGTACCGCAGCCAGTACGAGCAACGCTTGCGCACTCAGCGCTGAGCTTTCTGCGTTTTCGATCACGGCGCTCGCAGGCTTGGAGTAGACTGCGGGCATGACCGATGCCAAGCCCGACGCGAATATTCTCATTGCGCATGCCCAGCAGCCCGAAATTGCCTGCTCGAACTGCGCGGCCTGCTGCTGCCAGCTCGAAGTCATGTTGCTCACAGAAACCGGCGTGCCAGAGCGTTATATCGCTACCGATGAGTGGGGCGGTGAGGTCATGCTCAGACTCGACGACGGCTGGTGCGCAGCCCTTGATCGCGACAGCATGCGCTGCAGCATCTATGAGCGGCGCCCGCTTATCTGCCGCGAATTCGAGATGGGCTCACCCGAGTGCCAGGATGAACGACGCGGCATGAGCAGCATCTACCGCTAAGCGTGCGCTTGTCGCCCGCTTGCAGCAAAGCTGCATAGCAGGCTTACCAGGTTGATCCGGTCTGGATGTACAGCGCGGTATCTTCCGGGCCCCGCGCCACATCCACGCCCATGACCAGGCCGTAGCGCCGGGCAATCATGTAGCGGAATCCACCGCCGACTGTATTCACTTCCTCTGCATCAGAAAATTCGCTGAAATCATCGGCTGCACGTCCGGTTCCGGTGAAGAACCCCAGTTTCCAGCGCTGATTGATTTTGTAGTCCAACTGGATTTCCGCGACCCCAACCCGGGTACCTTGGTAGCGGGATTTCGGCACACCGCGCAGGTCGATGAAAGGCGGCACGTAAGGCGGCAGGTCGTCGCTTCCACGGGCGTTGACCCCATCCACCTGCACACGCAGCCCAAGGTTCCACTGATCGTTCAGCTCCCAATAGTTGAGGCCCGAAAGCTGGTAGCTGGAATAGTCGTAATCACTGCCAATGGCATCGTCGAAGACGGTGTAGTTACTGGAGTAGTAATAACCGTGCTGGGGATTGAACGGGTTGTCACGGCTGTCGTATTCAAGCACCAGGCCCAGGCCTGAGGTAGTGGCCGAGCGCACGCTGTTGCTTTCGATGTAATCTTGCACCGCCAGTGGCAGACGCGACAGATCGGGAGAGTTGGCCAGTTCGCCTTCCACTTTACGGTAAAGCTGGCGACCGCCGACAAACACATGCGTGTCTGGAAGCCGGTATTTGAGATCCTGAAACACCACCGGGCCGCGCAAATTGAGCTCAATCGGCTGACTCAAGTCGCCCGTTCGCGGCAGTGAGTAAAACTCCAGATTGGGCGATGCGTAGGCCAGCACGCCGCGGTAGCGCAGCGTGTCATCCAACCAGAAACCAAGATGCCCAATGGCGCCGGCCCACGTGCCATTCTCGGTGCCCATGCCGGCGACAATGCTGATGTTTTCAGGCAGCAAGGCTTTGTTTTGAGTGCGTTGTTTACGCTGCTCTTCAGACTCATGAAAGAACAGCGCCCCCAAGGCCAGCCCAGCGCCCACTGCGGGCTCGGTAATGATCCCCGGCACCGGCAGAAAACCGTGCGGTACTTCAGCCAGAAAGTTACTGGCATCGACTTGACCATCTTCAGGGTCAATAAACTTATCGCTTAAATCCGCGTTAGCGAATGTCGGCAGTGTCACAGTCAGAGTGACAAGCAAGGACTGCCACGTTTTCAACATAATCCAAAGGCTCTCGAACAGGGTCTGGCATTTAATGTAGCCCAACTGGCAGCCAGCGGTGATGCAATGCGGCCTCAAACCCAACTGCCGCATGGAGCTGTTCGATGCTTGGTTAATAACTCATGGCAGAACAATAAGCAGAGGCCAATTGATCAGGCAAAACCGCTTAACCCAACGGCGACCATCCCCTCTCTGCAAAAACAGGCGCCCATAAAAAATGCCAGACAAAACCGCTGCCTGGCATTCTCAAGTGTGCTGCGCTCATCGAGCGCAATCACGGGGCATTACTGGTTGAGCAACTGCCCAATCGCCGGATCCTTGAACGCGCGCGTCATGGCGTCGCTCAATACATCGCTGACCAACTGTGTGTTGGTATCTTGGTTGGGCGACATGCCGAATCGTTGATTCAGCGACGCGCCGTAACGACCGCTGAAGCGGCGGTTGCTGTTCTGCACATCGGCGCGAATGGTTGCGCTGATATTGGCTTCGGTCACATACAGCTCATCTTTTGGCGACTGATATTTAAGGTCAGTCAGGGTCAGCGTCAGCTGCGGGGCATTAACCGCATTGCTGGTAGGGGTAAAGCCCAACAGGCGCACAGCGGCTTCAGCTTCGGCCTGCATGCGCGGCACCAGCGCTTCACGGTTCACGCTGATGGCGCTGGTTTCCGGGTAGAGCCCGCCGCGCGTACCCAGCACTGGCGATGAGCGACCATCGGCAATTTTCACCACGACAGGCTGGCCATGGCCAACGGCGGTCAGTGATGAAGTCAGTTTAGGTTGAGGGGTGATTTGTTGAGGGCTGTGGGCACAACCAACCAGCGTAAGGCTGGCAACCGTAATCAGGCCAAACAGCAAGCGAGGCAACATGCTCATCTCTCCAATGACGTAGAACGCAAAAAGTGCGGCAAGTATACCCAGCGCGCAGACGCGCTAACAGCACTGCTAGTGAGACATATGTGCAGCAGCGCGGGTTCAATCAGGCTATTGGCAGCACGCGCCGTTGCTACTTTAGTCGCGGGACTATTTTCCCGAGTGGCCCGATGAATTGCCCTGCCAATAGCCACAGTCTCGGAAAAAACCTGTGTGCAAATATCGTCTGTGACATTAAAGCGCCACAACAGCTCGCTGAAAGCATCACGCTAGAGCCTTTCCCGCGCGAGCGCGGACAAATCGAACTATCGGGCTGACTGACCCTCAAAATAGCTAAGAGTGACCAGTCGTCGCTCATGCGCGCGCAGACTAAGTGTTGGTTGACTGACCATTGGCTGAATAAAAGTCACGTCGGGCGATCAATTTTGCTGCATTCGTCTTATAATCGCGCCCCGATTATAAGGACGCCTCCTGATCGGGCCTTGCTTTTCAGCCTTGCCCCAGAGAGTCGCCCACTTCGTAAAGCCTTTTGCACGAAGACCACCCTGCCCGTGTGCCACAACCCAGCAATGGCGGCACCTGCAGTGTAGGTCGAGGCCGGCTTACGAACTTTTGAGGTTCATGTCTCCAAAAGAGCATGAAAAAAAACGGTTTTAACAACTTCACAAGAGTGTGGCGAAAAAATGAACAACTTTGCGGCGGGTTTGCGCACGGTTATCACTTCACCGGTGTCGTCAGGAGAGTTCAGCGACCGCTGATGAACGCTTTGCAGCGTTGATTCACGCATGGCCACTGGCTGTCAATTGGGTGCTGATTTTGGAGAAGCGATAATGGCGCAGAATAATTACGATTCAGTAGACGTGTTGCTGGTTGGGGCCGGCATCATGAGCGCGACGTTAGCCGTGCTGCTGAAAGAACTCGATCCAGCAATCAAACTGGAAATCGTCGAGTTGATGACATCCGGAGCGATCGAAAGCTCCTTCCCGTGGAATAACGCAGGTACCGGCCACGCAGGCCTGTGCGAGCTGAACTACACCCCTGAAGGCGCGGACGGCTCAATCGACATCAAGAAGTCGGTAAGCATCAACACGCAGTTCGAAGAATCGAAGCAGTTCTGGGCCTATCTGGTCGAGAAAGGCGCATTCGGCTCACCCAAGGACTTCATCAATGCCGTACCGCACCTGAGCTTTGTGCGCGGTGAAGATGGCGTCGCGTTCCTCAAGAACCGCTTCAACGCACTGACTGCGCACCACGCATTCAGCGAAATGGAGTACACCGAAGACCGCGCCACCATGGCTGAGTGGATGCCGCTGATGATGCCGGGACGCGATCCCAACGAGCGCATTGCAGCTACCCGCGTCATGGCCGGTACCGACGTAAACTTTGGCGCACTGACTCAGAAGCTGCTCCAGCACCTGAACAATCAGCCGGACGCCAGCGTCAAGTGCAACCAGAAAGTGGTCGGTCTGGAGCGTAACGCTCAGGGCTGGCGCGTGACGGTGAAGAACCCAACCAACGGCAACAGCCGCCAGATTCAGGCCAAGTTTGTATTCCTCGGCGCGGGCGGTGGTGCCCTGCCGTTGCTGCAAATGTCCGGCATCGAGGAAGGCAAAGGCTTCGGCGGCTTCCCGGTGAGCGGCCAGTGGCTGCGTTGCGACAACCCGGAAATCGTCAAGCAGCACCAGGCCAAGGTTTACAGCCAGGCTGAAGTGGGCTCGCCGCCGATGTCGGTTCCGCACCTGGACACACGCGTCGTCGATGGCAAGAAATCCCTGCTGTTCGGACCGTACGCCGGTTTCTCCACCAAGTTCCTGCGTCACGGCTCCTTGATGGACCTGCCGTTGTCGGTTCGTCCGAACAACATCGGACCGATGCTGGCCGTTGCGCGCGACAACTTCGACCTGACCCGCTACCTGATCAAGGAAGTGATGCAGTCCGAAGAGAAGCGCCTGCAAACCCTGCGTGGCTTCTACCCGGAACTGGACCCGAAAGACTGGCGCCTGGAGATGGCCGGCCAGCGTGTGCAGATCATCAAGAAAGATCCGAAGCGTGGCGGCATTCTGCAGTTCGGCACTGAGCTGGTTGCAGCGCATGACGGCTCTATTGCCGCACTGCTGGGCGCATCGCCTGGTGCGTCGGTGACTGTATCGATCATGCTCGACCTGATCCGTCGCTGCTTCCCGGAGCGCGCTCAGTCTGCCGAGTGGACCAGCAAGCTGGCCGAGATGTTCCCGGCTATGGGCGACGTGCTGGCCAAGGACGCTGAAGTATATCGTCAGGTACAGGAGCGCTCCGATGCGCTGCTGCAACTCAGCGAGCCCGCAATGGCCTGAGGCTGTTGTGATTAGAAAAACCGCCTGCGGGCGGTTTTTTTATGCCCGCGCTATGGCCTCAGACCGAGGTGGCGGTGTGCCGGAAACTGAAGTAGCGACGCAAAGCGCAGATCATCTCGACATATTCGGCGGGCGGCGCCACCAGAGCGAAGCCCGAGTCGAAGCTGCCGGGCGTGACATCTTCACGGCACCATTGGCAGGTGGCGGTGATGTCGATGAAGCGCTGCGCAGGATGGCCGGGAATTTTCAAACGCATCTCGAAACGCGCACCCACCAGCAACGGCAGCTCGCTGATCAGCATCATGCCATCGAGCGACACATTGCCAATGAAACCCATCGGCTTATCGGTATTGCGGTTGTAGACCTTGAGATAGGAAGGTAGCTGCAGCCGACTGATATGACGTTGATTAGGCATAGTGGCAAATCGCTATATTGAAATCTGAGTATAACTGCCTGCGCCGGCATTTGCAGACCTAGCTGCAATTTTTGCCGATTTCACTGCGCAAATGCTGCCGCGCCGCATCCATTTCCTGATCCGAATAATAACTGCGCTCGCCATCAGCGTCTGGCCGATAGTAACGATAACCTTCGGGCATCTGCTCCAACTGCTTGCGGAGTTTTGTGCAGGTCTGCTCGGTCTTGGCCCGGCGCTCTGCTGTAGCAGCAGCGGCTTGGGCCTGCTCATCGCGGCGGGCATCGTAAAATCGCTCGGTGCGGGCCTGACGCTCACGTGTGGCTTGATCACGCTCGACCACTTGCGGCTTGACCTCGACTCGCTGCGCGCCAGCACCATTTGGCCGCTGCTCGAAATGCACCTGCCCGGACGCATCAGTCCAGCGGTAGATCTCGGCGCTGGCCAGTGCTGGCAACAGCAGTACACACAGCAATAGCCGCATCAAACTTCTCCATGGATAAGCACACAAGCATACCCCTGAATGGCCAACACGCCAGTTGCTCAGCGGTAAAGCAACAAGCCCGGGTGGGGCCTAGCGCGAGCCCAGAAGTGGCTTCTCGGTGGGCACATGGCCAAGCTGGCGCAAGGTTTCCAGACGCGCACGCGCACGAAAAGCGTATTCGCTGGTTGGATAAGTGCTGATGATGAAATGATAGGTTTGCGCCGCATCCACAAATAGTCGCTGGCGCTCAAGGCACTGGCCGCGCAACAGCGATATTTCCGGCTGCAGATAGCGCCGCGATCGGCTGGTGCGCTCGGCCTTGGACAACTCCAGCAAGGCAGTCTCGCAATTGCCGCGATCATAGGCGCGGTAGGCGCTGTCTATATGATGGTCCAATGACCAGCGGGTGCAGCCGGATACGCCCGCCAGCACCAGCATGATGATCAATGCACGCATTACAACTCTCCTCGATAATTCCGCCTCAATACTCAGGCAAGCCTGAACCGTTGAGTGCACATGCTGATGCTATCGGCCGCCGGTTAAAATTCTTCACCGCCAATACGCGCATCACGCATTGCTTTAACGCTAGAGCAAAAGCGTCATTCATGCTTTGGCACCCGCCGCACGGCGGCCACTTGCACAAATACAAGCCGACAGCGCTAAGGTAGTGCAGATGAACAATGACTACAGCGTTTTGCCGTAGTAGCCTCGCCACCAGTTGTATATCAGGAGCCTGAGCATGACCGTACGTCGCACCAAAATCGTCGCCACCCTTGGCCCAGCGAGTAACTCACCGGAGATGCTCGAACAACTGATCATGGCCGGCCTCGATGTTGCCCGCTTGAACTTCTCCCACGGCACCCCGGACGAGCACAAGGCTCGCGCCAAGCTGGTACGTGAAATTGCCGCCAAACACGGCCGTCACGTTGCGCTGCTGGGTGACTTGCAGGGCCCGAAAATTCGTATCGCCAAGTTCAGCAACAAGCGCATCGAACTGGCAATCGGTGATCACTTCACCTTCTCAACCAGCCATCCGCTGACTGATGGCAACCAGCAAATCGTGGGCATCGATTATCCGGACCTGGTCAAGGATTGCGGCGTCGGCGACGAGTTGCTGCTCGATGACGGCCGCGTCGTCATGCGCGTGATCAGCGCCACAGCCGATGCGCTCAATTGCGAAGTGACTGTCGGCGGCCCGCTCTCCGACCACAAAGGCATCAACCGCCGTGGCGGTGGCCTGACAGCGCCAGCACTGACCGACAAAGACAAGGCCGATATCAAACTGGCGGCCGAAATGGAGCTGGACTATCTCGCGGTGTCGTTCCCGCGTGATGCAGCAGACATGGAATACGCCCGCCAACTGCGTGACGAGTCCGGCGGTACTGCCTGGCTGGTGGCGAAAATCGAACGCGCCGAAGCGGTCGCCGACGACGCCACACTGGACGGCCTGATTCGCGCCAGCGACGCGGTGATGGTTGCCCGTGGCGACCTCGGTGTTGAAATCGGCGACGCCGAACTGGTGGGCATTCAGAAGAAGATCATTCAGCACGCCCGCACGCACAACAAGGCGGTTATCACTGCAACGCAGATGATGGAGTCGATGATTCAAAACCCGATGCCAACCCGCGCCGAAGTGTCGGACGTTGCCAACGCGGTACTCGACTACACCGACGCCGTGATGCTTTCGGCCGAAAGTGCGGCCGGCGCCTACCCGCTCGAAGCGGTTCAGGCGATGGCGCGGATTTGCATCGGTGCCGAGAAGCACCCGACCAGCAAGAAGTCGAGCCACCGCATGGGCGAGACGTTCACCCGATGTGACGAGAGCATTGCGCTGGCGGCCATGTACACCGCGAATCATTTCCCGGGCGTCAAAGCGATTATTGCCCTGACTGAAAGTGGCTACACGCCGCTGATCATGTCGCGCATTCGCTCATCGGTGCCGATTTTCGCCTTCTCGCCGCATCGCGAAACTCAGGCCCGTGCGGCCTTGTTCCGAGGTGTCTACACCGTACCGTTTGACGCAGCAGCATTGTCACCGGAGCTGGTTAGCCAGGCGGCGGTGGACGAGTTGCTTCAACGCGGCGTGGTGCAGGCTGGCGACTGGGTCATCCTGACCAAGGGCGACAGCTACCACACGATTGGCGGCACCAACGGCATGAAGATTCTGCATGTCGGTGATCCACTGGTATAAGCCAGACCGGGTTCACTTGCAGGCGCCACACCGGCCCTGCAAGTGAACAGGCTTTACCCGAAAAACGCCTGATTAACTGAATTGAGAGAAATCAGGCTGTCTGCGCTGCATGAATGCTGTCATTGCCTCACGCGCTTCCGGCGAGTGCAGGCGCTTGCAGAACAACGCCCCTTCTTCTTCGATCACCTCGCGCAATTTCTGCCGATCCGGTGAACGCATCAATCGCTTGCTGTCCGCCAGTGCCGACGGCGGTAGCTGGACAAAACGCATGGCCATTTCCAACGCCTTGGCATGAGTCGCCTGACTGTCTTCCAACGCCTGATTGGCAATGCCCCACTGCGCGGCCTGCGCGCCACTGAAGCTTTCACCCAGTAACAGCAGCTCTGCAGCTTTTGCATGGCCCAACATCTGCGGCAGGATCAGGCTCGAGCCGAACTCGGGACACAGGCCGAGATTGACGAAAGGCATGCGCAGCAGCGCGTCGCGCTGGGTATACACCAGATCGCAATGCAGTAGCAGGGTTGTGCCAATGCCCACGGCAGGCCCGCATACAGCTGCGACAACCGGCTTGCTGAACTCAAAGAGCGCAAGCATGAAATGGAACACGTTACTGCTCATGTCACGCGGCGGGTTTTGCAGGAAATCGGCAACGTCATTGCCGCTGGTAAAACAGTCATCGCCGCCGGTAATCAATACCGCGCGCACTGAACTGTCGGCATCGGCGCTGCGCAGGGCTTCGGCGAGCTGGCCGTACATGGCGTTGGTCAGGGAGTTTTTCTTTTCGGGGCGGTTGAGGCGCAAGGTAACCAACCCGGCGTTACGCTCCACCTGCACATGATCATTCATCACTCACATCTCGCTATTATTGTTCAAGGGCGATGCATGCCTCGCCCCGAAAGTGGCTTTCAGCGCGCGTGAGGCACAAATAAATCGGTAAACACCTGGTTGCGGGGTACGCCGGCCAGATACAAGCGCCGGGCGAAGCTCTCAACCTGCTCAGGATGACCGCAGAGTAAAGCCTGAGTTTGCCGGGAAACAAGCCGTAGACCGGCCAAAGCCGCTGGCAACTCGGCCGCCGTCACGCAACTCACGTGCAGCTGTGGATGGGCGTTGGCCAATGTTTTTAACGACTCGGCCAAGTAGTGCTGCCCGGCTGAGGCGAGATGCAGCAAGCGTATTTCAGCCTGATGGTTTTGCCGCAAGGCTTCGCGCAACACCCCAGAAAGCGGCGCCAAGCCGGTGCCGGATGCCAACAACCACAGCGGCTTGGCTTGCCAGTCCGGGTCGTAATGCAAGGCTCCACCGCGCAGCTCACCCAAAGCCACACTGTCGCCCGGCTGTAATTGACGGGCAAGCGAGGTGAAAGCGCCCTGCTCCGGACAATCGATGTGAAACTCCAGCCACGGATCTTCATCCGGCAAACTGGCCAGCGAATACGGCCGGGCAATTTGCTGATTTATCCACAGCAGCAGATGCTGGCCGGGCTCATAACTGAAAGGTCGCGCTGGTGTTAAGCGCAGGCGCAAGACGCGACTGCTCAACCAGTCGCAGCTGTGCACCGTGGCCGGGCGCGCATCGTTAAGCGGGTTGAACAGTTCGATCTGCACATCGCCCTGCACCTGACATTGGCAAGCCAGACGCCAGCCTTGCTGTCGGCGCTGGGCATCCAGTGCATCAGGCTTGGCATCGGCCAACTCGCCGCTCACGCAGTGCACCATACAGGTATGACAACTGCCGGCCCGGCAACTGTAAGGCACGCGAATATCGGCACTGAGCAAGGCATCAAGCAGATTGGTTGCGGGCGCCACAGTCAGCAGTTGGTCGCCCACCCGAAGGTCAGGCATCTGCATCTTCCCAAGCCGCCGAACAGCGATTGCGGCCATCGCGCTTGGCTTGGTACAGCGCCTGATCGGCGCGGTGCAGGGCGTCATCCAGATCGTCGTGTGCAGTTAGCAACGTCATGCCAACCGAAAGGCTCAGATTATTGATTTTCACACCCACGGGTTCGGCGTTACTGAAGGCTTCACGCAGGCGCTCACAACACGCGGTGAACTGATCTGCGTCGGTATTAGGCAACAGTAAAACAAATTCCTCGCCACCGTAACGGGCAATGATGTCGCCTTCACGCAAACACGACTGCGCGACGCCGGCAAATGTTTGTAGAACCCGGTCGCCAGCGGCGTGCCCATGGGCGTCGTTGATGCGTTTGAAGTAATCGAGGTCAATCAACGCCAGGCCATGCTGGCGGCCGTGACGCAGGAACTTCAACTCACGCGTGGCCAGCCGGATAAAGTTGCGCCGGTTACACAGCCCGGTGAGTTCATCGGTTGCAACCAGATCTTCAAGCTGGCGCATCATGCCGCGCAATGTGTCCTGATGCGCCTGCAACGCAACCCGGCGCTGGCGCATACGCTGACGCATGGACTGCAGATAGCTGGCAAACAAACCCAACCAGAGCAAGACCACAGTGAGTGTGGCAACTTGCAGGATGGCCTGACTGACACTGCCAAGGGTGAAGTTGTAGGCCTGATACAGATTCAGGGCAATAAAACCGAACAGCGCATAGAGCGTGCAACGCCAGAACACCGCTGAGCGCAACTGGAACACACCGAAGAGCAAAATCAGTGCATAGAACACCAAGAAAGTGCCACGTTCATCAGTAGAAATTGCCAGCAGGGCATGCTGGCAGGTGATCCCGAAGAGAACCTGCGCTTCGGTCAGACTGGGGTCATCAAAATACTGATTGCGCTCGCTGATAAACAGCCAGAAAAACACAACCTGCCCGGCCAGCACGCAACCTAAGAGAATGAATAAGGCCGGTAGAGATGCGGTCACCAGATCGGTGAGGTAAGCCACAGTGCACAAGAAAGCTATCAGACAATAGGTTGCAGCCGCCATGCTGAATCGCCGCAGCAACAGCCTCTGCAATGACTTTGACGGTGCTTCCAAGTCACTCATTATTAGAATTCCATGCACTAGTGGCAAATCGCCGCTACTGTAGCCTGATCTTGACTATGTTGTCAGCCAAGCGTAGCCAAATAATTAGTTAGCTGTTAGCCATCAATCGCACGCGCTATAATGCCTCCCCTTTTTTTACGCCTAATGCGTCGATTTCTTCCGGCGCGTCCATAAGTTCCTGCCCAATCAAAGGAGCGCCAAGCATGACCGTGATCAAGCAAGACGACCTGATTCAGAGCGTTGCCGACGCACTGCAGTTCATCTCCTATTACCATCCGACAGACTTCATTCAGGCTATGCATGAAGCATACCTGCGCGAAGAATCCCCGGCGGCCCGTGATTCGATGGCGCAGATTCTGATCAACTCGCGCATGTGTGCCACAGGGCACCGCCCGATCTGTCAGGACACCGGGATCGTCACCGTGTTTGTCCGCGTGGGCATGAATGTTCGTTGGGACGACGCCACCATGGGCGTTGAAGACATGATCAACGAAGGTGTTCGCCGCGCCTACAACCTGCCAGAGAACGTGCTGCGTGCATCGATCCTCGCCGACCCGGCTGGCGCACGTAAAAACACCCGCGACAACACCCCGGCAGTGATCCACTTCTCGATCGTCCCTGGCGACAAAGTTGAAGTTGATGTCGCAGCCAAAGGCGGCGGCTCTGAGAACAAGTCGAAGATGGCCATGCTCAACCCGTCCGACTCGATCGTCGACTGGGTGCTGAAAACAGTTCCGACCATGGGCGCAGGCTGGTGTCCGCCGGGCATGCTCGGCATTGGTATCGGCGGTACTGCCGAAAAGGCCGCCGTCATGGCCAAGGAAGTGTTGATGGAGTCCATCGACATCCACGAACTCAAGGCCCGCGGCCCGCAGAACCGCATCGAAGAGCTGCGTCTTGAGCTGTTCGAGAAGGTCAACCAACTGGGCATCGGCGCTCAAGGTCTGGGCGGTCTCACCACCGTTCTCGACGTCAAGATCATGGATTACCCGACGCACGCAGCGTCCTTGCCGGTGTGCATGATCCCGAACTGCGCAGCCACCCGTCACGCTCACTTCGTGCTCGACGGCAGCGGCCCGGCCGAACTGGAAGCGCCGTCGCTGGACGCCTACCCGGAAATCGTCTGGGAAGCGGGCCCAAGCGCACGCCGTGTTGACCTCGACACGCTGACCCCGGAAGACGTACAGAGCTGGAAGCCGGGCGAGACCATTCTGCTCAACGGCAAGATGCTCACCGGTCGCGATGCGGCGCACAAGCGTATGGTCGAAATGCTCAACAAGGGCGAGCAACTGCCGGTCGACCTTAAAGGTCGCTTCATTTACTACGTCGGCCCGGTTGATCCGGTAGGCGACGAAGTGGTTGGCCCGGCTGGCCCGACTACCGCAACGCGGATGGACAAGTTCACCCGTCAGATCCTTGAGCAAACCGGCCTGCTGGGCATGATTGGTAAATCCGAGCGCGGCCCGATTGCTATCGAAGCGATCAAGGACCACAAAGCGGTTTACCTCATGGCAGTCGGCGGCGCGGCGTATCTGGTGGCTCAGGCCATCAAGAAGTCGAAAGTCCTGGCATTTGAAGAAATGGGTATGGAAGCCATCTACGAATTCGAAGTTAAAGACATGCCGGTTACGGTGGCGGTCGATACTTCGGGTGAGTCGGTGCACATCACCGGCCCGGCCATCTGGAACAAGAAAATCGCCGACAGCCTGGCGGTAGAAGTTCAGTAAGCCTGAGTCACTGCTTTGTATTCGGCGCAGCTCATCCCTGCGCCGTCAGCGACACCACGAAAGCCCGGCCCCGTGCCGGGCTTTCGCGCTTCTGAGCAACAGCGCCAAGCCTTTTTCCAACCCATCAACTCGCAAGGTTCACGGGCCGCACTGAGCAGCCGTGACCAGAGTGTCACCTGCCGCCAATTGCTCAAGCGTGTCGGCGAGCACAGCAAACGCGTGCGGACATTCGCGGACAAAACGCGTTGCACTGGCACTTGATAACGGCTTAGACTGGTCCTTGTGGGACTTGGCTGCGCTCAATGCAGGCTTGGTTTACATCCCGCTCCCCAGTTTCTTCTCGGCGGCGCAACACAGAGCTCATGCTCGAAAGCGCCGCCGCAGACAGCTACATCGGCAAGGACGCTGACCCTATTCAATCACTCGGTTTAACCCTGTGCGCCTGACATTGCCCTTCGCCAAATTGGCGAATCGTGCGCAATGAATTCGGGCACCTAAAACCCGCTGCACCTCTGGCCTGCCCGGCAACCCGTTCGGGCAGCCGCACCTGCATCCGAAACGCAGGCCCCGGCCTGTCATAATAATGGCCCACGCCAACTCAATATCTCACGATCCAACAGCAATCCTTTGCGCAGACCGGTCTTGGGCTAGAGTTGAATCTTTAAACCTGCACAGAATTCTGATGATGCTCAGCACTTCCCTTTCGAAATTCACGCGCCTGCCATTGGTTAACACCCCAACACCACTGGAGAAACTCGAACGCCTTTCGAGCCAGCTGGGCACCGATGTCTGGGTTAAACGCGACGACATCACGCCGTTCGCCCTGGGTGGCAACAAGGTTCGCAAACTCGAGTTTTTGGCAGCCGATGCCTTGGCACAAAACGCCGATACGCTGGTAACGGCGGGTGCGATCCAGTCCAATCACGTTCGCCAAACCGCCGCCATCGCAGCACGCCTCGGCCTCAAATGCCTGGCGCTGCTGGAGAACCCGATTGCCAGCAGCGACCGCAACTATCAGAGCAACGGCAACCGTCTGTTGCTCGACCTGTTTACCTGTGAAGTTGAACACGTCGCTAACCTCGACAACGCCGATGAGCAACTGCAAGAGGCCGCCGATCGCTTGCGCGCGAACGGACGCAAACCCTACATCGTGCCGATTGGCGGCTCCAACGCGCTCGGCGCACTGGGCTACGTCCGCGCCGGGCTTGAGCTTGCCGAGCAGATCAAACTCACCGGCGAGCAGTTCTCAGCCGTGGTTCTGGCCTCGGGTTCGGCCGGCACGCACAGCGGCCTGGCGCTCGCACTCGAATACGCTTTGCCCGGTACTCGCGTGGTTGGAGTCACCGTTTCACGCACCGACGCTGCGCAGCGCCCCAAGGTTGAAGGTTTGCTGCAACGCACGGCAGAACTGCTGAATATCGCCGTGCCGGATGCCCTGCAAATTGAACTTTGGGATGGCTATTTCGCTCCACGTTATGGCGAGCCCAATGCAGCTACACTGCAAGCAATCAGTTTGCTGGCTGCCACCGAAGGACTGCTACTGGACCCGGTTTACACCGGCAAAGCCTTCGCCGGTTTGCTTGACGGCATTGCCAACCAACAGTTTGCAACAGGGCCAGTGCTGTTTCTTCACACCGGAGGCTCGCCGGCCTTGTTCGCGTATCACCCTGCCGCAGGTTGATAACGGCTATTAATCCCGTTCATTGGTCGTATGGGCGACTTCTGATTATTTTGTACCACCCCTCGCAGCCAAGCTGCGGGCACACCAGCCTAAGCGAGTGACACTATGAAGCTAGCTACTTTGCGTCGCCATTTCCTGATCACCAGCCTGGGCCTGATTCTCGGCTCCAGCATGATCAGCAGCACCTATGCCGCCGAACTGCTTGAGCACATCAAGAGCACGGGGAAAATCCAGATTGGCCTTGAGGGCACTTACCCGCCGTTCAACTTTCAGGATGCGGATGGCAAACTGACCGGCTTCGAAGTGGACTTCGCCAAAGCGCTTGCGGCCAAGCTTGGCGTTGAAGCTGCGTTTCAACCGACCAAGTGGGATGGCATTCTCGCCGCCCTCGAATCCAAACGTCTGGATGTGGTGATCAATCAGGTGACCATCACCGACGAGCGCAAGAAGAAATATGATTTCTCGACGCCCTACACCGTATCCGGCATTCAGGCACTGACACGTAAAGGTGAGGCCGACAGTATCAAGCAACCCGCTGATCTGGCCGGCAAGCGCGTCGGCGTGGGTCTGGGCACCGCTTACGAGACCTGGCTGAAAGAGAATGTGCCGCAAGCCGACATCAAAACCTACGACGATGACCCGACCAAATTCCAGGACCTGATGGTTGGCCGTCTGGATGTGATTCTGGTGGATCGTCTGGCAGCCTTCGAAATGGTTGAAAAAACCTCGGGCAAGATGGCCGTGGCTGGTGAACCGTTCTCACGTCAGGAGTCTGCAGTTGCCATGCGCAAGGGCGACCCGGAACTGCTCGCCGCGATCGACAAGGCCATGGCCGAAATGCGCGCAGACGGCAGCCTCAAGGCTATTTCCGAAAAATGGTTCAAGTCTGACGTCACCCAATGATCGAAGAAAGCCTACAGCTTGCGATGGACTCGGCGCCTTACCTGCTCAAGGGCGCCATGTACACGGTTGTCCTGAGTATTGGCGGGATGTTCTTTGGATTGCTGCTGGGTTTCATGTTCGCCTTGATGCGCCTCTCGCGCTTCAAGGTGCTGAACTGGCTCTCGCGCATCTACGTCTCGTTCTTTCGCGGCACGCCTTTGCTGGTGCAACTGTTCATCATCTACTACGGGTTGCCGCAGGTCGGTATCCAGCTGAGCCCGCTGCTTTCGGCACTGGTCGGCTTCTCGCTGAACATGGCCGCCTACACTTCGGAAATTCTCCGCGCCGCGATCTCCTCGATCGACCGTGGCCAATGGGAGGCAGCAGCCAGTATCGGCATGAACCGGATGCAGACACTGCGCCGCTCGATTCTGCCGCAAGCAATGCGCACCGCTCTGCCGCCGCTGGGCAACAGCTTTATCTCGCTGGTTAAAGACACGGCGCTGGCCGCGACTATTCAGGTGCCAGAGCTGTTTCGTCAGGCGCAGCTGATTACGGCGCGCACCTACGAGATCTTCACCATGTACCTGGCTGCGGCATTTATTTACTGGATTCTGGCGACTTTACTGTCGCACTTTCAGAGCCGCCTTGAGGCGCGCGTCAACCGACACGAGCAGGACTCCTGATGATTTCCGTGCGTAACCTGACCAAACAATTCAATGGCCAAACCGTACTCAAGGGCATCGATCTTGAGGTGAAGGCCGGTGAAATTGTCGCCATCATCGGCCCCAGCGGTTCGGGCAAAACCACCCTGCTGCGTTGCCTCAATCTGCTTGAAACCCCGGACGGTGGCACCATCAAGGTCGGCGACATCGAAATCGACAGCAGCAAGCCGCTGGGCAAGCAGCAAAGCAAGATTCGTAAACTGCGCCAGCACGTCGGTTTTGTGTTCCAGAACTTCAATCTGTTCCCCCACCGCACTGCGCTGGAAAACGTGATTGAAGGGCCGCTGATCGTCAAGAAGGAACCGCTGGCAACCGTGACTGAGCGCGCCATTGCCCTGCTTGCCAAAGTGGGTCTGGCGGGTAAGGAAAACGCCTACCCGAAGCGTTTGTCCGGCGGCCAGCAACAGCGCGTCGCCATTGCCCGGGCGTTGGCGATGCAGCCAGATGTGATCCTGTTTGACGAGCCGACCTCGGCGCTCGACCCGGAACTCGTCGGCGAAGTGCTCTCAACGATTCGGGCATTGGCGCAGGAGCAGCGAACCATGGTGATTGTCACCCACGAGATGAGCTTTGCCCGTGATGTTGCCAATCGGGCAATCTTTATCGACAAGGGTGTCATCGTCGAACAGGGCGATGCCAAGAGCCTGTTTGGCGCGCCCAAGGAAGAGCGCACGCGCCAGTTCCTCAGCAAGTTCATCAGCGATGGCGCACCGCAAAATTCCGCGGACTTCTGATGCCTGCCTGAACAACGCGCAGAAAAAGACCGGCCTCAGCCGGTCTTTTTTATAACGCTGCAAAACTTCCGCCCGCTCAACGCTTATGCATTGGCCCGCGCCTGCACCACGCTCAGGCCAGTGGTGGGCGCACGCCGCTGCGCCAGATAACGGCTGCAACTGACGCGCAGGAACGAGGCAAAATTAACCACTTCGCCACGGTAATCCATAACCTCCTCATACAGCTTGGTGATCAGCTGATTGGTGGTCATGCCGTCAATTTCAGCGATTTCGCGCAGAATGTCCCAGAACTGGTTTTCCAGGCGCAAAGTGGTGACCACGCCGCAAATACGCAACGAGCGCGAGCGCGACTCGTACAGAATCGGGTCGGCCTTAACGTACAGCTCACACATAAATCACCTCAGCGTCTGCGGTTTCTGGTTACAGCTTGATTTCGGTGCCAAGCAATTGCAAGAAGCCAGCGAGCCATTTCGGATGCGCAGGCCAAGCTGGCGCCGACGCCAGATTACCCTCGACATGCGCCTCATCGGCGGCAATGTCGATGAACTCGCCACCGGCCAGACGTACTTCTGGCGCACAGGCCGGGTACGCACTGCACGCACGCCCTTCAAGCACACCTGCAGCCGCGAGCAATTGCGCGCCGTGGCACACAGCCGCAATCGGCTTGCCCGCAGCAGCCAAAGCCTTGACCAGCGCCAGCACATCCGCATTCAACCGCAGGTACTCGGGCGAGCGGCCACCGGGAACCACCAGCGCGTCGTAGTCTTCGGCCTTGACCTTGGCAAAGTCGAAGTTGAGCACGAAGTTGTGGCCAGGCTTTTCGCTGTAGGTCTGGTCACCTTCAAAGTCGTGGATGGCGGTGCGCACGAACTGGCCACTGGTTTTATCCGGGCAAACAGCGTGTACGGTGTGGCCGACCATCTGCAGCGCCTGAAAAGGCACCATCACTTCGTAGTCTTCTACGTAGTCACCGACCAGCATCAGAATCTTTTTCGCAGCCATGGTTTTCTCCTCACAGGGGTTGGGTTTAGAGAAGTATTGCCCCGCTAAAGCGTAGCCGGGTAATAGCCCGCGACTACGTTACACGGCGCAATTGAACATGCCGTTTAGCGGCGCCTGTCGAGCAGATTGACCACAACCCGGTCGAGCCAGCCCCACAACCGCTGCTGCAGGCGGCTCCACCATGGGCGTTGTTGCCAGAGTTCGTGGGTCACTTGCAGGCTCTGGCTGAAATCGTCGATGAAACATTGTTCGACCTGCTGAGTAAGCCGCGAATCGAGGGCCTCCAGATTGGCATCCAGATTGAAGCGCATATTCCAGTGGTCGAAGTTGCAAGAACCGAGGCTGACCCATTGATCGACCAGCACCATTTTCAGGTGCAAAAAGCGTGGCTGGTACTCGAATATCTTGATCCCGGAGCGCAGCAGACGCGGGTAATAACGCTGGCCGGCGTAGCGTACCGAGGGATGATCGGTGTTGCGCCCGCTCAACAGCAGGCGCACGTCTATGCCCCGCGAGGCAGCTTTACGCAGCGCCCGGCGCACCTTCCAGGTTGGCAGAAAATACGGCGTGGCCAGCCACACCCGCTGCTCGGCATTGCTCACCGCGCGGACCAGTGCCTGCAGAATATCGCGATGCTGGCGTGCATCGGCGTAAGCCACACGGCCATGGCCATCACCCGACTCGGGCGGTATTGGCGGTTGTTTGATGCGTTTGCTGGGCCGCAGCATCCAGCTCAGTTTGGCCACGCTGGCTCGCCACTGATGCTCAAACAGAGATTGCCAGTCCGCCACCAATGGGCCACTGATTTCGACCATCACTTCATGCCACGGGCTCTGCGCGTCATCCGGCACCCAGAACTCGTCGGTAGCGCCCGTGCCGCCGGTGAAGGCAACGTTGGCGTCGACCAGCAATAGCTTGCGGTGGTCACGATAAAAGTTACGGATACCGTGACGCCAGCGCAGCGGGTTGTAGCAGCGTATCTGCACGCCACAATCGCTCAAGCGCTTGCGTTCATTGGCATGCAATGCCTGCGCGCCGTAATCGTCGAACAGACAGCGCACCTGCACCCCGCGTTGAGCGGCCGCACACAGGCTGGCAACCAGCAACTCGACGCAGCGCCCGCTCTCGATCAGGTACAACTCAAGTTCCACTTGCTGCTGCGCGGCATCGATTGCCGCGATCATGCGCGGAAAAAATTGCGGGCCATCGTTGAGCAGGTTGAACCGGTTAGCGCTGCGCCAGCCAAATACTGTACCGGGCATCAGCGTTGACTGAAGATCAGGACAACACTGACCGGCACCGCCGGGCTTATCGACTTCAATCCGGCCGCGTTGCGCAAGGCCTCAAGCCCCGGCGACAAGGCAAAGTCATCAATATTGAGAATCAGCGGGCTCAGCGTCACGGCCTGGAAACGGTGGTAGTCCAGCCGGGTAATCAACAACTCGGCGCTGTACTGCTGCTGTTTGCCGTGCAGATTGATCTGCATGGGCTGCTGGATTTCCAGCTGCGCACCCGGCGCCAGCGTGGCCAGTTGGTCAAGGTCGATTTGCGCCTCGATGGTCGCTTCGGGATATTTATCTATCTCGAACAGCATCGAGCGCATGCGCTCATCGCGCAAAGGAATGCCGCTGGCAATCGACTCCAGTTCGACACGCATCTGCACCTTGCCTTGCTTATCGACGTTACCGTGCAGCTTGAGAAAGCGCTGAGGCTCGGCAACGCTTTGGTTCTTGGTCGAGACGAACGCGATCCGCGAAGACTCGTTATCCAGATACCAGTTGGCGTGAGCGGGTAAGGCAACACTGCAGGCAAGCAGCAGTAAAACACGTAGCAGTTGCATAAATATCCCTTGGGCATGGCACTCCAAGCCTCAAGATAGCCGCCTGCGTGCCCGTTGCAAAGTCACTTGAGCTTAGCCCTGCAATGTTAACGCCGTGAAATATTAACTGTCGGGTGTAGCAGCGGGTTGCGCGAGCAATTGGCAACCTTGACGCTGGCCCTGCCATTGCGCTGTTTGAGTGCTGCCCAGCCCGCGTGCAGTCACGCGCTTGCTGGCCTGATCATCAAGCAGTTCGCTCAGCGGAATGTACTGTTTGATGTAGCCTTCGCAGTAGTTCGGCGGATTATTCATCACATAGCGGCACGAGCAATATTCCTTGGCCGAGTAGGCCCCGATAATGCTCGGAAACGCTTGCAGATCAGCGCGATTAGTCCAGCCCCAGCCAAGCGCGATAAGCACCAGCACAGCCAAAATCGACAACCATGGATGACGACGGATCATGGTTTGACTCCTGGCCCAAAGGCGGCGGTGACACGTTTAAGCAACTCGTTGTGTTTGAAACTGCCATCGCGGTCATCGCCATAGCGCACCACGACCAACTTTTCCTCTGGCATCACATACATCCCCTGCCCCCAGTGGCCGAGCGCGGCAAAGGTATCGTCTGGTGCGTCCGGCCACGGCTTGCTGCCGGTTGGCGCGGCGCTGTTGAGCCACCACTGGGCACCAGGCACGGCGCCATCGGGCTTTTCAGCGTCGGCTTGATAACCGGCAAACGGCGTCAGGTTGAAAGTTACCCAGGCATCGGGCAGCAATTGCTGATCATGCCAACGTCCGCGGCGCTCCATCAGCAAGCCGACACGGGCCAGATCGCGGGCCGTCATGTAGGCATAGGAAGAACCCACGAAGGTGCCTGATGTATCTGTTTCCCAAACGGCCGAGGTGATTCCCAGCGGCTCGAACAGCGCCGTCCACGGGTAATCGGCATAGGCTTTGACGCCGACGATATTTTTCAGCGCCGCCGCGAGAATATTGCTGTCGCCACTGGAATAACGAAAGCGCTGGCCCGGCTCGGCATCCGCCGGGGTTTGCGCGGCGAACGCGGCCATGTCGGTTCGCCCACGGGTGTACAACATGCCGACCACCGAGGATTTCAGCGGCGCGTATTCATAGCCTTCCTGCCAGGCAAGGCCGGAGGCCCAGTTGAACAGATGGCCCATCTTGATTCCCGGGTGCTCAGCCATTGGCGCGTAATAAGCGGCAACGGGCGCATCTAACTTGAAACGCCCTTCGCCATAGGCAACCCCGAGCACGCTGGCCATCAGACTTTTGCTCATCGACCAGGTCAGGTGCGGCGTGGTGGCGGTAGTTGGCCCGGCGTAACGCTCGTAAATAATCTGACCATCGCGGATCACCAGCAACGCATCGGTGCGCACACCTTTGCGGGCCTCATCATCGCGCACCGGAAAGGCGTAGTCTTCCAGCGCGGTAATGGCCGCGCTGGTGCTGGCGGGCGCTGCGCTCCAATGCGGATCAGGCCAGCGCTCAGCGGCCAACACAGCACTGCAGGGCAATGCCAAGGCCAGGGCAAGAGTCAGTCGCGGGAAAAGCGGGATACGCATGGCAGCAGCTCGGCAGCAAGGGAAGCTGCACCCTAGCACGGGAAATATGACCCTCAATAGCGCGATATATACCGTGAATGCGGCTTATTTGGCGCGATAGGTCAAGGTTGTTACTGGGTTAACGCGGCAAGCGAAAATCGTCTGGCCCCATCAGATCCAATCCACACTCCAGCGTCTCGACCCAATCGAGGAACGCAGTGATCATTTCTGGCCCAACGAACGGGCGGCCATGTTGCGGCACGATCATCGCCACATCCATCTCGCGCACCATCGCCGCCCACAGCCGGCACACCTTGTTGCTGGCCATATAGCGCTGATGGAAGCCGCGCATGTGTGAGATGTGGCTGGCGAAGTCGCTCACCGGCGTTGCGTCATCCACCAGCGATGCGCCCATGTCGCCGGAAAACAGGATTTTGCTGACCGGGTCGTACAACTGAAAGTTGCCAACCGAATGCAGAAAGTGCGCGGGCACAGCCTTGAGCTGGCATTTGCCGAGGTTGAAACTCAGGCCGCGATCCGGCAGCGCGAGAATCCGGTCGTAGGTCGAGATACCGTGATTGATGGCCAGATAATTGGCCGTCAGGTGCGGCAGAAAGCGCGCCCACAATTTGGAGCAGATGACCTTGGCCCGCGTGTGCAGCAGCCATTTGTCCAGCGACGAGATGATGTCCGGGTCCTGATGCGAGGCAAAAATGTAAGTCAGGTCCTGCACCGGAATGAACCGCGACAACCCCAGCGACAGCGGGGTGTAAGTCAGATCGCCGCCGGGGTCGAGCAGCAGGTATTGGTCGTTGTCGATAATCAGGAACTGATTGGACTGCACGCCCTCGCCGCTCACCAAATCGTCGAACATCAGGCAGCTATGCCCGTCTTTCTCGAACAGCACTATCGGCTCACGGCGCATGATTTTTATTCCTGCAAAATCGCGCGACTCTAGCGAGTCCGACCCATGCGACTACTGATCTGGATCAACCCCGCGAGCTAGAGCGAGGCGAGCGCCTTGTGCAAACGCTGAGCGCGCGCCGAATTTGCGACATTCATCACAGTTTTGTCGCGACTCCATAGCGTCGCCCACTCAGCCGGTCCCGCTGCCAGTGCAGCGTCGATCTCGACCTGCAATGCATCGAACTGTGCGAACAGGCCCGCCAGCAGCACGTGCGTAGCGGCACTCGAAGCGCACAACCGCGATACCTCGCTGCAACCCGCCAGCAATGCCAGCAAACGCAACTGCAAGGGCTGCGGCCAGTCGCAAGTCTGGCCCACGCCATACAGCCAGGCACTCATGGCGCTGAGCACATGCAGGTCTTCGATGGTGCGAAACGGCTTGGCGTAATCGCTCCAGCCATCACCGGCCAGGCGCTCGCAAGGGGCGCTTTCCAGCTGCACCCGGGCATGGCTGACATCCGGCATGAACGGTAGCGCCGGCAGTTGTTCCAGACGCACGCCGGGCCCGCTGGTTTGCACCACGACCAGCGCCACGCGGGGCGCGTCTTCATCCGGTCCTTCCTCACGCGCCACCACCAACAGCCAGTCGGCAGCATCGCCAGCGGTGACAAAGTCTTTGCGACCATTGACGTGCAACCACGACAAACGCGATTGCATGTCGGCCGGGCGCAGACTTTTGTTTTCAGTCACGCACAAGGCGCCAAGTGTCCACGGTGCAGATGGCCAGAGTGCGCGCAACGCCGCCTGGTAACCGGCCAGAAAAGCCAAGCCCGGAGTGGCTGCCGCTCGCCCGCCAAGAATCGCCAGAGCCAGCGGTGACGGCTGCTGCAGCCGTTCAAGCAAGGCGCCATACCACTGATCGAGCGACGGATAAGCAGGGAGCCGTGGCTGATGACTCAACAATTCTTGCCAGCACATAAACAACCTCCGAAAACCATTTGGGCCGATGTCACACAAGCATCATGAATTGTTCATGGTGGTGACACTCGCAGTTTCTAGCCTGAGCTTGCCCAACAAGAATGATCGAATGCAAGACGTAGTCAGCACTTGCCCGAATCGGCTAACGGAGAAAGACCATGATCCAACAAGCAGCCAACACCAGTGCACGTCGTTTGCAGGCCGAACGTCTGAGCGGCCCTGCGGCTTTGCAAGAGGCGCAAGCCCTGCGCTATCGGGTTTTCAGTGCTGAATTTGACGCCAAGCTCAAAGGTGCCGAGTTGGGCCTGGACATGGACGACTACGACATTCACTGCAAACACATCGGTGTGCGCGACCTCAATACCGGCGAATTGGTCGCCACCACCCGCCTGCTCGACCATCAGGCTGCCGCCGGTTTGGGCCGTTTCTACAGCGAAGAAGAATTCAGCCTGCACGGTCTGGTTCACCTGCAAGGGCCGGTACTGGAAATTGGCCGCACCTGCGTCGCATTGGGTTATCGCAACGGCGGCACGATTGCGGTGCTCTGGAGCGAGTTGGCAGAAATCCTCAATGAGGGCGCTTACAGCTACCTGATGGGCTGCGCCAGCATTCCCATGCAGGACGGCGGCGTGCAGGCCCACGCAATCATGCAGCGTCTGCGCGAACGTTATCTGTGCAACGAACACCTGCGCGCCGAGCCCAAGCAGCCGCTGCCGGCGCTGAGCGTGCCCGCCAACGTGATTGCTGAAATGCCGCCCCTGCTCAAGGCGTATATGCGTCTGGGCGCAAAAATCTGCGGCGAGCCGTGCTGGGACAAGGAGTTCCAAGTTGCCGATGTGTTCATCCTGCTCAAGCGTGATGACCTCTGCCCACGCTACGCCCGCCACTTCAAGGCCGCGGTGTAATCGCGTCAGGCAAGCCGCTGAAACAGGCCGCGTGTGCAGTGCTTTTCAGGGGTTTGCTTGTGCGTCGACGCGCCACTGTGTAAAAAGTGCCGCCAGACTAGAGCCAACCCAACGGATACCTGATGATCAAACTGCGCCTGTATTTACGCTTGCTGCGCCTGCTCGCCGTGATCGGTCTGGGCACGTTTATGGCCGCCATTGTCAGCCTGATGGAGCGCTGCAGCCGTCGCGACTTGCTGAGCATGCGTCAACGCCTGACCCGCTGGTTCCTCAGTCGCCTCAGCGCCGCCTTGCCGTTTCGCGTCAGCGTTCGCGGCGAGTTGCCGAAAAAGCCCATGCTCTGGCTGAGTAACCATGTGTCATGGACCGATATTCCGCTGATCGGCATGATCGCCCCGCTGTCGTTTCTGTCCAAGGCAGAAGTACGCACCTGGCCGGTTGCCGGTTGGCTCGCACGCAAAGCCGGAACCTTGTTCATCCGCCGGGGTTCAGGTGACAGCGCCCTGCTCAACCAGCAGCTCGGCCGGCACTTGGGCAGCGGTCATGATTTGCTGATTTTTCCGGAAGGCACCACCACCGACGGCAGCGCCGTGCGCACCTTTCATGGCCGCCTGTTGAGCAGCGCGATTGAAAGCGCCGTGGATATCCAACCGGTGGCCATCCGCTACACGCGCCAAGGCAAGCCCGACACGATTGCGCCGTTTATTGGTGATGACGACATGCTCTCGCACCTGTTGCGCCTGTTCAGCAGCGATATCAGCGAAGTCGAAATCCAGTTGCTGACGCCCATTGCCAGCGCCAGCGGCAACCGCAATGAACTGGCGCGCAGAACCCAGACGGCGGTCAGTGACGCGTTATTTGGTCAGGCGCAACCTTGCGAGCCACGCGCCGCCGCTTAATCCTCACAGCGCCGCTGCTCGGCGACAAACGTCTGCAGCTGTGGATAAAACGCCTGAAAATCCTCCTGCAGCGGTTGATACAACCGCTGCAGCTCCAGCATCGCGTCAGCTAATTCCTCTGGGCGCGACAAACGCCGTTGCAGCCCGTAGATCACCTGCTCCAACACCGCAAAGTCGGCATAGCTGCCCAGCCAATCCTGCGCCGACATACGCGGTGCAATGCGCGCCAGATTGAGCGGCAACTCAGGTTCATTGGCCAGCACCGAGTAAACCCGGCTCGTGAACCGGTCGAGTGGCTCACTGGCGTAATCAGCCCAACGTTGCGCCAGGCAATGATCGAAGAACACATCCAGCACGATCCCGGCATAGCGCCTGCGGGTCAGTGAAAAACGCGCACAGGCCTGAAGTTGCAGTGGGTGGCTGTCGGTGAACACATCAATGCGCCGATGCAAACGAATGGCGGCTTCTATATCTGGCGCGAACTTGCCGGTGAGCGGGCCTTTGACGAAGTCGCCATACAGGCTCCCCAACAACTGCGCGGGCGCGTTGCCACCTAGATGCAAATGGGCAAGGTAATTCATGGGCCAATTCATACCGTGTAGCGGGCAATGGTGCCCGACAGAAGTTGAGTGCAGCAGGGCTGCGATGTTCCATCAGCGCAATCAATGATCACTATCGCTGGAATCGAAGGGTATATCGGGCCGACCCGATATAAAGTTCGTCCCATAGCGATACGCAACCGGCGGAACCTGACATGCAAACAGCACACATCGACCACCAAGAGATTATCAAAGCCCTCGCGCATCCGGTACGTCGAGACATTCTCAACTGGCTGAAAAACCCGGAAGAGTATTTTGCAGACCAGGACCACCCGCTCGAAATCGGCGTTTGTGCCGGCAAGATTGACCGGCTCACGGGTCTGTCGCAATCCAGTGTCTCGGCACATTTGCGCACCCTGCAAAACGCCGGACTGATTACCAGCAAGAAGATTGGCCAATGGCACTTCTTCAAGCGTGACGAGGCGGCCATTCAGGCATTTCTCGAAGAATTGAACAACACCCTTTAACTCGCTGTAACTGCCTTAAGCGTTGTTGGCGTAGCCGCCAGCTTAATAGAACCAACGCGCGACGCTCTGACGCACCGCGCAAGACTGAACCCGCAAGCATTTTTTGCACTCAACGAATAACCCTGATGGAGCGCTACCCAATGCCTACTCTGTTCGATCCAATCAAAATCGGCGACCTTGAACTCAACAACCGCATCATCATGGCGCCGCTGACCCGTGCCCGTGCTGATGAAGGCCGCGTGCCCAATGCGCTGATGGCTGAATACTATGTGCAACGTGCGTCCGCCGGCCTGATTATCACCGAAGCGACAGCCGTCACTCCGATGGGCGTCGGCTATGCCAACACTCCCGGCATCTGGTCAGCGGATCAGGTACGTGGCTGGAGCAATATCACCAAGGCTGTGCACGCCAATGGCGGCAAGATTGTCTTGCAACTGTGGCACGTTGGGCGCATCTCCGACCCGAGCTTCCTCGACGGTCAGCCCCCAGTTGCACCGAGCGCAATCGCGGCCAAGGGCCACGTAAGCCTGCTGCGTCCAATGCGTGACTACCCAACTCCGCGCGCACTGGAAACCGAAGAAATCGAAGACATTATCGAGGCTTATCGTCAGGGCGCAGAAAACGCCAAAGCGGCCGGTTTTGATGGCGTCGAAATCCACGCCGCCAACGGTTACCTGATCGACCAGTTCCTGCAGGACAGCACCAACAAGCGCACCGATCGCTACGGTGGTTCGATCGAGAACCGTGCACGCCTGCTGCTGGAAGTCACCGATGCCGCCATTGGCGTCTGGGGTGCTGGCCGGGTAGGTGTGCATCTGGCGCCACGTGGCGACTCGCATGACATGGGCGACTCGCAGGCCAGTGAAACCTTTGGCTATGTTGCCGCCGAGTTGGGCAAGCGCAACATCGCGTTCATCTTCACCCGTGAAAAGGCCGGTGAAGACAGCCTGACCCCGGCCCTGAAAAAGCAATTTGGTGGCATGTTCATCGCCAATGAGCGTTTCAGCAAAGAGCAAGCCAACGAGTGGCTGGCTGCCGGCAATGCAGATGCAATCGGCTTCGGTATACCGTTCATTGCCAACCCGGATCTGCCCGCTCGCTTGCAGGCTGATGCGCCGCTCAACGAGCCGCATCCGGAAACCTTCTACGGTTCTGGCCCTGTCGGCTACATCGACTACCCACGGATGTAACCAGCAGCCCGTTACTCAGGTAGCTGGCAGCAATAAAAAACCGGGCCTGGCCCGGTTTTTTATTGGCGATGATAAATTTAACGCTTGGCGTCGATTTGATCCTGCAGGTTGCGAATCTGCGCCTGCAAGGTCGTAATGCTGCGGGTCATCTGGGCGCGGAAGGCATCAAATTCAGCCGTGTTGTTTTTCGGCGCCGGTGCGGCCTTTGGTGCAGGCTGATTGTCGAACTCACTGCGCAGCACCAGCAGATCCTGGCTCAACCGTTCAATATCAGCGCCCGGATTGCCGATTTTCTTCAATTCAGTCACATCGCCATTCAAGCTCTTGAGCTGGCTCTGCAATTTGCTCACGTCACCTTGAGCTGCGACCAGATCCGCTTGTTGTTTCTTGAGGTCAGCCTGTTCGCTGGTCAATGCCTGCAATGCATCGGCAAGTTTAGTGCTGCCGCCCTGCTGCGATTTCACATCAGCCTGAACTGCCTCGAACACTTTGTTCTGTTCGGCTAGCTGGGCGACAGCCTTCTGCTGCTGGCCTTCCAGTTCGCCTAGCTTGCGTTGCAGTTGTTTGACCTCAAGCTTCAGCGCTTCGCTGCCGGAGGTCACGCTGGACTCGGCCGCGACAACCTTGCCGGAAATATCCTGAATACGCCCTGCTGCCTCTTCGCTGATTCGCGCAAAGCTTTCCTGCGTGGCGACCAGTTGCTGTTCCATCAGGTTGATCTGCTGAAAACTCCACCAGCCAAGCCCGGCGAAGGCGATGGTCAGCGCACCGACCAACGCCCAGAGCGGGCCGGTAGACGCCGGTTTCTGCTCGCTGCGCACAGGGCCGCGCACATGCACCGGGCGTTGTGCGGCAGGTGCTGCTACAGGCTCGGAAAAATCATCCTCCTCGCGCGCTCTGGCAGAGAGGCTGGGAACATGATCAATTTCGTCGTGTGCATCGTTACGCATGTTTAAACCTTTGGAAGGACACAGATAAGCTTGGAGCCACTGAAACAGCAGCGAACGCAGGACGCTCAGCGATTGCGCAATCGGCGCACAGTATAACGCCTCAGCGGCGCTGCATCAGTGTTGCGCAAAGTCTTTGCGCCATGCACTGAACAAGCGCACAGACCCGCCCAATCGACAGGTACAAAGCCCCACAGTTCCGCGGTTAGTGAAGTGGTACACGCTTTGCAGTCCCCTTTGGCGGGGCACAAGACCCGGTAATTGTTCGACATGCTAAACCTTCGACCTGTAAGACTCATACAGGCCTGTAAGGTCGCGAACGCCCCAAATGGGCAGGCGCGACTCATAATCAATAACAGGAAGGCCAATGGAACTGAACAAAGCGGTAATCGATTGTATGCAAAGCCTGCGCCGCCGGTTGCGCGCAGAACTCGCGGTTGATATTCGCCTTAGCCAACCGGATGCCGTGAGCGCAATGCTCAGCGCCTGCATGGCCTCGAACGACCCGCAAACCCGCGAACTCGGCGAGCATCTGGCCAATATCAGTGACACACCCATGAAGCCGACTGCACCGCCGATCAAACTTGCGGCCGAATCGGCGGATGCCGGCAGTGCAGGCTCATACAAGGTGTATCGCGGCCAGCGCGTTTACAGCTAACTCAGTTGGGCTGTACGGCTTTCCACCACTGGCAGAACTCGTCGAGTGCGGTCCATACGCTGACTTGCGGATCGTAGTCGAGGTATTGCTGCGCGCGGCCGATATCCAGCGAGAAGTCTTTGGCCATCACCGCCATGCCCAGGCGAAAGATGGTCGGCTCCGGACGCCCCGGCAACAACTTGCAAACGCCCTCGTTCAGCGCCGCCGCACTATAAGCCAGACCAAATGGCAGATGTTTGGTGACCGGGGGCATGTCGAGTTTGCGCATCACGTAATTGACCACATCCCAGAGCGGCACCGGCTGGCCGTTGCTGATGTTGTAGACCTTGCCCAGCGCCGGACCTGTCGCCATCAGGCAACTGAACAAGGCGTCGTTGAGGTTCTGCATGCTGGTGAAATCGACCTTGTTCAGGCCATTGCCGATGATCGAAAGCCGGCCTTTGCGATGCATGTTGATCAAGCGCGGAAAAATACTGGTATCGCCGGCACCGGTAACAAAACGCGGGCGCAGCGCCAGCACTTCAAGGCCAAATTCCTGGGCACCGAAAACCTGCTGCTCGGCTAAATACTTGGTCTTGCCGTAATGGTCGCTGAAACGCTTGGGAATCTGTTCTTCCTTGATGCCGACATGCGCCTGACCGTCGAAGTAGACCGAAGGTGACGACAAATGCACCAGACGCCGAACGTGGCGTTTCAGGCACGCCTCGATAATGTTTTCGGTCACGACCACGTTGGCCTGATGGAAGTGCTCGTACTTGCCCCAAACACCCACAGCGCCCGCGCAATGCACCACCGTATCGATGTCTTCACAGAGGCGTAACGCCAGCTCGGGATCGGACAAATCACCCTGAATAAATTCGGCGCCCCGTTTGACCAAATGCTCAACGCCTTCAGGACGACGGCCATTGACCCGCACTTCAAGCCCCTGCTCGAGGGCAAATCGCGCAAAGCGCCCACCAATAAAGCCGCTCGAACCGGTGACCAGAATTTTCATGGGTGATGTCCTGTTGTTTTGTTTGCCGCACTCTAGCAGTGCCGCCTGCCGGGTTACGTGGCCTGTCACGCCAGAATTACGACCTGACAGCGCACGCCGGCCACTCTGCACGCTCTGCATGGCGTTTGGCAACGCTGCATTTTCATGTGTAACCAGCACAAAGTCTTACTACCGTCAGTCTCAGTCCGATAGCCGCGCCGCAAGGCCGACGCTTATAATTTCCGGGCATTTTTTAAGGTTATTGCGATAACCACCCGCAACACGCATTCAATCGGATAGGGATATGACGATGAAATTTGACGCCATCATTATTGGCGGAGGCAATGCAGGATTCGGTGCCTCTTCAATTCTTGCCGCCGCCGGCCAGAAACTGGCCTTTATCGAGCAGGCCGAATTCGGTGGGACCTGCCCGAATCGTGGCTGCACACCTAAAAAGGTGCTGGTGGCTGCGGCCAAATCACTCGACGAGATCAACAAGGCCAGCGGCCACGGCATCAGCGTTTCAGCGCCAACCATCGACTGGACCCAGCTGATTGGCCGCAAAGACCAGATGATCGACTTCATCCCCGGTGCCATGCTCGGCGTGGCCGAGAAGCGCGGCACGGTATTCACCGGCAGCGCCAAGTTTGTCGGGCCCAACGAAGTTGAAGTCAACGGTCAGGTCTTGCAGGCCCGCAACATCATCATCGCCACCGGCTCGAAAACCCGCCCGCTGCCAATCTCCGGCGCGGAATTGATGATGACCTCCGACGATGTACTGGCCAATACCGAGTTGCCCAAGGAAATGATCTTTGTCGGTGGCGGCGTCATCGCTCTGGAATTCAGCCACGTCTATGCGCGGGCCGGGGTCAAAGTAACGATTCTCGAGGCGATGCCGCAATTACTGCCGCGCCAGGATACTGATGCCGTCGCCGCCTTGCAGAAGGCCACCGAAGCGCTGGGCGTGAGCATCATGACCGACGTCAAAGTGATGAAGATTACACGCGACGGTGAGCTGCTGAGCGTGCATATCGAGCATCAGGGCAAGTCGCTGATCCTCACGGCCGATGCGGTGGTCAATGGCGCCGGGCGCGTCGCCAACATTGACGATCTGGACCTGAACGCCGGCAATGTCGAGCACAAGGGTTATTCGATTCAGGTCGACGAATTCTTCCGCTCAACCAGCAACCCAGCCGTTTGGGTCGCCGGTGACGCCGTCGCCAGCACCGCTCAGTTGTCGCCAATCGCCACCATCGAAGGCCAGGTGGTTGCGCGCAACATTCTTGAAACCCCGCAACACCAGACCGACTATCGCGTGTTGCCCACAGCGGTTTACACCATTCCGGCGCTGAGCAGTGTCGGCCTGACCGAGCAGCAGGCCATTGATGCCAAGCTGAATGTCGAGGTTATCAACAGCGACATGAGCGGCTGGTTCTCCAGCAAGAACGTGCTCGCCGAACATGCGTGGGCGAAGATGATTGTCGATAAAGACACAGACATGATTGTAGGGGCGCACATGCTCGGGCATCAGGGCGAGGAGTTGATCAACCTGATTGCCATGGCCATGCGTTTCAACATCACTCGCAGCGAGTTGAAGGGCCAGTTGTTCGCGTATCCTACGTTCAGCTCCGACCTGAAAAACCTGATGTAAACCCTGGTTGCAGGCCAAAGGCTCCTGATAATCAGGGGCCTTTTTTGTGCGGGAAATGTACGTGTGCGCACCGTGGTCTCAAGCACTCACCAGCATAATCCCAGCCACTTGCTGCAAGCGCCGGGTGAGTCGATCAAGCAACTCGCCACCGTTGCGCCAGTGATGCCAGTAGATCGGCACATCAATCGGCTGATCGGCCACCAACTCAATCAACTCGCCACGCGCCAACTCGGCCTGCACCTGCAGTTCTGGCATCAGGCCCCAGCCCAGCCCTGCGCAGGTCATGCGCACAAAACCTTCGGAGGATGGACACAGGTGATAAACAAAGCCGCCGTTCACGCCCAACGCGGCCATGTAACGATGCTGTAGAAAGTCATCCGGGCCGAAAACAATGGCCGGCACCTGCGCCAGTTTTTCAGCCGTCACCCCTGAACTGAAGTGACGCGCGATAAACTCAGGGCTGGCGAATGCGCGATAACGCATGGCCCCAAGCAGCACGCTTCTGGCACCCGCAACCGGCCGCTCGCTGGCGCAAATGCACGCCGCCACATCGCCGCCGCGCATGCGCTTGAGCCCGACGTCCTGATCCTCGACGACCAGATCGAACACCACGCGGTTATCCGCGCAGAACTGCGCCACAGCTTGCGCCCACCAAGTGGCGAGACTGTCGGCGTTGAGCGCCACGCGCAAACGCTCCGGCAAACCTGCCTCGTTGAGCGCCGGCACCTGTGCCTGCAAATCGCGCTCAAGCAATCGCACCTGTTGCACATGGTTGAGCAGACGCCGGCCGACTTCGGTGGCTTGCGGGGGCGTTTCGCGCAACAACACCGGCTGACCCACTCGCGCCTCGAGCAACTTGATCCGCTGGGATACAGCCGACTGCGACAACCCGAGCATTTGCGCGGCGCGCTCGAAACCGCCCTGCTCGACTACAGCGGCCAGCGCCGCGAGTAACTTGTAATCAAACACATCATTTTTCCTTATATAGGATCAGCATAATTAATTTCTCTTATACATCGAGGCACGGCACATTAGCCAGCAAACCAAGCCCCTGAAACTGACTAATGGAGTTAGCGCAATGCCCGCAATCACCGACTTGAGCGAACTGTTAAAGCACATGAAGCCACTGCTCAATACCGGTGAATATGTGTTTTGCAGCATTGCCAGCCGCGCGCAACTGGGTGCTGTCGAGCCGCTGGGCAGCTTTCGTGAAAGCGAAGGCCTTACCGTGATTGTTGAACGTGAACAGGCGCAAGAACTGGGCTTGAACTTCGACTATGTGGCCGCCTGGCTGACCCTTGAAGTGCATTCGGCGTTGGCCGCTGTTGGGCTCACCGCCGCCGTGGCCAAAGCGCTGGCGGATGCGGGAATCAGCTGCAACGTGATTGCCGGTTTTTATCATGACCACCTGTTTGTCGATCACGCGCAGGGTGCGCGGGCACAGCAGGTGTTGCAGCAACTCAGCGAGGGGCAGTAATCATGTGGCAGAGCTATAGCAACGGCATATTGGTTGCCATCGGCCTGATCATGGCGATCGGGGCGCAAAACGCATTTGTCCTGGCCCAGAGCCTGCGCCGCGAGCATCATTTGCCCGTGGCGATGCTGTGCATTGCCTGTGATGCCATTCTGGTGACTGCCGGCGTATTCGGGCTCGCCACGTTACTCAGCCAAAGCCCGACGTTAATGGCCATCGCGCGCTGGGGCGGCGCGGCATTTTTAATCTGGTACGCAAGCCAGGCACTGCTGCGCGCATGGCGCCCGCAAGCGCTGGATGAAAATGGCCAAGGCACTCCGCGGCCATTGAAGGCCGTCCTTCTGGCGGCGCTGGCAGTGACCTTGCTCAACCCGCATGTGTACATAGACACGGTATTGCTGATCGGCTCGCTGGGTGCCCAGCAACCAATGCCGGGGGCCTATGCGCTGGGCGCCGCCAGCGCCTCGATGATGTGGTTCATGAGCCTGGCGTTTGGCGCGGCCTGGCTTGCACCGTGGCTTGCGCGCCCGACTACATGGCGCCTGATCGATCTGGCTGTGGCCGCCATGATGCTCACCGTCGCTCTGCAACTGCTGCTCAATCCGGTATAAGGCGAAAACGCACGCTATTGGCGGGCATGCAACTGTTATCCCACACAGTTGTCGCGTGGTTATGCGCCCTGTCCGATGCTATGATCGAAGATTCGCGGCACAGGGACGCCAAAACGCCCGCCGCTTTGTTTGGCCGCCCGTGATCGGCCTTGCGAACATCGCCCCAGACCTGACTAGGAGATAATCATGGCTTTCGAATTACCGGCCCTGCCGTACGAAAAAAACGCTCTTGAGCCGCACATTTCTGCGGAAACTCTGGATTTTCACCACGGTAAGCACCACAACACTTATGTGGTCAACCTGAACAACATGGTTCCAGGTACCGAGTTTGAAGGTAAGTCGCTCGAAGAAATCATCAAGACTTCTTCTGGTGGTGTTTTCAACAACGCCGCACAAATCTGGAACCACACCTTCTACTGGAACTGCCTGAGCCCTAACGGCGGCGGCGCTCCAACTGGCGCACTGGCTGACGCGATCAACGCGGCTTTCGGCTCGTTCGACAAGTTCAAGGAAGAGTTCAGCAAGACTTCCATCGGCACCTTCGGCTCTGGCTGGGGTTGGTTGGTGAAGAAGGCTGACGGCTCCCTCGCACTGGCCAGCACCATCGGCGCAGGCTGCCCGCTGACCAGCGGCGACACCCCGCTGCTGACTTGCGACGTGTGGGAACACGCCTACTACATCGACTACCGCAACGCGCGTCCTAAGTATGTTGAAGCGTTCTGGAACCTGGTTAACTGGGACTTCGTAGCGAAAAACTTCGCCGCCTAAGTTTCAGCCCAGAGAAGCCCGGCTCAGGCCGGGCTTTTTTATGCCCGGAGAAAATTGCCGACGTCATGGCTGCCCTACAGTTGTTTGAAATTTATATTCAAGTCTCAGGCACTATGAACCGATACGCAGACGGGGATTATTCAATTTTTGCACCCTGCACCATCGGGTAAACGTCTGGCGTTTTAAGCCGAACATTTATAGCCAGGACCTTTGACGACACCGGGCAGTTTGCCAATACTGCAAAGAGCCGAATCGCAACGCTCTGAAACAAGGATTGCTATTTGAAGCAGGATCGCAAAAACAGCTTGTCACTCAAACTGCTCGGAATGGTTTTGTTCTCTGCGCTTATCGTGGGTGTCGTTCTGAGTTGTGCGCAAATTGTCTTTGACGCCTATAAAACGCGTCAGATGGTGACCAATGACGCCCATCGAATTCTCGACATGTTTCGCGACCCTTCCACGCAAGCGGTGTATAGCCTCGACCGCGAAATGGGCATGCAGGTAGTCGAGGGGCTGTTCAAACATGAATCCGTGCATTACGCGGCGATCGGCCACCCGAATGAGCCGATGCTGGCCGAAAAAACCAGGCCGTTGCTCGACCTGCCAACGCGCTGGTTAACCGACCCGATTCTCGGCAAAGAGCAAACCTACAACACTCAGTTGGTGGGTCGCAGCCCGTATAACGAATACTACGGCGACCTGCGCATCACGCTGGACACGGCGGTGTATGGCGCCAACTTCATCACCAACTCCGGCGTGATCTTTATCTCCGGGGTGCTGCGCGCGCTAGCGATGGCGTTGGTGCTGTATCTGGTTTACCACTGGCTGCTCACCAAGCCGCTGGCAAAAATCATCGAGAACCTGAGCAATATCAATCCGGACCGTCCGAGCGAGCACAAGCTGCCGATGCTCAAAGGCCACGAGCGCAATGAACTCGGCCTGTGGATTAATACCGCCAACCAACTGCTCGCCTCGATTGAGCGCAACAGCCGGCTACGCGACGAAGCCGAGAGCAGCCTGCAACGCATGGCGCAGTATGACTTTCTCACCGGCTTGGCTAACCGCCAACAATTGCAAAACCAGCTTGATCAGATACTTCAATCTGCAGGCCCGGCGCAGCGTCGGGTCGCTGTGCTGTGCGTGGGTCTGGATGACTTCAAGGGTATCAACGAGCAGTTCAGTTATCAGGCCGGCGACGCTCTGCTGATGGCTCTGGCTGATCGCTTGCGCACCCACAGCAGCCGCCTTGGCACGCTGGCGCGCTTGGGCGGCGATCAGTTTGCACTGGTGCAGGCCGGCATCGGGCAACCTTATGAGGCGGCCGATCTGGCACAAAGTATTCTCGACAGCCTGGAGTCGCCGTTTCAGGTCGATGGCCAGGACGTGCTGCTGCGCGCCACCATCGGCATCACCCTGTTCCCGGAAGATGGCGATAACACCGAGCAGTTGCTGCAAAAAGCCGAGCAGACCATGACGCTGGCCAAGTCGCGTTCGCGTAACCGCTTCCAGTTCTACATTGCCAGTGTCGACAGCGAGATTCGTCGCCGTCGCGGGCTCGAAAAGGATTTGCGCGAAGCCCTCTCGCTCAATCAGTTCTATCTGGTGTTCCAACCGCAGATTGAATACAAGCACAACCAGATCGTCGGGGTTGAGGCGCTGCTGCGCTGGTCTCACCCGGAGCACGGGCTGATTCCACCGGATCAATTCATTCCGTTGGCCGAAAGTAACGGCCAGATCACCGCCATTGGTGAGTGGGTGCTCGACCAGAGCTGCCGCCAACTGCGCGCGTGGCACGACATGGGTTTCAATAACCTGCGCATGGCCGTCAATCTGTCGACCGTGCAGTTGCACCATGCCGAACTGCCTCGCGTCATCAGCAACCTGATGCAGGTTTACCGCCTGCCGCCGCGCAGCCTTGAACTGGAAGTCACCGAAACCGGCCTGATGGAAGACATCAGCACGGCAGCCATGCACTTGCACAGCCTGCGCCGCTCCGGCGCGCTGATTGCGATTGATGACTTTGGCACCGGCTATTCCTCGCTCAGTTACCTGAAGAGCTTGCCGCTGGACAAGATCAAGATCGACAAGAGCTTTGTTCAGGACTTACTGGATGACGAGGACGACGCGACCATTGTGCGCGCCATCATTCAGCTCGGTAAGAGCCTTGGCATGCAGGTGATTGCCGAAGGGGTCGAGACGGTTGAGCAGGAGCGCTACATCATTGCCGAAGGTTGCAATGAAGGTCAGGGTTACTTCTACAGCCGCCCCTTGCCGGCGCGTGAGCTAACCCCACTGCTGCGTCAGGCGCAGCGCAACAGCCCTGGCGCCAAGCGGGTCAGCCAAGCTGATGCTCTAGTTGCCCAGGATCCAGGCAAAGCCTAACGCACCGGCAATACACACCGCCGCGCCCGCCGCTGCCTGCCAGTACAACTGGCGGGCCAGCTCATCTTCACCGGCACACGACAATATGAAGGGCTGCGACTCAAGTGGCTTGGCCATGTGATGCTGGTCAGGCTTGAGGCTGTCGGCGCGGTGCAAGTCTTCGGCTTCGAGTTGCGCGGCAAGGCGCACCCGATTCCATTCCTGCTCGTCCAGTTGGCCATTGCCGTCGGAGTCAAAACGCTGGAGCAAGCCGCCGAAGTCACTCTTCCAGTGACGAATCACCTCGGCCTGACGGCGCTGCAAATCCAGCCCCTGACGCCCACCGCCACTGCTGCGAAAATCACCAATGGCGTATAACGGCTGGCCAACGTGCAGGCGCTCTTCAATGTAGCGATAGCGCTTGCCCATGCTCAGGAACGCCGTGAGTCCGGACTTTTGCGGCCCACGCGGATGACGCAAACTGCCCTTCCAGATTTCCCGGGTAACAGGCCTCACTTCAGCGCCCTGCGGATTGATCAGGCACTCACCGGTGCCATCACTGAGCTGCAGCCAACTGTCGCTGACGCCACTTTCAACCGGCCGCCAACTCTTTTTGTTGTCATCGCCAACATACTCTTCGATCCTGAAGCGCCACCACTGGCAAGGCTTGCCGGTTAATGGCGCGATAACTTCAGCGCCTGCACAGGCCTGTAAAACACCGTAGAACTCGACATAGCCTTGTGCGGCCGAGCGAATTTTCGAGGTGGGCGTGTCGAGCAAATGCCGCGCCTGCGCGTAACGCCGCATAAACCACCAGCCGCCCGCCACTGCCGCCCCGACACTCAGGCCCATGCCGATCCAGGCACCTTCAATTGCCATGGACTAACTGAACAGTGATTTGAGGTTGACGTCGGCCTTCTCGGCCTCAGTGAATTGCAGCAACTCTGCCGGTTTGAACGCCATCGCCCGGGCGATAAGAACATCCGGAAACTGCTCGATGCGCACATTGTTGAGGTTGACCGACTCGTTATACAGCTCGCGGCGATCCGCAATACCGTTTTCCAATCCGCTGATGCGCTGCTGCAAATGTTTGAAGCTTTCGTTGGCCTTCAGCTCGGGATAGTTCTCGGCCAGCGCAAACAATTGCCCGAGACCGGCGCGCAAACCACTCTCGGCTTTGCCCAACGCCCCGACATCGCCTTGCTGCCGCGCAGTGGAAACCGCCTGACGCGCATTGATCACCTGCTCAAGCGTGGTGCGCTCGTGCGCCATGTACTGTTTGCAGGTTTCTACCAGCTTCGGCAGCTCTTCGTGACGCTGCTTTAGCAACACATCAATATTCGCCCACGCTTTGCTGACGCCATGCTTGAGCCGAACTAAAGCGTTGTAGAGGGAAATGGCATAAGCCACGAGCAAGACCAATACAACAATCACGGCGACGCTAAACAAACTCATGCGGGTTTCTCCTTAACCTCTGCAATTAGGCAGTAGTGGCATTCTAGCGGCATCGAGACGCTTGCATAGCGTGATACTTCACGAGTTTTATGCGAATTAATCGCAACAAGGCTTTACAGGTAATGCAAATCTTTCGCATTATGTTAGCAATTCGCAAGCAGTTGCTGCTTGTTCATCACTTTCAACCAACAAAGGATGTCGTCATGATTCGTCTGCCCCTGGCTTCTGCCAGCCTGCTAGCTATCGCCATTTCCCTCGCCGGTTGTGGCGAAGACAAGGCACCGGCGACCCAGGCCGCTGCCCCGGCTCCAGCCCCAAGCGCCGCCCCGGCAACTCCGGCAGCCACCAGCAAGGTTGATGAGGCTGCTGCCAAGGCAGTGGTCAACCATTACGCCGACATCGCACTCGCTGTTTTCAGTGACGCCGCCAGCACCGGTAAAGAACTGCACGCTGCAATCGACGCGTTCCTCGCCGAGCCGACCGATGCCACCCTTAAAGCTGCACGCGAGGCGTGGGTGACTGCACGCGCACCGTACATGCAGAGCGAAGTATTCCGTTTCGGCAACCCGGTGGTTGACGACTGGGAAGGCCAGCTGAATGCCTGGCCGCTCGACGAAGGCCTGATCGACTACGTAGCCAAAGACTACCAGCACGCGCTGGGTAACCCGGGCGCAACCGCCAACATCATCGCCAACACTGAAATTCAGGTCGGTGAAGATAAAGTCGACGTGGCTCAGATCACGCCTGAAACATTGGCCAGCCTGAATGAGCTGGGCGGTTCGGAAGCCAACGTTGCGACCGGCTACCACGCCATCGAATTCCTGCTCTGGGGCCAGGACCTGAACGGCACCAATCCAGGTGCTGGCGAGCGTCCTGCTTCCGACTTCATCGTCGGTGAAGGCGCCACTGGTGAGCACAACGAACGCCGCCGCGAATACCTCAAAGCCGCTGCCGATCTGCTGGTCAGCGACCTCGACGAAATGGTTGCCCAGTGGCAGCCAGGCAAGTCGGACAACTATCGCGCCAGCCTTGAGAAAGACAGCGCTGAGAACGGCATGCGTAAAATGTTCTTCGGCATGGGCAGCCTGTCTCTGGGCGAACTGGCCGGTGAGCGCATGAAAGTTTCACTGGAAGCCAACTCGACTGAAGACGAGCAGGATTGCTTCAGCGACAACACCCACAACGCGCATTTCTATGACGCCAAAGGTATCCGCAACATCTACCTCGGCGAATACAAGAAAGTCGACGGCAGCACACTGACCGGCCCAAGCCTGTCGTCGCTGGTGGAGAAAGTTGATCCGGCAACCGACAAGACCCTGAAAGATGACCTGGCCAACACTGAAGCCAAGTTGCAGGTTATGGTCGACACCGCCGAGAAGGGCGAGAAGTACGACCAAATGATCGCAGCCGACAATGCTGAAGGTAACCAGATCGTACGCGACGCAATCGCTGCACTGGTCAAGCAGACTGGCGCCATCGAGCAAGCCGCTGGCAAGCTCGGCATCAGCGACCTGAACCCGGATACTGCTGACCACGAGTTCTGATCGGTCCGTGTTATCCACAGCCGGCGCGCGTAAAGCCCGCCGGCTTTTTTATGCCTGAAATTGGTTCGGCCGGCGCGACAAATCGCCCCTAATCGTCTTGGTAACGCAAATCGCTCTTATTTAAATTCAGCCAAACTGCTAAGATTGCACGCCCTGTTCAACACGGTTCAGCTGAATGTTGGTCACCCTGCCTCAATCGTTTGCACTGCTAGCCATCGGCCTTTCTCTGGGACTGAGCGGCTGTGACCAAGCACCACAATTCACCCAGGCTGAACCCGGCGAATCCCTTTCTGGCGGCAGCGCCACCGTGTTCAAAACCGACCACAATGCGTTCTCGCTGCCCTCGGCCAATCTCTCGCCGCTGCGCCGTCTCGACTTCAGCGTGGGCAACAGTTTCTTCCGCAATCCCTGGGTCATCGCCCCGGCCACGACCATTGCCCGTGACGGCCTTGGCCCGCTGTTCAACACCAATGCCTGCCAGAACTGCCACATCAAGGACGGTCGCGGCCATCCGCCTGCCCCGGGAGCAGTCACCGCCACCTCGATGCTGGTTCGCCTGTCGATCAGCCCCACGGCGGACCAGGCGGCAATCATCGAACGCATGGGCGTGGTCCCCGAGCCAACTTACGGCGGCCAGTTGCAAGACATGGCCAATCCCGGAGTCGCACCTGAAGGCAAGGTTCGAATGAGCTACAGCCATGAACAGGTCAGCTTCGAAGACGGTTTCACGGTCGAGTTACGCAAGCCCTCGTTGCAGATTACCCAACTCGGCTACGGGCCGATGCATCCCGACACCATGATGTCGGCACGTGTTGCCCCGCCGATGATCGGCCTTGGCCTGCTGGAGGCGATTGCCGATGACGACATTCTCGCCAATGCCGACCCGGACGACGCCAACGGCGATGGTATTTCCGGGCGCGCCAATCAGGTTTGGGATGATGTGCAGGGCAAAACCGTGCTTGGCCGATTCGGCTGGAAAGCCGGTCAACCCTCACTCAATCAGCAAAATGCCCACGCCTTTGCCGGTGACATGGGCCTGACCACCAGCCTGCTTCCCCGCGATGACTGCACCGTGGCGCAGCAGGACTGCCTAGACGCGGTTAATGGTGGCGAGCCTGAGATCACTGACAAGCTGCTCGGCAGTATTCTGTTCTACAGCCGCAACCTCGCCGTACCGGCGCGTCGCGACGTCGACTCAGCTGAAGTGCTGGCCGGCAAGAACCTGTTTTTTCAAGCCGGTTGCCAGGCTTGCCATACACCCGCATTCACCACCCGCAGCGACGCGGCAGAGGCGGAGTTGGCAAATCAGTCTATTCGCCCATACAGTGATCTTTTGCTGCACGACATGGGCCCGGGCCTGGCGGATAACCGCCCGGAATTTCTCGCCTCTGGAAGTGAATGGCGCACGCCACCACTCTGGGGAATCGGTCTGACCGAAGCCGTTAACGGCCACACCCAGTTTTTACATGATGGCCGCGCGCGCAACCTGCTCGAAGCCATACTCTGGCATGACGGCGAAGCGGCCGATGCCAAGCAACACGTACTGACCTTTTCTGCCGGTGAGCGCGATGCGCTACTGGCCTTCCTGAACTCGCTGTGAGGAGCTGCGCATGATGCGTTCACCATTCACCATTGCCCTTGCGGGGTTGGCTCTCAGTGCCTGCTCGCAAACCGACCCGCAACAGACCACCAGTGCAGCGTTGACGGAAGGCGTGTTGGTCCCGGCCTACAGCAGCTGGGTTGAAACCAATCGCCAACTGGCCAGCAGCGGCGTGGCGTTCTGCGCCGACCAACAGGATTTGGCCACAGCACGTCAGGCCTTCCTCGGCGCACAGAGTGCCTGGGCGGGTTTGCAGCCGATGTTGGTAGGGCCGATGGGCGAAGGCAATTTGTCGTGGCAGGTGCAGTTCTGGCCAGACAAAAAGAATCTGGTCGCGCGCCAGGTCACGGCGCTGCTCAACAAAACGCCGCAAGTCACCCCGGCCATCCTCGACAAATCCAGCGTCGTGGTGCAAGGCCTCACGGCGTATGAATACGTTCTGTATGACACCTCGATTGACCTTAACGACCCGGCGCAGAAGGCACGTTACTGCCCGCTGCTCACCGCAATTGGCGATCATCAGCAGGCCTTGTCGACTCACGTGCTGGAGCAATGGCAAGCCGAGGACGGTATTTCGGCGCAGCTCAAGACCTTCCCGAATGAGCGTTACGCCGAACCGACCGAAGCCATCGCCGAACTGTTACGCACTCAGGTCACGGCCATCGACGGCCTGAAGAAAAAGCTCGGCACGCCAATGGGCCGTCAGTCCAAGGGCACCCCGCAGCCGTATCAAGCCGAAGCCTGGCGCAGTAATGCCAGCATGAGCAATGTCTCGGCTACGCTGGCCGGTGCCGAGAAAATCTGGCACGGCGCCAACAACGATGGCATCCAGGCCTTGCTTGGCGATGACAATAAGGCGCTGAAAGACAAGATCGACGCGGCCTATGCCGAGACCCGTGCGCAACTGGCAACGCTGCAACGACCGCTGAGCGAAATGCTCAAGGACGAACAGGGCCGCAAGTCGCTGAACGACTTCTACGAAACCCTGAACATTTTGCACCGCCTGCACGAAGGCGAGCTGGCGCGAACCCTTGGCATCCAACTTGGCTTCAACGCAAACGACGGAGACTGAATGAAACGCAGAGCTTTCCTCGGCCTGGGCGGTTTGGCCCTCGCTGCGACCGCAATGGGTGGCTGGACCCTGATTCACAACGGCCCGCAACCGCTGCTGGTTTCAGCGCGCAATAACGCCGACGGCAAACATTACGCTGTCGGCTATACACTCGACGGCAACGAGGTATTCGCCACTCAGGTGAATGAGCGCTGCCACGATGTAGTGCCGCACCCGCAGCTGCCAATGGCCTTGTTTGTCGGGCGTCGCCCCAGCACCGAGAGCTATCTGATCGACACCCGAACCGGTGAATTGCTGCAGACCCTGACCTCCCCCGCCCAGCGTCACTTCTACGGCCACGGCGCCTTCCATGCCGATGGCCAGTGGCTGTACGCCACCGAAAATGACACCTCAGAGCCGGGCCGCGGGGTGATCAGTGCTTACCGGTTGCAAGGCAAGCAGTTGATCCGCGACCACGAATTGTCCACCCACGGCGTTGGCCCGCATCAATTGCTCTGGCTGCCAGACAACGAAACGCTGGTGGTTGCCAACGGCGGCATCCGCACCGAGGCCGAAAGCCGCGTCGAGATGAACCTCGACTCGATGGAACCCAGCTTGGTGTTGCTCAAGCGCGACGGCACGCTGATCAGCAAAGAGCAGCTGCCAGAGCGCATGAACAGCATCCGCCACCTGGCTATTGCTGCCGACGGCACCATTGTCAGCGGCCAGCAGTACATGGGCGAGATCACCGACAAGGCACCACTGGTGGCGATCAAGCGTCCGGGCGAAGCCTTCCAGCCCTTCCCGCTCGGCGAGGAACAGCGTCTGGTCATGCACCAATACACCGCCAGCGTGGCGATCAACAGTGAGCTGCGCTTGCTGGCCATGACCGCGCCGCGCGGCAATCGGGTGTTTATCTGGGACCTCGACACGGGCGCTGTGCGCCTTGATGCAGCGCTACCGGATTGCGCCGGCGTCGGCGCAGTCGAACAGGGTTTTGTGGTCAGCTCCGGTCAGAGCCGTTGCCGTCTGTACGACTGCCGTCAGCCAAAAATCGCCGTACAACCTCTGCAACTTCCCGCCGGGCTTTGGGACAACCACCTGCGTCTGGCCTGACGCTCACCTCTCAACATGACCGTCAGTCGGCGCCCGCTGACTGACGATCATGCGCATTAAAGAGTCTGGCCTGCCGGCCGACAACTGGGCTCGACCTCTTCGCTACACTTGCAGCACAACACGGAAGTTAGACCCGCGCCGAAGACTTTGCCTAATTTCCTACCCGAGGCGCATACCATGCCCCTGATGCATTCTCTGCGAGCACAAATCCTGTCGTTGCTTGGCGCCAGCCTGATCCTGATTCTGCTGATCGCGCTGTTCTGCTTCTCGTTCATGTCCAACAGCATGCAGGCCTACCGCGACCTGATTGATGGCCCGCTCCTCTCATCGCGACTGGTGAACGAGGCCAATGTTGAGTTCAAGATTCAGGTGCAGGAATGGAAGAACGTATTGCTACGCGGCAAGAACCCAACGGATCGCGACAAGTACTGGCAGCAGTTTCAGGCTCAGGAAAGCAAGGTTCAGCAAACCCTCAAGCAGCTGGCTCAGGGGGCTGGCGAGCAAGGTGATCCGGCATTGCGCGCGCAAACCGACAAACTCATCAGCGAACACCTGAACATGGGCCAAGCCTATCGTCAGGGTTTTAAAGCGTTCAGTGAGGCCGGCGCCGACCCGGAAGCGGGTGATGCAGCCGTAAAGGGCATCGACCGCGCCGCCAGCGAGCAGATGGATCAACTGGTTGCACAGCTCAGCACAGCCAGCCAGAAACGCTCGCAGTTGATCAGCGATGAAGCCCATCAGACCCTGACGCTGGGCGTCGCCTTCATGCTGATTGCCAGCGTTGTTATCGGCATGGCCTGCCTGTGGTTGCTCAACCGCAGCCTGATCAACCCGATCGGCCAACTGGTCGAGTACATCGCCCAGCTCAGCCGGGGCAATTTCGCCAAGCGCGTCGATGCCAGTCGCAAAGACGAACTGGGCAAGCTCGCGGTGGCCGCCAATACCCTGCGTGACTTCCTCGCCGAGACGTTCAGCCAACTGAAATCCAGCACCGGCAATCTCGACAGCGCCAGCAGTGAACTCGGTTCTATCGCCGCGCAGATGTCGCAAGGCACGCGTGACCAGTTCTCGCGCACTGATCAAGTCGCCACCGCCATGCACGAAATGTCGGCAACCTCGCAGGAAGTCGCCCGCCATGCAGGCGAGGCTGCAAATGCCGCCGACGATGCAGATCGCTCAGCGCAGCAAGGCGGCGAAGTGATGCAGGCAACCATTGAAACCATCACCTTGATGAGCCGCGAAATCTCCACCACGGCCGAGGTGACCCGCCAGCTCGAAGACGACTGTGGACGCATCAGCAAGGTGCTTGAAGTGATCCGTGGAATTGCCGAACAAACCAATCTGCTGGCCCTGAACGCGGCAATTGAAGCCGCGCGCGCTGGCGAAGCCGGGCGCGGATTTGCCGTGGTCGCCGATGAAGTGCGCACGCTGGCGCAGCGCACGGCCGAGTCTACTGCCGAGATCAATCAGATTATTGATACCGTACAAACCGGCGCAAGCAATGCCGTGCGCGCCATTGAAAATGGCCGTAGCCGCAGCGACCGTGGTCTGGAGCAAGTGATCGAGGCCGGCAGCGCGCTGCAGAACATCACCGCCGCGATTGAAGCCATCCGCGACATGAACCGCCAGATTGCCACGGCGGCAGAAGAGCAAACGGCCGTCGCAGAAGATATATCGCGCAACCTGACTGAAATCACCACCATCGCCAGCGCCAATGAGAAAACCGTGCAGCGCACTGAAAGTGCCAGCCACAACCTGCACCAGTTGTCTGCCGGTTTAGGCGAAGTCACCCAACGCCTCAGCGCCTGACCGAAAAGCAAGGGGCGCCTGCAACTGCGCGCCCTTTGTGCACAACTGCGCCGAAAACGCTACAACAGCGATTTCGAAATGCGTAAAGAGTCAGCCTCTTACACATTAATTGGGCGTGTGACGCAACACGAAACCAATTCCTTCAGCCAGGCTTTGACTTGCCTGACGACCGGCACTACTGTTCGTCTTTGGTAATTTTTTCAGGCTGTGCCTGACCTGCCAGGGACGAGAAACATGCTGCTTCGCCGTATGCTCATGATGTTGGGCGCCGTTTTAATCGTTGTACTTGCACTGGGTGGTTACAAGGGCTACTCGATTTATCAGCAGATTCAGCAATTTTCCAAACCCAAACCTGCCATCAGCATCACGGCTGCCACAGCCGAAAAGCGCCCTTGGCAGCAGCGTTTGGCCGCCATTGGTACGCTCAAGGCGTTTCAAGGCGTCGACCTCACGGTTGAAGTGAGCGGGATCGTGCGCGATGTTCTGTTCACCTCGGGCCAGCACGTCAACAAGGACCAGCCATTGGTGCAACTCAACAACGAAGTTGAGCAGGCCAATCTGGCCACCGCCCAGGCCAACCTCAATCTGGCCCGTGTCGAGTACAACCGCGGCAAGACACTGGTCGGCCGGCAGAACATCTCGAAAAGTGAATTTGATCGCCTCGCGGCTCAACTGCAAACCTCGCAGGCCAGCGTTGATCAGATCAAAGCCCTGCTCGACAAAAAACGTATTCTGGCGCCATTCAACGGCACCATTGGCGTCCGCCAGATTGATGTGGGTAACTTCCTCGCATCCGGCACCCTGATTGCCACGCTGCAAGACACCTCTCAGCTGTACCTGGACTTCTACTTGCCTGAGCAATCGGTGCCCAAGCTGCATCTAGGTGAAACCGTACAGTTCAAGGTGGCCGCCTACCCGGATGAGCACTTCACCGGTGAGATTGCCGCGATCAACCCCAAAGTCGAAGACACCACCCGCAACGTGTTGGTGCGCGCGCAGTTGAAAAACCCCGGCAATAAACTCTTCCCCGGCATGTTTGCCAGCCTCGATGTATTGCTGCCCGAGTCACCGGATCAGGTTCTGCTGCCCGAGACAGCGGTGGTTTATACGTTGTACGGCAACTCGGTCTACGTGATCAGCGAGCAGAAAGATGACGATGGCCAAGTTGTTAACGATGACAACGGCCAGGCCAAACTCGTGGTCGAACGCCGCATCGTCGAGACGGGCGAGCGCCGCGACGGCCAAGTGGTTGTCCTAGACGGGCTTGAACCGGGCGAGCGCGTTGCCGCCACCGGCCAGCTCAAGCTGGATAACGGCGCCCATGTGAGCATTGTCACCGAGCCTGCCAGCAAAGCCACCAAACAATAAAAGCAGCCAAGCACCCAGGGATTTCCGGGTGCTTTACGCATTACGTTTCAGCACGCCGATGCTGATCGAAGGGAAATAGCTATGGCTTTTACCGACCCATTCATACGCCGCCCGGTGCTGGCGACTGTTGTCAGCCTGCTGATCATTCTGCTGGGTTTTCAGGCGTTCAGTAAGCTCACTATCCGTGAATATCCACAACTCGAAAACGCCCTGATTACCGTGACTACGGCTTATCCCGGGGCCAACGCCGAAACGATTCAGGGCTATATCACTCAGCCGCTCCAGCAAAGTCTGGCCAGCGCTGAGGGCATCGATTACATGACGTCGGTGAGCCGGCAGAACTTCTCGATCATCTCAATTTATGCCCGCATCGGCGAGGACAGCGACCGCCTGTTTACCGAGCTGTTGGCCAAGGCCAACGAGGTCAAGAACCAACTGCCACCGGCTGCCGAAGATCCGGTGCTGTCGAAAGAAGCCGCCGACTCTTCGGCGCTGATGTACGTGAGCTTTTACAGTGACGAGCTGAGCAACCCGCAGATTACCGATTACCTGTCGCGGGTCATTCAGCCCAAACTCGCCACCCTACCCGGCATGGCCGAAGCCGAGATTCTTGGAAATCAGGTGTTTGCCATGCGTTTGTGGCTGGACCCGCGCAAAATGGCGGCATTCGGCGTTAGCGCCAAAGACATCAACGATGCCGTGCGCAAGTACAACTATTTGTCTGCGGCGGGCGAGGTCAAGGGCGAGCTGGTGGTCACCAGTATCAATGCCGAAACCGACCTGAAATCGGAAGCTGCGTTTGGCGCGATTCCGGTCAAGACCGAGGGCGACTCGCGGGTACTGCTGCGTGATGTTGCGCGGGTTGAAATGGGCGCAGAGAACTATGACTCGATCAGCTCGTTTGACGGTATTCCATCGGTTTATATCGGCATCAAAGGCACGCCCAGCGCCAACCCGCTGGATGTGATCAAGGAAGTTCGCAAGGTCATGCCGGAGCTTGCCAAAGAGCTGCCGTCGAACCTCAAAGTGTCGATTGCCTATGACGCCACGCAGTTCATTCAGGCCTCGATTGATGAGGTGGTGAAAACCCTCGGCGAAGCCGTGATCATTGTGGTGATCGTGGTCTTCCTGTTCCTGGGCGCGCTGCGCTCGGTATTGATTCCCGTGGTGACCATTCCCCTGTCGATGATCGGCGTGTTGTTCTTCATGCAACTGATGGGCTACTCGATCAACCTGCTGACATTGCTGGCCATGGTGCTGGCGATCGGGCTGGTGGTGGACGATGCGATTGTGGTGGTGGAAAACATTCACCGCCATCTCGAAGAGGGCAAAAGCCCGCACGATGCGGCGATAGAAGGCGCCAGAGAAATTGCCGTGCCGGTCATTTCAATGACCATCACGCTGGCGGCGGTGTACGCGCCAATCGGTTTTCTTGAGGGCCTTACCGGGGCACTGTTCAAGGAATTCGCCCTGACGCTGGCGGGTGCAGTGGTGATCTCGGGTATCGTCGCGCTCACCTTGTCGCCGATGATGTGCTCCAAGCTGCTGCGCCATGAAGAGAACCCGTCTGGCCTCGCCAACAAACTCGACAGCATTTTTGGCGCCTTGAAAAACCGCTATCAACGCGCGCTGCACAGCACACTTGAAACCCGGGCGGTGGTTTTGGTCTTCGCCATTTTGGTGCTGTGCCTGATTCCGGTGCTGCTCAAGTTCACTAAATCCGAGCTGGCGCCCGAGGAAGACCAAAGCATCATCTTCATGTTTTCCAACGCCCCGCAGCCAACCAACCTCAATTATCTGAACCAGTACACCGATCAGTTCCTGCCGATTTTCAAGGACATCCCGGAGTACAACTCATGGTTCCAGATTAACGGTTTCAACGGCGTGCAATCCGGTATCGGCGGCTTCCAGCTCAAGCCCTGGGATCAACGCTCGCGCAGCCAGATGGAGCTTCTGCCGGAGCTGCAAGCCAAGCTTGATCAAGTGCCTGGCCTGCAAGTATTCGGCTTCAACCTGCCCTCCTTGCCCGGCACGGGATCTGGCTTGCCGTTTCAATTCGTGATCAATACGCCGAACGACTATGAGTCGCTCCTCGCGCTGACCAACACCATCAAGGATCGCGCAGAAAAGTCAGGCAAGTTTGCCTTCCTCGATGTGGATCTGGCGTTCGACAAGCCGGAAGTCGTGGTCGAGATTGACCGCGAGAAAGCCGCGCAAATGGGCGTCTCCATGGAGGATATCGGCGTTACTCTGTCCAGCCTGCTGGGTGAAGGTGAAATCAACCGTTTCACCATCGAAGGCCGCAGCTACAAGGTGATCGCGCAGGTGGAGCGTGAGTTCCGTGACAGCGAAGTGTGGCTGAATAATTACTATGTTAAGAACGCCAGAGGCCAGATGCTGCCCTTGTCGACACTGGTGACCGTGAGTGATCGGGCGCGGCCGACCCAGCTCAACCAGTTCCAGCAGCTCAACTCGGCGATTATTCAGGGCTTCCCGATTGTGAGCATGGGCGAGGCCATCGACACGGTGCGCCAGATCGCCGAGGAAGAAGCTCCGCCCGGCTATACGTTCGACTACGCCGGCTCATCGCGCCAGTTCATTCAGGAAGGCAACGCGCTGTACGCAACATTCGCCTTGGCACTGGCGCTGATCTTTCTGGTACTGGCTGCGCAGTTTGAGAGTTTCCGCGATCCGCTGGTGATCATGGTGACCGTACCGCTGTCGATCTGCGGCGCGCTGATCCCGCTGTTCCTGGGCTTTTCGAGTATGAATATTTATACCCAGGTCGGCCTCGTGACCCTGATTGGTCTGATTACCAAGCACGGCATTCTGATTGTCGAGTTCGCCAACCAACTGCGCCGCGAGCAAGGCTTGAATCGTCGTCAGGCTATCGAGGAAGCCGCAGCGATACGCTTGCGACCCGTTTTGATGACCACTGCCGCAATGGTATTCGGCATGGTGCCGCTGCTTTTGGCCACCGGCGCTGGTGCGGTTAGTCGTTTTGATATCGGCCTGGTCATCGCCACCGGCATGTCAGTGGGCACCCTCTTCACACTGTTCGTGCTGCCGTGCGTGTACAGCTATCTGGCCACGCCGGATGCACACACCGATGAGGTGAGCGCCTGAGCTGACTGTGCTGCGGGGTAATTCACTCTTGCCCCGCAGCGCAGCGTTTGTCGCGGATCAGCTTACTTCTTGCGCAACACATAAACCCGCCACATGGCGTACCCGGGCAAGAAATCCAGCTTATCCTGAACGGTAAAACCTGCTGCCCTGAACTCAGCCTCGGCAGTGATTGCCGGCAACACAAAACGGTTTTGCTGAGCCTTCCAACTCGGGTCCTGGTCACGTTTGCGTTCCAGGCGCTTACGCCGCCATGACTTGAAGTTGCCATCGACCCAAAGTGACACGATCACACTGTCACGCGACACCCGGTGCAGTTCGTGAAGCATGGCCATGCGGTGCTCGGCGCTGCCGATGTGATGCAGCAGGCGCATGCAAAACACACTGTCTACCGCCTTGTCAGCCAGGTCGATCGCGAACACTGACGTCTGCATTGTTGTAACACGTGCAACAACATCGGCAGGTTGCGCCTTGCGCGCCGTTGCAAGCATGTCTGACGAGTTGTCGGCGGCGATTATCCTGCGCCCCGGTTGCTCCGCCAGCATGGGCCAGAAGCGCCCAGCACCACAGGGCAAGTCCAGCACCGACTGCGGATTGCCGGCACGCTCCAGCGCCTTGCGGCCGATGGCGATGTCGCGCTGGTGCGACATGCGCCTCCACAGGCCCTGCTTGTGTTTGGTTAAATATTGCTGACTGTGCTGCTCATCGTACTTGTCGGAAAACGGCAGCTTGATAGAACGACTCATTGAGGCACTCCCAGAAAATAATCACCTGATTATTCCGGTGCCGCTGTGAAAATCTCATCAAATGGAAATCAACTGAGTGTCAGAACCAGGACCACTGGTCGGCTCAGACTCTTGAGGCGCAGACAGGACGTTTGCGCCTAAACCGTCAGGAGAAAGCAGCGCTGAACTGAATCGTCAGCTCCAGGCAATCAGAGCATGGCGCGCATGGGGCAAACCAAGATGCGCGCCACACCCAACGTATTTAACAGTGGCGCTGCGGGGCTGCTTAGCTGTCGCCGCGCATGGCCTGAGACATGCCAAACATGAACAACAACAGGTCTTTGTCCGGCACCGCAGAGGCGGCTTGACGCACGTGCGGAGGCGCAGGGCAATAGCCCAGGGTGTTTTGGGTCAGGACTTCTGCTTGCGGCTCTTGCCAGGCCGCAAAGGCGGCGGAGGCGACAGCTAGCGCGCCAACCAAAAACACACCTCTAGCAATTTCTAACTTCATATCCGTAACCTCTTGATAGCGCTGCCAAACGCTGTGAATTCACCGTAGATCAAAACTTTGCCACTCATCCAACTAAGCGACGAGTGGTATGACAGTCAACGGCGAGAGCAGCACCTCGTACGAGGCTGGCCTAGCAAATGGATAGCTGTGAACCCATTTCAGCCAGCTAAGCTCAAACTATTTCAGGAATACTCCTACAGACAAAGTAAAAATTGCGTTAAATGGTTCTACCTTCTGACCAACGCGCTGGTGTGCCCGCCGCTTTTTCGCAGGCAATAAAAAACCCCGCGACCAGCGCGGGGTTTTTGTGACGCTAGGTGAGGCTGGCTGTCGGGTAAGAAGCGGCCATTACTGGCTGCCCCTCCCCTAAGAACTGTACGTGCGAGTTTCCCCGCATACAGCTCAAGCCTTTGTAAGCCCTGAGCTATCAGAGCCGGCAGTATACAGCTAACACTGAATCAGCTTAGCCCTTGTAGCCGTTGCGTTGCGCGTTGGCAATGCAGTCGGCTTTGTTAACGTAACCCTGACTCGATGCCCCAACAATATTTCCGTTCGAGGCAGTTCGGCGCCAGCGCCACTCACTTGCGTTGTCTTTGTAGAATTCCCACTTATCCATAGCTAAGCCTACTGTTCTTTCAAGTTAGTGAAAGCCCCCGAAGGGATCCCTGTGTCCAGCGGTCATCCGGCAGCTATTCCGCCGGATAGCCTGTAGCCACAACTAACATATGGGCGTGGGCGCAACAATACAAGTCGAGCTATCACTTATCTGCTATGCAATTGTCGATGACAGTTAGGGTGCAACAACTCCAGATTTTCCAACTCATCCCCGCCTCCCTTGTGCCGTTCAATGATGTGGTGAATGTTCCACCCCGTGTCGAACGTGATTAGCTGCTTGCACCTAGGACAGCGTTTTTTCTGGATGATCCAAAGCTTCAGCGTCTTCCGTTTTCCTTCGTCCGAGTTCCTCCAGGTGTATTCCAATCTTTCCTCGAAGTACATCTCGTCTGCCGGATCGAACGGGTTAGCTTCCGCCCTGATCTTGGTGTGCCGCTTGATCGGTACATCGCTGGCATACAGCAAAGTTTTCAGTTTGCCGCTGGGATGAAGCCCGGAAAATACCCAGCTGCGTGTTCCCACACGCTTGAAGTACTTTTCCTTGATCCAGCGTTTAGAGCGATTCAAATGTCGCCGCCTGCACCATTGCCATAGCAATTTCCAGATCCTGTAATCCACGTAATTGAAGGTCTGCTTAGCGACCACCGGCCGGTGATAGTTGGCCCACCCCCGAATCACAGGGTTGAGCTTATCTATCAATAAACTAGCCGGCAGCGTCTTGTTTCCCTCAATCATTGCCTTAACCTTGACCAGAAATGCCTTCAAGTTCTTGTGGGCTGGCTTTATCAGCAGCTTATCACCGTACTTGCGAACATTCTGACCGAGGAAATCGAACCCATCGGATACGTGCGTGAACAGCGTTTTCTCCACCGCAAGGCTTAACCCCCGCTCGGCCATAAAGGCCTCAACGAGCGGTTTCACCTCGTTTTCCAGCAGCTCTTTCGAGATACCGGTGATGACGAAATCATCTGCATACCGCACATAGTTGACCTTGGTCTTGTAGCTGGCTTTGGTGTTCCGTTGCCCGAATTGGGATTCAAGCACCTTTTCCAAACCATCAAGCGCCATGTTGGCCAACACCGGGGAGATGATGCCTCCTTGCGGAGTCCCCGCCTCGGTTGGGTTCAATAGGCCGGATTCCATATACCCTGCCTTCAACCACTTCCGTAAGACCACCTTGTCCAATGGGATATTGGTGATCAGCCAGTCATGGTTGATATTGTCGAAGCACCCTTTGATATCGCCCTCCATGACCCACTGCGCAGAGTGTTTGCGCCCGAGATTGACGAACAATTGCTCGATTGCGTCTGCTGTGGATCGGTAAGGACGAAAACCATAGGAATTTCTGTCGGCTGTGGTTTCAGATACCGGTTCGAGTGCCAGCAGGTATAACGCCTGCATGGCCCTATCCAGCATCGTTGGTATTCCCAGCGGTCGGCGCTGACCATTCGCTTTGGGTATGTAGACCCGTCGCAGTGGCCGGGGCTGGTAACCCGTTCGCTTCAGCCGGAATATGGCTCCCCACTTACCCTCAGGTGTGCTCCAGGTTTCCCCATCGACACCCGGAGTCCTACGACCCCGGTTTTCAGTGACTCGCTTCACTGCCAATGCCTTGGCGGCGAATGAGCGAACCAACATGCGCTGTAGGGCTTTCACCCGACGCCATTGTTGACTCTTAGCTGCCTTCGCGATTCGTACCTGTAGCCCTCTCACCTGTCGATGACTGGTTTCCCAGTCAATCGAATGCCAACTGGCTGTCAGATGGGAGGATGCAGGTACTGCTGTTTCTGCCGTGCTCATCTTGCGTTCCTCCAGAAAGATTTCCCGGAAGGCAGCAGACGCACGAGCCCCTTTCGGGGAGTGAGTTCACTGCCCCGTAAGGGATTTCTAGTTGATAGATGCCGCCGGTTAGACCAGCAAACATCACTTCTTGATGGCTTTACACGCCGTTTCGCGATCAAAGACCCGTCGGAAGTCAGCACCGTTTCCAGTCAGGGCATAACCCCTATCCAGTCCATTACAGCCTGGCATTCGCTTTTTCCGACATCCTTTGCCCGCACTTCCATGGGCCTCCCTTGCGGTTAGCTTGCCACTGCCATAACGGCCAGTGGCGAAAATACGGGTTTACCGAGTTCCATACCTGTCACATGGATGGGTTAGGTCCTGCCTATTCACCGATGACTCAATGTCAGCGTGTCTCCAGATGTAAAAGAGACAACCAGTCATGCACCATTTTGGTCAAAGCCTATCAGCAACTTTGGCTCCATGCGGTTGACGGTGTTTATCAGCAGTTCACTTACGTTGACCATACCAACCAGCCTAGCGTCGCACCCGCGTGTTGCTCGCAGGATTTGCATGGCACCTCACGGCGACCACGCACCACAGACATAGTGGGACTACATTGTCAGGAAGCTTCGCACCGCACCGTTACCAGTGACGCACTATCCCTAGGCTACTTTTGGCTGAACAAAAGGTCTCATGCCCAGACACCTTGCGGTATTCGAGTGAGACAATGACAGATACAGCTTGCGCCCTATAGAGAGCAGCCAAGCACATATCAAACAAGATCCCATGCAGGTGCAGATCCTTTCGGGGATATGCCTCTTGCAGGTAATTTGAGAGTGGGTAACGCTCCAAATTTAAGGCGCACTTACCCTGTATTCGACACCTTGTGGGTGACCGAAACCGGGATTTAGTGGCCCGGGATCGGGTTTTAATAGTGCTATTTTCTGCGGGGAAGTGGTCACCAAACCATGTTGGTGACCACCAGATGTAGCCCGCTAGGCTAGCTACCTATAGCGACTCTCGTCGCACTACATCATGCCGCCCATGCCACCCATACCGCCCATGCCGCCCATATCAGGCATTGCCGGGGCTTTCTCGTCAGCCACTTCAGCGATCATCGCTTCAGTGGTGATCATCAGGCTGGCGATCGAAGTCGCGGCCTGCAGAGCCGAACGAGTTACTTTGGCCGGATCCAGAATACCCATCTCGATCATGTCGCCGTACTCGCCAGAAGCGGCGTTGTAACCGAAGTTACCGCTGCCCTGCTTAACCTTGTCGACAACAACGCTTGGCTCGTCGCCAGCGTTGGCTACGATCTGACGCAGCGGCGCTTCAACAGCGCGACGCAGCAGAGCGATACCGACGTTCTGGTCGTCGTTGTCGCCTTTCAGTTCGCTGATCGCTTGCAGCGAGCGAACCAGAGCAACACCACCGCCAGGTACCACGCCTTCTTCTACCGCAGCACGGGTTGCGTGCAGCGCGTCTTCAACGCGGGCTTTCTTCTCTTTCATTTCAACTTCGGTACCAGCACCGACTTTGATTACAGCAACACCGCCAGCCAGTTTGGCCAGACGCTCTTGCAGCTTCTCTTTGTCGTAGTCAGAAGTTGTGTCTTCAACTTGCTTGCGGATCTGAGCAACGCGGGCTTCGATATCAACCTGCTGGCCAGCACCGTCGATAACGGTGGTGTTTTCTTTGCTCAGGATTACGCGCTTGGCGTTACCCAGGTGCTCAAGAGTGGCGCTTTCGAGGCTCAGGCCAACTTCTTCAGAGATCACAGTACCGCCAGTCAGGATCGCGATGTCCTGCAGCATGGCCTTACGACGATCGCCAAAACCTGGCGCCTTAACAGCAGCCACTTTAACGATGCCACGCATGTTGTTCACAACCAGAGTCGCCAGGGCTTCGCCTTCAACGTCTTCAGCAACGATCAGCAGCGGACGGCCTGCTTTGGCAACAGCTTCCAGCACCGGCAGCATTTCGCGGATGTTGGAGATTTTCTTGTCGACCAGCAGGATCAGCGGGGTTTCAAGCTCGGCAACCATGGTGTCTGGCTTGTTGATGAAGTAAGGCGACAGGTAGCCACGGTCAAACTGCATGCCTTCTACGACAGACAGTTCGTTTTCCAGGCCCGAACCTTCTTCAACGGTGATCACGCCTTCTTTGCCGACTTTCGCCATGGCTTCAGCAATGATGTCGCCGATGGAGTTATCGGAGTTGGCCGAGATAGTACCAACCTGAGCGATTGCCTTGGTGTCAGCGCATGGCTTGGACAGGTTCTGCAGCTCTTTAACAATAGCGATGGTCGCTTTGTCGATGCCGCGCTTCAGGTCCATTGGGTTCATGCCAGCAGCGACGGCTTTCAGGCCTTCGTTGACGATAGCCTGAGCCAGAACGGTTGCAGTGGTAGTACCGTCACCGGCTGCGTCGTTTGCCTTGGAAGCAACGTCTTTAACCAGCTGAGCGCCCATGTTTTCGAAGCGATCTTTCAGCTCGATTTCTTTAGCAACAGAAACGCCGTCTTTGGTGATGGTCGGCGCGCCGAAGCTCTTTTCCAGAACAACGTTACGGCCTTTCGGGCCCAGAGTTGCTTTAACAGCGTCAGCCAGGACGTTTACACCGGCGAGCATTTTTTTGCGAGCAGAGTCGCCGAACTTAACTTCTTTAGCAGCCATGGAAATTGATCCTCAATTCTTGACAGTTAAACGGAATTTCGCGGGAATCAGGCTTCGACAACAGCGAGGATTTCGCTTTCGCCCATAACCAGCAGGTCTTCGCCGTCAACTTTGACGGTGTTGCTGCCTGAATAAGGGCCGAACACAACCTTGTCACCTACTTTAACGGCCAGCGCGCGAACTTCACCGCTGTCCAGTACGCGACCGGTGCCAACAGCAACAATTACGCCCTGGTTTGGCTTCTCAGCGGCAGAACCCGGCAACACGATGCCGCCAGCAGTTTTGGTTTCTTCTTCGCTGCGACGAATCACTACGCGGTCATGCAGAGGACGAAGCTTCATTGTCGATCTCTCCCAATATGGTGTTTTTACTACCGGTGTCTTCACCGGTGGGTTAGCAAAGTCCGGCGGTGCCGGTTGCGTCATGCCTTGCATGACGCGGAAGTCTGTTCTGTCAGATGACAGAAAACCTTGCGGTATCAGCAACATGTGGGCACGCAAGGCGAATTCAAGGGCAAGCGAGAATTTTTTTTGCAGAAATGGGCGAAATCCGCCGAGAGGTACGACAAACGCTCTACACCGCGTACCACGCAGGCTTAGCGCATAAAAAAAGCCCACGCAGAACGTGGGCTAGGTACTTGAGTCAGAGTGATCAATCCTTCACTCGCGGCGTTCGTATTCGCCTTCAAGTACATGGGGATGAGTTTGCCCGCTGCGCGCCGCCATATCGTCGGCAAATGCACGCTGGCGTTCGGCCTGCTCCTGAGCGCGGGCGCGCAGACGACCGACCAGCATTTTGCGGGTGAACGGAATAAGGCAGAACAGCGCAATCACGTCACTGATAAAGCCGGGCAACAGGAACAGTCCACCGGCGACGGCAATCAGCACGCCTTCCAGCACTTCCTGATCAGGCATCTCGCCACGGGCCATTTTCTCGCGGGCACGCCACGCGGTGGTCACACCAGCAATGCGCATCAGGAAGATGCCGAGTATCCCGGATGCAACGAGCAGCAAGATGGTCGAGAGCGCTCCAATGGCGCCACCGACTTTGATCAAGATCGCTAACTCGATCAACGGGAAGAGCAAAAACAAAAACATAAACGCTCGCATCAAAGATTCCTTTACGGAAGATCAGCTTCCAATACAGATGAAGTATGGGCCGATGCGCTTAATTCAAGCTTAAGCATGACTTTAGGCTGGCCATTGGTCAGCATGTGCCAGCGCCACCAAGGCCTGGCGTACTGCTCCAGGACTGTTACAGGATGTTTGGAAGCCCAGCCAATGGATGCTTTGACCGATGCGCAAATGAAAACCTTCGGGGTCTATGCCGACCATTTGAGCAGGTTGGCCAGCCGCTAAACCTGCCAGTTGCACGTAGTGAGCAATCGCCTTGGCGTGGCCACTGTTCATATGCTCGATCATGCCGGCTTCAATGTCGCCACAAAATGGATTGGCTTCAGCCACTTCGTCGAGCCAGTGGATCGCGCCAAAGCCACCGATGAAACGCCAGCGCACAGGTTGCAAGCGCCAAAAATCGAAGTCATGCGCCTGATGATAACCCTGCGACTCAGGAAAATAGCGGTAGTAGCGTGCAGCCGCCGCGGCTATTTCGGTTTCATCCTCGATGCGCACCGCTTCGCTCAACAGCGTGAGACGCCCCACGGCCTGCACATCTTCTGCGCCCCGCTCACCCACCAGCAGCGAGCATTTAGGGTCCATCTGCAGATTATGCGTGTGCTGCGCAATGCGGCTGATGAGGATCAACGGCTCGCCCTGAGCATTCAGGCAATATGGCACCACTGAGCCGAAAGGGAAGCCTGGCATGGCTTTAGAATGGGTAGAAAGCACCCCACGGTATTCCTTGAGAAGCAATTCTCGGGCATGCTTACGGGCTTTCACGCTCACTAAATGACTCCTCGCGTAGAATTCGTCACAAACGGACAGGTGCATAGAATAACGGTTCGACAGCATCCGCGGGACAAACCATCCACCTTGAGGGTAAATACGCTATGCAGCTGCAAGATAAAGTCATCATCATCACTGGCGGTTGCCAGGGCCTGGGCCGTTCCATGGGTGAGTACTTTGCCGCACGCGGTGCCAAGCTGGCACTGGTCGATCTCAACCAGGAAAAACTCGACGATGCAGTAGCGGCGTGCAAGGCACTCGGCGGCGACGCGCGTTCCTACCTGTGCAACGTAGCCAACGAAGAACAGGTTACGCACATGGTCGCCCAAGTGGCCGAAGATTTCGGCGCGATCAATGGCCTGGTCAACAATGCGGGTATTTTGCGTGACGGCCTGACCATTAAAGTTAAAGATGGCGAAATGACCAAGATGAGCTTAGCCCAATGGCAAGCCGTGATCGACGTCAACCTGACTGGCGTGTTCCTTTGCACCCGTGAAGTGGCTGCGAAGATGATCGAGCTGAAAAATCAGGGTGCGATCGTCAACATTTCGTCGATTTCCCGCGCTGGCAACATGGGCCAGGCCAACTACTCGGCGGCTAAAGCCGGTGTCGCGGCGGACACCGTAGTCTGGGCCAAAGAACTTGCCCGTTACGGCATCCGCGTGGGCGGCGTAGCGCCAGGTTTCATCGAAACCGAAATGGTTGCCAGCATGAAGCCGGAAGCCCTTGAGAAAATGACCTCGGGTATTCCGCTGCGTCGTCTGGGCAAGCCTGACGAGATCGCCCACTCGGTGGCTTACATTTTCGAGAACGACTACTACACCGGTCGTATTCTGGAACTCGATGGCGGCCTGCGGTTGTAATCGCCAGCCACAATAAAAGAAGCCCTGCACATGCAGGGCTTCTTTGTTTCAGGCGTTCACGACCATCACCAGCCAACGCCGAAGCCCAAGGTGTAGCGCGAGTCATCGATCTCGCCTTCGTTGCCGTTTACCAGCTCACGCTCAGCCTTGAGGTTGAGCGACGCCCAGTCGGTCACTTTGTAGCGCAAGCCTATTTCGGCATCCAGCGAGAAGTCGCCGACATTGCCCAGCGGCTTACCGATTTCGCCATTGGTGAAGAACTCGATGGCCTTACCCAGCAGATAGCGGTTGTAATCCCACTTGGCGCTCAACGCATAGAAATTATCGTGCTCGCCATTGGTGTAATCGTAAGCCGTGCGGCTGAGCAGCCCCGCCACCGAGAACGCGCCCAACTCGTCATCCCAGAACTGGTAACCGGGACCGGTACCGTAGTTGCGCTGGCGCTCCAACTCTTCGACTTTATCGCGCTTGTATTCGAGACGACCCTGCCAGAACCAGTGCTCATCAATGAAGCGGTCGAGTGCATATTCACCGTCCCAGTTGTCGGTCGTCACCAGATCATTGGTCAACTCACGGTGATAACCCGCCGTTGCGTTATGCCGCCAGTTGCCATGGCGCGCCTTGGTTTTCAGGTCGATGTCGTAATCGTCGGTGTCGCTTTCCGAACGTTCATAATCCAGACCCGCATCGATGTTGCCGCGCCAGGTGAAATCCTCGATAACCGGCTTGGGTTTCATGATTTGCTGGATGCTCGCCAGCTCAATCGCCCGGGGCGCTTCACCGTTGACCAGAATCACTTTGCCGGACGGGCCTCTGCGCAGCGACTTGGCGCGCTCGCCCACTACCGCGTCTTCCTTGATGAGCAATTCCTGGTCGCTCTCAAGCGTGGCAACTTTGTTCCATGCAATGGGGATTGAACCGCCGAATTCAGTTTGAATCAGCAGTTTTGCACCATCGAAAAATCTGATTTGTCCACTGACCCGATCACCGTTGGTTAGCCAGACGGTATCGGCGAAGGCTGGAATTGCAGCAAAAGAGGCACTGAGCAGGAGCAGGGTTCTAGAAAGCATGGGAAAGTTACTACGTATTTTTCAGGCGAAGCCGACCATTATGAAGCAAGTCAGCTACTGGAAGCATAAAGACCGACACCAATCGCCCAAGTTCAGATAAAACGCTTACCTGAATCGCTTTTTAGCGAGCAAAACCGCCCACAGCGCCCATGCCAGAGCGCCTGCCAGTAAAACGCCCAGAACTGTCAAACACGCCGAATAGAGAAACAACCAGACTAGCGCTGCAGGGCGCCAGATTATCCGCCTTTCACTGCGAAAAAATTCACCACGCCACCCCAAGACCGATCAGGAAATGCTCATCTGAATTACGCTGACCTTCGGCCTCAATCTGATCCAACTCATACAACAGCGAAACCCGCGCCCAATCATTCACCCGATAGCGCAGGCCAAACTCGCTCTCCAGCACATAGTCGATGTCGCTGATCTGCGGCACCTGCAATTCAGCCGTGCTGTAGAACTCAAAGCGGGTTCCCCAGAGCAGGCGCTTGAAGTCCCAGGCCAGCGAGAGCGTGCGAAAGCTCAGATCACCACCTTCGTATTCAAACTCGACATCGTTGACCTGGCCAATCAGATCGAAGCGCCCTAACGTGTCATCCCAGAACCGATAACCCGGCCCGGTACCAATAATCCGCGCCCTGTCGATGAACTCCAGATGATCGACTTGCCACTCGCCGCCCGTTCGCCAAAACCAGTGCTGGGTGAAGAAGCGGTCGATGTCGTATTCGGCAGTCCAGTTATCGTCAGTGACCGTGCCATTCTCGGTTTCACGTTCGTATTCGCCGTTAGCCACATGCCGCCAGCGGCCATGCTCAAGGCGCGTATCGCCTTTGAGGCGAAACTCGTCGGAGTCGTCGTCTTTGCGCTCCATGTCGAGTTTGGCGTCGAGGTTGCCTTCCCAGACCACATCGCGCAGCAACTCACGCGCGGGCACGATGCGGGTGACGCTGGCAAGCGGCACGGTTTTAGTCGTGCCATTGACGATCCGCACCATGCCTTTACCGGCCGCCGACAACCGCTGCGTGTGCTGACTGTCCAAACCCTCCTGACGCAGCAGTAACGGCTTCTCGGCGCTTAAGGTATCGATATCTTTCCAGTCGATAAGCACTTGGCCGGCATATTTGGTTTTCAATGCCAGTTTGCCGCCATCAAGCAGAACAATGTTGCCGGTGATCCGATCACCGTTATTCAGCCACACCGTATCGGCCCAGAGCGGCCCAGCAAGCCCTAGCAGGATCGCAAGCAAAACGCTGCGCAGCCCCATGATTGACCACCGTACATTGAGTTGTCTTTTTATAGCCGCCAGCATGCCGTCGTACGATGAGTACGGCAAGCCACAGGAAAGCGATGATCAGCAGAGGTAAGACAACGGACTATGACTGAGCCTGATTAACCGAGTACTCGCTGCGTTGCAAACGCGCAGCGCAGCCGCTACCACGCCACGCCAACGCCGATCAGGTAGCGCCGGTCCGAGTCCAGCACACCCTGCCCCCGTGTCTGATCCAGCTCGTAGAGCAGCGACAGGCGCGCCCAGCTGTTAAGGCTGTAGCGCAAACCCACTTCGCCATCAATTACGTAATCGACTTTATCAATCATCGGCAGGTGGGTTTCTGCGCTGGTGTAGAACTCCAGCCGCGTGCCCCAGATCAGGCGCTTATAGTCCCAAGCGATGGACAGGCTGTTGAATTCGAGATCATCGATCTCAGAACGATACTTAATCCGGTTGATCTGGGTAATCAGATCGAAGCGCCCCAACTCGTTGTCCCAGAAGCGGTAGCCGGGACCGGTGCCGAGAATGGTCTGGCGCCGCACAAAATCGAAGGCATCCTGCTGGTGTTCGACACCTGTGCGCAAAAACCAGTGGTTGGTGAAAAACCGGTCAATGTCATATTCGAGCTGCCAGTTATCATCAACCACTATGTCATTCTTGGTTTCGTGTTCGAACTCGCCATTAAAAACATGCCGCCAGCGGCCATATTCGATGCGCGAGTCGGCCCTGAAGTTGAACTCGTCGGAGCGATCCTCGTTGCGTTCAAGGTCGAGTTTGGCATCGAGATTACCCTCCCAAACCGCATCCCGCACGATCTTGCGTGGATGCACCATGCGGGTAATGCTGGCTAACGGCACGGTGGTTGTCTTGCCGCCCGGCTCATCGTGCACGACACGCACCATGCCTTTGCCGGCAGCCAGCAACTGATTGCTGCGATTGCTGTCCAAACCATCACGGCGCAGCATTAAGGGTTTATCGGCGCGAAGGGTGTCGATATTTTTCCAATCAATGAGCACCTGGCCGGCATATTTGGTTTTTAATGCCAGTTTGCCACCATCCAGCAGGACAATATCGCCGGTAATACGGTCACCATTGTTCAACCAGACCGTGTCCGCCAACGCCGGCACCATCCATGCGAGGACTGAACTCATTAATAAGATGCGCGACCACATGATCCTTCACTCACTCACGCCACAAACAGACGCCGACAAGCATGAAGCCTTAGCACAGGCCGGGGCAAGTCAGCGTGAGCGACTGGATGCCCTGTATCTGGTGTTGGCGCAGGTTCCTTGCGGCAAAGTCGTCAGTTACGGCCAGCTTGCCGAGCTTGCAGGGTTGGGCCGGGCTGCGCGTTGGGTCGGCACCACGTTGAGCCGTTTGCCAGAGGGCAGCACTCTGCCCTGGCACCGGGTAGTGGCCGCTGGCGGTCGTCTCAGCCTGCCGGCGGGAAGTGCCTCGGGCGCCGAGCAACGGGCCAGATTACGCACCGAGGGCGTATTGGTAATCAATGATCGTGTGGATATCCGACGGCATGGCTGGCATTCCATGCAGGACAGCGGTTAGAGTGCGCCCTTTGTTAGATAATCCCCAGGCTGAAAACCGCCCAATGCAACGAAAAAGCTGGCGCGACGCGCTCGCCGCCTACTCCAGCCCGTCAACGCTCGTGCTCCTGTTACTGGGATTCGCCGCCGGCTTGCCGTACATGCTGGTGTTCTCGACACTTTCGGTCTGGCTCCGTGAAGCGGGTGTAGCCCGCGAAACCATCGGTTTCGCCAGCCTTATCGGCTTGGCCTACGCCTTTAAATGGGTCTGGTCACCGCTGCTCGATCAGTGGCGCCTGCCGATTCTCGGCCGCCTCGGCAGACGCCGCTCGTGGCTGGTGCTCTCACAAATCCTGATCGCCATCGGTCTGGCCGGCATGGCCTTCTGCGACCCGCAAACGCACCTCACCTGGCTGATTGCCTTGGCGGTGTTGGTCGCGTTCGCCTCGGCGACTCAGGATATTGCCGTTGATGCATACCGCCTGGAGATCGTCGACGACAGCCGTCAGGCGGCGCTGGCAGCCAGTTACATGTCCGGTTATCGGGTCGCCGCGCTGCTGGCAACCGCGGGCGCGCTGTACTTTGCCGAAGGCTTCGGTTCGACCGTACAGCTTTATCACCACAGTGCCTGGGCGGCGACTTATCTGGTATTCGCCCTGCTGATGCTGCCGGGCCTGATTACCAGCATCTGGATGAAAGAGCCCGACGTGGCGCTGCGCACCCAGCTGTCAGCGGCTCGCTATGGTTTCAGCCACCAGATTGCCTCGGTGGTGGTGTTGATCATTCTGCTGGTTTCAGTGCCGGCGATGTTCACCCAGTATTACTACACCGACTTCGCCAGTGTGCTGCGCGGCGACACCAGCGTACTCGGGCTGGTCATGCAGGATCGCGCCCTGCTGCGCGCCATGATGTACACCATATTCACCTTCCTCTGCCTGTCGGCCTTTGGCCGTCGCGGACTGGCACCGGTGCTGACGCCGATCAACGACTTTGTCGGCCGCTATCGCTGGCAAGCGCTGGTGTTACTCGGTCTGATTGCAACCTACCGCATGTCCGACACGGTCATGGGCGTAATGGCCAACGTGTTCTACATCGACCAAGGCTTTACCAAAGACCAGATCGCCAGCGTGAGTAAGCTGTTTGGCCTGATCATGACGCTGGTAGGCGCTGGCGCTGGCGGCTTGCTGATCGTTCGTTTTGGTATTCTGCCGATTCTGTTCATCGGCGGCTTGGCGTCTGCGGCAACCAACCTGCTGTTCCTCATGCTCTCCAGCATGGGCGCCAACCTCGAGATGCTGATTGTGACCATCTCGGCAGACAACTTCAGTGCAGGGCTTGCGACGGCGGCTTTCGTGGCTTATCTGTCGAGCCTGACCAACCTCAAGTTCTCCGCCACCCAATACGCGCTGCTCAGTTCGATCATGCTCCTGCTGCCGCGCCTGATTGGCGGTTACTCCGGAGTGATGGTCGAGCGACTTGGCTATGCGCACTTCTTTTTGGTCACGGCATTGCTCGGCGTACCGACCCTGATTCTGATCGCCATGCAATGGCGTCGCGAGGGGCCGCAGGCCAACGGCAGCAAGTCCGACAGCGCCGAAAACCCGAACGGCTCGACCGAGCACGCTTAAAGTCCTGGATAACGGTCACAGCGCAACGCTGTGATCGCCGCCTTACACGCCATACTTAGCGCCGGCTTAATCCCTAAAACCGCCCCCTCCAAGCCGCCTTTTTCGTGACTGGGCAGTCCGTTGTCACAATATGGCAACGTGCGGTCGCATCTGAATTCGTCAGCCATTATTATTGGTCACCGATAGCCTTTAATCTGGAGCGAACATGCCCGATAGCGCATCTGAGGTGCCCCTTTCAACTGCCGATCAGTTCGAGGACTGGTGGCAGACCCAAGGTGAATGGGTTGAAGAACCCAACCAGCGGCGTGGCGGAGAAAGTGGAGTCCAACGGGTTCGCGGTCGTAACGGTGAGCTGCTCTATGTCAAACGCCAGGTTGGCCATGCGCATCGCAGCTTGCGCCATCCGTTTGGCCGCCCCACCGTTCTGCGTGAGCGTGAAGCATTGCTCAGCGCACGCCAGGCCGGCGTTAATGTTCCCGATATCGTTTACTGCTCGACCTCAGGAAAACGCGGACTGTTAGTCACGGCGGCCCTCGATGGGTATCTGAATGTGGATGACTGGTACGCCAGCGGCGGCCGCGAACGCTGTGGCGAGGCGATGCATGAGCGCCTGCTCAAAGCCATCGGCAGCAATATCGCCCTGTTCAACCGGGCTCGCTGGCAACACAGCAGCACCTATTCCAAGCATATTTTCGTCTGCATTGACGGTCAGGGTGAGAATGCCAAACCCCTGACAGCGCTCATTGATCTGGAAAAAAGCCGCCAGCGTCTGACGGCCAAGCAAGCAGCATTGCATGACATGAAGCAGCTGCGCCGGCGCTCCAACTGGAGCCGCGAAGACTGGAAAGTGATCATCGACGCCTATCAGCAAACGTTTGGCTGCACCCTCAGCGAATTGCCCGACTAAACGCAAAAAGGCCCTCAAATGAGGGCCTTTTTACGAGCGGCTGCCTTGCAGCCTTAGCGTTGTGCGGTTGAGCCAGACGCTTACTCTGACTTGGCCATGTGCATAACACGCTGCGGGAACGGAATGCCTACGCCCGCTTCGGTGAGCTTGATCTTGGTCTGCTCAGTGAACTCGAAAGTCACCGGCCAGAAATCACCGGTCGCCACCCAGATACGCAGCGACATATTCACAGCGCTGTCGCCCAGGCCGGTCACGTAGACCACTGGCGCTGGGTTGGTCAGCACGCGCGGATCCTTGGCGATCTGCATCAGCACATCACGGGCAACCTTGATATCGCTGGAATAGTCGATCCCCACATTGATATCGACACGGCGAGTGGCCTCACGCGAGTAGTTGGTAATGTGGCCGTTCGAGAGAATCCCGTTAGGCACGATAACCACTTTGTTATCGGCGGTTTTCAGGGTCGTGTGGAAGATCTGAATGGTATCGACGGAGCCCGAAACGCCCTGCCCTTCAATCCAGTCACCCGCACGAAACGGGCGGAACAACATGATCAGCACACCGCCCGCGAAATTGGCGAGGCTGCCTTGCAGGGCCAGGCCAATGGCCAGACCGGCGGCACCGATCACCGCGATGAAGGACGTTGTTTCGACCCCGACCATCGAAGCCACACTGACCAGCAGCAGGGTTTTCAGGATGATATTGGCCAGACTGCCAATAAAACCATTCAGTGCGCGGTCAAATTTACGGGCTTCCAGAACCTTGGTTACTTTGCGCAGCAATACACCAATTAACCACCAACCGATAACCAGGGTGATCAATGCCAGAAGCAGCTTGCTGCCGTAACTCAAAATGATCGGCATCCAGCTTTCTGACATCTTGATGATCTGATCGACACTCATATCCATTCGTCTCTCCTTCTACACAAAGCAAACAACACCGCCTGCCGGCAGGGTTGGTTTTAAAGCGTGCTTGTAAAATGCAATCGCCATGGCATGCCATGGCGATAAAGTATGACTCTGATGTACGACGTCATTATGCCATCAGGGTTCAATTTGATCGGACTAATCGCGGAAGTTGTTGAATTGCAGCGGCATTTCAAACTCTTTGGCGCGCAGATTGGCAATCGCCTCCTGCAAGTCGTCGCGCTTCTTGCCGGTGACCCGAACTTGCTCACCCTGAATCGCCGCCTGAACTTTCAGCTTGGCTTCTTTGAGGTGCGCGACGATCTTCTTCGCCAGCTCCTTGTCGATGCCTTCGCGCAGAATGACTTCCTGCTTAACCTGTTTACCGGACGCATAGGCATCCTTGATCTCAAGGCACTGCACGTCGATCTTGCGCTTGACCAGGGCCATTTTGAGAATTTCAAGCATGGCCTCAAGCTGGAAATCCGCCTCAGCTGTCAAATTGACAGTCAGCTCTTTCAGCTCAAAACTGCCTTTGCCACGGAGGTCATAACGACGATCGAGATCTTTGATCGCATTGTCGACGGCGTTGGTGACTTCGTGTTTGTCCAGTTCGGACACCACGTCGAACGATGGCATATTCATTCTCCTGATAAATGCCGCGACTCACTTCACGGAAGCAAGCCACTCAGCTTGACGGTCTTAAAACCATGCCATTATATAGTGCCTGCGAGCAAATCTGCCCGTCGTTGACCAACGCCTGAGTCCAATTATGTGAGTTTGACCCAATGCCAACGCCACATCTAAGCATTATGGTGGTGGATGACGCCAAATTCTCCAGCGCACTCATCGGCAAAACGTTAAGCCAAGCCGGCTATAAAGATATTCGTTTTGCCGCAAGCGCAGCCCAAGCACTGGCTCAACTAGAAGAACGCCCTGCCAGCGTTATCCTCGCCGATTGGCTGATGCCGAAAATGGACGGCCTTGAGTTGACCGGAAAAATCCGCCAACTGGATGAAGCCACCGACCATTACACCTACGTGATTCTGCTCACAGGCAAGGAAGGCGACAATATTCTGGCCGAAGCCTTTGATCGTGGCGTGGACGACTACATCAGCAAAACCCAGATGGCCGAGCAACTGATACCGCGCATCTATGCGGCGGATCGCCTGTGCAACACCTTGCAGCGCTTGCTCCGGCAGAATCAGATGCTCACCAGCAATGTCCATACGCTGGAACACCTCAACGTGATTGATCCACTCACGGGGTTGGGCAATAACCGCTACCTGAACCAGAAATTGAACGACAGCCTGCGTCAGGTCGAATCACGTGGCGGCGCATTGTGCTACCTGCTGATCGGCCTGGAGGATGCCGGGCAATTAAGACAGCAGCATGGCGATGCCCTGTTCAACGAATTGATGCATGCGGTTGCCCGCAGGCTCCAGCAACTGGTGCGCCCGCTCGACACACTGGGTCGTCTCGACGACAACCACTTTGTGCTGATCACCGTGCTCAGCAACTTGCAGGAGTGCTCGCCGAGCAGTTTCAAGCGCCTGCATGAAGGCATCAACCTCAAAGCGTTCAAAACCAGCACAGGTTATGTGACGCTCAAATCAGGGATTTCTCTGGTCGGCATGGACAACAAGAGCTTGCCGGTCGCGCCCGAAGATATTCGCCAGCGCGCCAGCCAGTTACTGCCCGAGGCTTACGTATCGGGCCGGGTAACCGCTACGCGCATGTCTGAGAGAGGCTAAGCCGGCACTGAAGCTGTATTGCAAGGCGCCAAGGCCATAAACTGGACGCTTTGCACTTCATCAAGGAGCCGGCCATGACCTGGCATGTACTTGGCGCAGGCAGCCTGGGCTGTTTGTGGGCTGCGCGACTGGCGCGGGCGGGCCTGCCTGTCACGCTGCTGATGCGTAATCAGCAGCGCCTCGACGCCTATCTGCAAGCGGGCGGGCTTAGCCTGATTGAAAATGGCCAGCGCTCGCACTACCCCGTCGCCGCACAAACCTGCGATCACAGCCAACCGATCAGTCGCCTGCTGGTCGCCTGCAAGGCTTACGACGCCGAAGCGGCAGTCGCCCAGATTGAGTCGCGGTTAACCGCTGATGCCGAGCTTATCCTTTTGCAGAACGGTCTTGGCAGCCAGAGCGGCGTGTCCGCCAGAGTGGCGCCCGCACGCTGCATTCTGGCGTCCAGCACCGAGGGCGCCTTTCGCCAGAACGACTTCGAAGCGGTCTTCGCCGGGCAGGGCCAGAACTGGCTGGGTGATCCGCTTGAGCAGACGCCGCCCGACTGGCTATCGGAACTCGCGGCCAGCGGCATCGCCCATAGCTGGAGCACAGACATCAACACCAGGCTCTGGCGCAAACTGGCCCTGAACTGCGCGATCAATCCGCTGACTGTGCTGCATGACTGCCGCAATGGCGGCCTTGAGCAATACCCGCAACAGGTCATGGCGCTGTGCAACGAACTGAGCACATTGTTGACTGCCTGCGATCAGGCAGATGCGGCGCAAGATCTGCACCAGCAGGTGCTGCAGGTGATCCGCGCCACGGCGCAGAATTACTCCTCGATGCATCAGGACGTCAGCCACGGCCGCCGCACCGAGATCAGCTATATAAGCGGTTATGCCTGCACCGCTGCGCAGCGCTTGAACCTTGCGCTGCCGCACCTCGAAGCGGTGCATGCACAATTGGTGCAGGCGCTTGAGGCCCGAGGATTGCCCAGCCGATGACCGGCACGTTACCCTGCATTCATCTTGATTTGGCGACGGTTAACCCATGACATTGCGTCAACGCCTCGAAAACCTGCCGGTTGGGCGCAAACTGCTCGCCGCCCTGCTAATCCTGCTGGCCACTGTATTGATTACCGCCAATCTGGCGTTTATCAGTGCCGCCTACTGGATTTCGCAACAGAGCATGGCGCCGCAGGCCCTGCATACACTCGGCAAACTGATCGCCAGCCCCGCCCTCAGTCATCAGGCGCTGACCACAGCGGCAGCCGCCGAGTCACTGCTCAAACGCCTGGATGGTTATGAGCCGCTGCGCGCGGCGGTGATTTATGACAGCAATGGCGTAAGCCTGGCGCAATTGCAGCGCGGCGATAAATTAGAGCTGCCATTGCACGTCAATCAACTTGAATCGTGGCGACTGACCGAGTTTCGTACCAACCTGCTCACCGAACTGCCGCAGCCCGGCGGACGCCCGGGCTACTTGCTGCTGGTCGCCTCCAGCGAACTGCCGGGCGAGTTCTACACCGGCACCCTGACGGCCAGCGTGGCCATTTTAATGGTCAGCGTGATTCTCTGGCTGTTGATTGCCCGGCAGATCCGCCGACTGGTGACCAAGCCGATCCGCCGCCTCGAAGAGCTGTCGCGGCAGGTAACCCGCGAGGAGAACTATGCGTTGCGCGCCCGCCCTGGCAATCAGGATGAGATCGGCAGCCTGGCCAATGCATTCAACACCATGCTTTCTCGTATCGAGGCCCGCGAAGATCAGCTCAAACGGGCACGCGACGATGCCCAGTCGGCCTTCGATCAGGCGCACAATCTGGCGGAAGAGACGCGCCACTCGAACCGCAAACTGGAACTCGAAGTGCAGGTGCGCAGCAAGATCGAGAAAAAACTCACCGGCTTTCAGAACTACCTGAACAACATTATCGATTCCATGCCGTCGGCGCTGATCGCGCTCGACGAGCAGTTCTATGTCACTCAGTGGAATCAGGAAGCCAGTGCGCTCTCCGGCACCTCGATTAATGAAGCACTCAACCAGCCGATATTTCTGGCCTTCCCGCCGCTAAAGCCCTTCATGGCGCAACTGACCCAAACCGTCGAGAAACAGCAGGTCGAAAAAGTCGACAGGGTGACCTGGAACCGGAATCAGGAGCCGCACCATTACGCCCTGACCTTCTACCCGCTGGTGGGCGGAGGCGGCCGTGGCGTGGTGATCCGCATAGACGACATTACCCAGCGCCTGAGCCTAGAAGAAATGATGGTTCAGTCAGAGAAAATGCTCTCGGTGGGCGGCCTCGCGGCAGGAATGGCGCACGAGATCAACAACCCGCTGGGAGCTATTTTGCACAACGTGCAGAACATCCGCAGACGCCTGTCTCCGGAGCTGGAAAAGAACAACCAACAAGCCGAGCTGATCGGGATTCGTCTGGAAGTGATCGACCAATACCTGCAAGCCCGCGAAGTGCCGCAGTTGCTCGACGGTATTCAACAGGCAGGCAGCCGCGCCGCACGGATTGTCAGCCATATGCTGAGTTTCAGCCGCCTGAGCAATCGCCTGCTGGCGCCATGCTTGCTGCCCGGGTTGATTGATCAGGCGCTGGAGATTGCCGGCAACGACTTCGATCTGACCGACAGTTTCGACTTCAAGAGCCTGATTATCGAGCGCGACTTCGACCCGCATTTAGGCCCGGTGCCCGCTACCGCCAACGAGCTTGAACAGGTGCTTCTGAACCTGTTGAAGAACGCCGCACAGGCCATCCATCAGCGTGAAGATGACAGCGCACCTGGCAAGATCTGCCTGCGCACGCGACTCAGCCCGCCGTGGGCTGAAATCATTGTTGAAGACAACGGCGTCGGCATGCCCGAGGCTGTGCGCAAGCGCATTTTCGATCCGTTCTTCACTACCAAGGAAGTGGGCGAAGGCACTGGCCTTGGCCTGTCGGTTTCATACTTCATCATCACCAACAATCACAAAGGCCAGATGGAAGTTCAGTCCGCCGAAGACCAAGGCACCTGCTTCACTCTGCGCTTGCCACTGACTGCCGCCATGCCGCACAAGGATCAATAACCATGGGTTTCCGACTTTCGAAGATTTACACCCGCACCGGCGACAAAGGTGAAACCGGGCTGGCCGGAGGGCGCCGGGTTTCCAAAGCGCATCCGCGTGTTGAGGCCATGGGCGAGATCGACACATTCAACAGTCATCTGGGCCTGCTGCTGGCAGAACTCGCCGAGGCGCAGGCCCAGCACGCCGGTTTGAGCGAGGTTATCGAGGTGCTGAGCCCGTGTCAGCATCGCCTGTTCGACCTCGGCGGCGAATTGGCCATGCCTGAATATCAGGCGCTGCACAGCAGTGAAATCGCACGACTTGAGCAGGCGATTGATGTATGGAATGAAGAGCTGGGACCACTGCAGAATTTCATCCTGCCGGGCGGCTCAAAGCTGGTTGCTCAGGCGCATATTTGCCGCAGCCTGGCGCGCGCAGCAGAACGCCGCTGTCAGCATTTGAACAGCGAGGAGCCGCTGCGCGAAGAAGGCCTGGCGTATATCAATCGTTTGTCTGACCTGCTGTTCGTCGCAGCGCGGATTATCGCCAAGCGCCAGAACGTCGCCGAAGTTCTGTGGCAGGAAGCCCGCAAACAGGACGCGTAACGCTAAAGGCTTAGCCGCCCTAATCGAGCGTCAGGCGGCTTTCGAACTGGCGTTGCTCGCCGGTCACCGGATCGCTGAAACCAAGCCCTTTGGCCAGCAGCTTCAAGGGGATTGAGTAATCGTCCGGATCGTCGGGAGCGCCAGTCACAACCGGATAGAACGGGTCGTTGCAGATCGGCGCGCCCAGACTGGCCAGATGCACGCGCAACTGGTGCTTTTTGCCGGTCACCGGGTACAACGCATAGCGCCAGATTTCACCCATTTTCTCGGCAACCTCGATCCGCGTCTCGGTGTTCGCCTCGCCCGCCACTTCGCGCATTCGAAAGAACGGCTCACCCGGCCCGAAACGGGTTTTGCGCACCAGCGGAAACTCCAGTTCAGGCAGCGCCGGCGCCAGCGCTTCATAGCGTTTGAACATCTGCCGCTCGCGGAATAACGCCTGATACTGGCCACGGGTTTGCGGGTTGGTTGAGAACAGCACCAGCCCGGCAGTGTGTCGGTCGATGCGGTGCAGTGGCACCAGATCAGCACTGCCAACACGCTTGCACAGACGCGCCTGCAAGGTTTGCTCGACATAACCGCCGGATGGCATCACCGGCAGAAAATGCGGTTTGTCGGCGACCAGTAAATGCTCATCCTGAAACAGGATCGACTCCTCGAAAGGGATCACAATCTCGCTCGGCACCTCACGAAAGTAATGCACGCGCAACGCAGGCTGATACGGCTGAGTCTCTGTGACAAGCGAGCCATCGGCATTCAGCACCCGCCCGCGCGCCATGCGATCGAGCCAGATATCACGGCTGATGGCCGGAAAATGCGCGCACAGACAATCGAGCACGGTGAGCCAGTTGCCTTGCGGCAGGTGAACCGTGCTGGGACGCATATTGGAGGCAGAGCGGGCATTTACAGACATAAGTAACAATCAGCGAGTCGGACAGACACGCATTAGGCCGCAGCGGGCGGCCTACGTCAAAGCGCAGCTGCGCTGCAATCAGAGCAAGATCAGCGCCCAGGTCACGGCAATAATGCTCATGGCGACAAACTGGGCGGCGCTGCCCAGATCTTTGGCCTGTTTGGACAGCGGGTGCAGCTCAAGCGAGATGCGGTCTACCGTGGCCTCGATTGCCGAATTGATCAACTCGACGATCAATGACAACAGGCACACCAGAACCAGCATTGCGCGCTCAACCCGGCTTACATCCAGGCACAACGCAACGGGGATCAGCAGCACGCTGAGCAGCAGCAACTGCCGAAACGCCGCCTCCCCGAAAAATGCAGCTTTCAAGCCGGCCCATGAATAACCAGCGGCCTGGAAAATGCGCCGGATACCGGTGCGGCCTTTCAGTTCGCTCGCATTGCCAGCCAGAGATTGCGTATTCATCCGTGCCTTCCTAACTATCAAATTGCTCGCACTCAGTGGCTTTTGCGCAAGATGTAAACGCGCCACATGGCGTAGCCGGGGAGAAAATCGAAGCTGCCGAGAATATTGAAACCGACAGATTTGAACTCACTTTCAATTACACTGCGCGCAACCACACTGCGCCCTGATCGCACGCGGGACTGGCCTAACGCCGCCCGCCTGGCTTCCAGACGCCTACGCTTCCAGGACTTGTAGTTACCGTCGACCCACAGCGAGATGATTAACGTGTCTCGCGTGACCCGGTGAAACTCGTTGAGAATCTGCGTGCGCTGGGCGGGATCGATCAGTTGCTGCTGCATAAAGCGCATGCAGAAAATGCTGTCGACCGCGTTGGCATCCAGCGGGATGCTGGTCATGGTGGCGGCAAGCGGTTGGATCCGCTCGGTAATCGAGCGCGGGTAGCGCGCAATAAGCTGGCTTATGTCCGGCTCGCCGCTATCTGCAGCAAGCACGACGCGGGTCGGCAAATGCGCCAACAAAGGCCAATAACGGCCTTTCAGCGTTGGAAAATCAAGCACCAGATTCGGCTCACCCGCCAGTTGCAGTGCTTTGCGCGCCAGCTTCTGCCCGCGCCACAACGACAACCGACGAACGAGGCCAGCCTGTTCCTGTACTGGAAGCCCGCGATCCTGATCCGCGTCATAGCTGGGCGACAAATCAAGTTCGACGTTCTTCGATGCCACAGCAGCCTGCCCTGTTAATGATTTTGGTAACAGGCAGACTATGGGCAAGCGCATCAAACGGCTGTTAAGACAATGAGAAAATTCCGTGAAACAGCCTTAGGTTAAGGTTTTATGAACCCTGAAACCTTAGGCCAGTTTAACTTCAAACACGGTACCGCCCGCCTCGCCGTCATGCACCGAGACCTGCCAGCCCTGATGCGCGCACACCCTTTTTACCAGCGACAGCCCCAAGCCCAGGCCTTCGCCACGCTGCTGGTTAACCCGCACAAATGGCTGAAATACGGATTCATGCAGCTCCTCAGGGATGCCGATGCCGGAATCCTCGACACGAAAGCCATGCTTACCGGTAATCAGGCGAATCTCGCCCTGATCGGTATAATGCATGGCGTTGCGTAACAGGTTGGAGATAACCGTTCGCAAGAATGACAAATTGTATTGGCCGTCATCAGGCGCCTCCTCGATCAGGCTGAGTTTCAACCCCTTCTCCTCAATCGCCGGCGCCCATTGCTGGATCTGTTCCTGCGCAACACCGATCAGCGTTGCTTCACCGCCAGGCACCTGTTTATCGGTTTTACGCCGCGCCAGAATCAGGAAGGTTTCCACCAAGTCACGCATATCTTCACTGGCCCGACGAATACGCTGGACCTGTTCTTGCTGGCGGGCATTGAGATTGTTGCTCACAGTAAGCAACTCGCACGAGGTCGAGATGATCATCAGCGGCGTGCGCAATTCATGGCTGACATCACTGGTGAACAACTGCTCACGCTCCAGCGTGCCGCGCAACTGACCCAGTGTGCCGTCGAATGAGGCGGCTAAACGCCCGACTTCATCATCCGGATAATCTGGCGCCAACGCTGGTGCCAGCGGATGCAGTTGATCGCGGTGGCGCACTTGGTTGGCCAGGCGAATTACCGGCGCCATCACCCGACGGGCCAGCATTAAACCAAGCCCCCACGCCGCCAGGACACTCAACACGAAGCCACTCAGAACGATCTTGTAGAGCAACACCTCGCGCTCTTCAAATTCGTGCTGCTCCTGCACCAGAATGTAGTCTTGCCCGTCAACGGTGCGGCGCATCACATAGTAAGCATGATCACCATCAGTCACTTCGGAGTAGCCGGTTTCGACGTTGGCAAACAATGGCGGAATTGCAAATGCGGCGCCGTGCCCGGTTGCATAAAGCTGGGTGCGTCCATCCAGACGCGGGCGCAACACGCCCTGATTCTCGGGCGCCAATACGTTATCCAGTTCGCCATCGAGCTCCAGCGGCACCAGATGCCCTTCAACAAAGTGCACGGTGGCGACAATACTCACCGAGAAGATTCCGCTGACCACAACTGTCATCAGCACAAAGGCGATGACAATGCGCCGGATCAGGGGTTGTTTAGACACCATTGGGCGACTCCGCCAAGCGATAACCCACGCCGTGAATGGTATGCAGCAATGGCACATCGAACGGTTTGTCGAGCACCTGACGCAGTTGATGGATGTGGCTTCTCAGGCTGTCGCTGTCTGGGCAATCATCGCCCCAAAGCGCTTCTTCAAGGGTTTCACGACGGACCACAGCCGGGCTTTTCTGCATCAACACGGCGAGCAGTTTAAGCCCCAGCGGATTGAGCTTGATCGGCTGGCCAGCGCGGGTGATATACAGCGTGTCGAGATCGTAAACCAGATCAGCTACCTGCATCTTGCGCTTGCGGCTGCCCTGCGTGCGCCGCAGTACGGCTTCGATACGGGCAACCAATTCGGACAATGCAAACGGCTTAACCAGATAATCGTCGGCACCAACACCTAGGCCCTGCAGGCGATCGTCCAGCGTATCGCGGGCGGTGAGCATGATGATCGGAGTCTCCAGCCGGGCATCTTCACGCAGCCGTTGGCAAATCTGGAAACCATCCATTCCGGGCAGCATCACATCCAGCACGATCAGATCATATTGCTCGGTAACGGCCAGATGCATGCCGCCCAAACCATCCTGTGCACAGTCGACGGTGTAACCCTTGAGTGCAAGAAAATCGAGGACATTAGCCAGAATATCCTTGTTATCTTCGACTACCAGAATACGCATACACCTGCCCTCGGCTTGCAAAATTAGCGATCAATATACTGGCATCTGATGGCTGGCGAATAGTCGTCATGTCAAAACACCAACAGCGCATCCACAGCCAAGTAATGACGTTGACGATTTCTTCACAACCGCATAACAGTGCACTCACAGCCCATGATTAAAACTTCGCATCAGACTGAGACCGTTCAAGAAGGTTCGAGCTGATGCTCAAAACGCTGCCGCCAATTCCACGCCCATTCAACTTTCGTTTGGCCTATGCCATCCCGCTCGGGTTGATGGCGCTGATGCTGTGCGTTGATCCCAGCCCGCTGGATCTGGCGATTGCGCACCTAATGTACAGCCCGCAAACGGGCTTTATCGGTGGCCACAGTTTTTTCCTTGAGGATGTCCTGCACGACTACGCCAAGCAGCTGATTATCGTTTGCGGTCTGCTCACCATCGCCGCGCTGATCACCTGCCAGTTCAGGCCAAAGCTGAAACACTGGCGGCGCCCTCTGAGTTACGTGGTGCTTGCGGTTGCGCTTTCGACCAGTGTCATCACACCTCTCAAGGCGCTGACCAATGTGCCCTGCCCGTGGAGCATTACCGAGTTCGGCGGAAGCCAAACCCATACGCCACTGCTCAGCAGCCGGGCCGATAACGACAAGCCGGGGCGCTGCTGGCCGGGCGGTCATGCCAGCACCGGGTTTTCCTGGCTGGCATTGTTTTTCGTCTGGCGCGACCGTCGCCCTCGCGCCGCCAAGGCCGCGTTAATTGGCGTGCTCGCGGTGGGCACGATTTTCTCGGTGGGGCGCATGCTGCAAGGGGCGCACTTCCTCTCGCATAACGTCTGGACGTTATTGATCTGTTGGCTGATCAGCTTGAGTACTTACTACCTGATCCTTTACCGACCGGCGCTGGCGAAAGCACCACTCAAGGATGCAACTGGATTACGTACAGACACAGCGACAGAGTGACCAGCGAGCCCAGTGTGGAGAACAAAATACTGCGCGACACCACCGCCGCGTCGCGCTGGTAATACTCGGCCAGCATGAAGGGCCCGGTTCCAGTTGGCAGCGCGCTCAGCAGTAACGCCGAATGCGCCCAGAGTGGCGGCAGATCGAGTATCTGATAGGCCAGCAGCCACACCAGAAACGGATGTACGACCAGCTTCAGCGCAACCAGCGGTAAGCTGCCATCGCTGCGGCCAACCTGTTTGTGGGCGAGAAACAACCCCAGCGAAATCAGCGCACACGGCGCTGTTGCCGCGGCGAGCAAATCCAGCACACGCTGCGCCGGCAGCGCAACGCTAAAACCACTGGCGGCCCAGACGCCACCGAGCAAGGGCGAAACCACCAGTGGATTCTTCAACAAGGCCAACGCCACTTTGCGCACCGCATTAAACAGGCTGGGCTCGCTTTGCAGTGCCACTTCGATGCACACCACGGCCAGCGCAAACAGCACGCAGATTACGATCAGGCTGGAAATCAGTGCCGGCTGCAAACCCGCATCGCCAAACACCAGTATGCACAGGGGAATTCCCATGTACCCAGTGTTCGCATAAGAGGCGCTGAGGCCTTGGATACTGGCATCGGCCAGACTCTTGTGTACGCGCCAGCGCCAGATGAGCGTAATCAAGAAGACAGCGATGGTGCCCGCGGTGTAGGCCGCAATAAAGCCCGGCTCCCAGAAGTGCGCCCAACTGGCTGACGCCGTGGCATTGAAGAGCATGGCTGGCAGGCACAGCCAGACCACCATGCGGTTGATTTCGGAGGCTGCCGTCGGCCCAAGCAACTCCAGCCGCCGACAAATAAAACCGAGCAAGATGAGCGCAAAAACCGGCAGGATTACGCTAAGTACTGATGCCATAAAATCGCCATTGCCAACATCCATTCAGCACTGCGCAACATCACAGCACCCCAAGTCAATCGCCTGCTTATAACGCCACAGGCCAGAATGCGCGAATCCCCGCGACACCCTGCGCACCCATCTTACGGGCTTGTGCGGCGTCATCCGGGCCGACGCCACCCAACAGAAATACCGGCAGATTTGTTTGTTTGATCCATTGCTCGCACAGCGTCCAGCCCAGAGGCTGGGCCTCGGGATGAGTCTGCGTCGCCGCCAGCGGAGACAAGGTCACGAAATCGACGCCTAGTTGCGCAGCCATCTCAAGCTCAGCCAAGGAATGGCAAGAGGCTGCCAGCCAGCGCGAGGCCTGAATCGGGCGCTCGCCACCAGCCAGCTCAGTCAGTTGCTTGCTGGTCAGATGCCAGCCCGCCGCCGGGAAATCGCTAAGCCATTCGAGTGGGCCTTTAAGCATGACCTGTGCGCGCCCGGCGCAGAGGCCAATCGCGTCCAGTGCGAGCGTACGGTATTCGGGATCAAACATCGCCGGCGCGCGCAGCTGCAACAAACCAGCGCCCTGACTGACCGCCCGGTGAATGCCATTAAGCAGCTCACTGGCCGACAAGTCCTGCGGAGTAATCAGGTATTGCTCCGGCAAACGCGCGGCCGCGACGATCGGCTGATTGGCCTGCGGAAACTCATACTCGGACAGTTGCCTGGCACTGACCCACGCCAGCGGCTGCCCTTCGGCGCCATGCGGCTCGCCGCTAAACTCACTGACTTCCCAGACATCCAGCAGTACGTGCTTATCAGGATAATCGTGCTGCACCTGTATCAGCGGCTGAGCCTTGATTACGCTGATCGCCAGCTCTTCCTGCAGCTCGCGCACCAGTGCTTCACGCACGGTTTCAGAGCCCTCGACCTTGCCGCCCGGGAACTCCCACAAACCGCCCTGATGCTGGGTATCGGCGCGTTTGGCAATCAGAATCCGGCCGTCTGCACCGCGTATCACCGCAGCCGCCACGTGTATGCGTTTCAAGCGTTACTCCTCTAGCGCGGCCTGATACCACTTCTGAAATGCCGGCCATTGATAGATGGTGTTTACATAATCCTCGGCCACCGCTGGCAGCTCGACTTTATAGCTGCGCAACCGGCAAGCCACTGGCGCAAAGAAGGCATCGACCAGGCTCACGCTGCCGAACAGATAAGGCCCCTCCGCCCCGAACAGCTCGCGGCACTCCAGCCACAGGTTACACACCCGCTGAATGTCGGCGCGTACCGCTTCCGGCACCTCGGCCAAGGCTTCATTGCGCTGCAAGTCCATCGGCATGTGCGTACGCAGTGCGACGAAGGCGCTGTGCATCTCGGCGCAAGCACTGCGGGCACGCGCCCGGGCATAACGCTCACGCGGCCACAAGTGCGCCTGTGGATAAGACTCAGCCAGATACTCGGCAATTGCCAGTGAATCCCACACCGGGCCATCTGCGGTCTTCAGCAGCGGCACTTTGGCGGTGGGTGAGTGCTTGAGGATCAGCGCCTGGGTGTCGGGACGATTGAGCAGAATCAGTTGCTCTGTGTAAGGCGCGCCTGTGAGTTCCAGGGCCAGCGCCGCACGCAGCGACCACGACGAATAACGCTTGTCACCAATCACCAATTGCAGAGACATGAGGTGTTCCTTGGTCAGGTTGCAAAAGACAGGGACGCCGAAGCGTCCCTGAATTTGTCATTTGAAAACAACAATATCAACCGTGGCAGTAAAGCACCGACTCAGGTGCGATATTCCGCGTTGATCTTAACGTACTCATGCGACAAGTCAGTGGTCCAGATAGTTTCGCTGCAGGTGCCACGACCCAGCTCGATGCGGATGGTGATCTCTTCCTGCGCCATTACGGCGCTGCCCTGCTCTTCGGTGTAACTCGCCGCACGGCAACCACGGCTGGCGATGCACACATCACCGAGGAACACATCAATCTTGCTGACATCCAGTTGCGCCACGCCAGCCCGGCCGACAGCGGCCAGAATCCGGCCCCAGTTCGGGTCAGAGGCAAACAGTGCGGTCTTGATCAGCGGCGAATGCGCCACCGCGTAACCCACGTCCAGGCATTCCTGATGGGTGGCGCCGCCATTAACGGCCACGGTCACGAACTTGGTCGCACCTTCACCGTCACGCACGATAGCCTGCGCCACTTCCATGCACACTTCGAACACAGCTTTTTTCAAGGCAGTGAACAGCGTGCCGCTGGCCTGAGTCACTTCCGGCAGCGCAGCTTTGCCGGTGGCAATCAACATGCAGCAATCATTGGTCGAGGTGTCGCCATCAATGGTGATGCGATTGAACGACTTGTTCGCAGCATCGCGCAGCAGGTCTTGCAACACGCCCTGGCTGACTTTGGCATCGGTTGCGATGTAACCAAGCATGGTCGCCATGTTCGGCTTGATCATGCCCGCGCCCTTGCTGATCCCCGTTACCGTAATGGTCACGCCATCATGCTCGAACTGACGGCTCGCGCCCTTGGGCAGCGTATCGGTGGTCATGATGCCTTCGGCAGCCTGCGCCCAGTTGTGTTCGCTGAGGTTGTCGATAGCGGCCTGCAACGCGCCTTCGATTTTCTCGACTGGCAATGGCTCGCCAATGACACCGGTGGAGAATGGCAATACCGCGCTTTCCTCAACACCGCTCAATTCGGCCAGCTTGGCGCAGGTACGCTCGGCGTTGGCGAGGCCCGGCTCACCCGTGCCAGCGTTGGCATTGCCGGTATTGGTGAGCAGATAGCGCACATTACCCAACACCCTCTTCTTGGCCAGAATCACCGGTGCGGCGCAGAACGCATTCAGGGTAAAGACCCCGGCAACGCTGGAGCCTTCAGCGCAGCGCATGACCACTACATCTTTGCGCCCGACGCGCTTGATGCCCGCACTGGCAATACCAAGTTCGAATCCTGCAACCGGGTGCAGAGTAGACAACGGGCCAAGACCTACAGCCATGAAAGCGCTCCTTATCGAGACACGCGCCAGCCGCAGGCTAGCGCACAGAGGATGGTAAAACGCCGCGAGCGGTAAACCGTTCGCGGCGTATATAGCCGGGCTAGCAATGATAAACGCTGAAGCGTGCTTATCGCCTGCTTAGTTCACCTGGCCATGGCAATGCTTGTACTTTTTACCGGAACCGCACGGGCACGCCTCGTTACGACCGATTTTCTGCTCGGTACGCGCCGGGGCAACTGCCACCGCTACTTCAGCTTCTTCGGCTTCAGCTTGCGGCTGATTCAGGGCAGAAGCTTCAGCGTGCTGGAACTGCATGCGCTCAGCCATGGCTTCGGCTTCGGCGCGCAGACGCGCTTCCTCTTCGGCCGGATCTTCGCGGCGAACCTGAACATGTGACAGCACACGAATGGTATCGCGCTTGATCGAATCGAGCAGTTCCTGGAACAGGGCGAAAGACTCGCGCTTGTATTCCTGCTTCGGGTTTTTCTGCGCATAGCCGCGCAGGTGAATACCGTGACGCAGGTGATCCATGGTTGACAGGTGATCTTTCCACAGGTCGTCCAGAACGCGCAGCAGAATCTGCTTCTCGAAGGTACGCAGTGCGTCGGCACTGGCCATATCTTCTTTCTCGTTATAGGCATTAACGATTTCAGTCAGGATGCGCTCGCGCAGGGTCTCTTCGTACAGCTGATGGTCATCATCGAGCCACTGCTGAATCGGCAACTGAATGCTGAAAGCAGTCGACAACGCATCTTCCAGACCACTGATGTTCCACTGCTCTGGCAGTGACTGCGGCGGGATATGCTCGTTGATGGTGCTGTCGAGGACTTCCTTGCGGAACTCGGCAATGGTCTCGCCAATGTCGTCGGACGCCAGCAACGTGTTACGCATGTGATAAATCACTTTACGCTGTTCGTTGGAAACGTCGTCGAACTCGAGCAATTGCTTACGCATGTCGAAGTTGCGGCCTTCAACCTTACGCTGAGCTTTCTCGATAGCGTTGGTCACCATGCGGTGCTCGATGGCCTCGCCTGACTGCATGCCGAGGGCCTTCATGAAGTTCTTCACGCGGTCGGAGGCAAAGATGCGCATCAGGCTGTCTTCCAGCGACAGGTAGAAGCGGCTCGAACCCGGGTCACCCTGACGGCCAGCACGACCGCGCAACTGGTTGTCGATACGACGCGACTCGTGACGTTCGGAAGCGATCACATGCAAGCCGCCCGACTCGATCACCTGCTGGTGACGCTTCTGCCAGTCACTCTTGACCTGAGCAACCTGTTCAGGCGTCGGGTTCTCAAGTGCAGCCACTTCAACTTCCCAGTTACCGCCCAACAGGATGTCGGTACCACGACCGGCCATGTTGGTGGCAATGGTCAGTGCGCCAGGACGACCGGCCTGAGCAATAATTTCAGCTTCCTTCTCGTGGAATTTGGCGTTGAGCACCTTGTGCTCCATACCTTCCTTGTCGAGCAGGCGGGAAACGTGTTCAGAGGTTTCGATGGTGGCAGTACCGACCAGAATCGGACGACCCTGCGCCTGACACTCTTTGATGTCGGCAATGATGGCGGCGTATTTCTCGTCCTGGGTCAGATAGACCAGGTCGTTGAAATCTTTACGCGCCAACGCACGGTTGGTCGGAATAACCATCACTTCCAGACCGTAGATCTGGTGGAATTCGAATGCTTCGGTGTCAGCTGTACCGGTCATGCCGGACAACTTGCTGTACAGACGGAAGTAGTTCTGGAAGGTGGTCGAGGCCAGTGTCTGGCTCTCTGCCTGAATGTTCAGGCCTTCCTTCGCTTCGATCGCCTGATGCAGGCCTTCGGACAAACGACGGCCCGGCATGGTCCGGCCGGTGTGTTCGTCGATCAGCAGAACCTGACCATCCTGCACAATGTATTCAACGTTACGCTGGAACAGCGTGTGAGCACGCAGGCCCGCATAAACGTGAGTCAGCAAGCCCAGGTTGTGCGCCGAATAGAGGCTTTCACCTTCAGCCAGCAAGCCGGCCTGAGTGAGCATGTCCTCGATGAACTGGTGGCCCTGCTCGTTGAGCTCGACCTGACGGGTTTTCTCGTCGACCTTGTAGTGACCTTCCTGAGTAACCACGCCCTCTTCTACCTCGATGTGCTGCTTGAGGGTCGGAATCAGGCGGTTGATTTCGCTGTAGAGTTTGGAGCTGTCTTCGGCCTGACCCGAGATGATCAGCGGCGTACGCGCCTCATCGATCAGAATTGAGTCGACTTCGTCGATTACCGCGAAGTTTAGTTCGCGCTGGAATTTCTCGTCCAGACTGAACGCCATGTTGTCGCGCAGGTAATCGAAACCGAATTCGTTGTTGGTACCGTAGGTGATGTCGGCAGCATAGGCGCTGCGCTTCTCTTCCGGCGGCATGAAAGGCGTGACGATGCCAACGCTCATGCCGAGGAATTCATACAACGGGCGCATCCAGTTGGCGTCACGACGGGCAAGATAGTCGTTTACCGTAACAACATGCACGCCTTTGCCAGACAATGCATTGAGGTATACCGCCAGGGTTGCCACCAGGGTTTTACCCTCACCGGTGCGCATCTCAGCGATTTTGCCTTCGTGCAGGGCCATACCGCCCACTAACTGCACGTCAAAGTGGCGCATACCCATTACACGCTTACCGGCCTCACGGGCTACAGCAAACGCTTCAGGCAACAGCTGATCAAGCGTCTCGCCTTTGGCTAAACGGGCTTTGAACTCATCTGTTTTGGCACGTAGTTGCTCATCCGAGAGTGCAAGGATTTGCTCCTCGAAGGCATTGACGGTCTGCACCGTCTTGAGCATGCGCTTAACTTCACGCTCGTTCTTGCTTCCAAAGAGTTTCTTTAACAAAGGCGCAAACATATCGACAGGTTCTTCCCACACGTATGGATGGAGGGCGGCCCTACAGTCGCCCATGCAGCCCTGAAGGCTGCTTGCGAAGGAGGCATTCTACTCGGAAAAGGCAATCAGGAAAGTAGCGTTATTGTTCTTCGCTCACTCGCGCGATGTAAGTGGTGGGGTTGACCACTCGACCTTTACTGGTTACTTCGAAGTGCACATGATACCCAGTGGAGCGTCCTGTGCTGCCTACCTGAGCGATAGTTTGGCCACGTTTGACCAGATCCCCGACCTGCACCATATTACGACGATTGTGCCCGTACAAGGTTGTGTAACCATCGGCATGGCTGATTTCGACCACATTGCCGTAGCCTCTTTTGACTCCGGAAAAGGTCACAACCCCTGCGGCCACAGCCACTACCGGGCTGCCTGCCTTGGCAGCGAAATCGACTCCTTTGTGCACGCTGGAGCGCCCGGTCAACGGGTCTGTACGGCGGCCATAATGGGATGACACATAGCCCTGCAAAACCGGCTGACCGGCGAGGTATTCAGACTCGCTGAGACGACGTTCAGCCAGCAGTTGCTCAAGCACCTGCAACTGGCTTTCGCGGCTGTCGAGCTGCAAGGCCAGATCGTCCAGTGTGCTCATGAATGATGGCGGTGCGTAGGCCGATTCCTGCAAAGCATCATCCGGCCCGCCCTGCCCCACATTCAGCGAAAAATCGAACTCGCTCGAGTCCAGATCAGCCAACTCGGTCAAGCGCTCACCCAGCGCATCCAGACGCGTCAGGCGTGCCTGCAATTCGGCAACGTGGCCGGCGAAAGCATCCAGTTGGCGCTGCGCATCGACGCGCACTTCACCGACCTCGGCACGTTGTTCATCAAGCGCCTGAGTGACTTCGGCAGTTTGCAGAATTGCGGTGTCTATCGGCGCATGGATCCAGGTCGCAAATGCGGCCCCCATACTCAACGATACAGCCAGAAACATCGCCAGGCCCAAGGCCATCCAGCGCATGTCCAGACTCACCGTACGAGCGGCGCCGTGGCGCCGACTTAATAAGATTATTTGCACAACTTCCCCTCTGGTGAAGCCAAAGCTGGCAGCAGGTATTCTGCTACCATGACGGCTTCACAATTCAAGGCGTTCAGCCATGACGTTTCGCCCTTTACCGGCTAAGGCCACTTCCGCGCTACTGCGTGAAGTGAAGCCACTCAAAGCGCTGTTCCATCAAGCTCAGAAGCTTGATCAACTGCAGCAACTTGTTGAGAGCCAGTTACAGCCAGCTGCCCGTGAACACTGCCATATAGCATCGTGGCGTGACGGCTGCCTGTTGCTAATTGTCACCGATGGCCATTGGGCCACCCGCCTGCGTTACCAGCAACGACGCCTGCTTAAACAGTTGCAGGCGCTCGAAGCGTTCGCGACCTTAACCAAGATACACTTCAAGGTGCAACCACCGACTGCCGAAAGGCGTGTACCCGGTCGCACTTTTTGTTTATCGGCCAGCGCCGCAGAAAACATCCAGGAAACCGCCGATAGCATCAGCGATCCAAAACTGCGAGCCGCATTAGAGCGCCTGGCCAAGCATGTAACCCCGTCCGAATAAATCCATCGGGGCACTTGCCGGCGTTGGCTGGCGACGAATAAAAAGAGGCCACCCGAAGGTGGCCCCGAAAACAAAAAGAAGAGAGTTTATTACTTACACCGCCGCAACCGGGCGCATGTAGGAGATCGGTGCGCTGCTGGCATCATCGAATGTCACAGTTTCCCAGGCATCCGTCTGTTCGATCAAAGCGCGAAGCAGACGATTGTTCAGGGCGTGACCCGATTTGAAACCACGGAACTCACCAATCAAGCTGTTACCGAGCAGGTAAAGATCACCGATTGCATCGAGAATCTTATGCTTAACGAATTCGTCCTCATAACGCAGGCCGTCTTCGTTAAGTACCCGAAACTCATCCACCACAATGGCGTTATCGACGCTGCCACCGAGCGCAAGGTTCTGCGAACGGAGGAACTCGATGTCACGCATGAAACCGAATGTGCGAGCCCGGCTCACTTCCTTGACGAAAGATGTGCTGGAAAAATCGACACTGGCCGACTGCGTACGATTGCGGAAAACCGGATGATCGAAATCGATCTCGAAGCTCACTTTGAAACCATCAAACGGGACGAACGTGGCGCGCTTGTCGCCCTCGACCACAGTCACTTCGCGCTTGATGCGGATGAACTTCTTAGCCGCTTCCTGCTCTTGCAAACCCGCCGATTGAATCAGGAATACAAATGGACCCGCGCTGCCGTCCATGATTGGCACTTCGGATGCGGAGAGCTCGACGTAGGCGTTATCGATGCCCAGGCCAGCCATGGCCGAAAGCAAATGCTCAACCGTATCCACCTTGACATCACCGTTGACCAGCGTGGTCGACATGGTGGTTTCACCAACGTTGTCCGCGTTCGCGGCAATTTCCACGACGGGATCAAGGTCGGTACGACGGAACACGATACCCGTGTCCACAGGTGCCGGCTTCAGGGTCAGGTATACCTTCTCCCCGGAATGCAGGCCAACGCCAGTGGCGCGGATGATGTTCTTCAGGGTGCGTTGTTTAATCATGGGCTTGGCCGCTATAGCGCTAGTTGCGAATTGTTTTCAACAATGGCCGGCGATAATAGCAGAACCGGCCTTTGCTGAACACCAATCGTCCCAATGCTCCTGATACATTTCATTAATCGGCCTGACGACGCAGGAATGCCGGGATGTCCAGATAGTCCAGATCGTCCTGAGGATTGAGCTTAGCGGCTGTGGCCGCGCCGCTGTGGCTCTGACGCTGAACGGTCGGACGCTCGTAGTCCTTGTAGTTGACGGTGTGCTCATTACGCACCGGCGCAGGCGCTGGAGTCTGAGCGTTGTTCGACACTGGAGCGGTCGAGACCTGAACGGTGTTGTCGATAACCTTGACCGGCTTCTCGAGCTTGGCACCCAGACCTGTAGCCACTACGGTGACGTGCAGCTCATCACGCATGTCCGGATCGATCACGGTACCGACCTTGACGGTCGCGTGCTCGGATGCGAACTGCTCGATGATGTTACCCACGTCGGAGTACTCACCCAGCGACAGGTCAGGACCGGCGGTGATGTTAACCAGGATGCCACGGGCGCCCTGCAGGTTTACATCTTCCAGCAGCGGGTTGCGGATAGCCGCTTCAGTGGCTTCGCGAGCGCGGTTCGGGCCGCTTGCGCAACCAGTACCCATCATCGCCATGCCCATTTCGCTCATGACGGTTTTAACGTCGGCGAAGTCGACGTTGATCATGCCCGGGCGCTTGATGATATCGGAGATACCGCGCACGGCACCGGCGAGAACATCGTCAGCCTTGGCGAATGCCGACAGCAGGCTGGCGTCTTTGCCGAGGATGGTCAGCAGTTTTTCGTTAGGAATAGTGATCAGCGAGTCGACGCTTTCAGACAGGGCACGAATACCCTCGTCAGCGATCTGCATACGCTTACGGCCTTCGAACGGGAACGGACGCGTTACCACGGCAACGGTCAGAATCCCCATTTCCTTGGCAACCTGAGCAATTACAGGCGCTGCACCAGTACCGGTACCGCCGCCCATGCCCGTGGTGATGAACACCATGTCGGAGCCTTGCAGGACTTCAGCTACACGCTCGCGGTCTTCCATTGCAGCCTGACGGCCGACTTCAGGATTGGCGCCAGCGCCCAGACCTTTGGTCACAGCGGTACCCAGTTGCAGAACAGTGCGCGCACCAATGTTCTTCAGGGCTTGTGCGTCAGTGTTGGCGCAGATGAACTCAACGCCTTCAATGTTGCAAGTCGTCATGTGGTTGACTGCGTTACCGCCGCCACCGCCGACACCGATTACTTTAATGACCGCTGTTTGCGGGATGTTGTCTACGAGTTCGAACATTTTCCCTCTCCTTTTTACTTTCTAGTTGTAACGCCTACTGCAGATGCGGTTTTACTTTAGAAATTTCCCTGGACCCAACGCTTGAAGCGCTCAAGTACAGGCGCCTTGGCCTCGTCGCTGTAACTGCCGATCGATGACATCGAGATGCCGTCGTGCTGCTTCTGCAGCCCGTACATCAACAACCCCACACCGGTCGAATAAATCGGGTTGCGTACAACATCAGCAAGCCCTTTGACACTCAACGGCAAACCCAAACGAACCGGCATGTGGAAGATCTCTTCCGCCAACTCGACTGCGCCTTCCATCTTCGCGGTGCCACCGGTGAGAACGATCCCGGCTGGGATCAGATCCTCGTACCCGCTGCGCCGCAGCTCCGCCTGAATGAGGGTGAACAGTTCGTCATAACGCGGCTCGACCACTTCAGCCAAAGACTGACGTGAAAGGTCGCGCGGCGGACGATCACCCACGCTCGGGACTTTGATTGTTTCGCCCGCGCCGGCCAGCTTGGCCAGTGCGCAGGCGTAACGAATTTTGATTTCTTCGGCGTACTGCGTAGGGGTACGCAGCGCCATGGCGATGTCGTTGGTGACTTGATCGCCGGCAATCGGAATCACCGCTGTGTGGCGAATTGCGCCTTCGGTGAAGATGCAGATATCGGTGGTGCCGCCGCCAATATCGACCAGGCAAACGCCCAGCTCTTTCTCGTCGTCGGTGAGTACCGCGTAAGCCGAAGCCAGTTGCTCAAGGATAATGTCGTCAACCTCAAGGCCGCAGCGGCGCACGCACTTCTCGATGTTCTGCGCTGCATTCACTGCACAGGTAACAACGTGCACTTTGGCTTCGAGACGAACGCCACTCATGCCCAGCGGCTCGCGAACGCCTTCCTGGTTATCAATCACGTAATCCTGCGGCAGCGTATGCAGAACCCGCTGATCAGCAGGAATTGCAACGGCCTGAGCAGCATCGAGTACGCGTTCGAGGTCGGCCTGGCTGACCTCACGATCACGGATGGCGACAATCCCGTGGGAGTTCAGGCTGCGGATATGGTTACCGGCAACGCCGACAAACGCCGAGTGAATCCGGCAGCCTGCCATCAACTGGGCTTCCTCGATCGCACGCTGGATCGACTGCACGGTGGACTCAATGTTGACCACGACGCCCTTCTTCAGGCCGCGCGAGGGATGAGTACCGATACCGACGATTTCCAGCTGGCCATCAGCCGCGACCTCACCCACCAGCGCCACTACTTTCGAAGTGCCGATGTCGAGAGCAACGATCATCTTTCCGCTCTGCACGTTTGCCATTTGTCTTGCCTTCTCCTGATTCACTGCACGACAGCAGTGTTAGCTGCCGTGATCACGGCCGGTTCACGCCACGCAACGGCCAGGCCGTTGGAGTAACGCAGATCGATCCGCGCTATATTCTCTATTTGGTCACTCAGCTTCTTGTCATAAATGGTCATGAAGCGGCGAATCTTGTCGATCAGATGATCGCGGCCCAGCAGCATCTCGATGCCCTGACCCGTGGTTAAAAACCAGCTGCCACGATCACGCAGTTCAAGGCGCGCGACGGTAAAGCCAATGGGGCGCAACATCTGGCTGAGCACTTGATACTGCTGCATCACTTTTTGCTGCGCCCGCTGCGGACCGTAGAGCTGCGGCAGGTGCTGATAATTCGCCAGTTCCTGCGGGGCAAACGACTGGCCCTGATTGTTCAACAGCGCTGCATCGCCCCAGCGAGCGATTGGCAGTTGTTCTTCGAGCTTGATCTGCACCTGGTCTGGCCATACGCGACGCACTTGTGCGCTGGCGATCCACGGCATGCTTTCAAGTTCGTGACGCATACCGACCAGATCCACGCTGAAGAAGCTCGCCGAGACAAACGGAGCGATGCGTTCCTGCACCGACTGCTGGCTGATGTAGCTCAAGTCGCCATCAACGCTGATTTTCGAAATCGGCTGATCGGCATACGGCAGCAAACGCAGCGACGCTTCATACGCGCCAATCCCCAGCGCCAACAGCAGCAACGGCCAGGTCACGCTCTTGAGAAACTTGAAGCTCGGTTTCGGCAAGCGCTTGCTCAACGGCTCCTTGGCCACCAAACGGCTGGCGCCGCGCTGCGCAGGCTTGGCACGCAAAGGTGCGCCATTGGTGCCTGGCTGATGACGAAGGATGGCGTTCATGACTTAACCCCGAGCCTCAATACTGTCGGCGAGAATCGCCAACACCAGTTGTTGAAAATCCAGACCGGCCGCTTTGGCCGCCATTGGCACCAGGCTGTGATCGGTCATGCCTGGCACGGTATTCACTTCGAGCAACCAGAACGCGCCCTGCGCATCCTGCATCACGTCAACCCGCGCCCAGCCCTGAATGCCTACTGCTTCGCAAGCGCGCTCGGTGAGCTGCTGCAGTTCGGCTTCCTTGTCAGCGTCGAGGCCGCACGGAATGCGGTACTGGGTATCATTGGCCAGATACTTGGCGTCGTAATCGTAAAAGCTGTGCGGCGTGCCCAGACCAATCACTGGCAAGACCTGACCACGCAGCGTTGCGATGGTGAATTCCGGTCCCTGAATCCACTGCTCAACCAGCACCTGGCTGTCGAACTGGCTGGCGGTTTGCCACGCACCGATCAGTTCTTCAACGTTGGCAACCTTGGCCATGCCGATGCTCGAGCCTTCGTGAGCCGGCTTGACGATCAACGGGAAACCCAGCTCCGCGCCAGCCTGCTGGCAATCTTCAATGCTCGACAGTGCAGCGTGGCGTGGCGTCGGCAAGCCCAGGCTCTGCCAAACCTGCTTGGTGCGCAGTTTGTCCATCGCCAGTGCCGAGGCCAGAATGCCGCTGCCGGTGAAAGGAATGCCTGCGCATTCGAGCAAGCCCTGCATGCTGCCGTCTTCACCGCCACGACCGTGCAGCACGATGAACGCGCGGTCGATTTTCTCGCTAAGCAAGCGCTGCAGCAGGTCGTCGCCAACATCGATGCCGAACGCATCAACACCAGCGGCCTGCAACGCACTCAGTACCGCAGCGCCCGACTTCAGGGACACTTCACGCTCGGCGCTTTTGCCGCCGAACAGGACGGCGACGCGACCAAAAGCGCTGACCGGCAGCTGAGATTTCAATTTTTCAGTACTCATTTAGCTTTACCTGAAGCCACTGCAAACTGCGGGCTCTGCAACAGTTGTGGAGCCAAACCGCCGATGTCGCCCGCGCCCTGACACAGCAGGATGTCGCCGGCACGCAGTAGCGGCTTGATCAGTGGCGCCAGATCGACACCACGCTCGATATAAATAGGGTCCAACTGGCCGCGCTGACGGATGCTGTGGCACAGCTGACGGCTGTCGGCGCCCGGAATCGGCTCCTCGCCTGCCGGATAAACTTCCATCAACAGCAGCACGTTGGTCTCGCCGAGAACCTGAACGAAATCGTCATACAGATCGCGGGTACGGCTGAAACGGTGCGGCTGGTAAACCATGACCAGGCGACGATCCGGCCAGCCACCGCGAACAGCCTTGATTACCGCAGCTACTTCGCGCGGGTGATGGCCGTAGTCATCAACCAGCATCACTTCACCGCCTTCAACCGGCAGCTCGCCATACACCTGGAAACGACGACCCACGCCCTGGAAGCCGGAAAGGCCCTGAACGATGGCTTCATCAGAAATGCCTTCATCGGTGGCGATGGCAATTGTGGCCAGCGAGTTGAGCACGTTGTGGTTGCCCGGCATGTTTACCGAGACATCCAGCGGCTCGCGATCCGGGCGCAATACGGTGAAGAAGGTGCGCATGCCTTCCTGGCGAACATTGATCGCACGCACGTCGGCACCTTCGGCAAAACCGTAGGTCACGGTCGGGCGCGCCACGTGCGGCAGAATTTCGCAGACCACCGGATCATCCACACACATCACGGCCAGCCCGTAGAACGGCAGGTTGTGCAGGAATTCGATGAAGGTTTTCTTCAACTTGTTGAAGTCACCTTCATAGGTGCTCATGTGGTCCATGTCGATGTTGGTGACCACGGCAACCATTGGCTGCAGGTGCAGGAAGCTGGCATCACTTTCGTCAGCTTCGGCAATCAGGTAACGGCTGGTGCCCAGCTGGGCATTGGTGCCCGCGGCATTCAGACGGCCACCGATGACGAATGTCGGATCAAGGCCGCCGGCAGCAAATACCGAAGCCAACAGACTGGTGGTCGTGGTTTTGCCGTGCGTACCGGCAACGGCGACACCGTGGCGGTAGCGCATCAGCTCGGCGAGCATCTCGGCACGCGGCACTACCGGAACGCGACGTTCCAGCGCACTGGCGACTTCCGGGTTGGCAGTATTGACTGCGCTCGAGACCACCAGCACATCGGCGTGGGCCGAGTTATCAGACTGGTGACCGATAAAGATTTTCGCGCCGAATTTTTCCAGACGATCAGTCACGGCCGATGCCTTGAGGTCGGAGCCGGAGACCTGATAGCCCAGATTCAGCAGTACTTCGGCGATGCCGCACATGCCCGCGCCGCCGATACCGACGAAGTGGATATTACGGATACGGCGCATTTCGGGTTGCGGTGCGGCTTTCTGCGACTCAACCACGGGCCACCTCCAGGCAAATCTCAACGACGCTGCGTGTGGCGTCAGGTTTGGCCAGGCTACGGGCAGTAGTGGCCATGGTTGTTAGTTTTTGTGGCTGCATCAAAACCTCGTTCAGCTGCGCGGCCAGCATTGCCGCGTCAGTGGAGCGTTGCGGGAGGAGCACTGCGGCACCCTCGTTCGCGAGAAATTCGGCGTTGCGTGTCTGGTGGTCGTCAATCGCATGGGGCAATGGCAGCAAGAATGCTGGCAAACCCGCTGCCGCCAATTCACTGACCGTTAGCGCACCTGCACGACAAATAACCATGTCTGCCCAACCATAGGCCTGCGCCATGTCCTTGATAAATGGGGCGACTTGCGCTTCGACGCCTACATTGCGATATCGTTCGCCAGTAATTTCACTGTGTTGCTTGCCCGCCTGATGAAACACCTCGGGGCGCACTTCAGGGTCAATCAACGACAGCGCTTCAGGCAGCAATTTATTCAGTGGTTCAGCGCCCAGACTGCCGCCCAAAACCAGCAAACGCGGCTTGCGATTGGCCAGCGGTTGACGCGGGGTTTCCAGGAACAGTTCTTCACGCACCGGGTTGCCGGTGGTACGGCGCTTGTCGGATGCGCTGAAGGTGTTCGGGAAGGCTTCACACACGCGAGCGGCGAAAGGCGCCAGGCTGCGGTTAGCCGTACCGGCCACGGCGTTTTGCTCATGAATGATCAAAGGTGCGCCACACAGGCGTGCCGCCAAGCCGCCTGGCCCGGTCACATAACCGCCCATGCCGAGCACGCAGACTGGCTGCAACTGGCGCATGACTTTGCGCGCTTGATACAGCGCCTTGAGCAGCTGGAACGGCGCCTTGAGCAGCGACAGTTTGCCCTTGCCACGCAATCCACTGACATCGATCAGGTGCAGTGGCAAACCGGCAGCCGGCACCAGTTCGTTTTCGATGCCACGCGGAGTGCCCAACCAATGCACGCTGTAACCGCGCGCCTTGAATTCGCTTGCACAGGCCAGCGCCGGGAACACGTGCCCGCCAGTACCGCCTGCCATGATCAGAACATTACCGGCCACGAGCGACCTCCTTTACAGGTGCAGTCGCCAGATCGGCAAAATCCGACTCGGTGAAATCGACATCTTCGCTGCCGAGCGAGGTCCGACGCTCCCACTCGATGCGCAGCAACAGCGCCAGACTGACGCAGCAAATAACCAGCGAGCTGCCGCCGTAACTTAGGAACGGCAGGGTAAGACCTTTGGTTGGCAGCAGGCCGACGTTTACGCCGATGTTGATCAGGATCTGGCCGATCCACAGAAATGCCAGACCGTAGGCCACGTAAGCGGCGAAGAACTGCTTGGCCTTCTCGGCCCACAAACCGATGTACAGAGCGCGAACGCTGACGAACACAAACAGCGCCACGGTGGTCAGTGCGCCAACCATGCCGAGTTCTTCAGCGAGTACCGAGAACACGAAGTCGGTGTGCGCTTCTGGCAGGTAGAACTGCTTCTGAATACTGTTGCCGAGGCCAACGCCAATCCACTCGCCACGACCAAATGCGATCAGGGCCTGACTCAACTGGTAGCCCGCGCCGAACTGATCGGCCCATGGGTCGGCGAAGTTGGTCATACGCGCCCAGCGATACGGGTCTTGTACCAGCCAGACCACAGCACCAACAGCCAGCAGCACCATGACCCCGAAGCGGAACAGGCCAACACCACCAAGGAACAACATGGCAGCCGCAGCACCGAACATCACCACCGTTGCACCGAAGTCAGGCTCAAGCAGCAGCAACAGCGCCATCGGCATCAGCACGGCGAATGGCTTGATGAAACCGGCCCAGCTTTCGCGGACCTGCTCCTGACGACGAACCAGATAACCGGCAAGGAACAACACCACAAAGACTTTGGCGATTTCTGAAGGCTGCACGTTGAATGCACCGAAACCGATCCAGCGCATCGAGCCGTTCACCTCACGGCCAACCCCCGGAATCAGCACCATCAGCAACAGGGCAAATGCCACGAGCAGCAGCATCCAGCCGTAACGCTGCCATGTGGCAATCGGAATCATCAGCACAATGCCGGCCGCGCCCAGACCAATCAGCAGATAGATCAGGTGACGGATCATGTAATACAGCGGGCTGCCGGTATTCACCGCAGCCACTTCGGTAGACGCCGAGGCGATCATCACCAGACCAATACCCAGCAGTGCCAGGCAACCTGCCAGCAGCGGGAAGTCCATGCTCATGCCGCGTGGGCCGAACAGCGGTGACGGATAAGGGCGCAGGAATTCGAACATCAGTTCAACGCCTCCGCCGCTTGTGCAAAGAGCCGACCGCGCTCTTCGAAATTCTTGAACATGTCCAGGCTCGCGCATGCCGGCGACAGCAGCACAGCATCACCCGCCTCGGCCAACTCGGCGCAACGCGCAACCGCTTCTTGCAGCGTGCTCACATGCACCAGCGGTGCGCTGTCAGCCAGCGTTGCAGCCAGCAACGGCGCATCGCGACCCAACAAAACAACCGCGCGGCAGAAACGTGCCACTGGCTTGGCCAACGCCGAGAAGTCTGCGCCCTTGCCATCACCACCGGCGATCAACACCAGCTTGCCGCTGATATCCGCACCCAAGCCTTCGATAGCAGCCAGTGCAGCGCCAACGTTCGTGGCTTTGGAGTCATCGTAATAATTCACACCGCGCAGCTCGCGAACCCACTGACAACGGTGAGCAAGGCCGGTGAACTGTTTGAGCGTTTCCAGCATGGCCGCCATCGGCAGGCCGACTGCATGGCCCAGCGCTAAAGCGGCCAAAGCATTCGACTGGTTATGCGCGCCGCGAATTTTCAGCTCGCGGACCGGCATCAAGGCATCGAATTTGAAGCCGAGGCATTTCTCGCCGTTTTCATCGATCAAACCGAAACGCTGGAAGTCCGGCTTACCCAAGCCGTAGTTCCAGCAAGGCACCTGATCGGCAATCAGCGGCCGCGACAACGGATCGTCGCGATTCACCACAACCTGACGTGCGCCACGAAAAATGCGGTGCTTGGCAAGATGATAAGCCGGCAGATCGGCGTAGCGATCCATGTGGTCTTCGCTGATGTTCAGGCACGTTGCCACTTCGGCGTTTAACTGCTCGGTGGTTTCCAGCTGGAAGCTCGACAGCTCAAGCACATAAAGCTCGACATCATCGGACAACAAATCCAGCGCTGGCGTACCCAGGTTACCGCCTGCGGCGACCTTCTTGCCCGCTGCTGCGGCCATTTCGGCAACCAGCGTAGTCACGGTGCTTTTTGCGTTGGAACCGGTGATCGCCACAATCGGTGCTTTGGCGTGACGGGCAAACAGGTCGATATCGCCCGACAACTTGACCCCGCGCCTGGCCGCTTCCTGCAACTGCGGCGTTGCAATGGCCAGACCCGGGCTCACCAGCAACTCGCTGGCGCGGCAGAGGAACTCGACATCCAGCTCGCCACAGCGCACTTCGACCTCTGGGAACTGTTCACGCAAAGTGGCCAGCTCCGGAGGATTCGCACGTGTGTCTGCCACGGCAAAGCGGGCACCCTGACGCGCGAGGAAGCGCACCAGCGACATGCCACTTTTGCCGAGGCCGACAATAATGCGGAAGTTGTCTGTAGCGATCAGGCTCATCGTGTCCTCAACGCAATTTCAAAGTGGAAAGACCGATCAACACCAAAATCACGGTGATGATCCAGAAACGTACAATCACCCGCGGCTCCGGCCAGCCCTTCAATTCGAAGTGGTGATGGATCGGCGCCATGCGGAATACGCGCTTGCCGGTCAACTTGAATGAAGCGACCTGGATAATGACCGACAGGGTTTCCATCACGAACACGCCGCCCATGATGAACAGCACCACTTCCTGGCGCACGATGACGGCGATGGTGCCCAGTGCAGCGCCCAGCGCCAGCGCGCCAACGTCACCCATGAAGACCTGAGCCGGATAGGTGTTGAACCAGAGGAAACCGAGACCGGCACCCACCAGCGCCGAGCAAAACACGATCAGCTCACCCGCGCCTGGCACGTAAGGAATCAGCAGGTAATCAGCGAATTTCACGTTGCCCGACAGGTAGCAGAAGATTCCCAGCGCACCGCCAACCATCACGGTTGGGAGAATGGCCAGACCATCAAGACCGTCAGTCAGGTTGACCGCGTTGCTTGAGCCCACGATTACCAGATAGGTCAGTACGACGAAGCCAGCGCCCAGCGGAATGCTGACATCTTTCAGCAGCGGCAGGATCAGTGTGGTTTCTACCGGTGTTTGCGCCGTCATATAAAGGAACACGGCAGCGCTTAGACCAAATACCGACTGCCAGAAATACTTCCAGCGGCTCGGCAGGCCACGCGAGTTCTTCTCGATCACCTTGCGGTAGTCATCCACCCAGCCCACAGCGCCGAACAGCAGGGTTACAGCCAGAACCACCCAGACATAACGGTTGCTCAGGTCTGCCCACAGCAGGGTGCTGACGGTAATGGCAGACAGGATCAGCGCGCCACCCATGGTCGGAGTGCCTTTCTTCGACAGGTGCGATTGCGGGCCGTCATTACGCACCGATTGGCCGATTTGACGGGTTTGCAAGGTACGGATCATCCACGGGCCGAGGCACAGCGCGATAACCAGTGCAGTGAGCACACCGAGAATTCCGCGCAGTGTCAGGTACTGGAATACAGCGAAACCAGTGTGGAACTGTTGCAGGTACTCGGCCAGCAGCAGCAGCATTTAGTGAATCTCCCCAGACGTGCCACAAAGAGCCGCGACGATTTTCTCCATCGCGGCGCTGCGTGAACCTTTAATAAGTACAGTGGTGTCACCCGATTCGAGGCGAAGCGCTTCGATCAGGCTGGCTTGATCGGCGAAATGCCGGCCATTTGTTGCGAATTCTTCTACAGCAAAACTCATCAGCGGTCCGACGGCATACAGCGCATCAACTTTGCCCTTGGCGTACTCGCCAACAGCACGGTGACTTTGCTCAGCCCATTCCCCCAATTCGCCCATATCTCCGAGCACCAGAACAGTGCGGCCGGAAAAGCCGGCGAGTATATCAATCGCCGCGCAAATCGACGCGGGATTTGCGTTGTAGGTGTCATCGATTACGCGCATGCCATTGGGCGCCAACTGCGCTACTGCACGGCCTTTCACCGGTTGCAGCGCCTCGAGTCCGGCCTTGATATCGATGAGCGGTACGCTCAGCGCATGTGCCGCGGCCGCAGCAGCCAGCGCATTGCTGATGTTGTGCTCGCCCAGCAAGTTGAGCTGAATGCGCGCCATGCCTTCACTGCAATTGAGGGTGAAGTTGGCGCAACCGCGCGGGTCACGGCTGCAATCGCTGGCGTGAAAATCGGCGCTGCTGTCGACCTTGGCAAAACTCAGAACAGACGCGGGCTTGGCGCGCTCGCTCCAGATGGTAAACGCCGCGTCGTCCTTGTTCAGCACCGCAATGTGGTGCTCGCTCAGGCTGGCGATGATTTCGCCCTTGGCTTCTACGATTTTTTCCGGGCCGCCAAACTCGCCAACATGCGCAGTACCGGCGTTGGTGATCATCGCCACCTGCGGCTTGGCCAGGCTGACGGTGTAGGCAATTTCGCCAACGCGCGATGCGCCCAACTCGATAACCGCTGCTTTATGCTCGGGGCTCAGTTCGAGCAAGGTCAGCGGTGCGCCCAAATCATTGTTCAGGTTGCCGCGCGTCGCCAGAACGGCCGAGGCCTCCCCTGCATTGGCTTCACGCATGATGCTAGCCAGCATCTCTTTAACAGTGGTTTTGCCGCTTGAGCCGGTAACCGCAGCCAGTGGGCCACGGTAGGCTTTGCGGTTCATCGCAGCCAGTTGACCGAGTGCCACGCGGCAATCTTTGACAATTAGCTGCGGCAAGGTTGAATCGGCAATGTGGCGTTCGACCAGAGCGGCTACAGCGCCCTTGCCAGCGACTTCATTCAAATAGTCGTGGCCATCGAAGCGCGGACCGGTCAGGGCAATGAACAACTGACCCGGCTTGATGCTGCGGCTGTCGGTATTGACTGCATCGAACTCGCCGTCTGCACCGATAAGCTGCGCATCAAGTGCGCTCAACAACTCAGAAAAACGCAGTGCCTTAAGCATGAGCATTCTCCCAAGCTGTGAGTGCATTAGCCGCTTCGACCAGATCGGAGAACGGCTGACGCACGCCGTTGATTTCCTGGTAATCCTCATGCCCCTTGCCGGCCAGCACGACGATATCGCTGGCCTGCGCCGCCGCAACGACCTTGGCGATGGCCAGACTGCGTCCGGCGACGAACTCGACAGCGTCGGGCGCAACAAAGCCCTGACGGATATCAGCAAAGATCTGCTCGGGCGCTTCGGTGCGCGGGTTGTCATCGGTAACTATCACAGCATCGGCCAGACGCTCGACCACTTCGGCCATCAGCGGACGCTTACCGCGGTCGCGGTCACCGCCGCAGCCAAACACGCAGGTCAGACGCCCCTGAACATGTGGGCGCAGCGCTTCAAGTACTTTTTCCAGCGCATCCGGGGTGTGGGCGTAATCGACCACAACCAATGGCTTTTCGCCGCCGCCCAAACGCTGCATGCGGCCAACCGGGCCTTGCAGGTTTGGCAGCACCTTGAGAATTTCATCCAGCGCGTAATCCAGCGCCAGCAACGCGCCAACCACGGCCAGCAGGTTGCTCAGGTTGAAGCGGCCCAGCAAGGTGCTGCGCAGAATGCCTTCACCACGCGGGGTTACCAGCTTGGCGCGAACGCCGTGATCATCAAACTGCAGCGCGTCGCAGAACAGGTAAGCACTGCTGTCGATCAGGCTGTAAGTGATCAGACGCGAGTCGTGCTGCTCTTGCGCCAGTTTCTGACCGAAGCTGTCATCCAGGTTAAGTACGCGGCAACGCAGGCCCGGCCATGCGAAAAGCTTGGCTTTGGCGGCCGCGTAGGCTTCCATCGAACCGTGGTAATCGAGGTGATCGCGGGAAAGATTGGTCAGCACGGCAACATCAAATGCCAGCGCCGCCACCCGGCCCTGATCGAGACCATGGGACGAGACTTCCATCGCCACCGCACGCGCATGGGATTTTTTCAGGTCGGCCAGCACAGCCTGCACCCCAATCGGGTCCGGCGTGGTGTGCTTGCCCTGAGTCAGCGCGTTGTAGAAGCCATTGCCTAACGTGCCAACGATGCCGCATGGCTCGCCGAGCATGTCCAATGCCTGCGCCAGCAATTGGCTGACGCTGGTTTTGCCGTTGGTACCAGTGATGCCGACCATATGCAGGGCGCGGCTCGGCTCACCGTAGAAACGACCGGCGATAGCCGACAGTTGACCAGCCAGGCCTTTGATCGCAACCAGTTCGGCATTATCGACGCTCATGTCGAACGCGCCTTCGGCTTCATAAGCAACCGCAGCAGCGCCGCGCTCCAGTGCATCGGCAATGTGCTCGCGGCCATCCTGAGCCAGCCCCGGCACTGCCAGAAACAAGTCGCCCGGACGCACTTTGCGGCTGTCCAGAGTCAATTCGCGAATCAAGGTGCTCGACTGCGCTTTAGGAATGAGTTGGCTAAGTGGCATTGGCATTAGCCGCGCCCTCCTTTAGTCGACGCAGCATCTACGGTCTGCACAGCTTCGTCCTTTGGCAAGTTATCCGGCGTCACGTTCATCAGGCGTAAACCGCCTGCCATGACGCGACTGAACACCGGAGCAGAAACCAAACCACCGTAGTAACCGCCCTGACTTGGCTCATCGATAACGACGGCAAGCGCAATGCGCGGGTTGTTGACCGGTGCGAAACCTGCAAACAGCGAGCGATAGGCATTCTCGCGATAACCTTTAGTCCCGACACTGACCTTACGTGCCGTGCCGCTCTTGCCCGCTACGTGATAGCCAGGTACCTGTGCGCGGTAAACGCCGCCTGGCGCTTCAATCACTTGCTGCAACATGCCGTGCACAGTCTGCGCAACATCTTCGGGAATCACTTGTACGCTGTCTGGCGTCTTATCAACGCGAATCATCGACAACGGCACGGTGCGGCCGTCATTCGCCAGCGCTGCGTAGGCATGAGCCAACTGCACGGCGGTTACCGAAAGGCCGTAGCCGTAGGCCAATGTGGCCGTTTCCGCCTGGCCCCACTTGCGATGGTTGGGCAGATTGCCGACGCGCTCGCCCGGGAAGCTGAGGCCGGTATCCTGACCAAAGCCGACTTGCTGCATCACGCTGTAAATCGACTCGGCACCGATATCGAAGGCCACCTTGCTCACGCCGACGTTACTCGACTTGATCAAAATGCCGGTGAGATCAAGTACACCGCTGTTACGCGACACGTCGCGGATGGTGTAACGACCAATACGCAGCCAGCCCGGCGCGACATTAACGGTGTCGGTCGGTTTCCAGCGGCCAGTTTCCAGCGCGGCGCTGATCGAGAACGGCTTAACCGTCGAGCCCGGCTCGAACAGGTCAGTCATGGCGCGGTTACGCATGGCGGCCGGTTGCAGGGTGCGGCGATTGTTTGGGTTGTAGGTCGGCTGGTTGACCATCGCCAACACTTCACCTGTCTTGACGTCGACCATCACCAGACTGCCGGCTTTAGCACCGAACTCGACCAGCGCATTGCGCAGCTCGCGGTGAGCCAGATATTGCAGGCGCAGGTCGATCGACAAGGCCAGGGTTTTACCCGGCTTGGCGTTCTGCGTGACCTGCACATCTTTAATCAGACGGCCGCGACGATCCTTCAGCACCTGACGCTTGCCCGGCACACCGGCCAGCCAATCATCAAACGCCAATTCCATGCCTTCACGGCCACGGTCATCGATGTCGGTGAAGCCGACCACGTGCGCGGTCACTTCGCCCGCCGGATAGAAACGGCGGAATTCCTCGCTGGAATAAACCCCGGGGATTTTCAGGTCAAGAATGCGCTGACCCTGCTCAGGCGTCAGCCCGCGAACCAGATACAGGAACTCACGCTCGGCGTTGGCCTGCAGGCGCTTGGCAAAATCTTCCTGATTCTGGCCCAACGCTTTAGCCAGTACCGGCCACTGCGCCTTGGCTTGCTGCAGTTCTTTGCCATTGCCCCACAAAGTGGTGACCGGCGTACTGACCGCCAGCGGCTCGCCATTACGGTCTGTCACCAGACCGCGGTGTGCGGGGATCGGAATGTGGCGCACGCTGCGCGCATCGCCATGAGCCTGCAGGAAGTCATGATCGAAAATCTGCAGATCAATGATGCGCCAGACAATAGCAGCCACCATCAGCGCCAACAGGAACAGCACAACCCTGAAACGCCACGGATAAAGTGCGCCTTCGAGCCTGATCATGGCGCCACCATCCGTACTTCGCCGGCATCGGGAATGCGCATACCAAGCTGATCGTGGGCCAGTGTTTCGATACGGTTATGCGCTGTCCAGGTGCTCTGCTCAAGGATCAGGCGACCCCACTCAGCCTGTGCTTTGTCGCGCACGCTGAGTTCGGAGTACAGGTTGTTGAGCAACTGGCGATTCCAGTGCGCGCAGTAAGACACAGCCAACGCCGACATAATGACGGCGATGAACAGCAGCAGCATCAGCAGCGTGCCGCGCGGCAGTGTCTTCAGCGACTGCATGCTCATCTGACTTTCTCGGCGATGCGCATTACGGCGCTACGCGAACGGGGGTTGGCTTTGAGTTCGGCTTCCGAGGCAAATACCGGTTTGCCAATCAGTTTCAGGCGTGGCTCGAATGCCTTGGGGATAATCGGCAGGTCACGCGGCAACTTGTCGGCTTCGCCCTTGGCGTGCTTGCGCATGAACTGTTTGACGATGCGGTCTTCCAGCGAATGGAAGCTGATCACCACCAGACGACCGCCCACTTCGAGGGATTCCAACGCTGCATCCAGGCCACGCTCAAGGTCGCCCAGCTCGTTATTGATGTAGATACGCAGACCCTGAAAGGCACGGGTTGCCGGATTCTTGCCTTTTTCCCAGGCGGGATTGGCCACGGTCAACACTTGCGCCAAATCTGCGGTGCGCTCAAACGCCTGCTCGCTGCGGCGCTGCACAACGGCGCGCGCCATGCGCTTGGCAAAACGTTCTTCGCCGTATTCCTTGAATACGCGGGCGATTTCTTCTTCGCTGGCGGTGGCAATGAACTGGGCTGCGCTCACGCCGCGGTCCGGGTCCATGCGCATGTCCAGCGGGCCGTCATTAAGGAAGCTGAAACCGCGCTCGGCATCGTCCAGTTGCGGCGAAGAGACACCGAGGTCGAGCAGAATGCCGCTGATTTTGCCGTCGATTCCGCGGACAGCAGCTTCTTCGGCAAGTTCCGCAAAACTGCGTTGTACAACGACAAAGCGGCCGTCATCGGCCGCTAGTGCATTTCCCGTGGCGATTGCCAGTGGGTCTTTGTCGAACCCTAGCAACCGCCCCTCTGCACCGAGCGTTTGGAGTATCAGGCGGCTATGTCCGCCGCGCCCGAATGTGCCATCGATATAGCAGCCGTCAGCGCGTACGGCGAGGCCTTCGACGGCTTCGTCCAATAACACGGTAATATGGCTGAAGTTGCTATTCATAGTCACAGGATCAAGTCACGTAGATCGTCGGTTAAAGCACCCGGTAGTTTGATAGCGGCCAAATCAGCCTCTGCCACGCCATTCCAGGTTTCTTCATCCCACAATTGAAATTTATCGAGTTGGCCAACCAGCATCGCGCGCTTGTCCAGCTTTGCGTATTCGCGCAAGCGCGGCGGAACCAGGAAACGACCACTGGCATCCAGTTCAAGGTCAACGGCATTACCAATCAACAGACGCTGCAAGCGACGGTTCTCTTCACGGAAGGAAGCCAACGCGCGCAATTTCTGTTCAATGATTTCCCACTCGGCGAGCGGATAGATGCACAAACAAGGGTCAATGGCGTCGATTGTTACGATGAGCTGGCCAGAACAACGCGAGACGAGCTCATCCCGATACCGACTTGGCATCGCGAGCCGCCCTTTGGCGTCGAGATTAATGGCGTTAGCTCCGCGAAACACGGTTGCACATCCCCTTTTATTAGCTTTCCATGCCCAAAAAAACCCACTTCGTGCCACTTCTTACCACTTGCGCACACTATAGGAACGCCACCCCCCCACCGTCAAGGCACTCCACGAGGGAAAAAGCCTTATAGAACGGTGATTTACGGAAATAAGGAGGGATATGGAGTGAGCTGCGCAACATTCGAAAAGTTAAAAACGAACAGGCACAGCGAAATGAACTTCAAAGTTAAAGTGATTTATTAAGAGTAAGATTTTTTAGGTATTAGAAAGGCGGGAAATGTAGTTTTGCGATACAGCGGGAATAAAGGTGGAGAGTCGATCTGTAAGCCGGGTTCTGTCGAGGACAGTCATTCCTCTACGACGTACATCACTGCACGCCTTTAGCAACCTACCCGGTTCCAGCGCGGGCCACGCCAATGGAACCCTATTTGGTCTTGCTCCGAGTGGGGTTTACCTAGCCACGGACTGTTGCCAGCCGCGCGGTGCGCTCTTACCGCACCTTTTCACCCTTACCGGCGCCGAAGCGCTTAGGCGGTTGTTTTCTGTGGCACTTTCCGTAGGCTCACGCCTCCCAGGCATTACCTGGCACTCCGCCCTATGGAGCCCGGACTTTCCTCCCCCACATTACGCAATGCGCAACGCGGCAGCGACTGTCCGATCGACTCTCCGGCGCCAAGGTTAGCGACAGATGCCTTTGAGGACAAGGATAATCCGCGCTAACCGACTGAATTCAAACCTGCAAAGCCACCAAGCCCACACGCATCACGCCTGCCCCTGACGCTCCAGCGCGACCTGATACAGCAGGTTCTTACGCACGCCGGTAATCTCCGCAGCCAGCGCGGCTGCCCGCTTGAGCGGCATATCTTTGAGAAGCAAATCGAGCACGCGCAGCGCTTCACTGCTCACCGCAGCATCACTTTCTGGCGCCTGCCAGCCGGCCACTACCACAACACACTCGCCGCGCTGCTGATTGCTGTCACTGGCGACCCAACTATGCAAGTCGACCAGCGGCATACCCTGCAACGTTTCAAACGTCTTGGTGATTTCACGCGCCAACAAAGCCGGGCGCTCATCGCCAAACACCGAACGCATGTCTTCGAGGCATTCGAGAATGCGGTGCGGCGCCTCATAGAAAATCAGGGTGCGCGGCTCTTCCTTTACCTGCTCAAGGCGCGCGCGACGCCCCACCGCCTTGGCCGGCAAAAAGCCTTCGAAGATGAATCGATCGGACGGCAAGCCGGCCGCCGACAACGCCGCAATCAGCGCACAGGCGCCCGGCACGGGCACCACCGCATAGCCCGCCGCGCGCGCCTGACGGACCAGGTGATAACCGGGATCAGATATCAGCGGAGTGCCGGCATCGGAAATCAGCGCGACATCCTCACCCGCCTGCAAACGCGAGATGAAACGACCACCCTGATCACGCTCATTGTGCTCGTGACAAGCCGCCAGAGGCGTCGCGATACCGAAGTGCTGCATCAGGCGCGCCGAGTGGCGAGTGTCTTCTGCCGCGATCAAACTGACTTCATTAAGCACACGAATGGCCCGCGCGCTGATGTCTTCCAGGTTGCCGATGGGCGTGGCGACCACAAACAGCGTGCCCTTCTGTGAGTTAGCAATAACCGGTTCTGTCACAGCAACGCCCCAAGAATCGTATAAAAGAGGCTATTGTAACCCGTTTAGCACCTCCAACATCGCACCTGAGCCAGTGGTTCGGTACAATCGCCCTTCAATTTGATCAAGTATCAGGAACGCTTACATGATCGCCTGCCTGCGCCCCTTTATCGTGCTCTGCCTCGTTGGCCTGATTGCCGCTTGCGCCAGCTCCCCTTCATCCACGCTCGGCGAACTGCCTCGCACCCCTCAAGCCAGCATTGAACAGCTGCTCCAGGAGGCCGGCGACAGCCAGTCGGAGGAAGCTAATCTGCTGCGTTTATCCGCCGCCGACCTGGCTTACCAACAGAAGGACATCGGGCGCGCCAGCAGCATTCTCGAGCAAGTGCAGATGGAAGGCTTGAAGCCTGCCCAGCAAATCTACGCCAGCACTTTAACTGCGGAACTGGCACTGGCGCGCAAGAGCCCGAAAGCGGCACTTAAGGCCTTGCAGAACCCAAGCTTCGCCCGTCTCGGCGAATTGCCGGTCGAACAGCAGGCGCGCAGCCAGCTGGTTCGCGCCACTGCACTGGAGCAGGACGGTCAGACCCTTGCCGCCGCTCGCGAGCGCGTCTTTATCGCACCACTGCTGACCGGCGCCACCGCAGCCGCCAACCATGAAGCCATCTGGTCGCTGGTCTCGCGCCTGCCCAAAGAGCAGCTGCAACCTACAGGTGACGCCGACCTCTCTGGCTGGCTGGAACTGGCAAGCGCCACCAAAGGTGCTGGCACGCTGGAAACTCAGCAGCAGGCCATCAGCAACTGGCAAGCCACCCACCCGAATCACCCGGCAGCGCTGAACCTGCCAAAATCCCTGCAGGATCTGCAGCAACTGGCCAGCCAACCGCTGTCCGAGATTGCATTGCTGCTGCCTATGGAAGGTCGCTTGGCCAGCGTATCGCGCGCACTGCGTGATGGCTTCATGGCTGCCAACTTCGAAGCCCAGCAAAGCGGCCAAGCCGCGCCGAACATCCAGTTTTTCGACAGCTCTCGTCTGACCTCGATTGATGATTTCTACCGTCAGGCGCAGGCCAGCGGCGTGCAACTGGTAGTCGGGCCACTGGAAAAGGAACTGGTCACCCAGCTCAACAACCGCGAGCAACTGCCCATCACCACACTGGCCCTCAACTACAGCGAAAACGACAAGGAAGGCCCACCACAACTGTTCCAATACGGTTTGTCTGCTGAGGATGAAGCACGCGAAGCATCACGCCGCGCCTGGGCTGATGGCCGCCGCAGCGCCTTTGCACTGGTACCGAGCGGCACATGGGGCGACCGCGTTCTTGAAGCTTTCAGCAGCGACTGGCGCGCTCGCGGCGGCAACATGATTGCAGCCGAACACGTGTCCAAGCCGGTAGAGCTGGCGCAACAAATTGCCCGCCTGCTCAAATTGCGTGAAAGCGAAACCCGCGCGCAAAACGTCGAGAGCACCATCGGCACCTCGGTTGATGCACAGCCCACGCCTCGTCAGGACGTAGACTTCATCTTCCTCGCCGCCACCCCGCAACAGGCGCAGCAGATCAAGCCGACTCTGGCGTTCCAATACGCAGGCGACATGGCGGTGTATGCGACCTCGCACCTGTACACCGGTGTCTACAACCAGGCCCAGTATCAGGATTTGTCCGGTATTCAGTTCTGCGAAACGCCGTGGCTGCTCGACTCCAGCGATCCGACCCGCCAGCGCATCAGCAATCAATGGCCACAAGCCAACAGCGGCCTGGGCCGGATTTATGCGATGGGCATTGATGCCTACTCGCTGGCGCCACGCCTCGGCCAGTTGAAGGCACTGCCATCGACCCGCATCGATGGCTTTACCGGCAGCCTGTCGCTGGATGCTCAGCAGCGTATTCAACGCCAGCTGCCGTGGGCCGAGTTCCGCGACGGACAGGTTCAGCGCCTGCCTGACACGCCTCTTTGATTGATCGAAGTAGCAAGCAAAGCACCGGCAAGGACGCCGAAGCGCTGGCTTGCGACTTCCTCAAACAGCAAGGTTTGCGCCTCATCACCCAGAACTGGAGCTGCCGTCGCGGCGAGCTCGATCTGGTCATGCTAGACGCAGATACAGTAGTATTCGTAGAAGTTCGCTATCGGCGCCACTCAGGATGGGGAGGCGCCGCCGAGAGTGTGGACAGGCGCAAACAGCAGAAACTGTGCATTGCCGCCAACCACTTTCTCCAACAAGAATCACGCTGGGGCAAACATCCGTGCCGTTTTGATGTCATAGCCATTAGCCATAAACCTGATTCGCCGCCACAACTCAACTGGATCAAGAACGCCTTTGATGCGTAAGCCATTCGCTACAAACACCCGCGCAAGCCAATCTATTATGCAGATGGCGGCCGCCCACACAGTGCGCAGCCCCTTCACCGCTCCTGCGCAATCGCACACCACAAGGTATTTTCTCTGATGGATATGCAAGACCGTATTCGCCAGCTGTTTCAAGCCAGCATCGACACCAAGCAGCAGTCCATGAGCGTTGTAGCGCCGTATATCGAGCATGCCAGCATGGTCATGGTTCAGGCGCTGCTTAATGAAGGCAAGATTCTCACCTGCGGTAACGGCGGCTCAGCCGGCGATGCCCAGCATTTCTCGTCGGAATTGCTCAACCGCTTCGAGCGAGAGCGTCCGAGTCTGCCTGCCATTGCACTGACCACCGACACCTCGACCATTACCTCGATCGCCAACGATTACAGCTACAACGAGATTTTCTCCAAGCAGATTCGCGCACTCGGCCAACCCGGTGACGTGCTGCTCGCCATCTCGACCAGCGGCAACTCAGCCAATATCATCCAGGCCATTCAAGCGGCGCACGACCGCGAGATGACTGTAGTCGCCCTGACCGGGCGCGATGGCGGCGGTATGGCCTCACTGCTACTGCCGGAAGACGTCGAAATCCGTGTGCCGGCAAAATCTACTGCGCGCATTCAGGAAGTTCATCTGTTGAGCATTCACTGCCTGTGCGACCTTATCGACAGCCAACTATTCGGGAGCGAAGAATGAAGCGTTCACCCCTAGTCATCGCCGGCCTGCTACTGGCCATCGCCGTATCCGGCTGCACCAACCGCAGCATCGGCAACTCGCTGGACGACAAGCTGCTCGACCCGGAACTGCGCTCAAGCGTACAGAAAGCCAGCGCCGACCTGAGTAGTCCGACCTCACACATCGTGCTGAGCAGCTACAACGGCGTGGTCCTGCTGACCGGACAAACCCCGCGCGCCGACCTCAAAGCACTGGCTGAACGCGCCGTAAACAGCGTGCAAGGCGTTAAAAAGGTCTACAACGAGCTGCAGGTGCTGCCGCCAACCACACTGCTCGCACGCAGCAACGACTCGCTGCTGACCGCACAGATCAAAACCGCGATGCTGGCTGACACCAGCGTGCCGAGCACCAACATCAAGGTGATCACCGAAAACGGTATCGTCTACATGCTGGGCCTTGTGACCCACGCCGAAGCCAACCAAGCCACCAACGTGGTTCAGGGTGTAGGCGGCGTGCAGAAAATCATCAAACTGTTCCAGTACACCGACTGATTGCACAGTTGCCCCATAAAAAATGGCGATCAGGTGATCGCCATTTTTTATGCACGAAAGAAAAGCACCGGAGGATGGATAAACCGCAGGTTAATCCGTCATGGCTCAATTGCGGGTGTACGCGGTTCGGTTGTTTGACGGTTTCGGATGCTTGAGGCATTCAATGAGCAAACTGTGTATCGACGCTCAAATCCGTCGGGGCGGATTATCCGCCGTCATCCGAAATGGTCATGACGGATTGCCCCGGCACGGGGCTATCCATCCTCCGGCGGTTGAGCGTGATGAATCAACGTCATTTTGCGGGCATTAAAAAGGCGATCATTCGATCGCCTTTTTAAATTATTTCACAACCTTGAGGCTTGGGCGCCCGGTTGGTCGTGGTGGATCGCTATCCGGTGGACCCTGATCATCCGGGCCCTCGCCTTCAACGTCCTCGCCTACAGGCGGCTCCAAATCGAAAACCATGCCCTGACCGTTCTCACGCGCGTAAATGGCCAATACGGCCGCACCTGGAACGTAGAGGCTATGTGGCGTGCCACCAAAGCGGCCTTCGAAGCTGATGGCTTCGTTATCCATCTGCAAGTGACGCACGGCAGAGGGTGAGACATTGAGAACGATCTGACCGTCGTTGGCAAAACCTGCCGGCACGCTCACGTTCGGGTATTCAGCATTCACCAGCAAATGCGGGGTACAGCCGTTATCGACAATCCATTCGTAAAGAGCACGAACCAGATAAGGGCGACTTGAATTCATCGAGACCTCCTGCATTAGCGCATATCGCGCTCAACACCAGACAAGCTGGCCTGAAACGCTTCGCGGGCAAACTGACGCTCCATGTAGTCGAGCAATGGCTTGGCCGGCTTTGGCAACTCAATGCCGAGCACCGGTAAACGCCACAGAATCGGCAACAGGCAGCAATCGACCAGGCTCATTTCTTCACTGAGGAAGTATGGCTTATCGACAAAAAGTGGGGATACCCCGGTCAGGCTCTCACGCAATTCCTTGCGCGCCTGAACACGTGCAGGTTCTTTGCTGCGCGGATCGAGAATCAGATCGACCAACGCACACCAATCGCGTTGTATACGGTGAACCAGCAAACGGCTATTTGCCCGTGCAACCGGATAAACCGGCAACAATGGCGGATGCGGGTAACGCTCATCCAGATACTCCATCACTACGGTTGACTCGTACAGAGCCAGATCGCGGTCGACCAGAGTAGGCAGGCTTGCGTATGGATTGACCTCAAGCAGTTTCGGCGGGTAACGACCCGGCTCTACTGTGATGATCTCGGCGCTGACACCCTTCTCGGCGAGCACAATGCGTACGCGGTGGGAGTAGTGGTCGGCGGGGTCGGAATAACAGGCCAACCGGTTGGTCACGCCCATGGCGATCCTCCTCGCTTATATGGTTATTTGAAGCAGAAAAACCTGCGCGCCCAGGTGGGCGCGCAGGTCAACAACAGAGCGACGGCAGATTAATGCACGTCCTTCCAGTATTCACGCTTGAGCAGATAGGCGAATACGAAGAAGAAAGCCAGGAACAGCAGAACGTAAGTACCGATACGCTGGCTTTCCAGTTTTACCGGGTTAGCTGAATAAGCCAGGAAGGTCACCAGATTCTTGATCTTCTCGTCAAACTCGGCCTCGCTCAGTTCGCCAGTTTTCGGCTCTACGACCAACTCATCACAACCTTCGTGAGTAATTGGCGTACCGGTCAGCGGGTCATACTGCTTCTTGCCGTCTTCGACGACCTGAACCTGCTTGCAACCGATGTACTGACGACCTTGCAGGCCAACCAGAACGTTAGGCATACCGACGTTGTGGAAAACCTTGTTGTTCACACCCATTGGGCGTGCCGGGTCTTCGTAGAAGCTACGCAGGTAGGTGTACAACCAATCGTTACCACGCACACGAGCAACCAGAGTCAGATCAGGTGGCGCGGCACCGAACCAGGCCTTGGCGTCTTCAGAGCGCATGCTGTTCTGCATGTGATCACCGATTTTGGCACCGGTGAATACGATGTTTTCGAGCATTACGTCGTGCGGCACACCAATGTCATCAGCTACGCGCTCATAACGTTGGAATTTGGCACCGTGGCAACCCATGCAGTAGTTGGCGAACGTACGCGCGCCGTCCTGCATGGCTGCTTTATCAGTCAGGTCGATATCAACCTTGTCGAGATGCACACCTTCAGCGCTAGCGAAGGCGAGAGCTGGCAGACACGCCACAATCATTGCTGCAAATAGCTTTTTCATCAGCCAGTCACCCTTTCCGGAACCGGTTTGGTTTTTTCCATCCTGGTGTAGAAAGGCATCAGGATGAAGTACGCGAAATACAGGAACGTGCACACTTGCGAGAGCAAGGTACGGCCTGGAGTTGGCGCCAATACACCCAGCACACCAAGGATTACGAAGGATACGCAGAAGACCAGCAACCAGATCTTGCTCATCCAACCCTTGTAGCGCATGGATTTAACCGGGCTACGGTCAAGCCAAGGCAACACGAACAGCACGGCAATTGCAGCACCCATGGCGATTACACCCAGAAGCTTGTCTGGAATCGCGCGCAGGATTGCGTAGAACGGTGTGAAGTACCAAACCGGTGCAATGTGTTCAGGCGTCTTGAATGCGTTGGCCACTTCGAAGTTCGGCTTCTCGAGGAAGTATCCGCCCATCTCCGGGAAGAAGAACACGATCGAGCAGAAGATGAACAGGAAGACCACAACGCCGACGATGTCTTTAACAGTGTAGTAAGGGTGGAACGCGATGCCGTCGAGCGGAATGCCGTTCTCGTCCTTTTTCTTCTTGATGTCGACGCCGTCAGGGTTGTTCGAACCCACTTCGTGCAGAGCCAGAATGTGCAGCACAACCAGACCGAGAATTACGATTGGCAGCGCCACAACGTGCAGAGCAAAGAAGCGGTTCAGCGTGATCCCCGAAATCAGGTAGTCACCACGAATCCACTGGGTCAGGTCATCGCCGATAACCGGAATGGCACCGAACAGCGAAATAATTACCTGTGCACCCCAGTAAGACATCTGGCCCCAAGGCAGCAGGTAGCCCATGAAGGCCTCAGCCATCAACGCCAGGTAGATCAGCATGCCGAACACCCAGACCAGCTCACGCGGCTTCTGATACGAGCCGTAGAGCAAGCCACGGAACATATGCATGTAAACCACGATGAAGAATGCCGAAGCACCCGTCGAGTGCAGCAGACGCAGAATCCAGCCGTATTCCACATCACGCATGATGTATTCGACCGAAGCAAATGCTTCTTCAGCCGACGGCGTGTAGCTCATGGTCAGCCAGATGCCGGTGAGGATCTGGTTAACCAGAACCAGCAGCGCCAGCGAGCCAAAGAAGTAGAAGAAGTTGAAGTTCTTCGGTGCGTAATACTTGCTTAGATGGTCTTCCCACATTTTTGTGGCGGGAAAGCGGGCGTCAACCCATTCCATGAACTTGCTCATCAGGCTTTCTCCTGGTCCACGCCGACGACGATAATCTCATCCGTCTCATACGAGTGCGGCGGCACTGGCAGATTCAGCGGCGCTGGCTGCGATTTGTATACGCGCCCTGCCATGTCATAACGCGAGCCGTGGCATGGGCAGAAATAGCCCCCCACCCACTCAGGACCCAAATCTGCCGGAGCGACTTCTGGACGGAACGTAGGTGAGCAACCCAGGTGAGTACAGATGCCGATAAGCAGCAGCACTTCTGGTTTGATCGAACGAGTAACCGGATCTACGTAGGTCGGCTGAACCGAAGCTTTTGACTCCGGATCGGCGACACGGTCGTGGATCTTATCAAGGTTACCGAGGATCTCCTCGGTACGGCGCACGATAAATACCGGCTGCCCCCGCCATTCGGCAATCATCTGCTGGCCTGGCTCGACCTTGCTCACGTTCACCTTCACAGGCGCACCGGCTGCTTTAGCCTTGGCACTCGGGAACCATGACCCCACGAACGGGACCGCGGCACCCACCGCTCCTGCAGCGCCCACCACAGAGGTGGCTGCTACCAAGAAGCGACGCCGGCCTGCATTCACGCCGTCATTGCTCATTCAGTCGTCTCCCATCAGCTTTGTGGCCTGTGGTTCAGGCCTATACTTAAATAAAATTTTGTAGCGCAAAAAATTCGCCAAATGGTAAAGAAAAGCCCCTTTACTGACAAGGCAATTACCTAACCAAGTGCAGCGCACTCCCTCGCAGCGCGCTGCTGGTAAGGATGCGGCACGTTGTCGCACAGTAGTCTAGCACCCATAAAAAACGCCCAGCTCCGAAATGGAAACTGGGCGTTTTCTTGAACGCAGGAAGCGAATTAACGCTTCGAGTACTGCGGACGCTTACGCGCTTTACGCAGACCAACTTTCTTACGTTCAACTTCACGAGCATCGCGAGTCACGTAGCCTGCTTTACGCAGAGCCGGACGCAGAGTCTCGTCATAATCCATCAACGCACGAGTGATACCGTGGCGGATTGCGCCAGCTTGACCGCTCACACCACCGCCAACAACGGTAACGAAAACGTCAAACTTTTCGGTCAGCTCGGTCAGTTCCAGCGGCTGACGAACTACCATGCGGGCAGTTTCGCGACCGAAGAAAGCATCCAGCGTACGATTGTTGATAGAGATGCTGCCGTTACCCGGACGCAGGAAAACGCGTGCGGTTGCAGTCTTGCGACGGCCAGTGCCGTAATTTTGAGTCGCCGACATAATGAACTATTCCGTTAAATCTTCAGTTCTTGGGGCTGCTGAGCAGTATGAGGGTGAGCAGCGCCCGCATAGACTTTCAGCTTACGGTACATGTCGCGACCCAGCGGGTTCTTAGGCAGCATGCCTTTAACCGCGGTCTCGATCACGCGCTCTGGCGCCTTGGCGATCAGCTTTTCGAAGTTGATCGACTTGATGCCGCCCGGAAAACCGGAGTGAGAGTAATACATCTTATCGGTAGTCTTGGCACCGGTAACACGTACCTGCTCAGCATTGATAACAACGATATAATCGCCAGTATCTACGTGCGGAGTGTACTCAGGCTTGTGCTTGCCACGCAGACGAGTAGCGATTTCGGTAGCCAGACGACCCAGGGTCTGACCAGCAGCGTCGACGACGAACCAGTCGCGCTTAACTGTTTCTGGTTTAGCAGTAAAAGTCTTCATTCTTTATAGCCTCAGGGGCCGCCCTGATAAATAAGACGGCGGATCTTACTGAATAGTGCGTACTTTGACAAGGTCAAAGGCAGCCGGATACAGACGCTATCGGGGGCTCGGGTCAGCACGTCTGATAAACGGCAAGATGTTTTCGGCAGGCGGCGCATCACTTCCACTGCAGAAAGAGCTGCGCAATTATGCAGATTGCGAAAATTTTATCAACCTGATTCTATAGTTGTTTCTTAAATAAGGGCCAATCATGCAATTTCGTCAGCTAGGTAAAACCGACATCACCGTTAGCGCCCTCTGCCTCGGCACCATGACCTGGGGCGAACAAAACAGCCAAAGCGAAGGCATTGCCCAGATTGACCGGGCCAAGGAATACGGCGTTAATTTCATCGACACCGCCGAAATGTATCCGGTCCCGCCTCGCGCCGAGACGTACACCAAGACCGAACAAATCATTGGCGAGTACTTCAAGCAACGCGGCGACCGCGCCGACTGGGTGCTTGCCAGCAAGATCGCCGGCCCCGGCAATGGCATCGATTATATTCGCGACGGCCAGCTCAGGCACAACCGTCAACACATCCGCGAGGCCGTAGACTCCAGCCTCAAGCGCCTGCAAACCGACTGGATTGACCTGTACCAGCTGCACTGGCCTGAGCGCCCGACTAATTTCTTCGGCCAGCTCGACTACAAGCATCAGGAAAGCCAGTTCACCGCCTTCGAAGAAACCCTGGATGCGCTTGCCGAACAGGTCAAGGCCGGCAAGATTCGCCATGTTGGCCTGTCCAACGAAACCCCGTGGGGCACCATGGAGTTTCTCAAGCTGGCAGAAAGCCGCAACCTGCCGCGTTGCGTGTCCATCCAGAACCCGTACAGCCTGCTTAACCGCACCTTCGAAATTGGCCTGGCGGAAGTGGCCATTCGCGAACAATGCGGCCTGCTGGCCTACTCGCCCCTGGCTTTTGGCATGCTCAGCGGCAAATACGAAAACGGCGCACGCCCGGCCGATGCCCGCCTGACGCTGTTCAGTCGCTTCGCGCGCTACAGCAACCCGCAAGCCGTTACGGCCTGCTCACGCTACGTTGCACTGGCCAAGGAGCATGGGCTCGATCCGGCGCAAATGGCCCTGGCTTTTGTAACCGCACGACCATTCGTCACCAGCAACATCATTGGCGCGACCACGATGGAGCAGCTTGAGAGCAACCTGGCCAGCAGCGAACTGACATTGAGCAGCGAAGTCATGGAAGGCATTCAGGCGATTCACACCGCCCAACCCAACCCCGCCCCGTAAGCACAAAAAAAGCCGATCAGGATTAGCTGATCGGCTTTTAATCACTACGCTGCAATGCAGCGCGGTATCAACTCTTCTTGCGCACGTACAACACGAGGTTGTGATCCACCAACTCGAAGCCGTGCTCGGCAACGATTTCCTTTTGGCGTTTTTCGATCTGCGCATCCATGAATTCGATAACCTCACCGGTGTCGACGCAGACCATATGATCGTGATGGCCACCATCAGCCAGTTCGAATACAGCGTGGCCGCCATCAAAATTATGCCGCACGACCAAGCCGGCAGCCTCAAATTGAGTCAGTACACGGTATACGGTGGCCAGGCCAACATCTTCTCCTGCCTCCATCAGAGACTTGTAAACATCCTCTGCGCTCATGTGCCGTTGACCCGCAGAATCCAGCATCTGCAAGATCTTGACCCGTGGCAGGGTCACTTTCAGGCCTACCTTTCTTAACTCGTTATTTTCAACCATGGTCTGCTTTCTCGTGGAAGCGGTTTCGCAGCTTCCCTTATTACGGGTATGATCTGGGTTTATATTGCCCAGCCAAGATAGTGGAAGTCACCCACCGATGCAAAAAACCAAGCTCCTGATGACAAGCCTCACCCTGACGGGGCTCTTCGCGATCGCCGGTTGTTCATACCCCGGGGTTTATAAAATCGACATTCAACAGGGCAATGTCGTCACACAAGACATGATAGACCAGTTACGCCCTGGAATGACCCGCAAACAAGTGCGGTTTATCATGGGTAACCCCCTGATTACCGACACGTTCCATGCTAATCGCTGGGACTACCTGTACAGCATGCAGCCAGGCGGCCGCCAGCGTACGCAGGAGCGCGTGAGCATTACCTTCAATGAAAGCGACCAACTGGTAGGTCTTTCTGGCGACTTCATGCCGGGTATGAGCCGCGAGCAAGAGATCATGGGCAATACGCCTGCGACCACCACGACCGAGGTGGCACCGACCACTGAACCCGTGGAAACGACCCCTGTCGCACCGGCACCTGTTGAACCTGTTGAAGAAGAGCCTGCAGAGCCCGGCTCGCTGCTCGACACTATTCAGCAAGAAATCGACGACGCTGAAACAGCACCGGTGCCGACACCAGCCCCGCTGGAGACTGCACCCTAACCTGCACAGGTTAGCGCTCAGCAACAAAAAGCCCGGCATCCCGGGCTTTTTGTTATCTACAGGGCGCGAAACAAAACAGTTCACGCCATCGCAGCATCAACAGTCGACCTACGAATCGCCCTCGGCACTTCTAGCCTTAGCCGCCTCTGCTGCCTTGGCCGCACGCTGCTTGCGCACTTCCTTGGGATCGGCAATCAGCGGCCGGTAAATCTCGATCCGCTCACCCTCTTGCATAACCCGCTCATCGGGCTTGGGCACGGCCTTGCCGAATATACCCAGCGGGCTCTCCGCCAAATCCAATCCGGGGAAATGCTCCTGCATACCGGACTTCAGCACCGCCTCACGCATGGTTGTGCCTTGCGGCACGTTGATCCGCAAAAGCTTTTGCTTGTGCGCCAGCGCATAGACAACCTCAACCACGATGGTTTGCTTATCCATAGAGATCCTTGGCGCGCTGACAGAAGGCATCGACCAGAGTATTTGCCGCCTGATTGAACAAAGGCCCGAGGGTTGCCCGAACCAGCGAGCCGGCATAATCAAACTGCATGTCGAGGCTGATTTTGCAGGCCTTGTCCCCGAGGGCCTTGAACTCCCAGCGCCCGTGCAACTTGGTGAACGGGCCTTCATCCAGGTTCAGCTCAATCGACTTGCCCGGCACCAGCGTATTGCGCGTAACGAAGCGTGAACTCAGGCCGCCCTTGGCGATATCCAGACTCGCACGCATGTGTTCGTCACTGACCTCAAGCACCTGACTTGAGGCGCACCAGGGCAGGAATTCCGGATACTGAGCCACATCATTGACCAGATCGTATAGCGCCTGAGCGGTATAGGGCAGCAGCGCCGAACGCTGAATATGAGTAGTCATAAGCCGGGGTATTCACTCCACAGGTTCATCGGTTTCACTTCGTCAGCTCGGCAACGAAGACAATCAAAACGCCAATCGGTGCAACGACACGAATCAGCCACAACGCAACATTGAACAGCACAGGGCTGCTGATCGACAACTCGTCACGCACCGCCTCCCGGGTCATGACCCAGCCGGCAAACAGCGCAAAGGATAACCCGCCGAGCGGCAACAGCAGGCGGCTGGTCAAATAATCAATGCCTTCAAAGAAGTTCTTGCCACCCTCAGCACCCCACTGAAACAGATGGAAGCCATCGTTGGCAAACACGAAGAACTTGGCATCGGCCCCGACATTGAACGACAGCACGGTGCCCATGCCGACCAACCAGCAAAAGAATGCCAGCGTCGAGGTGACAACTGCGCGGCTGCGACCTGTGCGCTCAACAAAGTAGGCAACCGCAGGCTCCAGCATGGAGATCGACGAACTCCAGGCGGCCAGTGCCACGAGTACAAAGAACACCAGACCGGCGATCTGGCCAAAGGCAATGTTGCCGAAGGCAATCGGCAAGGTCACGAACATCAAGCCCGGACCACCGCTGGGTTCCAGCCCGGCCGCGAACACAATCGGGAACAACGCGAGCCCGGCCGTCAGCGCCACAACCGTATCCAGCAAGCCGACTGTAAGCACGGTGGCGCCGATTGATGACTTCTTCGGCATGTAAGAGCCGTAAACCATGATCGAACCCACGCCCACGCTCAGCGTGAAGAATGCATGGCCCATCGCCGCCAGAATGCCTTCCTGCACCTTGCTCGAATCGAAGTGGAACAAGAAGCGCACGCCATCCATGAAGTGGCCGGTGGTCAGGCTGTAGCCCAGCAGCATCAGCAACAACACGAACAACATCGGCATCATGATCCGCAGGCTGCGCTCAAGCCCCGCAACCACGCCTTTGGCGATCACAAAACCGGTGAAGACCATGAACAGGGTGTGCCACAGCGTCAGGCGCCAGGGGTCCGAGGTCAGCCCACCAAAGGCCTCGCCCGCCCCTTGCGGGCTGATACCACTGAAATCACCACGGCCCATGCCGATGATGTAATCGAGCGACCAGCCCGCCACAACACTGTAAAACGACAGGATCAACAACGCCGCCACCATGCCGATGACAGCCGCAAGTGGCCACAGCTTCGAGCCGCCAGACTCTGCCGCCAGCGCCTTCATCGAGTTCACCGGGCTCTGCCGGCCGCGACGCCCGATCAGGGTTTCAGCGAGCATGATCGGCACACCAATCAGAGCGATGCACACCAGATACATCGCCACGAAAGCGCCGCCGCCATACATGCCGGTCATGTACGGAAACTTCCAGATATTGCCCAAGCCCACAGCGGAGCCCGTTGCGGCAAGGATAAACACCCAGCGGCTGACCCATGCGCCATGTATCGAAACTTTGTCTGTTGCCATGTACCGCCAGCCTGATTGGGTGAGAAAAAGTGCGCGCATTGTCGGGGATTCGCCCACGCGGCTCAAGCTTGGACGAATCCCGAAAAATCCGACGCCAGCCATTGTAGGTTTAACAGCCCGAACACAGCCCACACATGCACGCTGCAACGCGCATCAACTCTTATAGTAGTTAATGGACAACCCTCAGTTGCCCCGCCACTTGCAGCGCGGAGCAACCGCTACTCTGCCCGTGCCCAGCCACGATTGCGGGTGGTCGAGAGCAATTGCAATCATCAATCACACACTTTGCCTGCTTGAGTCCGTAGCGCAGATGCTGGCGACTCCTTATAATGCGCCGCCTATGGCTAAACAAAAGAAACATCAAGAAGGCACCATCGCGCTGAATAAAAAGGCGCTGCATGACTATTTCATCGAAACCAAGTTCGAGGCCGGTCTGGTTCTGGCTGGCTGGGAAGTGAAAAGCATGCGCGCCGGCAAGGCTCAGTTGGTTGACAGCTATGTGCTGCTCAAGAACGACGAAGCCTGGCTGATGGGCTGCCACATTACCCCCCTGAAAACGGCGAGCACCCACGTGATCGCTGACCCGATCCGTACCCGCAAGCTGCTTTTGAACAAGCGCGAGCTGGAGAAATTGTTCGGCGCAGTCAATCAGAAGGGGTACACCTGCGTGGCATTGTCGATCCAGTGGAAAGCCCACTTGGTCAAATGCACCATCGCCTTGGTGAAGGGTAAGAAAGACTTCGACAAGCGCCACACCGAGAAAGAACGTGACGCCGACCGTGAAGTCCAGCGCGCCATGCGCACCAAGGGCAAAGGCGATTAATCACCCGCCTGCCTTGGCGACTTAGCCTGCGCCCGCCCCTCCTCCGGAATCGCCACCTCGCCAAGGGTGCGCGTTGGATCATTATGATCAACCCCGGTTGAATCATAACGACCAACCCCCGGAGGATGGATAGCCCCGCACCGGGGCAATCCGTCATGACCATTTCGGATGGCGGCAAATAATCGGTCATGACCATTTCAGACCTCGACAAATAATCCGCCACGACAATTTCGCGCATCGACGCGCAATCCGTTTATGGATCATTTCAAGAATCCGCAACCGCCAAACAACCGCAACCGCGTACATCCGTATTTACGCCATGACGGATTAACCTGCGGTTGATCCATTCTCCGTGGAGTGTTGAGTCATAACGATCAATCCCGGTTGAATCATGATGACCAACCACCGGAGGATGGATAGCCCCGAACGGGGCAATCCGTCATGACGATTTCGGGTGACGGCAAATAATCCGTCATGACGATTTCAGACCTCGACAAATAATCCGCCACGCCGATTTCGCGCATCGACGCGCAATCCGTTTATGGGTCGTGTCAATAATCCGCAACCGCCAAACAACGGCAATGGTGTACATCCGCAATTACGCCATGACGGATTAACCTGCGGTTGATCCATCCTCCGTGGGGTGTTGAGTCATAACGATCAATCACCGGAGGATGGATAGCCCCGAACGGGGCAATCCATCATGACGATTTCGGATGACGGCAAATAATCCGTCATGACAATTCCAGACCCCGATAAATAATCCGCCACGCCGATTTCGCGCATCGTCGCGCAATCCGCTTATGGGTCATTTCAATAATCCGCAACCGCCAAACAACCGCAACCGCGTACACCCGCAATTGCGTCATGACGGATTAACCTGCGGTTGATCCATCCTCCGTGGGGTGTTGAGTCATAACAATCATTCACCGGAGGATGGATAGCCCCGAACGGGGCAATCCGTCATGACGATTTCGGATGACGGCAAATAATCCGTCATGATCATTTCAGATGGCGGCAAATAATCTGTCATGACCATTTCGGATCACACCAACGTCAGCGATTAACCTCCGTGCGTTGAGCGGCGCTGGGCGCGGGCGACTCGTTGGGCCTGCTGCTGCACGTCGGACAAAACTTCCTGCACGTAATCAATATGCTGATTGGACAACGTGCGCGCCTGCTCGGCATGGCCCTGCATGATGGCCTCGTATAACGCGCGGTGCTGGGCAATCAGCATGTCACGGGTCTCGTCACGCTGCGCATACATGCCGCCAATGTTGGTCACCACATTGCGCCGGAGCAGATCAAACAAGCCGCGAATGGTATGCAGCAATACGGCATTGTGGCTGGCCTCGGCAATCGCCAGGTGGAAGTTGGCATCGGCGGCGCCCTCTTCTGCGCGAGTCGCCTTACCCGCACGGCTGTAGCACTCCTGCAACGCGTCAAAAGCTGCTGTCAGCCGCACGCGATCAATACTGGTGGCGCGCTGAGCCGCATAAAACGCACACGAGCCTTCCAGCGTATGACGAAATTCAAGTAAGTCGCGCTGGGCGCTTGGGTTGTTTTCCAGCAGGTGCAGCAGCGGATCACTGAAAGTCGAGCCCAAGGTTTGCGACACATAATTGCCACCGCCCTGGCGGCTCACCAAGAGCCCACGGGCGACCAATTTCTGAATCGCTTCACGCAACGAAGGGCGTGACACACCAAAACGCTCAGCAAGCACACGCTCAGCCGGCAAGCGCTCGCCCGCCGTCAACGTACCTTCAAGCACCATGGTTTCGATCTGCTCGACAATGCCATCCGACAAACGTCGCTGCTGTACCTGCCCTACGTCCATTTCCATCACCTTATTGGTTTTACCACCCCGAAGCGCCGCACCGCGCGGCCTCGGGATGTCCTGCAAGAAGCCTATAGAGCCTGCAGACACTGCACAAGATAGTGCTCTGAGACCAAAGTTGTAGAGACATAAATTGACTTTAACCGCACCGGCCTTTTACTCTGAGCCCATCAACTTGTAAATTGGTCTGACCAATTTAAGCACTAACTAATAATAATTTCAAAATACGCCACGAGGTTATTGATGTCGCCAATGCCAACCTTCCCTGCCAACACTCGGAATATATCCAGTCAGTTCGCCTGCGCAGGGAGCCAGACCAATGAATAACGGCTTACTCGCACTTCTCGCCTTCTCGCCGATTCTGCTGGCCGCGATTCTGCTGATCGGCCTGCGCTGGCCGGCAAAACGCGCCATGCCGCTGGTTTACCTGCTGACTGCCGCCGTTGGCTTGTTTGCATGGGACATGACGTTCAATCGCGTATTGGCCTCAACCATTCAAGGCCTGCTGATAACCCTCGGCTTGTTGTGGATCATCTTCGGCGCAATCCTGCTGCTCAACACCCTAAAACACTCCGGTGGCATCACCGCGATTCGTGCAGGCTTCGCCACCATCAGCCCAGACCGCCGCATTCAGGCGATCATCATTGCCTGGCTGTTTGGTTGCTTCATTGAAGGCGCCTCAGGCTTCGGCACACCGGCTGCGATTGCTGCGCCGCTGCTCGTCGCTATCGGCTTCCCTGCCATGGCCGCCGTACTAATGGGCATGCTGGTCCAGAGCACACCGGTGTCGTTCGGCGCGGTTGGCACGCCAATCATCGTCGGCGTCAGCACCGGCCTCGACAGCAACGCCATTGGCGCGCAATTGGCTGAACACGGCTCGTCGTGGGCGCAGTTCCTGCAACTGATTACCAGTGAAGTCGCCATCATCCACGCCATTGTCGGCACTGTTATGCCGCTGTTCATGGCCATGATGCTGACGCGCTTCTTCGGTCAGGAGAAAAGCTGGAAGGCAGGCCTCGCAGTCATGCCGTTCGCCATTTTCGCCGGCCTGGCATTTACCATTCCTTACGCCCTCACCGGCGTGTTCCTCGGCCCTGAGTTCCCGTCACTGATTGGCGGCCTTACAGGCCTGGCGATTGTCACCACCGCTGCCCGTTTCGGCTTCCTGGTACCGAAAACCTCGTGGGATTTTGCACCGGCTAAAGACTGGCCAGCAGAGTGGATCGGCACCGTTGAAATGAAGCTCGAAGAACTCACGCAAAAGCCTATGAGTTCGCTGCGCGCTTGGCTGCCTTACGTACTGGTGGGCGCCCTGTTGGTCATCAGCCGCGTATTCCCGGAAGTCTCCGGCGCACTCAAAGCTGTGGTCATCAACTTCCCGGACTTGATGGGCGAAGCAGGCGTCAGCGCCAACTTCCAGCCGCTGTATCTGCCAGGCGGAATCCTGGTTGCAGTGGTTATCGCCACCTTCTTCCTGCACGGCATGCGTGTTCGTGAACTGACGGCAGCCGTTAAAGAGTCGAGCAGCGTTCTGCTCAGCGCGGGTTTCGTTCTGCTGTTCACCGTGCCGATGGTGCGTATTCTGATCAACTCGGGCGTTAACAGCGCCGACATCGCCAGCATGCCAATTGTCATGGCTCGCTGGGTCGCAGACAGCGTTGGCGGCATCTATCCGCTGCTGGCGCCAAGCATCGGTGCACTCGGCGCATTCATCGCCGGCTCCAACACCGTCAGCAACATGATGTTCAGCCAGTTCCAGTTTGGCGTGGCGCATACACTCGGCATGTCCGGTGCGCTGATTGTCGCGGTACAAGCGATTGGCGCAGCGGCTGGCAACATGGTCGCGATTCACAACGTGGTCGCCGCCTCTGCCACCGTCGGCCTGCTCGGTCGCGAAGGCACTACATTACGCAAGACAATCTGGCCTACGCTGTACTACGTTCTGTTTACCGGCCTGATTGCCCTGTTTGCCGTCTATGGTCTGGGCATTACCGACCCGTTAATGCTCGCCCAGTAAACTGATAAACCAGCCCCGCCTTTCGAGGCGGGGCTTAGTCAATTACGGCGCACAATAAAGCGCCCGGCCTTGGCAACCGGCACATTCAATTGCCCCCTTGCCCGGCCATTCGTTGATTAAATTACAGGTTGTTCATCTATGATCATTTCTGCCTCGACCGATTACCGCGCCGCCGCAAAAAGCAAGCTGCCACCGTTCCTGTTTCACTACGCTGATGGCGGCGCTTACGCCGAACATACCCTGCGCCATAACGTCTCCGACCTCTCGGAGATTGCCCTGCGCCAGCGCGTGTTGCGCAACATGAGCGAGCTGAACCTCGAAACCCAACTGTTCAACGAAACCCTATCGATGCCGGTAGCGTTGGCACCGGTTGGCCTCACGGGCATGTTCGCCCGTCGCGGTGAAGTACAGGCCGCTCGCGCAGCTGCCGCTAAAGGCATCCCGTTTACCCTGTCGACCGTTTCGGTGTGCCCGATTGAAGAAGTTGCCCCGGCAATCAATCGTCCGATGTGGTTCCAGTTGTACGTTCTCAAAGATCGCGGCTTCATGAAGAACGCACTTGAGCGCGCCAAGGCCGCTGGCGTCACCACACTGGTTTTCACCGTGGACATGCCAACGCCAGGCGCTCGCTACCGTGACGCGCACTCCGGCATGAGCGGCCCGAATGCTGCCATGCGCCGCATTCTGCAAGCCATGACGCATCCGCAGTGGGCCTTCGATGTTGGTTTGATGGGCCGCCCGCATGACCTGGGCAACATCTCGACCTATCGCGGCAACCCGACCGGTCTGGCGGATTACATTGGCTGGCTGGCCAATAACTTCGACCCGTCGATCTCCTGGAAAGACCTGGAGTGGATCCGTGATTTCTGGGACGGCCCGATGATCATCAAAGGCATTCTCGATCCGGAAGATGCCAAAGACGCAGTCAAGTTCGGCGCCGACGGCATTGTCGTCTCCAACCACGGCGGGCGTCAGCTCGACGGCGTTCTGTCCAGCGCCCGCGCCATGCCGGCCATTGCCGACGCGGTTAAAGGCGATCTTAAAATTCTCGCCGACTCGGGTATCCGCAGCGGCCTCGATGTGGTCCGCATGATCGCACTGGGCGCCGACACTGTGATGCTCGGCCGCGCCTTCCTTTACGCCCTCGCCGCTGCCGGTGAAGCAGGCGTGAGCAATCTGCTCGACCTGTTCGAGAAAGAAATGCGCGTGGCCATGGTGCTCACTGGCGCCAAGTCGATCAGCGAAATCAGCGCCGAATCGCTGGTTCGCGAACTAGGCCGCTAAACACACGCTGCATTGAGCCACTGGATACGGCCGCTCAGGCGGCCGGCAATAATTGCAACACTGGAGCACACATGGGTCTGCCTGCCGTATTTCTCAGCGAAGTTGAACGCCTGATTCCCCGTGAACGACGTTTTGACGACCCATTGTCGACACTGGCATTCGGCACAGATGCGAGCTTCTACCGGCTGATTCCCAAGCTGGTGATTCGCGTCGAATCCGAAGCGGAAGTCGTCGCGGTATTGAAGTTGGCAGCCGCGCAGAGTGTTTCAGTGACGTTCCGTGCTGCCGGCACCAGTTTGTCCGGTCAGGCACTCAGCGATTCAGTGCTGATTGTGCTGGGCGACAATTGGAATGGCCGCGAGATCCTCCAACAAGGCGCACAGATTCGCCTGCAACCGGGCGTAATCGGCGCCAATGCCAACGCCGTCCTGCTGCCGTTCCAGCGCAAGATTGGCCCAGACCCTGCGTCGATCAACGCCTGCAAAATCGGCGGTATCGTCGCCAACAATGCCAGCGGCATGTGCTGCGGCACCGCGCAAAACAGCTACAACACATTGGCGGGCATCCGTATCGTGCTGGCCGATGGCAGCGTCCTCGACACCGAAGACAGCGCCAGTGTTGCCGCCTTTGAACAGAGCCACACCGCACTGCTTGAACAACTTGCCGAACTTGCCCGCGCCACTCGTAGCAACAGTGAATTGGCGAGCAAGATTCGCCACAAATACCGCCTGAAGAACACCACGGGTTTATCGCTTAACGCGCTGGTCGACTTCGACCAACCGCTGGATATTCTCAGCCACCTGATGGTCGGCTCCGAAGGCACCCTGGGTTTCATCAGCTCGGTGACCTACAACACCGTGCCCGATCACCCACACAAGGCCAGCGCCTTGGTGGTATTCCCCGATGTCGAGAACTGCTGCCGCGCCGTTACCGTACTCAAAGCCCAGCCGGTTTCAGCGGTGGAACTGCTGGACCGCCGCAGCCTGCGCTCAGTCGAAAACAAAGCCGGCATGCCGGACTGGGTCAAAAACCTGTCCGATAACGCCTGCGCCTTGCTGATTGAGTCACGCGCCGCCAGCCAGAGTTTGTTGCATGAGCAACTGACTCAGGTAATGGCATCGCTCAGCAGTTTCCCGGTCGAGAAACAGGTCGATTTCAGCGAAGACCCGGTGGTGTACAACCAACTGTGGCGCATTCGCAAAGACACCTTCCCGGCCGTTGGTGCCGTGCGCGAAACCGGCACCACAGTCATCATTGAAGATGTCACCTTCCCCGTTGAACAACTGGCTGAAGGGGTTAACCGCCTGCTGCAACTGTTCGACAAGCATCAGTACGACGAAGCCATCATTTTCGGCCACGCGCTGGAAGGCAACCTGCATTTTGTGTTCACTCAGGGCTTTGACTCGCCCGAGCAAGTCGCCCGCTACGAAGCCTTCATGCAGGATGTCGCGCAACTAGTCGCAGTCGAATTTGGTGGCTCACTCAAGGCTGAACACGGCACAGGCCGCAACATGGCGCCGTTCGTTGAGCTTGAGTGGGGCAAAGATGCCCATCAACTCATGTGGCAGATCAAGCGCCTGCTCGACCCGCAAGGCATTCTGAATCCGGATGTGGTGTTGTCCAACGATCCGCACATTCACCTGAAAAACCTTAAGCCGCTGCCCGCCGCCGACGAGATCGTCGACAAGTGCATCGAGTGCGGCTTTTGCGAGCCGGTATGCCCGTCGCGCGAACTGACACTGAGCCCGCGCCAGCGCATCGTTATCTGGCGCGACATTCAGGCCAAAAAGCGCGCTGGCGTCGACACCACAGCGCTTGAGCGTGACTATCAATACCAAGGAGTCGACACCTGCGCGGCGACCGGCCTTTGCGCCCAGCGTTGCCCGGTAGGCATCAACACCGGCGACTTGGTGCGTAAATTACGCGCCCGCGATGCCAACAGCACAGGCGCTGCCAACTGGCTGGCCAAGCATTTCGACGGCGCGATCAAAGGCACACGTTTCACCCTGATGGCCGCCAACATGGCGCGTCAGCTACTCGGCCCGAAGAACCTTGCAAGCCTGAGCCACAACCTCACGAAAATCAGCGCCAACCGACTGCCGCAATGGACACCGGCCATGCCGCAAGCAGCTCGTCCGATTCGCCTGAACACCCAGCAAGTGGCTGATCCGCGACCTCGCGTGGTCTACCTTACCGCCTGTGTTTCACGCGCGATGGGCCCGGCATTCAGTGACCGCGAACAAGTCCCGCTGATTGATAAAACCCGCGCTTTGCTGGAGAAATCTGGCTTTCAGGTGGTCTTCCCGGCGGAACAAGGCAGCCTCTGCTGCGGCCAGCCATTCGCCTCGAAAGGCTATGCGGAGCAAGCCGATCGCAAGCGCAGCGAACTTATCGATGCCTTGCTCGAAGCCAGCCGCGGCGGGCTTGATCCCATTTATTGTGACACCAGCCCCTGCACCCTGCGTTTGCTGCAAGACGGCCTCGATGAGCGCCTTAAACTGCACGACCCGGTGAAATTCATTCGTGAGCACATGCTCGACCGACTGGAGTTCACCCCGCAAGCAGAGCCGGTGGCGATTCACGTAACGTGCAGCACCCAGCATCTGGGCGAAGCTCAAGGCCTGATCGACATTGCCAAGCGCTGCAGCCAGCAGGTGGTCATCCCGGAAGGCATTCATTGCTGCGGGTTTGCCGGTGACAAAGGCTTCACTACACCGGAACTGAATGCTCACGCACTGCGCAGCCTGAAAAATGCAGTGCAGATTTGCGATGAAGGCATCTCCACCAGCCGCACCTGTGAAATCGGCCTGAGCCACCACGCCGGTATCGATTACCACAGCCTGGTGTATCTGGTAGACCGCGTAACCCGCGCAAGAGCCTGAGCGAATGGCGATGGGCTAATACCACTCACCGCCATCACAACCTGTGCTGACCAACGGACATGAGCGTTTTTAACAGCGCTCTATACTCAGCGTTGTCCGTCCACAGGAGAGCTATCATGCGTAGATTTGCACTATTGCTTACTGCCGCCCTGCTAAGCACTTCAGCCTGGGCCAACCACTGCCCTGCTGATATGGCCAAGATCGATGCCGAGCTTGCCAGCAACCCACCGAGCGACCCAACTGTTTTAGCCGAAGTGAAAAAACTGCGTGCCGAAGGTGAGGAGCTACACAAGGCGGGGGATCACGCCAAGTCGATGGAAACGCTCGCCAAGGCCCAAGCGCTGCTTGACGCCAACGAGTAAAAGGACACGTCGGGCGCAACTTAATAGTGCGCCCGACGCCTTCACTGCCTCACTCAGGCAAAGCGCTCTGCAGGTCCACCCAGAAACAACTGCCCTGCCCCTCTTCACTGCGAAAGCCAATCTCGCCGCCCATCAACTGCGCCAACTCTCTGCTCAAGACCAGGCCAATACCGGTGCCGGGAATCGTTGAGCTTTCGAGTCCCAAACGCTGGAACGGCTGAAACAACTGCTGTTGTTGCTCCTCACTGAGCCCCACGCCGTCGTCTTCGACCCAGAGCCGGACGCAGTCTGAGCGCATCTCATAACCCAGCGTGATCAAACCGCTTTCACGGCTGTACTTCATTGCGTTGGATAGCAAGTTCAGCAGTACCTGACGCAAACGCCGGGCATCCGCTTGCACACACAACGCTGAGTCCGCAGGCACTTGCACATCAATGCGCAGACCACGCTGTTGCAGCTCTGGCAAAATCAGTTCGGCGCAACCGTGCAGCACTCCGGCAATTTTTACCGGCTTCATCTGCAATTGCTGAGGGCGATTTTCAATGCTCGATAAATCCAGTACGTCATCCACCAAAGCGGCAAGATGACGGCTCGCATTGATGATTTCCCGCGCATAATCAGCCTCCTGCTGCGCGTTTTCACGTTCTTGTGCGTCGACCTCGATCAGTTGCGCAAAACCCTGAATCGCATTCAACGGCGTGCGCAGTTCGTGGCTCATGCTCGACAAAAAACGGCTCTTCGACTGGCTGGCATCCTGCGCCTGCAAACTGGAGAGGCGCAGCGCTTCCTGGGTTTCCTTGAGCCCGCTGATATCAACATGCGTGCCCGCCACGCGTAATGGCTTGCCTGACTCATCACGCTCAAGCACCCGGCCTCGGCTGAGCAACCAGACGTAATGCATATTGGCATCGGCAAAGCGATACTCAGCCTCGTAGTGATCCTCGCCGCTGGCGGCAAACTGCTCGCGTAAATGGCGCACCCGCTCCAAATCATTCGGGTGAACGCGCTCATTGAATGCAGCCATCGTCATGCGCTTTTCCGCCAGACTGAAGCGCTTGCAGAAACGCTCACTCACCGAAATCATCAGCAAGTCGGCCTCAATCAGCCACATACTTTCAGTGGTACTTTCAACCACCACCCGCAGCAGCTTTTCCGCATCGAGGCGCTGTATCTCACTCGCCTGTAATTGTTCACCCGCCTGAGTCACGGCAGCCTCGATCGCGGCCAATTCTTCAATTCTGCTGCTGTCACCCACGGTCTGATACTGGCCCTGACCAAGCTGGCGCATGCGCACCACAATGCCGCCTACACCTTGAATCAACTCCTGCCCCAAATGCCTGGAGCGCAGCCACATCCAAAGAATAAACAGCAGATAAAACAGCACCAGCCCACCGATCAACCAATAGCCGATCTTGTCGTATTTCGCCGCCAGCATATTGGTTTCGTTGAGTATTTTTTCTTCATCAACCACCAATAACAGCCGCCAGCCGGTCTGCTCAATCTCACTCCAGACCACTAACTGCTTGCGACCGCCCAACTCCAGCTCCATGACCTTGGGCCGATCCGCAGCTATGGCGGCAATCAACGGCTGCATATCCGCACGCGATGCCAGATTAAAATCTTCGGGCTTAAGCACCTCACGACGAATCGCTTCGGCATAGGAATAGTCGGTTAGTTCGCGCAGACCAAAGTCACGCTCACCCGGCGGCGGCAGGGCCATAATGTTGTTATCTTTATTGAGCAACACCGCGTACCCCTGCCAAGGCACCTGCAGATTATTGATCTGGTCGAGCACCATATTGATGGTCACATCAAGACCAACAACACCCTCCAGAAAATCCCCCTGATAAACCGGAGCAACCGCCGACATAATCCAGCCCAACCCGGCAGGGTCAACATACACATCGGTCCACACCACGCGGCGTGAAGGGTTGTGCGTGGCGTCGGCACGGTAATAGAAGTTGTACCTCGGGATGAACATGTCTGCCGGGTAGCGCTGCAATACATCGAAGTAGGGATAGATGCGGTTGTAGCTGTCCCAAGTGTTGAAATACAACACCGCGACACTCGAGTCGTTCTCATGCATGGAGCGCATCAACGGGTCCAGTTGAGACAGGCGCAGCGCCTTGGCATGGTCTTGTTTGGCAACTGGCGTTGCACTGGAATAGAAGGACGCCGCACGGCCATCGTCACTGCGGCTGTAGAACACGCCGTCGTCTGATAACGCATGACGACCCTGCTCAACGGCATCCGGCGTGTACGCCTTGTTGGCAAGCGCTCGCGCAGTTGCATCAGCGAGTATCTTGGCCTGCTGACTAACAGCTTGCAGGTGAATATCAATCACATCGCTTTCACGCGTGGCCGCTGCCGAAAGCGTGGCCAATGCGTTTTCTTGCAGGTGACCAACCTGCGCCTCACGGATCGCCTCGTTACCGACCAGAAAAACCGTAACAAGTACGAACTCGACCAGAATAAGCGGAATCAAAGCGCTCTGAACAAACGCCCGCCAAATCCATTGCCGCAAGGGGTAGCGCTGAGCGCGCGACATACATACCTCGTCCTGAAGTCGAAGCTTCCTGCCTGAAGGGCCCTAATCATAACTGGTGTTTTAGCCCCGTGCAGGCTTGATCATCAGCACGGTCGACGTTAGCCATGGTTTGGCTGTACAATTGCCCTGCAACGACAGTTTTGGGGCCGATTAGGATTCGACGCCGGTAGCGAAACTCGAGGGGCATGCCGAGTGGGTAACAGAACTCGTAAATCCACTGTTGCAAACTTTATAATTGCCAATGATGACAATTACGGTGCCCAACTAGCTGCGTAAGCAGCCTAGTCGCACTTCTGGTAGCTTCGGCTCCAGCAATCATTAGGGGATGTCTGTAAACCCGAAATGATTGTCATATAGAACAGAATCGCCGCGTAGTACGTTGTGGACGAAGTGGCTAAAACTTACACAACTCGCCCAAAGCACCCTGCCCGTCGGGCGGCCAAGGGTTAACTTAATAGACACGGCTAAGCATGTAGAACCGACAGCGGAGAACTGGCGGACGGGGGTTCAAATCCCCCCGGCTCCACCAAATATACATCTAAGGGCGTCCACGGACGTCCTTTTTTGTGCCTGAAATCCAGCAAAAACTGAGCCTCCAGCGTTTTTACGATCCGATAGCGTCCAGCAGCATCTTCGCTTTCGTGCATTCCACGTGGTATTCCAAGCCCCTCTCTGATTTTTTTAGAATACACAAACAGCCTTGGAATACATCAAGGGTGCCCAAACCACTCGCCTCTCAGACCTCAAAGTCAAAGCAGCCAAGCCAGAGGAAAAGGACTACACGCTGACTGATGGGAGTTGACTACATATGCGAGTGAGAACCAATGACTCTAAACTCTGAAACTTTAGCTATATCCATTCGCTAACGGGATCGATCCGAAGGAACAGCGCAATGCTGATCGGCAGGCGAAAAAAGCCGCAACCGAGCACACATTCCCGAACGTAGCGACGGTCTGGAATGAGCTTAGAAAAGACTCAGTGACGCCTGCCTATGCCGAGGACATTTGGCGCTCGCTGACGCTGCACATTTTCCCTGATATGGGTGCCATATCTATCTCCGCCATCAGCGCGTCACAAGTCATCAACCTGCTTCGGCCGCTCGAAACCAAAGACAGCCTTGAAACCGTTAAACGACTGTCACAGCGTCTCAACGAGATCACTACCTACGGGGTCAACTCGGGACTCATCCACGCAAACCCACTCAGTTGGATTAGCTCAGTTTTTAAAAAACCGAAAAAGAAGAACATGGCAGCTCAACACCATTACTCGCTCAGCAGAGGCTGCGACTACCCGATGGGTCGATATCGATTAAGAAAAGCAGATCTGGACGTTCCCAGCTGAACGCATGAAAAAACGCCGGATAGACATCGTGCCGCTCACAGATCAAGCACTGGCACTTTTGGAAGCAATCAAACCCTACAGCGGGCATAGAGAATACGTTTTCCCTGCAGACCGCAATCCCCGAACTCATTGCAACAGTCTGACCACGAACATGGCGCTAACGCGTATGGGCTTAGAGGGGCGATTAGTCAGCCATGGTATGCGTTCAATGGCCAGCACAACCCTTAATGAACACGGTTAGGACCCTGAACTAATTGAGGTAGCGCTTGCTCACGTCGACAAGGACGAGGTTCGTAGCGCCTATAACCGGGCGGACTATATCGAACGCAGGCGACCGATGAAGGCCTGGTGGAGCGAGCAAATTCAGGAAGCCACTACCGGCAACCTGTCTGTATCAGCTCTAAAGGGGAGTCGAGACACTGAAAGGTCGTTTCAATACGCTGATCGAAGGGCGGCAATCTGCCCCTCAGAACTGCATCAAACTGCCCAGTCGGTAAGGGTCAAAAATGGTACTTATCGAAGCGCCTTTTGAACGCCTCAGCGGAACCTTCCATGATATTTAGGACCGCATTAGCAGAGTGAGCCTGGTCAAGCCCGCCTATCGCAAGCTGTGTTCCGCGCCCGCCGCTCACATCAAGGGCGAAAACCAGATCGGTATCCGCATTTACTGGCAGGTTTGCATTGTGCGTGGTCAAGATGAGCTGCCTCCGATTTTTCACCTTGCGAAGCAACGGAACCAACTCGTGGTAGATAAAGTTCGAGTCCAGCTCATCTTCAGGCTGGTCTATTAAAATCGGACCATCACCCTGAGCAAGAAGTAGCTTAAGAACCGCTGTATTCCTCTGGCCTTCTGAAAGTACACGGCTTTGGATGTTGCCCACGAGCGTTCCATCCGCGCGATAAAGTTCTACATCTACCTTGTCTTCTATTCGAGTGAGGCGTGCCGCTCGCCACTTATTTTTCTGTTCGACGAAGTGCTTTCGAATATCGTCTGATAACCCTGCCATTTCTAATGGGGCAGGTAGCTCGCCCATCAGCACCGCCTTGATGTACAGCCATGGAGATTGTGAACCTGGATTAAGATCGACAAGATGCTGTTGAAAGTCTGCAAATAGCGCTGTACCAATTTGCTCCCAGACTCTACCGACTCTGGCACGGCGATCAGGGGCCATTCCTTCCCAGACTTCTTGAAAGTGGACTTCATCGGCCATCGGCTGGATACGCACATTGATAGAGCAATCGGCCTTCTGTGTAATCTCCTGAGCAGTTCGAGTTCTAGCCATAAGCTGTTCAGACCAAAGATCATGCAGCTTGCTCAGCATTGATTCCCGTCTTTCCACTTCGGGTGTGAGGGCCTCAATTTTCTTTAGTAGATCCTCAAGGTTAGCTTGCTTGATCTGACGAAGCCTGTCGATTTCCTGAAGGCGTGCAACATCTTGAGGTTGAAGACCTCTTTCTTCACAGGCGCGAAGGAATCCAGCCTTAATCGCACCCAGCTCAGCCGAAACAGAACTCCAGCCCCCGAGTTGTTGCTCAAGTTCCTCGGCGTCTTTCTGCACTTCGGCAGCTAGCTCTGTGAGCTTATCTGAGTGCTTCTGGCGAAGCGCATCGACTCCCTGTGTGTAGTCGTTGAACCAATCAGATCTTGGCCAAGCCTCAACGTTACCGTCGTTCAACACGCCACGATTAGACAGCTGTTTAGCAAGATCATTGAGTGAACTGGCATCTTCAACCAGCTGAGTTTTCGCTTTCTCAAAATATTGCCGAGCCGCCTCGGCTCGCTGGTATTGAAGCGCCTCCGCCTGCACCTCTTTTCGAGCCTGCCATTGGCGGTTCAGCTCTTGCAGCTCCTGGGACAATTCCTTTTCTACTTTCCGTAACTCATCTAACTGATCGGAAGCAGCAAAAACCTGAATGATCTCGGCCCGCAGGGTATTTTCTCGCCCCTTCAGCGCTTGGAGCTCTGCACTACAAGCCTCATCCACCATGCCCAGCAAACTACCTTCACCACCAATATCGGTAAGCTCACTCAGCTGCTGCTGGCTGTAGAACTGAATTGGAATTTGCTTCAGGTAGGCTGGAATATCGAGCACTTCACCCTGCAGCATTTCATGAGCGGCGTCTGGACGAAGCGAAATGATGTCAACTTGACCAGGTACGCTTTCCCAGCCGACTTGGATCTCCGCATCGCCCGAGAACGTACCTCTGAGCCGCTCGAACTTCGCTTTAGTTGAAGCGGAAAATTGACCACCAGTGTCCCGAGCAAAAGCAAAGCGCAGTAGCTCCATCAGCGTCGACTTACCAGTTCCGCGCCCACCAATAACAGTGTTCAAATTCGGTGAAAAAGCAATTTCTTGGTCTGCGAGAAACTTAAGCCCGCTGCATTTCAGAAAAACAATTCTAGGGTGTGTCTGCTCTTCTGATGGCCTTACGTCTTGGATGCGTAAACGAGATGTCCCATCTAAAAACGCTTGTCTTAGTGCCACGATAGAGGGCTTTGAGACTTTTAACCATGTCCAGCGGTAGCCCAAGGAATTGGCAATGGGACGGCCGTCTTCTCCTACCTTCACAGACTTTGCATCAGATGACTGAATATAGGCGGGCTGACGCCCGCGCCTCGACCAGTCAGGATTGCTCCCCTCTAGGATCGACTTGAATCTCTTAGGCAGAGGATAGGTAGTTACCTCAACAGCCAGCAGACCCGGTATTTGATAATCCGCGATATTATTTGCCGATGACAACATCCCATCTGCTTGGTCAGCATGAGCGGCTATCACTATCCCTGAATGCTGTTCTTGAACAACTTCCAGCAACTCCTTCAAGCTGATCGTTCGACCTTCTCTGCGCAGCAGTGCAGGCTCGCCGGCTCTGAATCGTTCATGCTCAGCCAAGCCAAGCTTAGTGAGAATCATATTAACGCGCTGAACATGTCGCTGCTTCTTAGCCGGATCAAATAGGCACAGAACGTGATAGCCAATGTCGACTTCAAATCCTGGAAAAATTGAGATTGGAGCGCGATTAAGCTCTTTAGCGACTGACTTGTTCTGTTCCACCAAATGGGTGAGAAACCAGTCACGTGGATCGGCTTTCTCCGAAAAATTGTGGTCAGTGATACCGATCATTTCTAGATCGAGCTCATGACAGCGCTGGAGGAACTGCTTGGCCTTTGCTTGAATACCCTGCTCGCAAGGTTTCCCGTCTATTATCGGACGACGAATGTGAAGGCGCAGATCATCGTCTGCCCAATGTCGATTGTCTTCAGGCGTTTGTACCTGAAAGTCGGCTTTGAGCCAGCGCATTCCCTGATATTCGACCACTGTCTAGACTCCAATTCTATTTTCGCGCTTGGCGGACGACCGAAGCATACTGCCAAAGAGAAATCTTTGGGGTTTGCAAGTGATTGCTCCCTGCAGGAGAGCATCTATTCAATTCAAAAAACTCAGCCCTGAATAACAGCAATGACAGCACCATCAAAGATGGTTCGTACCATGTCATTGAAGTGCCCTCGCTGTCACTCACCCAAAGCCGCATCATTCCATCAGGCCATGAAAGTTGGCGCGGCCATCGGCACCGTAGGCGGTGTTGCACATGGCGTCAGCGCTGCAGACTTGTTGGTTGCACCCGAAAGCAGGCGCTTGAGGGTGGTGTCCTTGTTACCGAGGGCCTGCAGGAAGGCATAAGGGAACTCGATCCTGTCAAACGGCTGACTGGCCAGGTCAGTGATGGCTTGTTCGATTTCTACGGCGTTCATATAGGGCTGTTCCGATCACTGCTGCCAAGGCGGCAAAGGGGGCCTTTAGGTCCATCATCCATGCAAAGTGCATGGATGATAAAGGAACGAGTACTGGCATGTGAAAAAAGACCCATGCCGAGCGATAGATACATTTCCAGCTGCCGCAACCAGAGCAACAGGAGTCCTGAACTGCGACTTGCCATCTACCTCTGCCAGCAGTGGGAGTGACAGCGAGAAAGAGGATGATCAACGTGCCCACCCTCGTTACATTTGATGGTCATACCGCGCAATTTTCAGCATAAAGTAAACATAATCCAGCTTCTCTTCGGTCGGTTCATCATCACGTAGCCAGCGCACCTTGATGCCCAAGTACTGCGCCCATTCAATGCCCTTCTTGAAGCAACGACGGTCATCATTTTTTGCCGCGATCTCGACGTAGTGATTCACCAACTTGTATTGATATTTGCCTGCCCGGTACTTGGCATTTTCAAAGGCCGCCTGAAAGTGCGGCATTGCAGCCTCGAACTCTTCTTTACGGTAGTGGTAGACACCACGTAACCAGGGCACCATCCAGCACAGTTGCTCACCTAACCCGTAAGCCGCTACAAGGGCTGCATATTCGTCAATCTGGTCCATGCGGGTGGCTGCATTCTTCTTGAGCCAAAACCCGTGATTAAGCAGCTCAGCAAAACCGTGGGGCGGCAGAAATGCTGACTGCCGCTGAATCAAGTCCTGCAGGGAGCACACGGCAAAAAGGCCATACTTACTCTTGAGCGCAGCGAGCACAGCGTCTCGTATTCGCGCCCCCGGACGATCGTTCTTGAGCCTACGTACAGTGTCGGCAACGGCAGCCAACTTGCTGTCGAAGAATGTCCAGTAGTGGCTGCAGGCATTAAGCCACACAAACTGAGCCGACTCTGTTGATTCTTGCCGCTGCATCACAGGCGCAAGCTCGGCCTTGAACTCGCTGACGTCATCGGCGATCCACAGGGCGTACTCGCGAAATTGTTGGTAGACATCGGCGAGGTACTGATGATCGTAGGCATCAGTAATTTCTCTCGTGAGGTAGCTCGACACCCGAGCGACCATCAATGCCACGAGAATACTGAACTGAAGCTCTTTGGTTATCTCTCGCCCGCGTTGAGCCAGCGCGGCGAAGGATTCTTCAAAATTTCTAAACAGGGCAGGAACCGCCGGAAGCCTTGCGCCTCGCGTCCACTTGATGGCGTTGTCGAGGTTCTGCTGGAGCGCGTTGTTGTCGCTTTGCGGGTTCTTGCCTGGGTAGTGAAACTGCGTCTGCGAGAGCTCACAGCGCGCGTAGACCCAACGCATGACCTTTTCCAGAGGCAGTACCAGGCTGCCATCTTCAGCGATTGTCGGCAGATACCAGAATGTGTCCTCGGGCGTTTCGAGCGCTAGGTCTGCAAGTCTGTGTTTGAGTAAACTCTGATTCAGCGACACGACCAGCAAAGGGATTGCCTTGGTCGATATGAAGTACTGGAGTGTTTCCACTTTGCTGAGGTAGGTACCCTCTTCTCGAACAAGCCGGCTGTATGCCTCCAGCAGATCGTCGAACGGATCGCCCATGGCACTCAGTACCTCTAGGCTAGGTAAGTACGCTGTCAGAATGCTGCTGAGCGTCTGAATCACCTGTTCGAAATTCGACAGCAGCCCACCTTCTTCTTTAGCGAGCCTCACCAACTGCTTTTGGATGGCCTTCTTCTGAGTCTCGTCAATGTCATCATGGCTGGCTTCCTTGCGGGGAAGCACGCCGAATGCATCATAGGCCAGCTTAACCAACTCGCCCTGTGTGGCAAAGCAAGTATCTCTATTCATCTGAAATCCTTGATACCCCCGGCCAGTATCGACCGGGGGAACGCACTCCTAGCGCTGGTTGGGGTTGAGTTGTTTGCCGCGATTGCCATGAACGTGAGCATTGGTCGGGTTGGTGCCCGACGTGCCGCGATTATTATTCTGTGCATCCGATCTGTGGTTCTGCTGCTGGCGCTGCTGGCTGGTGGAGTTGGGTTGCTTAGACATGATTGTCTCCTGCTGGGTGGTTAGGAAGTCGCATCCTAACCACTCGGCTTAAACCGGTATCTAGGCTTTTTGGAGACGAACTTTCAGAAGTTCTGCAGCACCACACAGATGCTAAGCTATTGCCGACAAAGCTTTAACAAATGTCGCGCCACAGCTCATCTGACTCAACAACGGCGACAAATCGACCAGCAGTAAACCCGTCAGGGAACATTGAATCCCGAGCCCCCTCGTCACGTTCGCCTATGGGCCGGAGGAGATACTTCTCATCACGCAGAATGACTTCCAACGTTTCACGCGATACCACTCTGAACCCATCGACTGATTGCCCATCAAGTTCAATGGAGGTATCAACGATCCAGGCACGTATATCCGCTTCAGGCTCCAGACCGTGATAGCCCAATCTGGCGCGCAGGTCTTGATCAGCTATCAGCGCACTGAGTACCGCCACCTGCTTGCGGCGTAACTGCCAGGCTGCCTTACGTAGTGTGTTGGTGCGATGCAGCCAAACCTCATGGATTGTCGAGCGGATATACCCAGACTTGACCTCCAAAAGCAGTAGCACGCCATCCTGGTGGCAGATTAGATCCACCTCGCCGGCATCGTCCTCTTCGGTCGCCAGTGGCCGGTAGCCCACCTCAACGGCAAAGCCGCGCTGTCTAAGGCTCTCGGCCAGAGCGAGTTCTACGCGCTGGGTTTCAGCCTGCATATCGGCCCGACGCGCATTCACGCGCCGCAGGTTATTGATGGCCGCCGTCAGGTTGTTTTGCTGCGCACCAACCCAAGGAAACTGAAAGCTGTAGCGGCCGATTTTGTAGAATGGCTGCTCGTAGAGTCGCGGCGCAGGGGCGCGTGGTTGCTGCTTCAATTGCTGTGATAGCGCCTTGAGGTCGCTGGTCCAGAATTTGAGGATTGCCTTAGCCGAGTCGGCGCTGCCTTTCGGGTGCTCCTCGCAGACAGTCCAGTCAGTGATCTTGCGGATCTTTTCTGGTTCTTCCGACCAAGTCATGGGAAACCGGTTTTCTCCGGAAAGCATGCCATTCATGGCTAGGCGCCCTAGTGCCTGAGCAATCACACCCGATTCGCGCAGATGACTCTGGAATGGCTGGATAAACTCTTTCTGAAAGAAAACCGAGGTCAGTTCACTTGCCAGCAACATGTGGTGAAGCTGAACTTGCGAGCCGTCATTGAGCAAGATGCGATCAGCCAGGCCGTATATCTGCTGTAACTGCAGCTTGCTGCGAACCGCCTTGATATAGGCCAACTGGTTCAGCTCATGATTCTCAGGCGAGCCGATGATTTGCTCAGCCATACCGGAGTCGATAAAGGCCTGTACGGCACGGTTCATCCAGTAGTGCCAAAGCAGATCGCTCTTGCGCCCAGTTCGCTGCCAATACTTTGTTCCCAGCTCAGACTGGTTGTAGATCACCGGCTCCCCCGGCTTTAGCTGGTAACGGCATTCTGGATCGAAGCAGAACCAGTCGATGGAATCTTCGTAGTCGATTCGCTCTTGGGTCGCCGCAATCAGAACGGCTAACGACTCGAGATTTAGACGACACGCCACCACCTCAGAATTGCTGGGATCAGGAAAGATAATCGGTGATAGGTGTCGTTTCAGCGACTGCGCGAGCCGTGACTCACTCAGACGAAAATCTTCTTCCGAGCAAGCACGGAGCTTGTTCAAAATAATACGGTTGTAGACCTTCCACTGCTGGCCGGCAGGGTCATGTGAGCCATCTTCGGTAAATGCCTGGTAGGCCAGAACACTGAGATAGGAAAACAGCTCCAGCAGGGATAAATGCTCCAGCTGTTTTTCGGCACTGGTAATCAACTCATCAAAGACCTTGAGCTGATCAAGCAAGCGATCACAGACGCCGAAGAAAACTTGCCACTCATCCCCGGCGAGCGCCGCACGCATGGCAAGCCAGAGTGGCGACTCCGTTCGCTCAAATAGCTTCGCGTAGCGTATCGCCCATCTGAGGGTTTCCGGGTTATGCCTAGCGAGGTGCAACAATAACTCGATACTGACTGCACTATCGAAATGCAGCACCCTGCTAAGAGCCAGGCTGGCGAGCTCAGAACTGGCCACTGCCTCAACATCAAGCCAGCACGCTGCTGAAGCCAGACCAGCAGCTCGGTCAATGGCAGTTAAGTTCTTACCTGCGGGACGTTGATCGAGGAAATGATGCAGGCTTTCATCAAGGGCGAGGCCCTTGCTGAGTTTTGGTTGATTCCGTTCGAATACCGACTGGTAATGCTGTCGGCAGCGCTCTCCTTTTTCTGTCATCTCACCGCGCTCACATCAATCTTAAATTCCTAGCCAGAGCCTAAACCATCGGCAGGCCAGGACTCCATGGGCACGGTGCTAACGCGCAGTATGTAGGCAATTATCCTCGGCTACTTCCGAACCCATGATGATCATCCCCATAGGGCTTCGTAGCGGCCTGACAGAGGTAGCTCGCCCTGTAAAACAGTGCGGGTAGCCCACCAATGTAGATACATTAACCCTTGAATTTCCTAATGTTTTTCAGTGGCTTAGGGTTATCTGGCCGTCCAGTTAGATCAGACCATTGCACTCACCGCAAGGAGCGGGCTTTAGCCATTCTGGGCCGAGAATGTCTCCCTCGGCCCAGAGCAGCCAGTTAATGTATCAACTCCCTGCGCCCGAACCAGACTCCAGCTCCCTTAAAAGCTTCTGCAATGCTTTGTGCCTTTGCAGATAGCGATCAATCAGAGGGTTGAGCAAGCCACGCAGCAGTGCAATTGGCGTCCATCTTCCAGGCACAACAATACGCGGCCGGCGAGAACGCATGCCTTGCGTAATCGCTTTGGCCACCTGCTGGGGTTGGATGGGTTGGCGCAGATAGTTCGGCAACACGGTTTTATTCATTCGTGTGGCCAAGTCATTTCCGCCGAAGGCAATCTTGGCTATAGCCGTCTCGGTCCACCCCGGATAGACCACACTGACCGAGGCACCGGTGCCGCCCAACTCGACGAGCAAGGCACGCGCCAAGGCCTCTACGCCAGCTTTGGAAGCGGCATAAGGTGCGTTAACCAGACCGTTTATGAAGGCATAGATGGATGAGGTCACCAGTATCTGTCCCTGATTGCGAATGACTTCCGGCAAGGCCGCCTGCATCGTATTCCACACACCGAACAGATCCACTTCGACGATGCGCCGAAACTCATCCGTGGGGCATATACGCAAAGTCTTGGGATCGCTGCGCCAGGCAATGCCAGCATTGGCGAATGCCACATCGAGGCGGCCAAAGCGCTCAACCGCGCTCTGCACCACCCTTTTTGAAGCCTCGGCATCGGTCACATCCAGCGCCAGCGGAAGGACTCGTTCGGCGTCGAACTCCTGAGCGAGCTGGTCAACCGCCTCTTGCTGCATGTCCGTAAGCACCAACAAAGCCCCCAAGCTATACAGCTCACGCGCGGTGGCGGCGCCTATTCCCCCGGCGGCGCCGGTAATCAGTATTACTTTGCCTATGAAGTCGTAAGCCATGTTGCGATCCCCAATCAATCAGTCCGTGTTTTAGAGGCGCTCGATACCAGGCATTTGCCACTGGCCATCGAGCATGCGCTGGGTCGGCAGATAAATGCGGCCGGTTATGCTGAACGGACCACTGTTGGGAGTGGGGAGCCAGTTACTCAGTTGCTCCTCTCCCGGTGCTTCGCTCTGCATCAGCAGATTCAGCGAACCATCGGGGTTGTAGACCAGCTTATCGCGGTCACCCAGCGCAAAGCGGTGCAGAGGGTTGGGGATTAGATAGCCGTCATCATCGTAAGCGGTCAGCGACCAGAAGGCCTTGGCAGGTGGAAGCTGGTCCGCAGCGAAGTGCAGGCGATAGCGCTGATCACCTTGTAGCACCTCACCGTGGGCATCGGTTATGGCGTTGAGGTAGGTGGCTTCGGCAGCGAGGTTGGCACCAAAACCAACCATAGCCACTACCGCGCGAACGCCGTAGTCTTGGCCAAAGGCGGCGATATGCTTGGGCGCTTGTCGCCAACCGTTGACGAGTAGATCGCGACGTTCCAGAGCCTCGTGCATCTCCCGCTCCGCCAGCCACATGCCCACTGCCACGGTTTTCTCCTGCAGCCAGTTCCAACGCGGCTCGCCCTCGCCAACCCGCACGCCAAGCTGCTCCAATTCGGCCACGGCGGCAGCGTCTGTCGCGGCGGCCGGATTGTCCTCCATCAATCTCGACAACTGTCCGAAGAAGGCCCGAGGGGCCAGCTTACGCATCTCGAACAGTGGTGACGGTGGCAATTGCTCAGGCAATTTGAACGGCAGCGCCTCGACCACTTTGTCCTGCTTCCAGTCGTCGAGGCTGCGCAGACTGAGCCCAGCCTGTATGGCATGCACAGCGCTATAGTCAGCTTTTCCATTGGTTTGAATCCGGCCGAGCAGCCAGTTCATGCGTGTGGATGAACGCAGCAAGGTCATGCCTTCCGGAACTTGGCCATCCCAGTCAGGCCCCGCGAGCAAGAAGCGCCCGCCTTCGTCACCTGTTGTACGCGTGCCAACACTGGCAAACACGTTGCTCCAGGCATCGAGAAACTGCATCACCAGATAACGCGAGCAGGCTGGAACCTCAAACACCCAGGGCCCTGCCTCCATATCAAGCCAAGCCTGGGTATAGAGCGTGTCTATATTCGGCCTGACGAAAACCCGAAAGTCAGCCTCGGGAAATTCGGCCATGTTCACCAGGCGATTGGCCGGAGCGATCGAGTGAGTGAAGCTGTTGCGCGTAAGCTCGGTAAGCACCAACGGATAGCCAAACACGTAACTCTTGGCAGCCAGGCGGACGGTGCCCATCTGGCTCCACAGAGTGCTGCCGACAATCAATAATACAACCAGCCCAACCCATAGCCAGTTGCGAACACTGGGCCGCTTCTGGAGTTTTTCTGAAGTGTTCATAGTGACTCTCCGTCAGCGTATGGTCAGGCCAAAAGGTTCTTCACTGAAGTCGAAGCAACCGAGAAAGGTTTTGATGTCGAGCAGACTGCCGTCGATCTTCACATCACCCATCAAGGCACCTTTCACCAGACCACCCTCGCCGGTCAGCAGGGTCTCCATAAAACGTTTGTCCATCGTCAGCTTGAGCGTGGTTCCCTCCGGGATACCTTGGTGCAACTGCGCCACCCCGCGACGCACTTCCAGGGCCAGTTGCTCACCCGTGTCGGGAAACTCGAACCCGAGGGTCAGTTGCACATCGTTAGCCTTTTCAGGGTCGACGCGCGTCACCCAATTCTGCAAAAAGATCTGCGGGGTGAAGCTGCGCACCATATCGGGCGAGAGCATGACCTTGCGTATCTCGGCCGTGCGCTGTCGAATTTGCTCGCCATCGAACTTGCCTTCCAGCTCCATGGCGCTCATCAGGTACCAGTTGCGCCAGTTGAAATTCATACTGGCATAACCCATTTTGCGGAAACTGCGCGCCTTGATATCGCGAGCCAGTTTGTCATCGTGATCCATGCGAATAACGTAGCTGGACAGCTCTGCAGCCCACTGATAATCGCCTTTGAGATAAGCATCGCCTGCAGCCAGAAGCACCTTTTCGCGCCCGCCCATCAGGGCGATCAAGCGTTCTGCCTTCTCTTTGGGCGGGGTCGGATCGAGATCCACCGGGTCACCTTGGAACCAGCCAAGATAGCCGTTGTAAATCTGCCGAACGCTATGCTTCACCGTGCCATACATCTCTCGCAAATACGGCGAGTAGCCCGCCAGATGAGCAGGCAGTTTGACCTTCTCGACCAGCTCATCTGGCGTCAGGCCCTTGTTCATCCAGCGCACGGTCTGGTCGTGAACATAAGCCATGCCGTCGCGTGTCATGCGCAGCACTTCTTCGACCTTATCCGCACCCTCGACAGGACGGCCGTGAAGCGGAACCAGATGCTCGGCGTGGAGCTCACGCAGCATGTCGATGCTGGCAATCCACTCAACCGGATCGCGGAACTTGGTGCCGCGCAGGGTGTGGATATTGGGAAATGCCGGGCCCTGTTGCACGTCAGAGCTAATCAGCACTCGATTGTCTGGCAGGTAGACCACGATCTCATCTGGCGCTTCACCTGGCGCGTGCAGCAATTGAACGGGCAACCCGGCAATGGTCGTATCGAGTCGCTTACCGATGGTGTCGGTCGGGGCAATAAAGGTCGAGGGTTCCGCGCGTACGAGCGGACCTATCGCCGAATTCATGTCTTTCTGGTCGGGCTGTTCAAGCAGGGCGCCGAAGCTGTAAGCGGAACGAGCCCCGAGGATTGGGCCGACCAGTGAACCCTGACTGACCACATTGGCCAACAGCGTTTCATGGGCAAAGATTTTCACCTCACCGCTTTCAACCTGCTCACGACTGACAAAGGCTTGCACACCGTTGATATGGTCCGGGTGGAAATGCGTGTAGATCACCGCCTTGACCGGCTTGTCGGTCAGCTTGCGAAACTGCGCCATGATCTTGCGCGAATCACTCAACGACTCCCCGGTGTCGACGATTATCAAACCCTCCGGGGCCTCAATCATGACCACGTTACCCAACTGCCAACCGACAGCCGAATAGGTGTTGTCGGCCACCTTGTAGACATGCATATCGAAGAGCGAATTCTGCGCGGCCAGTTCAGGATTAATCTGCGGTTCAATTCGCTCGGAGGGGAGCTCGGCAAGTGCGCTAACAGGGAGTACGGCGGCCAAAAGCAGGCAACCCAGTCGACGTGGAATAGGCATGAACGTTCCTTATTTTTATTGTGTAGCCAATCTTGCGACGCCGAATTGGCTTTGGCGAGCCCAATCAATTGCACAACTGTAGTGTCATCAACGTTATTGCACTCGAAGAGTCAGCGTAGCAATTCGGGAGCATGTGCCAGGAAGCTGTTCCATTTCGCGATAAGGACTCTGCCCGCTAGCAGGTGGCCGCAACATCCTTGCCATCAAAGTACAAACCCACAGCGGTGATGGCCGCCTAGACGCAAACCAGCACGAAAACTTCTCGGACTTTCAGGGGCTTTTCACTTTCTGGATGCCAGGTGCCAAAGCGCTTAAGCGCGCTGAGGGTATTTCTGCCGACGTCGTAAATAGAGATATTTATGGCGTAAAAAGTACCATCTACCCCATGCGGCAAGGGTACTTTGTGAATGACCTTAACTGACAACAAACAACAAGAAAGCAGTCTCATGACAAGCCAAGAGAAGATGACAGACGCAAGATTTGTAGACATAGCCACCCTGCAAAAGGCTATGCGTGCCTTCTGACTAACTTCGGCAAAATCCTGGACCCGCCAGGCATCCGCCCCCGTCGATTCCCCAACCCTAACTTCCCCCATGCCCAAGCACGGATTGCCCGAGCGCGTGGCGTGTTAAGTGATGGGCGGGTATTGGCCGACCCCCTGAACGAATATGCCAGCCCGCCGCAAATGCAGCATTACACAGCGCTGGAGCGTTTCCGCTTCGCCAGCCCGATTACGCGATCACAGCCCTGCTTTTGGAGTTTTAACATGCCCAAACACGCACCCGAGTTGCCGATTCAGGTGGACGACGAAACCGGAGTTTGGACTACCGACTCTGTACCGATGCTATATGTGCCGCGGCATTTTTTCGTCAACAACCACATGGCTATCGAAGCGGAGCTGGGCACCGAAGCCTATGCCGAAATTCTCTACAAAGTCGGGTACAAATCTGCTTGGCAATGGTGTGAAACACAAGCCGAAGGGCATGCTTTGAAAGGCATCGCCGTGTTTGAGCATTACATGAAGTACTTGTCTCAGCTTGGCTGGGGACTATTCAAAACTGAGCATATCGACCTTGCCAGAGGCACCGCCGAAGTACGTCTGGAACACTCGGCATTCGTGTCCGAATATGGCAAGTGCGAGCGCAAGGTCGACTATATGTTTACCGGATGGTTTGCCGGTGCCATGGACCAGATTCTTGCCGCCGCTGGCAGCTCGCGTCGCACCGTTGCCGAGCAAGAGTTCAGCGCCTCTGAAGCTGATCACAAGCACGGCCTGTTCATTGTTTACCCTATTTGATTAACGTATTTAAGCTCTGACCGCGAAGGCCTAATCCGCCGAGGAAGCCATGCTTTACCAACCTAAGGTGATCAGTGTCGCTGGCAACTGACTCAAAATTGCTGGCAGTAGGACTGACAGGCATGACCAAGCGAATCAGCGCCAGACATAAGCGACGTATCCAGTCTCCGCGAACTCAATATGGGAGGCCAGTGAACATGTCACGATTCGACCTGCACCCCGAGCAAGATTGCACTGGAAAATTGAGCTTGAGAACGAATAGGAGCGGCCTGATAAATGTATAAAAATGCTGAGCGATTACCAGTGCATTCATTATTGCTGCCTCACGTGATTGATGTGACTATCTGTAGATGAATATCGCACCAACCAAGCCGTATAGAATTATTGAGCCAACATAATGAGAGCGTCCTTCGAAAGTGTCCTAAAGGATAAGAACTGCCTGCACATTAATCGCTTGCTTTATGATGTGCAGCCGAAAAAGGTGCACCGCGTTGCATTTTTGCTCCTCGATAACTTCTCCATGATGGCATTTACTGGCGCAGTGGATGCATTGGTCACAGCCAATCTAATGAGCACTTCGCCGCTCTATGAAATAGTGGTTGTGGGCAGAACCGACTTGGTAACCAGCGATCTTGGTATTTCGATCTCTGTAGACTGTAATTTAAATGATCTAAAAGAAAGCCAACAAAACTTAATCCTGGTTTGTGGCGGATTCCGGGTTGATTTACAAGCCAATCAAAATATCAGAACCAAACTACGCTCAGCTGCCTCTGCAGGCGTAACGTTGGGCGGGCTTTGGAATGGCTCATACTTTATTGCCGAAGCGGGCCTTTTGGATGGATATGACTGTGCGTTCCATCCCGACGGCAGGGCCATGATGGCGGAGCTATTTCCCAAAGTTAAACTGTCGAAAGACTCATTCACGTTAGACCGAAATAGAATTGGTTGCGCCGGTGCTAACAGCTCATTAGGCATGATGCTTGAGATCGTCAGACTTGAACACGGTGATAGCTTGGTGCGCGCGGTTGAAGAGGTTCTAAACTGCGATAAAACAAAAGATGCAGTGGATATTTCCGCACTGATTCTGGATAAGAATCTAACCTTGCCGCAGCCTCTTAAAGTTGCACTGGAGTTGATGCACAGCAATATCGAAGAACCACTGACTATTGATGAGATTGTCAGCCATTCATCGCTGTCCAGACGCCAACTTGAACGCCTGTTCTGTCGTTATGTAAACGTTACGCCCCCACGTTACTATCTCGAGTTACGCTTAACCTATGCACGACAACTTCTACAAACCACTAACAAGTCACTGGTTGATATTGCAGTGGCAAGTGGCTTCGTGAGCATTTCACATTTCCGCCGGTGCTTTCGCGAGTTTTTTGATATTCCACCAGGGCGCTTCCGCACGGGGCAACATAAAGTGCGGTGAGCATGACGAAAAACCAAGCTCGCTATATCCTGGCAGTAGTTTGTACCTCCAGCCTCCCCGCTTCGCTCTTCTAAGCACAAGCATGCTCGCAAAGATCAGATTGAGTTGCATTCGGGCTTCAAAGTAAGGCTAAGAGATGTTGTGAGTTAAACTCTCTTTCAGCGACTTTTCAGCAACATCGTTTTCCATCCTTAGCCGTCTGGCGCTTACTCTTGAGAAAATCAGCACGCCGCCTTGCTTCAGCCTCAGCCTAGGCGAGCAACACTCCGTAGCAAGAGCCGATAATCGCCGTGCCGCTCGAAAAAGAGCAGCTCATCAACGGTGCGGAACCTAACGTCACCAAGCATCCGCTGCAAAGACCGCAAAGCCGCACGAGCGAGTATCCACAAACCACGAGCAACGATGATTGTCATCGCAGGCTCGCATCCCACTGCCCCCTATCTAGCGGATAGCTTGCCGCCATCTTTACCAACGCCCCAGCCACATGATTTGCAACAACTTTTTGGCACTGCTAGTTTCGCGCGATTCCCCTACACAACGTAGGGAGTCTGGACTGGATGGACTGATCGACTCATTGGATCTATATCCACTCAAAGTGCCGTTCACAGTTGCTGGTTACACGACTGGCTTCTATTGTTCTAGCAAACCTCTATTCGCAAACTCCGGCGGAGCGACCATGGGCCCGAGAGAACAGATTCAATCATTACAAGCTCGCATGAGCGCTTCGATTATTGGCCAGGAACGTGTTGTGGAGCGCCTGGTTATCGCACTGCTGTGTAATGGCAACGTACTGGTCGAAGGCCTCCCGGGCCTTGCCAAGACTCGCGCAATCAAGAGCATGGCGACGAATATGGATGCCGACTTCAAGCGCATCCAATTCACACCCGATCTACTGCCATCGGATGTAACGGGCACCGAGGTTTATCACCAAACAGATGGCCACGGCGAATTCCGCTTTGAGCCGGGCCCTATTTTTGCCAATCTGGTGCTGGCCGACGAAATCAACCGGGCGCCCGCAAAAGTCCAGGCAGCCCTGCTTGAAGCGATGGAAGAACGTCAGGTAACCGTTGCCGGCACCTCACATAAGTTGCCTCCACTGTTCATGGTAATGGCGACCCAAAACCCGGTGGAGCAAGAAGGCACCTACCCGCTGCCAGAGGCTCAGATGGACCGTTTCATCATCCATGTGAACATCGAGTACCCAACCGTGGAAGACGAGGTTGGCGTAATCAAGCTGGTGCGTGAAGAAGAAGCTGCTGCCCTCGAAGAGAGTGATGACACCGGGGCGCAACACGCGAAACCGTCAGCCGACTTGATCCCGCAGCAGGCTGTTTTTGATGCGCGCCGGGAGATTGCCAAGGTTACGGTTTCTGACGCTATCGAGCGCTATATCGCCGACCTTATTTACGCCACACGAACCCCGGAAGTTTACAGCGATGAGTTGCGCCGCTGGATCGATGTAGGCGCAAGCCCGCGTGCCTCGCTTGCACTCGACCGCGCCAGCCGTGCGCATGCCTGGCTGCATGGACGCGATTATGTCGACCCGCAAGATGTTCAGGCCATGGTTCACGACGTACTCCGACATCGTTTGTCTCTGAGTTATGCCGCCGTGGGCAAAGGCGTCAGTCCGGACCAAGTCACTGACGAGATCGTCGCCCACGTGGCCCTGACTTAAGGTTTACCCGGAACTGAGGGTTCTATGAGTAACGATGCAGCTCGCAATCGTCTGGGCATCAGGGCCAATCAACCCGAGAATGAGACCGAAGACCCACGCGTAAAAGTCAACCTGGCGCATCTGATGGAGATGGAAGCCGAAGCACGGCACCTGACGTTGCTGCCGCGACAACCTGCGCGCAGCATCCTCAATGGTCGCCATGCGTCTCGGCTGCGCGGTCGCGGGCTGAACTTCGAAGAGTTACGCGGCTATCTGCCAGGCGATGACTCGCGCACAATCGATTGGAAAGTCACTGCCAGAACCGGCAAACCCCACGTCCGCGTTTACACAGAGGAGCGCGACAGGCCTGCATTGGTCGTGGTGGATCAACGCATGTCGATGTTCTTCGGCTCGGCTATGAACATGAAATCCGTAACAGCAGCTGAAGCCGCCGCCATTTCGACTTTCATGATTCTCAACCAGGGCGATCGCGTCGGCGGTATTGTCTTTGATGACGAGAATTTATGGGAGATCCGCCCGCGCCAGAGCCGCGCGAATGCCCTACGTTTTCTGGAAACGCTGGTCTCCGCCAACCGCTCGTTAACCGCCGACGCGGAACCCCGCGCACCGATGTCATTGAATCGCCCGCTTGAGGCCGCGGCCAGAATTGCCGGCAGTAACCACCTGGTCGTGGTGATAAGTGACTTCAATAATATTGACGAACACACCGATGAACTGCTGGGTGGCATAGCTCGCAAGAATGATCTTCTGTTGTGTCTGGTCAGTGACCCGATGGCCGACACGGTTGCGACCAACTGGAAATTGATTATTTCTGACGGTCGCCTCAAAGCGCTGATGGACACCAGTGAGGACAAAGCCAGAGCATCTGTTCAGCAGGTGCTGGATGAGCGTTTCAGCACAATCAAGGGCTGGGAAGAACGCGTTGGCGTCCCCGTGCTGCCGTTGTCTACCGAACACGACACCCTCATGCAAATTCGTGCATTGCTCGGAGGCGCTGATGGCGAAGACTGACGTTGCAACGCAGGCCCCAACACCTTCGGTGCCTGCTGATCTGGCTAACCTTAACCTGATCGAATTGCTCGAAAAGCTCGAGCCTGTGCCTGCGCCAGAACCAATCTCATTGTTTCCGCAGACACCCTTCTGGGGATGGCTTGCGCTGCTGTTGCTTATAGGCGTGGCTTATCTCTCATACCGCGGCTGGCGTAAATGGCGAGCCCGAGCCTACAGACGCGCTGCATTGGCTGAAATTGCCCAAGCGGGCGACGACCCGATAAAACTGGCAAGAATTCTTCGCCGTACCGCTCTGTGCGCATTCCCCCGCCGTGAAGTCGCCAGCCTGCATGGCGAACAGTGGCTCGCGTTTCTGAACGAGCATTACCCCGGTAACAAGTTCGCGGGTGAAATAGGCCAAACACTGGACAACGCGCCCTATCAGCCCAACACCAACAGCGGATCTGCACCCGGCCTGGCCAAACTGGTGGCCGAATGGGTTCGCACTCATAAAGTTCCGACAACAGGGGAAAACTCGTGATTGAGTGGGCGGCGCCTTGGGCCTTTATCTTGCTGCCTCTGCCATGGCTGGTGTGGCGCTTCATGCCGCCGTTCCGTGAGCGTACAAAAGCAATTCGCGTTCCGTTCTTTGACACCTTTGTAGCGGCAATGGGGGCTACACCCCGCGAGGGCGTGGTGGTTCCGCAGCGCAGCAAGGTCGATACAGCTATCGCAATTCTATTGTGGCTATTACTGGTGATTGCCTTGGCGCAGCCACAGCGGTTGGGTGATCGCGTTGAAATCAAGCAAGCCGCTCGCGATGTAATCCTGGCTATCGATATTTCAGGTTCGATGGATGTGAAAGACTTCAAAGCCTCTGATGGCACTGAGGTGCAGCGGCTGTTGGCCGTCAAACGCGTGGTACAGGACTTCGTAAAAAAACGTGAAGGCGACAGGGTCGCTCTGATCGTGTTCGGTTCGCGTGCTTATGTGCAGTCACCGTTTACCGAGGACTTGAAAACCTTAGGCCAGCTGCTCGACGAAACCAGCGTCGGCATGGCAGGACCGAACACAGTTATCGGGGACTCCATTGGGTTGGCAATACGCACATTCGAGTCCAGCAAGGTCGATCAGAGGCTGCTGATATTGCTGAGCGATGGTAGCGATACGGGCAGCCGCATGACGCCGCTGAATGCCGCCACCATTGCCGCTCAACGCGGGGTCTCGATATTCACCATTGCGGTAGGTGATCCAGACGCCAGCCCGGACTCTAAATACATTGTCGACGTCGACACCTTGCAGGAAATCGCATCACGCTCCGGCGGCGAATACTTTTTTGCCGGCGATGAAAAAACCCTTGAAACGGTCTACAGCCGAATTGATGAATTAACCCCGCGTAAAACCCAAACATTGTCCTACCAACCGCGCGAAGCCCTGGCTTATCTGCCAATCGCTGTAGCCGCTGTATTGCTGTGCTTGTACGCACTGATCAGGCAGTTTCCTGTCAGGAGGAAAAGTCAGGCATGACTTACTTTCTTGAGTCGCTGTCCTATTTTCATTTCCTGCGTCCATGGTGGCTGTTGCTACTCGTGCCGCTGCTGTGGATCTGGTGGCGGATGCGCCCGACCCGCAAGGACACAGATGATGTTACTGCAGTCATCGCGCCGCATTTGGCCGAAGCAATTACGGTAGGGGGCAATCGCCGCCAACGCTGGACCGCCGCTGACAGCTTGGGCCTCGCCGGCGTGCTACTGGCACTCGCTGTTGCGGGACCGGCGTGGAACAAAATCCCTAACCCACTGCTGGCTCAAACCGCGCCGCTGGCCATGGTGCTCGCGGTTACGCCGTCGATGGACAATTCAGACATCGCACCGAGCCGGCTGGAACGGGCTCGCCAGAAGTTGCTTGAGCTAAGCGCTTTGCGCTCCGGAGCCCGTACCTCGTTGATCGCGTATGCCGGCACGGCGCACCGTGTGGTGCCGCTAACTGAAGATCCACATGTACTGAAACCCTTTATCGAAGGGCTCAATACCGACGTAATGCCCAAACCCGGGAACAATGCATCTGCCGCGCTGGCACTGGCAGAGAAGAGCCTTGAAAGTGAAACCGTTCCCGGTGCGATTGTTTTTCTGCTGGATGACCTGAACAACGCCGACGTGCCTGCTTTTGAGAAACATGCGCAGGCAAAAGGCGCGCGTCTGATCTTCCTCACGGTCGGCAGCAATCAAGCCAGCGTCGACAGAATGAGCGGCATAACCGATGCCGAGGTAGTGGAGTTATCGGTCGATGATCAGGATGTCAAAGCAATAGAGCGCTACACCGCACAAGCCTACCGCGAAGCCCTGTCGGGTGATGACCGATTGCAATGGCGAGACCAAGGGGTGCTGTTCGCATGGCCCGCTGCCCTGTTGATCCTGCTTTCGTTTCGCCGCGGACGTGTCGTTCAATGGCCAGGCGCTGCCGCCTTGGTGTTGCTGATGAGTCTGCATCCGGGCGACGCCCAAGCGGCTAACTTGGTGGACTTCGTGCTGACTCCGGACCAGCAAGGTCGCCTGCAATTTGATCAATTGCACTACGCTGAAGCTGGCGAAAAATTCCAGGACCCACTCTGGAAGGGCTATGCCCTTTATATGGCGGGCAGTTACGCGGAGTCTGCGGAGGTGCTTAATCGCCTCGAAACCTCGCAAGCTGCTTTCATCCAGGGCATGGCCCAAACCAAAGCGCTGAACTACCGCGCCGGTATCGAGGCGTTCAAACTCGCCCTGGAACGTGATCCGAAAAACCAGGCCGCTGCGCGTAATCTGGACATCGCCCGCGCGCTGCTGGCCTACGCCGAAGATGCCAGAGATGCCTCGGATACGGGCATCGGCTCAGAGGGCGCCGATGAGGTGGTGTACGACAAAGAGTCTGCCGAGGGCGCTGACATGCTCGCCTCAGACATACCGACTGATGAAATTAAAATGCAATCGACCGAGCAATGGATGCGCAGTGTCGACACCCGAACATCTGAGTACCTCAAGCAACGCTTCTTGCTGGAATCGATCGAGGATCAGCCGTGATTTACCGTCTGTGCCTGTGCTTGTTATTGTCCCTGCCCTCTTTGGCCCTGGCTGCACCGGGAACGCCTGTTGAGCCCATCATCGAGATGGAACTGACTGAAGACACCGTCATTCCGGGCTCTCCTACGCAGCTCACAATTTCGGTGCTGGTGCCAACATGGATGCTCAAGCCTCCGGCCTTCCCCGATCTGGAAGTTTCTCATCTGATGGTGCGGCGCCCACCCGACTCATCATCACCGGCACGCAAACGCATCGATGGCAAAATGTGGGCTGGGGTCAAACGCACCTATCAGTTGTACCCGATGATTCAGGGCCAGTTCGACATTCCCGCCCGCCCGTTGCGGGTGACCTATGCAGACCCGGAAACCAATGCGCCGGTCGAAGTGAACATGATGACCGATCCCATTCGCTTATTCGGCTCAGTCCCTAAAGAAGCGCAAGGGCTCGATCCATTTGTGGCGGCCACGGGCCTTAAGCTCGACCAGACAATAGAGGGTGCCGCCGATGTAATGAAGGTCGGTGACGCTTTTAAACGCCGGGTCGTTGCCACGATTGAAGGCACCTCTTCGCTGTTCATTCCACCGCTGCTGCCAGACTCGGAGATTGCCGGTATCTCTGCATACCCCAAAGAGCCACAGACCCAGGAAACACCCGACGGAGGCACGCGAACCGAGGAAGTAAGCTTTGTGGTTGAGCAAGGCGGAGACTACGAACTGCCTGGCGTGGAGATACGCTGGTTCAACCTCACCACCAAGAAAATAGAAACGGCCAGCCTCAAGCCTTTACTGTTCTCGGGGAAAGTAACACTGGCCCAGCGGCTAGAGCGAAACTGGCGAACCATCGCCATCACGCTGGTTATCCTTGCGTTAGTGATAGGTCTGGCACTGCGTTTTATCCCATCACTGCGCACCGTGATTCAACGTAACTATGCGGCTGCCAAAACCCGCTACCTATTGTCCGCCAGGCATTCATATAACCAGGCCATGCAGGCAATCAAACAACAGGATTTGGACGCAACGCTGAAGCACGTACAGAGTTGGGTAAACCGACTACCGCCGCAGGCTTGCCCTGACTTAACGGCTTTGAAGGCAGCCCTGTCGGGCATTGGCGAGAAGCTGTATGGACCCACTCCGACTAATCAGGCTGACTGGTCCGCAGTTAAAACCGCATTGCAGCATGCCGCGCAGGAGAGCCGGCAGCTCAAGCGTCAAACAGGTAATGCCAACGCTTTACCGCCGCTAAATCCAACCCACTAAACGGGAAAGCTGGAGTGAGCACTCCAGTTTTCCCGTTTGCTTATGAGGCCGGCGGCAGGAACCAGTCGTAGTAGGCGTTGGGGTTGTCTCCGCGCACAAAGCGCCGGACACTTTCTTTCCAGCTGCTGGTATCACCCATCGTCGCGTACAGGTAGATCTGATAGAACTTCACCAGCCGCAGATACGATGCTTCAACCTCACTCATCTGCACGTCATTGCCTTGAAACTGAGGTTTCTCACGCAGTTCCAGAAGAGACGGCAAGGTGTAAGTAATCTGCTCGGCATGAGTCCAGCGACCGTACTCGATTAGCGGACGATTATCCGTCACCGGCTGGGCATTTTTTACGTAGCTCTCCAGCCCTGTGCGGTCGGTGATGTAGGTCGCGAGCAAATCAGTTACTGAGCCAATGCCCACTTCCTGCAGCGTGCTGGCAACATCGCCGCGCTGCATGCGCTGCTCGATTTGCCCGATATCCAACGCCAAGGGCTTTTCGGAACCCAGCAGCATCATTTCGTTGGCTTCAGTCGTCCAGAGCGAAACGTGCGGGAACACGTCCAGCATGGAGCGAATCAACGAGCGAGTATCAGCCTCGGTCTGAGTCGCAATAGGCAGCCATTGCGCGAGTATGCCGCCCTCGCTAAGACGGGCTTTAGCCAGCTCATAAAAATCCGAGGAGTAGAGATTCACTACACCGGCAGCCGCAGGTGGAGGCGGCTCCAGAGTGATCAGATCGAACAGTTCCTTGCTGCGCATCAGCTCGTGACGACCGTCACCCACTTGAATATCAAGGCGCGGGTCTTTACCTGCTCCAAGATTACCCTTGAACAGGGTAACCGCATCAGCAACCGGCTTCATGAGTTCAATGCATAACCGCCGATCCAACTCGGGATACACCAGGGTGGCGCCAGCTGTAATCCCGGTGCCAAGGCCGATGACCAAGGCTGACTTGGGTTCACCCGGATGTACCAGCAGTGGCAGCAGCGCTTGCAGACGCATGTAGCGCAGAGATGGCATGGCGTCCCCTGTGTTGGAAACGCCTTGAATGTAAAGTCGGCGGAAGCTGCCCTGCTTGCTGTCCTGCTCTAACACCGCAACAGTGCCGCCCGGCGCTTCTTCATAGAACACCACCTCACCGCCACGCGAGTCAGTCAGCAGACGCGTCAGCAAGTCTCTTGGCAACCAAACCGCCAGAGCGACCACCACTGCTAGCAGGCCGAAAGCTGGTGCCGGGGTGAAGCGTTGACGATCCTGATACAGCGCAACGGCACCTACCAGGCCGGCAAGCACCGCAAGTACTGCAAGGCTGCCCGACAGCCCCAGCCAAGGCACGAGGATGAAGCCGGTGCCAAGGGTGCCGACAATGCCGCAGGCCGTATTCAGGGCCAACATTAAGCCAATGTCCTGGCCTGGTTTCGCCTCATCAACCACCAAGCGTGCAGCGGCTGGGAAAGCAGCGCCCAAGAGCAGAGTCGAAGGAAAAATAATCACGCCAGCCGCGACGATGAATCGAGACAGCATCTGCGCCATGCGGTTGCCCGTGACATCGAACACCCACAGCCCTGTGACCTCTTGAGCTTGAAGTAACCACGGCCCGAGCAGCGAAAATGTGGCCATTGCAACAAAGCCTGCACCCAGCACCAGTAGCCCAAAGGTGGTCCAGCGGGCGCGGACGCGATCAGCAAAACGCGAATACAGGAAGCTACCGATAACCAGCCCCGAGAGATAAACCGCCAGCACGACGCTGAAAGCAACGGCGCGGGTACTCAGGAACTGAACAATGATTTGTGTCCACAGGACTTCATAGCCCAGCGCAACACCGCCCGCCAGGGCATATAACACCAACGCGAGGCGCGCCTTGGATGAAAGCGCGAAGAACTTGAGGCGCTCGCGTGGGGCCTCGGAAGTACGGATCTGAGGCTTTGTTCTGGATAAAACGAAAGCCCAAATCCCCAGCAAGACATTAAGCGCGCCCGCGAAAAAAGCTGCGCCCTTAACGCCAAAGAGCGGCACCAGCGCCAGCGCAGTCAGCAGCACACCGATGATAGCCCCGGCCGTATTGGCCGTGTAGAGCTGGCCAGCAGTGCGGCCGATCTGGCTGTTGCCCGGCCGAACAGACGATATAAGGGGCGGTAATGTCCCTCCCATGAGGATTGCAGGAAACATCACCAACAAGAACGGCAGGAGCCAGGCAAGAACCCCGACTTGCGATTGCAGTGCGACGAATATGGCGGGCGCCTTGGCTAATGCCAGCGTCGCACCAATTCCAATTACGGCAATCAAAAATTCCAGTACGGCGTACAACCGCAATGGATTACGAAGACTATCGGCAAGGCGTCCAAAAATTGCGCCCCCCAATGCAAGACCAGCGAAGAAAGCACTGACTCCAGTAGAAATCGCGTAAACATCAACGCCGACCACCAGAGATAACTGCTTAACCCAAATGGCCTGATAAACCAGAGCTGAAAAACCAGATCCAAACAGCAAGCACTGAAACAACAAAATTCGCGGACGCGCCGGAACTGAATTCATAGATTGTGATTTCTTACGGTTCTGAGTGTCGTAACCACGCGTTAGCGTGATGCCGAAACCACTATATTACGGATGAACGTACACCGGCACCCATTTGGGTGCCGGTGTAGTTGGTTTGCGTGAGTAAATTACTCTGTCTTACCCGCTTTACCGTGAACGTGTTCTTTCATGATTTCACTAACGTTCCAGGAAGCCGGAGTTTGACGCTGCGGGTACTCGTCAAAGGTTTTGGCAAAGTCGGCAACGATAGTGGTCGCCCACTGGAACATGTAGCCGCGGTGAGCCCAGAAATCCCAGTAGGTGTTTGAGCTACCGTAGGCTTTCTCATACGGGTCCATACGCAGGTCGAACAGAAGCGGGGCTTTAAGCTCATCGAGCTGACGTGCCCAAACTTCCATGCCATCGTAGTCCTGTACCAGGTACATGGCTTTCCAGCGATCCGCGAAGCGAACTGCAGAAACCTGACCATCGTCAGTCGCGTAGATGAAGTTGTGACGCGGACCCTTCTCTTCTTCACCGGTCAGCATTGGCAGGAAGTTGTAGCCGTCCATGTGAACCTTGAAGGTCTTGTCACCTGACTTACAGCCCTTCTTGCACTCTTCAATGATATTGCTATCACCGGCAGCGGCGAGGAAGGTCGGCAGCCAGTCCATGTGAGACATCATGTCATTGGAGATAACGCCCGGTTTGATCTTGCCAGGCCAGCGAACCATAGCTGGTACGCGGAAGGCACCTTCCCAGCTGGTGGTTTTCTCGTTGCGGAACGGAGTAACGCCCGCATCTGGCCAGGTGGACTCGTGAACGCCGTTGTCTGTTGTGAACAGAACAATGGTGTTGTCTTCAATGCCCAGTTTCTCGAGCTTGTCGAGGAACAGACCTACCTGTGCATCAAGTTCCAGCATACCGTCGGCATATTCGTTAAGACCGGATTTGCCACGGTTAGCTTCACGTACGTGTGTGAAGAAGTGCATGCGTGTCGAGTTCATCCACACGAACCAAGGCTTCTTCTGCTTGGTGTTACGATCGATGAAGTCAAGTGCAGCGGCGGCAAACTCGTCGTCCACTGTTTCCATGCGCTTCTTGGTCAGTGCGCCGGTGTCTTCAACAGAACCGTCGGCAGCAGCCTTGATAACGCCACGCGGGCCTTTCATCGGTGGATCTTTTGGATAGTCTTCGTTCTCTGGCTCTTCCTCAGCATTGAGGTGATACAGGTTGCCGAAGAACTCATCGAAGCCGTGATTGGTCGGCAGATACTCGTCGAGGTCACCCAAGTGGTTCTTACCGAACTGCCCGGTTGCATAGCCTTGAGCGCGCAGAAGCTCACCCATCGTCGGATCTTCAGGCTGGATACCCACCGAAGCACCTGGCATACCTACTTTGGTCAGACCTGTACGGATTACACTCTGGCCGGTAATGAACGCAGCGCGCCCTGCCGTACAGCTCTGCTCACCGTAGTAATCGGTGAACATCACCCCTTCCTTGGCAATACGGTCGATGTTGGGTGTCTGGTAGCCCATCATCCCATGGCCATAAACGCTGATGTTAGGAATGCCCACATCGTCGCCCATGAATACCAGAATGTTTGGCTTACCAGATGAATTATCTGCAGAGCCGTTAGCCGGTTTGTCAGCTGCAGTGGCCATTCCAGTGGCAATTGCTAGCGACGACATTAACAAAAATTTGAAACACCTTGATTGGATCTTAGGCGCCATTTGGTCTCTCCCACCATTTAAAAATGTTAAAGCATGAAAAAAGCTAAGCCTGCAGTGCCTGCATCGCAAGATTCAGTAACCTTGAAGACTAGCCTACAAAACATGCCGGTCAACTGATCTGAGACATGTAGTTAGATTTCTTGATGTTGCGAAAAGAGCGAACTCAGCGCTTATTTGATAGGCCGCTAACTAAGTTAATTTGCTGCATCAGAAGCGGGCCACTAGCGTGCTTTGCACGATGATTTTCAAAGTAATAGAGCGGCGTTAAAACACTCGGTACTCGTCCCATAAAAACAGCCGCCTCATTGAGAGACTGAAGGTGCCTACGCCAGTGATTACGGGGGCTACGTAGAAGGTTGCCATTTCTGGTGTCAGAGCTTGCCGGCACTATTGGCCGCCCGTTTCGACCGACCCGATAAGACGCTGCACTGAGCACTCCGATACGGACAGTTAGCTGTATACAGCTCCTGCTTAAAATCAAAAATGCATAAGAATTTTGCCGGTTCAGAGCTGTGTGGTTACGCACTGAACGACTTCGATTTTCAGACGCGGACTACAAAGAGGTCGAGCGTACTTTGGCGGCCATCTTCCGCGTGACCCTCACGACCAAAACAAAAGCAACCGAACTATTGGTTGGAACTTAAAGTAATCGCCACTCCTGTAAAACCGCTAGGTTGGAGTGGCGAGATCTTAAATTGCCGTCAAAGCAGACAAGCCCTTCTTTGCCCGTCATAAATTCGTAATAAGCGGTGCAATGCGAACTACGAAAACCTGTGACTGTAGTCAGACATCTTCATCCGAAATTTAATCGGCATTGAGCTGCAAAAGCTTGGCGTAAACCTTGTGCGGCTGCGCTTCATTCATGCCTTGCAGGCTGGCACTGATGTTGGTCGAATCGAAGTAGTGATACCAATCCGATTGCGCCACCGCCTTTTCCAACTCTATGATCCCTTCTGCTGTTTGCATGGCGAATACGCCGATGAAGGTATTCGACGGGGTCTTGGGTACGCGCGAATCAACCGCGCTCCAGCCAAGCACAACCATCCCAAGCGCGCGGGCGCTGTTGATGGGCGTATCAAGGGTGCGCAAGTAGTCGAGTTGCTGCTCTGCAGACAGCGCGAGCCAGTTTTTATTGGGCTGCCAGATAATCGCTAGTATATGCATACGCTTACAGATTCTCCCGGTAATCCTGATCCACCAGCGCATCAATATCACGCTGCATGGCGGCATCCCCGCCCATTTTTGCAGCCAATATTTCCCCGAACGACACCCGAAAAGGCTTGGGCCAGGTCTCGGCTTGCCACAAACTCGAGCGTTTGAATGCTTTGGCGCAGTGGAAAAAACACTTATCCACACTCATGCGGATTGCCAAATGGGCTGGCCGGCCAACCGATGCAAAACGCTCTAACACCTCAGGGTGATCATGAACGGTCACCTTGCCGCTGACCCGCAAGGTTTCTTCTGTGCCTGGGATGACAAATAACAAAGCGGCCCGCGGATTACTCAGCACGTTTTTCAAGCCCATTATCAACTTGTTGCCGGTGCGATCCGGAAGCCACAAGGTGGTTTCATTCTCAACCCAGACAAAACCAGGTTCGTCGCCCTTTGGCGACACTTCAGGAAAGCCATCGGCGTCGCAGGTGGCTAGCATCACGAAAGGAGACTGGGCAATGAAGGCAATCGCCTTCTCATCCAGGCTCGCACCAATTTTCTTCAGAATCGCCGGATGTGGCTCACCGCCAACACGCGCTTGCAGCGTGTCGACGTCCGTAACTAAATGCGCAGTGGAATCGATCATTTGCTGCTTCCATCTCTATGCGTTTCGGGTTCAAGGCGATAGCACCGCTGACTCACATTTCCCTGCCGAATTTGGCAGGGAAATGCACTGGGAGTAAGGCCAGACTTACCGCTAATCAGGTTTGCGGCAGTGCTTCCAGCAGCTTTTCTGCCTTGGCAATCAGCGCCTCCTGATGCGGCTGCAACTCCTGACCGCCCAGACTCGCAAACACCTCCTGGAAAGGATCGACCAGACCTGTGTCGACACCAGCCAGCGTTTCAATCACGGCGTGAGCGAAGAACGGCACAGTCGGCGCGCTATAACCGCCCTCATGGCACATGACGATTCGGCTCTGGCAATGCTGGTCTGCAAAACTCATCAGCTTGCGCGTAAGTGTTCTGTAGCCCTCGCTGGTCATCATTTGCCGACCCAGCGGGTCGTAGGAGCCGGCGTCAAAACCTGATGCAACAATCACCAATTCAGGTTGGTATTTTTCCAGCGCCGGAATTACCACCCGATCCCAGGTGGTCTCGTAAGCGCCCACGCCAGAACCTGGCGGCAGCGGCACGTTGATGTTGAAACCGGTGCCCGCGCCTTCACCATTTTCTTCCATGAAACCTGAATCCGAAGGGAAGCAGCGGTCCTGGTGCAGGGAAATCGTCAACACCCGTGGATCATCGTAGAAGGCGGCTTGTGTGCCATTACCGTGATGTACATCCCAGTCGACAATGGCGATACGTTTCAACCCGCGCCGCTCGATCGCGTGGCGCGCGGCAATGGCTGCGTTACTGAACAAACAAAAGCCCATCGCCAAGTCCGGCATTGCGTGATGGCCTGGTGGACGCACCAGCGCATAGGCGTTGGTAACCCGGGTATCGAGCACTGCATCGAGTGCCTCGATAACGCCCCCTGCAGACAACATGGCAATTTCAAAACTGCCACGCCCCATTGGCGCAAAGGCCCCCGCTTCAACGCCCAAGTACTCATTGAGGCTGCGGATATGCTCTAGATGGCCGGGTGTGTGAACGCGAAGAATCTCTTCATCGGTTGCCGCACGCGGGGCGATTGGCGTGAGTTTTCCGAGCAATCCCGTCACTTCCATCAAGTTACGGATTCTGCGTTTTGTCGCCGGGTTTTCAACATGCTCGTAGGGCTCGACAGGATTGCCGAACGGCATTACACCGGCCAAATTACCTGTGTTATGCCACAAGTAAAGCTCATGCGATACAAAACCAGTTGCCATGCGCTTTTGCCTCCATTGGAATAACTTTATTGTTTTAATTGCATGCGAATCTAACGCTATACAGGAACGAACTCCTGGAGCGTTAAACGACTAGCCATATAGTCACGCGAACTATTGAGGCTTAATCACATGAGTAATTTCGCTTCAACTTCGCGCTGAATATGACTATTCGAATCTGGGTAATGGATGACTGAGTAACTGAACAATCGGTTCAGCAGGGTTATCGACGCCCCGTACAATGTTTTCCATAACTTTTAATATACGTCGCTCATGCTCCGCCATGAAACGGGCGACTTCAGCAGCCTGTTTATTCTGTGAAGGGTCGACCAGGGTCTCGAGCATTTCGTAACGGGGAAGATACTGGCTGGCAATCAGATTCTGCAGGGCTTCGAATCTGTCTTTCCACGGCAGTTGATTGAGATCATCACTGGCCGCCTGACCTGTAGCATAGCCCTGCGCGGCGTCGTTGACAGGCAGTTCATACTGGTAAAGCACAGGTCGCATGATGGCTTTGGCTTCGGTTTCAAACTGGAGTAACGAGGCAACGATATAGCGCTGCTCACGGTTCTCTACCACGCCTAACATATTGTCGAAGGCAGATTCTCCGACGACTTCGCCTTGATAAACTTCCGCCAGACAGCTTTTGAAATCCTGCAATTGCATGCTGTTTCCTTTTTATTATGATGCCGTACACAAACTTACAGTTAGACTATCCAGCCGCTACACAATCAGGCCACGCAATACAATTGCCCAACGGATTTTCAGCCATTTTCACTTAAATTGGCTCAAAACTTTCCCGAGCTTTTAAAATTGCTTGCACGCGCACAGCAATAGAATAATTGCGCTGACTAATTGCCTTCTCTTAGTGGAGCCTTTACTGTTCTCTCAGTGACGTGACTTCAGTATGTGAATCCTTTGGGTGCTCGAATTGAATAAACTGGCATCAACGGGCCAATCCCGATTTAAGCTTTATATTTGGAAGCAACACATGCTGGTGTTGGGGCCTGACTTCGAGAGCCATTTGCACAGCCATCATGCCGTGCAGCTGGCAATCGGCCTGGAGGGCGATTTGCGCATGCGCAGTACATCAACACAGCCCTGGAGCGCCTCCAGCGCATTCTTGGTACCGCCGAATGTGCCCCACGAGTTCGACGCACAAGGTTCGACCTGCGCCTTGTTTTATCTTTTCCCCGGCGGCAAGGCCTACACAGGGCTGCAGAAGCTGCACGGCGGCAGTGCTATTGAAGCCTTATCAGTTTCACCTGAGATCATGCAGACGCTAAGAAAAATTTCAGCCAGTGATTCGCGCGAACAAGCGCTGGCAGATCAGGTGTGCAGCCTGCTCTTTGAGAGCCCGGCTACAGCCACCCAAACACCGCAGGACCCTCGCTTCGAAGCTGTACTGGGCTGGATCAACCGACATTTGGACCAACCGATAAAACTCGCCGAATTAGCCTCGGCGGTCGGCATATCGGAAAGCTGGATCTCGCACCGATTTCGTCAATATGAAGGGGTCACGCTGCGCCGCTATGTGCTCTGCAATCGACTCAGAAACGCGCTGCATGAAGCGCTCAAAGGCTACTCGCTCACCGATGCCGCTCACCGCGCGGGGTTCTCGGATTCGGCCCATTTCACACGAACGTTCCGCGATGCTTACGGTATTTGCCCCTCCTTTGTACTTTCCAGATCAGAGCCCTGCCAAGTGTTCTGGTTGAATGATGAAAGCCACAGTACTAATGGTTAAAACCGAAATGTTCCTTGAGCTTCGCCGAGGAAAAACTGCACATCGCTCCTATACTTCGTAAGCACCACAACCCGCGTTTTCGCCAGCGCCTAGCGCAGGCGACGCCATCCGCCAACAGAAAGACAACCCAAGGGCAGCAACAGGAATTGCACTTATGAAGATGACCCGCACAGCACTCATCATTGCCTTGGCAATGCCGTTTTCACTGGTATCAACCGGCATTGCCGCTCAAACAAGCAAACCCAATATTGTCTTCATCCTCACGGACAACCTCGGTTACGGGGAAGTTGGCGCCTATGGCGGCGGAATCACCCGGGGCGCACCTACACCGCGCATCGACTCTCTGGCAGAGGAAGGATCGCGCTACCTGAATTTCAATATGGAAACCCAATGCACGCCGAGTCGCTCAAGTTTGATGACGGGGCGCTGGGCCATTCGTTCAGGCACCCATTCAGTGCCGTTCGGGGGCGTCACTGATGGTTTGACCCGCTGGGAAGTGACAATCGGCGAGGCGTTATCCGATGCAGGTTATGCCACCGGCTATTACGGCAAGTGGCACTTGGGCAGCAAGGATGGACGCTTGCCTAACGATCAGGGGTTTGATGAATGGTATGGGATTCCCCGCACCACGGATGAAGCGCTTTGGCCAAGTGCCTCGGGCTGGTCTGCCGACATCATGCCACCCGAGCAGATCATGGAAGGTAAAAAAGGCGAGAAAAGCCGTGAGCTGGGCGCCTACGATGTGGTCCAGCGCCGCAAGATCGACGCAGAAATCACGCGGCGCACCGTGAGCTTCATCGAGAAACAGGCAAAAGCCGACAAACAGTTTTTTGCTTACGTCGCATTAACCCAACCGCACCTGCCAACAGAGCCGAATCCTGAGTTCAAGGGCAAGACAGGCAATGGCGACTGGGCCGACATGCTGGCCGAGATGGACGCGCATGTCGGGGATATTCTCGACTCCATAGACAAGGCGGGCGTTAAGGACAACACCATTGTGGTTTTCACCAGTGACAATGGCCCTGAGTACATTCGCCCTTGGGATGGCTGGGCCGGGCCTTGGCGCGGGCAGTACTTTACCGCGCTGGAAGGCGGTATCCGTGTGCCGTTCATGATCCGCTGGCCGAACAAGATTCCAGCCAAGCGGGTAAGCAATGAGATCCTCCACGGCGTCGACATGTTCGCCACACTGGCAACCTTCGGCGGCGCCAAAGTGCCAACCGACCGCCCTTTCGACAGTCATGACCAATCGGATTTCATTCTGGGTAAAAGCGAGAAGTCGGCACGCGAGGGCTTCCCCATCTGGTGTGCCGACCGACTGCAGGCCGTGAAATGGCGCAACTGGAAACTGCACTTCTACCGTCAGGACAACATGTTCGACCCACCCGTGAAAAACCCGGTGCCGACGATCTTCAACCTGTACACCGATCCGCGGGAAGAGAAGCCCACGGTCGATACGTGGGTGGTTGGTCCTGTACTTAAAATTGTTGGCGAGTATCAGGAGAGCCTGAAGCAATCCCCATTGATCCCGATGGGCACGCCAGACCCTTACAAGCCGGGTGCTTCGCTTTAACGCTTAGCAAGGACATGTGGCTGAATGCATCAAGCGTTTAGCCACATGCCCGATTTGTTCGTCGCTGCCAGCCCGGCGCAGGCAATGTGCCGGGCTCAGCGCTTATGTTTAGCGTGTATCCTGCCCACGAATTTCACAAGTCGATGGCTATCGACAGCATGTACAGGTTGCCATCAAAACGGTCTGTGCTCGTCGTATCAAAGTACGCCTTGCCGATCACGGAGAGAGTTCGCGTGCCGACCGCCTGATTCCAGATAACCGCTGGACCAAATCCCGCCCCCTCGGCCTGGATTGATGACGCATCTACAGGCCCTTGGAGTGGTCCGTCGTCACTGTCTAGCTGCTTGTAGTAATAACCCACGATGCCCAGCCCAAAGCTCTCAGAAAGATACTGAGCGGCTAGTGCGTCCAGGTGAAACTCGGTGCCAGTTTTGTAATCGGTGTCGGAGTTGCGGTCGTTGAACATCACACCAGTGGTCATCGAGAACTCGTGACCGGCATCGGCATCAAACCATGTGTAACTCCCTGACACGTCGAGCGCCCAATAATTGCGCCCGGCATTTAAAGCTTCGTCTTCATCGTATTTGCCAGTCGGGATGTAAAGCGCTGGAGCAAAGGTAAAGTTGTGCTCGCCATTAACCCAATTCAGCATCAGCGGGCTCACGTAAATGTCACCAATGCCCTGCTCGTCGCCACTGGCTGAGGCCGTGCCTTGCGCTGTCGAGAGATCACCACTGGCTTTGATGTTGGCAAAATAAGGCACCAGCACCGCAGAGCCGATCCGCGCGCCCCACAACGTGGTATCCGACAACCAAACCAGTTGCAGGTTATTGAGCCACATCTGCTGGTCCAGCTTTGCAGATACCTTACCGCCACGGGCGTGCGCGCCAACATCGGCGTCGTAATAGGCCAGGTCGTTGCGCAGGTAGACGCCTGCATCACCCCAAACCGCCGCTTGGAAATCACCGTAAGTGCCCTGCAGGTAATCGCTGCTTGCGCCCTCACCGGCGAATGCGGACTCGACCAGCAACAATGAGAACACGCTGCCTAAAGCCGCGCGGGAGATTATCTGTGCACCTATCGAGCGTTTGATCACAATGACATCCTCTTGTTAGGCACTATTGCGTGTGGGCTGGCTGATAACGGGCCGTCTTGCAAACGTCACATAAAGCGCATCGGCTCGCACCTGAAGATGTTAGCTCGTCATAAAATTTGCCGAAAAATTAGCAGTAAGTTGGGGCCAGCACGGCGGCCCAATGTGCGCAGTTATTGCGACGACGATCGCTAATCTTTCGAGCATAGACAACTTGCAGAACGAGCCAGCAAAGCCCCTGCAAATTGGCTCATTAACCGCTCGGTGAGGCACAGCCTGCATAGGCGCAAGCAGGCGAAGATGGGCGCACAAAGAAATAGCAACAGGCCCTCAACGCAAAAAGGCTGCCCAGTAACCTGAGCAGCCTTTTATCGTAACCAACAGTTAATCCAGCAACAGACTTCTAGGACATCGGTTAGCGCATTTCTTGGTCAGCCGTGCCACCTAGCTCGGTTGAGTTGAGCGCACGTAGTTACCTTACTTCTCGCCTGATCATTCCGCCGGCAAAGTGGCAATGTAATCAATGATCGCCTGGCGATCTGCTTTCTCACCGACCTGCAGCGCGACGCCGCGCATCCACAGCCCGAGTTGGTCAGCATGGCCATCACCGCCGCGCCCCCCTTCAATATAGTGAGTCAGCTGACGGTCAATATAAGCGCCATCGAGGATGTTCAACCTCGGCGTTTTTAACTGTGCAAAACCTTCTCCACGTGTCCCGTGACAGGCAGCACATGTTCCTTGAAAGAGCGCCTCACCGCGCGCCACATCCGCGCCACCGGCAGATTTTTCAGCGTCGATTTTTACCCCAGCGTAATAACTCGCCAATTGCTCGAAGGCCGCGTCATCAAGCCCGGCAACGATGGCGCGCATCTGCGCGCCATAACTGTCTTGAGCGTCATAACCGCGCTTACCTGCCTTGAAGCTGCGTAACTGATGCAGCAAGTAGTCGGCCTGCTGCCCAGCCAGACGCGGCGTTCCCAGTGCTGCATTGCCTTGCCCTTGATCACCGTGACACGCTGCGCAGGTCGCTGCCAACGCAGGCGGGCTGTCCGCCGCCTGAGCAACGCCAGACACTGCCAGAAGGAGCAGGCCAACACTGATAATTTTCTTCATTGATTCAGATTCCCGTGCGCTTTTGTGCTTCTTGTTGTTCGATACGATCCAGCAGTCCCTGGCGAACACCGCCGACATCAACCGGCGGTGACTGGCGCCACTCATGCAGCTCAGCGCCCGTGTATGGTTTGAAATCTGCTGGCAATTCATTAGGGCTGAAGGTTTCCAGCATCCAGTTAAGAACGCCGGCCAAGCCATCATCGGAAAGGCCCGACAAAGCCGAACCTGGCACCTGAACCAGATACTCACGCCCGCCCGGCACCCAGAGAAACTTGCCAAGCTGCCCCGGGAACGCCGGCACTTGCCGCTCGGGGTTACCACTGCCGTCTGGCAGGTGGCAGCCCTGACAATTGATCATGTAATCGAAATGGCGCTGCTCGGTTGCCCACAACGCTGGCGTGGCGCTCAGCAGCAGCCCGGCGACAGCGGCAGTTATGACTGAACGCCGCGCCGTTAAACTATTCTTTAACACCGATCACGACCGACAACGAACAGTGATAAGGCATATCTGCATGGCTGCCGGAGCACCAGTTGATGTCGTTCGAGCTTTGCGGGCGATAAAGTGGCGCATCGCCCTCATCGCGCTGACAAACGCAGCGACCACAACTGCTCTTGCCGCAGCAGTCGTTGTAAGAAATCACGTAGTCTTTGCCGTCTGTAGGGTTGCGGCAGGTCCCGATCCAGGTGATGTCCGAGCGCACGGTTCCGGGCGGGCAACTGTTTACCGAGCCCCCGCAACAGCCACACAGAAAACCGTCGATGGCGCAGTAACGCCAGTAGTCGCAGCTGTTCGGGTCGCCCTCTTCCACCAAGGCGCTACTGCCTTGGGCGAAGGCGCTGCTGCGAAACACGGGCAGCAAGGTGGCCGCGCTGGCGCCGACCAGCATGGTGCCCAAGCCACCGAGAAAACCACGCCGTGAGGTGGCGCGAGCTGTGCGCCGGGTAAACATCTCCGTCGCCTCATCAAACCATTTGATCGCCATGCTTAATGCACCTTCTTATATTGAGCGTGTTCACCCACGCTCTGTGCGGCTTGGTATGCCTGTACCGAAGCGAACCCGAGTTGCTGAGCTTCAAACAGGCTCTCCAGATGTTCGCGTGTGTTGATCAAGCCGTGTGTCACAACGGTTCCGGCCGCGTCGATCAACACGCCGTACGGCAGCTTGCTGATCTGGTAAGCCAGACCGACTTCCTGCGACAACACATAAGGGAACGCGTCCAGACGGTGCGCTGCGATAAAGGCTTGATGCGAAGGCTCGTCGCCGTCACTCGCCAGAATCACGCGTAACTTGGCACCTTCCTGCTCACGAACCGACTTGAGAACCGGCAACAGTGTCTTGCAGACCGGGCAGGTGTCCGACAGGAAAAACAACAAGGTCGATTGGCCATGTGCATTGGCGCCACCGAAACTGACAGCCCCGCCGGTGAGGCTCGGCAACGAAAAGCTCGGCGCAGACTCACCCGCCTTGATCGACTTACCCAGCGAGAGCGCACCCACGGGTTTGATCCGCTCGTGCAGCAGGCCGACCTGACGGGCCAGCGCCAGACAGGCAATCAGCACAACAATATTGAACACCCAGGAAAGGATGGATGAGATCAGCAGCGCGTCATTCATGACAGTTCTCGCAAAGAAATTCGATTGGAGATCAATAAATTGGCCAGCAGGTAAACCATCACGGCACTCAGCAGGGCAAACAAACCGGTAACGGCGTCGAACCAAACCCACGGTCGATCAAGCATGGGCAGCGTCAGGTTTGCCGCCACCAGCACCAACAACACATTGCGCCATGCCAGCGCCATGCTTGGCGGTTGCGGTTTGGAGCCAAAATGACAGCCGCAATCTTCGATGGCTGCTCCGCGCTTCGCGCTGACCGCCAGCACCAGCGCATACAGCGCAAGCAGACACACCACCGGCCAAGCCGCTACAGGCAACCACGGGCTCACCAGCACAGCAGCTGCCGCCAGTAGCTCCAGCCCAGGCAGTAAATACTGCAACAGGGCGCGCCCCCCGCCGGGCAGCGAGAAACCCATAGCCTGCGCGTAATTGCTCAACACATTGGCAAATGCATCCGGGTTGCGCAGCTTGTGCCAGCCTGCCGATGCCATAAGCGCAGCCAGTGCCAAGGCGCTGATCAAATGCACCACGGGGTCGTGCAGATACGCGCCCATTACCACGGCATCACCATGTTCAGGAAACCGAGCGGAATATCACCGATAGAACGCAGGTGTTCGCCGCTGTCCGCGTCGTAGAGGTTGATCGCCTGACGCAGCAACGGCATCAGCGCTTCTTCGCCCTCAGTCAGATAAATCCATGTGGTGAACACGCTGGACATTGGCACAACCCAATCGAGGCTATACAAGCGCGGCTGATCGCCTTGGCTTACGCCAATCGCCGTGCTCTGCTCATTGAGTTCGATGCGCGCCACACGCTCCTGAGTGCTGACATCGTAAACCCACACTTCGGTGCCAGGCTCTTGGTAAGCCTCTGGCGGACCTTGATGCATCAGCACGTAAAAGCGACCACTCCTCTCGTGCAACGCAGTGCCGTGGTTACCCGCAACACTCCAGCCGTCAGCCCGCTCTTCATCGCTGACCAAGGACCACTGCTTGGTGGTTTCAAGGCCTTGCGGCGTCATTTTAAGGGCGTAGGCGTTGTTCTTTTGCGAGATGAAATACCAGGTGTCACCCATGCGTGAAGCGGTGGTGAGCAGCAAATCTTTGAGCGGATCGAAGGCCGGTTCGGTGCGTTCCTGCTTGCTGACATGGCCTTGCTCATCGAGCGTGAGGTGCAAGAAGCCGCCATTGCCGCAAATCGAGTAGAAATCTCGCGGGCCGGCCGGGTAAATAGACGCACAACCTGGCGTTGCGACTTCTTCGACGAAGCGGTTGTTCTCAAGGTCAACGATGCTGATCGACTGTGCGGGGGTAAAATTCAGCACGGCGAGAAAACGGTCATCATCAGACAACACGCTCAAACCCGTGGAGATCAGAGCAGAGATGCGCTTGGCCGGAATTTCGATTTCACGCTTGGGGCTCAGTGTTTTGGCATCGTAAACGGTGACTACGTCTGTGCGCTTACCGCGCACACCACGACTGAAATAAATTTCGGTGGCGTACAGCTCGTCACGCGTGCGGGCAGCAACAACGCCGTTGGTCCAGGTGCCGGTGTTGAGCATACCGAGGCTTTTGCCGTCATCGTTGAACAGATAGGCACGGCCATCGGTCATCATTGGCGCGTTGCTGCCCCAAATCCAGAACCAGTTCTGCCCACGGTGATCACCCAGCACTTCGACGCTCGCCTGTTCAGGTTCGAACTGCGCCGCAACAGGTAATGCCACGGTAATCAATGACAGACCGCAGAGCATGTATCGGAGTGTACGCTTGAGCATATTGAGGTATCCGCCAGCTTCAGTAAGGCTTATAAAAATTATTTAAAAATCAGTGTACGGATGTTCAAGCTTCAACAGCTTGACACCAGATGACAGTCCACTTGCCATCTGGCGTCATTGTCTGAAGCGCCGTACTTTGGATAAATCCGCCTGCCCGGGCGCCCGTAACATGCCGCTGTTCGCAGCAGGCTCCATGCAAAACTAAAGCACCGACGAAGCCTTCCGTCGAGTGCCCGGCCAAGTCGTTACTGAGGCATTACACCCGCTGAACCGACGAGAATGATTTGCCCATCATTCAGTGGCGCCAGCGCTGCCAAGTTGACCCGGTCTTCACGGACCTTGACGGTAAACCGCGTAAGCGCCGCATCAGAGATTGCCGTCATGCCGCCATTACCGACCAAGGCCACGCGACCATCCGCCAGTTGCGTCAGCGCGGTAATGGCCTCTTCGGTGCCACTGTCGAGCGTTTGCCAGTTGTCGCCGGCCGGATCGCCGAGCAGCACGCGCCCGGTCATGCCGGCCAACAAGACCTGGCCATCGCGCAAACCAAGCCCGCTCCACAGCGAACCCGTAGCGCCGGTGTCCAGCGCCTGCCATGTAGCGCCGTGGTCTGTTGAGCGATAGGCATTGCCCATCTCAGCAGCAATAAACAGCGTGCCGTCGCTCGAAGCGAACAGGTGGTTGAGGTGATAGTCGTCACCGTCTTCGCCCACCTGCAGGCGCTGCCAGCTCTGCCCGCCATCTTGAGTTTGCGCCGCGTAGCCATAAGCCCCGACAACGATGCCGTGCCGCTCATTCTCGAACCACAGCGAGAGCAAACCCGGTTGCTCGTCGAGACGCTGTTGCAAGGTCCAGTGCTCGCCGCCATCGGTGGTGTGCAAAATCACCCCCGCCTGACCGACAGCCCAACCCTGTTGGTCATCGACAAACGTCAGTGCCGTCAGCAGGCTGTCGACCGGCACTGTGTTTGCTTGGCGCCAGTGTTCGCCATCATCACTCATTACCACCACACCGTGATCGCCGACCGCGACCACACGCGTGCCAGCCTTGGCCACGGCAACCAGCGGCGATGCCTGAGCATGCGCCACCGTCATCGCCGGTTCGACCGTTCCGGCCGCATAAGCGCCGTGCACCCAAACCAAGGTTAATGCCGCCATCAACACGCGCAGCCTATTGCCCAAAAGCATCATGCGTCCTCTTTTCAATGCGCGATTACGGGCGCACGAACGGGCCCCTTTCGCGGTATCAGGGTATCGAGCAGCACAGCGATTGCTGGCAGCAGGGTAATGGCCATGATCATGTTGACCATGAACATGAACGTCAGTAACTGGCCCATGTCGGCCTGAAATTTCAGCGCGGAGAACGACCACGTCGCAACGCCGACAGACAGCGTGAGCGCAGTGAATACAGTCGCCACTCCAACCTCACGCAGCGCCAGCTTGAACGCACTCACAATGTCGATGCCTTCTGCGAGATGCAGTTGCAGACGGTTGTAGATATAGAACGCGTAATCGACGCCGATGCCGACTGCCAGCACCATGACCGGCAGAGTCGCAACAGTCAGGCCGATATCGAGCGCCTTCATGAACCAGTAGCCGAGGAATGTCGCCAGCGTCAGCGGCAGACAGCAGGCGATCATGGCCCGCCAATCGCGGTAAACCAGAAACACCAGAAGCAGAATGGTCAGGTAGACATAGAGCATCATCGGCAATTCAGACACTTCAACGACCTCGTTGGTCGCCGCCTGAACACCGGCGTTGCCACTGGCCAGACGCACGTTGACGCCGTCCATTGCATGACTGGCGCGATATTGCTCGACCGCCTGCACCACTCGTTTCAGGGTGCTGGCTTTGTGATCGGCCAGATACAGGTTCACCGGCAACAAGGTGCAATCGGCGTTGTACAGGCGCAGCCCTTCGGGCACTTGGCGCACGGCTTCACCCAACGACAGCTCATCCAACGGCAGCGAAGCCCACTTCGGATTCCCTTCGTTAACGCCCGAAGCCGAGAGTTTTGCCAGCGCTGGCAGCGACTGCGCCGAGAGCACGCCCGGCACATTGCCGAGATACCACGTCAGCCGGTCGACATAATTCATTACGTCATGCCGGTAGCAACCGCCGGTGGGCGTTTCGACCGCGACGGTGAACAGATCCAGACCCAGCGAGAAGTGATTGACCACACTTTCAACGTCCTGGTTGTAGCGTGAATCCGCACGCAGCTCAGGCGCGCCGGGCAGCACATGGCCAATATGCCGGCCCTGACTTTGCCAGACTGCAACGCCCATCAAGACCAGACAAAACAGCCCGCCAATGGCTGCCTGACGCGGTTCGGCGAGGCGACCCAAGCGGATCATGACGTTATCGCGACGCTCACGTAAACGCTCGATGCGCGAGACATAGGCGGCGTCGAAACGGAAGTAACTCGCCAGCACCGGCAGCATGATCAGGTTGGTGACAATCTTGTAGGCGACACCCACAGAAGCGGTGATCGCCAGTTCACGGATCATCGGAATAGGCACCAGCACCAGCGTGGCAAATCCGACAAAAGCGGTGATCAACGCCAGCGTGCCGGGAATGAACAGACCACCGAAACTGCGCCGCGCCGCGGTCATGCCATCCGCACCGGCACACACCTCTTTAGAGATGAAGTTAACCTGCTGTACACCATGGGAAACGCCAATGGCGAACACCAGAAACGGCACCAGAATGGCCAGCGGATCCAGGCCAAATCCGAGCAAGGTAATGGTGCCGAACTGCCAAACCACCGACACCAGCGAGCAGAACAGAGGCAGGAATGTCAGTGCCCAGGAACGCGTGTACCAATACACCGCCAACACGGTGAGAAAGAATGCCAGCACAAAGAAACCGACGACGCCCTTGGCGCCTGCGCCGATATCGCCCATTTGCTTGGCGAAACCAATGATCTGCACGTCATAGTCGGCGTCGCTGTATTTCGCGCGCAATGCGTCCTCAAGGTGCTGACTGAATTCCAGATAGTTGAGGCGCTTGCCGGTTTGCGGATCGGGATCAGCCAACTCGGCCACCACCATCGCACCGGAATGGTCATTGGCCACCAGGCTGCCGACAAAACCGCCAATAATCGTGCGCTCGCGGATACCGACAATCGCCTGCTCATCGAGGGTGTCGACGGTCACGTCACCGCCGACCACATCTTCGGCCTTCATGCCTTCTTCGGTGATTTGCACCGCGCGGGTATTCGGCGTCCACAGCGAGGTCACGCTGCGCCGGTCAATGCCGGGCATGAAAAACAGAGTTTGGGTGATGTCATAAAGGCGGGTCATCGCCTTCTTGTTCCAGATGTCACCGTTTTTAGCGTGCAGCACAACAATGATGCGATTCGCGCCGAACAGCACATCGCGGTACTCATTGAAGGTTTTGATGAATGCGTGTTGCTGCGGCAACTGTTTGTCGAAACCTGCAGACATTTCCAGGCGAGATGCAAACACGCCCATGACCAGGGTAATTACAGCCAATGCGCTGAGCGTTGCCAGACGGTGACGGAAGAAAAAGCGCTCAAGCGCTGAGACGAGAGAAGCCAACATGAGATGCCTCGATGCCAACACGCCAGCAAGGGCGAGTGAGCTGGATAGTCGCCTCCAGCCCTCTCACCCTCTGCCGCATGCTGCCAAGTTAGAACGAGTAGGAAATATTGCCGCTGAGGAAATCGCGATCAGCCATCAGGTTATTGTTTCCGCCGCCCCAGAACTCCACCCACTGCAAGCCAGCCTTCCAGCGGTCGCGGTAGTTGAACAACAGGGAAGTGGTAAGCGATTTACGACCCTCGACAAATGGCAACGCGTTGGGCGTGGTGCCATTGACGTCATGACTGAAATCCAGCTGCGGAGTGACGGTGATACCGCTGCCCCACAAGTTTGGATAGTTGATACCCACCTCGGCGATGTAGCCCCACGATGCTTTGTCCGGCAGCGAGTAATCCGGCAGGAAATACGGCACCTTGCCTGAGGTATCGAGCCCCGGGTAATAGGCCACTGCGGCTTCGGCGAGGATGAAACCATCCGAGGCGCCGAGGCTGGACGGAATGAAGCCCAAGGTGTCGTTCTTCGAGAAGGTGTAGATGGCGTTGATGTCGCCCTGCCATTTTTCCTCTTCAACAAAGCCGGTATTCACGCCGGTATCGAACACGCTGTACGGATTGAAGCTGCCAGTGAACCCACTGCCAAATGGCACGGTCGGATCAATCCCGACGCTGTCATCCGGGCGGTATGACAACTCCCCGGCCACGGCAACCGGTCCCATCATGGTGTTCATCGACACCCCGAACAGGTCTTTGTCTTCGCCGTAGTTGATGAAGTAGTTGTCCACGACCAGAGCGTCAGGGTTGCTCAGAGCGGTGTAGCCCACGAACGGCAGCTTGTCGTGATAACGCTCGTAGAAGAAGCCGAACTCTGCGCCGATATCATCCGCAGTCCAGCGCAGTGCTACGCCATACTGGCCGCTGTTCTTGGCTTCACGCTCACCGCCGTAAGGAATGGCCAAACCGCTGGCCACCAGATCAGCGTCACTCAAACCACTGATCAAAGGCTCACCGCAGCGGCCAGTTGGCGTGCCCGCGCATGTGCCTGGCAAAATCCCTTCGACGTATCCGCTCGGATAATAAATAGGCCCGCGCCCTTCACCGGCCACATCAATTGCCGAGTAATAGGTGCCGACTGGGTCCAGCTCATAAGCATTCCACTTGAACTGGTAATAGGTTTCCAGGTTCAGGGTATCGGTCAGCCCCAGGTTGAAAGACACCATCGGTGCCGGCATGAAAACTTCTTTCAACTGGGTGCCTGGCGTGTGGTATTTCGGCAAACGCAGGGCGTTGATCTGATTGATACCGCCGACGTAGAAAATCTCCTCACCCCAGCTGATCACCTGGCTGCCTAGCTTGACCTTGGCCGGCATTTCGCCGAGGTCGAAGCTCTTCGCCACCCACAGATCAAGCAAGTCGAAACGCTCGGTTGCATCGCGCTCGGCCTGCTCATCCAGTTCGGTGCGACGGACATTGTCCATCTTGAAATCCTTGGCCCACGAACCGCGGCCCAAGAAGCTCCAGCCATCGCCAAAGCGCAGGCTCAACTCGTGCGTTCCCTTCAGCACCAGAGAGAACACATCGTGCTTGTTGTAGTTGAGATCGCCGTTATCAGCGTTGGCATAGTTGATGTCCGAGTTGGCGTAGCCGTTGCCTCGGCTGAGGTTGTAGTAACGACCCAACTCGGTATCAGTGCTGCCTGCACACCCGCCGCTGTCACCACCGAGCAAATGGCAATCCGGAGACTCCATCCGCGTGGCAAAACCATAAGACAGCGTCGAGTCGAAGCTGCCTGAAACACCGTCTACCGAGCCGAACAAAAACGCGTAACTGGGTTGCGCCCACATCAGCCCCGAGGCGGCCATGACCGCCAGTGCCAGAGAATTGAGTGAGCGCGTCATGGTCTGCGGCATCGAACGACCGCCTTTATTGTTATTCATGTCTGTGCCTTCCAATCAACGTTCGCCGCGACGACGCAGTTCGTTAGGGTTGAACATCTTGTCGTCTACACGCCCTTCCAGTCCGGCCGTCAGGTCCAGCACTTCGCCTTCCTGAGTGAAGTTGTCGGCGATGTAACGACGCGCGATCAGGTCATAACTGACGTACTCAAAGCCGGTGCACGCCTGGATTTGCGGGTCAGCCCAAATGCTCCCTTCCTGAACGCGCCACAGGTTGCCTTTGGCGTCGTACATGTCGACGTGCAGCAGGTTCCAGCTGTCTTCGTCGAAGTAGAATTTGCGCTTGGCAAACGAGTGACGCTTGCCGGCTTTAACAGTCGCCTCGACCACCCATACGCGGTGCTTTTCATAACGCTGCGCATCGCGGTTCAGGTAATCCTGCCCCATCAAATCCTCGTACTTGTTGGACTTATCAACGAGCTTGTAGGAGTTGTAAGGCACCAGCATTTCCTGCTTGCCGATCAGTTTGAAGTCATAACGATCGAGCGCGCCGGTGAACATGTTGATCTGGTCAACGAAATACAGGCTGTCGGTGCCTGCAATCGGGTTGTCATAGGCAAACGAAGGCGCACGACGCACACGGCGCTGCCCCGGGAAATAAATCCACGAGTCCTGCGGCTTATCCAGAGAAGCGTGTACGAGGTACATTTCGCCAGCACGCGAAGACGGCGAGAGCACGTTGTAAAGCAGTTTGGCCTCGGTGTTATCCGCACCTTGCGGGTTCTCTACAGCCGGGTTGTTGTAGGGATAGTATTCGTAGGCCCACTGCTTGAACTCAGAGAGTGCGCCATCGCCTTCGCGTACCAGCAGAGAGATTTGCGCACGGCGACCCTTGGCCATGTAGCGCAGCTTGTAGTTCCACATCGCTTCGATGCCGCTAGTCGGCTTTGGAAACGGCACTGCCGCACCCACAGCCTGCTCCAGTCGCCAGCCATCGCTGCCAATTTTCGCTGTCCCGGCGTACTGCGCGGTGCGCTCAGCCACTTGCGCGGGAATCCCGCAACTGCGGTGTGTGGGGTACACATCAAGGCGATAACCGGGGTAGGTCTTGATCATCGCCGCCTGCCCTTCAGGCAGCAGCGCCTGATACTGGCTGAGGTTATTGGCATCGACGGTGTAGAGCGGTTTTTCTGCCGCATACGGGTTGCCGTGGCCCGGAGACCAACCTGCAGGCGCCTTGCTCAGGCCACCACTCCAGGCGGGGATGCTGCCGTCGGCATTACCCGCGAGCTCTGCTCCGATAGGCGTCAGTTGGTTAGCCGATGCATTAGCGTCGGCCGCGGACGCCAGTTGCACAGACAAGATGACTGACAACGCGCCGCCCAATACGGTACGTGGGAACGATTTCATGAGTTTCTCCAGGAATTATTATTGTGCGACGTCAGACAATTCACCCACGCATGCGCCGAACCATCGCCTAAGCAACGGAATGCTGAGCGTTGAGCGGGTATTTCTGACAGGAGCGAAAACAAATGTGGCAACGACGCAACAGCGCCGAAAAAATCGTGAGACCTAGAGGGTCTGATCGGAAGGGAGCGGTGATTACAGTGACTGACAATCCAGCAATGCGCAGCCATCTGCCAGTGCCGCGGGAATGATCACAACAGACGGCGTCTATCGCATCCATTGATTGCTCAGCCCCGCCCAATGGGACTGAAACCCAAGGCTTAATCCACCCCATACAAACAACCTCTGTCACTTCTTATTTTTTTGCAGTTACCGCCTTGATCGAAATCGCCATACCGCGCATTGGCCGGCAACTCACAGTCGTCAAGGAAGTCGCAACCGAAAGTAATGTTTTTTTGTAACAAGAGCTTGCCAGTAGATGACACGACGCCTGACATTTGGTGTCAAAAGCAGTGGATAAGGCGCTGGGAACGGCGGTTAGCGATGAGAGTGCTAGCCGGGAAGGTGCGTGGGGTTATTTGGGTTTAGCGCAGCTATCGCAGCCGCAGAATGGCAGCCACTTTACGGCTGCCGCATCGATGGCTTTCAGGCTTTGGCGCGTTGGCGGTATTGCAGAGGGGTGAGTTGATGCCAGCGGCGAAAGGCGCGGCTAAAGGAACTGGCCTCCGAGTAGCCGAGCAGCAAGGCTATTTCGGTAAAGCTGTAGTCAGACTGCGCCACGTAGTTTTCGGCGAGCGAGCGGCGAACGCCCTCAACCATCTGACTGAAATCCAGCCCCTGCACAGACAAACGCCGCTGCAAGGTGCGCACGCCCAAACGCATACTCGCAGCTACTTGTTCAATGCTGACATTGCCACTGCCCAAACCACTGGCGATGTGTCGGCCCATCTGGCTCAGCAGGTCAGTTGCAGCCGCACGCGTTTCGCGCTGCTGCTCCAGAAAAGGCTCGAGTGCCTGAAACAAACGGGTGTCGGCGGTGCCCACCGGCATATCCAGAATGTCGCGCGAAAAACACACGCGATTGTCCGGGCGATTGAAGAATATCGGGCAATTGAACACCTGACGATGAAAGCTCAGATCGGCGGGAGCATCATGTTCAAAATCAACCCTTATCGGGGTTAACGTCGGATTCTGCGTCACTTCGCGGAACAGACTCAGCGCAATGCCGATGGAAAACTCCGCATCCTGACGGCGGCGCACAATCGCCGGATCGGTAATCTGATAGGCCAGCGCGACTGTCTTGGCGTCTTCGTCGATATCAACCCGCGTACCTTGAGTTAACACCGCAATAAAGCGCGATAAACAGCGCAGCACCATTTGCATGGACGGGGCACTGCGAACCGCATGCCCGTATGCGCCAAGCTCCTGGCTGCGGGTGCTGATGCCTACCTGCAAGCCAATAGTCGGGCTGACTTCCTGGCCCAAAATCTCCCAAAGCGCCACGTACTGGCTAAGCGGAATTTCAGACTCAGGAGAATTGAGAACAGCGTCCCCCAAACCGACAAAGCTGAGGTAAGGCTCGAACAATCCCGCGTTACGCGTGAAAAAACTCTCGGCGAAAATCGTGTGACAACTGTGAACGGCCATAGGGTTGGGGAGAGGCTAGTTAAAACTATTATTGTTGGTAGCCAAGCACAGCCCGGCACTGATTCAGCGCCCCATCATAGAGCCATAGAAATATTTTGCAAAGAATCGAGGCAAGCAAAGGCCTGCGCACAGAGGCTTGGCCAGTGAGCCACGCGGTTGATCACAGATGCTCTGGCCATTCGGCAAAGTGATCGGCGATCGGCTCAAGTCGAACTCAATACACATGCAGTGAGCATCACCTCGTTGGCGTTCAAACGTGAGGTGTAGCGGTGCCAAGCACGATGAGACAGCACTTAACAAGGCGAGCACACCCTGACTGCGGCTGGGGCGAGAATGCCCCAGCCGCAGTCGTATCAATAGGTGCCGCTAATAACCCAGTAACCTCGGCAGAGTCATGCTGAGGGCTGGAACGTAGGCGATGACCAGCGTCACGGTGGTCAGAATCGCTACAAATGGCAGTGCCTTGTGTGAGATTTCTTCAATCGCAGTCCCCGAGATACCGGAGGCTATGAATAGATTCTCCCCCATCGGTGGCGTCATGAAGCCAATGCTCAAGCAGCAGATCAGCACGATACCGAAGTGCACAGGGTCGATGCCGAGGCTGTAGGTTATTGGCAGTATGACCGGGGTTAAAATCATGATCGCGGCCAATGTTTCCATGAACATGCCGACGAACAACAAGAACCCAATAATTAATATCCAGATCAAGTAGATGTTATCAGTCAGGCTGAGCATGCCGTCAGCAACAATCGCTGGAATTTGGTTCTCCACCAACAACCGGCCAAACACTGTAGCAGTAAAGAGAATGACCAAGACCCGCCCCGTGATCCAAGTAGTGGTTTCCAACGCTTGAAACAGTTCCTTGAGATGCAATTCCTTGTGGATGAAAAGGCCGACAAAAAGGGTATAAAAAATGGCCACAATCGCGGATTCAGTGGGCGTGAAAAGCCCAGTATAAATGCCACCCAGAATCACAAAGGGGGCAAGAATTGACCAAAACCCATTGCGTGCAGCTGTGCGAATTTTCTCGGTGGACCAACCCTCTCCATTGCCGGTGTAACCCATTTTTTTACACCGCAGGTAATTCATCACCAGCAGGCCGCCCGCCAACATCAACCCTGGCACTACCCCGGCGATGAACAGCTTGGGGATCGAGACTGAGCCGAATTCGCCGTACTTGGCTACCGCAGCCGAAGATGGCAGTAGTCCCATCGCTGAAATGCCAAAAATCACCATTGGAATAGACGGCGGGATGATGATGCCCAGGCCGCCAGATGATGCCGTGATAGCCGATGCATAGCCTTTGGCATAGCCACGCTTGACCATAGCCGGAATCATCAACATGCCGACCGCAGCGGTGGTCGCGGGGCCCGAGCCGGATATGGCACCAAAAAACAGACACGCCATCACTGCCGCGGCAGAAATCCCGCCGGTGATCGGCCCGGCAAAACTCTCAGCCAAAGTGACTAAGCGTTTAGAAATACCGGCAGCCTCCATCAATGCTCCAGCAAGGATAAAAGCGGGTAATGCCATCAGCGGGAAAGACCCCACCGAAGTGAATGCTATTTGTACCAGTTTGATCGGGTTGTCACCCAAGTAGAGAAAGGTTGCCAGCGCTGAAACGCCCAGCGATACGCTGATTGGCGTGCTGATCAATAGCAGCAATAGAAAAGAGCCAAAAAGGATATAAACAACAGTGGTATCAACCATGGCTCAGCTCCTTTTGTCCGCTGCTGCTGGCGGCAGATTGCTGAATGATTTTGTCCAACTCGGTGGTTTCCGGATCGCGGATGTCGACCCCTTTGACTAGCCGGTAATAGTTCACCTGAATAATGCGTAACGTCATCAGGGAAAACGCGATGGGCAAAATGAGATACAGGTATTTCATCGGTATCCCCAGTGTCTGGGACTTCCAGAACAGGTTTGCCTTCATGAAAAAGGTCACACTGAGATAGACGAAGTAGCTGTTGAACGCGACCCAGATGAGATCTGATAACACCTCTAGAGCCGTAGCTACTTTCTTCGGCAGGAATTTGAACTGGAATGTAACGCGGTTGTGGGCAGCCAGTTTGGCGGCGTAGCTCGCACCAAAAAACGCAAACCATACGAACATGTAAGTCACCAACTCCTCTGTCCATGACAGTGAGTGATTGAACAGGTTGCGGCTGAGTATCTGGGCGAACAGGATGACTACAAATAGCGCCAACAATGTACGGCAAATGTAGTTTTCTAAATTATCGATGAACTTGTACAGGAGCTTTGCCGGTTTCATGATGCACCTCTCGAAGCTGCGCCTCCCCAAGCGGGAATCACTTCATCGCATAGAACAACATGCCATCCTTAGCAGGTCATTGACACACACCCAGGTGCGGGCGATTGCATCGCCCACACCGCGAGAGCGCTGCGCCGCCTGGACGCAGTGAGTAGGATTAAGGGTCAGATTTGCTCGCGGCCGAGGGCCTGAAGCACCTCATTAACCTGATTTTTACCGCCGACACTGTCGTAATATTTGGGCCAGACTTTCTCGGTGGCTATTTTGATCCACTCGGCTTCATCCAACTCATCTATTTCCATGCCGCGCTCTTTCAGGTTCTCAAGTGCCAGCGCTTCCTGCTCTTTGAGGAAACGCTCGCTGGCCAACGTGGCAGCTTTACCGGCTTCGATGATTGCTTGTTGGACTTCTGGAGATTGCTCTTGGAAAAGCGACTCCGACATGATGATCGGCTCGATCAGGAAGTTGTAATGAATCGGCGTCAGGTACTTCTGTACCTCGTAAAACCTGGCTGAGTTGATGTCGATAATCGACAGGTCTTGTCCATCGACAACCTTCAACTGCAGAGCCGTGAAAACTTCAGACCACGACATAGGCGTAGGGTTTACGCCCCAGGCCTTGTAGGTGTCGATCATGATTTCATTTTTCGGTACGCGAACCACTAGGCCTTGCAGGTCTGCCAGGCTCTTGACTGGCCTCTTAGAGTTGGTGAAAACACGGAATCCCGAGAATGTCCAACCGACAATACGCGTACCCGAATCGCGCACCGTATTTTCAACCAGCTTCTCAGCGGCCGCACTTTGCGTGAGCGTTACGGCATCCTCAACGCTTTGCACTACATACGGCAGGGTAAAGACACCGAGCGTGGGCGAGAATGGGGTTATGTTGTTTATCGCGACAACGGAGAAGTCCAGCAGGCCCATGCTGACATCATTGATGGTGTCTTCTTCGGAGCCCAGTTGGCTGTTTAGAAACAACTTGGCGTCGTACTGCCCGTTGGTTTTCTCTTTGAGTTCTTTAACGAAAACCTTGGTCATGGCTTCTTGCGAGCCTCCCGCACTGCCACCCAAAGAAATTCTAAAGGTGGTTTGAGCCATGAGGCTGGGAGAAGACAGCGCAAACGCGCAAGCCATAATCAGTGCTGATGCTTTGGTTTTGATAGTGAGCTTCATGATATATGCCCGCCCTGTAAAGATTATTATTAACGTGAGCTGGTTAGCACGCCTTGAGGCTTTTAGTGCGACTGCCAATAAATGACATGCGTTTCGGTGTACTCATAAAATCCATGCTTACCGTCGGCACCACCAATTCCCGACTTGCGATTGCCCGCATGGAAGCCTTGCATGGCTTCAAAGTGCTCACGGTTCACATAAGTTTCGCCGAATTTAAGCAAGCGGCATGCCTTCATAATCTCATCAGCGTCCTGCGAGAAGATTGATGATGTCAGCCCATACTCGGAGTCATTCGCATAGGCCAGGGCCTGATCGAGGCTGTCCACAATCATGACCGGCAAAACCGGGCCAAAAATCTCTTTTTGCATGATCGCTTGCGTGTTGTCATCCACAACCATAACGGTCGGCAGGTAGTGAAAACCCTCTGTGTTCTTGGCGACTGATCCACCGCACAGAATTTGTGCACCCTGCTCTTTGGCTGCCTCAACCATGGCCGCAACCTTATCCAGGCCTTGTTTGTTAACCAGCGGCCCCATTGAGATATCCTGATCGGCCAGTGGATCGCCGAAACGAGTTTCGCTCATTGCCTGGGTCAACTTTTGCAAAAACTCGTCCGCAACGGATCGCTCCACATACACGCGTTCAGCGCAGTTGCAGGCCTGCCCGGTGTTGATGGTGCGGGAGTCGCGAATAGCTTTGGCGGCGAGGTCGATGTTGGCTTTGCTGGTAACGATTGCCGGGGCTTTGCCGCCCAGTTCCAGGTTGACCTTGGTGATGTTTTTGGCGCACGCCTGCATGATGCGCTTGCCTGTTTCGACGCTGCCGGTAAAGCTGACCATGCCCACGTCGGGGTTGTCGCATAAAGCAGCGCCGGTAGCGCCGCCGCCAAATACCAGGTTGAACACGCCAGCGGGGAGATCTGTTTCGGCCACGAGCTTGGCAAACTCATAAGCATTGTTTGGCGTTTCTTCACTCGGCTTGATGACGATGCAGTTGCCTGTTACCAGCGCTGGGCCCAGCTTGCGAGCGATCAGCAGCAGCGGGAAGTTCCACGGCAATATCCCGCCAATCACACCAATAGGCTTACGCTGCAGCATGATGGTTTCATTGACACGGTCGCTCGTGATGACCTCACCTTCGATTCGGCGTGCCCATTCAGCCATGTAATCAAGATAATCCGCGGTAAAACTCACTTCGGTCTCTGCCAATGGCAGTACCTTGCCCTGCTCTGCACTGATCACACGCGCGAAATGATCTTTACGCTCACGCAACTTGGTAGCGATCTGGCGAAGGTACTGAGCACGCTCTATGGCAGGCTTGGCGGCCCACTCGGTTTGTGCCGACTTGGCCGCTGCAACGGCGGTGTTGATAACGTCTGCGCTGCTGTTGGGGATGACCGAAAGGGAAGCGCCGTTCGCCGGATTGATAACCTCGATAGTGGCATCGCAAGGCGTATCGATAAACGCACCGTTAATATAATTCTTATGCATTGCATTAGTAGTCATGGCGTTACCCTCGTTTATTGGATTATTGATCGATGGGTTAATGGCTATGGGAAAAACTTGAAGTGCTTTTTGATCGCTGAGGTAATCGTCCAGCGCGACTCAACACCCTTTTCGATAGTGACAAAGTCGCCGGGCTTTATTGCCACTTGCTCACTTGGTTTAGCCGAAATAATGGCGCTACCCTCAAGGATGTAAAACTGCTCTTTCTGGGTGTAGCTCCAGTCAAACTCGCACACTTCTTTTTCCCAAGTTTGCCAAGTCGATATCACTTCTAGTTGCCGGGAATCTGGGGTTTCTACTTTAATCATTGACGTCACCTTTATTGTTTATTCTGATTACTGGGCACACCTGAACGGAGCCGACTAAAAAAACTTGGCGTCGGTGTTATCGCGAAACTCAAAGTATTTAATCGCGCTCACAACACCCACTTTGTGGAAACCATGAAACGGTACAGATTTGAATCCGGTGGTTGGGATCGGCAAATCTTCTGCCGGTTTTCCAGCAACACGCTCAGCCAAAACCCTCCCCATCACCGTGGCCATCGCCACGCCCCGGCCGTTGTAACCCAAGCCTGCCAACTGGCCAGGTGCCGGCTCATGGAGGTGCGGCAAGACATCGGGGGTGAATGCAACGCGTCCACCCCAGTGATATTCAAGGTCTTCTTCGCAGAACTGAGGGAATACACTGCGCATGCTTCTCAACAGCCGTTGCTTATCCGCCCGGGCACAGCTTTCAGCGGTCCCCAAGCTGCCAAACAGCAAACGGTTGCGATTGTCTTTACGGGAGTAATAAATGACCCGCCGGGTGTCAGCGAGGGTATGACCTTCGGGCAAAACAGCGTCGTATTCAGCCTTGCTCAAAGGACGTGTCGCTGCCTGAATACTGATCAGCGGCACTATTGTTTGCCGCAACCCTTTAAGCGTGTTGTCGGTGTAACCGTTGGTGCAATGCAACACCCAATCGCTGACAACTTCGCCATACTGAGTAGTCGTCGTCCACTTGCCACCTTGTGCCTTTACGTTAAGCACGGGGCTGTTGGCAAAGATATCAGCACCTTGTGACTTTGCGACTCGGGCCAATTCGCGACTGTAAGACAGCGGTTGCAATGAACCTGCAGACTTGACCAATGTAGCGGTTTTGTAGGCATCACTTCCGCTCAGCCTGCGTAGTTCTGCGCCTTCCACAAAGCTGATGTCCAAGCCGATTTTTGACCAGCCGTCATACATCTTTTGCAGATCTTTGGTAGCAGACTCGCAGTGTGCACCGCGCAACCAGCCACCCTGCACGGCTTCACATTGCAGGTCATGGTGTTTGACCAGGTTGAATAACTCACTCGCTGAGTTGATATAAGCATCGAGCATGCGCGGACCGAAAACGGGGCCCAGTTGCTGGATTATTACGTCGGGAGTGGCATGGGCAAGCGGGTTGACTTGCCCACCAGTGCGACCGGATGCACCCCAGCCCGGCTCATGGCTGTCGAGAACTACGACACTGATATTACGCTTGCTCAGTTCCAGTGCGGCACGCAGGCCGGTAATACCTGCGCCGATAATGGTGACATCAGCATTCATGCGCTCACGCAGTTGCGGCGGTTGCGAGAGAGGTACCGCTGTCTGCTGCCAGAGGGAAGTTACCGATTGATTGAACATCGACATGTGGTGATCCGCCATATTCGTTCTTGTTTGGCGGACACTAGCAAGTAAAGGTGCGCACATTACATTTGGCGAATTTGTTCGGATTGCTCCTAAGTAGCGTCAAAGCTGACGCTACTTAGGAGCAGCTACCTGAAGTAATGCATTTTTCCGGCGTCACCAGTACAGTGCTCAAACCCGTATGCAGCGCTCAACACTGATGTAGTCCGAAGCATTTACAGCGCCGACCTGTACGCCTAACCGGATGCGAAGGGCAACAAGATGGCTCACAGCTCTCTGGAACTCGAGGCCTTGGCTTCGGTACTACTCAGTAGAACGTATAAGAAAGTAGTCAGGTGTGAGCAGATGAATAAGTCGTCAGATCTAGAGAATTTTTCAATCAACCTGAAGTTTCTCTGTGGCTTTTACAGTTCAATCTCTGAAGTGTGCCGCAAGCTTTCGATCAACCGGCAGCAATTCAATCGCTACCTTAGCGGTGAATCAATGCCATCATATAAAAATCTAAAAAAGATATGTGATTTCTTTGGGGTGGAAAGTGAAGAGATCGTATTAAGCAGCAAAATATTTCAGGCCAAAGTTGAACCTCAAAACAGGATGGCAGGCGCACAACCTGTTCCTGAGAAACTGGCCAACACTATAATGCCTATTTTGCGTAATTCCGCCGAATCACTTGAACGTTATGAAGGCTATTATTACCGATACTTTTACTCGTTTGGTTTTCCTGGTTACATCTTCAGATCCTTCGTTCGAATTTATAAAGCAAACGGCGTTTATTACTTCAAACATATAGAACGAACTTCCGGCAAGAACCCAATGCTGGGCGGACGTTTGACAATCAAGTACCACGGCTTAGTGTTTTTTTTGGCCGAGCGACTGTTTCTAATCGAGTCCGAAACCGCGTTGAACTCAGGAGTATCCGAAGCCATTCTGACGCCAAGCTATCGACCTAATAACAAGTATCTCTCCGGTATCATGGTCTGCGCCTCTACGTGCAGCGCACACCAACCGGGGGCTGCGAGAACGGTCCTTGAATACTTGGGAACACATATCAATGTTCGTGAGGCCATGCGCAAGTGCGACCTCTTCCACCACACAGACGAGCGCATTCCACGCAACATCAAACAAGCCATCGTCAATACCGTATCGCCAGAAGAGTTCACGTTATACCCGCCAAGAAGTTGATGGCACGTTTTGAGAGGCGCAGATCGGCTCTATTTGATAAGGGGTCGATCACCTTTTCTAGTGCGTTTTCGCCAGCCATCACTTATGGACTTTGCAACCCATTCGAGGCAAAGCTCTTGCGGCAGAAGAAAACCAGAGCACATGAGCCCCGCTTGCACTCATCAACTAAGTGAAATCTTTAAGAGCGTGTTCAGTTGCGCAAAGCTCAGGTTTCAACAGAGTTATTTAGCCGCGATTCGCTCCATTGCTTCACCAGCAAAATAACCAGCGCCAGCAGCAATAACAGGCTGGCAACGCTGAAGGCGGCGACGTGGTTGTATTCGTTGTAGAGAATCTCGACATGCAGCGGCAGCGTGTTGGTGTAGCCACGGATATGTCCCGACACCACCGACACAGCGCCGAACTCGCCCATGGCGCGGGCCGTGCATAGCACCACGCCATAAATAAGCCCCCACTTGATGTTCGGCAACGTCACGTGCCAGAACATCTGCCAGCCGTTGGCCCCCAGCAGGCGTGCGGCCTCTTCTTCTTGCGTGCCCTGCCCCTGCATAAGCGGGATCAGCTCACGGGCAACAAAGGGTACGGTGACAAAGACAGTCGCCAGAACGATGCCCGGCAAGGCGAAAATAATCTGGATATCGTGCGCTCGCAGCCAAGGGCCGATAAAGCCTTGCGCGCCGAACAGCAGCACATAGATAAGCCCAGCGATAACAGGCGAAACCGAGAAAGGCAGATCGATAAGCGTGACCAGAATACTCTTGCCACGAAAGCTGTATTTGCTCACGCTCCAGGCAGCGGCCACGCCAAATACCAGGTTCAGCGGCACCGATATGCCAACAGCCAGCAGCGTCAGTTGCAGTGCGGCAATGGCGTCCGCCTCAAAGACCGAAGCTAGGAAAGTGCCAATTCCTTGCTTGAGCGCCTCACTGACCACGATCAGCAGTGGCAACAACAGAAACAGCGCAAACACCAACCAGGCGCTTACGATGAGTACACGCCGACCAATCGCATTGCCGCGCCGTTTAGCGTTACTTGCAGCACCGGCTGCGAGCGTGATGGATGACATGAGACAGCCCTCAGAACTTGGCGATTTTTCGTTGCAGCAGATTGATCAGCAGCAACAGGATGAATGACACCAGCAGCATCAGCACACCGATCGCCGTGGCGCCGTGATAGTCGTATTGGTCGAGCTTGACCATGATCAGCAGCGGCAGAATCTCGGTTTTCATCGGCATGTTGCCCGCAATAAAAATCACCGAACCGTACTCGCCAACACCACGAGCGAACGCCAGAGAAAAGCCGGTGAGCCACGCGGGTAACATCGCCGGCAGCAGCACATGACGAAACACCTGCAACGGCTTTGCCCCCAGACAAGCAGCGGCCTCTTCGACCTCTCGCGGGATGTCGGCCAACACCGGCTGTAATGTGCGCACCACGAAAGGCAACGTGACGAAAGTCAGGGCCAGCGTGATGCCGATGGGCGTGTAAGCGATCTTCACGCCCCAGCTTGCGGCCAATTGGCCAAGCATGCCGCTGGGGGCATACAGGGCTGTGAGAGCGATACCGGCCACCGCTGTCGGCAAGGCAAATGGCAAATCGATCATCGCCTCGATCACTTTGCGGCCGGGGAATGTGTAGCGCACCAGCGCCCAGGCCAACAGCGTTCCGATAATGCCGTTGATTGCGGCGGCCGCGAAGGCGGTGGCAAAACTCAGCTTGAGTGCAGCCTGCACGCGCGGCGCGGAAACAATCGACCAGAACTCGGCCCAACTCAGCTGCGCGGCATGCACGAACATGGCTCCGAGGGGGATGAGCACCAGCAAGCTGAGATAAACCAGGGTGTAGCCCAGCGTCAGGCCGAAGCCGGGTATCACCGGGGAAATGCTTCTCGACATAACGAGGCCTATAACTGAAATGGGCTGGGGAAGTTGCCGGTAATAAAGCGCAAGCGAGACGTGACTGAACTCAGGATCACGCTAGGGCGAGTGATCACCCAGCGCAATCGGACTGGCGCATTAGCTGCACTAATCCATCGTCGCCATCACGCCTGCAAACGGTCTTAGTGCGCCTGATAGATCTGATCGAACACACCACCGTCGTTGAAGAACTTCGGTTGCGCGGTCTTCCAGCCGTTAAAGTCCTTATCAACAGTTACCAGCTTCAACGCCGGAAACTGCGTGGAGAACTCGGCTGCAATCGCCTGATTACGCGGACGGTAAAAGTGCTTGGCCGCGAGACGCTGGCCTTCATCGCTGTACAGGTAATTGAGATACGTTTCGGCCACTTTGCGTGTGCCCTTTTTGTCGACGTTTTCATCGACCACGGCCACAGGCGGCTCAGCCAGAATTGACAATGATGGCGCGACAATCTCGAAGTTCTCGCCGCCCTCTTCCTTCAATGCCAGAAAGGCTTCGTTCTCCCAAGCCAGCAGCACATCACCGATCTGATTATTGACGAAGGTGATGGTTGAGCCGCGCGCCCCGGTGTCGAGAACCGGCACGTTTTTGTAGAGTTTCTCAACGAACGCCTGCGCTTGTGTATCGCTGCCGTAGTGCTGTTTGGCGTAAGCCCACGCAGCAAGGAAATTCCAGCGCGCCCCGCCCGAGGTTTTCGGGTTCGGGGTGATCACGGCAACATCGGGTTTGACCAGATCGTCCCAGTCCTTAATGCCGTGCGGGTTGCCCTTGCGCACCAGAAATACGATGGTTGAGGTGTACGGCGTACTCGATTGCGGCAAGCGCTGTTGCCAGTTTTCCGGGATCAGCTTGCCGAGCTTGTACAACTCATCAACATCACCGGCCAGAGCCAACGTCACCACGTCGGCACGCAAGCCGTCGATCACGGCGCGGGCCTGTTTACCCGAGCCGCCGTGTGACTGTTGAATGCTTACAGGCTCATTGCCCTGTGCTTGCCAGTGCTTGTTGAAGGCGACATTAAACTCGCTGTAGAACTCGCGGGTCGGGTCGTAAGAGACGTTGAGCAGCGTTTGTGCGGCAGCCACCGGGCCGGCGATAAACAAGCTGGCGAGCGAGGCAAAAGCAAAATAACGAATAGACATGGGACAACTCCTAAAGGGCAATTTTCTTTAGGCCTGGCTGCCAGACGCGTATTTGCGAGTGAGGCGCCAGAACCGGTGCGTGTGGGATTCACGCCCTCCGGTTGTCCAGTCGGGCTGATGGTGCTAAAGGGTGTTAATGATCAGACCTACTTACCCGTAGGCGCGTTTATGCGGAATTTTTCCTTGCGTTCGACTTGTACGACCTGGCCGTTATGTACGGTGATTTCCACCGAGCCGAACCTGAGTCCGCGCAGCTGCGAGGCAATTTCGCGCAGCAGATTCGCCTCGGCATCAGCCTCGGCAGCGGCAAGCGTTGCAGTCATGTTTTTGCTCCTTGAACAATTGCGGCAAGATCGGCTGAAACGCCCCTGTCACGGGGCATGGAGCGGATAGTAGTGAGAATTTTATATGCTTAAAAATATCATTTAATAACATTCATATTCCTTTAAGAAATATAAAAAGATTTGCCTCATCCTGAGCAATCTCCGAACACAAAAGCATAAGCAAATAATTTCTTATTCTTTTTTAAAGCACAAAAGCCGCCCTACACTGCACGCATTCAAACGTGCAGGAGGGCGCATGATGCGCGACCAAACTATCCGTTACCTGATAGTGCCGGGCTGGCAGGGATCAGCCGACAACCATTGGCAAAGCCATTGGCATCGCAGCCTGCCGAACAGTGATCGGGTTGAGCAAAGTGACTGGCAAAACCCTCAGCGCGAAGCGTGGGTGAGCCAATTGCAGCGCGCCATAGAGGGCGACTCGCGGCAAACGGTGTTGATTGCGCACAGCCTCGGCTGCATTACCGTTGCCCATTGGGCAGCGCAGGCACCTGACGAATTGCTCGACAGAATATCCGCCGCCTTGCTGGTGGCTCCGGCCGACGTTGAAAGGCTCAATTGCCCGCTGCCATTACAGAACTTCGCGCCGATTTCGCAGCAGACTCTGCCGTTCCCGAGCCGGTTGATCGGCTCGGACACCGACTCGGCTGCCAGTGCAACTCGCGCCCGGTTTCTGGCTCAACAATGGGGCAGTGAGGCAACCATCCTCAACGGCGCAGGCCACATCAACGTCGAGTCGGGGCACAACCATTGGGAGTCTGGTTTCAGCTATCTGTATGAACTGCAATGCCGCGTCGAGCAGCAAGCCCGCCGCCAGGCATGATCGGCGGGTTGTCCTGGATTACAGGTCCACCCGCACAACCCTGACGCCAAAGCCAAGACGTTCGGCAAAATCGTCCAGGAAGCTCTGCTTGAACTCGGCATCGGCCCAGTTGTTGAAGATGAAGCCCAGATTGGAAAACGCACACGGCTGCAAGAACAGAAAGCCGTTGATGTCGTCTTCAAAGCGGCATTCAGGGCAGGTGAAATTATCGGTGCGCCCGGGCATCCAGTCTTCGAGGCTGTCGAACAGCGCCTCACCGATTTCCTGACGGCACTCCGGGCAACCGGCCTCTTCCTTGAACCCCTCTTGAGGGGTGAAGATGCAGCGCTTGGTGATAATTTCCAGGCCATTAACCGGCTGGTCGAACGGCAGCAAGTCGGGATGTTTAACCACTTTGCGTGCACCGGGCGCGATGGCATAAGCCATGCACTGGAAAGTACGCCCGCAGGTCGTCACCTGTTCGGCGATGATGTTCTGCTGCACCAACCAGCGCACAACCGCCCGTGCGCGGCCCTCATGCCCGGGAAAGCTGGAGATCAGCGGCACAACGATGGCTTGTTGTTCGCTCATGAGGCGACCTCGTTGAATATTCAAGGCGCGCAGCTTAGCGGCGCCAACTCGCAGGTCAAGACAATCCAGACGCGGAGTCTATGGTTCGACCCTTAAACCCATTATCATCGGCGCATGATCAAAGACCCTTTCCAACGCCTGAACCTCGACCGAGAGGTGCTGAGCGTCAGCCAGTTGAACAACCGCGCACGCTTGCTGCTTGAAGACGTGTTCTCGAGCATTTGGGTTGAAGGGGAAATATCCAACCTGGCCAAGCCTGCTTCAGGCCACGTTTACTTCACCCTCAAAGACAGTAAAGCCCAAGTTCGCTGCGCCTTGTTCCGCCAAAGTGCCGCGCGGGTACGCGAAGCGCTGCGTGACGGGCTGGCGGTTAAAGTGCGCGGCAAAGTCTCATTGTTTGAGGGCCGTGGCGACTACCAGCTGATTCTCGACAGCGTTGAGCCAGCAGGTGACGGCGCCTTGCGTCTGGCCTTTGAGGCGCTGAAAGAAAAACTCGGTGGCGAAGGCCTGTTTTCCACCGAACGCAAAATCGCCCTGCCGGTTCACCCCAAGCGCATCGGCATTGTCAGCTCGCCCACTGGTGCGGTGATACGCGACATCATCAGCGTGTTCCGCCGCCGCGCCCCACAAGTCGAGTTGAACCTGATCCCGACTGCTGTGCAGGGCCGCGAAGCCACCGGGCAAATTGTGCGGGCGCTGCAACTGGCCGACAAACAAGGCTTTGATGCTTTGATACTGGCGCGCGGAGGTGGCTCGCTGGAAGACTTGTGGTGTTTCAACGAGGAAGTTGTCGCGCGGGCAATTGATGCCTGCATCACGCCGATTGTCAGCGCCGTGGGCCATGAAACCGACGTTTCTATCAGCGACTTTGTTGCCGATGTGCGCGCGCCAACGCCCTCCGCCGCCGCCGAGTTGCTGGCCCCAGACAGCAGTGAACTGGTGCAGCGCCTGAATACCCTGCAGCGCCGGTTAATGCTGCGCATGCAAGGCCATCTGCAACACGAACGCATGCGCCTTGAAGGCGTCAGCCGTCGCCTGCGTCATCCCGGCGAACGTCTGCGCCAGCAAGCACAAGGGCTGGACGACCTGGAGATGCGCCTGCACCGCGCGGTCGAATGGCAACTCAACAAACGCCGCGAGCGCTTTAATCATTTGCAAACTCGCCTGGCCGGGCAACATCCGGGGCGTAGCTTGCAGCTCTTCCAACAGCGCCTGAACAGCCTCGCCGAACGCTTGCCGCGAGCCATCAACGAAACCCTCAAGGGTCGGCGACTGGCGCTGCAAAGCCAGGTGCAAACCCTGAACGCCGTCAGCCCGCTGGCAACTCTGGGCCGTGGCTACAGCATTCTGCTGGATGAACACAGCCGGATAATCCGCAGCGCCGCCGACACCCGACCGGGCCAACGCCTGAAAGCCCGTTTAGGCGAAGGCGAACTGGATGTGCGCGTTGAAGACAACCATATCCAACCGGCGACGTTGTCACTGCTGGATTAATCCGCCCCACGCCCCAGCATCGCCCTGAGCGTCTGGTCGCGTAAAATGAAGTGATGATAAAGCGCTGCCGCTACGTGCAGCGCGATCAATGCAGGCAGCAATACCTCACTGCCCCACTCCTGATGAAACAGCGCGAACGGTTCCTGAAAGGTAATCATCAGCATGTTTTGTTCACTGACAAACTGCCGGGCCGCAGGCACTTGCGCGAAGCTATCCAGCATCCAGTGCCCTGCGATCGGCAATTTGAAACCAAGGCCCATGTAGGCGCTTAGTGGAATCAGCAGCAACAGGCTGTAGAGTGCGAATTTGCTCAGTTTCGCCAGCCAGCCGCGACGCCCGGAGCGGCGGCGCATTACAATGGCCAGGACACTGAACACGCCGACCAGCAGTCCCGCGTTAATATGCACCACCAGTGAATACCAATTGCTCACTTCAAGCTGCGTGGTGAGGTAACTGCGGTAGTACGCGCTGAGATAAACCCCGCTCAGCAGCAACACGATCAGCCAATGCAGATTGCGCGTGCACGCGCTCACGGGGCGTGGGGTGATGACATCCATATCATTCACTCGATTGAATTAATTGGCGGACTTTACCTCAAACTGCAGCACATCCCTGTAACGAATGTCGGGACTCAATGCCACACTGGCCAGACATCTATTGAAACGTCCATCGCTTCACAGCACCCCGACTTTAAGCCAGCATTGTGCTGCCAACCCAGACTACCCGAGTTGCCCATGCCGCGTTTTTACCCTCGCCTGATCCTCATCCTGCTCATTGCGTTCAGCGCCATGCAGGCCCATGCCGAAGGCTTTATCAGCCGTTTACTCAACAAGCCGGTGCCTGGCGGTGTTGCCGTAATTGACCTGGGCAATGGCGAGCAAGCACCGAGCGCGACGTATCAGGGCAATCCGGTGCTGATCATCAAAGAGGACGGCCAGCGCTGGATCGCCATCGTCGGCGTACCGCTAACCGTCAAAGCCGGTACTCAGCAGTTGCAGGTTAACGCCGGCTCCGGCCAGCAGACCGTGAGTTTTGCGGTGGGCAGCAAGAAATACGCAGAACAGCGCATCACGATCAAGAACAAGCAGCAGGTCAATCCGAACGCCAGCAATCTCAAGCGGATCAACCGTGAATTGGCCGAGCAGAATGCCGCCTACGCGCAGTTCAGTGCGCGCCAGCCAAGCAACCTGCTGTTCGACCGCCCCGTGAACGGCCCGCTTTCGAGCCCATTTGGCTTGCGTCGGTTCTTCAATGGCGAGGAGCGTAATCCCCACTCGGGGCTGGATTTCGCCGCCAGCAGCGGCACTCCAATCAAGGCGCCTGCTGCCGGCAAGGTGATACTCACCGGCAACCTGTTTTTCAACGGCAACACCGTTTTTGTCGATCACGGCCAGGGCTTGATCAGCATGTTCTGCCACATGTCTAAGATTGACGTGAAGGTCGGAGATGAGGTGCCGCGCGGCGGCGTGCTCGGCAAGGTCGGCGCAACAGGCCGCGCCACTGGCCCGCATTTGCATTGGAATGTCAGTTTGAATGCCGTGCGGGTCGATCCGGCCATTTTTATCGGCGCGTTCAAACCTTAGCAATCGCCCGACTCAACACCATGATTTTGGGCAGCTACGCTGCCTTTAGCACTTTGCTAATGTGCGCCACTTATTCAGCGCCGACCTCAGTAGCGGCTGTCAGGCAACACGGAGTGACCCATGCCGGAACAACTAAACACCTGGATGGCTTGGCTGGAACAGCATCCCGACCTTTTCACCCTCTGTGCGTCTGTGCTTCTGGTACTGATTGCCGTTGCGTGTAACTGGCTGGTCAAGCGCATTCTGGTTCGCGGCCTGCAAATGGTCGCCAGCAGCACGCGACTCTGGCGCGAAGCGCAATTGCACGACAGCGGCATTATCAAGCGTCTGTCGAACGTGGTTCCGGCGCTGATAATCTCCAAGGGCGTGACCCTGATTGACGGGTTCCCAGAAACCTTCGCCACCGTGGTCAGTAACGTCTGCAATGCGTTTATCGTGCTGACGATTGCCATCGCCATCAACGGCGCGCTGGATCTGGTCAACCTGATCTACCAACGCAGGCCGGATGCTTACCGCCGCCCGATCAAAGGCTACTTGCAGGTCGTGCAGATCATCATCAGCGTAATCGCCGCCATCCTCATGGTCGCGGTGCTGATAGATCGTTCACCGTTGATTTTACTCTCCGGCCTTGGCGCGATGGCGGCGGTGCTGATGTTGATTTTTCAGGACACGATTCTCTCGCTGGTGGCCAGCGTGCAGATCTCGTCCAACGACATCGTCCGTGTCGGTGACTGGATTGAAATGCCCCAGCTCAATGCGGACGGAGATGTGGTCGATATCGCCCTGCACATGGTCAAGGTGCAGAATTGGGACAAAACCATCACCAGTGTTCCGACCCGACGTTTCATCACCGATCCTTTCAAGAACTGGCGCGGTATGCAGGAGTGCGGCGGCAGGCGGATCAAGCGCAGCTTGTACATCGACCAGAACAGCATCGCCTTTTTGGGCAGCGAAGATATTGAGCGCCTGCAACAGCTGAACCTGCTCAACGCGTACCTAGCCGATAAGAAAAGTGAGCTGCACAGCTGGAACACTGAAATTGGCGAAGGCTCGCAAGTTCAGGCAAACACCCGCCGCCTGACCAACCTGGGCACCTTTCGCGCCTATGTCGAAAACTACCTGCTCAAACACCCGGACATTCACCAGCAGATGACCCAACTGGTGCGGCAGATGGAACCCACTGCCGACGGCCTGCCAATCGAAATCTATTGCTTTACCACAACGATTTCCTGGGCGCGCTACGAAGGTATCCAGTCGGATATTTTCGATCACATGCTGGCGATTCTGCCGGAATTTGGCTTGCGCATTTACCAGCATCCGAGTGGCACCGACATGCGCGGCCTCACTCGCCAGCAGCCGGATTACAAGCTGCCTTGATTGGCGCTTTGCGGGTGACGTGGCAGGCACACGTCACCCGTCAAAACAACTGCGCAATTATTGCCACCAACCACCCAAGATTGCGCAATAAATCCTCACCCAAACCGCGTTAATGGCGTTATTCACCAATTTTCAAGACAAGCTTGCCAGCTTTTACCTACATCAGTAGTGTTAGTGCCATGAACAGTCCACACACCCTCATTCTAAAGCGGCAACACGCCAACCTCTGCCTGGTCAGCCAACGACTGCGGGGCTAAATCACCTCGCCAGCGCAACGCCCCCGATAGATTTGCCTGACCCAGAAACAGGCCGCCGCTTACCAAGGAATTACCATGAGCATGCTTAAAGACCCGTCCAGCAAATACCGTGCGTTTACTCCGATCAATTTGCCGGACCGTACCTGGCCATCGAAAACCATCACCGAAGTGCCGATCTGGTGCAGCTCCGATTTGCGCGACGGCAACCAGTCGCTGATCGAGCCGATGGATGCCGAGAAGAAGATGCGTTTCTTCAAGACGCTGGTACAGGTTGGCGTCAAGCAGATCGAAGTGGGCTTCCCTTCCGCCTCGCAGACCGATTTCGACTTCGTCCGCACACTGATCAACGACGGCCACATCCCGGATGACACCACCATTCAGGTGCTGACGCAGGCCCGTGAAGATTTGATCACCCGCACTTTCGAGTCTCTCAAAGGCGCCAAGAAGGCCATCGTTCACGTTTACAACGCAACCGCCCCGGCCTTCCGCCGCATTGTCTTCAATCAGGACAAAGCCGGTGTCGTCGGCATTGCTGTAAACGCAGCGCAAATCATCAAGCGTCTGGCCGCAGAACAACCGGACACGCAGTGGACGTTCCAGTATTCGCCGGAGATCTTCTCCTCGACCGAACTGGATTTCGCCGTGGAAGTCTGCGATGCGGTATTGGATGTGTGGCAGCCAACGCCGGACAACAAGGTGATTCTCAACCTGCCGACCACCGTTGAGGTGGCCACTCCGAACGTTTACGCCGACCAGATTGAATGGTTCGGCCGGCACATCAGCCGTCGTGACAGCGTGTTGATCAGCCTGCACACCCACAATGACCGTGGCACCGGCGTTGCGGCCAGCGAATTGGGCCTGATGGCGGGCGCCGACCGTGTTGAAGGCTGCCTGTTCGGCAACGGCGAACGCACCGGTAACGTCGACTTGGTCAATCTGGCCTTGAACCTCTACACCCAGGGCATCAATCCGGGTCTGGACTTCTCGGATATCGACGCGGTGCGCAAAGTGGTCGAAGAGTGCAACCAGTTGCCCGTGCACCCGCGCCATCCGTATGTTGGCGATCTGGTTCACACTGCATTCTCCGGCTCGCACCAGGATGCTATCCGCAAAGGCTTGACTCAGCAGGACCCGAACGGCATCTGGGAAGTCCCGTATTTGCCGATCGATCCGGCCGATATCGGCCGCAGCTACGAGGCGGTAATTCGCGTGAATAGCCAATCCGGTAAAGGTGGCATCACCTACTTGCTGGAACAGGAATACGGTATCTGCTTGCCGCGCCGCATGCAGATCGAGTTCAGCCAAGTGGTTCAGAAAGAAACCGATCGCCTGGGTCTGGAGATGACTGCCGAGCAGATCTACAGCTTGTTCAACCGTGAGTTCCTGCAAGCCGCTGCGCCTTACGCGCTCAAGGGCCATCGCCTGCAAGAAGAGAACGGCACCAGCGCGGTAGACGTGGAAGTCATCAGCGGCGGTGAAACCCACCACTGGCGCGGTATCGGCAAAGGCCCGCTGGAAGCCCTGGTTGTAGGCTTGCCAGTGAAGGTGGAAATCATGGACTACTCCGAGCACGCCATCGGTGCCGGCACCAACGCCAAAGCGGCGGCGTACATCGAGTTGCGGGTTAACGGTGGCCGCGCATTGCATGGCGCCGGCGTTGACGAGAACCTGACTACGGCCAGTTTCCGTGCCCTGTTCAGCGCCCTCAACCGCGCCCTGATCCAGGCCGAAGAAGAAGCCGCTTAATTCGCTGAACGCTGCATCCAAGCCTGGCGCATTTCCCATGCGTCAGGCTTTTTTTATGCCCGTCAGTTGAGCTCGAAGTCGTCGGCGTCGCTGTAGGCCGGAAAACGCTCACGGTAAGCCGCTAGCTCTGCCGAGCTGAGCGTCTGGCGATAGACGCCGGGCTGATTCTGACAGTTGAGCAACGACTCACCCTGAAAGTCCAAAACCTGTGAATCGCCGCTGTACGGATGGCCTTTGCCATCAGTGCCGGTGCGATTGAGCGCCGCCACATAACAGAGGTTTTCAATCGCCCGCGCGGGGAGCAAACGATTCCAGTGCGTGCGTCGCGCGGCTGGCCAGTTGGCGGTGTAGATCAGCAGGTCAGTGCTGTGCGGGTCACGACTCCACACCGGAAAACGCAGGTCGTAGCAGATCAGCGGGCGAATCTGCCAGCCTTTCAATTCCTGCAGCACCCGCTGGTTTCCCGCGGTGTAGTACTTATGCTCGCCGGCCATGCGGAACAGGTGACGCTTGTCGTAATGCGTCATCGAACCATCGGGGCGCGCCCAGATCAGCCGGTTACGGTAACTGCCGTCCGCTGCCTGAATAATCAGCGTGCCGGTTATCACTGCCTTCATGCGCACGGCCATACGCAACAGCCACTGGGTAGACGGGCCGTCTTCGGGCTCTGCCAATTCGGCCGAGTTCATTGAAAAGCCGGTGCTGAACATCTCGGGCAGAACGATCAGGTCAACACCGTGAGCCTGCTCCAATAAGGCTTCGAAGCGGTTCAGGTTAGCCTCTGGATCGTGCCACACCAGATCGGTCTGGATCAGGGCCAGATGCAGGTCTTCTCGCAGGGTTAGATCGCGCATAGTTTCTCCGCTGCTTGGCGCAAGGTTTCTTCGCGCTTGGCAAAACACAGGCGCACCAAGCGCATGTCCTTCGGTGCCTGTTGGTAGAACACCGAAACCGGAATACTGGCGACGCCGTGTTCACGGGTCATCCACTGAGCCATCGCCACATCATCAAGGTCATCGCGAATCGCCGAGTAATCCACCAGCTGGAAATACGTACCAGGCGTGCGGGTGAAGCTCAAGCGTGAGTCTGCCAGCAAGTTGCAGAACAGGTCGCGCTTATTCTGATAGAAGGCCGGCAATTCACTGATGTGCTGCGGATGCTCTGCCATAAAGTCTGCCAGCGCCCACTGCAACGGAGTCACGCCGCAGAAGCTGACGTACTGATGAATCTTGCGCAGCTCGGCGGTTAACGCCGGCGGTGCCACGACATAGCCGGTTTTCCAGCCAGTCACGTGATAAGTCTTACCGAACGAGCTGACCACAAAGGCGCGCTGATAAAGCGCTTCATGGGCCAGCACGCTGCAATGCGCAACGCCATCGAACACCAGATGCTCGTACACCTCATCGCTGATGATGTAGATATCACGCTCGGCAATCAGCGCCGCCAGTTGGTCCAGCTCGGCGCGGGTAATCAGCGCACCACTCGGGTTGTGCGGGCTGTTGAGAATCACCAGGCGGGTTTTCGGGCTCAGCGCATCGCGAAATTTCTGCCAGTCGATGGCGAAGCCGGGGTATGCCAGTGGCACATGCACACAGCGCCCGCCTGCCAAGGCAACAGATGGCTCGTAACTGTCGTAGCACGGGTCGAACACGATGACTTCGTCACCAGGCTGAATCAGCGCCTGAATCGCGCAGAAGATAGCCTGCGTGGCGCCTGGCGTAATGGTTACTTCAGTGTCGGCGCTGACGTTGCAGCCGTAGCTGCGGGAAATCTTGGCGGCGACTTGCTCACGCAACTCGGGCAAGCCGGTCATGGCGGCGTATTGGTTATGGCCGGCGGCGATGTGCCGAGCGACGTTGTCACGCAGTGCCTGCGGCCCGTCAAAGTCAGGGAAGCCCTGAGATAGATTCAACGCGCCTGTCTCGGCGGCGAGCTGCGACATTTGCGTGAAAATGGTGGTGCCGACATTTGGCAACTTACTGCTGATCATTACGCCCCCTGCTACCCACCGCACCCGACTGCGCGGCCTGGACAGGCAGGATAGCCCATCGGGCAGGCATGAAAAAGGCGCCCTTGAGGCGCCTGTTTCAACATCCGCAAAATTGCCGGATCAGCGTTTGTCTTTACGCTTCTTCTCGGCTTTTTTGTGGTGGCTCATCAAACGACGCTTCTTGTTCACCTGACGGTCAGTAAGCGTGTTCTTCTTCGCTTCATACGGGTTCTCACCGCCCTTGTACTCGATACGGATCGGCGTACCGACCAGCTTCAAGACACGGCGATACGTGTTTTCCAGATAACGCGAGTAAGAGCGCGGAACCGCTTCGACCTGATTACCGTGGATCACGATGATCGGCGGGTTAGCACCACCCAAGTGCGCATAACGCAGCTTGATGCGACGGCCGTTGACCAAAGGCGGCTGGTGTTCGCGCACCGCGTCTTCGAGAATCTGGGTCAGACGGCTGGTCGGCCAGCGGGTGATAGCCGACTGGAACGATGCCTGCACCGACTTGTACAGATGGCCAACGCCAGTGCCGTGCAAGGCCGAGATAAAGTGAATATCGGCAAAGTCGACAAAGAACAGGCGACGCTGCAACTCGACCTTCACATAGTCACGTTCGCTGGCATCCATCCCGTCCCACTTGTTCAGGGCGATAACCAGTGCACGACCACTTTCGAGCACAAAACCGAGCAGGTTGAGGTCGTGATCGACCACGCCTTCGCGGGCGTCCATGACGAACACCACCACGTTGGAGTCTTGAATCGCCTGCAGGGTCTTGACCACCGAGAACTTCTCGACAGCTTCGAAAATCTTGCCGCGACGACGCACACCGGCGGTGTCGATCAGCGTGTACTTCTCATCATCGCGTTCAAACGGGATGTAGATACTGTCACGCGTGGTGCCGGCCTGGTCATAGACGATAACCCGGTCTTCACCGAGCATGCGGTTGACCAGCGTCGATTTACCGACGTTGGGACGGCCGATAATCGCCAGTTTGATGCCGTCTTTCTCGCTCGGGCCCGGAATACGCTTGGCTTCTTCGCCTTCAGCGACGTCCTCAAGCTCCTCGCCTTCTTCCAACTCACCCGCATCTTTCGGGAACTGGGTCAGCACCGCTTCGAGCATTTGCGCGATACCGCGACCGTGGGCACCGGCAATCGCCAGCGACTTGCCCATGCCCAGCGAACTGAATTCGGCGCACGCCAGATCCGGGTCGATGTTGTCGACCTTGTTCACCACCAGATAGCTTTGCTTGTTGCGCTTGCGCAGGTGCTCGCCAATCATCTGATCGGAGGCAGACAAACCGGCCCGGGCGTCCACAAGGAACAGCACCACATCGGCTTCTTCGATCGCTTGCAGGGACTGAGCGGCCATCTTCGCGTCGATGCCTTCTTCGTCACCGGAGATACCGCCGGTATCGATGACGATGTACGTGCGTCCCTGCCACTTGGCTTCGCCATACTGGCGATCACGGGTCAGACCCGACAGGTCACCGACGATGGCATCGCGGGTCCTGGTCAAGCGGTTGAAAAGAGTGGATTTACCGACGTTAGGTCGGCCCACCAGGGCTATTACGGGAACCATTAGGCTCTCCACTTCGTTATTTCAGAAAATACAAAAGCCGCTGCATGGGCAGCGGCCAAAATTAAATGCTCAAACCGGATGGCTGCACAACGCTGTTGTGCAGCATAGCCAAGCCTGACGGTGACGGCTTATTTGATGGTCAGTGCGACCAGCTTGCCACCGTTACCGTATGCGTAGAGCCAGTCGCCTACCACCAGTGGACGCGCCCGCAGGCCATCACTGTCGATACGCTCACGCGCTACGAAACGACCATCGACCTGGCTGACCAGATGCAGATAGCCTTCAAAATCGCCAAAGGCGACATAACTCGAGAACACTTCCGGGGCCGACAGCTGGCGGCGAGCCAGTTGGTCATTGCTCCACAGCGCCGAGGTCGAACGTTCATCAATCGCTTCAACGGTACCGTTGGCCTGGCTGACGTAAACGCTGCCCAGACCTTCCGCTACGCCAACAGAACTTGAAGCTTCGCGCTGCCACAGTACTCGACCGGAATCGACATCCAGCGCTGCAACGCGGCCCTGATAACTGACAACATAAAGCTTGCCGCCCGAGAGCAGCAGGCCGCCATCGATATCGACAACACGCTCAAGCTCGGAACGGCCCTGCGGAATCGCCACGGCCTGTTCCCAAACCGGAATACCACGCTGAGCATCCAGCGCAATCACCTTGCCGCTGGACAACGCAGCAATCGCCAGACGATCAGTCAACAACGGGCTGCTGCTGCCACGCAGGGTCAGCACGGCCGGGGTGTTGTTGAAGGTCCACATGTGCGAGCCGGTGTAGGCGTCGAATGCAGTCAGGGTATCGTCCGAAGTCTGCACCAAAACCAACTGACCATTGGTCGCCGGGGCTGCCAGAACTTCACTGGAAACCCGTGAACGCCAGCGCTCTTCACCGGTGTCGGAATCGAGGGCAATCACTTCACCCTTGAGCGTACCGATCAGAACCAGGCCGTAACCTGCACCGACTGCGCCGGAAATCGGCACGTCGAGGTCGGCTTCCCAGACTTCATCACCGCTGGTGCGATCAAGCGCAACGACTTCACCGCTGACGTCAGCGGCAAAAATACGCTGCCCTTCAACCGCTGGAACCAGCATGTTGAATGTATCGCCCTGGCCGTCACCGACCGAGTGGCTCCACTGCTCCTGCAGTTGCACTTCTTCTGTGAAGTCAGGCAACTCAGCGGGCGGCAATTCTTTCTTGCTGTTGCTGCTGCAACCCACGACCAAAACAGCCAGGGCCAGCAATGCGGCATTTTTCCAACGCATCACGTCACGCATCCCCTTTGGCAAGGTCGTCGATTTTCAGCTGCAAGCCACCCACAGCGGCGTCTTCCGACAGCGCTTCTTTGGCTTTCAGGTAGGCAGCATGTGCCTCGTCAGTGCGGCCCAGCTTAACCAGCAGGTCGCCTTTCAATTCTTCACGGCCAGCCAGATAGGCTTTGTCCGCATCATTCTCAAGCAGCTTGAGGGCCTCGTCGGCCTTGCCGTCAGCAGCAAGAACACGTGCCAGACGCTGGCGTGCGATTTCAGCCAGGGTATCGTCAGCCGGGCTGTCGACAATGCTCTGCAGCTCAGCTTCGGCGTCGTTCAGTTCACCGGCCTCAACTGCAACCTTGGCCACGAACAGGCTGCCGTATTGCGCGTAATGAGTGCCGCCGTACTCGCCCTTGAGCTTGCCTGCCAGTTCGGCAACCTTGGCTACATCAGGCTTGCCGCTCGGCGTCAGCGCCGTTTCCAGCAGCTGCTGATAGAGCATTGAGGCGCCCTGCGACTGATTGGCCTGGTATTTTTGCCAGCCCTGCCAGCCGAGCACCGCGATCAACGCCAGTGCGCCGCCAGCCAGCAACGGCTTACCGTTGCGCTGCCACCATTCCTTGATTACCGCCAGCTCTTCTTCGTCGTTACGCGAAACCACCCCAATACTCCTTAATCCGCTAAATCGCTTAAGCCTTCTCGAGGCTGGTTGCCAGATGCTCTGCAAGAGCGTCGATGGCAATGCTTTGTTGTTCTGCCTGACCACGCAGCGGTTTGAAACCTACCACTTGCTGAGCCAACTCGTCTTCCCCCAGGATCACGGCATAGAGCGCACCGCTCTTGTCCGCTTTCTTGAACTGGCTCTTGAAACTGCCACCGCCGGCGTTCACCTGCAAACGCAGCCCCGGCACCTGATCACGCAGGCGCTCACTGAGGGTCAGTGCAGCAAGCTCGGCTGCCTCGCCAAAGGCACACAGGTATACGTCTACCTGACGAGCGATTTCAGCGGGTACTTTATCCAGTGTTTCAAGCAATAACACCAGGCGCTCGATACCCATGGCAAAACCAACGCCAGTGGTCGGCTTGCCGCCCATCTGCTCAACCAGGCCATCATAACGGCCACCGGCGCACACAGTACCTTGAGAACCGAGTTTATCGGTAACCCATTCGAATACTGTTTTGCTGTAGTAATCGAGGCCGCGTACCAATTTAGGATTGATGACGTAGGGAATGCCCGCTGCATTGAGGCGCGCCTTGAGGCCCTCGAAGTGAACGCGCGAGGCTTCGTCGAGGTAATCGGCAAGCTTCGGTGCATCCACCAGCAGCGCCTGAGTTTCTGGCGACTTGCTGTCGAGGATACGCATCGGGTTGCTGCTCAGACGACGACGGCTGTCTTCATCGAGCTGATCGGCACGCGCCGAAAGGAATTCGACCAACGCATCGCGGTAAACCGCACGCGCCTCGCTGGTGCCCAGGCTGTTCAGCTCAAGGGTAACGGCGTCGCGAATGCCCAGCAGGCCCCACAGGCGCCATGTTAATACGATCAGTTCGGCGTCGATGTCCGGGCCATCGAGATTGAATACCTCGACACCGATCTGGTGGAACTGGCGATAACGGCCTTTCTGCGGGCGCTCGTGGCGAAACATCGGGCCGATGTACCAAAGCTTCTGAGTTTGTCCGCCGCCTGCCAGGCCGTGCTCAAGTACCGCACGCACGCAGGCCGCTGTGCCTTCCGGGCGCAGGGTCAGCGAATCGCCGTTACGGTCTTCGAAGGTGTACATCTCTTTTTCGACGATATCGGTGACTTCACCGATCGAGCGCTTGAACAGCTCGGTGAACTCGACGATAGGCATACGAATCTGCCGATAGCCGTAGCCATCGAGCAGGCTCGCAACCGTGCCTTCGAAATAGCGCCACAGCGGAGTTTGCTCAGGCAGGATGTCGTTCATGCCACGAATGGCTTGCAGGGACTTGCTCAATTCAATTCCTTAAACTTTCAAAGGCCTGGCGCTTAACTGCGTACGATTACAGCAGCGTCGGCAGCAACTTTCTCAGCTGCTTTCTGGCGGATGAGCTTTTCCAGATCATCGACCAAGTTGTCATTGTTCATTTTCTGCGCGGGCTTGCCGTCAATGTAAATCAGGTTGCTCGGCGAGCCACCGGTGAGACCGATATGCGCCTCTTTCGCCTCACCCGGGCCATTCACCACACAACCGATTACGGCAACATCCAGCGGCACCAACAAGTCTTCCAGACGGCCTTCAAGCTCGTTCATGGTTTTCACCACATCGAAGTTCTGCCGCGAGCAGCTCGGGCAGGCGATGAAGTTGATACCGCGCGAGCGCAAACGCAACGACTTGAGAATGTCGTAACCCACCTTGATCTCTTCGACCGGATCGGCTGCCAACGAAATGCGAATGGTATCGCCGATGCCTTCGGCCAGCAGCATGCCGAGACCGACTGCCGATTTGACCGTGCCTGAGCGCAGGCCACCGGCTTCGGTGATGCCCAGGTGTAATGGCTGGGAAATCTGGGTGGCAAGCAAGCGATAGGCGGCAACAGCCATGAACACGTCAGAGGCTTTCACACTGATTTTGTAATCAGGGAAATTCAGCCGCTCAAGGTGCTCGGCATGACGTAAAGCCGACTCGACCAGTGCTTCCGGGGTCGGCTCGCCGTATTTCTTTTGCAGGTCTTTTTCCAGCGAACCGGCGTTAACGCCGATGCGGATCGGAATCCCTTTGTCGCGAGCGGCTTCAACCACGGCGCGAACGCGGTCTTCACGACCGATGTTGCCCGGATTGATGCGCAGGCAATCGACGCCCAGTTCAGCCACACGCAGGGCGATCTGGTAATCGAAATGAATGTCGGCAACCAGCGGCAGGTTCGACTGCTGCTTGATTTTGCCAAACGCTTCGGCGGCGTCCATGTCCGGCACGGATACGCGCACGATATCGGCGCCCGCTTCCTCAAGACGACGGATCTGGGCGACGGTGGCGGCCACATCGTTGGTGTCGGTGTTGGTCATGCTCTGCACGGCAATCGGCGCATCGCCGCCGACCGGTACCGAGCCAACCCAAATTTTACGCGACTGACGACGCTTGATCGGTGATTCGCACTGCATGTCTTACTGCCCCAAGGTCAAACGCGCAGTACCGCCATTGGCGATATGCGGTGTTACATCGACTGGCTGGCCGTTATAGCTAACCTCGGCGCCACGGGCAAAGCCCAGACGCAACGCCAGTGGCGCCTTGCCAACCACTTGCAGGTTCTCGCCCTTGCGCTTGAGACCGCTGAATACCACTTTACCGTCGGCATCAGTCACCTGCAGCCAGCAGTCTGCACTGAAATTGATTGCCACATTGCCTTCACCGGCAGCCGCCACGGGCTGTTCAGTTGCAGGCGCTGGCGCGGCCTCGGCGGTTTCTGCTGGCGCGGCCGGTGCAGCGGCAACAGCAGCGTCTTGCGCGGCATTGTCCTGAGTAGAATTAGGCGTGGCTGGAGCAGCTTCCGGCTCGCCTTCTTCGGCGGCAGTCGGCGGTGCGCCCTCTTCACTTTCATCGGTTGGCGCAATGCTGCCAAGATCAAGTGGAGCCGCTTCCTGAGCCGCTTCTACAGCTTGATCTTCCGGCTCATCGAGCGGATGAATCTGTGTAGCGCCATCGGCACCTTCAACTTCTACATGGCCCAGAGCGGATGAAGCCTGCTCGTTGGCCTGACGCTCAGCCTGACCCTGCCACCAGTAAAAGCCGACAACAGCCAGACCCACGAGCAGCGCAAAGCTGACGAAGCGCAAGATGCGCTGCGAGTATTTAACCGGCTCTTCAATACGGCCAAGGCCTTGTACGTTACTGCCGACCGCATTGCTGCCGGTGAACTGATCGAACTGTTCGACCAACACGGCTTGATCCAGGCCGAGTAGTTTTGCGTAGGCACGCACATAGCCACGGGCAAAGGTATGACCCGGCAACTTTTCGAATTCAGCAGCTTCAATCTGCCCGAGACGAGTTGGCGTCAAATTCAACTGAGCAGCCACCTCAGCGACAGACAAATCCTTCTGCTCGCGGGCATTACGCAGTGTGTCACCGGGGTTGATGCGGTTCACTGCTACAGCTTCAGGTTGCGCCGATTTCATCATTGCTCCGACAAATATTGCTTGTATTCCGGGGTGCCCGGATAAAGACGTTTGAGTTGCAGCCCCAAACTAGCAGCTTGGTCACGATCATCAAAACGTTTAGCTAGACGCGTGCCCAGCAACAAACTGCTGGCATTCTGTTCACTAATCGCACTGTAGCTTTCGTAATAACGGCGGGCCGGGACATACGCCTGCTCGTCATATGACATATTGGCAAGTTCGAGCAAAGCCCGTGGCTGGCGGCGATTAAGCCGCAGCGAACGCTCAAAATACTGTTTTGCCTGCTCGTTTCGGCCCAATACCTTAGCAGTGATGCCCAGGTTCTCGAAGACCCGCGAGCGTTCCGGGTAAAGATTATCTTGCGCGGCCTGCTCGTAGCGCTCGAATGCTTCTTCGTAGCGTTTCTGTTCGAACAGGAAACTGCCGTAATTGTTCAGTAAACGTGCATCGGAGGAACGCTGGGCAATTGCCTTGCGGTAATGCTCGTCGGCAAGCTTGGGTTCCATTTCAATCTGAAACACCAGAGCCAGCGCCGCATGGGCGTCGGCACTGGAGGAGTCAAGCTCAAGGGCCTTTTTAAGCGGCACCTTGGCACGCTCGGTAGAACCCTGTTGAAGATAACCAAGACCTAGCTGGATGTATGCATCGCGCGCTTCATCGCGACCACTGTCGGTTTTCATCGGATCGACATCGCCGGTCGTTACACAGCCGACCAACAGGCTGGCGAGTAGTAAGAACAGCGCGGGGCGCAAGGTCATGTATATCCTCCCTTTTAGTTTTGATTAGTAGTGGAAGGCGATGACTCAGCCTCGCTACTTAACTGGCGTACGGCAATATACCGCTCGCTACGCCGGGTCCGATCCATGACTTGGCCAACCAACTGGCCACACGCCGCATCAATGTCCTCACCGCGCGTAGTACGCACAGTGACATTGTGCCCGGCTTTATGCAGCAGGTCTTGAAAACGACGTATCGCATTGTTGCTCGGGCGCTCATATCCGGAATGCGGGAACGGATTAAACGGGATCAAGTTGATTTTGCACGGCACATCGCGCAACAACTCGATCATCTGCTCGGCATGCTCGACCCGGTCATTCACATCCTTGAGCAGGGTGTATTCGATGGTCAGCACACGTTTTTCGCCGAGACGGGACACGTAACGCTTGCAGCTGGCAAGCAACATGTCGAGCGGGTACTTCTTGTTGATTGGCACCAACTGATTACGCAACTCGTTGTTCGGAGCATGCAGAGACAGCGCCAGGGAGACGTCAATCACCTCGGACAGCTTGTCGATCATCGGCACCACGCCAGAGGTGGACAAGGTCACCTTGCGCTTGGAGATACCGTAGCCGAGGTCATCCATCATGATTTTCATGGAGGCGACTACGTTATCGAAATTCAGTAACGGCTCGCCCATGCCCATCATCACCACGTTGGTGACGGCGCGATCAATTTTCGCAGGCTGGGTGCCGAATGACTTATTGGCGATCCACACCTGACCGATAATCTCGGCGGAGGTGAGGTCGCTGTTGAAGCCTTGTTTGCCGGTGGAGCAGAAACTGCAATCGAGCGCACAACCTGCCTGCGACGAAACACACAGAGTGCCGCGGCCGCCTTGCGGGATGTAAACGGTTTCTACACAGCTACCGGACGCCACACGAACGACCCACTTACGGGTGCCATCGGTGGAGATATCTTCGCTGACCACTTCTGGCCCGCGAATTTCAGCACAGGCCTTGAGCTTTTCGCGCAAGACCTTGCTGACGTTACTCATGGCGTCGAAATCATCGACGCCAAAGTGGTGAATCCACTTCATTATCTGACCGGCACGGAAACGCTTCTCCCCGATACTGTCGAAGAATTGTTCCATTTCCTGCTGGGTCAGCCCCAGAAGATTAATTTTACCGGTTGATTCAGTCATGGTTTCACCTTCACTCGAATGTTCGCTTAGCGAATGCGAGCGCAAACCTCGGTAGAGGCGAAGAAGTAAGCGATTTCGCGAGCAGCCGACGCTTCGGAATCCGAACCGTGTACAGCGTTTTCGTCGATAGAAACAGCGAAGTCAGCACGGATAGTGCCAGCAGCAGCTTCTTTAGGGTTGGTAGCGCCCATCAGTTCACGGTTTTTCAGGATGGCGCCTTCGCCTTCCAGAACCTGAACAACAACCGGACCGGAAGTCATGAATGCAACCAGATCCTTGAAGAAACCGCGCTCGCTGTGCTCAGCGTAGAAACCGCTCGCTTCGCGCTCGGACAGCTGAACCATTTTCGATGCAACGACGCGCAGACCAGCTTTTTCAAAGCGGGTAACGATCTCGCCGATTACATTCTTGGCAACTGCGTCGGGTTTGATGATAGAGAAAGTACGTTCAACAGCCATGGGAAACTCCAGGAACTTAGATTAAGCAAAAATTAAACCCGCGAATTATACGCGGGTTCTGGTTAAATGCGTAGGGTGCGCCGGTCGGCGCCCCTATTCAGGGCAGTACAATCAGTCGGCTTCTTCGATCCAAGCCGCCTGAATTGCCTCCAGCACCTTCTCCCCGCCACGCTGCGGGTCATCACTGAATTCTGGCAAGGCCAAAACCCAGCGATGCAAATCAACGAAATTGACATAGCGCGGATCAACATCCGGCTTGCTGTCGGCCAGTTGAATGGCGATTTCCAGCACATCAGCCCATTTCAGACTCATATAACCGTCTCTCCAGAGAACGTTAAAACCCGGCGCGAGCACTCCGCGCGGTTATATCAATGGCCTTCGGAGACCTGATTGATCGTGTACTTGGGAATTTCGATGACCAAGTCGGTGTCGGTCACAACAGACTGACACGACAGGCGCGAATTAGGCTCCAGCCCCCACGCCTTGTCGAGCATGTCATCTTCCAGCTCATCGGAAGGCTCCAGCGAATTGAAACCCTCGCGCACGATCACGTGGCACGTGGTGCACGCGCAGGACTTCTCGCACGCGTGTTCGATGTCGATGCCGTTGCGCAGCGCAGCGTTAAGTACGGTTTCGCCCGGCTCGGCCTCGAATACGGCCCCTTCCGGGCAGTGTTCGGCGTGCGGCAAAAAAATCAGCTGCGTCATGCTTATTCCTCAATCTCGTTAAGACTACGGCCCGACAAAGCGGCCTTTACCGTAGAGTCCAGGCGACGCGCTGCAAATGCATCGGTCACTTGGGTCAATCGTTTGGTTTGCGCCTCAAGTGCGTGGCCATCGTTGCCCGCAATCAAATCACGCAGTTGTTGCATTTCATGGCCGATCACTTCGCGCTCTTCGCTGTCGAGCAAGCGCTCGCCATCAGCTGCAACGGCCGCCTCGACCGCTTCAAGCAGACGCTGAGCATCCACCTGCTGCTCACGCAGAACGCGGGCTTGCTTGTCATCACCGGCATAACTGAATGAGTCTTTGAGCATCTTCGCCACTTGCTCATCAGTCAGACCGTACGATGGCTTGACCTGAATGCTCGCCTCAACGCCCGACGCCAACTCACGCGCCGCAACGCTGAGCAAGCCATCGGCATCCACCTGAAAGGTCACCCGAATCTTCGCCGCACCGGCCACCATTGGCGGGATACCACGCAGCTCGAAGCGCGCCAGCGAACGGCAATCGCTGATCAGCTCACGCTCGCCTTGCAGCACGTGAACCATCATCGCGGTCTGGCCGTCTTTGTAGGTGGTGAAATCCTGAGCACGCGCCACTGGAATCGTGGTGTTGCGCGGGATGACCTTTTCCATCAGCCCGCCCATAGTCTCAAGACCCAGCGACAATGGAATTACATCCAACAGCAACAGCTCTTCGCCTTCGCCGCGTTTGTTACCCGCCAGAGTATCGGCCTGAATTGCAGCGCCGATGGCTACAACCTGATCCGGGTCGATATCGGTGAGCGGCTGACGACCAAACATCTCGGCCACCGCCTGACGTACACGCGGTACGCGAGTGGAGCCGCCGACCATGACCACAGCGCCAACATCTTCAATCTCGATGCCGGCATCACGCACAGCGCGGCGGCAAGCCTTGAGGCTTTGCGCAACCATTGGCTCGATCAACGCATCGAACAGTTCGCGGGTCAGCACACCGCGCCACTGCAAGTATTCAACTTCAACCGAATCGCTGGCTGTCAGTGCTTCTTTGGCCGCACACGCAGCATCGAGCAGGCTGCGCTGCGCGCTGGGGTCGATATCGGCGGACAAACCGGCCTGCTCGACAATCCAGCTGGCAATCGCATGGTCGAAATCATCGCCGCCCAGCGCGCTGTCGCCGCCGGTGGCCATCACTTCGAAAACACCGCTGGTGAGGCGCAAAATCGAGATATCGAAGGTGCCGCCGCCCAAGTCGTAAATGGCGACTACGCCTTCGGCTTTCTGATCAAGGCCATAAGCAACCGCTGCTGCAGTCGGCTCGTTGAGCAGACGCAATACGTTCAAGCCTGCGAGGCGCGCAGCATCTTTGGTGGCCTGACGCTGTGCATCATCGAAATAGGCCGGCACCGTAATCACCGCACCCACCAGCTCGCCACCCAGGGTCAGTTCGGCACGTTCGCGCAGCACCTTGAGAATTTCTGCCGAGACTTCAACCGGGCTCTTGTCACCCTGCACAGTCTGGATAGACGGCATTTGCGACTCGCCACCGACAAAGTGGTAAGGCAGCTGATCGCCCAACTGCTTCACATCGCTCAGACCACGACCCATCAGGCGCTTGACCGAAACAATGGTATTGAACGGGTCACTGGAGGCCGCCGCCTTGGCGCCCTCACCCACTTCAACATGGTCAGCGTGATAGCGCACTGCCGACGGCAGAATGATCTTGCCTTCGGTATCAGCCAGCGGTTCGGAAAGGCCACTGCGCAAGGCAGCAACCAGCGAATTGGTGGTACCCAGGTCGATCCCCACTGCCAGCCGACGCTGGTGTGGCTGGGGGCTCTGTCCGGGCTCAGCGATCTGCAGTAAGGCCATGATTAATAGATGCTTATCTGAATATCAAGCGCACCCTTACGGGCGCGCGAGCGTTAATCGTCGAGGCGCTCTTCCAACTGGCGGACCTCGTGGGAAAGCTTGTCGAGAAACTGCATGCGACGCATCAGGCGCTCGGCCTCTTCACGTCGCGCGGCATCATCCCAACAAACCGCAAAGCTCTCGTTCAACTCGTCCTGCGCCTGCTTCAAACTGCGCTTGAAACGCAACACGCCGTCGATATCCGCGGCGTCCTGCAAGTCTTCAAGCTCTTCACGCAGCTGAATCTGCTGCATCAGGAAATCCGGGTCGTGCACCGTGACTTCCAGCGGCAATTCAGGGCCACTCAGCGCCAGCAGATAGCGGGCGCGTTGCGGTGCGTTCTTCAGCGTTTGATAGGCCTCATTGAGGCTCGCGGACTTTTCCAGCGCAGAGCGCTGTTCACGCGCATCGGCATCGGCAAAACGGTCCGGGTGGACCGTGCGCGCCAATTCGCGATAACGCGTGGCAAGCTGATCGAGGTCCAGGCGAAAACTCGGCTGGAGGTCAAACAAGGCAAAATGACAAGGAGTACCCACAATAGCCTCAGATGTTGAAGCTTTCGCCGCAGCCACATTCGCCGCGCACGTTTGGGTTGTTGAACTTGAACCCTTCGTTCAAGCCCTCCTTGACGAAGTCCAGCTCGGTGCCATCGAGGTAAACCAGGCTCTTGGGATCAATAATGACCTTGACCCCGTGGCTTTCAAACACCTGGTCTTCGCTGGCGGTTTCGTCGACGAACTCCAGCACATAGGCCAAGCCCGAGCAGCCAGTGGTGCGAACGGCCAAACGAATGCCCTCGCCCTTGCCGCGCCCATCAAGGGAACGCTGGACGTGGCGAGCCGCCGCTTCGGTCATGCTGATAGCCATCGACAACCTCCTTAAACCAAACCTTTCTTCTGCTTGTAGTCACGCACGGCTGCCTTGATGGCATCCTCAGCGAGTACCGAGCAGTGAATCTTCACCGGCGGCAATGCCAGCTCTTCTGCCAGCTGGGTATTCTTGATGGTTTCTGCCTCATCAAGGGTCTTGCCTTTCATCCACTCGGTCGCGAGGGAGCTGGAAGCAATCGCCGAACCGCAGCCGTAGGTCTTGAACTTGGCGTCTTCAATCACGCCCGACTCATTGACCTTGATCTGCAGACGCATCACGTCACCACACGCCGGAGCGCCGACCATGCCGGTGCCAACATCTGGATCTTGCGCGTCCATCTTGCCGACGTTGCGCGGATTTTCGTAGTGGTCGATGACCTTTTCGCTGTAAGCCATGTTATCTATTCCTCACTCATCAGGCGCCGCTCAACGGCAGCTTTAGTGTGCCGCCCATTCAACCTGGGACAGATCGACACCTTCTTTGAACATATCCCACAGCGGCGACAATTCGCGCAGTTTGGTCACTGCTTCGCGCACTTTGGCTGCGGCGTAATCAACTTCTTCTTCGGTAGTGAAGCGGCCGAAGGTGAAACGAATCGAGCTGTGCGCCAGTTCATCGTTACGACCCAGCGCACGCAACACATACGACGGCTCAAGCGATGCCGATGTACAGGCCGAGCCCGACGATACAGCAAGATCCTTGAGCGCCATGATCAGCGACTCGCCTTCAACATAGTTGAAGCTCAGGTTCAGGTTGTGCGGTACACGGGCAGTCATGCTGCCGTTGATGTACAGCTCTTCCATGTCAGCCAGGTGCGCATAAAAACGATCGCGCAGAGCCAGCAGACGCTGGTTTTCAGCAGCCATTTCAGCCTTGGCAATGCTGAACGCTTCACCCATGCCTACGCACTGGTGAGTTGCCAGCGTACCGGAACGCATACCGCGCTCATGGCCACCACCGTGGGTCTGTGCTTCCAGACGTACGCGCGGCTTGCGGCGAACGTACAGAGCGCCCACGCCTTTCGGGCCGTAAGTCTTGTGCGCAGAGAACGACATAAGGTCAACCTTGAGGTTCTCGAGGTTGATTTCAACCTTGCCAGTCGACTGAGCCGCATCAACGTGGAAGAAAATCCCACGCGAGCGCGTCAGTTCGCCAATGGCAGCGATGTCGTTGACGGTGCCGATCTCGTTGTTAACGTGCATGATCGAAACCAGAATGGTGTCTTCACGCAACACAGCTTCAACCATCGCCGGCGTGATCAGGCCATCTTCGCCCGGCTCGATGTAAGTGACTTCAAAGCCTTCACGCTCAAGCTGACGCATGGTGTCGAGAACAGCTTTGTGCTCGATCTTCGACGTAACAAGGTGCTTGCCCTTGCTCTTGTAGAAATCAGCGATGCCTTTGATAGCAAGGTTATCGGATTCGGTTGCGCCGGAGGTCCAGACGATCTCACGTGGATCGGCACCTACCAGTTCAGCAACCTGACGACGCGCATTCTCAACCGCTTCTTCTGCCTTCCAGCCAAAGAAGTGGGAGCGCGATGCCGGATTACCGAAGTTACCGTCAGCGGTCAGGCAATCGACCATTTTTTGCGCAACACGCGGATCGACCGGCGTGGTAGCGGAATAATCCAGATAAATCGGCAATTTCATTGATTCTCTCCTAATCAGGATTCAGGCCTTGCGAGCCGGCACCTTGTCTTCAGTCGACGGCGGATGCTGCAATTTTGTCTAATTGTGGGGATCGGCTGTTGCAATGACGCTGATCCTGGCGCTGTGCAACTTCTTGCACTTCGCTGCGAGTTACCAAGTCAGCCAGGCTGATACCACTTAGAAACTCGTGAATTTGCTGGCTCAAATCGCACCACAAATGGTGCGTGAGGCAAGTGTCGCCACCATGACAATCGCCCTGCCCCTGGCAGCGCGTGGCATCAACCGACTCGTTCACGGCGTCAATTACTTCGGCTACCTGTATCCCGCGCATGTCACGCGAAAGCTGGTAGCCGCCACCCGGGCCGCGAACACTGGAAACCAGGCTACCGCGACGCAGCTTGGCAAAAAGCTGCTCCAGATAGGACAGGGAGATACCTTGACGCTCTGAAATGTCGGCGAGTGACACCGGCCCTTTTTGCGCATGCAGCGCCAAATCGAGCATGGCGGTCACGGCATAACGGCCTTTTGTAGTCAGTCGCATTAGAGGTTTACCGAAGGTCACTACTATGCAGTGAGTATGCAATTCCCGAGTATTTAAGTCAACTATAAGACCTATCGTTTTACTCGGGATTAGCTGTCAGCGCGCAGTAAAAAAGCGCCGCGACAGTGATAGACGTTTCGCGTAAAGCCGCAAGCCAGAGCCACTTACCCGGAACCAGCCCAGACAACACCCATAGGCGAACAGCCAACTCAAGCAGATTACAGGCACTTAGCCCGCAAGCGAGGGCGCGTAGCATAGCAACATGCCACGCGCCGTTCCACATTATGCCGCCGGCTTATCGTCCTGCTCTTTGCACACACCGACGAAATCTTCATCGCGCAGTGCTGGCAAGGCTTTCACATCGAAGTCTTCGTCGAGGGTTTTCAGCGCCTTGCACATGCGATCAAGACGACCATCCACGGCTTGCAGGTGATCGAGCAGTTGCCCAATCGCCTTGGACACCGGATCCGGCATGTCCTGACCCACACCATAGGAATCGAAGCCGAGCTTTTCAGCCATGGCCTGACGCTTGGCTTCCTGATCATCGGTCGCCTTGACGATGATCTTGCCCGGAATACCCACAGCCGTAGCGCCCGCTGGCACAGCCTTGGTCACAACGGCGTTGGAGCCGATCTTGGCGCCCGCACCCACAGTAAATGGCCCCAGCACCTTGGCACCGGCACCCACCACGACGCCATCTTCAAGCGTTGGGTGGCGTTTGCCCTTGTTCCAGCTGGTACCGCCCAGCGTCACACCCTGATAGATGGTGACGTCGTCACCGATCTCGGCCGTTTCGCCAATCACGATGCCCATGCCGTGGTCGATAAAGAACCGCCTGCCGATACGCGCACCCGGATGGATCTCGATACCGGTGAGCCAACGCGAGAAGTTCGACACCACGCGCGCCAGCCATTTCCAGCCAGCCCCCCAGAGCGCGTGCGCACAGCGATGCAACCACATAGCATGCAGACCGGGATAACAGGTCACGACCTCAAGGGTATTACGTGCTGCCGGATCCCGATGAAACACACTTTGAATGTCTTCTCGCATACGCTCAAACATCATCTTTCCCCTGCTTGTGGTGCTCACCGCGCGCCGCCTTGACCGTCTCGGTCAGTACGCCGCGCAAAATATTCATTTCAAGCTTGCTGATACCGCTGCGCCCGTAAAGGCGACGCAGGCGACTCATCAAGTGCCGCGGCTTGGCCGGATCGAGGAAACCGATCTCAACCAGCGCCAACTCCAGATGACTATAGAAAGACTCCAGCTCGTCCGCCGTTACGGCCTGCGAACTGAGCATCGAAGTGGACTCGAACTTCTCGACCTTGGTCGGCTGGTTCTCAGCAGCCAGCCACGCCATGCGCACTTCATATGCCAACACCTGCACGGCAGCGGCCAGATTCAACGAGCTGAAATCCGGATTGGACGGGATATGCACATGGAACTGACAACGCTGCAGCTCTTCGTTGGTGAGGCCGGCATATTCACGGCCAAACACCAATGCCACTTCGCCGCCCTGCCGGGCCTGCTCGCACGAGGTCACGCCGCACTCACGCGGATCCAGCAACGGCCACGGGATACGCCGGTCGCGAGCACTGGTGCCAAGCACCAACGTGCAACCCACAAGCGCTTCTTCGAGGGTGCCGACAACTTGTGCATTGTCGAGAATATCGGTGGCACCCGAGGCGCGCGCCACGGCATCACCGCTCGGGAAATCAATCGGATCAACCAGGACCAGACGCGACAAGCCCATGTTTTTCATGGCCCGCGCAGCCCCGCCGATGTTGCCGGGATGACTGGTATTGACCAAAACCACACGGATATTTTCTAGCAACGTCGCTACTCACTAAAACGTCAGAGGGGCTGAAATCTTACAGAAGCCGATGTGTTTATGCCATGCAGGACAAACGGGACTCTTTTTCTACTACGCTTTTCTGATATAATTTTCGGCTTTCTTTAACGACCCAGGTGACACATCCATGCAGCCTATGCTGAATATCGCGCTGCGCGCAGCCCGTAGCGCCGGTGAAATGATCTTCCGCTCAATCGAACGCCTGGACGTCATCTCGGTAGACGAGAAAGATGCCAAAGATTACGTGACCGAGATCGACCGCTCTGCCGAGCAACTGATTATTCAGGCTTTGCGCAAAGCCTACCCGAATCACGGCTTTCTTGGCGAAGAAAGCGGCCTGACCCCAGGCTCCGGCGAAGGCGCCGACTACCTGTGGATTATTGATCCACTGGACGGCACCACCAACTTCATCCGTGGCGTTCCGCACTTTGCCGTCAGCCTGGCGTGCAAATACCGTGGCCGTCTTGAGCACGCGGTAGTTATCGATCCGGTTCGTCAGGAAGAATTCACCGCCAGCCGTGGCCGTGGCGCTGCACTGAATGGTCGACGCCTGCGCGTGAGCAATCGCAAGAGCCTCGAAGGCGCACTGCTTGGCACGGGCTTCCCGTTCCGCGACAGCCAAATGGACAACCTTGAGAACTACCTTGGCATGTTCCGCAGCTTGGTCGGCCAAACTGCCGGTGTTCGCCGCGCAGGCGCAGCCAGCCTCGACCTCGCCTACGTTGCAGCCGGTCGTTTCGATGCGTTCTGGGAGTTCGGCCTGTCTGAGTGGGACATGGCGGCAGGCGCTCTGCTGATTCAAGAAGCAGGCGGCCTGATCAGCGACTTCAGCGGCGGCCACGACTTCCTTGAAAAGGGCCAGATCGTTGCCGGTAACACCAAGTGCTTCAAGGCGGTACTTACCGCCATCCAGCCACACATGTCGGCCTCGCTTAAGCGCTAAGCCTCATGCTGTGCCAAAAGCGCCTTCGGGCGCTTTTTTATTGCCTGCAATTTAATCGCCAGCGAACAGGCAAAAAAAATACCCGCCAGCACAACGCCAGACGGGTATTTTTCTCAGCGGGAATTTACTGCTGCAGATCCGCTTCGCTCAGTACCAACTGACCGTCTTTAACCGGAATCGCACGACCCGGATCGCTGGCCATACGTACTTCACCGATCTTGCCGTCGAGGTTGTACTTGACGTTATAACCGACCAGCTTCTGGCTGGTGTCGGTTACGGTGTTACAGCGCGTCTCGGTCGTGGTGTAGGTGTCATTGTTCTGCATGTTTTCCTGCACCTTGTTACCGGCATAACCGCCGCCGATAGCACCGGCCGCCGTGGCGATCTTCTTACCACTGCCGCCGCCCACCTGATTACCCAGCAAACCACCTACTACCGCGCCAATCGCGGTACCGGCAATCTGATGCTGATCCTGCACCGGCTTACGGCGGGTGACAGCAACATCCTTGCAGACTTCACGCGGGGTCTTGATGGTTTCATTGATTGGCTTTACCGCCAGCACTTCGGCGTAGTCGGGCCCGCTGACATAGTTATAAGTCGCAACGGCGCCACCAGCAGTCACAGCAACAGCGCCCAAAACGGTACCCACTAGCAATGACTTGTTCATATCTATCTCCCAACTATTGTTCTGGCACTTAACGGCCTTGTTGCAAATGAGACATCCACAAGCCCCTGCTAGTTCCACCCGCTCAGCGCTTCAGCCCGCTATTAGTACGGGTTCACAGATTTTCATCGCGGCCATAAAAAAACACCCAGACGGCAAAACCGACTGGGTGCTCTTTAAGATGAAGCGGCGTAAAGCGCCGATCATTCAGGCTATACAAAACGCCTGACGGAACGAGCCTTAAGGCATTTCATCCACTTCTTCAGTTACAACCGGCGGGATCAGGTCTTCGACGGTCAGGTCGAGCCAGATCAGCACTACGTTGGCGATGTAAACCGATGAGTAAGTACCGGCAAACACACCAATGAACAGCGCGATAGAGAAGCCGAACAGGTTGTCACCGGCAAACATCAGCAGTGCACCAATGGCCAGCAACGTCGAGATCGAGGTTGCCAAGGTACGCAGCAGCGTTTGCGTGGTCGACACGTTGATGTTCTCGATCAACGTAGCCTTGCGCAGCACGCGGAAGTTTTCCCGCACGCGGTCGAATACCACGATGGTGTCGTTCAGCGAGTAACCGATGATCGCCAGAATCGCCGCCAGCACGGTCAGGTCGAAGGTGACCTGAAAGAACGACAGCAGGCCCAGAGTGATGATCACGTCGTGCAGCAACGAAATCACGGCGCCGACGGCGAACTTCCACTGGAAGCGGAAAGCCAGGTACAGCAGTACGCCGCCCAACGCCAACAGCATGCCGATGCCGCCCTGATCGCGCAGCTCTTCACCCACTTGCGGGCCGACGAACTCAACCTTTTTAACCTGCAGCTTGTCGCCCGAATCGCGCAGAGCGGTCGCCACCTTGGTGCCCAGCTCCGGATCATCGCCCTGCATGCGCACCACGACATCAGTGGTTGCACCGAAACTCTGTACCACGGCATCGGCAAAACCTGCCGCGCCCAGCGTGGAGCGAACCTTACTCAGGTCCGCCGGCTGCTCGTAAGCCAGTTCGATCTGCGTACCGCCGGTGAAGTCCAGGCCATAATTCAGCCCCTTGACGAAGAAGCTGCCCAACGCCAGAAGCGTCAGCAGTGCTGTCACGGCGAACGCAAGGTTGCGCACGCCCATGAAGTTAATCGTACGTTTGCTCATGTCAGCCCCTTAAATCCACAGCTTCTTGAAGTCACGGCCGCCGAAGATCAGATTGACCATGGCGCGTGTGACCCAGATTGCAGTGAACATCGAAGTGAGAATACCCAGCGAAAGGGTGACCGCGAAGCCTTTGACCGGCCCTGTGCCCATTGCGAACAGGATGCCACCCACCAGCAAGGTAGTAAGGTTGGCGTCGATGATCGCTGAGAAAGCACGGTCGAAACCTTCGTGCATGGCGCGCTGAACCGACATGCCATTGGCAATCTCTTCACGAATCCGCGAGAAGATCAGCACGTTGGCGTCTACCGCCATACCCATGGTCAGTACGATACCGGCGATACCCGGCAAGGTCAGCGTGGCATTGAGCAGAGACATCAAGGCCAGCAGCAGCACCATGTTGAATGCCAGCGCAATCGTTGCCAGCACACCGAAGAAGCGGTAGATGGCAATGATGAACAGCGAAACGAAGAGCATGCCCCACAGCGCGGCCGTTACGCCCTTGGCAATGTTGTCGGCACCGAGGCTCGGGCCGATGGTGCGCTCTTCAGCAAAGTACATAGGCGCCGCCAGACCACCCGCACGCAACAGCAGCGCAAGCTCGGAAGACTCGCCCTGACCGTTCAGGCCGGTAATACGGAACTGGCTGCCCAGCGGAGACTGAATAGTCGCCAGACTGATGATTTTCTTCTCTTCGGTGAAGCTCGGCACCGAGACTTCCTGCTCGACGCCATCAACAACCTTGCGCACAAGCTTGCTGACCGGCTTCTGCTCGATGAAGATCACCGCCATGCTGCGCCCGACATTGCTGCGGGTTGCACGGTTCATCAAGTCGCCGCCGTGGTTATCCAGACGGATATTCACCTGCGGACGACCATTTTCATCGAAGCTCGCGCTGGCATCCGTTACCTGGTCACCGGTGATGATCAGGTCACGCTCCAACTGCACCGGCGGACGGCCCGGCTCACGGAAATCGAAGGATTCAGTGGAGGCACGCGAAGCATCGGCAGCCGCTTCAAGGCGGAACTCGAGGTTGGCGGTCTTACCGAGGATACGCTTGGCTTCAGCTGTGTCCTGCACGCCTGGCAATTCAACCACGATACGGTTGGCGCCCTGACGCTGTACCAGCGGCTCAGCTACGCCCAACTCGTTGACGCGGTTGCGCACAGTTGTCAGGTTTTGCTTGATCGAGTATTCGCGAATTTCAGCCACTTTGGCCTGATTCAGCGCCAAGCGCAGAACCTGCAAGCCATCACGCTCAATTGAGGTGATGTCGAAGTCGCGGTAATCAGCAGTAATCAGGCGCTGAGCTTTTTCCAGCGTCGCTTCGTCAGAGAAGCCCAACTGAATGGCGCCATTGAGTTCCGGCAGGCTGCGATAGCGCACGCGCTCTTTGCGCAGCAAGCTCTTAACTTCGCCTTCATAGACCTTGCGCCGTGCATCCAGCGCTTTTTCCATGTCGACTTCGAGCAGGAAGTGAACACCGCCCGACAAGTCGAGGCCCAGCTTCATTGGGCTGGCTCCGACGTTACGCAACCACTGAGGCGTGGTCTGGGCAAGGTTGAGGGCAACTACAAAGTCACCACCCAGCGCCTTGCGCACAATATCTTTAGCTGGCAACTGGTCCTTTTTCTCGACCAGGCGCAGCAAACCACCTTTACCTTGCGCCGCCAGCTCAAGCCCTTTGACTTCAATGCCGGCTTCTTTCAAAGCAGCACTGGCGAGATCCAGGTTGGCTTGAGTGATCTGTTGCGCCGTGCTGTTACCGGTGATCTGAATCGCCGGATCATCAGGGTACAGGTTGGGTGCCGAGTACAAAAAGCCGACCGCGAGCACAGCCACGATCAGCAGATACTTCCAAATGGGAAATTTATTGAGCATGACGCCGCCCGTTATGACGAGGGGCGCATTAAGCGCCCCATCGAATAAAAATTATGTGAATCTTAAATAGCTTTCAGCGTGCCTTTCGGCAGGGTGGCAGCAATCGCTACCTTCTGAATTTTAAGTTCAACGGTGTCAGACACTTCAATGACTACGAAGTCATCACTGACCTTGGCAACACGGCCGGCGATACCGCCAGTGGTAACGACTTCGTCGCCCTTTTGCAGGCTGCCGAGCAGATTCTTGTGCTCTTTAGCGCGCTTGGACTGTGGACGCCAGATCATCAGATAGAAGATGACCAAGAAACCGACCAGAAATACCCACTCAAAACCGCTACCTGCGGGGCCCGCAACCGAAGCAGCACCGTCAGCGTATGCAGCAGGGATCAAAAAGCTCATTTAACACTCCTGTTGGAAAGGTCTTATAACTAGTTATTAGTGTCCAGCGGTGGCGTTGGAAGCCCGCGCCGAGCATAGAAGTCATCGACAAAGGCGGCCAATGTACTCTGTTGAATAGCCTCGCGCAAACCAGCCATAAGGCGCTGATAGTGACGCAAGTTGTGGATTGTATTGAGCATACTGCCCAGCATTTCGCCACACTTATCCAGATGATGCAGATACGCGCGCGAAAAATTCTTGCAGGTATAGCAATCACAGGACGAATCCAACGGAGAATCATCGTGTTTGTGCACGGCGTTACGAATCTTCAGTACGCCAGTATCCACAAACAAATGGCCATTGCGCGCGTTGCGAGTTGGCATTACGCAATCAAACATGTCGACGCCCCGGCGCACACCTTCTACCAGATCTTCAGGCTTACCAACGCCCATCAGGTAACGAGGTTTGTCAGCCGGCATGACGTCTGGCAGGTAATCGAGCACGCGGATCATTTCTTCTTTCGGTTCACCCACCGACAAACCGCCGATAGCCAGGCCGTCGAAACCGATTTCATTGAGGCCTTCGAGCGAACGCATGCGCAGTTCTTCGTGCATGCCGCCCTGAACGATACCGAACAGCGCCGCCGTGTTATCGCCATGCGCCTCTTTCGAGCGCTTGGCCCAACGCAGCGACAACTCCATTGAACGCTTGGCCACATCGAACTCGGCCGGATACGGCGTGCATTCGTCGAAAATCATCACAATGTCAGAGCCCAGATCACGCTGAACCTGCATCGACTCTTCGGGGCCCATGAACACCTTGGCGCCGTCAACGGGCGAGGCGAAGGTAACGCCCTCCTCCTTGATCTTGCGCATGGCGCCCAGGCTGAACACCTGAAAACCACCGGAATCAGTAAGAATCGGACCTTTCCACTGCATAAAGTCATGCAGGTCGCCGTGCTTTTTGATCACTTCAGTGCCAGGACGCAGCCACAGGTGAAAGGTGTTGCCCAGAATCATCTGCGCACCGATCGCCTCGATATCACGCGGCAACATACCTTTAACCGTGCCGTAGGTACCGACTGGCATGAATGCCGGAGTTTCTACCACGCCACGCGGAAAAGTAAGACGACCGCGTCGGGCTTTGCCCTCGGTCGCCAGTAATTCGAAGGACATGCGACAGGTGCGCGTCATACTTGTTCCTCAGGCCCGCGTGCCGCGGGATTGCGGGTGATGAACATGGCATCACCGTAACTAAAGAAGCGATAAGCCTCAGCGACCGCACTTTTATAGGCCGCCATGGTTTCGGGATATCCGGCAAACGCCGAGACCAGCATGAGCAGTGTCGACTCAGGCAGGTGGAAGTTGGTCACCAGCGCATCGACCACATGGAACGGGCGCCCCGGGTAGATAAAAATGTCGGTGTCGCCACTGAATGGTTTAAGCACGCCATCACGCGCGGCGCTTTCCAGCGAACGCACACTGGTCGTCCCCACCGCGACTACCCGACCGCCGCGTGCACGACAGGCTGCAACCGCATCCACCACTTCCTGGCTGACTTCGAGCCATTCAGTGTGCATGTGGTGATCTTCAATGCGCTCGACGCGCACCGGCTGGAAGGTGCCTGCGCCCACGTGCAGGGTGACGAATGCGGTGGATACACCCTTGGCGGCAATTGCCTCCATTAAAGGCTGATCAAAATGCAGCCCGGCAGTGGGTGCGGCAACAGCACCGGCACGCTCGGCGTATACAGTTTGATAACGCTCACGATCCGACGCCTCGTCAGGGCGATCAATATAGGGCGGCAGCGGCATATGCCCGACGCGCTCAAGCAACGGCAACACCGGCTCATTAAAGCGCAACTCAAACAAAGCATCGTGGCGGGCAAGCATCTCAGCTTCGCCGCCGCCATCAATCAGAATCATCGAGCCAGGCTTGGGCGACTTGCTCGAGCGCACATGCGCCAATACCCGGTAAGCATCCAGCACGCGCTCCACCAGCACTTCGAGCTTGCCGCCCGAGGCTTTTTGGCCGAACAGGCGCGCAGGAATAACCCGGGTATTGTTGAATACCATCAGGTCGCCCGGCTGCAGATGATCGAGCACATCGGCAAATTGGCGATGGTTAATTTCCCCCGTCGGGCCGTCCAGAGTCAGCAAACGACTAGCGCGCCGCTCAGCTAGGGGATGGCGGGCGATCAGGGTTTCAGGCAGTTCAAATCGAAAGTCAGCAACACGCATGGCGGGAGGATCGTATAGCAGGGCGCAAAAGTTTAACGGAAAATGTAGAAATTGACCACGCAATGCATTGACCAACGGCAAAGTCGTCCTTATACTCCGCCGCCATTAGTGCCCCGGTGGCGGAATCGGTAGACGCGGCGGATTCAAAATCCGTTTTCGAAAGAAGTGGGAGTTCGAGTCTCCCCCGGGGCACCAATCTTCTAAAAGTTGTTTGTTGAGCCAACAAACCAACTGCATCAAAGGTCAACTTGCCACAGATCCTGTCGCGCATTTACAGACCTAAAAAATCTAGCATCACACTGAGCTTTACCCTAGCCCGCCTAGCTATACCCTGTTTTAGGGGTTGGCATTTGCTGCGGAGTTAGCGTAGAGTTATTTGACTGTGTTTGCATGGGTCGCCGTGAATTGTGACCTGATGCAGTAGATCCTAGATCCGCTACATCCCGTTCGCTTTGTTACTCCTTGCAACCAGTCTCAGTCCTTCTATTATGAGGAGGCTGTCATCAACTTTAAGTTTCAAGGAATAAGACATGTCGAATCGTCAGAACGGTACCGTCAAGTGGTTTAACGACGAGAAAGGTTTTGGTTTTATCACTCCAGAAAGCGGTCCGGATCTGTTCGTGCATTTCCGCGCGATCGAAGGTAATGGCTTCAAGAGCCTGAAAGAAGGCCAAAAAGTCAGCTTCGTCGCTGTACAAGGTCAAAAAGGCATGCAGGCTGACCAGGTTCAAATCCAGGAATAAGCCCGCCGCTTTGAAAAACCCCTGATGGCGACATCAGGGGTTTTTTTATGGGTATCATCTTCTGCCTATCACCACCCTCAAGACACGAGCTGCCAATGCCCAAACACCTCCTGCGCCCGCAAGGTGAATTTCCAGCCGCTGGCCTGCCCCGCCGCTGCGCCGCCATGTTTTATGACTTCCTGCTGTGCGTCGCCCTGCTGATTGTCGTCACCTTCATTTATAAACTGATTCTCATGGGCTTTTACGGCGCCGACACCCTGCGCGAGATGTCCGACGCCGGCGCACTGGACGGCGACCCGATCCTGTCGACCATTCTGTTTTTCTGCCTGTTCGGCTTTTTCAGCAAGTTCTGGACGTACAACGGCCAGACGCTGGGCATGCAGGTATGGGGCATTCGCATCCAGAACGCCGATGGCAGCGCGATCAGCCTGTGGCAGGCATTGCTGCGCTTCGTGATCTCAATCGCCTCCTGGCTATGCTTCGGGCTGGGTTTCTTCTGGATCCTCTGGGACAAACAAAAGCGCAGCTGGCACGACATCTATTCCGAGTCGCAAACGGTTCAGCTGCCCAAGAACATCCACAAGAAATAGTTAACCGCCACGCAATAAAAAGCCCCCGACGCATCACTGCATCGGGGGCTTTTTAATGCGCGCGCGGAGTGGCGCTAGCCTGCCCTGCGCATCAGCAGCAGCCCCGCGAACGCACAGATTCCGGCAGGTACCAGCACCGCAAACAGCGGCGAGAAGCCAAACACTAGGCTCGAAGGGCCAAGCAGGTCCTGGGCGATCTTGAACACAAAGCCCACCAGCACACCGGTAAATACTCGCTGGCCGAGCGTTACCGAGCGCAGCGGGCCAAAGATGAACGAGATGGCCATCAATACCAGCGCACCCGTTACTACCGGCTGCAACACCTTGGTCCAGAATGCCAGCCAGTATTGGCCGTTATTCAGGCCCTGCGCCCCCAGATAATGGATGTAGCCCCACAACCCGCTGATTGATAACGCATCCGGCTCCAACACCACCGTGCCGAGTAATTGCGGGGTCAGCTCGACATCCCAGCGCTCTGTTGGCGTGGTGACAACTTCAGTGCGATCTTCATGGAATACCGTGGTATTGACGTTTTCAAGCGCCCAGTGATCCTGCTGATACGTCGCCTTGCGGGCAAAGCTCGATGACAGCATGTGGCGCTGATCATCAAACCGATAGCGAGTCACACCAAACAGCACTCCGTTCGGCTGCACGGCGTTGATGTGCACGAACTCATCGCCCTGACGGTGCCACAGGCCACGCTTGGAGCTCTGCGCTTCACCGCCGCCCTGGGCCATCGAGCGCCCGGCCTCGGCCTTGTTTTCACTCCATGGCGCAAGGTATTCACCGATCAGGATACCCACCAGCATCAGCACCAGCATTGGCTTCATGACCGCCCAGACGATCCGGCCGATGGAGACACCGGCGGCGCGCATGATGGTCAACTCACTGTTGCTGGCAAGCCCGCCCAAACCAATGAGGCAGCCGATTAGCGCCGCCATTGGCAGCATTTCATAGGCACGGCTCGGGGTGGTCAGCAACACGTACCACGCGGCCTGGGCCATGCCGTAGTTATCATCGATATCGCCCAGCTCATCAATGAAGGCGAAAAGCAGTGCCAAACCGACAATAACCCCGAGCACAGCCAGAATGGCCATGAAAACCTGAGCACCGATGTAGCGGTCGAGCTTACCCACGAGCCACCTCCGCACGCTGCTTGCGGCTCAGCATCTTCAGGCGCAACGGCTCCCAGTAGAGCAAACTCAAACCAATCAAAGCGAACACCCCGTGAACCCACCATAAGCCCAGCGCATGCGGGATCTTGCCTTTATCCAGCGCACCACGGGCAGCAATCAGAATCGACAGATAAGCCATGTACAAGAGAATCGCCGGCAGCAATTTGAGGAAACGGCCCTGACGCGGATTAACCCGCGACAACGGCACAGCCATCAAGGTGACGATGAACACCAGCAACGGAATCGACAGACGCCACTGCAACTCGGACTGATAACGAATGTTGTCGCTGCCAATCAGGTCGCGGGTGGGCACCGCTTCACGGTCACTGATTTCCGAGCTGACTTCAGGCTTGGGCAGCAACACGCCATAGGTGTCATATTTAATGGCCCGGTAATCCGCTTTACCCGGATTGCCGTCATAGCGGTAACCGTTTTCCAGCACCAGATAACGGCTGCCATCGGCCTGCACTTCCTGACGCCCGCTTTCGGCCACCAGCACAGTAATGCCGCGCTCTTTGGCGCCGTCATTCGACAGACGTTTCTCGGAGATAAACACGCCACCCAACTCGCTGCGATCATTCGACAGCTCCTGGGTGTAAGTAACCCGCGAGCCTTCACGCAGCGCCTGGAATCGCCCTGGCACCAGGGTATCGAACTCAGTCAGGGCATCCTGCTCGTTAAGAATCTGCGCCACGCGGGTAACCCCTTGCGGTGCCAATCCGAGGCTCAGCCAGCCCACCAGCAACGCGACCAGCGCCGCCGGGATCATGGTGTAACCGAGCAGACGCTGCTGGCTCATGCCGGTTGCCGACAACACGGTCATCTCGCTTTCGAGGTAAAGACGCCCGTAAGCCAGAAGAATCCCGAGGAACAGACCCAGCGGTAAAATCAGTTGCAGGAAGCCCGGCAGGCGAAACCCCATAATCAGGAACAACACGCCAGGGTCCAGCGCTCCAGAAGCGGCTTGCGCAAGGTACTTGATGAAACGCCCACTCATGATGATTACCAGTAACACGGCACTCACCGCGGTTAAGGTAGTCAAAACTTCGCGGGATAAATAACGGAAGACGATCAAACCAGACACTCCAGGGTTGTCAGGCTCAGGCAGCTAAGCTCAAACTAGCCACACCATTTGCCAGCCCGCAGACTCTGCGAACCACGTAAAATTTGTCGCCATTATCCAGCAATACCGACTCGTTGTCTTGAGGACACCATTCCATGGAATTTTTTGTCAAAAGCGCTCGTCCGGAAACACTGAAAACCGCCACGCTAGTCATCACTGTAGGCGAAGGCCGCAAACTGGGTGAAGCCGCCCAAACGATAGACGCCGCCACCTCAGGTGCAATCAGCGCCCTGCTCAAGCGCGGCGACCTTGCCGGCAAACTTGGCCAGACCCTGCTGGCGCACAATCTGCCTAACCTCAAAGCCGAACGCGTGCTGCTGGTTGGCAGCGGTAAAGACGCCGAGTTGTCTGACCGCCAATTTCGCAAAATGCTCAGCGCCGCCTATGCAGTATTGAAAGGTTTGGGCGGCAGCGACGCTATTCTGGCGCTCAACGAGCTGAAAGTTAAAGGCCGTGACACCTACGGCAAGACCCGTCTGCTGGTAGAAACACTGGAAGACGGCACGTACCAGTTCGATCAGTTCAAGAGCCAGAAGGCTGACGCTATCGCCCTGAAAAAAATCACTCTGATCACCGACAAAGCTGATCAGGCGGATGCAGAGCGCGCCAGCAATCAGGCCAAGGCCATTGCCAAAGGCATGGCATTCACCAAAGACCTCGGCAACATGCCGCCGAACATCTGCCACCCAAGCTACCTGGCTGAACAGGCCAAAGAGCTGAGCAAGGCTTATAAAGGTCTCAAGGTCGATATTCTCGACGAGAAAAAGCTCAAGGCCCTCGGCGCTGGCGCATTCCTGGCCGTGGCGCAAGGCAGCGAGCAGCCGCCGCGCATGATCGTCATGAACTATCAGGGCACCAAGAAAACCGACAAACCTTATGTCCTAGTCGGTAAAGGCATCACCTTCGACACCGGCGGCATCAGCATCAAGCCGGCAGCCGGCATGGATGAGATGAAGTACGACATGGGCGGCGCGGCCAGCGTGTTCGGCACCCTCAAAGCCGTACTCGAGATGCAACTGCCGATTAACCTGGTGTGCGTTCTGGCCTGCGCCGAGAACATGCCAAGCGGCGGCGCCACGCGTCCTGGCGATATCGTCACGACCATGAGCGGGCAAACAGTTGAAATCCTCAACACCGACGCCGAAGGCCGACTGGTGCTGTGTGACGCGCTGACCTACGTCGAGCGTTTCAAACCGCAAGCGGTTATCGACATTGCCACCCTCACTGGCGCCTGCATCGTTGCCCTCGGCAGCAATGTTTCCGGCCTGATGGGCAACAACGATGAACTGGTCCAGCAGATCCTCGGCGCTGGTCTCACTGCAGACGACCGCGCCTGGCAATTGCCGCTGTACGATGAATATCAGGAACAGCTCGACAGCCCGTTCGCCGATATCGCCAACATTGGCGGCCCGAAAGCCGGCACCATCACCGCAGGTTGCTTCCTGTCGCGCTTCGCCAAGAAGTACAATTGGGCGCACCTGGACGTTGCAGGCACCGCATGGATCAGCGGCGGCAAAGACAAAGGCGGCAGCGGCCGTCCGGTGCCATTGCTGACACAGTACCTGCTCGACCGCAGCGAAGCTTAAGTAACAAGCTATCGGGATGCGCGCGGGCCATTCGCGCGCTACCTTTAGTGTTAACAGCGCAACACGTGCGAGCCTCGCCTGCTGCAATAAACGCAGGGCCAACGCCAGCATGCTGATTTACTGGCGACTGGCCTGACGGCGAGGCTCGACACGATGCTGACCCGTGGAACATTCTCCACCCCAACCTGTACCGCAACGATGACCCATGCATGCCGCGAATAGAATTCTATGTACTGCCCGATAGCGATCCAGCCAAGCGCCTCAAAGCCGCTTGTGTACTGGCGATGAAGGCGTGGCGCGCCGGTTTGCCGGTGTTCCTGCGCGGCAGCGATGCCGAACAGTGCGCAACTCTCGATCAACTGCTCTGGGCGTTCAAGAACGACTGCTTTGTACCCCACGATCTGGTTGAGGACGATGCCAGCTCACCCGTGGTGATCGGCCGCGACCAGCCACCTGCCAACGAGCAGGGCGTGCTGATCAACCTTGACCAGAACCTTTCGCCGCACACCGAACAGTTCGCCCGGGTGATTGAAATAGTCAATCAGCAACCCGAACTGCTCCAAGCCTGCCGCGACAATTTCCGCACCTACCGCGACCGCGGTTTTGCCCCTAAACGAGTTGAACTGTAAGAGCACCATGGACAACCCAATGCCTCCTCGCGAACCCAAGCAGCTTTTGGATGACCTTGAATCCATCCGCGAACTGCTGGGCGATGACAGCCTCGAGCCGCCGCTGCTGACCGAAGAAGTCGCTGACGACTTTGATGACATCGACGATGTGCCGCTGCTTTCGGAAACCATCACCGAGCCACCGCAGCAGATAACCAGCAAAACCCCACTGGCCAAAGCCGTCGTCCATGAGCCGGGCACCATCAGTGCGCTGCGCCAGACCGTGCAGGAGTCGATCAGCCGCGACAGTGAAATGAACCGGCTCGACAGCGAATTGCGCGCCGCGGCGCAGTTGATTCTGCAGGACGTGATCGATGACTTCGTGCCGCAGATCGAAGCCGAATTACGCACGCGCCTCGAAGCGCGCCTGAGCCGCCTGTTGCCGCCGCGCAAGCCCTGAGCGATAACACCTCGCCAGCATGTTCGCCACAGCGAAAATGCTGGTTTATACCCGTCCAATCCACACTCTCACCCGCCAGAAACCGCCTAAGCTGCGCGCTCGCTGGCAGATAGCGATTGCCACAGGTCAATAATCAGCACCTCTGCCGACGCTTACCCTTACGCCACAGGCCCCTTCCCCGCTATACTTGTCGGCTTTTCCGATCAGCCGTCAAAAGGGTCCCGCCGCGCATGGACAAGACCTACCAGCCGCACGCCATTGAAACCTCCCTGTACCAGAACTGGGAAGCGAACAACTATTTCGCCCCACAAGGTTCGGGTCAGCCGTACACCATCATGATCCCGCCGCCGAATGTCACCGGCAGCCTGCACATGGGCCATGGTTTCAACAACTCGATCATGGATGCGCTGATTCGTTTCCGCCGCATGCAAGGCCGCAATACGCTGTGGCAGCCAGGCACCGACCACGCGGGCATCGCCACGCAAATGGTGGTTGAGCGCCAACTGGCCGCCGATGGCGTGAGCCGTCACGACCTGGGCCGCGACAAGTTCCTGGAAAAAGTCTGGGAATGGAAAGAGCAGTCCGGCGGCACCATCACCCGCCAGATTCGCCGCCTCGGTTCCTCGGTAGACTGGTCGCGCGAGCGCTTCACCATGGACGACGGCCTGTCGGACGCGGTTAAAGAAGCCTTCGTGCGCCTGCACAAAGACGGCCTGATCTATCGCGGCAAGCGTCTGGTCAACTGGGACACCAAGTTCCACACCGCCATCTCCGATCTCGAAGTGGAAAACCACGACGAGAAAGGTCACCTGTGGAACCTCAAGTACCCGCTGGCTGACGGCAAAACCACCGCCGAAGGCAATACTTACCTGATCGTCGCCACGACGCGTCCGGAAACCATGCTCGGCGACGCCGCCGTTGCCGTGCACCCGGAAGACGAGCGCTACAAGTCGCTGATCGGCAGCTTTGTCGAATTGCCGCTGGTTGGCCGTCGCATCCCGATTATCGCCGACGATTACTGCGACCCTGAATTTGGCACCGGCTGTGTGAAAATCACCCCGGCGCACGACTTCAACGACTATGAAGTCGGCAAACGCCACAACCTGACCCTGCTGAATATCTTCGACAAGAACGCAGTGGTGCTGGCGAACGCACAAGCTTTCAATATCGACGGCAGCGTCAATGCCCAAGCCGATACCGCCCTGCCCGCAGAATTCGCCGGGCTTGACCGTTTCGAGGCGCGCAAGCAGATCGTTGCAGCCTTCGACGCCGCCGGTTTGCTGGTCAGCGTTGATGACCACGCCCTGAAAGTGCCGAAAGGCGACCGTTCGGGCACCATCATCGAACCATGGCTGACCGATCAGTGGTACGTATCGACCAAGTCGCTGGCTGAGCCTGCGATTGCAGCCGTTGAAGATGGCCGCATCCAGTTTGTGCCCAAGCAATACGAAAACATGTACTTCAGCTGGATGCGCGACATCCAGGACTGGTGCATCAGCCGTCAGCTCTGGTGGGGCCACCGCATTCCGGCCTGGTACGACGATGCCGGCAACGTTTATGTCGGTCGCACCGAAGCCGAAGTTCGCAGCGAAAACCAGCTGGGCGACGATGTTGCCCTGCGCCAGGACGAAGACGTACTGGATACCTGGTTCAGCTCGGGCCTGTGGACCTTCTCGACACTGGGCTGGCCGCAGCAGACTGAATTCCTCAAGACCTTCCACCCGACTGACGTGTTGGTGACCGGTTTCGACATCATTTTCTTCTGGGTTGCCCGGATGATCATGCTCACCATGCATTTGGTGAAGAACGAAGACGGCACGCCGCAGGTTCCGTTCAAGACCGTTTACGTTCACGGTCTGGTGCGCGACGGTCAGGGCCAGAAGATGTCCAAGTCGAAGGGTAACGTGCTCGACCCGCTGGATATCGTCGACGGCATCGACCTCGAAAGCCTGCTGACCAAGCGTACCAGCGGCATGATGCAGCCAAAACTGGCCGAAAAGATCGCCAAGCAGACCCGCGCCGAGTTCCCGGAAGGTATCGCGGCATACGGCACCGACGCCCTGCGCTTCACCAACTTGTCGCTGGCCTCGACCGGCCGCGATATCAAGTTCGACATGGGCCGCGTCGAGGGTTACCGCAACTTCTGCAACAAGATCTGGAACGCCGCCAACTTCGTCATCGAGAACACCGATGGCCAGGACACTGGTATCAATGGCGAAGCCGTCGAATTGTCGTCGGTCGACCGCTGGATCATCTCGCAGCTGCAACGCACCGAAGCCGCTGTGACCCGTCACCTCGACGCCTTCCGTTTCGACCTCGCCGCCTCGGCCCTGTACGAATTCATCTGGGACGAATACTGCGCCTGGTACCTGGAACTGGTTAAGCCGGTTCTGTGGGACGAGAACGCGCCAATCGAACGCCAGCGCGGCACTCGCCGCACACTGATTCGCGTGCTGGAAGTTGCGCTGCGTCTGGCGCATCCGTTCATGCCGTTTATCACTGAAGAAATCTGGCAGCGGATCAAGGCTCAAGCGGGCGCTAGCGGCGACACCATCATGCTGCAGGCCTGGCCGGTAGCGAATGAGGCGCGTATCGACGCGGCCGCCGAAGGTGATATCGAGTGGGTTAAAGCCTTGATGCTCGGCCTGCGCCAGATCCGTGGCGAGATGAATATCTCGATGGCCAAGCGTATCGACATCATCCTCAAGAACGCCAACAGCGAAGATCAGCGCCGCCTGCAAGAAAACGCGCCGCTGCTCAACAAGCTGGCCAAGCTGGAGTCCGTCACCATCCTCGCCGCTGGCGATGAGCCGCCGATGTCGGCCACCGCTCTGGTTGGCGACATGGAAGTATTGGTGCCGATGGCTGGCCTGATCGACAAAGCGGCTGAACTGGGCCGTTTGGACAAGGAAATCCAGCGTCTCGAAGGCGAAGTCAAACGTGTTGGCGGCAAGCTCGGCAATGCCGGTTTCGTCGACAAGGCTCCGGCTGAAGTGATCGAGAAAGAGCGCGCCAAACTGGCCGAAGCCGAACAGGCTCTGGGCAAACTGGCAGAGCAACGCGCCCGTATCGCCTCGCTGTAATTCATTCACCCGCACTACCCGCCGAGGCCCGCTCCAACTACAGAGCGGGCCTCGGCGTTTCTAATTGGTACTGACATGTCTAACCCGCGCTCCCCTTCTCTTTTCGATGCACTGCTGCCGATCAGCGTGCTGATCGTTCTGCTTGGCCTGTCGGTCTTTCTGTATGGCGACAGCTCTTCCAGCGGCCCCAACCAGATTGCGCTGATGAGCGCTGCGTTTGTCGCCGGTGTCGTCGGCCTGAAAAACGGTTGGCGCTGGGCAGACATCGAAGAAGGCATTCTGGCGGGCATTCATCTGGCCATGAAAGCCAACCTGATTCTGCTCGCCGTGGGTGCGCTGATCGGCACATGGATTCTGGCCGGCACGGTGCCCACCATGATCTGGCTCGGCCTCAAACTGATTTCGGCCGAATATTTCTACATCACCAGCTGCCTGATCTGCGCCCTGACGGCGCTGTCGATCGGCAGTTCGTGGACGGTCGCCGGTACGCTTGGTATTGGCCTGATGGGCGTCGCTTCGGGTCTCGGCCTCGATCCGGCGATTACCGCCGGGGCGATCATTTCCGGCGCCTACTTTGGCGACAAGCTCTCGCCGCTGTCCGACACCACCAATCTGGCCCCCGCCGCTGCCGGATCGGACCTGTTCGCCCACATCCGCTTGATGCTGCGCACCACCGTGCCGGCATTGTCGATTGCGTTCGTGATCTTCTTCGTACTCGGGCAGAACGCTGCAGAAAGCCATGACACCGGCCGCATCGCTGAGGTGCTGCAAGCGCTGGAGAGCCAATTCAATCTGGGCTGGTACCTGCTGCTGCCGGTGGCCATGCTGCTGTTTCTGGCCGTGCGTCAGTGCGCGGCATTTCCGGCCATTTTCATTGGCGCGCTGGTCGGCGCCGTGTTTGCCGTGATCTTCCAACCAGATGTCATGAGCCGTCTGGCCGACCCGGCAGCGGGCAGTCTGTCTTCGCTTAAAACCGTGTGGACGGCGCTGTTCGCCGGTTACGAGTCGCACAGCGGCAACGCCTCACTGGACGGCCTGCTCTCCAAAGGCGGCATGGGCAGCATGCTGACGACCGTGTGGCTGATCATCTGCGCCATGTGTTTTGGCGGTGTACTGGAAAAGCTCGGCTTGCTCCAGCGCCTGCTCGAAAGCGCAATTCATCTGGCCAAGAGCACCAGCAGCCTGATCGCCAGCACCGTAGTCACAACCATTGGCACCAATATCATTACCGCCGACCAATACATTGCGTTGGTATTGCCGGGCCGCATGTACCGCGCCGAATACGAGAAGCGCGGCATCGAGCCGGTTTACCTGTCACGCGCACTCGAAGACGGCGGCACGCTGACCTCGGTTCTGGTGCCGTGGAACACCTGCGGCGCCTACATGGCGGCCACGTTGGGAGTTTCCACCCTGACCTATCTGCCGTACTGCTTTTTCAACCTGATCATGCCGTTCATGGCGATCTTCGTGGCCTACACGTGGCCGCCCAAAGCACTGGCGGAAACGGGCAAAGCCGACGCCGCAGAAAGCGAAGCGGCATAAGCTACTGTCACGCACATCGGGCAGCTGCACATGGCTGCCCGATGCTCGCCTATCCGGTAATTTTTCCGGTTTTGCTGCACTGAGCCGCTTATTCTGATAAATCACTTTCCTTATGCCCTGCTATTCAGGCATCTTCTTCACCGCATCAAGAGCCCACGGCGCTAAACCGCCGGTAAAAAGCCCAGATTCTGTACAAGAGTTTCTCGAGTAAAAAGCTGGCAACCGCAGTATTGATAGCCTCTGGTGAGCCCTAAACGCTGCCAGCGCGCCTGCCTGACGCCAACTTCCGACTGACCAATCAGCTCGGCAATCGACCACCTGCGTACAGAATCGAACTCTGGAATTCTGATCATGTATGTGTTGATGGCGCTGGTATTTGTACTCGGTTATCTGTGTATTGCGTTCGAACATCCGTTAAAGATTGATAAAGCTGCCTCAGCGCTGCTCACGGCTGTCGTAACGTGGACCGTTCTGGTGCTCGGCGCCGATGTGATTATTCCGCATGTAGCCAATATCAGCGTCGGCCACGACAGCAACTCCGAATATGTGGTGCATCAGCTGCGCGAACATCTCGGGGAAATCTCCGAAATCCTGTTCTTCCTGCTTGGCGCCATGGTGATTGTCGAACTGATCGACGCCCACGAAGGCTTCAAGACCGTCACCGACCACATCACCACCAAGAAACGCGTCAACCTGCTCTGGTTGATCGGCCTGCTGACCTTCTTCCTTTCCGCGGCACTGGATAACCTCACCACCACCATCGTCATGGTTTCGCTGTTGCGCAAACTGATCGACGACCAGCAGGACCGCTGGTTTTTCGCCGGCATCGTGATCATTGCCGCCAACGCCGGCGGCGCCTGGTCGCCGATTGGGGACGTGACCACAACCATGCTCTGGATCGGCGATCAGATCACTGCCAGCAGCATCATCGGCAACCTGTTCCTGCCCAGCCTGGTCTGCCTGCTGGTGCCGATGATTTACCTGAGCTTTCGCCTTAAAGGCGAAGTCGAGCGCCCACCCGAGTTCAAATCTGAAGAGAGCCTGCGCAACCCGACCACGCCGTTTGAGCGCAATCTGGTGTTGTGTCTGGGGCTCGGCTGCCTGTTGTTCGTGCCGGTCTTCAAGTCGGTCACCCATTTGCCGCCGTACATGGGCATTTTGTTCGGGCTGGGTTTCATGTGGGTGGCGACGTCGATCATCCACCGCGACAAGAACATTGAAGTCAAACATCCGCTCTCGGTCGTTGGCGTATTGCGCACCATCGACAGCACCAGCGTGCTGTTCTTCCTCGGCATCCTGCTGGCGGTATCGAGCCTGGCAACCGCCGGCCACCTTGACCAAGTGGCAATTGCGCTGAAAAACAGCCTGGGCAATATCTACTCGATCAACATCGCCATCGGCCTGCTCTCCTCGGTGGTCGATAACGTGCCGCTGGTGGCCGGCGCCATGAACATGTACCCGCTGGTGACCCCGGAAGCGCTGGCAAACGCTGGTGAAAATGCAAGCTGGCTGCAGAGCTTCGTGCAGAACGGCGACTTCTGGGAACTGCTGGCCTACTGCGCAGGCACCGGCGGCAGCTGTTTGATTATTGGCTCAGCAGCCGGCGTGGCGGCGATGGGCATGGAGAACATCAACTTCATCTGGTACCTGAAAAAGATCAGCCTGCTGGCGCTACTCGGCTATCTCGCGGGTGCTGCCTGCTACATTGGCATGGCGACGCTGGCTTGATCGCGGCACATGGAACAGGGAGCAATAAGGCGATGACGGCAGCGATCAGCAAAACCAAGAGCAGCTTTTACCGACGCTTGTATGTGGCGTGGCTGATCGACAGCGGCGAAGCGTGCAATGTACCGGCGCTGATGCTCGCCACCGGCATGCCCAGACGCACCGCCCAAGACACCATCGCGGCGCTGGCCGACCTGGATATCGACTGCCAATTCGTGCAGCAGGAAGGCGAGCGCAACAATGCCGGGAACTATGCAATCGGTAACTGGGGCGCCATCGACAAACACTGGATCGGCGCGCACCTCAAGCAGATCAAAGCAGCATTGGGCTATCCTTGAATCTGGCGTAATCCGCTGGAGGCGCAATGAGCGCAGGTAAACGACTGTTATTGGTGGTGCTGTTTCTGCTCGCGCTGTTCGCCTTGTTCGAGGTCACCGGCCTGCGCCAGCACTTCAGCCTTGAAGCGCTTAAATCGGTCATTCAGATGCATCCGGTCAGCGGGCTTTTGCTGTTCGTGTTGATGTTTGCACTCGGCAACCTGATCCAGATTCCCGGCTGGGTTTTTCTCGCCGCCGCCGTACTCGCGCTGGGCCGCTTGTGGGGCGGGATTGCAACCTACGTCGCTGCATGCCTGTCGTGCACCTTCACCTACTTCACCATCCGCTACATGGGCGGCAGCGCGTTACGCGAACTGGATAACAAACTGGCCAAGCGCTTGCTGGCGGGTCTGGATAAACGCCCGGTGCTGAGCATCAGTGCGCTGCGCATGCTGTTCCAGACCGTGCCGGCGCTGAATTACGCACTGGCGCTCTCGGGCGTGCGCTTTCGCGACTACCTTTTAGGCACCTTGCTGGGCCTGCCAATTCCGTTGGCGCTGTACTGTATATTCTTCGACTACCTGGGCGCGGCATTGCATATCAGCTAGCCATGCGCGCCTCAATGTGAATAATGCCCAGCCTGCGCTTACCCAAACGGATCACCATGCCACGCCAACCTGCACCGCCAAAGCCAAGCAAAGCTGACTCTGCCAAGGGCCAACTGCATCCGCGTAATCGCCATCAAGGCCGTTATGACTTCCCTGCGCTGATCAAATCCAGCCCGGAATTGGCGGCGTTCGTGATTATCAATCCGTATGGCAAGGAGAGCATCGACTTCGCCAATCCGGCGGCGGTCAAAGTCTTCAACCGTGCTCTGCTCAAACAGTTTTACGGCATTGCCCACTGGGATATCCCGGCAGACTACCTGTGCCCGCCGATTCCGGGGCGAGCTGATTACTTGCATTATCTGGCGGACATGCTGGCTAGCTGCAACGGCAAACAGATTCCCCGTGGCGGTAATATTCGCGCGCTGGATATCGGCGTGGGCGCCAACTGCATTTATCCGTTGTTGGGCCATTGTGAATACGACTGGCATTTTGTCGGCGCGGATATCGCCGCCGAAGCCATTGCATCGGCCAGCGCAATCGTCAAAGCCAACAAGCTCGACAAAGCCATCGAGTTGCGCCAGCAAACCGATAGCCGCCAAATATTCACCGGCCTGATCAACGCCGGTGATTACTTTGACCTGACGCTGTGCAACCCACCGTTCCACGCATCACCGGAAGAAGCCACACGCGGCAGCACCCGCAAATGGCGCAACCTCGGCAAGCTCGACCCCAAGCGCAAACTACCGGTGTTGAATTTTGGCGGCCAGGCTGCAGAGTTGTGGTGCAAAGGTGGCGAGGCGGAGTTCGTCAACCGCCTGATCAAAGAGAGCGCAGAACATGCCAGTCAGGTGTTTTGGTTCAGCACCCTGATATCCAAGGCCGGCAACCTCGGCGGCGTCTACAGTGCCCTGAGCAAAGTCGGCGCCCATAACGTGCGCACCGTGGAAATGGCCCAAGGCCAGAAACAAAGCCGCTTCGTCGCATGGACCTTCTTAACGCCCGAGCAACAGAAAGACTGGGTAAAAGCCCGCTGGAAATAAAGGATGGTTAAGCCGCTCCGCGGCTTAACCGTCAAGGCAAGCAGCGCTTGCCCGGATACGACCATAAATCGCCATGACGGATTACCCCGCGGGGCTATCCATCCCCCACAACGTGGCTTGCCACAACCCCAAATCACCGGAAACCCGAAACCCGAAACCCGAAACCCGAAACCCGGAGGATGGTTAAGCCGCACGCGGCTAAACCGTCAAGGCAAGCATCGCTTGCCCCGATACGATCATAATTCGCCATGACGGATTGCCCGCCGGGCTATCCATCCTCCACAACGTGGCACACCACAAACCCAAATCACCGGAAACCCGAAACCCGGAGGATGGTTAAGCCGCTCCGCGGCTAAACCGTCAAGGCAAGCGACGCTTGCCCGAATACGACCATAAATCGCCATGACGGATTGCCCCACGGGGCTATCCATCCTCCGCGATGTGACATGCCTCGACTGGATGGATAAGGCTTTAACAATCCCCCGTCAGCTAACCTGATAAGGCAACATTCACGTCATTCGAAAGGTTGAACACTGCCGGGCGCGGGTACATTCTGCGAGGTAATCCCACGCTGAGGTTCAATCATGGACGTTCTACGCACCCCGGACAGCCGGTTCGAAAATCTCCCCGATTACCCATTCAAACCCAACTACCTGACTCTCGACGACAGCGAAGGTGGGCAATTGCGCGTGCATTATCTCGATGAAGGCCCCGCCGATGCAGCGCCGGTATTGCTGCTGCACGGTGAGCCGTCATGGAGCTACCTCTACCGCAAAATGATCCCCACGCTGGTCGCCGCAGGCCATCGGGTCATCGCGCCCGATCTGGTTGGTTTTGGCCGCTCAGACAAACCCAGCAAACGCACCGATTACACCTATCAGCGCCACGTTGACTGGATGCAGGCCGTGCTTGATCAACTCAAACTGACCAACATCACACTGGTGTGTCAGGACTGGGGTGGTTTGATCGGCCTGCGCCTGGCTGCAGAAAACCCGGACAGATTTGCCCGCGTCGTAGCCGCCAATACCATGCTGCCCACCGGCGATCATAATCCAGGCGATGCGTTCAAGAGCTGGCAGGAGTACTCGCAGAAAACTCCGGAATTTGCCGCAGGCGCGATCATCAGTCGCGCGACTACCACCGAACTGTCACCAGCCGTCATTGCAGCTTACGATGCGCCCTACCCCGACGAGTCGTACAAAGAAGGCGCGCGGCAATTTCCGCTGCTGGTGCCAACCACGCCGGATGATCCCGCAGCCGAGCGAAACCGTGCGGCGTGGCAAGTGCTGATGAAGTGGAATAAACCCTTCCTCACCGCATTCAGTGACTCGGACCCGATCACCGCCGGTGGCGATAAACTCCTGCAGAAATTAATCCCCGGCACCCAAGGCCAGGCCCACACAACCATCGTCAATGGCGGGCACTTCCTGCAGGAAGATCAGGGCGAGAAACTGGCAGAAGTGGTGGTCGACTTCATCGCCGCAAACCCGGAGGATGGTTAAGCCGCGACGCGGCTAAACCGTCAAGGCAAGCAACGCTTGCCCGGCTACGATCATAAATCGCCATGACGGATTGCCCCATGGGCTATCCATCCTCCGCGACATGACGCGCCACAATCCCAAATGATCGGATAACGGGATAACCGGAAACCCGGAGGATGGTTAAGCCGCTCTGCGGCTAAACCGTCAAGGCAAGCAACGCTTGCCCGGATACGACCATAAATCGCCATGACGGATTGCCCGCCGGGCTATCCATCCTCCGTGACGTGGCACGCCTCAAACCCAAATGACCGGAAACCCGAAACCCGGAGGATGGTTAAGCCGCGCCGCGGCTTAACCGTCAAGGCAAGCAACGCTTGCCCGGATACGATCATAAATTGCCATGACGGATTGCCCCGACGGGGCTATCCATCCTCCGCGATGTGGCAGGGTGTATGTGTTTAAACAGCGAATCGCTTATCCAGACCGCTGTATCCCATGCCGATGGCTTTGTGCACTTTCAACTGCACGGGGATTCGTTCTTTCAGCGCCTCGACGTGGCTGATTACACCGATCATCTTGCCGCTGGCGTTGAGGCTATCCAGCGCATCCAGCGCAATCTCCAGCGTCTCGCCATCGAGGGTGCCAAAGCCTTCATCCAGAAATAGCGAATCGATGCTGGTCTTGTGGCTGACCAGATCCGACAACGCCAATGCCAGCGCCAGACTGACCAAAAAGCTCTCGCCGCCGGACAGCGTTTTGGTGTCGCGCGCCACATCGCCCTGCCACGTATCCACAACTTCAAGCTCCAGCTCACCCTGAGACTTGCGCGCCAGCTGATAGCGGCCATGCAATCGCTCAAGCTGCTGATTGGCCAAATAGACCAAATGATCGAGCGTCAGACCTTGGGCGAACTTGCGAAATTTTGCGCCATCCGCCGAACCGATCAGGCTGTTGAGCTGCTGCCACACGTCGTAATTGGCTTGTTGCGCGTCGATCTGCTCAAACAGGTGCTTCTGGCTCAATCGCCGCGCATCATCGCCTTGCAGTTGCGCGCGAATCTCGCCTTGGCGCTCGCTCAGGCTGCGCAGTTGCGCATTGAGCTGCACAAGCTGCTGCGCCAGATCATCATCACTCAACTCGGCCAACGCACCGTTTGGTGCAGTGCGTTGCAGCTCGGCGAGACGCACGTTGCAATCGCTTTCTAGTGCCAGCGCCGCCGCAATATCATTCGACAGACGCTGCTGCAATTCACGCAGGTTCTGGCGCTCTGCATCATCAAGCAATGCGCCGAGAAACTGCGCCTCGTCAGCAAACGGGCTGGCCGCCAGCGCGGCGAGCCAATCCTTACTCAAGACTTGCTGCTCCTGTTGCTCGCTTTCGATACGCGCCCGCACGGTTTGCAGCTGGCCGTGGATTTGGTCGGCTTGTTGCTGCGCGCCTTGCCAGCTGCGCTGCAATTGCTTTAGTTCCTCATGCGGCTGAGCAACCGGCGCCAGAGCAGCGAGCGGTTCCTGCGCCTGATCCAGCCAACGCTGTTGCCAGTTCTGCGCCTGCTCTTGCGCCAGTTGTAGCGCGTACTTCTGTTCTTGCTGCTGGATAACCAAACGCTGGCTTGCCGCCTCATCGTCCTGCCAGCGTTGCCACGCCGCGCGCTGCTGGCGCAACCAGTCAGCCGGCGCATCAGGAAGGCTGTAGCCCAGCGTTTGCAGGGCGTCGTTCAGACTCGCCAGCGCTTGCGCGTGCTTGTTTTGCAGCAGCTGCAATTGAGCCGCACAGTCTTGTTGGCGCAATTGCAGATTGCCTTGCCTGATCACCAGCGCCTCAAGCTCGGCATTGCAGCGACTCACTTCACGCTCGGCCAGCAAGCGGGCATCTGTCGTTTGCTGGGCGGCGAGTTTTAACGCGTCCAGTTGCGTCAGGCGTTGTTGTTGCTGCGCCACATGTTGCAGGTGATCGTGCTGAGCAGCTTGCAAGGCAGCGGTGTCAGTTAGTGATTGGCCGAGAATCTCGCAGGCCTGTTGCCAACGCAGATCACACTCGCCCAAACCCTTCTCGGCCGCAGCGATTTGCGCCTGAGCCTGAGCGATTTGCGTTTCCACCACGCCCAGACGTTTATTCAGCGCCTCGCCCTTGCTGCGCACGGCATCCTGTTCGGTCTGTTTGGCCTGTAACGCCTGAGCCGTTTGCGACGGATTGAGCGCCTGATACTCGGCAATCGCCGGGTGCTCGTGCGAGCCACACAGCGGACAGGCCTCGTCAGGCTGGAGGGCCGCGCGATAATGCTCCAACTGTTGAATACGTTGCTCTTGCTCGAGCAACTTTTGCTTATCGGCGATCTGCTGCTTGAGGTCGACAAACTGGCTGCGCAAGGTCTCACGCTGCTGATTGAGCTCAACCTGTTCGGCTTGTTGCGACGTCAGTTGCGATTGCGCCAGGGCGTGCTGATCAAGCCATTGTTGACGCTGTGTCAGCAGCATTTCCAAACGTTCAAGCTGACGCCCGCGCTCGGCGAGTTGCTGCGACTGCTCACGCAACGCGGCGTCATCCTGTCCGGCAAGCAGCGCCTGCCATTGGGCCTGCGCATCGGCGGCTGACTGCTCGGCGTTCTTGAGTTGGCCTTGCGCGCTATTCAGCGCAGTTTGCTGCTGGGTTAATTGCACCGCGAGTTGAGCGAGCTGCGCATCAAGCTGTTGCTGCTTGTCACGCTCAGTTGCCTGCTCCTGCTGGTTAGCCTGCAAAGCCCCGAACTGCTGTTCCCACGCAGAAAGATGCGCGCCAAGCTGAGCCCGTTGCGGCTGAACCGCCAAACGCTGAGCAACCTCCTCGCTGCGCTGCTGCAAAGCCTGCAATGCAGCCGATTCAGCCTGCAAGGCTTGCTCGCTGATTTGCTGGCCTTGCCACGCCTGCTGGCAGATTTGCTGCAGCACATTGGCATGCTGATCATGCAACTGCTGCGCCTGCGTCTGGCTGCCCTGCAACTGACGGTTGATGCGTTGCTGCTCACGGTACAGCGGCTGTAACTGGCTCGCAGGCTCACTCGCCGCCAACTGCTGCAACTGCGGCTGCGCCTGACTCAACGCTGACTGGGCCGCGCCTGCTTGCTGCTGCGCTTGCTGCAACTGCGCCTGCGCCTTGGCTTTGGCCTCACGCCACTGCGCTTGCGTGTTGAGGTCAGCCTGCTCTGCGCCAATGCGCTGCTCATCCAAGGTAACCTGGGCAACCTCGGCATTGAGTTGCTGACGCTGCTCGTCACTGAGCAATTCAAAGCCTTCAGCCTTGGCCCGCAACTGATCGAGGGCGGCTTTAACTTCACGGGTTTGCTCGAATATCCGCTGCGAAATCTGCCCGTAAATATCAGTGCCGGTCAGCTCCTCGAGCAACTCGGCACGCTGGTTGGCATTGGCCTCAAGAAAGGCGGCAAAACCGCCCTGAGCAAGCAACATCGACTTGGTGAAGCGCTCAAAATCGAGACCCGTGAGACGCTCGGTTTCACGCAGTTTTTCGTTGATCTTGTCGGTCACAATGCCGCCGTCTGCCATCTGCGCCAGCTCGACCTTCGGCGCCTGCAACGCCCCGTCGGCTTTATCGCGGGCGCGGCGCTGGCTCCAGAAAGCCCGGTAACCCACGCCCTTAACCTCGAACTCAACCTCGGCCAGACATTCGGCGGTGTGGCGCGTCATCAACTCATTACTGCCCGCCGACACCGTACTCATGCGCGGCGTACGGTGGTACAACGCCAGGCAGATGGCATCGAGCAACGTGGTTTTACCCGCACCGGTCGGGCCGGTAATCGCGAATAAACCGTTGTCTTTGAATGGCTCGGCAGTGAAATCGATCTTCCACTCGCCCTTCAGCGAGTTGAGATTCTTGAGGCGCAGGCTGAGGATTTTCATGTAAAGGTCGCAGGCCAGTAGAACCGCTATTCTGGCATTGTCGGGCGCTGCGTGCAGGGGATAGTTAACGATGAAGCACGCAACTCGTTCCCCCACGCAACAGCAGGTATAAGATTTCGGACTCGGTCCTCGTCGAGACCTTTATTGAATGACTTAGTCTTCTGAATAGAATCGACAACGAGCAGCTTGTTTGATGCCGCTCATCTCCAGAGGCTTGGCGTTAGCACTCGACGCTCCAGCGTTCAGCGCCTGTCGAAGCGCAATGACCCGCGCCAAATCCTGCTGGACGCACTGAATAAGGTCACGAATATACTCGCTGTCGTTGTCGAAGTGACCATGCTCAACCTGCTCTTTGTTCCACAGATCCTGTTGCCCGGTCAGGGTGACTGTCATTCGGTGCATGACCATTGTTGGCATAACTCCTTTTACTCAATAGCACTTCCCAGTTTGATTATTTACTAATCCCAACAAGCTTAAATTTCACCCGCGCTCATTCTGCAATCGCTCAAGCATTTCACGATAAAGCTCTTGCAGCCTCACCTCGTCCACTTTATCCAGCGACTCGGTACTCAACCGTTGTGCGAAGACTTGTTCTGGGCTGAGTTCGTCGAGGGTTTCTTTGGCGTCGCTGAACAAATTTGTCGTCGCTGCGCCACGCTCGCGGCGGATGCGCAGCACTTCGACCGGCAGCCCTTCGCACAATGCGGCGATGCGCACTTGCAGGTCACTCAGGTAATCATCCGCGCTGACTTGAATCTCCAGCCAAACGGGCTGCTGATCCGTGCCTTGCTGGGCGGCATCTGTGATCAACGCCTGCAGCTCTTTCAGGGTTCCCTTGAGTGACAACAGCACTTGCGTGCGCGGCACAGCGAGTGCACTGACCTGCTGCAGACCACTTGAGTCGAGATCAACCAGCAAGACTTCTTTTTGCTGGCGGGCTTCATCAAAGCTCAGCGCAATCGGTGAGCCGCAGTAGCGAATGTGTTCAAGACCGGCAACTTTCTGCGGCCGGTGAATGTGGCCCAGGGCGATGTAATCGACTGCGGGGAAGGCATTGGTCGGGAAAGATTCCAGAGTGCCAACATAGATCTCGCGCACGGACTCGCTGGCGCTGGCGCCAACCGTGGTGAGATGGCCGGTGGCGACTATTGGCAGGGGCAAACCCAACTCAGCGCGCTTGGCCTCGGCCAACTCGAACAGTTGCTGGTAATGCCCGGCGATGGCCTGTTGCAGCTGTAACTGTTTATCAGCGCCGCTCTGCCCTGCTTGGCTAAGCAGAACATCACGCGGGCGAATGAACGGAATGGCGCAGAGCACCGCACCGGGCGTGCCATCGCGGTGATCAAGCACCAGCACTTGCTCGGCCAAATCATCGCTCACAGATGGGATCACCCGCGCGCCGAGTTGCGCGAGCAGGCGCTTGTTTTCACCGAGCATGGCCACTGAGTCATGGTTACCGCCGAGCACCACCAGCGCGCAGCCGGTTTGGCGCAACTCGACGATGAAGTCGCTGTATTGCTCGCGGGCGTAACTCGGCGGTGCGCCGGTGTCGAATATATCGCCGGCGATCAGCACAGCATCGACTTGATGCGCTTGCACTTGTTCGATCAGCCAGGCGCAAAACTGCTGATGCTCGGCGTGCCGGGTCTTGCCCATGAAGTGCTGGCCGAGGTGCCAGTCCGAGGTATGCAGAATCCGCAGGGGCTTGCTCACATCAACCAATCCTTGACCATTACATGGGTTTTCACTTTGCGGATGCCGGGAAACTGCTCGATATCACCGCGAATTTCACCGAGTCGATGCATGCTGGGCGCTTCGATATACACCAGCATGTCGGTCTCGCCGCTGATGCCGCTGCAGCGGCGGATCTCGGGATACACGCGCATGCGCTCGACGTATTCTTCGCAGCGCGCGCCGCTGTAGAACAGCTCGAGATAGGCTTTGACTGCCGCTGACGGTTCGGCCATGCGCGCGTGATAACCGAGTATCGTGCCGCTCTGTTCCAGTTGCCGAATACGCTCGCCCACCGCCGAACGCGACAGGCTTATTTCACGGGCGATCTGGCTCACGCTTATGCGGGCATCGGCACGCAACAGGGCAATGATCTGTTGATCGAATTTATCCACAGGTGTTCTCACGCAAAAAAATCAGAGTGGCGGGCAAATACGTCATTTTGCCGTAAAGTGCCGCCACTTTGCCGGAGCTGCTGCAACGGCTGGCGAATTAATATGGCTATTAGTTAAAGCCGTTACAGGCTGTTTATTTTCAATAAGTTGCCATTACTCAGAGCATACATCATGAGCCGCCTCAACCAAGAACTCAGCCTGCTGCAAGGCATCGGCCTGTTAAGCACTTCATTGCTCGGCACCGGCGTTTTTGTGGTGCCCGCACTGGCCGCCACGGCTGCCGGCCCGGCTTCGTTGTGGGCGTGGATGATCTTGATGGTTCTGGTGTTGCCGGTGGCGTTCACCTTTGCCCAACTTGGCCGGCACTATCCGCATGCCGGTGGTGCGCCGCACCTGATTGGCCGGGGCTTTGGCCCGCGCATGGAACGGGTGAGCGCCTTGTTGTTTCTGGCGGTTCTGCCCGTCGGTTTGCCGGCGGCCCTGAATATTGCCAGCGGTTTCTGGATGGCATTGTTCGACCTCAACAGTTATCAACTGCTGATGGTGCAAATCGCCACGCTGGCGGCCATGTTGATACTCGGTCAGCGGCCAGCCAAAGCTTCGGGAATGATTCAGGGCGCAATTGCCATCGCGATTATTGCAACGGTCGCACTTATCTGGTGGCTGGGCGACTTGCCGCACGACAGCCAGCCGCTATTGCCGACCCAAACTCAATGGCAGTTGCTACCGGCAGCGCTCGGGGTGATGTTCTGGTGTTTCGTCGGTATCGAGGCATTCACCCACATGGGCGAGGAATTCAAGAACCCGCAGCGCGACTTCCCGATTGCCCTGCTCCTCGGTGTGCTGCTCGCCGGCTTCGTGTATTGGGCCTGCTCGGTGGCCGTGCTGAGTTTCGGCACTTATGGCGATGTAAATAGCGACGCCACTTCATTGCCGCGCATGCTGCATATTGTGCTGGGGCCGAAGGCGGCGTGGTTGAGCGCGATGATCGGCTATCTGGCCTGCTTCGCCTCGATCAATATTTACGTGCAAGGCTTTGCCCGTCTGATCTGGAGCCTGGCCGAAGAAAACAAGCTGCCAAGAGCGCTGGCCGAACGTAACGCTCAGGGCATGCCGGCGCGGGCGCTGTTGTTGGTAGTTGTTTGCTGCGCCATCTGTGCAACGCTGGCGTGGAGTTGGTCGCTGTCTATAGATCAGCTGATCCGCTACGCCAATGGCAACTTCATTCTGATTTATCTGCTGAGCATGGCCGCCGGCTGGATACTGCTTAAAGGCGTATGGCGCTGGCTGGCAGGATTCAGTACCTTGCTGTGCGCCTGCGTGCTGGTGTTTCTCGGCCAGGACGCGATCTACGCGCTGGCACTGCTGGGCGTGTTGATGCTTGTCGACATTGCCAACAGCTGGCGCCTGAAGAAAAACAATCCCACCCTGAAAGAGAAGACTTCATGAGCCGCATCGTTCGTGCCGATTTAAGCCTGCCCGCCCATGCAGACGCCTTGATATTCCTGCTCAATGAATATGCCAAGGATGATATGGGCGGCAAGCAGGAACTGGATGAGGCGGTTAAGCAAAATCTTGCCATCACCTTGGCCAAGCGGCCGGGCACTCATGTGGTCATGGCGTTTGTCGAGGATGCGCCAGCGGCGCTGTTGATCAGCTTCGAAGGCTTCTCGACCTTTGCCTGCAAGCCACTGCTGAACATTCATGATGTGGTTGTGCTGCAGCAGTTTCGCGGTCGCGGCCTCTCGAAACAGCTCTTGGCCGAAGCCGAGAAAATTGCTGTTGAACAGGGCTGCTGCAAGTTGACGCTGGAAGTATTGCAAGGCAATCACATTGCCCAGGCCGCCTACACCGCATTCGGTTTCAGCGGGTATGAGCTGAGCCCGGAAACCGGCAAGGCAATGAGCTGGCAGAAAGCTATTTAGGCAAGACGTGAAGGCTGTCGCTGCGCGGACATATCGCAGCAGCAGCCTCGCCCTCAATGTTTGCGCATGGCCTTGTCAGTGGGCGATGCGCTTATCCGTAAACATGTAATCCTTGAGCTCTTTATTGAGCACTTTATCGCGCCGGCGAATCCACTCAAGCACCATGGCGGCATGCTCTTTTTCTTCGTCGCGGTTGTGGATAAGTATCGCCTTCAACTCCTCATCCTTGCAGGCATCGACCCGCTGGTTGTACCAGTCGACCGCTTCCAGTTCTTCCATCAGCGAAACAATCGCCCGGTGCATATCACGGGTTTCATCACTCAGCTCTTCAATTGGCTCGTGATAGCCTTCATTCGACATACAGTGACCTCCGGAGTCGTTGAACCGCACACCTGCGGATTCCATTACAAATACTAGGCGAATTTGAGTGTAGCCAAGCTTGAATGCTTATCTAGCCCGCAAAGTTAGAGTTCCGGCACAGTGCCAAGTTCTGTGCGCTGCCGGCAAATGGCAAATTAGCCATACCGCTTGCCGCCACTAGACTCTATTCTTAAAGACGGACCCGAGAAAAGGATGCCCCATGCGCCGTGTACTAACCGATCTTAAAATCATGCTGCTGGCCAACCTCTGGATCGTGCCGGTACTCGCAGCATTGATTGGCGCCGTGTTTTATTTTGTCGCCCCGCCGCCGTCGATGTACGCCACCATGGCCACAGGCGCCGAAGGCGGTGCGTACCGCGTGTTTGGCGAAAAGCTCAAAGTCGAGTTGGCCAAAGAAGGCTTCGACCTGAAACTACAGCCCACCACCGGCTCGCGCGAAAACCTCGAAAAACTGCTGGAGGATGATCCGCAGGTGCAAATCGGTCTGGTGCAGAGCGGCATGGAGCAGTTGCTCAAGCCGCAGCAGCAGAACAAGTTGCTCAGCCTTGGCGCGGTGTATCACGAGCCACTCTGGCTGTTTTACCGCAATGAAGTCAGCCTCGATAAAATCACCGACCTGCAACATATGCGTGTGGCCCTGGGCAGCGTCAACAGCGGCACAATGGCGGTGGCGTCAGCAATTTTGAGCGCCAACGATATTCTGCCGGACAGCTACCCAAGCGAATGGCAAACCATTGGCGGCAGCAAGGCGGCCAATGCGCTGCTGACCGGCGAGGTAGACGCCGCCTTCTTTGTCGGCCCGGCCGAAAGCCCGAGAATTCAACAAATCGCCTCCAACCCCGATATCACTCTGGCCAACTTTCGCCGCGTGGATGCCTACGAGGCGCGCTTGCCATTTCTGAGCGGGATCAAAGTTGGTGAAGGCCTGCTCAATCTGGCGCAGAATGCCCCGGCTCAGAACACCATGACCTTGTCGCCAATGGCCACGCTGGTGATCAACGAAGACTTCAATCCGGGCCTCGCCGCGTTGTTTCTGCAAGCGGCCACCACGGTGATGAAGAACGGCACCCTGCTCGACAAAGCCGGTGAACTTCCCAGCGCCGACCCACACACGTTCAAGCTCTCCAGCGACGCCGAGCACTTCTACAAGAACGGCCTGCCGCTGCTGCAACGCTACTTGCCGTTTCGCATTGCCTCGCTCGCCGACCGTTACATCATTTTGCTGATTCCGTTGCTGGTGGTGCTGTTTCCGTTGTTCAAAGCTGTCGGCCCGCTGTACCGCTGGCGGATTCGGGCACGTATTTATCGCTGGTACAAATACCTGCGCGAGATCGACCGCCAACTGCACGAAGGCAGCCTGCCCGAGCATCTCGACGCCGAGATCAAACGTCTGGACGCGTTGCAGGACGAGCTGGCGCGGGTGGAAGTGCCGCTGTCTTATTCCAACGAGCTGTATGACCTGCACGTGCACCTGCGCTACGTGATCGAACGCCTGAAAACCCTGCAAAAGCGCCGCGCCAAGAACAGCGAAGCCAGCGCTTAATCAGGTAAACTAGCGACCATTCTCAGCGGCGCACTCATCGCGCCGCTGTTCCCTGTTGTAGATTTTCACGAGAGTTCTCATGCCGATCCGTCACTGTATCGTCCACTTGATCGACAAGAAGCCAGACGGCAGCCCAGCCGTATTGCACGCCCGCGATACTGAACTGGAAGCCTCGCAAGCCATCGAAAACATGCTTGCCGACCTCAACGAGAGCTACAACGCCAAGCAAGGCAAGGCGTGGGGTTTCTTTCATGATGAGTCCGGCGCTTACCCTTTCAGTGGCTGGCTGAAACTCTATATGGACGGCGGCAGCGACTTCACCGCGTTCAGTCGCCAGGCAGTTGAACACCTGCAAAAGTTGATGGAAGAGTCCAACTTGTCGGTCGGTGGCCACGTGTTGTTTGCCCACTACCAGCAAGGCATGACCGATTATCTGGCCATCGCCCTGCTCCATCACAGCGAAGGCGTAGCCGTCAGCGACAGCCTGGATGTGACGCCAGCCAAGCATCTGGACCTCGGCCAATTGCACCTTGCCGCACGGGTCAATATCTCGGAGTGGCGCAACAACTCCAGCTCCAAGCAGTACATCTCATTCATCAAGGGCAAGAACGGCAAGAAGGTGTCGGAATACTTCCGCGACTTTATCGGTTGTCAGGAAGGCGTTGACTCGCCGAGCGAAACCCGTACTCTGCTCAAGGCATTCAGCGACTTCGTCGAAAGCGAAGACCTGCCCGAAGAGCAGGCCCGCAGCAAGACCGACACGCTGGTCGATTACGCCACCAGCCAGGCCAAAATTGGCGAGCCGATGACGCTTGAGGCGTTGTCTGGACTGATCGACGAGGAACGCCCCAAAGCGTTTTACGACCATATCCGCAATAAGGATTACGGCCTCTCCCCAGAGATTCCGGCAGATAAGCGCACCCTCAATCAGTTCCGCCGTTTCACCGGTCGCGCCGAAGGCTTGTCGATCAGCTTTGAAGCGCACCTGCTGGGTTCCAAGGTCGAGTACGACGAGGCGCAGGACATCCTGACCATCCGCAACCTGCCGACCCAGCTCACCGATCAGCTGAAGCGCCGCAAAGACTGATCAGACGGCTAAAACTGCGCACATATAAACCCTGAGTCCGGTTGGCTGGCCTCGGGGTTTTGTATTTCAGAGATTAGCGATGGGCAGCGCCATCGCCTGAATGCCGGCAACCCAACTGAGCGGCAAAGGCTCACCTGAAATCGCCTGTTTAGAAATGCAAAACCCGATTCCAACTGACTGAAATCGGGTTCTTGGGAATGCAGGCAAAAAGCCCGCTATCGCCATGCAACTAACAACGTATCACGCCGGTTTGATCTGAAAACCAAAGCGCGGGAAGTGCACGTTTACCGAACCGGCGCGTGGGTCTTCGCGGCGCAGGATCAGCTCTTCGCTGCCGCTGAACAGCAATTCGCCGGCCACTGGATCCACGCCGTAATCAGTGGCGGCAATAGTGACCTGCTGACCAGCCTTGAAGCCGTTCGGGTCGCTGAAAGACTCTTCCGGCAAGGCCGCTGCGTTGGCTTCACGGGCAACGCCGATGGCTTCTTCGCCGCTCATTTCGCTCATTGCGCCGTGGCCGAAACCGAGTACCCGATCAAGCCACGCCACCACGTCCGGATAGGCATCAACCAGTGGCGAGGTGACGGGCGTGGCGCGCAGGAACCACAGCGCATGCGCCATCGAGAAATCAGCAACGCTAGGCTCGCCAAACAGGTAATCACCCGACTGGGCGGCCAACTGTGCTTGCAGGCGCTGCATGATGGTCGGCCATTGGTGCTTGGCTTGCTCAACACTCAGGCGTTGCGCCGAGCCGCCGGTGAACAGCGCGGTGCGGTCTTTGACAAATGCCTGCAAGAACTCAGGCGGCACCTGGGCAAACCGCACGGCAATCGACTCGGGCTGAAACACCAGACTCACGGCATGCTGAAACACTACGGTGTCTACCCATTGGGCGAAACTTGCGACCGCAAACTCCGCTTCAGCCGGGTGCAGCGTCGGTGTGGCTTTTTCTGCATCCAGACGACGGGCGATCAGCGCGGTATCGCAATAGATGTCGGCGCCGACTTGCAGCACCGGGGTTTTGCGGTAGCCACCGGTCAGGGCCAACAGGTCGTCTTTAGGCATGATTGGCGGGATCATTACCGAACGCCATGAAAGCTGTTTGAAGCCGAGCATCAAACGGGTTTTTTCGGCGAACGGTGAGTTCGGGTAGTGGTGCAAAATCAATTCGTGCATGACCAACTCCGCAAGGCTGAATCCAAACCTTGAGCTTACGCGGCACGCTGCCATCGGCCTAGTCGTTTAGGCTGATGGCGTCTCATCAGTCGTGACTATGGCCAAAGCGTCCTCAACCAGCGCCTCTTTGGCGGCCTTGCTCAAGCGCTTGATTGCCCGCTCGCGCCGCAACGCATCGCCTTTGCTCGGGCAAAGCTCGGTATACACCAAGGCAACGGCCGGGCTTGAGCAAAAGAAACGCGCGCCTTTGCCGCTCTGGTGTTTGATGAAACGCCGCTGCGGGTCATCGCTGATGCCGCAGTAGAGCGCACCATTGGCGGCGCGCACCAAGTACACGAACCAGTCTTTGATGACCGCTGCGGCGGGTTGCTGGATGTCGGTCACTTCTGCCAAATCACTTAGCCCTGCGCGCAGCCTGAAATTGCCCAAGGCCTTTGGCCGCCTGAGCGCGGATGGCCTTCTGCACTGGCGGCAGCCAGCCGATCAGCAGACCTTTGAAACCCAGCGCCTGACGCGCCCAGCCCCAGAGATTGAAGTGATCGTGATGCTCAGCGATCTTGCCCTGCTTGAACACAAAGCGCGCCTCAACGTGATTGACCACGGTGTTGCCGGTTTGGCTGAACAGATAACGGGCGGTCCAGGTGGCGCGGCCTTGCTGATCATCTGCCTGAACATCGGCGAAGGTCACGCTGAAGTTCTGCGCGCGCGACGTCAGCATGCGCCACATATCGGCCGCATTTTCACCGCGCAGATCGGTAAATACCGGGTCGCTGAACTGCACATCGGCGCTGTAACAGCTGGCCATCGTCTCAGCATCCAGCGCTGCAAACGCCCGATAAAAGCGCGTGATCAATTCGGCGTTGGGATGCATGTCGCTGCCAGGCGCGCAAGTCGGTGTCATAGTGTGGAGCGCTCGCAAAAAGAGTCGACGCGGGTAGCGTCCGATATGGCACGAGTTTACGCGAACCCCGCCGATTTGCGGCCACAAAAAAGGGAGTCTTGCGACTCCCTTGTAGTTACAACTGCCAGTGGATCAATGCAGGATCTGGCTGAGGAACAGTTGCGTGCGCTCGTTTTTCGGATTGGTGAAGAAGGTGTCCGGCTCGGCTTCTTCGACAATCTCGCCACGGTCCATGAAGATCACCCGGTTGGCAACGGTGCGCGCAAAACCCATCTCGTGCGTTACGCAGAGCATGGTCATGCCGTCTTCTGCCAGGCCGATCATGGTGTCGAGTACTTCCTTGACCATTTCCGGATCGAGTGCCGAAGTCGGCTCATCGAACAGCATGATTTTCGGCTTCATGCACAGCGCACGGGCAATCGCCACACGCTGCTGCTGACCACCGGAAAGCTGGCCGGGAAACTTGTCGGCCTGCTCCGGAATTCGCACGCGCTCCAGATAATGCATGGCCACTTCCTGCGCTTCACGCTTGGGCATCTTGCGCACCCACATCGGCGCCAGCATGCAGTTCTGCAGCACGGTGAGGTGCGGGAACAGGTTGAAGTGCTGGAACACCATGCCGACTTCACGGCGTACTGCTTCGATCTGCTTGAGGTCGTGAGTCAGCTCGGTGCCGTCCACCACGATGCGGCCCTGCTGGTGTTCTTCCAGTCGGTTGATGCAACGAATAGTCGTCGATTTACCTGAGCCGGAAGGGCCGCACAAAACGATACGCTCACCGGCCTTGACGTCCAGATTGATGTCTTTGAGCACGTGGAACTGGCCGTACCATTTGTGTACGCCCTGCATCAGGATCATGCCTTCTGCAGCCTCAGGCTTTTTAATTGCTTCACTCATGGGTTAGCTCCTAACGCTTATGGCCAGTGTCCAGCTTGCGCTCCAGATGCATGGAGTAGCGGGACATACCAAAACAGAAAATCCAGTAGACCAATGCAGCAAACACGTAACCCTCGGTGGACATACCTAGCCAGGCGGGGTCGGTGGTTGCTTGCTTAATGCTGTTAAGCAGATCGAACAGGCCGATGATAATCACCAGACTGGTGTCTTTGAACAGCGCGATGAATGTATTGACGATTCCCGGAATCACCATTTTCAGTGCTTGCGGCAGAATCACCAGGCCCATTGAGCGCCAGTAACCAAGGCCCATTGCAGCAGCGGCTTCGTACTGACCTTTGGGAATGGCTTGCAGGCCACCGCGCACTACTTCGGCGATATAGGCCGACTGGAACATGATGACGCCGATCAGCGCACGCATCAGTTTGTCGAAGCTCATGCCTTCCGGCAGGAACAGCGGCAACATGACCGATGACATGAACAGCACGGTAATCAGTGGGACGCCACGCCAGAACTCGATGAACGTCACGCAGATAACCCGGATGGCGGGCATTTCAGAACGCCGTCCGAGCGCCAGCATGATGCCCAGCGGCAAGGCACCGGCAATACCGACCGCTGCAATTACCAGCGTCAGCATCAGGCCGCCCCAACGGGTTGTCGGCACCACGCTCAGGCCCAGTGCACCACCGTGCAGCAGCCAGTAGGCCAGCAGCGGATAGATGATCAGGAAAGCGATGCCGTACAAGGCTTTGCGTGGCATTTGCGGCACGAATAATGGCGCTGCGCCGATGATTGCCGCCCAGAGCGTCAGGTCGACACGCCAGCGCAATTCACTCGGGTAGAAGCCATACATGAACTGGCCAAAACGCTGCTGAATAAACACCCAGCAGGCGCCCTGCCCCGTGCAGTCTGCGCGGGTAGTGCCGACCCAGTCGGCATCGAAGAATGCCCAATTGAGCAGCGGCGGAACGATCAGCCAGACCAGATAAATAGCCAACAGGGTCAACAGGGTGTTGAACACGCCCGAGAACAGGTTGCTACGCATCCAGCCGATTACACCCACGCTCATGCGCGGTGGTGGCAGATCCGGTTTAAACGTATGGGTTTGCATGGGCTGCTCCTTACCGCTCGATCAGCGCAATGCGCTTGTTGTACCAGTTCATCAACAACGAGATGCTCAGGCTGATCGCCAGGTACACGCTCATGGTGATGGCAATAACTTCAATCGCCTGTCCGGTCTGGTTAAGCACCGTGCCGGCAAACAGCGAAACCATATCGGGATAACCGATACCGGCTGCCAGCGAGGAGTTTTTGGCGAGGTTGAGGTACTGGCTGGTGAGTGGCGGAATGATCACCCGCAACGACTGCGGAATAACCACCAGACGCAAGGTCTTGCCGGGCGTGAGACCCAGCGAGCGCGCGGCTTCGGTCTGGCCATGGCTGACGGCCTGAATACCCGAACGCACGATCTCGGCGATGAACGCTGCTGTGTAGATACTCAGCGCCAGCGTCAGCGAGATCAGTTCCGGGATCATCACCCAGCCGCCACGGAAGTTGAAGCCCTTGAGTTCCGGGATTTCCCAGGTAAATGGGTTACCGGCCAGCAGAATGGTCAGCCCGGGGATCGCCACCAACAACACCACCGAGGTGATGAATGTCGGAAACGGCTGCCCTGTGGCCTCAAAACGCTTACGCCCCCAACGCGCCATCAGGATCACGCCGATGATGGTAATCACCAACGCCGCCAAAAACGGCACGAAACCATCCGTTGCCGAAGGTGAAGGCAGGTACAGCCCGCGATTGTTGAGGAAGAATGTTCCACCTACGTCAAGGCTCTGGCGCGGGCTTGGCATGGCCAGCATGACCGCGAAATACCAGAAGAAAATCTGCAACAGCGGGGGAATATTACGAAACGTCTCGATGTAGATCGTGGCGAGTTTCTGCACCAGCCAGTTGGGTGACAACCGGGCAACACCGAGAATAAAACCGAGAATGGTTGCCAGCACAATACCGATCCCGGAGACCAGTAAGGTGTTGAGCAAGCCGATGACAAATACCCTTCCGTAGGAATCTCGTTCGGTGTACTCAATCAGGTGTTGAGCAATACCAAAGCCGGCACTGTTATTGAGAAAGCCGAAACCGGAAGTAATACCGCGTTTGTCCAGGTTGGTCTGGGTATTGTCGAACAGATACCAGCCCAGCGCGACGACCGCGATAACCGCCAGAATTTGAAATAGCCACGCGCGTACCTTGGGATCGGTCCAGACCGAGCCACGGGTACGAGAGGCATTTGCATTTGTTTGCATATGAGCCCTCAGTGAATCCTGCGCCGACTCACACCGACGCAGAATCCAGTAGATCAGAACAACGGTGGCACCTCAGGACGAGGTGCCAGCCTGGATGATCAGCGCACCGGCGGTGCGTATTGGAGACCACCTTTGTTCCAAAGGGCATTGAGGCCACGTTCGATTTTCAGCTCGCTGCCTGAACCGACGTTACGCTCAAAACTTTCACCGTAGTTACCCACTTGCTTGACGATTTTAACCGCCCAGTCTTTAGGCAACTTGAGGTCTTTACCGAACTCACCTTCAGCGCCCAGCAAGCGAGCGATGTCAGGGTTCTTGGTCGACTTGGCCATTTCTTCGACGTTCTTCGAAGTGATGCCCAGCTCTTCAGCGTTGACCATGGCGAACAGCGACCAACGTACGATGTCAAACCACTCCTCGTCACCTTGACGAACTACAGGGCCCAGAGGCTCCTTGGAGATGACTTCAGGCAGAACTACGTACTCTTCAGGAGCGGCCAGCTTGATGCGCTGTGCGTAGAGTTGCGATTGGTCGGAGGTCAGAACGTCGCAGCGGCCGGCTTCAACCGACTTGGCGCTTTCATCAGAAGTATCGTAAGTGATTGGGGTGTACTTCAGGCCATTGGCACGGAAGTAGTCCGAAAGGTTCAGCTCAGTGGTTGTACCCGCCTGAATACAAACGGTTGCACCGTCGAGTTCTTTGGCGCTGGAAACACCGAGTTTCTTGTTAACCAGGAAACCCTGACCGTCGTAGTAGTTCACGCCGGCGAAGTTCAGGCCCAGACCCGAATCACGCGAGCTGGTCCAGGTGGTGTTACGCGAAAGCATGTCAACTTCGCCAGACTGCAGCGCGGTGAAGCGCTCTTTGGCGGTCAATGGGCTGTACTTAACTTTGCTGGCATCGCCAAATACAGCGGCTGCCACAGCACGGCACACATCAACGTCCAGGCCCAGGTAGTTACCCTTGGCATCGGCGTAGGAGAAGCCAGGCAACCCGTCGCTGATACCGCACTGCACGAAGCCTTTCTTCTGTACTGCATCAAGGGTAGCGCCCGCATGTGCGAAGCTGCTTACGCCCAAAACGGCTGCAGTTGTCAGAATTGCCAGGGTGGATTTCACCATCTTCATTAAAACCTCCAGTTGCTTTTGTTGTGTTTGGAGTCTCGGCCCTATCACCGTACCCTTATGGGGCAGGAAAATCACGCAGGCAGCAACGTGATCAACCGGGAGTCGGACCTCAGCTTGAGTTTAGTTGCCGATGCCCTCATCAGCCAAAACTTCAAGCTCCGTCCATTGGTCGAATGGACGAGAGACGGATAGCCTTTTGCCCAACATCAAACGATTTATCGCTTGTGCTCGGCGAACCGTTGGAAACCCCATCAATCAGCTTCCCGTCTGTTCCGATCCCAGTAGCATTACAGCCTTGGCACTACCGGGATGCGTTACCAGTCCAGATAGTTATAGCAAGGCCCGTACCAGCGCTGTGCCTGTTGCACAATACGGGTAGGTCAAGCGTAATACTTGCATGCGTGCGACATATTTTTTATAGATTTGACATGCCTCGCAAAACAATATGCACCATTAAAGCACCGCCGCACCAAATTGGAGCCACATATGCACGACCCATTGATACTTCACCCAGCCAACGACGCTGACGCCTGCGTTATTTGGCTGCACGGTTTGGGGGCAGACAAGTACGACTTCTTGCCCGTTGCTGAAGCACTGCAAGGCCAACTGCCCAGCACCCGGTTTGTCTTGCCGCAAGCGCCGACTCAGGCGGTGACCGTGAATGGCGGTTGGGCCATGCCCAGTTGGTACGACATTCTGGCAATGAGCCCTTCGCGGGCGATCAATCACGAGCAACTCGAAGCGTCTGCACAGATGCTAATCGGCCTGATTGAGGCCCAGCGTGACAGCGGAATCAATCCGGCGCGGATCTTTCTGGCGGGCTTTTCCCAGGGCGGTGCGGTGGTTCTGCACACCGCATTTTTACGCTGGGCCGGCCCCTTGGGTGGCGTGTTGGCGTTGTCCACATACGGCCCAACACTGGCGGGCGATCTGAGCATTACGCCGGACAAGAAAAATCTGGCCACCTGCTGCCTGCATGGCGTACAGGACGACGTCGTGCTGCCCGCCATGGGCCGCGCAGCTTACGACTGGCTGACCGAGCGCGGGGTACAAGCGACCTGGCAGGAATACCCGATGAGCCACGAAGTGATCCCGGCGGAGATAGCCGATATCGGCCGCTGGTTGAGCACCCAATTGAGTGCTTAAGTAACCGCTCGTCGTAAAAGTGATACCAAATAGCCACTAATGGATTTCAACGCGCTCTTGCCCCGCAGAGTGCGTTGAAAATTCCCCCACCACCGCGCTAGACGCGTTCTCCCCCGCCGCTACCGACGCTGGCGTTAATTGCTCTGTGATGACCTGTGAAGCAGCGCACACTCGCTAAAATACCGCTCAGCGAGCCGCAGGTTTGCCGTGGTTGTCAGATCAATTCGCTCGGCTAGGATTGCTCAAAGCCAATCAAGGCAGACATCCGGCGGTCGAGGTTACAGGTCGATGCTGGCGATCCCACCCAATCGTATTTGAAACCATGAAAACGGCGAACTGGCAGGCAAGCCTGCAAACCCTCCAGCAGTTGCAGTTGTTCAGCAGTATCGCCAGCCACAGCCTTTCGGCAGTGTTGGATGAGTTTCACGCCTACGATCTCAACAAAGGTGAAGTATTGCTGTCGCCCGCCAAGAGCAATCCCTATTTATACGTGGTGCTGGAGGGCAAGCTTGATGTGCATATCGACTCGGTGGACAACCTGCCGGTGTGCACGCTGAATGTCGGCGACTGTGCGGGCGAGGTCAGCTTTATTGATAGCGCCTGCCCGAGCGCTTATGTGGTCAGTAAAAAAACCAGCCGCGTGCTGCGCCTGCATCGAGACGCGGTGCTGGTTCTTTGCCAACAATCACCGGCGTTGATGCAGAACCTGCTCCAGCAACTCGCCAAACGCCTGCGCGAGGGCAACCGCCGCCTTGTCGACAGTGAACTGCACGCCAACATCGACAGCCTCACGGGCGCCTTTAACCGACGCTGGCTTAACCGCAATTTCCAGCGCGAAATCACCCGCTGCGCCTTCGACAAAAAACCGCTCAGTTTGCTGATGCTGGATGTCGACTATTTCAAGGAATACAACGATCAGCACGGCCACCTGGCCGGCGACTACGCCCTGTGTTTGCTATCACATACGTTGCGCAACCAATTACGCACGCGTGATTGCCTGGTGCGTTATGGCGGCGAGGAATTTGTAATCCTGCTTCCAGAGCTGGAGCTGCAGGATGCCAGCGTGATTGGTGAGCGCTTGCGCGAAAGCCTTGAACGAATTCCGGCCTTTTACTCGCCGGTTGGCATGCTGCCTGGCATTACAGTATCAATCGGGATGACGCTCGGCGCTGCGGACGACACAGTGCAAAGCATGCTGGCGCGGGCAGACAGTGCGCTCTACCGCGCGAAACAAGCGGGGCGTAATTGCATCAGTGCCTGAAACCGCAGCCTCAGCAAGCCATGAAAAGCGCCGTTTTATCGCCCGGCAGCACCCGTTGAGCCAGCACATAACACCCGAAAAGCAAACTTGCAAGCTGGAACACTTCGCCGCGCAAGCTTCTTGCTTTACACTGCTACGGTTCATTACTTAACCAATTGACGAGATGACCGTGCTCAAAGCACTTAAAAAGATGTTCGGCAAAGCCGAGGGCCAGTCCAACAGCCCAGCCAGTCAGCCTGCACAATCTGTAGCGCCCCAGACTGAAGAAAAATCTCAGCGCAGCACGTTCGACTCATCCTCTGCTGCTGCCAATGCGCCTGCACCTGTTGCCCAGGCCAAAACTGCTGCACGCAAAGACGCAGCCAAATCCGCAAAACCACGCCGCCAGCGCGCGCCCAAGCCGGTTGATAACTGGAAGCTTGAAGACTTCGTGGTCGAGCCTGCCGAAGGCAAGACCCGCTTTCATGACTTCAAACTTGCTCCCGAGCTGATGCACGCGATCCATGACCTTGGCTTCCCGTATTGCACACCGATTCAGGCTGAAGTGCTGGGTTTTACCCTCAATGGGCAGGATGCAATCGGTCGCGCGCAAACCGGTACCGGTAAAACCGCCGCCTTCCTGATTTCGATCATCACCCAGTTGCTGCAAACGCCGCCGCCGAAAGACCGCTACATGGGCGAGCCACGCGCACTGATCATCGCGCCGACGCGTGAGTTGGTGGTGCAGATCGCCAAAGACGCCGCCGACCTGACCAAATACGCCAACCTCAATGTCATGAGTTTTGTGGGTGGCATGGACTTCGACAAACAGCTGAAGCTGCTGGAATCGCGTTTCTGCGACATTCTGGTCGCGACCCCGGGCCGCTTGCTCGACTTCAACCAGCGCGGCGAAGTGCATCTCGACATGGTTGAGGTAATGGTGCTCGATGAAGCCGACCGCATGCTCGACATGGGCTTCATTCCGCAGGTCCGCCAGATTATCCGCCAGACCCCGATGAAGTCCGAGCGCCAGACACTGCTGTTCTCTGCGACGTTCACCGATGACGTAATGAACCTCGCCAAACAATGGACGACCAACCCGGCCATCGTTGAAATCGAGCCGGAAAACGTCGCCAGCGACACCGTGGAGCAACACGTTTACGCCGTCGCCGGCAGCGACAAGTACAAGCTGCTGTACAACCTTATCGCCCAGAACGACTGGATTCGCGTGATGGTCTTTGCCAACCGCAAAGACGAAGTGCGCCGTATCGAGGAACGCCTGACCCGCGACGGCATCAGCGCCGCGCAAATGTCCGGCGACGTGCCGCAGCACAAACGCATCAAGGTTCTCGAGGGCTTTCGCGAAGGCAGAATTCGCGTACTGGTTGCAACCGACGTAGCCGGTCGCGGTATCCACGTCGATGCCATCAGCCACGTGATCAACTTCACCCTGCCAGAAGATCCGGACGACTACGTACACCGCATTGGCCGTACGGGCCGCGCAGGCACCAATGGCACCTCGATCAGCTTTGCCGGTGAGGACGACGCCTACGCCCTGCCGCCAATCGAAGAGTTGCTGGGCCGCAAAATCGCCTGCGAAATGCCGCCTGAAGAACTGCTCAAGCCGGTACCGCGCAAGCACTGATTGCGCAGTAACAACCAAGGCGAAACCTCAAGGTTTCGCCTTTTTTTATGCCTGTTAATTGCCCACAGCGCAAACTAGGCCCCAGCTTGCCATCGCTATTCGCTGAGTTCGCTCAGGCGCTAAGGCAATAAACAGTGGCCACCTCTCCGTTACGCAATAAAGCTATAAATTGCCCTGCCGCTGCAACCAAGCGCATCTATGCTTGGAGAACGTAACTGCATCGATTCCTTTCCTGTGAGACTTATTGAATGCTCGACTTTCTCCTTAACGCATTGCGTTCTGCTCCCGAGACGGCAGTTTTCCTGACGATTGCTCTGGGGGTGTTGTTGGGCCGGATTCATATCGGCAGCTTCCACCTCGGCTCGGTCGCCGGCGCTCTGCTGGTGGGTTTGCTGGTGGGCCAGATAGGCCTCGAAGTTCCGCATGTTCTTAAGTCAGTGTTTTTCGTCATGTTCATCTACGCCGTGGGTTTCAAGAGCGGCCCGGAATTCTTTGGCAGCTTGAACAGCGGCACCCTGAAGCTGGTGATTCTCTCGGTGGTGCTCTGCGCAACCGCATTGGCGATGATTTTGCTGATGTTCTACGTGTACAAATTCGATGCTGGCTTTACCGCAGGTCTGGGCGCTGGCGCCCTGACGGACACGGCGATCATGGGTACGGCGAGCAGCGCGATTAACCAGCTCGGGCTTGATCCGGCCGAGGTGGCCAAACTCAACAGCCACATGGCCGTTGCCTACGCGATTACCTACCTGTTCGGCACCATCGGCCTGATTGTGTTTGTCGGCAGTGTGGCGCCCAAACTACTCGGGGTAGACCTCAAGGCCTCTGCTCGCGAACTGGAACTGGAGCTGGGCATCGCCAAGGATGAAGACGCCATCACCATTCCCTACACGCGCATTGTGGTGCGCGCGCATCAGGTGTTGGCGGGCGGCAATGCAGACGGCAAGAGTATTGCCGATATCGAAAAGCTGCACACTGCGCTCAGCGTCGAGCGGGTGGTTCGCGATGGCAAGATCATCGAACGTGACAGCCGCTTCGTGCTTAAAGGCGGCGACATTGTCGGCGTTTACAGCTTGCGCGAAGCGGTAAGTTCGCTCACCGAATGGGTTGGCCCCGAGGTTGATCATGAAGAGTCGATGTCGTTCCCGACACGTTCGGTCGATATCATTCTGACCTCCGCCGAATTCGCCGGTAAAACCCTGCATGAAATTCGCTCGAAGCTGACGGCGGCTGATCGTCTGGGCTGCTTTTTGAATGACATCACGCGTCAGGGTTATCCCCTGCCGCAACTGCCCAACACGCAGATTCGTCGCGGTGATGTGATCTCGATTACCGGCCGCACCAGCAGTGTAGAGGCTCTGGCCAAACGCTTGGGGCGCATCCGCGAGAGCAATTACAAGAGTGACATCGCCGTGCACGCACTGGGCATGGTGATCGGTTCGCTGCTGGGCATGCTGTCTGCGCACGTCGGCATGATTCCGGTCGAGCTGGGCGTTGGCGGCGGCGTGCTGGTCACTGCATTGGCAATTGGCTGGTATAACTCGCGCCACCCTGAAATCGGCGCGCTACCGCCCGCTGCGCAGTGGGCCTTCTCCGAGTTTGGCCTCACCGCTTTCGGCGCTGTAGTTGGCCTGCTGGCTGGCCCGCAAGCCATTACCGCCATGCAGGAACATGGCGTTTCGCTGTTGTTGTCCGGTGTTGTGGTAACGCTGGTTCCGCCGATTGTAGCCCTGTACTTCGGCCGTTACATATTGCGCCTGCACCCAATGATTCTGTTTGGCGCACTGGCTGGCGCGCAAACCGAAGCGGCGTCGATGAACAAGATCATCGACGCATCCGGCAGCAATACGCCGGTAATCGGTTTCACCGTGTGTTACGCCATTTCCAACGTGCTGCTGGCCGTGTGCGGGCCAATCATCATCTTTATCGCGGCAGGCTGAATCGCCCTAACCGCTAAAAACAAAAACGCCCGATGCAGCCAAGCATCGGGCGTTTTTTATTGCATGAGCGTCACACCGGCTAAACGGCTGGTAATTCGACCACGGCTATCTTGCGCACGGCAGGCGTGGGCGGTTCCGAGACTGATATGCCCCAGTCGCCATGCTCATACCAGTCATCCCCGAGCATCTCCGCCGGGTGCATGGTGCGATCAGAGCCGTTGCCACAATCGAGTGACTGACTTGAGCAATAGCGGTCACATCCCCAGCAAATTCGCTCAGGATGCTTGGGATGCAAGGGGAAAGACTTGGCCATGTGCCAATACCTGAAAGGGTCATTGAAATTCAGTTTAATCCGATCCTGGCACTTAACCCTTGATGCAGATCAACCGCAGTTAATCGCCAACACAGACCGAAATTGCGCTGCCGATGCCCTGGATACATAGGCTATATTGATGCGCAGGATTGCCACATTGTTGCGGGCCAGGCTTGGTAATGCTGAGCCGTTCAGGCCACATTTTTTAAGGATTGAAGACTTTGCGGCGCAATACACTGCAGCACCCGACACGGCTGGTACCGCTGACTTTTCTCGCCGCAATCGCGCTGGGCACACTGGTATTGATGCTGCCGGTCTCGCATACCGACAACCTCAGCGTGCCGCTGCTCACGGCCTTGTTCACAGCCGTTTCGGCGGTTTGTGTGACCGGGCTGAGCGTGGTGGATACCGCTGTTTATTGGTCTGGCTTTGGTCAGGCCGTGATCCTGATTCTGTTCCAGATTGGCGGCTTGGGCATCATGACCGGCGCTACATTGCTGGGCATGCTGGTGAGCAACCGCATGCAACTCAGCCAGCGCCTGATCGCGCAAAGTGAAATCCGCTCACTGGGCCTTGGCGATGTAGTCGATGTGCTGAAGATGATCCTGATCGTCACCGTCAGCGTCGAGTTGGTGGTCGCCGTGATACTCACCATAGACCTGCACTTCAGTTACAACGAACCCTGGCTTACCGCGCTGTGGAATGGGGTTTTCCACTCCGTTTCGGCATTCAACAACGCAGGTTTCTCGACCTATTCAGACAGCCTCATGCGCTTCGAGTCCAGCCCCGTTGTGGTGCTGAGCATTACCTCCTCGCTGCTGATTGGCGGCCTGGGTTTTCCGGTATTGCTGGAAATATTCCGTCAGGGCAGCCAAACCAAAACATGGTCGATCCATACGCGCATCACCCTGATCGGCACAGCTATCCTTTTGATCGGCGGCACCGTGGCGATTCTGGCCTATGAATGGAGCAACCCGAACACTCTTGGCCCGCTGAGTTGGTGGGACAAATTTCTCGGCGCGTTCTTCCACTCGGCAACCGCGCGTACTGCAGGCTTCAACACCCTGGACATTGGCGAAATGCACGCCGTGACGCTGGTGGTCAATTATGTGCTGATGTTCATTGGCGGCGGCAGCGCAGGCACGGCGGGCGGGATCAAGGTCACCACTTTCTTCTTGCTGCTGTTCGTGGTCTGGGCCGAGATTCGCGGCAACGCGGACACCACTGCATTCAATCGCCGCATTGCTTATGAAACCCAGCGTCAGGCGCTGGCGATTGTGCTGCTGAGCGCCGCAGTGGTGTCAGTTGCGACGATCATTTTGCTCAGCGTCACATCTTTCCAATTGCAGGACGTGTTGTTTGAAACCATTTCGGCCTTCGCTACGGTCGGTATGACCACCGGCATCACCCCAGACTTGCCGCCCTCTGGCCAGCTGGTGATTATCGTGCTGATGTTCATCGGCCGCGTTGGCACCATCACCGTGGCGGCAGCGCTGGCGTTGCGCTCAAGCACCACACCTTACCGCTACCCGGAGGAACGTCCCCTTGTTGGATAAACTGTTCTCGACCAAACACAGCGACAGCTTTGCCGTCATCGGCCTCGGCCGTTTTGGTTCCGCCGTAGCTGAATCCCTGATTGCCCTCGGCCATGATGTGCTGGGTATCGATCAGGATGAAGAGCACGTGCAGCGTTGGTCCGACCGGCTGACGCATGTGGTGCAAACCGACAGTACTAATATCGACGCTCTGCGCCAACTCGGGCTGGGTGACTTTCAGCATGTGGTGGTCGGGATTGGCAGCGATCTTGAAGCCAGCGTGCTGACGGTTCTGGCGCTGCATGAGCTGGGCGTCAAAGACATCTGGGCCAAGGCCATGAGCAATCGCCACGGGCACATTCTTGAGCGTACTGGCGCCGATCATGTGGTTTACCCGGAAGCGGCAATGGGCTCACGCGTGGCGCATTTGGTGACCGGCAAGATGTTCGAATTCATCGAGTTCGACGACGGTTTTGCCCTGGCCACCACTGGCGCGCCGCCGGAGACGATTGGCAAGACGCTGGCCGAGTCCGACATTCGCGCCAAGTACGACGTGACAGTCATCGGCATCAAGCGCCCACGCAGTGATTTCGTCTACGCCGTGCCTGAAACCGTGGTCAATCAGGGCGATCAACTGGTGATAGCTGGCGCAACGCCGCTGCTTGAGCACTTTGCCGGCCTGACCTGAATCAGACTAGAGCGCCAGGAGCAGCTTGCAGGAAAGAGCTAACGGTTTGAGCCGCCGCGCTGACTTTATGAGTCGATCCAACGCGCGGCATCACACAGGCTCTCACCGGATTGCAGTAGAGCGCAGGCTCAGCACTCAGGTGATTCGGCGTTCAGCTTTGCTTCCAGCGCTCGACGGCGTCCTGATCGCTGCAACGCCCTTCGACCCAGCGCGGGCCTTCGCTGGTGTCTTCTTTCTTCCAGAACGGCGCGCGGGTTTTCAGGTAATCCATGATGAACGCGCAGGCATCAAAAGCGGCCTGACGGTGGGCGCTGGTGGTGCCGACAAAAACAATGGGCTCGCCCGGTTCCAGACGACCAATGCGGTGGATAATTTCGATGTTGATCAGCGGCCAGCGCTGACTGGCTTCATCGGCAATTTTGCCCAGCGACTTTTCAGTCATGCCGGGAAAGTGTTCAAGGAACATCCCTGCCACCTCACGGCCTTCATTGAAGTCACGCACGTAACCAACAAAGCTCACCACCGCACCGATGCCGACGTTGCTGGCGTGCAGGGCATTGAGTTCCACGCCCGGGTCAAATGTCGCCTGCTGAACTCGAATCGCCATGTTCAACCTCCGGTTACGGTCGGGAAGAACGCAACCTCGTCGCCCTCCTCCAGTGGCTCGTCCAGGCTGCACAATTCCTGATTGCGTGCGCACATCAGATTCTGCTCGCCAAGCACGTCCCATACGCCGCCACGGGCCAGCAAGAACAGGCGCAATTGATCAACCGTGGTGAACTCACCGCTGTCTCGCAACTGTTCGCCATCCAAACCGAGGGCCTCACGGTAGCGTGCAAAATACTGCACCCGAATCATGCCGAAGCTCCTTCATCGTCTGCCTTGAAATGGCCGCTCTTGCCGCCAAGTTTCTCCAGCAACCGCACATTCTCGATGGTCATGCCACGATCAACTGCCTTGCACATGTCGTAGATGGTCAGCGCGGCAACACTGGCAGCGGTCAGTGCTTCCATCTCGACGCCGGTCTGCCCGGTGAGCTTGCAGCGCGCCTGAATGCGCACGGTGTCGGCGCCTTCGGCCGTCAGCTCCACCTTGACGCTGGTGAGCATCAACGGGTGGCATAGCGGAATCAGATCAGAGGTTTTCTTGGCCGCCTGAATACCCGCAATCCGGGCGACAGCGAATACATCACCTTTGGGATGGTCGCCTTCAACGATCATCTGCAGGGTTTGCGGGCGCATACGCACACGCGCTTCGGCAACGGCTTCGCGCACGGTTTGCGACTTGTCGCTGACATCAACCATGTTGGCGCGGCCTTGGGAGTCGAGATGGGTTAGCACGGTCTTGCTCCATACGGGTGTAGCCCGATTGTAAACCCGCGAGTCAGGTTTAAGCATCCTCCTCTGCACGCAAACAGCCCGACATTGCGTCGGGCTGATGGTTAATGCAGATGAAACAACGGGGTTCAGCGTTACATATTGCCTTCGGCGTATTCCGCCAACAGCGAACGCGGCACGCCTTGCAAGGTGATGTGCACGCCGTGGGAGAAGTCTTTGAAGCGCTCCGTGAGGTAAGTCAGGCCCGAGCTCGGGGCGGACAGGTATGGGGTATCAATCTGCGCCAGGTTACCCAGGCAGATTACCTTGGAACCCGCACCGGCACGCGTGATGATGGTTTTCATCTGGTGCGGCGTAAGGTTCTGGCATTCGTCGATCAGAATCAGGCTTTGCTGGAAGCTGCGCCCGCGAATGTAGTTGAGTGATTTGAACTGCAGCGGGACTTTTTGCAGGATGTAGTCGACGCTGCCGTGGGTGTTCTCATCGTCCATGTGCAGGGCTTCGAGGTTGTCGGTGATGGCGCCCAGCCAAGGCTCCATTTTCTCGGCCTCGGTGCCAGGCAGAAAGCCGATTTCCTGATCCAGCCCCTGCACGCTACGGGTGGCGATAATGCGCCGGTAGCGCTTGCTGACCATGGTCTGCTCAATTGCCGCCGCCAGCGCCAGGATGGTTTTACCGGAACCGGCTGCACCGGTCAGGTTGACCAGATGAATATCCGGATCAAGCAGCGCGTAAAGCGCCAGCGCCTGATGAATATCACGCGGACGCAGGCCCCATGCTTCCTGATGCATCAGCGGTTCCTGATGCAGGTCAAGAATCAGCATCTCGCCGTCTTCGACACCCTTGATCCAGCCGACGAAGCCTTGCTCATCAACAATGAATTCATTGATATGCACAAACGGCAAACTGTCGGTGAGCTGCACACGGTGCCAGGTACGACCGTGATCCTGACGCGTCTCAACCTTGCTCACGCCATCCCAGAACGAGCCTTCCACGCTGTGATAACCCTTGGGCAGCAGCGAGATGTCGTCAACCAGTTGGTCGGTGTGATAGTCCTCGGATTCAAGGCCGCAGCCGCGAGCCTTGAGGCGCATGTTGATGTCTTTGGTGACCAGCACCACATTGAAGCCGGGCCGACGCGTTTTCAGCTCGACCAGCTGGTTGATGATTTTGTTGTCGTTGAGGTCTTCCGGCAGCCAGGTAACCGGCGTCGCGCTCTTGCTCATGAGAATCGACAGGAAACCGCAGGCGCCACTCTTTTCGCGTTCGATCGGAACGCCGTGTTCTATCTGTTCAGGTGAAGCACTACCGAGAATTTTGTCGATCAAACGAATCGCCTGACGGCACTCGGCCGCCACACCCTGCTTGCCAGTTTTAAGCTTGTCCAACTCCTCCAGAACAGTCATGGGAATTGCAACGTGGTGCTCTTCAAAATTGAGCAGCGCGTTGGGGTCGTGAATCAGCACATTGGTGTCGAGAGCGTAGAGGGTTGGAGCGGTGGGCTTGATGCGTCCGTGGTCATCCATACTCGTTCACCTTCTGGTAGAAGCCAAGCAACGGCGCTGGGTTTGCGCTGCGTTGCACAGGGCCGCCAAACTTCTCAGGGGGCGGCTGAGAAGACTGCAAGCAAGGTGAGGGCCAAAAGTCGCCACCTGTCTGCAGGGTTCGGCGTCCCTTTCTTGATACTCCAAAAAACATGACAGTTAAACGACATTTCACTTTTTTTAAGTTTATTTGTCGACTCGACGAATAGCGCTTGGCGATACGCTGCAGCATGGGTAAAGTCGATAGTCCACCCTCTGCAAAAACAGCTCAAAAATCATCATTTTTACGCTGTTCGTTGCGCCAGTTCACAGCTTCTCAATTTCGCCGATCTTCTCCCGTCACGCTTCACAGCGGTTGACCTCCAACGTCACGTGCACCAACTCCTTGATCCCCGCCAACTGAGCCTTGTAGTCATCGGCTGAAGCCTCGCCATGGGTCACCACGCTGATGATGCAGGCGTACTGCGCACGGCCGACTCGCCACAGGTGCAAATCGCTGATCTGGGTGTCCGGTTGTTGCGCCACTATGGTGCGAATTCGCGCCACAACAGGGCTGTCCATCTCACGATCGAGCAGCACTTTGGCGGTTTCAATCAGCAAGCCCTTGGCCCAGATGGCGATGATCACTGAGCCGATAACGCCCATCAGCGGATCGAGCCAGTTCCAGCCAAACAACAAGCCGCCAGCCAGCGCCGCAATCGCCGCAATGGAGGTCAGCGCGTCGGCCAGCACGTGAATAAATGCGGCATGCCGATTGAGATCACGCCCACGCTCGCCGTGATCGTGATCGTGATCGTGATCGTGATCGTGATGAGCATGACTGTGACCATGGCCGTGGTCATGCACATGGTCCTGATCGCGCAGCATCCAGGCCGACACCAGGTTCACCAAAAGGCCGATCACCGCCACCAGCAAGGCCATATCGAAGGCAATCTGCTGCGGATGCCAGAGCCGCAACAGTGACTCAAATGCCAGCATGGCCACCACTACAACCAGCAACACCGCACTGGCAAACCCCGCGAGGACCTCAACCTTGAACGTGCCGAAGGCGAAGCGCGGGTCGTGGGCGTATTTGCGCGCCAGAAAATAAGCCAGCGCCGTCATGCCCAGCGCCACCATGTGCGACGCCATGTGCCATCCGTCGGCCAACAGCGCCATGGAGTTGTACAGGTAACCCGCGACAATCTCCACCAGCATGGTGATGCCTGTGAGCGCTGCAACACGCCACGCCTGTTGCTCTGCATGGGTTTCCAGCGGGCGGTAGTTATGGTCGGGTTCCCAGCGCGCGTGATCACAGTCGTTCATAGCTACTCGCTTCGATGATTGAGGCCGCAAAAACTCGGCGCTTCGAGACCGATAAGATTAAACCATCGGCGTTATAGGTGGAGCCCAACCCCCGACTCGGCCTAAAATCGCGGCCAAGACAGATTAGGAGCAGATTTTATGTTGTTGGTGATTTCCCCGGCTAAAACCCTCGATTACGAGACGCCTTCGGTAACCAAGCGTTTTACCCTGCCAGAGCACCTCGACCATGCTCAAGACCTGATCACCCAACTGCGCGACTTCTCGCCCCAGCAGATCGCCGAGTTGATGCACCTCTCCGACAAGCTCGCGGGTCTCAATGCCGCACGCTTCGGCAGCTGGACGCCAAATTTCACCACTGAAAACGCTAAGCAAGCCTTGCTCGCGTTCAAGGGTGATGTTTACACCGGCCTCAATGCCGAAGATTTTGCCGAAGCAGATTTCGACTTCGCACAACAGCACCTGCGCATGCTTTCCGGCCTGTATGGCGTGCTGCGTCCGCTCGACCTGATGCAGCCCTATCGCCTGGAAATGGGCACCAAACTGGCCAATCCGCGCGGCAAGGATCTTTACGCATTCTGGGGCGAGCGTATCAGCGGTTGGTTGAATCAAGCGCTGGCCGAGCAAGGCGATGACGTGTTGCTCAATCTGGCTTCCAATGAGTACTTCGGCGCGGTGAAGCGTAAGGCGCTGAATGCCCGCATCATCAATACCGAATTCCGCGATTTGAAAAATGATCAGTACAAGATCATCAGTTTCTACGCCAAAAAAGCCCGTGGCCTGATGGCGCGCTACGTGATCAAGGAGCGGCTTCGCGACCCGCAGGGCCTCAAGGATTTCAATTATCAGGGCTACGCTTATTCGTCAGAGCGTTCAACGCCGGACAATCTGGTGTTCCTGCGCGATCAGGCGCCCGAGTAAACGTCAGACAATGCTACGGCGCCGCAAAAGCGCCGTTAGCCTCACGCCTTGTGTAGTAGGATAAATACACGCTCTCTCACAAGGCGAAAGACCATGCTTTACGGCTCGATTCTGGTGCTCAGCTGGTTAATCCTGCTGATCCGCTACCCCAGCAAAGCGTTGCCCATCACGTTGATAGCCCTGGTCGGTCTGGGCATCGTTGCCGGCGTTGTGGTCTGGCAAGAAAGCCGCGAAAACCGCCACCTGGCCAATCTCGAATTGCGCCTCAGCTATGATCCTCAGCGCTGCCCTGCCGATCGGCCGCTGGCTATAGAACTGACCAACTCAAGCAGCGCCGTGCTCACCGAACTGCAATGGCAAGTGGCGGCTTATCGTCCAGGCGACAGCGTCGATCTGGCTCAGGGCCTGTACGAAGCGCCGCGCTACAGCGGGCCAGGCGACTTGCAGCCCGGCGCCAGCTGGCAACACTGCATGCCACTGCCGAGCTTGCGCAGTGGCTATCGGCCCAGCAGCCTCGAGTTCAGGGCGCAACGTGTTCAAGGCAGTTTCGTGCAGTAAGGCCGCGAACATCTTCGAACAAGCAGGCAATCAAGGTTTATCCAGCCATTTGCAAACGGTACGCTGGGCACAGGGAAGCTGAACTGGCATATTCAACACCTGCCATAACAACGATAAGGATGCCGCATGACCCAGCCAGTAGCCCTGATAACCGGATGTTCCAGTGGTATTGGTCGTGCTTTGGCGGATGCCTATGGCAACGCCGGCTATAGCGTCTGGGCAACGGCTCGCAAAGCGGCGGATCTGGAGGCTCTATGCGCAGCCGGATTCAACGCCGTCGAACTGGATGTGAATGACGCCAACGCCATCGCCCAATTAGCGGCGCGCCTCGAGACGCAGGCGGGCGGCCTCGATGTATTGATCAACAACGCCGGCTACGGCGCCATGGGCCCGCTGCTCGATGGCGGCGCAGAGGCCATGCGCCGGCAGTTTGAAACCAACGTATTCTCGCTGATCGAAATCACCCGCGCGCTGTTCCCGCTGCTGCGCCAACGCAAAGGCCTGGTGATCAATATCGGCAGCGTTTCTGGCGTGTTGGTAACCCCGTTTGCAGGAACCTACTGCGCCTCGAAAGCGGCAGTGCACGCGCTGTCCGACGCCCTGCGTCTTGAGCTTGCGCCCTTCTCGATTAACGTCATGGAAGTGCAGCCGGGGGCGATTGCTTCAAGCTTCGGCGCCAATGCCAGCCGCGAGGCTGAACAACTGATCAGCGAAGGCTCGCCGTGGTGGCCGCTGCGCGAGGGGATTCGCGCCCGCGCCAACGCCTCACAAGACAATCCGACACCGGCCACAGACGTAGCCCGGGATATTCTGGCTGCCAGCCAACGCGCCAATCCGCCACGTTTGCTGCGCCTCGGCAATGGCAGCCGGGCTCTGCCGCTGCTGGCCGCGCTGTTACCCAAGAACCTGCTGGAGCATGCTTTGAAGAAACGCTTCGGTCTCAATAGGCAATTATCATGAAGACTTCTATCGAGCGCGTACCCTCGATGATCCACTACGCCGTGGGCGGTGTGATCGCGGCATTCGGCTTCAACCTGATGGCGCGCCTGTTGCTCAAGCTCGGCGGTTTTCCGGCCACGCTGGTGGCGGCGTTCCTGACCGGTTTGCTGCTGCTCATCGCGTTTCGCTGGATGCATCGCCGGCCGATGAACTGGAAAGAGCGCCTGCGTTTGGTGCTGTGCTACGCGGGGATTTTAGGCGGCCTGTATATCGGCCTGTTCGCCATGATGATGCTCAAGGAGTCACCGGGCCTTGGCGGTCAGGTACTGTTCGTCGCGCATTACCTGATCTACCCGATTGCGCTGATCATCTGCATCTCGCCGCACTGGTCACGTCTGTTTCGCCGCAAGAAGACCACACCGGCTAAATAGCCATCGACTTGGGCGATCAATTCGCTGATCGCCCAACCGACTTAGCGCTACTGCTGTCCGCCAGCGGCTTGCAATGCTGGCGCTACGCGCGGTTTGCGGAACACCAGAATATTACCGAGCATGACCAGCACCAGCCCGCATAGCGCCGGCGCTGTCCATTGGTAGCCCTCGACGAACACCGAAATATTCAACGCGACCACGGGGAACAGCACCGTGCAATACGCGGCGCGTTCAGGGCCCATGCGCCCGACCAATGTCAGGTAAGCGGTAAAGCCGATCACCGAACCGGGAATCGCCAGATACAGCAGTGTGCCGATATAGCGGGTGTTCCACTCGAAAGCGAACGGCGTACCGCTCACCACGCAAATGGCCACCAAAAACAGCGCGCCGTAGAACATGCCCCACGCATTGGTGGTCATCGGCCGCAAGCCAGCTTTCTGCTGCAAACTTGAGAGCATGTTGCCCGCCGAAAAACACAGCGTGCCAATCACTGCCAGGCCAATCCCCAACAGTGTTTCGCGGCTGGCTTCGTGGCCGGATAGTTCGGGCCAGAACAGCAACGCCAACCCGCTCAAACCCAGCGCACCTCCGAGCAGCACGTTACTGGCAATCTTCTGCTTGAAGAACACCCGCGCATTCAGCGCATTCCACAGCGTGGCGGTGGAGAAAATCACGGACACCAGCCCACTGGGAATCCATTGGCTGGCGGTGTAGAAACACATGAAATTAATGCAGAACAAGCACAAACCCTGTGCAGCGCACACCAGATGGGCGCGGCCATGCATTTTTTGCAGGCGTCGGCTTAACAGTAAAATCGCAAACAACACGGCGGCAGCCAAGCCAAAGCGATAGGCGATGGAGGCAGGGATAGCCACCACGCCCAGTTGCAGTTTCAGGGCGATCCAGGTTGTGCCCCAAATCAGCACAGTCATCAGGTACAGCGAAATATTCATTACCCAGCTCCCATTCAATGCGCCAATTCTGCGCTGAGAGCGGTGGCTGCGCTTGCACAAACTTGCGCACTTGTGAGCGGATCACCCGGCCTGGCAATTAGCAAAATCTTGCGCTTTTTAGCCGCTGGGGGCTGGCAGACCCGCATTGGCGGCGTAGCATAGTGGCGATTGGGCACCCCGAATAACCGGCCAGCACACCATTGGCGCCGCCGTTTCGGGCAGCCTCCCAGGAAAGCGTATGCCACCCATAGAACAACTCCACGTATTTCAGAGCATGAACAGCTCGCCCAATGCCCGTCTGCATCACACTGCAGAGTTGGGTGACGGGCTGTCGGCTGCGATCTGGAGTAACCATCACGACACCCGCAGCTATCTTGCGCCGAGCCATCACACGCTGTCGTGCTATCTGGCCGGTGGCACTGGCACTTTCCGCGCCGAGCGGCCGGACCAAAAAGGCGCGCCGGGCAAGCTTTGTGTGATGCCCGCTGAACACCAATCGTCCTGGGTAATCAACGGCGAGATTCAACTGGCGCACCTGTACATCAGCCAGGAGCAATTCGCCCTTGCTGCCGTGCGCACGCTCGACCGCGAACCGCGCGAGCTGCAATTGCGTGAATCCACCTTTGTCGATGATCCGGATCAGGCCGAACGCTTTCGCCAACTGACCCAACTCAACTGGGATGAGCCAGCCGAGCGATTGCTCACCAGCAGCCTCGCCCACAGCATGCTCAGCCATGCATTGCTGTCACAAGTCGGCCGCCGTGAAGGCCTGCAATTACGCGGCGGTCTGGCACCTGCGCACCGCAAGCGTCTGCGCGACTATATCCAGGCCAATCTGGATCAACCGCTGACGCTGGGCCATCTGGCGGGATTGTGCGCGCTTTCCGAGTACCACTTTGCGCGCATGTTCAACTTGAGCTTTGGCTTACCGCCGCATCGTTATGTGCTCAACCAACGCCTGCAACATGCGCAATTCCTGCTGCGCAGCAGCGCTCTGGAGTTTGCTGAAATAGCCCTGGCGTGTGGCTTTTCCAGTGCCAGTCATTTCAGCAATCGCTTTCGTCAGGCATTCAATGCCACGCCGAGCCAATACCGCCAAAGCGTCGCCGGCAACTCGCTGGCGCGTTAATTACCTGCAAATAACAGGCATCGGCACCGATTGCAGCGATTTCGTCTGCTGATCGCCGCAAGCCTTCCCAGCTGTGTCAAAATCGTCTGCTTTCCTCTTGTTTAAGTGTTGGCATGTCGACAGTGAATGCTGACTAGGGTTAACAGCACGATGAGCCAGAATGCGCCGTCCCTGGATACTGCCGGACTGTTGGAGGAGCGTCTTGAAGGCGTCTCCCCTCGCGCGGTGCTGTCGCTTGGCAGCCACGTGCGCGTGCACTTCGATGCGCGCAAGGCCCGTATGCAGGAACAGACCCAGCACCGTGCTGCGCTGGCATTCGACTATCAGGGCCATCTGGCCTTCGGCAAAGCCCCTAAAGACCTGATCGTAAAACGCCCTGGTGAAATCCCGCTGCGCATAATCCGCAACCCGCAAGCGGAAGCGGCGATGCGCCAACACCTGCTCGACTGCGGTTTGAAAATATCGCTGCGCCAGAGCGAAGCGCTGGGCGACCATCCCGGCGAACACTTCGAGCTGGGCAATGAAGGCGCCTGGCTGACATTCACAAAACAGCATCTGCCCGAACTGCGTGAGGCCGGCTGGCTGATCGAAATGGACGACGACTTCTACTTCAACCTCAGCGAGATTGAAGATTGGTACGCCGACATCGAGCAGGCACCCGAACATGACTGGTTCGATCTGGAGTTGGGCATCGAGGTTGAAGGCCAGCGCATCAGCTTGCTGCCAATTCTGCTGCAGGCAATTCGCAAGAATCCCAACCTGCTCAATGGCGAAGCACTGGCCCTGCGCCGCGACGATGAAATGCTGCTGGTGACCCTGCCCCAGAACAAGCAACGCGTGGCGCTGCCCTTTTCACGGCTGAAGCCGCTGCTGGCGACGCTCGGTGAATTGTTCTTTCGCGAACCGGGCGAAACCAGCCAATCCTTGCGCCTGCCGCGAGCCGACGCCGCGCGCCTGATTGCACTCGAACAAGGCCCGGCAATTCACTGGCAAGGCGGCGAGCAACTGCGCGGCTTTGCCCAGCGCTTGCAGGCCTACAGCGACAAAACCGTAAGCCCGCCCGAAGGCTTGCAAGCGCAACTGCGGCCCTATCAGGTACATGGCTTGGCCTGGATGCAGGCGCTTGCCGAATTAGAGGTAGGCGGAGTGTTGGCCGATGACATGGGCCTGGGCAAGACCGTGCAGACGCTGGCGCATATCCTCTGCGAAAAGCAGGCCGGGCGTTTGCAGCAGCCCGCGCTGATCATCATGCCGACCAGCCTGATTCCCAACTGGCAGGACGAAGCTGAGCGCTTCACTCCGCAACTGAAAGTGCTGGCCTTGCATGGCATCAAGCGGCGCAATCAGTTCAAGCACATCGGCGAGTACGACATTATTCTGAGCACCTATGCCCTGCTCCCGCGCGACCTCAAAATGCTCGGCGCGCACAGCTATCATCTGGTGATTCTGGATGAAGCGCAGAACATCAAGAACCCGCGCAGCAAGGCCGCTCAAGCCGCCTCCCAACTGAAAACCGCACGCCGTCTGTGCCTGACCGGCACGCCGCTGGAAAATCACCTTGGCGAGCTTTGGTCGCTGTTCAACTTTCTGATGCCGGGCTGGCTGGGCGACAGCAAAAGCTTCAATCACGACTACCGCACGCCAATTGAAAAGAACGCCAACAGCCAGCGTTTGGCGCATTTGCACGGACGAATCAAACCGTTCGTGCTGCGCCGCAAGAAAGAACAAGTCGCCACCGAGTTGCCCGCCAAAACCGAAATCACCCAGTGGGTCGACCTGACGCCGACTCAGCGCGATCGCTACGAAACCCTGCGTCTGGTGATGGATAAAAAGGTCCGCGATGAAATCGCCCGGCTGGGTCTGGCGCGCAGCCAGATAGTCATTCTCGAAGCGCTGCTGCGCTTGCGTCAGGCCTGTTGCGATCTGCGTTTGCTGGGCGATGAGTCCAGCACGTTGAAAGCCTCGGACTCAGGCAAGCTGACCTCATTGCTGAACATGCTTGAGGAGCTGACGCAGGAAGGTCGCCGCGTGCTGCTGTTCTCGCAATTCACCTCAATGCTCGACCTGATCGCCTCTGAGCTGAAGGAACGCGGCATCAGCTACGGCAAACTGACCGGCGCCACCCAAGACCGACGCTCGCCGGTGCATGACTTTCAGGCTGGTGAGTTCTCGGTGTTTCTGATCAGCCTCAAGGCCGGTGGCGTTGGCCTCAACCTGACGGCCGCCGATACCGTTATCCACTTCGACCCGTGGTGGAATCCGGCAGCCGAAGCACAGGCCAGCGACCGCGCCTACCGGATCGGCCAAGAAAAGCCGGTGTTCGTCTACAAGATGATCAGCCGTGGCACCGTCGAAGAGAAAATCCAGTTGTTGCAGCACACCAAGGCCAATCTGGCCCGTGGCGTACTTGAAGGCGGCAGCCTGGAGCAGTGGCAGATCAGCGAAGAGGATCTGGCGGCATTGTTCGCCCCACTCGACAAATAAGCGCTGTTAGCCGCTGGCAGCACTCGGCGACTGAGTGCTGCCAAACAGCCGATGATTAATGGCTCTCGGCTTTATCCTTGACCACATCACCGGTGGCGTCGATCGGCTTGCTCGACGGGTAGCGGTAAGACGCATAGCGCACTGCAAGCACCGACAAGGCCAGCAGGAATATGCCACCGCAGGCATAAACCAAACCCACGTCCGGCGCCTTGTGATGCGATACATCGCCAATCAGATAACGCGTCAGCGCGGTGATCGCCACATACAGCAGAAAGCGAATTGGCAAGTGATTGGTCTTGAAGTAAATCCCGACCATCGCCCCCAGTTCCAGATAGATAAACAACAGCAGCACGCCATCGACACTGGCGTGGCCTTTTTCGAGCATCTCCATAAAGGCAATGATCGACGCCCACGCCGTGACGCCACCGATGGCAAACAGCCCGATGTAGTGGAACCCTTCGACCAGCAGATTACCGATCGAATTTGCGCCTTTGTGCATTTGCTGCCTGGTGTTATCCACCCATTTCATAGCCACTTCCTTAACGTTTAACCGACCCGCGTGCAGGCCAAAATACAGCTCAGGACACCCGCAACTTCGGGGCGAACCGGTGATTATGGGGCGCGAAAATATTGCTGAATTATTGCGCGCATAATGCCGTGAAAGCATTACATTTACTACGCAGCGCGGCCCCTGACGACACAATAATTAGCCGCGTTGAGCACGACCATCCGGGGAATTCGTGCTTCACTGAAATGCCAGTAATCGGCAGCCACACTCAACATTTCGCTCTGACATCAAGTTTGGCCCGATTAGCACCGATAAGTAATCAACGCTCACGGTTTTGTGCAGCACGGCATGATTGCTGCTGTTCAAAACCGCTGGAATTCTTTAAGCTACAAGTACTGTATATATAAACAGCTAAAGAGTCTGCAAAACACACCGCGCCAGCCGCGGGCTTTTGCAGAACTCCTGAATGTAATTAATCAGCGTGAAGGTAGAGGTGATGAATGGCCGTCGAAGTGGTGTACCGCAGCAGTCGAGATCTGGAGCGTTTATTCATGGATAAAGCAGAAGCTGACCGTCATGACAAAATGCTTGAACTGGCAGAGCTGCTGACAGACGTGCTGCAAAAGGCCGTTCCGACCCTGAATGAACAACAGGGCGAAGAACTGGGCATTTTCATGGCCAAGAATCGCGATATTTTCGCCAAAGCCTTCAAGAACCAACCGGATGCCCTCAACGATCTGGACAAGGAACCGCAAGCCGCCGAGTAAGCTTCACCACGCTGATTATCCCGTGGTTGCAGTCATGCGCCATGGGGTAGCGTGGGCGGTTATGCGGCCATCGCCAGCACCTGCCCAAGTGACTCGACGATAAGGCTGGCACCCGCCAGTACCAGCAAAGCAAACACCAGCCAGCGAACCGTGCGCAGTGACAGGCGCGGCGGGTAGCGCCGCATAAGTACACTTACCAGCAGCACCAGCGGTAGTGCCTCAAGGCTCAGCCAGATCACTTGCATGTGCAACTGCCCTTGGGCAATCACCAAGCCCAGACGCGTTGCCGAGTTGGCCGCAAACACGGTGATCAGCGTGTTGCGGATGACCTCATAAGCCAGTGGCTGGCGATAGAGGTGATACACCAGCGGCGGCCCGCCACTCGAGAACAGCCCGTTAAGCAGCCCGCATAGAGCGCCTGAAACCCAGAAAGCGGGTTGCCCGGAAAGACGTTCACGGGGCTTGCTCTGCACCACCAACAGCAAACTGGCGATGATAATTACGCAGCCCAGCAAGAGCCGCAGCCAGGCCATTTGCGCCTCATCCAGCGCACCCAAGCCCCACATACCCACACTCACACCCAACAAACTGCTCAGCAGAACCGGCATCAGGACGCTGCGATCAAGTGCAGGTTTAGGGCCGCCCAGTGTCGCCAGCGCATTGGCAACGGTTAGAAAACTGATGACCACGGCCACATCGGCGAGTGAAATAATATTGAGGGTGGCAACCATCCCCAGCAGGATCAAGCCGAAGGCAAACCCTGTGAGGTTCTGTGCCAGCGTGGCAAGTAACACACAGCCCAGAAACATCAGGTGCACTTGCACACTCATGGCTTCACGCCCACTTTCAACCTCACCCCATCCAATGAACAGCCAACAGTATCAGAGTCGCCAGGAACACGGTCTCACTGACCAGCAATGTAGCCGGGCGCCAGCCTACCTCAAGCAACGACTTCAGCGATGTCTTCATGCCCAGCGCAGCAATTGCAGTGACCAGGCACCAGCTTGAAACACTCACAGCGAACTCACGGATGGCCGGTGTTGCCACGCCACTGCTGTTGATGGCCACAAATATCACGAAAAAGATGATGAATAACGGCAGCGGTAAAGCCGCTCGCGGGCCATCGCTGCGTTTGCGCAACATCAGCGACAGGCTGAACACAATCGGCACCAGCATGGCCACACGCAGCAGCTTGACCACCGTTGCGGTATCGCCCGTTTCATCCGACATGCTGTAGCCAGCCCCAACGACTTGCGCAACATCGTGAATCGTCGCGCCAAGGAAAACCCCGGCCTGCCGTGCATCGAGTCCGAGCCACTGCGCGATGGGCGGATAAATGATCATGGCAATGGTGCTCAGCGCCGTCACGCTGATCACTGTGAAGATGATGTTGCGCTCGCTGTTTTTGTCCTGCGGCAACACCGCCGAAATCGCCAGCGCAGCGGAAGCCCCGCAAATGCCCACGCTGCCGCCACTCAAAATACCGAAGTCACGCGACTGCCCGAGCATACGGGCCAATACCACGCCAAAGGTCATGGTCAAAAACACCCCACCGACTACCACTGCCAGCAAGGTGCCGCCCAGCGACATGATCTGCTCCAGGGTTATACGCATCCCCAGCAGCGCAACGCCTATGCGCAAGATCGTGCTGGAGGTGAAACGGATTCCGGCAACAGCGCGGCCCTCCTCCGAAAGAAACCCCAGCGCCATGCCCAACAGCAACGCCATCAGCATCACAGGTGCACCGTAATGCTCGGACAGGAACGAGGCACTGACACCGACTACTGCCGAAATAATCAGGCCGGGCATAACCACTTTGCACTTCTGTACCCGCCGTACCAGCCACGAATCGGTATTGCCGGGTTGCGACTCTGCCGGGACCGCAACCGGTGGAATCGTGTGGTGTTGTTTTATTGTCATGGTTGGCACCTACACCTTTGTTTCATCACGTGCCACCGATGCTAGTGAAACCCGGGCCGACTCATTAGGGCCACTGAGCCGCCTTGTTAGGGGCCAATCCGACTGGCCCCATAGCCCCTCGCAGCTGGCGCTAAGTGAATCCGTACAAGCCGCATATTCTGTGCGTTGGCGAGTTTCACACTGGCCCCACTAAAGCACGCGGAGCGGTTCACAGCAGGAGGGAAAAATGGCCCTGAGCAACCTTGAGTTGACGCGCATGAGTGAGTGCCTGCGCAACCATTGGCAACGCGCCAATCCGCGCTTCGCAACCGGCAACGATCCGCGTAGCAGTGACAACATGCTGCTATTGCTGCTTTATGGAAGCCTGCATAAAGCAGCCGGTTATGGTTGGCAAAATGCCGGGCGCACCCTCATCGACAAAACCTACTTGCGAATCCTCACGCAGTGCACGCAACTGGATATGCAGGGCTTAAGCGCCGATGAACTTGCCGCTCGGCTCGATGGTTTTATTCGCCGGGAAATCGCCCCGCGCTGGGCAACACTGAGCCAAAGCGCTGCCGAGAAAGGACCTGAACTGGCGCAGCAGCTAATTGTGAGCGCCAGTGATGCCTTGTTTGATGGCAGCGATGAGTGCCGTGCGACCAGCCAGATTCTCTTCTATCTATGCCCGAGACTGCCGATACTGCCCAATCATCCGCAACCCGTGGCACAGGCCGACCTATTGCGCGAGCTGCCGATATTCGCACGCCCACAAAGTTTTGCCGGTGATGCGCAACAGCAAGTACTTATTCGTCAGTTGATAGAAAGCAGTGACTGGTGGCCGCGGCGGGTATTAAGCGCTTGGCATCTGCATGCACAAACAGCCCCAATGCCCGCCTGAGTTCTGCGATTAAGCGCCGGGTTGCAGCAATCGCGCTCGATCCTCAGCGCTGTACTGAACCGCACCCAACGCAATTCTGCCGTCCAGCGCCTGACGGATCTGCTCGGTTTCCGCCTCGCTGAACGCCCCACACAACTCGATCAATTGCACGTGATGCGTCAGCAGTTCGAGCGCCACCATCACCGCCTGCTCAACATCGGCCACCCCGCACAGGGTCGCCGAGAAAGCGTCCGACTCAAGCTTGCCGTTATGGGTCATGAAATCCATGCCCGGGGCCTTGAAAATGAATGCGTAACGTTGCACTGCCATAGCAACTCTCCGTTGAAGTGTGACTAAACCGCCAGCGCCCGCTCAGGCGTTTGCGCACAGTAATCAATAAAAATGGATGACAGCGCGCATGAGGCAAGTCGCGCCTCCAGAGGATCAGCGCGCGATGTCAGAATAATCGGCACCTTGGCGCCCAGCACCAGGCCTGCGGCCGTGGCGCTCATGAAATAAACCATCTGTTTGAACAGAAAGTTACCCGATTCAAGATTTGGCACCAGCAGAATATCGGCGTTGCCACAGACTTGCCCGGCAATGCCCTTGATCTTCGCGGCCTCGGCCGATATTGCATTATCAAAGCCCAACGGGCCCTCAATCCGCGCGCCGCTGATCGCGCCGATAGCCGCCAATTTGGTCAACTCTGCGGCATCCTGACTCGACGGCATGCTGCTGCTCACCTCTTCAGTTCCGGAGAGGATTGCCATCCGCGGCGACTCATACCCCAGCGCATGCATCAGCTGGATTGCATTGCGGGCGATGTGCACCTTGTCGATGATTGAAGGCTGCACGTTAATCACCGCATCGGTAATCGACAGAGCCTTGTCACTGCCCGGTAAAGTCATGTGGAAAACATGACTGAGACGGCTGGCGGTGCGCAGTCCTGCATCGCGTTTAAGCACCGCACGCAACAAAGTGTCGGTGTGCAGATGACCTTTCATCAACGCACTCGCTTCACCCTTGCCGGCCAGTGCGCAACTGATCGCGGCACTCTCGGCCTCATCCGCCGCGGCTATCAGCCGTATGCCATTAAGATCCCAATCGAGTTGCTCGGCCAATCCACGCATCTGCTGGATATCACCCACCAGAACCGGATCGATCAAGCCCTCATCAAAGGCTTGCTTGGCGCTGCCCAACGTCAGCAGATTGACCGGGTTGACCACCGCGGTTACCACCTGGGGCAAAGCCTTGGCCCGATTGAGCAAAAAAGCCGGGCACTCGCGTGCTGTCGTGCTCAACATCATTCACCTCCCATTTGCTCGTTGGCGATACTGCAACGGCGCCCAAAGGCGCCGCTGCAGGGTGCTTGTACAGGCCGCCAGGGCTTATACGTAATCCTTGTATTTCTCAAGGAAACGCACCGGCTTGGACAACGCATCACGGCGGAACGGGTCACCGAGTTCGCGGGTACACATGATTTCAATAACCGTGGTTTTGCCTGCCTTCTGTGCCTCACAAGCAGCCTTCAACGCCGGCCCGATATCTTCCAGACGATCAACCGTGACACCCTCTGCGCCCATTGAGCGGGCGATGCCGGCAAAGCTCTGGTTCTCCAGATCGCCAGCAACAAAACGACGGTTGTAGAAGTCGACCTGGTTCTTCTTCTCCGCGCCCCACTGACGGTTATGGAAGACGATAGAAGTCACCGGAATGTTCTCGCGAACACAGGTCATGATTTCCATCATCGACATGCCCCACGCGCCGTCACCGGCGTAGGAGATAGCGGTACGATGCGGTGCGGCAACCTTGGCGCCGATAATGGTTGGCAGCGCGTAACCACAGTTACCGAAGCTCATTGCAGCAAAGAACGAACGTGGCTGCTCAAAGCGCAGGTAGCTGTTGGATACCGAGTTGATGTTGCCGATATCGGTCGAGACCATGGCATCCGCCGGCATGGCTTTTTCCAGCTCACGCAGGACCTGACGCGGGTGCAGATAGTTGCCGTCTTCGCCGTTCTGCTCGTTGATCATGTCGAGCGAATATTCATCCTTCTCGTGAACCCAGGCAGTCAGTTCGGCTTCCCAGTTCGCCTTCTCCATGGCGATTTCTTCTGCGCGTGCACCTTTGTTCTCAAGGCACAGCACATCCAGATTCTGCAGGCGGCCCAGCAGGTTTACCGCAGCAGCCTTGGCATCCCCGCAGATCCCTACCGAGATCTTCTTGACCAGACCGAGCATCTTCGGATCGCAATCGATCTGAATCACCTTGGCCTGCTTCGGCCAGTAATCCATGCCGTGCTGCGGCAGCGTACCGAATGGTCCAAGGCGTGTGCCCAGAGCCAGTACCACGTCTGCACGGGACAGCAACTTCATGCCGGCTTTCGAGCCTTGATAACCCAGCGGGCCGCACCACAGTTGATGGCTGGCCGGGAATGAGTCGTTGTGCAGGTAGCTGTTCACCACCGGCGCGCCCAGGTATTCGGCCAGCGCCTTGCACTCTTCAACGGCATCGCCCATGACCACACCGCCACCGGAAATGATCACCGGATTTTTCGCCGATGCGAGCAGCGCAGCCGCTTCTGCGAGGCTGTTTTCACCGCCCGCGCTGCGCTCAATGCGAATTGGCGTTGGGATATCAACGTTAATGTCGCCGTAGAAGAAGTCGCGCGGAATGTTCAGCTGAGTCGGGCCGTTTTCCTGCATGGCGCGGTCAAAGCAACGCGCTGTCAGTTCAGCCATGCGCGCCGGGTTGGCAACGTGGCCTTGGTACTTGGTGATGGTTTCAAAGAACGGCAGCTGTTGAGCTTCCTGAAAGCCGCCAAGCCCCTGACTCATTGAACCGGTTTCCGGAGTGATGACCACAACCGGGCTGTGCGCCCAGTAGGCAGCGGCAATAGCGGTGACAAAGTTGGTGATACCCGGGCCGTTCTGGGCGATGCACACACCGTGGCGGCCACTCACTCGCGAATAACCGTCGGCCATATGGCCGGCGCCTTGCTCGTGCACAACCGGGATAAAACGGATGCCGGCTGGGGCAAAAATATCCATTGCGTCCATGAACGCCGAACCCATGATGCCGAAAATATCGGTTACGCCATTGGCGACCATGGTTTCAACTAAAGCCTCGCTAGGTGTCATGCGTGCCATATCGACTTTCCTCTCAGAACTTAGGTGTACGACGGCCAAGCCGCCGGTTGATCGGGGCTTAGCCGCAGAGCGGCATCGGCGCACAGGGATAGCCGAGAGCCTCGGCAGGTTCAGGGCAGCCACGCTGCCCTGCTTGAATACTCAGGTGCTCCAACACCCAACCCGAAACGGCAGCTGGACCACCAACTGGCACCACGAAGGCACCTTGGGCGGTGTGACTGGACGTAGTCGAACAGACTTTCTGCATGTCGATCTCTCCCGTTGTTTTTGTGATGGAGCACCGGCAACCCAGTAAGAACCTGCGCTGTCGAGCCTATGCAGTTCCAACTGGACTGGACCTAGAGTAGGAGCCTGAGAGACGCAGCCGATAGAACCAGTTGCGGGCCAGTTGTTGCGCCAGTGGCCGTACGACTTTTTAACGCGCGCAGGAAATCACCCCGCAGGCATTAGCCTGCGGTGTAGGCAAGATGGCCCACTGCTGTGGGCCCGGAAGAGGGCTTTAGCTCAGTTGCTCAATCAGCTCGGCGAGGATTTTGATACCTGGTCGGATTCGCTCAGCGGCAATCGAGGAATAGCCAAGCCGGAAATAATTCAGCGGCGGGCGTTCACCATAGAAATGAATATCACCTGGCTCTATTAACACGCCCTGTTTGGCAGCCTGTTTCTGCAGCTCGCGGGCGTCCAATCCATCAGGGCCTTTGACCCAATAGCAGGAGCCACCAAAGCTCGGCTCGCGCGACGAATCCGGCAAATACTCACGTAATGCATCGCCCATTTGCTGATGACGATCCTGATAAGCGCGCATCAGGCTCATGATCAACGCATCGTGATAACCACGCTCAAGGAACAACGCCACCGAGCGTTGATTGTTTGCCGCTGGATGGCGCACCATCAGCCGGCGCAACGCACGCGCCTGACGAATAAGCGGCTCCGGGCCCACCAGATAACCGACGCGCAAGCCTGGAGCGAGGGTTTTTGAAAGGCTGCCGACATACAAAACCCGATCGTTCTTATCCAGACTCTTGAGCGCCGGAATCGGATTGGCCTTGAAGTTGGTTTCGCTTTCGTAATCATCCTCGATGATTAAAAAGTCATGTTCGTTGGCCCGGCGCAACAACTCATAACGCCGGTCCAGCGGCATGGTCACCGTGCTCGGGCATTGATGGCTGGGCGTGGTGTAAACCAGGTCGCAATCATTGAGCTGTTCACTGAGTACCAAACCCTGCGCATCCACAGCCAGTGGCTGCAGCCGCGACGGGTTGAGCATGGCGATATTGCGAATATCCATGTAGCCGGGGTCTTCGACGCCCATCAGGCTATCGGGGCGCAACAATAAACGCGCCAGCATATACAACGCGTGCTGCGCGCCGACGGTGACCAGAATTTGCTCGGGCGAGGCCCAAACGCCACGACGCGGCAGCAAGCGCGTGCGAATTTGCTCCATCAGCAGCGGATCATCGTCATCGAAACGGTCCGATGCCCAATCACGAATGGCCGGAATACTAACGGCATCGCGACAACACTCCCGCCAGTTGGCAGTCGGGAACAGTACCGGGTCAAACTGCCCGTAGATGAATGGATACTGGTACTTCTGCCAGTCGCGCGGCTTGCTCATGTTGCGCTGTTCGGTCGGCTTTACCACCAGCCGCGTGGACCAGTCTGGCGCACCATCAAATGTCGACTCGACCGGCACCCTCGCCGGCTCGACTTTGCGCGCCAGAATATCCGGGTTGACGTAATAACCGCTGCGTTCACGGGCGACCAGATAACCGTCATCAAGCAAATGCTCGTACGCCAGCACCACGGTATTGCGGGCGATATTCAACTGCTTGGCGAGTTTACGGCTGGAAGGCAGGGGGCTATCGAGCGGAATATTGCCGTTAAGAATGACCTGGGCAATTTGTTCACGTAACTGCTGCTGCAAGCCGGTCGGCTTGTCTGCGGACAAATGAAATAGATGAAACATATCGCGGCCTCAGCTGTAAGAACTGCACATGCTGGAACCCACATCGTCAGCCCAGCAACTCCACTTTGCCCATGCACCTCGGTGCGATGACTGCGCCGCAGACTAGCACCAACCGCCACTCAAGACTATTGGTCAGCCACCTCGGCATCAGCCGCATTTATGGACAAAACGCCAAAGCCGGGAGACCCGTTCACACAGGTCATCCCGGCTGATTAAACGCCTTTACTGAAGTTAAGCGCCGCCGCCCACTCGGGCCAGCGCGTTGTCCACGGCGGTGATGATCTGATCCAGTTCAGCCTGGCTCGCAATCAGCGCCGGGCTGAAGCACAGGGTGTTATTGAACTGTTCAAAGCTGCGATTGGTACGCCCGATAATGACGCCCTGGCGCATGCAATCTGCGGCGACGGCAATGGCCACGCTCTCTGCCACCGGCTCTTTGGTTTGCCGGTCCTTGACCAGTTCCAAGCCACAGAACAGCCCCTTGCCACGCACATCACCAATCAGCGGGTGCTTGTCTTGCAGCTCACGCAAACGGGCCATGAAGTACTCACCCATTTGCGTGACATTCTCGAGCAAACCCTCCTCTTCGATGATCTGCATGTTGGCCAGCGCCGCTGCCGGGCCGGCAGTGCAGCCGCCGAAAGTGCTGATATCACGGAAGTAGCCCATGCGGTCGTCAGCTTCGCCCTTGAACGACTCGAAAACCTCTTCGGTGGTCACGGTGCAAGAGATCGCTGCATAGCCACTGGCAACCCCTTTGGCCATGGTGACGATATCCGGCTTGATGCCGTAGTGCTGATAACCGAACCACTTGCCGGTGCGTCCGAGGCCACACACCACTTCATCAATGTGCAGAAGAATGTCGTATTTCTTGCAAATGGCCTGAATGGTTTCCCAGTAGCCAGCCGGCGGAGTAATCACCCCGCCACCCGCCGTAATGGGCTCAAGTACCACCGCGCCAACTGTGTCCGGGCCCTCGGCCAAGATCACTTTTTCCATTTCCAGTGCCGCGCGAACGCCGTAATCCGAGACATCACCGAACTGTGAGCGGTATTCGCAGCAATGCGGGAACTCGACGAACCCTGGAGTGAACGGGCCGTACTGGCTCTTGCGCTCAAACTGACCGGTCGAGCTCAACGCGGTGATGGTGGTCCCGTGATAATCACGCTCACGGAAGAGAATCTTGTGCTTCTTGCCGCCGTACTTCTTATGGGCAATCTGGCGAACAATTTTGTAGGCCTTCTCGTTGGCCTCAGAGCCTGAGTTCGAGTAATACACGCGGCTCATGCCGGGCATTTTCTCGATCAGTTTTTTGGCGAACAAGGCACCCGGAATGTTACCGGCCGAGCCTGCAAAGTAATTGAGCTTAACCAGTTGATCGCGCACCGCATCGGCAATCTTTTCACGGCCATAGCCAACGTTGACAGTCCACACGCCGCCCGACACTGCATCCAGGTATTCATTGCCATTGATGTCCCACACGCGCATGCCTTTGCCTTCAACAATGATCATCGGATCATTCTGTTCAAGCGGCTTGTGTTGGGTAATGTGGTGCCATACGTGACTGCGGTCACTGGCCAGCACTTCAGCTGCATCAATTTCATTCGTCATGGTGTTCATGCCAACCTCCAGCGTGGGACTTTGTAATTGTCGGCGGCCGGGGTGGAGATTCATGCGGCCGCGGTTATCCAGCGTCAGGCTGCGTTCTGTAAATGCAGGCTCAGCCTCTGGTGATGAAACTAGGAGCATGGCGCCAGCGCACATAGAACCAGTTTTTACCCAACTGAGGTGCCAGCGCCGCACAGGGGCGTTTCGCCGAGCCGTACTGGACCAATATGGCTGGCACCATTGGCCCTTCTGAGGCGCACAGAATCAATCAACCATGCAGACAAAGCGAACCACCACGGTGCGATACACGCATGATTGAAATCATCCTTAACGGCACCGCGCAGCAAGTGCCCGAAAACCTGAGCCTGCTCGAACTGCTGGAGTTGAACGGTCTGGTTGAACGACGTCTGGCTGTTGAACACAACCTGCAGGTTATTGCGCGCAGTGAGCTGGCCACACGGCGCCTGCAAAGCGGCGATCGCCTCGAAATAGTCCACGCCATCGGCGGCGGCTGATTCGGGCTTTGCGATAGCCGCAAGTAAGGATTTAATTCTGTTGATCAGGAGTGTTTATGACCCACGCAGCCGCAATAGCGGACCCGCTGATAATTGCCGGCCAGGCCTTTCAGTCGCGCTTACTGGTTGGTACTGGCCACTATGCAGACTTGGCTGAGACACAAGCCGCCGTGAATGCCAGCGGCGCGCAGATCGTCACCTTTGCTGTGCGCCGCAGCAACCTTGGCCAGAATGCTCAGGAACCGAATCTGCTCGATGCCATTGCGCCCGAAAAATTCACGCTCCTGCCCAACACCGCAGGCTGCTACACCGCCAAGGATGCCGTACGCACCTGCTTGCTGGCCCGCGAACTGCTTGATGGCCATGACTTGGTCAAACTCGAAGTTCTCGGTGATGAGCAAACACTCTACCCCGATATCGGCGAAACCCTGATTGCTGCGCGCCAACTGGTTGAGCTGGGTTTCAAGGTGATGGTTTACACCAGTGATGACCCGTTGGTAGCGCGGCGCCTGGAAGAACTGGGCTGCGTGGCAGTGATGCCATTGGGTGCGCCAATCGGCTCGGGACTGGGTATTCGCAACCCCTACAACATTCGCCTGATTGTCGAAAACGCCCATGTGCCGGTAATCGTTGACGCCGGCGTAGGCACGGCATCCGACGCGGCAATTGCCATGGAACTGGGCTGCGATGGCGTCCTGATGAATACCGCAATTGCCCGCGCACGCGAACCGATTCGCATGGCCTCGGCCATGCGTCAGGCCGTTAGCGCCGGACGAGAAGCGTATCAGGCCGGACGCATGCCGCGTCGTTTGAGCGCTGATGCATCGTCCCCGCTAAGCGGCTTGTTTATCTGAAGCCTGGGCACCGGCGCCCCCGCTGTTTCAGGCGCCGGTTGTTTGCGAGACAAACATCAAGGCCAGTTGCGCTGCTGCCGCCTGCATGTCTTCAATTCCATCAATCAAGTCATTCAGGCTCTTGCGCGCAGTCGGCGCATGACACGCCAGTGCGGCCACACAACGCCCCTGCGCATCGCGAATAGGCACAGCCACGGCGACCATCCCCGTCACAAATTCCTCACTGTCGATACCCACGCCCCGGCTGCGAATACGCTCAAGCTCGGCTTGCAGCAAACCCGTGTCGGTGATGGTGCGCGAGGTCTGCGCCAGCAATGGAATGCAGGTCAATAGTTGCTCACGATCTGCAACCGGCATTTCAGCCAGAAACAGCTTGCCGCTCGCCGTACAGTGCAGCGGAACATGCGTGCCAGGCTCGACATGCAGGCGCAGCGGTTCTGTGGTCTCGACCCGATCGATATAGATCACTTGCGAGCCATCCAGCGCAGTCAGATTGCAGGTTTCCCCCAGTTTGCGAACCAGCGATTCAAGAATCAGCCGATGGCGCTGCATAACCACACCATTGCGCAACAGGTGCAAACCAAGCTGCCCCGAACGCGGGCCGAGCAAATAGGACTTTTCGTCCTCTTCGCGCAGCAAGAACCCCAGCCGCTCCATCGCCTGCACCATCCTTAGCAATGTGGCCTTGGGCGTATCCAGACGATGACTCAGTTGCGCCAGCGACAAGGGTGAGTCGGACTGAGCGATGGCGTCGAGCAGCAACAAAGCCCGCAAGCTGCGATCTGGCGTAGCAGCGTCCAGCGCCTCATCTGCTTTTGATACGTTTCGTTCCATTTGCCATACCGCCTGTTAGTTGTGGCATGAAAATAACTCCATGATTATAAACAAAATATCTTACAGGCCAGTAAATACAAGGCCGTGGACTCAATCACAAGTCATTTCTGGCCCAACAACAATGAACCGTTTTGTTCTAATTTGATCTCGAAGTTCGGTTTCGCACTAATAAAAACAAAGAGGATTTCGAATGTCGCTCATCTATGACTTCGTCGTAGTGGGTGCTGGATCTGCTGGCTGTGTGCTGGCTAACCGGCTCAGCGAGAACGGGCGCTACAGCGTCTGCTTGCTCGAAGCCGGCCCACCGGATCGGTATCCGTGGATCCACATCCCTATCGGCTATGCCAAAACCATGTTCCACCCTGTCTATAACTGGGGGTTCTACACCGACCCCGATCCTGGCATGAACAACCGCCGCATCTATTGGCCGCGAGGCAAGGTGTGGGGTGGATGCAGCTCCATTAACGGGCTCATCTACATTCGCGGTCAACAGGCCGACTACGATGCCTGGGCCGACGCGGGCAACGAAGGCTGGGCCTGGAAGGATGTACTGCCGTATTTTCGTCGCAGCGAAAATAACGACCTCGGCCCCGGCCCTACCCGCGGCACAGACGGGCCACTCAGCGCCTCCAGCATCAAGGCCCGCCACCCACTCACAGAAGGTTTCATCAACGCAGCCGTTGAGCTGGGCGTTCCGCGCAGCAGGGATTTCAACAGTGGCGATCAGGAAGGTGTTGGCTACTACCAGCTGACCACCCGCAATGGCTTGCGTTGCAGCACCGCTGTCGCCTACCTGAAACCTGCACAAAAACGCAGCAACCTGACCATCATCTCGCAGGCTAAAGCCCAGCGCGTGCTGTTTGAAGGGACACGGGCCAATGCGGTGGTGTATGAGCAAAACGGCCAGCAATTCACGGTAAAAGCCAAACGCGAGGTCGTCCTCAGCGCCGGCGCCCTGCAATCGCCACAACTGCTGCAACTCTCCGGCGTTGGCCCGAGCGAGCTTTTACAGAAGTTCTCGATCCCGCTGGTAAAAGACCTCCCTGGCGTGGGTGAGAATCTGCAGGACCATCTGCAAATTCGCATGATGTACGAATGCACCCGCCCGATTACCACCAACGACGAACTGCGTTCGCCGTGGCGCAAACTGCGCATGGGCCTGCAATGGCTGTTTACCCGCAGCGGTCCGCTGGCAATCGGCATTAACCAGGGTGGCTTGTTTACCAAGGTTATTGAGCAAAGCAAGACGCCGGATATTCAGTACCATTTCGGCACGCTCAGCGCCGATTCGGCTGGCGGCAAAGTGCATCCGTTCTCAGGCTTCACCATGTCGGTGTGCCAGTTGCGGCCGGAGAGTCGCGGGTACGTGCGCATTGTCTCGGCCGATCCCAATCAGCCGCCGTCGATGCAGCCCAACTACCTGTCGACCGAGCTTGATCGCCAGATCGTAATTGCTGGGGTTCGTTACACCCGCAAACTGGCGGCCACCGGCCCGCTCAAGGACTTGATCAAACGCGAGCACCTGCCCGGCATTGAAGCGCAGAGTGACGAGCAAATCCTCGAGTTCTGCCGGCAATACGGCGCGACCATCTTCCACCCGTCCGGCACCTGCAAAATGGGTTCAGACCCATTGGCGGTGGTCGACTCACGTTTACGTGTTCACGGCCTCCAGGGCTTGCGCGTGGTCGACTGCTCGATCATGCCGACGCTGGTTTCCGGCAACACCAACGTGCCGGTGGTGATGATTGCCGAGAAGGCCTCGACGATGATTCTCGAAGATGCGCTCAAGCCGTCGCTGGCCACGGTCAACGTCAACCCGACAAAAACCTCAGAGTTGTGTGCCCACGCCTCTTGAGTCACTGCAGCAATAGAGCCGCCGTGGCGCGCGAGCTGTGCGCAAGCGGCTTGATTGCCGAGCCAAACACAAAGGAATACTGACATGTCCACGCCAAATCCCGTGCGCAAAGTCGTAATCGCAAGTGTCATAGGCGCCACTATCGAGTGGTACGATTTTTTCCTTTACGGCGTCGTCGCCGGCATCGTTTTCAACCAGCTCTACTTCCCCAGTGATGATCCACTGATTTCAACCATGCTGGCTTACGGCACCTTCGCTGTCGGCTTTTTGAGCCGGCCGATTGGCGGGGTTATCTTCGGCCACTTTGGCGACAAGATCGGTCGAAAAAGTATGTTGGTCATGACCATGATGATCATGGGCGTGGCGACCTTCTTGATTGGCCTGGTGCCCAGTTATGACAGTATCGGCATCTGGGCGCCTTTGCTCCTGCTGCTGCTGCGTGTTTTCCAGGGCATTGGCTTGGGCGGTGAGTGGGGAGGCGCGGTGCTAATGGCCTTCGAATATGCGCCGAAGCATAAGCGCGGATTCTATGCCAGCCTGCCGCAAATCGGCCTTGCCATCGGCCTTTGTCTGGCCTCGGGCGTTGTCGGTGCGCTGTCGTACTTCCTCACCGAGACACAGTTTCTCGAGTGGGGCTGGCGGATCGCCTTCCTGCTCAGCGCCGGTCTGGTATTTGTCGGCACCTGGATTCGCCTGAACGTCATGGAAAGCCCGGAGTTCGCCAAAGTCAAAGCCGACAACGCCGAAGCCGCCATTCCATTTGTCGACATGATGAAGCGCTACCCGAAGAACGTTCTCGCCGGTATGGGAGCGCGGTATATCGACGGGGTGTTCTTCAACGTATTCGGCGTGTTCTCCCTCAGTTACCTGACCCAGACCCTCAATTTACCGCGCTCCGAAGCACTTATCGGGGTCATGGTTGCGGCGGTGGTGATGTGCTTTACGATCCCCATGTTTGGCGCATTGAGTGACCGCATCGGCCGCACCCGCGTGTACTTCTGGGGTTCACTGATTACCGCACTGGCGGCATTCCCGGCCTTCTGGTTGATGATGACCAGCGAGGGCAATATGTTCCTCATCTGGATGGCGATCGTAATCCCGTTCGGGATTTTCTATGCCGCCGTTTATGGCCCGGAAGCCGCTCTGTTCTGCGAGTTATTTGACGCCAAAGTGCGCTACACCGGCATCTCGTTCGTCTATCAATTCTCAGGGATATTCGCCAGCGGCCTGACCCCGATGATTGCCACCGCGCTGATGCGCAGCAGTGACGGGCAACCGTGGACGACGTGCCTGTATGTGTTGTTCGCCGGCGCGGTGAGTGCCTACTCGGCCTGGTGGATTGGTAATCGCAAGAAATCAACAACAGCAGCGCCGCGAATGTCCACGGCGCCGGTCACCAACAGCTAAGCCACACTCCTGAAAGTTGGCTGATAAAAGCCCCGCTGCGTTAATCCGCTGCGGGGCTTTTGCTTGCCAGAACAACGCTGGCCCCATCGCAGGTCCAATGCTGGCTCTTGGCCAATCGAGCTTGCCGACTAAACTGTGCACACCTCTCCGCAGGAGAGCGGCACCCCCTTCCGAACTGCGCCTTGCACCTGACATGCAGATCGAGAATCGCTGAAAACAATAACAATCCGCCCCAATTTGCTCAGCTGAGGACTCTTCAGCCGGGTTGATTGCCGTGCGCTTGCAATGGAGCCGAATTATCGATCACTGATTTCTGAGGTAACTGCCATGACCGACTACCCAACCCTGAAAGAGATGGGCATTAGCGCTGTAGAATCAATCAAACGCTTCAGTTTGCGCCAGGAGCGTGACCGCGATGTACTGAAGATCTACTTTGAGCGTCCGGCCAGCTCATTGCGAGCACACAGCCAGAAGTTCACCTTCGCTCATCCGCGCACAGCCATCCCGGGCCAGAGTCGGCACAGCCAGGCTTACGCAGAGCTGAGCAACAGCAGCCCGGTATTATGCAGCGCACTGGCAGAACTCAAACAACTGACCACAGCTGAAGTCCCGCAACTCTCGCCCAAGGCCGAGGTATTGCAGGATCTCCAGCATCTGGAACGCGTGATGGAAGGCAAACTGGCCGAGATTCGCCAGAAAATCGAATGCCTGGCCTGAGTGTCAGGCCTGTGCGGGCGCAGCGGGTTGAGCCATCTGCGCCATTTTGCTAGCGAACAGCTGGGCCATCGCCTCGGAGTCACCACCGGCTTCATCCAGCGCCTCAACTACAGCCTGCAAGGTAGGCAAGGTCTTGGCCAGCAAGGCCTCGACATATTGCTCCGGTGTTACCTGTGTATGCGCCTCATAGCGCTGAAACAAATCTCTCAGCTGGCTGTTGAGGGCAAGGGTCAGAGTCGTGTTCGACATGCGGGAAGCCTCTTTATTGTTTCTGTCTGGCCCCATCCTTAGCGCGCACGCGCGCCTGCCATAGAGCCAGTTGCACTGCAGTTTTGGCTCCAGCCCCAGCAAAGCTCCACTGTTTAAGCCCGTTCCTGGCCCATCGTTGAATGCCAACTGGCCCCTGCCCCTGATCAATAGCGCCCATAGAATCGGTTGAACTCATTCCGTTTCAGAGGCACTGCGCATGACTGATCTGACCCTTGAATCTGCCAGCCGGCTGGTCTCTGCCCGTGAACTGTTCGGTATCGACAGCAACATGCGCGTACCAGTCCTGCTCAAGCACGATCATCAGGTGCCGGAAATCGACAGCGCCTACCGGTTTAATCCGGAAGTCACGCAAGCGGTGTTGGCAGGTTTTACCCGCAACCGTCGGGTGATGCTTCAGGGCTTGCACGGCACGGGCAAATCAACCCATATCGAGCAGATAGCGGCGCGGCTCAACTGGCCTTGCGTGCGGGTTAATCTGGACGGCCACATAAGCCGCCTGGACTTGATCGGCAAGGATGGGATTGTGTTGCGGGACGGCAAACAGGTCACCGAATTTCAGGAAGGCATTCTGCCGTGGGCGCTGCGCCGGCCAGTGGCTCTGATATTCGATGAATACGATGCCGGGCGCCCGGACGTGATGTTCGTTATTCAGCGCATTCTTGAGCGTGACGGCAAACTCAACTTGCTCGACCAGAATCAGCTGATCACCCCACACCCGCAGTTTCGCCTGTTCGCCACATCTAACACGGTCGGTTTGGGCAACCTCAATGGCTTATACAGCGGCACACAAGTGCTCAATCAGGCGCAGCTCGACCGCTGGAATATCGTCGCCTGCCTGAACTACCTGCCCCCGGCTGAGGAGCAGGCAATTGTAGCCGCGCGGGTTCCGCAACTGCTTGCCCTCTACCCTGCACAACTGCTTGAGTCGATGGTGGCGGTGGCCGGCCTGACCCGTGAGGGCTTTGCCTGTGGCGACCTATCAACACTGATGTCGCCACGCGGTGTGATTGCATGGGCCGAAAACACTGAGATATTCGGTGATCCGGCGCTGGCATTTCGCCTGTCATTTCTCAACAAGTGCGACGAAGCCGAGCGCAGCATTGTCGCGGAATACTACCAGCGCTGCTTCGATGATGAACTGCAAGAATCGGCGTTGCCGCACTTGGCGCTGGCGTGAGCAGTGACATGCAACAACCACGACGCGAGAAGCGCCAACAGCAACTCGAAGAGCTGTGCGCTGCGTCTCTGAGGGCGTTCTCCGGAGAGCGTCGCGTGCGCTATCGCGGCGCCCGACTGGAAGTCGACGGCCAGCGCGTTGCGGTGCGCGCACCGCATCTGCACCCAGATCCACAACAGGATAACTTTGCGGCCTACCGCGCCGTCGCCGACAGCCTGGCGCTGAAACTCAAGCACAGCGACCGCGCGCTTTTGCACACGCAATTACCTGCGCATCCGATTGCCCGGCTGGTATTCGAACTGCTTGAGCAACTGCGCGTTGAATCACTGGTGAGTGACTGCCATCCGGGCATGAAACGTAATCTTATGCAGCGCTACGGCAACTGGAGCCAGCAGTTTCTGGACTCAGGGCAAGCCGAAGGGCACGTCGGCCTGATGCTCTTCACTGTGGCGCAAATGAGTTGGTTCCTGCTCTGCGGCGGGCGCGCCAGCGAACAAACTGAAATGCTCATTGAAGCGCCGCGCCTGAGCCTGCTCGGCCACTTCGGCGCGCACTTCGGACTGCTAAGGCGAACGCGTAATGAACAACTACGCTTCGGCGAACATGCGCTTTGGATTGCCGATAAAGTAGTCGAACTGCTGGATCAGCTTGATGCAGAACTGCTCAATAACGATGAACGCAAAGTCTCGGAAATTGCTGAAAAATCACACCTGGCTTTTGCCTTGCTGCTCGACAGTGAGAGCGATGCAACGGGCGATGAACACGCCACGACGGCTGGCGCAGGCAGGACACGCAACGGCCACGACGCGTTCACCTACCCGGTTTTCAGCCACGACTATGATCGCGAGTTGAACGCCGCGAATCTGGTGCGCAGCGACCTGTTAAAGCAGCTTCGCCAACGCCTCGACCAGCGCGCGGCCGAACAAGGCCTGAATCTGCCGAGACTGGCCAGACGCCTGCGTAACCTGCTGGCCGAACCGCAACGCGATGGTTGGGCGTTTGCTCAGGCGGACGGTCAAATAGACGCTGGCAGACTCAGCCGCCTGATCATAAGCCCCGAGCAGCGCGAGATATTTCGCCATGAACGCGAGCGGCCGCACAGCGATTGCTGCGTGACCCTGCTGGTCGACAACTCAGGCTCAATGCGTAATCACATTGAGTCGATTGCGTTACTGGTCGACACCTTGAGTCGCGCCCTTGAATTAGCCGGCGCCAAGAGTGAGATCCTTGGCTTCACCACTGGCCAGTGGAATGGCGGACGACCGCTTAAACGTTGGCGCGCGGCAGGCCAACCGGCCAATCCTGGCCGTTTAAATGAGCTTGAGCACCGCGTATACAAAGACGCCAGCACCTCTTGGCGCAAAGCGCGGCCAAGCATTGCGGCGCTGCTGAAATCGGATCTGTTCCGCGAGAGCGTCGACAGTGAAGCCTTGCTCTGGGCGCATCAGCGGTTGCGCCGCTGTGATGCCAAACGGCGCATCCTGATCATGATCAGCGACGGCTGCCCAATGGACAGCGCCACCCATCAAACCAATGATCAGGACATTCTCGACCTGCACCTGAAACAGGTCGCACGGCAGATCGAGCAGCAGTCCGGCGTGGAATTATATGCGTTGGGCGTGGGCCTGGATCTTAGCAACTACTACCAGAACAGCCTCGAACTGGACTTGTCACAGAGCTTCGACAACCGGGTTTTCGACGAGATTTTACAGCTCTTGCACACACGCCAGTAGGCGTGCACCATCGCTGCCAACTGGCCCCTTCAGCGCCCCTTTTACGCTCATAAAAATGAGTCATTTTTTGGTGCAAACAGCTGATTTAGAGCGATTTATTGCCCCTAAACCGCGCACTTCAAACTGGCCCCAGACAGGCGCTTGATGTGGCCCTAAACAGACCTCAAACACAGGCGGATTATTGGTCCCGGTCAAACGTAAAGACGGGAAAATAATGCGGCATCGCAGACATTAGCAGCACTGCAATGCAACACACGTCTCTTCGGTTTTGCTCGAGTTTGGTCCCAGGATTTTGGAAACCGCTCGGCCTGCACTTTCGTAATCCAAAACAACTAGAACGGAGTACGCAGTTATGACAACCAGCAAACAGTTCACCCGACCGCTCGCCCTCGCCATGTGCCTACTGGCATCTGCGCTTGGCAGCAGCATGACCCACGCGAAGACCTTCCGTGTTGCAGTGGGCGACGGTGCCGGCGGCACCCAACACGAACTCGGCCTGAAGTTTGCTGAGGAGCTGAAAGCCCGTACCAACGGCAAGGATGAAGCCAAGCTATTTCTCAATGGCCAACTTGGCAGCGAAGAAGACACCGTCAGTAACGCCGCAATGGGCACCCTCGACTTCTCGATTCTGGCGATCAACAACGTCACACCGTTCTCGCCGTCCGTTGGCATTCTGACCATGCCCTACATGATCCAGAGCCTGGATGATGCCGTGGCCATGACGCAGAGCGACATCGGCAAGCAGTTGATCGACAACACCGTGCGCGATGCCGGTGTGCGAATCATCGGCTGGGCTTACTCGGGTTTCCGGGTACTGACCAACTCGAAAAAGCCGGTGAACACCGTCGCCGACCTCAAGGGTTTGCAGATTCGCGTACCGAAAAACGAAATCATGATCGACACCTATCGCGCCTGGGGAATTAACCCAACGCCAATGGCCTGGTCGGAGACGTTTACCGGCTTGCAACTGAAAGTGGTCGATGGTCAGGACAACCCGTACCTGACTGTGAACGCGATGAAGTTCGACGAAGTGCAGAAGTACGTCACCAACCTGCGCTACCTGTTCTCCATTGAGCCGCTGATTGTCAGCGAGTCGATGTTTGAAGAGCAGACTCCGGAAATGCAGCAGATCATTCTGGATGCAGGCAAAGCTGCCACCTTGCACAGTGAAAAGTGGCTGGTTGCACAAGAAGACAAGATCAAGCAAGAGCTGACCGCCAAAGGCATGGTAATCACCGACCCGGCCAATGGTGAGAAAGAATGGATCGATCTGGCAGTCAGCAAGGTGTGGCCTAAGTACTACGAGCAAATCGGCGGTAAAGATCAGGTCAATGTCGTGCTCAAGGCTCTGGGTCGCGACACCATCTAAACCGTCAGGTGCCGGCAACCCCGGCACCTGTACCCCCTTTCCCTGGTCACGGTCTGCGGCGAACTTGCTGTTCGCTGCGGGCTAATTGCTCACGCAGCACAACGCCCGCTTCTACCCTGAAGCCGAGCGTTCAGGAAGGCGATCATGAAACCTGCCAGCCGCTTCTTCAAAATTATCGACAACCTCGAGAATTACATTTGCCGGGTCCTGTTGGCCCTGTTTGTAATTATCCTGTTTGCGCAAATTCTCAGCCGTAACCTGTTCAATCACTCCCTTTCATGGACCGAGGAATTGGTTACCTACATGTTTGTCTGGTTCGCATTCTTCGGCGCCAGTTACGCGGCCAAATTAGCCGCACACAACCGCGTTACGTTCCAGTTCAAGTTGATGCCACGCAAGGTTGCTGTAGCGCTGGAAGCGCTGTCGGATTTGATCTGGGTCTGCTTCAACTGCTATTTCGTCTACCTCAGCGTGATGTTCTTCATGAAGGCCAATGTCTTCTGGAAATCGCAGACGCTGGGCATCCCGATGAAGTACCTGTATCTGGTTCTGCCAATTGCGTTCACCTTGATGACCTTGCGCGTCCTTCAGGTCAACTATTACAAGCTGGTCAAGGGCATCGATATTCGCGACCCGGAAGCCCAGGAACTGGAAAAGATCATTCAGGACTCCCAAGCCAAAAACACCCGCGAAGTAAACCAGTTTCAGGAGCGGGTCCATGGTTGATACCACGATCGTCTATATCCTTTTCGGCTCGTTCATTCTGCTATTGCTGATAGGCACGCCCATCAGCATTTCATTGGCAGTATCGGCCTTGGCCTCGTTTCTTTATCTGGGTGAGAACCCGATCAAGTTCGTCCAGATTGCCTTCACCTCTGTGGGCTCATTTCCACTGATGGCACTGCCGGCATTTATTCTCGCCGGGGCGCTCATGGAGGCAGCCGGTATTTCCAGGCGGCTTGTAACGCTGGCCGAAAGCTTTGCCGGGCCGATTACCGGTGGCATGTCTGCCGCAGCCGTACTGGCTTGCCTGTTCTTCGGTGCAATATCGGGCTCAGGCCCCGCGACCACGGCTGCCGTCGGCATGCTGATGATTCCGGCGATGGTCAAGCGCGGCTACGCCAAAGGGTACGCGTCGGCCGTTACGGCCTCATCCGGCGGGCTTGGCATCATCATTCCGCCGTCGATTCCGATGGTGATCTTCGGGATCTCGGCCATGGGCATGCTGCCACCGCCGGCTGCGGTGGAGAAGTACGGCGCCTTTGACACCGTGTCGATTCCCAAACTGTTTATTGCAGGTGTGGTGCCCGGTTTGATGCTGGCGGGCGGCTTGCTGATCATGAATTACTTTCGCTGCAAAAAACTCGGCTACACCGGCAGCAATGATGGCTGGTCAGGCAGCAAGATACGCAAGGCCATGCGCGATGGTTTCTGGTCGATGCTGGCGCCATTCGTGATTCTCGGCGGCATTTACACCGGGCTGTTTACGCCGACCGAATCTGCCATCGTGGCAATTTTCTACACCTTGTTTGTCGGCCTGTTCATCCACAAGGAACTGCGTTTACCGGAGATTTTCAAATCGCTGGAAACCACCACCTGGATCACTGGCAGGGTGCTGGTGATTCTGTTTACCGCCACAGTGTTCGGCCGCTTGTTGGTAGAAAATCAGATTCCGGCGGTGGTGGCCGACTCAATGCTGAGCCTGACGGACAACATCTACCTGATCTGGATACTGATCATCGGGTTCCTGCTGTTTGTCGGCATGTTCATGGAAACGCTGGCTGCGATCATGATTCTGACACCGGTGATTCTGCCAATCACCTACACGCTGGGGATCGATCCGGTGCACTTTGGCATCGTCCTGATCTGCTGCCTGAGCATCGGCTTCATGACGCCGCCCATGGGCGAGAACCTGTTCATTGCCTCGGGTATTTCGGGAACGGCCATTGAAGACATCTCGAAACGGGCATTGCCATTCGTGGCCATCCTGACCATCGCGACCTTCATTATCGCCTGCGTTCCCGCAATAACCCTGACCTTGCCCAGACTGCTTGGCTACTGACAACCACATGGTGCTGGCGACCCGCGATACAGGTCGCTGAACACAGCGCCATTCAGTAGCCAGGCGATACCATGCAATTGCCAACGGGCTCACTACGGTGAGCCCGTTTTCGATTCAGGGCTGCTCCAGTGCATCGACCAATGCCTTAAGAAATCGCGCGGCCTCGCCTCCCGTAACAGCGCGGTGATCGAAGGTCAGCGACAACGGCAAAATCGGGTGCACCACGACCTTGCCGGCAACCGCAACGGGTTCATCACGGATGCCTCCGGCGCCGATGATGGTCACTTGCGGCGGGACAATGATCGGGTTGGCGTAACGGCCAAACAGCGTGCCAAAGTTCGACAGCGTGATGGTCGCGCCCATCATTTCCTGCGGCGGAATCGAGCGCGCCTTAACATCCGCGCGCAATCGCGCCATGCCCTCTTTCAGGTCCTCGGCGCTACGCGCGCCAACATCACGCAGCACCGGCACAAACAGGCCATCGGGGCTATCAACCGCAATGCCAAGATCCAGGCTCTGATGCTGCTTGATCGACAGTGACTGACCGTCAAACCAGCTATTGAGTACCGGCTCGACTGTACAGGCCTGAGCGATTGCCTGAGCCAGCCGCACCATCGGGTCACGCGCTTGCTTCCAGCGATGCAAGTCGGCATCGCCGACGATCACCACCGGCACCACTTGCGCATGCGAGCGCGCCATATTGATGGCCATGCTGCGGCGCACTCCGCGCAGTTTCTCCCCGCCGAATTTATCGCGTGCCGTCTGGCTTGCCGCCTCGACATCCGCTCTGGTGATCAGGCCATTGCTGCCGCTGCCGCTGAGCCCGTCGAGATCAACGCCAACCTGCCGCGCAAACTGGCGCACGGCAGGCGTCGCACGTGCGGCCGCATGCTCACGGGTCGAAGGCGCTGCACCGATGAAAAAGTGATCTTCCTGCTCGGCTTTGCCGCCGTCCAGGCGCCCGACCACGGTGCCGGCATCCGCTTCGCCTTCGTACGCCAACAGCGGCTCACCGACATGCAGAATATCGCCCTCGTTGCCGAAGGTTTTCAGCACCACGCCATCATAAGGCGCGGGAATATCGACAATTGCCTTGGCGGTTTCGACCGAGACCAGCAACTGATCTGCCTTGACCGTATCGCCCGCAGCGACATGCCACTGAACGATTTCTGCCTCCTGCAACCCCTCACCCAAATCGGGTAATTTGAAGTTCTTCATACGGCTCTCCTGCACAGTTGAGCGCTGGCTATCAGGCGTATTCGAGCACCTCGGTGCACGCACTGAGAATGTCTGTCACCGCGGGGATGTAGAGTTGTTCCATCCGGTACAAAGGCGGTGGAATATCCGGCGCAGTTACGCGGACGATGGGCGCCTGCAAATCCAGCCATGCGCGCTCATACAAACCGGCGGCAATCTCACTGCCAACCGCGCAACTCTTCGGCGCTTCGTGAACAATCACGCAGCGTCCGGTTTTGCGCACCGAAGCCTGCAGCGTGTCCATATCCAGAGGTTTGACGCAGGCCACATCAATCACCTCGACCGAAACGCCCTGCTCGCTCAACGCAGCCGCCGCCAGCAGGCTTTCATGCACGCTGGCGCCCCAAGTGATGAGGGTCAGGTCTGCGCCTTCGCGCAAGGTGAAGCAGGTGTCCAGCGGCAAGCGTTTGCCATCGTCCACCAGCGGTTGCGGGTTCATCCGGTACAGCCGCGTCGGCTCGAGAAACACCACCGGGTCCGGGTCGTCGATGGCCGCGAGTAACAGGCCGTATGCTCTGGCCGGCGATGAAGGAATGACTACGCGCAGGCCGGGAATCTGCGCAAACATCGCTTCGGTGCTTTCGCTGTGATGTTCCGGCGCGCGAATACCGGCGCCCATTGGCGTGCGTAACACTAACGGGCATGTCAGCCGGCCACGCGTGCGATTGCGCATGCGGCTGGCATGCGACACCAGATGATCCAGCGCCGGGTAGATAAAGCCCATGAACTGGATTTCCATGACCGGTTTCAGCCCCTGCGCCGCCATGCCGACCGCCAATCCGCTGATCATGGTTTCGGCCAACGGTGTGTCGATCACCCGCTTCAAGCCGAATGCATCGCGCAAACCCTGAGTGGCGCGAAATACACCGCCGTTTACGCCAACATCTTCGCCGAGCACCACCACGTTTTCGTCTTCATTCATGGCCCGGTGCAGCGCCAGATTCACCGCCTCGAGCAGGCTTAATTTGCTTGGCTCATTCATGCTCGGCCTCCCTGCGACTGGCGCGCTCCAGCAAGTCTTCACGTTGCTCTGCGAGCGCCTGCGGCCACTGCGCGTAGACGTAGTCGATAATCGACTCGACTGGCGCCGCATCGACACCTTCGAATGCATCGACCGCTGCTTGTACCTGGGCCTGACACGTATTGATCATCGCCTGCTCGCGGCTCTCATCCCAACACTGTTGCGCCCGTAAGAACGCCTGCATGCGTTTGATCGGCTCACTCAGCCAGGCTTGCTTGACCTCGGCATCAGGCCGGTACCGGCTGGCATCGTCGGCGGTGGTGTGATCGCCCAGCCGATAACTCATGCACTCGATTAAGGTCGGGCCTTTACCTTGCCGGGCTCGCTCCAGCGCAAGGCGCGTGCGGTGATAAACCGCCAGCACATCGTTGCCATCGACCTGTTCGCCGCTGAAACCGGCACCGATTGCCTTTTGCGCCAGCGTGGCGGCAGCGCACTGGATCTTGCGCGGCACCGAGATTGCCCATTGGTTGTTATTGACGATGAACACCACGGGCAATTGCCAGGCTCCGGCGACGTTCAATGCTTCGAGAAAATCGCCCTTGCTGGTCGCGCCATCACCGCAAGTGGTGACGGTAGCCCGGTGCTGGCCACGAATTTTCATCGCGCTGGCGACGCCGCACGCATGCAAAGCCTGCGTGGCGATGGGTACGCAGAGCGGGAAGTCCTGTGCGACAGCCGGATCGGCGTAGTCGCTGCCGCGCTCATCGCCGCCCCAATAGAGCAGAATTTCCTCCATCTTCACGCCGCGCATCACTTGCACGGCAGTATCGCGGTAGTACGGCACCAGCACGTCATCGGCATGCATCGCTGCGCCGATTCCCACGCCAACGGCCTCTTGGCCCAGCGTGGGCGCATAGGTGCCAATCCGCCCAGTGCGTTGCAAGGCGACGGCCTTTTGATCAAACAGGCGGGTCAAAACCATTTGCTGGTACAAGCCAATCAGCAACTGCTGGTCATCCGCCCACGCCGGCAAGGCTTCGAGCAGTTGACCGTCTGTGGCCAGAAATTGGCTGAAGGTGATATTCAAGCTGTCCTGCATGTTTAGCTCCCCGACACCTTATGGGCGTCTGCCGATGCGTTGGCTTTTGGCCGCGGCTTCAGTGTTGCGACCTATTTTGGATACAGCAGGCGCTCTGCCAGCGCGTCTGCTACACGGGCCGGTGGACGTTTGTCGGCCTGTGCGTGGGCAAAAATTTCCGTGAGGCGCTGGCTGATCCGCGCCAGATGGGCAGTAATCGCCGGCAGCTCCTGCCCCTGATGCTGCAAGGCGACGTAGATCAGGCCGCCGGCATTGATCACATAATCGGGGGCATAAAGGATGCCCCGCGCTTGCAAGGCGTCGGATATTTCAGGATTGGCCAACTGGTTATTGGCGGCGCCGGCGATTGCACTGCAACGCAGCCTGGTTACGCTTTCGGTATTGAGCACGCCGCCCAACCCGCACGGCGACAGAATCTCGCAGGGCGTTGAGAGCAGCTCATCTGTCGGCATCGCCTTGGCGCCGAACTCTTCGACCGCCAGTTGCACGCGCCCTTGATCGATATCACTGACAATCAACTCGGCACCGGCTGCATGCAGATGCGCCGCCAGTGCGTAGCCGACGTGGCCCAACCCCTGAATGGCAACACGGATGCCCTCAAGCTCATCGCAGCCGAAGCGCGCCATCGCGGTCGCACGAATCCCGCTATACACGCCCATTGCGGTATGCGGTGACGGGTCGCCCGCCGAGGTGGTGCTAGTAACGTGCTGGGTGTACTGGGCGATACAGTCCATGTCGGCACTGGTGGTGCCGCTGTCCATTGCGGTGATGTAACGACCCTTGAGGGTTTCGATAAACCGGCCAAATGCCTCGAACAAGGCGGCGCGATCATTCACGTGCGGCGGGCGCATGATCACCGCCTTGCCGCCCCCTTGCGCCAATCCGGCCAAGGCGGCCTTGTAACTCATGCCCTGGGCTAGCCGCAGGGCATCGCGCAGGGCGGCTTGTTCATCGGGATAGGTCAGGAATCTGCAGCCGCCCAGTGCCGGGCCGAGTTGCGTATTGTGAATGGCAATAATGGCCCGCAGGCCTGTGGCCGGGTCCTGGGTCATATGCAGTGACTCAAGACGCGATGCCGACATCATGCTGAACATGGTGCGCCCCTTGCTGAACACTCAGATGAGTATAGGCCCCGCCCCGAGTCCCGACTTATCCAGCGGATATAAGCCAGCCGCTGCTGAGTAACTCTGCGCATAAGCAGGCGAAAAACTGCCATGCCCCAGCGTTTTGTCGGCTACGGCATAAAACCGTTCTGCAGCCGGCACTCAAACACTAGACGCAGCGCTCAAGGCCAGCTAAAACAGATGCATCAGAGGGTTTGCCAATGAATCCACGCGCCATGTGCATCGAGTGCCTCTCCCGCCAGCCCAGCGCTTTATTGGAGGCCGCGTTGTGGCTGGCCGCAGAGCATGATTCGACGCTGCAACCGGCCCTCGTGCTTGAGCAGTTCGGCGAACTGCAGCGCCAGATAGACGCGGCATTACCCTCACTGCCTCCACAAGAACTGGCGCAACCGCTGTTAAGACAGCTCAGCCACCAGGGCTTTCGTCAGGACGACAGTCCGCTGTTAATGCCTCGCGTCGCACTTTTGCACAGGGTCTTGCAATGGCGTTGTGGCCAGCCGTTATCACTGGCGATCATTGCCTTGGAGCTAGCGCGGCGTCTGGGAATAGCCCTGCAGGGGATTAATTTTCCCGGCTACTTCCTGCTGCGTGTTCCCGGCGCGGACCATCTGCTCGACCCGTGCAGCGGACGGCGGTTGTACCCGCAAGACCAACGCGAATTGCTGCTGCGCACTCAGGGCGCGAACGCCAAATTACAGGCCGGGTATCTTCAGGTGGCCAGCGACCAGAACATGCTCCAGCGCTTGTCGCGCAACTTGCGCGAACTGCACACGCAGGCCGATGATTATCTGGCCGCCCTGAAAGATGCCGAGCGGGTGTTGCAGTTGGGCGAACCGTCAGCGCCGGACCATCTGGCGCGCGCGCATCTGCTTGAACAATTGGAATGCCCGCAGGCGGCGCGCTTCGATTTGCAGCGCGCCATGCTCCTGACCGAAGATGAGTCGCTGCGCTATCAACTGGCGCAACGCCTGCGCGAACTTCAGCAATCGCCAGCTATTCACTGAGCCGGAACTGGCCATTACTGGCTTGCTGACACGCACAACCTGTATCAAATTCAACACAGCGTATCCAATTCGATACACGCGACGCAGATCCAGCATTCAGCGGGCCAAGCCCTGGATATAGGCCTTAACCCTGAAAGTCCGTATCGAAATCAATACAAGCAAGGTTCTCGCTGTAACCTTGAAAAGCCCTCAAACGACTGATTTTACTGGTTTTTATTGAACAAACCGGCACTGGCACTGCCCTTGCTAGATTGTTTGATTAATAGCTCGCGACCCAACCGCGAGCATCAGACCATCGCCTGCAACAGAAACAGGCGAGCCTGTCACTTGAGGAGTTCACATGAGCGAATTGCGTTTTACCGTCGAGCACGAATGGCTGCGTCAGGAAGCAGATGGCCTGATCACTGTGGGCATCACCGCCTATGCCCAGGAAGCGCTGGGTGATGTGGTATTCGTGCAATTGCCGGACACGCAAGCCTACAGCGCCGAAGCTGAAGTCGCCGTGCTCGAATCCGTCAAGGCAGCCAGTAATATCACCATGCCGCTGGACGGCGAAGTCGTTGAGATCAATGCAGAGCTAGAATCAAGCCCTGAGCTGGTCAACGAAGACCCGCTGGGCAAAGGCTGGTTCTTCCGCTTCCGCCCTGCCAACCCAGGCGCCATCGCCGACCTGCTTGACCAAGCAGCGTACGATCGCCTGCTAAACGCCAACGCTGACGCCTGAGGTTTGCTGATGACTGACCTGACGACCCAAAACGAATTTATCGCGCGCCACATCGGCCCGCGTGACGCTGATATTGAAGCCATGCTCGCGCAGTTGGGCTACGACTCGCTGGAAGCTCTGAGCGCCAGCGTTATCCCGGAAAGCATCAAAGGCACCAGCGTTCTGGGCCAGACGCCGGGCCTCAGCGAAGCCGATGCACTGGCTAAAATCAAAACCATCGCGGCCAAGAATCAGCAGTTCAAGACCTTCATTGGTCAGGGCTACTACGGCACTCATACGCCGTCACCGATTCTGCGCAACCTGTTTGAAAATCCGGCTTGGTACACGGCTTACACGCCTTACCAGCCAGAGATTTCTCAAGGTCGCCTCGAAGCCCTGCTGAACTTCCAGACCCTGATCAGCGACCTGTCCGGCCTGCCGATCGCCAACGCCTCGCTGCTCGACGAAGCCACTGCTGCCGCCGAAGCCATGACGTTCTGCAAGCGCCTGTCGAAAAACAAGGCCAGCAACAGCTTCTTCGCCTCCCAGCATTGCCACCCGCAAACCCTCGACGTTCTGCGCACCCGCGCCGAACCGCTGGGCATTGACGTGGTTGTGGGCGATGAAGCCGAAATCACCGACGCCAGCGCCTACTTCGGCGCTCTGCTGCAATACCCGGCCAGCAACGGCGATATCTTCGATTACCGCGCACTGGTTGAGCGTTTCCACGCGGCCAACGCGCTGGTTGCAGTGTCTGCCGACTTGCTCGCCCTGACCCTGCTCACGCCGCCAGGTGAATTCGGCGCCGACGTTGCCCTGGGCAGCGCTCAGCGTTTCGGCGTGCCACTGGGTTTTGGTGGCCCGCACGCGGCCTACTTTGCCACCCGCGATGCCTTCAAGCGCGACATGCCGGGCCGACTGGTCGGTGTCTCGGTTGACCGCTTCGGCAAGCCGGCTCTGCGCCTTGCCATGCAAACCCGCGAGCAACACATCCGCCGCGAGAAGGCCACCAGCAACATCTGTACAGCTCAGGTTCTGCTGGCCAACATCGCCAGCATGTATGCGGTTTATCACGGTCCTCAAGGCCTGACCCGCATCGCCAAGCGCGTGCATCAGATGACTGCAATCTTCGCTCAGGGTCTGGCCAAACTGGGCCTTGCTGTCGAGCAGGAAAACTTCTTCGACACCCTGACCATCGCAACCGGCGCACGCACGGCCAAGCTGCATGCGCAAGCGCATCAGCTGTCGATCAACCTGCGCGTTGTCGATGATCAACGTGTTGGCGTGTCGTTCGACGAAACCACCGATCAGGCGGCCATTGAAAGCCTCTGGGAAGTCTTCGCCGAGCCGGGCAACAGCCTGCCAAGCTTCGACGAGTTGGCCAAAGCCGTTGCCAACCGTCTGCCGCAAGCACTGCTGCGTCAGTCCGAGATTCTCAGCCATCCGGTGTTCAACCGTTATCACTCCGAAACCGAGCTGATGCGCTACCTGCGCAAGCTGGCCGACAAAGACCTGGCGCTGGATCGCAGCATGATTCCGCTGGGTTCTTGCACCATGAAACTCAACGCCGCCAGCGAAATGATTCCAGTGACCTGGGCCGAGTTCGGCAATCTGCACCCGTTTGCACCGGCTGAGCAGAGCCTTGGCTACCAGCAACTGACCGACGAACTGGAGGCCATGCTCTGCGCTGCCACCGGTTACGACGGTGTTTCGCTGCAGCCAAACGCTGGCTCGCAAGGCGAGTACGCGGGCCTGCTGGCAATTCGTGCCTACCACATCAGCCGTGGCGACGATCAGCGCGATATCTGCCTGATCCCGCAATCGGCGCACGGCACCAACCCGGCAACTGCCAGCATGGTTGGCATGCGCGTTGTGGTAACGGCCTGCGATGCTCGCGGTAACGTCGACATCGAAGACCTGCGCGCAAAAGCTGAAGAGCACAAAGATCGTCTGGCTGCCCTGATGATTACCTACCCGTCGACCCACGGCGTGTTTGAGGAAGGCATCCGCGAGATTGCACAAATCGTTCACGACAACGGCGGTCAGGTTTACATCGACGGCGCCAACATGAACGCTATGGTTGGCCTGTGCGCACCCGGCCAGTTCGGCGGCGACGTATCGCACCTCAACCTGCACAAAACCTTCTGCATCCCGCACGGCGGCGGTGGTCCGGGTGTTGGTCCGATCGGGGTCAAGTCGCACCTGATTCCATTCCTGCCAGGCCACGCCAACATGGCGCGCAAAGAAGGCGCGGTCAGCGCGGCACCGTTCGGCAGCGCAAGCATTCTGCCGATCACCTGGATGTACATCAGCATGATGGGCGGCGAAGGCCTCAAGCGTGCATCGCAGCTGGCGATCCTCAATGCCAACTACATTGCCCGTCGCCTCGAAGAGCATTACCCAGTGCTCTACACCGGTACTAACGGTCTGGTTGCGCATGAGTGCATCCTCGACATTCGCCCGATCAAGGACCTCAGCGGCATCAGCGTTGATGACGTCGCCAAGCGCCTGATCGATTTCGGTTTCCACGCACCGACCATGTCGTTCCCGGTAGCGGGCACCTTGATGATCGAGCCGACCGAAAGCGAATCGAAAGAAGAGCTGGATCGTTTCTGCGACGCCATGATCGCCATTCGCGAAGAAATTCGTGCGGTTGAACGCGGCGATCTCGACAAAGACAACAACCCGCTGAAAAACGCGCCGCACACCGCTCTTGAGCTGGTTGGCGAGTGGACGCACAGCTACAGCCGTGAGCAGGCCGTTTACCCAACCGCCTCGCTGATTGACGGTAAGTACTGGCCACCCGTGGGCCGCGTCGACAACGTGTTTGGTGACCGCAACCTGATCTGCGCTTGCCCGTCGATCGAAGCGTACCAAGACGCCTAAGCAACACCGACAAACGCCTGCGCAACCCGCAGGCGTTTGTTATGGGGCATCGCCCCGCCTATTGAATACCCGGCTCATCAACTGATGTTCCGTGTGGATTGGCGCCTCGATCTGTGGCGCCAACCAATAGCCGATTGCTCACCGGTAATCGGTCATGCAACACCTTGGTTTCACCCGTTTGACGATGTACTCGGGCTTCTGAAAAAAATGTTCAACGCCAACGCAACAAAGTTGGCGCAGAGTGGTTCAGAGGCAACCGACAATTCCACCTGCAACACAACTGCAAACAGCCCCTAACCAGCACAGGCCACCCCTGACGCTGACAACAACAATAAGGTGCGTTATATGGAATTTCTCAACACCCTCGTAAACACAATCAACGGACTCGTCTGGGGCCCACCCATGTTGGTGGCGATTCTCGGCACGGGCCTGTTCCTCATGCTGCGCCTCAAGTTCATGCCGCTGAGCAAAATCGGCGCTGGCTTCAGCCTGATGTGGAAAGGCCGCAAGAAGGATGATGAAACCAGCGGCGAGATCAGCCCGTTCCAGGCGCTGATGACCTGCCTCGCAGCAACCGTCGGTACCGGCAACATTGCCGGCGTGGCCACGGCGATATTCCTCGGCGGCCCCGGTGCGCTGTTCTGGATGTGGTGCACGGCGCTGGTCGGCATGGCAACCAAGTACTGCGAAGTGGTGCTGGCCGTGCATTACCGGGAGAAAGATGATCGCGGCGAGCATGTCGGCGGGCCGATGTACGCAATCAAGAATGGTCTGGGTAAAAAGTGGCTGTGGCTCGGCACCGCATTCGCCATTTTCGGCGGTCTTGCAGGTTTCGGCATCGGCAACATGGTGCAAGTCAACAGCATGGCGCACGCCCTGCAAACCACCTTCGACATTCCCCTGTGGCTAACCGGCGTGGTCAGCATGGTCGCCGTGGGTCTGGTGATTCTCGGCGGCATCAAGCGCATCGGCGTCGTTGCAGCCGCACTGGTACCGTTCATGTGCATTGCTTACATCGTCGCCTCGATTGTGGTGCTGGTGGTATTTGCCGAGCAGATCCCGAATGCCTTCAACCTGATCTTCACCCACGCCTTCAGTCCAGCAGCCGCCACCGGTGGTTTTGCCGGTGCAGCGGTGATGGCGGCGATTCGTTTCGGTGTCGCGCGCGGTATTTTCTCCAACGAAGCGGGCCTCGGCACCGCCGGTATCGCGCAAGCGGCGGGCACCACCAATAGCCCGGTTCGTTCAGGCATGATCGGGATGCTGGGCACATTTATCGACACCCTGATCATCTGCACCATGACCGGTCTGGCCATCATCTGTTCCGGCGTCTGGACCAGCGGCGTGAGTGGCGCGGCGCTTTCAGCCTCGGCATTCGAGTCGGCCATGCCCGGCTTTGGCGGCGCATTCCTGAGCATTGCGCTGGTGGTCTTTGCGTTCACCACCATTCTTGGCTGGAGCTATTTCGGCGAGAAGTGCTGGGAGTTCATGGTCGGCACCAAGGCAATCATGCCGTTCCGGATTATCTGGGTACTGGCCGTGCCTTTTGGCGCCATAGCCCAACTCGACTTCGCTTGGCTGCTGGCCGATACGCTGAATGGTTTGATGGCCCTGCCTAACCTGCTTTCGTTGCTGCTGCTGAGCCCGATCGTAGTCAAGCTGACCCGCGATCATTTCAACCCGAACATCGTTGAGCGCAGCGTCGAATCCCTGCAACGCTAAATCATCTTGCGCGGGCGATAAGCGCCCGCGCCTTCTTGAAGGACACCGCAATGTTCTACAAAAGCCTGACTCTGAATGATTACGACCCTGCGCTGGCCCACGCCATTGCTGCTGAAGAGCAGCGTCAGGAAGACCATATCGAGCTGATTGCCTCGGAAAACTACACCAGCCCAGCGGTAATGACCGCGCAAGGCACCGGCCTGACCAACAAGTACGCCGAAGGCTATCCGGGCAAGCGCTACTACGGCGGCTGCGAGCATGTAGACATCGTCGAAAGCCTGGCCATTGAGCGCGCCAAGCAACTGTTCGGCGCTGACTACGCCAACGTCCAGCCGCACTCGGGCTCGTCCGCCAACTCGGCGGTCTATCTGGCGCTGCTGCAAGCTGGCGACACCATTCTCGGCATGAGCCTGGCGCATGGCGGCCACCTGACTCACGGCGCCAAAGTCAGCTCATCCGGCAAGCTGTATAACGCGGTGCAATACGGCATTGATGATCAGGGCCTGATTGATTATGCCGAGGTTGAGCGACTGGCTGTCGAGCACAAGCCGAAAATGATCGTGGCTGGCTTCTCGGCTTATTCGCGCACGCTGGACTTCCCGCGCTTCCGTGAAATCGCCGATAAAGTTGGCGCTTATCTGTTCGTCGACATGGCCCACGTGGCCGGCCTGGTTGCCGCTGGTTTGTACCCGAACCCGCTGCCGTACGCGGACGTGGTCACAACCACCACCCACAAGACCCTACGCGGCCCGCGCGGCGGCTTGATTCTGGCCAAAGCCAACGCCGAGATCGAGAAGAAACTCAACTCGGCGGTTTTCCCAGGCGGCCAGGGCGGCCCGTTAATGCACGTTATCGCGGGTAAAGCGGTGTGCTTCAAAGAGGCGATGGAGCCTGCGTTCAAAACCTATCAGCAGCAAGTGATCAACAATGCCCGCGCCATGGCGGAAGTATTTGTGGGTCGCGGCTATGAAGTGGTGTCCGGCGGTACCGATAACCACCTGTTCCTGCTCAGCCTGATCAAGCAGGGCCTGACCGGCAAAGCGGCCGATGCCGCGCTCGGCGATGCGCACATCACCGTCAACAAGAACGCCGTGCCCAACGATCCGCAGTCGCCGTTCGTGACCTCGGGCATTCGTATCGGCACGCCAGCAGTCACCACCCGCGGCTTCAAGGAAGGCGAGTGCCGCGAACTCGCTGGCTGGATTTGCGACATTCTCGATGAACTGGATAACCCGGCAGTTATCGAACGTGTACGCGGTCAGGTCGCGCAGCTGTGCGAAACCTTCCCGGTCTACGCTGACTAAACCGCAGGTTAAGTCATTGATGCGACCAGCGCCCGACGTTGGTCGCGGATAAATCGAGGTTATATGTCACTCAGTGTTTTTGACTTGTTCAAGATAGGCATCGGCCCTTCCAGTTCGCATACGGTTGGCCCCATGCGCGCGGCTGCCCGTTTTGCCGAAGGCCTGCGCCGTGACGACCTGCTGCAATCGACGGCCAAGGTATGCGTTGAACTCTACGGCTCACTCGGCGCGACCGGCAAAGGCCACGGCAGCGATAAAGCGGTGCTGCTGGGCCTGCTCGGCGAGCACCCGGACAGCGTCGATACAACGACGATCGAGCAGCGGCTGAGCGAGATTCGCAAAGCCGGCGAGATCCCGTTGCTCGGTGAAAAGACCATCCGTTTTGTCGAGAAAGAACACCTTGCGATGATTCGCAAACCGCTGCCCTTTCACCCCAACGGCATGATTTTCCGCGCCTTCGATGAAGCCGGTTTGCAAACCCGCAGCCGCGAGTACTACTCGGTTGGCGGCGGTTTTGTGGTCGACGATGAAGCCGCCGGGGCGGATCGCATCGTCGAAGACAAAACCCAGCTGGCCTACCCCTTCACCACGGCCAAGCAACTGCTTGCCCACTGCGCTGAACACAAGCTGTCGATCAGCCAGGTGATGCTGGCCAATGAAGCGGCGTGGCGCCCTGAAGCGGAAACCCGCGAGCGCCTGCTGCACATCTGGCAAGTGATGCAGGACTGCGTCAACGCCGGCTGCAACAACGAAGGCATCATGCCGGGCGGGCTCAAGGTCAAACGCCGCGCAGCCGCTCTGCACCGGCAACTGTGCAAACACCCGGAAGCCAATATTCGCGATGCACTCAGCGTACTCGACTGGGTGAACTTGTACGCCTTGGCGGTTAACGAAGAAAACGCCAGCGGCGGGCGCGTGGTTACCGCGCCAACTAACGGTGCGGCAGGCATCATTCCCGCCGTGCTGCATTACTACACGCGCTTCATCAGCGGCGCCAACGATGACGGCGTGATCAACTTTCTGCTCACCGCTGCGGCAATCGGCATTCTCTACAAAGAGAACGCCTCGATCTCGGGCGCCGAAGTGGGCTGTCAGGGTGAAGTTGGCGTGGCGTGTTCGATGGCAGCCGGGGCGCTGTGTGAAGTGCTGGGCGGCACGGTGGAACAGGTCGAGAACGCTGCCGAAATTGGCATGGAGCACAACCTTGGCCTAACTTGCGATCCGGTAGGCGGCCTGGTTCAGGTGCCGTGCATCGAGCGTAACGCGATGGGCTCGGTGAAGGCGATCAACGCTGTGCGCATGGCCCTGCGCGGCGACGGCCAGCACTTCATCTCGCTGGATAAAGTGATCCGCACCATGCGCCAGACCGGCGCTGACATGAAGAGCAAATACAAGGAAACCGCGCGTGGCGGTTTGGCTGTAAACATTATCGAATGCTGAAAACACGTGGCAGCCAGCGCGCTGCGGCGTAAAGAATACCAAGGAGACCCGCATGACTACCGAAACACTCGCAAAAACCCCGCTGCACGCCCTGCACCTCGAACTGGGTGCACGCATGGTGCCGTTCGCAGGCTTCGACATGCCTGTGCAATACCCGCTGGGTGTGATGAAAGAGCATCTGCACACACGCGATCAGGCCGGTCTGTTTGATGTCTCGCATATGGGCCAGTTGGTACTGCGCGGCGCCGATGCGGCCAAAGCGCTGGAAACACTGGTACCGGTCGACATCATCGACTTGCCGGTCGGCATGCAGCGTTATGCGATGTTCACGGACGAGAACGGCGGCATTCTTGACGACCTGATGGTTGCCAACCTCGGCAATGACACCCTGTTTCTGGTGGTCAACGCTGCCTGCAAAGACCAGGATCTGGCCCACTTGCAAAAGCACATCGGCGCACAGTGCGAGATCGAAAGCCTGTTCGACACGCGTGCATTGCTGGCCCTGCAAGGCCCGAAAGCAGTTGATGTGCTCAGCCGTCTGGCGCCGGAAGTGGCGCAGATGACCTTCATGCAGTTCGCGCCAGTGCGCCTGCTCGGGGTTGATTGCTTCGTCAGCCGTTCGGGCTACACCGGCGAAGACGGTTATGAAATCTCAGTGCCGAATGAAAGCGCCGAAATGCTCGCCCGCAGCCTGCTGGCCGAGCCGGAAGTCGAGGCAATCGGCCTGGGCGCACGTGACTCGCTGCGCCTCGAAGCCGGCCTGTGCCTGTATGGCCACGACATGAGCACCAGCAGCACACCAATCGAAGCCAGCCTGCTCTGGGCCATCTCCAAGGCTCGCCGTGCCGACGGTGCGCGTGCCGGTGGTTTCCCTGGCGCTGAACGTATCTTCGCCCAGCAGCAAGCCGGCGTTGAAAGCAAGCGCGTAGGCCTGTTGCCGCAAGAGCGCGTTCCGGTGCGTGAGGGCGCAGAAATTGTTGATGCCGACGGCACCATCATCGGCGCGGTATGCAGCGGCGGCTTCGGCCCGACACTGGGCGCACCGGTTGCCATGGGTTATGTAAAAGCCAGCCATGTACCGGCAGACAGCGAAGTCTGGGCGATCGTGCGCGGCAAGAAAGTGGCGATGAAAGTGGCCAAAACCCCGTTCGTACCACAGCGCTATTACCGCGGCTGATCAAAGCCAAGAGCGTGCGCGGTTTAGCGCTTGTCGCGACCGCGCCGTTGTTGGGAGTTCCATCCACCGCACGCCGAAAATCACGCCGTTGTGAGCTTCTCTATGCTGGAGGATGGAATCCGCGCAGCGGCTTCCGTCATGACGGCCTAACGCTATTACGCGGCCAGGCTGTTGATTGGCGAATTACGCAAGATTCAAAAGCCAAACCGCGCCAAGCGCAACATCGCAATGACGGAAACCCCGTTGGGGGTTCCATCCTCCGGCATCGAAAAACACCCGTTGTGAGCTTCTCTTTGCTGGAGGATGGAATCCGCGCAGCGGCTTCCGTCATGACGGCCTACCGGTATTACGCGGTTGAGTTGTTGATTGGCGGGGTTCGCAAGATTCAAAAGCCACACCGCGCCAGGTGCAACATCGCGATGACGGAAACCCCGTTGGGGGTTCCATCCTCCGGCACCGAAAACCGCACCGTTTGGGTTTCTGCTCGCTGGAGAATGGAATCCGCGCAGCGGCTTCCGTCATGACGGCCTACCGGTATTACGCGGTTGAGTTGTTGATTGGCGGGGTTCGCACGATTCAATAGCCAAACCGCGCCAGACGCAACACCGCAATGACGGAAACCCCGTTGGGGGTTCCATCCTCCGGCACGAAAATTACGCCGTTGTGAGCTTCTCTTTGCTGGAGGATGGAATCCGCGCAGCGGCTTCCGTCATGACGGCCTACCGGTATTACGGGTTGAGTTGTTGATTGGCGGGGTTCGCACGATTCAATAGCCACACCGCGCCAGGCGCAACATCGCCATGACGGAAACCCCGTTGGGGGTTCCATCCTCCGGCATCAAAAAACACACCGTTGTGAGCTTCTCCATGCTGGAGGATGGAATCCGCGCAGCGGCTTCCATCATGACGGCCTAACGGTATTACGCGGTTGAGTTGTTGATTGGCGGGGTTCGCACGATTCAATAGCCAAACCGCGCCAGGCGCACCACCGCGATGACGGAAACCCCGTTGGGGGTTCCATCCTCCGCATCGAAAATCACACCAATTTGGTTTTCATGTTGCGTCTGAATCCATGGTCGCGATCACAAAAACCGTTGGGTTTATTCGGGACCCATGATTTTTTGCAGGGCATCGGGGCGTGGGGCGCCTTGCTGTTGTTGCAGACGGCCTTTGTCATCGAGATAGAAAATCGCCGGCGTGGCCTGGCCACCCATTTCGTCCATCAGCGCCAGATTGGCATCTAGCTGCTTCTTGATATCGGCTGGGATATTCTCCATCGCCTGCAGGGTGCTGGCTTTGCCTGCACTCTCGTGCTGGTTGAGCGCCTCTGTCGGCGATTTGGAGGTCAGCAGCGTCGCGGCCTTGGCTTCGCTGTCTTCATGAATAACGCCGACCATAATGTGCCGTAACTGCACCTTGCCCGACTCGACCCACGGCCGCGCCTGTTTCCAGAACATATTGCAGTACGGGCAATTGGCATCGCTGAACATATAAATAATGCGCGGCGCCGAGTCTTTGCCATCGGCAATCCACTCGCTCTTCTCCATGCGCGCCCACATCTCTTTGCCCAGCGGCTCGTAGACCAGCTCTTCCAGAGGCGCCTGGCTAAGGTCCTGGCCGTTCTCGTCGAGCAGGGTGCCGAGCAGTACGTGCTTGCCGTCTTTAGTCAGGTACAACGCCAGGCCCTGACCGTTGTACTTGGCGGCATAGCCCTGCAAGCCGTCCGGTGCATCGAAGCGCCCGACAACTTCAGCGCCACGCGCCTCGACCGCCTTGATTGCCGCGGGCAACTCTTCGGCGTGCAGAGCCCCGGCGCCGAGGGTAAAAATGCCAATCGCGGCCAGCGATTTGGCGAGGGTGAGTGCGTTATTCATGGTTGTACGTCCTTATCAAAATGTTCCAATGCCTGGGTCAGGCTCGCCTTGGAGAGTTCTCCAAGGTGACTGCCAAGCTGGCGTCCTTGCGCGCTGTAAAACAGGGTAGTAGGCAATGACATCGAGCCAACCCTTTGGCCCAGCCGACCACCGCTGTCGAGTAGTACGTTATTTAGTTCTAGCTTGCTATGCGCGAGAAAGCGCTGAATTTCCTCAGCGCCTTCGCCCTGATTGACGAACAGGAAGGTGATCTCAGGATTCGCCGCCTGTGCCTCAGCCAGCACTGGCATTTCGCGCCGACACGGCGGACACCAGGTCGCCCATAGATTGATCACCACCGGCTTGCCGACGTAATCCTGTAGCTGCACAGGCGCGCCCGAGGCATCACGCAAAGCGACTTCGGGCATCCGCGTGCCCTGCTCGAATGCACTGAGCATCATGCTGCCCATCGCCCACACCAACACACCGACGCTCATGCCGATGCCCAGCGGTTTACGCAGTTTCGGCTTGCGCCAAAGTATCCACACACCAAATGCCAACGCCGCCAAAGCGCCAGGCTCGACGATGAATCCGCCGTCGCGAATATCCAGCACGCCCCACGGGTCATCGGCGAACAACGGCAAATAGCGCAACACAAATGCCAGTCGCGCCACCAATAATCCGACAAGCAGGATGCTGAACAGCTGGCTCTCTGGATTACTGCCACTGCTGCGCCCAACCCACCAGCCAATCACAACTGCCAGCAACAGGCTGCCGAGTATCAACAAGTGAGCCACGCTTAACGTCAGTGGCCCGAGACTCACACTCAACATTGAATTCCCTTTTGATCAACCGGCAGTTTCGAATGGCTCAGCAACTGCACAATGGCGAGTTGAGCACTTCAGAACCGCATAACCTGCATTGGTTCCCGCAACGCCGCAGCTTTGCGGCTAGCGCAACTGCCCGACCATCGACGCCGCAACAGTCAGCACGTCTTTACCCAACTGCATGGAGCGCTTGCCATTCCAACCGGTCTGCGGATCGAGCGAGTCGAGGTGATCCTTGAACGGCATCTCAATAGTGAACGACAGGCAGTCATAAGCCAGTCCCACCGCGTTACAAGCCAATGTGGTGTTGGCTTTGCCCGGTTCGTCGAGCGGATAACCGTGCACAGTTTGGAACTCCGCCCCGCACTCGATCAGGCGCTGGCGAAAGGTGCTCTCCAGCTCAGCAAGGCGCGGGGTGTAGCCCGGATTGCCCTCGCAGCCCGCCGTGAACACATGAGGGATTTCTTCATCGCCGTGAATATCCAGAAACATATCCACGCCAATATTGCGCATGTGCTGCTGCACAAATAACACCTCGGGGCTTTTCTCGGTGCTCGCCGATTGCCAGGCGCGATTGAGGTCTGTGCCGGCGGCGTTGGTGCGCAAATGCCCGCGAAAGGCGCCATCGGGATTCATGTTCGGCACCAGATACAAATTGGCCTGGTCGAACAGCTGATTAAGCACTTCATCATCACGCTGCCCCAGACGCTCGATAATGCCCTGCATAAACCACTCGGCCATATGCTCGCCGGGATGCTGCTGGGCTATGATCCAGATCGAACGCTGCGCCTGCGGATTGCGGCTGACCCGCAACAGTTCGATATTGCGACCCTCAATACTGCGGCCCGTGGCGCAAAGCTCAACGCCCGGCAACTCGAGCGCTTTGCACACAAGGGCGGCATGACGCTCGCGGCTGTACGGTTCGAAATAAGCAAACCAGACCTGCGGCTGAGCAGGCGTCAGCTCGAATTTCAGTGCGCCGCCCTCAAACCGGCTGGGCACCCGAAACCAGTTGATATGATCGTACGAGGCAACGGCGTCATAGCCATCCCATGCATGGGGATAAGCCGAGCCACCGGCGTTGGTCAGGTTGAATGTATGCGCCAGGCCAACCTGCAACGCTTCGACCTTGAAGTGAAACCATTGGTAATGATAGCTATTGAGGTCCTTGCGGATAGCCAGCTGCACATCTTGCGGATTGCTGGCGTTGATCACCTCAATGTTGCCGCTGTCGAAATTACAACTGATTTGCATACTGCCCCCGGATGATCGGCCACGATGACAAGCAGCACCGTGCGTAAGTCGTAGAGGGTTAAAATATACCCCACTCGCGGACAATACTCGCCACCTAGCGGAACACCCAGAGCACGCGGGTTACTGAGTCTGTCTGATTGGCGTAGCGAAACCGGCTGTGCGCCGGCAATTGGAAGCTGTCGCCGGGTTTTAAAATCACCGGCTGGGCGCTGTCGTTGTGCCAGATGCTCAGTTCGCCCTCCAACACGAAGCCGCCTTGCTCGGAACTGTCATCAAGGTGTTCGGCGCCACTGCTGGCACCCGGCTGAAGAAAGCTCTCAAGCATCGAGAACCCTGCCGAGATTGAGGGTGAGACCAGAACATCGGTCACGCCGTCGGCGTAATACAGCGTGCGCCGCTCATCCGGTCTGGTCACCCAGCTCAATTCCCGGGGTTTGCCCGGGCTGTAGAAGTACGTGGTGGGCACGCCCAGCGCCTCGCTGATCGCCGTGAGGTCGGCCACGGTCGGGCGCGAAAGGCCACGCTCTATTTGCGAGACAAAGCCGAGCGAGCGATTAATTTTCGCAGCCAGTTGGCCAATCGTCAGGTTCTTGTGTTTGCGCAGGTCGCGAATCAGCTTCGCCAATTCTTCGGTCTTATTCAGCTGATCCATCACTGCCCTCCCGGCCTCAATGCCGCCCGTCAAATTCAAAAGAAATCACGCAGGCGATACCACGCCTTGCCAGCCGCTTCGATGGGCGCAGCCAGAAAACCACCGCCCGGAAACGCCGGGTTATCCAGCGACTGATACAGCGTCAGTAATTCATCGTTGCCTAAAATCGCGTCGGTCACTGCGCGTGCGCCCGCCAGCGTCGGCAAAATGCCGTGGCCGGAGAAACCCTGCAGCCAATAGCGCTGCCCCTCCCGGCCGATGTCCGGCGTGCGCTTGAGCGTGCAGTCAATATGCCCGCCCCACGCATAGTCGATCTCAACGCCTTGCAACTGTGGAAATACCCGCTGCAGATAAGGTCGCGTAGCCGCGGCGACATCCTTGGGAATCCCGCCGAGGTAGGTGCAGCCGCCCCCGAACAGCAGGCGATTATCCGGCGTCAGGCGAAAGTAGTCCGGCACAAACTGATTATCTATCACACAGTTATTACGTGGCAGCAGCGAGTGCGCAAGCGCCTCATCGAGCGGCGACGTGGTGACTTGATAAGAGCCAACTGGCAGCACCCGACGCGACAGATTGCGGTCCAACCGGTCGATGTACGCATTGCACGCCAGCACCATAACATCGGCCTCAACCCGGCCCTTGTCGGTACGCACGCTGTAACCTGTTGGACCCTGCTGGTAATCAAGTACCTGGCTTTGCTCGAAAATCTGCCCGCCAGCCTGCTCGATTGCACCAGCCAGACCTTGCGCCAGCTTTAGCGGATTCAGATGAGCGCCTTGGGCGTCATACAGCGCTGCCTGATAGCGCGAGCTGCCAATCCATTCTGCCAACTCATCACGACGGATCAGTTGCAGGCTCTGGTAGGCATATTTGTCTTGAGCCTCGTGCAGCGCATCTTCGAGCAGTGACACCCGCCGCGGTTGCACCGCCGCCCACAAACTGCCCTGCTGATAGTCCACTGAAAAACCATGACGGGCAGGCAGTTCGCGCAGCTCCTCGGCGGCCCAGCACATGCTTTGCCACAACCGCAGCGAACGCTCCAGCCCCAGCGCCGCCTCAAGTGGTGGCATATCACATGACCAACCCAGCAGCGCTTGCCCGCCATTGCGACCCGAGGCAGCCCAAGCCAGGCGACTGGCCTCAAGCAATGCAACACACTTGCCCGCCAGCGCCAGCCGCAATGCACTGTGCAAACCGCTGAAGCCGCCGCCTACAATCACCACATCCACCCGCACTTCGCCTTCAAGGCTGGGACGCAGCGTAATGGACTGTGGATAAGTGGCGCTGTAGTAGCTGCGGATATGCTGGGCTGATTGCTTGAACATGGGCCACCATGAAATTTTATGTCGTTATTTTCATGAAAAAATACACAATAAATTTCATCAACCCAAGTTCTATCGCCTTCGACCAACTTATTGCCAGTTACAGTGTCTGTAGATTCATGGCCTGCGCGCTGTAAACCGGCCAATGCTCATTGACTTCAACGCGCATTAACACAGCACTCACATCTCGCGGGTCGCGCTCACTCGCTGAAAGGGGAAGAACATGAAATACGCAACTGGCCCTCTGGCCAAACTGGCCGGCCTTGTGGCCGCACTGTTGATCGTTGCTGGCTGCAGCAGCAAAGGCGACCAGCCGCAAACGCCAGAAACCCCAACCACTGGCGACGCACCGGCAACGCAGCAGATGAACGAATACGAGCAGCTGCAAATGCGCGCCAAACAGGGCGACATCAACAGCCAGTTCCAGCTGGGCAGCAGCTACTTTGTCGGCAAGCCGGTGAAGGATTTGAAACAGGCCGAATATTGGTGGAAGCAGGCAGCCGACAAAGGTCTGTCGATGGCGGCGGTAAGTCTGGCTTACCTCTACACCGGCCGCGATGACCCGGCAATGGCCAACCAGAAAGAGATGCTCAAGTACCTGAATCAGTCGGCAGCCGCCAACAATCCGATGGCGCAACACATCCTCGGCACGCTGTACCTTAAAGGCGACTTTGGCGTCCCGCGTGACCCAACACAAGCTAAAGCGCTGTTTCAGAGCGCCTGCAACTCACGCTACAGCGAAAGTTGTGAAACCCTGAAGAAACTGCCCTGAGGCCAACAATAACGCCGTGCTCAGAGCACGGCGTTATTGCATCACCGGCCAAGCTCAGGCAGTTTCTGCAGCCTTGATTTCTGCATTCGACTCAAAAGCTTTCTGCAAGCGGGTTCGGCTGTTAATCAAGTGCAAACGCATGGCCGCTTTGGCCGCTTCAGCGTCCTGGCGCATAATCGCATCGTAAACTTGATCATATTCGCTGATCAGCGAAAGTTTCAGATCATGCAACTGAAAGTCTTCCGAATAAAGTTGCAGCCGTGGAATCACACACGCACCAATATGCTGCATGATGTCGATGAAGTAATTATTCCCAGTTGCCTCACAAATACGCATGTGAAACTGGAAGTCAGACGCCTGAATTCCGCTGGTCTGGTTCGCGCTTTTTTTGAAGTTATCCAGCGCATCACGAATATCTTCTAATTGTTGCTTGTTTCGTCGTTGTGCGGCTAATCCTGCCGAGTCGACTTCGAGGCCATTGCGCAATTCAAGTACGGCCAACATATCGCGCAAACTGACAATAGTGGCAGGATCAATTCTCAGTCCGCTTGGGCTGGGTGTATTAAGTACGAAAGTACCAACACCATGACAAGTTTCGACCAGGCCGTTTGCCTGCATTCGCGACAATGCTTCGCGAACAACAGTACGGCTTACGCCATTTTCATCCATCAATACTGCTTCGGTGGGTAATTTATCGCCGCGTTTTATCTCGCCGTCGCGAATTTGTTGGGATAAGCCTGCGACCAGTTCCTGGGCCAGGCTGCGGTACTTGCGGTGTGGGCGTGGGAGCATTTTCTGACGTTCCATGTCAAAGGTTCTCTAGGTCCGGACTACTGAAGTTAAATCATAACGGGACAGTTGTACGATGAAAGCCATTTTGGCCAACCGAATGTAGGGTATGATGACTCTTGCCGACTCGTTCATCGCTTTGTGCCGTTAATGTGTCCCGTTCTCTTGTTTGAACATATTCTGTTACAGGCAACAACGGGTTGCTGTTCAGCTGTGAGGAAGACGCAGACGCCTTGAAAAGCAAACTATTACGCCTGATCAACGAGTCATTTGCCGAACTCAACGGAGTGCTTCAGCAGAGGAAATAGCCCCAAACGCTAGACTTTTCTGCTGCAGGTACGATAATAATAAAAGCTAGCCAATAGCTATCAGCAATACTCAGTCCAACACTTAGCCGGTGTTCCGACTGGATCACACTTCGTTAATATTTAACCTGTAGAACCATCAGAGCAGTTTCAACTGCCACGAAATTAGCAGCTATGCACACGGCTAAGCATTGCTGCACTTCATTATTAACAGACAATTGGAATATCACGTGACGAAAGACGAACTGCGCGCTGAACTCGAGCGCCAGGCGAAGCGTTACAAGGACGTATACGGCGGGGAAGTTACAACCTACGCAGCTCAGCCAGACCCTGAACGCAAGCCATGGCGGAAAAAGTCCAACTTACTCGATGAAGCTTTTGAAAAAGAGCTGGAGAAAATCGAGAAAGATCTACAAAGCAAAGAAGCCGCCAAACCCTGATAACTCACGCCGCCCAGTCAGAGCTTTTGATTCTCTGACTGGGCGACTGCGATCAGCGCTTTTTCCTGGTTCCCAGTAAAGAGCCCATAAAGCCCCGCACCAATTCGCGACCAAACTGGTTGGCGGCTTGGCGAACGGCCGTCTTCATGGCCTGGCTGGCAAAACCATCCAACAATTCAGACGCCACATCGGCAAAGCCCTTTTCGGCTTTCTCGCCCTTGCCTGGCGCCGCAGATTTCTCAGCAGTAGCGCCAGGTTCTGGCTCTTGCACCTTGGCCTCACTCGCCCGCTGGGTGAGAATTTCGTAGGCAGACTCACGATCAATCGGCTTATCGTAGCGACCGAGCAGCGGCGACTGGGTGATCAGCGCAGCACGCTCGCCCTCATTCAGCGGCCCGACTCGCGACTGCGGCGGCGCAATTGCCACTCGCCGGACCATCGCCGGGGTGCCCTTCTCTTCCATGGTGCTCACCAGCGCTTCACCGATACCCAGTTCGGTCAGCACACCGAGCGTGTCGAAATCGGGGTTGGGCCTGAAACCGTCTGCCACCGCACGGAGCGACTTCTGCTCCTTGGCCGTGAAAGCACGCAAGCCATGCTGAATGCGCAAGCCCAACTGGGCGAGCACATCATCGGGCAAGTCCGCCGGAGACTGAGTGACAAAGTAGACGCCAACACCTTTCGAGCGAATCAGCCGCACGACCTGTTCGAGCCGTTCTTGCAGCGCCTTGGGCGTGTCGGCAAACAGCAGATGCGCTTCGTCAAAAAACAGCGCGAGCACTGGCTTGTCGGCATCGCCGCGTTCAGGCAACTGCTCAAATAGCTCGGCCAGCAACCACAACAGAAAAGTGGCATAGACCTTGGGCGCTTCATGCACCAGACGGCTGGCGTCCATCAGGTGCACACGCCCCTTGCCATCGGCAGTGCTCTGCAGAATATCTTCGAGTTGCAGTGCCGGCTCACCAAATAGCGCTTCGGCGCCCTGCTGCTCCAACGCCGACAACCGGCGCAATAACGCCTGCGAAGAGGTGTTGGTAAACAGCGCACCGTCCTGCCCCAGAACTTCGGGATTGTCTTTGAGGTGCGCCAGCAAGGCTTTCAGGTCTTTGATGTCCAGCAGCAACAAGCCTTCGCGATCAGCCACTTTAAAGGCTGCATAGAGCGAAGCCTGCTGGCTGTCCGTCAACTCAAGCAGCGAGCCCAACAGCAAAGGCCCCATTTCGCTCAGCGTGGTGCGTAGCGGGTGGCCGCTCTTACCATCGACATCCCATAACGTAACAGGGTAAGCCTGCGGGGAGTGATTAAGCCAAGGCATGCTGGCAATCCGCTCGGCGATCTTGCCGCTGGGATTTCCAGCGGCGCCAAGGCCGCACAAGTCACCCTTTATATCCGCCGCGAAGACCGCCACGCCGGCGTCACTGAAACACTCGACCAGACGCTGCAACGTCACGGTTTTACCGGTTCCGGTCGCGCCGGCGATCAAGCCGTGACGGTTGGCGAGACGCAATGCCTGGCCAACGGGCTCGCCCTTCAAATCGGCGCCAAATACAAATTGCTCTGCTGCAGGCATCCATTCGTCCTCTGAGTTAAAGCTTTGTCATGCGCATGCCGAAATAGCTGCATATGCCTGACGAGGCCAGACTTTCACGATTCTTGTTAAAGACTGGTTCCAGAACCTAACCGATGCAAGAAACCATGACTAAAAACTTAAAGTTCAGCCACAAAATCCTCATCGCAGCCTCGCTGGTGGTCATCGCGACCTTCACGATGTTCACCCTTTATAACGATTATTTGCAGCGCAATGCTATCCGCAAGGACCTGCATAGCTATCTGCGCGAGATGGGTGCGGTCACGTCGAGCAATATCCAGAACTGGTTGTCGGGCCGCATTCTGATGGTGGAAAGCGTCGCGCAATCGGTCAGCACTGACTCGGGTCAGGAGGCGCTGGTCAATCGCCTTGAGCAAAAGGCACTGACTTCAACCTTCGACTTCACCTATTTGGGTGGCAATGACGGCGCATTCACCATGCGCCCCGACGACAAGATGCCCGACGGTTACGACCCGCGCACCCGGCCCTGGTTTATGGACGCTCAGGCAGCTGGCGGCACCACGCTCACCGAGCCCTACATTGATGCGGCAACCGGCGGCATGATCATCACGATTGCTACGCCTGCCTTGAACCGCGGCGTAGTTGGTGGCGATCTGAACATGTCGGTGCTGGTCGACCTGATCAATTCCCTGGATTTGGGCGGCATCGGCTACGCCTTTCTGGTCAACGCCGATGGCAAAATTCTGGTTCACCCTGACAAAAGCCGGGTCAACCAGACGCTGCGCGAGATGTACCCCAGCAACACGCCAGCGATCAACGCGGACTTCAGCGAAGCCAGCCTTGATGGCGTAACGCGCATTTTCAGCTTCACTCCGGTGACTGGTTTGCCGTCCGTTAAATGGTATCTGGGCCTGTCGATCGACAAGGACAAAGCCTATGCAATGCTCAGCGAGTTCCGCCAATCCGCAATCATCGCCACGCTGATTGCGGTGGTGGCGATCATTTTGCTGCTGAGCATGCTGATCAAAGTACTGATGCGCCCGCTGAATACCATGGCCAGCACCATGCAGGACATCGCCAAGGGTGAAGGTGACCTGACGCAGCGTCTGAAAATCGAATCCAACGACGAGTTCGCCCAACTGGCCACCGCCTTCAACCAGTTCGTCGAGCGTATCCACAGCTCGATCCGTGAAGTGTCATCCGCCACCAGCAAGGTCAATGAAGTGGCCAAGTTGGTTGTGAGTGCTTCGAACTCCTCGATGCTCAACTCCGATGAGCAGAGTAATCGCACGCACAGTGTTGCCGCCGCTATCAACGAGCTGGGCGCAGCCGCGCAAGAAATTGCCCGCAACGCAGCGGATGCTTCAACTCAGGCCTCGGATGCACGCGGCCAAGCAGAAGACGGCCGTCAGGTGGTGGAGAAAACCATCGCCGCGATGAATGATCTGTCCAGCAAGATCAGCGCCTCTTGCACCAATATCGAAGCGCTGAACAGCAAAACGGTAAACATCGGCCAGATTCTCGAGGTGATCAAAAGCATTTCGCAGCAGACCAACCTGCTCGCGCTCAACGCTGCCATCGAAGCAGCCCGCGCCGGTGAAGCCGGTCGCGGCTTTGCCGTGGTCGCCGACGAGGTACGTAACCTGGCGCATCGCACTCAGGAGTCGGCTCAGGAAATCGAAGGCATGATTGAGGAGCTGCAAGTCGGCTCGCGCGAATCGGTGCTAACCATGACCGAAAGCCAGCGTTACAGCGAAGAAAGCGTGGTGATCGCCAATCAGGCAGGCCAGCGTCTGGGCGCAGTCACGCTGCGAATCGGCGACATTGACGGCATGAACCAGTCCGTTGCGACCGCCACCGAGGAGCAAACATCGGTCATCGAGTCGCTGAACATGGACATCACCGAAATCAACACCTTGAATCAGGAAGGCGTCGAGAACCTGCAGGCCACGTTGCGCGCGTGCAGTGAGCTGGAAAGTCAGGCCACCCGCTTGAAGAGCATGGTCGACAGCTTCCGTATCTGAGGTATTTACGCGAGTAAAGACAAGGGCGCCAATAAGGCGCCCTTTTTATTGCGGTATTACTACGCTGGCTTAGCGACTTTTTTCGGGAGCCGGATGCGCGGGTTGCCCGGCCTGCGCATGCAACTCGCCCAGCAGTTCTTTGGCCTGACTGAAATCGGCGCCGTCCTCTGCGCTCAACTCGTCTATGTCGTAACGGCTCAGGCATCCCTGGCCTAATGTCTTAGGTGCAACGGATACCGCTTTCTCAAATGGATCGTTCATAGTTTGCCCTCGGCGATGCCATGCCGAAATGTCCATGGCTATGTATGCAGACTGGCACACGTAGCCGACAGTTCCAGTTCGCTCACCCTAACTAATCGACAGATTCCGTGCCCTGCTCGTGCTGGGCAAACTCTTTGACTGCTCGCAGCACGTCGCTGCGGCTGATCTGGCCGACCAGCCGGCCATCGGCAATGACCGGCAAACGTCCCAGCCGCCCTTCGAGAAACTGCTGGGAGACAGTGATAACGTCGACCTCGGGCGAGACCGTTTCAACCTCACGCGTCATCTGATCGCCTACCGTGCCACCAATCGACTCGTAGTAGGCGCCCGAGAGAATCGCCCGCAGGCAGTCCCCCTCGGACAACATGCCGATCAGGTGCCCGCTGGCATCGACCACCGGAGCGCCGGCAATGCGATGCTCAAGCAGACGGTTGATCGCGGTGAACAGATCCGTTTCAGCACGAAAGGTCACCAAATGGCGCGTCATGTAATCGCGCACCTTGATTGACTTCAACATAGCCTGACTCCTCTGTCGGGCGTCCTTGGCGGCGCACGACAGAACAGTTAGTTGAACACTACCGTCTTGTTGTCGTGAACCAGAACGCGATCTTCCAAGTGGTAGCGCAAACCACGTGAAAGCACCATTTTTTCAACATCCTTGCCGAGGCGAACCATCTCTTCGATGCTGTCGCGATGGCTGACACGCACCACATCCTGTTCGATGATCGGCCCGGCATCGAGTTCCTCGGTTACATAGTGCGAGGTCGCGCCGATCAGCTTAACGCCACGCATCGAGGCCTGATGGTATGGCTTGGCGCCGACGAACGATGGCAGGAAGCTGTGATGAATGTTGATCACACGCTGAGCATAGTCGCTGCACAGTTGTGGCGGCAGAATTTGCATATAACGCGCCAGCACGATGACATCCGCCTGGTGCTCTGCAACCAGCTGCGCAACCTGATCGAAGGCCGGCTGTTTATTCTGCGGATCAACCGGCACATGGAAAAACGGGATGCCGTGCCACTCAACCATGCTGCGCAGGTCGTTGTGGTTGGAGATCACGCACGGAATCTCACAATCCAACTCGTTGCTGTGCCAGCGGTGCAGCAAGTCTGCGAGGCAATGCGACTCGCGACTGGCCATCAAGACCACGCGCTTCTTTTGCTCGGAGTCGGTAACCCGCCACTCCATCGAGAACTCGCGCCCGATTGGCGCAAAAGCCTGACGAAAGCCGTCGAGATCGAAAGGCAACGAGTCGGCACGAATTTCATGGCGCATGAAGAACCAGCCGGTCTGGTTATCCGAGTGATGGCTAGCCTCAGTTATCCAACCGTTATAGGTCGCAAGAAAGTTACTGACCTTGGCCACGATCCCCACCCTGTCCGGGCAAGCAATGACGAGGCGAAAAGTGCGCATGAAATACTCCAGAGCTGGGCAAAGTCGGCCATTTTAGCCACTCTCGGGAAAAACTGCAGTATTCATCAGGCCCCTGCGCTAAACAGCCTTGCAGCCGCACGACAGTGAATATTTCTCGGCGCTGTAATATTTAGTCGAAAACAGCCTGCGAAGACCAACCGAACTAAACCTGTTGAAAGCTGTAGCGGCATTGCAAGGCAATAAGCAACTCGCCTGAATATGCAAAATCAGTAATTTATAAGTGTGAATTAAGCTTTAATTCAGTTTAGCCAAGAATATTTAAACAAACAGGTTTACTTGTGAAAAGTGCCTGACTATCATTACTAATACTCCGCTGTCTTACACATTACTTATCAAGGTAAGCCCATGTCGCTGATCAACGAATACCGCGCTACAGAAGAAGCCATCAAAGAATTGCAAGAGCGCCTTAAGAACATGTCGCAAGACGACAAGCTGAAGAAGGAACTCGAGTTCGAAGGCAAATTGCGCACCCTGATGGGCGAATACTCCAAGTCCCTGCGTGACATTATCGCCCTGCTCGACCCGGAAGCTAAAGTCGGCAAACTGCAGCGCGGCGCTAAAACCACTACGACCAAGCGCGCTCGTAAAGTTAAGCAATACAAAAACCCGAACACCGGTGACGTCATCGAAACCAAAGGTGGCAACCACAAAACGCTGAAAGAGTGGAAAGCCAAGTGGGGCTCCGACGTTGTCGAGAGCTGGGCTACCCTGCTGGGCTAAGCCTCGCGAACAGCCCTGCATTCCGATTCAAAGCGGATGCAATAAATTAACGCCAGCCTTGCTGGCGTTTTTTATGGCCGCTAAATAAGTACATCGCAGCTGGCAGATTGTTATAACAATCCTGCATTGCCTTATAACCTTATTATAATTAAGGATAAAGGCCGCGCCAGAGCCCTACAGCGCCAATTTAGCCTGCAACTGCGCCGCATATTCACGCCACGCCTTCAACACTTCTAACTGAGCGGCAGTGGCGCCAGACGACAACTCGTCTGCCGCTGCATTAAAACCCGCCAGGGTATTCGGTGCGCCCTGTTCGGGATCAGTTAAACGCTGCTGACAGAATAGTTGCCAACGCTGCAATTCTTCGCCATTAAGCGTGTCCGGGAAATTTCGGGCGCGGTAACGGAACAACAACTCAGGCAACCGCTGATCATCGAAGGGCCATTGTTGTTGGCCTAAATGAGCCGGATCGGCATTACGCACCTGTTCAGACAATCGCCGGTCACGGTCTCCAATAAAACCGTCATACAACTGCTGCTCCGGATCGCTGGTCGCCGTGAAATTCTCCTCGCTATATATAAGCGCTAACTTTTCCTGCCACTGCGTGCGGTTGTCACTGAGCAACGCAGTACGCGCCTCACAGACTGACATGTCTAATTGCACGCGCTGAATATCTTGCTCGCGCAACACACCCAGAGGCGCCAGAACCGGGCAACGATTAATGTGTATAAGCTTGAGCGGCACCGGCAATTGCTCTGCACTGAGTTGATCGCGGCGGGTATAAAGTCGCTCGCGCAGTGTTTCGGCCGTTTCATTAAGCAGCGGTGCCGGATCGTTGCGTAAATCACAAACAATTAACGCATTGCGATTACGCGGATGCCAGGCCAGCGGCAATACAACCGACAAGTAATGCTGTGCAGCGCCAAAACGCCCTGATACATGCACCACGGGTTTTAAAAGTTGCACCTGATCAAGCACTCGCTGTTTGCTGCGCAGCTTATACAGATAGTCATAAAGTTTGGGTTGGCTGTCGCGCAGCAACCGCGCGAGCGCAATTGTTGCCCGCACATCGGACAGTGCATCATGCGCCTGCCCATGATCGATGCCATTTTGCGCCGTTAGCCGCTCCAGCTTGAGGCTGACGCGGCCCTCCTCCTGCGGCCAGTTGATTCCCTCTGGGCGCAGGGCATAGGCGGTGCGCACCATATCGATCAAGTCCCAGCGGCTGTTGCCGCCTTGCCACTCGCGGGCATAGGGATCGAAGAAATTGCGGTAAAGACTGTAACGCGTGACCTCGTCATCGAAACGCAAGCTGTTGTAGCCCGCCCCGCACGTGCCGGGCAAAGACAGCTCGGCATGCGTTCGCGTCATGAACTCGGCCTCGCTCATGCCTTTCTCCGCCAGCACCGCCGGGGTTATACCGGTAACCAGGCAAGCTGCCGGATGCGGCAGAATATCGTCGCTTGGCTGGCAGTAGATATTCAGCGGCTCGCCGATTTCATTGAGGTTTTCATCGGTGCGCACCCCGGCGACCTGAAGCGGCCTGTCGCGGCGTGGGTCAATACCTGTGGTTTCGTAGTCGTACCAGAAAATGCTCGAAGTCACTTGATTGTCCTTTGGCGAGTGCGCGGCCAGTTTATCATCGCCAAGCCAACCGTTATCCAGCCGCCGAGGCTTGTGAGCAGGCTTGCAAGACGCCACACTGCGCGTCTGTGGTCATATTCACAAGGATGTCAGCCATGCACCCGTGCGTTTTATTGCAACTGCCAACAGGCCAGTCACGGCAACATCAACCCTGCAAATACGCTGACACAACCCTGTTGCGCGCACGTCGGCAGCTGGCTAGCATCGTGGTTTACCTCACACAAGCAACCCATGCCCGTTAATACCGCCCCGCGCGCGCCTGCCCCCGCTCTGGATACCCGCTACCACGTGGAAACTCCGGAAGGCATCGACCTGATCCTGCGACCGGCCGGGCTGATTCCTCGCGCCCTGGCATTCATCATCGATTTAGTGGTGCGTGGCGTACTGCTGACCGCGCTGTACTCGCTGCTTAGTTTGCTGGGCGACTTCGGCACCGGCCTTGCGACAATACTGCTGTTTCTGGTGACCTGGTGGTACATGGTGTTGTTCGAGGTATTGAACCAGGGCCGCTCACCGGGCAAGCAACTGATGAAGCTACGGGTCGTTCACGATGACGGGACGCCTGTAGGCTGGGCTGCTTCGCTCACGCGTAATCTTCTGCGTTTTGTCGACATGCTGCCATTCGCCTATACGCTGGGCATTATCAGTTGCCTGACTCACCCGGCCTTCAAACGTCTCGGCGATATCGCGGCCGGTACGCTGGTGGTGTATGCCGAAATCCCACTTGCTGCCCCCGAAATCCCCGAGGCCGAAATACTCATCCCGCCCTTCGCCTTGAACCTGGCCGAACAACGCGCGCTGCTTGGCTATGCCGAACGCTCAGCGCAACTCACTGCAGAACGGCGACTGGAGCTTGCCGCGATTCTCAGCGAGCCCCTCAAGGTCAGTTCAGAGGACGCCGAGAAGCAGATCCATGGCATTGCCCGTGGCTTAATGGGGCCGACATGAAACAGAGCCAGTTCGAAAACCAGCACCAGCAAGACTGGCAAGCATTCAGCAAGGAGCTCGGCCGCCTCGAACGCGGCAAAGCCGACCATAAGGCCAGCCAGCAGTTTGCCGCCAACTACCGACGGCTATGCCAGCAGCTCTCACTGGCCGAAGCCCGCGGCTACAGCAACTATCTGGTCGCTCACCTGCAACAACTGGTGATGCGTGGTCATCAACAGTTCTATCGCCATCGCAGCCCGATTGGTGCACAACTGATCGGATTCCTGCTCAGCGGCTTCCCGCGGCTGGTCCGCGCACAGTGGCGTTTTGTCGCCGCAGCCAGTGCAATCTTCTTCGGCAGCCTGCTGCTGATGGCACTGCTGGTTTATAACGTGCCCGAGTTGGTTTACAGCCTGATGGAGCCTGACCAAGTCGCCAGCATGGAGAAAATGTACGACCCCGAAGCGCATCGTCTTGGCCGTTTCGCCGAGCGTGATTCGGGGGATGACTGGATGATGTTCGGTTTTTACATCATGAATAACATCGGCATCGCCTTCCAGACTTTCGCCAGCGGACTGCTGCTGGGGCTTGGCAGCCTGTTTTACCTGCTGTTCAACGGTTTGATGATTGGCGCTGTTGCCGGGCATTTGCTGCAAATTGGCTACAGCGAGACATTCTTGTCCTTCGTCGTCGGCCATGGCGCCTTCGAACTGACGGCCATCGCGCTTGCAGGCGCCGCCGGTTTAAAGCTTGGCTGGGCGCTTCTGGCACCTGGCCGCTTGCCTCGCGCGGAAGCGCTGAAAATTGCCGGCAAAGACAGCGTGCGGCTGATTGGCGGCGTAATCGTATTCCTGCTGCTGGCGGCTTTTATCGAGGCCTATTGGTCGTCCATGACGTTCGCCAGCCCGCACATCAAGTATGCCGTGGGCGCGCTGTTGTGGCTGCTGGTTCTGGCTTATCTGCTTTTTGCCGGGCGAGGTTCGCATGCGCCTGAGTGATGTCAGCGTCAGCATCCGCCCGCGCAATGCATGGGAAGCGCTCGACCTCGGCACCCTGATGGCCCGCCAGCATAGCGCACTGCTGATGCTCAGCTGGGCGATTATCACCGTGCCGGTTTTTGCCGTGCTATGCCTGCTGTTCTGGGATTCGCCGGGTTGGGCGGTATTGATTTTCTGGTGGCTTAAACCGGTCTATGAGCGCCTGCCGCTGCATATCATTTCACGCAGCGTATTTGGCGAGACGCTGACATTGAAGGCGGCCCTGCGCGAGTATCCGCGCCTGATCATGCCGCAACTGCTGGCCAGCCTGACATGGCGCAGGCTAAGCATGCGCCGAAGTTTCTACATGCCGGTGCAGCAACTCGAAGGGCTTGCCGGACGCGCCCGCAACGACCGAATTGCGGTGCTGGGCCTGCGTGATGCCCGCCCCGCTACTTGGCTGACGCTGGTCGGCGTGCACATTGAAACCGCGCTGTATCTGGGCGGCATCAGCCTGTTCTATCTCATGTTGCCAGGCCAGATAGAAACCGACTGGAGCTGGCAGAACTTGCTCGAAGCCACCAGCCACGACTGGCTCTGGCTTGAGCACCTGTCGAACCTGATTTATGTGCTGGTATTGATCATCTGGGAACCGATTTATGTGGCCTGCGGATTCAGCCTGTACCTCAACCGTCGCACGGTGATCGAGGCGTGGGATCTCGAGTTGGTATTCCGCCAGATTCGCCAGCGTGTCAGCGGCGCGGCAACCGCATTGCTGCTCGGCTGTGCGCTGCTGCTAAGCCAGTTGCCCACTCAGGCAATGGCTGCTTCGGACACGGGTGCCACAGCGATGGCTGCCACACCAATGGGTGCCACAGCAATGGCTGCCACAACTGATACAGTCATCCCTCATCCCCAAGTTGATCCGTTGGGGCCTGATGCTGAACGGCTTGGCAAGCAGCCACTCAACAGCAAGCAAGCGCAGGAAAGCATTCACAACCTGTTGGATCAGCCGCCGTTCGAGAACCGCCAGACGGTTACCGGCTGGCGCTTGAGCTCGAACGACGAGTCGGATAAAGCCAAGAACGCCGACTGGCTGGAAACACTGATCAAAGGTTATAAAAATCTGGCCGAGTTCTGGGACTCACTGCGCGTACTCAACCAGATTTTCGAGATTCTGCTCTGGGCCGCGCTGGCGGGCCTGATCGTCACCCTGATTTGGCGTTACCGGGATTGGCTACGCACCTTCTCCGAACGCTTGAAAATCGCCCGTCCGCAACAACGCCGCCAGCCTGAAGAGCAGCTTTTTGGTCTTGCCGTTACCCCGCAAAGCTTGCCCGACAACATCAGCGCCGAAGCCCAGCGTCTCTGGGACACAGACCCGCGCGCGGCACTCAGCCTGCTCTATCGGGCAATGCTCAGCCGCTTGTTGCATGATCACGCGCTGGCGCTGAAAACTTCACACACCGAAAGCGAAGTACTGGCCTGTATCGAGACGCTTGAACAACCTGCGCTTAATCAGTTCAGCCAGCTGCTGACTCAGCATTGGCAGAACCTTGCTTATGGCCATCGCCTGCCGCCTGCCAGCCTCAAGCAGCAACTGTGCACAGGCTGGGATCAGGTCTTCGAGCGCGAGGGCCACGCATGAGCAGACGCAATGGACTGCTACTGATTGGTGCGCTGCTGATTGCACTCGGCTTTCTCGGCAGTTACTTGCTCGGGCGGGCCGAGCCGTATGAAGAAGTGATCAAGCATGGCCCCTCGCCTGAGGCCAGAAGCAACCGGTATTTGGCAGCCGAACATTTCCTGCGCAAACAAGGCATCGCTGTTGAGCGTGCCGACAGTTTGGCCCGCCTGAAAACCTTACCCAGCCGTGGACAAACCCTGCTGCTTTTAGGCTCCCGGTACAACATGACGCCCCAGCAAACCGATCGGCTGCTGGCATGGACCGCACAAGGCGGACATCTGGTCGTGGTGGCCGAGCGCCTGTGGGACAAGGAACAGGGCAAAAGTGGCGACCTGCTTCTCGACACACTGAGCATCGAGCAATACGAGAGCGCTGACCTGCCAGAAACAGAACCTGAACAGGCGGACTCACCGGCTGCGGCCCAACACCCCGCCGACACTGAGAAGAATCATTATCCAACGCTGACCCAGCTCTACCTGCAGAACGAAACAGCGCCGGCCTACATCGGCTTCGACACCGAGTTCCACCTCGCCGACCCCAAGAATCAGGCCTACGCCTGGGCCAATAGCGCCGACAGCACGCATTTGCTGCAACTGTATTATGGCGAAGGTCTGGTGACCGTGATGACCGACGCCTGGATCTGGCAGAACGACAAGATCGACCGATACGACAACGCCTGGCTGCTTTGGTATTTAACTCAGGACAGCCGCGTGACCATGCTCTATCGCGCCGAACACGACAGCCTGGCAACGCTACTTTGGCGCCATTACCGGCTGGCGATTGGCGCACTGTTGCTGCTGATTATTGCTGCAGTCTGGCATCTCGGCATGCGTCAGGGCCCGATCCGGCAACCGGCCAGCCATAGCCGCCGGCAACTGCTTGAACACCTGCGCGCAAGCGCCGAATTTATAGTCCGCCACAATGGCCAGAAAGCCTTGATGCGCGGCTTGCAGATCGACATTCAGCGCCGCGCCCGCCGTCGTCATCCGGGCTTCGACAAACTCGATGTGGCCCAGCAATGGCACATTATCGGACGCCTCAGCCGGATGCCCGCCAGTGCGATTAGTCGCGCCATGCGGCCTTTGCCAAACGAACGCCTCTCGGCCAGTGAATTCACCCGTCAGGTTGCCCACCTGCAAACTCTCAGGAATGCCCTATGAGCGAACAAACGCCGGATCAGCCAACACCCGAATCGCCAGCTGTGAGCACGGGCGAGCCCGCGCAAGCGACTGCTGCGAACAATGCAGCGCAGCAACGCCAGCGCGCCAGCCAGTTACTGCAAGCGCTGCGCGCCGAGCTGAAAAAAGCGCTGATCGGCCAGAACTTGGTGATCGATGATGTGCTCACCGCGCTGATTGCCGGTGGCCACATTCTCATTGAAGGCGTGCCCGGCCTTGGTAAAACCCTGCTGGTACGGGCGCTCGCCCGCTGCTTCGGTGGCGACTTTGCGCGTATCCAGTTCACCCCGGATCTGATGCCGAGTGATGTCACCGGCCACGCGGTTTATGACCTGCAGACCGAACAGTTCAAGCTGCGCAAAGGGCCGGTATTCACCAACTTGCTGTTGGCGGACGAAATCAACCGGGCACCGGCCAAAACTCAGGCCGCGCTGCTGGAGGTAATGCAGGAGCGCCAAGTCACCCTCGAAGGCCGTGCACTCGGTGTACCGCAGCCCTTCATGGTGCTGGCGACACAAAACCCGATTGAGCAGGAAGGCACCTACCCGCTGCCGGAAGCTGAGCTGGATCGTTTCATGCTCAAGTTACGCATGGACTATCCGGAGCAAAGCGAAGAGCTGAACATGGTTCGTCAGGTCAGCCGTTCCAGCAAAGCCGACATGCTCGAAGTCACCCAGCTGCGCAGTTTGTTGCAGGCCAAAGATGTCATGGCGCTGCAGAAAATCGCCAGCGACCTGCCTATCGACGAGCAAGTGCTTGAGTACGCCGTGCGCCTGGCGCGTGCAACGCGCAGTTGGCCGGGCCTGAGCATTGGTGCCGGCCCGCGTGCGTCGATAGCACTGGTGCGTTGCGCCCGCGCCCGCGCCTTGATGCGCAGCGGCGAGTTCGTGCTTCCGGAAGACATAAAAGGCTGTGCGCTGGCGGTCTTGCGCCATCGCGTGCGCTTATCACCGGAGCTGGATATCGAAGGACTGTCGGTTGATCAAGTGCTGCAGCAATTGATTGATCAGGTTCCGGCACCGCGCTTGTGAGAGATCACGCATGAAGCCTTCGCGCACACTGCTCTGGATGCTCACAGCGATGCTGGTGCTGGGCGTTATCGTCGGCAGCATTCAGGCGCTGGGCATCAATCTGCCTGCGCTTTGGCAATCCCTCGGCTGGGGCCTGCTGCTGGCGTTGCTGGTCGCGGCGGCCGTCGATGCACTGCGCTTGCAACGCATCGCCACGCCCGAGATAAGCCGCAGCCTGCCCGGCAATCTGGCGCTTGGCCGCTGGAATCCGGTGCAACTCCACATCAGCCACAGCAACGCGCGCACCCTGACACTCGAAATTATCGACCATGTGCCAGAGGCCATGACCGTCGAGGACTTGCCGCAAAGCCTTGAAATGCCCGCCGGTAAACAGGCCCAGCTGACTTACCGGGTACGCCCACGGCAACGCGGCCTCTTCGCCTTCGAGCGTTGCGAGATCGGCATGGCCAGCCCGCTGAAACTCTGGCGTGCCCGTCGTCTTGTCGCGCTGCCTGCGCAGACTCGGGTTTATCCGGACTTCGCCCGCCTCTACAGCGCGCAACTCATGGCCGTGGACGACTGGCTGAGCCAACTTGGCGTGCGCCAGAAGCCAAGACGTGGCCTGGGCATGGAATTTCATCAATTGCGCGAGTTTCGCGAAGGCGACAGCGTGCGCCAGATCGACTGGAAAGCCACAGCCCGTAAACGCACGCCAATTGCCCGCGAGTATATGGACGAGCGCGACCAGCAATTGGTGTTCATGCTCGATTGCGGGCGACGCATGCGCAGCCAGGACGGTGATCTGGCCCACTTTGATCATGCTCTCAATGCCAGCCTGCTCCTGAGCTACATTGCCCTGCGCCAGGGCGATGCCGTAGGCATTTCAGCGTTTGCCAGCGAAACGCCGCGCTATCTGGCTCCGGTCAAAGGTGCCGCTCAGCTCAACGTTATCCTCAACAGCGTGTATGACCTGCAAAGCAGCCAGCGCCCCGCTGATTATTCGGCGGCGGTACAAACCCTGCTCAAGCGTCAGCGTCGGCGCGCACTCGTGGTTCTGGTAAGTAATCTGCGCGAGGAAGATGAAGCCGAGCTGCTTGGCGCGGTCAAACAACTCAGCCGGCAGCACCGCGTGTTGGTTGCCAGCTTGCGCGAAGAAATACTCGATGAGGTGCGCCAAGTGCCGGTTGGCACTTACGATTCGGCTCTGGCCTACTGCGGCACCGTCGATTATCTGAATGCGCGCAATCGCCTGCATGAACGCCTGACGGCGCACGGCGTTACCGTGCTTGACGCGCGCCCGAGCGAGCTGGGCCCGGAGCTGGTAAATCGGTATCTGGGCTGGAAAAAATCTGGCGATCTGTAGCAGCCGCAAGCGCCAGACGTGCAACAAAAAACCGCCGGTAAAGGCGGTTTTTTTGGGCTGTAAGCCGCTGGGTATCAGCCGCGTGCAGCCTTAATCGCTTCGATGTAGGGCTCAGCGTTACGTTGATCCGCGATCAGCGCGATGAAGTCATTGCCTTGCGCATCCTTGGCATCAAGCGCATAACCGCGCTCGACGAAGAAGCCGACAAAACGCTCGAAATCATCGATCCGCAGGCCGCGATACGCCTTGATCAGTTTATGCAGGGACGCCGGTGTTTCATCTGCCGGTTCCACGTCGAGGAACAGCTTGATCGCGTCGTCGCTGATCTCTTCGCCAATCACCTGTTTCTTGTCTTTACGCATCACTCACTCCAGCTACACCGCTATAAACGAGGCCGGCAGTGTACCCCTGCCAGCGTCCTGCGCTCAACGCCGATTCAGGCGAATTGCGCGCGCATCCAGTCTCGGTACGCGGCAACTTCGGGCGTTCCCTCAACCGGCGCCCATGAGGCAATCTCGCCCTCGACAAGCGCACGGTAAGGCCCGGCCTTGCACTCAAACAGAATGCTGTCGGCCTCAAGCACGATCAGCGCATGAAACACGCCGGGCGGAATATCAACTCCGACGCAATCACCATTTGCCGCCAGAACTCGCGTACCTTGCAGGCTGCCATCTGTGTTGAACAGCAACAAACCCAGCCGGCCTTTGAGCACCAGCAAGGTTTCCGCTTTGTCTGCACTCAGATGCCGGTGCGGCGCAATGTATGTATCGGGCTGCAAACCAACCGCCAACCGATGACAAGGATCGCTCATCTCGTGGAAGTTGTGATGCTGGCGCTGTCGCGGGCTTTGTGCCGCGTTGGCCGCGAGCTGAGCAAACAGAGCCTGATCGATGTATGCCGGAGTGCTCATCTGTTTACATGCCTTTAATGGCATAGATGCCCGGTGCGTTACGCCAGTAGCCTTTGTAATCCATGCCGTAACCGAAGATGTAGCGGTCAACACACGGCAAGCCCACGAAGTCGGCTTTGAGTTCCGGGCGCGCCTTGCGGTCGTGGTCTTTATCGATCAGCACGGCAGTGTGCACAGCGCGCGCACCGGCGTGGTGACAAAAGTCGATGATCGCGCCCAGGGTGTGGCCTTCATCGAGAATGTCATCAATGATCAACACATCGCGGTCAATGAACGAAATTTCCGGCTTGGCTTTCCAGAACAGTTCGCCGCCGCTGGTTTGGTTGCGGTAACGCGTGGCGTGCAGGTAGGAAAGCTCCAACGGGAAATTGAGCTTGGGCACCAACTTGCCAGAGAAAATCAGGCCGCCATTCATGACGCAAAAAACCACTGGGTTGCTGTCGGCCAATTGGCTGTTAATGGCATCTGCAACCTGGCAGATGGACGCCTCAACCTCTGCCTCGGTGTAGATACAGTCGGCTTCAGCCATAACTTGACGGATGTGCGCGAGATCAGCGGGCATGGTATTTCCTCGTGGTTGACGCATTGTTGGTCAAAATAAAAGCCGGCAAAGGTACGCATGTGCCTGCCAAGGAGCAAGCCCTCATAGACGAACGAAGATCTATTTGCGGAAAATGTCAGCAATCTAAGCGACAATTGCCGCGAATCAACTGCATGACCCGCACACACTTCTATTATTAGAAAGTTTGTGCCTCGTCATACAACCACCCGACACGCTCGCCGATGCTTTAATCTAACGCACTTTTTGCCCGTTTTGCCGGAGAACCCGCCATGCCAGTCCATGAAATTCGTCACCCGCTTATTCGTCATAAACTCGGCCTCATGCGCCGCGCCGATATCAGCACCAAAAATTTTCGCGAACTGGCACAGGAAGTCGGCGCCCTGCTGACTTATGAAGCAACCAAAGACCTGCCGCTTGAAAACTACGAAATTCCGGGATGGTGTGGCCCGGTTCAGGTCGAAAAAATCTCCGGCAAGAAGATCACTGTAGTCCCTATTTTGCGTGCAGGCATCGGTATGCTCGAAGGTGTACTGAGCCTGATTCCAGGCGCCAAGGTGAGTGCTGTGGGCGTGGCGCGTAATGAAGAAACGCTGCAGGCGCACACCTATCTGGAAAAACTGGTACCGGAAATAGACGAGCGCATGGCCATGATCATCGACCCGATGCTGGCTACTGGCGGCTCCATGGTGGCGACCATCGACCTGCTCAAGAAAGCTGGCAGCACCAACATTCGCGCCATGGTGCTGGTTGCCGCACCTGAAGGCATCAAGGCGGTGCAGGATGCGCATCCGGACGTGACGATCTACACCGCCTCCGTCGATGAAAAACTCAACGAGCATGGCTACATCATTCCGGGCCTCGGCGATGCGGGTGACAAGATCTTCGGCACCAAGCAGAAGGACGCTTGAGCATGCTCGACGATCACACTCGCGACTCGACGTGGCGTCAGGCGCTTGCCGGTTCGCAAATGCTCTTCGTAGCATTTGGCGCACTGGTGCTGATGCCGCTGATTACCGGCATGGACCCCAACGTTGCACTGTTCACTGCCGGCATTGGTACGCTGATTTTCCATATTGTTACCAAGAACCAGGTGCCGGTATTTCTGGCCTCGTCCTTTGCCTTTATTGCACCGATTCTGGCCTCCAAGGCAGACTTCGGGCTACCCGCCACGCTCGGCGGCCTGGTAGCCGCCGGCATGGTCTACATGCTGCTGTCCGCGCTGGTTAAATTCAACGGCACCGGCTTCATCGACCGCCTGCTGCCACCCGTGGTCATCGGCCCGGTAATTATGTCTATCGGCCTGGGTCTGGCGCCGGTTGCGGCCAACATGGCGATGGGCAAAGCCGGTGATGGCAGCGCCCAGCTTATCCCGAACGATACGGCGTTGATTATCTCGATGTCGGCACTGGTCACCACCCTGATTGTCGCCGTTATCGGCTCGGGCATTCTGCGTCTGGTGCCGATTCTGATGGGCGTTGCGGTGGGTTTCAGCCTTTCCTGGTTTCTTGGCGTAATCGACTTCAGCAACGTTGTCGCCGCGCCGTGGTTTGCCATTCCGAAATTCGTCGCCCCTGAACTGAACTGGAGCGCAATATTGTTCATGCTGCCGGTGGCCATTGCCCCGGCCATCGAACACATTGGTGATGTGCTGGCGATCAGCACCGTAACGGGGAAAAACTACCTGAAAAAGCCCGGCCTGCATCGCACCTTGCTGGGTGATGGTTTGGCCACTTCGGCCGCAGGTATGCTCGGCGGCCCGCCCAACACCACCTACTCCGAGGTGACTGGCGCGGTGATGCTGACCAAGAACTTCAATCCTAAGGTCATGGTGTGGGCCGCTATTATTGCGATCGTGCTGGCCTTTGTTGGCAAGTTCGGCGTGCTGCTGCAGAGCATTCCGGTGCCGGTGATGGGCGGGATTCTGTGCCTGCTGTTCGGCTCGATTGCGGTAGTCGGCCTGAACACGCTGATTCGCCATCAGGTTGACCTGTCCGAGGCACGCAACCTGGTAATCGTCGCCGTAACGCTGGTGTTCGGCATTGGCGGCATGGTGATTGGCGCGGGCGATGTCAGCCTGAAAGGCATCTCGCTGTGCGGGATTGTTGCCATCCTGCTCAACCTGCTGCTGCCAGGCGGCAAGGGCTGGCGCAGCAAGAAACTCGACGAGCAAAGCGTCGAATAAGCGCTGGGCGGCTTAGCCCTGAAATAGGCTCACCTCTATTTCAAACGCAAAAGCCCGACTGCTGGATGCATGTCGGGCTTTTTAATATCTACAGCGTTTACCCACTGAATCGCTTGCTCAAGTTTGGCTATCGCCAACGCCCAACATTTGGACTTCGGTCACGGGCGGTTCAGGCTCATCTTCAACTGACTCACCGGTGATGGCGGCAATCAATGGCCATTGCTGATCAAGGCCAGCCCCAATCTGGGTGACATGATTGATCATGCGTTGACCGGCCTGCTTGGCGACTTCATCGCTGCTGCGCATCAGCTCGAACGACATGTCGGCGAGGGCTGCGGTCAGATGAGTCAGGGTGCGCGAATACAGGCTCATGAGCTGAGCAAGCTGTTTGTCTCTTACATCCATTTAAGCAATCTCCTACGCCCAACTTCCAGCACGTAGGCTACATCGAAAACGTGATAAACATCACGTAATTTTACATTTCTAGAGCGCGGCTAGTGGCCAGTCGCCAATCTCCCTAAGCGGCGAGCCACTTGCCTCCCGCGCCGGCTCCATAAAAACGGCGCTGGCAGATCTCAAAAGCCGCTTAGCTTTTAAGGCGATAACCGGTCTTGAATATCCAGCCGACAGTGGCGATGCACAACACCAGAAAGCCGAGAATCATGCCCACGCTGACCAGCACATTGACGTCTGAAACGCCGTAGAAGCTCCAGCGAAACGCACTGATCAGATACACCACCGGATTGAACAGGGTCACGGTTTGCCAGAACTCCGGCAACATACTGATCGAGTAGAAACTGCCGCCTAAAAAGGTCAGCGGGGTGACGATCAGGGCCGGCACAATTTGCAGCTTCTCCCAGCCATCCGCCCACACGCCGATGATGAAGCCGAACAGGCTGAAGGTAACGGCGGTGAGCACCAGAAATGCCCCCATCCAGAACGGGTGGAGTATCTCGAAGTCGACGAAGAACTGCGCCGTGAAGAGGATGATCAAGCCAAGGATGATCGACTTGGTCGCGGCCGCGCCGACATAGCCGATCAATATTTCCAGGTATGAGACAGGCGCCGACAGCACCTCATAAATAGTCCCCGAATACTTGGGCATGTAGATGCCGAAAGATGCATTGGAAATACTCTCGGTAAGCAAGGCCAGCATCATCAGGCCCGGCACGATGAATGCGCCATAACTGACACCGTGCACCTGCGTCATGCTTGCGCCAATGGCCGAACCGAACACCACAAAATACAGTGACGTCGAAATTACCGGCGTGGCAATGCTTTGCAGCAAGGTGCGCCAAGTGCGCGCCAGCTCGAACAAGTAAATCGAGCGAATTGCATAAAGGTTCATGAGCGGTTCCCCAAAAATCGAATGTCTGACTGGCAAGTGGCGACTGCGCTGTTCATCGGCCATGCACCAGGCTGACAAAGATCTCTTCCAGCGAACTCTGGCTGGACTGCAGGTCTTTAAAATCGATACCGCGTTGCGCCAGATCTTTCAGCAATTCGGCAATACCGGTGTGCTCACGCTGGGTATCGAAGGTGTAAACCAGCGCATGCCCATCATCGACAAGCTCAAGGGTGTAGTGATTGAGTTGCTCTGGAATGCTCGCCAGCGGTTGTTGCAATTGCAGGGTGAGCTGCTTCTTGCCCAACTTGTGCATCAGCGCTTGTTTGTCTTCGACCAGAATGATTTCACCGCGGCTGATCACCCCGATCCGGTCAGCCATTTCCTCGGCTTCCTCAATGTAATGAGTGGTCAGAATGATCGTCACGCCGCGCTCACGCAGCCCGCGCACCATGTTCCACATATCGCGGCGCAGCTCCACATCAACACCAGCGGTCGGCTCATCAAGGAAGAGGATTTGCGGTTGGTGCGACAGCGCCTTGGCAATCATCACGCGGCGCTTCATGCCGCCGGACAACTCGAAAATCCGCGCATCGCGCTTGTCCCACAGAGAAAGATCGCGCAGCAGTTGTTCGAGGTAAGCCGGATCCGGCGCTTTGCCGAACAAGCCGCGGGTGAACTTGACCGTGGCCAGCACACTTTCGAAGCCCTCGTTGAACAACTCCTGCGGCACCAGACCTATCTTGGAACGAGCCGCACGGTAATCACTGATGATGTCGTGCCCGTCAACCAGCACCTTGCCGCCACCCGGATTAACGATGCCGCAGATAATGCTGATCAGCGTGGTTTTACCCGCGCCATTGGGCCCCAGCAGCGCGAATATCTCGCCCTTGTGGATATCCAGATTGATGGTTTTCAGCGCCGGATGGCCGGACGCGTATGTCTTGCTCAGTTGCTGAATCGAAATTACCGGCTGCACAGCAACACCTTATCTGCGAGAGAAAATACGATTGTAGGGAAATTAACCGGTGCACGCACACCGCACATTTACCGCGCCGCCGTTTATTGAATAGACCAAAGTGCGACCCACGAGGCGCTCTAAATAGGCTAACCTGCCCGGCCTTCACTGCTGCAAACCATTAATGTAGTCGTTTATGACACCCTCGACCCAAAGCACACAACCCAGTCAATTTCCACGGCACATTGCCGTCACCATGCTGGCGCTGCTGGCCTGTACATTCGGCGCCAACCATGTGGCGGCACGGGTCGCGTTTGATCACGACACCGGCGTCATGCTCGCGGTGCTCTGCCGCAGCGGCGTAACCCTGCTGATTCTGGGCAGCCTGGTGCTGTATCAACGCCAACCCATCGCCCTGCCCCAAGGTGCCTGGCGCTGGCAAGCCCTGCTCGGCCTGTGCATCGCCATCCAGAGTTTATGTTTGTACAGCGCAGTGGCGCGCATTCCGGTCGCGCTGGCATTACTGGTGGGCAACACCTTTCCGATGGTACTGGCCCTTTTGACCTGGGCATTGGGTGGCCCGGCGCCTACCAGGCGCACCGCCGTGCTGATGGGCGTTATTCTGCTCGGCTTGCTACTGGCGCTGGATGTGCCTGCGCGCCTTCAGGGCAGCGGCGGCGAAGCAGAACTGCCGCGCTCGGTCTGGCTATTGGGAATAGCCTTGGCCATGTGCGCGGCGTGTGCCTTCGCCTGCGCCCTGTGGCTAACCGAACATAAACTTTCAAGTGTGCGCGGTTCGGTACGCAGCATGCTGACCATGGCCGTTGTGTTCAGCAGCAGCCTGATTGCCGGCTTCAGCGGGTTGATCGAGAACGGCCTGGCGTTGCCCAGCGCTGCCACCGGCTGGATAGCGCTGGCAGTTGTCGGCGTACTTTACAGCAGCGGGTTCTCGATTCTATTCATCAGCATGCCGCGCCTGGACATGCCGAAGAATGTCTCGGTCATGAACGTCGAGCCTGTGGCTACGCTGATACTCGGCTGGGTGATATTGGGCCAGGTATTGAGCCCGATCCAGATGGTCGGCGCGCTGATCGTGATAAGCGCAATTGTCCTGCTGACTTACCGTCAAAATCATTGAATACGGGTTAAATGCACAAGGAACGCAGACTGCAGAGTGCAGTCCGATAGTGTCTCAAGGCAATACACAGGCCCATTACGCTTGCCTTGCCGGATAAAATTGAACAGTCTGTTCACCAAGGAATTCGATTAAGAGGAGAACATCATGCAATTCAAACATCTCGTGGGCCTCGCTTGCCTGACCGTACTTACTGCTTGCAGCTCAGTCGACAGCACGGATGAAGCCGCCCCGGCATCTAGCCTCGGCGGGCGCTGCGATGCCTCTGCGGTGCAAAATATGCTCGGCAAAAGCGTCACCCCGGAACTGGTCAAGAAAATGCGCACAGCCAGCGGCGCCAAAACCTCTCGCGTACTCGGCCCAAGCGACCCGATGACCCTCGACTACAACCCTACCCGCCTGAACATCGACACCGACGAGGCCGACGTAATCGACCGTATTACCTGCGGTTAACTAAGCGCCACGGACAAGGCATACTGACGCCCTGATTCTTACTGCCAGTTGACCGTATGCGCATCCACGTAACTTTCATTGACCGCGTTGGCATCACTCAGGAAGTGCTGGCACTGCTGGGTGGGCGCAATCTGAATCTGGATGCGGTCGAAATGGTGCCGCCCAACGTCTATATCGACGCGCCCACGCTGAGCGCCGCTGTGCTGGATGAGTTGCGTGATGCGCTGTTCAATGTACAGGGCGTTCAAGCCGTCACCATTGTCGATATATTGCCAGGGCAACGTCGCCGCCTGCAGCTCGATGCGTTGCTTGCGGCGATGACAGACCCGGTTATGGCGGTCGATGGCGAAGGCCGGATTCTGTTGGCGAACCCAGCGCTGATTGCCTTGTGCGAACAGGAGCCCGAAGGCCAGTTACTCGCTGAGCTATTTACCGACCCCGGAATACTGGATGCGCTGCTGGAGCAGAATTTTCGCCTGCCTTTGCGCGAAGTAACACTCAATAGCCACGCACTGTTGCTCGATGCGATGCCGATCAGCGAGACCGCCGAGCCCAACCAGTTGCAGGTCGCTGGCGCGCTGCTGACGCTGTACGAGCCAAGCCGGATCGGCGCACGCTTGTCGGCGCTGCACCACGACCATGCCGAGGGCTTTGACTCGCTGCTCGGCGACTCGGTACCGATTCGCACACTTAAAACCCGTGCTCAGCGCATTGCCACACTGGATGCACCGCTGCTGATTCATGGCGAAACCGGAACCGGCAAAGAGCTGGTCGCCCGTGCATGTCATGCCAGCAGTGCCCGTCGCGACGAGCCATTTCTGGCTCTCAACTGCGCCGCCCTGCCGGAGAACCTTGCCGAAAGCGAGCTGTTTGGTTACGCGCCAGGCGCGTTTACCGGCGCCCAGCGTGGCGGCAAGCCGGGCCTGCTTGAGCTGGCGAATCACGGCACGGTTTTTCTCGATGAAATCGGCGAGATGTCGCCTTATTTGCAGGCCAAGTTGTTGCGCTTCCTCAGCGACGGCACCTTTCGCCGGGTTGGCGGTGAGCGTGAGGTCAAGGTTGATGTGCGCATTCTCAGCGCCACACACCGCGACCTGGAACAAATGGTCAGTGAGGGCGGCTTCCGTGAAGACCTTTACTACCGGCTTAATGTGCTCAATCTGGAAGTGCCGCCGCTGCGCGAACGCGATCAGGATATTCTGCTGCTGGCCCGCCATTTCATGCGCCAGGCTTGCGCGCAGATCCAGCGTCCGGTCTGCCGTCTGGCGACTGAAACCTATCCGGCGCTGTTGAGCAATCGTTGGCCGGGAAATGTGCGCCAACTGCAGAACGTGATTTTCCGTGCGGCGGCGATTTGCGAAAGCAATCTGGTGCAGATAGACGACCTGGATATCGCCGGAACAGCCATTGCCCAGCAGCACAGTGACAACGAGATCGGCAGCCTCGATGCAGCGGTGGCCAGCTTCGAAAAAGCCTTGCTCGAAAAGCTCTACCCCAGCCACCCATCAAGCCGCCAGTTGGCCGCACGGCTGAGCGCATCGCACAGCGCAATCGCCATTCGCCTGCGCAAATACGGTATCGGCAAGAGCAACTAAAAACGGGCCATTCGGCTAATGCCAGTCAGTTAAGCTGACTGGCATTTTTATTTCTGGTCGGATACTTGGACGGCTTGGGTTTGACCGCTCGCGGATAACTGCGATCCTCACGGCGATGAGGTAGGACGTAGTGCATGGCCGAGGCCTGTAGTTCGGCCAGGTAGCGAGGGATGTTGCCTGGATGATTCAAAGAGACCCCGTTCAAGAAGCCCAGAATCGCCCAGGTGCAAGCGGTAAAACTCATTTCGCAGGGGTAGATGCCAGGGCAGTGGCGACTCATTTCCAACATTTGATAACGCAGCAGGTTGTACCCCAGTAGTACGCCCCACAGTTCTTGTTCAATCATCTCCGGCGTTTTACTACGCAGTGTGTAGTGCCCCGCGAGCATGCCTTGCTTCATTTCTCGATAGCCCAGCTCGATTTCCCAACGCTGGCTGTACAGATCCACGATTTCGTCTGGAGGGAAGCGCAGAGGATCGATCATTGAGGTCAGTACCTGCCGCACTTTGCCCTTGATGGTCTTGCTTAATAACCGAGCCTGTAGCGTGTCTGGCAGGTCGGGCCATTGTTTACGCGCCTGCGGCGAGGTCTTTAGCGAGACGATGGCATCGTGGCGCCCTAACTTACGCAGCACCTCGTATTGAGCATCCTTGCGCAGCGGCAGTAACCAATGGCGCTGAGTGCCTGTCTGTTGCCAGCGATAAAGTAACCCCAGTGAATAGAAGCCACGGTCGAACAAGGTCAGCGAGTGATCGGGTGTACTGTCGATCAGTTGTTCGGCCAGTTTCATCTCGTTGCTGTGGTAGCCGGCAAAAGCACTATTCACCAGCATGTGGCTGGTCAGCTCCATCTGGCAGACCATGCGAACCTGGGGATAGCCGGTATCGCCATGCTGATTACTGGCGCTGCCATAGTGCTTGCGGTTGTCGTCCGTATCCGGCGTGCGCCAGACCACGCCATCGACACTGAGCAGGCGCAAACCGGCCCAAGTGGGGTGATTGGCGCTGGCATGCCAGCGTTGTTGAGTCAGGGAAAAGACTTCTCGCACCGCAGCGCTGCCCAAACGCTGGCGACCTTGCACGATTGCACTGGGTGCTACCAATGGCTTCTGCCCAGGCAGCATGATGCCCATACGGCTCGCGGCATCCCAGGCCGACATCCGGCGAAACAACGCCATGGCGATCACGCACCAGATCATGGCTTCAAGAGGGAGACGTCGCTTACGCAGGGTCGCCACTCCCGCCGTTTCCAGTGCGGTGCTAACTAGGTCTGGATCAAGCAGCGCCCCCAGCTCGTCAAGGGAGTGGGTGGCAGAAGCCGCTTCGTGAGTCAGTGCCAAGGCGCGGGAAAGTCGCATAAAAAATCCGATGCTCAAAACAAGCATCGGATTTTCGTTTCAGCACGCAGAAGGTCAAGCTGTAGCGCTTAACTGACTGGCATTAGCCATTCGGCCCGTTTTTAGTCAAACCAGTAATGCGCCGTCAGATGGCATACTTCTGCAAGTTGGCCATCATCTCTTTCAGTGCTTCGATGTTGTCAGCCGGATGCGCGGCGCCTTCAAAGTCGCAGATTTGCTGCCAGTGATCGGCTACATCTTCAGGGCTGAAACCTTCACGCGGATCAAAGCCTGCGCCCAGGCTGCGCTCCCAACGAACTTTGCCGATCCAGCCGCCACCCACTTCGAACAAACCCGAGGTATCGGTGCAGGCATTGCTGGCCAGATACACCACCAGCGGGCTGACCAGCTCTGGCTTGAGCTGTTCGAACACCTGCGGCGGGATCAAGCCTTCGGTCATGCGCGTGCCACCCGTTGGCGCGATCGCGTTGACCATGATGTTGTTCTTGCGCCCTTCAATGGCGAGCGTGCGGGTCAAGCCGTACAGACCGAGCTTGGCCATGCCGTAGTTGGACTGGCCGAAGTTGCCGTAAATGCCCGAAGTAGATGCAGTGAAGATTACCCGGCCATAGCCCTGCTCGCGCATATACGGCCAGGCGGCGCGGGTTACTTTATAAGCACCCTCGACATGGACCTTGTAGACAAGATCCCAGTCGGCGTCTTCCATCTTGTGAAAGGTCTTGTCGCGCAGGATACCGGCATTGTTGACCACCACATCAATGCGTCCAAACTCAGCAATGGCGTGGGCGACAATCTTGTCACCGTCGGTCACCGAGTCATGGTTGGCAATCGCAGTACCGCCCGCCGCGCGGATTTCCTCGACAACCTTGTCCGCCGCCGATGCATTGGCGCCTTCGCCATGCGTGCTGCCGCCCAAGTCGTTAACCACAACCTTGGCGCCATGTTTGGCGAACAACAATGCGTGTGCCCGACCCAGGCCGCCGCCGGCGCCTGTAACGATGACTACTTGATCCTGAAAACTAACCGCTGCGCTCATGACAATACTCCGGGGCAATTTCGACAATGCGACGAGTTTCATTCAGCCGGTGGCAACTCACAACAAAGTCGCCCGCCGCTGAATAGTGCCCGATAAGGCAGCGGGATAACCACTGCCTTATCGGGCATGCGCTCACCATCCTTTAATTTGCGAACGCGCGACGGGGGTTTTCTTCCAGCCGGTCATGCAAGGCCAGAAAGTGCTCAAGCACCTGCTCGGGCGCCTCTGTTTGCGGGTAATGACCAATGCTCGGCAGCAAAACCGTGTCAGCATCTGGGATCAGTTGGCGATAACGGTTGAGCATATGCTCGCCCGATATCGGATCAACCGCGCCATCAATCAAACGCAATGGCACGCCCGGCGCTTGCATGGCTGCCAGCCAGAGATCCCGGTGCACCTTGCGCTCGGGCATGTAGCGAATCAGCCGATGCATGATGTTAGGCCCGTCGTTCTGGCTGATCAGCGTCCAGAAGTCGTCCAACTCGGCGGCTGTTGGCTGGGTGTTGGCACCAAATATTCTGGCGAAACTCTTGTCCAGGGCGCTCTTCGAGAACAGCTTACCGAACAACGCGCCGAGCGGGCTGAGCAACAGTTTCTGCACCAGCACCGGATGATGGGTTTCAGGAAACAGCCCGCCATTGAGGAATACGCAACTGGCCAGCGCACAGCTACCGGCCACGTGACGCGCCAGCAACTCCTGCGCCACGCTGTCGCCGTAATCATGGGCGAGAATATGCACAGGCTGGCTGACTTGCAGATGCGCCAGCAATGCCTGCTGCAAATCTGCCTGTTCGAGCAGGCTGTATGCATGGCCGCGCGGCTTGGCGGAGTCGCCGAAGCCGAGCATGTCGCAGGCGATCACACGGAATCGCTGCGCCAGCGGCTGCCACAAATAGTGCCAGTCCCAGCTTGCCGTCGGGAAACCATGGATCAGCAGCAACGGCTCAAGACCCAAGTCGTTGCTGCTCTGCCAATAGGCAATGGTGTGACCCTTAAAGCTGAAGTGCTGCGCCTGAGAGCGCCAATCACTCAGCGCAATGCCTGCCAGAGCCATTAGTTGGCGTAGCCAGGCATTTGCTGATCGAGCTTACGCAGCAAGGCGGGCCAGGCCAGCGTGCCGCCCATACCTTGTGCGCTTTTCATCACGCCGGCGATCATCGCTTTGGCGCCATCGAGGATTTGCTGCGGGATGTGGATAAGTTCGCCACCGCCACTTTGCGCCATGATCTGCGCTTCGCAGGCGCGCTGCAGGGTGAACATCATCAGGAAGGTGTCGGCGATAGTTGCCGAAGCCGTGAGCAGGCCGTGGTTGGGCAGGATCATGAAGTTCTTGTCGCCCAAATCCGCCTGCAAGCGCGCCTTTTCTTCATGATGCAAAGCCACGCCTTCGTAGCCGTGATAAGCCAGACTCGACAGCACGAACAGCGACTGCTGAGACAACGGCAACAACCCTTGCTTCTGCGCCGAAACGGCAATCCCCGCTGGCGTATGGATATGCACCACGCATCCTACGTCGTGACGCACTTCGTGCACGGCGCTGTGGATGGTGTAGCCCGCCGGATTGATCTCATACGGGCTGTCCATCAGCTTTTTGCCGCTGATGTCGATTTTCACCAGGCTGGAGGCGGTTATTTCATGAAACATCAAACCGAACGGGTTGATTAAAAACTCATCAACACCGGGAATCTTCGCCGAAATATGGGTGAAAATCAGGTCGTCCCAACCGTACAGCGCAATCAGCCGGTAACACGCGGCGAGGTCTACGCGGGTTTGCCATTCAGCGGCAGACACCTGATCTTTGATATTCACGTCGGGAATAGCTTGGGCAGCAGTCATCGCGGTCACCTCGGTACTGTGAGTAATTGTTATCAGTACTCTGGAGTCTAGCGACTGCTGCGCCGATGCCTAGTTGCCCAAGCAGCCAGCTTAATGACCTTGCGGGTCACATCACGCAGGCTTTGCTTGGACAATACAATTATCAGGCCTTGAGCAAGGCGATGAACTCGGCCAACCACGGCTCGGCATCGGTCTCGGGCGTTACGCTTTCGCTGGAGTCCAGCCGCAACATTGGCAGCGCCTCTTTAATGCCCAACTCGGCATAGAGTTCGCGAACCAGCTCGCCACCGCCGCAGAAGGTGTCGCCATAACTCGAATCGCCGAGTGCGATTACCCCGCCCGGCAAACCAGACCACGCTGGCAGGTGGTCGCGGATAGCGTAATAAAGTGGCTGCAGGTTATCCGGCAGTTCACCCATGCCGGTGGTCGAGGTCACACACAGAAACGCTTGCGGATTAAATGCCTGAACCTCGCTTAAAGTGGCACGCGGGTTGTGCCATGCTTCCAGACCTGCGGCCTGCAGCAACTTGGCCGCATGGCGAGCAACTTCCTCTGCGGTGCCATAGACTGAACCGGAGAAGATCGCGACTTTCATAGAAACAGCTCCAAACATTAGGTAATTGATGATTATTATGCCGTAACTGGACTCTTCAGCCGGATATTTTAGAATTAGGCAATAAGCCTTGAGAGCAGACACATGATCAGCGCCAAACTGTTACAACTGGTAATAAATGCATCGAACGACGGAATTGTCGTCGCCGAACAAGAAGGCGAAGACAATATTCTGATTTACGCTAACGCTGCGTTCGAAAAGCTCACCGGTTACAGCGCTGATGAAATCCTCTATCAGGATTGCCGCTTCCTGCAGGCAGGTGACCGCGATCAGGCGGGCCTGGACATGATCCGTGAGGCCGTGAGAAAGCGCGAACCTTGCCGTCAGATCATTCGCAATTATCGAAAAGATGGCACTCCGTTCTGGAATGAGCTGTCAATCACACCCGTATTCAACGAGCATGATCAGCTGACCTACTTCATCGGAATTCAGAAGAACGTCACAGAACATGTACATGCTCTGGAGCGCGTGAAGCAGCTTGAAAAACAGTTGTCTACACTTCAAGCGCAATTGGAGGAGGCTAAAACACAGTCCTAGATCGAACTAAGACTCTGTTCTGCTGTCAGAGGTTTACCCACGCGTGCAGTCACGAGTTCAATCATGCAAGAGCAAGCCATTCTTACCAAGGCCGAGATGGCGTTCATCAAGCGCCTGTACAAACCGGCCAAACCGGTAGATCAAGCCCCTAAAGAAATTTTGGTGGATGCTGACGGCCCGCTTAAGACACTTCTTGCAGCCTATGCGAACACGGCGCAGCTCACGATTGAAGCCCACTTCGAAGGTCAGCGCCTGACCTTCACCCCGCAACTGGTTGAAGACGACCAGCATGTACAGCACCTGGAACTAGGCACACCGCAGATTTTTGATGACACCAACTCAACTCGTTCCTGGCGCTTGCCGTTAACCCCAGCCGTCGAGCTGAGGCTGAGCAATGGCAAACCCAGTGGGTTATTGGTGCATGAAATCTCAATGCACGGCCTACTGGTAGAGCAGCGACACAAACGCACGGCTCCGAAAACCTTGAATAAGTTGCTGCCGTTGCCAGGCGATAAACCAATCGCTATTCACGCGACCCGAGTGCGCTCTACCAAAAAAGGCATGCACGCCTACAGCCTTGAGCAGCTCGACCATGTGAGCAAGGAGCGCTTGCAGCAATACATCTACGAGAAACACCGCGAACTCTTCCCTCAGGCCCATCAGGTCTGAGCGATCCGCAGATACAACAAACCCGCCTGCTTGGCGGGTTTGTTGTATCTGTAAGGCATGAATCCTTACCATCGAATAAAAAACCGGCCACTCATAGTGTTGCCTCGGAGTCGCCGGGTTGCGCAGCCTGTTAGCGTACTTGCAGTGCGTTATGCGGATTGCTGCAGCGCCAAAACATGTACAAATAATAGTGTTTGCATAACATCTGTACAGCTATTTCCGCCGAACGGTCGAACGAGCCCAGCGAAATCAGGTTTCTCCGATCACGCTAAGCAGATTTTTTGAGAGTAAGGCTGATCAGGTATCCAGATGCCCGGCCAAAAACTGCTGCAAACGGCGCGGCATCAAACGCCCTTCACTTCCCAGGCAAGCGATTGGGCTGCCAACCAAGCTGTCGCTGGCCAAGTCGGCGCCATCGCCGGCAAACGCCAATGGGCAATTGATACCCAACGCCAGACGCTTGAGGGTTGCAGGCAGATCATCAGCCGGCGGCTGGTTGCTGAACACCACCACGCCACGCGGCCGGGTTTTCTCGCAGATCAGCGTCAGTTCTTTCAGCGGCTGCCCCAAACCAAGCGCAGTCACGCCAAAGTCACCACCGCTGAGCAACAAGCTAGCCACCAGCAACTCAAGCTCGCGGCAGGCACCTGGCAGCGCCACCAGAAGGACTTTAGCGCTGTATTGACCTTGCGTCAGATGAGCACGTTGCAGGGTTCTGGCACGCAGAAAACCATCGAGAAACAACCACTCACTGGTCTGCCCGAACTGGTCCTGATTTAGCAGGAGCTCTTGCCAGACCGGCATGAACACGTCCTGGAACACGACAGGCAGTGGGTAAGTGGAAAAAACCTGGCCATAAAGCCGGTCGAGTGCGGGCTCATCGAAATGGCTCACGGCCTGGCGCAGTTGCGCTTGCCATTGTTCCCACTCAGTCGCCGTAATCTGCTCATAGCCTTTGCTGCTGGCGGCTTTGACGGCGGTGGTTTTAGCCAGAATCTTGCCGACCTTGCTCACCGTAACACCGCGCTCGATCCACGCCAGAATACTGCGTACCGACTCGATATCCGCCAGCGAATACAGGCGGTGACCGCTGTCGGTGCGCACCGGCTGAATCAAACCATAACGTCGCTCCCAAGCCCGCAGCGTTACCGGATTGACACCGGTCAGGCGACATACTTCGCGGATTGGGAATAGCTCCTCTTCCTTGAGGGCAGTCGATGTAAGGGATGGCGCATCCACAATATCGGTCATGACTGAGGCATTCGCTTTTGATGATCTGAGCATTGTAACTCAGCTATTACCGGCATACCTTGTACAAAACATGTACAAGGAGATGATCGTGGCCAATTTCCCCTCCTGGCCCCTGACGCTTTACTACGCTGGCGACTGCCCGCTGTGCGCCAGAGAGATCAACCTGCTCAAGCAAAAAGCTGATCCCGCCAAGTTGTTGTTCGTTGACATCAACGACGCGCAATTCGATGCCAAGGCGCTGGGTCTGAGCCAGCAAAGCATGGAAGACCTGTTGCACGCCCGTTTCGCCGACGGCCAATGGGTCAAAGGCGTCGATGCGACCTATTGGAGTTGGTGCGCCGCCGGGCTGGGCCGTTGGGTGGCAATACTGCGCTGGAAAGCCATGAGGCCGCTGATTGAGTTCGGCTACCGCCTGTTCTGCCTCATGCGCCCGCATCTGGCTTGGCTGCCGCACCCGGATGGTGCAAAACGCTGCGATTTAGCCAACGCCGACAACCGCAAGCCTCGCTGCAAAGATTGATCTGGCTAATTCTGCAAAAAACGGAATAATCCTTGCCTGTCTTTTACCAGCGCTCATTACCCCGAGCGCGGTAATGCTCGCCTACACCCTTGGCGCGCACTCAGGCTTAATGGAGATACACAATGTCTGCACAACCCGTCACCCTGATGGTGGCGCGCCGTGTTGCTAACGGCCACTATCACGACCTAATCGCCTGGCTGCATGAAGGCGAACATCTGGCGACTGACTTTCCTGGCTATTTAGGCTCCGGCGTTCTCGCCCCGCCTCCAGGCGATGACGAATTTCAAATTATCTTCCGCTTCGCTGATGAGCAAACGCTCGCCTCATGGGAGCACTCGGCCTCACGCCAAGCCTGGCTGTCGCGCGGGGCTGGCTTGTTTGCCCAGCCAACCGAACAGCGCGCCACAGGGATTACCTCATGGTTTGGCCCCGCCAATAAACAGCCTCCGCGCTGGAAGCAAAGCGTGGCCATATGGCTGGCGTTCTTCCCTGTCTCGCTGGCCTTCAACCTGCTGTTTGGCGGCCTGCTGGCAGACTTCTCGCTGATTACCCGCGTGTTGCTCAGCACACTCGCGCTGACGCCGCTGATGACCTATCTGTTCATTCCGCTGTCGACGCGCCTGCTCGCGCCCTGGCTGCAGGCACGTGCAGTAACCCGTCCGCAAGCAGGCATTGCGTCGAGCGCCGCAAAACTGCGCTGAAATAACCGCTGCCCAACTGGCGCGAGGTATTTGCCGCCCTGGCAAGTACCTCGCACAGAACTGCTGAAACGTATGTCTGCCCATGCAACCGCGCCGATGTCATCGCGGCCGACAGCGCCTCTTAAATCGCTCGCAACTTCCGACAGACACGGTTCAGCAGGCAACTGTTGCCAATTAAACGGTTGAGCCGTTCGACGCTCACTGGCATGAGAACATCGAAAGACACCAAGCCCGGCTATTCAGCGCAGCTGCAATCTTCGACAGCAAACGATGCAAAACCTATACATAAAAAAACCATGTACAAATAATGAGAGTGGCGAATGTAAGCTATTAAGGCCTGACAGCGCTGCATACACCTGAAATTTAGGCAAAATAGACCCTAGCTCAAAACTATCCCGCCACAAATCCTTGTACAACTATTGCAGTTGGTATAACTTTAATCACAGCTTTCCGAGCGCCATAGCATCAGCAGCGTGCCACGCCACTTTAACAATCGAGTAGATGATGACTGCTAACCGTGCCCCCATCCTGATCACCGGCGCTACTCAGCGAGTCGGCCTGTACTGCGCTGAGCGTCTGCTCGATGAAGGGCAACCTGTGATCATCACTTACCGCTCCGGGCATGAAAGCCTCGCGCGACTACGCGAGCGTGGCGCCATCGCTTTGCACGCCGACTTCAACTCGGAATCGTCGATTCTTGAGTTCATTGCGACACTCAAGCAACACACTGACTCTCTGCGGGCGATTGTTCATAACGCCTCGATGTGGCGCAAAGAAGAACCCGGCAATGAGGCCGAGGCGTTCAGCCAGATGTTCACCGTGCACATGCTTGCGCCCTACCTGATCAACCTGCACTGCGCCGACTTGCTGCGCAAATCTACGCCTGCCGACATTATTCACATCAGTGACGATGTCACCCGCAAAGGCAGCGCCAATCGCCCGGCCTACTGCGCCAGCAAGGCGGGGTTGGAGAATCTGACGCTGTCATTTGCCGCAAGCCTTGCGCCGGACATCAAGGTCAACTGCATTGCCCCCGCACTCATCATGTTCAATCCCGGGGACAGTGAGGAATATCGCAAGAAAACCCTGAACAAATCCGTAATGGCCATCGAGCCCGGCCCGCAAGTGATCTACCAGAGCCTGCGCTATCTGCTCGACAGCCCTTATACAACCGGCACAACCCTCACTGTAAACGGCGGCCGCCACCTTAAATAAGGCGCTCCGCGAGGACTCTTGAAATGACTGACCTGTTAACCGGCAACTACCGCGAAATTTTGCTCGGCGTCGGCGAAAACCCTGAACGTGAGGGCTTGCTCGACACCCCAAAACGCGCCGCCAAAGCCATGCAGTATTTGTGTCACGGCTACCAGCAGAGCCTGGAGGAAGTTGTGAACGGCGCACTTTTCGCGTCGGACAACGACGAGATGGTGATCGTCAAGGATGTCGAGCTGTATTCACTCTGCGAGCATCACCTGCTGCCCTTTATCGGTAAAGCCCATGTGGCTTATATTCCGACCGGCAAGGTGCTGGGCTTGTCGAAAATTGCGCGCATAGTCGATATGTACGCAAGGCGTCTGCAGATTCAAGAAAACCTCACACGCCAGATTGCCGAGGCAATTCAGCAGGTCACCAACGCCGCCGGTGTAGCGGTGGTGATTGAAGCGAAGCACATGTGCATGATGATGCGCGGCGTCGAGAAGCAGAACTCAGTGATGAATACCTCAGTGATGCTCGGCGCCTTCCGCGAATCGTGCAACACTCGTCACGAATTTCTGCAATTGATTGGACGGAGCAACTAAGCATGCCGCGACTGGAACCCGGGATGGCCCGCATCCGCGTCAAGGATCTGCGCCTGCGCACCTTCATTGGTATCAAGGAAGAGGAGATCAACAACAAGCAGGACGTGTTGATCAACCTGACCATTCTGTATCCGGCGGTCGAGGCGGTGCGTGACAACGATATTGACCACGCCCTCAACTACCGCACCATTACCAAAGCGATCATCCAGCACGTGGAAGGCAACCGCTTTGCGCTGCTCGAACGCCTGACTCAGGAAGTTCTCGATCTGGTGATGGCCAATCAGGCGGTGCGTTACGCCGAGGTTGAAGTGGACAAGCCGCATGCGCTGCGCTTCGCCGAATCGGTGTCGATAACCCTGGCCGCCCATCGCTAAAAAAAATCACAGAGAAACTGCTGCGCTTGGGATTACTGCGTTGGAACCCGACTAAAAATGCTCATTTACTTGATGTAAATTGCGCTTTTGAGCCGCGTTCCGCCTTGTACTCCCTGCGCTCGCGACGTTTCTCTGCGATTTTTCCTCCGCAGGAGGAACAGGGCGCGACTGAGTTAAAAGCACTGGAGCAGAACTGAAAACACTTATTTACTCGATGTAAATTACGCTTTTGAGTCGCGTTCCACCTTGTACACCCTGCGCCGCGACGTTTCTCTGCGATTTTTTCTCCGCAGGAGGAACAGGGCGCGACTGCGTTAAAAGCGTTAGATCAGAAGATATCTCGCTTGCTCGATGTAAATTGCGCTTTTGAGTCGCGCTGCGCCTTGTACTCCCTGCGCTCGCGACGTTTCTCTGCGATTTTTCCTCCGCAGGAGGAACAGGGCGCGACTGGATTCATTGGCTTCTCGAACCTTGGATACGGGCTGCGTAGCCGTTTACTCGCTTCCTCATAGTTAGCTGATGCAAGGCATTGCTGTATGCCGGGGAGGCTTTTATCATCGCCTCAGCACATCCCGCTGTTTTTTGAGAGCCTGCATATGACCGAGCAAGAACGCCTCGAACTCGAAGCTGCTGCCTTCCGTAGCCTGGTACAACACCTGCGCAGCCGCCCGGATGTACAAAATATCGACCTGATGAACATGGCCGGTTTCTGTCGTAATTGCCTGTCTAAGTGGTACAAGGCGGCGGGCGATGACCTTGGTCTGGATGTGACGCCGGATCAGGCACGTGAAGAGATTTACGGCATGCCGTACGCGGTGTGGAAAGAGAAGTATCAGAAGGAAGCGTCTGCCGATCAGAAGGCCGCTTTCAAACAGCAAACCGGTAAAAGCGAGTAACAATGACCGCGTTGAATGATTTTCGTGCACGCCTGCAAAGCGATGACTTCATGTTTGCAGACACCCTGCAATTCATTGCTGAGCATTACACCTATCAACCCAGCGCCTTTACCAACGGCGCGGTTGAAAATGCTGCCGGGCAAAATGAAGGCTCGTGCAAAACCCTCGGCATGGCTGTGCTTGAAAAGTTTTCTGATGAAGAAGCGCTCAAGTGCTTTGGCGAGCATTATCGCAGCGTGGTTGCCACTCCAGATGGCAGCGACCACGGCAATATCCGTGCATTGATGGCCACAGGCTTGGCCGGCGTATCGTTCAGCCAGCAATCGATCACGCGCAACGCCTGATCGCCGAGTGCAAGCGCAAGCCCGGCAACGCCGGGGCTTGCGAATCTGCCTCAGATGCTATCGAGATAACGCTCGACATCCAGCGCCGCCATACAGCCGGCACCTGCTGAGGTAATCGCCTGACGGTAAACGTGATCGGCAACATCACCAGCGGCAAACACGCCCGCGACGCTGGTCGCTGTTGCATTGCCATCGCGTCCGCCATTGACCACCAGATATCCATCTTTCAGTGCCAACTGGCCCTCGAACAATGAGGTGTTGGGCGTGTGCCCGATGGCCACAAACAGGCCGTCCACTTTCAACTCGCCATGGCTGCCATCGTTGTTGAGCAAGCGCACGCCTGTTACGCCCATGTCATCACCCAGCACCTGATCCACCTGTGCGTTGAGGCGTAACTCGATCTTGCCCTCGGCGATTCGCGCCTGCAGTTTGTCCTGGAGGATTTTTTCGGCGCGGAAGGTTTCGCGGCGATGCACCAGCGTCACCTTGCTGGCGATATTAGCCAGATACAACGCCTCTTCGACCGCCGTGTTGCCGCCACCAACTACAGCGACCTCGCGGTTGCGGTAGAAGAATCCATCGCAGGTGGCGCAGGCAGAAACCCCTTTGCCCATGAACAACTCTTCACTCGGCAAACCCAGATAGCGAGCACTCGCGCCGGTCGCGATAATCAGCGAGTCGCAACTGTAGGTAGCGCTGTCGCCAACCAGGGTAAACGGTGCACCAGCCAGATCGACGGCGTTGATATGGTCGAAAACGATTTCGGTCTCGAACCGTTCGGCGTGTTCTTGCATGCGCTGCATCAAGGCCGGGCCGGTCAAACCGTGCACGTCACCGGGCCAGTTGTCGACCTCGGTGGTGGTGGTTAGTTGGCCGCCAGCCTGCATGCCGGTAATCAGCAAGGGCTTTAGATTGGCCCGGGCGGCGTAGACAGCAGCACTATAACCGGCAGGGCCGGAGCCGAGGATAATCACACGGGCATGACGTTGTGCGGACATTGCTAGCTCCTGCCGACGCATTGTCGGCGCGATAAAAGCGGATTTACCCAATACCCGGGACAAGGTAGCCACGGTAAATCCGAAACGGTTGGAATGCTGCGCAGACTACGCAGGCAATCACAGGCGGGGAAATACCGATTACCAATGCGTCAGATAGGCATTGGCTATCACGTAATTTGTGACGAAAATTCAGCGCCAACCCGTCACGGCGGCCCTTTCCACCCGCCACTAAAGCCGGTAAGGTCGCGCCTGTAAGTACCCTTGGAGAACGCTATGCCCGCCCCCGTGCTTTCTGGCCCGCAATACCTGAGTGAAGGTTTCAGGCTGATCATGCGCCCCGGCTTGCGCCTGTTCGTGCTGCTGCCACTGACCATCAACGTGATTCTGTTTATCGCGCTGGTCGGTTTTGCTATTCAGCAATTCAGTGGCTGGGTAGAAACATTCATCCCCAACCTGCCGAGCTGGCTGAGCTTTCTTGAGTATGTGCTCTGGCCCCTGTTTGGCGCCCTGGTTGTGCTGATGGTGTTCTTCACCTTCACCATGCTCGCCAATATGATTGCCGCGCCGTTTAACGGTTTTCTCTCGGAGAAAGTCGAAATCGTGGTGCGCGGAGAAGACAACTTCCCGCCTTTCAGCTGGACCGAGTTCATGGCGATGGTGCCGCGCACTATTGGCCGCGAGTTACGCAAGCTGGGCTATTTTCTGCCGCGCGCGATCGGCCTGTTCATCCTTTCATTCATTCCGGTAATTAACTTAGTTGCCGCTCCACTGTGGCTGCTGTTCGGTATCTGGATGATGGCCATCCAATACATCGACTACCCGGCGGATAACAACAAAATGAGCTGGCAGGACATGCTTGCCTGGCTGCGCCAGAAGCGCTGGCAGTCTCTTGGTTTTGGCGGCATCACTTATGTGGCCTTGCTGGTACCGGTGGTCAATCTGGTGATGATGCCGGCAGCGGTTGCCGGAGCAACGCTGTTCTGGGTGCGCGAACGCGGCGATGCCGTTGTCACGGTAAAGCAACCATAACGTCATATCGGCTACATGGCAGCAGCCGACACTGCTGTCATGAGCACACCCTCCCTGTACATCTCACTGATCAGCGAAACCTTTGCACCGGAAACCAACGGCGTCGCCAATACGCTTGGCCACTTGGTCGAGGGGCTGCGCCTACGCGGGCACCAAGTACAACTTGTACGTCCAAGGCAGGCAACCGATGAAGGCGCCTCGCAAGATGAACAACTGGTGCTGACCCGTGGCTGGCCGCTGCCGGGCTATCCCGGCTTGCAGTGGGGCCAGTCGGCGTTGCACAAACTGATCAATCGCTGGCGCAAACAACGCCCCGATGTGCTTTACATCGCCACCGAGGGCTTGCTGGGTTTGTCCGCCTTACGTGCTGCCCGGCGTTTGCAGATCCCGGTGGTCAGCGGCTTTCACACCAACTTCCATCACTACGCGGCGCACTATGGCGCAGGCTTACTGACTCAGGCTTTGATCCAATATCTGCGCTGGTTTCATAACCGTTCGCAGCTGACATTGGTGCCTTGCAACGGGCAAAAAACCGAGTTGCTGCGGCACAGTTTCGAGCGAATCGAATTGATGGCGCGCGGGGTCGACGGGCAGTTGTTCAATCCCGCCAGACGCTGCGCCTTGTTACGCCAATCCTGGGGCGTGGATGAAGACTCGGTTGCGGTGATGTACGTGGGCAGAATGGCCCCCGAGAAAAACCTCGGGCTGCTGGGGACGGCGTTCACTCAACTCCAAACACGCTTTGCCCATTTACGTTTGAAACTGGTGATTGTCGGCGATGGCCCGCTCCGCCCAGCCCTGCAGCAACAACTGCCCGATGCAGTGTTCTGCGGCATTCAACAGGGCGAAGCGTTAGCCAGCCACTACGCCAGTGCAGACCTGTTTCTGTTCCCCAGCGTGTCGGAAACCTTCGGCAATGTAGTGCTCGAAGCGTTGGCGTCAGGTTTGGGTGTGGTCGCGTTTGATCGTGCGGGTGCGGCGCAGCACATTCGCCACGGTTACAACGGCGCGCTGGCCATACCCGGCGATGAACAGAGCTTTATCGACGCGGCGTGCTGGCTGCTGGAAGCCCCGGAAAATTTGCGCAGAACCCGCCTCAACGCGCGCAAACATGCCGCGCGTCAGGGCTGGGAGAATATTACCGGGCAGTTCGAGTCGCACCTGCGCAGTGCCATGCAGGCGGCTGATCCAGTACCCGCTGGCCAAACCCAGCGCTGAAACGACAAGCCCCGAATAATCGGGGCTTGTGGATACGTGCTAACGAGCGGGCTTAAACCAGACTCATCAACGCATCGCGGCTGAAGGGCAGAATATCCTGATTGCGGCCTTCGCGGACCTTGATCAGCCAATCCGGATCAACCAGCAGCGCGCGGCCGACGGCGACCAGATCAAACTCCTGATTATTCAGACGGGTCAGCAGGTCATCCAGGCTGGCCGGCTGGGCTACTTTGTCGGTCTTGACCATGAACTGCATAAACTCGCCATCGAGCCCGACGCTGCCGACGGTGATCGTAGGCTTGCCGGTCAACTGACGGGTCCAGCCGGCGAGATTGAGGTCTGAGCCTTCAAACTCCGGCTCCCAGAAACGGCGAGTCGAGCAATGGAAAATGTCCACACCGGCATCCGCCAGCGGCTTGAGGAATGCGCCCAATTCTTCTGGGGTCTGCACCAGACGCGCGGTGTAATCCTGCTGCTTCCACTGCGAAAAACGCAGAATGATCGGGAAGCCCGGCCCTACGGCGGCACGCATCGACTTGATCAACTCGATCGCAAAGCGCGAGCGCTGAGCCAGATCACCACCGTAACCATCGGTGCGCTGGTTGCTGGTTTCCCAGAAGAACTGGTCGATCAGATAACCGTGTGCGCCATGGATTTCCACGCCATCCATGCCGATGCGTTGCGCATCGACAGCGGCCTGAGTGAAGGCCTGAATGACCTCATCAATGTCTTCCTGAGTCATGCCGTGAACCACGACATTACCGTCTTTGACCTTCTCGCTCGGGCCGTAACCCGGAACGCTGGCGTCCGGCTCGGTACCGGCGCGACGGATGCTGCCGACATGCCAGAGTTGCGGGACAATCTTGCCGCCTTCAGCGTGCACGGCCTCAACCACTTTCTGCCAGCCTGCCAGTGCATCTTCGCCAAAGAAGCGCGGCACATTGGGATAACCGTTGGCGGCTTTGTGGCCGACGGTTGTGCCTTCGGTGATGATCAGGCCAACACCCGAAGCAGCGCGGCGACGGTAGTATTCGATGACTTTGCTGTTGGGCACGCCGCCCGGTGAAAACGAGCGTGTCATTGGCGCCATGACCACGCGGCTCGGCAGCTCCAAAGCGCCGAGCGAGAAAGGTTGAAACAGTGCATTTACCGGGGCGTTCATAATTACTCCTGCAGCCATTGTGGCTCGTTCAAGGTCTATAAATTCAGGGTTGCAGCAACAGCCGCAAGCGATGAGTGAAGGCCGCTAGTGCCTCTGTACTGGCAGAAACTTTGAGCCGGGTTAACGCCCCTTGCCAGGCGTTGGTGATAAACATGGCCAGGTTGGCGCAGTCTTCATCCGCGCCGATTTCGCCCATCTGCTGCGCCTCTTCAAGGCAGGCTTGGAGAATCTCGGCAGAGCGTTGAAAAATCTGCTCAACCTGCTGGCCGATCGAGGGCGCAAGCTCGGCCATCTCAAAGCCGAGACTGGCGATGAAGCAGTGATACTCAAGCTTCTCCTGCGCAGCGAAATGCTCAACCAGGTCCTGGTAATAATCGAGAATTCGGCCGCACGGGGTCTGTTCGGCATTTGTCAGCGCCAATGCATAGCGCTGCAAGCGCGGCGCGTACAGGTATTCCAACGCCTGCTGGGCGAAGTCTTCCTTGCTGGCGAAATAGTGGTAGAAGGAGCCTTTGGGCACCCCCGCAGCCTGGACGATTTCCTGCACGCCGGCACCGTGATAACCCCGGCGGGTCATCACCTCAGTACCTTTGGCGAGGATAAGGTCGCGCTTGTCGAGACGTATTGAGCGATTCATGTCGCGCACAATATGACCGGTCGTCTCGGTTTCCCAGTACTATTGATTTTAGTGATTAACTATCCAACAGCAGACGCCCAGTGCAGCCACGCGGTAGCAGCAGAAAGCGTCGTTGCTACAGCCAGGTCACGTGCTGTTCAAGCGGGAAACGCAGACGCGGGTTGTACACGCCCTTCTCGCCTTGCTTACCGACTGCCAGCAGCATTATCGGCAGCGCTTCACGCGGGATATCCAGCGTTTTGCGCAGGCGCACCTCGTCAAAGCCTTCCATGGGGCACGTTGCATAGCCATGACTTTGAAAGGCCAGCATCAGGTTCTGCGCCGCGAGCGCCGTCGACTTGACCGCCCAGATGCGCATCTGTGCCTTGCTGTTCGGGGTTCTCATCAGCGGTTTGCGCAATGCGGCAATGCGCAGCATCTGCCTCTTGCAGAAACCGAGTATCCCCAACGGCCCCTGGTTGTATTGAAACGGTGCGGTCTTGCGATAGAAGTGGCGAATTCGCCCCGGCACTTCTGGCTCTGGCCAGTACTCGATAATATTTTCACACGCCTGGCGCCATGTATCCGGTCGCGCCAACACGGCAATGATCAATGGCGCCTTGGCAGCGTTCTGGCTCATGCAAACCGGATGCAGACGCGCGAGCAATTGCGGGTCGCGAATGACCTGAAAGCTCCACGGTTGCAGGTTGCAGGAATTGGGCGCCAGCACGGCCATTTGCAGACAGTCCCGGATCAACTCATCGGGAACCGGCTCGGAGCTGAAACGGCGGACCGAGCGACGACTTTCAATCAGCGCACGCAGCGCCTCGGGCGATGCTGATGTTACGGGTTCTTCGCTCATCACAAGCTCCTCGGCGATTGCACCGATTAAGCCGTGATCATGGCGTTCGGACAAGCCATGTCGCCGTTGTGCCCGCTGAGTTGGCATAACTGGCGCATTGATGCAGGTGAGTTAAGCGAGGTGGATTGATTGCCTGCCCGCTAACGAGCCGGCAATCGTTTATCCGCTGGCCGAATAAGCCTGTGGCCAGCTTGCAAGCTAGCCGAGAGACTTCTCGATGGCGGCAATCAGAGCCGGATCATCAGGTGTTGTGCGCGGCGAGAAACGCGCCAGAACGCGGCCATCCTGACCGACCAGAAACTTCTCGAAATTCCAGGTGATATCGCCAGGAAACTCGGCGCCCTCGCCCGCCAGCAGGCGGTACAACGGATGGCGACCCGCCCCGTTAACATCCATCTTGCTGCCCAATGGAAACGTCACGCCGTATTGCGTGGTGCAGAACTCGCGAATCTGTTCTTCGCTGTCCGGCTCCTGCCCGGCAAATTGATTGCACGGCAAACCCAACACCGTAAAGCCTTGCTCGCGGTAGGTTTGATACAGCTGCTCGAGTCCGCTGTATTGCGGGGTAAGCCCGCATTTCGAGGCGACGTTAACAACCAGCACGACTTGGCCTTTAAAAGGGGCCAGCGGTAAATCCTGACCGTCCAGTGCTCGCAAATTAATGTCGTGGAAGGCACTCATTCATCAACTCCTGGAGAGCGTTTGCGGGGTACGGCAGAGGGCAAAAAGGCGCCATAAGGCGCCTTTGGTTTACTCATATTAGCAGTGCTGGGCGCAGATGACAGAACCATAAGTCGCCTTGAGAACGTCGGTCATTATCGCGTCCTGTTGAGCCACGCATTCAAGCGTCGCGCAACTGCGATAAACACACACCCAGCCTGCTTTGAGTAATTAGTGCTGGTGACCACCTTCGCCGTGGATGTGGCCGTGAGCCACTTCTTCTTCGCTGGCGTCACGCACGTTTACAACTTTAACTTTGAAGTTCAGACGCTGGCCAGCCAATGGGTGGTTGCCGTCGACGATTACGTCGTCGCCATCCAGCTCACGGATAGTCACGATCTGCATGCCGCCATCAGGACCCGAGGCGTGAAACTGCATGCCGACTTCCAGCTCGTCGACGCCTTCGAACATCGAACGGTTGAGAGTAGCGACCAATTCAGCGCTATATTCACCGTAAGCATCTTCTGGCTCAACGGAGACGTCCAGCTCGTCGCCAGCTTGTTTGCCCAGCAGGGCTTTTTCCAGACCAGCGATGATGTTACCGGCACCGTGCAGGTAGGCAAGCGGAGCACCGCCAGCCGAGCTGTCGATAACCTCACCGGCATCATTGGTCAGGGTATAGTCGATAGAGACAGCTTTATTGGCAGCGATCAGCATGGGGCGAGACCTTTTGCAGAAGTTTAAAGAACGGACAAGTTTAACCAAGCCAACGCCCGAAAGCGAACCCACCGCTGACAGACGGAAAGATAGTACAAGCTCTCACGTGCTTGACTTTCGTCAGGACGAGCACGGTGATTGGGTGGCAGTCTTGTCATGTGGCCACACTCAGCACTTGCGTCATCAACCGCCATGGCAGAACCGGGCATGGGTACTGGATGCGCAATTGCGGCAACGCCATATTGGCCAGCCATTTGCCTGTGGCTGGTGTGCAAGCGAGACTGCTGCTGAAAAGCGATAGTCATTTACCCGGTGGCCTTTAAGCCAAGGACTATTCAATGTCGGCACGTAACATTCTGGTAATCAATTGCGGCAGCTCATCGATCAAGTTTGCTCTGGTCAATGAGGCACAGCAGTCCTTTGCCATCAGTGGCATCGCCGAGCGACTCGGCAGCCCGGATGCCGTGTTGCATTGGCAGCTCGGCGACAAAAAGCACAGCGCGATGATGGCTTTCGGCGATCATCAGGCTGCACTCGCCGAGCTGATGCCAAAAGTGCAGGCCGCCGCCAATGGTAAACTCCACGGCATTGGCCACCGCGTGGTACACGGCGGAGAAAAATTCACCACGGCGAGCCGGCTTAATCAGGCAACCCTCAACGCCATCAAAGCCACCTCCCCGCTCGCGCCGCTGCACAACCCGGCGAACTTGCTGGGCATTGACGTGGCCATGAAGCTCTTCCCCAATTTGCCGCAAGTGGCCGTGTTCGATACGGCTTTCCATCAAACGCTGCCCCAGCATGCTTATCGCTATGCACTGCCCGAGTCGCTGTATCGCGAGCACGGGGTGCGCCGTTACGGTTTTCATGGCACCAGCCACCGTTTTGTCAGCCGCCACGCCGCCGAGCTTTGCGAGCTTTCAGTGGGTGATAGCAGTTGGTTGGTCGCACACCTTGGTAACGGTTGCTCTACCTGCGCCATCGTCAATGGCCAGAGCCGCGACACCAGCATGGGTTTGACGCCCTTGGAAGGCTTGGTGATGGGTACACGCAGCGGCGATGTCGACCCCAATCTGCACAGCCACTTGGCGCGCACACTGGGCTGGGATCTGGAACAAATCGATCATATGCTCAACCGCGAAAGTGGCTTGCTTGGGTTGTCCGGCTTGTCGAACGACATGCGCACGCTTGAGCAGGCTCGCGAGCAAGGCCATGCCGGAGCCACGTTGGCTATCGAGGTGTTTTGCTACCGGCTGGCCAAATCTCTGGCTGCTTTGAGTTGCGCACTGCCGCAATTCGACGGGCTGATATTCACCGGCGGCATAGGTGAAAACTCACCGCTGATTCGCACGATGACAGTCGCCCACCTGAAACTATTTGGCCTGGTCCTGGATAAGGAAGCCAACGCCCGAATGATCCGCGGCATCAGCGGGCCGATTAACGCTAAAGATCATCCACGCGTGCTGGTTGTGGCGACCAACGAAGAACGCCAGATCGCCCTCGACACGCTGGCTCTGCTTAACTGACGTAAGCAGTCTTGCAGTCATTCACTGACCACGCGCTACCGCGCACTCGACAGGAAACCGCATGCACACCTTTTTTGTAGCCCCAACCGGATTTGGTGTCGGCCTGACCTCGATCAGCCTCGGACTGGTCGGTGCGCTGGAGCGCGCTGGCCTCAAGGTCGGCTTCTTCAAGCCAATCGCGCAACCGCATCAGGGCGACGCCGGCCCCGAACGCTCGAGTGAGTTGATTGCCCGCACCCACGGCCTCAACTCGCCAAAACCGCTGGGCCTTGCTCATGTCGAAAGAATTCTCGGTGACGGTCAACTGGATGAGCTGCTGGAAGAGATCATCAGCCTCTATCAGCAAGCGGCCGAAGGCAAGGATGTGGTCATTGTTGAAGGCATGGTCCCCACTCGTCAGGCCAGTTACGCCGCACGGATCAATTTTCATCTGGCCAAAAGCCTTGATGCCGATGTGATTCTGGTCTCTGCACCGGATCAGGAAAGCCTGCATGAACTGTGCGACCGGGTGGAGATTCAGGCGCAGTTATTTGGTGGCCCGAAAGACCCGAAAGTGCTCGGGGTAATCCTCAACAAGGTGCGCCACGATGCGGGTATGGATGCCTTTGTCGAACGCTTGCAGGAAATCTCGCCGCTGTTTCGCCGCGATGATTTTCGCCTGCTTGGCTGCATCCCTTGGGAACCGGAATTGAACGCACCGCGCACGCGCGACATTGCCGACCTGCTCGGCGCCAGAGTTCTCAATGCCGGTGATTACGAGCAGCGGCGCATGCTCAAGATAGTTCTGTGCGCACGCGCGGTGGCCAACACCGTGCAGCTGCTTACGCCCGGCACTTTGGTAGTAACGCCAGGCGACCGCGACGACATTATTCTCGCCGCCAGCCTGGCCGCTATGAATGGTGTACCGCTGGCAGGTTTGCTGCTGTGCAGCGACTTCAGCCCGGACCCGCGAATCATCGAGTTGTGCCACACCGCGCTGCAAAGCGGCCTGCCGGTAATGGCCGTGAGCACCGGCTCATACGATACCGCGACCAACCTCAATCGACTCAACCGCGAGATTCCGGTAGACGATAAAGAACGCGCCGAGAAAGTCGCCGACTTTGTGGCCAACCATATTAATCACGACTGGTTGAGCACCCGCTGCGGCACGCCCCGTGAGTTGCGTTTGTCGCCGCCGGCGTTTCGCTATCAGCTGGTACAGCGCGCCAAAGCTGCGAATAAACGCATTGTGCTGCCGGAAGGCAACGAGCCACGCACGATTCAGGCAGCGGCTATTTGTCAGGCACGCGGCATTGCCCGCTGCGTGTTGCTGGCTAAGCCCGAAGAGGTCTACAGCGTTGCCAAGGCGCAAGGCATCGAGCTGCCGGACGATCTGGAAATTCTCGACCCGGACCTGATTCGCGAGCGTTATGTCGAGCCCATGGTTGAACTGCGCAAAGGCAAGGGGTTGAACGCGCCCATGGCCAGCGCTCAACTGGAAGACACGGTCGTGCTGGGCACCATGATGCTGGCTCTGGACGAGGTGGACGGACTGGTATCTGGCGCCGTGCACACCACTGCAAACACCATTCGCCCGGCGCTGCAATTGATCAAGACGGCGCCTGGCTACAAGCTGGTTTCCTCGGTGTTCTTCATGCTGCTGCCCGATCAGGTCGTGGTGTATGGCGACTGCGCAGTCAACCCGGACCCGAGCGCGCCGGATCTGGCCGAGATCGCCCTGCAGAGCGCGAACTCGGCTCTGGCCTTCGGGATTCCGCCACGGGTGGCAATGCTTAGTTACTCAACCGGCGACTCGGGCACGGGTGAGGAAGTCGAAAAGGTGCGCGAAGCCACGCGGCTGGCCAAGCTGGCGGACCCTGCATTACTTGTCGATGGCCCGCTGCAATACGACGCGGCGGCTATCGAGAGCGTTGGCCGTCAGAAAGCGCCGAACAGCCCTGTAGCAGGCCGGGCGACGGTGTTTATCTTCCCCGACTTGAACACTGGCAATACCACCTACAAAGCTGTGCAACGCAGCGCGGACTGCATCAGTGTCGGGCCGATGCTGCAGGGTTTGCGCAAGCCTGTGAACGACTTGTCGCGCGGGGCATTGGTCGATGACATCGTCTACACCATCGCCCTCACCGCCATCCAGGCCGCCAACCTGCCCCAGTAGCCGTCTGGCCTGATCCTTTCAGGCCAAACAGCGGCAAACATGGCGGTATTGTCAGCCAATTAAGCAAAAATTCAGCGAAGTTCGATATTTTAAGTCTGCAGGCTTCAAGGTAATCTGCGCACCCCAAGAGCCGCACCTGATTGCGGCAATAAATAAACCGGGAACGCCCTTTCCATGGAGGCACCTACCCGCATGCTGCACTTTCTCCCTGCCCCTTTGCGCGGCGTACTCAGCGCCAGCCTGTTGGCTATTAACACCCTGTTCTGGTGTATTCCGCTGTTCACTGTAACCCTGCTGAAAATTTGCCTGCCTTTCAAAGGCGCACGGCGCGCTTGCAACTGGGCGATGAATTTCATTCAGGAAGGCTGGATTAGCTGCAATAAAGCCTGGATGAAACTGCTGTGTAATATTCGCTGGAACGTGGATGGCTTGCAGGCGCTCGACTATCAGCACACGTATCTGGTCACCAGTAACCACCAGAGCTGGGTCGACATTCTGGTGTTGCAATACCTGCTTAATCGCCACGTCCGCCCGCTCAAGTTCTTCCTCAAACAGGAGCTGATCTGGGTGCCGGTGATTGGCTTGTGCTGGTGGGCGCTGGAGTTTCCGTTCATGAAGCGTTACTCCAAAGCCTATCTGGCCAAGCATCCGGAAAAACAGGGCAAGGACCTGGAAACAACCCGCAAAACCTGCGACAAGTTTCGCGGCAGCCCTGTGGCCATTTTCAACTTTCTCGAAGGCACACGCTTCAATCCGAGCAAGCATGCGCAGCAGCAATCTCCGTTCAACAATTTGCTCAAGCCCAAGGCTGGCGGCGTCGCGTTTGTATTGGATGCGATGGGCGAGCAGATGCACAAGATCGTCAACTCGACCATATACTATCCGCAGGGCAACCCCGGTTTCTGGGACTTGCTGACCGGCAAGGTGAATGATGTGGTTGTGCGCTTTGAGGCGTTGCCGATTCCGCAGGAATTTCTCGGCAAGAGCTACGATCAGGACGAAAGCTATCGCCTGGCGTTTCAACAGTGGGTGAATGCCTTGTGGGAGAAAAAAGACGCCGAGTTGAGCGCACTCAAGCAAGGTCATTACACCGGCCAATAACCCCGCTCCACTACTCAACAGCCAGCACCATCACTGGGGCGCTGGCCGTTGCGTGGTTAGCTCAGTGTGGAGCGCAGCGCCTCGCTAAAACCAAGTGCCGGCTGCTTGTCACACGGCGAGAGCAAAATATCGCGCGCCTGCATGGCACTGCAGAAATACTTGAATTGCCGGCGACCGCTACGCTTGGCTTCATACATCGCAATGTCAGCGGCGCGCAGCAACTCCTCCACTGTTTGCCCGCACTCAGGCATCGAAGCCACACCGATGCTGACGCCCAGACTGAACTCGACGCCGTCGATGCTCTGCGGAGTTGAAACCACATCTATCAGTTTTTGCGCCACGCGCCCGGCATCTTCGGGCGTATTGAGGCTATCGAGCAATACGGTGAACTCATCCCCGCCCAGGCGCGCCAGCGTATCGTAAGGGCGCAGGCAGCCCTGCAACATCTCACTCACGCGGCGCAGTAAAAGATCACCGGCGTCGTGGCCCAAGGTATCGTTGATTTTCTTGAAACCATCCAGGTCGAGAAACAGCAACGACATCGACTTTTGAGTGCGCTCGATGCGCGCCAGCGCCAACTCCATCGACTGGTAAAAACCGCGGCGATTGAGCAGCCCCGTCAGCGCATCTGTAATTGTCAGCGACTCCAGTTGGCTGCGCAGATGGCGCTCCACTGTCATATCAAGCGCCATCAATACCAACGCGCCGCGTGGCCCCGGTAACGGCGCGCAGGACAATGTCACCGGCACGCTTTCACCCATGCGCGAACGCAGCATGAAGTCGGTCAGGCGAAAATTCTTATTGGTTTGCCATTGGCTATAGATAACCGATTGCAACCAGCCAGTCGGCTGTTCAGGTTGTTTGATATAGCCCATGAAGTGAGCGCCTTGCAAAGCCTCAACCGAGGTCTTGAGCATGGCGGCAATGGTTGGGTTGGCAAAGCGGATCACGCCGTCAGCCTCGATTACCATGATGCCTTCAGCGGCACTGGTCAAAATAGAGGCATTGAAGGCGCGCTCGCTCTCCAGTTGCTGGCTCAACGCCAACAATTCGCGGCGGTGCCTCGCATGCTCAAGCAGCGACTCGACCTTATGGCGCAGCACCACGGGATCGAAGGGCTTTTTGATGAAATCGATCGCGCCCTGAGAGTAACCCTTGGCGAGAAAGGAGTGGCTTTGCTCCAGACCGGAAAGAAAAATGATTGGGGTGTATCGACTGCGCGGATCTTCGCGCATAAGCCGGGCGACTTCGAAACCGTCCATCCCGGGCATTTGCACATCCAGCAACACCAGACTGACATCCTGCGTTTGCAGGATTCGCAAAGCCCCAGCGCCGGAATTGGCGCAGACAATCCGCCAGGGACCGTCGTCCAGCAACTCGCTCACGCCATCAAGGTTATCCTGCTGGTCATCCACAACCAGAATCAATTGACTACCAGACCCAGCTTCCAAACGCGTGATATGCATGCCTCCCCCAAACCGATTTGTCGCGCTCACTGCAAAAAATGATCGGCTATTTTTGTCTATCGGCATCAGCGCGCAGACCTTGAACGCCAGTCCCAACTTCAACTGGCTCTGTCAGAAAATAGCACAATGCCACTATCAAAGAATCAAGGCCAAAAAAAAGCTCCCAACGGGAGCTTTTCTTCTGCGCCAATACGCTTATTGCATTTGTTGCAGGGTAATTTCCACACGACGATTTTGCGCACGACCTTGTTCAGTCGCGTTGCTCGCGATCGGCTGATTAGGGCCGGCACCGTAGGCAGAAATGCGGTTACCCGCCACGCCATTGGAAGACAGGTACGAGGCAACACTCTGCGCACGCGCATTGGAGAGGTTCTGGTTCAACGCCAGCGAGCCAGTGCTGTCAGTGTGGCCGACAATATTGATGCCGCTCTTATCGAACTCTTTGAAAACCGTAACCAGTGAGTTCAGCGTTGGATAGAAGCTGCTGGAGATGTCTGAAGAGTTGGTCGCAAAGGTAATGTTACCCGGCATGATCAACGTCAGTTGGTCACCATTACGCTGCACTTGAACACCAGTGCCTACCAGGCGCTGACGCAGTTGAGCTTCTTGCTTGTCCACGTAGTAGCCATAACCACCACCCGCAGCGCCACCGACAGCTGCGCCGATCAATGCGCCTTTGCCGCGGTCTTTCTTGCTTGAGGTCGCCGCGCCGATAACAGCCCCTGTCACAGCGCCAATGCCGCCGTAGATACCGGATTTCCCGGCTTCGCTTTCGCCTGTGTAAGGGTTGTTGGTGCACGCCGCCAGCATAGTAACTCCGGCTGTTAAGATCGCCAGATTTCGCCACTTGTTCATCGGTAGTTCCTTTGTTTACGTGTTATTTCAGGTCTAAGACCTGAACATGTCGATTCCAAAACGCCATTAAAGTTCTGACGCCGAGCCTATCAGAAAGCCTTCAAACAAACTGTGAAGCGCTAACCTCATGCACGCACAAAGGGGTTTTCACGCATCTCATCGCCCAGGCGGGTATCCGGCCCGTGACCGGTTACAACGGTTGCCTCTTCATCCAGGGTATAAAGCCGCTGCTTGATCGAGCGCTCAATAGTCGCCGAATCTCCGCCCCACAAATCGGTCCGGCCAATGCCGCGACGAAACAGGGTGTCTCCGGCAATCAACAGCTTGGCCTCGGGAAACCAGAAGCTCATCGAGCCTGGTGTATGGCCTGGCGTGTGCAGCGCCACACCACAGCCGCAGTCGAGCGCCTGATCATCCGTCAGCCATTGATCCGGCGCTGGCACTGGCCGGTAAGGCACACCGAACATCGAACACTGCATCTCCAGATTGTCCCAGAGAAACTGATCTTCCTTGTGCAGGTGCAGCGTTGCGCCGGTCAGCTCTTTCATCTGCCCGGATGCTAGAAAGTGATCGAGATGGGCGTGGGTGTGAATAATGCTCACCACCTTCAAACCGTGCGCATCAAGCCGCGCCATGATCGCGTCAGGGTTGCCGCCCGGATCAACCACGATGGCCTTCTTGCTCACGGGGTCACCGATAATCGTGCAGTTGCACTGCAAAGGGCCGACAGGGAAGGTTTCGCGGATAAGCGCAGGTTTCGCGGTTTGCATGAGGGGTTCCTGTATTAGTGACGGCCTATTTTACACAGTGTCACCAACAGCGCATGGGCTGGCAACCACACTCAACCAACGCTCTGCGCCTGCTTTTAGGGCTTGAGCTTGGGCACCAGCACGTGGACTCAAGCAATAAACTCCCTGTGCAGTGGTGCGGAATTCGCGTGCTGGGCTGCGCTGAAAATGAATCGCGATCGATACATTCAAGCCGCTGCGGATTCGCTGCTTAGTTACTCTCAAAAGGCTATTCAGGGGGCTTTCAAGGCAAAGCACGATCACCTGTTGCCGACTGTCCGGGAGCAAGGCCAGGCAGTGAAAATGATCGTGCTAAACAGCGGTATACGACTTATTCGCTGAGAAATCGCTGCGCATCGGCAGCGCTTTGTTGCGGGATTTCTTCCATGGCCACATGCCCGACTCCGGCATAGATAATCACCTGAATATCCGGCAAGTCTTTCTGCCAGCGCGACACATGATTGGCTGACACCCAGCGATCCTGTGCACCCCACATCAGCAGGACTGGCGCCTTGATCGTGCAGATACGTTCAGAGACGTCGAGAAATTCCACGCGATTGGCGTGAATGAACAACCTGAATACATCTATCATTGCACGCCGATTGCCGGGGCGCCGAGACAGGTTGTAAATGCGTTCAAGTGTGCCTGGTTTGATCTTTTCCGGCTCGCCGTAAAGCTCGCGAACCCCCTGCACAATCAGTGCTTTTGGCATCCATACCGGCATCAGCAAGGGTGAACCGGGAATATTGGCAGCAGCCATGAGGCGCGGGACTTTGTCGATGTGATACCCGACCGGATCAATCAGGATCAACTTGTTTACTCGCTCGGGGTGCTGCACAGCAAAGGTCCAAGCGATGTATCCGCCCAGTGAACTACCGGCAATCGAGGCGCGCTCGACATTGAGGTAATCAAGCAACAGCCCGAGCATGTGATGCACCCGCTCAGCCGAATACTCTCCATCCTTGGCCGGGCCGGTTAGGCCAAAGCCCGGCAGGTCAAAGCGAATAACCCGATAATCGCCCGCCAACTCAGTCAGCCAGTCATTCCATGCATGCAGTGATGAAGCAACGCCGTGGATCAATACCAACGGCGGTTTTTGCGGATCACCTTGATCGCGAAAATGCACATTGAAGCCATCCAGTTCAACGTATTGCGAGCCGTCTTCTGCGCTGCCGTAACACCGTATGAGTTCATCCAGCGACAAGGCGCCAAAGCCCAAACGGGTTATGCCAGTCGCCAAAGGTGACACCGGCGAGAGACTGGAAGCGGACATGCAAGCACCTCTGAATGATCGTCAGCGTAATCAATCGCTGCACATCGACTAATCAGAGCATTGCGCCATGCCAAGTTGAACCTAACCTAGGTTCAGACCAGCGACTGCACGGCAATAGAAATGCCAACCGGTAATCATTACGGTATACGGCACGACTTTCAGATGGCTGAATTGAAGGGGTTAATGGGCTGTCTGCAGGTGTTCACTAGTCGAGCAAGCCGAGACTTTTCGCGCACGCCACCGCCTGGGTGCGCCGTTCAACCCCCAGCTTGCTGTTGATATGCCGGGCATGCGTTTTGACAGTGTGCACCGAAATAAACAAACGCTCGCTAATTTCCTGATTCGAGCAACCCTGAGCAATCAATTGCAGCACCGCTTGCTCGCGCGAGCTTAATGTCTCGACAGAACCTTGCTCATGATTCACCCGCTCCTCGCCTTGGGGAATTCGCGCCAGCAGCGCATCGCGCACCGGGCACTCTGCAAGCTGCAGCAATTGCTTGCGCAGCCAGTTGGGCTGATGCACGAGTAGCTCGCTGAATGCCAGCAAACCGCCACCCGAGGACTGCTCCACACATTCACGTAGCTGCGCCTGCGCCTCAAGCTCCTGACCAGACATACGCAGCAGCAGCGTCAACTGGCCCTGGGCAAACAGACTGAGCAAATGCCCCCCCATCTCTGGAGCGGTGACGATCAGTTGGCGCAAGCGTTTCTGCGCAGCATCGACCTTGCCTTGAATACGCTCAAGAGACGCCAGATGAAACTCGACATGCATCGGTAATTGCGGATGGTATTCAGGCGGTGTGGCACCGCCTTCGCGGCTGTAGGTTTGCGCCATACGCAGCAACCAGGACTCAGCAAGCTCAGTCTGACCCTGCTTTAACCACAACTCACACTTGATCAGCGTGATCATGGCCAGATAATAAATTGGCGGAATATCCCAGATGTGCATCAAGCGCTCGGCTTCAGCCAGCAGTGCAAAGGCCTCGGTTACTTTGTTCTGACGTCCGTACAAATTGGCCAGCGCGCAATAACCAATCAAAACACCCATGTCCCGGCAGGCACTGGCCTCGGCAATGCCTTCGCGTATACAGCTCACGCCTTTCTCACATTCAAGCCTGAGCAGCAGCAAGAAACCTTCGAATATTTTCAAACGGCCACGCACGGCATAACGGCGCTTGGCAGGCATGCGCGTGAGCAATTGCAAGCCGTCGTGGGCTTCATCAAGGGCTCGTAATATTTCGCCACGTGCTTGCAGCATGCGCACCCGGTCGTATCGGATAAGCGCTTCAAACAGGGGCTTATCGACGCGTTGAGCGAGTTCAAGCGCCTCGCGATTGAGTGCCCGCGCCTGCCACAAGTCACCGGTAATAATCAGCAGATTGGCCTGCACCGACTGACACAGCAGACGCTGGCCGTAGCGCTCTGCTTCGAGCGTTTGCAGGGCCTCACCGAGATAGGCCATCGCCACGGGCACTTCGCCGCGTCCACGGGCGATGATGCCGTTCAAAGCCAACCACTGTGCCAGCAGACTTTTTTGCTGCTGGGCATTTTCAGCCGGCAAGAACCGGCTCAGCTTATCTGCCAACTCTTGCGCAGCTTCCAGCTGGCAGCCTAACGCCAGCGCCCAGCCATACAACACAATCAATCGCGGCGAACTGACCAGCAGCGACTCGGGCAAATCCATTTTCCAGCGCAGTAACATGGCAACATTCTGCTCGCCGAGCATTTGTTCCTCAGACAAGCTTTGCACCAGACTCGCGGCAACATCCGGGTTGCCGGCGCGTAATGCCTGCTCGATGGCGTCATCCAGCAAGCCTTGGCCGCTAAACCAGCGGCAGGCACGCAAATGCAGGCTCGACGGGGAAACACCGGGGCTGGTCATCGAACGTGCACGCAACAAATCCGAGAACAAATGGTGGTATCGATACCACTGGCCCTGATCATCCAGCGGCACCAGAAAAACCTGATGGGCTTTCAGGTAATCAATAATCCGGGCGCTGTCGTGGGAATCACGCAAGGCATCGCAAAGCGCTGCACTGAAGCGCTCCTGACTGGCGGTGTCGTACAGGAAAGCCTGAATTTCAGCGGGCTGGCTCTCGATAACCTCTTCAAGCAAGTAATCTCGAATCAGGCCCTGGCCGCCATCGGGCGCGTGCTCATAGGCCTCGTTGCCTGCATGCTCGCTCGCGGCCAGCAACCACAGGCGTAAACCAGCCACCCAGCCTTCGCTGCGCTGCACAATCGAATTCATGGTTTCGGGCGGCAGGCATGCGCCATGACTGCCTAACAGCTGACTGATCTCAGACGGACTCAGGCGCAAGTCCTGCTCATCGAGTTCGAGCATCTGACGCGACAGGCGCAAACGTGCCAAGTGCCAATCCGGACGCTGGCGACTGGTAACCAAAACCACCACGCCACCCGGCATATGACTGAGGAAAAATTGTAAACAGTGATCCAGAACCGCGCCTTGGGCCAGGTGGTAATCATCCAGCACGATAAGCAACGGTTGCTCGCTATCGAGCGCACCAGCCAGCTCATCCAACACGCTGTCGAGCCATTCATCGAAAGGAAACGGCTGATGGCGCTGGCGCATTTTCATGACGTTTAGCGCATCACGACCGATCGACGGATACAACTGACGCAGCCCTTGCAGCAAGCGCTCGAGGAATCGCCCCGGATCAACATCACGGTGACTCAGGCCCAGCCAGAGGCTCTGCCATTGTTCAGGCAACGACTCGCAAAACTCGATGGCCAGCGAACTCTTACCAAATCCGGCCGGCGCCGAGACCAACAACAAACGACCCGACAAGCCTTCCTGCAGACGCTCGCAAAGATGCGCGCGCGCAACATGCCCGTCTGGCAGCGGCGGCCGATAAAATCGGGCAGCGTCCGTCTTCGAGGGCAGTTGGACAGCGAATAAGGTGTCGGAAAAGTCAGTCATTGGCCGTTTTATTAGGGGCTTTATTAACCAGCGTACACGATGCCAGCACCAGCCTACCTATTTGCCAGGATTAAATGAAGAGCCCGCCGCAGTGATAACCCGTAACCTAAACGCACAATTGCCGGTTATCGACGCAAATAACCACCAGAACGCGGTAAGCTTCGTTCGCCTGAGCCATTGAGTACGGTCCATTAACGGCGGCGCTGCAGATGTAACAAGGCGTAAAAGTCGCCATTTAGCAGACGAAAAAAAACCCGCCTCTCGCAAGGCAGGTTTCTTCTTGATCAACAGCGCAAATCAGGCGCTATGCACCTGACCGCGCTGCCTGCAGATTAACGTACGCCAGACTGACGCAGTGCTGCCGGAGTGTAATCGCTTTCCGAGGCCTTGTAGTCGAACTCGTAAGCTTGACGCTCTTCGTTCTTCATACCCAGGGCCAGGTAACGACCAGAAACCAGGTCATACAGGGTTTCCAGGGTGTACCACGGTACCTGGTGATCATAGTAGTACTGCGAGTGAGCCTCAGCTACGCGCCACAGTTGGCCACGGCCATCGTAATGGTCGATGGTCGCTGCTTGCCAGGTGTCTTCATCGATGAAGAAGTCACGCTTGGCGTAGATGTGACGCTCGCCTGACTTCAGGGTCGCCGTTACGTGCCATACGCGGTGCAACTCATAACGCGTCAGGTCCTGATTGATGTGACCTGCCTTGATGATGTCGTCGTACTTAAGCTTCGGCGAATCAAGTTCGTAGGCGTTGTAAGGAATGTACTTCTCTTCCTTGCCAACCAGCTTCCAGTCATAACGATCGGGAGCACCGTTGAACATATCGAAGTTATCCGAGGTACGCAGACCATCGGACGCAGTACCCGGACCGTCATAAGAAACCTGCGGGGCGCGACGAACGCGACGCTGACCGGCGTTATACAGCCACGCCAGACGCGGCTCTTTTACCTGGTTCAGGGTTTCGTGTACCAGCAGTACGTTACCTGCCAGACGCGAAGGCGCAGTCACACGCTGCTTGAAGTAGAACAGCACGTTGCTTTGCTTACTTGGGTCGTAATCTGCCAGCGAGTCACGGAAGGTAAACTCGTCCTGGAAGTAAACCATGGAGTACGAGCCATTAGCTTGCGGCGTAGCCTGAGTCACTTGGCGCTTCAAGCTACCGCCACGGTAACGGGTGATATGGTTCCAGATAACTTCCAGGCCGTTCTTCGGAATCGGGAACGGGTTGGCGACCTCGAAGTTTTCCAGACCGTTACCGCCTTCAACCATCGTGGTGTTGGTGGCGTTGTTCTTGGTCGCAGCGAGAACACTGGCTGGCAGCGTAGCCGAACGATGCGTGGTGTAAACCGGCATCTTGAACGTGTCTGGGTAACGCTTGAACATCGCCAACTGGCCAGGAGTCAGCTTGGCTTTGTACTGATCCAGGTTCTGCGCAGTGATGGTGAACAGCGGCTTTTCACCCGCATATGGGTTGGGCAGAAAACCCTTGTCATCGGCCTTGCCTGCAGTCGTCGGCAGACCACCTGTCCAGGCTGGAATAGTGCCGTCGGCGTTACCCGCCTTTTCGGCGCCCACCGGGGTCAAGGTAGTGCCCAGCTTGGCCGCTTCGTCAGGAGATACGGCAGCCATTACGCCGCTTGCAAGCAAGCTTAGCGTCAGTGCGATCGCACTGTTTTTAAGTAAATTAGTTTTTGTTTTCATGAATAATATTTCCCTCTATTCCTGACTACTTAGAAGTTCATACCGAAGCTGAGCGCAACGAAGTCGCGGTCAGACTGGGTGCTGTACTTGCCGTCAAAGAAACTGGCGTAGGACAGGTCGGCGGTGTAAGTGTTCTGGTACTCAGCGCCCAGCCCCAGGCTGACAGCCTTACGACCTTCTTCAAAGTTACCGCCTGGGCCTGGCGAGTAGCCATCGACGTCATGCGACCAGGCAACGCTTGGCTTGAGGTTTACACCCGCAAATACGTCGTTGTAATCCCAGATGGCTTTGATGCGGTAGCCCCACGAGTCGGTAGTGGTGAAACCGTCGTTTTCGCAGTAGCGCGAGCCGTTGTTCGAGCCGGAGGTACCAATAGTGCTGGCGTTAAGCGTCTCGCAAGTGCCGCCAGGCAATGGACCAGGACCAAAAACCGGGTCACGGCCGTAACGCAGCTCGCTGGTGCTTTCCAGACCACCCACGTGGGTCCAGCCTACTTCACCAACAACTGCCAGGCGGCTTGCACCCATTACCTGATCGAAGAAGTGGGTGAAGGTAGTCTGCAGCTGGCTGACTTCTTTACGCTTGTAGCCCGGAGTTTCCTGGCCTGGTTGGGCCTGGATGAGTGAGAGACTCGGGCTCAGCGGAGTAATACCGCCGTAAAGAATATCGGTAGTGTTGAGCTGTACCGGTGCGTTTGGACGGTAGCTGAATTCACCGCTCCAAGCTGTGCCCGTAGGCAGAGTGGTGGCGAAGCTCAAGCCGTAGAGACGAATATCTTCCGGGTATTCAATGAAATAGTTACTGGCGCCAGCAACTGTAGCGAACGCCAAGCCCTGCGAAGCACTTCTGAAGCCCGCCGAGCTCAGTACCTGCTGACGCACTGCAGCCAAACCTGCCGCACTGGTACATGCACCAGTAGCCGCACACGCCTGCTGGATAGAGGCAGAGGCCAAGCTGCCAACTGCACCCTGCGCGGCTGCGAAGGTTTGCGGTGAAGCAGCGCCGCCGCTGAAGATCGGGTTGCGGCTGTGGTAGTTCATTGCATAAGCACCAAACTCGGTATCAAGCTCTGGTGCGAAGTAACGGAACGACACGCCCCACTGGCCGTCATCACGCGCATCACGGTCACCACCACGTGGAACGATCACACCTTCAGAGGTAGTGGTGTAGCCGCCGCCATTTGCAGCAGAGAAACCTTGCACACCAGCCAACGCCGGGTTGAGTACTGCCAGGTTGCCGTCACAGCCATCAGCCACTACGTCTGGCTGGGAGAAGAACGTACCGCAGTTATCAATAACGGTCTGATCCCACTCCAGCTGATAGAAGGTTTCCATCGACAGGTTCTCAGTGAGGCTTTGAGCCACATAGAACATGTTGACCGGAATCAGACCTTCCTTGATTTCGGCGCCTGGACGACGGAATGCAGAAACGTCGACCGGGTTGATCGAGTTGATCGAGTTCTGGATGAAGGTACTTTCACCCCAGCTGACCACCTGCTTACCCAAACGCACAGTACCTGGCTGATCACCAATGGCGTAGTTGTAATAAGCGAAGGCGTCGAGGAATTGCGCGCCGGCAGATTTGGCAGCTTCTTTGGCGTTGCTGTCGTCGATGTCCTTGAACGGACGGTCACCGTCCTTCAGTTCAAAGTCATACCAGTACTTACCGCGAACGAACACACCGCCATCGCCATATTTCAGTTCAAGGTCGTGAATACCCTTGAAGATTTTCGAGAAGGTTTCGCCGCTCTTGAAGTTTTGACGACCATCGTCTGATGTCTGTGAAAGGCCCATACCGCCATTATTCACACCAATCAGGTTCTCGTCGGCACTCTCAGTCGACCAGCTAGCGCCCACAGAGAGCGAGGAGTCGAACTGACCTTCAATTTCACCAATGTTGAAGTTAATGGCGAAGGCCGGGCTTGCCATAGTAGATGCGAGGCTGACAGCCAATGGCAGTTTTGCCAGGCGCCAGAACATATTTGTTGTTGTCATCGACGCTACTCCATGTACATATTTTTGTTATGAGTGATGTGACTATATCCAGCAGGTACAACGGATTGATCCCCCTAAAGTGTGATTTATGACCCTTTAGAGACTCTGGCTCAAGTGTTTCGACGGATAAAAAAGCACCAAAGCCGCACGAGTGTTACCAGTAAACAGCAATTACCAAGCCAAACGCTTGTTTGAATTGGTAATTGCTCGATTTATCGCACGTAATTGTGATCTAGAGCGTAGAAAGGAAGCTGCTTCCAGCCGCCTGCCACTGGACGACATCGGCACGAATGCGCTTTTTGTCGAGTTTGCCGACACTGGTCTTGGGTACTTCGGTAACAAGCGCGATCTGCGTCGGGATCGCCCACTTGTTAATGAGGCCTTGCTCCACAAATGGCTTGAGGTGCTCCTTAAGACCTTTAGCATCCAGCTCACTGCCTGCGCGCAGGACCAGCAAGGCAAACGGGCGCTCACCCCACTGTGGATCTGGGATACCGACCACTGCGACTTCGCTGACTGCCGGGTGGCGACTGATCAGGTCTTCCAGCTCAAGCGACGACAGCCACTCCCCACCCGTTTTGATCACATCCTTGATTCGGTCGCGGATGTCGATGAAGCCCATGCCGTCGATGGTCGCCACATCGCCGGTGTGCATCCAGCCATGCGCCCACAGCTCTTCACCCTTCTCCGGCTCACGGAAGTAACCCTGGGTCAGCCAAGGCGCTCGCAACACCAGCTCGCCTTGGGTCTCACCGTCATGCGGTAACAGGTTACCGTTACCGTCCATAAGCGCCGCCTCGGCCAGCGGCACTGGAACACCAGCTTTGATGCGATAGGTGATCTGCTCGTCTTCGCTGCCGGAGCGGATTTCACTGTTCAAATAGCTGCACGAAATCAGCGGGCAGGTTTCCGACATGCCGTAAGCAGCCGTCAGTTGAATGCCCCGTGCTTTAGCGGCGTCGTAGACCGAGCGGTTAAGCGCACTGCCGCCGATGATCATTTTCATGCCACCAAAATCATAATCCTTGGCGCTTGGGGTATTAAGCAGCATTTGCAGAATGGTCGGCACGCTGTGAGAGAACGTGACCTTCTCGTCGCGAATCAGCTTGCAGAGCATCTCCGGCTCGTAACGCCCCGGATAAACCTGTTTGACCCCAAGCATGGTCGCCACGTACGGCACGCCCCACGCGTGCACGTGGAACATTGGGGTGATGGGCATATACACATCGTCATTGCCGAGCAGACGAATGCTGTCGAGGCTGGACACTGTACTGGCCATCGACATGGTGTGCAGAACCAGTTGGCGATGGGAGAAAAATACGCCTTTGGGATTACCGGTGGTGCCGGTGGTATAGAACGTGGTTGCAACCGAGTTCTCGTCAAAGTCTTCAAACGGGTAGGTCGGGCTGGCAGCGGCCAACAATTCCTCGTACTCGCCCACCAAGCCCGGCAAGTTGGCGGTTTTGGTGTCGGTATCCGTCAGTAACACGGTCTTTTCGACCGTGGTCAGTTGATCGGCCAGGCCGTTGTAGAGATCGACAAACTCGGTATTGACCAGCACGAACTTATCTTCGGCGTGGTTCATGGTGTAAAGAATCTGTTCGGACGACAAACGAATATTGATCGTATGCAGCACCGCGCCGAGCATGGGAATTGCAAACATGCATTCAAGGTAGCGATGGCTGTCCCAATCCATCACCGCCACGGTATCACCCGCTTTCACGCCTACCGCTGTGAGCGCACCAGCCAAGCGGGCAACCCGCTCATTGAGGGTCGCGTAGCTGTAGCGCACTTGGTCACGGTAGACGATTTCACGGGTTTTCTCGTAGCGCGCCCCAGACAGAAGCAGGCTCTTGACCAAAAGTGGATTTTGATGGGCATTAGCCACTGCCGGAATTATTTTTGTTTGTAGCATTGCTGGCACCTGTAGGAATGAATGTCGTCAGTTCATCATTAATCGACTTTAGTCAGCGGGCGTAGCGAACAAATCAGCCAAAAGAATGATTTGAACGTGACCCTATGACCACTTCTAGTCACGATGTAGAATTACTCGATCACCTTATTCACAAACCTAGAATAAACAGCAAGAGGTTAGCGACATGTCCGAGATCGTTATTGTCAGCGGCGCCCGTACTCCAATGGGCGGTTTTCAGGGCAGCCTTTCAACCGTTTCTGCCGTAGACCTGGGAGCAGCTGCCATTCGCGAAGCCATCACGCGTGCCGGTATTGAAGCCGCCGATGTCGAAGAAGTGGTAATGGGATGCGTTCTGCCAGCGGGTCTTAAACAAGGCCCTGCGCGTCAAGCGGCGCTGAACGCTGGCCTGCCGACTTCTTCGGGCTGCACCACTATCAACAAGCTGTGTGGTTCCGGCATGAAAGCCGTGATGTTTGCGCATGACCAGCTCAAAGCCGGCAGCAACGCGGTGATGATTGCAGGTGGCATGGAGAGTATGTCCAACGCCCCTTACGTGATTGAAAAAGCCCGTACTGGCCTGCGTATGGGCCACGGAGAAATCAAGGATCACATGTTCCTTGATGGTTTGGAAGACGCCCGTACCGGCCGTTTGATGGGCTCTTTCGCGCAAGACACAGCCGACAAATACGGCATCAGCCGCGAAGAAATGGACGCCTATGCCATCGAGTCTCTGAAGCGTGCGCAAACGGCAATCGAGAACGGTTCACTGAATGCCGAGATCGTGCCGATCACCGTCAGCTCGCGTAAAGGCGACGTGGTGGTTAAGGATGACGAGCAACCGCACAACGCCAACATCGACAAGATTCCAGGCTTGCGCCCTGCTTTCAAGAAAGACGGCACCATCACCGCAGCCAACGCCAGCTCGATCTCAGACGGCGCTTCGGCACTGGTCATGATGACCGCTGAGGAAGCGGCCAAGCGTGGCCTCAAGCCGCTGGCGAAAGTGGTTGCCCACGCAACGCAGAGCCAGGACCCGAGCGAATTCACCTTGGCGCCGATTGGCGCGATGACAAATCTGCTGAAGAAAACCGGCTGGAACAAAGATGAAGTTGATCTGTTCGAGATCAACGAAGCCTTCGCCATGGTAACCATGCTGGCCATGCGTGAACACGGTCTGGATCACGCCAAGGTCAACATCTATGGCGGCGCTTGCGCTCAGGGCCATCCCGTTGGTTCGACAGGTTCGCGCATTATCATCACGCTGATCAACGCGCTGAAAAACACCGGTGGCAAGCGCGGTATTGCCTCGTTGTGCATCGGCGGCGGCGAAGCCACTGCAGTGGCCATCGAGCTGATCTAAGCCGACTCAAGACCACCGCGCAACCTTGCTTGCGAGCGCGGTGGCTTTTGACTGAAAGGCTGCAATCAGCCTTCCAGCAATCATGCCTCAATGCATTTCAGTCAGTGCCAGCTTGATCCCCAACCCTACCAGCACCACACCCATCGCCCGGTCAAACCAGTGACCCAAACGGGCGAAGCCGGCGCGCACTCGCTGCTGGCTGAACAACATGGCCACCAGACAAAACCACACTGATGTAGCGGCCGCCAGATAAACCCCGTAACCCGCCTGAACCAGCAACGGCGTGTGCGGATTGATCACCACAGTGAACAACGACAGGAAGAACAAGGTGGCCTTGGGATTCAAGCCATTGGTCACGAAACCGGTCATGAACGCAGCCCGAGGCGAACGTTCAAGACGCGGCTGTTCGCTGTCGCTCGTATTCGCCGCAGCCGGTTTGGCGCGCAAAGCCTTGAAGCCGATATACAACAGGTAGGCCGCGGCCAGCCATTTCAGCGCGTTGAACAAAACAATCGACTGCGACACGATCAGGCCAATACCCAACAACGAATAGGTGACGTGTACGAAGATGCCGCAGCCCACACCCAAGGCTGTGAAAATGCCGGCACGACGCCCTACCCCGACACTTTCACGCACGACAATTGCGAAGTCCGGCCCCGGGCTTGCCACCGCCAGCAGGTGAATCAGCGCCACCGTAAAAAACTCTGCCCAATACATTGTCGCCTCCGTGAAAACCTGATGATTCTGTTAGGCTTTGCCAACCCCGTGGTTGCAGCACCCAGAAATAATGCGCCTGTGACACCTCGCAATCAGCACCGTTTGTAAGAGAGTCGCTGTTCTCATCTTGCTCAATGCATGAGCCGGTTGAGAGCGCAGCTCTTTTACTGGCCTGTTTATAAGAGGTTGCCAGTCGCAAATTTCGCTCGCCACAATAAGCCAACTGCCTAGTGGATTAAAGGTACAGATAATGAGTAACAGTAATCGCGCGGTTTTCCTCGATCACCACTCGCTCGACCTCGGCGATCTCGACATGCAGCCGCTGAAGCAGGTTTTTGACGAGCTCGAACTCTATCCGGCCAGCACCCCCGAGCAAGTTGCCGAGCGCCTGCAGGGCGCCCATGTTGCCATCACCAACAAAACGCCTATCACCGCAGCCACGCTGGGGGCCTGCCCGGACTTGAAACTGGTGCTAGTAGCCGCCACGGGCACCAACAATATCGACCTCAAGGCCGCTCGCGAGCATGGCGTTACCGTCAGCAACTGCCAAGGTTATGGCACGCCTTCGGTCGCGCAGCACACACTGATGTTACTACTCGCGCTGGCAACACGCTTACCGGACTATCATCGCGATGTGGCTGCAGGGAAGTGGCAAACCGCCAAACAGTTCTGCCTGCTCGATTACCCGATTGTCGAACTCGAAGGCAAAACCCTGGGCATGTTGGGACACGGTGAGCTCGGCGGCGCTGTTGCAAAACTGGCCGAAGCCTTTGGCATGCGCGTATTGCTGGGACAAATCCCCGGCCGCCCTGCCCGCCCGGACCGCCTGCCGTTGGATGAGTTGCTGCCGCAAGTCGACGCGCTGACCCTGCATTGCCCGCTCAATGAGCACACTGAAAACATGCTCGGCGAACGCGAACTCAATCTGATGAAGCCCGGCGCTTACATCATCAACACCGCGCGCGGTGGCTTGATCAACGAGCAGGCACTGGCCGACACCTTACGTCGCGGCCACTTGGGCGGCGCTGCAACCGACGTACTGGTGCAAGAACCGCCAGTGAACGGCAACCCGCTGCTCAGCGCAGACATCCCACGTCTGATCATCACGCCGCACAGCGCCTGGGGCAGTAAAGAAGCACGCCAGCGCATCGTTGGGCAGATGACCGAGAATGCTCAGGGATTTTTCAACGGTGCAGCCATTCGCGTAGTCAGCTAAGCTGCGCGACTTTTTTGAGGAGCGATCATGGACCCGCGAAGCGAAGTACTCCTGCGTCAAGCCGAGCTATTCAACGGGCCACTGCTCCTCGCAGGCTTACCCGCCGACGACTTGCTCGGGCAACTGCCCCATGCACGAGGCTGGAGCTGGCATGCCGGCGATCAGCAACTGCTTGAGCAACGCTTCCCTGACCGCACCTATTTAGGGGTCAGCCCAGCCGCAGGCGACTATTCGTCTGCGGTGCTGTTTCTGCCTAAGTCCCGCGAGCTGACGGCGTATCTGCTGCACGCACTCGCCGCCAACCTGCAAGGAGGCGAGCTGTTCTTGGTCGGTGAAAAACGTGCCGGAGTCGAGCGCGCGGCCAAGCAATTGGCTGAGTTCGGCAAGGCGCGCAAAATCGACAGTGCACGGCATTGCCAGCTCTGGCAGATCCACGTCGAGCAGGCGCCGGCGCAACCGCAACTCGAAGAACTGGCTCAGCATTACTCGCTGGAATTAGCCGACGGACCACTCAAGGTCGTTACCTTGCCCGGCGTGTTCAGCCACGGGCGACTGGATGTTGGCAGCGCCTTGCTGCTTGAACACCTGGACGACCTGCCGAATGGCCATATTCTGGATTTTGGCTGCGGTGCCGGCGTCATCGGTGCGAGCATCAAACGCCGCTATCCGCAAAGCCGCCTGACCCTGCTCGATGTCGATGCCTTTGCAGTCACCAGCAGCCGTCTCACGCTTGCGGCCAATAATCTGCAGGCAGAGGTCATCATCGGTGACGGGATTGATGCAGCCCCCGACAATCTCGCCGCGATTATCAGCAACCCGCCGTTCCATCAGGGTGTGCATACGCATTATCAAGCCACCGAGCATTTATTGCGCCAGGCCGCGCAGCATTTGCAACGCAGTGGTCAACTGCGCCTCGTGGCCAACAGTTTTCTGAAATACCCGCCGCTGATCGAACAGCATCTGGGCCCCTGCCAGACACTCGCAGACGCCAACGGATTCAGGATCTATCGCGCCGACAAAGCCTGAGTCCGCCAGCCACACTCAAAACCTTTAATGCAGATTTGCCGAACTCGAAAAAATTCGGCAAAATGCGCGCGTCCTAGGGGAGTAGTCTCCCGTGAATGCCCGCATTCACCCGGCACGCGTCAACATACTTGGTCAACAGACCATGGCGCGTGCGACCCGAAGCCCAATCATTGGGCTCGCTGAGCGCAAGCCGCCAGCAGGGTTTGACAAGACCTATGACACGTACACCTCACCCGGGGCGGGAAGGTTGTTCGTGTCATAGCCATGTCGACCCGCCCCGAGGAACCTCAATGCTTGAATCCCTGACAGTCCCGACCCTGATCGTTGCGCTTGCAGAAATTGGCGACAAGACCCAATTGCTGGCGTTGCTCCTGGCAGCTCGCTTTCGCAAACCCTGGCCAATCATTGCAGGCATTATCGTCGCCACACTGGCCAACCACTTTGCCGCTGGCGCTGTGGGCAACTACGTCGCTGGCTTCTTCTCCCCTGCCACGCTCAGCTGGGTGCTGGCCGCCTCGTTCATGGCCGTGGCGTTGTGGACACTGGTGCCCGACAAACTCGATGACGACGAAGCCTCAAGCCTCAAGCGTTACGGGCCGTTTCTGACCACGCTCATTGCCTTCTTTCTGGCCGAGATGGGCGACAAAACTCAGGTCGCCACGGTGATGCTGGCGGCGCAATACCCGAGCCTGACACTGGTGGTGATTGGCACCACATTGGGCATGCTGATCGCCAACGTGCCGGTGGTATTGGCGGGCAACTTTGCCGCCGAGCGCTTGCCGCTGGACTTGATTCGCCGCATTGCCGCGGCTTCGTTCGCCGTGCTGGGCATTTATGCTGCCTACAAGGCACTGCAACTGAGCGGCTTCATTTAAGCCAATCAGCTGAGTCGGCTGGGCTTGCGAGAGTAAACCGGCGCTCAGCCGAGCGCCGGTCTATCGCGGCTACTGGATATAACCGTTGTCGCGGAACCAGCTGATGGTGCGGCGCAACGTGTCATCCAGTGACTGTTCGCTGACGAAACCCAGCTCCTCGCGCGCTTTGCTGCCATCGAGAAACTGACCGCCACTCATCACCGCAATGCTGGTGTCATTCAGTAATGGTTGTTGGCCGGTCAGGCGGTAACGCATGCGCCCGATTACGGCCAGCCCCTTCACGACCTTGAGCGAAACCGGCGTGGGTGCCGGTTTACCCAGCAAACTGGCGATTTGCGCCGTCAATTCAGCCAGCTGAATATTCTCACCAGTCAGCAGATAACGCTCGCCCTGACGCCCCTTTTCCAGCACCCGCAGCAAGCCACGGCCAGCCTCGGCAGCGTCGATCACGTTACGGGCGCCAGGCACATAGCGACTCATCTGCCCGGAAGCGATCGCGGTAATTATCCGTCCGGTACTTGGGCCGACATCAAACTCGCCTATCGACATCCCGGGAATGCCAATCATCACCGGCAAACCGTTGCGCGCCTGTTCGCGGGCCTGTTCATCCAGCGCCCACTTGCACAACAGATACGGATTACGCCAGTTCGGCATCCCTTCGTAGAACAACCCTTCGTGGCCCAGCTTGCCTTCTGGATGCTTGGGCAGCGCGATAGCCGCCCCGACATAAACAATACGCGCGACCTTGGCCGCAACGCACGCTGCGTAGAAGTGATTGGTCTGATTGAGGGCGTTGGAAACGTCATCCTGCCAACGCCGCGGTTTACTTGGGTAATAACCCGCACAGAACACCACGCCATCGACATCGCGCATGGCCTTGGTCATCTGGCTGACGTCGAGTATCTCGGCGGCACGGGTTTCGGCGCCCAGATAGGCCAGCCGTTGAATCCGCGATGAAGGGCGATGAATAAGAATCAGCTCATGACCCGCCGCCTTTATGGCCCGGGCCGTGTGATGGCCAAGCAAACCAGTGGCGCCAAATACAGCAATTTTCACAGCGTCTCCTTGCTGACAAAACAACAGGGCAACGTGCAGTTACTCAGCATGAGCAACCGCACGCCGGGGCGACATCATCGCGAAGCTTTGGCTTGCTCGTAGAGCGGCATGACTTTTGGAATAGCAGCCTGTAAGGAGGCGATCCGGCTGCTTGAGGCCGGGTGAGTGCTCATGAACTCAGGCGGTGCGCCTTCACTGGCCTTGGCCATTTTGGTCCACAGGCTGATCGCAGCATTCGGGTCGAAACCCGCACGGGCCGACAACTCCAGACCAATCAGGTCGGCCTCGTTTTCGTTGCTGCGACTATTAGGCAGAGTCATACCGTACTGCACGGCATAGTCGGCCAGCGCCATGGTGTCCTGACCGACGCCAAGCAGCGCGCCCGCACCCTGCTTGGCCAACTCGATTCCATAGGCTTTAGACATGGCTTCACGGCCGTGTTCGCGCAGGGCATGCGCGATTTCGTGGCCCATGACCGCGGCAATTTCATCGTCGGTCAGTTTCAGCTCGTCGATCAGGCCGGTATAGAAAATGATCTTGCCGCCGGGGCCGCAATTGGCATTCAGCTCGGGGCTGTCGATAAGGTTAACTTCCCACGCCCATTGTGCGGAGTCCGGACGAAATACCGGCGCCTGCTTGATCAGACGATCGGCAACGGCTTGCAGGCGTTTGGCTTGTGGAGTGCTTTTTTCCAGCTTGCCTTTGCTCGAGGCCGCCGAGACGGTCTCCTGATAAGACTGCGCATAGGACTGATTGACCTGATCGGTCGACAGCATGCTGAACATGTATTGCTTGCGATCAATGCCGACGGCACCGCCGCTGGTGGTGTTGACAGCCTGACATCCCGCCAGAACCAACGCTGCAGCCAACGCGGACAAAGACAACAACTTACTCATGTTCAAACTCCATATCGTTAGGCTGGCTATGCTAGGCCGACACTGCAAGTTGAGCAACTTGATTGCGTATCAATCAGCCGACGAAGTCACATTGAGCGCGGCTAATTTGCATGCGGCTTACGCTGGCGTCAGGCACTCGGGGGCGTCCAGTTTGGGATCGTTGACCAGATTGGCCAGCACTCGCTCGCGCAGTTGCGGCTGCGGCGCAATCAGCAACTCGCGCAATTGTTCGACAGGGGTTTGCGGGTCCAGCCAAAGTGCCTGGCCTTGCTCATCAAGAATCAACGGCCGGCGTTGGTTGCTGGCAGCCTGGGTCACCACGGCAGCGCTCAGGTAAACATGCCCTTCAACCGGATACGCTTCCCAGATCGCGGCAAAATACAGCGGCGATGCATCTGCAGTCAGCCAGTAGGGGCGCTTGCGCGCCGAGCCGCGCCACTCGTAAAAGCCATTGGCCGGGAGCAGACCGCGACGCAGGCGAAACGCATCGCGAAACATTGGCTGATCGGCCAGCGTTTCCGCGCGCGCTTGTGCGGGGGTTTTCGATAAGTCTTTGAGCCACGGCGGAGTGAGCCCCCAACGCACTCGGCTGAGTTGCCGCTGACCTTCTATCTCGCGCAGCAGTAACACCTGCGCATGCGGTGAAATACTCCAATGCGGCTGCTGGTCATCGGGAAAACCCGGCAAGGCTGCGAATGCTGCATTCCAGCGGAAAAAGGCAAAACGTCCACACATGGGTAACTCGATAAACAGATAAATTGGCTACCAATACGCGGCAGCGCGATTCACCGCCCGCCTTAAACGGCGCAACGCGCCGTCTGCCTGCACGCGGCAAAGCAGTGCTTTTTCAGCGCGGCATATTAATGCGGCACTAGCAGAGCAACTCGCCTTGATAACTCTCAGGCTCATCGCCCGGCAGGGGTTGGGCGGCATTGTACTCGCCGATCAATTGGTGTGCCCGCGCCGCCTGTTGATTATTTACCATCAGTCCAAGCAGACCGCTGGTCGGCAATTCTCCGACGGCACCGGCCAAATGTTGCCCGGTCAGGTGCGCTTCGATGCCTTCACTATTGAGCATACTCAAGAGCAATTCGGCTTCCATCAAGTCTCGCGGCTCGTAGATCCTTTGCATCATTCATCCTCCGCTCGCACGTCAAGCGTCCACTCTTCGCCGTTTGTAGCCAAATCAAAGACAATCGGCCGGCAGCAAACCTGGCAGTCTTCGATGTATTGTTGATCGCCCGCAGAGAGATCAACCAGAACCTCAATCGGTTCACCACAATAGGGGCAATGAATCATCTGGTTTTCGAGCATTTAAGACTCCGTGTGACTTACGCGTATAATCGCCGGTCTATTGCTAGCCTCTATCGGGGCTAAAACTTTTTACCCAGCCGGCTAGCTCCTTACCGGCCAAGACCAAGAGATCATGATGGGCGAATTTGATGCCATCCGACCCTATTCCGACGCCGAAGTGCCAGCCGTGCTGTCACGCCTGCTGGCTGACGATATGTTTCTCGACGTACTTACCCAGTTTCGCTTCCCGAAATTGGCCAAAGCATTTGGCTGGTTGCTTAAACCACTTATAGCCCATCGGCTGCGTAAAGAGTTTAAAGACGTCACTTGCGTCTCGACCCTGCAAGACAAAGTCGAGCTTTATGTTGACCATAGCATCGAGCAGGCAACCGACGGTGTTACCTACACCGGTGTCGAGCACCTGAAGAACGGCAGCGCCTATTTGTTGCTGGCCAACCACCGCGACATCGTGATGGACCCGGCGTTCGTCAATTACGCGGTTTACCACGCGGGCCTTCCCACACCGCGCATTGCCATTGGCGACAACCTGCTGCAGAAACCTTTTGTCAGCGATCTGATGCGCCTGAACAAAAGCTTCATCGTGCACCGCTCGCTTACCGGCCGCCGTGAACGCCTGGCGGCTTATCAGCTGCTTTCGGCGTACATCAATCACTCGATCCGCAACGATTGCCAGTCCATCTGGATCGCTCAGGCCGAAGGCCGGGCAAAAGACGGTGATGATCGTACTGACTCGGCGATCCTGAAAATGTTTCATATGAGCCGCAAGGATGAGCCGTTTGCGGACGTGATTCGCTCGCTCAATCTGACCCCGGTCTCGATCAGCTATGAATACGATCCCTGCGATCAGGCCAAGGCACGCGAGCTTTATATCCGCTCCACCACCGGCACATACGAGAAAGCCAAAGGTGAAGATGACCAGAGCATTGGCCTGGGCATTACCGGATACAAAGGTCGCGTGCATGTGCACTTCGGCACGCCGATCACTGAGAATCTGGACGACAGCAAGCAACTGGCGACTGAGGTCGACAAGCATATCCTCACGGGCTACCGCCTGTTCCCCGTGCACTATCTGGCTTACGCCATGTGGAACGAGCGTGAACCGGAACTGAATGTGCCAGAGGCTGACTTGTTGTTCACCGGCGCAGAGCTGGCCGTGGCCAAAGTCGAATGGCAGCGTCGGATCGAGTTATGCCCGCAAGAGCAACGTCCTTACCTGATCGTGCAGTACGCCAACCCGGTGCGTAACCAGTACCGGATTAAAGCGGGCTTGCCGCTTTAATCCGGCCTACATTCGCCAGCAATTGGCTGCCCAAGCGGGCGGCCATACCTGTGCAGCGGCGCAAGCATGAGATGAGTCAGCGATTAATCAGATGAGCTGTGTAGCCGCCCTGCTTCGGCTGCACGCTCAGAGCTGAGTGCTGGCCCAGGAGACGGCCAACGCCAGTGCCAGACTGGCGAAGCCAAAACAATAGAAGAAGCGGTTGACCCGCTGTGTAGGCGTATCTGCAAATCCAGCAGTCACCTTGCCCTCAACGCACTCTGACTGCACCAGCAAGCGCGCCAGCGCACGTTGCTGACGATAGCGCGTGGCAACCAACAACCAGCCTCCTGCGGCGGCAAAAAACAACGCCAGCCCGTTCAAAGACTGCGAGGGATAGCTGTACACGAGGGACCAAAACGCTTGCAGACTCATCCGCAACCTCCACTACAAGTTGGTGCATGTGCGGACGCCGTGCACCATGAAAGGGAAAAAACCGTGCATTGCCAGCGCGAAAAAGGATCGAAAAATACCGCCTGAGCGGGGTAGAAAAGCCACATTTTGCGGGGACAAGCAGAGAAACAAGCCGATTCGCCAGTGCCCTAAAAGAGGCGGTGAGAGCGAAACGCGCTGAATAGAGCGGTTATTTTACTGCGAGAAAAACCATATGCGTTTCCAATCCGACGAGCGACGATTTGATCAAAAAAACTTCTTAAGATCGTCATATTGTTGGCCTAATGTTTGATACCTCTCTTATCAGGCACCCGGCAATTTTCGCCGGGAGTGCTCTATTCCATACGTAGAGGACACCATCATGCTGAACCCACAAGCTGCTGATCACGATTATCAAATCGACTCGCTGGACGAAGTGGACGCTGTGATTGACGAGCTCTCCTTCAACGTTCAGGACTATCACTGGCTGATCTATTGCACGATGGGCGGCCACGAGCATTACGACCTCCCGGACATCGACTCGACCACGGGCTTCAGCCTGCCTGAGCTCTACGCAGAAGCGGCCTGAACGGCCAGCCCCAGAAACGCAAAACCGGCGCTGTTTGCACAGACGCCGGTTTTTTATGCGCGTTACATAAGAGAAGCAGCGGCTCTGGCCCCACCCGCTCCCTGCTTGCTCCGCTAAAAGCGCAGCATGCGAAAAGCGTGCGAGTGACCGCGACCGAGAAAGCCGCAAGCGCTATAGCAGCGCCAGAACCATCAGAAGCTCAAGCGATAATGCAGCGCGTAGTTCTCAACGCCATCGTTTGGCTGTTTGATGCTGGCGTTGGAATAATGGTACGCCCGCACGCCAATCTCCTGCCCGCTAAAGCGAATGCCGGCGCCGATGTGGCTCTCGAACTGAAAAGAGGTCGACATTGCGCTGTCGTCAATTTCAGTCTGCGAGAAGAACGCGCCGCCGATACCTGCTTCAGCGTAAGGGCGGATCGTGTCGCCATTGAACTCATAGACCAGCACAGGCGCCAGCGAGATGCTGTTATTGCCACTGGTGTCATCCGCGTCCCAATAGGTGTAAGCCGCATCCCAGTATCCGCCGAGATGGCCCACATCACTTTCCAGCCAGCGCTTGTTGAAATCGAATTGCATACCTAGTCGGTAGGTCTGTGCGGAATCTCCGGTCTGTCCGACCGAAAGGCTTATATTCGCGGCCTGAGTCGTGCTCGCTGCCCCCAGTGCAGCCACACTCAAAACTGCCGCAACCAACTTGTGCATACCACTTCCTTATTTTTAATTTACAGCCGTGCATTCCCACAAATGCACCTGAGGCTTGATTATATTTTCTAGCGGCAAAACGCCATCCAACCAAAGCAGGGGGCCAATCATCCGCCTTGTCAGAACTGCAAGACTTCCTGGCTTTCACCCCATAAGGTTGGCAATACCGCCTGCAATTTCTGCGCCTTGCCGCTGCTCCAGAACTGCGCAGCTCGGGCAGGCCCAGACGCCAACAGATCACGCTCACGCAGCAAGCGCTGCAGTTGTCTGGCAACTGCGGCGCCGGTGTCGATTAAACTGACATTGGCCGGCACCAGTTCGTTCAATAACGGCTTAATGAACGGGTAATGGGTGCAGCCCAGAATCAGCGTATCGCACCCCTGCACCAGCAATGGCTGCACGAAACCGTCGAGCAATTCGCGGGTGCGTGACGACTGCAACTCACCGGCTTCGATCTGCTCGACTAAACCGGGGCACGGCTGGGTAATTACTTTCACGTCGCTGGCGACACGATCCAGCAGGGCGGCGAACTTGGCACTTTTCAGGGTGCCGGTAGTCGCCAGCACACCGACCACGCCACTTCGTGTTGCGGCAACCGCAGGCTTTACCGCAGGCTCCATGCCCACAATCGGCAATTGCGGGTAAAGCTCGCGCAGCTCGGCAACCGCCGCCACGGTTGCGGTATTGCAGGCCAGCACCAGCGCCTTGGCGCCCTGCTCCAGCAGAAACGCGGCGATCAGCCGACAGCGCTCGCGAATGTATTCGGGCGATTTCTCGCCATACGGCACATGGGCGCTGTCGGCTATGTACAGCAGAGACTCCTGCGGCAACAGCGTGCGAATCTCGCGCAATACCGAGACGCCGCCCACACCGGAGTCGAATACACCGATGCCCTGGCTGTTAGTCATGTGTGGTTCCGCACACACTGCACGCCGGATCACGCTTTACTCGCAGCTCGCGAAACTTGCTGCTCAGCGCGTCGATCAACAGCAACCGGCCTACCAGCGGCTCACCAAACTCGGCCAGCAGTTTAAGCGCCTCGAGTGCTTGCAGGCTGCCGACCATACCGACTAACGGCCCGACGACACCGGCCTCACTGCAGGTCAGTTCAGCTTCACTGCCGTGCCCGTATAGGCAGTGGTAGCAAGGGCTGCTTGGCAAGCGCGGATCGAACACTGAGAGCTGGCCTTCCAGGCGAATCGCTGCGCCACTCACCAACGGTTTTACTGCCGCAACGCAGGCAGCGTTGACCGACTCACGGGTCGAGAAGTTGTCCGAGCAATCCAGCACCACATCAACCGCTGCCACCGCAGCGGCCAACGAGTCAGCATCCAGCCCTTGCGGATAAGTGCGGATGTTCAAATGCGGATTGATCGCCTTGAGCCGGGCCGCCGCCGAATCGACCTTGGCCACGCCGATGCTGGTGGTGTCGTGGGCAATCTGGCGTTGCAAGTTGGTCAGATCGACCGTATCAAAATCGGCCAGATGCAGAGTGCCGATTCCGGCTGCAGCCAGATACAGCGCCACCGGCGAGCCCAAACCGCCGAGCCCGATTATCAGCGCGCTGCGCTGCTTGAGCCGGAGTTGGCCGTCGACATCAATTTGTTGCAACAGGATCTGCCGGCTATAGCGCAGCAGCTCTTCATCACTGAGCATGTTTGCGTCACTCATGCGTGCATTGTCCAAAACTGATGCGCTCATGACCGCCAAGGTCACGGCGACTTTCTACTGCGCTAAACCCGTTTGCCGTCAACAGATCACGCACGGCCTGCGCCTGATCATAGCCGTGCTCAAGCAATAACCAGCCGCCCGCCTGCAAATAGTCCCCGGCATTGGCGATGATCAGACGGATATCATCCAGCCCGTCGGCACCTGCGACCAGCGCACTGCTGGGTTCGAAACGTACATCGCCCTCACCCAGATGGCGGTCATCGCTGGCGATATACGGCGGGTTACTGACAATCAGCTGAAAGCGCTGCCCGGCCAACTGGCTGAACCAGTGGCTTGCATGAAAACGCACATTAGCAAGGTTCAGGCGCTGCTGATTACGCGTAGCCAGCGCCACAGCTTCATCGACCCGGTCAACGCCAACAACCCGCCAAGCGGGACGCTCTGAAGCCAACGCCAACGCAATCGCACCGGTGCCCGTACCAAGATCAAGCACAGCAGCAGGGGTTGCAGGGATTGTCGCCAGCGCGGTTTCGACCAGTAATTCGGTGTCTGGACGGGGAATCAGGGTGTGCGGCGCCACTTCAAGGTCGAGGCTCCAGAAGCCCTGATGCCCCAGAATGTAGGCAATCGGCTCGCCCTGCTGACGCCGCGCCAGATTAGCGAGAAAGCGCTCGGCCATCGGCGCCTCGACTTCTCGCTCGGGCCAGGTCCGCAGATAACTGCGCGACTTGCCAAGCACCGCCGCAAGGAGCAGTTCGGCGTCGAGTTGCGGGCTGGGCGAGTCGGCCAGAACAGCGCCATTGAGCAGCGATTCGATGGTTGCCATTGGGGCACACTACCTATTCAGAGGTTCCTCAGCATCAATCCACATCACATCAGCAACTGTCGCCCGCAGCTAGCCACGCTGCGTATCAGTCGCCCAGCGATGCCAACTGGTCAGCTTGATACTCGGCCAACAATGGCTCGATAACCGCCTCAACACCGCCCGCCATCACCTCGTTAAGTGAATACAGGGTCAGGTTGATACGGTGATCAGTGACCCGGCCTTGCGGGAAGTTGTAGGTGCGGATGCGCTCGGAGCGATCGCCAGAGCCTACCAGCAAGCGGCGGGTATCGGAGATTTCCTTGTGCGCCGCGGCTTCCTGTTGGTCTTTTAGCTTGGCGCCGAGCCAGGCCATCGCCTTGGCGCGGTTCTTGTGCTGCGAACGCTCTTCCTGACACTCAACCACAGTGCCCGTCGGGATGTGGGTAATGCGGATGGCGGAATCGGTGGTGTTTACGTGCTGACCACCCGCGCCGGATGAGCGATAGGTATCAACCCGCAGATCAGCAGGATTGATCTCGATAGCCGCTTGCTCGTCAGGCTCCGGCAACACTGCAACCGTGCAGGCCGAGGTATGAATGCGGCCTTGCGACTCGGTCTCTGGCACGCGCTGAACGCGGTGCGCGCCGGACTCGAACTTGAGCTTGCCGAATACGTTATCGCCTTCGATGCGTGCGATGACTTCCTTGAAGCCACCATGCTCGCCTTCGTTGGCCGACAATACTTCGACCCGCCAGCCACGACGCTCGGCGTAGCGCGAATACATACGGAACAGATCACCGGAGAAAATGGCCGCCTCGTCACCGCCGGTGCCAGCACGCACTTCCAGAAACACGCTGCGACCGTCGTTCGGGTCTTTTGGCAGGAGCATGCGCTGCAGATTGTCTTCGAGTTCGATCAGGCGGGTTTTCGCCTCGTCGACTTCCTCTTCAGCCATCTCGCGCATCTCGGGGTCGCTGTCTTTAAGCAACGCCTGAGCGCCTTCGAGGTCGCCCTGCACTTTTTGCAGCTCGGTAAAGGCCTGATACACCGGCTCTATTTCGGCATATTCCTTTGAAAGAGCGCGGAACTGAGTCTGATCGCTGATCACCTCAGCATCGCCCAGCATGGCAGTCAGCTCTTCAAAGCGATCCTGTAGCAACTCAAGTTTTTTCGTAAGCGAAGCTTTCATTACAGGCCTTTGTTGGACGACGCACCCTCATTGAGGGCAAAGAGTTCCTGAGCAACTGTCAGCGCATCGATGCGCCCGTCCGCGGATAGTTTTTTCATTTGCACACTGGGTGCATGCAGCAATTTGTTGGTCAGGCCGCGCGCCAGTTGCGCCATAACGTCTTCAGCGGCAACGCCATTGTTAAGTGCGCGCAATGCCTTGCCAAGCTCCTCGTCACGCAGCCGTTCAGCCTGTTGACGATAAGCCTTGAGCACATCCACCGCGGCCAGCTCACGCAGCCGCGCCATGAAGTCATCGGCGCCATTCGACACCAGGTCTTCGGCGGCCTGCGCAGCGCCTTGGCGGCTTTTGAGATTCTCGGCGATGACTTCATGCAAATCATCGACGGTATACAGATAAACGTCGTCGAGCTCGCCGACCTCGGGCTCAATATCACGCGGTACGGCGATATCGACCATGAAAATCGGTTTGTGCTTGCGCTGCTTGAGTGCACTTTCGACTGCACCCTTGCCCAGAATCGGCAACTGGCTGGCAGTCGAACTGATCACGATGTCGCTCTTGGCCAACTCCGCCGGAATATCCGACAGCAGCACCGCATGCGCGCCAAACTGTTCGGCCAGCGTGCTCGCCCGCTCCAGTGTACGGTTGGCGACCACAATGCGCTTAATGCCCTGATCGTGCAGATGACGCGCAACCAGACCAATGGTCTCACCGGCGCCGATCAACAACGCCTGACTGCGGTGCAAGTCACTGAAAATTTGTTTCGCCAGGCTGACGGCGGCAAAGGCAACCGACACCGGGTTCTCGCCAATCGCGGTATCCGTGCGCACCTGTTTGGCGGTATTGAAGGTGGCCTGGAACAGGCGGCCGAGCAATGGCCCCATCGTGCCGGCTTCACGCGCCACGGCAAACGCCGACTTCATCTGGCCGAGAATTTGCGGCTCGCCCAACACCATCGAGTCGAGCCCGCAGGCGACGCGCATCATGTGGCGCACCGCATCGGCTTCCTGATAAACGTAGGCGCAAGCCCGCAGGTCTTCGATATTCAGCTGGTGATAACCGGCAAGCCAGGCGAGCACTTCATCGACACTCAAGGCGTCCTGTTCGAGATACAGTTCGCTGCGATTGCAGGTCGAAAGAATCGCCGCCTCACGGCTCACCGTGGTCTGGCAGAGCAATTGCAGCGCCTCAACCAAACGCTCAGGAGTAAACGCCACGCGCTCGCGTACATCCACCGAAGCAGTTTTATGGTTGATACCGAGGGCAATAAAGGCCATGCAACGTCGCTGACAAGAAAAGGAGCCGGCAATTGTCCTACTTCAACCGACTGAGAACAACCTCCCCTTTATATTGTCGACAACTGACCGGTCACAATCGGCACCGAAACCAGCGCCAACCTTGCTCAAAGCAGCCGATGGAACCTTGCAGAAGCGGCCCTGACTAACCCAGTATGGCTCGCGTGACGGGCTAAGACATTTTGTCGCACAATTGAATCCATTATGCTGCGAGGCATCAGCCCATTTTAATCTCCCACGCCACACGCCTGCGATTAAGCCAAGCCCCATGGGCTTGCTCTGCGGCTTGTGTCATGATGATCAGACCGCAGGTTAGTCGTCTTTTCCCCTATGAATAGAACTTATATCGCATTGGCAGCCGTGGCATTTCTGAGTGGCTGCCAAGCACTCTCCAGCACGTCGACTGACGGCACGCCGCCAGTCGAGGATGTCTCTGTCATCGCGAAAAAGACTGAGCCTGAGCAATACGCATCGTTCAGCCGGGAAACCCTGCTGGCCCTGCTTACGGCCGAACTGGCCGGACAACGCGACCGCTTCGACATCGCGCTGGGCAATTACGTGCAGCAAGCCAATGCGACCCAGGACGCTGGCGTCGCCGAGCGTGGCTTTCGCATTGCCGAATACCTGGGCGCTGATCAGGCGGCGCTCGACACCGCACTGATCTGGGCCAAGAACGCCCCGGATGACCTCGACGCGCAGCGCTCTGCAGCTATCCAGCTGGCCCGCGCCGGTCGCCATGACGAAGCCATGACGTACATGGAGAAAGTCCTGCAGGGGCACGGCAACACCCACTTCGACTTCCTCGCGCTGTCGGCCGCCGAAACTGACGAGCAGACCCGCGCCGGGCTGCTGCAAAGTTTTGACCGCCTGCTGGCAAAGTACCCCGACAACACTCAGCTGGCCTTCGGTAAAGCCCTGCTGTTACAGGAAGACGGCCAGTCGGAAGAAGCCCTGCAGCTGCTCGAAGATTCTCCCAACATCGACAGCGAAGTCATTCCGCTGCTGTTGCACGTGCGCCTGCTGCAAAGCCTCAAGCGCGGCGATGAAGCCATGCCCCTGCTCAAACAGGGCATCAAGCTGTACCCGGAAGACAAGCGTCTACGCCTAACCTATGCGCGGATGCTGGTTGAGCAAGGCCGAATCGAAGATGCGCAGAGCGAGTTCTCGGCGCTGGTTCAACAATATCCGGAAGACGACGACCTGCGGTTCTCGCTGGCACTGGTGTATCTGGAAGGCGAAGCCTGGAAAGAGGCCATCGTCTACCTTGAAGAACTGGTCGAGCGCGGCAGCCATGTCGACGCAGCGCACTACAATCTGGCGCGCGCCTATGAGCACTTGGACGAGCCGGAAAGCGCATTGACCGAATACGCGCAAGTCGGCCCCGGCAATGAATACCTGCCGGCACAGGCGGCGCAAACTGAACTGTTGTTCGCCGAGAAGCGCGGTACCGAAGCAACCCAATTACTGGCCAAGGCCCGCGACGAACAGCCGGATTACGCGACCCAGCTCTATCTGATCGAGTCCGAGGCGCTGAGCAGCAACCAGCAGCCTGAACTCGCCTGGCAAGTCATTCAGCAGGCAGTCAAGGATAATCCCGACGATCTTAACCTGCTCTATGCCCGCGCCATGATGGCCGAGTCACGCGATGATCTGGGCCAGCTCGAAAGCGATTTACGCCAGATCCTTGAGCGCGATCCTGAAAACTCGATGGCGCTGAATGCCCTGGGCTACACGCTGGCCGATCGCACCACGCGCTACAGCGAGGCGCGCAAACTGATCGAGCAGGCCTACCGGCTCAACCCCGAAGACCCGGCGATTCTCGACAGCATGGGCTGGATCAGCTATCGCCAGAACCGTCTCGACGAAGCTGAGAAGTACCTGCGCAAAGCCCTGCAGAAGTTTCCTGACCACGAAGTCGCCGCTCACCTTGGCGAAGTATTGTGGGCACAAGGCAAGCAGCGCGACGCCCGCAAAGTGTGGGCAGAGGCGCTGGAAAACCATCCCGATAGCGAACCCCTGCGCAGCACGATATTGCGCCTGACCGGAGCCGAGAACCTGTAATGCTGTGGCGAAACCTAGTTGTCATCAGCCTGATCGCCCTGCTTGCAGGTTGCGCCGGGCTGACCTCACGCGAATCTATCGAAGGCGGCGGCGACCCCGCCCTCTGGAAAGCTCACAAGCAACAGCTCACCCAGCTTGATGGCTGGGAAATCAACGGCAAAGTCGGCATTCGCGCGCCTAAAGACTCAGGCAGTGCCACACTGTACTGGCTGCAACGTCAGGATTATTTCGACATTCGCCTGTCTGGCCCGCTGGGCCGCGGCGCCGCCCGCCTGACCGGAAGACCGGGCGAAGTTAAACTCGAAGCCGCCAGCCGTGGCACCTACACCGCCAGCTCGGCAGAAGAACTGCTGCAGGACCAACTGCGCCTCAACCTTCCGGTTTCGCACCTGCTGTGGTGGATTCGCGGCCTGCCAGCGCCAGACAGCAAAAGCCGGATCAAACTCGATACCGACAGCTACCTTGCCCAACTGGAGCAGGATGGCTGGCAGGTCGACTACTTGCGCTACGTTGATCAGGCCGGCTTTACCCTGCCCGAACGCCTGAAAATCACCGGTTACGATCTCCAGGTCACTGTGGTCATCAAGGACTGGCAACCGCGCCAGCTTGGCCAGCAATGAACGGCGCTACACTAACCCTGCCGGCGCCGGCCAAACTCAACCTGATGCTGCACATCCTTAATCGTCGCCCCGACGGTTATCACGAACTGCAGACGCTTTTTCAATTTCTCGATTATGCCGACGAGCTGGGTTTTGCCCTGCGTGAAGATGGCGAAATTCGTTTGCACACAGAAATTGCTGGTGTGCCGCACGACAGCAACCTGATCGTGCGCGCTGCCAAACAGTTGCAGCAATTAACCGGCTGCACACTGGGTGCCGATCTCTGGATCGATAAGAAATTACCGATGGGCGGCGGTATTGGCGGCGGCAGCTCCGATGCGGCCACGACCCTGCTTGGCCTAAATCACTTGTGGCAACTGGGCTTGAGCGCCGATCAGCTCGCCGAACTGGGCCTGAAGCTTGGCGCAGACGTGCCGGTATTCGTGCGCGGCCATGCTGCTTTTGCGGAAGGCGTGGGTGAAAAACTCACCCCAATTGAGCTTGAAGAACCCTGGTTTCTCGTCGTAATTCCGCAAGTACTTGTGTCAACTGCAGAAATTTTCTCTGACCCTGAGTTGACACGCGATTCTCCGCCCATTAAAGTTCGCAGCCTTCTTGAGGGGGGTGGTCGTAATGACTGCCAGCCAGTGGTTCAAAAACGTTATCCAGAAGTACATAACGCTTTGATCTTGCTGAACAAATTTGTTCAAGCAAAACTAACTGGCACTGGAGCTTGTGTATTTGGGAGCTTCCCAAATCGGGCAGATGCTGATAAAGTCGCCCGCCAACTTCCAGTCACTTTGCCAAGCTTTGTGGCTCAAGGTCGTAACATCTCGATGTTGCACCGAAAGCTGGAAACATTGGCCGGGAAGTGAATGCGTAACACCAGTTTGTAATATTTAGGGGCGTCGCCAAGCGGTAAGGCAGCAGGTTTTGATCCTGCCATGCGTTGGTTCGAATCCAGCCGCCCCTGCCATTACACCTATAGGTAGGTGTATTACAAACCGAAGCATTCAGTACAAAACACGATACAGGGGCGTCGCCAAGCGGTAAGGCAGCAGGTTTTGATCCTGCCATGCGTTGGTTCGAATCCAGCCGCCCCTGCCATTTTCTATACTCATCCAGGTATACCCTCAGCCGGCAGGTACTGCGCGTGTCCAAGATGATGGTCTTTACGGGGAATGCAAACCCCGACCTGGCGCGACGTATTGTACGTCAGCTGCACATCCCCCTCGGCGATGCTTCAGTCGGAAAATTTTCCGACGGCGAAATTAGCATCGAGATCAATGAAAACGTTCGTGGTAAAGACGTATTCCTGATCCAACCGACGTGCGCGCCAACAAACGATAACCTGATGGAACTGGTCGTGATGGCAGATGCCTTCCGTCGTTCGTCAGCAACCCGAATCACAGCTGTTATCCCCTACTTTGGCTATGCACGCCAGGATCGCCGTCCGCGTTCCGCTCGCGTTGCAATCAGCGCCAAGGTCGTGGCTGACATGCTAACTGTCGTCGGCATTGACCGTGTTCTCACGGTTGATCTGCACGCGGATCAGATCCAGGGCTTCTTCGATATTCCGGTAGATAACATCTACGGCTCCCCGGTATTGGTGGATGACATTGAAGATCAGCGCTTCGAAAACCTGATGATTGTCTCCCCGGATATCGGTGGTGTAGTGCGTGCGCGTGCTGTCGCCAAATCTCTCGGGGTTGATCTGGCAATCATTGATAAGCGTCGCGAAAAAGCCAACCACTCAGAGGTGATGCATATCATCGGTGATGTGGAAGGTCGCACGTGCATCCTGGTTGACGATATGGTCGATACCGCTGGCACACTCTGCCACGGCGCCAAAGCTTTGAAAGAACACGGTGCCGCCAAGGTTTACGCCTACGCGACTCACGCTGTTCTGTCGGGCCGAGCGATCGAGAACATCGAAAACTCGGTACTGGATGAGCTGGTGGTGACTAACACCATCCCGCTTTCTGCCAGCGCCCAATCCTGCCCGCGTATTCGCCAGCTGGATATAGGCCCGATTGTCGCTGAAGCGGTTCGCCGCATCAGCAATGAAGAATCGATCAGCGCGATGTTCCGTTAATTCGGAACACTGCCTGACGAAATACGCCCCGCCAAACAGGCGTGATGAAACCCGGTAGCTTCGGCCACTCGGGTTTCATGCTTTCTGTGCTGCGGGGCTTTTTTGCCTAACCGTAGGATCGCTGGTCGCAAGCGTTGATCACGGCATGGCTATTTTGGAGAAATGAAATGACTGAATTTGCCCTGAATGCTGAAGTGCGTTCTGACCTGGGGAAAGGTGCGAGCCGCCGCCTGCGTCGTAACGCCAACCTGGTTCCAGCTGTAATTTACGGTGGCGAAGCTGCCCCGCAATCGATCAGCCTGCTGGCCAACGAACTGGCTAAGCTGCTGAACAACGAAGCTGCTTTCAGCCACGTACTGACGCTCGACGTTGCTGGCAAGAAAGAATCTGTACTGATCAAGGCTCTGCAGCGCCACCCAGCCAAGGGTTTCGTTCTGCACGCAGACTTCATCCGCGTTGTTGCTGGCCAGAAGCTGGTTGCACACGTACCGCTGCACTTCGTTAACCAGGAAACTTCGGTTGGCGTTAAGCAGCAAGGTGGCGAAGTTTCGCACACCCTGGTTGAAGTAGAAGTTAACTGCTTGCCGAAAGACCTGCCTGAGTTCATCGAAGTCGACATGGCTAAAGTTGAACTGGGTACTACCCTGCACCTGTCCGACCTGACTCTGCCAAAAGGCATTGAACTGGTTGCACTGTCTCACGGTAACGACTTGGCTGTGGCTAACATCCACGCTTCGCGCGTTGCTAAAGAAGACACCAGCGAAGGCGAGAGCGAAGCTCCTGCTGCCGAGTAATTACTCGACTCGCTTGATAACAGCCTAGCCGCATTCGCGTCTGGGCTGTTTCTACGAAAGGGCCTCCGATAAAGAGGCTTTTAAAACGTAGCAAGCGCTGGGCGTGCAAGACAAAAAGCGATGAAAGCGCCGTTTACATCAGTAAGCCGCACCTTGAGACGCTTTTTAACCAAGCAATATCCAGCACTGTAGTTTTAGAGGGCCCCTGATATGACCGCCGTACAACTGATCGTTGGCCTGGGTAATCCCGGCCCTGAATACGACCAGACCCGGCATAATGCAGGGGCTCTTTTCGTTGAAAGACTGGCAGACAGCCAGCGCGTCAGCCTGAGTGCTGATCGCAAGTATTTTGGCTTGGTGGGCAAATTCAACCATCAAGGCCGCGATGTTCGCCTGCTAATACCCACCACGTTTATGAACCGCAGCGGCCAGTCCGTCGCCGCGCTGGCGAATTTTTTCCGAATTCCGCCAGAAGCCATACTCGTGGCCCACGACGAACTCGATATGCCGCCAGGCGTCGCCAAACTCAAAAAGGGTGGCGGGCACGGCGGGCATAATGGGCTGCGCGACATCATCGCCCAGCTTGGCAACAACAATGAGTTTTACCGCTTGCGCCTGGGTATCGGCCATCCGGGACACAGCAGCATGGTTTCCAATTTTGTACTGGGCCGCGCACCGCGCAGCGAACAGGAGTTACTCGATAGCAGCATCGATTATGCGCTCGAGTCGCTCTCCGACATGCTCGCCGGTAACTGGTCGAAAGCCATGCACGCGCTGCACAGCAAGAAAGCTCAACTCCCCACTTAATTTCTGATTCATCTCCGCGAGGGACACACCATGGGATTTAACTGCGGCATCGTCGGCCTGCCAAACGTCGGCAAGTCCACCTTGTTCAACGCCCTGACCAAATCGGGTATCGCTGCGGAGAACTTCCCCTTCTGCACAATCGAGCCGAACACCGGTATCGTGCCGATGCCTGATCCACGCCTTGAAGCCTTGGCCGAAATCGTCAAGCCCGAGCGCGTGATTCCCACCACCATGGAATTCGTCGACATCGCAGGCCTGGTGGCCGGCGCCTCGAAAGGTGAAGGTCTGGGCAACAAATTCCTCGCCAACATCCGCGAAACCCACGCGATTGCTCACGTTGTGCGCTGCTTTGAAGATGACAACGTCATCCACGTATCGAACAGCGTCGACCCCAAGCGCGACATCGAGATTATCGACCTTGAGTTGATCTTCGCCGACCTCGACAGCTGCGAGAAGCAACTGCAAAAGACCTCGCGTAACGCCAAAGGCGGTGACAAAGACGCGGTCGCGCAGAAAGCCCTGCTGGAAAAACTGATCCCGCACTTCACCGAAGGCAAACCAGCCCGCACGCTGATGAAAGACCTCGGCGACGACGAGAAGCAGCTGATTCGCGGCTTCCACCTGCTGACCAGCAAGCCGGTCATGTACATCGCCAACGTCTCTGAAGACGGCTTCGAGAACAACCCGCTGCTCGACATCGTGCAAGGCATTGCTGATGCCGAAGGCGCGATCGTTGTGCCGGTTTGCAACAAGATCGAAGCTGAAATCGCTGAGCTTGAAGACGGCGAAGAAAAGGACATGTTCCTCGAAGCACTGGGCCTTGAAGAGCCGGGCCTGAACCGCGTAATTCGCGCAGGCTATCAGCTGCTCAACCTGCAGACCTACTTCACGGCCGGCGTTAAAGAAGTGCGCGCATGGACCGTGCGTGTCGGCGCAACTGCACCGCAATCTGCTGCCGCCATCCATACCGACTTCGAAAAAGGCTTCATCCGCGCCGAAGTCATCGCCTATGACGACTTCATCCAATACAAGGGTGAAGCTGGCGCGAAAGAAGCCGGCAAATGGCGCCTTGAAGGCAAGGAATACATCGTTAAAGACGGCGACGTCATGCACTTCCGCTTTAACGTGTAAGCGTCACTGCCTGACCAAAAGCCCCGCATTCAGCCACTGATGCGGGGCTTTTTATTGCCCGAAAACAACGCTCAGCGCTGGCCGCCGTGCGCCGGCGAGAGTGCATTGAACGCGCCGATACGCGAATAACTTGCCGGGCTGAAACGCAGGGTCATCAGCAGCATCGCCAGCAAACTCAACACGGTAAATTGCCAGGTACTGTGAAAGCTGCCCGTAACCTCACGCAACAAGCCGCCAAGCGATGGCGCCAGCGCATTGATCAGAAAACCAAAGCCCTGCACGAAGGCCGCCAGCTGCCCAGCCAATCGCGGTTCATGCAAGTGATCCATGCTCAGCAGCAGGCACAACACAAAACAGGCGCCCAGCCCAAAACCGATCAAACCGACCCACACCGCAGGCGCCAGCAGAGGCGCGAATAACAATCCCGAGAAACCCATCAACTGCGCAAGCAGACTTACGCCCAGCAGCGGCCGGCGATCTTGTATGCGATGCGCCAACACTGGCATCGACAGCGCAGCCGTCACCTGAAAAATTGTCATCCAGGCCAACAACGCCCCGCTTGCCTGCTGCGTCCAACCAAGCTGTTGATAATAAGCCGGCAGCCACGCCACGACCGTCATGAAGCCCCAATTGCAAAAACCAAAATACACCGCCAGCGCCCATGCTCGGCGATTTCCGATAAAGGTTTTCCACGAGAGCTTTTGCGCCAACGAATGCGGTGTATGCCAAGGCATCTTGAGCCACAGCACAAACGCCAGCAGCGCCGGAATCAGCCAAACCCACAGCCCGACCTGCCAATGGCCAAAAGAATGCGCCAGACGCGGGCTGATCAACGCAGCAAGGCCTCCGCCGCCCATCAGCGACGCCGAATAAACGCCCATCGCCAACGCAACGCCACCCACAAACTGACGCTTGATCATCCCGGGCACCAAAACCTGAATCAGCGCGATGCCCAACCCACCCAACAGCGCCGACATCAGCAACAAATTGCCATCCGCGATCAGCCCTCGCGACAGGCAGGCAAACAGAATACACAGCAAGCCAAGCGCTATACCTCTGCCCTCACCCAACCGCGCCTCCACCCACGCGCCACACAACGCCACCAGCCCGATGCAAATCACCGGCAAGGTGGTCAGCAGCGCAGCAACTTGAAAGCTCATGGCCGTGTCGACGCGAATGTCGTCAAGCAATGGACTGATCGAAGTCAGAATCGGCCGCAGGTTAAGCCCCAGCGCAAGCAGCAACAGCCAACCCACAACCCCAACGCGTTCAACCTTATGCATGACCAACAGCCCTTATGCACGCAGCAGTCATGCACCCACAACTGCCCAAGCAAGCAACACGAACTTGCCTAAGTGCACTCAATGATCGCCAATCAAGCATTAGAACCCCCATAGATACACACCCAGCCAAACTGCGGACGAACGAACACATCGCCCATGGCCAGAACCGGCTAGAGAAAGTCATAAGGAATAAGCATCCCGCCGGCCATTGTGCCACGCCAGCGCAAAAAACCTGATCACTCAATCAGGTACACCCCCAAAGCCCCCTTGCCCAAGGCAAAGAAACCCGCACCAACCCGCCCTCGCACCACGCCTTGCGCGTAAGCACTTGATCATGCGCAATAATTTTATAAAAACATGCTTGACACAGAAGCCCGAGACTAGAATAATGCGCGCCACTCGGCTACGTAGCTCAGCTGGTTAGAGCATAGCATTCATAATGCTGGGGTCCGGGGTTCAAGTCCCTGCGTAGCCACCAAACAAAACAAGGGTTTACCGAAAGGTAAGCCCTTTTTTGTGTGCGCTCGATAATTAATCCAGTGACTACAGCGCGCCTACCGACGCTGAGCATCGCTGTACTACAAAAGATATCTCATCCCCTTCTTTGCTTCCGACAAGAACCTGCCCATCGCCAAGGGATGCAACCTTCTGCCCCACCTATATCTGGCACTGCGTCTTCTCGAACATTTTGAAGTTGTATAAGAACCACGTGGTTCTGCTCCCAACGAAATGCTCATAAGTCGTGTTTTTGCCTAGAGACCAGTCGTAGGCAAAGCTCAAGCACGTAATCAGATTCACCACCTGAACGAAAGCAGTGACCCCCTTGAAACGAACGCCCTGGTCGCCGCCTTAGACTGATAGGAGTGACAGCGAACAACTAGCCCCTCAATATCTGAAAGAGCCTCAATCACCAAACCTTCAGATTTATAAAGTTTACTAAACAATCTAGTTCTATAACTTAGCTACGCCGATCCGAGGCACTCCCATACACTTTACTTCGCTCCCGCTTACCTACGGCGATCACGCTAACAATCAGACGACTATCTATCACCTCATATACCAATCGGTAACCGATTGAACGCAACTTGATCTTGTAGCAATTGGGCATATCCCGAAGCTTGTCAGCCTCGACACGGGGGTTATGAAGACGCTCTTTTAGCTTTTTAGCAAACTGTAGTTGGATTGTTTTACCTAGTTTGCCCCACTCTTTCTTTGCCTGCGTGTTGAATTCCAGGGAGTAATCAGTTCGCTCCGCCGGCTTCTGCGATGAGGTCATCAATATCTACTCGGACAGTAGGCTCCCCACGCCGCGCACGGACGACTTCAGCCAGTCGAAGATCATCAATCAGTTCCAGCATTGCTTCGTAACGTGCTGGAGGCACTGCATAGAAGGCTGGCTCGTTTCGATTGAGGATCACAACGGTTTCGCCCGCACCCTCACGGATGGTTCCCATAGGATCTTTTTTAAGGTCTGTCACCGACGCCGCAACGTCAGCCAGTACCGCGTATGTCATCGCCATATCCACCTGTTCTTCGCTATCTGCGTTATCTATCTGTGCCTGAGCTATCTTCAGCGGCCATGCCTCAAGCCTCACTGGGCTAATCTCGGCTTTCTTCTCTTTTGGGCCTAGCTATCGTATTTAGGACTTTTCTTCATGAGGTTATTTGTGCGAACACGGGGTAAAGCCATCACAGAATAGCACCATAAAAAGCACTATTAAAAGCATCTTTTTCAGCTCTATTCAGACTGACACATCAAAAAATGGTTCATCCATGAGCGTAAGCCATGGTGTCCCATTCCGAGCCTCAGATTAAGCTTAGTGGTAAATAGTGACTTAGAAGCAGGCTCAAAGGCCCGTACCTAGGGTACGTGAGCAGCACTCTAGGTAATTGGCGCACTTTCATAATGCTGGGGTCCGGGGTTCAAGTCCCTGCGTAGCCACCAAACAAAACAAGGGTTTACCGAAAGGTAAGCCCTTTTTTGTGTGTGCTCGAGAATTAATCCAGTGACTGCAGCCCCCCCCATCCCTGAACAAGCATCAACTCACCTCCGCACGCCGCGCCCTTACCGACACCACTGCTGCTCACACGGCACGCCATCGTGATTGCCATCCATTTTTGTGCCGGGGCAGTTTTTCAGGAAGTAGGTTGCTTCTTCGCATGAGCGCATCTGCGAGCAGTGCGTTCGTCCATCACAGCTGTAGGCGGATGCGTTTGAGGTTGTCGATGTGGGCAGTAGAGATGTCGAGGAGCGTGCGTTGGTTATTACAGGATTGCTCAGCACGCTGCCGTCAGAGCCGATGTTGCTGATGACCGGGCTATCCGATGGTTTCAGGTAGTAGTGCCAAACAGCGAAGCCAATAATCAGCGCAATGATTAGATTTTTCATTCCCTAGACTCAAGTATCCAATTTTTTGCCGCACTCTAACGCTGGACTATTGTTCCGGCAATCAAATAACCAGCAAGCCACGGCCTGTATCCGCAGGCTCGATTCAGCAAATCACCCCAAGTTAACCTGCCCAGATGCAAAACGGCCCGCCTTGTGGCGAGCCATTTATCGATCCTTCAGCAACCCACTTAACAGCCGGGCGATTAGTTACCGCGGTAGGTCGAGAAGCCGTAAGGGCTGAGCAAGAGTGGGATGTGGTAATGCGGGACGGTGCCATCCACTTCAAAGATCACCGGCACTTCCGGGAAGAAGCTTTTGCTGTTGTGTGCAGAGAACCATTCGCCGGTCTTGAAGGTGACGCGGTACGTGCCTTTCTCCAGTGCTTTGTCTTGTGGGTAAAACTCGGTGATGCGGCCTTGCTCATTGGTTTTGGCGCTGTTGAGCAAGTCCCACTGCTTGCCATCCTTCTTCTCCAGCGTGACGTTAACATCAGGCGATGGCAAGCCATCTTGCAGGTTGAGCACGTGAACGCTCAACGGATTACTGGCAGCCAGAGCGACGGACGACAAGCCACTGAAGATAATGCCGGCGGCGAGGGTTTTAAGCATTTTCATGGTGTAACTCCTGATTAGTTAGCGGAAGGTAAAACCTTGGCGATGGCCTTGAGCGCGCAACCTTCGTCGATCTCGGCGCCGCCTGCTCCGGCAACGCCAATGGCGCCGATTACCTGATCGCCTACGCGCAGCGGCACACCACCGCCGAGTAACAACAGTTCGTCGAGGGTGTTGAGGTTTTCAGCTTCTGGATTGCTCCGGGCGCGCTCAGACAGAACCCGGCTTGAGGTCTTGGTCGAGAGCGAGGTGAAGGCCTTGCGCTGAGCGGCGATGGTGTTGTGCGGGCCAACATTGTCATCCCGCTGCAAGGCGACCAGATTACCGCCGCGATCCACCACAGCGGCGACAGCGGTACGGTTATCGGCGTGGCAGGCAGCCATTGTTGCGTTGAGCAAATCATTGGCCAGCGCCAGCGTAACGTCCTGGCGCTCGGCTACTTGGGCAGTGCCGGCAAATACACTGGCGCTGCCAATGGCAAGGCCAAGCAGGCTGAGTTGGGCGGCGCGAAGTAACATGATGAACCTCCTGAAATAAGCGATAGCGAGCGATTTCAGGCAAGTCTGCACAAGCGCCAGCAACAAACCGATTGCGCGTGCATTACCAATTTGTAATGAGCCTACGGCGCAATTTGGCATAGCCTATGGGCACGCTCTGGAGGAAACATGCGCATCCTGATTGTCGAGGACGAAGTAAAAACGGCGGACTACCTGCACAAGGGGCTGACCGAATCCGGCTATACCGTGGAAGTTGCACGCAATGGTCTGGACGGTCAGCACCTGATCAGCGAGTGCGTATTCGATCTGATCATTCTCGACGTCATGCTGCCCGGCGTGGATGGCTGGCAACTGCTACAGATTCTTCGCCGCAAACAGCAAACACCTGTGCTGTTCCTCACCGCACGCGACTCGGTAGAAGACCGGGTCAAAGGCCTTGAGTTGGGGGCTGATGATTATCTGGTTAAGCCGTTCTCATATGCCGAATTACTCGCCCGGGTGCGCACACTGCTCAGGCGCGGCCCGCCCCGCGAGGTGGAAGAGTTTATGGTCGCAGACCTGCATCTCGACTTGCTGCGCCGCAAGGTCACCCGCCAGGGCGAGCGTATAACCCTGACCAATAAGGAGTTCGCGCTGCTGCACTTACTGCTCAGCCGCGAAGGTGAAGTTCTGTCGCGCGCACAGATTGCCTCGCAGGTTTGGCAGATGAATTTTGACAGCGACACCAATGTGGTGGATGTCGCTATTCGCCGTCTGCGCGCCAAGATTGACGACCCCTACCCGCTCAAACTGATTCACACGGTTCGCGGCATGGGCTACTTGCTTGAGGTGCAAACATGCAATTGATGCCGCGCTCGTTGAGCCTGCGCATGGCGCTGATGTTTGCGCTGGTGAGCGCACTGTTATTGGGCGCGTTCGGCTTTTATCTGTATCAATCGCTGCAGCGTGAAATCGCCTGGCGTGATGATCAGGCGTTGCTCGGCAGGCTGGAGCGTATGCAGGCGCTGATTGACGACAGCCAAAGCATCGAGTCATTGCGGGCGCGCCCGCAGCTATACGAAAACATGCTCGGCAATCGCGACAACATGCTCTGGATTATTGATGAGCAAGGCCGTTTGCAGATTGAAATAAACCCGGCTGGCGTCAAGCTACCCGCGCTGCACGCAGCGGCTCAGGCACAACTGCGCGACAGCCCGCTTAATTCCCATGTTCGCCTCGCCTGGCTGGACGCCGAACGCGACGGGCGCAAGCTGACGCTGGTAGCCGGCAAGCTGTTGAACGAGCGCGAGCAAATGCTCGACGCCTACAAAATGAAGCTCTGGCTGTCGCTCGGCGTCGGCTCGTTATTGGCCTTTCTGCTTGGCTGGCTGGTGAGCCAACGCGGCCTGCGTCCGGTGCGTGAACTGGCGGCCAGTGCCTCGGCGATAGACGTGCAACATCTGCATTTGCGCCTCAACGATTACCGTGACGTCAGCGAACTTGAAGCGCTCAGCGGCGCACTCAACAACATGCTCGGCCGTCTTGAAGATGGCTTCGCCCAGCTTTCGCGCTTCTCTGAAGACCTCGCCCACGAAATGCGCACACCGCTGAGTAACCTGATGGGCCAAACCCAGCAAACCCTCAGACACAGCCGCTCAGTCGAGGCCTATCAAGACTTACTGGTGTCCAATCAGGAAGAGTACGAGCGGCTGTCGAGAATGATCGACAGCATGCTGTTTCTGGCGCGGACAGAACAGGTCAACGCGGCCATTACGCGTGAGCCAATCGAGCTGTTCGAGCAAGCCGAATTACTTTGCGATTACTTCGAAGGCATGGCCGAAGAACGCGGCATGCGCTTGCTGAATAACGCGCAAGGCGCACTGTTCGCAGACACCGATCTTCTGCGCCGTGCGCTGGCAAATTTGCTGGCAAACGCATTGCGTTACGCACCTGCCGGCAGTGATGTAACCCTGAGCAGCGAGATCACGGCCGAACAGGTGCAGGTTTCTGTACACAACGCCGGCCCCGCCATAGCGTCCGAGCATATAAGCCATTTGTTCGAGCGCTTTTATCGCTGCGATCCATCGCGTAACGAGCCGGGCGACTCGGGCGGTTTGGGCCTGGCCATCGTCCGCTCAATCATGCAACTGCACGGCGGCAGCGTCGTCGTCACGAGTGATGATTCGGGCACCCGCTTCAGCCTGATATTTCCCGCGTCGATTAACGGAATGCCAAGTCACGCAGGAACAAGGTAATTGGCGGGAACATGATCAGCAGCACCGACATCAGCAGCAAAATGGCAAAGAACGGCAAGCTACCGCGTATCACCTCGAAATAAGACCGACGGAACACGGCAATTGCGGTGAAGATATCGCAGCCGAATGGCGGTGTTGCCGATCCGATAGCGGCCTGCAACGTGATGATGGTGCCCACTAGCACCGGGTCCAAACCAGACACACGCACAGCCGGCGCAAAAATAGGCACCAGAATCAGCATGACCACGATGGGGTCGACAAACATGCAGCCGATGAAGAATGCGATGGAAATGATGATCAGCAGTTCGGTCGGCGAAGCGCTCATGATGCCGATGCCACTCAGAATCTGCTGAGGGATCTGCGCGAACGAGATCACCCAGGAAAATGCCGAACCTGCCGCCACCAGGATAAATACCACGGCGGTAATCAAACCGGTCGACAGCGCAATAGAGGAAAGCTCACTGAGTTTCACCCGGCGAAAAATCACAACCTCCAGAATCAGCGCGTACAACACCGACACCGCCGCCGCTTCAGTCGGGCTGAATACACCTGTGTAAATCCCGCCAATGGTCAGAACCGGCAGCAGCAGCGGCAAGATGGCGCGGCGACAAGTGACCAGGCGCTGCGTCCAACTGAACTTCTCCCCCGATGGAATCCCGGTAATGCGCGCAAAGATGTAGCAATAGCCGCACAGCAAAAACATCAGCAGCAAACCGGGGCCAATACCGGCGATAAACAACTCGGCAACCGAGGTGCCCGACACCACACCATAAATAATCATGCCGATGCTCGGCGGAATCAGCAGCGCGATGTCCGATGCGTTGATGATCAGCGCCATGGCAAAACTGTCTTTATAACCCTGCTGCAACATCTTTGGCCGCATGATGCTGCCAACCCCAACCACGGTGGCTTGGGTGGAGCCCGACAGCGCGCCAAACAGGGCGCAACTCAATGCAGTTGTGACAGCCATGCCGCCACGCACATGCCCGACAAACGCCATGGCCACATCCAGCAAACGATTGGCTGTGGCGCCACGCGTAATAATGTCTGCCGCCAGAATGAACATCGGCACGGCGACCAAAGCAGCGGGACGAATGCCGGCAATCATCTGCTGGATGATGAACTCCGGGCCCATGGTAAAAAACATCGTGAAGCCGGCAGCCGATGCTGCGAGCAAAGTTGTCATCATGGGAAAGCCCGACAACAGCAGAACCAGCATGATGATCAATAGCGTGGTAGTCATGTCCATGGGTGCGCGCTCAGGGTTGTACGGGAATGGTGGCGTCATCAAGACGCTCAGGTGCTGCGCGCAAACCAAGTAGCACTTGCAGCTGGATGAAGGCGTGGCGAATAAACTGCAGCCCGGTCATGCCCAGACCCAGCGGAATCACCAGATAGATATAGTGCAGCGGCACCTGCAGAGCGGAGGACGAGCGACCGACCTTGGCAGCGGACTCCACATAGCCAACGGCAGCCCAGGCGAGCCAGAGCATCAGGGCAGCAGTTACGCCATTGATTACCAGCATTGCCAGCGCCGCAGCCCTGCCCTTTAGCTGCTCAGTGAGCGCGCTCATGCAAATGTGCCGGCCATGCCTGGCGGCATAGCTGCAGCCAACAAAGGTGACAAAGATGATGAGGAATTGGTTGAGCTCTTCAGAAAAGTAGATGCTCTGATTAAACAGGTAGCGTCCGAAAACATTACCAACTGAATTCAGCGCCATGAGCAGAATACCGCTAGCGAGGATGAAAGCCTCGAGCTTCTCCAGCACCCAATCCAACTTTCGCAGCCAAGACATAGCTACCTCCGGTCCACCTTCGTATGGGCGGACACTGTTCTTGTAGTGGAGGCTAGACCTTATCGCCGGCAAAAAATCATGTCAATTATTAATTTGAATCATTACATATGCACGCAAAACAGGCATATGTAATGATTTTGCCCCACTTTAGAACACAAAGTGCATGGGTGGCGGCATTTCCGCCATCAGCCCACTCAGCGTCGCTAAGCCTGCCTGCACCCTTGAGCGGCTTTGCTCCGCGCCCAAGCTGACTCGCACGTTTTGATTACCCCGGTCTGCGGTGGCCAGAAAGGGCTCCGCGGGGAAAATCATTACGCCTTCCTGACGCGCACGGCGGGCAAATTTTTCCGGCGTCCAATGCTCAGGCAGCTCGGCCCAGAGGTGCATGCCATTGGGATGGGCCTTAAATCTGCAGCCGCTCAATTGCTCCCGCGCCATTAGCTGGCGAGCCGCCAGTTCCTGCTGCTGGAAGCTGATCATGCGGTCCAGCGTGCCGTCCTGCATCCACCAACTGGCGATCTCGAACGGCATCAGCGTGGCCATCCAGGTGGTACTGCGCAGCCGGCCAATAGCTTGCTGCACAAGGTGCGGCGGAGTCACCAGATAGCCTGCCCGCATGCCCGGCAGCGTGATCTTGCTCAGGCTGGTGGCGTAGAAACTGCGCTCAGGAATCAAGGCCGATAACGGCGGTAGCCGGTTTGGTTGCAACGCACCGTAAACATCGTCTTCCACCACAGTCAGATCGTACTTACGCGCCACATCGGCAATGGCCTGACGCCGCTCAAGACTCATGGTGTCTGAGTTCGGATTGTTCATGGTCGGCGTGCAGAACAGCACGCGCGCGCCGCCCTGCTTGCAGGCCGCCTCAACGGCTTCCGGCAACAAGCCCTGATCATCCGTGGCCAGGCCTTTGAGATTGAAATGCAGGGTATGCGCCAGGGCCATCAGCAACATGCAGGTTTCACGCTCACACAGCACAGTATCGCCGGGCTTGAGCACGGTTGCCATGGCGATGGTCAGCGCATGGGCGGCGCCATTGCAGAACAGCATGTTGTCCGGGTCGGCGGGCATTTTCTGCTGTTGCCCCATCCAGTTGCAGACCACTTCACGGTGCTGGGTCAGGCCTTGCGTGGGATGAAATGAGGTAATGAAATCATCACGCCCTTCACGGGCCAATCGCTCAAGGCTTTCGCGGTAGAGCTTGACGTGACGCTGGGTACACACCGGGTGCGCGGTAGACAAATCGATACCGCGACTGGGGTCTTCATGCTCATCCGTGGAGAGGTAATCCGACTCGTGACTGACATGCCGGCTGCGCACAAAAGTACCGCTGCCGACCTGCCCGTAAATGGCGCCCTGCTTCTCTGCGTGGGCATAGGCATTGCTCACGGTTTGCACACTGACACCGAGGGTTTCCGCTAGCTCGCGATGGGTCGGCAGTTTGCTTCCCGGCAGCAGCGCACCCGTATTGATGGCTTCAGTGAGCGCATTTCCGATTGCCAGGTATTTGGGCTGCCCTGTGCGCATGAACGGCTTAAGGTCAATTGTCATAGAACAATAAATCCCTTGACGATGATTGTAATGAACATAATATGAAGCCCGAAACGTATTGACCTGTATTTGTCACGATCACTTTAGCAGGTTTCAGTACAATTTCTCCACCAGCCACAAATCGGCTACTCGACGATTTGCCAAGGACCGGAGGATTCGTATTCAGCCGCTCAGGGCTTTTTACGAATCGCAGCAGTGGCGTCCGCCGGGCATCACCAGCGGGCACAACGAGACCTGAACGCGAAAGCGTTCGTTATTGAGATGCTGTCATGAGTGAAGTCGTTTTGAATTTCAGCCGTGCAGAATACGCCCAGCGCCTGAGCAAGGTGCGCGCTGCGATGGCAACCCGCGGAATCACCACTCTTATCGTTCACGACCCCTCTAACATGGCCTGGCTCACCGGCTATGACGGCTGGTCGTTCTATACCCCGCAGTGCGTCGTGGTCGGCCAGGACGGAAATCCGCTGTGGTTCGGTCGCGGGATTGATGCCAACGGCGCGCGCCGCACGGTGTATATGCCCCAAGAGGACATAACCTCTTACAGCGACAAATATGTGATGAACCCGCCGCATCACGCGCTCGACTATCTGTGCACGGAAATCCTGCCATCGCGCGGCTGGACCACCGGCAACATCGGCGTCGAGATGGACAACTATTACTACAGCGCGGCCTCTCACCAAGCGATGCAACGCGGCTTGCCGCAAGCACAACTGGTTGACACGACAGGCCTGGTGAACTGGTGCAGGGCGATAAAGTCCGACCAGGAAATCGAGTACATGCAAGTCGCCGCGCGCATTGTCGAGAACATGCACCGCGCCATTATCGAGATGATAGAACCCGGCTTGCCGAAGAATATTCTGGTGGGCGAAATCTACCGGGTGGCCTGTGTCGGGCATGACGGTAAATTTGGTGACTATCCGGCAATCGTACCGATGCTGCCCTCTGGCAAAGACGCTTCGGCACCGCATCTGACATGGGACGACCGCCCGTTCAAAAAGGGCGAAGGCACCTTCTTCGAAATCGCCGGCTGCCACAAACGCTACCACTGCCCGCTATCGCGCACGGTTTATCTCGGTGAGCCTTCAGCCGCGTTTCTCAAAGCCGAAGAGGCCATTAATGCCGGGCTTGAGGCCGGACTTGCAGTCGCCAAACCGGGCAATACCTGCGGCGATATCGCCCGCGAACTCAACAGCACACTGCGCCGCTATGGCTACGACCGTGGCGATAACCGCTGCGGCTATCCAATCGGGCTGAGTTATCCGCCGGACTGGGGCGAGCGCACCATGAGCTTGCGTGAAAGCGACACCACGGTGTTGCAGCCCGGCATGACGTTCCACTTTATGCCGGGTCTTTGGCTCGACGACTGGGGCCTGGAAACGACTGAAAGCATTGTGATAACCGAAACCGGCGCAGACACGCTTTGTGATTATTCGCGCCAACTGTTTGTGAAGGCCTGAGATGAGTACGGCAGTGATGAATATAACCCCCGAAGCAGAACTGCAGGCCGTCAGCCATTCAGGCTTGGTTGAGGCCCCGGCAACGACCATGAGCGTGACCGTTGATTTCGAACGCGACGGTGTTCAGCACGGTTTCATGAAGCTGCCCTACTCCCACGACCTGTCGGCGTGGGGCTGCATCATGATCCCGATCAGTGTTATCAAAAACGGTGAAGGCCCAACCGCGCTGCTGACTGGCGGTAACCATGGCGACGAATATGAGGGCATCACCTCGCTGCTCAAACTCGCCAGTGAACTGCGCGCCGAAGATGTTCAGGGCCGGGTCATTATTGTGCCGGCCATGAATTATCCGGCGGTGCAGAACGGCAGTCGCACCTCGCCAATCGACAAAGGCAACATGAACCGTTCATTCCCCGGTCACCCTTACGGCAGCATGACCGAGCGTATTGCCGATTACTTTCAGCGTCACCTGATCCCGCTGTGCGACTTCGCGCTGGACATCCACTCGGGCGGCAAGACCCTCGACATATTGCCCTTTGCAGCAGCGCACCGCCTGCAAGACCCGCGACAAGAAGCCAAGTGCATTGAAGGTGCTAAGGTTTTCGGTACGGCCGCGAGCATGATCCTTTTCGAGCTTGATGCCGCCTCGTTGTACGACACCGCAGTGGAAGCCCAAGGCAAGGTCTTTGTCACGACCGAGCTTGGCGGTGGCGGCACCAGCACCCCGCAAACCATGCTGTTGGCAGACCGTGGTGTGCGCAACTTTCTCAAGTTCGCCGGCATAACCAAAGGCGAACTTGAGCCTGCGGATGAACCCGCACTGCAACTCGATATGCCCGATGCCACGTGCTACGTACAGAGCGTGCATCACGGCATTCTCGAACTCGCATTGAGTGTCGGCGACCGGGTGCAAAAAGGTGATCTGGTGGCACGCGTGCACACCTTTGAGCGCACCGGTACTCCGGCGGTCGAGTACCGCGCCGAGCGTGATGGCTTGCTCGTTGCAAGACGCTTCCCGGCCTTAGTAGACATAGGCGACACCCTGGCGGTGATTGCCGACATAGTGGAAAACTGACTTACCCCTGCACTTAAAAAAATAAATGGAGACTGCACCATGAAAAAGTTCAGCACACTGAAAAAGGCAGCACTGGCGGCGGCGATGGGAGTACTCCTGGCGGGACAAGCCAGCCTGGCAGCAGCAGAGGAGTGGAAGTTCGCGCTCGAAGAAATCAGCGGCAGCGTGCAAGACGCTTACGCCCAGAAGTTCAAACAACTGGTAGAAGAGAAAAGCGACGGCAAGATCAAGGTCACGGTTTATCCGTATGGCGCCTTGGGCGAGTCCGAAGACCTGACCGAACTGGTCGCCAATGGCGTCATCCAGTTCACCCATGGTTCCACCGGTATTCTGGGCTCGACCGCACCGTCGATGCAGGTGTTCTCGGTGCCTTATCTGTTGTCGCAAGACAACAAGGTCAACCTCAAGGTGCTCACTGAAAGCCCGACGATTTACGGGCCGATGGCAGACAAACTGAAGACCCGCAATCTGCGTCTTTTGAGCATGTATCCGGAAGGCGAAATGGTCTGGACCACCAACAAGGAAGTGCATAAGCCCGCAGATTTCGACAATGTCAAAATGCGCGTAATGGCATCGCCAATGCTGGTTGAAACCTACAAGTCGTTCGGCGCCGTGCCCACGCCTCTGCCCTACTCCGAGGTGTATGGCGCTCTGCAGTTGAAGATGATTGATGGTCAGGAAAACCCGATCTTCGCGATCGAAGAAATGAAGTTCTACGAGGTCAATGATGTACTGACCTGGTCCGGTCATCAGCAATTCACCGTCGCTGTGCTATCGAGCGAATCCTGGTATCAGGGGCTGCCGGCAGATGAGAAGAAAATCATCGACGAGACTGTTGCTGAACTCGGCCCATATATCTTCGATACTCAGGCTGAATACAACAAAACCCGTCTTGAAAAAATCAAGCAGGCCAAGCCCGGCATCAAGATTGTTCATCTGACCGAAGAAGAACAGGCCGCCTTCCGCAAGGCCAGCCTGCCACTGCGTGACAAGCTTGTAGAGCTGGCGGGCGATGAAGCCGGCACCACCCTCAAAGCACTCGAAAAAGAAATCGCCGATCTGGAAAAGCAGTAAGGCATGACACACAGCCGGCGGGTTGACTCGCCGGCTTTGTCACATCAGGTGCGCAGGTTTTCTGCGCCGGAGCAGATCCATGCGTCTAGACAGTTATGACCTGAAGATTCTGCAGATCCTTCAGCACAACGGCCGCATCACCAAATCAAGCCTGGCCGAGGCCATCAACCTGTCCATCAGCCCTTGCTGGGAAAGGGTCAAACGCCTGGAAGAGGCCGGCATCATTCGCGGCTACGGCGCCTTACTCAACCCCGAGATCATCACCAAGCGTGCGGCCGTCATGGTCGAGATCAGCTTGAAGCAGCACAACCGCGAAGCCTTCCAGCGCTTCGAACACGCCATGCACGAGTGCCCGCAAGTGACCGAGTGCTACGCCACCGGCGGCGGCATTGATTACATCGTCAAGGTAATGGCCGCTGATATCGACCAGTACCAACGCCTGATAGACCGCTGGTTAATGGCCGATCTGGGGATTGAACGCTACTTCACCTACATCGTGACCAAGACCATCAAACATTGCGATCCGCCGCTCGAACTGGAAGAAAAACCGGCCTGAAACGGTGTTCCGCAAGGCGCTAATTGCGCCACCAAAAAAACACCATGTGCAGGCCATTCAAAGCAAAAAAAACACAGGCCCAACCCCGCTCAAGAGAAAAAATCCATCGCCAATCCCCCCTAAAGTGGAAGCCGTAAACACGCACCACGCCCTGCACCGACACGCTGTGTGGCAGGCCAGTAGAGAGGATGCTTTGCATGCACAACTTCGAAGATCCACGGCTGATTCGTCAGCTCGCCTATATCAATGGCAAATGGACCGCAGGCACGTCCGGTCGCGATGAGGCCGTACTCAATCCGGCTACTGATGAAGTCATCGGCCGCTGCACCCAACTCGATGAAACACAAATTGTTCAGGCCATTGATGCTGCACACGCCGCCTTCCCTGCGTGGCGTGCGCTGTCGCTGGATGCGCGTGGCGAGATACTCGGCAAGTGGCACGACCTGCTGCTGGAAAACAAACAAGACCTGGCCCGGCTGATGACGCTGGAGCAAGGCAAGCCATTGTTTGAAGCGCTGGGCGAAATCGACTACGCCGCCTCGTTTATCCGCTGGTTTGCTGAAGAGGCGCGCCGCGCATACGGCGAAACCATCCCGAGCCACATCAACAACGCGCAACTGGGCACCGTGCGCGAGCCGATTGGCGTGGCCGCCTTGATTACCCCGTGGAACTTCCCCTGCGCGATGATCACCCGTAAAGCCGCTGCAGCGCTGGCGGCTGGTTGCACGGTGCTAGTCAAGCCTGCCGGTGAAACACCGTTCTCAGCACTGGCGTTAGCTGAACTGGCAGAACGTGCGGGCTTTCCGGCGGGTGTTTTCAACATTATCACCGGTGAGCCGGAAATGGTTTCGCAGGTGCTTTGCGCCAGTGACAAGGTCAAGGCATTGTCATTCACCGGCTCCACCCGCGTGGGCCGTTTGCTGCTGGAGCAATCTGCCGCCACCGTGAAGAAATGCTCAATGGAGTTGGGCGGCAATGCGCCGTTTATTGTATTGCCCGATATGGATGTCGAGCAGGCTGCGCAAGCGGCGATCGACGCCAAATTCCAGACCACTGGCCAGGATTGCCTCGCGGCTAATCGGATCTTCGTGCACCGCTCGCTGTATGAGGACTTCCTGCAGGCATTTGCCCGGCGCATGGGCGAACTCACTCTGGGCAACGGTTTGATTCGTGGCGTCAATCAAGGCCCGCTGATCAATCGCAAGGCCGTAACCAAAGCCCAGGAAATCGTTGATGACGCCGTTGCCAAAGGTGCGCGCCTGCTGGTCGGCGATCAGAGCCAGGCGCCTGGCAGCAACTACTTCGTGCCGACGCTGCTGGCCGACGTCACCGCCGGGATGCGCGTTTACCGCGAAGAGAATTTCTCACCGGTGGCCGGCGTATTGGCCTGGGACAACACCGAGCAATTAATCAGCCAGGCCAATGACACCGAGTACGGCCTTGCCGCCTACGTTTACGGCTACGACATTCGCCAAATCTGGCAACTGATGCGAGGGCTGGAGTTCGGCATGGTCAGCGTTAACTCCGTGAAGATGACCGGCCCGCCCGTGCCGTTTGGTGGCGTCAAGCAATCCGGTCTCGGCCGCGAAGGCTCCAGCCACGGCCTCGATGAATACAGCCAAATCAAATACTACTGCCTGGGCAATTTGCCCAGTGTCAGCGGATGTTAATCGCGCCCGGCTTGCTGCGCGCCAATTAAATACCTATCGACAAAGGACATCATCATGACCCTCGACACCCAGAAAATTATCGAGATCGACCGCCAGAACGTGTTCCACGCCTCGACTCACCTCAAGCAACACGCCCACGGCGAAAGCCCGGCGCGGATCATTACCGGCGCGCAAGGCATCCGCATTCAGGACTCGCTGGGCAACGAATACATCGACGGCTTTGCCGGCCTGTATTGCGTAAACATTGGCTATGGCCGCACCGAAATGGCCGAAGCCATTTACGAGCAAGCCAAGCAACTCGCGTACTACCACACCTATGTTGGCCACACGACCGAAGGCATGGCGCAGCTGTCTGAGCGCATCGTCAAGCTCGCAGGCCAGGGCATGAGCAAGGTCTATTACGGCATGTCCGGCTCGGATGCCAACGAGACCCAACTCAAGCTGGTTTGGTACTACAACAATATCCTTGGGCGTAAAGAGAAGAAGAAGGTCATCTCGCGTGACCGTGGCTATCACGGATCGAGCATTGCATCCGGTTCGATGACCGGCCTGCCGGTGTTCCACGCCCACTTCGACCTGCCGCTGGAGCGCATCAAACACACCGTTGCGCCGGTCTACTATCGTCGCGAAGATGATGCGATGAGCGAGCAGGAGTTCTCGGTTTACTGCGCGCAAAAACTCGAAGAAATGATTCTCGCTGAAGGTCCGGATACCGTTGCCGCAATGATCGGTGAACCAGTGCTGGGCACCGGCGGTATCGTGCCGCCGCCAAAAGACTACTGGACTGAAATCCGCAAGGTGCTGGATAAGTACGACATCCTGCTGATTGCCGATGAAGTGGTCTGCGGCTTCGGCCGGTTGGGCGTGGACTTCGGTTCGCAGTACTACGAAATGAAGCCGGACCTGATCACCGTCGCCAAGGGCCTGACCTCGGCGTATCAGCCGTTGTCCGGAGTGATTGTCGGCGAGCGTGTGTGGCAGGTGCTGGAGCAAGGCACCGACACCTATGGCGCCATCGGCCACGGCTACACCTACTCCGGTCACCCGATGGGCATTGCCTCGGCCATCGCCAACCTGAACATCATCGACCGCGAAAACCTCACCGGCAATGCCCGCGACACCGGCGCGTACTTGCAACAACGCATGCAGCAAACCTTCGGCGATCACCCGCTGGTGGGCGAAGCGCGCGGCATCGGCCTGCTCGCAGCACTGGAGTTTTCCAGCGACCGCAGCAAGCGTCAGCACTTCGACCCGAACCTCAAGGTCGGCGCGCAAATCTCCGCTGCCTGCCTCGAAGAAGGACTGATCGCCCGCGCCATGCCGCACGGAGACATTCTCGGTTTTGCGCCGCCACTGGTGGTAACTCGCGACGAGGTTGATGACATCGTTGCCCGCGCCGAGCGTGCGGTAAACAAGGTGACCGACAAGCTGATCACCAGCGGTGACTGGCAAGCCAAGTAAAAACCGCCAACGCACCAAGACCGGCCTCTCATCTGAGTCGCCGGTCTTTGCGTGATGAGGATAAACATGCAAGCCGAACTGACCCTCAAAGACATTTATCTGGCGCGCCAACGGATCGCCACACTGGCCGAGCGCACGCCTTTGCTGCGCAGTGAAAGCCTGTCGCGTCGCTGGGGCTGCGAGGTCTGGCTGAAGCTCGACAACCTGCAGCCCACCGGCGCGTTCAAATTGCGCGGCTCAGTCAATGCACTGTCGGGGCTTGAATCTGAGCAGCGCGAACGCGGCGTGGTAACCATGTCGACCGGCAACTTTGGCCGGGCACTGGCCTACGCCGGGCAGCATCTCGGCATTCCCGTGAAGGTGTGCATTTCTCATCTGGTGCCAGACAACAAAGTCGAAGCGCTGCGCCTTGCCGGTGCCGACGTGGTGATTCACGGCGCCACTCAGGATGATGCCGACACTCAAGCGCGGCGCCTGCAACACGAGAACGGTCTGGCCTATATCTCGCCCTTCGATGACCCGCTGGTGATTGCCGGACAAGGCACCTGCGGCCTTGAGATCATGGAGCAACAGCCCGAGATCGACACCGTGTTTGCCGGTCTCTCCGGTGGCGGATTGATTGCCGGTATTGGCTTGGCGGTAAAGACCATCAACCCACAGGCTCAGGTCATCGGCGTGAGCATGAATGAAGGGGCCGCGATGCTCGAAAGCCTCAGCGCCGGCCATCCGGTGCAGGTTGGCGAGGTCGCCTCGCTGGCTGACAGTCTGGGCGGTGGCATTGGCCTTGATAACACCTGGAGCTTCGCCATGACCCAACGCTACATGGACCGGGGCTACCGGGTTGATGAGGCGCAAATCGCCCGCGCCATGCTGCACCTGTTTAATCAGGAAAAGCTCATCGTCGAAGGCGCTGCGGCCGTGGGTATTGCTGCCGTCGAACAACATCAAATCGACCTGCGTGGACGGCGCGTGGCGCTGGTTATCAGCGGCCAAAACGTATCCCCAAAGACCTTTGCTCAAGCCTGTCGGCTGGCCGGAGAGAATGACCATGCATATTTATAATCGCCAGCAAATTGCCGATCAGGTCAAGCTGGATGCTGCTGCGCTCGAAGCGGTTGAAGCCGGGTTTGCAGCACTCGGCCGTGGTGAAGTCGAGATGCCGCCGATTCTCAGCATGAACATTGCCGAGAGCAATGGCGAGGTCGACGTGAAGACGGCGCATATCCGTGGCTGGCCGCGCTTCGCGATCAAGATCAGTCCCGGTTTCTTCGACAACCCAGCGCTTGGCCTGCCCAGCCTTAATGGCTTGATGCTGCTGTTCTCTGCCAAGACCGGTCTGGTTGATGCCGTGCTGTTCGATGAAGGCTACCTGACAGATATCCGCACCGCATTGGCAGGCGCAATTGCGGCCAAACACTTGTCGCGCAGCAATGCGCAATCGGTCGCGGTAATCGGTGCGGGACTGCAAGCCGAGTTGCAGGTTGCGGCCTTACGCCTGGTTCGCGATATCCGCGAGGTACATGTGTACAGCCGCGATCGTCACAAGGCTGAAACCTACGCGGCGCATATGCAAACATCTTACGGCCTTTCAGTAAGCGTTCACGACAGCGCTGCCAGCGCCTGTAAACAAGCCGATATTGTGGTCACCACCACACCGGCGCGCGAGCCGGTTTTGCATTGGGCTGATTTACCCGAAGGCGTCCATGTGACGGCAATGGGCTCGGACAACCCGCATAAAAACGAGTTGCAGGCGAGCATTCTGGCCAACGCCGATGTGCTGGTAGTCGATCGTCTCAGCCAGTCACGCGCATTGGGTGAACTGCACCACTCGCCCGACTTGCAGCGCGAAGTATTTGAACTCGGCAACTTGATCTGCAACCAGCAGATCGCCCGCAGCAATGATCAGCAAATTACCGTGTGCGACCTCACCGGCACCGGTGTGCAAGACACAGCCATTGCCAACTACGCAGCACGCTTGCTTGAGGGCGCCTGAAATGATCGAAACCTTTGCCGAGTTTCAGGCATTGCAGCAACACTTTGAACACCAGAGTAATCAGGACGATGGCCGCGTAAGAGTCGGCCTGGTCCAGCTTGCCAGCGACTTCACTCTGGAAAATGAGTGGCGCCAACTGCTTGGCGAGCGCGTGGAGTTGTACAGCACTCGCACGCCCTGCAGCCCAACCGTCACGCCCGGCGGCTTGCGCGCCATGAGCCAGGGCTTGAGCCACTCAACCAGCCATCTGGTGCCCGGTTTGCCACTGGATGTGATCGCCTTTGGCTGCACATCGGGGAGCATGTTGATTGGTGAACAGGAAGTCGGCGCGCTGATCAACAGCGTTCGCCCGGGCGTCCCCGTGACCAATCCGTGGAGTGCGGTCAAAGCGGCGTTACGCGCGCTTGGCGCGCGCAAAGTTGCCGTGCTCACGCCTTACATCAGCGAGGTGAACTACCCGATTTTTCAGGGGCTGCGCCAGGCCGGTTTAACCATCAGCGCCTTTGGTACCTTTGGCGTGCTTGAAGACGCGCAAATCCCGCGCATACCAGCACCCGCTATTGAGCGTGCGGCAGAGCAACTGCTGCGCAATAACCCAGCCGATGCCTTGTTTTTATCGTGCACCAACTTGCACACCCTGGAGATTCTCGAGCGACTGGAGCGGCGCCTTGGCATACCGGTTATTTCAAGCAATCAGGCCTTGTTCTGGCACGTGTTGCAACTGAGTAACTGCGTGCACCGGCCGAATGGTTTCGGCGCACTGCTCACCGATAACCCATCGGCAACGCTCGCCAGCTAACCATTGCATCGCCGCCAACAAAGCACTTACGCCTCGCAGCTAAGCAGAGACAACTCAAGCTTTGCCCGGCGTTTAAGCCACGGGCTGGGGCGGTAGCGCGGATCGAGGTAGAAGCTGTGCAGCTGCTCGAGGATCTGCAAAATTGTCTGCGCGCCAATGGCGTCGCCCCAGCTAAGCGGCCCTTGTGGATAGCCCAGCCCAAGGCGAATGGCCTGATCGATATCAATCGGCGTGGCCACGCGTTGCTGGGCCATGTCACAGGCCACATTGATCACCTGCGCCAACACCCGTTGGGAGACGAAACCGGCACTGTCGCGGATCACGCTCACCGCCATACCATCGCGGCTGAACAGCGCATGAGCGCAGTCGCGCCAGTGTGGCAAAGTCACAACCGTGGTCATCAACACACGCCGACGCGCCAGCGGCAACAGGGTGTCGAGCGCCACGGTGCGCTGCGGATCGAGCCCTTCGTTTAGCGCGCTGGAGGTCGCATCGTCGCCCAGCGGCAGCACAACTATCAGCGCATCGGCGCTGGGTTGGGCGCCATGTTCAAGGGTTGCGCCCAGCACAGTAAGCAGCTGCACCACGGCATCACGTGCATCCACCCGGGCATGGCTGACCCACACTGGCGGCATGCATTCGACCTGCGGGGCCGGTGCCTCGTCAGGGATTTGCGCGACACCGTCGACATAGCCATAGAAGCCCTGTGCGGTTTTACGCCCGAGCAGACCGGCATCGTAGAGCTGCTTGGTGATCACCGTTGGCCGATAACGCGGCTCCTGGTAATACTGCGTATAGAGCGACTCGGTGACAGGATGCGAAACATCCAGACCGGTAAGATCGAATAGTGCACACGGGCCCATGCGAAAGCCGGCGTGCTCACAGAGAATGCGGTCGAGCTCTGCGGGTTCGAGTACAGACTCACTGAGAATGCGCATGCCCTCGGTGCCGTAGCCGCGACCACCGTGATTGACGATAAAGCCAGGGGTATCTTTGGCGCGCACGGCCACGTGGCCAAAGCGTTGGCCCAGCGCCAGCAGTGTTTCGCCAACCCACGCCGCGCTTTGCAGGCCGTCGATAACCTCGACCACTTTCATCAGCGGCACCGGGTTGAAGAAGTGGAATCCGCCCACGCGTGCTGGCACCCGGCATTTGGCCGCGATGGCGGTAACGGACAGCGATGAGGTATTCGTCGCCAGCAAACAATCCTCAGCAACGACCTCTTCAAGCTCTGCAAACAGCGCACGCTTGGCCTCGAGGTTTTCAACAATGGCTTCGACCACCAACTGGCAATCACTCAGCTCAGAAACGTGACTGACGCTGCGTAGTCGCTGAGCCGCCAAATGTGCGCTGGCAGCGTCGAGCTTGCCTTTGCCGACGAGCCGATCCAGCGTGGCGATAATGCTTTGCTTGGCGGATTGCGCAACGCCTTCACGCACGTCAAACAGCAACACCTCGACGCCCGCGAGTGATGCAATTTGCGCAATGCCGGCGCCCATCACGCCAGCCCCCACCACGGCCATTTGCCGAATTTCTCGATTGGCCATGCTCATGCTCCCACATACACAGGTTTGCGCTTCTCCAGAAAGGCCTGCATGCCCTCTTTCTGGTCGGCCGAGTCGAACAGCAGTTGGAAGGACTTGCGCTCCAGCATCATCGCCGCTTCCAACGAGGCATCTTGCCCTGCCAGCAGCACCTCTTTGATTTGCATCACCGCCAGCGGCGGCATGCTGGCGATCAATTCAGCCAAGGCCAGCGCCCGCGCCTGCACTTCGTCATCCGCCACCACTTCACTGGCCAGCCCCATGCGCAGGGCGTCGGCCGCCTTCACCGGCAAACCGGTCAGCAGCATGTGCATCGCCTGAAACTTGCCGACTGCGCGCGTCAACCGCTGGGTTCCACCCGCTCCCGGCATGATCCCAACTCGCACCTCCGGCTGGCCGAAACTGGCGCCCTCGCCCGCGACAATAATGTCGGCATGCATCGCCAGCTCACAGCCGCCGCCCAAGGCGTAGCCATTCACCGCCGCCACCACAGGTTTAGGGCATTGGGCGATGGCAGCCCAGAGCCGATGCGTATTGCGCAGCAGCATTTCCACCGCGCCGCGCTCGGCCATATCGCGAATGTCGGCACCCGCAGCGAATACTTCCTCGCCCCCGGTCAGCACGATGCAACGCACATCGGCAGCGTTGCTGAGCACAGTGAAGTGCGCCGCCAGTTGTTCTCGCACGGATTGGCTCAGGGCGTTACGCGCCTCGGGCCGATTGAGTCGAATCAGGGCCACGCCTGGTGATGGGCGCTCGAGAAGTACCTCACTCATAATCGACCTCTTGGCTTGATTATTATTGTTTCGCACAGCGGAATATGGTTTTGCTTTATAGATTTAGCCTACGCAACTCGTTGCGGCTTGGCAGGTGGATTGATCATCAATAAACGCTATGAATACCGCGTATTCAGTCACGCCATATGCGCCTGCCAACTTTCGATTGAACTCTTAAATTCCGCCATGCGAAACTGAGTTTTAATTTATTGACTCACTTTCTCAGCCTGTGCCAGCATCAAAGCCAGCGCCAGAAAGCTCACCTGACGCCCAAGGAACGACAATGGATAACCGCCAGCAGATCGACAACGAACTCGATAACCAAAGCCTTGAGCAGGATCGTCAGTTCGTCACGGCATTAGCACGAGGACTGGAATTGTTGCGCTGCTTCCGCCCCGGCGAGCAGCTGCTGGGCAATCAGGAACTGGCCAAACGCAGCGGTTTACCCAAGGCCACCGTGTCGCGGCTGACCTATACCCTGTCGCGTCTGGGCTATTTGCAGCACGTCGCCAGCTTGGGCAAATACGCGCTCGACACCGGCGTACTGGCGCTTGGTTACGCCCATCTCAACGGGCTGGATATTCGCCGTCAGGCGCGCCCACTGATGCAGGAACTGGCAGAGCAATCGCAGAGCTCGGTATCGCTTGGCGCCCGTGACCGCCTCAGCATGGTTTACACCGAAAACTGCCAAGGCCAGGGGCCGCTGACGCTGAGACTGGACATTGGCTCGCGCATTCCCATGGCCAGCACTGCGATGGGCCGCGCCTACCTCGCCGCCCTGCCGGATGCAGAACGGGACTTGTTGCTCGATCAATTGCGCCAGCGCGCAGGCGAGCAATGGCCAGAGACTCGCGATCAGTTAGAGAAAGCCTTCCGTCACTATCAGGATTTTGGCTTCTGCCTTGCCTGCGGAGATTGGCAAAAAGACATCAACGCCGCCGGAGTCCCCCTGATAAAGCCAGACGGCTCCGGCGTGGTTGCGTTCAGCGTGGGCGGCCCGGCATTTGTGCTGCGCCAGCACATGCTGGAGGACGATTTAGGGCCACGCTTGGTTCATCTGGTTCGTAACGTCGAGGCCACTATAGGCCGACAATTCCAATAAGAGGTCGACAATGATCAACGATCAGGAAACGCTCAATCTGCTGCTCGATAACCTGTCTCGCTTTGTCCGCGAACGCCTGATGCCGAATGAGGCTGAGGTCGCTGAAAACGATCACATCCCTGACGACATCATCGCGGACATGCGCGAGATGGGCCTGTTTGGCATGTGCCTGCCTCAGGAATACGGCGGCATGAGCCTGACCATGGAAGAGGAAGTGATGGTGGCGTTTGAGCTGGGACGCACCTCGCCGGCATTCCGCTCGTTGATCGGCACCAACAATGGCATCGGCTCGCAGGGCTTGATCATTGACGGCACCCCCGCACAAAAACAGCGCTATTTGCCGCGCATGGCCACGGGCGAATTGGTCGGCTCGTTTGCCTTGACCGAGCCGGGGTCTGGCTCAGACGCGGCCTCGTTGCGCACAACCGCCGTGCGCGACGGCGACCATTACGTGCTCAATGGCACCAAACGCTTCATCACCAATGCGCCGCAAGCGGGCATTTTCACCGTGATGGCGCGCACCAATCCAGAGATCAAAGGCGCGGGCGGTATTTCAGCGTTTATCGTCGAGGCCGGAACACCAGGCTTATCGCTGGGCAAGATTGATCAGAAGATGGGCCAGAAAGGCGCGCACACCTGCGATGTGATCTTCGAAGATTGCCGCGTGCCAGCCGAAAATCTAATTGGCGGCGTCGAAGGCGTTGGCTTCAAAACCGCGATGAAAGTGCTCGATAAAGGCCGCCTGCACATTGCTGCCGTATGCGTTGCCGCTGCGGAGCGCATGCTGAAAGACGCGCTGGATTACGCAATGGAGCGCAAACAGTTCGGCCAACCACTGGCTGAGTTCCAGTTGATTCAGGCAATGCTCGCCGACAGCCAGGCCGATATTTACGCGGCGCGCTGCATGGTGCTCGACGCGGCGCGCAAACGTGACCTCAAGCAAGATGTTTCGATGGAAGCCTCGTGCTGCAAGATGTTCGCCTCAGAGATGTGTGGCCGTGTAGCCGACCGCGCCGTGCAGATATTCGGCGGTGCCGGTTACGTCAGTGAATATGGCATTGAGCGTTTCTACCGCGACGTACGCCTGTTCCGCATTTACGAGGGCACTACGCAAATCCAGCAATTGGTGATTGCGCGAAATTTAATCCGCCGCGCGGAGCAACACTGAAATGATGTCGCTCAGCGCCAGGCTAGCGGCATTACCCAAACGACTGCACCACATAATCGCAACCCATCCGCACGCCGCACCCGCCTTGTATGAGCACGGCGAAGTGATGACTTTCGCGATGTTGCGCGACGCCGTCGAGGAACTCGCCCAGACCTTGCGCGATGAAGGTGTACGCGCTGGCGACCGCGTCATGTTGGTAGCGGAAAACAGCCGCTTGCTGGTCGCCGCCATTCTCGCGGCGAGCCAGCTCGACGCGTGGGCGGTCATCATCAATGCGCGTCTGTCTGCCGGGGAAATAGAAACGATTCGCCAGCACTGCGCGGCGCGGCGCGTGTTGTTCAGCAGCGCTGTCTCAACGGACGCAGCAGCCCATGCCGAGCGTGCAGGCGCACAGATTCGCCAATCGGCCCTGCTCGGCAGCTATCACCTTGGGCCGCTGAATGACGCATGTGCGCCGGAGCCGGTTCACGCTGATCCCGCAATGCAGGTGGCGGCAATGATCTACACCACCGGCACCACCGGCGACCCGAAAGGTGTGATGCTGACCCATCGTAATCTGATGTTCGTCGCCGATACCGCGCGCACCATGCGCAAACTCACCGAGGCCGACAGCGTGTTTGCGGTGTTGCCGTTCTCGCACGTATTCGGCTTGTCGTCGGTGTGTTTGGCCAGTTTGTACGCCGGCTGTTCGCAGCATCTGGAAGCGCGCTTTGATCCCGCCAAGATGATCCGCGCGCTGGCGAACGACAACATCAGCATGATGCTCGGCGTGCCTGCCATGTTTGCCAAGGCGTTAGAACTGGCAGACACGCAGCACATCGAACTGCGTGCCCCCACACTGCGCTTTATGTATGCAGGAGGATCGCCGCTCGACCAGACGCTGAAAGACACGGTCGAGCAACGTTTCGGCTGCGCACTGCACAACGGCTACGGATTGACCGAAAGCTCGCCGACCATCAGCCATACCCGCGTCGATCAACCGCGCCGGGATACCTCTGTCGGCCCGCCGATAGACGGCGTTGAGGTGCGCCTGCTGAATAGCCAGCGCAGCGCACCCGTTGCGCCAGGCGAAGTGGGCGAATTATGGGTACGCGGGCCGAACGTGATGAAAGGCTATTACCGCGCAGAACAGCAAACGGCCGCCGTTATCGATGCTGAGGGCTGGTTCAATACCGGCGATTTAGCCCGTGCGGACGCCGACGGTGCGCTGTTTATTGTCGGGCGCAGCAAGGAGCTAATCATCCGCTCGGGCTTCAATGTTTACCCGCCAGAAGTCGAAGCGGCGCTCAATGCCTACCCCGGCGTGGTCATGTCGGCGGTGGTCGGCCGCGCGGTGGACGGCAACGAAGAAGTGGTGGCATTCATTCAGGTGCTGGCACCCGAAACCTTCGATCTGGCGGCATTACAGGCGTTTCTCGCCGCACAACTGGCGCCGTACAAACGGCCCGGCGAGGTGCGCATTCTCAGCTCACTGCCGGCGGCGGCGAGCGGCAAAGTGCTCAAGCACCAGCTGCAAAAAATGGCGATGCACGTCTAGCCCGCCTCAGATAAACCGCCGCTGGCTGCAATGGCCAGCGGCGGCTGTGTGGATCTTACCGCCGCTCATTTCCTGTTGATCATTCATCGCACGCATAGCGCTATATGCGCGTGAGCGGGACTATTGGCAGAGGAAATCCGTATAGGCTAACCTCATTATAAATAAGGTAAACACCTTAAATAATAAAAACCCGGATAGCTGCGTATTTGCGCGCTTATAACCGCTCAGGAGATAGCCAATGTCGAAGCTGACGCACTATTACAACAATAAGATCGCGGTGGTCACCGGCGCAGGTTCAGGTATTGGCCGCGCCATCGCAGAGCAGCTCAGCGCCAACGGCAGCCGGGTGTATTGCACCGACATCAACCTCAGCGCCGCCGAGCAAACCGCCGCATCACTGACAGACGCCGTGGCGTACGCACTGGATGTAACCGATGCGGATGCAGTGGGCGCATTTGCCAATGAAGTATTCGGGCGCGAAGGCCGGGTCGATCTGCTGTTCAATAACGCCGGCGTTGGCCATGCCGGCGCGGTTATCGACACCGAGCTGGCCGACTGGAAGTGGGTAATGGAGGTAAACGTGATGGGCGTCGTGCACGGCTTGCATGCCTTTTTGCCGCGCATGCTCAGCCAAACCTCGCCCGCGCATATCATTAACACCGCATCCGGCGCCGGCATTATTCCCATGCCGCGCACCGCGCCCTACTGCGCCACCAAGCATGCAATCGTTGGCCTCTCGCAATCACTCGCAGGTGAGCTGCATGGCAGCAACGTGGGCATCACCATTCTGTGCCCGGGCACGATCAACACTGCCATTATCAAGAACACCAAAATGCGTGGCAGCAGCGCACAACAACGCCAGGCGCAGGCGGTGAATCATTACGCAGAGAAAGGCGCGTCGCCCACACAAGTGGCGCAAGACGTATTGCGCGATGTGGTCAAAGGCAAACTGTTCTGCCTGACACCAATGAAAGAAGTCGGCCTCGGCTGGATTCTGCAACGCCTGTCACCTGGCTTGATGCAACGCATCATGCGCGCCCGGATGGATCAGGTAGAAGGCGTTAATGCCACCCAGAACTGAGCGCTGCGTAAGGTGCTTTACTCAGCGGACAGAAAGGTATCTTGCGGGGCTGCATCTGCACGAATCAGGTAAGGCTCAAACAATGCAGCCATCTGTTTATAACCCCAGCTCAGGTGCTTTTTAGTCACGCGGGTAATGCCGTGGCGGGAGTGCAGGTACTCAATCCAGTAGGTCGAGATGATCCAGCTATTTTCCAGCAGCACATCAAGCTCCGCCTCGGTAGCCCGTAACTGGCCGAGGCTGATCATCTCCTGCAACTTGCGGCGGCTGCGGGCTTGAACTTGATCGGACATGTCCTGCAATTGCAGGCGCATCGCCGGCTCCATGCTGAAAATGATCATGCTGTCGCGGTAAAAAAAGCGCCACTCCCACATCAGTTCAAACCAGTGGCGCAGGTGTTGGTCCTGAGAAGCCAGCTTGAGTTGTTCGGCGGCAAACTGTTCGAACAAGGCGTTAAGAATGTCGGTTTTTTTCTTGAAGTAGTAATACAGGTTGCCTTCATTGATACCCACCGCTTCAGCAATACCTGCGGTGGTAACAGCGGCAACGCTTTTGCCATTAAACAGTTTTCGGCAGGTCGCCAGTATTTGCTCACGGGTGCTTTGACGCTTCATGGATCGGCCTTGAATCGACTACCAGACATAAGGTATGCACCTTAGCTTAAACAGTCAGAACAATGCAGCGCAACGATGCTTAAATTCATCGTAGCAATCCAGAAATGTAGGTGTCGGCAAGGCGCTTACGCATAACAAGAATGGAAGAGAGCGTATGACAGTCAAACACTTTGATGTTCTAGTTTTGGGCGCAGGGCTATCGGGAATTGGCGCGGGTTATCACCTGCAAAAAAACTGCCCGAGCAAAACCTACGCGATTCTCGAAGCACGTGAAGACCTCGGTGGCACCTGGGATTTGTTTCGCTACCCGGGCATCCGCTCTGACTCGGACATGTTCACGCTGGGCTATTCATTTCGTCCGTGGACCTCAAACAAGAGCATCGTCGATGGCAGCGAAATTCTCCAATACCTGCGCGACACCAGCCGTGAATTTGGCATCGACAGCAATATTCGCTACGGCCACCGCGTAATCGCAGCAGCGTGGTCATCGGAAGAGGCCCGCTGGACACTGGATATCGAGGTCGGCGAGCAGCGCACACCTGTCCAATACAGCTGTAACTTCTTCTACGTCTGCAGCGGTTATTACAGCTACGAGGGCGGTTACCAACCGGATTTCCCCGGGCTCGAAAACTACACCGGGCAACTGATCCATCCGCAGCAATGGCCAGAGGGCCTCGACTACAGCGGCAAGCGCATTGTGGTGATTGGCAGTGGTGCTACTGCCGTAACGTTGGTGCCTGCACTGGCGAAAAAGGCTGCGCATGTGACCATGTTGCAGCGCTCGCCCAGCTACGTGATGTCCCTGCCGGATGACGATGTGATAGCCAAAGCGATGCGCAAGGTTTTACCCAGCAGTTGGGTGCATAAAACCGTCCGTTTCAAGAACGTAATGCTCAGCACCGCGATCTACCGCTTGTTTCGCTTCAAGCCTGAATTTGCCAAACGCCTGTTGCGCAAAGGCATCGCCGCACACCTGCCGCAAGACTTTCCCATCGACACCCACTTCAAGCCCAGCTACAACCCGTGGGACCAGCGCTTGTGCCTGGTGCCTAATGGTGACTTATTCACGGCGCTGCGCGAACAGAGTGCCTCTATCGTCACCGACCGTATCAGCAGCTTTACCCCAACCGGTATCATGCTTGAGTCGGGGCAGAGTCTGGATGCCGATATTGTCGTCAGCGCCACCGGTTTGAAGCTGGTCGCCTGCGGCGGTGTGCAACTGACGGTGGATGGCGAACCGGTAACCATTGGCCAGACCTACTCTTACAAAGGTTTGATGCTCTCCGGTATTCCCAACGCTGCGGTGTGTGTGGGCTACACCAACGCCTCGTGGACGCTGCGTGCGGACTTGTCGTCTGAGTTTGTATGCCGCCTGATCAATTACATGAGCCGCAAAAATTACGACCAATGCCGGCCACAAATTGACCCGAGCGAAATGGATCAGCGGCCGTTACTGGACATGACGTCTGGCTATATTCTGCGCGCCGTGGAGCAGTTCCCAAAACAGGGCAAGCAGCAGCCGTGGCAACAGAACCAGAACTACCTGCAAGACTTGCTCAGCATGAAGTTCACCACGCTCGACGACAAAGCCCTGAAGTTTTCCCGCGCCCACGCAGCTTCCACGTCACTCAAGCAGAGCGCCTGAGCCCTTTTGCCATAACGCAGGGGCGCAGCGCCGCGCCCGCTAAACAGCGGAGAATGCAGATGACTTTTATCGAACGTGAACAATCATTGACCTCGGATGAGGTCGCGATCACTGAGTTGCAGCGCGTGTTTGCGCTACAGAAGAAAGCCTTTGTCGAACAGCCGCAGCCTGACCTCAATCAGCGCTTGGAATTGCTCGGTGCACTGGCGCATATGATGATCAGTAATCGTCTGAAAATTCAGCAGGCGCTGGTGGCAGACTTTGGCTCGCACCCGAGCCAATTTGCCGATTTGGTTGAATGCTTGGGCGTTGCCGGTCGCGTGCAATATGTGGCGAGCAACCTTGGCGAATGGATGAAACCGCAACAACGGCCCATTGAGCCGGCACTTTACGGCACGGCTAAGGCGTATGTGTTGGCGCAACCCAAGGGCGTGGTCGGCAACATGGCACCGTGGAATTTCCCCTTCGATATCGGCATTGGCCCTGTGGTTGAAATGCTCGCAGCAGGCAACCGGGCCATTATCAAACCGTCGGACCTGACGCCAGCCTGCAGCGAATTGACGCTTGAGATGATCAAGTCAACGTTTGATCTTGATCAGGTTGCGGCCATCTCCGGCGGCCTGCAATTGGCCAAGTTTTTCCCGACACTCAACTGGGACCATTTGATGTACACCGGCAGCACGGAAGTCGGCCGTTCAGTGGCAGTCAGCGCTGCACAAAACCTCGTGCCAGTCACCCTGGAGCTTGGCGGCAAATGCCCTGCCTTGGTGGCTGCCGACGGCTTGAACAGCCGAAATATTGAACAAATTGTGGGCTGTAAAACCATCAAAAGCGGACAGATGTGCGTGACAGTGGATTACGCCCTAGTGCCGGAAAACCAGCAGGAGAATTTCGTTCGCCTGGTGCAACAACACATGGATGCAACATTTACCCACGGAGCCAGCGAGGCCGACACCACCGGCATTATCAATGCCCGCCACCTGGCTCGCCTGCAAGGTTATCTGGACGATGCGCAGGCCAAAGGTGCCACCCTGATTCCCATTGGCGATGCCACGGACAAAGCGGCGCGCAAGATGCCGCTGACCTTGGTGCTCAACGTCACGGACGACATGGCGCTGATGCAAAACGAAATTTTCGGGCCGATCTTGCCGGTTAAAACCTACCGCGACATTGATCAGGCCATTGCCACAATCAACGCCGGTGAGCGCCCGCTGGGCGTTTATGTGTTCACCGACACCCCGGCAATTGCCCAGCGGGTGCTGGCGCGGACCGTGTCCGGCGGTGCCTGTGTAAATTCTGCCGCACTGCATGCCGCGATGCCTTCCCTGCCCTTCGGCGGCATCGGCAAAAGTGGCAGCGGTCGCCATCATGGCGTTGAGGGGTTCAACGAGTTCTCGAATCAACGGGCCATTTTCGAGCGCGGCGAGAATGACAACATCCGCGCCATGTTCGCCCCGTATGGTGAACTGGCCAATGGATTGATCGAAGGCGCCCTGACAGGCGAAAGTTAATCTGAGCTTGGTGCTTAAACAGGACCGCGGATAGCCCTGCGGGGCTATCCGCAATGGCTAACTGAATACCTGATCGAGCGCCGGTAAATTCCTCAAGCGCCCCAGCAGCACATCTTTGCCCCCTCTTTCGCCCGGTAAGCAGATTCATACCGGGCACTGAGGATTATCTAACCAATCAATCCTTCAGCTTTGGCCAGCGCCACCGCTTGCGTGCGGCGCTGCACACCGAGCTTGGTATTGATACGCCGGGCATGCGATTTAACTGTGTGCAGCGAGATGAACAAGGCCTCGGCTATCTGCTGGTTGGAGCAGCCCTTGGCGATCAGGTCGAGCACGGCTATTTCGCGTTTACTCAGCACCGGCACACTTGATGGCAGGGTTGTATCCACCGCCTCACTGGCGCTGATCAGGTGCTGGCGCAAGGGTTGTAACTGGCTATTGAGTAACAGCACATCTTCCAGCCATTGGGGCTGCGATTGCATGAGTTCAAGCACGGGCCGGAAGTGCTCCTGACGCTGCGCCTCAAGCAGTGCTGCGGACAACTCTTGATCCGCGCGCTGCGGCTCGCCGAGCTGTTCCAGCGCCTGTGCACAGTGCATTTGCGCCTGAGTGGCCAGGCTCAAGTGCCCGGACTCGGTGAACTCGTGCATCATCTGCTGCAAGTCGGCTAATGCTTGCGCCGTCTGGCCGGTGGCGATCCTGCCTCGCGCCTCCAGTAATCGCGACGTCGGCAATAAGTTGCAGAAACCGGAAGGCGCCAAGAACTTGTGCTCCTGCAGATGCTCACGCACTTCGGTAAACACACTCAGGGCTTTCTCGGCGTCGCCCAGATGCAGCCAGAGTTGGCCCTTGGCCAGGCTCAAGGCTTCGTGATAACGCATGCGCGGCACCCGATACGCCTGCATCTTCTGCTCGGCGTTACGCAGATGCTGCTGCGCGGCCTCAAAGTGACCTTCCTGCAAACACAACTCTGCCAGGCCGATATGGCCATGCAACGAGTAGGCATCTTCACAGGTTTCAGCCTCTTGTATGCCTGCTTCAAAGGCCTCGCGCGCCAGCATCCGCTCGCCCCGTCCGGCATGCAGCAGGCCGCGCAAGAGCAACAACCGGGCATAGACCGGGCCGCGCATACCGCCGTCCTTCAAGAGCTGCACGGCATATTCAGTGCGTTCTTTGGCAACCTGGCGCTGGCCGCGCATGATCAGCAAATGCACTTGATCAATGGTAAGCAGCGCATCAAACAGGATGTTGCGGTGCTCACGCGCCAGTTTCAGCCCCTGGTTGCAATGCTCTTCAGCCAGCGCCAGATTTTGCTCTGCGCCCGCCTGCTGGGTGAGCGCCTGATGACACAGAACCTGCTGCGACCAGCCCCGCTCATCCAGTTTGCTCAGCGCTTCAAGGCAATGCTGGCGCGCACTGGCAAGGCCGCGCTGACGGTGCAACACGCCCATGATGACCTGATAATTGGCCAGCAGCAGTTGTTGGCGCTTGGCCGATGGCTGCGGCATGTAGCGCGCCAGCTCATCAATGCAGTCCTCGACTTCATCAAGGCGGGTACAAATGATCAGCGCCCAGGCTTGCAGAATAATCAGGTGCGGAGTGCTGGCAAACAAGCTCGCCGGCAGTTCTTCACGCCAGTGCAACAGCTGAGAAACACTCTGACCAATCAACAGCTGATCTTCACCGTAGCGCTGCAAATAGCTGGCAGCCGTTTCCGGCTGATCCGCACACAAGGCATGCTCCACGGCATCACGCACTTCACCGCGCTGGGCAAACCACTGGCACGCCAGAATGTGCTGATGCAACGGCGGCAGACATTGCGGGAGTAGCTTGAGCTGTTTGGCAAAGGCTGGCGACAGGCAATACCACTCACCTTGCTCATCCAGCTGGGACAAGAACAGCTGGTGCTGACGCAATTGCTCGATAACCTGAGCGCCGTCGTGGACTTCAAGCATGTGCTGGCAAAGTGCGGCCGAGAATCGCGGTATATGCGCAAGGATCAGCACCACTTCGCGCAATTCGTCGGACAACTCATCGAGCACTTCGCGCTGGATGTATTCGAGTAACAGTGCTGAGCCCGCCTCAAGGCGCTGGCCCAGCTCGGACATATTGCCCTCGATCAGGTGCAGGCAAATGCCCGCGAGCCAACCCTCGGTGGACTGATGCAACTGGATAGCCAACGGGCTCGGCAATGGGGCTTTGAGCTGCTGCAAGTAACCCGACAATTCATCACTGCTCAGCGCCAGTGCCTGCGCATTACGCTCTTGGATTGCGCCCTGCAACAGCAGCCGCGGCAGATGCCATTCAGGCCGCCTGCGCCCGGCGATCCACCAGCGCAGTGTGTGCGGTGAGCGCTCAAGCAAATGATCGAGGCAGGCGTCCAGCTCAGCACAAGGCTGACGCGGGTAATCATCGAGAATGATCCACACCGGCTGCTGCACCAGCCGGCCAATCAGCAGGCTCAGCTCTGTCGCCGCATCGCCCTCGCCGACCGGCAGATGCAATGAGGCCGCCAGACGGGCAAGCAAATCTTCAGGTGTAAGGGTGTGGCCGAGTAAATCAAGCCAGACAATACGCGTGGCCATACTGGCTTGGCGTACGCATTCATTGAGCAGCACGCTCTTGCCATAACCGGCCGGCGCGCAGATAAGAGTGACGCGGCTGTCTTCGCCTACAAGGCTTTCAACCAGACGAGGACGCGCAACATGATTGGCGGGTAGTCGCGGCAAGCTGACATCCAGCGCTCGCACACGCGATCCGGGTAACGCACGAACATTGTCGTGCATGGTCTGGCCTCTCTCTTATTAGTATAAGGCCTGCACCCATCCCCTCAGGTACAGGCTGATATTCGTGGAAAGGCGGCTCTGAGGCCGCCTTTCGTTGTGCTACTGGTAACTCACTACGATCAACGTACCCCGGCGTTACGCAATGCGGCTGGGGTGAAGTCAGCAGCGCTGGCTTTAACACCGAACTGCACGAACTCTTTCTCTTCGTTGCTCATGCCAGTGACAATGTAGCGGCCAGCGATGAGATCGTACAAGCCCTCAAATGCAAAAGCTGGAACCTCGCGCTGATAATACTGCATCATCATCGCCTGACCGACGCGCCACAGCTGGCCGCGACCGTCGTACAAGTCAGAGAGTACGATGGTCCAGGAGTCCTCATCCATGAAGAAGGTGCGCTTGGCGTAGATATTCCGCTCACCGGACTTCAACGTCGCCTGCACTTCCCATACACGGTGCAACTCATAACGCGCCAGATCCTGGTTGGAGTGGCCTGCCAAGAGCAGATCCTTGTACTTCAGCGACGGGCTGGCAATGCGGTAGTTGTTGTACGGGATGTACATTTCGCGCTTGCCCACCAGTTTCCAGTCGTAACGATCTGGCGCACCGTTGTACATGTCGAAGTTATCCGAAGTGCGCAAGCCGTCAGCCGCCGTACCCGGACCGTCATACGCTACCTGTGGAGCACGGCGAACGCGGCGCTGACCGGCGTTATAGATCCACGCAGAGCGCGGGTCCTTAACCTGATCAAGCGAGTCATGCACCAGCAACACGTTACCGGCCAGACGCGACGGTGCAGTGATGCGCTGCTTGAAGAACAGCAAGGCGTTGGATGCGCGCTCTGGCGCCAGGTCCGGCATGAAGTCCGGGAAAGCCACTTCATCCTCGAAATTTACCGCTGTGAACGAGCCGTTAGTTTGTGGCGCAGCCTGGATGTACAGACGCTTGAGGTTGCCCCCGCGATAACGGGTGGTGTGGTTCCAGACAGCTTCAACCCCGCTTTGCGGAATCGGGAACGGATAATAACGGCTTTCGGTAAAGTTCTTCAGGCCGTTGCCACCCTCGACCAGCGTGGTTTTGGCAGCACTGATCTTGGCCCTTTCCTGAATATCCTTGGGCACCGTGGCCGTACGATGGGTCTCGAAAACCGGCATTTTGAACGTATCAGGATAACGCTTGAGCATCGCAATCATGCCCGGCGACAGCTTGTCCTTATACTGGTCCATGTTTTGCGCAGTGATAATGAACTTGGGCTTTTCGTTCGGGAACGGATCACCCAAAAAGCCGTTACTGGTCACTGGCGCCGCGTCTACCGGCAGGCCGCCAGTCCAGGCAGGAATGGTGCCATCGGCGTTACCGGCCATTTCGCCACCCAACGGGGTCAGGCTGGTGCCCAGCTTTGCGACTTCCGACGCAGGTACTGCGGCCATGACGCTGCTGGCTAGCAACGAGAAGGTGAGCGCAGTAATCAGTTTACTTGTTGTTTTCATATGACTGATTCTCCGTACTGACATTATTAGAAGTTAACGCCAAAGCTGAGCGCGACGAAGTCACGGTCAGTTGCAACGTTGTAAGAGCCGCCGAAGAATTCGGTCACGTTCAGGCTCGCCGTGTAGGTGTTCTGGTACTCAGCATCCAATCCGAAACTGACAGCCTTGGACCCTTCGTTGAAGGTCGGGCCATAGCCCTGAACGTCATGCGAGAAGGCCATGTTCGGCTTCAGGTTGATCCCGGCGAATACGTCGTTGTAGTCAAGCACACCGCGGGCGCGATAGCCCCATGACGAACTGGTGAAGAAGCCGTGCGAACCATAACGCTCATCAGCCAGCGCATTTTCTGGCACGCCGAAGGTCGCATCACGGCCGAAGCGGTTACCCACCTCATTGGTCATGCCGCCTACGCGGGTATAGCCAACTTCACCCACCAGGGTTAAGCGACTGGCGCCGAGAATCTGGTCGAAGAAGTGCACGAAGGTGGTTTGCGCCTGAGTCACCTCTTTACGCTGATAACCATGGGTTTCCAGCCCGGCAGTTGCCAAAGCGCCAGCTACGCCACCGGTGGTGAGCCCGCCAACGACCGTAGTCGCAAGATTTGGCGTCAGGTCAGTGGTGTTGGTTTGCAGCGGCATGTTCGGCCGGTAGCTCACCTCACCCGACCATGAGGTCCCTGTCGGCAAGGTTGTGGCGAAGCTCAAACCGTAAAGACGAATGTCTTCCGGATACTCAAGGAAGTAGGTGCCCCGACCAATCAGCAGTGCCTGCGCACCCAGAGCGCCCGCAGGCCCCTGCAGCGATTGCAAGGCGGCGCCAATACCGGCGCGGTCAGTATTCTGCATGCTGACGATTGGCGTGCGGCTGTGGTAGTTCATGAAGTAGGCACCGTACTCGGTGTCATCCCCCAACCAGCGCAATGCCATACCCCACTGGCCATCATCGCGTGCGTCACGGTCCCCACCGCGCGGCAGCAGCAAGCCTTCATTTTCAACCGTTACGCCAGGCAATAAACCTGCGCCGGAAGCACCTTGCAACGCAGCGATAGAGTTTGGATCGAGAATGTTGTAGTTGGTGTTACAGCCATCGGCCGCTACGTCGGTAGTCGCGAAGAAGGTTCCGCAGTTATCGAGAATCGTCTGATCCCACTCCAACTGATAAAACGCTTCAGCCGAGAGATTTTCCGTGATGCTCTGTGACAGATAGAACATGTTGACCGGGATCAGACCTTCCTTGATTTCGGCCCCCGGACGACGAAATGCGGAGACATCGATCGGGTTGATCGAGTTGATGCTGTTACCGATGAAGGTACTTTCACCCCAACTGACAACCTGCTTACCCAGACGCACACTGCCCGGCACATCTCCGATCGAGTAGTTGTGATAAACAAAGGCATCGAGGATCTCTGCGCCGGACGACTGCGCGCTGACTTTACGGTTGTGATCGTCGATGTCCTTGAACTCGCGCCCTTCATCCTTCAGTTCGAAGTCGTACCAGTACTTGCCGCGAACAAACACCCCGGTGTCGCCGTATCTCAGCTCCAGGTCGTGAATACCCTTGAAAATTTTCGAGAAGGTTTTGTTCTTTTTGAAGTTCAGACGACCGTCATCGTTTGTCTGAGTAAATGCAGTACCGCCATTGGCCATACCGATCAGCTCATTGTCCGGATCTTCTGTCGACCAACTGGCCCCTACCGACAGCGAGGAGTCAAACTGCCCCTCAAGCTCACCGATATTGAAGTTGAGTGCGTGGGCTGGAGCGGCAACACTCATTGCGATAGCGACTGCGAGGGCGTGCGGACTTAATACCCCGGGCCATGTTGTTTTTGTCATACGGCTCTCCTTGGATGTGGGTGTAGCTGGCAACGACATTAGCACGCAGAACTAGTCGTTTCGGCCCACAAAAGGAGGAATTTGCAGCTTTAGCTCGAAAGTATGAATACCCTTCTAGAACGACCTTCATAGCGCATTAACACGCAAATGAATGATCCATCATTAACCATAAATACATGCCATGACCACGCGCAAATCGAGGGATTAGTTTTTAAGGTAAACACCTGAATACAAGCGCTGAAAGTGGCGTGTTTAAGCGGTACAGGCAATGCTGCTCATACAACTCGAATCGCCTGCTGGCGATGCTGTTAAAACAGCTGTCCAAGTGCCTTTAATCCGTTATCACTGCCACGCCTAAAAAACGCTGAAGATGGACAGCTACTCACACTGATCGGGCAGCAATACTGTGAAATAGCAACCGCCCCGCTGCCCGCAATATCGCCCCAACAGCGCCTGCAAAAAACCTGATCCAGCACGGCAAAGTCAGGAATATCGCGGCCTCCAGCGGCTCTGAGACACTGAAAAAAACTGTTACTTTTTTTCCTGTTGTGGTTTTTAAACGAAACAACTGCATGGCAATTAGCGCCCCTGAGCTGCCTCAAATAGCCATTGGCGGCGCCCTTTACAGGGCTTAAGCTGCGCACTTTTAACTGCCCAGAGCCGAAAAAATGGAGTTCACCGAGATCGCTTTGCTGATTGCAGCGGGTTTTGCTGCTGGCGGTATGAATGCGCTGGCGGGCGGCGGCACATTTTTCTCTTTCCCGGCCCTGCTCGCCACGGGTTTACCACCTGTGACGGCCAACGCAACGAATGCAGTGGCGCTGTGGCCGGCAAGCGTGGCCGCTGCGTGGGCAGCTCGAAGCACGTTGCGGCCACTGGGTAAGTATCTGTTGCCATTACTGCTGGCAGGATTCGCCGGCGGCTTGCTCGGCGGCCTGTTGCTGTTACTCGGTGGTGATGAGATTTTCCGTGGGCTCATTCCGTGGCTGTTACTCGCCGCTACAGTGTTGTTTGCCGCCAGCCCAAGCCTGAGTCGCGCACTCGCGGCCAGGCGTAAAGAAGCAGCACAACCGCCGCATTCACCGCTGTCTCTGGCCGCGCATGGATTGGTGTCGGTTTATGGCGGTTACTTCGGTGCGGGCATGGGCATTTTGCAGTTGGCGGCATTCTCGATTGAGGGCCATCCGCTGGCTCGCAGTAATGCCCTGAAAAACCTGATCTCGGCGGTCATATACAGCGTTGCCACTGCAACGTTCATTGTGGCGGGCCGCGTGAGCTGGACTGAACTGCTGATACTCCTCTCCGGCGCCACGCTCGGTGGCTATGCTGGCGGCGCCTTGGGCCAGCGCCTGCCGCCCAAATTTTTACGCCTGCTGGTGTTGGCGGTCGGCGCGGGCATGACGGTTTATTATTTCTGGGCGACTTACTTCAAGCACTGAGGTCGCGGCTGGCGCGCCGATTTGCCCGAAAGCCTCGGCTCTGCTAGTGTCGCGAGCGATATTCGCCCGTTGATTTCCCGCCGAGAATGCCCTAAATGGCCCGCAAAAAAGCATCACTCGACTTCGAGCAGTCGCTAACCGACCTGCAAACGCTGGTAGAACGCCTGGAAAATGGCGAGCTGAGCCTCGAAGATTCGCTTACCGCATTCGAGCAGGGCATTCGCCTGACTCGCGATTGCCAGGCCGCGCTGGCTTCGGCCGAGCAGAAAGTAAAGATCCTGCTTGAGCGCGACGGCGAGTTGGAGGAAGCCCCTTTCGACGCGGACCAACAAGCATGATTGCGGCCTATCAGGCCACGTGCCAACAGCGTGTCGACCAAGCACTTGAGCAATTATTCCAGGCCCCGCAGGCCGATCTGCAGCGTTTGTATCAGGCCATGCGCTACAGCGTAACCAATGGCGGCAAACGCGTGCGCCCGCTGCTGGTTTACGCCGCGTGTGAAGCGCTCGGTGGCGACCCGGCTAAAGCCAATGGCGCAGCCTGTGCGGTCGAATTGATTCACGCCTATTCACTGGTGCATGACGACTTGCCGGCAATGGACGATGACGATCTGCGTCGCGGCCAGCCGACCACCCACATCGCCTTTGACGAAGCCTGCGCAATTCTCGCTGGCGATGGCCTGCAAAGCCTGGCCTTTGATGTTATCAGCGACCCGGAACTTAACCCGCACAGCGCTGAGTTGCGCCTGCAGATGCTCAACCGTCTGGCCAAAGCGGCCGGGCCTGCGGGCATGGTTGGCGGGCAGGCGATTGATCTCGGCTCGGTCGGGCGCAAGCTCGATCAGGCTGCGCTTGAGAATATGCACCGGCACAAGACCGGCGCCCTGATCGAGGCCAGCGTGGCCCTTGGCGCACTCGCCAGCGGCGTTGCCAGCAGCCAGAATTTAAGCGCATTGCAGCAATACGCCCAAGCCATCGGCCTGGCGTTTCAGGTGCAGGACGATATTCTCGATGTCGAGAGCGATACCGCCACGCTGGGTAAAACCCAGGGCAAGGATCAGGCTCACGACAAGCCAACATATCCGGCGCTGCTGGGCATGCAAGCGGCTAAAGCCTACGCGTTAGAATTGCGCGATCAGGCGCTGGCAGCGCTGCAGGATTTTGGCGCAACGGCGCAACCGCTGCGTGAGCTGGCCGAATTCATCGTCGCCCGCCGCAGCTGATCATCACTCAAACTGATAGCAATAAGTACGTCGAGGTAAACCTTGGTTTACCTCAAAGGGTGAGCGCCTAAGATATCTGCAGAATAAAAACTGCGGAGCTTCCATGCCTTTCACCTCACTGCTGATTGCCAACCGTGGCGAGATCGCCATTCGTATCGCCAGAGCTGCCGCCGAGCTGGGCATCCGCACAGTCGCGGTGTATGCCGAGGATGACGCCGACTCATTGCATGTGCGCCGCGCCGATCACGCAGTGGCACTTAAAGGCCGTGGCGTAAGCGCGTATCTCGACATCCCCCAGCTTTTGCAAATCGCCCGCGCAGAAGGCTGCGATACGGTTCATCCCGGCTACGGTTTTTTAGCCGAGAACGCGCAGTTTGCCCGCGCCTCCAGCGAGGCAGACGTGCTGATGATCGGTCCCGGCGCTGAGATTCTCGAGTGTTTTGGCGACAAGGCTCAGGCCCGCCAACTCGCCGAACGTTGCGCGGTGCCATTGGTACGAGGCAGCGCCGCAGGGATTAGCCTTGAGCAGGCGCGTGAGTTCATGCACAGCCTCGGGGCTGGTGCAGCGATCATGCTCAAGGCTGTGGCTGGCGGCGGTGGTCGCGGCATGCGCGTGGTGCTCGACGCCGCACAGCTGCCCGCCAGTTTCGAGCAATGTCAGGGCGAGGCACGCAATGCATTCGGCAACGGCGAGCTGTACGCCGAACAGTTGATTAGCAATGCCCGGCATATCGAAGTGCAAATCATCGGTGACCAGCAGGGCAACGTCAGCCACTTGTGGGAGCGCGACTGCAGCCTGCAACGCCGCCAGCAAAAACTCATCGAAATTGCGCCCAGCCCAAACCTGCCAGAGACCGCGCGTACCGCCATTATCGAGGCCGCTCTCACCCTCGCCCGCGCAGTGGATTATCAGGGTGTTGGCACCTTCGAATTCTTGCTGGATGCCGATAACCCTCAGTGCTTCTACTTCATGGAAGCCAACCCGCGCATTCAGGTCGAACACACCGTCACTGAGCAAATAACCGGCATCGACTTGCTGCAAACCCAACTGCAATTGGCAGCCGGCGCCAGCCTTGCGCAACTGGGCCTGAGCACGCCACCGCCAATCAACGGTTGCGCCGTGCAACTGCGGATCAACCTTGAGCGCCAACAGGCCGACGGCAGCACCCAACCGGCCAGCGGCACTATCACAGCTTACGAACCCGCAAGCGGTCCGGGTTTGCGGGTGGACGGTTATGGCTACAGCGGTTATCGGGTCAATGCCAGTTATGACTCGTTACTGGCAAAACTGATTGTTCATGCAGGCGACTACGCCACTGCCTTGAATCGCGCCTATCGCGCGCTTTGCGAATTCCGCCTGGAAGGTGTGAGCCACAACATCGCCCTGCTGCAAAGCCTGATCCGCTTGCCGGAAGTCGCAGCCGATCAGCTCGACACCCGATTCGTCGAGCGGCACATGGCACGTCTGCTCGAGGCCAGCCATGCACACCGCAACATGAGTTTCAGCCTGGCCGACTCCAGCGAGAGCCACGTTCAAGCAACAGCCGAGATACCCGCCGGTTGCGTCTCGATTAACGCCAGCAGTGCGGGCGTGTTGGTCACCCTCGCTGTGCACGAAGGCGATGCAATCGCTCAAGGCCAGGAGATTGGCGTGCTGGAGGCGATGAAAATGCAGTTTGTGATCAAGGCAGAACACAGCGGTGTCGTGGTCAGGCAGCTAGCCGATCAGGGCGACTTTATCGACAGCGGCCAGGCGTTGCTGGTTATCGAGCCGGCCGAGATTTTCGGCGCAGCCTACCACAGCGAAGAAAGCGTCGACCTTGAGCATATTCGCGCCGACCTTGCCGAAGTACTCGAGCGCCACGCAATCACCACCGACGCAAGACGCCCCAGCGCGGTCGCCAAACGGCGCAAGACCGGACAACGCACCGCCCGCGAGAACCTCGATGATCTGCTCGACGCCAACAGTTTCATTGAGTACGGCGCGCTGGCAATTGCCGCGCAGCGTCGTCGTCGCTCGCTTGATGAGTTGATCGAACAAAGCCCGGCCGATGGCCTGATTGCAGGCTTGGGCACAGTCAATGCGCAGCTGTTCGACGAGCAGGCGGCGCGTTGCATGGCCATTGCCTACGACTACACGGTATTTGCCGGTACGCAGGGGGTGATGAATCACAAGAAGACCGACCGCATGCTGCAACTGGCCGAGCAATGGCGCGTGCCGCTGGTGTTATTTGCCGAAGGCGGCGGCGGGCGGCCCGGCGACACCGATTTTGTGGGCGTTGCCGGTCTCGACTGTCACACTTTTGTCGGCATGGCCAAACTCTCCGGCTTGGTGCCGTTGGTGGGCGTGGTGGCCGGACGCTGCTTTGCCGGTAACGCCGCGCTGCTCGGCTGCTGCGATGTGATTATCGCCACCCGCGATGCCAGTATCGGCATGGCCGGCCCGGCGATGATCGAAGGTGGCGGTCTGGGCAGTTTCACCCCCGAACAAGTCGGCCCAAGCTCAGTGCAAGCGCCTAACGGGGTGATTGATGTACTGGTCGCCGATGAGGCCGCGGCAGTGGCCGCCGCCAAACAATACCTGAGTTATTTCCAGGGCCCGGTGGCAGATTGGCAATGTGCGGATCAACGCCAACTACGCAGCTTGATTCCGGAAAATCGCCTGCGCGTCTATGACATTCACCGGGTTATCAGCACCCTGGCTGACACCAACTCGGTACTCGAACTGCGCAGCCAGTTTGCGCCGGGCATGATTACCGCTTTTGTGCGCATCGAAGGCAAGCCCTTCGGTTTGCTGGCCAATAACCCGGCGCATCTGGGCGGCGCGATTGACGCGGCGGCAGGCGATAAAGCCGCACGCTTCATGCAACTCTGTGACGCCTTCGACATCCCGCTGGTTTCGTTGTGCGACACTCCTGGCTTCATGGTTGGCCCGCAGGCCGAGAAGCAAGCCACGGTGCGCCATGTTTCGCGCATGTTTGTTGCCGCCGCAAGCCTCAGCGTGCCGTTCTTCACGGTGGTTCTGCGCAAGGGCTACGGCCTCGGCGCGCAAGCGATGGCAGCCGGCAGCTTCCATTCACCGCTGTTCACCATCGGCTGGCCCAGCGGCGAATTCGGCGCCATGGGCCTGGAAGGCGCGGTAAGGCTAGGGTTCAGCAAGGAGCTGGCAGCACTGCAAGACCCGGCAGAGCGCCAGCAACTGTTCGATAAACTGGTGGCCAAGGCCTACGAGAATGGCAAAGGCATCAACATGGCCAGTTTTCTTGAAATTGATGCCGTGATCGACCCGCAAGAAACCCGGCATTGGTTAATCCGCGGCCTCAACTCAACAGCGCCTGCACCGGTACGGGCAGGCAAAAAGCGCGGATTTATCGACACGTGGTAGCCACTGTCCGCGGCATTTGGTCGCTGATTTACAGCTTTAACCGACGCGGGCAACGTTACTGCTTAAAGCTTTGCCCGTGTTTCGGGTAAACTGGTGCATCTTTATGCATTTGAACTGATTCGCCTGATGCCGACGACTTTTCATGAGATTCCCCGCGAGCGTCCGCTGACGCCGTTACTAGACCGTGCGAGCACGCCAGATCAACTGCGCCGCTTAGGTGAAGCTGAGCTGGAAACGCTGGCGGACGAACTGCGCCAGTACCTGCTCTACACCGTCGGCCAGACTGGCGGGCACTTCGGTGCAGGCCTCGGCGTGATCGAACTGACTGTCGCTCTGCATTACGTTTTCGACACCCCCGATGACCGGCTGGTCTGGGACGTGGGCCATCAGGCGTATCCGCATAAAATTCTCACCGGGCGTCGTGAGCAGATGTCGACCTTGCGCCAGAAAGACGGAGTTGCCGCCTTTCCACGTCGCAGTGAAAGCCCGTACGACACCTTCGGCGTCGGCCATTCCAGCACCTCGATCAGCGCGGCAATGGGCATGGCTCTCGGTGCCAAGCTGCAAGGCAGCAAGCGCAAGAGTGTTGCGGTCATCGGCGACGGCGCATTGACTGCGGGCATGGCGTTCGAAGCACTCAACCACGCGTCCGATCTGAAGACCGACATGCTGGTTATCCTCAACGATAACGACATGTCGATCTCGCGCAATGTCGGCGGCCTGTCCAACTATCTGGCCAAGCTGCTTTCCAGCCGCACTTACGCGAGCATGCGTGAAGGCAGCAAGAAAGTGCTGTCACGTCTGCCCGGCGCTTGGGAAATTGCCCGCAAAACCGAAGAGCACGCCAAAGGCATGCTGGTTCCCGGTACGTTGTTTGAAGAGTTGGGCTGGAACTATATCGGCCCGATTGATGGCCACGATTTGCCAACACTGCTGGCAACCCTGCGCAACATGCGCGATCTGGAAGGCCCGCAGTTTCTCCACGTCATCACTAAAAAAGGCAAAGGTTTCTCGCCTGCCGAAGCCGACCCGATTGGCTACCACGCGATTACCAAGCTCGACCCGATCAACGCGCCCGTGGTGCCAAAGAAGCCATCCGGCCCCAAATACTCCAGTGTATTTGGCCAGTGGTTGTGCGACATGGCCGAGGCCGATCCGTTGCTGGTGGGAATTACCCCGGCAATGAAAGAAGGCTCCGATCTGATCGCCTTCAGCGAGCGCTTCCCCGAGCGCTACATGGACGTGGCAATTGCCGAACAGCACGCGGTAACGCTGGCTGCCGGCCTTGCCTGCGAAGGTGCCAAGCCGGTTGTGGCGATTTACTCGACCTTCCTGCAGCGCGCCTACGACCAACTGATTCACGATGTCGCGGTACAGCACCTCGACGTACTGTTCGCCATCGACCGCGCCGGACTGGTCGGTGAAGACGGCCCGACTCACGCTGGCAGCTTTGATATCTCGTTCCTGCGTTGCATTCCCGGCATGTTGATCATGACCCCGAGCGACGAGAACGAGATGCGCCGCATGCTCACCACCGGCTACCGTTTCAACGGCCCGGCAACGGTGCGCTACCCACGTGGCACCGGCCCGAATGCAACGATTGAAGCCGGCCTTGAGCCGCTCGAAATCGGCAAGGGCATCGTCCGCCGCAAAGGCCAGAACGTAGCGATGCTGGTGTTCGGCGTGCAACTGGCCGACGCCCTGCAAGCGGCTGAAAAACTCGATGCAACAGTCGTCGACATGCGCTTTGTGAAGCCACTGGACGAAGCATTGGTGCGCGAAATGGCCAGCCAGCATGAGCTACTGGTAAGCATCGAAGAAAATACCATTATGGGCGGCGCCGGCAGCGCGGTCAGCGAGTTCCTGGCCGACGCCAATCTGCGCACCCCCATACTGCATCTGGGCTTGCCCGACTATTACGTCGAGCACGCCAAGCCTGCACAAATGCTCGCCGAGTGCGGGCTGGACAGCGCAGGAATCGAGGCGTCGATCACTCAGCGCCTGAACCTGCTCAATCCGCAAGACTGAAGATTACTGCTTGAATTTCACCACTGCTGACTAAACCCGGCAGTGGTTTTTTATTGATTGGCCGAGGTCGCTGCAAGCCGCAAGGCTCAGCGTGAAAAGGGAATCAGGTGCGTCTTTGACAATGCCTGTGCTGCCCCCGCAACGGTAACCGACAGTGCGATGCGAACGCTTCATAGCGCCGCGTTGCACAGCGTTTTTCGAGAGACCACTGGGCATTGCCCGGGAAGGTGAAAAACTCATGTCGGCAGCCCGGAGACCTGCCTCGGAACAATTTCTGACTGGTGTTGCGGAGGGCATCACCGTCAAGTGCGTGCTTGCGTGTGCACTTGCCCCTGCCCTCCTCAAAAGCATTCTACTTTTGAGGATTTACATGAAACTTTCCCGTCTTACTCTGGCTATCGCACTGGCGCCCTGCCTGGCCAATGCCGCCGACTCAACTGATGTCTATCAAGCCTCGCCGCTAGTTGTTACTTCGGGCCGCCAGGCTGAACCTGTGGCCAAAGCCACGGCGGCAACCAGCGTGTTCGAGCGCAAAGACATCGAGCGCCTGCAAGTGCGCAGCGTCGCCGAGTTGCTGGAGCGCGTGCCCGGCGTCAACTTCAGCCACACAGGTGGAGCCGGCAGCCAGACCGGACTGTTCCTGCGCGGCACCTCGACCGCGCAAACCCTGATTCTGGTAGATGGCCAGCGCATCGCATCAGCCTCCAGCGGCACCAGCAGCTTGGAGTTTTTAAGCCCGGATCAGATCGAGCGCATTGAAGTGGTACGTGGCGCCCGCTCGGCGCTGTATGGCAGCGACGCAATCGGCGGCGTCATTCAGATCTTCACCCGCAAAGGCGACGGTCAGGGCCTTAAGCCAACCATGCGCTTTGGCATCGGCAGCGACAGTACTTACGAGCGCAGCCTCGGGCTCTCCGGTGGCGATGGCCAGACTCAATTCAACCTTGGCGCGGCACTGGACGAAACCCAGGGCATTGATGCAACCCGCGATGCTTATGGGGCCAACGGTGATGAAGACGCCTACCGCAATCGCTCACTGAGCCTGAACGTGTCGCACCAGTTCAACGATCAGGTCGAAGCCGGATTCAGCGTGCTTGATCAGCGCGGCCAGTCCGAGTTCGATGATGTATTCGGCACCTCGTTGCCGACCGTGGATTTTCAGGTCAGCAGCATTTCGGGCTACCTCGATGCCACGGTTAATGACGTCTGGAGTAACCGCCTCGAAGTCGGCCACAGCGAAGACAAGCGCGACACCAGCAACGACCTGACCAACTTCGGTGACAGCCAGTTCTTCACCTACCGGGACTCGGCAAACTGGGTCAACACCCTGCAACTGACCAGCAATCAGCAGGTGTTGCTAGGCCTGGACTGGTACGAAGACCGCCTGCATACCGACGACAGTGTCGATTTTGTCGAAGACTCACGCTGGAACCGCGCCGCCTTTATCCAGCATCGCTACACCGCCGAAAAGTTCTCGACCGAGCTTGGCCTGCGCCACGACGACAACCAGCAGTTCGGCAGCGAGAACACCTGGAACGCCGCGCTGACAGTGCCGATGAATGAGCGCAACGAGGTGATTCTGAGCTACAGCGAAGGCTTCCGCGCGCCCACCTTCAACGACCTGTATTACCCGGACTTCTGCTCCGGCGGTTTCTGTTTCGCCAGCGCCAACCCGGATCTCAAGCCGGAAACCTCGAAGAGCTACGAAGTGCAATGGCGCAGCCGTTTCGGCACCAGCAGCGAACTGCAAATGTCGCTGTACCGTACCGACCTGAAAGACGCGATTGTGCTGGATCAGAACTTTATTCCGCAGAACACCCAACGCGCGCGCATCAACGGATTCGAGACGTCACTCAAGCAAGAGTGGTTTGGCTGGCAGAGCAATCTGGCACTGTCATTGATTGACCCGCGTGACCGTGAAACTGGGCACACCTTGCCGCGACGCGCTAAACGCACGCTGAGCCTGGACCTTGATCGCCAGTTTGGTGATTTCAGCGTCGGAACAAATCTGCGCGCCGTGAGCGGGCGTTTCGATGACGCAGCCAACACCATCGAGTTGGGCGGCTACGGGCTGGTGGATTTGCGCGGCAGCTGGCAAGCCAGTCGGGAAGTGAGCTTCGATCTCAAGCTCAACAACCTGTTCGACAAGGACTACAGCGACGCCACTTACAGCACACCCAACGGTCGTTACGGCTACAACACCGAAGGGCGCACGGCCTTGTTTGCTGTGACCTGGACGCCGGAAATCTAAGGGTTGTAAACCTGCGTGGGGCGCATTACGCCCTCACGCAGGTTGTTTTTCAGCGGGCTTGCGCCAGCACTTTGCAGAGTTTCCCGGTTGCGCCGAGCATCTGAAAACTCGGACGCTCCAGACCTTTATCCGGCACCTGCCAAAGTTGTTGCTGCGCCACCGCAGTCAGGCTCGGCCAGTCTTTCCAGCCTTCCAGTTCTGCGCCGCTGCCAGCCAGAATCACCTCAGGATTGCGCGCAATAACCGACTCGATGCTGACCTGCGGCGCCGGTTGCGGCAGATCTGCAAACACATTCACCGCGCCGCAAACACGTAAGGCATCGCTGATAATCTGCTGGCCGCCGAGCGTATACAGCGGTTTGTCCCAGACCTGATAAAACACCCGCAACGGTTGCTCGCGCCGGTATTGCTGCTGTAGAGCCTGCATGCCAGCGTTAAACCGCTGGCGCAGTTGCCGCCCTTGTTCGGGGCGGCCGATACGCGTGCCTATCTCGGCAAACTGGTCGGCCAGCGTGGCCAGCTTATGCGGCTCAGCCACCAGCAGCTCGATGCCGAAGTTTTCCAGTTGTTTGCGCTGCCCGGCACTGATGCTGTCGGGCCAAAGCAGAATCAAATCAGGCTTGAGCTGGAGCAGGGTTTCCAGCTCAAGCTGGCCGTAACGGCCAACCGATGGCAGCCCTGCCAGCGCCGCCGGGCGCTCACCACCATCGAGCACACCGACCAGCTGTTTGGCAGCGCCGAGCTCGATAACAATTTCACTGAGCGAAGGCGCCAGGCTCACAATGCGCTCGGCGGCAAAGGCCGGCGCGCTCAGCAACAGCGTCAGCAATAGCCAGACGCAGCGCTGCATTAGCCGAGCTGACGCGGAATGCGATAGAGGTACAACAGCACCACGCTGGCGAGCGCCAGAAGAATCTGCGGGATGGCTTCAAGCCCGGCGAATACCGCAACGGCAGCAATCCAGGCCGGCAAACCGGCAGCGAGAAACGCCAAGCGCCGCGACTTGGCCAGAGCCAGCCAGGCTTGCGGTTCGGCGTCGGTATCGAGGGCTTTCTGGGTGGCGATCAGTTGATGCTTGAAACGCCGAAACAACGGCAAGCTGACAAACATCGACAGCAGCCCGGCAATGAACAATGGCATTGCCAGAGCGCTCGGCTGACGTGAGCCGGCCAGCAGCCAGTCGATGATAATCAGCGGTGCCAGCGTCAAGCCGAGCTGCCACCACCAGATGAAACCGAGACCGCGCTTGATTTGCTCGCGGGTCACAGTTTTTCCTCAACCTCAGCCTGATGCAGGCTGCCGAGCATGTGCCCAAGCTTGCCGGCTTTGGTCGCCAGGTATTTTTTGTTGTGCGGGTTGTGGGTGATTTGCAGCGGTACGCGCTGCGCCACTACCACGCCCATGTCGGTCATAGCTTTGACCTTGCGCGGATTGTTGGTCATCAGCTTGAGCGACTCGATGCCCAGATGCTTGAGCATTGGCCGGCAGATTTCGTAATCACGCTGATCGGCGCCAAAACCCAAACGCTCATTGGCTTCGACGGTGTCGGCACCGCCATCTTGCAGCTCATAAGCACGGATTTTATTGAGCAGGCCAATACCACGGCCTTCCTGACGCAAGTACAGCAAAACGCCACGGCCTTCTTTGGCAATGGCGCTTAGCGCAGCTTCTAACTGAAAACCACAATCGCAGCGCAGGCTGAACAGTGCGTCCCCAGTCAGGCATTCGGAATGCAGGCGACCCAGCACTGGCTCACCATCGGCAACATCACCAAAGGTCAGCGCGACGTGTTCCTTGCCGGTGGCTTTTTCAAGAAAGCCATGCATGGTGAACTCGCCAAACGGCGTGGGTAACTTGGAGGCGGCGACGAAGACGACGGGCACCGGATACTCCTGATCATATAAAGGAGAAAGAAAAGGGTTAACTCAGCCTGCCATTGTAACAGCAGGCCATGCTGGCGGGTCAGTCTGAATTTTTGATCATAACCATCAAGCCACCCGTATCAGACCGGCGTAATGAGGTGCGCAGGCCTTAATGTTTGGCCTCAAGCACCAGCACATCCTGCTCGACCCGCCAACCCACGCGGCTGAGAAAGCTCATGCCCAGCAGCGCTTCGGCAGGCGAAGAACCTTCCAGCACCACCGCTTCGACACCCAGCACTTCGATGGTGCCGACCTTAACGCTGTTGAGCGTCACCTTCCAACCGCGCACGTTGCCACTTGCGGTGCTGATCTGCAGTGGCCGCCCTTCAACGCGATAGTCGATTCCCAGACGCCGGGCCTGCGCATCATTGAGGGCGATCGAAGTGGCGCCGGTATCAACCAGAAAAGGCATCGACTGGCCGTTAACCGAACCGGAGATCCAGTAATGCCCACCGAGGCCTTTGGCCACGCTTAACTGCTGCTTCTCAGGCGCGACAAAACCATTGCTGTATTCGCGGCTGAGGCCGTAGTCACGCTCGACGCCGTCCACGCGCAACACTGCGCCTTTGCTGTCGGCCTTGAGAACCACAACGCCGCCGGGACCAGTCTGGCCGACCTTGACCATTTTGCGCTGGCCATTGACGTTGATGACTGCCGCACCAGGAAACAATCCGACCACTTGCACCTGCGTGGCCGCATTGGCCCAGCAAGAGCTGATCAGAAGGAATGCTGCGCCAATCAGTTTCACACGCTGCATACCCGCCTCGCTGTGGGATTAATCAAATGGATAAGGCCAGTCCCAGCGTTTGAATATGGATTGCAAGGTGCCATTTTTTCGCAATTCATCAATACGCTGGTCGTAAAACTCAGCCAACGCCCTGCCCCGCGGGCTGTCGGTGAAGCCCGGATAGTTGGGCAGTTTTTGCAGACAAGTCATCGTGTACTTTTCTGGATGATCGGTATCTGACAACACTTGCTCAATTTCAGGCTGAGCATCAAGAAATGCATCGGCGTGGTTATAGTCGAGCATCCCCAGAATACCGCCACGCTTCAGAATTTCCCGGTAGTGCTGCACATTTGGCAGATAACGGTCGTATTTGTAGTCACGCATCCAGACCAGACGGAAATTGCCCAAGGTCTCCAGGGTTGGCGCGACTCTGCCCGCCAGCGTCAAGGCGCAAATCTGGTCTTGGTCGTAGTGGTTTTTCGGGTAGATCACACCTTGTACGACCTCATTGCGGTAAGCGCCCATCCAGGCGTCGGCTTCACCACGCTGCACCAGCCCGACCGAGCGGGTATAAGGCACAATGCTGAATTTGACTTCGCCTGCGAGCGGCTTGAACACTTCACGCATGATGTCCCAGGCCAACCCGCTGCCATCAGCATTGGTGTAGTCGAGCCACTCCTCGCTCACCAGCCGCACATCACCCTTGATCGGCTCTTGGGCCTGCGCCACGCAAGCGACGGAAAATGCCAGCACGCACACCAGCAACCTGACAAACATCATTCTAGAACCCCAGTGCCGCAGCCAAGCCATTTGCCCAACCCCACACCACCAACTGCATTGCCAGCCAGGCAAATACACCGGCCAGAACGTCGTCGAGCATGATGCCGACGCCGCCATGCACATGGCGGTCGATCCAGCGGATAGGCCAGGGTTTGAGAATGTCGAAGAAGCGGAACATCAAAAAGCCCACCAGCAGCCAGCCCCAGCCTTCCGGCACCAGCCAGAGGGTGATCCACATGCCGACCATTTCATCCCAGACGATGCCTTCGTGGTCATGCACGCGCAGGTCGGTTGCCACTTTGCCGCACAGCCAGAAGCCGAACAGCATGGTCACACCCAGCATCAGCCAGTAGCCCCAGTCGGGCAGCATTTGCCACAGCGGAATGAAAGGCAGCGCGACCAGCGAACCCCAAGTTCCAGGCGCCTTGGGCAGCGTGCCCGAGCCAAAGCCGAAGGCAAGAAAATGCCATGGATTACGCCATACCGAAGGCGGCACTGCTAGCGGTTCAGTCACCAGTACTCCCAAAATGTTGATAACCCTGAGCGGGCAGCGCCACTTGTGCGCCATGTTTATCGAGTAATTGTACGCCTTGGCCACTGACAACACGGCCGATCACATGCACCGAATGGCCAGCCTCACGCAACGCCGGCAAATGCTGCTCGGCCATAGTGAATGCCAGAACATAGTCATCGCCACCGCTCAGGGCGCAGCGTAACGCACCAGCCTCACCCGACAGTTGCAACAACGCAGTGGACAACGGCAGCCGCTGTTGCTCGATAAGCAGCGACACACCGGACGCTTTGGCGATGTGTCCGCAATCGGCCAGCAAGCCATCGGAGATATCCAAGGCGGCACTCGCCTTGCCGCGCAGCGCCTGGCCTAAGGCCAGTTGTGGCTGCGGCGACCAATAATGCTCCAGCAATGGCTGGCTTACCGCAGGTTCGGCCTGTTGTTGCTCAAGCACCAGCGCCAGAGCGCCAGCGGCATTGCCGAGGTTGCCGCCCACGCAGAGTAAATCCCCCGCCTGCGCGCCACTGCGCAGCAATGCCTGACCACTCGGGACACGCCCAAACACGGTCAGCGTCAGGCTCAACGGGCCGCGCGTGGTGTCACCGCCAATCAAACTGAGCGCACATTGCGCAGCCATTTTGTCGAGGCCACGGGCAAAGGCTTGCAGCCATTCGGGCTGAGCATCAGGGAGGGTCAGTGCGAGGGTGAAACCAATAGGCGTCGCGCCCATTGCAGCAAGATCGCTGGCCGAGACAGCCAATGCGCGCTGGCCCAGAAGATAGGGGTCGGCAGCGTGCGGAAAGTGCACACCGACCACCAGCGTATCGGTGGATACCGCCAATTGCTCGCCCGCGGGGAGCTGCAATAAAGCGCAATCATCGCCGATACCCAGTGCCACACCTTCGCCGCCACGCGCACAAGCGGCGGCAGCAAAGTAGTGATGAATCAGCTCAAACTCACCCACGACATCCCTCACACAAGCAGCAAACTGCGCGGCGAACGAGGGCGGGCAACACTGTAATCAGGCTTGAGGGCTGTGTAATCATCTGCATTTCACGCCTGACTTCAGTGAACCGGGCCAGCACCGAAATGCTGGCCAGGAATTCAACGCTTGTGTGCGCGCACTTCATCTGCGCGAACACGTGGGGCCAACTTGTCGAGCACACCGTTGACGAACTTGTGTCCGTCGGTGGCGCCAAACACCTTGGCCAACTCGATGCCTTCGTTGATCACGACACGGTATGGAATATCCACACGGTTGCGCAATTCATACGTCGACAGACGCAGAATCGACAGCTCAACCGGATCGATTTCATCCAGCGGGCGATCCAGCAGCGGCTCGAACAGCGCATCGATTTCAGCTTTCTCACGGGGTACGCCATGCAGAATCTCATGGAAGTACGAACCGTCGACGGTCGCGAAATCGTTGTCTACGCGAAACTGTGCTTCGATCTCATGCAGCGGTTGCCCGGCAATATGCCAGGAGTACAGAGCCTGCATGGCCAAGGTACGCGCTTCACGACGCGCCAAAGTTTTTGGGCTAGGGCCCTTCGGCTTTGGCTTCTGGCTGTTATCGTTCTGGCTCACTTGGCCTCCAACTGCGCCAGCAGGCTTACCATCTCAAGAGCAGAAAGCGCAGCTTCTGCACCTTTGTTACCGGCCTTGGTGCCGGAACGCTCGATCGCTTGTTCGATAGAGTCTACAGTCAGCACGCCGAAGGCAACCGGTACGCCGAACTCCATGGAAACCTGAGCCAGGCCTTTGGTGCACTCGCCTGCAACGTATTCAAAGTGCGGAGTACCGCCACGAATCACCGCGCCGAGGGCGATGATTGCGTCGAAATCGCCACGCTGAGCAACTTTCTGGGCAACCAGTGGAATTTCGAAGGCGCCTGGTGCGCGAATGATGGTGATGTCGCTTTCGCTCACACCGTGGCGAACCAGAGCATCAATGGCGCCACTTACCAGGCTTTCAACCACAAAGCTGTTAAAGCGGCCAACAACCAGAGCAAATTTACCCTTGGGTGCGATGAAAGTCCCTTCGATGGTCTTCAGTGTCATAGCGAGTCTCGTCAATTAAAGAGCCAGGCCGCCATTGGCGGCCTTTGGATAGTCAAATATCTGATTAATACTAGATGGTTTTCAGCCGGCATTTATTCAGAGGGCAGGTATTCTACAACTTCCAGGTCGAACCCGGATATCGCATTGAACTTCATTGGTGAGCTCATCAGGCGCATTTTGCGCACGCCGAGGTCACGCAGAATCTGCGAACCGGCACCTACAGTGCTGTAAGTACCGGCTGTCGGAGCTTTGTGCTCGTTGCCCAGTTGGCGTTCAAGGTGGGCCAACAGGTCCGGACCGGTCAGCGGATTGCCCAGCAACAGCACCACGCCGCTGCCTGCCTTGGCCACTTCAGCCATGGCCGCACGCAAACTCCAGCGACCTTCCTGCTTGACCATGAACAGATCACGCAACGGGTCCATGTTGTGCACGCGCACCAGCGTCGGCTCGTCAGCGCAGATTTTGCCGAGCGTGAGCGCCATGTGCACATCGCCTTCGACCGAATCACGGTAGGTCACCAGATTGAACTGGCCTAACTCACTGTCAATCTGCTGTTCGCTGATACGCTCGACAGTGCGCTCGTGGATCATGCGGTAGTGAATCAGGTCGGCGATGGTGCCGATCTTGATGCCGTGCTGCGCAGCGAACTCTTCAAGCTCAGGACGACGCGACATGGTGCCGTCATCGTTCATGATTTCGCAGATAACCCCGCTCGGCTCAAAACCACCCATCCGCGCCAGATCACAGGCGGCTTCGGTGTGGCCGGCACGCGCCAGAACACCACCGGGCTGCGCCATCAACGGGAAGATATGGCCGGGGCTGACAATGTCTTCAGCTTTGGCGTTTCTTGCGGCTGCGGCTTGCACAGTGCGCGCGCGGTCAGCGGCGGAGATACCGGTGGTCACGCCTTCTGCGGCTTCGATGGAAACGGTGAATTTGGTGCCAAAACCGGAACCGTTACGCGGCGCCATCAATGGCAGCTTGAGCAGTTCGCAGCGCTCGCGGCTCATCGGCATGCAGATCAGGCCACGGGCAAAGCGCGCCATGAAGTTGATGTGCTCGGCGGTCACGCACTCGGAGGCGATAATCAGATCGCCTTCGTTCTCGCGGTCTTCGTCATCCATGAGGATGACCATCTTGCCCTGGCGGATGTCTTCAACAAGTTCTTCGATGCTATTGAGAGCCATGGGCCCTCCTTATAAAAAGTGGGCGGCAGGTTACAGGTAGCCGTTCTCGGCCAGGAAACCCTGAGTAATTCCGGAAGCAGTTGGCTCTGCTGCACGGTCACCGAGCAGCAAACGCTCGAGGTAACGGGCAAGCAAGTCGACTTCAAGATTGACCTTACGGCCCGGGCGATAGTCGACCATGATGGTTTCCGCCAGCGTGTGCGGAACAATGGTCAGCTCGAACTCGGCGCCATCCACGGCATTCACCGTGAGGCTGGTGCCATCGACCGTAATCGAACCCTTGTGGGCAATATATTTGGCCAACTCTTTCGGCGCGCGAATACGAAATTGCACGGCGCGGGCATTGTCTTCACGCGAGACAACCTCGCCAACACCATCAACGTGGCCGCTGACCAGATGACCGCCAAGACGGCTGGTCGGAGTCAGGGCTTTTTCGAGATTGACCGCACTGCCGCTCTTAAGATCGACGAAGCCGGTGCGCGCCAGGGTTTCACGGCTCACGTCGGCCCAGAAACCATCACCCGGCAATTCGACTGCCGTCAGGCAAACACCGTTTACCGCGATGCTGTCGCCGAGTTTGACGTCGCCCAGATCAAGCTTGCCGGTTTCGACATAAACCCGCACATCGCCGCCTTTTGGGGTGAGCGCGCGAATGCGCCCAACTGACTCAATTATGCCGGTGAACATGCGGCCTCCCGTCGTTTAAGCGCAGCGCTTCGATCACACACAGCACTAGGCTGACAGCGGGAACTGCGCAGCTGGCGTGAGCAATAAACATATGACATTTACAGACTCCTGTTTATAAAAAACAGGGCACGTTTGATCGATAGGGATCTTTCAGGCACGCCGCAACGCGCCTTGGCAGATTATCCCGCTCTCTCTTTATCCGGACTTTAACCGTCGGCTCCGGAATCTCACCGGCTCTGCTGACCTTGCCGCACAGTCTGCAACAGACCGGCAAGCGCTCGCGGGCTAGACGCTTTGCGCGCCATTACCGCCGGTGGGGAATTACACCCCGCCCTGAGAACGTACGGTCGCTTCTGCAACCGTGGCAGGCTTTTTACCATATTTGGGCCGCGCACGCACCGCCGAGTGTGGGCCACTCAACGGTTGCAGTGCCTGCACTTACTCGGCAGCAGGGGCGATTTGAGGGCGCGCGATGATGCGCCAGTCGTCACCGACAGCACGCATGTCGATAATTTCCAGCGCCTGCGCCTCGGCCATGCGCGCCAGCGGCAGGTCCAGTAAAGGCCGGGCGCCGGAGCCCAGGAACTTGGGCGCCATGAATATCTGGTACTCATCGACCAACCCCTGCCGGGCAAACGCCCCGGCGAGTTTTGGACCGGCTTCTACCAACACTTCATTGGCGCCGCGAGACGCCAGCTCCAGCAACAGCTTGCGTAAATCGACATGCCCGCTGCTGCCCGGAACGGCCAACAACTCGTGGCCTTCGGATAAATAATTGTCGCGCGCCGAGGCCGCCGCACAGGTTGCCACCAGCGCCGGCCCGGCTTGAAAAAACGCTGCAGTCAGCGGCACGCGCAAACGTCCATCAACCAGCACGCGCAAGGGCGGACGCCGCTCAGCCAGTGCAGACAACTCGCCATTGAGGCCCAATTCATCTGGGCGAACGGTAAGCCGCGCATCATCGGCCAGCACCGTATCGGCGCCTGTAAGAACAACGCTGGCCTGGGCCCGCAAGCGTTGCACCGCAGAACGTGCATGCGGGCCGGTAATCCATTTGCTCTCGCCGCTGGCCATTGCCGTCCGGCCATCCAGACTCATCGCCATTTTGACCCGCACCAACGGCAAGCCATGCTCCATGCGTTTGATAAACCCCTCATTCAGCGCCCGGGCTTCGGCTTCGAGCATGCCGCTCTGCACACTGATGCCTGCATTCATCAAGCGCAGCAGCCCGCTACCGGAGACTGCCGGGTTAGGGTCTTGCATGGCCGCGACCACACGGCTGACACCCGCCCCAATCAGCGCATCGGCACACGGCGGCGTGCGGCCATGATGACTGCACGGCTCGAGCGTGACGTAAGCTGTAGCCCCGCGCGCCAACTCGCCAGCCTGGCGCAGTGCATAAACCTCGGCATGGGGTTCGCCGGCGCGCGCATGCCAGCCTTCGCCGACAATCTTGTTGTCGCGCAAAATCACGCAGCCAACACGCGGGTTGGGATGAGTCGAATACAGGCCTTTACGGGCCAGCTCCAATGCGCGAGCCATAAAGGCCTGATCAGTGTGCATGTTCAATCCTTTGAGGGTTCGCGAGACAGCCGTTCAATCTCTTCACGAAATTCGTTCAAATCCTGAAAGCGGCGATAGACCGAGGCGAAACGGATATAGGCGACTTCATCAAGCTTTTGCAGCTCGGTCATCACCAACTCGCCCAGCACCAGCGACTTGATCTCGCGCTCGCCGGTGGCCCGCAGCTTATGTTTGATATGGGCAATTGCCGCCTCGACACGTTCTATACTGACGGGACGTTTTTCCAGTGCACGCAGCATGCCGGCGCGCAGCTTTTCTTCATCGAATGGCTGGCGGCTGCCGTCCTGCTTGATCAGCCGTGGCATGACCAATTCGGCCGTCTCGAAGGTGGTAAAACGCTCACCACAGGCCAGGCACTCACGCCGACGACGAACTTGCTCGCCTTCGGCAACCAAACGTGAATCAATGACCTTTGTGTCGTTGGCGCCGCAGAATGGACAGTGCATAGCGAGCATCAGCCTAAAACGTAAAACGCCATGTTAGCGCATCCGCCGGGCAAGACAAGCCGACTGCTTTGCGGTATACAGGCGCGATTGGATTCAAACACCTGCTGGGTTCACAGATAGGGAATTTCATGAATATTCGACTGCTCTTATTGCTCACCATCACCGGACTCCTCAGCGCGTGCAGCAGCGCGCCAACCGCCCCGCCCGCTCAGCCCGAAGCGGTGCTGGCCGAGCCGACGCCTGCTGGCCAGAATGAAATCAGCGGAAATCTGCTTGGCGTTCCAGAGGGCGCCGTCGCCGAAGTTGCCCTGCTGACCATCGGTTCGAACGGCCTGCCCTTCACCACGCTGGGCAACATTCAACTGCAAGGCACGGGCGAGGCACTGCCGTTTCGCGTGCTGTTCAATCCGCAAGCCTTCGCCAAGGGTATTCGCGTTGAGTTACGCGGCCGCGCCAATCAATCCGGCAAGCTGATCCTGCACATGCCCAAGCGCGTTATCGACTCGCCCCAAAGCCAATCGGTTGGCGATCTGCGCATGGTCCCCGCGCCATGAGCCCACCCGGCCACTTGCAAGCGGCATTGAGCGAGCTGCTGGGTGATGCACAGTTAGTCGACGCGCAACTGCCGGGCACTGAGCTGAAGTTATGGCTGATCAACCCCGAGAATATGCAGCGCGCGTTCAGCCCTGAGGAAACCATGCGTATCCTCAACGAGCCAACCTACTGGTGTTTCTGCTGGGCAAGCGGCCTGGTGCTGGCCCGCTGGCTGGCCGAGAATCCGCACTGGGTGGCGGGCAAGCGCGTGCTTGATTTCGGTGCAGGCTCAGGCGTAGCGGCGATTGCCGCCGCCAAGGCTGGCGCACTCGAAGTGGTGGCCTGCGACCTTGATCCGCTGGCGATCGCAGCCTGTAAAGCCAATGCCGAACTCAATAATGTGACGCTGGGCTACTCGGATGACTTTTTCAGCGAGGCGGATCGCTTCGACCTGATCATCGTCGCCGATGTGCTCTACGACCGGACCAATCTGCCGCTACTCGACGAATTCCTCAGCCGCGGCAAACAGGCGCTGGTTGCCGACTCGCGGGTGCGCAACTTCGAACATCCGCTGTACACCCGCCTCGGCGTGATGGAAGCCTGTACCTGGCCCGATCTGGCAGAACCTGCCGAGTTTCGCCACGTCAGCCTGTATCATGCAGAGCGCTGAGTTCACCCTTGATTTAAGCGCCATCCGCCCGCATTTATAAACCTGTAAACGCCTCTATTTTGACCCGCGAGAGCCGACCATGAGCGACACCCCTTATATTTTTGATATCTCCGGCGCTGCCCAGTTTGATCAACTGGTCATCGAGAACTCGTTCCACAAGCCGGTTCTGGTCGACTTCTGGGCGGATTGGTGCGCGCCCTGCAAAGCACTGATGCCAACGCTGGCGCAAATTACCGAGGGTTATCAGGGCGAACTGCTGCTGGCCAAGGTCGATTGCGATGCCGAGCAGGATATCGTCGCCCGCTTTGGCATCCGCAGCCTGCCAACCGTGGTGCTGTTCAAGGACGGCCAACCGATAGATGGCTTTAGCGGCGCCAAGCCGGAGTCTGAAATTCGCGCCATGCTCCAGCCTCACGTCAACGAGCCCGCCGCGCCGCAAGTCGACCTGCTGAAAAGCGCGCAAGCGCTGTTTGCCGACGGCCATATCAGCGAAGCCGAAGCGCAGTTGAAGCAACTGCTCGCCGAGGACAACAGCAACGCACTGGGGCTGATTCTGTATGCCCGCTGCATGGCTGAGCGTGGTGAGCTGGCAGAAGCCGAAACCGTCCTGAATGCCGTGCAGGGTGATGAACACAAGCAAGCACTGGCGGGTGCGCGGGCGCAACTGACGTTCCTCCGTCAGGCGGCTGAAATGCCGGATATCGCTGCCCTGAAAACCCGTATTGCGCAGAACAGCGAAGATGACGAGGCGGTGCATCAACTGGCCGTCCAACAACTCGCCCGCCAACAATACGAGCCGGCACTTGATGCGGTGTTGCGCCTGTTTGTGCGCAACCGTGGCTACGCTGACGGCATCGCCCACAAGACCTTGCTGCAGGTGTTCGAGCTGCTGGGCAATGATCACCCGTTGGTGACGTTGTACCGGCGCAAACTGTATCAAGCGATTTACTGATGTAATTTTTATCGCCCCACCGGCTCTGTAGAGACAACACCGCCGCAGAATCCCTCTCGGATCTGCGGCGTTTTTATAGCTCTCTAAAGGTTGCAGGGACGTATGTCGAACAAACTTTCAAAAATCGGTTTTTACCTCGCGCTGTACGGCACGGTTTTCATCATCGCCTGGATTGGTGCGTTCAAGTACCACCCCGACGAAGCTCAGGCTATCAGCGGCCTGATTCAAAACTCACCACTGCTGTCCTGGCTTTACGCGGTGGGCAGCGTGCAAGGCGTGTCATCCATGATTGGTACCGGCGAGCTGATCATTGCCGCGTTGCTGGCCCTGTATCCGCTCAGTAAAAAAGCCTCGCTGCTGGGTGCCCTGCTGGCTATCGGTTTATTCCTGACAACCCTGACATTCCTGTTCAGCACGCCCGGTGTTTTACATACCGAGGGGCTTTTCCCTTCGCTGCTGGGCTCGTTCCTGATCAAGGATGCCGTGCTGTTGGGCGTTTGCCTGTGGGTTGCCGGCGAGTCGTGGGACGCCATCAAGCAGCAATAACTTGAGATTTTGTATGCGTGAGGCGGCGCAATGCGGCCTCACGCCTCTCCCAGCCAGTGATAAACCGGCGCATCCTCACCATTCTCAACCCGCACCAGCGGACTGTGGCGCATGCGCACCAGCAGGCGCTTACCGGCTAGCTCGCTGCCGACCAGTGCCGACAATTGCCCCAGCAATTGCGGACCATCGATTTGCCCGGCATTGCGCAGCAGCGTCAGGCTTGTGCTCCACAAGTCATCGGTAGCCGGCGCTGATGCCGCAACCGGAGGTGTGGGCGCAACATCCTGCGCTGCGGCCTCCGCCCGCCCCGCCAGTTGAGCCCACTCATGCGGCTCCATTTCGACCGTCAAATCCACCGGCCATTCGCCGATCTTGCCGCGTATGCGCACCATCGCTACCTCCACCGTAATGCTTGAATGCTCCCACGCAGAGAGGGTGAGCGACAACTGCTGATAGCAATTGCTGTTATATTTCGTTATAACGTAACAATCATCACACGACACATGGACTCGATATGCGCCGCTTACTCCTTGCTGCCCCCTTCGTTCTGCTGCCATTGTTGGCTACCGCTCAAGAGCATGATCACACTGACCACGACAGCCTCCCCGCGCATGAGCATGGCTCGGCGCAGCTAAACGCGGCGCTCGACGAACACACTCTGGAACTTGAACTCAACAGCCCGGCGATGAACCTATTGGGCTTCGAGCACGCGGCAAACTCTGCCGAAGATAAAGCCGTTGTTGCCGAAGTGGCACGCGCGCTGGCCGATCCGGTAACCTTGTTTGGTTTGCAAAACGGTAACTGCAGCGTCATCGAGCAAGACATTGACGGGCCTATGTTTGGCGGCCATGAAGAGCACGCGGAGCATGCACACAGCGCCGACGACAGCGACCATAAGCATGAACATGAACATGAACATGAACACAGCGATATTCACGCGCAGTACAGCTTCGACTGCAAACAACCCGAGGCCCTTGGCCAGCTGGATCTTGGCGGGCTGTTCAAGCGTTTCTCGGGCATGCACAAGATTCAACTGCAGATGATCGGCCCGGCGGGCCAGAAAGGTGCACAATTGGACCCGGCTAACGCGACTGCCAACTTTTAAGCACACCAAGCGAAGATCGGTCGGGGCAACTCGACCGACATGAACATGACCTCGACGTTGATTAGTTTGACCGACTTGGGCTTTGCCTGGCCCGGCCAGAATGAGCTGTTGGACATTCCGAGCCTGACCCTGCAACGCGGTGAGCGGCTGTTTCTCAGTGGCCCCAGCGGCAGCGGCAAAACCACCTTGCTGGGTTTGCTTGGCGGCGTACAGAAAGCCAGCCGTGGCACCGTCATGCTGCTCAACCAGGATCTCGGCGCCATGAGCGCCAGCGCACGGGATCGCTTTCGGGTGGATCACACCGGCTACATCTTCCAGCAGTTCAACCTGCTGCCTTTTTTGTCGGTGCGCGAAAACGTCGAATTGCCCTGCCACTTCTCGAAACTACGCAGCAGCCGCGCACGCTTTCGTCATGGCAGCGTTGCCAAAGCCGCGACTGAACTGCTCGGCCATTTGGGCCTGGCAGATCGCAATTTGCTGGAACGCCGCGCCGACACGCTGTCGATTGGTCAGCAACAACGTGTGGCAGCCGCTCGCGCCCTGATCGGCCAGCCGGCGCTGGTGATTGCGGACGAGCCGACCTCGGCACTGGATGCCGACTCGCGTGAACGCTTTCTGGAGTTACTGTTCGCCGAGTGCGCCACGGCCGAATCCAGCCTGTTGTTTGTCAGCCACGACCACAGTCTGGCCAAACATTTCGACCGCACTGAATCGCTGGCATCGCTCAATCGCGTCAAGCGTGAGATGGAGAATTAAGCGTGTACCTATTTCGTCTGGCGCTGGCCAGTCTGGCCAACCGCCGCTTCACCGCCTTGCTCACGGTATTCACCATTGCTCTGTCTGTTTGCCTGTTACTGGCGGTCGAGCGCGTGCGTACCGAGGCGCGCACCAGCTTTGCCAATACCATCAGCGGCACCGACCTGATCGTGGGCGCACGTTCAGGCTCGATCAACCTGCTGCTCTACTCGGTTTTTCGCATCGGCAACGCCACCAACAATATCCGCTGGGACAGCTACGAAACCATCGCCAAGCACCCGCAAGTGAAGTGGGCAATTCCAATTTCACTGGGCGACTCGCATCGCGGCTATCGCGTAATGGGTACGTCCACCGACTATTTCAGCCACTACCGCTACGGGCGCAAGCAAGCACTCGAACTGGCTCAGGGCCGCGCATTCGCCGATGATCCGTTCGAAGTCGTACTGGGCGCCGAGGTGGCCGAGGCGCTGCATTACAAGCTCAAGGACGAACTGGTCCTCGCGCACGGCATAGCCACCATCAGCCTGGTTAAACATGCCGACAAACCCTTTCACGTCGTCGGCATTCTCAAGCGCACTGGCACCCCGGTAGACCGCACCCTGCATATTTCCCTGAGCGGCATGGAAGCGCTGCACGTCGACTGGAAAAACGGCATGCCAGCGCGTAAGGGTCAGGGCGTCAGCGCAGAACAAGTGCGCGCAATGGATCTGCAACCGCAGGCGATTACGGCCATGTTGCTGGGCCTGAAAAGCAGAATCGCAACCTTTGCCCTGCAACGCGAAATCAACGAATACCGCGGCGAACCGTTGCTGGCGATTTTGCCGGGCGTGGCCTTGCAGGAACTCTGGAGCCTGATGAGTACGGCAGAGAAGGCACTATTTGTGGTGTCGCTGTTTGTCGTGCTGACCGGTTTGATCGGCATGCTCACCGCCATCCTGACCAGCCTCAATGAACGCCGCCGCGAGATGGCCATTCTGCGCTCAGTCGGCGCCCGCCCGATCCACGTCGCAGGGTTGCTGATACTTGAGGCATTCAGCCTGGCGCTGGCCGGCGTGGCGCTCGGCCTCGGCTTGCTTTACGTCGGCATCGCGCTGGCGCAAGGCTATGTGCAAGCCAATTACGGTTTGTACCTGCCGCTGAGCCTGCCGTCGCACTATGACTGGAGCCTGCTCGGCGCTATTCTCTGTGCTGCGTTGCTGATGGGCTGTATCCCGGCGTGGCGCGCATACCGTCAATCTCTGGCGGATGGCTTGTCCATTCACCTTTAACCGTTACGAGCGCATCCGATGCCACGCTTTATCACCGCCCTACTCCTGGCCAGCAGCTTGCTGGCGGCATCTGCCGCCAGCGCCAATCCGGTTCGCGAATTGATCTGGGACGACCTGATCCCGCCAGACGCGCCACCGGTAGCTGCGCAAATGGCGCCAATGCATGATCTCTCGCAACTCGCCAATGTGCTCAACGAGTCTGGCCCGGCAGCCAGTCAGCCGGCGCTTAATGCCCCCGTGGTCAAAGCGCTCGACGGTGAGAACATCCGCCTGCCCGGCTACATCGTGCCGCTGGATACCGACGATAACGGCGACGTTACCAGTTTTTTGCTCGTGCCCTATTTCGGCGCCTGCATCCACGTACCGCCACCACCGCCCAACCAGATCGTAATGGTCCGCAGCCAGAAGCCCGTGAAAATGGAGTCGCTGTATCAGCCGTTCTGGATTGAGGGTAAAGTTAAAGTTGAAAGCGCCAGCAGCGAAATAGCCGACGCCGGCTACCAATTACAGGCCAGCAAAATCTACCCCTACGAATTACCGGACAGCTAAAGCCGTACAACCGGAGGATGGATAGCGGAGCTTCGCGACGCAATCCGTCAGGCGATTTATACATCGACGCATAAACCCACCCACGGCAAATAACCGGCGCGCCGAACGCACAAAAAACCGGAATGGGTACATCCCAAAGATCGTCATGACGGTTTACCCTGCGGGTTAACCATCCTCCATCGAGATGGTCACCGCGGCATTAGACTCCCGCCACAAACCGGAGGATGGATAGCGGAGCTTCGCGACGCAATCCGTCAGGCGATTCATGCACCAACGCATAAACCAATCCTCGGCAATCGACCGGCGCACAGACCGCACAAAAATCGGGAACAGGTACATCCTGAAGATCGCCATGACGGTTTACCCTGCGGGTTAACCATCCTCCGTCGAGATGCCGGCGGAATACGATTCACCCCACAAACCGGAGGATGGATAGCGGAGGTCCGCGACGCAATCCGTCAGGCGATTCATGCACCAACGCATAAACCAATCCTCGGCAATCGACCGGCGCACAGACCGCACAAAAATCGGGAACCGGTAAACCCCGCAGATCGCCATGACGGTTTACCCTGCGGGTTAACCATCCTCCGTCGAGATGCCGGTGCAATACGATTCACCCCACAAACCGGAGGATGGATAGCGGAGCTTCGCGACGCAATCCGTCAGGCGACTCATGCACCAACGCATAATCCAATCCACACCAATTGACCGGGGCACCGACCGCACAAAAAACCGGAATCGGTACATCCCGAAGCCCGCCATGACGGTTTACCCTGCGGGTTAACCATCCTCCGTCGAGGTGCCGGTGGAATACGATTCACACCACAAACCGGAGGATGGATAGCGGAGCTTGGCGACGCAATCCGTCAGGCGATTTATGCACCAACGCATAAACCACCCACCCCGCATGCGCGGCTTAACGGTTGCTGAGCAGGTTTGAGTCTTCGGCGAAGCTCAGTTCGCTTTCAGCCCAGCGTCGCCAGTCATTGACGGTTTTACGGTTGGCGCCGCCCGCTTCGGCCTTTTTCAGTGCCGCGAGGCCGGCCTTCCAATGCGCCTGCTCCATTTGCAGTTGCGCGACCTTCAGCCAGTGCTGGCCGCTGCCGCTGTTTTTGGCCAGTTGCTGGAATACCTGCACGGCCTTTTGGCGATCACGCGCTTGCCACCAGAGGCTGCCCAAACGCTCTTCGCGGGCACTGCTGCGCTGCAGATAACCTTGTTCAAGCATGCCTTGCAGCAAGGTTGCGCCCTGCCATGGCTGGTCCGCTGCACTGGCCATGAGCACCAGATTATCCAACTCGCTGGCTTTGAACCGCAGCCCTTTGCGGTAAGCCGCACGCAAGGTCGCCAGGGCGCGCTCAGGTTTGCCGCTAATTTGCTCGAGCGCTGCCAATTGCCGCCATTGCTGCACATCATTGACGTGACGTTTGAGCAACTGACGCTGCCAGTTTTCGGCAGCTGGATAGCGCTTTAACTGCGCATTCATGGAAACCAGAAACTGCAGCCAGCTGTCCGCAGCCTTTGGATTGGCTTTGACGTAGCGCTCGGCTAAAGGCAGCGCTTTGGCTGGTTGCCCTGCGCCCTGATAAGCCTGCACCAGCATTTGCAGCTGCTCTTCATTGGCCTTGGCCTGAAGCGGTGCCAGCAAGCTGATGACTTGCTTATAGCGCTTTTCGACCAGATTCAGCCGTGCCAGATTGATGGTCTCGGTGGCACTTTGTTCAGCGTCTAAGTGTTTGCTCTTGAGCGCTTTATCAAGCAACTCGATGGCTTGCGCGTTGTTGCCCTCGGCCCAGGCCAGATAACCCCGGCTGCGCCATAGCAAGGCTTGCTCAAGCGTATCAGGCGCTGCTTTGGCGCCATCCAGTGCGCGCCTGGCGGCGGAGTAATTACCCTGCTGCTGAGCCGCTTGCGCCGTATTCAGCGCCTTCAACACAGAGGGATCAACTGATTGCGCAGCCTGTGTCGCTGACGCCCAAACCAAAGCAGTCAAAAACAGTAAACGATACATATCAGCCTTTCCCCTCTAAACGAAAGTACAAGGTTTTTACCGCCTCACGGGACACTGCCAAACCGCTCTCCGTGCGCGGCGCAAAACGCCAGCGCACGGCGGCGCGACGCGCTTCACGTTCAAATACGTTGGCAGGCTCAGCCTCCAGCACCCGCACATTTTCGACCTTGCCGGCGCGGGTGATGGTAAAGGCCAATTTGACGTGCCCCTGAATTCCACGCTGCAAGGCATAACGCGGATACTCCGGACGCACATCATTGAGCGGCATCACTTCGCTTTCCGGCCCACCCGCAGCAGCGCCGGAATCAGCCGGCGCAGCAGGTGCAGGTGCAGCCGCTGGCGCTACCGCAGCGGCGCTCAGACCGGTCAGGCTTGGTGCGGGGGCAACACTGACGCTGACGCCAGCACTCAGGCTCGGCATCGGCATATCCAGCGCCGGCAAGCTTGCGCTTGGCGTGGCCGCGACCGGCGTTGGCGGAGTCGGCGGCTGAGGTGTTTGTGGCTGCGGCGGTTGCGGCGCTTGCTGGCGGGTACGCGACTCGGGGCTGCTGGTGTCGGTGTCCATGCGCACGAAGTTGGCGACCGACACCGGCTCATCCGAAGGCTGGCTGTGTGGCGGCGCGACCATGTAAAGCATCAAGCCGAACAGACCCAGCGCGACCAGACACGCGGCGGCTAATGATCCGAGTAAACGCATCAAAGCGCTCCCGAACTGGCCGCCAGCGCTACGTCTTGCACACCGGCCAGACGCGCCTGATCCATCACCTGCACCACCAGACCGGTACGTGCATCCTGATCAGCCTGCACCACCACCGAACCTTCCGGCTGGTCGACCCGCATGCGCTCAATGTGCGCACGCACGCTGCGTACATCCACCACCTTTTTATCCATCCACACCTGCCCGTCGGCAGTCACCGCGATCAGGATATTGCCCTTGTCCTGCGGATTGGCCGTTTCGGCTTGTGGACGCTGCACTTCGACACCCGACTCCTTGATAAAGGAGCTGGTGACGATGAAGAAAATCAGCATGATGAAAACCACATCGAGCATCGGTGTGAGGTCGATGCCGGTGTCTTCGTCTTGCTGATGGTGACGACGCATTCTCATGATGATCTATCTCAGTCGTGACGCAGCTGGTCAGCCAGCCGCTCAATTGCCTGACGGGCGTCACGTTCAAGACGCGCCAGGCTGAACAATCCACTAATCGCCAACACCATGCCGGCCATCGTCGGCAGTGTTGCCTGCCAGACGCCCGCCGCCATGCCTCGCGGATTACCGCTGCCGTTAATGGCCAGCACATCGAACACCGCAACCATGCCGCTCACTGTGCCCAGCAAGCCGAGCAGCGGGTACATGGCCACCAGCGTTTTGCTCAGGCGCAGCGGGCCCATCAGTTGCTCGCGAGCCTGCGCAAGCCAGGCGCTGCGTACCGAGCGCTGCCAGTTTTCTGCGCTTTCCTGCTGCATCGCTTGCCACGCATGCAAGCGCTCAGTGGCCCATTGCGGGAAAACCCGGCGAATAAACCACAGGCGCTCGAAAGCCAGCGTCCAGAACAGCACGCACAACCCCGCTAACGCCCACATCACAACGCCGCCCGCCTGCATGAAATCGAGCAAGGCGTAGCCGCTGTCGGTCAGACGCAGCCACAGGCCGTAGACTTCACTCACGACGCGGTGCTCCGGACAAATGCAGGGCAATCAGGCCGGCGCTTTGTTGCTCAAGCAGTTGGATCAGATTTTTGCTGCGGCTGGCCAGCAAGGTGTGCAGGAACAGCAGCGGGATTGCCACCAACAAGCCCAGCACGGTGGTGACCAGCGCCTGCGAAATACCGTCGGCCATTAGTCGCGAGTCGCCGCCACCGCCCTGAGTAATCGCCTGGAAGGTGACGATCATCCCGGTGACCGTACCCAGCAAGCCCAGCAGCGGCGCAACTGCACTCAGCAGTTTGAGCAGGCCCTGGCCTTTCTCCAGCGGCGGAGTTTCGAGCATGATCGCCTCGTCGAGTTTCAACTCCAGCGTCTCCAGATCCGACAGCTGCGGCTTGGCGCCGAGCACGCCAATCACCCGGCCCAGCGGGTTGTCATCACGCGGCGCACTCAGGTCACGCATCTGCGCACTCACGCCACGTCCGGCACGCCCCAGAACAGCCATGCGCCACAGCGCAAGCAGCAAACCAACAACGCCCAGCGCGACAATCACCCAACCCACCAGGCCGCCTTGTTGCAAGCGATCCCACGGCGTCGGTTGACGCTGCAACTGCGCCAGCAAGGTGCCACGAGTCGGGTCAATCGGCAGTACGCCCAAGGCCTCTTTGCTTTGCAGGTAATCACTCACCAACGCTTGCCCGGAAGGCTGACGCGCCGGAGTCAGGAGGTTCTGGGTGTCGGCATCGAAACGCAGGAATGCATCGTCGTCGAACGCCGAAAACGCCCCAACGCGCAGTACCTGCTTCTCGCTGCGCGTGCCGTCGGCAGCAACAACCGGCAACTTCACCCGCGCAACCTGACCACTCGCGGTAAGGTCTTCAAGCAGCAGCATCCAGTAAGCTTCTAGATCTTGCGCGGCCGGCAAGGTGCGGCTTTTCGCCAGATTATTCAGACGCTCCAGACGCTCGGGGAATTGCGCATTGAGCAGGCTGTCTTGCCATTGCCCGGCCACATCGCCAGCGCTCTGACGGACCACGCCGAACAGTTCGCCCAAGTGACCTACGCGTTGGTTGAGCAGTTTTTCCTGCTCTGCCAACTGGGTTTCCTGAAGGTCGAATTCGGCTTTCAAGCGAGCCGCTTCGGCTTGCTGCTGGCTCAGTGCCGCCTTGGCTTTACTGAGCATTTGCGCACGCTCAGCGCTTTCGCTGATAAACGCCTTTTCGCGCGCCTGCATAGCCGTTACTTCACTGGCACGATCACTGCGAATGCGTTGCAGCAATTGTTCAGGGCTGAGTACTTCGTTGGCCGAGGCCATTATTGGCAGCAGGCTGAGCAAGAGCGCGCCGAGCAGATTTCGCTGAATGACAGGACGCATTAATGGCTCTCCCCAACCAAGGTTTTGACAGGTAACTCAAGCAACGCCGGCGCCTCTTCCTGACGGGCAATCGCCAACGCCTGGTGCAACGGACGCCGTGCAGCGTTATCGAGCACCTGCCAGCTTTGTGCCTGCGGATTCCACCAGCCACTTTCACGGCCGTCGAGTGTTTGGTAATAAAGCATTGCGCGCCCCAGGCGCAGGAACTCGACATTGCGCGTGCCGCCCTCTACAGGCAGCTCACCACGCCAGGCTTCAAGCGTGCGACCGTAATCGCTCTCGACTTGATAGGCCTCCAGAATGCGCCGGTATTTTTCCGCCAGACTGATGTCGGCTCGCGGCATCATTTCCTCAAGTTGAGCGAGGCGATCTGCACGCTCTTGCGGCAAGAACGGTACGTCGGCCGCAATGAACTCACCCAGCACCTCAACCATTTGCCGCATCAACGGCGTCACGGCTTCCTGCGTGCGCTCGATCCCGTCGAGTTGGGCCTGATAACCCTCAAGCTCTTTGCGCTGAGCTTCAACCAGCTCGCGCAGTTGTTGGTTGTAGCCTTTCAGGGCTTCGGCTTGTTGTACGGCATCGCGGTACTCACCGAGCATTTCACGGCTGCTGTCATCAAGCTTTTCGATGCGCGCTTGCGAGGCTTTGGCGTCTTGAGCCAGCCCTTGGCTTTCATCGAGTGCATTGTCGAGCGGTGCCGCAACGAGCGTGCCGCTAGATAGCAGCATGGCCGCAATGAGCGCACGAAGAGGATGGGGGTTCATGCAGTTTCCTTGACAGATACGCGAAGTACTAAAGATAACCATTATCATCTAGACGCGCAGGCAAAGGCAATCCATTAGTCGAGATTGGGCAGAATGCCATCCTATTGAGCTGGATCAACAAGCGCTTTTTACCAAGCCTTATGCTTATTCCATTCCCGATTTACAGCAACTCGATGGAGTTAATTAATGAATAAGCAACTGTTTGCAGCTCCCCTTCTTGCGCTCGCCATGGTTGCACCGTTCGCTCAGGCGCACGAAGCCGGTGACATCATCGTTCGTGCCGGTGCAATTACCGTTGACCCGCACGAAGACAGCTCAGGCATTGGCAGCCCGCTGGGTGACCTGGGTGGTCACGCAACTGTTGATAGCAGCACCCAGCTCGGTTTGAACTTCGCTTACATGATGACCGACCACTTGGGCCTCGAATTGCTGGCAGCCACCCCGTTCTCGCATGACATCGGCGTATCCGGCCTGCCCGGCGGCCTGGCCGGCCTCAACGGCAACCTCGGCGACGTTAAGCAACTGCCGCCTACCCTGAGCCTGGTTTATTACCCGCTGGACAAGAACTATGCGTTCCAGCCTTACGTCGGCATCGGCATCAACTACACCGCGTTTTACGATGCTTCGACTTCAGGCTCCGCAGAAGCCAAAGGTTTCAGCAATCTTGACGTCAGCGACTCATGGGGTGCGTCCGCGCAGATCGGCGCCGACTACATGATCAATGACAACTGGATGATCAACGGCCAGATCCGTTACATCGATATCGACACCAACGCCCACGTTGACCTGGCCGGTGTCGGCAACCTGAAAGTGAACGTTGACGTTGATCCATGGGTTTACATGGTCGGCCTCGGCTACAAGTTCTGAGAATAATCTCAGGCACAAAAAAACCGGCTCAGTGCCGGTTTTTTTTGCTGCGAAGAAAGTGACTAAAGCCCCAGCAGGTTTTTCAGACCTTGCTTGATCGAGGTTTGCTCAGGCATTTGATAACGCGACTGCAAACGCGTGTTATCGGCGCGTGAGTGACGAATGTCGCCGGCACGCGGCGCCTTATAACTCACCTCGGGCAAACCGCCAAACAATTCGCCAATCGACTCGAGCAGTTGATTGAGGCTGGTGGTTTGATTCCAGCCGACATTCAGCGCATCAACGCCGACGTCAGACGTCTTCAGGCCTTGCATCAGCAGGGCGACCAAATCAGCCACATAGAAGAAATCGCGGGTTTGTTCACCATCGCCAAACACGCTGATCGGCAAATTTTGCTGAGCGCGCTGGGTGAAGATACTGATCACCCCGGAATAAGGTGACGAAGGGTCCTGACGCGGGCCGAAGATGTTGAAGAAGCGAAAAATCGCCGGCTCCAGACCGTGCTCACGGCGATAAAAGTCCAGATAGTACTCACTGGCCAATTTATCTGACGCATAAGGCGTGAGCGGCGCTTTGGCGGTTTCCTCGACAATCGACTGGCCCTGACCGTTGCTGCCATAAATTGCTGCACTCGAGGCGAACACGACGCGCTTGAGTCCATGCAGGCGCATGGCTTCACAGATATTCAGGGTGCCGACGAAGTTGCTTTGATGCGTACTCACCGGGTCATCCACCGACGCCTGCACCGAGGCAACTGCCGCCAGGTGTACGACCGCAGCACAACCGGCAACAGCATCGCTAACAACGGCTGCGTCGGCGACATCGCCCTGGATAAACTGCAGTCGCGGGTTATCCAGCGGCAGGTTGTCGCGCTTGCCCATCGACAGATTGTCGAGCACGCGCACGCTGCGCCCTTCAGCCAGCAGTGCATCAACCAGATGTGAGCCGATGAAACCGGCCCCACCCGTAACAAGAACAGGTAAATCAGACATGGCGGTAGTAATAGTCCAGTAGATTAGGCAGTCCCGCACGCCAGGCGCGGGGTTTTATGCCGAAGGTATGAAGGATTTTTTTGCAAGCCAACACCGCATGCTGCGGCTCTTCGGACGCATCAGGGCGTGCGACGTGGGCTTGCGGGGTGATTTCCTCAACCAAACTACTGCGGAAGTTACGCGCCTCACTCAGGGCAGCCTGCCCTAACGCCAGCGAGGTTGTCGCCTCGTGGCCGCCGTAGTGGTAAGTCCCCCACAGCGGAGTCATGCAATCCAGTTGCTTGAGTACCGCGAGTATCACCCGCGCGGCGTCATCAATTGGCGTCGGATTACCGCGCCGGTCATCTGCCAGATACAACGCTTCATCACGCTCGGCGCGGCTCAGGAAACGCCCCAGCAACCCCTCAGGGGTGCCATCCAGAAGCCAGCCAAAGCGCAACAGCACATGCCGCGGGCAGGTAGCGCGGACACTTTGCTCAAGGTATCGCATGGCCTGACCATGCAAGCCCAAAGGTGCAGGGTCGTCTTTTTCACTGTAAGCAGTCGCTCGCGAGCCATCGAATACGCGATAGCTAGAAGGCTGAATCAGCATGATTTCATGGTGCTTGCACAACTCAGCCAGACGCTCGACCGCCCGCTGCTGCTCGTTGAAGCGCGCAGGGGTCACCGTCTCGGCCTGAAACCAGTCGAAGTAATACGCCAGATTGATCAGGGCATCCGGGCGAGTCTCATCGAGCAACTGAGTCAGGCTGGCAGCATCCCAACCCGACTCCGGCGGCTTGGGTGCCAGAAAGCCAATGTCTTCCTCGGCGCCCTGCTGAATCAGCGCCTGCCCCAGCACATTGCCACCACCTAACAGCATCAAACGCATTCGCATAATCGATAGCTATCTCAGCAATCAGTACGGTTATAAATAAGAGAAAGCTAACAAAGCTTCTGTGAGGTCACATAACTTGCATACTAAAGCTCAGGCGAGCAAAAACAAAATCAGGTCACATGAAAACGCCCACTTAACGCGGGCAGATAAAGTATCACATGACCCACGTCAGTTTAGTTTGATTAAGTCGCGCTATTGCCGGGTCGCCACGCCCATCGCCGCCCTTCGGATGGCACGGGTCAAGTCCGGATTATTGATTACGCTTAGGTAACCTTCAAAAAGGATCAACATCATGCGCATAAATACACTACTGGTTGGCGCGGTTGTTTCATTGGTTTGCCTGAACGCCAACGCGATTGACAGCAAATACCGGGAGAAACTCGAACGCTCCGGGTGCACTCAGATATCCGAGATGCAAGGCTGCGACATCAATAAAACCAAAGCCGAAAATGCCAAAGCGGGTTACGGCAGCAGCCAGACCGAAGCCACCCCAAAAGCCAGTACTGGGCACGGTGACCGACAGCTGACGGCCGTAAGTGACGAAGGACTAACCGTCGCGAAAATCCGTATCGACGCGAAAAATCAGGTCTGGGTCAACGGCAAGTCGGTGAAAGCCAAACACACTGGCGGCGCGCTGCATTTCCAGCAAGGCATGATCACCTACACCGTAACCGACAATCCCGATGCCGCCAGCTTCTGGATGGACACCGATGCGGGCACCAAGGGCGACATCAAGGCCCAAAGTGGCATGTAAGCGCGATCAGCCCCACTCAACGCTGCACTGCGCGTGCAATGAGTGTCGCCATTTCAATTGAGCAGAAACGATGAAGCCCCCGTAAACGGAGGCTTCATCAACAGCTTTTAGATGATTACATCATCCGTTACTTAGAACGGGATGTCGTCATCGAAGCTGTCGTAGTCAGCGGCTGGCTGTGGAGCCGGCGCAGGACGTGGCGCAGCCTGAGGCTGTGGTGCACGCTGTTGCGGCGCAGGACGCTGCTGACGTGGAGCGGAATCACCACTATCGTTGTTCGGACGACCGCCGAGCAGTTGCATGGTGCCTTGCATGTCGACCACGATTTCGGTGGTGTAACGCTTGATACCGTCTTTTTCCCACTCACGGGTCTGCAGCTTGCCTTCGATGTAGACCTGCGAACCTTTACGCAGATACTCGCCAGCAATTTCAGCCACTTTGCCGAACATTGAAACGCGGTGCCATTCGGTCTTCTCGACCTTCTGTCCGGTTTGCTTGTCGGTCCACTGCTCACTGGTAGCCAGGCTCAGGTTGGTAACCGCGTTACCGTTTGGCAGGTAGCGGGTCTCCGGATCTTGTCCGCAGGTACCGACCAGAATGACTTTGTTAACCCCACGGGCCATAACGTTCTCCTAAGCTTTCAGCTCATCACCGGGGCTGATCCAATCAAGCGATCCAGTGACGGGCGATCCAATTGTTGAGTATCCACTTTGATGTAGATGGCTGACTCATCGGCCACTACTACAGCATCCGCCACACCGGGCTCTGCCATTAAACGTTCGACCAATCCGACATCTTGCAGCGAGGCTGCGCTCAACGGCAAGCGCAGGCTGGTTACGTATGGAGGTTCCTTCATATTAACAGCAAAGATGAGCCAAAGAAGCGCCATTGCCGCACACCCGATGAATACACCTGAAAGTCCGTAATGCTGATACATCCAGCCACCGACAATGCCACCAATCGCGGCCCCGAGAAATTGGCTGGTCGAGTACACGCCCATCGCGGTGCCCTTGCCGCCTGCTGGGGCCACCTTACTGATTAACGATGGCAGCGAAGCCTCGAGCAGGTTGAATGCGGTGAAGAACACGACCTGACCGATCACCAGCGCTTGCAGGCTCGTGCCGAACTCGAAGAAATAAAGCTCGCACAGCATCAGCACCGCGACTGCGCCGACCAGCACGCGCTTCATCTGGCGTTTTTTCTCGGCATAGATAATGAACGGCACCATGCCGAAGAAGCCGATCAGCAAGGCGGTCAGGTACACCCACCAGTGCTGCTCTTTAGGCAAGTTACCCTGTTCAACCAGCGCCAGCGGCAGCGCTACAAAGCTCGCCATGAGAATGGCGTGCAGGGCCAGAATCCCCAGATCGAGGCGCAGCAGATCCGGATTTTTCAGGGTCGGGATCAGCGCTTGCTTGGCCACGCCCGACTCACGGTGCTGCAGCGGTCCTGCAGAAGACGGCACCACAAAGGCAATAATCAATATGCCGACAATCGCCAGACCAGCGGTCGCCAAAAATAATCCGGAGAGTCCGAATGCGCGCGTCAGCAACGGCCCGACCACCATCGCCACGGCGAACGACAGGCCAATACTCATGCCGATCATGGCCATCGACTTGGTTCGGTGTTGCTCGCGTGTGAGGTCCGAAAGCAAGGCCATGACCGCCGCAGAAATAGCGCCTGCGCCTTGCAGCACGCGGCCTGCAATAACACCCCAGATAGAATCCGCGCCTGCGGCCAGCACACTGCCGGCGGCAAAAATCAGCAGCCCGAGATAGATAACCGGACGCCGGCCGATACGATCAGAAATCACCCCGAACGGGATTTGGAAAAAGGCCTGAGTCAGGCCGTATGCGCCAATGGCCAAACCGATAAGCGCGGGCGTACTGCCCTTGAGGTCCATTCCATAGGTTGCTAACACCGGCAAAACCATGAACATGCCGAGCATACGAAAGGCAAAAACCATTGCCAGACCACCCGCCGCACGGGTTTCGCTACCACTCATACGCTCGCTGTGCAGATCGTGCATTGAATTGACCCTATTCGAACAAGCCGACGATTCTACCAGTCATCTAACCTGCGGCACAGGAGCGCACTTTGCCGCAGGGGGCGTACCGGCCGTATACTTGATCGTTTCTCCGCCCGCCAAGCGAGGCCGCTGTTTGTGGACAAGATTCTGATACGTGGGGCTAGAACCCATAACCTGAAGAATATCGACCTGACTCTGCCGCGGGACAAGCTGATTGTCATCACCGGCTTGTCTGGCTCGGGCAAGTCATCACTGGCGTTCGACACGCTTTATGCAGAAGGCCAGCGCCGTTACGTCGAATCACTTTCGGCGTATGCCCGCCAATTCCTGTCGATGATGGAAAAACCCGACGTCGACACGATCGAAGGTTTGTCGCCGGCTATCTCAATCGAGCAAAAGTCGACATCGCACAACCCGCGATCGACTGTCGGCACAATCACCGAAATCTACGACTACCTGCGTCTGCTGTATGCACGCGCGGGTATTCCGCGCTGCCCGGATCACGACGTTCCGCTGGAGGCGCAAACCGTCAGCCAGATGGTTGATCAGGCGTTGGCATTGCCAGAAGGCAGCAAGTTGATGCTGCTGGCGCCAGTTGTGCGCGAGCGCAAAGGTGAGCACCTCTCGGTATTCGAGGAGCTGCGCGCCCAGGGTTTTGTGCGTGCCCGCATCAATGGCCGGCTGCATGAGCTTGACGAGCTGCCCAAGCTGGATAAACAGAAGAAGCACAGCATTGATGTGGTCGTTGACCGTTTCAAGGTGCGTGCCGACCTGCAACAGCGCCTGGCCGAGTCGTTCGAGACCGCGCTGAATCTGGCTGACGGTATTGCGCTCATCGCGCCAATGGATGACGAAGACAGCGACCTCAAAGAGATTATCTTCTCCGCCCGTTTCGCCTGCCCGCATTGCGGCCATTCGATCAGCGAGCTTGAGCCGAAGCTGTTCTCGTTCAACAACCCCGCAGGCGCCTGCCCTTCTTGCGACGGCCTGGGTGTTAAGCAATTCTTCGACACCAAGCGCCTGATCAACGGCGAGATGACCTTGGCCGAAGGCGCGATTCGAGGCTGGGACCGGCGCAACGTTTATTACTTCCAGATGCTCGGCTCGCTGTCGGCGCATTACGGTTTCAGCCTGGAAATACCTTTCGACGATCTCAGTGCCGAGCATCAGAAAGTCATTCTGTTCGGCAGCGGCACGCAAGCGGTTGATTTCCGCTACCTCAATGATCGTGGCGATATCGTTAAACGCTCGCACCCGTTCGAAGGCATCGTGCCGAACCTCGATCGCCGCTACCGCGAGACAGAATCAAGCAGCGTGCGCGAAGAACTCGGCAAGCTGCTCAGCACCCAACCGTGCCCGGACTGTTGCGGTGCGCGCCTGCGCCGTGAAGCCCGCCATGTGTGGGTCGGTGAACGCACGCTGCCGGCGGTGACCGGTTTGCCGATTGGCGATGCGGCTGAATATTTCAGCAGCCTTACCCTGCCCGGCCGCCGTGGTGAAATTGCCGACAAGATTCTCAAAGAGATCTGCCAGCGCCTGCAGTTTCTGGTCAACGTCGGTCTCGATTACCTGACGCTTGATCGCAGCGCCGACACGCTTTCGGGCGGTGAAGCACAGCGTATTCGTCTGGCCAGCCAGATTGGCGCCGGTCTGGTCGGGGTGATGTACATCCTCGACGAGCCGTCGATTGGCCTGCATCAGCGCGACAACGAGCGCCTGCTCGGCACGCTGCGCCATCTGCGCGACATCGGCAACACGGTAATTGTTGTCGAGCACGACGAAGACGCCATTCGCATGGCTGATTACGTGGTTGATATCGGCCCGGGTGCCGGCGTGCACGGCGGTCGTATCGTTGCCGAAGGCACTGCGGCCGAGGTGATGGCGCATCCGGATTCGCTGACCGGAAAATACCTTTCGGGCCGGGTCAAGATCGCCGTGCCGAACAAGCGCACGCCGCCAAACCGTAAACAGTTGCTGAAGATCAAAGGCGCTCGCGGCAACAACCTGCGCAACGTCAATCTGGAAATTCCAATTGGCCTGCTGACGTGCGTCACCGGCGTTTCCGGTTCGGGTAAATCGACACTGATCAACAACACACTTTACCCGTTGAGCGCCACTGCACTGAACGGTGCGACGACGCTGGAAGCCTCGGCACATGACAGCTGCGATGGTTTGCAGCATCTGGATAAAGTCGTCGACATCGACCAAAGCCCAATTGGTCGTACGCCGCGCTCGAACCCGGCCACGTACACCGGCTTGTTCACACCAATTCGTGAACTGTTTGCCGGCGTGCCGGAATCGCGCTCACGCGGTTACGGGCCGGGCCGCTTCTCGTTCAACGTCAAGGGTGGACGCTGTGAAGCCTGCCAGGGCGATGGGGTGATCAAGGTCGAAATGCACTTCCTGCCGGATATCTATGTGCCGTGCGACGTGTGCAAGGGCAAGCGCTACAACCGTGAAACCCTGGAAGTGAAGTACAAGGGCAAGAGCATCACCGAGGTGCTCGACATGACCATCGAGGAAGCCCGTGACTTCTTCGACGCCGTGCCGGCCCTGTCGCGCAAACTGCAAACCCTGATTGATGTGGGCCTGTCTTACATCAAGCTTGGCCAGAGCGCGACGACGTTGTCTGGCGGTGAAGCGCAGCGGGTCAAGCTGTCGCGTGAGCTGTCCAAGCGCGACACGGGCAAGACTCTGTATATCCTCGATGAGCCGACCACAGGCCTGCACTTTGCGGATATTCAGCAGCTACTCGAAGTCCTCCATCGCCTGCGTGACCACGGCAACACCGTCGTGGTGATCGAGCACAACCTCGACGTGATCAAGACTGCCGACTGGCTGGTGGATCTCGGCCCCGAGGGCGGCTCAAAAGGTGGCCAGATCATTGCCGTCGGCACACCTGAAGAAGTCGCCGGCATGGAGCAGTCACACACTGGCCACTTCCTCAAACCACTGCTTGAGCGTGACCGCGACCAGCCCGCCTGAGGTAAACCGCAGGCAATAAAAATCCCCCGCACGCCAAGCCTGCGGGGGGTTTTTTTGCGCCTTGAAAACTACATCTGCGATTGCAGGTAGTTCTCCAGACCGATCTTCTCGATCAGTTGCAGCTGGATTTCCAGCCAATAGGCATGATCCTCTTCGGTGTCTTTAAGCTGCGCCAACAGGATATCGCGGCTGGTGTAGTCCTGATGCTTTTCGCACAAGGCCATGCCTTTACACAATGCAGCACGCACATGGTACTCAAGCTTTAGATCAAGCTTGAGCATCTCAGGCACGTTCTTACCGAAGGTGAAAGCATCCGGGGCCATGTCCGGCGTGCCTTCGAGGAAAAGAATCCGCTTGAGCAATGCATCCGCATGCTGGGTTTCTTCTTCCATCTCGTGATTGATGCGTTCATAGAGCTTGCTGTAGCCCCAGTCTTCATAAAAGCGCGAGTGAATGAAGTACTGATCACGCGCAGCGAGTTCGCCTTTGAGCAGCGTTTTCAGATAAGAAATGACTTCGGCGTGGCCTTTCATGGGGCAAATCCTTGCACGTGAAACTGAATATAGCGCCAATGCTCCGCTCATCAGCCGGTTGGGTCAAGCAAAACGCCCCCATAACGGGGGCGCTCACTGAAGCATAGTTTAGTTATTGGCTTTTAGTGCGGCCCGAACGCCATTGCCGTAGTCGGCATGCACAAGGTCGAAGTGAGCCAGCTGCCGCTCGACAATGAACTCAGGCACTCCTGCCATCGCGCCGGCGATATTTTTGAACAAGCGCTGCTTCTGCGCATCATCGAACAAGGCGAACAGCGCCCGCGGCTGGCTGTAATCATCGTTACCTTCGCGATGGTTGAAGCGGTCAGCGTCACCCTCGAGTGGCAGCGGCGGCTCGGCATATTCAGGCGCCTCGACCGGACCGTTGAACGAGTTCGGCTCGTAGTAGGCATCCGCATTAGGATTGTTCGGCATAAAGCGCATGGCGCCGTCCTTGTGGTAATGGTGCACCGGGTTCTTCGGCGCGTTCACCGGCAACGCTTCGTAATGCGTACCCAAACGGTAGCGGTGCGCATCGGCATACGAGAACACCCGGGCCTGGAGCATCTTGTCTGGCGAGAAACCAATGCCAGGGATGATGTTCGAAGGCGAGAATGCGGCTTGCTCGATTTCGGCGAAATAGTTTTCCGGGTTACGGTTGAGTTCCATGATGCCGACCTCGATCAGTGGAAACTCGCCATGCGGCCAGACCTTGGTCAGATCGAACGGATTGAACGAGGTGTGCTTCGCTTGCTCCTCGGTCATCACCTGAATGCACATACGCCATTTCGGGAAGTCACCCTTCTCGATGCTGTAGAACAGGTCTTCCTGTGTGGTTTCGCGGCTGTTGCCGACCACTGTGCTCGCCTCGGCATTGGTCCAGTGCTTGTGGCCTTGCAGGGTTTTGAAGTGGAACTTGACCCACACCCGCTGGTTATCAGCGTTGAGCATGCTGTAGGTATGCGAACCGTAGCCATTAATGTGGCGCACATCGGTTGGCAGGCCGCGATCCGACATCAAAATCGTCACCTGGTGCAGGCTTTCTGGCGACAACGACCAGAAGTCCCACATGGCGGTCGGCGAGCGCAGATTGGTTTTTGGGTGACGCTTCTGGGTGTGGATAAAATCCGGGAATTTCAGCGGGTCACGCACGAAGAACACCGGCGTGTTATTACCCACCAGATCCCAGTTGCCTTCATCGGTGTAGAACTTCAAGGCGAAGCCGCGTACATCGCGCTCGGCGTCTGCTGCGCCCTGCTCGCCCGCTACAGTCGAGAAACGTGCGAGCATCTGGGTTTTACTGCCCACTTCAGCGAACAGTTTGGCTTTGGTGTATTGGCTGATATCGTGAGTAACAGTAAGCGTACCGAAAGCGCCCCAGCCCTTGGCGTGCACAACACGCTCAGGGATACGCTCACGGTTCTGGTGAGCGAGCTTTTCGATCAACTGATAGTCTTGAAGCAACAAGGGGCCGCGCGGACCCGCACTCAGTGAGTTCTGGTTATCGGCAATCGGGTTACCGGCACTGGTGGTCTGGATGGTCTTATAGGTCATGGCATCGCTCCTTGTTTGCGACTTATTGCTGGCTAACCAGCGATGAATCAAGAATAAGTACAAACCAGTCGCGGCTCTAATTTATTAAACCCAACGCATCATTAGCTTTTAACTATCGAACTCCATTGGTTAGCGACACAAAAAAACGGGCACTCGGCCCGTTTTTTTGGAGTACAGCGCAGTATCAGGCCATCAGCAAGAAGCCGACAAATGCCAGGGAGGCAGCAATCAGCGCATAAGGCAACTGAGTCACCGCGTGGCTAATCAGGTCACAACCCGAGCCTTGCGCCGCCAGTACGGTCGAATCGCTGTAGAAGCACGCCTGGCTGCCGAAAGCAGAGGCAGAGAGCAAGGCACCCAAAACCAGCGGGATGTCAGCATCCAGCGCATGAGCCAATGGCATTACGATCGGAATCGTCACGGCAAAGATGCCCCAGGACGAGCCAGTAGCGAACGCCAGAATAGCCATCGACAGGAAGACGATTGCCGGCATCATTTGCGGGGTCATGTATGGCTTGAGCGAGTCGATCACGTACAGGGAAAGATGCAACTGATCACAGACTTCTTTAAACACGAAGGCAGCGATTACAGTGCCGATCGCCGGAAGCATGGTTTTGAAACCATCCATCATCTCTTCGAACATTTCGGACATCGGCATCAGGCGCTGGATCAGATAGAACGGCACGATGAAAACCAAAGTGGCCAGCATGCCTTTCCACACATCGATGTCGAAGTAGACGGTAGCAGCAACGAGGAACAACAGCGGCGCGAGGAAGTTATAGAGCTTGCCACCCTCTTTGTCCGCGTGCTCCATCTCGGCTTCAACAGCCTTCATCGAGTAGTTGTGCTCAGGCGCGAACTCACCAACGTGCATGGCACCGGCAGAGCCGTGACGGGCGAGATTCTCCGCTTTGCGCATCGGACCAAAAGCCGGGACCACGCCCATGCACACCAGAATCACCAGAATTACAGACAACCAGGCGTAGAACATGTAAGGGATGGCTTGCATGTAAACCGACACACCTTGACCGGCATCGGCAACGCCATTACTTTCGAGCAGGCCGCCAAAGAACACCGCCCAGGTCGACAACGGAACCAGTACGCAAACCGGTGCCGCCGTGGAGTCCACTACATAGGCGAGCATTTCGCGGGAAATCTTGAAGCGGTCAGTTACACGCTTCATGGTCTCGCCGACGGTGAGCGCATTGAGGTAATCGTCGATAAAGATCACCAAGCCCAATACGCAGGTCATCAGCAGGGAGGAACGACGTCCCTTGCACAGCTTCAGCGCTGAACGACCGAAAGCCAAGGCACCGCCAGTGCGAACCAACAAGGCGATAAGGGCACCAAAGCTGCCGCAGACCAGGATCAACCAGCCAATGGTTTCGTCCTGCATCACCTTGAGGGAAATGTCGGAAAAATTACCCAGCGCTTGCTCAGGGGATATCAGCAGAAGACCAGCCACTGCACCAATGATGAGGGCGAAGATCGGGCGGCGCAGCCAAATGGCCAGGACCAGCACGACCGCAGGAGGGATAAGGCTTAAAGCAGAAGGTTCGGGCATGATGTGCTTTTTCTTATGGGGGCCGAATACGGCGTTTCAAGTTCGGGCTGCACCATACCCGAGCTTGTTCCCGCACACAATATCAAACACGACGTGCGGAATAATCTCCACTTCAAAAACAAAAAAGCCGGGCTAAAAGCCCGGCTCTTTCGATGATCTACAGCTTACTCAGCAGCTTCTACAGAACCACCGACCGGACGGTCAACCAGTTCTACGTAAGCCATCGGAGCATTATCGCCAGCGCGGAAACCGCACTTGAGAATACGCAGGTAACCGCCCTGACGGGTGGCGTAGCGCTTGCCCAGATCGTTAAACAGCTTACCAACGATGGCTTTCGAACGAGTACGGTCGAAGGCCAGACGGCGGTTAGCAACGCTGTCTTCTTTAGCCAAAGTGATCAGCGGCTCGGCAACGCGGCGCAGCTCTTTAGCTTTCGGAAGAGTAGTTTTGATCAGCTCGTGCTCGAACAGCGATACCGCCATGTTTTGAAACATGGCCTTGCGGTGAGCGCTAGTGCGGCTGAGGTGACGGCCACTTTTACGATGACGCATGGTTCAATTCCTTACCAAACTCACGTTCGGTGATGATGACGATCAGGCAGTCGCCTTATCGTCTTTCTTCAGACTTGCCGGCGGCCAGTTGTCGAGGCGCATACCGAGGGACAGACCGCGAGAAGCCAGAACATCCTTGATTTCAGTCAGGGATTTCTTGCCCAGGTTCGGGGTTTTCAACAGCTCTACTTCGGTGCGCTGAATCAGATCACCAATGTAGTAGATGTTTTCTGCCTTGAGGCAGTTAGCCGAACGTACGGTCAATTCCAGGTCATCTACTGGGCGAAGCAGGATCGGATCGATCTCGTCTTCTTGTTCGATCACAACAGGTTCGCTGTCGCCTTTGAGGTCGACGAACGCTGCCAACTGCTGCTGCAGAATGGTAGCGGCACGACGAATGGCCTCTTCAGGGTCCAGAGTACCGTTGGTCTCCAGGTCGATGACCAGCTTGTCCAAGTTGGTACGCTGCTCAACACGAGCGTTTTCCACCACGTATGAGATGCGACGAACAGGGCTGAACGAAGCGTCAAGCTGCAAGCGACCAATGCTGCGGCTTTCGTCTTCATCGCTCTGACGGCTGTCTGCTGGCTCATAGCCGCGACCACGAGCTACGGTGAGCTTCATGTTCAGCGCGCCATTGCTGGCCAGGTTGGCAATCACGTGGTCGCCATTAACGATTTCAACATCATGATCCAGCTGAATATCGGCAGCGGTAACTACGCCCGAGCCCTTTTTCGCCAGAGTCAGTGTCACTTCGTCACGGCCATGCAGCTTAACAGCCAGACCTTTAAGGTTGAGCAGGATTTCAATTACGTCTTCCTGAACACCTTCGATTGCGCTGTACTCGTGGAGCACACCATCAATCTCGGCCTCGACTACTGCACAGCCAGGCATGGAGGACAACAAGATGCGACGCAACGCATTGCCCAGGGTATGGCCAAAGCCACGCTCGAGAGGCTCGAGAGTGATCTTGGCGCGGGTCGGACTGACCACCTGCACATCAATATGGCGGGGGGTCAGGAACTCATTTACCGAAATCTGCATGGATACACCTATTTTCTAGCCCTTACTTGGAGTAGAGCTCGACAATCAGGCTTTCGTTGATGTCAGCGGAGAGGTCACTACGAACAGGAACGGCTTTGAAAACGCCAGACTTGTTTGCGGTGTCTACTTCTACCCATTCAACGCGGCCGCGCTGTGCACACAGTTCAAGAGCTTGAACAATACGCAGCTGATTCTTCGATTTCTCACGTACTGCAACGACGTCACCAGCTTTAACCTGGAAAGACGGAACGTTTACAGTCTTACCGTTTACGCTGATCGCCTTGTGCGATACCAGCTGACGGGATTCAGCGCGGGTAGCGCCGTAGCCCATACGGTAAACAACGTTATCCAGACGGCACTCGAGCAGTTGCAGAAGGTTCTCACCAGTAGCGCCTTTCTTGCCGGCTGCTTCTTTGTAATAACCGCTGAACTGACGCTCAAGTACGCCATAGATACGACGAACTTTTTGCTTCTCACGCAGCTGAGTGCCGTAGTCAGACTGACGGCTACGGCGCTGACCGTGGATACCTGGGGCTGCTTCGATGTTGCACTTCGATTCCAGAGCGCGTACGCCACTCTTCAGGAAAAGATCAGTGCCTTCACGACGAGACAGTTTGCATTTGGGACCAATGTAACGAGCCATTTCTCACTGTCTCCTGATTACACGCGACGCTTCTTCGAAGGACGGCATCCGTTGTGCGGGATGGGCGTCACATCGGTGATGCTGGCGATCTTGTAACCGCAGCCGTTCAATGCACGGACAGCGGACTCACGGCCGGGACCTGGACCTTTGACGTTAACGTCGAGGTTCTTCAGGCCGTATTCCAGCGCAGCTTGACCAGCACGTTCTGCAGCCACCTGGGCAGCAAACGGAGTGCTCTTACGTGAACCGCGGAAACCTGAACCACCGGAGGTAGCCCAAGACAGAGCGTTGCCCTGACGGTCAGTAATGGTCACGATTGTGTTGTTAAAAGAAGCGTGGATATGGGCGATGCCATCAACCACCGTCTTTTTGACTTTCTTACGAGTACGAGCAGCAGGTTTAGCCATGATTAAATTCCTGTCGATTCGCTAATGCGATTACTTGCGGATCGGCTTACGCGGGCCCTTACGGGTACGCGCGTTGGTCTTGGTACGCTGACCGCGAACCGGAAGACCGCGACGATGACGCAGGCCGCGATAGCAACCCAGATCCATCAAGCGCTTGATTTTCATGTTCACTTCACGACGCAGGTCGCCTTCGGTATTCACCTTGGCAACTTCGCCACGCAGCTGCTCGATCTGCTCGTCAGAGAGATCTTTGATCTTTGCAGCCGGGTTAACCCCGGTCGCAGCACAGATTTTCTGTGCAGTAGTGCGACCAACACCAAAGATGTAGGTCAGCGAGATAACAGTGTGTTTGTTATCCGGAATGTTTACGCCTGCAATACGGGCCATTCAGTGGAACTCCAATTGACAGCTACCTACGCCCCGGAAGCCAAGAATAAGGGCGCGAGATATTAACGCTGTAGAAACAAATAATCAACCCGGCAGCGCACTAGCTGCCGGGCTTATTACGCAACAATCACACTCAGCCTTGGCGCTGTTTGTGACGCGGTTCCGCGCTGCAGATCACTCGCACGACACCTTCGCGACGAATAATTTTGCAGTTACGGCACAGCTTTTTCACTGATGCACGAACTTTCATCACCAACTCCTCGAACCTTATGGACACATTAGCGGAGCATGCCGCTGCCGTAGCCCTTCAGGTTGGCTTTCTTCATCAGGGATTCGTACTGGTGTGAAACGAGGTGCGATTGTACTTGGGACATAAAGTCCATAACAACCACTACCACGATCAGCAACGAGGTCCCGCCAAGGTAGAACGGAACGTTTGCCGCAACCACCAGGAACTGGGGCAGCAGGCACACGGCCGTCATGTACAGAGCACCGAACAGGGTCAAACGAGTCAGAACGCTATCAATGTAACGTGCCGACTGCTCACCTGGACGGATGCCTGGAATAAAGGCACCGGACTTCTTCAGGTTTTCCGCTACGTCTTTCGGATTGAACATCAATGCTGTGTAGAAGAAGCAGAAGAAAACGATCCCTGCACTAAACAGCAAAATGTTCAACGGCTGACCAGGAGCGATAGCCTGTGAAATATCCTGCAGCCAGCCCATACCTTCGGACTGACCAAACCAGGACCCCAGCGATGCCGGGAACAACAGAAGGCTGCTAGCGAAAATAGCCGGGATAACCCCTGCCATGTTCACCTTCAGCGGCAAGTGGCTAGTCTGCGCGGCAAAGACCTTACGGCCCTGCTGACGCTTGGCGTAGTGCACCGCAATGCGACGCTGACCACGCTCAATGAACACCACAAAACCGATGATCGCTACTGCCAGCAGACCGATGGCGACAAGGGCGAAGATATTGATATCGCCCTGACGAGCAGACTCGAAAGACTGCCCAATCGCCCGCGGCAGACCGGCTACGATGCCTGCAAAAATCAGCATCGAAATACCGTTACCAACACCACGCTCGGTGATTTGCTCGCCCAGCCACATCATGAACATCGCGCCTGCGACGAACGTAGTGACCGCTACAAAGTAGAAGCTAAAGCCATCAGCGAACGCGACGCCCTGGCTCGCCAAACCAACGGACATGCCGATAGCTTGAACGAATGCCAGGACGAGAGTGCCGTAGCGGGTGTATTGGCTGATCTTACGACGACCAGCCTCACCTTCCTTCTTCAACTGCTCCAGCTGTGGGCTGACAGCGCTCATGAGCTGCATGATGATCGACGCCGAAATGTACGGCATGATCCCCAGTGCAAAAATACTCATGCGCTCCAGCGCACCGCCGGAAAACATGTTGAACAAGCTAAGAATGGTCCCCTCATTCTGTCGAAACAGGTCCGCCAGCCGATCAGGGTTGATGCCGGGCACAGGGATGTGTGCGCCTATCCGATAGACGATAATCGCCATGAACAGAAAGCGCAGACGAGCCCAGAGCTCGGATAACCCGCCATTGCTGAGCGCTGAGAGAGCACCTTGCTTAGCCATTTATTCCTCGAACTTACCGCCAGCTGCTTCGATAGCCGCGCGCGCACCTTTGGTGGCGGCGATACCTTTAAGGGTGACTGCACGAGTAATCTCGCCGGACAGCATGACTTTTACACGCTGTACGTTTTGATTAATCAGGTCAGCATCCTTCAGCGCCTGCAGAGTAACTACGTCGCCTTCGATCTTGTTCAGCTCGGAAGTACGCACTTCTGCGCGATCCATAGCCTTCAAAGAAACGAAACCAAACTTAGGAAGACGACGGTGCAGTGGCTGCTGGCCGCCTTCAAAACCCGGAGCAATGGAACCACCGGAGCGGGAGGTTTGACCTTTGTGGCCGCGGCCACCAGTCTTACCCAAACCACTACCGATACCACGACCCGGACGGTGCTTCTCACGACGGGAACCCGGCGCAGGACTCAAATCATTCAGGTACATAATTAACCCTCCACACGGAGAAGGTAATAAGCCTTGTTCATCATGCCGCGATTTTCCGGAGTATCCAGAACTTCAACGGTGTGATTGATGCGACGCAGGCCGAGACCCTTGACGCAGGCTTTGTGATTAGCCAGACGGCCGTTCACGCTTTTGATCAGCGTGACTTTAACGGTATTAGCCATGATTAGAGAATCTCCTCGACGCTCTTGCCACGCTTGGCCGCAACGGAGTCCGGAGACTGCATAGCACGCAGACCCTTGAACGTAGCGTGAACCACGTTTACCGGGTTAGTCGAGCCGTAGCACTTGGCCAGAACGTTCTGCACACCAGCAACTTCGAGAACAGCACGCATAGCGCCGCCAGCGATGATACCGGTACCTTCAGAAGCAGGCTGCATGTACACCTTGGAGGCGCCATGAGCAGCTTTCATCGCGTACTGCAGAGTAGTACCGTTCAGATCAACGGTGATCATGTTGCGACGCGCAGCTTCCATCGCCTTTTGAATGGCAGCAGGAACTTCGCGGGATTTACCACGGCCGAAACCTACGCGACCTTTACCATCACCTACCACGGTCAACGCGGTGAAAGTGAAGATGCGGCCACCCTTAACGGTTTTAGCTACACGGTTAACCTGCACCAATTTCTCGATGTAGCCTTCGTCGCGCTTTTGGTCGTTATTTGACATAACTTAGAACTCCAGCCCGCCTTCACGAGCAGCATCAGCCAGCGCCTTAACGCGGCCGTGGTACTTGAAGCCAGAACGGTCGAATGCAACCTGAGTTACACCAGCGGCTTTCGCGCGCTCGGCAACCAGCTCACCAACTTTCTTGGCTGCGTCGATGTTGCCAGTGGCGCCATCACGCAGTGCTTTGTCCAAGGTTGAGGCGCTGGCCAGAACCTTGCTGCCGTCGGCCGAAATGACCTGGGCATAGATGTGCTGCGAAGAGCGATACACGCAGAGACGCACGACTTCGAGTTCGTGCATTTTCAGACGTGCTTTGCGAGCGCGGCGCAGTCGAGTAACGTTTTTGTCGGTCATTTGCTAGCCCTACTTCTTCTTGGCTTCTTTACGGCGGACGACTTCGTCAGCGTAACGAACACCTTTGCCCTTGTAAGGTTCAGGACGACGGAAGTCACGAATCTCCGCAGCTACCTGACCAACCAGTTGTTTGTCGACGCCCTTGAGCAGGATGTCTGTCTGGCTAGGGGTTTCGGCGGTAACGCCTTGCGGCAATTCGTAGTCAATTGGGTGGGAAAAACCCAGAGCCAGGGACAGGATTTGTCCTTTAGCTTGAGCCTTATAACCAACACCGACCAACTGGAGCTTGCGCTCGAAGCCTTCGCTGACGCCGATTACCATGTTGTTAACCAACGCACGAGTGGTACCGGCCATTGCGCGAGTCTGCTGGTCGCCGTTACGAGCGGCAAAACGCAGCTCACCGGATTCCTGGACCACTTCAACGGACGAATGAACATTCAGTTCCAAAGTGCCTTTAGCACCTTTCACCGAGAGCTGCTGGCCGGCGAGTTTGATCTCTACACCAGAAGGCAGCTTGACGGGGTTCTTAGCAACGCGAGACATGCTTATCCCCCCTTAGAACACTGTACATAGCACTTCACCACCGACACCGGCAGCGCGTGCAGCACGATCCGTCATCACACCTTTGTTGGTGGAGACGATGGATACGCCAAGACCGCCACGAACTTTCGGCAGATCATCGACGGACTTGTACTGGCGCAGACCTGGACGGCTAGCGCGTTTTACTTCTTCGATGACCGGACGGCCTTCGAAATATTTCAGCTCGATGGACAGCTGCGGCTTTGCTTCGCCGCTAATCTGATAATCCGCAACATAACCTTCGTCCTTCAGGACTTTGGCTACGGCTACCTTCAAGGTAGAAGATGGCATGCTTACGACGGACTTTTCAGCCATCTGGGCATTACGGATACGAGTTAGCATGTCCGCTAACGGGTCCTGCATACTCATGGGCTAGACGCTCCTGGTACATAGATAGATAGCCTTTCGGCTAGAGTCGCCATACATCCTGGGAAAACCCAGGCTCAGGCGAGCCGAACATTCTAGAGACTGTGCAGAAATGAATCAAGCCCCAATAGGGGCTTGATTCATTTTGCTTGTCTGTAAAGCCGACGCACGGAGGCATCGGCCATACAGTACGCAACGATTTACCAGCTTGCTTTACGCAGACCTGGTACGTCGCCACGCATAGCTGCTTCACGCAGCTTGATGCGCGACAGACCGAACTTACGGAATACACCGTGCGGACGACCTGTGATGCGGCAACGATTACGCAGACGCGAAGCGCTTGCGTCACGTGGCTGCTTTTGCAGTGCCACCGAAGCTTCCCAACGTGCTTCAGGAGTTGCTTCCTGATCGACGATGATTGCTTTCAGCTCAGCACGCTTCTTGGCGTACTTGGCAACCGTTTGCTGACGCTTCAGCTCACGGTTTCTCATGCTCATTTTGGCCATGATCCAGCTCCTATCAGTTGCGGAACGGGAATTTGAAAGCACGCAGCAATGCGCGACCTTCATCATCCGTCCGAGCAGTAGTGGTCAGGGTAATATCCAGACCGCGGAGGGCATCGATTTTGTCGTAGTCGATTTCCGGGAAGATGATCTGCTCTTTAACGCCCATGCTGTAGTTGCCACGGCCGTCGAACGACTTGGCATTCAGGCCGCGGAAGTCACGCACGCGCGGCAGGGAGATAGACAGCAGACGATCCAGGAACTCGTACATACGCTCACGGCGCAGAGTTACTTTAACGCCAATCGGCCAGCCTTCACGAACCTTGAAGCCTGCAATCGACTTACGGGCATGAGTCACAACGACTTTCTGACCGGTGATCTTTTCCAGGTCGGCAACAGCGTGCTCGATGATCTTCTTGTCACCGATTGCTTCGCCCAGGCCCATGTTAAGGGTGATCTTGGTGATACGCGGAACTTCCATCACGTTCTCAAGCTTCAGTTCTTCCTTCAGCTTGGGCGCAATTTCCTTCCGATAAATCTCTTTTAGTCGTGCCATGGTCTTCTACCTAGCAGTGTTCAAGCATCAACCGCTTTTTGGGTCGACTTGAAGACACGAATTTTTTTACCGTCTTCAACTTTGAAACCAACGCGATCTGCCTTGTTGGTTTCGCCATTGAAAATGGCCACGTTAGAAGCGTGCAATGGCGCTTCTTTTTCGACGATACCGCCTTGAACGCCCGACATCGGGTTCGGCTTGGTATGACGCTTAACCAGGTTGATCCCACCAACGACCAAACGGTCGTCAGCGAGAACCTTGAGCACCTTACCGCGCTTACCTTTGTCTTTGCCGGCGATCACGATGATCTCGTCGTCACGACGAATCTTTTGCATGTCGGATCTCCTTAAAGCACTTCAGGGGCGAGCGAGACGATCTTCATGAACTTCTCAGTACGAAGTTCGCGAGTCACGGGCCCAAAGATACGGGTACCGATAGGCTCTTGCTTGTTGTTCAACAGAACAGCAGCGTTGCCATCGAAGCGAATGATCGAGCCATCAGGACGACGAACGCCGTGACGGGTACGGACTACAACAGCAGTCATTACCTGGCCCTTCTTCACTTTACCGCGCGGAATTGCTTCCTTAACGGTTACCTTGATGATGTCACCGATGCCAGCATAACGACGGTGTGAGCCGCCCAGCACCTTGATACACATAACGCGACGTGCGCCACTGTTGTCAGCAACGTCGAGCATGGATTGAGTCTGAATCATATAATTTCTCCGACCCCTAGTCCTTAGACTTCCACTGCGCGTTCGATGACTTCAACCAGAGCCCAAGACTTAGTCTTGGCTACAGGGCGAGTTTCACGAATCGAAACTTTGTCGCCGATGTGGCACTGATTGTTTTCGTCATGCGCGTGCAGCTTGGTCGAACGCTTAACGTATTTACCGTAGATCGGGTGCTTAACGCGACGCTCGATCAATACGGTGATGGTCTTGTCCATCTTGTCGCTGACAACACGGCCGGTCAGCGTACGGACTGTTTTTTCGGCTTCAGCCATGATCACTTACCTGCCTGCTGGTTGAGCACAGTTTTCACACGAGCGATGTCGCGCTTAACTTGCGAGAGCAGGTGAGACTGCCCCAACTGGCCAGTTGCTTTCTGCATACGCAGATTGAACTGGTCGCGCAGCAGGCCGAGCAGTTGCTCGTTCAGCTGCTGTGCTGATTTTTCACGAAGTTCATTCGCCTTCATCACATCACCGTCCGCTTAACAAAAGTGGTAGCGAGTGGCAGCTTTGCAGCAGCCAAGGCAAATGCCTCACGCGCCAACTCTTCGGAAACGCCTTCGATTTCATACAGGACTTTGCCTGGCTGAATCTGGGCTACCCAATATTCGACGCCACCCTTCCCTTTACCCATCCGCACTTCGAGAGGCTTCTTGGTAACTGGCTTGTCCGGGAAAACGCGAATCCAGATCTTCCCGCCACGCTTAACGTGACGAGTCAGAGCACGACGAGCGGACTCGATCTGACGGGCGGTAAGACGACCGCGGGCAACAGACTTCAAGGCGAATTCGCCGAAGCTGACTTTGCTACCGCGCAGAGCCAAGCCACGGTTGTGGCCGGTCATCTGCTTACGGAACTTCGTACGCTTTGGTTGTAACATTTGGCGTACCCCTTACTTAGCAGCTTTTTTACGAGGCGCAGGTGCTTGTGGTTTCAGTTCTTCGTGGCGACCACCAATTACTTCGCCTTTGAAGATCCAAACCTTGACACCGATCACACCATAAGTGGTGTGCGCTTCGTACGTGGCATAGTCGATATCGGCACGCAGGGTGTGCAACGGCACACGACCTTCGCGATACCATTCAGTACGTGCGATTTCTGCACCACCGAGACGACCGCTCACTTGGATTTTGATGCCCTTGGCACCAATACGCATGGCGTTTTGTACAGCGCGCTTCATAGCGCGACGGAACATCACACGACGCTCCAGCTGCTGAGCTACGCTCTGCGCAACCAGCATACCGTCGAGTTCCGGCTTGCGGATCTCTTCGATATTGATGTGCACAGGCACACCCATTTGCTTGGTCAGGTCCTGACGCAGCTTCTCAACATCTTCACCTTTCTTACCGATAACGATACCGGGACGAGCAGTGTGAATGGTGATACGTGCAGTCTGAGCCGGACGAGCAATGTCGATACGGCTTACGGACGCGCTTTTTAGTTTGTCTTGGAGGTACTCACGCACTTTCAGATCAGCGAACAAATAGTCCGCATAAGTCCGACCGTCTGCGTACCAGACGGAGGTGTGCTCCTTGACGATTCCCAGGCGAATGCCAATGGGATGTACTTTCTGACCCATCTGATCGACTCCGTTACTTGTCCGCAACCTTGACAGTGATATGGCAAGACCGCTTGACGATGCGATCAGCGCGGCCTTTGGCTCGCGGCATGATTCGCTTCAGCGAACGCCCTTCGTTGACGAAAACAGTGCTGACCTTCAAGTCATCAACGTCTGCGCCTTCGTTGTGCTCGGCGTTGGCTACAGCCGACTCCAGCACTTTCTTCATGATCTCGGCGGCTTTCTTGCTGCTGAAAGCCAACAGGTTGAGCGCTTCGCCCACCTTTTTCCCGCGGATCTGGTCGGCGACCAAGCGGGCTTTTTGGGCGGAGATTCGAGCGCCCGACAACTTAGCGGCTACTTCCATTTCCTAACCCCTTAACGCTTGGCTTTCTTGTCTGCTACGTGCCCACGATAAGTGCGGGTACCAGCAAACTCGCCGAGTTTGTGACCGACCATGTCTTCGTTCACAAGAACTGGGACATGCTGACGGCCGTTATGTACAGCAATGGTCAGACCGACCATTTGCGGCAGGATCATCGAGCGACGCGACCAGGTTTTAACTGGCTTGCGATCGTTCTTTTCCACCGCCACTTCGATCTTCTTCAGTAGGTGAAGATCAATAAAAGGACCTTTTTTCAGAGAACGTGGCACTGTCGTATCCCTCTATTTACTTGCGACGACGGACGATCATATTATCGGTGCGCTTGTTTCCACGAGTCTTAGCACCCTTAGTCGGGAAGCCCCATGGAGACACCGGATGACGACCACCTGAGGTACGACCTTCACCACCACCGTGTGGGTGGTCGACCGGGTTCATGGCAACACCACGAACGGTCGGGCGAACGCCACGCCAGCGCTTAGCACCAGCTTTACCCAGCGAACGCAGGCTGTGCTCGGAGTTCGAAACTTCGCCCAAAGTCGCACGGCACTCGGCCAGAACTTTACGCATCTCACCGGAACGCAGACGCAGAGTCACATAGACGCCTTCACGAGCGATCAGCTGAGCCGAAGCACCAGCGGAACGAGCGATCTGAGCACCTTTGCCTGGCTTCAGCTCGATACCGTGAACAGTGCTACCAACTGGAATGTTACGCAGTTGCAGGCTGTTACCTGGTTTGATCGGAGCCATGATGCCAGCTACCAGCTGATCGCCAGCACTCACGCCTTTAGGGGCGATGATGTAGCGACGCTCGCCGTCTGCGTACATCAGCAGAGCGATGTGTGCGGTACGGTTCGGATCGTATTCAATACGCTCGACAGTGGCTGGAATGCCATCTTTGTCGTTGCGACGGAAATCGACCAAGCGGTAATGCTGCTTGTGACCACCACCGATATGACGGGTAGTGATGCGACCATTGTTGTTACGACCGCCAGACTTCGACTTCTTCTCAAGCAGCGGAGCGTACGGAGCGCCTTTGTGCAGCTCCTGATTGACCACCTTGACCACAAAACGGCGGCCAGCGGAAGTCGGTTTGCATTTAACGATTGCCATGATGCACCCCTTCCTTACTCAGCACTGCTGGCGAAATCGAGATCTTGGCCTGGCTGAAGCGAGATGATCGCTTTCTTCCAGTCGTTACGCTTGCCCAGACCGCGAGCGGTGCGCTTGCTCTTACCCAGAACGTTCTGAGTAGTAACACGCTCAACCTTCACGCTGAACAGGCTTTCGACGGCCTTCTTGATTTCCAGCTTGGTTGCATCGGTTGCAACCTTGAATACGAACTGGCTTTTCTTATCGGCCAGTAGTGTGGCTTTCTCAGAGATGTGCGGACCCAGCAGCACTTTAAATACGCGTTCCTGGTTCATCCCAGCATCTCCTCGAATTTCTTCACGGCAGAAACGGTAACCAGTACCTTTTCATACGCGATCAGACTGACCGGATCGGAACCCTGTACGTCACGAACATCGACGTGCGGCAGGTTACGTGCAGCCAGGTACAGATTTTGATCAATTGCATCAGACACGATCAGGACATCAGTCAGACCCATGCCATTCAGCTTGCCCAGCAGATCTTTAGTCTTCGGAGCTTCGACAGCGAAGTCTTCAACTACGACCAGGCGATCGGTGCGGACCAGCTCAGCAAGAATCGAACGGATCGCAGCGCGATACATCTTCTTGTTCAGCTTTTGGTCGTGATTCTGCGGACGTGCCGCGAATGTCACACCACCACCACGCCAGATTGGACCACGAGTGGTACCGGCACGAGCGCGGCCAGTACCCTTCTGACGCCATGGACGCTTACCGCCGCCCGACACATCAGAACGAGTCTTCTGCTGCTTGCTGCCTTGACGGCCGCCGGCCATGTAGGCCACAACTGCTTGGTGAACCAGGGTCTCGTTGTAATCGCCACCGAAAGTTGCTTCGGATACTTCGATCGCTTGAGCGCCATTTACATTTAATTGCATGTCAGCTTCCCCTTAACCGCGAGTCTTAGCTGCTGGACGCACAACCAAGTTACCGCCAGTCGCGCCAGGAACAGCGCCTTTGACCAACAGCAGGTTGCGTTCAGCGTCGACGCGCACAACTTCCAGGGACTGTACCGTCACACGCTCAGCACCCATGTGACCGGACATTTTTTTGCCCTTGAATACGCGACCCGGAGTTTGGCACTGGCCAATCGAACCCGGAACACGGTGGGACACGGAGTTACCGTGAGTGTTGTCTTGGCCGCGGAAGTTCCAACGCTTGATGGTACCGGCAAAGCCTTTACCTTTGGACTGACCGGTCACATCGACCATCTGTCCAGCTTGGAAAATTTCAGCGTTGATCAAGTCGCCAGCTGAGTAGTCGCCTTCTTCAAGACGGAATTCCCAGACACCACGACCTGCCGCGACGTTCGCCTTAGCGAAGTGACCGGCTTGAGCCTTGCTGACACGCGAGGCACGACGCTCACCTACAGTGACTTGCACTGCACGATAGCCGTCGGTTTCCTCAGTTTTGAACTGGGTGACGCGATTCGGTTCGATCTCAATGACCGTAACCGGAATGGAGACACCTTCTTCGGTGAAAACACGGGTCATACCGCATTTACGACCGACTACACCAATAGTCATGTTGTAAACCTCATGAGTGTACGGGGCTTTCACCCGCTATGGCCGCCCATTTCAGAGCGTTACACGACTAAGACCCAAGTCTTAGCCGAGGCTGATCTGCACTTCCACGCCAGCCGCAAGGTCGAGCTTCATCAGCGCATCAACGGTTTTATCCGTTGGCTGGACGATGTCCAGTACACGCTTATGGGTCCGAATTTCAAACTGATCGCGCGCGTCTTTGTTGACGTGCGGAGAAGTAAGAACTGTGAACCGCTCTTTGCGAGTTGGCAGTGGAATCGGACCACGCACCTGAGCACCAGTACGTTTCGCGGTTTCCACGATTTCCTGGGTTGATTGATCGATCAGGCGATGGTCAAAAGCCTTCAACCGAATACGGATTTGTTGGTTTTGCATTTTGACCTCAGATTCCAAGCTGCGATTCCCAACGAGCGCAGAACGCCCGTTAAAAGGAGGCGCAATTCTATAGACGCGTCAAGCTAGTGTCAACCCAATAAAAAAAGCCCCCGCAAGCGGGAGCTTCTTTTACTCGATCAATCGATTACTCGATGATCTTGGCAACCACGCCAGCACCAACGGTACGGCCGCCTTCGCGAATTGCGAAGCGCAGACCATCTTCCATGGCGATCGACTTGATCAGGGTAACAACCATTTTCACGTTGTCGCCCGGCATTACCATTTCAACGCCTTCCGGCAGTTCGCAGTTACCAGTTACGTCCGTAGTACGGAAGTAGAACTGCGGACGGTAGCCCTTGAAGAAAGGAGTGTGACGACCACCCTCTTCTTTCGACAGAACGTACACTTCGCCTTCGAACTTGGTGTGCGGCTTAACGCTGCCTGGTTTGCACAGGATCTGGCCACGCTCTACGTCGTCACGCTTGGTGCCGCGCAGCAGGATACCGCAGTTCTCGCCAGCACGACCTTCGTCGAGCAGCTTGCGGAACATTTCAACACCAGTACAGATAGTCTTGGTGGTGTCACGCAGACCAACGATTTCCACTTCTTCCTGAACGCGGATAACACCACGCTCAATACGACCAGTTACAACAGTACCGCGACCGGAGATCGAGAATACGTCTTCTACTGGCATCAGGAATGGCTTGTCGATAACACGAACAGGCTCAGGAATGTAAGTATCCAGAGTCTCAACGAGCTTACGAACGGCAGTGGTGCCCATTTCGTTGTCGTCTTGGCCGTTCAGAGCCATCAGAGCCGAACCGATGATGATCGGAGTGTCGTCGCCCGGGAAGTCGTAAGTCGACAGCAGGTCACGAACTTCCATCTCAACCAGTTCCAGCAGCTCAGCGTCGTCTACCATGTCAGCCTTGTTCAGGAAGACAACGATGTACGGAACGCCTACCTGGCGGGACAGCAGGATGTGCTCACGAGTTTGCGGCATCGGACCATCAGCGGCCGAGCAAACCAGGATAGCGCCGTCCATCTGAGCAGCACCAGTGATCATGTTCTTCACATAGTCAGCGTGGCCTGGGCAGTCAACGTGCGCGTAGTGACGAATGGTCGAATCGTATTCAACGTGGGAAGTGTTGATCGTGATACCACGAGCTTTTTCTTCCGGCGCGCTGTCGATCTGAGCGAAGTCACGAACTGCACCACCGAATGCTTCAGCACAAACCTTGGTCAGTGCAGCAGTCAGAGTAGTTTTACCATGGTCAACGTGGCCGATAGTGCCGACGTTTACGTGTGGTTTGGAACGATCAAATTTTTCTTTAGCCACGACAGTGATCCTCTAGCCTAAAGGGCTGAATTAGCCTTTCTTAACGATAGCTTCGACGATATTCGACGGAGCCTCAGAGTATTTAGAAAATTCCATGGAGTAGCTCGCGCGACCCTGAGACATGGAACGAACGTCGGTCGCATAACCGAACATTTCACCCAACGGTACTTCAGCGCGGATAACCTTGCCAGAGACCGTATCTTCCATACCTTGAATCAGACCACGACGACGGTTCAGGTCACCCATCACGTCACCCATGTAGTCCTCAGGTGTAACTACTTCCACTTTCATTACCGGCTCAAGCACAACAGCACCGCCCTTCTGGGACAGCTGCTTGGTAGCCATGGAGGCAGCAACCTTGAACGCCATCTCGTTGGAGTCGACGTCATGGTAAGAACCATCGAACACAGTAGCCTTCAGGCCGATGAGCGGATAGCCGGCAACAACACCGTTCTTCATCTGCTCTTCGATGCCTTTCTGAATAGCCGGGATGTATTCCTTAGGAATCACACCACCTACTACCTCGTTGACAAACTGCAAGCCTTCCTGACCTTCGTCTGCCGGAGCAAAACGAACCCAGCAATGACCGAACTGGCCACGGCCGCCAGACTGACGTACGAATTTGCCTTCGATTTCGCAAGACTTGGTGATCTTCTCACGGTACGAAACCTGCGGCTTACCGATGTTGGCTTCGACGTTGAACTCGCGACGCATACGGTCTACGAGGATGTCGAGGTGCAACTCGCCCATGCCGGAGATGATCGTCTGACCAGTCTCTTCATCTGTCTTAACGCGGAAAGATGGATCTTCCTGAGCGAGTTTGCCCAGAGCGATACCCATTTTTTCCTGGTCATCCTTGGTCTTAGGCTCGACAGCAACCGAGATTACCGGCTCTGGGAAGTCCATACGAACGAGGATGATTGGCTTCTCTTGCGAGCACAGAGTGTCACCAGTGGTGACGTCCTTCATGCCGATCAGAGCAGCGATGTCGCCAGCGCGTACTTCTTTGATCTCTTCACGGGTGTTTGCGTGCATCTGCACCATACGACCCACGCGCTCTTTCTTGCCTTTAACCGAGTTCAGAACGCCGTCGCCGGAGCTCAGAACACCCGAGTAAACGCGAGCGAACGTCAGAGTACCCACGAATGGGTCGGTAGCGATTTTGAAAGCCAGAGCCGAGAACGGTTCAGCATCATCTGCATGACGCTCCATCTCAACGGTTTCATCATCGATATCCGTACCTTTGATCGCAGGAATATCAACCGGAGCCGGCAGGTAGTCGATAACGGCGTCGAGAACCAGAGGTACACCCTTGTTCTTGAACGACGAACCGCAAACAGCCAGAACGATTTCGCCAGCGATAGTGCGCTGACGCAGAGCAGCTTTGATTTCAGCAGTGGTCAGCTCTTCGCCTTCCAGATACTTGTTCATCAGCTCTTCAGAGGCTTCAGCGGCAGCTTCAACCATGTTGCTGCGCCACTCGTCCGCCAAGTCCTGCATGTCCGCTGGAATTTCTTCTTCGCGGAAAGTCATGCCCTTGTCGTCGTCGTTCCAGTAGATAGCCTTCATCTTGATCAGATCGATCTGACCCTGGAAGTTATCTTCCGAACCGATAGCCAGCTGGATCGGCACCGGGGTGTGACCCAGGCGCGCTTTGATCTGGCCGATTACGCGCAGGAAGTTAGCACCGGCACGGTCCATCTTGTTTACGTAAACAAGACGTGGAACACCGTACTTGTTGGCTTGACGCCATACGGTTTCCGACTGCGGCTCAACGCCCGAAGTACCACAGAACACTACAACAGCGCCGTCGAGTACGCGCAGCGAGCGCTCTACTTCGATGGTGAAGTCAACGTGCCCGGGGGTGTCGATGATGTTGAAGCGGTACTTATCGAACTGCTTCTCGGAACCCTGCCAGAAAGCAGTGGTTGCCGCGGAGGTGATGGTAATACCACGCTCCTGCTCCTGCGCCATCCAGTCCATGGTCGCGGCGCCATCATGCACCTCGCCCATTTTGTGGTTTACGCCGGTGTAAAACAAAACCCGCTCAGTCGTAGTGGTTTTGCCGGCATCAACGTGCGCGACAATACCAATGTTACGGTAGCGGTTAATCGGAGTAGTACGAGCCATATAGCCCTCGCAAAGTTTAGAAGCGCTAGAAAATTAGAAGCGGTAGTGCGAGAAAGCCTTGTTGGCTTCAGCCATACGGTGCACGTCTTCACGCTTCTTAACTGCAGCACCTTTGCCTTCAGCAGCGTCCAGCAACTCGCCAGCTAGGCGCAGAGCCATAGACTTCTCGCCGCGCTTACGGGCGAAATCTACCAGCCAGCGCATGGCAAGAGCATTACGACGGGAAGGACGTACTTCAACAGGAACCTGGTAAGTAGCACCACCAACGCGGCGCGACTTCACTTCGACCAGCGGAGCGATGGCGTCGAGAGCTTTCTCGAAGATCTCCAGGGGATCGCTGTTCTTACGTTCTTTAACCTTTTCCAGCGCGCCATAAACGATACGCTCGGCAACGGCTTTCTTGCCGCTTTCCATTACGTGGTTCATGAACTTGGCCAGAATTTGGCTTCCGTATTTTGGATCATCAAGCACTTCGCGCTTGGCTGCTACACGACGTCTTGGCATGTGATAAGCCCTCAAACGGTCTTCAGGTTAGCTCGGGACCGCATTTGCGCCCGACCTTACTCTTATCGACTCAAATAAATAGATAACTGCAATTTAGTGAAATGTCCCATTACTGGGGCGTAATCACTTAGGACGCTTAGTACCGTACTTCGAACGACCCTGGTTACGACCTTTAACACCGGAAGTATCCAAAGAACCGCGAACGGTGTGGTAGCGAACACCCGGAAGGTCTTTTACACGACCGCCACGGATCAGCACTACGCTGTGCTCTTGCAGGTTGTGACCTTCACCACCGATGTACGAAGAAACTTCGAAACCGTTGGTCAGGCGCACACGGCAAACTTTACGCAATGCCGAGTTAGGTTTTTTCGGCGTAGTGGTGTACACACGAGTGCATACGCCGCGACGCTGCGGGCAGTTCTGCAGCGCAGGCACGTCGGATTTCTCGACGATACGCTTACGCGGCTGACGTACCAGCTGGTTAATAGTTGCCATCTTTAGCTCCACTGTTGTCTTTCGACGCTATTGCTTTACAAACAAAGCAAAATGGCAGAGCACATGCCCTGCCAAATTTAGGGGTGCATGAGTCTAAAGAGACTCAGCCTCCCAGTCAAGATGCAACCCTACCGCTCAGCGCGGCAGGGTTACGCTCTTAATTTCCGCTGAAGTTCAACGCTTCGGTCAGTGCAGCTTCCACTTCACTGGCGCTAACGCGAACTGGCTTGTCTGCATCACGCTTGCGCTTGCGCTCGCTGTGATAAGCCAAACCGGTACCGGCCGGGATCAAACGACCCACAACCACGTTCTCTTTCAAGCCGCGCAGGTAGTCACGCTTACCAGTCACTGCCGCTTCCGTAAGAACGCGGGTAGTTTCCTGGAACGAGGCTGCCGAGATGAACGACTCAGTCGACAACGACGCTTTGGTGATACCCAGCAACACGCGGCTGTACTTGGCGATGAACTTGTCTTCTGCAGCCAGACGCTCGTTCTCACCCAGTACCGCGGTCAACTCCATCTGGTCACCCTTGATGAAGGTTGAGTCGCCGGACTCTGCCACTTCAACTTTACGCAGCATCTGACGCAGGATGGTCTCGATGTGCTTATCGTTGATTTTCACGCCTTGCAGACGGTAAACGTCTTGAATCTCGTTAACGATGTACTTGGCCAGCGCGCTTACACCCAGCAGACGCAGGATGTCGTGCGGATCGCTCGGGCCGTCCGAGATAACTTCACCCTTGTTAACCTGTTCACCTTCGAACACGTTCAGGTGGCGCCACTTCGGAATCAGCTCTTCGTACGGATCGCTACCGTCGGTTGGTGTAATCACCAGACGACGCTTGCCTTTGGTCTCTTTACCGAAGGAGATCGTGCCGCTGATTTCAGCCAGGATCGATGCTTCTTTCGGACGACGCGCTTCGAACAAGTCAGCTACGCGTGGCAGACCACCGGTGATGTCACGGGTCTTCGACGTTTCTTGCGGGATACGCGCGATAACGTCACCGATGGCGATTTGCGCACCATCCTGTACACCGACCAATGCGTTCGACGGCAGGAAGTACTGAGCCGGTACGTCGGTACCTGGCAGCAGCAAGTCTTTACCATCGTCGCCAACCATCTTGATGGCCGGACGAATGTCTTTACCAGCAGCCGGACGATCTTTCGGATCAAGCACTTCGATGTTGGTCAAACCAGTCAATTCGTCAGTCTGACGCTTGATGGTGATCCCTTCTTCCATGCCTACGAACGTCACGGTACCTTTCATTTCGGTAACGATTGGGTGAGTGTGCGGATCCCACTTGGCGACGATGGCGCCCGGATCAACTTTGTCACCTTCCTTAACCGAGATCACAGCACCGTAAGGCAGCTTGTAACGCTCACGCTCACGACCGAACTCGTCAGCCAGGGCCAGTTCACCAGAACGCGATACCGCGATCAGGCAGCCGTCCACACGCTCAACGTGCTTGAGGTTGTGCAGGCGGATTTGGCCGCCGTTCTTAACCTGAATGCTGTCAGCAGCCGAAGTACGGCTTGCCGCACCACCGATGTGGAACGTACGCATGGTCAGCTGTGTACCCGGCTCACCGATCGACTGTGCAGCGATAACGCCGACAGCTTCACCGATGTTCACCTGGTGACCACGGGCCAGATCGCGGCCGTAGCACTTGGCACAGATGCCATAACGAGTTTCACAGCTGATTGGCGAGCGCACGATAACTTCGTCGATGCTGTTCAGCTCGATGAACTCAACCCACTGCTCGTCTACCAGCGTACCGGCAGGAACGATTACGTCTTCAGTGCCAGGCTTGAATACGTCTTTGGCGATTACTCGGCCCAATACGCGCTCACCCAGCGGCTCTACTACGTCACCGCCTTCAATGTGCGGTGTCATCAGCAGGCCATGTTCAGTGCCGCAATCAACTTCAGTTACCACCAGATCCTGAGCAACGTCTACCAGACGGCGCGTCAGATAACCGGAGTTAGCTGTTTTAAGTGCGGTATCCGCCAGACCCTTACGAGCACCGTGAGTCGAGATGAAGTACTGAAGTACGCTCAAACCTTCACGGAAGTTCGCAGTAATCGGCGTTTCGATGATCGAGCCGTCCGGCTTGGCCATCAGACCACGCATACCGGCAAGCTGACGAATCTGGGCTGCGGAACCCCGCGCACCCGAGTCGGCCATCATGTACATCGAGTTGAAGGACTCTTGGTCAACTTCCTCGCCGTGACGGTCAACAACCTTCTCTTTCGAGAGGTTGGCCATCATCGCCTTGGACACTTCGTCGTTGGCCTTGGACCACAAGTCGATAACCTTGTTGTACTTCTCGCCCTGAGTTACCAGGCCCGATGCGTACTGGCTTTCGATCTCTTTAACTTCTTCGGTTGCACTGTCGATGATGCGTGCTTTTTCATCCGGGATGACGAAGTCGTTAACACCGATCGACACACCCGAGATGGTCGAATAGGCGAAACCGGTGTACATCAACTGGTCAGCGAAGATAACGGTGTCTTTCAAGCCGACAGTGCGGTAGCACTGGTTGATCAGCTTGGAGATAGCCTTCTTCTTCATCGACTGGTTGACCACGTCATAGGACAGGCCAGCAGGCACGATCTGGTACAACAGCGCGCGGCCGACAGTGGTGTCGACGATGCGGGTGTTCTTGGTCACGCTGCCATCTTTTTCGTTGATGGTTTCGTGAATACGCACTTTTACGCGAGCGTGCAGAGAGGCTTCACCGGCGCGGAAAACGCGGTCAACTTCCTGCAAGTCAGCGAATACACGACCTTCGCCTTTGGCGTTGATCGCTTCACGCGTCATGTAATACAGACCCAATACAACGTCCTGCGACGGCACGATGATTGGCTCACCGTTGGCTGGCGACAGAATGTTGTTGGTCGACATCATCAATGCACGGGCTTCGAGCTGGGCTTCCAGCGTCAGCGGTACGTGCACAGCCATCTGGTCACCGTCGAAGTCGGCGTTGTACGCCGCACAAACCAACGGGTGCAGCTGGATAGCCTTACCTTCAATCAGAACCGGTTCAAACGCCTGGATACCCAGACGGTGAAGGGTCGGTGCACGGTTGAGAAGCACTGGGTGTTCGCGAATTACTTCAGCGAGAACGTCCCAAACTTCTGGCAGCTCACGCTCAACCATCTTCTTGGCAGCTTTGATGGTGGTAGCGAGACCACGCATTTCCAGCTTGCCGAAAATGAACGGCTTGAACAGCTCAAGTGCCATCTTCTTAGGCAGACCGCACTGGTGCAGACGCAGGGTCGGGCCTACGGTAATTACCGAACGACCGGAGTAGTCCACGCGCTTACCGAGCAGGTTCTGACGGAAACGACCTTGCTTACCCTTGATCATGTCAGCCAGGGATTTCAATGGACGCTTGTTCGAACCAGTGATGGCGCGACCGCGACGGCCGTTGTCCAGCAGGGCGTCAACCGACTCTTGCAGCATGCGCTTTTCGTTACGCACGATGATGTCTGGCGCCGACAGATCGAGCAGGCGCTTAAGACGGTTGTTACGGTTGATCACACGGCGGTACAGGTCGTTGAGGTCGGACGTTGCGAAACGGCCACCATCAAGCGGTACCAACGGACGCAGATCTGGCGGCAGAACCGGCAGAACGGTCAGGATCATCCACTCAGGCAAGTTGCCCGAGCCGAGGAACGCTTCCATCAGCTTCAGACGCTTGGACAGCTTCTTGATCTTGGTTTCCGAATTGGTTTGCGGAATCTCTTCACGCAGACGGCCAATTTCGTGCTCCAGATCGATAGCGTGCAAAAGCTCGCGAACAGCTTCGGCACCCATACGGGCGTCGAAGTCGTCACCGAACTCTTCCAGTGCTTCGAAGTACTGCTCATCGTTCAGCAGCTGACCTTTTTCAAGCGTGGTCATGCCCGGATCGATAACAACATAGCTCTCGAAATAGAGAACACGTTCGATATCACGCAGGGTCATGTCCATCAGCAAACCGATACGGCTCGGCAGCGACTTCAGGAACCAGATGTGGGCAACCGGCGAAGCCAGTTCGATGTGCGCCATACGCTCACGACGAACTTTGGCCAGTGCAACTTCAACGCCGCACTTCTCACAGATAACACCACGGTGCTTGAGGCGCTTGTACTTACCGCACAGGCACTCATAGTCTTTTACCGGGCCAAAGATTTTGGCGCAGAACAGACCGTCACGCTCTGGTTTGAACGTACGGTAGTTGATGGTTTCCGGCTTTTTAACTTCACCGAACGACCACGAGCGGATCATCTCAGGCGATGCCAATCCAATACGGATGGCGTCGAACTCTTCGACTTGACCCTGGTTTTTCAGCAAATTCAGTAGGTCTTTCAAGGCCTTTCCTCCTGGCGGAGCTGGCGATGGAGCAAAGTGCTCCACCGCCGATTCGCGTCACGTGTTATTCGGTTTCCAGATCGATATCGATACCGAGCGAACGGATCTCTTTGATCAGTACGTTGAAGGACTCAGGCATGCCTGGCTCCATACGGTGATCACCGTCCACGATGTTTTTGTACATCTTGGTACGGCCGTTCACATCGTCCGACTTCACAGTGAGCATTTCCTGCAGCGTGTAAGCAGCACCATACGACTCGAGTGCCCACACCTCCATCTCACCGAAGCGCTGGCCACCGAATTGCGCCTTACCACCCAGCGGCTGCTGAGTAACCAGGCTGTAAGAACCGGTAGAACGCGCGTGCATCTTGTCGTCAACCAAGTGGTTCAGCTTGAGCATGTACATGTAGCCAACGGTAGTTGGACGCTCGAACTGATTACCGGTACGGCCATCGATCAGTCGCATCTGGCCGCTTTCTGGCAGGTCTGCCAGTTTCAGCATGGCCTTGATTTCAACTTCTTTAGCACCGTCGAACACCGGAGTAGCCATTGGCACGCCGCCGCGCAAGTTCTTCGCCAGGTTGAGGATTTCCGTGTCGCTAAGATCATCCAGACTTTCCTGACGGCCGCCGATCTCGTTGTAGATCTGCTGCATGAATTGACGCAGTTCAGCGACTTTGCGCTGCTCTTCGAGCATCAGGTTGATCTTCTCGCCCAAACCTTTAGCCGCGAGGCCCAGGTGAGTTTCGAGGATCTGACCCACGTTCATACGCGAAGGTACACCCAGCGGGTTCAACACGATGTCTACCGGCGTACCGTGAATATCGTGAGGCATGTCTTCAACCGGCATGATCACCGAGACAACACCCTTGTTACCGTGACGACCGGCCATCTTGTCACCCGGCTGGATGCGACGGCGGATTGCCAGGTAAACCTTAACGATCTTCAGAACGCCCGGAGCCAGGTCATCGCCCTGCTGCAGCTTGCGCTTCTTGTCTTCGAACTTGTCGTCGAGCAACTGACGGCGATCAGAGATGTAGGCCTGAGCCTTTTCCAACTGCTCGTTCAGTGCATCGTCAGCCATGCGCAGCTTGAACCACTGGCCACGCTCAAGACCGTCGAGGAATTCGTCAGTGATTTCGGCGCCTTTCTTCAGGCCAGCACCGCCTTCAACAACTTTACCCACGAGAGCAGAACGCAGACGTTCGAAGGTTGCGCCTTCAACGATGCGGAACTCTTCGTTAAGGTCCTTACGGATCTCGTCCAGTTGCATCTTCTCGATAGCCAGGGCACGCGAATCGCGCTCTACACCATCACGGGTGAAGACCTGTACGTCGATGACTGTACCTTTGGTGCCAGTCGGCACACGCAGGGAAGTATCTTTAACGTCAGATGCCTTCTCACCGAAGATCGCACGCAACAGCTTCTCTTCCGGCGTCAGCTGGGTCTCACCTTTCGGCGTTACCTTACCAACCAGAATGTCGCCCGGGCCAACTTCAGCGCCGACATACACGATGCCTGCTTCGTCCAGCTTGTTCAGTGCAGCTTCACCCACGTTCGGGATGTCCGAGGAGATTTCCTCAGGCCCAAGCTTGGTGTCACGGGCCACACAGGTCAGTTCCTGGATGTGGATCGTGGTGAAGCGGTCTTCTTGTACTACACGCTCGGAAAGGAGGATGGAGTCTTCGAAGTTGTAACCGTTCCACGGCATGAACGCGACGCGCATGTTCTGGCCCAAAGCCAGTTCACCCATGTCGGTCGACGGGCCGTCAGCGAGAATGTCGCTGCGTGCTACCTGATCACCTTTGCTCACCAGCGGACGCTGGTTGATGCAGGTGTTCTGGTTAGAACGGGTGTATTTGGTCAGGTTGTAAATGTCGACACCGGCTTCGCCAGTTTCAACTTCGTCATCGTTAACACGAACAACGATACGGCTGGCGTCGACCGAGTCGATCACACCGCCACGACGTGCAACAACGCAAACACCGGAGTCGCGCGCTACGTTGCGCTCCATACCAGTACCTACCAGCGGCTTGTCCGAACGCAGGGTCGGAACAGCCTGACGCTGCATGTTCGAACCCATCAGGGCCCGGTTAGCATCGTCGTGCTCGAGGAACGGGATGAGGGAGGCTGCAACCGAAACTACCTGCTTCGGCGAAACGTCCATCAGGGTCACGTCTTCAGGCGCTTTTACGGTGAATTCGTTGAGGTGACGTACCGCCACCAACTCATCAACCAGCTGACCTTTGTCGTTCATCGTTGCCGATGCCTGAGCGATCACGTGGTCTGCTTCTTCGATCGCAGACAGGAACACGATCTCATCAGTAACCAATGTGTCTTTAACCACACGGTACGGGCTCTCAAGGAAGCCGTACTGGTTGGTACGCGCATAGGCCGCCAGGGAGTTGATCAGACCAATGTTCGGACCTTCCGGCGTTTCAATCGGGCATACACGACCGTAGTGAGTCGGGTGTACGTCACGGACTTCGAAGCCTGCACGCTCACGTGTCAGACCGCCCGGGCCAAGAGCCGAAACGCGGCGCTTGTGGGTGATCTCGGACAGCGGGTTGTTCTGGTCCATGAACTGCGATAGCTGGCTGGAACCGAAGAACTCTTTGACCGCAGCAGCCACTGGCTTGGCGTTGATCAGGTCCTGCGGCATCAAGCCTTCGCTTTCAGCCATCGAAAGACGTTCTTTAACCGCACGCTCAACACGTACCAGACCTACACGGAACTGGTTCTCGGCCATTTCGCCGACACAACGCACGCGACGGTTACCCAGGTGGTCGATGTCATCGACGATGCCTTTGCCGTTGCGGATATCCACGAGGGTCTTCAGAACCTCGACGATGTCTTCTTTGTTGAGTACGCCAGAACCTTCGATCTCGGTGCGACCGATACGACGGTTGAACTTCATCCGGCCAACAGCCGACAGATCATAACGCTCTGGGCTGAAGAACAGGTTGTTGAACAGAGTCTCGGCAGCATCCTTGGTTGGCGGCTCGCCTGGACGCATCATGCGATAGATTTCAACCAGCGCTTCGAGCTGATTGGTGGTCGAGTCGATCTTCAGGGTATCGGAGATGAACGGACCGCAATCGATATCGTTGGTGTACAGGGTTTCAATGCGCACAACCTGCGCCTTGACGACCTTGGCCAGGTCTTCAACGCTCAGCTCAGTGTTGCATTCAACCAGGATCTCGCCAGTTGCCGGGTGCACGATTGCCTTGGCAGAAGTACGGCCAAGCAGGTAATCGATAGGCACGTTGAGCTCGGTGATACCGGCTTTGTTCAACTGGTTGATGTGGCGCGCAGTAATACGGCGGCCTTGCTCGACAATGACTTTGCCCTTGTCGTCAGCAATATCCAGTACAGCAATTTCACCGCGCAGACGCTCTGGCACCAGTTCCAGACGCAGGCTTTCGCCGGTGACGTGGAAAACGTTGGTGGTATAGAAAGCGTCCAGCACTTCTTCAGTGGTGTAACCCAGTGCACGCAGCAGCACGGAAGCCGGCAATTTGCGGCGACGGTCGATACGTACGAACACGGCGTCTTTCGGGTCGAATTCGAAGTCGAGCCACGAGCCACGGTAAGGAATTACGCGAGCTGAATACAGCAGTTTGCCAGAGCTGTGCGTCTTGCCACGGTCGTGATCGAAGAACACGCCCGGCGAACGGTGCAACTGGGAGACGATGACGCGCTCGGTACCGTTGATTACGAAGGTACCGTTCTCAGTCATCAGGGGGATTTCCCCCATGTAAACTTCTTGCTCTTTAATGTCCTTGATCGCTTTGTTCGACGATTCTTTGTCGAAAATGATCAGACGGACTTTTACCCGCAGCGGTACGGCAAAGGTTACGCCACGAAGTACGCACTCTTTGACGTCAAAGGCCGGTTCGCCCAGGCGATAACCGACATATTCCAGAGCAGCATTGCCGGAATAGCTGATAATCGGGAAAACGGATTTGAAGGCTGCATGCAAGCCAATATCGCGAAACTGATCTTTGGTCGCTCCCGCCTGCAGGAATTCGCGATACGAATCCAGCTGGATGGCCAGGAGATAAGGCACATCCATGACATCCGGCAACTTGCTAAAGTCCTTGCGGATACGTTTTTTCTCAGTATATGAGTAAGCCATCAGCGTTCCCCAGCTTGGTCACCTGCTTATTTGGCCTCTCCGACGGGAGCAGCCAGAAACTCTTGCAAACCCATCATGGTTTGCTCCACCACCTATTCAGGCGTGGGTTTCCGGACTAGGCCAACTGACGAACAGTTGAACTAGAACGGAAAAAGGCCGGTGGCAAAAGCCACCAGCCATCAGCCTTACGCGAGTCGCTCGGGCTGTAGACGCAAGGTCTTCGCTTACTTAAGCTCGACTTTGGCGCCAGCTTCTTCCAGAACCTTCTTAGCGGCTTCAGCTTCTTCTTTCGAAGCGCCTTCTTTAACAACGCCAGGAGCGCCGTCAACCACTGCCTTGGCTTCTTTCAGGCCCAGACCAGTCAGTTCGCGAACTGCTTTAATTACGTTTACTTTCTTCTCGCCAGCTTCAACCAGAACGATGTTGAATTCGGTCTGCTCTTCAACTGCAGCGGCAGCAGCAACAGCTGGGCCAGCAGCAGCAGCGGCGGAAACGCCAAACTTCTCTTCCATTGCCTTGATCAGTTCTACAACCTGCATCACGGACATTTCAGATACGGCGTTGATGATGTCTTCGTTAGTCAGAGCCATGACTCTAATTTCCTGTATTGGGGGACAGCCTACGCGGCCATCAAATTAAACAATTTTGATTGAAAGAGACTCGCTGCCTTAGGCGGCGGTAGCTTCTTTCTGGTCGCGAACAGCGGCCAAGGTACGAACGAACTTGCTGGTAGCGCCTTGAATAACGCTCATCAGCTGCGAAACCGCCTCGTCGTAAGTTGGCAGAGTTGCCAATACGTCGATTTGGTTGGCTGCGATCAGTTGACCTTCGAATGCGGCTGCTTTGATTTCGAACTTGTCCTGACCTTTTGCGAACTCTTTGAAGATGCGAGCAGCAGCGCCCGGATGTTCATTCGAGAAAGCAATCAAGGTCGGGCCTTTGAACGCGTCGTTGAGCACTTCATACGGAGTGCCTTCAACAGCGCGGCGCAGCAATGTGTTACGTACAACTTTTACGTACACACCAGAAGCGCGGGCCTCTTTACGGAGTCCGGTCATAGCACCTACAGTCACGCCACGGGCATCAGCCACAACAGCGGAAAGGGCAGCTTTGGCAGCCTCGTTGACTTCAGCGACGATGGCCTTCTTGTCTTCGAGTTTAATTGCCACGGGTAAAACTCCTGCTTGTTACCGTTTCATCTGGCCTAAGCCGGATGTCGTTTTGGTGTCTGATTCGGTAAGAATCGGGAGCACCATCTGCGTAGGCTTCCATGTTTAAGGCTTGCGCCACCTACGGTCTTGGATAGCCCCCGCAAAGCAGGGACCCCAATTTTGTAGCGGGCACGTATTACGCACCCGCTTAAGTCATTACGCGTCGAGCGAACCCTGATCAATGATCAGGCCTGGACCCATGGTAGTGCTCAGGGTCACACGCTTAACGTAAACGCCTTTAGAAGTCGAAGGCTTCAGACGCTTAAGATCAGCGATCAGCGCTTCAACGTTCTGCTTCAATTTCTCGGCGTCAAAGCCAACCTTGCCGACGGAACCGTGAATGATACCGTTTTTGTCGGTACGGAAGCGAATCTGACCGGCTTTGGCATTCTTGACGGCAGTAGCAACGTCAGGAGTAACAGTACCAACCTTCGGGTTAGGCATCAGGCCACGCGGACCGAGCACTTGACCCAATTGACCGACAACGCGCATTGCATCAGGCGATGCGATAACGACGTCATAGTTCAGGTCGCCGCCTTTCATTTCAGCAGCCAGATCGTCCATGCCTACGCGGTCAGCGCCGGCAGCCAGAGCAGCTTCAGCAGCCGGGCCCTGAGTGAACACTGCAACGCGAACAGTTTTGCCCGAGCCATTCGGCAGCACAGTAGCGCCACGAACAACTTGGTCAGACTTACGTGGGTCAACGCCCAGGTTAACTGCTACGTCTACAGATTCAGAGAACTTAACAGCCGAGATTTCGGCAAGCAGAGCAGCTGCTTCAACGAAGTTATAAGCCTTACCAGCTTCAACTTTCTCAGCGATTGCCTTTTGACGCTTAGTCAACTTAGCCATTACACACCCTCCACGTTCAGGCCCATGCTGCGAGCGGAGCCAGCGATAGTACGCACGGCGGCGTCCATATCGGAAGCAGTAAGATCAGCCTGTTTAGTCTTGACGATCTCTTCCAGCTGAGCGCGGGTTACAGTGCCAACTTTAACGGTGTTTGGACGAGCGGAACCGCTAGTCAAACCAGCCGCTTTCTTCAGCAACACTGCTGCCGGGGTGCTTTTGGTTTCAAAAGTGAAGCTACGGTCGCTGTATACAGTGATGATCACTGGAGTCGGCAGACCTGGCTCTTGGCCTTGGGTCTTGGCGTTGAACGCCTTGCAGAATTCCATGATGTTAACACCGTGCTGACCCAGTGCCGGACCAACAGGTGGCGACGGGTTAGCTTGTCCAGCTTTTACCTGCAGCTTGATATAAGCCGTAATTTTCTTAGCCATGAGCTACTCCAATATTGGGTTCTGACGCCTTGCGGCTCCCCAGTTACTTACGCGTTTATCCCAGTGACGACAAAACCCCGCAGTCGATAACTGCGGGGTATGGGATGCTTGTGTCAGTTATGCCTTCTCGACCTGACTAAACTCCAGCTCGACCGGGGTAGCGCGACCAAAAATAGTCACTGCCACCTGGATGCGGCTTTTCTCGTAATTGACTTCTTCGACAACACCGCTGAAATCCGCGAACGGACCATCGATAACACGGACCATTTCGCCCGGCTCGAACAGTGTTTTCGGTTTTGGCTTATCGCCGTTATCTGCCACACGACGCAAGATAGCTTCAGCTTCTTTGTCGGTGATCGGAGCCGGCTTATCAGCCGTACCACCGATGAAACCCATGACGCGAGGCGTATCCTTGACCAAGTGCCAAGTGCCTTCGTTCATGTCCATCTGAACCAGAACATAGCCAGGGAAGAACTTACGTTCGCTTTTGCGCTTCTGGCCATTACGCATCTCTACCACTTCTTCGGTAGGAACCAGAATCTCGCCAAAGCCGTCTTCCATACCGGCGAATTTTACACGCTCAATCAAAGAGCGCATCACATGCTTCTCGTAACCCGAGTAAGCATGCACAACGTACCAACGCTTAGCCACGGGACACCCTTAGCCGACAATCAATGAAACAAGCCAGCCAAGCAGGGAATCTAAACCCCACAACAACAGCGCCATAACCAGAACTACCGCTACAACAATCAATGTTGTTTGGGTGGTTTCGGCGCGAGTTGGCCAGACTACTTTACGAATTTCAACGCGTGCTTCTTTAGTCAGAACCGCAAAGGCTTGACCCTTCGAAGTTTGCAGCGCAACAACACCGGCGATGACCGCAATCACCAACAGGCCTATTACGCGATACAGAATCGGCTCAGCAGCGAAGTACTGATTACCAACCACGCCAACGACTACAAGAGCCGCAACTACCAGCCACTTGAGCAGGTCAAAGCGGGTTTCTTTGGCTTCAGCCTTTGCATTCATTTACGAGGATCCTGTGAAAGACGCGCCAAATTCATTTGAAAATGGCAGGTCAGGAGGGAATCGAACCCCCAACCTACGGTTTTGGAGACCGTCGCTCTGCCAATTGAGCTACTGACCTAAAACTTGATTAGGCCGACCATTATGTCGGCCTAACAGGGACAAATCAACTACTTACTCGATGATTTTGGCAACTACGCCAGCACCAACGGTACGACCACCTTCGCGGATTGCGAAGCGCAGACCATCTTCCATTGCAATGGATTTGATCAGGGTAACAACCATTTTCACGTTGTCGCCTGGCATGACCATTTCAACGCCTTCCGGCAGTTCGCAGTTACCAGTTACGTCCGTAGTACGGAAGTAGAACTGCGGACGGTAGCCCTTGAAGAAAGGAGTGTGACGACCACCCTCTTCTTTCGACAGAACGTACACTTCGCCTTCGAACTTGGTGTGCGGCTTAACGCTGCCTGGCTTGCACAGGATCTGGCCACGCTCTACGTCGTCACGCTTGGTGCCGCGCAGCAGGATACCGCAGTTCTCGCCAGCACGACCTTCGTCGAGCAGTTTGCGGAACATTTCAACACCAGTACAGATAGTCTTGGTGGTTTCACGCAGACCAACAATCTCTACTTCGTCCTGAACGCGAACGATACCGCGCTCAACACGACCAGTCACAACAGTACCGCGACCCGAGATCGAGAATACGTCTTCTACTGGCATCAGGAATGGCTTGTCGATAACGCGAACAGGCTCAGGAATGTAAGTATCCAGAGTCTCAACGAGCTTACGAACGGCAGTGGTGCCCAACTCGTTGTCGTCTTGGCCGTTCAGAGCCATCAGAGCCGAACCGATGATGATCGGAGTGTCGTCGCCCGGGAAGTCGTAAGTGGACAGCAGGTCACGAACTTCCATCTCAACCAGTTCCAGCAGCTCAGCATCGTCTACCATGTCAGCCTTGTTCAGGAAGACAACGATGTACGGAACGCCAACCTGACGGGACAGCAGGATGTGCTCACGAGTTTGCGGCATCGGACCATCAGCGGCCGAGCAAACCAGGATAGCGCCGTCCATCTGAGCAGCACCAGTGATCATGTTCTTCACATAGTCAGCGTGGCCTGGGCAGTCAACGTGCGCGTAGTGACGAATAGTCGAATCGTACTCAACGTGCGAAGTATTGATAGTAATACCGCGGGCTTTTTCTTCCGGAGCGCTGTCAATCTGAGCGAAGTCACGGACAGCACCACCGAATGCCTCAGCACAAACCTTGGTCAGTGCAGCAGTCAGCGTTGTTTTACCGTGGTCAACGTGACCAATAGTGCCAACGTTTACGTGCGGCTTGCTACGTTCAAATTTCTCTTTAGCCATTTTGACTATCTCCCGACGAATAGTTACGCGAGTATTACCACCATTAAAACAAAGGCAGATACTTGCATATCTGCCTTTATTAGAATGGAGCTCATGAGCGGATTTGAACCGCTGACCTCACCCTTACCAAGGGTGTGCTCTACCAACTGAGCTACATGAGCGATATTTCCATCGCGACGCAGCAAACATGGAGCGGGTAGCGGGAATCGAACCCGCATATTCAGCTTGGAAGGCTGACGTTCTACCACTGAACTATACCCGCGGAGCTTGCTGCTCTCGCTAAATCTGGTGGAGGGAGAAGGATTCGAACCTTCGAAGTCGATGACGTCAGATTTACAGTCTGATCCCTTTGGCCGCTCGGGAATCCCTCCAAATTGTGAGGCGGCATTTTCTAGATCTGCCACCCTACTGTCAAGCTTTTTCTCATTTAAATCCTGAGGTTAGCTGCTTGCCAGCATCTTCTAAGCGCTGCCTGTTAAGGCGACCACTGCGAAGCGGGCGCCATCATATGCAATCTATCGCTGCGATGCAACACCTTTACACGGCATTATTTGATGCTCTAAGCCATTGAAGTCAAAAGCTAATTTCTGCAGAAGCTGATCATCCAGCAAACGCCGCCCTTCTGGAGCAATTCGCACCCAGTAACTGCGGCTAGCGCGCGGCATTTCTTTAAGCTGGGGTTGGTAGCCCGCATCACTTAAACGCTGCATTACGCTTTGCGCCGAATCCCTGCGCGGATAGATGCCAAGCGATATACCGTTGTTCAGCTCGCCTTCACTGATCAGAAAACTATCAATTTTACGCCCCTGCAACTCGCGCAATAGCCGCAACGAGGCATCCCTGTTACCCAAAGGCGGCAGATACACCCAGTAATCTTGACCCGCCTGCCCTTCTACTGCCTGGGTAGCTGAACGAATATCCAGACTCAACAAGCGCTGCTCGACCTGAGCGGCATCAGCCTCCTGATCAAACTTGCCCAGGAACAAGCAGGCCTCTTCAGGCTCTTGGGCTGCGGGAGGCGCTTCACGGCGCAGTTGCGTTTCTGATTCGCTGAGTAAGCGAATAGCACGGTCACTCTGCTGCGCCACCGCTAACGGCAACACTTCCTTCGCCCGCAACGGCACTTGCTGCTGATGCCAGACGTAGTAAAAAGCATTGAGCACTAACAACAACAAAAACAACCAACGCATGAGCGACCTCAATTAAGCGGGCAAGCGGCAGCCAGGCCGATAAATACCAAATCCGGCACTATCCGCGCCTGTGGCAGCATCTCTTCAACCAACGCAGCATCGCCCCCAGTAATAAATACTGCGAAGTCCGCCCCCAAGTACTCGCCAGCCATACCCAACTGCGCCTGCACGAAGCCGCGAAGCATAATAGAGCAACCACGCTCCACCGCCTCCGCAGTCGATTTACCTGGAGCAAAACTATGCCGGGCTTCCTCAGCCGTAGGCTGGTCATAGCGGATACGCCGCGTATGGGTACACAGCTGATTGCGCATCAGCGGCATTCCGGGGCAAATATACCCGCCCAGATGCTCACCTTCGCGCGTCACCAAGTCAGAGGTCACAGCGGTACCAAGGTCGAGCACCAGACAACTCTGCCCACCTGACAACGAATAAGCGCCTACTAGCGCGAGCCAGCGATCAAGGCCCAGCCGCTGGTAATCCTCATAACCGTTACGCACGCCTGCCAGCGAATGTACAGATTGGGCCCGCGAACACTGCACATTGAAGCGCTCTGCCAGACTGGCCACGAGCTGATCAGTCTCCACATCGCTGCGCACACTGACCAGCCGGCAAGCTTGAACATCTTGCCCGGTATCGCCGACAGCCTGCAGCAGTTCGGCATCAGAGCCGACCACACCGACATGTTCAGCTTTCAGGCCACCTTTATTAACCAGCCGCCACTTGATAAAGCTGTTACCGCAGTCAAGCTCAAGAATCATCACGCAACCTCAGGCTGAGCTCGCCGCCACTAAATTGTTGTTCAACACCATCAACCTCCAATCGCAAAGCACCAGAGGCATTCACGCCCAGCACCCGCCCATCGACATGGCGATCACCCGCGCTCAGCCGTACAGACCTGCCCTGCCATGCATGATTGTCCTGCCACTCATCAAGCAGACTAGAAAAACCCTGCTGCAGATATCGCTCGAGATAGTGCGCGAGGTTATCACCCAGCTTCAGAGCCAAAGCATTGCGATCGACCAGGCAGCCCAACTGCGCACTGACCGAGGTCCAGGCCTGATCAATGCCCTCGGCCTCAGCAGGCATATTGACGTTAACACCAATACCAATCACCACATCGCAGGCATCAGCCGGATCACCCGCAATCTCAACAAGAATTCCGGCTATCTTCGCACCTTCGACCAGTACATCGTTGGGCCACTTTAATGCAGTTTGTTGGACGCCCACCTGCTGCAAAGCCTTGGCAAGGGCCAACCCTACAACCAGGCTCAAACCTTCAAGCTGGCGCAGGCCGCCCTCGATACGTATAGCCAGGCTGTAATACAGGTTCTGCCCAAACGGGCTAACCCATTGCCGGCCTCTGCGACCACGGCCTGCTGTTTGCTGCTCCGCGGTGACCACCATAGGAGCAGACTGGCCTGCCTGTAAACGACGAAGTACTTCGGCGTTGGTGGAGTCGACAACTTCAACCACGGAAATTGGCCAATGCTGACAGCCTGCCGCAAGGCTGGCTTCATCGAGCAGCACCAAAGGCATCTCAAGCCGATATCCGCGACCGCGGACCTTGTGAAAGCGCAGCCCTCGCTCAGCCTCCAGACTTTGCAGCTGCTTCCAGACCGCAGCGCGACTCACACCCAGTTCCGCCCCAAGGGCCTCACCAGAGTGAAACTGTCCGTCCTGTAATAGCCTCAACAGCTGCAACATAGAATTCTCACCGAGCAATAAGGTGCGCATGATAACGATGCACCCTGTACTTGCCTACCAAACAGGCACAGCTTTATTACCCGCGCGACCACTCTTTATAGACCGGCAACACCGCAATCAATAAATAAACGCCCATTCAGCCCGCGAGTTAGAGCGATTGCGACACTGATATCGCTTCGATGGCTGAATCTTCATAGATGCAGCGCGCACCAGACGGCAACGCCGTGGACTGCGCTGTTTAGCACCGCGAAGCGGGGCTAAACAGCCTGCGATAGCGGTGGTGCCGCTTTGCTGCCTGCTGCCCGCCGCTTCCGAGCACCCGACATTTTTAGCGCACAAAGTAAAACCCCAGACCGTTTACACGATCTGGGGTTTTGGTATAGGCGCTTGACGATGACCTACTCTCACATGGGGAAACCCCACACTACCATCGGCGATGAATCGTTTCACTTCTGAGTTCGGGATGGGATCAGGTGGTTCCAATTCTCTATGGTCGTCAAGCAATTTGTTGAAGCCTCGTCTGAGACGCTGCTTCGAATCGGGTATGTGATGTTTTGTAGTTTCGCAAACTTTCGGTGTTTCTACTTCCAGAGACACACAAACATCAAATTGTTTGGGTGTTATATGGTCAAGCCTCACGGGCAATTAGTATGGGTTAGCTCAACGCCTCACAGCGCTTACACACCCCACCTATCAACGTCGTAGTCTTCGACGGCCCTTTAGGGAACTCAAGGTTCCAGTGAGATCTCATCTTAAGGCAAGTTTCCCGCTTAGATGCTTTCAGCGGTTATCTTTTCCGAACATAGCTACCCGGCAATGCCACTGGCGTGACAACCGGAACACCAGAGGTTCGTCCACTCCGGTCCTCTCGTACTAGGAGCAGCCCCTCTCAAATCTCAAACGTCCACGGCAGATAGGGACCGAACTGTCTCACGACGTTCTAAACCCAGCTCGCGTACCACTTTAAATGGCGAACAGCCATACCCTTGGGACCGGCTTCAGCCCCAGGATGTGATGAGCCGACATCGAGGTGCCAAACACCGCCGTCGATATGAACTCTTGGGCGGTATCAGCCTGTTATCCCCGGAGTACCTTTTATCCGTTGAGCGATGGCCCTTCCATACAGAACCACCGGATCACTAAGACCTACTTTCGTACCTGCTCGACGTGTCTGTCTCGCAGTCAAGCGCGCTTTTGCCTTTATACTCTACGACCGATTTCCGACCGGTCTGAGCGCACCTTCGTACTCCTCCGTTACTCTTTAGGAGGAGACCGCCCCAGTCAAACTACCCACCATACACTGTCCTCGATCCGGATGACGGACCAGAGTTAGAACCTCAAGGTTACCAGGGTGGTATTTCAAGGATGGCTCCACGCAAACTGGCGTCCACGCTTCAAAGCCTCCCACCTATCCTACACAAGTAAACTCAAAGTCCAGTGCAAAGCTATAGTAAAGGTTCACGGGGTCTTTCCGTCTAGCCGCGGATACACTGCATCTTCACAGCGATTTCAATTTCACTGAGTCTCGGGTGGAGACAGCGCCGCCATCGTTACGCCATTCGTGCAGGTCGGAACTTACCCGACAAGGAATTTCGCTACCTTAGGACCGTTATAGTTACGGCCGCCGTTTACCGGGGCTTCGATCAAGAGCTTCGCGTTAGCTAACCCCATCAATTAACCTTCCGGCACCGGGCAGGCGTCACACCCTATACGTCCACTTTCGTGTTTGCAGAGTGCTGTGTTTTTTAATAAACAGTCGCAGCGGCCTGGTATCTTCGACCGGCATGTGCTTACGGGTAAACCCTTCACACTCACCGGCGCACCTTCTCCCGAAGTTACGGTGCCATTTTGCCTAGTTCCTTCACCCGAGTTCTCTCAAGCGCCTTGGTATTCTCTACCTAACCACCTGTGTCGGTTTGGGGTACGGTTCCTAATTACCTGAAGCTTAGAAGCTTTTCCTGGAAGCATGGCATCAACCACTTCGTCGTCTAAAAGACAACTCGTCATCAGTTCTCGGCCTTAAGATCCCGGATTTACCTAAGATCTCAGCCTACTACCTTAAACACGGACAACCAACGCCGTGCTGGCCTAGCCTTCTCCGTCCCTCCATCGCAGTAATTAGAAGTACGGGAATATTAACCCGTTTCCCATCGATTACGCATTTCTGCCTCACCTTAGGGGCCGACTCACCCTGCGTCGATTAACGTTGCGCAGGAAACCTTGGTCTTTCGGCGTGCGAGTTTTTCACTCGCATTGTCGTTACTCATGTCAGCATTCGCACTTCTGATACCTCCAGCAAGCTTCTCAACTCACCTTCACAGGCTTACAGAACGCTCCTCTACCGCTCATCCAAAGGATGAACCCGTAGCTTCGGTGTATGGTTTGAGCCCCGTTACATCTTCCGCGCAGGCCGACTCGACTAGTGAGCTATTACGCTTTCTTTAAAGGGTGGCTGCTTCTAAGCCAACCTCCTAGCTGTCTAAGCCTTCCCACATCGTTTCCCACTTAACCATAACTTTGGGACCTTAGCTGACGGTCTGGGTTGTTTCCCTTTTCACGACGGACGTTAGCACCCGCCGTGTGTCTCCCGTGCTGACACTTGCTGGTATTCGGAGTTTGCATCGGTTTGGTAAGTCGGGATGACCCCCTAGCCGAAACAGTGCTCTACCCCCAGCAGTGATACACGAGGCGCTACCTAAATAGCTTTCGAGGAGAACCAGCTATCTCCGAGCTTGATTAGCCTTTCACTCCGATCCACAGGTCATCCGCTAACTTTTCAACGGTAGTCGGTTCGGTCCTCCAGTCAGTGTTACCTAACCTTCAACCTGCCCATGGATAGATCGCCCGGTTTCGGGTCTATTCCCAGCGACTAAACGCCCTATTAAGACTCGCTTTCGCTACGCCTCCCCTATTCGGTTAAGCTTGCCACTGAAAATAAGTCGCTGACCCATTATACAAAAGGTACGCAGTCACAGAACAAAGTCTGCTCCCACTGCTTGTACGCATACGGTTTCAGGATCTATTTCACTCCCCTCTCCGGGGTTCTTTTCGCCTTTCCCTCACGGTACTAGTTCACTATCGGTCAGTCAGTAGTATTTAGCCTTGGAGGATGGTCCCCCCATATTCAGACAAAGTTTCTCGTGCTCCGTCCTACTCGATTTCACTTCTAAGATCCTTTCGCGTACAGGGCTATCACCCACTATGGCCGCACTTTCCAGAGCGTTCCGCTAAAATCAAAGAAGCTTAAGGGCTAGTCCCCGTTCGCTCGCCACTACTAAGGGAATCTCGGTTGATTTCTATTCCTCAGGGTACTTAGATGTTTCAGTTCCCCTGGTTCGCCTCTTACACCTATGTATTCAGTGCAAGATACCTAACTTATGTTAGGTGGGTTCCCCCATTCAGATATCTCCGGATCAAAGGTTATTTGCCACCTCCCCGAAGCTTTTCGCAGGCTATCACGTCTTTCATCGCCTCTGACTGCCAAGGCATCCACCGTATGCGCTTCTTCACTTGACCATATAACCCCAAGCAATCTGGTTATTGTCTCTAACGTGAAGTAGACATTCGCCGAAAATTTGCAATTGAGAACTACAAATTTTACCTTGACC